>NZ_NKFN01000007.1:0-2712681 GCF_002223355.1 Burkholderia sp. HI2761 | reverse complement strand
TCTCGGCAATCTGCTCGTCGAGCCTCGCCAACCCGTTCCACTGTTCACGCAACGTATCGATCAGCGCTGCCGGCAGGCGCTGCTCGAGCCGGTCAAGCGCGATGGGTATTTCCTGGTCCAGCTTCGCCCGGCCACGGCTCATCACCTCGCCGTACTCCGTCATCAGCCCACGCAATCCGTTGCTCTGCATCGTGCGGAACTTCACCAACTGCTCGCGCATCCGGTGCAGCGCCAGCATCGCCTGCTGCATTTCCGTCTTCACCGCCACTGGCCGGCCCGGCTGCTGCACCGCAAGCCAGATCGCTCGCGCATCCGCTGCATCGTTCTTGTTGCGGATGTTGAATGCCTTCACGAACTCCGCTGGCATCAGCCTGACCTCGTGACCCATTTGCCTTAGTTGTCGAGCCCAGTGGTGCGCACCGCCGCACGCTTCCATCCCGATCAGGCATCGCACACGGTTCGCGAAGTACTCGAGAAACTTCGCCCGTTTGATCGGTTTGTTCACGATTTCTCCAGTTGCCTGATCGACGTAATGCACCTGGAAAACCTGCTTGGCGATATCTACGCCCACGGTCATACTATTCATCGTGGATCCTCCGGTTGCCGGGAAATGCATGCATTTTCCACCTGGGCACTTTGATGCCGTCGGCCCGTGAGGATCCACCCCTTCTTTCTGCTCTCACGGCTCCGGGTGGGACGCGTTCATTTCAATTCTCCTTGAGGGCGACTGCGTGACGCGTCAGTCGGACGCGAGCAGCAGGTCGATGTAATCGTGGGCGAGCTTCAACGCGGCTCGGGTGTCGATCGGGCCGCCGGCGAGCGCGCCGCGCAGCCACAGGCCGTCGATCAGCGCGGCGAGGCCGCTGGCGGCTTCGCGCGCCTGGGTGCGCGGCAATGCCTTCGCGAACTCGGCGCACAGGTTCGAATGGAGGCGCCGCGTATTGACGTGCTGCAGGCGCTTGAGCATCGGGTCGTGCATGCTCTGCGACCAGAACGCGAGCCACGTCTTCATCACGGGCGCGCTGACCTGCGTGACGTCGAAGTTCGCGGCGACGACCGCGCGCAGCCGCGAACGCGGATCCTTGCGTGCGGCGACGCGGCGGCGCGTGGTGGCCGCCCACAGGTCGCGCAGCACGTGCCGCATCGTCGCTTCGAGCAGGCCGTCCTTGTCGCCGAAGTAATGGCTGACGATGCCCGTCGAGATGTTCGCGCGTTGCGCGACCGATGCGAGCGTCGTGCCGGGCAGGCCCGCTTCGTCGATCGAGCGCAACGTGGCGTCGATCAACTGCGCGCGGCGTATCTCCCGCATTCCGACTTTCGGCATCGTGACTCCCTTCGCCCGGTCGGGCCGTCCATGGAAGTCGAGAGCTTAGCGGTTTTTTATTGAACGATCAATCAACAAAAAATCGGGGTCGGACAATAGGCTGCGTTCCAAACGGAAGCGTTCATCACACCCTGGAGCCCATGTGCAAGTGCGGAAAAACGAATTGAAAGAAGGTTAAATAAGTTTAAATCTGTTTAAAACGGTTCGTGGAAATCCGACGCAATGAGGAGGGCTGTTTCTATAACTGATTTCATTACAAATCGAAAGAGTGTCGAAATCTGCAATATTATTCACGATGTGAAATTGTTAAGCCGGATCGTGAAGATGGATAGTTTTGTAAAAACCGTTTCAATCAGCCGATTTAAACCATATAAACCATTGAATATAAATAAGAATGTGTGATTTTTCAACACTGAATCAGGTTGCTCGCAAACGATTGCCACGCTCTTTTTCGAGATTCCGCATACCATAGAAATCAATAAATAAATTTGAATTTGGCGTATTTCCGGCTCGAGTAGAGGGATTTTTGGAATGACTTGAGTAAGTAATATCGACCGTATTAGTATGGCGCCGCACCACGAGGAATGAATGGCACCGCCGGCCATTGCCGCGGTGCGTCGGCAATGCGCGCGTCGACCGACAGCGCACCGGGTCGGCGCCAGCCATTGCGCACTTGCAGCATGCCGCGACGTCGAGACGCCGCATCCACCGGAGAACGACGATGCCGACCGAAAAACACGTGGTCCCGCTGCCGAATGGTCTGAAGGTCTACGTCGAACGGAACGTGTTCGATCCGGCCTTCGACACGGCGATGCTCGTCAACGGCGCGCTCGCGACGACCGCGTCGTTCGGCCAGACCGTCCAGTATCTCGGCGAGCGGATGAACACGATCTGCTTCGACCTGCCGTATGCGGGGCAGTCGCGCCAGCACAACCCCGGCTGCTTCATCCTGACCAAGGACGACGAAGCCGCGATCCTCCAGTACCTGGTCGAGCGCTTCGCGCCGGCGTTCCTCGTGTCGGTGTCGTGGGGCGGCGTCGCGTCGCTGTTCGCGCTCGCGCGCGGTTGCCCGAGCGTGCGGCGCGCGGCGATCTGTTCGTTCTCGCCGTTCCTGAACGATGCAATGGTCGACTACGTGACGCGCGCCCGCGACCACATCGCGGCCGGCGAGAACCTGAAGGCCGCGCAGTTGCTGAACGACACCGTCGGCCGCTATCTGCCGCGCATCATGAAGCTGTACAACTACCGGTATCTCACGCGCCTGCCGCGCGACGAGCAGGACCAGGTCGCGTTCCACGTCGACCAGATCCTGTCGTTGCAGCCCGAGCGCTACTTCAGCGAGTTCTCGAACATCGGCTGCGAGCTGCTGTTCCTGAACGGCGAGCGCGACGAATACACGACGCCGGCCGACGTGCGTCAGCTCGGCGCGCACGTGGCGCGTGCGCGATTCGCGACGGTGCCGGACGCCGGCCATTTCCTCGACATCGAAGGCCGTGCGCAGCGCGAATACACCCGTACCGCGCTGCTCGATTTTTTCTGCGGCGAAGCGTCCGGCGCGAGCGGCATCGCACGTGCCGCCGCGCACGCGTGCATGCCCGCGCCGATACACGCGTTGTCGTCGTGACGTCGTCCGTCGTGCATCGGGCTCGTCCCGCGCATCCGAATTCCCATCCCAACGAGGCAGGCCAGCCGTGAATATCGTTCAGACCATCGCCATCGTCGTTCCGTGGGCCGCGTGGCTCGCGTACTGGATCGCCACGTCGCAGGGCGTCAAGACGACCGTGCGCAAGGAAGCGTCGCGCTCGCGCACGCTGCAGTCGATTCCGCTGATCGTCGGCGGCGCGCTGATCATCCTGCCCGATCCGTCGTGGCAGGCGCTCGCGCCCGACTGGCAGCGCTTCGGGCTGCAGGCACAGTGCGGGCTCGCGGTGCTGGTGGCCGGCCTGCTGTTCTCGGTGTGGGCGCGGCTGCATCTGGGCACGAACTGGAGCGTATCGGTCACGCTGAAGGAAGATCACGAACTCGTGCGCACGGGGCCGTATGCGCTCGTGCGTCACCCGATCTACACCGGCTGCCTGATCGCGCTGGTCGGCGCCGCACTGATCGGCGGCGAATGGCGCGGCGCGATCGGCGTGCTGCTCGTGTTCGCGTCGCTCGCGTACAAGGTGCGCGTCGAGGAGAACTGGCTGACCGGATACTTCGGGCCGGCCTATGCGCAGTATCGCCGCGAAGTGGCGGCGCTGATCCCCGGCTTTTACTGACCTCCGCGAGGCGCGCGATGGCGAAGATGATCGTGACCGCGATCGGTTCGGCGGGCGACGTGCATCCGATGCTCGGTATCGCGCGCACGCTCGCGGCGCGCGGTCACGAGGTCGTGTTCTGCACGCACGCGCCGTTCGAGGCGGCCGTGCGCCGCTGCGGGTTCGCGTTCGTGCCGGTCGGCACCGCGGCCGACTACGACGCGGCGATGGCGAATCCGGCGCTGTGGGATCCGCGCACGTCGTTCCGCACGCTGTGGCAGGTGATCGCGCCGACGCTGCGCCCGCATTACGACGCGCTGCGCGCGCTGGCCGATGCCGACACGGTGCTGGTCGGCACGCTGTGGGCATTTTCCGCGCGCTTCATGCAGGAACTGCACGGCACGCCGTACGTGTCGGTGCAGGTGTCGCCGTCGACGCTGCTGTCCGCGCATGCGCCGCCGACCCACCCGCGCCTGACGATTCCCGCCCGCTGGCCGTTGCCGGTGAAGTCGGCGCTGATGACGCTGATCGAGCGGCAGGTGCTCGACCGCGTGTGCGGTCCGGCGCTCGACGCGGTGCGCCGCGAGCTCGGGCTCGCGCCCGCGCGGCGCGTGCTCGGCCGCTGGCTGCATTCGACCGACGGCGTGCTGTGCCTGTTTCCCCGCTGGTTCGCGCCGCCGCAGCCCGACTGGCCGTCGAACCATCTGCAAAGCGGTTTTCCGTTGTTCAACGATATCGCGACACCCGACGACGATGTGGCACTCGATGCGTTTCTCGCGGCCGGCGAGCCCCCGGTCGTGTTCACGGCCGGTTCGACGCTCATCGATCACGCGGCCTATGCGCGCGCGGCGGCGGACGCGCTGCGCGCGACCGGCGCGCGCGGGATCCTGCTGACGCCGCACGACGCGGCGCAGGACGGCGACCGGCTGCTCATGCGCCGTTTCGTGCCGATGCGCACGCTGCTGCCGCGTTGCCGTGCGCTCGTGCATCACGGCGGAATCGGCACGGCGGCGCTCGCGTGCGAAGCCGGCATCGTGCAGGTCGTCACGCCGTTCGCGCACGACCAGTTCGACAACGCGCAACGCGTCGTCGCGAACGGCTGCGGCGTGCGGGTCGACGGCCCGCTCGACGGCGTGCGGCTCGGGGCGGCGCTCGCGCGCGCGCTCGACGAACCCGCGTTCGCGCTACATGCGCAGCGTACGCGCGCGCTGCTCGCGGCCGCGCCGGACGGCTGCGGCGCGGCCGCCGATTTCATCGAACGATTCATGCCCAGGCGCGGGCGGACGGCCGCGCGGGCCGATGTCGCGGTGGCCGGCGCATGAGCACCGCATCGCCGCTTCACGACGGGCCCGTCGCGCCGTCCGCGTTCGACGTGCCGGCGCCCGTGCCGGCCGCGCAGCCGGTACGCGGCATCCGGCTCGCGCTGCTGACGTTCGCGCTGTCGCTCGCGACCTTCATCGAAGTGCTGGACTCGACCGTGACGAACGTCGCGGTGCCGGCGATCTCCGGCAGCCTCGGCGTATCGAACAGCCAGGGCACGTGGGTGATCAGTTCCTATTCGGTCGCGGCCGCGATCGCGGTGCCGCTGACCGGCTGGCTCGCACGGCGCGTCGGCGAGCTGCGGCTGTTCGTCGGCGCGGTGCTGCTGTTTACGCTGACGTCGCTGCTGTGCGGGCTCGCGCGCGACCTGCACGTGCTCGTGATCTGCCGTGCGCTGCAGGGATTGTGTTCGGGGCCGATGGTGCCGCTGTCGCAGACGATCCTGCTGCGCACCTTTCCGCCCGACAAACGCACGATCGCACTCGCGCTGTGGGCGATGACGGTGCTGCTCGCGCCGATCTTCGGGCCGGTGGTCGGCGGCTGGATCGTCGACAACTTCTCGTGGCCGTGGATCTTCCTGATCAATTTGCCGATCGGGCTGTTCTCGTTCGCGGTGTGCACCGCGATGCTGCGCCCCGACGCGCAGCGCGGCGCGGCCGGCCCGATCGACGTGCCGGGCATCGTGCTGCTCGTGATTGGCGTCGGCTCGCTCCAGGCGATGCTCGATCTCGGCCACGACCGCGGCTGGTTCGATTCGCCGCTGATCGTCACGCTCGCGGTGGTCGCGGCACTCGCGATCGTGTCGCTGCTGATCTGGGAAGCGGGCGAAGCGCATCCCGTGGTCGATCTGAGCCTGTTTCGCGACCGCACGTTCTCGTTCTGCGTGCTGATCATCTCGCTCGGGATGATGAGCTTCTCCGTGGTCGGCGTCGTGTTTCCGCTGTGGATGCAGGCCGTGATGGGCTACAACGCGTTTCATGCGGGGCTCGCGACCGCGTCGCTCGGCGTGCTCGCGCTCGTGTTCTCGATCCTCGTCGGGCTGCATGCGCACCGCTTCGACGCGCGCGTGCTCGCGACGTTCGGCTTCCTCGTCTTCGCGGCCGTGCTCGCATGGGACGCGCATTTCACGCTGAAGATGACGTTCGCGCAGATCGCCGCGCCGGGGCTGATCCAGGGGATCGGGCTGCCGTGCTTCTTCATTCCGCTGACTGCCGCGACGCTGTCGCGCATTCCGGACGACCGGCTCGCTGCCGCGTCGAGCCTGTCGAATTTCCTGCGCACGCTGTCGGCCGCATTCGGCACCGCGATGAGCGTGACGCTGTGGGACAACCGCGCAACCTATCACTACGACGTCGTGTCGCAATCGGTCACGCATGCATCGACGAACACGCAACGCTTCGTGCACGCGCTGAACGCGATGGGCGTGGACGGCGTGCGCGAACTGACGACGCTGCATCAGGTCGTGATGCAGCAGGCCTACATGATGGCGACCAACGACATGTTCTGGATGGCGAGCATGACGTGTCTCGCGCTCGCGGCGATGATGTGGCTGACGCGGCCCAGGCGCGGCGCGGCAGCATCGTTCGGGCATTGAGGAGCGGACCATGACGACACTCGGCGCACTCGTGATCCTGTATCACCCGAGCGACGCGCAGCTCGACGCGCTGCGCGGATGGCGGCACGCGTGCGACGCGCTGCTCGTCGTCGACAACACGCCGCAGCCCGATGAGCGGGCCCGCGCGCTGTGCGCGCGCGAAGGCATCGTGTTGCTGCATCACGGCAATCGCGGCGGTATCGCGGGCGCGTACAACGCGGGGCTCGCGGCGCTGTTTCGCGACCGCGTCGACGCGGTCGCGCTGTTCGACCAGGATTCGTCGGTGCCGGCCGCGTATTTCCCGACGATGCGCGAGGTCTGCGCGGGACGCGCGGGGCACGCGTTCCTCGCAGGCCCGCGCATCTTCGACGAGAACGCGCGCACCTTCCTGCCCGAACTCGCGACGAACGGCATCGGCTTGCGCCGCCTGCGCATCGAACCGGGCACGCCGATGCAGCGCTGCGCCTTCCTGATCTCGTCGGGCTGCGTCGTGTCGCGCGAAGCGTTCGACGTGCTCGGCCGTTTCGACGAGACGCTGTTCATCGATCACGTCGACACCGAATACAGTTTCCGCGCACTGTCGCGCAACGTGCCGCTCTATGTCGTGCCGTCGCTGGTGCTGCCGCACCGGATCGGCGCGAAACGGCGGCATGCGATCGGCCCTTTTGAAATGACCTCGATGAATCATTCGTGGCAGCGGCGCTACTACAGCGCGCGCAATGCGGTGCAGCTCGGCATGCAGTACGGGCTGCGCTTTCCGGTGGCGCTCGTGCCGAACCTGCTGACCGTGTGGCAGATCGTGCAGATCGCGCTCGTCGAGCGCGACAAGCGCGCGAAGCTGGCCGGCATCCTGTTCGGCGTCGCGGATGGCCTGTTCGGCCGGCTCGGCCCGCTCGAGCGCACGCGGCCGCGTCTGGCCGCGCGCACGCAGAGCATTCGACAGGGGTGACGATGCGGCGGATGAAACAAGCGGCGGGTTCAGCGCGTGGCGTCAAGGGCGGCTGGTTGATCGCGGCGGCCGCGGCAATGCTCGCACTGGGCGGATGCGTGCCGTCGGGTTTCCTGCCGGAGCTGTCGCTGCGCGCGCCGGCCGACGATGCGCTCGCGCATACCGTCGGCCCGGGCGCGAACGGCGCGTGGCCGGCGCCCGACTGGGTGAAGCAGCTCCAGGATCCGCAACTCGACGACCTGGTCGCCGAGGCGTCGCGGAACAGCCCCGATGTGCAGGTCGCGCAGGCGCGCCTGCGGATCGTGCAGGCGCAGCTTCAACAGTTCGATTCGCTGACCGGTCTGACGGGCACGGCCGGCGCGACGATCAGCCGCGCACGGATGCCGAAGCCCGGCGACATCGCCGACGTCACGGCCGGCGGCTATCGCGTGCCGGTGCAGATTTTCGGCGATCCGAACGTGTCGCCGTCGTCGATCTTCGTCGGTCTGAACTACCAGCTCGACCTGTGGGGCAAGAACCGCGCCGCGACCAAGAGCCTGATGTCGTTGCGCGACGCGGCCGGCGTGGAGGCCGAGCAGGTCCGGCTGACGCTCGCCGTCGCGATCGTCACCGTGTATTGCCAGCTCGACCAGGCGTACGCGGTACGCGACCTGTTGCAGCAGAAACTGAAGATCAGCCAGCGCGTGACGGCCGTGCTGCGCGAGCGCACCGCGCGCGGCCTCGACAACGCGTACGACGCGAGCGATGCGTCGATCAAGCGCAGCCGCCTGCTCGAACAGATCGCGCTGAACGACGAGCAGATCAAGCTCGCGCAACTGCAACTCGGCGTGCTGTCGGGCCGCGGCCCGGAGCGCGGGCTCGCGCTGCAGCGGCCGCGCGTCGGCGCGTTCGCGGGCGGCGCGGTGCCCGCCCGGCTGCCGGCCGATCTTCTTGGCCGTCGGCCCGACATCGTCGCCGCGCGGCTGCGGGTCGAAGCCGCGTTCGCGAATGCCGACTCGACGCGCGCGCAGTTCTACCCGGACGTGAACCTCGTCGCGCTCGGCGGCGTGTTCGCGTTGACGCCCGCGTCGCTGTTCTCTCGCGATTCGCTCGCCGGCTCCGTCGGCCCGGCGATTTCGCTGCCGATCTTCGATCGCGGCCGGCTGAAGGCGAAGCTCGGCGCCGATGTGGCGCAGGCCGACGTCGCGATCGGGCTGTACAACAAGACCGTCGACGATGCGCTCGGGCAGGTCGCGCAACTCGTCACGTCGCTGCAGACGTCGCAGACGCTCGTCGCACAGCAGCAGGACGCGGTCGCGGCCGCGCAGAAGATCGTGCAGATCGCGGCGGATCGGCATCGACGCGGCGTGCTGATGCAGAAGGACGTCGATGTCGCGGATCTCACGCTGATCGACGAGCGCGCGCAGATGATCGCGTTGCTCGGCAAGCAGCGGACGTTGCGCGTGGGGCTGATCGGCGCGCTGGGCGGCGGGTTCGATGCGGGCGCAACGATGGCGCAGGCGCAGACGCCACCCGTGCATCGAGCGCGCGGCGGGGCGGCCAGGCGCGGGGCGGCGGCTGCCGTGGCCGCGAATCGCGCGGCGGTGGCCGGCCCGTCGAACGGCTCGCCTGCGGAAAGCACTGCAATGTCGCCGGCGGCCGCCACGACGATCGCGCCCGCGCGTGAATCCGCACGGCGCGACGACACGGCGCGCCCGTCGACGATCGGCGCGACCCAACCCGACGCGTCGCCTCGCGGCACGCCCGTTCTCGCGCACACGGCCTCGGCGATCCCGACGCGGGGCGCGTCGCCGATGCCCGCGATTCCCGTCTTCCAGCACGATCGTCTGATCGTTACGCAAAGCGACTGATGCACCACGACAACCTTCATTCCGCCGCACCGCCGGCCGCACTGAAAGACCCGGCAATCGATGCACGCCGCGCGACGCGCCGCAAGCGCTTCACCGTGTTCTTCGCGATCGTGCTGCTGGCCGCGATCGCGTGGACCGCATATTGGTTGTTGAGCGACCGCTATGACGAAGACACCGACGACGCGTACGTCGCGGGCAGCATCGTGCAGGTCGCCGCGCAGATCCCGGGCGCCGTGACCGACGTGGTGGTCGCCGATACGCAGGCCGTGCGCGCCGGACAGACGCTCGTGCGGCTCGACGACACCGAGGCGTCGGTCGCGTTCGCGCAGGCGAAGGCGCAGCTCGCACAGGCCGTGCGCCAGGTCGCGAACGCGAGGATTTCGAACACGATGTACGTCGAGGCCGTGAATGCGCGGCGCGCCGACCTGTCGCTGGCGCAGCGCGCGCTCGCCGCGCGTTCGGGCGCGTCGGTCGAGATCGTCGCGCCGGAAGAACTGGCGCGGGCCCGTGCGGCCGTGGCCGGCGCGCAGGCGAACCTCGCGGCCGCGCAGGCGCAACTCGATGCGGCGCGCGCGCTCGGCGGCAAGCTGCCCATCGACGAAAGCCCGGCCGTCGTGCAGGCGGCCGCGCAGTTCAAGCTCGCGTACCGGAACCTGAAGCGCACGACGATCGTCGCGCCCGTCGACGGCACCATCGGGCAGCGCTCGGTGCAGGTCGGCCAGCAGGTCGGGCCCGGCGTGCCGCTGATGTCGATCGTGCAGCTCGACCGGCTGTGGGTCGAGGCGAATTTCAAGGAAGGGCAGATTCGCCACATGCGCGTCGGGCAGCCGGTCGAGGTCGTGTCGGATCTCTACGGCTCGCGCATCGCCTATCGCGGCCGCGTGCAGGGCTTCTCGGCGGGCACGGGCAGCGCGTTCTCGATGTTGCCGTCGCAGAACGCGGCCGGCAACTGGATCAAGGTCGTGCAGCGCGTGCCGGTCGTGATCGCGATCGATCCGCGCGATCTCGCCGCGCATCCGCTGCGCGTCGGGCTGTCGATGCGCGCGACGGTCGACACGCATGACCGCAATGGCCACGCACTCGACAGCGAGCCGCCGACGCCGGCCGTCGGTACGCGCGTGCACGACGGCGTCGCGAGCGATGCGGAAGCGGCTGCCGCCGCGATCATCCGCGAAAATCAGGGCGGGTAGCGCCTGCCGTCGCGCCAAGGGCCGGCCGCCAAGGGCGGTCCGACCCCGGTGCATCTCGCCTGCGGGGCGTCCCGTCGTTTCTCGTCCGACCTTCGTATTTCCGCCATCGATGTCGGCGCCGATCAAACGTATGTCGCGTTTGAGACATCGGCGCCCCTGCCTCCGGGACTACTCTCGAACAGCACGTTGCGCGTGCGCCGCAAGAGTCGGCGCGCCGCGGCGCCATCCAACGAGACATGGAGACAATACGATGAGCAGCAATCGAGGTGTCGTCTATCTTGGACCGGGCCAGGTCGAAGTCCAGAAAATCGATTATCCGAAGATGGTCGACCCGAGCGGCCGCGCGATCGGCCACGGCGTGATCCTGAAAGTGGTCAGCACGAACATCTGCGGCTCCGACCAGCACATGGTGCGCGGCCGTACGACCGCGCCGGTCGGCCTCGTGCTCGGTCACGAGATCACCGGCGAAGTGGTCGAAGTGGGCCGCGACGTCGAGACGCTGAAGATCGGCGATCTCGTGTCGGTGCCGTTCAACGTCGCGTGCGGCCGCTGCGCGATGTGCAAGGACACGCATACGGGCGTATGCCTGAACGTGAACCCGTCGCGTGCCGGCGGCGCGTACGGCTACGTCGACATGGGCGGCTGGATCGGCGGCCAGGCCGAGTACGTGCTCGTGCCGTATGCCGATTTCAACCTGCTGAAATTCCCGGATCGCGACCAGGCGATGGCGAAGATCCGCGATCTGACCTGCCTGTCCGACATTCTGCCGACCGGTTATCACGGCGCGGTCAGCGCCGGCGTGAAGCCCGGTTCGACGGTCTACATCGCGGGCGCGGGCCCGGTCGGGATGGCGGCGGCCGCATCGGCGCGCCTGCTCGGCGCGGCCGTGACGATCGTCGGCGACATGAACGCGGAGCGCCTCGCGCACGCACGGGCGATGGGATTCGAGACGGTCGACCTGTCGAAGGACGCGTCGCTCGGCGAGCAGATCGAGCAGATTCTCGGCGTGCCGGAGATCGACTGCGCGGTCGACTGCGTCGGCTTCGAGGCGCACGGCCACGGCTCGTCGGGCCATTCGGAGGAAGCACCCGCGACGGTGCTGAACTCGCTGATGGAAATCACGCGCCCGGCCGGCGCGATCGGCATCCCGGGCCTGTACGTGACGGACGATCCGGGCGCGAAGGACAAGGCCGCGCAGCACGGCAGCCTGAGCATCCGCTTCGGCCTCGGCTGGGCGAAGTCGCATTCGTTCTTCACGGGCCAGACGCCGGTGCTGAAGTACAACCGCAACCTGATGCAGGCGATCCTGTTCGACCGGCTGCCGATCGCGAAGATCGTCAACGTCGAAGTGATCTCGCTCGACCAGGCGCCGGAAGGCTACAAGAAGTTCGACGGCGGCGCGCCGCGCAAATTCGTCATCGACCCGCACGGGTTGCTGGCGGCGTGATGCGCTAGCGTTCGACACGCGCGGCACGAAGCGGGCGGTTCCGGAAACGGGCCGCCCGTTTTCGTTGCGGGAGCGACGGCGGGGCAGGGCAACGCGGCGAACCCCGATCCCGGCCGCGCGCGATTGCTGCGATAATCATCGCCCGTTCCCGAACCCTCCACCGCCGTGAGGCGGCGATCCCGGATGGCCAAGTCACTTCCCCTCGCCGCGTTGCACACGTTCGTCGAAGTGGCGCGTTGCGGCAGCATGAAGCAGGCGGCCGACCTGCTCTGCATTTCGCCGGGCGCCGTCAGCCAGCACGTCCGCAATCTCGAGGATCGCCTCGCCGTGCGGCTGTTCGAGCGCACCGGCCGTGAACTCGAGCTGACCGGCACCGGCCGCGCGCTGTTCGACCAGCTCGCCGGCGGCTTCAACGAGATCGAGGCCGCGTGGTCGAACGTGCACGGCGCGAACCGGCGCATCGTCCGCCTCGCGGTGACGACCACCGCGTCGTTCGCGAACACGTGGCTCGTGCAGCGGCTCGGCTCGTTCAACGCCGCGTACCCCGAAATCGAAATCACCGTCGAGACGCGCGCGCAACTGGTCGATCTGCGCCGCGACTACGTCGACGTCGCGATCCGGCACGGCCTCGGCCGCTATCCCGGGCACGCGTCGTTCCGCATCTGGACGCCGGAACTGTGGCCCGTGTGCAGCCCGCGGCTGCTCGATCCCGCGCGCCCGATCGACGCGCCCGCCGACTGCCTGTCGTACCCGCTGCTGCAGGACGCCGACCGCGCCGACTGGGTGCTGTGGCTGCGCGCGCAGGACATCGAGGATGCGCGTGCGCCGCGCGGCGCGAGCTTCAGCGAGGATGCGTTGCTGATCAAGGCCGCGGCCGCCGGCCAGGGCATCGCGCTGGTGCGCGACATCTACGCGCGCGACGAAGTCGCGGCCGGGCGGCTGGTTCGCGTGCTCGCGCGGCCCTGGCCGACCGAACTGTCTTATTACGTCGTGTGCAGCGAAGCGCGCCGGCACGAGTGGAAGATCGCCGCGTTCCGCGACTGGCTGGCCCGGGAGATCGGCGGTGAGGCTCGCGATTCGCCCGATCTACTGGCGTGACCCGCGCACCGCGGCCGTGGCGAAACCCTTGAGCTTGCCGGTCGCGAGCGCGGTGCCGAGCAGGATGATCGCGCACCCGGCGAGCGTCTGCACGGTGATCGTCTCGTGCAGGAAGATCGCGCCCCACACCACGCCGAACACCGGAATCAGGAACGTGACCGACGCCGCGTATTGCGCGCCCGCGCTGCGGAGCAGCCCGAAATACAGCAGGTAGGCCACTGCCGTGCAGATCGCGCCGAGCAGCACCACCGCGATCCACGCGGACGCGTGCACGGGGCCCTGCGGCCACATCGGCAGCGCGAGCGGCACGAGTGCGACGGCCGCGAACAACTGGCTGCCGAACGCCGATACGAACGGCCGCACGTTCGCGAGCTTGCGCTTCGAGTAGTGCGCGGCGAACCCGTACGACAGTGTCGCGAGCATCGCGGCGGCGATGGCGCCCGGCGCGCCGGGCGTGCCGGCGCCGAGCGCCGAGCCGGCGAGCACGACGACGCCGGCGAAGCCCAGCGCGAGGCCGACTGCCTGCGGTTTCGTCAGCGGCGTGCGCAGCCACACGTACGCGACGATCGCGGTCCATAGCGGCGTCGTCGCATTCAGGATCGAATCGGTGCCGGCCGTCACGAACAGGGCCGCGTACGTCAGCAGGCAGAACGGCAGCGCCGAGTTCGCGATGCCGACGACGAACAGCGGTACGACATGCGCGCGGAATTCCTGCCGCGCCTGCGCGTTGCGCAGCACCGGCGACAACAGCACCGCCGCGATCGCGACACGCAGCGCGATCAGCGGGATGACGCCGAATTCCGGCGCACCCATGCGCATGAACAGGAAGGACGCGCCCCAGATGGCAGCCAGGGTCACGAGCTGCAGTGCATTCATCGACAGACTCCGTTCGGTGGATCGGCGAGCGGCCGGCGGGCGAGACGCGCCGGCGCGGGGGAATGATC
Organism: Burkholderia sp. HI2761; assembly: GCF_002223355.1. Classification (NCBI taxonomy): domain Bacteria; kingdom Pseudomonadati; phylum Pseudomonadota; class Betaproteobacteria; order Burkholderiales; family Burkholderiaceae; genus Burkholderia; species Burkholderia sp. HI2761. The sequence goes on along the minus strand of NZ_NKFN01000007.1, from coordinate 2,698,725 downwards.
CATTGAACGTCATACGTGCGTCGCGACACAAACGAGGTTTTGTGACGGGCGGTTTAGAAAATTGAATCGACGGGCGCGCGGGCCTGGACCGCGCGCTCAGTGGCCGCGATAGAGCTTCGCGAGTTCGGCGTTGCTGGCCGCGGCGCGGCGGGCGCGCCCGGTGTGCAGGCTGACGCGGCGGATTGCGCGCGTGCGATAGGCGGTGTCGCGGCCGCCTTTCCAGTCGGCCACGCGGACTGAGCCGTTGCGCGTGCGGTCGGGCGCGCGCACCGACGGCGCGGCTTGCGCCACCGCCATCCTGCGCGCGGGTTTGGCGGCGACTGGGGTGTCCTGTTGCGGATTGGCCGCCACTTGCGTTTCATCAGGCGAATGAAATGGGTAGAGGGGCGTCGGCACGACCGGCAGGAATGGATCATTCGACGCGGGCAGTGCGGCTTCTGTCGCGACAGCAGCCGGTGCACCGGAGCCGCGACAAACGGGGTCGGCCTTGCAGGTCTGGTCGACCGTCACGTAGCCGCCGACCAGCAGCACGAGCGTGAGGATGCTGAGAATCGGTGCGCTCGACGCGCGAGGCCGCTGGAAAGCCGCGTTGCGCAGCGCGCGGGCGACGCGCGACGACCATGTGTGGAACGATCGCGGCGCGCGCGTGGCGTGCGCGTCGGCCGGCGTGTGGCTGATCGGCTCGAACGGCCAGTTCCACTGACCGCAGACGGGGCAGTGCTCGAGCGCGCGGAACGCCACGAAGCCGCATTCCCTGCAGCGGCAGCACGTGGCGTGTCGCGATTCGGCGCGCGCATTCAGCACGGCGCGCCAGGCATCGCGCGCGCGGACGCTTCGATTGGGCAGGACGCGCATGTCAGCGACCGGCGGGCGGCATCGTCGGGCTATACATCGGCGGTCGTTCGCATGCGGTGTTCATCATTTGCTCCGAGAGGCCCCGCCATTGATGGCGGGAAGGAAAGGCGTGCAGTTGACAGGCAGCTTCGCGAGATGCCCGATGTGCAGGCCCGCCCCGATTCGTTCCGGCGTCGGCATCGATCTCGGCCTGAAAGACTTCGCGACACTTTCGACCGGCGAGAAGCTGCCTAACGATCGGTTCGGTCGACGAGCGGCGGAAAAGCTGGCGAACGCGCAGCGAGCGCGAAAGCACAAGCGGCATATCGCGAAGCTGCACGCCAAGGTGGCCAATGCCCGTGCCGATTTCCAACACAAGGTCGCGCTCGATCTGGTGCGGCGTTTCGATTACATCGCGGTCGGCAACGTGTCGGCCGCGAAGCTCGCCAGAACCAGAATGGCGAAGAGCGTCTACGACGCATCGTGGTCGTCCTTCCGAAACAAGCTCCGTTACAAGGCGATGGCGCACGGGGCCACGTTCGAGGAAGTCGACGAAAGGGGTTCGACCCAGTCCTGTTCGGCGTGCGGGTCGCAAGACAGCACGGCGCGGCCGAAAGGTATCGCGGGACTGCGAGTAAGAGAATGGGCCTGCAGTGACTGTGGTGTCGAGCATGATCGAGATACCAACGCTGCGTTGAACATTCTCCGATGCGGACGTGCATCGCCAGGTGTGGGAATCCTCTCCTTTTAGGGAGAGGAGGACGTCAAGTGATTCTCCATAACATCGGACGCGTGGAATCCGTTCGTCCGCAACGGCCTGCCGCTTAATTTTTGGTCGTTCGCGCGCGAAACGCAAGTACATGTCGCGCGTTGTGTTCCGCACATTTCGTACTACCCGCCGTGTCGCTGCCGGGCCGCGAGCGTGCCGAGCGTCTCCAGCGCGCGTTCGACGGCCGGTGTCCATGGCCGCCCGTAGTTGAGCCGCAAATAGCGGCGGAAGCCGCCGGTCGCGGAGAAGATCGGCCCGGGCGCGATGCTGACGCCGTTTTCAATCGCCTCGTCGAACAGGTGCATCGCATCCATGTGCGGCGGAAGTTCAATCCACAGAAAATACCCGCCGCGCGGCGCGAACACTTCGGTGTCGGCCGGAAAGTACGCGCGCACGGCCGAGAGCATCTGTGCCTGGTGCGCGGCGAGATTGCGTCGCAGCTTGCGCAGGAAACGGTCGTACGCGCCGTCGCGCAGATAGCTCGAGATCGCCATCTGCGCCGGTACGTCGGCGGCCGGCGCGCTCATGCCCTTGGCCTGGCAGATCTGCCGCACGAAGCGGCCGGCCGCGACCCAGCCGATCCGGAATCCGGGCGCGAGACATTTCGAAAACGACCCGCAATGCAGGACGAGCCCGCTGTCGTCGTACAGTTTCGCCGGGCGCGTGGGCGCCGTGCCGAACTGCAGTTCGCCATACACGTCGTCCTCGATCAGCGGCACGCCGCGGGACGTGAGCAGGTCGATCAGCGCGCGTTTGCGCTCGTCGGTCAGGGTCGCGCCGGTCGGGTTGTGTAACGACGTCATGAACCAGCACGCGCGCACCGGATGCGTGTCGAGCGCCTCGGCGAGCGCGTCGAGGTCGAGGCCCGTGCGCGGATCGACCGGGATCTCGACGGCCTTCAGGTGCAGGCACTGGACGGCCTGCAGCACCGCATGGAATGCCGGCCGTTCGATCGCGACGATGTCGCCCGGGCGCGTCAGCGCCTGCAGGCTGAGCGTCAGCGCTTCGGTCGCCCCCGTCGTGATGACGATTTCCTCCAGCGGCAGCGACGCGCCCGCGTTCAGGTAGCGCAACGCGATCTGGCGGCGCAGCGCTTCGTTACCGGGCGGCAAGCCCGCGATCAGTTTCGTGCGGTCCATGTTGCGGGAGGCCGACGCCACGTAACGCCACAGGCTGCTCATCGGGAACAGCGAATAGTTCGCGAATGCCGAGCCGAGCGGCACGATGTCGTCGCATTTGAGCGAATCGAGCAGGCGGAACAGCGTATCTTCGCCGCCGGTTTGCGCGGCGTCGGGCTTGCGCGGCGGATCGCGGGCGAACCGCACGTGCTTGTCCGCGAGGTTCGCAACGAAATAACCGGAGCGCGCCCGTGCGACGATCAGACCCTCGTTCTCGAGCGCGTAGTACGCACGAAATACCGTGGACGGACTCACGCGATACGCGCGGCATGCCGCGCGCACGGTGGGGATGCGCGCGTCGGGCCCCAGATCGCCGCGCCGAATGGCGTCGGCAATCGTCTGGGCCAGCACCGCATAACGCTTCATGCGTGTCCTCCCGGCCGTTGAACCTAGATGACAAAGAGTAGTACGGCAGCCGTCACGTTCAAGCGCGCCCCCAAATCGCTGATCCGTATGTTTTATGAGCGCTCTGATCCTGTTCTTTCGTCTGACGAACGGGCATGCTCCCGCAAGCTTTGTTCCCGATGTCCGACCGATACGGAATTCACGCTGCCCGACGGCGGATCCGTGACGCCCGCGCGTGCCGCGCGGGTCCTTGTCAGCGGCGTCCTTACCCTACCCGGAAGCATCCAGCGTGAAACTGAAGACCACCGTCGCGGGCCTCGTGGCCGGCATCGCCCTCAACCTGTTCAGCGGCGCGGCAGCCGCAGCCTGCGTCAACAATCCCGCCGCCCAGCCGAACGCGACGTTCCCCGCCGCGCTGACCGGCAAGCTCGTCTATCACAGCTACGTCAAGTACGGCGACGGCACGAGCCAGCTGTTCCTGTACGATTTTTCGGCCCATACGCTGACGCAACTCAGCAAGAGCGGGTGGGGCATCACCGATCCGATGAACGGCGTGTTCAGCCCCGACGGGAAGTGGCTCGCGTTCATGGGCATCAGCAACGGCGCATGGAACGTGTTCATGCTGCAGCTCGGCGCCGGCACGCCGCCCGTCAACATGACCAACAGCACGGGCGCCACGCGCAACGAAGACCCGAAGTTCAGCACGGACGGCAAGACGCTCGTGTTCAAGCAGAACGGCGACGTCAAGCAGGCGACGCTGTCGTACACCAGCGCGGGCCCGGTGTTCACGTCGGTCGTGAGCCTGACGAACGCGCCGGCCGGCGCCGAATACTCGATGCCGTTCCTCGCGCCGGACGCGAGCGCCGTGTACTACGCGACCGGCACCGGCTCGAACATGGGGCTGATGAAGCGCACGATCGCGACCGGTGCGATCGCCGTGTTCGATCGTCCGGCCGGGTTGCAGACGTACTACCCGATCGTGCGTGCGGACGGCATGGTGTACTACGCACGCTGGAAGGACAGCGGCGGGGCGGACCAGATCTATGCGAAGACGGCCGATCCGGCCTCGACGCCGAGCGCGCTGGCGCTCAACGATTGCATGAGCAACAACTCGGACCCGGCACCTGTCAGTGGTACGAATTACCTCTTTTTCTCGTCGACGACGGCGGGCGGCTATCAGATTTACGTCGGCGACGTGACGACCGGCCAGCGCTGGAGCCTGTCGCAGTTCGGCGTGAATGCGGACGCGACGAAGGCGAAGCTCGGCGCGAACTACTACGGCGGCCCGGCCGCCAAGCAGTTGATGCTGCTGTCGCAAGGGCGTCCGGCTGCCGCATCGGCGAGCTACGACGCGTCGCTGACGGCCGACAAGGCGTTCGACGGCAACACGACGAGCACGCGCTGGGATTCGCCGGAAGGCGCGGGCGTCGATCCGCAATGGATCTCCGTCGATCTCGGTGCGACGAAGACCATCAGCAGCATCGATCTGTACTGGGATGCGGGCGCGCTGGTCTACCAGATCCAGACGTCGAACGACAACGCGAACTGGACGACGATCTACTCGACGACCAACGGCGTATCGTACGGGCACGTGACGTTGCCGAACCTGAAGGGGCAGGGTCGTTACGTGCGGATGCTCGGCACGAAGCGGGCGACGCAGTGGGGTTACTCGCTCGACGAGATACAGGTGTGGGGATCGTAAATGCAAACAGAAAAGCGGCCGTCGAGGCCGCTTTTTTTTGCTTCAAGGACTCCGAGCCTCACGCATGCAGCACATGCGCCGGAAACGCCGGCCCGGCCGCCGCCGCACCCTGCGCGAGCGGCGCGACCTGTTTGCGGCGCTCGCGCGTCGGCGCGACGCCGAATGCGTCGCGATAGCTCTTGCTGAAGTGGCATGCCGACTGGAAGCCGCACGCCATCGTGATGTGCATGATCGACATGTCGGTCTGCAGCAGCAGCTCGCGCGCACGGCGCAGCCGCAGCGTCAGGTAGTAGTGCGTCGGCGTCATCCCGAGATGCTCGCGGAAGAGGCGCTGCAACTGCCGCTGCGACATGTTCGCGAGCCGCGCGAGTTCCTCGCGCGACAGCGGCTCCTCGATGTTGTTCTCCATCAGCGAGATCACTTCGAACAGCGACTTGTTCGCCGAGCCGAGGCGTGCGACGAGCGGCATGCGCTGCTGCGCGCTCGTGTCGCGCACGTGCTCGACGATGAACTGCTCGGCGATCTGCGTGACGCGCGCGGTGCCGACGCGCGCGGCGATCAGGTTCAGCATCATGTCGAGCGGCGCGACGCCGCCCGTGCACGTGATGCGATCGCGGTCGATCACGAACAGTTCCTTCAGGAAGCGCGTGTCCGGAAACTCTTCCTTCAGCGCCGACATGTTCTCCCAGTGGATCGCGCACGCGTAGCCCGCGAGCAGCCCCGACTTCGCGAGTGCATAGGTGCCCGTGCACAGGCTGCCGAGCGGCAGCCCCAGGCGCGCGAAGCGGCGCAGTGTCGACAGATGGGCGGGCGTGGTCGCGCGCTGCACGTCGACGCCGCCGCATACGAACACGATGTCGGGCTGCCCCACGCATTCGGCCGGCCCCGTGTCGACCGTGAGGCCGTTGCTCGCCGTGACCGGGCCGCCGTCCGGACTGATCACCGACCAGCGGTAGAGCGGCTGGCCGCTCAGATAGTTCGCCATCCGAAGCACCTCGATCGCATTGGTGAACGCGATCATCGTGAAGTTCGGTAAAGGCATGAACGCGAAGTGGGACAGCGACGCTGTGCGGTCGGGCGACATGGGGAGCGTTCCTTGAATCTCTAATAGCTTTTGGCCCGGGGCACGAATCGGGCTGCGATATTGTGTGAGCGAGTGCAACAAGCGTGCCATACGGCTAAACCCTAGCTCCATACGTTGTCTGGACATCGGGCCGTTGCTGCACTGCACCGTATCCGGGAGAAGTCGCACTCGAACGTGCGGCAAACGCACTGGCGATGTGCGTGTCCATAGGTGAACCATCGACACCGTTTCGGGCGGTCATCCCGAAAAGCACGACCGGTCACTTGTACAAAACGGACGTGCATGGCGGAAAAGGCAAAGAACGCGTCTAAATTCATCAATCCGCCGAAAATCCGAACGACAAGAATAGAGCCGTCGGCAGCCTCGCACTGGACGAGCAGGAAACCCAGGCACGGCGGGCCTCGAGCTTCGGTTGCAGCCCTTTATTCTTCGTCACGGACGCACTATGTCGAATACCCAGCCTTTCTTCTCGCAGCCCCTTGCCGAGCGCGACGCGCCGGTGCGCAGCGCCATCCTCAAGGAACTCGAGCGTCAGCAGTCGCAGGTCGAGCTGATCGCGTCGGAAAACATCGTGTCGCGCGCCGTGCTCGAGGCGCAGGGCTCGGTACTGACCAACAAGTACGCGGAAGGCTATCCCGGCAAGCGCTACTACGGCGGCTGCGAATTCGCCGATGAAGTCGAGGCGCTCGCGATCGAACGCGTGAAGCAGATCTTCAACGCCGGCTACGCGAACGTGCAGCCGCACTCGGGTGCGCAGGCGAACGGGTCGGTGATGCTCGCGCTGGCCAAGCCGGGCGACACGGTGCTCGGCATGTCGCTCGACGCGGGCGGCCATCTGACGCACGGCGCGAAGCCGGCGCTGTCGGGCAAGTGGTTCAACGCCGTCCAGTACGGCGTGAACCGCGACACGCTGCTGATCGATTACGACCAGGTCGAGGCGCTTGCCCACGAACACAAGCCGAACCTCATCATCGCCGGCTTCTCGGCGTACCCGCGCGCGCTCGACTTCGCACGCTTTCGCGCGATCGCCGACAGCGTCGGCGCGAAGCTGATGGTCGACATGGCGCACATCGCGGGCGTAATCGCCGCGGGCCGCCACGCGAACCCTGTCGAGCACGCGCACGTCGTCACGTCGACCACGCACAAGACGCTGCGCGGCCCGCGCGGCGGCTTCGTGCTGACCAACGACGAGGACATCGCGAAGAAGATCAACTCGGCCGTGTTCCCCGGCCTGCAGGGCGGCCCGCTGATGCACGTGATCGCCGGCAAGGCCGTCGCGTTCGGCGAAGTGCTGCATGCGGACTTCAAGACCTACATCGACAACGTGCTCGCGAACGCGCAGGCGCTCGGCGAAGTGCTGAAGGCCGGCGGCGTCGATCTCGTCACGGGCGGCACCGACAACCACCTGCTGCTGGTCGACCTGCGCCCGAAGGGCCTGAAGGGCGCGCCGGTCGAGCAGGCGCTGGAACGCGCGGGCATCACCTGCAACAAGAACGGCATCCCGTTCGACACCGAGAAGCCGACCGTCACGTCGGGCATTCGTCTCGGCACGCCGGCTGGCACGACGCGCGGCTTCGGCGTCGCGGAGTTCCGCGAGATCGGCCGCCTGATCCTCGAAGTGTTCGACGCGCTGCGTGCGAATCCGGAAGGCGATCCCGCAACCGAACAGCGCGTGCGCCGCGAGATCTTCGCGCTCTGCGAGCGCTTCCCGATCTACTGATCGACCCCACAGAACAGCCACACGAGCGGGAGCAGATATGAGCACGCTGCATCAGGACAGCATCATCATCGACGGACTGAACATCTCGAAGTTCGAGAAGCCGGTGTTCGAGGACATGCGCAAGGGCGGCATCACGGCCGCGAACTGCACGGTGTCGGTGTGGGAGAACTTCGCCAAGACCGTCGACAACATCGGCGTGATGAAGAAGAAGATCCGCGACAACGGCGAGCTGCTGACGCTCGTGCGCACGACGGACGACATCTTCCGCGCGAAGAAGGAAGGCAAGACCGGGATCATCCTCGGCTTCCAGAACGCGCATGCGTTCGAGGACAACCTCGGCTACATCGAGGCGTTCCACGACATGGGCGTGCGCGTCGTGCAGCTTTGCTACAACACGCAAAACCTGGTCGGCACCGGCTGCTACGAGCGCGACGGCGGGCTGTCGGACTTCGGCCGCGAAGTGATCACCGAGATGAACCGCGTCGGCATCATGGTCGACCTGTCGCATGTGGGCGGCAACACGTCGTCGGAAGCGATCGCGTTCTCGAAGAAGCCGGTGTGCTACTCGCATTGCCTGCCGTCGGGCCTGAAGGAGCATCCGCGCAACAAGAGCGACGCGCAGCTGAAGGAGATCGCCGATGCGGGCGGCTTCGTCGGCGTGACGATGTTCGCGCCGTTCCTGAAGCGCGGGATCGAAGCGAACATCGACGACTACATCGAGGCGATCGACTACGTCGTGAACCTGATCGGCGAAGACGCGGTCGGCATCGGCACGGACTTCACGCAGGATTTCGCGAAGGAATTCTTCGACATGCTCACGCATGACAAGGGCCGCTATCGCCAGCTGACGAACTTCGGCAAGGTGATCAACCCGGAAGGTATCCGCACGATCGGCGAATTCCCGAATCTGACCGCCGCGATGGAACGCCACGGCTGGAAGGAGTCGCGCATCCGCAAGATCATGGGCGAGAACTGGGTGCGCGTGTTCAAGGACGTGTGGGGCGCGTAAGCGCCGCGCCCGCAGAACCGCCGCCCGCGTTTCAACATAAAAAAATCGGGACGTGCCCGCGCTCGCCGCGCGGGCGCGCGGACGATGTCGCGCCAGCGCACTGAGCCGCGCGGCCAATTTCCTCACGGAGTCACCACGATGCAACCGCAACTGCCGATCAACGTCGATCCCGATACCGGCGTCTGGACCACCGACGCGCTGCCGATGCTGTACGTGCCGCGCCACTTCTTCACGAACAACCACGTCGCCGTCGAGGAAGCGCTCGGCGTCGAAGCGTATGCCGAGATCCTCTACAAGGCCGGCTACAAGTCCGCTTACCACTGGTGCGACAAGGAAGCGAAGCTGCACGGCCTGACCGGCATGGCCGTGTTCGAGCACTACCTGAAGCGCCTGTCGCAACGCGGCTGGGGCCTGTTCTCGATCATCGAGGCCGATCCGGCCAGCGCCCGCGCGAAGATCGAACTGCGCCACTCGTCGTTCGTGCTCCAGCAGCCGGGCAAGGAAGGCAAGCTCTGCTACATGTTCGCGGGCTGGTTCGCGGGCGCGATGGACTGGGTCAACGACACGACGCCGGAAGGCAAGAACGCGCCGCGCGCGCAATCGAAGGAAGTGCAGTGTGCGGCCGAGCATCACGATCACTGCGTCTTCGAAGTGTCGCCGATCGCGCACTGACGCATTGATTCACTGAAACACAACAACACCCGCAACACGAGACATTCGAACGCCAGAGGTCGCCTGCGATGCGTTATCCCCACCTGTTCAAACCCATGCAGCTGAACCAGCTGACGCTGCGCAACCGGATCGTCAGCACCGCGCACGCGGAGGTGTATGCCGAGCCGGGCGGCCTGCCGGGCGACCGCTATATCCGCTACTACGAAGAAAAGGCGAAGGGTGGCGTCGGCCTGGCCATCTGCGGCGGCTCGAGCCCGGTATCGATCGACAGCCCTCAGGGCTGGTGGAAATCGGTGAACCTGTCGACCGACAAGATCATCGATCCGCTTACGCGGCTGGCCGACACGATGCACAAGCACGGCGCGAAGATCATGATCCAGGCGACGCACATGGGTCGCCGCTCGTCGTTCCACGGTGAGCACTGGCCGCATCTGATGTCGCCGTCGGGCGTGCGCGAGCCGGTGCACCGCGGCAACGCGAAGATCATCGAGATCGAGGAAATCCGCCGCATCATCGGCGATTTCGCGGCGGCCGCGAAGCGCGTGAAGGCGGCCGGCATGGACGGCATCGAAATCTCCGCCGCGCACCAGCACCTGATCGACCAGTTCTGGAGCAAGCGTTCGAACCATCGCACCGACGAATGGGGCGGCAGCCTCGAAAACCGCCTGCGCTTCGGCATCGAAGTGCTGACGGCCGTGCGCGAGGCGGTCGGCAAGGACTTCTGCGTCGGCCTGCGCATGTGCGGCGACGAATTCCACGAGGACGGCCTCGATCACGAAGCGCTGAAGGAAATCGCGCAGGCGATGTCGGAGACGGGCCTGATCGACTACCTGAGCGTGGTCGGGTCGGGCGGCGATACGCACAACACGATCGCCAACTGCATGCCGCCGATGGCATTGCCGCCGGAGCCGTTCGTGCACCTCGCGGCGGGCATCAAGTCGGTCGTGAAGATTCCGGTGATGCACGCGCAGAGCATCCGCGATGCGGGCCAGGCCGAGCGCCTGCTCGCGAACGGCATGATCGACCTGGTCGGCATGACGCGCGCGCAGATCGCCGATCCGCACATGGTGATCAAGATCCGCGACGGCCGCGAGGACGAAATCAAGCAGTGCGTCGGCGCGAACTACTGTATCGACCGCCAGTACAACGGCCTCGACGTGCTGTGCATCCAGAACGCGGCGACGTCGCGCGAAGCGACGATGCCGCACATCATCGAGAAGTCGCGCGGCCCGAAGCGCAAGGTCGTGGTGGTCGGCGCCGGCCCCGCGGGCCTCGAGGCCGCTCGCGTCGCGAAGCTGCGCGGCCACGACGTCGTGCTGTTCGAGAAGAACGCGGAAGTGGGCGGCCAGGTGATGATCGCCGCGAAGGCGCCGCAGCGCGAGCAGATGTCGGGGATCATCCGCTGGTTCGACATGGAAACGAAGCGTCTGGGCGTCGACCGGCGCCTCGGCGTGGCCGCCGACGAGAAGATGATCATGGCCGAGAAGCCGGACATCGTCGTGCTCGCGACGGGCGGCTCGAGCTTCACGTGGCAGGTGCCGGCGTGGGGCGTGGCCGAAGGCCTCGCCGTCAGCTCGTGGGACATCCTGACCGGCAAGGTCGAGCCGAAGCAGAACGTGCTGCTGTTCGACGGCGTGAGCACCCACGCGGGCGCGGGCGTGGCCGACTTCATGGCGAGCCGCGGCTCGAAGGTCGAGGTCGTCACGCCGGACGTGAAGGTGGCCGACGACTGCGGCGGCACGACGTTCCCGATCTTCTATCGCCGCCTGTACGCACTCGGCGTGATTCCGACGCCGAACACGATGCTCGATCGCGTCTACGAAGAGAACGGCAAGATGATCGCCGTGCTGCGCAACGAGTACACGGAAGAACTGGAAGAGCGCGCCGTCGACCAGGTGGTGATCGAGAACGGTTCGTCGCCGAACGACGAACTGTACTGGAAGCTCAAGCCGGAATCGGTGAACCGCGGCCAGATCGATCCGCACACGCTGTTCGCGGCCGAGCCGCAGCCGTGCCTGTCGGAAGAACTCGGCAACGGCCGTTTCCTGCTGTTCCGTGTCGGCGACTGCATTTCGATGCACAACGTCCACGGGGCCATCTACGACTCGCTGCGTCTCGTGAAGGATTTCTAAAAGATGAACCCGTCCTTCCTCATTACCGTCCTGTTGTGGCTGTCGGTGGCGGGGCTCGCGTTCGCGGTCGCGAAGCGCTCGTCGTACTGGCGTCTGGGCCGCGCCACGGCACCGGGCTCGTTCGGCGTCGCGAACCTGTTCGCGATTCCGAAGCGTTATTTCGTCGACCTGCACCACGTGGTCGCCCGCGATCCGTACATCGCGAAGACCCACGTCGCGACCGCCGGCGGCGCGATCGGCGCGCTCGCGCTGGTGTTCGTCAACTACGGCCTCGCGATCTACTCGCCGTGGCTCGACAAGCTGATCTTCCTCGCGGCGCTCGCGATGCTGGTCGGCGCGGTGTTCGTGTGGCGCCGACGCGCGGCGAAGGACGTGCCGGCGCGCCTGTCGCGCGGCCCGTGGAATACGCTGCCCTGGCTGCTCGGTTCGTTCGCGCTCGGCCTCGTGCTGTTCATGCTGGTGCCCACCGGCGCGATGTCGGGTGCGTTCGCGGTGCTCTGCGCGCTGCTGATCGGCATCGGCGCGTTCACGATGACGGTCGGCGCCGCGAAGGGCGGCCCGATGAAGCATGCGATCGCCGGCCTGCTGCACCTCGCGTTCCACCCGCGCCAGGAGCGTTTCGCCGCGACGCGCGAATCGTTCACCGGCAACGGCACGGCCACGCCGCCGACCGCGCTGAAGCTGCCGGACATCGAGCATCAGGAGTACGGCGTCGCGAAGCCGGTCGAATTCCGCTGGAACCAGCTGCTGAGCTTCGACGCCTGCGTGCAGTGCGGCAAGTGCGAAGCCGCGTGCCCCGCGTTCGCGTCGGGTCAGCCGCTGAACCCGAAGAAGCTGATCCAGGATCTCGTGGTCGGGATGGCCGGCGGCACCGATGCGGCGTACGCGGGCAGCCCGTCGCCGGGCATCGCGGTCGGCCAGCATCGCGGCGAGCCGAACGGCCCGATCGTGTCGGGCCTGATCGAAGCGCAGACGCTGTGGTCCTGCACGACCTGCCGCGCGTGCGTGCAGGAATGCCCGATGCTGATCGAGCATGTGGACGCGATCGTCGACATGCGCCGCAACCAGACCCTCGTGCATGGCACGGTGCCCGGCAAGGGCCAGGAAGTGCTCGCGAACCTGCGTGAGACGGGCACGATGGGCGGCTACGACACGGCCGCACGTTACGACTGGTCGGTGGACCTGAGCGCCCCCGTCGCGCAACCGGGCAAGCCGGTCGACGTGCTGTTCGTCGCGGGCGAAGGCGCGTTCGACATGCGCTATCAGCGCACGCTGCGCGCCTTCGTGAAGGTGCTGAACAAGGCGGGCGTCGACTACGCCGTGCTCGGCTCGACCGAGACCGACACGGGCGACGTCGCCCGCCGGCTCGGCGACGAAGCGACGTTCCAGCAGATGGCGAAGCGCCTGATCGGCACGCTCGGCACGCTGTCGTACAAGCAGATCGTGACGGCCGACCCGCACGTGATGCACAGCCTGCGCAACGAATACCGTGCGCTCGGGTTGCGCGTGACGGTCAAGCATCACACGACCTATCTGGCCGAACTGGCCGACAGCGGCAAGATCGTGCCGAAGGCCGTCGAGGCGCTGCAGGAGAAACGCACGACCTATCACGATCCGTGCTACCTCGGCCGCTACAACGGCGAGACGGAAGCGCCGCGCAAGCTGCTGAAGACGATCGGCATCCAGGTCGTCGAGATGGAGCGCAACGGCATGCGCGGCCGCTGCTGCGGCGGTGGCGGCGGTGCGCCGCTGACCGACATCCCGGGCAAGCAGCGCATCCCGGACATCCGCATCGCCGACGCGCGCACGATCGGCGCGGACGTGGTCGCGGTTGCGTGCCCGAACTGCACGGCCATGCTCGAAGGCGTCGTGGGCCCGCGCCCCGACGTGCTCGATGTCGCCGAACTCGTCGCCGCCTCGCTGGAGTGAATCGATGAATACGATCAAACGAATCGATCCGCGCCGGCCGTTCATCATCACGGCCGCCGGCCTGAAGCGCATCACGCTCGGCGAGGAAGGCAGCGCCGATGCGAACGCCGCGCAGTGGTCCGCGCACGGCCATGGCGCCGCGGCCGCGAAGCCGCGCCGCGAGTTGAAGGACCCGAAGCACGTGATGCTGGTGGTCGCCCATGGCGAACGCGGCGCGCTCGACGACCATTCGCGGCAGGCGATCGCCGCCGCGGCCGTGCTCGCCGATGCGCAGACCGAGGTCGCGCTGCTCGCGTTCGGCGAACTGAAGGACGACGTGGCCGAACTCGGCGTCGACAAGCTGCTCGAGCTGACCGGTTTCGAGCGCCGCGCGTTCGATCCCGAAAGCGAACTGCAAGCATTGCAGGCCTGCGTGGCCGCGCTCGCACCGAAACACGTGTTCGTGCCCGACAACGCGACCGGCGACGGCGATCTCGGCCGGCGTTACGCGGCGGCCGCTGGCGCGAGCGTCGCGACTCACGTCGTCGAAATCGACGCGAAGCATGTGGGCGCGTATGCACAGGCGGGACGGGCGTTCGCCACCCGAGCGCTGCCCGACGTGATCCTGCTCGCGCAGAACGCGGTCGAAGCGAAGCTGCCGTTCGTCGGCGCGGGCGAACGCGTCGCCGCCGATTTCATCCGCCCGGCGCATGACGCCGCGCAGCCGTACCGCGATCTCGGTCTCGACGAAATCGACGCGGCCCAGGTCGCGCTCGAGGAAGCCGATTTCATCGTGTCGGCCGGCAACGGCGTGTCCGACATCGGCGCGTTCGAGCGGCTGGCCGGCGTGTTCGGTGCGGCGATCGGCGCGAGCCGCGTCGCGGTCGACAACGGCTACTTCACGCGCGACAAGCAGGTCGGCGCGACCGGCAAGACGGTCGAGGCGAGCGTGTACATCGCGTTCGGCATCTCGGGCGCGGTGCAGCACCTGCAGGGCATCAAGGACTGCCGCCACGTGATCGCGGTGAATCTCGACGGCAGCGCGCCGATCGCGAAGCGCGCGAACCTGACGGTGGTCGGCGACGCGCAGGCGACGATCGCCGCGCTGATCGAACAGGTCCAGGCCGCGCGGGCCGCGCGCGGCGAATCGCCGGCCGCGGTCGGCACCCGTGAACCCGAAGGAGTTGCCGCATGAACGCCCCTCGCCCCTTGCAACGCATCGCGGTGCTCGTGTCCGTCGGCCGGCATCCGGTCAGCGGCGTCGCGCGTTACAGCCGCAACGATGCGGCCGCGCTCGAAACCGGCCGCCAGCTCGCGGACAAGCATCGCGCGACGCTCGACGTGATCCATGCAGGCGACCCCGCGAATGCGGCGCTTGCCGACTATCTCGCGCTCGGCGCGCGGGAGGTCGAGGTGCTGGCCTGCCGCGACGGCGACGATGCCGTGCACGCGCTCGCCGCGCGTCTCGACGGCTACGACCTCGTGCTGACCGGCACGCGCGCCGAGGGCGCGTACGACACCGGGATGCTGCCGTACCGCGTCGCCGCGGCGCTCGGCTATCCGCTCGTCGGCTCGGCCGTCGACGTGACGGTCGAAGACGGTCGCGCGGCGGTCCGGCAATTTTTGCCGAAAGGGCTGCGGCGGCGTGTCGCCGCGGCGCTGCCGGCCGTCGTCGCCGTCCATCCGCTCGCGGGTGTCGAGCCGCGCTATGCGTATGCGCGGCTGCGCGCCGGCGCGATCCGGCCGGCGCTCGCGGCGCCCGGTGCGGACGCCGACGCGGCCGCGTGGACGATCGGCCCGGTCGAGCGTAAACCCGTAAAACTGGTTGCCGCCGAGAAGCGCTCCGGGCATGCCCGGATGCTGTCCGCGACGACGACCGAAAGCCGTGGCGGCAACGTCGTAAATGAAGGGAGTTCGGTCGAAAAAGCACAAGTGATCCTCGCGTATTTGCGCGAGCATCAGCTCATCGACTACTGATTTTGATGCCTGTCGGCAAGACACCCAGGGATGCAAGGAATCCGGAGCAAACGATGAAAGTAACGGCAGACATTCGTGCATTGATCGAGCGGCGCAAGGAAGGGCACAGCCTCGACGCACCGTTCTACACGAGCGAGGACATCTTCGCGCTCGACATGGAGGCGATTTTCCGCCAGCACTGGATCCAGGTGGCGATCGAACCGGACATTCCCGAGCCGGGCGATTACGTGACCGTGCAGTTGGGTGGCGATTCGGTCCTGATCGTGCGCGACGACGACATGGCGATCCGTGCGTTCCACAACGTGTGTCGTCACCGCGGCGCGCGCCTGTGCAACGAAGATAAAGGCTCGGTCGGCAACATCGTGTGCCCGTACCACAGCTGGACCTACAACCTGACGGGCCAGCTGATGTTCGCCGAGCACATGGGCGAGAAGTTCGACCGTTGCAAGCACAGCCTGAAGTCGGTGCACGTCGAGAACCTCGCGGGCCTGATCTTCATCTGCATCGCCGACGAGCCGCCGGTCGATTTCGCGCAGATGCGCGCCGAGATGGAGCCCTACCTGCTGCCGCACGACCTGCCGAGCACGAAGATCGCCGCGCAGATCGACATCATCGAGGAAGGCAACTGGAAGCTCACGATGGAGAACAACCGCGAGTGCTATCACTGCGTCGCGAACCATCCGGAGCTGACGATCTCGCTGTACGAATACGGCTTCGGCTACCAGCGCTCCGACGCGAACGCCGAAGGCATGGACGCATTCGCCGAAACCTGCGTGCGACGCGGCAAGGAGTGGGCCGAGATGGGCCTGCCGTCCGCCGAAATCGAAAAGCTGCTCGACGTGACGGGTTTCCGCACGCAGCGCCTGCCGCTGGACCGTCACGGCGAATCGCAGACACTCGACGCGAAGGTCGCGTCGAAGAAGCTGCTCGGCGGCTTCGACAAGGCCGATCTCGGCGGGCTGTCGTTCTGGACGCAGCCGAACTCGTGGCATCACTTCATGAGCGATCACATCGTGACGTTCTCGGTGATCCCGCTGTCGGCCGGCAAGACGCTCGTGCGCACGAAGTGGCTCGTGCACAAGGACGCGAAGGAAGGCATCGACTACGACGTGAAGAACCTCACGGCCGTGTGGAATGCGACCAACGACCAGGATCGCGCGCTCGTCGAATTCTCGCAGCGCGGCGCGAACAGCAGCGCGTACGAGCCGGGCCCGTATTCGCCGTACACGGAAGGTCTCGTCGAAAAATTCTCGGCCTGGTACATCGGCCGGCTCGCCGAAAAAATCGGCGAATAGTACCCAGCAGCGTATAAGCGGAGCAACCGATGAAACGACCCCCACGCTCACTGCGTTCCCTGCCCCCCACGGGGGCGGTCAGCCTCCTTGGGGCGGCCCTGCGGAGGCTGACATGATGCGAGATGCGGCCAATTTCGAACCGGCGGACAGCCGGGTTACGCACCCGGCCTTCTGGAACGCGCTGCCCGAGCGCTGGACGAGCGACGTCGAGGAAACGCTGGTGTGCTGCCACGTGCGGCAGGAAACCCACGACGTGAAGAGCTTCTTCTTCCGTTCGCCGCAGGGCCGCACGTTCTCGTTCGAGCCCGGGCAGTTCATCACGCTCGAGCTCGACATCGACGGCGAAACGATCAACCGGTGCTACACGATCTCGTCGTCGCCGGCGCGGCCGCACACGATCTCGATCACGGTGAAGCGCGTGCCGGGCGGCAAGGTGTCGAACTGGCTGCACGACAACCTGCAGCCGGGCGCACCGGTGCGCGTGCTCGGCCCGGCCGGGGAATTCACGTGCGCACGGCATCCGGCGCGCAAGTACCTGTTCCTGTCGGCCGGCTCGGGCGTCACGCCGCTGATGTCGATGAGCCGTGCGCATCATGATCTCGCCGAGGATCGCGACATCCTGTTCGTGCACAGCGCACGCACGCCGGACGACATCATCTTCGCGCGCGAGCTCGACCTGATCGCGTCGAACCACACGAATTTCCGCACGTCGTTCGTCGTCGAGCGCGTCGGCGCACGCACCAACTGGCCGGGCGTCACGGGCTTCCTGACGCTGCCGCTGCTGAAGCTGATCGCGCCGGATTTCATGGAACGCGAGATCTTCACGTGCGGCCCCGCGCCGTACATGAAGGCCGTGCGCGACCTGCTCGACGAAGCCGGTTTCGATCGCAAGCAGTATCACGAGGAAAGCTTCTCGTTCGAGACGCTCGCGCAGACCGCGAGCGACGAGCTGCTCGCCGATCTCGTGCCGCCGGCCGAGGGCGGCGATGCCGACACGAAGCAGTACACGGTCAGCTTCGCGAAGAGCAACCGGGAGATCTCGTGCGGCTCGGAGCAGCACGTGCTCGATGCGGCCCGCCAGTCGGGCGTGCGGCTGCCGGCATCGTGCACGCAGGGCATGTGCGGCACCTGCAAGGTGAAGCTCGTGTCGGGGCAGGTCGACATGAAACACAACGGCGGCATCCGTCAGCGCGAGATCGATCAGGGGATGGTGCTGCTGTGCTGCAGCAAGCCGCTGTCGGATCTCGTGATCGACAAGTAATCCGAAACTCGCCATCGGCTGTCCGGGTGCGTCGCATCCGGACAAGCATCCGTCGGAAAACAACGATACCGCGGATTTGTGGTTGAAGAACCTAGAGAGACAACGCGCACGGTGCGCAGACCAAGGAGATCGACCATGAAACTGTTCGGAAAACTATTGTGGACCGGCGCCCTGTCGGCGATGGTGGCGTTGAGCGCATCGGCGCTCGCCGATACGAAGCCGACGCTGAAAATCGGCTACGTCGAAGGCTGGGACGACAGCGTCGCGACGTCGAACGTCGCGGCCCGCGTCATCGAGAAGAAGCTCGGCTACGAGGTGAAGCTCGTGCCGGTCGCTGCCGGGATCATGTGGCAGGGCGTCGCGCGCGGCGATCTCGATGCGACGCTGTCCGCGTGGCTGCCGGTCACGCACGGCTCGTACTGGGACGAGTACAAGGCCAAGGTCGTCGACCTCGGCGCGAATTTTCCCGATGCGAAGATCGGCCTGATCGTGCCCGCGTACGTGAAGGCGAAGAGCATCGACGACCTCAATGCGGAGAAGGCCAGCTTCGGCGGCCGGATCGTCGGCATCGATGCGGGCGCCGGCGTGATGCGCAAGACCGACGACGCGATCAAGAGCTACGGGCTGAACTACACGCTGATGCCGAGTTCGGGCAGCGCGATGACGGCAGAGCTGTCGCGTTCGGTCAATGCGAACAAGCCGGTCATCGTGACGGGCTGGGCGCCGCACTGGATGTTCGCGAAGTGGAAGCTGCGCTTCCTCGAGGATCCGAAGAAGGTGTTCGGCGGCGCCGAGCACGTCGACAGTGTCGTGAATCCGGGACTCGAAACCAAGGCGAAGCCGGTCGTCGCGTTCCTGAAGAAGTTCCAGTGGAAGCCGGGTGAAATCGACAGCGTGATGCTGGCGATCCAGAGCGGCTCGAAGCCGGAAGCGGCCGCGGATGCGTGGATCGCGGCGCATGCCGACCGCGTGAATTCGTGGACCGAAGGCGCGCAGTAAGTATCTCGACATACGTCGTACGAATCATCATAAAAGACACGCCGGGAATGGCATGCAGGAATCCGAAATAATCCGGATGCAATGCAGCCATATCCCGGAATTTTTTTGCGGATTCTGCAAAAAAGTGCGTAAGTTGTTACACTAGCGCCCTTGTGCGGAGTCATCACAGCTTTGCATGGGACCAGAGTAAGCGCTAAAGCGCTAACACTGATCGACAGGAGGAATTGGATGAGTCAAGCAGGACTGCGTGCGAATCGCACCAGTGATGTTGAGGCAACCATCTCACATGATTCGACGGGCCACACGCTGCATCGTGGCCTGACCTGGAAAGACGCTTTTTGGGTAACGAGCGGCGTGCCGGCAGGCGTGCTGTTCACGATCGGCGGCGTATGCGCGACGATCGGCCAGCCCGCGTGGGCGATCTGGATCGCCGCGATCACGATGGGGCTGATTCAAAGCGCGACTTATGCGGAAATATCGGGGCTATTTCCTCATAAATCGGGCGGCGCGTCCGTGTATGGCGCGATCGGCTGGGTCCGTTACAGCAAGCTGATTGCCCCGGTTTCCGTGTGGTGCAACTGGCTCGCGTGGTCGCCGATGCTTGCACTCGGCTGCGGTCTCGCGGCGAGCTATGCGCTCACGAGTCTCTTTCCCGCCGACGCGGCGGTGCTGCACTGGCAGCTCAAGGTTGCGGATCTCGGGTTCATCAAGCCGGGTCTTTCCCTGCGGATCAACGCGACGTTCATCATCGCGACGATTCTGCTTCTCATCACGTTCAAGCTTCAGCACAGCGGCGCGTCGAAGGCTGCACGTACGCAGCGCATTCTCGGTATTGCATCGCTCACGCCGTTGTTGATCGTCGGCATCGTGCCGTTCGTCACCGGCGACGTACCGATGTCGAACCTGCTGCCGCTGCTTCCGCTCGGCCACGACGCGCAGGGCAACCTCACGGCCGCGACCTTCGGCTCGTGGAACGGGCAGGGCGTGACGATGGCGCTCGGCGCGATGTTCATGGCGGGCTGGGCCTCGTACGGTTTCGAGACGGCCGTCTGCTATACGCGCGAATTCCGCGATCCGCGGCGCGACACCGCCAAGGCGATCTTCTGGTCGGGTGCGCTGTGTCTGGTCGTGATGACGCTCGTGCCGATGGCGTTCCAGGGTGCGCTCGGCACCCAGGCGATGCTCGATCCGTCGATCGGCGACGGCACCGGCGTCGCGGCCGCGATGGCGAAGATCGTCGGCGGCGGCGCGTGGGTCGCGAATGCGGTCGTCGTGATGCTGATGCTGTCGATCCTGCTGATCGTGATGACGTCGATGATGGGCTCGTCGCGCACGCTGTACCAGGCGTCGGTCGATGGCTGGCTGCCGAAGTATCTGTCGCACGTGAACGAGCACGGCTCGCCCACCCGCGCGATGTGGACCGACCTCGGCTTCAACCTCGTGTTGCTGATGATGTCGGACTACATGACGGTGCTGTCGATCTCGAACGTCTGCTACATGCTTTTCGTATTCCTGAATCTTCAGTCGGGCTGGATCCACCGGATGGATCGCGGCAACTGGGATCGTCCGTTCCGCTGCCCGACGTGGCTGCTCGTCGGCGGCGCGATCTGCGGCTATGCGAACCTCGTCTACGTCGGCGCGGGCGCGAACCTGCAGGGCGAGGGCACGCTGCGCAACGGGCTGATCGCGATGCTGCTGATCGTGCCGGTGTTCCTGTTCCGTCACTACTGGCAGGATCGCGGCCGCTTCCCTGCGCAGATGCAGCGCGACATGGAGCTGGAAGTGCCGAAGCGCGCGCCGTGGGTGAGCCTGATGCCGTATGCGGCGCTGATCGGGGCGGGGCTGACGATCTGGTTGTCGTATTACTTCGCGTGGATGAAGTGAACATCTGATACGTCACGCGCCGGGAGCGGACACCGCACACGGTCCCGGCCAGCTCGATACGATGCGCAGCATGAAGAAAGCCCGACCGGTCGCAGGACCGACCGGGCTTTCTTCATTTCGCGTCCGCGCGCTCAGCCGGCCGGCTCTGCGTCGCTGGCGCGCATGTCGTCGTCGAGGGTTCGCATGAAGCGTGTCGGCACCATCACGACCGGATGCGGCGTGGCGTCTCCGGCGTCGCTCGCATCGAGCAGCGCGAACGCTTCCGCGATCAGCCGCTGCACGTCCTGCCGCAGCATCGTGACGTCGAACGGCAGGCGCGCGGCGAACGGGTCCCAGTCGAAGCAGCCGACGGCCGTGCGGTGCCAGATGTCCCACGGCAGCTCCGACGCGAAACGCACCAGCCCTTCGAACGACGTGATCGAGTTCGTCAGCATGCCGGCCGGCAACCGGCCGAGCGTGTCGTAGCGGCGCGCAAGCGCTTCGCGCGCGGCTGCGGGCGCGTAGCCGCAGCGCTCGATCGCGTCGTCCGGCGGCGGCGGCAGGCCACGCGCGGCGAACGCGTCGCGAAAGCCGGCGATCCGCATCTCGGTCGCGTATTCGCCGGCGATGCCGCCGAGCAGGATCAGTTCGTCGGGTGCATTGCCGCGCGCGAGCATCTTGTCGATCAGCACGTCGGTCAGCGCCCGCGCGCCCGCGCGGTTGTCCGACACGACCGACGGCGCACCGGCGCCCGGCAGGTCGACGTTGATCGACGGGATGCCGGCCGCGTCGCACAGCGCATTGAGCGGTGCCGGGTCGCGCACGCCGGCAATGAACAGCAGTTCGACACGCTGCGCGAGCAGCGTCTGCGCGACGTTCAGCTCGACGTCCGGGTCGCGCTGCGTGCCGACGACGATCGGGCACAGGCCGCGCCGGCGCGCCTCGTCCTCGAAGGTTTCGGCGAGCCCCGCGAAGAAGCGATTGCGGTAGTGCGGAATGACCATGCCCGCCAGCCCCGAGCGCGACAGGCGCAGGCCGCGCGCGCTCAGGTTCACGTTGTAGCCGAGCGCCTTGGCGCTGTCGAGAATGCGCGTGGCCGTTTCCTCGCTGATCCGGTAGCGGGCCCAGTTGCCGTTCAGCACCATGCTGACCGTGGACGTGGACGAGCCGGTTGCTTTCGCGATGTCGTAGATCGTGGACTTGCGTCCGGTAGTCGTGCGGGCCATCTGCGTCGTCGCTCCCCTCGTGTGCGTTCTTGTGCCGATGATGCCGACGGTATGCGTTTCGGGGCGCGATGCCCTATCAGGGTTTTCCCATGCTTTCCGTCGCCGCTAAATGGATTCAGCATACACGAACCGGTTTGCTGAATGGATTTAGCAACTGACCGCCATGCCGGGGCCCGGAAGCCCGGCGACGGTCGCCTTCGGATGGAGGAGACATGTCGGTGAATTTCTTGCGCAAGGTATGCGCGGGCGTGGCTGCGTTCGCGCTCGCGACGGGCATCGCGTCGGCATCGCCGGACAAGCCCGTAATCGGGGTCGTCGTGAAGATCGGCGGCATTCCATGGTTCAACGCGATGGACGCGGGCATCAGGAAGCGCGCCGAGCAACTCGGCGTGAAGGCGTTCATGGTTGGGCCGACCAGCGCGGACCCGGCACTGCAAGTGCGTGCGATCGAGGACCTGATCGCGCAGAAGGTCGATGTGATCGGCGTGGTGCCGAACGATGCCGAGGTGCTCGAGCCGGTGCTGCAGCGCGCGCGGGCCGCCGGTATCAAGGTGATCACGCACGAATCGCCGAAGCAGAAGAACACCGACTGGAATTTCGAACTGGCGTCCGCGAAGGGTTTCGGCGAGGCGTACGCGAAGAACCTCGCCGCGGCGGTGGGCGGCAAGGGCGAATACGCGGTGTTCGTCGGCTCGCTGACGGTGCCGCTGCATAACGCGTGGGCCGATGCCGCGATCGCGTATCTGAAGGCCAACTTTCCGGACATGAAGCTCGTCGGCGATCGCTACGGCGTGGCCGAAGACGTGGACGCGTCGCGCAAGACCGCGCTCGATCTGATGCGCGCGCATCCGAACCTGAAGGCGATCCTGGCGTTCGGCAGCCAGGGGCCGATCGGCGCCGCGCGCGCGGTCGCCGAGAAGCAGGCGAAGGGCAAGGTCGTGGTGCTCGGGCCGTTCTCGCCGGGGCAGGGCCGCCGGCTCGTGCACGACGGCGTGCTGAACGGCGGCTACATGTGGAACCCCGAGCAGGCCGGCGAGGTGTTCGTCACGCTCGGCACGATGCTCGCGAAGGGGCAGCCGATCAAGGACGGCATGACGATTCCGGGGCTCGGCGTCGTGCATCCGGAAGGCCACAACCTGATCGTGAACCAGCTCGTCGAGCTGAACGCGAAAACCGTCGACGATCTCGCGAAGCAGGGGCTGTGAGCGGCATGCACGCGGGCGCGGTGCACCGCGCCGTGCGATGAAGTCGTTCGCCTTTCCCGTCGTTTCATAGCAGGTCGCACCGGAGCGTAGCGATGATGTCTGCCCATTCCCGTGAATCCGCGGCGTCCGGCCGGGCGAGCCCGCCGCCGGCCGCGTTCGCGGCCGATGCGCCGTTGCTCGAACTCGACAATGTATCGAAGACGTTCGGTGGCGTGCACGCGCTGCAACAGGTGCGGTTCGACGTGATGCCGGGCGAAGTACTGTGCCTGGCCGGCGAGAACGGCTGCGGCAAAAGCACGTTGATCAAGATCGTGAGCGGCGTCCATCGCCCGGAGTCCGGCGCGGTGATGCGCTTCGACGGCAAGCCGGCCGGCGATCTCGATCCGGCGCGGGCGCGCGCGCTCGGCATCCAGGTGATCTGGCAGGACCTCGCGCTGTTCCCCGAGATGACGGTCGCCGAGAACATCGCGTTCGAGCAGAACCTCGGCGCGCGTCCACGGCTGGTCGACTACGGGCGGATGAAGGTCGCCGCTCGGCAAATTCTCGCGCGGCTCGGCGTCGAGCTCGATCTCGGCAGGCCGGTGCGTACGCTCACGATCGCGCAGCGGCAGGTCGTCGCGATCGCGCGTGCGCTCGTCGCCCGGGCACGTCTCGTGTTCATGGACGAGCCGACCGCGTCCCTCAGCCATGCCGAGACGCAGGCACTGCTCGCGATCGTGCGCCGCCTGTCGGCCGACGGCATCGCGGTGGTGTTCGTCAGCCATCGGCTCGCGGAAGTGCTCGACGTGTGCGCGCGCGTGACGGTGCTGCGCGACGGTCGTCATGTCGGCACGTTTCCGACGAGCGGAATGACGCAGACGCGGCTCACCGAGCTGATGACGGGGCGCACCTTCGATTACGCGGTGCGCACGACCGACCTGTCGGCCGCGACCACGATGCTGCGCGTCGACGGCCTGTCGCGGCGCGGCGAGTACGCGGCCGTGTCGTTCCAGGTGCGGCGCGGCGAGATCCTCGGCCTGACGGGGCGTCTCGGCGCGGGGCGCACCGAGCTTGCGCTGTCGCTGTTCGGGATGACGCGACCGGACGCCGGCACGATCGCGCTCGATGGTCTGCCGCTGTCGCTGCGCTCCAATCGGGACGCGATTCGCGCGGGCATCGCGTACGTGTCGGAAGACCGCCTGCAACTGGGCCTCGTGCAGCCGCAATCGATCGGCGACAACACGGCGATCGCGGTGCTCGACGATCTGCTCGGTGCGGCCCGACTGATTTCGCCGCGGCGGCGCGATGCGTTGATCCGCGACTGGGTCGCGCGGCTCGCGGTGAAGATCGGCAGCCCCGACGACGCGGTGTCGACGCTGTCGGGCGGCAACCAGCAGCGCATCGTGCTCGCGAAATGGCTCGCGACGAAGCCGAAGCTGCTGATCCTCGATTCGCCGACGGTCGGTGTCGACGTGGGTGCACGCGCCGGCATCTTCGCGATCATTCACCGGCTCGCGGCGCAAGGCATGGCCATCGTACTGATTTCCGACGAGATTCCCGAGGTGTACTTCAACGCGGACCGCATCCTGCACATGCGCGACGGCCGTATCGTCGCCGAGTACGTGCCGGGTGGCACGCCGATCGATCACATCGAGCGAGACGTCCATGCGTAACCTCCGCACATTCGGCATCGGCTCGACCGAAGCGTGGCTGCTCGCGGTGATCGTCGCGATGGCGATCGGCCTCGGCATCGCGACGCCGACCTTCCTGACGCTGTCCAACCTGTTCGACCTGCTCAACCAGAGTGCGGTCAACATCATCTTCGCGGTGGGGCTGCTGATCGTGCTGATCGCAGGCGGCATCGACATTTCGTTCGCGGTCGGCGCGTCGGTGGTGCAGTACCTCGCGGCGCTCACGCTGATGCGGCTCGGCGGCGGAAACTGGGTGCTCGGCTTCGCGGTATCGGCCGGCTTCGGCATCCTGCTCGGTGCGGTGAACGCGACGATCATCTACCGGTTTCGCGTCGTGTCGATCGTCGCGACGATCGCGACCTTCAACATCTTCTTCGGCGGGCTGATGTTCGTGACGGGCGGCGTATCGATCTACGACTTGCCCGACTGGTGGACGAACCGCGTCACGCTCTTGCAGGCCGATACGCCAGGCGGCGTCGCATCGCTTGCGCTGCCGGTCGCGGTGATGGCCGCGGCCGTCGTCGCGACGTGGTTCCTGCTGCGGCGCACGACGCTCGGCCGCCAGCTCTATGCGACCGGCGACAACCCGGAAGCCGCGCGGCGCGTCGGCATCGATCTCGCGACGATGCATTACGTCGCATACGGCTGGCTCGGGATGATGGCGGGCATCGCGGGCCTGATGCAGGCGCATTACGTGCAGGAAGTCGTGCCGAACGCGCTGTACGGCCGCGAACTGGACGTGCTCGCGGCCGTCGTGCTCGGCGGCGCGCGGCTCGGCGGCGGGCGTGGCACGGTGCTCGGCGCGATCCTCGGCATCCTGCTCGTGTCGATCACCGCGAACGGGCTCAATCTGCTCGGCGTGTCGCCGTACGCTTTCAAGATGATCGTCGGTGCGGTCATCCTGGTCGCGATCACCGTGTCGAGCGACGGCGTCGCGCGGCTGGTCGGCTCGCGCTTCCTGTCGCCACGCGCGAGGACATGATCATGAAGCACGCCGAATCCCGGCGCTTTCCGTCGCTGTCCGTTCCGGCCGACGTGGCCGGCCTGCTGGGTTTTCTCGCGTGTGTCGTCGCGGCGATGAGCGTCGCGTCCGATCGCTTCCTGACGGGCGGCACGTTCGCGTCGATCGCATTCCAGCTGCCCGAGCTCGGCCTGTTCACGCTGGCGATGCTGATGCCGCTCGTGTCCGGCGGCTTCAATCTCGCCGTCACGTTTACCGCGAACATCGCGGGGCTCGCGATGGCGTGGGTGATCCAGTCGCACGGCGGCCCGGAGGCCGGCTTCGCGGCGGTCGCGCTCGGCATCGCGGCGGCGCTCGCGACGGGCGCGGCGGCCGGCTGGCTGATCGGCGCGGTGATCGCACATACGGGCGCGAGCCCGATCCTCGTGTCGCTGTCGGCGATGATCTTCCTGCGCGGTCTCGGCGAATTCCTCACGCGGGGCGGCGACATTTCCGGGTTTCCGCCGGCGGTCCGCGCGATGGGCAACGGGCTGTGGCTCGGCGTGCCGGCGCCGCTGTGGATCTTCACGGGCTGTGCGCTGCTGTGGCACGTCGTGATGACGTATTCGCGGCTCGGCTTCGTCACGCGGATGATCGGCTCGAATGCGGAAGCGACGCGCTACTCGGGCATCTCGACCACGCGGGCGATCACGCGCATCTACATGCTGTCGGGGCTGATGTGCGGCGTGGCCGGCGTCGTGATGCTGTCGCGCTTCAACTCGGTGCGTGTCGGCCACGGCGAGGCGTTCCTGCTGATCTCGGTGCTCGCCTGCTTTCTCGGGCGCGTCGATCCGTTCGGCGGCTTCGGTCGCGTCGCGCCGGTCGTGATCGCGCTCGTGATCCTGCAGGTGATCGCATCGGGCCTCAACCTGCTGGGTGCGAGCCAGCACCTGGCGACCGCGCTGTGGGGTGCGTTCCTGCTCGCGGTGATGCTGGTGCGCTGGGCATGGGCCCGGCATGCGTCGCGGCCGCGCAATCGCAATCGAATCGCGACGCCGGCGCTCGGCGGCCTCGAACCCTCTCAACGGAAGGAGACGAAATGAACAAGCTTGGCGTACATGCGCTGGTCTGGGAGGCCGGCTGGAGCCGCGACGCATGCGCGCGCGCGATCGCGAATACGGCCGAGACGGGCTTCGATTTCATCGAGGTGCCCGCACTCGATCCGGATTCGATCGACGCAGCGTTCACGCGGCGCGAACTCGAACGGTATGGCCTTGGCATCACGTTCTCGCTCGGGCTCGATGCGGAATCCGACATTTCAAGCGGCGATGCGCGGAAGGCCGCGCGCGGCAAGCAAAAACTCGAGGCCGCGCTGCGTGTCGCACGCGACTGCGGCGCGACCCACGTATGCGGGATCCTGTACTCGGCGTTTCAGAAGAATTTCACGCCGACGACGGCCGCCGGTGTCGCGATGTCCGCCGACATCCTCGCGCAGGTGGCGGACACGGCCGCGCAAAGCGGCATCACGCTCGGGCTTGAAGTCGTGAACCGCTACGAGTCGAATGTGCTCAACACCGCGTCTCAGGGTGTCGAGCTGTGCCGGCGCATCGGCCGGCCGAACGTGAAGGTGCATCTCGACACGTATCACATGCATATCGAGGAGTCGGACGTGATGTCGGCGATTCGCGACACCGGCGAGCAGCTCGGTTACGTGCACATCGGCGATTCGCATCGAGGGTATCTGGGATCGGGCAACGTCGATTTCACAGCGGTGTTTCGTGCGCTGGTGTTCAGCGGTTATACGGGGCCGATCACGTTCGAGAGTTTCTCGTCGCGCGTCGTCGGTCAGCCGCTCGAAGGCATTCTGGCGATCTGGCGCAACCTGTGGGAAGACAGTCACGACCTCGCGGCGCACGCGCTCGCCTTTACGCGCGTGCAGCTCAAGTCTGCGCGCGAGGCGCTGAAGCAGGCTGAACGGAGCCGGCTGGCGTGAGCGATGCGGCCATGGGCGCGCAACGGATCGACCGCGCGGCGCGTGGTCGCGATCGCCGGTGCGCCGGGCGCGATGCTCGTCCAGCGGTTGACCGCGCGATGGCGCGCCCTGGTGCGGCGCGTCGCACCCGCACCGGTGTCGGTGCTGTTCGTCGTGCTGTCCTTTACCGGCGTGGCGCTCGTCATCACGCGCGGCGACGTGATTGCCGCGCTGCACCAACCGCAGCACTACGCGGCCAACGCGTTGATCGTCGTCGGCGCGTTGTGCTGGGTCGTCTATACGTTCGGTGCAGCGCGTTTCACCGGCTGGTCGGCACTGAAATACACGACGTTCACGACGTGGCTGGGGCTGACCGCGATCGTCACGGTGAACGTGGTACTGGTCGCGACGCAGCGGGTCGCGGCGCCGTCATGGGCCGCCGTGCACGCGGTGCTGCCGCATCTCGCTTACATGGGGCCGGTGGCCGGCTTCGGCGCGATCCTGTTGTGGATGACCGGCAACCGCAACCTGGGGCCGATGAACGGCGTGCTGTTCATGGACATCGTGCCGATCACCGCGTTCGTCGTGTCCGCGATCACGGGCGTGGTGCCCAATCGCGCGCAGATAGCTGGCGCCGCGCTGACGGGCGTGGCGCTGATCCTCAACAATCTGTACTTGCGGCGTCGGGCACGACGCATCGGTGCGACGCTTGCGCGCGTGCCGTCGGCGTCCGCGTGATGGAGGACGACGGTGTTCGCGGACGCAACGCGCTTACGGAAACACCACCGTCCGATCCCCGTTCAAGAACACCCGCCGCTCGATGAACGCCTTCACCGCACGCGCGAGCGTGAGGCTTTCGACATCACGTCCCACCGCGAGCAATTGCTCGGGCCGCAGCGCATGATCGACGCGCTCGACGACCTGCTCGATGATCGGGCCTTCGTCGAGATCGTCGGTCACGAAGTGCGCGGTCGCGCCGATCAGCTTCACGCCGCGCGCATGTGCCTGGTGATACGGCTTCGCGCCCTTGAAGCCGGGCAGGAACGAGTGATGGATGTTGATCGCGCGGTTCGCGAGCTTCGCGCTCGTCTCCTGCGACAGCACCTGCATGTAGCGTGCGAGGATCACGAGTTCGGCGCCGCTCGATTCGAAGAAGTCGAGCCATTGCGCTTCCTGCTGCGCCTTGGTGTCGGCCGTGATCGGGAAGTGCCGGAACGGCAGCCCGTGCTGCGCGGCGAGCGGCTCGAAGTCGGGGTGGTTCGACACGATGCCGACGATGTCCATCTTCAGCTCGCCCATCCGCCAGCGGAACAGCAGATCCGCGAGGCAGTGTTCGAGCTTCGACACCATGATCAGCACCTTCGGCCGCGCGTTGACGTCGTGGATCGCCCATTGGATGTCGCCAGCGTGGCCGCCGAGTCCGGCCGCGATCGGCGCGAATTCCTGACGCAGCGCGTCGATCTGCAGCGTTTCATTCGTCGGATGAAAGACGCAGCGCACGAAGAAGCGGTTGCTGAGATCGTCGTCGAACACGTTCAGCGCATCGACGTAGCAGCGATGGCGATCGAGAAAGCCGACGACGGCGGCGACCTGACCGGCCGCGCTCGGGCACGACAGTGTCAGGACGAATTGATCGGGGCGGTGCTCGGCGGTCATGAGACTCCTCGGATGGCAGGGGCGCACGGCCGCGCGGCGGCGCATGACAGCGCCGCGCCGCGCGGGTGGCGGGAAGCTCAAGTAAATCAGGCCGATTTCGGCGCGGATAGAACCAACGCGCCGTGTGGCTGGTATCGGCGCGCCAGCGGACCGGGGCGGGGCTGGGGCCGGGGCAGGGCTGCGGCCGGCGCGGGCGGGCGCGCTGCGTCAGGCCCCCGCGCACGCGTCGAGCAGCCAGCGCCGGAATACGTGCGTCGCGTCCGGCTCGGGCCGCTGCGGCGGCCGCACCAGGAAGTAGCCGCGCGACGTGACGACGGGTGCATCGACCAGTTTCACGAGCTGGCCGGACGCGACGAGCTCGTCGACGAGCGGCGACCAGCCGAGCGCGACGCCTTCGCCGAGCAGCGCAGCATGGATCACCAGCGCATAGCTGTTGAAGGTCACGCCGCGGGCGGCGGCCGGCGGTTCGAGCCCGTGCGCGTCGAACCAGCCCGACCACGACAGCCAGCGCTCGGGGCGCGTCGGCTGCACGTGCAGCAGCGGCAGCGCGAGCAGGTGGTCGGGGCGCGCGACGCCCGGATGCGCGTCGCGGAACGCGGGCGAGCAGACGGGCGTGACGGATTCCGGGAACAGCCGCGCGGCCGTGCACGACGGCCAGTGGCCGTCGCCGAACAGGATCGCGATGTCGCCGTGGTCGCGCTGCGCGTCGTAATCCTGTGACGTGACGACGCGCACGTCGACGTCCGGCATCACGTGCTTCAGCCCGGCCAGGCGCGGCATCAGCCAGTAGGTCGCGAAACCGAAATCGGTGACGATCGTGAGTGCGCCGTGCTCGCGGCGCGCGCGCAGCGTCGCGGTCGCGCCGCGCAGCGTGTCGAGGCTCACCCGCACGGCTTCGTACAGGCACTGCCCGTCGGCCGTCAGCGTGACGCCCCGCGGGCTGCGTTCGAACAGCGGCACGCCGAGTTCGGCTTCGAGCTGGTACACCTGCTGGCTCACGGCCGGCTGCGTCGAGCCGAGCTCGCGCGCGGCGGCCGTGAAGCTCGCGAGCCGGGCGGCCGATTCGAACGCGCGCAGCGCCTGCATCGACGGTAACGGTTCGGGTTTCGACATAAGTCCCTCTAATGGCCCCATAAGGACCGGACGCCTACCCGCGCGAATTCGGGCGGGCGATAGTGCAGCGGACGGTATGGCACATGCGCTTCACGTGCAGCCGCGCAACACACTCCGCGATTCTAGCCAGCGCGGCCCCAGCGCGCGGCAATTTCTGCGGACCGCCTCCGTCATGCCGGACGCCTCGCTGCCCGAGCGGCGAGCCGTTCCATTCGAACACCGCTTTCCCCACGACCGCCGATGACGAATCCGACACCCAACATCCTGATCCTGATGGCCGACCAGCTCACGCCGTTCGCGCTGCCGGCCTACGGCAACCGCGTCGCCCGCACGCCGACGCTCGACCGGCTCGCCGCCGAAGGCGTGGTGTTCGACGCCGCGTACTGCGCGAGCCCGCTGTGCGCACCGTCGCGCTTCTCGCTGCTGACCGGCAAGCTGCCGTCGGGGATCGGCGCCTACGATAACGCCGCCGAATTGCCGGCGCAAACGCTGACGTTCGCGCACTACCTGCGCGCGGGCGGCTACCGGACGATGCTGTCCGGCAAGATGCATTTCTGCGGACCCGATCAGTTGCACGGCTTCGAGGAACGCCTCACGACCGACATCTATCCGGCCGATTTCGGCTGGGTGCCGGACTGGGACCAACCGACCGAACGGCCGAGCTGGTATCACAACATGAGCTCGGTGCTCGACGCCGGCCCGTGCGTGCGCACGAACCAGCTCGACTTCGACGACGAAGTGACGTTCGCCGCGAAGCAGAAGCTGTACGACGTCGCGCGCGAGCGCGCGGCCGGCCACGATGCGCGGCCGTTCTGCATGGTCGTGTCGCTGACCCATCCGCACGACCCGTATGCGATCACGCGCGAATACTGGGATCGCTACGACGATGACGAGATCGACATGCCGGCCGTGCGGCTCGATGCGGCCGAAAG
Organism: Burkholderia sp. HI2761; assembly: GCF_002223355.1. Classification (NCBI taxonomy): domain Bacteria; kingdom Pseudomonadati; phylum Pseudomonadota; class Betaproteobacteria; order Burkholderiales; family Burkholderiaceae; genus Burkholderia; species Burkholderia sp. HI2761. The sequence continues at coordinate 2,667,263 of NZ_NKFN01000007.1, read as the reverse complement.
CGATCCGCATTCGCAGCGGCTGCGTTTCGTCTGCGAGAACGACCGCACGCCGCCGACCGACGCGCAGATCCGCGCCGCACGCCGGGCGTATTATGGCGCGACGTCCTACGTGGACACGCAGTTCGGCAGCGTGCTGGCCGCGCTCGAGCAATGCGGGTTCGCCGACGACACGATCGTGATCGTCACGTCCGACCACGGCGACATGCTTGGCGAACGCGGGCTCTGGTACAAGATGACGTTCTTCGAAGGCGGCTGCCGCGTGCCGCTGATCGTCCACGCGCCGGGCCGCTTCGACGCCGCGCGCGTGCGCGGGCCCGTGTCGCACCTCGACCTGCTGCCGACGCTCGTCGAGCTGACCGGCGCCGCGCCCGCCGGCGGCTGGCCGGACCCGGTCGACGGCGCGAGCCTCGTGGCGCACCTGAACGGCACGCCCGCGCACGATGTCGCGCTCGGCGAATACCTCGCGGAAGGCGCGCTCGCGCCGGTCGTGATGATCCGCCGCGGCGACTGGAAATACGTGCATTGCCCGGCCGATCCCGACCAGCTTTACAACCTGTCGGACGACCCGCGCGAACTGACGAACCTCGCCGGGCAGCCTGAAGCCGCCGACGTGCTCGCCGCGTTCCGCGCGGAGGCCGCGCAGCGCTGGAACCTGCCCGAACTGGACCGGCAGGTGCGCGCGAGCCAGCGGCGCCGGCGTTTCCATTACGCGGCGACGACGCAGGGCCGCATTCAGGCGTGGGACTGGCAGCCGTTCACCGACGCGAGCCAGCGCTACATGCGCAATCACATCGAACTCGATACGCTCGAGGCGATGGCACGTTTTCCGCGCGTCGGGCGCTGAACGCACCGCATCGCGATCATTGAAGAACGACGGAGGAAGCGAACCATGAAACGGCAATGCAATGCAGCAATCCGAAGGATCGGCCCGGCGCTCGCCGCCGCCGCGTGCGTGGTGGCGACGCAGCCTGCGTACGCCGCCGATCCGCAGACGTGCGGCGACGTCAAGATGGCGGCGCCCGGCTGGACCGACATCGACGCGACGAACGCGATGGCGGGCGTCGTGCTGAAGGCGCTCGGCTACCGGCAGGACGTGGCGAACCTGTCGGTGCCGATCACGTACCAGGGGCTGAAGAAAGGGCAGGTCGACGTGTTCCTCGGCAACTGGATGCCCGCGCAGGCGCCGCTCGTGAAGCCGTTCGTCGACGAGAAATCGATCGACGTGCTGCACGCGAACCTGAGCGGCGCGAAGTTCACGCTCGCGGTGCCCGACTACGTGGCCGCCGCCGGCGTGCATACGTTCGCCGATCTCGCGCGCTACGCGGATCGTTTCGGCGGCAAGATCTACGGCATCGAGCCCGGCGCGCCCGCGAACCAGAACATCAAGCGGATGCTGTCCGACCACGCGCTCGGGCCCGCGAACTGGTCGCTGGTCGAGTCGAGCGAGACGGGCATGCTCACGCAGGTCGAGCGGGCGGTGCGCGACAAGCGCTGGATCGTGTTTCTCGCGTGGGAGCCGCATCTGATGAACACGAAGTTCCATCTGACGTATCTGTCGGGCGGCGATGCGTATTTCGGCCCGAACTATGGCGGTGCGACGGTCAACACGGTCACGCGTGCCGGGTTCGCCGGCCAGTGCACGAACCTCGCGCGGCTGTTCCGGCAGATGACGTTCTCCGTCGACGTCGAGAACCGGATGATCGCCGACATGCTCGACCACAAGACGTCGCCCGCGCTGGCGGCGCAGCATGCGCTGAAGGCCGAGCCCGCGCTCGTCGCCGGCTGGCTCGACGGCGTGACGACGGCGGCCGGCGCGCCGGGCCTGCCGGCCGTGCGCGCGGCCCTCGACGGTCACTGATTTCCTCCCTCCGGGCGGCCGGTTTTACCGCGCCGCCCGTCTACGTGTTTTCCCGACCCGTCGCATCGTGACCATTTAGTGTCGCCTACAGACGGGTGACGCGAAATATGGGTTTGTATTTTTCGCCAATGGCTGCGTTATTGCGGAAAACGAAATACCGCAGCCAGTAGACGTACCGAATTCGAATCAGCCGGCGTATCGCGGCACGCGCCAGGCCACGGTTCTTTCCATCGAACGGTTCAGGGAGGGTGGTCGACAATGAAGCAAAAGAAAGTCGCCGTAGCCGCCGCGCTTGCATGCGCGGCCTGTATTCCCGCCATCGGGCACGCGCAGAGCAGCGTGACGCTGTACGGGATTCTCGACGCCGGCATCACGTACGTGAACAACACGGGCGGTTCGCACGTGGTCAAGTTCGACGACGGCGTCGCCTACGGAAACCGCTTCGGCCTCAAGGGCACCGAAGACCTGGGCGGCGGCCTGAAGGCCGTGTTCGTGCTCGAGAGCGGCTTCCATCTCGGCAACGGGCAACTCGGCTTCGGCGGCGCGGAATTCGGCCGGCAGGCGTATGTGGGCCTGCAGAACGACTGGGGCACGCTGTCGTTCGGCAACCAGCTCGACATCACGAACGAACTCGTGTCGATCTACAACATTTCGGCGTGGGGCAGCGGCTATGCGATCCACCAGGGCGACTTCGACCGCTTCAACGGCGACCGCCTGCCGAATTCGGTGAAGTTCCTGTCGAACGACATGAGCGGCTTCAAGTTCGGCGCGATGTACTCGTTCGGCAACGTCGCGGGCAACTTCCATCGCAACAGCGCATGGAGCGCGGGTGCAAGCTTCACGAAGGGCGACTTCTCGATCGGCGCCGCGTACACGCGCCTGAACAACCCGAACGGCATCTACGCATTCGACCCGTACGCGATGATCGGCACGCATACGTTCCTCGGCCAGCAGACCGTCACGGTCGATCCGGCGACCGGCGCGCGCACCGACCTGTTCGCGAACACGCCGATGGACGTCGACAGCCAGGGCACGTTCGGCATCGGCACGAGCTACACGATCGGCAAGCTGACGCTCGACGCCAACTACTCGTACACGACGATCAAGGGCTTCGGCCAGTCGTCGCACATGCAGGTGTACGAAGGCGGCGGCCTGTACCAGTTCACGCCGGCGCTGAGCTTCATTGCGGGCTACCAGCACACGCGCTTCGAAGGCCATCACTGGAACCAGGGCACGGCGGGCCTGCATTACCTGCTGTCGAAGCGCACGGACGTGTACATCTCCGGCGACTACCTGCGCGCGTCGCAGGGCGTCGATGCGGTGGTCGGCTACAGCTTCACGCCGTCGACGACGCAGACGCAGGCCGACGTGCGGATCGGGATGCGGCATTCGTTCTGAGTGGGGGGCGGGATGGTGTGACGTCTTCAGCGAGGTCTCTCTTTGGCGCGAACCGCGGTTCGCGCTTTTTTTTGTGCGACGCGCGGGCTCGACGGCACTCGCGGCCGGCGGCCGGCCGGTTTTCGGCGGTTGGCATATCATCGCGGTTTGGCCGCGTCCGCACCGTTGCCGCGCGCACCTGCGTGCGTCGTCGTTTTCCCGAACGGTTGCGGTGCGCACCGCCAACCGCCGAGACCTCGATGACCACCCCCGTGCCCGATTCCAGTTCTTTATCCCCGTTACCCGCCAATCTGTTCCGCCACGCGCCGTTCCAGCGTTTCTGGGGCACGCGCGTGATGTCGTCGCTGGCTTTCCAGATCCTGTCGGTTGCCATCGGCTGGTACGTGTATGCATTGACGCACAGCGCATTCGCGCTCGGTCTGGTCGGCCTCGCGCAGTTCGTGCCGATGTTCGCGCTGACGCTCGTCGTCGGGCAGGTGGCCGACCGCTACGATCGCCGGCGCATCGCGACGATCTGTCAGGGCGTCGAGGCGCTGGCCGCCGGCGTGTTCCTGCTCGGCGCGGTGCAAGGGTGGCTGGCCGCGCCGGCCGTATATGCGCTCGCGGCAATCGTCGGCACGGCCCGCGCCTTCGAGTCGCCGTCGGTGTCGTCGCTGTTGCCGGCCGTCGTGCCGCGCACCGATTTGCCGCGCGCGACCGCGCTGTCGACGTCTGCCAACCAGGCCGCGCAGATTCTCGGGCCCGCGTTCGGCGGGTTACTGTATGGGCTCGGCGCGCCGGTCGCATTCGGCACGAGCGCCGTTGCGTTCGCAACTGCCGCGATGCTGAGCGGCACGATTCCGCTGCGCAGCACGCCACCCGCCCGCGAGCCGGTCACGCTGCGCTCGGTGTTTTCGGGTATCGCGTTCATCCGGTGCGAGCCGGCGATTCTCGGTGCGTTGTCGCTCGATCTGTTCGCCGTGCTGTTCGGCGGCGCGACCGCGCTGCTGCCGATCTACGCGCGCGACATTCTTCAGGTGGGCCCGTGGGGGCTCGGCGCATTGCGCGCGGCGCCCGCGGTCGGCGCGCTCGCGGGCACGCTGTGGCTCACGCGTTTTCCGTTGAAGGGCCGGCCGGGCCGCGCGATGTTCGGCGGTGTGATCGCATTCGGCGTCGCGACGATCGTGTTCGGGCTGTCGCGGCACTTCATGTTGTCGCTCGTGGCGCTGGCCGCGCTCGGCGCATCGGACGTGATCAGCGTCGTCGTGCGGCTGTCGCTCGTACAGCTGCGCACGCCGGACGAGATGCTCGGGCGCGTGAGTGCGGTCAATTCGCTGTTCATCGGCACGTCGAACCAGCTCGGCGAATTCGAATCCGGCGTGACGGCCGCGTGGTGGGGTGCGCCGACGGCAATCGTCGTCGGCGGCGCGGCCACGATCGCCGTCGCGCTTGCGTGGATGCGGTTGTTTCCGCAACTTACGCACATGAAGTCGCTCGAACGCGATCGGTGAGACCGGCCGTGCAATGATCGTTTCATCCGCAACGGTATGCCGATGTGTTCAAGCGGCCGGCGTCACGCGCACGGCCGTACCGTAGCAGATGACTTCGGTCACGCCGGTGCCGACCTCGGTCGAGTCGTAGCGCATCGCGACGACCGCGTTCGCGCCGAGCTTGCGGGCATCGTCGAGCATCTTGTCGAACGCGTGCTGGCGTGCCTTTTCGCACAGCGACGTATAGAGCGTGATGTTGCCGCCGAAGATCGTCTGCAGCGACGCGCCGAACGAGCCGACGATCGAGCGCGAGCGCACGATGATGCCCTGCGCGACGCCCAGCGAGCGGACGGTCGTATGGCCGGGGAGGTCGAATGCGGTCGTGACGCGGGCCGGCGACAGGTCGTCGATGGAGCGGGTGGGTTCGGTCATGGTGTGGGAGCGTGTAGCGAGTGGTCGAACGACGATTCTAGCCGGACCGAGAAAAGGCATTCGAACGGGCGTACCCACGCGGGTGAACGCCCGTTTCATTGCCGAACGTGCGAGCCGCTCGACGCGGAACGCTCAGCGCTTGACCGTCGCGCCGGCAATGCCGCCGAGATCGACCGCATAGGCCAGCGCGAGCTTGCCGAATTTCAGCGCATGGTTCGCTTGTCGATCCGAGTTTTCCAGCGTGTCGTTCACCGTGTGGATGTACGGGCTGTCGTTCTGATCGGCCTCGAACGGGAACGATGCCGGATACCCCTGCGCATTCCACGACGCGTGATCCGAGCAGGCATACCCGCACTGCGACGTGCCGATCGCAAGCTCCTGCAGGTAGGTCTTCGCCAGGTTCGTCACGTAGGTGTTCTGCGCCGCGTTCGTGTAGTCGGTGATCAGGTAGATATCCTTCGGATCGCCCTTGTAGTTCGTCATGTCGAGCTGCAGCACGCCGACCACGTTCGCATTCTGCGTGCGGAACTGCTTCGCGATCGCCTTCGAGCCGAGCAGGCCGGCTTCCTCGGCCGCATACCCGACGAACTTGATCGTCCGTTTCGGCCGGTAGTTGTTCGCTAGCAGCACGCGCAGCGCTTCGGTGAGGCTGGCGATGCCCGACGCATCGTCGTCGGCGCCGGGCGAGCGCGTGTTCTCCGTCGTGCGGCCGACGGTCGAATCGAGGTGGCCGCCGAGCACGACGGTGCCCGCGGCCGGGTCGCTGCCGCGGATCGTCAGGACCACGGATTTCTGCGGGAAACCCGTGTGCGCGAACTGTTCGACGGCGATGTCGGCGCGCAAAGCCGCCAGTTGCTTCCACTGCAACGCGAGCCAGTCGGACGCGGCGACGCCGTGCGACGTCGTGTAGTAGCGATTCGTGAAGCCGGACAGCGACGTGATCGTGCCGACGATGTTGCTGGCCTGCAGTTGCTGGACCCACGTGCCGATCTGCGGCACGTTCGACACCGTGTACGCAGCGCCGGCGGCCTGTTTCGCGAGCATTGCCGGCAACGGCTGGAGCGCCTGCCGTGCGTCGTCGAACGAATCGTGCACGACGTAGCCGGGCCCGTGGCCGCGCGTGCGGTGGACGGCGTGGGCCAGCTCGCTGAGCCGGGAATCGTCGATCTCGACGACGTGAACGGTTTCGCGGCGCGCGGCGCCGTCGGCTGTCTTGCCGGCGTCGACGGACGTGCTGTATTGCGCGGTTGCGGTCGCATCGATGCGTTGAAGCTGGCGGAACGCGGTGTCGCCGAGCGTGATCCAGACGGGCGTCGCATGCGCGGCGGCAGTCAACAGCATGCCGCCCAGCGCGGCGCTCAGGCGGGTCGATTTCAGAGTAGGCATGTTCGATCTCGTGAGGATGGCGATGTCGATGAAGGGAGCGCGTCGCAGATCGTGCGACGCGCTCCCGCCTGCTGCGGTATTACGACTTCTGCGGGACGGTCACGCCGTACGTGCAGCTCTTGTTGTACGCGTTGCCGATCGCGGCGAGTTGCGCGCTGCTGTAGCCGAGCGCGGATGCGGCCGCCAGCACGGCCTGCGCGGCGGCCTTCTGGTTGGTCGAGCTGTTGGTCATCGACAATCCCTTCAGGAACGCCTTGTCCATCGCCTGCGCGCCGATCGCATCGCGCGCGACGAGGTTGCACGACGCCCAGTACTGGCCGGCCGTGTGGATCTCCGCGCCGCGCGCCTGCGCATAGGTGCGCCCGACGTTCCAGTTGGTCACGCGGCCGCCCCAGAACTCGTTGTGACCGTCCCAGTTGTAGACCCAGTGATATTGCGCATCCGACGGGCTCCACTGGTTGAAGTCGCGGCTGTACGCGGCGGCGAGATAGTCGCCGGTGCCTTCCGACAAGCCTTCCTGTTGCGACAGGCCGCCGTTGGTGACCCAGTCGTGGATGCCGTGGCCGAGCTCATGGATCACGACGTCCGCGTCTTCCGCGTCGTCGACGCCGCCTTGCCCGAAGGTCAGCCGGCCGCTGCTCGACGAGTACGACGAGTTGTCGTCGCCCGATTCGCCGTGCGGGTCGTACTGCACGCCGCCCGTGTACTGGTACGGCAGCGCCTTGATGCCGAGCGTCTGGTTCACGTAACGCAGGAACGTGTCGATGTGGTAGTACGCGTTCACGGCCTCGAAATACAGGTTGCCGCGCGTGAACTCGAACGCGGGCGTCGACTGCGACGGGCAGGCCTTGTCGAGCGGCGCATCGAAGTCGACGCACGCCGCGTACGGGCCCGTCAGCGTGTAGCGCGTGCCCGACTGCGCGAGATCCTTCAACGTCACGCGCACGCGCGCGGCCGTGAGCTGCGTCGAATCGGCGTCGTTGCCGTCCTTGTAGCCGGTGCTGCCGTAGCTGCTCTTCGTCGGCGACAGCGGATCGGGGCGGAACACGAAGCCGGTGCCGTCGGTCGCGTAAAACGCCTTGTCCTCGGCGCGCAGCACTTCGCCGCTGCCCGAGTCGATCAGCAGTTCCCAGTCGCCCTTCGGGCCGTCCTGCGGGCGGCCGCGTACCTTCCACGCGGTATGCGTGCCGGCCTTGTCGACGAACGCGACGAGCTGCGCATCGAGATGCGTGAAGCCGCTCGCGCCGAGATACGCGCGGGCGCGATCGAGCGCCTGCTGCTGGTCGACGGCCTGCGACTTGCGCGTCGTCGCGACCACGCCGTTGATCGTGTTGCTCGCGACGTACAGGATGCGGCCGTCCTTCGCGACGGTCACCGCGATATCGCTGCCGTACACGGGCAGTCCGGCGGCCTGCTGCTGCAGGCGCACGACGGTGAAGTCGGCGTCGCTGCGTTCCGACGTGACGACGAGGCTTGCGAGCGCGGTCGCGTCGAGCCCGAGCTGCGCCGCTTGCGACGCGACGAAGTCGCGCGCGACGGCGGCGGGCGTCGCGGCGGCCTTCTTGACGCGATAGGCCGGGTTGTACAGCGTGACGGCGACGCCGTCCGCGCGGAATTGCCCGGCGGCCGTGTCGGCCTTCGCGGCCGGCGGCGCGACGCCGCGCGTCAGGCTTTCGCGCAGGCTCGCGGCCTGCGGATTCGACACTTTCGTATCGGCCAGGGTGGCGCCGACGATGCCGAAACCGAGCGCGAGACCCAGGGCGAGCGGCAATGCGTTGCGTGATGTCTGCATACGTGATCCTCATCTCAACGGTTGGACACACCCGCACGCTCGTGGCGAGCAGGCACGACACGGCCCGCGCGCCGGTTCGATGGAACCGGTGCGACGAAGCGGTGTTGGGAGTATCGACTGACTAAGGAACCCTAACTGTCAGGTCGAAAAGAAGCGGGCAGGCGAAGCGGAGGAGAAGCGAACGGCAGGCAGGTGCGGCGACGGCGAATCGAGCATCGTCATGTCATACCCCTCGGATCGATATTGGATATCGGTTGGCAGCCTGCGTGGCCCGACGTCCGTCGAGCCCGGCGATCGTGTCGTTAGGCTGCCTATCTAATTGCGAGGTATGTTACAGAATATTTTCAGCGAGATTCCAGATTATTTTCGACGACCGCTTCGGTCCGTCGACCAATCGCCGGCATTGTTCATCGAACGGCGGGAAACGCTGCCGGAACGCGCAATACCGCGCCGGATTGTGATCAAAGCCGTGACGATCAGCGTGTCGGCCGCCGGTCGCTGCGCGGGCTCATCCCGAATCGCGCGCGATAGGTGCGCGAGAAATGCGATGGCGATTCGAAGCCGCACGCGACGCACACCGACGTGATGCTCATGTCGGTCTGCTGCAGCAGTTCGCGTGCGCGATCGAGGCGCAGGTTCAGGTAGAAGTGCGTCGGCGTGTCGTTCAGCGTCGCGCTGAACAGCCGTTCGAGCTGGCGCCGCGTGATCGAGACTTCCCGCGCGAGCGCGTCGGAGCCGAGCGGGTTGTCCATGTGCCGCTGCATCGTGCCGATGACCTGGATCAGCTTGCGGTTGTGCACGCCGTAGCGCGCGGCGATCTCGAGCCGCTGGCTGTCCGAGCGCTGTCGGATGCGGCTCACGACGAACTGCTCGGAGATCGCCGCCGCGAGGTCGGCGCCGTGCCGGCGGCCGATCAGGTCGAGCATCATGTCGATCGACGCGGTGCCGCCCGCGCACGTGATGCGCCGGTCGTCGATCTCGAACAGCTCATGCGTCGCGTTCAGGCCGGGATAGCGCTCGCGGAACGCGGCCAGTGCTTCCCAGTGCAGCGTGAGCGGCTGCGACGCGCCGAACAGCCCGGCTTCCGCGAGCACGAAGCTGCCCGTATCGATGCCGCCGAGCGTTGCGCCATGCCGGTGCTGGCGGCGCAGCCAGTCGCCGAGCGTGCGCGTGTAGCACACGAGCGGATCGAAGCCCGCGACGACGAATACCGTATCGACCTGCGGGACGTCCGCGCACGCGGCTTCGGCGGCGACCGGAATGCCGTTGCTCGCGGCGACGGGTGCGCCGTCCGCGCTGATCACGTGCCAGCGATAAAGCTCGGTGCGAAAACGGTTCGCGACGCGCAGCGGCTCGACGGCGGCCATGAAGCCGAGCGCGGAGAAGCCGGGAAGCAGCAGGAAGTGGAAATCCTCGGGCATCGGGGCGTGGGGTGGAAGCAGGTGGTCGGCGCATGCCGTGCGACGCGTCGAGCGGGCCGGCGCGGGCCGTGCCCGACTCGCGGGCGCCGAACGTTCAAGCCGGGATTATCGCGTTTTTTTGCCGGCGCTCAGCGCGTTTTCGCACCTCGCACCGTCCGGCGCGCCGTCGTCGACGGCAATTCGCCGAACTGGGCCTTGTACGCGTTCGCGAAATGCCCGAGATGAATGAAGCCCCAGCGCGCGGCCGCTTCGCTGATCGGCAGGTCGGATTGCCGCGTGTCGAGCAGCAGGCGTCGCACCTGGGCGAGGCGCAGCGAGCGCGTGTAGTTGAGCGGACTCGTCTGTACGATCGACTGAAAGCTGTTCTGCATCGTGCGCCGGCTGACGCGCAGTCGCGTGCACAGGCTCAGGATGTCGACGGGCGCTTCCGGGTGCTCTATCACGTAGTCGTGCACGCGGCGCACGATGTCGGCGTGGCAGGCGTGCGTGAGCCGGTTCGGCGGCTCGGGCATCCGGTACGTGAGGAGATCGACCAGCACGTTGCCGACGCTGGCGCGTATCGCGCATTGCGTGCGTGCCGCATCGAACGCATCGGGCGCCGACAGCACGCGTTCGAGCAGCGTCGCGAGTTGCACGCTCGCGCGTTCGCGCGCGGCGACCGGCACCTCGACGACACCGCGCCGCAGTGCGCGTGCGTCCAGCCGGACGTCGGCTGCATCTTCGATTTGCTGCATCAATTCGGGTTCGACGACCACGCCGATCAGCGACATGTCGTCGGGTGAATGGAGTTCGAACGGTGTGCCGCCACGCGCCATCACGATCGTGCCGCGCTCGATGCGCACATCGCCGAAGGCGAACGTGCCCGAGCCGGTGAGCGGCATCCCGAACACCGTATGGCCGTGCGGCAAGCATCCGCGCTGGATGATGCGTACGTTCGCCGCTTCCTGGAACAGTTGCACGCCGTCGAGCACCGCGTGTTTGACCGCGCTGCGATACGAGCCGGCCCCGATCTGTTCGTACCGCTGATTCCAGCCGCGCAGCGCCTCGGCATGCCGGTCTGCGTCGTCGAACCTCTGATGTAACACGAGCACGGCGCCTCCGGCGATCTTCGGACCGCGCAAGATTAAACCGGCCGAGCGGTCGGCGCAATACGGGGGAGCGCTATTGCGCGTGCGTGCTTCAGAGGGTCGAAAGGTGCGCGGCTGCGCCGCTTTCACGTGCATTTCCAATATCCCGAATCGGCACGCACGCGTTGCCAGTCCGGGTGCTGAGCAGATTTATTGTCGAACTACAGTCGCCCCACATAACGTGAATTCCCATTGGAGGCGGCATGAGGACAAGGCGACGAACCGCGACGCTCGCGGCGACGCTGGCGTTGGCGGCAGCATGGGCCGGCGGCACGAACGCGGCGGAAAAGCCCGAAGAACTGGTCGTGCAGAAGATGCCGCCGTGGCATCCGCACGAGGTTTATATCGTCGACATCTCGATGCCGTCGATGACCGACGGGCGCATCCATGTGTACGACGCCGACGCGAAGAAGCTGCTCGGCCAGATCGACGGCGGTTTCGCCCCCGGCTTCGCGATTTCGCCCGACCGCAAGACGAGCTTCGTCGCGACGACCTACTTCTCGCGCGGCTCGCACGGCACGCGCACCGACGTCGTCGAGACGATCGACAACGCGACGCTCGATCACGCGGGCGAGATCGTGATTCCGGCGAAGCACGGGCAGCACGTGCCGTCGCCGTACAACACCGCGTTCAGCGCCGACGGCAAGCGGCTGTACGTCGCGAACATCACGCCGGCCGCATCGGTGACGGTGATCGACACCGTCTCGAAGAAGGTGCTGTCGGAAATCGACATGGCCGCGTGCGTGCTCGCGTATCCGTCGGGCAACGACCGCTTCACCGCGCTGTGCGAAAGCGGCAAGGCGCTGACCGTCACGCTCGACGCGAACGGCAAGGAAACGAAGCGCACGATGTCGGACACGTTCATCGACGTCGACAAGGATCCGGCGTTCGTGAACGCGTCGCGGTACAAAGGCGACTATCTGTTCACCACCTACGGCGGCAACGTGCGCAGTGCCGATTTCAGCGGCGACAAGCCGGCATTCGGCAAGCCGTGGTCGTTGCTGACGGCCGCCGAGCGCGCGGAAGGCTGGCGCCCGGGCGGCATGCAGCAGACGGCCGTGCACGCGAAGCAGAACCGTTACTACGTGCTGATGCACCGGGGCGGCGACGGCTCGCACAAGGATCCCGGCACGCAGGTGTGGGTGGTTGACCTGAAGTCGAAGCAGCGCGTCGCGCGCTGGGATCTCGCGCAGCAGAAGGTCGATCCACTCGTGTCGATCCAGGTCAGCGAGGACGACAAGCCGCTGTTCTACGGGCTGACGGCGACCTCCGACCTGGTCGTGATGGATGCGCGCACCGGCAAGCTGCAGCACGTCGAGAAGCAGATCGGCAATACGTCGTCGCTGCTCGTCAACCCGTGAGGCCGCGATGACCCTCGATCCCGTACTCGCCACCAGCGCGCAGGCCGGTGCGGCCGCCGTCGTGCTGCTCGGCGCCTTCGCGAAGATGCGCCGGCCCGCCGCGTTCCGCCAGGCGCTCGCCGGCTACCGGCTGCTGCCCGATGCGCTGAGCGTGCCCGTTGCGTTCGCGATTCCGTTGGCTGAAGCGATCGGCGCCACGGCGCTGCTGTTTCCCGATACGCGCATGGCCGGCGCGATCGCGCTGATCGTGCTGCTCCTGGCGTTCGCGGCCGGCCTCGCGATCAACCTGCTGCGCGGCCACACCGACATCGACTGCGGCTGTTCCGGCTTCACCGCCGCCCGTGCGGACGCACCGCGCGGCATCGGCTGGCTGCATGTCGGCCGCGTGCTGCTGCTCGTCGCGCTGGTCGCGACCTCGTTCGTCGAACCGGGCACGCGCGCCGTGGTGTGGTTCGACTACCTGACGCTGTTCTTTTCCGTGCTGCTGATCGTCTGCGCGCTGCTCACCGTCGACGTGCTGCTCGCCAACGTCCCGCGCCTTGCCCACCTGAGGAATTCATGATGCAAACCGCTCTCACCGTTTCCACCGCCCTGTTGTGGGTGGCCGTCCTCGCGCTCGGCGCAATCTGCCTCGCACTGGTACGCCAGATCGGCATCCTGTACGAACGCATCATGCCGGCCGGCGCGCTGATGATCGACAAGGGGCCGGCGGTCGGCGCGATCGCGCCGACGTTCGAACTGACCGACATTCGCGGCTCGCACGTGAAGGTCGGCGGCATCGACGCATCGGGCAAGGCGACGCTGCTGTTCTTCCTGTCGCCGACGTGCCCGGTCTGCAAGAAGCTGCTGCCGCTGCTGCCGTCACTGCAGGCCAGCGAAGCGACCCCGGTGAACATCGTGCTCGCGAGCGACGGCGATGCCGACGAACACGCGCGCTTCGCGCGAAAGCACGACCTCGGGCGCTTCCCGTACGTGCTGTCGCAGGAGCTCGGTCTCGCGTATCAGATCGGCAAGCTGCCGTATGCGGTGCTGCTCGACGAAACGGGCACGGTGCGCGCGAAGGGGCTCGTCAACACGCGCGAGCATCTCGAGAGCCTGTTCGAGGCGAAGGAGCGCGGCGTCGCGTCGCTGCAGCAGTACGTGCACGGCGATCACGGCCACGATGCCCACGACGGGCACGCGCAGCACGCATGAGCGGCCGAACCTTTTTCAACGTCATTGGAGAACGACGACATGGGCGTGTTTGATTCATGGTTCGAGCGGTCGGCGCGCGGCGTCGCGCAGCACAGTTCGCGGCGCAGCGCGATGGCGAAGCTCGGCAAGGTGCTGGTGGGTTCGGCGCTGCTGCCGCTGCTGCCCGTCGACCGCACCGCGTACGCGGCCGAGGCGGCATCCGGGGCGTCGGGCGCATCCGGCACGGCCGCATCGGGCGCAAGCGACGACCCGATGAGCTGCGACTACTGGAAATACTGCGCGATCGACGGCTGGCTTTGCAGTTGCTGCGGCGGAACGTCGAGCAGTTGCCCGCCGGGTACGACGCCTTCGCCGATCACATGGATCGGCACCTGCCGAAACCCGCACGACGGGTCGGACTACATCGTTTCGTACAACGATTGCTGCGGCAAGACCTCGTGCGGCAAATGCTTCTGCAACCGCAACGAGCGCGAGAAGCCGCTGTACAAGCTGTCGCTGAACAACGACATCAACTGGTGCATGGCGAACGGTAATTCGAATTACCACTGTTCGGTTTCGGTTCTGCTGGGAGCGGCAAAACAATGAACGTGAAGCAGGCAGGAAAGATCGCCGTGGCGTGCATGACGGCCGTTGCGGCCTTCGCGTTGCCCGGCGCGGCCGGCGCACAGGAAACCGTGCATTACCCGGCCGGGAAAGGCGTGTTCGACACGCAGTGCGCGGTGTGTCACCGGGCGGGCGGGAAAGGGCAGGACGGCCTTGCGCCGCCGCTCACCGAGTATCCGGGCAAGTATGCGGCGACGGAAGCCGGGCGTGCGCAGCTGATCGCGACGCTGCTGCACGGGATGTTCGGCGAGATCGAGGTGCACGACAAGCGCTACAACTTCAAGATGCCGTCGTTCGCGAGCGCAAGCGACGACGACATCGCGCACGTGCTCAACTACGTCGTATTCGACCTCGACGCGCAGCATGGCGATGCGAAGCCGTTCACGGCGGCCGATATCCGTGCGGCACGCGCGAAGCCGATGGACGGCACGGCCGTGCATGCGCAGCGCGCGGTGGTGATCAAGGGGCTCGGCCTGTGAACGGCGTTCGCGTGCCGGTGCAGGGTACGCGGCGCGCGCCGTCGTCGCGGCTCGGCGGCCTGTCGCATCGCCTGTCGTCCCGGCTGCTGCTGGCGAGCGCCGCGGCTTGCGCGTTTGCCGCACCCGCGCATGCGGACGGCGCGGCCGGTGCTGTCAATGCGGCGCTTGCACGGCAGCACTGGGTGCTCAACTGCATGGGCTGCCACACGGCGACGGGCGGCGGCATTCCCGGCAAGGTGCCGCCGCTCGCGAATTCGCTCGGCTATTTCACGCATCTGCCGGCCGGGCGCGAGTACGTGATGCGCGTGCCCGGCGCGTCGAACTCGGCGCTGTCGGATCGGGAGCTGGCCGACGTGCTGAACTGGCTGCTCACGACGATGAACCGCGACGCGCTGCCGCGCGACTTCAAGCCCTATACGGCCGCCGAAGTTGCCGCGCACCGCGGTCCCGCACTGTCCGATGTCGCGACCGTGCGCGCCGGTCTCGTCCGCGCGTTGCAGGCGCACGGGATCGACGGCGTCGCGGACCGCTACTGACCGACTCACTCAACGAATCAGGAAAACGTGAACATGGAGACGAACGAAACCTTTCCGCTGCTCGACGCAACCCGCGCGTTTCTCGCGAAGCCGAAGAAGATGCTGATCGGCGCCGAGTGGAGCGACGCCGCGTCGGGCCGCCAGATCGAGGTCGTGAATCCGGCCGACGGCACCGTGCTCGCACGCGTGCCCGAAGCGGATGAACGCGACGTGCAACAGGCGGTCGCCGCCGCGCGCCGTGCATTCGATGCGGGCCCGTGGCGCAGCGCGAAGACCACCGATCGCGAGCGCCTGATGCTCGTGCTCGCCGACCTGATCGAAGCCAACGCGCGTGAGCTCGCCGAGATCGAATCGCTCGACAACGGCAAGCCGGTGACGGTCGCGCAAGGGCTCGACGTCGCGATGGCCGCGCAGTGCTTCCGTTACATGGCCGGCTGGGCGACGAAGATCGAAGGCAGCGTGATCGACGCCGGCATGCCGTACCTGCCGGACAGCGAGATCTTCGCCTATACGCGCAAGGAACCCGTCGGCGTGGTCGGCGCGATCATTCCGTGGAATTTCCCGCTGCTGATGGCCGCATGGAAAATCGCGCCGGCACTCGCGACCGGCTGCACGGTCGTGCTGAAGCCCGCCGAAGACACGCCGCTGAGCGCATTGCGGCTGGGCGAGCTGATCCAGGCGGCCGGGTTCCCGGACGGCGTCGTCAATATCGTCACCGGCTACGGTCACACGGCAGGCGCGGCGCTGTCGCGCGATCCGCGCATCGACAAGATCGCATTTACCGGGTCGACGCAGACGGGCAAGACGATCGGCCATGCGGCGCTCGACAACATGACGCGGATGTCGCTGGAACTCGGCGGCAAGTCGCCGGTGATCGTGCTGCCCGACGTCGATCTCGACAAGGCCGCACTGGGTGTCGCGAACGCGATCTTCTTCAACCAGGGGCAGGTGTGCACGGCCGGTTCGCGCGCGTACATCCATTTGAAGGTGTTCGATGGCGTGATCGAGCGCGTCGCGAAGATCGCGGCGAGCCTGAAGATCGGCCCGGGGATGGACCCGTCGACGCAGATCGGGCCGCTCGTCTCGGCGAAGCAGCGCGAGCGCGTGTGCGGGTACATCGACTCGGGGTTCGGCGAGGGCGCGCGTGCCGCCGCGGGCGGCCGCGCGATCGACGGCCCGGGCTTCTTCGTCGAACCGACGGTGCTGGTCGATACGACGCACGCGATGCGCGTGGTGCGCGAGGAAATCTTCGGGCCGGTGCTCGTCGCGATGCCGTTCGACGACATCGATACGGCCGTGCGGCTCGCGAACGACACGCCGTATGGCCTCGGCGCGAGCATCTGGTCGAACGATCTCGCGGCGATCCACAAGCTGATCCCGCGTATTGCCGCGGGCACCGTATGGGTCAACTGTCACTCGCGGCTCGACAACGCATTGCCGTTCGGCGGGATGAAGCAGTCGGGCTTCGGCCGCGAACTCGGCCGTGCGGTGATCGATCAGTACACGGAAAGCAAGTCGGTGATGATGAACTACGCGTGAGCGTCGCGGCGAGTGCGTGCGTTCTCGGCGTATCGGGAACGCACGCGCCGCCGTCACGCGCGGATCAGCACCACCCCGACGATGAGGCAAGCCGCGCCGGCGATCCGGATCGCGCTCGCCGAATGCTGCTGGATGCCGAGCACGCCGAAGTGGTCGAACACGAGTGCGCCGGTCATCTGCCCGACGACGATCAGCGCGAGCGTCGTCGCCGCGCCCAATCGCGGCACCATCAGGATCGCGACGCCGACGAATACCGCGCCGAAGAATCCGCCCGTCCAGCTGAACCACGACCCCGCACCGGAGAACGCGCCGCTCGCGCGCGGGTGAGGCGACAACAGCGCGACCGCCAGCATCGCGGCCAGGCCGACGACGTAGCTGACCGACCCGGCCCACCACGGCGAGCCGAGCTGCGCGCGCAGGTTCGCGTTGAGCACCTGCTGCAATGCAACGCTGATGCCGGCCGCCACGACCAGCAGATACGACAGGAAGGTAGCCACGAAGATGAACGCTCCGAAGGGATGGCCGCGACGGCGATGCCGGCACGGAAGGCTTTCATTCTGCGGAGCGCGGCGGTATAACGCAAATATCGAATCCGGCGCTTATCCATCTCGTTTCGGTATGCCATCACTGCGGCAAATTCAGTATTTCCTGACCGTGGCGGACCTCGGCGGCTTCACGCCGGCCGCGGGGGCGCTCCATGTCGCGCAGTCGGCGCTCAGCCGGCAGATCGGCCAGCTCGAGGACGAACTCGGGTTCCTGCTGTTCGACCGCGAACCGAGAGGCGTGCGGCTCACGCCGGCCGGCGCGATCTACCGCGAACGCGTGGCGTCGATTCCGGCAACGCTGACGGCGGCTGCCGACGAAGGCTCGCAGTTGGCGCGCGGAGAAGCCGGCGTGCTGCGGCTTCTGCATTCCAGTACCGTTCCCGTCGGCAGCCTGATGCCGGATCTCGACCGCTTCATGCGCGATTGTCCGGGCGCGCGGGTCGATCTCGACCGCGCGTCGTCCGAGGATCAGGTGACGGAAATCGCGAACGGCCATGCCGATATCGGGATCGTCCGGCTGCCGGTGCTGCGGCGCGATGCACGCGTGCGTTTCGTCGAACTGGCGGCCGAGCGCTTGTGCGCGGCGGTGCCGGCGGATCATCCGCTCGCCGGCCGCAAGCGCATCGCGATAGCGCGGTTGCGGCGCGAGCCGTTCGTCTCGGCCGTGTATCGGGAGCGGGGCGGCCTCGCGCGCGTCGTGATCGATCTGTGCCTGAAGCGAGGCTTCGTGCCGGCGCCCGCGCGGATCGTGTCGCCGAAGACGTCGATGCTGAATCTCGTCGCGGCCGGGCGGGGTGTGGCGATCGTGCCGGCGCGGATGGCGAGCGTCGGGATCGACGGCGTCGTGTTCGTGCCGATTTCCGACGAGGACGCGAGATCGGTATGCGCGCTGGTGTTGCCGGTCGAGCCGACGGTGCTGGCGCAGGCGTTCGTGCGGGCGGTGACGGCGGGCTGAACGCGCCGCAGCGCCACCATACCGGCCAGCATGTTCCGCCGGACCGGCGTCCATACTCAGACGTTGTACCCCGCGTCGCGCATCAACCGACGCGACACGTCGCCGCGTGGGCCGTCCGCATCGAATTGCGCGCGAAGTTTCGCATCCGCGCCGCGCGTCACGCCGCGGTGCATGGCCACGACGATGGCGAAAAGGGCGACGACGAAGAAAGCGGCAAGCATCGTATTACTCCTGGCCGGAGAGACCGGAAACGGACATCGCGACGGCCGGCCGTGTCCGTCGGCACCCGTTCCAATGACGCGCAACATCCGCGCCCGGGTGGCGCCGCAACGGGCGGATAGTGCGCGATTGCCCGGCAACTTCCAGCATAGGGCCGCCCCACGGCACCCGGATGCGTGTCGGAAATCTGTCAGCAAGGCCGTGGCGGAATCGAAAGGCGAACGCCGCATCCGGGCAATCTCGTCGCCCTCCAGAAAAACCAGGAACCCCCGTCCGGCAAGCCTCTTACCCAACCTAGTGGTTTCCACTCATAGTCGCAAACAGGCAAGAACAGGTCGCCGCCGGTCTTTTCGCGGCCAATATGGCTCGTTACTTTTACACCCACGATGCAGGCCGGCGCACACTCCGCGCACCGGCTGCCGCGAGATCAAACCGGGAGGAATCGAACCATGAAGTCGACGAAGATCGCCGCGCTAGCCGCGGCCGTGCTGGCGACGGGCGCGTTCACGCACGCCGCGCTTGCCGAGACGGACGCCGCGACCTGCCGCACCGTGCGTTTCGCGGATATCGGCTGGACCGACATCACGTCGACCACGGCGCTCGCGTCGACCGTGTTCGAGGCACTCGGCTACAAGCCGACCACGACGATCGCATCGGTGCCGATCTCGTTCGCCGGCCTCAAGAGCAAGCAGCTCGACGTGTCGCTCGGCTACTGGTGGCCCGTGCAGCAGAAGCAGTTGCAGCCGTTCCTCGACAGCAAGTCGATCAACATCGTCGAACCGCCGAACCTGTCCGGTGCGAAGGCGACGCTCGCGGTGCCGAGCTACGAGTACCAGGCCGGCCTGAAGACCTTCGACGACATCGCGAAACACCGCGCGGAACTCGACGGCAAGATCTACGGGATCGAGCCGGGCAGCAGCGCGAATGCGACGATCCAGAAGATGATCGACACGAACCAGTACGGGCTCGGCGGCTTCAAGCTCGTCGAATCGAGCGAGGCAGGGATGCTGGTGACGGTGGAGCGCGCGATCCGCGAGAAGAAGTGGGTCGTGTTTCTCGGCTGGGAGCCGCACCCGATGAATATCCAGATCCCCATGAACTACCTGTCCGGCGGCGACGCGTCGTTCGGGCCGAACTACGGCGAAGCGCGCGTGTACACGCTGACCGCGCCCGACTTCATCGCACGCTGCCCGAACGCGGGCAAGCTCGTGACGAACCTGCGCTTCTCGACACAGCTCGAGAACCAGCTGATGCAGTCGGTGATGAACAAGACCAAACCGGCCGAGGCCGCGAAGGCGTACCTGAAGAAGAACCCGCAGGTGCTGGATCCGTGGCTCGCGGGCGTCAAGACGTTCGACGGCAAGGACGGCCTGCCTGCCGTGAAGGCGTATCTCGGCCTGTAATGGCCCGCGCGCCGCAGCAGGCGCGCGTCGACGAAACATCAGCAGTGCGACACAACCCGATTCAAGCGAGGCATCCAGCATGAACCACGAAGTCATCATCACCTGCGCCGTCACGGGCGCGGGCGATACGGTCGGCAAGCATCCGGCGATTCCGGTCACGCCGAAGGAGATCGCGGCCGCCGCGATCGAAGCCGCGAAGGCCGGCGCGACGGTCGCCCACTGCCACGTGCGCGATCCGCACACGGGGCGCGGCAGCCGCGACCCGAACCTGTATCGCGAAGTGGTCGACCGTATCCGCTCGGCCGACGTCGACGTGATCATCAACCTGACGGCCGGCATGGGCGGCGATCTCGAGATCGGCCCCGGCGAGGACCCGATGCGCTTCGGCAAGGGCACCGACCTGGTCGGCGGCCTCACGCGCCTTGCGCACGTCGAGGAACTGCTGCCCGAAATCTGCACGCTCGACTGCGGCACGCTGAATTTCGGCGACGGCGACTACATCTACGTGTCGACACCCGCGCAGTTGCGCGCCGGCGCGAAGCGCATCCAGGAACTCGGCGTGAAGCCGGAACTGGAGATCTTCGACACGGGCCACCTGTGGTTCGCGAAGCAGTTGCTGAAGGAAGGGCTGCTCGACGATCCGCCGCTGTTCCAGCTCTGCCTCGGCATTCCGTGGGGCGCCCCGGCCGATACGGGCACGATGAAGGCGATGGTCGACAACCTGCCGCCGGGCGCGCACTGGGCCGGCTTCGGGATCGGCCGCATGCAGATGCCGATGGTCGCGCAGGCGATGCTGCTCGGCGGCCACGTACGCGTGGGCCTCGAAGACAACATCTGGCTCGATCGCGGCGTGCATGCGACCAACGGCACGCTCGTCGAGCGCGCTCGCGAGATCGTCGAACGCCTCGGCGGCCGTGTGCTGACGCCGGCCGAAGGCCGCCGCAAGCTCGGCCTGCCGGCGCGCGGCGAACGCGCGCTCGAACGCCGCGCGATCGCCGAATTCGCGTGAGCTTTTTCATTGACCGACATGGCACGGCGGCTTGCGTCTGCACGCGGCCGCCCACCGATTTCCCCTGATTTGAAGGATGCGTTGACATGGCTGTGAAGACCGACATCAAGACGTTTGCCGCCATCGGCACCGGCGTGATCGGCAGCGGATGGATTTCCCGCGCGCTCGCGCACGGCCTCGACGTGGTCGTGTGGGACCCGGCGCCGGGCGCCGAGGCGCGGCTGCGCGCGAACGTCGCGAATGCGTGGCCCGCGCTCGAACGCGTCGGCCTCGCGCCGGGCGCCGATCCCACGCGGCTGCGGTTCGTGCCGACGATCGAAGCGTGCGTCGCCGATGCCGATTTCATCCAGGAAAGCGCGCCCGAGCGCGAGGCGCTGAAGCTCGAGCTGCACGAGCAGATCAGCCGCGCGGCGAAGCCCGATGCGATCATCGCGTCGTCGACGTCGGGGCTGCTGCCGACCGATTTCTACGCGCGGGCGACGCATCCGGAGCGCTGCGTGGTCGGCCATCCGTTCAACCCCGTCTACCTGCTGCCGCTTGTCGAGGTGCTCGGCGGTGCGCGCACGTCGCCGGAAGCGGTCGAAGGCGCGATGGAGGTCTATCGCAAGCTCGGCATGCGGCCGCTGCACGTGCGCAAGGAAGTGCCGGGCTTCATCGCGGATCGTCTGCTCGAGGCGTTGTGGCGGGAGGCGCTGCATCTCGTCAACGAAGGCGTCGCGACGACCGGCGAAATCGACGACGCGATCCGCTTCGGCGCGGGCATCCGCTGGTCGTTCATGGGCACGTTCCTGACCTACACGCTGGCCGGCGGCGATGCGGGCATGCGACACTTCATGCAGCAATTCGGCCCCGCGCTCGAACTGCCGTGGACGAAGCTGGTCGCGCCGACGTTGACCGATGCGCTGATCGACAGCGTCGTCGAAGGCACGACCGAACAGCAGGGCACGCGCAGCATCAAGGAGCTCGAACGCTATCGCGACGAGTGCATCACCGAGGTGCTGAAATCGATCGCCGCGGTGAAGGCGCGGCACGGGATGCGATTCGAGGACTAGACGATGACGGGCGATATCCCGCTGACGATTTACCGCGACGTGGTGCGGCCCGAATGGGTCGACTACAACGGCCACCTGCGCGATGCGTTCTACCTGCTGATCTTCAGCTTCGCGACCGATGCGTTGCTGGATCGCATCGGCCTCGACGACGCCGCGCGTCGCGAACAGGGGCGCTCGGTCTATACGCTCGAAGCGCACGTCAACTACCTGCACGAGATCAAGGAAGGCACGGCAGTGCGCGTCGATGCGCGCGTGCTCGCACACGACGCGAAGCGGCTGCACCTGTATCTCGAACTGTTCGCCGACGGGCATGGCGACGCGGTATCGGCGAGCGAGCAGATGCTGCTGCACGTCGATACGCGCGACGGTGCGAAATCGGCGCCGTTCGACGACGACGTGGCCGCGCGCGTGGCCGAACTGCATGCATTGCAGCGCGATTGCGCGGCGCCGGCGTATGCGGGCCGCGTGATCGGGCTGCCGCCGCGCCGCTAGCGGCGCGCTTCACCTTTCGATCCTCACCTTCGACCGCGGAGCGTAGACGATGCTCGAACCGGAAATCGCGGCGTTCGTCGCGGCCGTCGACGCGTGGTATCCGGCCGATGCGGCGGCGCGCTCGCCCGACGAGCAGCGCCGCCTTTACGACCGCTTCGCGGCCGAATGGACACCGGCCGCGCTGCCGGCCGGCATCGTGCAGCAGGACGCCGCGTGGCGCGCGCCGGACGGTCGCACGATCGCACTCCGGCGCTATACGTCCGCGCACGGCACGCCGCGCGGCACGGTGCTGTTTTTTCATGGCGGCGGTTTCGTCGTCGGCTCGCTCGACAGTCATGCGCTGATCACCGCGCAACTGGCGGCCGATACGGGCCTCGACGTGATCGCCGTCGACTACCGGCTGGCGCCCGAACACCGCGCGCCGGCCGCGCTCGAAGATTGCCTGGCCGTCACGCGCGCCGCGCTCGAGGCGTGCTGGCCGTTCGGGCATTGCGTCCGTCCGTTGACGCTCGCGGGCGACAGCGCGGGCGGGATGCTCGCGGCGGCGGCGGCGACCGCGCTGCGCGATGCAGGCGAAGGTAGCGTGGACGGTATCGCGCTCGTTTATCCGATGCTCGGTTTCGAACCGCAATCGTCCGCGCGCGAAACGGAAGCGCACGCGCCGATGCTGACGCTCGACGACGTGCATCGCTATCGTGCGCTGTACTGGGGCGGTGACGTGTCCGACGCGCTGCGGGACCGCAACCCGCTGCTGCGCGCGTCGGTGCCGCTCGAGGCGGCGCGTTTCGACGGCTTGCCGCCCGTGCTCGCGATCGGCGCGGAGCACGATCCGCTGCGCGACGATGCGCGCGTGTACGTCGAACGGATTCGCGCGGCCGGCGGGGTCGCGCGGTACTGGATGGGAGAGGGGCTGGTGCACGGCTGCTGGCGCGCGCTCGGGACGAGCCCGCAGGCCGCACGGATGCACTGGATGGTCGGCGGGTTCTTGCTCGCACCACACGCGTAGCGGGCGTTTTCCGGGAGGCAACGATGCAGGCAGCGGCGCAACACCGTATCGAGGACTGGCGGACATTTTCGGCCGACGCGGCCATCGCGGCGGCGACGATCGGCGATGACGCGGTGGACGTCGAGTGGAGCGACGCGCGACGATCGCCGTTTCATTTCGACTGGCTGCGCGACAACTGCGCGTGTGCCGCATGCGTGCATGCGACCACGCGCGAACAGGTGTTCGAGATCGCCGATGCGCGCGAGGATCTGTCCGCGCTCACCGTGCACGTCGAAACCGACGGTGCGCTGCATGTGGAATGGAACGACGGGCACCGCAGCGCGTGGTCGCCGGGCTGGTTGCGTGCGCATGCATACGACGATGCGTCGCGCGCGGAGCGCCTGGCCGCGCACGGGCGGCACGTATGGACCGGCGACGATGCGACGGCGATCGGCGTGTTCGCGTGGTGCGACGTGATGGAGGACGACCGTGCGTTGCTGGCATGGCTCGGCGCATTGCAGCGCACGGGGCTGACGCTCGTCGAGGGCGTGCCGGCCGAGCGCGGCCGCGTCGACGGGATCGCGCGCCGCATCGGCCTGATCCGCGAAAGCAATTTCGGCGTGCTGTTCGACGTCGAATCGAAGCCGCGCCCGGACAGCAATGCGTATACGTCGCTGAATCTTCCGCCGCACACCGATCTTCCGACGCGCGAATTGCAGCCTGGCGTGCAGTTCCTGCACTGCCTCGCGAACGACGCGACGGGCGGCGACAGCATCTTCCTCGACGGCTTCGCGCTCGCGGACGCGCTGCGGCGCGAACATCCGGACGACTTCGAACGGCTCGCGTCGACGCCGTTCGAGTTCTGGAACAAGAGCGCGAACAGCGACTACCGCTGTTCGGCGCCGGTGATCGGGCTCGATGCGCGCGGCAACGTGACGGAGGTGCGCGTCGCGAACTTCCTGCGCGGGCCGCTCGATGCGCCGGCCGGTTCGGTCGCGGCGGTCTATCGTGCATACCGGCGGTTTCTCGCGCTGGCGCGCGAGCCGCGCTTTCGGGTGCAGCGCCGGCTGCGGGCGGGCGACATGTGGGCGTTCGACAACCGGCGCGTGCTGCATGCCCGCACCGAGTTCGATCCGTCGACGGGCCGACGGCACTTGCAGGGCTGTTACGTCGATCGCGACGAACTGCTGTCGCGGTGGCGCGTGCTGTCGCGGTCGGCGCCGGCCGGGGCCGTGGCGCGCTGAGCGGTGCACGCGGCGCACACGGCGTATTCACGCGCACCTGGTCGGGAAAAAGCACCCGGACGCCAGGCGTCCGGGCGAAGCCACCCGCTGCCGGGCGGCGGAGGTATGCGTTTCACAAAAAAGACGAGCCCCGCGAAGGGGCTCGTCCGGACTGCGTGACTTCATCGCGCGAGGCGCGGCGCCCGCCGAGGACGCGTCGGCTTACTGGCCGAAGAAGATCGAATCGCGTGCGTTCGACGACGCGGCCGGCGAGCCCGAGTGGACGAGCGGAGCCGGTTGTGCGCCGTAGCCGCTGGTGTCGGCGCCATGAACGCGCGCCTCGGCGCTCTGGATGTCGTTCGGGTAGTACGGGCTCGACAGGCCGGGCTTGTAGCCGGCTTGCTCGAGCTGGACCAGTTCGTTGCGCACTTGAGCGCGCGTCACGGTGCTTTGCGCGAATGCGCCGAACGAAGCGGACAGGGCGGCAGCGGCAACGACTGCGGAAACGAGCGATTTCATGGTGACCTCCGGTGTTTTATTGAGTTCGCTCTCGACACCATGTCTTGAGCGATTGATCAAATCTTAGTCACCGGCGTGTTCAGGGTAAACGCTGATTTTGACGATAAATTGTTTCCTGGCTGGTAACAGTGCCGCGTCGAATCAGTCTTTCAACGCGCTTTCTTTTCGGTTGTCGTAATAAGTATGAAGAATGCCGAGGTCGCTCGCGCGCGGTTCAGCGCGCTTCGGCCGCCGCATCGAACGGCCGGCCCGGCGCGCGGCCGGCCGGCGCGCCGGCGCTGAGGAAGCGCACGCCCGTCGCGGCTTCCGATGCTTCCCACAGCAACGCCGCCGCCGCCACGCTGCGCGCCGCGCGCGGCACGCTGGCTGGTGCCGGCAGGCCGCGCGATTCGAACCAGCCGGACGGCCCGATGTACGCCCCGCCGGCCAGATCGGGCGACGTTGCAGCATGAATCGTCGGCAGCGCGCCCTGGTCGGCCGGTTGTGCGAGATAACGGTTCGCGGCGCGCATCAGCGCGGCACGGGCCGGCGAGCGGTCCATCGCCGGGCCCGCGAACTGCAGATTGGTCGCCGCGTAGCCGGGGTGCGCGGCGACGCTGATCCCGGCGAACGCCGCGCGTTCGAAGCGGCGTTGCAACTCGATCGCGAACACGAGGTTCGCGAGCTTGCTGTCGCAATAGGCGAGATAACGGTTGTAGCGATGCGCGGCGCGCAGGTCGTCCACGCGAATCCGGCCGCCGCGGTTGAAACCGCTCGACATCGTGACGACGCGCGCCCGGCGTGCCGCGCGCAGCGCCGGCAGCAGATGGCCGGTCAGCGCGAAATGGCCGAGGTGGTTGGTGCCGAACTGCATCTCGAAGCCGTCGCGCGTGTGCCGCAGCGGCAGGAACATCACGCCGGCGTTGTTGCAGAGGATGTTGACGCGGCCGTGGCGTTCGCCGACGTCGGTCGCGAAGCGTGCGATCGACGCGAGATCGGCGAGGTCGAGCGGATCGACTTCGACGCGTGCATGAGGATGAAGCCGACGGATCGCGTCGGCAGCCTGCCCGCCGCGGGCGGCGTCGCGGCAGCCCATCACGACCGTCGCGCCTTTCGCGGCCAGCGTTTCCGCGAGCTGCCAGCCGAGACCGCTGTTGGCGCCGGTCACGACCGCGACCTTGCCGCCTTGCGCCGGGACGTGGCGCGCGCTCCATGCATGCATGTCTGCCTCCATCGGCGCGACCGGTCGGCCGCGGCACGTAATCGTTACATTGAGTGGTGTAACGATAGTGCGGGCGGACGCAGCAGACAAGCGGGGAATTAGACCGGCGCTTCCAGGGCTGGCGTAGGGTGTGGCATTGCAAGCCCGGCGCGCGGCCGGCAGGTTTACCTGCTCCCGGCCAGCGCGAGCACCTCGGCGGCGGAGATCATGGCGGCGGCATTCGCCGGGGCCGGGCGTTCGGCCGGGCGGAATACTTCGTCGCCGCGATGGATGACCTGGCGCGACAGCGCGCAGGTACCGGTGCGCTGCGCGAAGCGGCGTCGCCAGCGCTGCTCACCGTAGTGGCAGCGGCCGGGTTCGACCCAGCGGACGACGAGCAGCGTGTCGGAACGTTCGAGGATTTCGACGTGGACGTCGGCGGGATCGAGCGCAGGCAGGGATTTGGAGGCCTTCATTTGCCGTTTCCTAAAGCTCGTGCGGTTTCGTCCGTGGCAGTGGATGTCACTACCCGATGGCGAATCCGTAGCGGTTTCCATGAGTGGTGCGCTAAATGTAAGCGTCTGTGACCGGAAAAAACATCCTGTCTGGCTCAAATTACCTTTTGCCGATTTAGAAACAATCCAAGCTTATTTTCTTGGAAAACCAATGACAAAAAGCCCCGGACGGGAAGTCCGGGGCGGAAAATCGGCCCGCGCGCCGTGTCTGCTCGCCCAGTCACGGGATACATCGCCAGGGACGGAGGTGCCCGCAGGGATCCGGCGCGGGCGGGGAGGCGATGTACCGGAAGCGCGGTCCGGCAACGCCATGATGGCGCGCGCCACCCGTTGACACCCTGACGCGAACATGACTTTTTTGTCAGTTTGCCCTTCCAGCGTGCCGAACGCTGCGGAAGGAACGGCTGGAATACCCGCCGGTATTGGATTTGAGCGAATCGCCGGGCGCGGCGCCCACGCCGCTTTCCCGCCGAATTTCTGCGCCGCACGGATTCGCCCGCCCGGGTAAATACTGAATCCCAATTTCGTGACAAACGCGCAATCCGTTCCTATGATTGGTTGGACCTTTAGTCCTTTGTGCCAATCGGCCGACTGGCGGCCGGCTTTTTCGGAGAGACGCTCATGAGATTGCAGGGCAAACGCGCGCTGGTGACGGCGGCCGGGCAGGGCATCGGCCGCGCGACCGCGTTGCGGTTCGCGAGCGAGGGCGCCGACGTGCTGGCGACCGACATCAACGAAGCCGCGCTGGAGCGGCTCGAATCCGACGCCGAGCGCGCGGGCGGCCGGCTGGTCACGCGGCGGCTCGACGTCACCGACGCGAACGAGGTGGCCGCGCTCGCCGCGAGCGAACGCGCGTTCGACGTGCTGTTCAACTGCGCCGGATACGTGCACCACGGCTCGATCCTCGATTGCGACGACGACGCGTGGGCGTTCTCGCTGAACCTGAACGTCACGTCGATGTACCGGCTGATCCGCGCGCTGCTGCCCGCGATGCTCGAAGCGGGCGGCGCGTCGATCGTCAACATGGCGTCGGCCGCGTCGAGCGTGAAGGGCGTGCCGAACCGCTTCGTGTACGGCACCACCAAGGCGGCCGTGATCGGGCTGACCAAGGCGGTGGCGGCCGATTTCGTCGAGCGGGGCATCCGCTGCAACGCGATCTGCCCGGGCACGATCGAATCGCCGTCGCTGGCGCAGCGGATCGCGGACCAGGCGCGCACGCGCCATGTGTCCGACGACGAGGTGCGCCAGGCGTTCGTCGCGCGCCAGCCGATCGGCCGCATCGGCACCGCGGACGAGGTCGCCGCACTCGCGCTGTACCTGGCGTCCGACGAAGCGTCGTTCACCACCGGCACGATTCATCTGATCGACGGCGGCTGGTCGAACTGACCGCGTCTAACTGACCGTGTCTAATTGATCGCACCTTCCCATTCACTTTCCGTTTCCGTTCAGACGACGATATGAAACTGCTGAGATTTGGCGACAAACACCATGAAAAGCCGGGCCTGCTGGATGCGCAGGGCCACATTCGCGACCTGTCCGGCGTGATCGACGACATCGCCGGCGACGTGCTGACCCCCGCGTCGCTCGCGCGGCTGCGCGACATTCCGCCGTCGTCGCTGCCGCTCGTCGAAGGCACGCCGCGGCTCGGCGCGTGCGTCGGCCGCGTCGGCAAGTTCATCTGCATCGGGCTCAATTATTCGGATCACGCCGCCGAATCCGGGATGGAGGTGCCCAAGGAGCCCGTCGTGTTCGGCAAGTGGACGAGCGCGATCTCGGGCCCGAACGACGACGTCGAAATCCCGCGCGGCTCGGAGAAGACCGACTGGGAAGTCGAACTCGGCGTGGTGATCGGCCAGGGCGGCCGCTATATCGACGAAGCCGACGCGCTGTCGCACGTCGCGGGTTACTGCGTCGTGAACGACGTGTCGGAACGCGAATACCAGCTCGAGCGCGGCGGCACGTGGGACAAGGGCAAGGGCAACGACACGTTCGGCCCGCTTGGGCCCTGGCTCGTGACGGCCGACGAAGTGCCCGATCCGCACGCGCTGCGGCTGTGGCTGGAAGTGGACGGCCACCGCTACCAGAACGGCACGACCGCGACGATGGTGTTCCGCGTGCCGCACCTGATCAGCTACCTGAGCCGCTTCATGAGCCTGCAGCCGGGCGACGTGATCTCGACCGGCACGCCGCCGGGCGTCGGCCTCGGGCAGAAGCCGCCCGTCTATCTGCGCGCCGGACAGGTGATCACGCTCGGCATCGACGGGCTCGGCGAGCAACGCCAGCGCACCGTGCAGGCCTGATTCCCTTCAACGGACGGTTCGTCATGCCTATCATTCGATCGATGCGCGTCCTCGACGTGCGCTTTCCGACCTCGCGCCAGCTCGACGGCTCCGACGCGATGAATCCGGACCCCGATTATTCGGCGGCCTACGTCGTGCTCGAAACCGACCACGACGGCCTCGAAGGTCACGGGCTCACGTTCACCATCGGGCGCGGCAACGAAATCTGCTGTGCGGCGATCGATGCGATGCGCCACCTCGTCGTCGGCCTCGACCTCGACTGGATTTGCGAGGACATGGGCCGTTTCTGGCGGCACGTCACGTCGGACAGCCAGTTGCGCTGGATCGGCCCCGACAAGGGCGCGATCCATCTGGCGACGGGCGCCGTCGTCAATGCAGTGTGGGATTTGTGGGCGAAGGCCGTGGGCAAGCCGCTGTGGCGGCTCGTCGCCGACATGAGCCCCGAGGAGCTGGTGCGGGCGATCGACTTCCGCTACCTGACCGACTGCCTGAGCCCGGACGAAGCGCTCGACCTGCTGCGCCGGCAGGCGCCCGGCAAGGCCGCGCGGATCGCCGCGCTGGAGCGCGACGGCTACCCGTGCTACACGACGTCGGCCGGCTGGCTCGGCTACAGCGACGACAAGCTGCGCCGGCTCTGCCGCGAGGCGGTGGAAGAAGGTTTCGACTACGTGAAACTGAAAGTCGGCGCGAACCTCGAGGACGACATCCGCCGCGTGACGATCGCGCGCGAGGTGATCGGCCCCGATCGCAAGCTGATGATCGACGCGAACCAGGTGTGGGAAGTCGACGAGGCGATCGACTGGGTGCGCGAGCTCGCATTCGCGCGGCCGTGGTTCATCGAGGAGCCGACGAGCCCCGACGACGTCGAAGGGCATCGCAAGATCCGCAAGGCGATCGCGCCGGTGCAGGTCGCGACCGGCGAGATGTGCCAGAACCGCGTGCTGTTCAAGCAGTTCATCGCGCGCGGCGCGATCGACGTCGTGCAGATCGACGCGTGCCGGCTCGGCGGCGTGAACGAAATTCTCGCGGTGATGCTGATGGCCGCGAAATACGGGCTGCCGGTGTGCCCGCACGCGGGCGGCGTCGGGCTGTGCGAATACGTGCAGCACCTGTCGATGATCGACTACGTATGCATTTCCGGCACGAAGGAGGGGCGCGTGACCGAGTACGTCGATCACCTGCACGAGCATTTCGTCGAACCGTGCGTGGTGCGCGGCGCGGCGTACATGCCGCCGACGGCGCCCGGTTTCTCGATCGAGATGAAGCCCGAATCGCTGGAGCAGTACCGGTTCCGCGGCTGACGCATGGCAACGCACGACGGCGCGCCACGCGCGTCGTGCGCGGCGACAACATGAACGACGGAGACGCGAAGTGGATTTGAATCTGCAAGACAAGGTCGTGATCGTGACCGGCGGCGCGTCGGGCATCGGCGCCGCGATCTCGATGCGGCTCGCCGGCGAAGGCGCGATCCCGGTGGTGTTCGCGCGCCACGCGCCCGACGACGCGTTCTGGCGCGCACTCGCGCAGAAACAGCCGCGCGCCGCGTGCGTGACCGTCGAGCTGCAGGACGACGCGCAGTGCCGCGACGCCGTGGCGCAGACCATCGCGCGCTTCGGCCGCATCGACGGCCTCGTCAACAACGCGGGCATCAACGACAGCATCGGGCTCGATGCCGGGCGCGACGCGTTCGTCGCGTCGCTCGAACGCAACCTCATCCACTACTACGCGATGGCGCACTACTGCGTGCCGCACCTGAAGGCGGCGCGCGGCGCGATCGTCAACATCTCGTCGAAGACGGCCGTGACCGGGCAGGGCAACACGAGCGGCTATTGCGCGTCGAAGGGCGCGCAGCTCGCGCTGACGCGCGAATGGGCCGTCGCGTTGCGCGACGACGGCGTGCGCGTGAACGCGGTGATTCCCGCCGAAGTGATGACGCCGCTGTACCGAAGCTGGCTCGCCGGCTTCGACGATCCGGACGCGAAGCTCGCCGGCATCGCCGGCAAGGTGCCGCTCGGCCAGCGTTTCACGACGGCCGACGAGATTGCCGACACGGCCGTGTTCCTACTGTCGGATCGCGCATCGCACACGACGGGCCAGTGGCTGTTCGTCGACGGCGGCTACACGCATCTCGATCGTGCGATCAGCTGAGGGCCGCGATTCATGCAAGCCGACCTGAATCCGAACACCGCGCCGCCGCTGATCGCACTGACCGGCATCGGCAAGCGCTTTCCGGGCGTGCAGGCGCTCGACGATTGCCGTTTCGACCTGCGCGCGGGCGAAGTGCATGCGCTGATGGGCGAGAACGGCGCCGGCAAGTCGACGCTGATGAAGATTCTCGCGGGCGTCTATCAGCGCGACGCAGGCGAAATCCGGATGGACGGCCGCCCGGTGGAGATTGCCGATCCGCGTGCCGCGCAGGCGCTCGGCATCGGCATCATCCATCAGGAACTGAACCTGATGAACCACCTGAGCGTCGCGCAGAACATCTTCATCGGCCGCGAGCCGCGCGGCCGTCTCGGCATGTTCGTCGACGAAGACAAGCTGAACCGCGACGCGGCCGCGATTTTCCAGCGGATGCGGCTCGATCTCGATCCTCGCACGCCCGTGGGCAGGCTGACGGTCGCAAAGCAGCAGATGGTCGAGATCGCGAAGGCGCTGTCGTTCGACTCGCGCGCGCTGATCATGGACGAGCCGACCGCCGCGCTGAACAACGCGGAGATCGCCGAACTGTTCCGCATCATCCGCGACCTGCGCGCGAACGGGGTCGGCATCGTCTACATCTCGCACAAGATGGACGAGCTGCGCCAGATCGCCGATCGCGTGACCGTGATGCGCGACGGCAAGTACGTCGCGACCGTGCCGATGGCGGATACGTCGATGGAGTCGATCATTTCGATGATGGTCGGCCGTCAGCTCGATACGGACACCCGTACGCCGCCCGATACGTCCGCGAACGAAATCGCGCTGGAAGTGCGCGGGCTGTCGCGCGGCCGCGCGATCCGCGACGTCGGCTTCACGCTGCGGCGCGGCGAGATCCTCGGCTTCGCCGGGCTGATGGGCGCGGGCCGTACCGAGGTCGCGCGCGCGGTGTTCGGCGCGGACCCGGTCGATGCGGGCGAGATCCGCGTGCACGGCAGGGCCGTGACGATCCGCACGCCCGCCGACGCGGTGAAGTTCGGCATCGGCTATCTGTCCGAGGATCGCAAGCACTTCGGGCTCGCGGTCGGGATGGACGTGCAGAACAACATCGCGCTGTCGAGCATGCGCCGCTTCGTGCGCCGCGGCGTGTTCCTCGATGCGCGCGGGATGCGCGAGGCCGCGCAGTCGTACGTGCGGCAGCTCGCGATCCGCACGCCGTCGGTCGCGCAGCCCGCGCGACTGCTGTCGGGCGGCAACCAGCAGAAGATCGTTATCGCGAAGTGGCTGCTGCGCGACTGCGACATCCTGTTCTTCGACGAGCCGACGCGCGGCATCGACGTCGGCGCGAAAAGCGAGATCTACAAGCTGCTCGATGCGCTCGCCGCCGACGGCAAGGCGATCGTGATGATCTCGTCGGAGCTGCCCGAGGTGCTGCGCATGAGCCACCGGATTCTCGTGATGTGCGAAGGCCGCGTGACCGGCGAATTGCGCGCGGCCGACGCCACGCAGGAAAAGATCATGCAGCTCGCGACGCAGCGCGAGTCGACCGTGTTGTCCTGATTCACAAGCCGATCCCATCATGTCCAACGATACGCATCCCGTTCCGCCCCTTGCCACCGGCGACACGCCGGCCGCCGCATCGAGCCTGAAATCGCGCTTCTTCAACCCGGCCGCGCGGCAGAAGCTGCTCGCGTTCGCGAGCCTCGTGCTGCTGATCGTGTTCTTCAGCTTCGCGTCGTCGAACTTCCTCGAGGTCGACAACCTCGTGTCGATCCTGCAGGCGACCGCCGTGAACGGCGTGCTGGCCGTCGCCTGTACCTACGTGATCATCACGTCCGGCATCGACCTGTCGGTCGGCACGCTGATGACGTTCTGCGCGGTGATGGCCGGCGTCGTGCTGACGAAATGGGGGATGCCGCTGCCGCTCGGGATCCTCGCCGCGTTGTGCTTCGGCGCGCTGTCGGGCTGCGTGTCGGGCTTCGTGATCGCGAAGATGAAGGTGCCTCCGTTCATCGCGACGCTCGGCATGATGATGCTGCTGAAGGGGCTGTCGCTCGTGATCTCGGGCACGCGGCCGATCTACTTCAACGACACGCCGGGCTTCACGTCGATCGCGCAGGATTCGCTGATCGGCAACCTGATCCCCGCGCTGCCGATCCCGAACGCGGTGCTGATCCTGTTCCTCGTCGCGATCGGCGCGTCGATCGTGCTGAACCGTACCATCTTCGGCCGCTACACGTTCGCGCTCGGCAGCAACGAGGAGGCGCTGCGGCTCTCCGGCGTGAACGTCGACGCGTGGAAGATCGCCGTCTACACGTTCAGCGGCGCTGTGTGCGGAATCGCCGGCCTGCTGATCGCGTCGCGGCTGAACTCGGCGCAGCCGGCGCTCGGGCAGGGCTACGAGCTCGATGCGATCGCGGCCGTCGTGATCGGCGGCACGTCGCTGTCGGGCGGCGCGGGCAGCATCGTCGGCACCATCATCGGCGCGTTCATCATGAGCGTGCTGACCAACGGCCTGCGCATCATGTCGGTCGCGCAGGAATGGCAGACGGTCGTGACGGGCGTGATCATCATCCTCGCCGTCTATGTGGACATCCTGCGCCGGCGCCGCCGCTGACGCCGGCATGGACGCCAACACGCATGCGCTTCACCGCCGGCCGGGCCGGCATTTCAGTCGATACCAACCAAGGAGACGCGAAGTGATCAGGAGCAAGGTGTTGAACGCGATCGTCGGGCTGACGTTCGCCGTCGGCGTCACGGCCGGCGCGCAGGCGCAGGAAACCTACATCCCGCTGATCTCGAAAGGCTTCCAGCATCAGTTCTGGCAGGCCGTGAAATCGGGCGCGATGCAAGCCGCGAAGGACTACAAGGTGAAGGTGACGTTCGAAGGGCCCGAAACCGAGGCGATGGTCGACAAGCAGATCGACATGCTGTCCGCCGCGATCGCGAAGAAGCCGGCCGCGCTCGGCTTCGCGGCCCTCGACAGCAAGGCCGCGCTGCCGCTCTTGAAGAAGGCGCAGGCCGAGAAGATTCCGGTGATCGCGTTCGATTCGGGTGTGGACAGCGACATTCCGGTGACGACGGCCGCGACCAACAACAAGGCGGCTGCCGCGCTCGCCGCCGACAAGCTTGCCGCGCTGATCGGCGACGCAGGCGAGGTGGCCGTGGTCGCGCACGACCAGACGAGCCGCACCGGCATCGATCGCCGCGACGGCTTCCTCGACCGGATGAAGTCGGCGCACCCGAAGGTGCAGGTCGTGACCGTGCAGTACGGCGAAGGCGATCAGCTGAAATCGACCGAAGTGACGAAGTCGATCCTGCAGGCGTATCCCAAGCTCAAGGGGCTGTTCGGCACCAACGAAGGCTCGGCGATCGGCGTGGTCAACGGCGTGCGCGAGATGAAGCGCAAGGTCGTGATCGTCGGCTACGATTCCGGCAAGCAGCAGAAGGACGCGATCCGCAGCGGGCTGATGGCCGGCGCGATCACGCAGAACCCGATCGGGATCGGCTACAAGACGGTCGAGGCGGCCGTGAAGGCGATCAAGGGCGAGAAACTGCCGAAGGTCATCGATACCGGTTTCTACTGGTACGACAAGACCAATATCGACGATCCGAAGATCGCGGCGGTGTTGTACGACTGAGCGTTGCGGATGG
Source organism: Burkholderia sp. HI2761 (assembly GCF_002223355.1). Lineage (NCBI taxonomy): Bacteria > Pseudomonadati > Pseudomonadota > Betaproteobacteria > Burkholderiales > Burkholderiaceae > Burkholderia > Burkholderia sp. HI2761. The sequence goes on along the minus strand of NZ_NKFN01000007.1, from coordinate 2,632,478 downwards.
GCGGGGCGGCGATGCGGGCCGTCGCCGCCGCGGTGATCGAACACGAGGGCATCATGGGCGCAGTGCGCATCGATTCGCATCAGCACTTCTGGCGTTATCGCGCGGCCGACTATCCGTGGATCGGCCCCGGCATGGGCGTGCTCGCGCGCGACTACCTGCCCGACGCGCTGTGGCCGCGGATGCATGCACAGGCGCTCGGCGCGTCGATCGCGGTGCAGGCGCGCGCCGGGCGCGACGAGACGGCGTTCCTGCTCGATCTGGCGCGCGACGATGCACGCATCGCGGCGGTGGTCGGCTGGGAGGATCTCGGTGCGCCGGCGCTGGCCGACCGTGTCGCCGAGTGGCGCAGCCCGAAGCTGCGCGGCTTTCGTCATCAGGTGCAGGACGAAGCCGACGTCGGCGCGTTCGTCGCGGATCCCGGCTTCAATCGCGGCGTCGCGTGGCTGCAGGCGAACGGCTACGTGTACGACGTGCTCGTGTTCGAGCGCCAGTTGCCGGACGTGCGCGCGTTCTGCGCGCGGCACGACGCGCACTGGCTCGTGCTCGACCACGCCGGCAAGCCGGCGCTCGCCGAGTTCGAGCGCGACGACACGGCGCTCGCGCGCTGGCGCGCGTCGCTGCGCGAATTCGGCGCGCTGCCGCACGTCGCGTGCAAGCTGTCGGGGCTCGTGACCGAAGCCGACTGGCGGCGCGGCCTGCGCGGGCAGGACATCCGGCATATCGAGCAGTGCCTCGACGCGGCGCTCGACGCGTTCGGCCCGCAGCGGCTGATGTTCGGATCGGACTGGCCCGTGTGCCTGCTCGCGGCGTCGTATGACGAAGTGGCGTCGCTGGTCGAGCGCTGGGCCGAATCGCGGCTGTCGGCGGCCGAACGCGCCGCGTTGTGGGGCGGCACGGCCGCGCGCTGCTACGCGGTGCCGGGCGATGTGAAGCGCGGCATATAAAATAGGCGCGAGCGGTCCGCGCGATTCGTCGGACCGTCCGGAACGAAACCGATTACCAGCGTCAACGTATGTCCATCCAGCCGATTCAGAACCGCCGCCTCTACCAGCAGATCGCCGACAAGCTCAGTGCGATGATCGAGTCCGGCGATTTCCCGCCGGGCAGTTATCTGCCGCCCGAGCGCGAACTCGCCGAACGGTTCGGCGTGTCGCGCACGTCGGTGCGCGAGGCGCTGATCGCGCTCGAAGTGAACGGGCTCGTCAGCGTGCGCGTCGGCGACGGCGTGAAGGTGCGCCATCCCGAAACGGCCGCCGCGCCCGAACCCGCATCGGCGCCCGACGCGAAGGTCGCGCCGTTCACGATCGTCGAGATCGATCCGGAGCTCGGCATCGCGCTCGACCTCGATACCGAAATCCCGCCGTTCGCGCTGCTGCAGGCGCGCCGGCTGATCGAGCCGGAAGCCGCATCGCTGGCCGCGAAGCACGGCTCGGACGCGCAGATCGAAGGCATTCACGAAGCGTTCCTGCGCAACCAGGACGACAACCGCAGCGGCTCGCTCACGCATCCGGGCGACCGGCTGTTCCATATCCGCATCGCGGAAGCGAGCGACAATCCGGCGTATGCGCTGATGATCAAGCAGTTGCTCGCGCACAAGTACGACCTGATGTTCCAGCGGCTGCAGTCGCTGTACATGCCGAACGACATGCCGCACCGGTCGGAATGCGAGCATCGCGCGATCCTCGACGCGATCCGCGCGCGCGATCCCGAAGCCGCGCGCCGCGCGATGGCCGAGCATCTCGACGAAGTGATCCGCATCTTCGGCCGCGCGCTCGACTGAACGTGCGAGTCGATTCCCTGCAGGTTCGGAAGCGGCGGACGCGATGCGGCTCCGCCAGGGCGCCGACGCGGCCCCCGTATCGCGCGAATACACCGGCCGCCGGGACCGAACGAACACTGCGATGCGAGCGCCGCGCGCCGGCCCACCGGCATGCCGCTCGCGCGCCGAATGGAGTGTGACGAATGCGCGTGAACGATTGCCACAATTTCCACGACTTCCGTGAGCTCGCCAGACGGCGGTTGCCGGGACCGATCTTCAATTACATCGACGGTGCGGCCGACGATGAAGCCACGTATCGACGCAACACGAGCGCATTCGAAAGCTGCGATCTGGTACCGAACGTGTTGCGTGGCGTGCGCGATGTCGATCTGTCGGTGACGGTCATGGGACAAAAGCTCGGCATGCCGGTTTATTGTTCGCCGACGGCGCTGCAACGCCTGTTTCATCACGACGGCGAGCGGGCCGTCGCCGCTGCGGCCGCGAAATTCGACACGATGTTCGGGGTGTCGTCGCTCGGCACCGTGAGCCTGGAAGAGGCCCGTGCGATCAGCCCGGGCCCGCAGGTGTACCAGTTCTACTTTCACAAGGATCGCGGTCTCAACCGCGAAATGATGAACCGCTCGCGGGAGGCCGGCGTGAACGTGATGATGCTGACGGTAGACAGCATCACCGGCGGCAATCGCGAGCGCGACAAGCGCACCGGCTTCTCGATTCCGTTCCGGCTGACGCTCGCGGGGCTGACCGAGTTCGCGTTGAAGCCGGCCTGGGCGTTCAACTATCTGACCCACGAGCGGTTCCGTTTGCCGCAACTTGACCGGCATGTCGACATGGGCGGCGGCGCGATGTCGATCAGCCGCTACTTCACGGACATGCTCGATCCGTCGATGTCATGGGACGACGTCGCCGCGATGGTGCGGGAGTGGGGCGGCCAGTTTTGCCTGAAAGGCGTGATGTCGGTCGACGACGCCCGCAGGGCGGCGGACATCGGTTGTACCGGCATCGTGTTGTCGAACCACGGCGGGCGGCAACTGGACGGCTCGCGCGCCGCGTTCGATCAGCTTGCCGAGGTCGTCGACGCGGTGGGCGACCGGATCGACGTGATGATGGACGGCGGCGTGCAGCGGGGTTCGCACGTACTGAAAGCGCTGGCGCTGGGGGCGAAGGCGGTCGGCCTCGGGCGCTACTACCTGTTCCCGCTCGCCGCTGCGGGGCAGCCCGGCGTCGAGCGCGCGTTGCAGCTGATGCGGACGGAGATCGAACGCGATATGCGGCTGATGGGCTGCGCGTCCGTCTCGCAGCTCGGGCGAAATCAGCTTCGCTTTCGCTGACGGCGGGGGCGACGCCGGTCCTGCGTTCGGGCCGGTTGGCGTTGCGCGCTCAGAAGCGATCCGCGCGATACGGCGCCGGATCGGTGAACGTCGCCTCGCCCGTCATCATCTCGGCCAGCAGGCGGCCGGTGACGGGGCCGAGCGTCAGCCCGTGATGGTTGTGCCCGAACGCGAACCACAGCCCGCGATGCGCGGGCGCGGGGCCGATCACCGGGCGCATGTCGGGCGTGCACGGCCGGAAGCCGAGCCACGGCTGCGGGTCGAGCCGCTCGCCGAACCCGAACACCGGCCGTGCGACGCGTTCCGCGCGTTCGAGCTGCACACCCGTTGGCGGAAGCCCGCGCCGCGCGATCTCGACGCCGGTCGTCAGTCGCAGCCCGCGCCGCATCGGCGCGATCACGTAACCGTATTCGCGATCGACGATCGGCGCCGACGGTACGCCGCGGTCGGACGGCGCGTAGTGCATGTGATAGCCGCGCTTCTCGCGCAGCGGGATCTTGTAGCCGAACTTGCCGAACACCGTGTCGGACCACGGGCCGAGCGCGACCACGACGGCCGGCGCGGCCGCTGGGCCGTCGTCGGTCCGGACCTGCCAGCCGGGCGACAGCGCGTCGAGGCTTGCGGCGTCGCCCGTCAGCAACGTGCCGCCGCCTTGCACGAAGAGCTGCGCATATGCTTTGACGAGCGCGGCCGGATCGACGACGCTTTTCGGGTCGAGCCAGTGCAGCGCGCCGCAAAAGCCCGGTGCGAGGCTCGGTTCGTGGGCGAGCAGCGCGGCCGCGTCGAGCGGCGTGATGCCGAGCCCATGGCGGCGCGCGGTGAGGCCGGCCTCGGCCACGCCGCGTTCGAATGCGGCCGGCGTGCGGAACGCTTCCAGCCAGCCGCTCGCGCGGATCAGTTCGCCGGCGCCGGCCCGCGCGATCAGCGCATCGTGTTCGACGATGCAGCGTTCGATCAGCGGCAGCATGTCGCGCGACGCCGCCGCGTGACGCAGCGGCGCCGATTCCCACCAGAACCGTGCGAGCCATGGCGCGAACGCGGGCAGCGACGCGCTGTGCCAGTAGAGGTCGGTCGAGCGGTTCAACGCATAGCGCATCAGTGTGAACGGGCTGCGCGGGAACGGGTACGGCTCGACCGACGAGCGCTCGATCAGCCCGGCATTGCCGAAGCTCGTGCCTTCGCCGGGCGCGCCGCGATCGACGAGGGCGACCTTGCGGCCGCGATCCTGCAGGTGCAGCGCGGCGGAAACGCCGACGATGCCGGCGCCGAGAACGATGACGTCGAAATCCATGGGTGATGAAAGACGGTTGGCGGTGCGCTTGCCCGCGATGCGGTGTGCGCGCCAAGGTTGGGGGCATTCGAACTGCAAGCATACTCGCGGCGGCGCGGGGCACCAAGGGGTGCCGGTGCTAACGACGCATGTTCCGCCAGGCGGCCGAGAACTGCCGTGCGGCGTCGAAGCAAACGGCCTCGCTCCCCGGCGCGCCGATCAACTGCACGCCCACCGGCAACTCGCCCGGCAGGAAGCACGGTGCACTGACGACAGGCAAACCAGCGAACGAGATCGGCTGAGTGAGCAGGCCGAGCGTCTTCGCGGGTTCGAGCGCTTCGCCGTTGACGTCGACGGTCGCGTCGGCGAAGCGCGGCGCGGCATAGGGTGTCGCGGCCGCGATCAGCACGTCGTGGTGCGCGAACAGCGCTTCGAGGCGCGCGCGCCACGCGGCACGACAGGCGATCGCTTCCCGATAGGCCGAGTCAGTCGTCGCGAGGCCGGCCGCAATGCGCGACCGCAGGCGCTCGGAGACGAGCGCGGCTGGCGCATCGAGCAACCCGCGATGGGCGCGAGCCAGTTCCACGTTCGAGATCACGACCGCCGCGTCGCGCACTCGCGCGACTTCGTCACGGCCGACCGATATCGAATCGCCGGCGCGCAGGCAAGCCGACGCGCGCCGCACGGCGCGTTGCGCGTCCGCATCGGCGTGCCGTTCGAAATCGCCGGCCAGCACGGCGACGCGCAACTGCGTGCCCGGTGCGCGCATTCGTTGCGCATGCAACGTCACCGCACCGCCGAGCATCACGTCGTACAACGCCGCAAGATCGTCGATATCGTTCGCGAACCCGCCGACGGTATCGAGCGAATCGGCATAAGGCAGACAACCGTCCCGCGATAGCCGCCCGTCGCCCGGCCGAAATCCCCATACGCCGCACAGCGCGGCCGGCGCGCGGATCGAGCCGTTGGTGTCGCTGCCGAGCGCGAGCGGCACATAGCCGGCCGCGACCGCGGCGGCCGAGCCGCTCGACGAGCCACCGGTCATGCGCGTCGGGTCCGCCGGTAGGCGTACGGAACCGTAGTGCGGATTCACACCGGTGGCGCCGCACGCGAGTTCGTCCATGTGGGTCGCGCCGACCGGCACCGCGCCGGCCGCGCACAGCCGGGCGACCATCGCCGCATCGGCAGCGGCGGCCGGCAACGCGGCGCGCGCGGGCGATCCCGCGACCGTCGTGTAGCCGGCTACGTCGAAGTTCCACTTCACGAGAAACGGCACGCCGGCGAGCGGGCCCGGGTCGCGCCCGTCCTGTACGCACCGGTCGATACGCCGCGCGTCACGCAGCGCCCGTTCGTCGAACGTCTGCGCGCACGCGTGGATCGCGCCGTCGTGCGCGGCGATGTCGGCGAGCGCGGCCTGCACGAGCGACTCAGCGCCGATACGCCCCGCGCGAACTTCGGCCGCCAGCGCGAGCGCGCTGCGCATCGACGGCGCCGTGCTCATGCGCACCACCTCATGATTGCGCCATCAACCGGCGCGGAATCGACAGGATCAGCGCCGCCGCCGCGAACAGCGTGAACGCGAGCAGCGCGACGCCGAATTCCGTGCTGCCCGTCAAACCCTTCGCATAGCCCATCAGCGTCGGGCCGACGAATCCGGCGACGGCCGCGCCGATGTTGACGAGCCCCGCGCCGCCCGCGGCCGCCTCGCCGGCGAGGATCCGCGACGGCAAACTCCAGAACATCGCGAGCGTGCTCATGATGCCGGCCACGCCGACGGTCAGGCACGCGACCGCGAGCACGGGGTGCGTGCGCATCCCGAGGCTCGCGAGCAGCGCGACGCCGCCGATCGCGACCGGCAGCGCCGTATGCCAGCGCCGCTCGCCGGTGCGCACCGAATGCTGCGCGTTCGCGACCATCGCGACCGAGGCGACGAGATACGGGATCGCGCTGACGAGACCGATCGCGAGATTGCTGAGATTGCCGAGCGACTTGATCATCGTCGGCATCCAGAACACGAGCCCGTAGTTGCCGACGTTATAGAGAAACGACGTCGCGAACAGGATCCACAGCGTCGGCTCGCGCAGCGCGGCGCCGAGTTGCGTACGCTTGCCGGCCGCCTCCTGCGCCATTTCCGCGTGGACCGTGCGCTTCTCGGCGTCGGTCAGCCACGTCGCGTCGTCGATCCGTTCGGTCACGCGTACGAGCATAACCAGCCCGAGCGCGACGGCCGGCAGCCCTTCGAGCAGGAACATCCATTGCCAGCCGCGCAGGCCGAGCCCGCCGTGCGTCGCGTCCATGATCCAGCCGGACAGCGGGCCGCCGACGATCACGCCGAGCGGCATCGCGAGAAACAGCAGCGCCATCACCTTCGACAGCCGATGCGACGGAAACCACACGCTGAAATACGCGATGACGGCCGGGAAGAAGCTGGCCTCCGTCACGCCGAGCAGGAAGCGCAGCGCGTAGAAGCTGGCCGTGTCGCGGGTGGCGAGCGTGGCGATCGACACCACGCCCCAGGTCAGCATCGACCCGGCGAGGCAGCGCTTCACGCCGACGCGCTGCACGAGCCAGCCGGCCGGCACCTGCAGCAGCAGGTAGCCGACGAAGAACAGCCCCGCGCCGACGCCGTACGCCGCATCCGACAGGTGGAGGTCCATCACCATCTGCAGCTTCGCGAACCCGACGTTCACGCGGTCGAGATAGCCGAAGAAGTAGCACACGAGGATCAGCGGAATGATGCGGCGGCTCAACCGCGCATACAACGCATCGACGTCGGGTGTAGCGGCGCCCGCGCGCGCATCGGCGGCTGATGGCAGGCCGCGCGGCGAGGCCGTGCCGTTCGAATGTGTCATGACGACTCCCGGCTGGAGAGGATGCGGCGCAGCGCGCGCCCGGGGCGTGCGCCGGTGTGGCGCCCGTCCGCGAGTACGGCCTGCCCGTTGACGAATACATGCTCGATGCCGTCGGGGCGCAGCGTCGGGCTCGCGAAGGTCGCGCGGTCGATCACGCGCGCGGGATCGAACACGACGAGATCGGCGTAGTGGCCGACCGCGAGTCGGCCGCGTTCAGCGATCCCGAACTGCTCGGCGGTGAGGCCCGTCATCTTGCGCACCGCCGTCTCCAGCGGGAACAGGCCGCGCTCGCGGGAGAACTCGCCGAGCACGCGCGGGAAGGTGCCCCACAGCCGCGGATGCGGGCGCGTGTCGTTCGGCAGGCCGTCGGAGCCGACCATCGTCAGCGCGTGGCCCATGATGCGTTCGACATCCGCTTCGTCCATCACGAAGTAGATCGCGCCGGCCGGGCGCAGCGCGTCGATCGCCGCGTCGACGGAATCGCCGAACAGCGGCAGCAGGTCGTGGAAGTCGCGGCCCGCGAGCTCGGGATGCGGCTTCGACCACGCGAGGATCACGCGCGACGACTGGCCGATGCGGTCGGCGCGCAGCATCGTCGACGTGGCCGGATACGGATGGCAGTCGACGCACAGCGCTTGCCGCGCCCGCTGCGCGTCGATGTGCGCGAGCGTCTCGATCGAGCGGCCGTGATTGGCCTTGCCGGCCACCTTGTGATGCGACAGCACGACGCGCACGTCGAGCGCGCGGCCGATCGAGAACGCCTCGTCGAGCGACGCGATGATCGCGTCGGTCTCGTCGCGCAGGTGCGTCGCGAACACGCCGCCCGTGTCGCGCAGCTGCGCGCACACGTCGATCAGCTCGTCGGTGGTCGCGGCGGCGGCGGGTGGATAGAAGGTGCCCGACGATACGCCGAACGCGCCGGCCGCCATCGCTTCGCGCACGTCGGCCGCCATCGCGGCGATTTCCGCCGCGTCGGCCGCGCGTTCGAGATCGGCCATGTGCCGCACGCGCAGCGTCGAATGGCCGACGAGGGCCGCCGTGTTGACGGCGGCGGGCGTGGCATCGAGCGCGTCGAGATACGCGCGAAAGGACGGGAAGCGGAACGCCTGCCACGCGCCGAGCAGGTCGAGCGGCTGCGGCACTTCGCGTTCGGCGAGCAGCGGTGCGAGGCTGATCCCACAGTTGCCGGCGATCACCGTGGTGACGCCTTGTGCGACCTTGGGTTCGACGTCGGGATCGGTCAGCACGAACGCGTCGTCGTGCGTGTGGCTGTCGATGAAGCCCGGCGCGACGACCAGGCCGCTCGCGTCGAGCGTGTGCGTGGCCGTCGCGCCGCTCAGGTCGCCGATCGCGGCGATGCGCGCGCCGGTCACGCCGAGATCGGCGTCGAAGCGCGCGGTGCCCGTGCCGTCGATCAGCTCGCCGCGCCGCAGGATTACATCGAAATGCATGGTGGCTCCTCCGGAATCCGTCCGGACCCGGAGCGTTGCCCGTTTCCGTCGTTCGTATCGGCCACCATCGTCCCCGGCCATTTTTCGGGCGTCCAATGCCGTTCGGCTCGCGATTCATGCGAAACCGGCATCAATGCGGGCGGCGCCGCGCCCGCGGGCGGTTCGTGAGCGTCAGGCGAGCGACGCCTTCACCAGGGCCTGGAGGTCGCTCGCGAAGCTGGACATCGAGATGGTGCGGTGCCGCACGATGCCGACCGTGCGCTCGATCGTCGGGCTCGCGATCGGTACGGCGCGCACGGCGGGTGAACCGTACGCGCGCAGCGCGCTCTCGGGCAGGATCGCGCAGCCGACGCCGGCCGCCACGAGCGCCGCGACGCACGAGATGTGCTCGACCTCGTAGAACCAGCGGGTCCGCACGGCTTCCTGGCCCATCAGCATTTCGAGCAGCAGGCGGTTGCCGCTGTCGCGCCCGCCGATGATCAGCTTCGCGTGCCGCAATTCGCCGAGCGTGACGGCGTCGGCGCGCGCGAGCGGGTCGTCCTCATGGGCCGCGAGCACGTAGCGGTCGGTGAAGAGCGGCTCGAACGCGAGATCGTCGTCGTCGCCCGGGTGCAGGCTCACGCCGAATTCGGCGATGCCCGCGCGCACCTGCGACAGCACGAAGTCGTGATTGCCGTCGAGGATCTGCACGGCGACATGCGGATACCTGGCCGCGTAGCGGCGCAGCACGTCGGGCAGCGCCCGCGCGACGACGGTGGGGATGCACGCGAGCCGCACCTTGCCGTAGCGCTTTTCAGCGATCTCCTGGATCGACGACAGCATCATCCCGAGCTGCGCGATCTGCTCGCGCGCCATCGGCAGGAACTGGCGGCCGACGCCCGTCAGCGTCACGCTGCGCGTGGTGCGATGGAACAATTCGACGCCGAGCGCCTGTTCGAGCTTCTGGATGCGGCGCGACAGCCCCGGCTGCGTCAGGTGCAGCTTCTCCGCGGCGCGGTGGAACGTGCCGAGCTCCGCGACGGCGACGAACGCTTCGAGTTCCGAGTTTTCGACTTTCATGACGCTGGGCGCTCCGTGTCCGATTCGACGGCACGGAACGACGCGCCGCGATCAAGCGGTCATTGTCGTCGAAATCGCGGGGCGGCACGATCGGCGCGCGGGCGCAGCCGCGCGCGTCGATCCGCTCAGCGCATCTCGATGCTGCGGCACAGCGCGGCGTCGCGCTCGAAGCCGAGCCAGCCGGCCGACGTGCCGCTCCAGCCGATCACGTCGACACGCGCATCGGCAAGCTGCCGCGCCGCGACGAGAATGCGCTCGGCGTCGAACTGGTCGAGCGCGGCCGCGCTCAGTGCGATCTCGGTCACGGTGAAGCGCGCGAAGTGCACGCTGACGTTCGGCAGTTCGGCGACGATTGCGGTCGTCAGCGGTTCGAGCGCGGTGTTCGACGACGGCGTCAGGATACCGATGCGGATACGTGAATGCGTTGCATGGCCCCCGTTCAGTCGAGCAACTGCCGCACCGCGTCGACAGCCGCGCGGCGCAGCGCGGGCAGGTCGAGGCCCGGGATCTCGCCGTCGTCCACCACGATGCGGCCGTTCACGATGCTGTACTTCACGGGCGCCGGCTCGCCGGCCGCGACCGATGCGATCGCATAATCGTGGAAGCCGTTGAAGCGCGGGCCGCTCACGTCGTACAGCACGAGATCGGCGGCCTGGCCGACTTCGAGCGTGCCTACCGCATCGAGCCCGAGCACGCGCGCGCCGCCCTGCGTGCCCCAGTGCAGCACTTCCTCGGCGGTGGTTGCCGACGCGCCGTGCGCCGCGCGATGCACGAGCCACGCGAAATTCGCTTCGTGCGTCATGCTGCCCGATTCGTTCGACGCGACCCCGTCCACGCCGAGCGACACCGGCACGCCGGCCGCCGCCATGCGCGGCGCGGGCGCGATGCCACTGCCGAGCCGCGCGTTGCTGACGGGGCAGTGTGCGCAGCCGGTGCCCGTTTCCGCAAGCATCGCGATCTCGTTCGCTTCGAGATGGACCAGGTGCGCGAACCACACGTCGGGGCCGAGCCATTCGTGATCGGCGACGAATTCGACGGGCAGCTTGCCGTAGCGCTCGCGGCAGAAATCGACGTAGCGCGTCGTCTCGGAAAGGTGCGAATGCAACCGCAGGCCCATGCCGCGCGCGGCGCGCGCCACCTCGGGCAGCAGTTCGGGCGGCAGCGAGAAGGTCGGTGTGGTCGGCGCGACGACCACGCGGCGCATCGATGCGCTGCCCGCGTCGTGATAGCGCGCCTTCAACCGCTCGATGTCGGCGAGCATCTGGTCGAGCGTCTCGGGTTGCAGCGCAGTGCCGGCGAAGCCCGGATGGTCGCCGGCCGCCTGCAATGCGCCGCCGCGGCACAGCACGAAGCGCATCCCGAAGCCGGCCGCCTCGTCGAACAGCAGGTCGCCGGTCTCGGTCGTGCCGCCTGCGTGATACAGGTAGTGGTGATCGGCGCAGGTCGTCACGCCGGACAGCAGCAGTTCCGCGAAGCCGAGCCGCGCGGCGATGGGCGCGAGTGCCGGCGTGAAGCGCGCGACGCGCGGATAGGGCACGGCCGCGAGCCATTCCTGCAGGTCCGCGTTGATGCCGGCCGGCACGCCTTTCAACAGGTTCTGGAACAAGTGGTGATGCGTGTTGATCCAGCCTGGGTAGACGACGCAATCGCTTGCGTCGATCACGCGCTCGCCGGGGAGCGGCGCGAGATCGGGCGAGATCGATTCGATCCGGCCGTCGCGAATGCGCAGGTCGGTCTGACCGAGCCGCGCGGCGTCGCCGGCGCGGCCGCTCATGACCGCGACGGGGTTTCGGATCAGCAGCGAAGAAGAGGGAAGGCTCATGCTTGGGTCTCCTCGGATTCGGATAGTGGTTGGCCATCACGCGCCGCGCGCGGGCACGTTGCCGCGCGCGGCGCCTGCCGATCAGTCGCACTCGCGCGCCATCGGGCTGCGGTGCGAGGCGTCGTGATGCGCGTGGACGTCGACCGGTTCGGCCGCCGGCACGCCGTTGAGCAGTGCGTTGAGCGCGACCGACACGAGGCACGCGAGCACGACGCCGCTGTGCAGGAACGGTTGCGTCCAGTCGGGCATGTGTGCGAACACCTTCGGCGCCATCACCGGAATCAGCGCGGTCGCGATCGTGAAGCCGACGATCAACACGTTGTAGCGGTTGCCTTCGAAGTCGACTTTCGCGAGCGTTTGCACGCCGGCCGCGACGACCACGCCGAACATCGCGATACCCGCACCGCCGAGCGCGGCGGACGGCGTCGACGCGACGATCGCGCCGATCTTCGGCACCAGCGCGACGACGCACATCAGCACGCCGCTGACCGCGACGATCCAGCGGCTGCGCACGCCGGTCAGGATCACGAGCCCGACGTTCTCCATGAACGCGATGAACGGGAACGCAGCGAACGTGCCGGCGATCGCGCTCGCGACGCCGTTCGCGCGCAGGCCGCGCACGACATCTTCCTCGCTCACCTGCTTCTCGACGATGTCGCCGATCGCGACGAACAGGCCCATCGATTCGACCATCTGCACGATCATCACGACGACCATCGTCAGCACGGGCACGATCGCGAACACCGGCGTGCCGAAGTGGAACGGGACAGGCACGGTGAACCACGGCGCGGCCGCAACGTTCGTGAAGTTGCCCATCCCGAGCGCGATCGCGAGCAGGCTGCCGGCGACCAGCCCGATCAGCACCGACAGGTTGCGCAGGAACGCATTCGCGAAACGGTTGACCGCGAGGATCACGACCGCGACGACGAGCGCGACCGCGAGGAACGACAGCTCGCCGAACTGCAGCTTCGCAGCGTCGCCGCCGCCGGCCCACTGGTATGCGACCGGAAACAGTTGCAGGCCGATCACGGTGACGATGCAGCCCGTCACGACCGGCGGGAACAGGCGGCGCAGCCGGCCGACCAGCGGCGCCGCGAAGGTCGTGATGATGCCCGCACCGATCACCGCGCCGCACACGCCGGCGAAGCCCACGCCCGGCGTGAGGCCGATCGCGATCACCGGGCCGACGCTGCTGAACGCGACGCCCTGCAGGATCGGCAGGCGTACGCCGAGCTTCCAGACGCCGACTGTCTGCAGGATCGTCGAAATGCCGGAACAGAACAGCGCAGTGCTGATCAGCACGGTCGTGTCGGCGGGCGACATCTTCAGTGCCGACGCGACGATCAGCGGCACCGCGATCGCGCCGATATAGGCGACGAGCATGTGCTGCAGGCCGAGCGTCAGCATCTGGCGGCGCGGCAGGACCCGATCGACGGGATGTGAAGCAGAGTTCATGGGCGTGTCTCCTGAGGTTCGTTATCGGGCGGGTGCGTGGCGCGCCCGCCCGGCGTGCCCGTCAGGCCGCGATCGAGGCGGCGAGACAGGCATGGAAACGGTCGGTCAGTGCGGTGCGATCGAGATCGCGGCCGATGAAAACGATGCGCGACGAGCGCGGCTCGCACCCCCACGCCTGCGCGGCGCGCAGTTCGATCACGCCGTGCACGCCCTGCAGCACGTAGCGCTGCGCGCGGCCCTGCACGGCGAGGATGCCTTTCATCCGGAACAGGTTCGCGGTATCGGCGGCGCGCAGTTCGCCGAGCCACGTTTCGAGCGCATCGAGATCGACGTCCGCATCGATCTCGATACCGACCGACGATACGCTTTCGTCGTGTTCGTGATGGTCGTGGTCGTCGTGCGCGTGATCGTCGTGGCCGTGCTCATGCTCATGCTCATGGCCATGCTCGTGTTCGCTCGCCGGCGTATCCGCCCGCAGCCCGTCGCTCTCGACGAGGATCTGCGCGAATTCGTTCGCGCCGATGCCGAGGATGCGGTCGAGATCGACCTGCGCGTAGCTCGACGTAACGATCTCGGCCGTCGTGTTCAGCTCGCGCAGCCGCGCGGTCAGCGCATCGACGTCCGGCGACGTGACGAGATCGACCTTGTTGATCACGATCCGGTCCGCGCAGACGATCTGGTCGACGGCCTGGTTGTCGCGGCCGTCGAGCACGAGATCGTCGAGGTGCGCGCGGATATGCTTTGCGTCGACCATCGTGACGACCGCGTCGAGCGCGACTTCCTTCGCGATCGGATCGTCGAGGAAGAAGGTCTGCGCGACCGGATACGGATCGGCGAGGCCGCTCGTCTCGACGATGATGTGATCGAGCCGATCGGACCGCTCGACGAGCATCCGCACGATCCGCACCAGATCCTCGCGCACTGCGCCGACGCAGCACACGCAGCCGTTCGTCATCTCGTAGATCTCCTCGGTCGATTCGAGCACGAGGCCGCCGTCGATGCCGATCTCGCCGAACTCGTTCTCGATCACCGCGATCTTGCGGCCGTGCTTCTCGCGCAGGATGTAGTTGAGCAGCGTGGTCTTGCCCGCACCGAGAAAGCCCGTGAGCACGGTGACCGGAATCTTCTCGACGTCGCTGTGGGTGGTGTGGATGTGGGTCATGATGCGTCTCCGTTGAGTCGGTTGGGCTGCAATTCGCTTTCTTTCCAGCGATGGACGGTGCGGGAATCGAGGTCGAACAGATCGAGCACGCGGCCGAGCGTGTGGTCGATCATCTGGTCGAGCGAAGCGGGGCGCGCATAGAACGCCGGCACGGGCGGCGCGACGATCGCACCCATCTCCGTGACCGCCGCCATGTTGCGCAGGTGCGTGAGCGTGTAAGGCGTCTCGCGGGCAAGCAGCACGAGCCGGCGGCGCTCCTTCAGCACGACGTCGGCCGCGCGCGAAATCAGGCCGGACGACAGGCCGCTCGCGATCTCGGCGAGCGTCTTCATCGAGCACGGCGCGACGATCATCCCGAGCGTACGGAACGAGCCGCTCGAAATCGGTGCCGCGATGTCGTCGCCGCGGTACAGCACGCTGGCGAGCGCCGTGATGTCCGACAGCCTGAAATCGGTCTCGTGCGCCATCGTCAGCGCGGCGGCGCGCGACACGGCTACGTGCGTCTCGATGTCGAGTTCGCGCAGCAGCGCGAGCAGCCGCATTCCGTACACGAAGCCCGATGCGCCGCTGATGCCGACCACGAGCCGGCGCGTGCTCATCGCGCGGCTCCGCCGAGCGCTGCGATGACCTGCGCGGCGCGCTGCATCGCGGCGTCGCCGACGCGCGCACGCACGCCGTCGAAGCGCGAGCCGCGCGTCGCGTCGAGGCCCATTCGCGACGTCGTGCCGTCAGCGGATGACGACGGATCGAGCGGGCTGCCGGGCAGGCCGTCGACGACGAACAGGTCGCGATGCGGCTGGAAGTGCGTCGCGATCGCCCAAAGCACCTGCGCGTCGTCGGTGATGTCGACGTCGCTGTCGACCGCGACGACGTTCTTCAGGTACGGATCCCAGCCGAGCAGCGCGAGCATGATCTGGCGCGCTTCGCCGTCGCGTGTCTGTTTCAGCGCGACGTAGCAATGGAAGTGCGTGCCGGAATTCGGATAGTGGATCGCGGTGACCGCGGGAAAGCGCGCTTTCAGCTTCTCGCTCATCTCGGCTTCGCGCGGCAGCCGCGCGAGCGTCAGGTGTTCCGCGTACGGGCCGCCGACCACGTCGACGAGCCACGCGTCGTCGCGGCGCATCATCGTGTCGACGCGCAGCACGTTGTTGGTCGAGCGGTCCGACGAGTAGCCGGTGAATTCGCCGAACGGCCCTTCGTCGGCATGCGCGTCGGGATCGATCGTGCCTTCGAGCACGAACTCGGCGGCGGCCGGTACGCCGATGCCGTGGCGCGGCGTGCGCACGAGTTGCAGCGGCGCGCCGAACAGGCCGCCGGCGATCGCGCGCTCGTCCGCGCCGAACGGCAGGCGCGCGGCGGCGGCCAGCATGAACAGCGGATGCGCGCCGATCACCATCGCGACTTTCAGCGTGTCGCCACGTGCCTTGGCGGTTTGCAGCATCCGCCACAGATGGCCGCGCGAATGCAGGCTCGTCGCCAGTGCGTTGCGCGCATGCGGCATCGAGCGGTGGTAACTGAGGTTCGCGATGCCCGTCATCGGATCTTCGGCGACGATCACCGCGTTGGTCACATACGGCCCGCGATCGGTTTCGAAGTGGCGGATCATCGGCAACTGTGCGAGATCGACCGCATCGCCTTCGACGACATGGCCGAGCACCGGGCCGTGCGGCACGACGACCGGCGCGACGGGCGCGTTCGCGCGCTGCTGCCACGCGTCGAACAGGCCATTCGCATCGACGCCGAACAGCCGGCCGATGCGCGTGCGGGATGCAAACACGTTGGTGACGAGCGGCGCGGCGAGACCGTCGACGCGCTCGCAGACGAGCATCTCGTGCCGGCCGCGCGCGGCGAGCGACGCGACGACGGCCGTGACGTCCTGGTCGGCGGACAGCGGCTGCGCAATCGTCAGCACGTCGTCCGGAAAACGTTCGCGATATGCGTTCGCGAAGTGGTGGAAATCCTGCTGCTCGGCGAAAAGGCTGGACGCCATGATGCACTCCATCGGATGCGGAAGAGGAACGGCCGGACCGCGCGCATGCTTGCGACGGCGCGCGATCCGGCCGCCGGCGCGTTACACGTAGGTCGCCGTCAGGCGCTTCTCCGCTTCGTCGAGATCCTTCGGCGGTTTGGTCGGTTCGATGCCGACGAGGCGGGCGATGTTGTTGCCCATGTAGTCCTCGAGGCCGTCTTCATCGAGATCCATCCCCTGCGGCGCGGGCCCGCACAGCATTTCCAGCTCGCGCAGCCACATGCCGGGTTCGTTCGGTGGCGAATCCGTGCCGAACACGATCTTGTTGCGCGGCAGCTCGCGCGCGAACTCGACGATCCGCGCCTGGTAGCACCAGCCCGATTCGCAGTACACGTTCGGCGTGTCCATCGCCATCCAGAACGCTTCGAACGAGTAGTTGCCGCCCGTCTGGATCCCGAAGTGGCCGATGATGAAGTTCACCATCGGAAACTCGCGGATGATCGGGTAGAACTGCGTCGGGATCGTGTACGGCCCGTCGCCGGTGTGGATCAGCACGACGATGTTGTACTTCGCACAGACCTTCATCGCCGGGCGCAGCCAGTCGAGCGCACGATCGGGCCGGTAGCCGTGCATGTTCGCGTGCAGCTTCACCATCTTGAAGCCGTATTCCTTGATGTGGAATTCGAGCTCGGCCGCACCGTTTTCCGGGCCCCAGCGCGGGTTGTACGTGAAGTTGCCGATGAAGCGGTCGGGGTATTTCTGCGTGAGTTCGGCGATATACGCCATGTAGTCGCGGATGCCGTCGCGGCCGCGGCGGTTGCCGTCGCGATAGCCGGTGTTTCCCGGCGGCGGCTGGATGAAACCCATGTCGATGCGGCGCAGCTTGCCGTTGATGATGTACGGGCCGTCCATCATCTTCAGCAGGCGTTCGCCGGTGAACGGCTCGCCGGTGTGGCGCCAGGCCTCGTCGACGAGGTTGGTCGGGTGCAGATGCGTATCGATGATCATGCAATGCTCCGGAATCGGGATAAGAGGGCGCGGCCGTCAGGCGGCAAGCAACGCTTTCGCTTCGTCGACGGTGCGCGGTGCGGGCGTCGGTTCGAGACCGATCATTCGCGCGGTGTTGTTGCCGAGGTAATCCTCGAGCGTGTCCTCGTCGAGATTCATCCCTTGCGGCGGTTCGAAGCACAGCACTTCGAGCAGGCGCAGCCACATTCCAGGTTCGTTCGGCGGCGTGTCGGAGCCGAACAGGATCTTGTGCTTCGGCAGCACCTTCGCGAATTCGACGATGCGCGACTGCAGGCACCAGCCCGATTCGCAATACACGTTCGGCAGATCCATCGCGAGCTGGAACGGCTCGAAGCAGTAGACGCCGCCCGTCTGCACACCGAAGTGCGCCATGATGAAATTGACCGTCGGGAATTCCTTGATCATCGGCACCCATTCGGTCGGGATGCTGTACGGGCCGTCGCCGGTATGCAGCTTCACGAGCACGCCGAGCTCCGCGCATTTCTTCAGCGCGGGGCGCAGCCAGTCGAGTGCGCGGTCGGGCCGGTACGCGTGCATGTTGGCCTGGAACTGCACCATCTTGAAGCCGAGCTTGCGGACGTAGTGATCGATCGCGTTCACCCCGTTCTCCACGCCGCAGCGCGGGTTGTAGACGAAGCAGCCGATGAAGCGGTCGGGGTGCCTGCGCACCATTTCGACCGTGTACGCCATGTACGCGTCGATCGATTCGGTGCCCGACTTCTCGCCGTCGGTATACGTATAGATGGTGTTGCCTTGCGGCGGCTGGATGAAGGCCTTGTCGATGCGGCGCGGCTTGCCGTTGATGAGAAACGGGCCGTTCATCGTCTCGATCAGGCGCTCGCCGGTGAACGGCGGGCCGTCGTGACGCCACGCGAGGTCGACGAGATTCGTCGGGTAACAGCTGGTGTCGATGATCATCTACTCGATCTCCTTGAGAGGAACCGGGGGAACCGGTTGCCGGTTCGCGGGCAGGCACGTCGATGAAGCGACCCTGTCGGTCGGATTCACGCGGCCTTTTTCAAGGCGCCTTTTTTGGCGCCTTCCCCTCGCCGGCATCGAGTGACACACTGCGACGTGCACTGCTGCTTGAGACCGAGTGTCACCAGCCAATTGCCCTCTGTACAATATTTTTTACTGACGTTCTTGATACGTTTGCGATATGGACATGCGTGTGTTGCGTTACTTCGCGGTGCTGGCCGACGAACTGCATTTCGGGCGCGCAGCCGCGCGGCTCCATATCTCGCAGCCGCCGCTGAGCCAGCAGATCCGGCTGCTCGAAGAGCAGCTCGGCACCGCGCTGTTCGTGCGCTCGCAGCATCGCGTCGAACTCACCGAGGCAGGGAAAACACTGAAGGAGCAGGTGCCGCTGATCGTCGCGCAGTTCGATCGCGCGATCGATCTCACGCGCTGCGCGGGGCGCGGCGAAGTGGGCCGCCTCGCGGTCGGCATCATCAGTTCGGCGATGGTCGCGCCGATCCCGCGTGCATTGCGCGTGTTCGCCGAACGTCATCCGCAGGTGCACTGGTCGCTGCACGAGATGACGCCAGCCGTGCAGATCGACGCGCTGAAGGAGAAGCGGCTCGACGTGTGTTTCTTCCGGCTGTTCCAGGACGATCCGTCGATCCGCAGCGAGATCGTCGTGCGCGAGACGGCCGTGGCCGTGCTGTCGCTCGGCCATCCGCTCGCGGCGCGCGATGCGATTGCGCTCGGCGAGCTGGCTGGCGAGCAGTTCGTGTCGTTCGGCTTGCGGCACTCGCAACTGGCGCGCTTCCTGCAGCAGAGTTGCGTCGAAGCGCGCTTCACGCCGCAGATCGTGCACGAGGTGGTCGAGGTGCACACGCTGCTGTCGCTGGTGCGCGAAGGGTTGGGCGTCGCGCTGCTGCCGGCGTCGTCGCGGCAGATTTCGACAGGGGGTGTCGCGTTCGTGCCGCTGCTGCCGCCGGCGCTCGAGGTGTCGCTGCAGGCGCGCTACCGCGCGGACGATACGTCCGCGGTGCTCGCCGCGTTCCTCGATACCGTGCGTGAGGTCGCGGCGGAATTCAGCGCGTGAGTCAGGGTGCGAGCGACTGCGCGACCAGCGCGCCGATCGCGTCGATCAGCGGCTTCACGCGCGCACGCCGCTCGCGCGGCCAGATCGCATGGAGGTTGTAGTGCGTTGGAATCGCGATCGCGCACAGTTCGACGAGCCGGCCGTCGCGGCGCGCGTCGGCGGCGAGCAGGCCGCGCACCAGCCCGGCGCCGAGCCCTGACGCGAGCGTCGCGACGAGCCCTGCCGCGTTGTCGAACACCGCGACCGTATCGGGCTCGACCGGCGCGAGGCCGGCTGCTTCGAGCCATGGAATCCACGAACGCTTCGTATAGCCGAGCAACGGCAGTTCCAGCACCTGTTCGGGCGTGAGCGGCGCGGTGAGTCCATAGCGTTCGAGCAGCGCGGGCGCGGCCATTGCGGTCAGCCGGTCGGGGCAGACCAGCGCGCTGTCGACGCCTTCCCATTCCCCGTAGCCGTAGCGCAGCGCCACATCGACGCGATCGAACGCGTCGCGGTCGTGACGCGGCGCCGACAGCACCATCAGCGCCACGCCGTCGAGCGTGCGCATCAGTTCCGGCAGCCGCGCGGGCAGCCAGCCCTGCATCAGTTCCGGATCGACGTCGAGCCGGATCGACGGCCCGGTCGTGCGCCCCTTCACCGACGATAGTGCGCGATCGATCTGTTCTAGGCCGTCCGACAACTGGTTCGCGAACAGCGTCCCGGCATCGGTCAGGATCACGCGGCCGCCCGCCCGCGCAAACAGTGGTTGGCCGATGAATTCCTCGAGCGAGCGAATCTGCTGGCTGATCGCGCTGTGCGTGAGCGAGAGCTGGCGCGCCGCGCTGGAAAAGCTGCCGACCCGCGCGGCCTGCAGAAACGCCTGCATCGACTGGATCGAAGGGTATCGCTTGAGCATCTGTTAGTCCGACTGACAGGGAATCGACGAAATGATCGCTGGCGTGCCCGCGCATCGCGTTTCGATAATGCTTCGAAACCGCGCAACGGACGCGGGCCGACACCATGAACGCGAATCAGGAGACAGCGCATGATCGACATCGTCGTGAACGATACACGCCATTCGCTCGAGAATGTACCGGAGGATATGCCGCTGCTCTGGGTGCTGCGCGACCGGCTCAAGCTCACCGGCACGAAGTTCGGCTGCGGCAAGGGCCTGTGCGGCGCATGCACCGTGCATCTCGAAGGGCAGGCCGTGCGGTCTTGCCTGATCCCTGCCGTCGCCGTGAACGGGCGGCGCGTGACGACGATCGAAGGGCTGTCGCCGGACGGGCGCCATCCGCTGCAGCTCGCATGGGTCGCGGAAGACGTACCGCAATGCGGCTATTGCCAGCCGGGGCAACTGATGCAGGCCGCCGCGCTGCTGAAGGGCGGGCAGCCGGTCGACGATGCGACGATCGTGCAGGCAATGTCGGGCAACGTGTGCCGCTGCGGCACGTATGCGCGGATTCATCGCGCGATCAAGCGCGCTGCGTCGGGCGATCCCGCGTTGAAGGCCGCCGCCGAACCTGCAAAGGAGGCGTGACATGCGCGACGATCACGCACAGGATGCGCAACGCGCCGACGATACGCCGCGCCGACGTTTTCTCAAGCAAGGCACGGCGCTGCTCGCGGCCGGCATCGCGATCGGCTTCCGGATGCCCGACGCCATGGCGGGCAATCAATCGGCAAGCGGCGACCCGCATCCGTCCGCCGGCGAGTTCGAACCGAACGCGTGGGTACGCGTGCTCCCCGACGACACGATCAGGCTCGTCGTGCACAAACACGATTCGGGCACCGGCACGCGCACCGCGCTCGCGGCGGTGGTCGCCGAGGAACTCGACGTCGATCCGTTCAGGGTCGACGTGATCACGCCGGAAGATCCGTTCTTCGCCGACTATATCCATCCGCTGTGGAAGGTGTTCTCCACCGGCGGCAGCACGAGCGTTGCGCTGGAATACGACCGGCTGCGCCACGCGGGCGCAACCGCGCGCGCGATGCTCGTCGAAGCGGCCGCGCATCGATGGAACGTGCCCTTGTCCGAGTGCACGACGGGCGACGGTGCGGTCTCGCATGTGGCGAGCGGACGTCGTGCAACGTATGGTGCGCTCGCGTCGGCGGCCGCGCAGTTGCCCGCGCCGAAGCAGGTCGCGCTGAAGGATCCCGCGCATTTCCGCTATATCGGCAAGTTGCGCGAGAAGCGCGGCGCCGCGCAGAAGGCCGACGGTTCGTTTCCGTACAGCCTCGACGTGTCGCTGCCGGGGATGCTCGTGGCGGTCGTCACACGCGCGCCGGTGATCGACGGTCGCGTGCGCAGCGTCGACGCGAAAGCCGCGCTCGCGGTTCCCGGTGTGCGCGACGTGCTGCAGATTCCGCCGCGCCCCGACGTGCTCGGCGGCAACCAGGCCGGCGTCGCCGTGCTGGCCGACGACTACTGGTCCGCGCATAGCGGGCAGGCCGCGCTGAAGATCGAATGGGAGGACAGCCCGTTCGAGACCTTCGACAGCAGCACGCTCGCTGCCCGCCAGGCCGCCTGGGTCGACGATCCGGCCGCGCGCGCCGTGCCGACGATCCAGGACGGCGATCCCGCGCAGGCCACCGCGTC
This sequence comes from Burkholderia sp. HI2761, assembly GCF_002223355.1. Lineage (NCBI taxonomy): Bacteria > Pseudomonadati > Pseudomonadota > Betaproteobacteria > Burkholderiales > Burkholderiaceae > Burkholderia > Burkholderia sp. HI2761. Next base: position 2,610,673 of record NZ_NKFN01000007.1, on the reverse strand, counting down.
AGGCGTACGCATGATCGAAGCGTCGTATGCGATGCCGCACAAGGCGGCGAACCCGCTGGAGCCGATCAACGTCACCGTGTGGGCGCACAACGGCGGAATCGAATACTGGGGCGGGCTGCAGGTACCGTCGACCGCGATGGAAGCGGCCGATGTGATCGGCGGCATTCCTTCGCATCGCGTGACGCTGCACGAGCTCGTGTCGGGCGGCAGCTTCGGTGCGCGCGAATCGAAATACTGGCTGTTCGAGGCGACCTGGCTTGCGCTGAAGACGGGCAAGCCCGTGAAGTTGATGAACAGCCGCGAGGACGAAATGCGTGCGCTGTTCTATCACGCCGCGAGTTGTCACCGCGCGCGGGCCGTGCTCGACGTGCAAGGCAATCTAGCATCGCTGTGGCTGCGCGGCGTGATGCCCGCATCGCCGGAGCAGTGGGAACCCGGCTATCTGAATCGGCCGGACCGGATGGATTTCAGCACGACCGAAGCGATCACGAAATGGGAGTTCGCGTATGCGGCGCCGCATCGCGACATCGGCTGGGTTCGTCTGGAGACCGGCGTGCCGACCGGCTGGTTTCGCGCGGTCAGCTATATCCCGAACGTGTTCGCGGTGGAATCGGTGATGGACGAGGCCGCGCATGCGGCCAAGCGCGATCCGGTCGAATTCCGACTGGCGCACATGCGCGGCCGGCCGCGTCATGCGGCCGTGCTGCGCGAGGCGGCGAAGCGTGCGGGATGGGGGCAGCCGTTGCCGGACGGTGTCGCGCTCGGTATTGCGACGAATCAGGCGTACGGCAGCTATGTCGCGGTGGTGGCGCGCGTGGTGCGCAAGGACGGCGCAGTACGCGTGGAGAAGCTGACGTGCGTGGCCGACTGCGGTATCGCGGTATCGCCGGGTGGTGTCGAGGAACAGTTGTACGGCGGGCTGATGTGGGGGCTTGGCCACGCGACGTCCGACCGCATCGAATTCCGGCACGGCCGCGTGCAGCAGTCGAACTTCGATACGTATCGCGTGATGCGGATGAACGACATGCCCGCGACCGATATCCATATCGTGCAGGGCGATCCTGCGAAGCCGGGCGGTGTGGGCGAACTGTCGAGCCCGTCCGTGACGCCGGCGATCGCGAATGCGGTGTTCAGGCTGACGGGAAAGCGGTTGAGGGAGACGCCGTTTGATTTGTCGGCGGTGGGGTAAGCGCGGAAGCATCGTGGTTCAGCGCACGCACCGGACGCGAGAAAGTATTTGCGTCCGGTGCAATCATGTTCGCCGCATACAAGTACGTTCCACGCGCGCCGTTTGGAGGTTTTTTGCTGCTGTTCGGATTTGGAGTCGTGGCCGTTGGTGGATACGCAAGTAGAGCGCATATGCTGAAGATAAAACCGTTCGACAACAGCTACAAGAAGGCGCGCGACAGCTACAAAGTAAAGGACGACGAGCAAGATCAGTCGAGGTAGTTGCAGACGGCAGCCCCATGCACTGGAAAACGATCTGGCTCGCCACGTAAGACCATATGAAGTTCGAGACAGCCGCGCATCCAATCCGCTGATCAATTCGCAGGCGTTGGCACTGAACCGACGACGGATGCCGCACTCCCCCAAATCATCTAAAACAGCCCCAATTCCCCATACTTCCCACCATTTCTCCCGGGTGTATCCCACTGGTTTCCCACGCGACTTTCTACCTAAGATGAAGGAATCATGCGCGTAATTCGGTACCTGCACGCGCATGGAGGGAGGCAGTAGGCAGCGTCGGGACCGACGCCAGCGGATGTTCCCATCATGGATGCGAAAGTGTGCGCGTCCGCAGCCAGTTTTGCGACTGCAGCGACGCCAACGGGCGCGGCGGCAATGGCCGCGCGGACGGCGTCCGGCCGGCTTGGCCGAACCGCTTCGCTGCGCCACGCGTTTCTCGCAATCGTTTGCGTTCTGAGCGCTGCGCCCGCCATGCTCGCCGGGGCAACCGCCGATGCGGACGACCCGCCCGACACCGTACGTATCGCCGCCGTCGCGAGCCCCGCCGATTCCCTCGATCCCGCCATTTCGTCACACGACACGGCCGTGCGTCAGGTCGTGCTCGGCATCATCAGCTTCACGCACTGGCCGACGACGCCGGTGCGCCTGCATCTTTGCGTGACAGGCCGGCCCGACTACGCGCGCGGGCTGACCGACACGCTGCAGGCCGGCTCGACGCTGCTCGACGTGCAGCGCGTGCGCTTCGACGATCCCGCGCTCGGCACGGTCTGCGACGTCGTTTATCTCGGCACCCTGAGCGAAGACGAGAAAACACGGGTGAGAGTAGCGGTGGCCGGCCATCCGGTCCTGACGATCTCGGAGCACGATCCGTCCTGCACCGCAGGCGGCATGTTCTGTCTCAACGTCGACGGCGAACGCGTCACCTTCGACATCAATCTCGACGCCGTCGCGCGCAGCGGCGTGCGCGTGCACCCGAACGTCCTCAATCTCGCACGACGGCCGGTGGCGCCATGACACGGTCCGCACCCCCCGTTTCCGCTTCGCGCCTGCCGCGCCCGACGCTGCAAAGCGTGTTGCGACGCGCGCACTTGCGCCTCGCGTTCGTCGCCGTCGCGATGGCCGCTGTGTCGTTGATCGTCGTCGCCGTGATCGCGTTGCGTGCGTATGCCGGCAACAACCTGAACCTGCTGGCGCGCTCGCTCGGTTATACGGTCGAGGCGGCGCTCGTGTTCGGCGATCGCATCGCGGCGAACGAGGCGATCGGGATGATCGCCGGTGACGAGGACGTCGCGCAGGTAGTCGTCACCGACAGCAAGGGACAACTGTTCGCGACGTGGCAGTTGCCGGCCGGAAACGGGATCGCGCGGCTCGAGCGCACCGTCGCCGATGCGGCGCTGCCTGGGCCGGTTACCGCCGCGGTCACGCATGACGGCATCATCGTCGGTCACGTCGTCGTGCGCGGGCGCGGACATCAGTTCTTCGGCTTCCTGCTCGGCGGCGTCGGCGGCATTCTCGGCTGCCTCGCTTTCAGCGTGTTCGGTGCGTATGTCAGTTCGAAGCGTCTGCTGCGCGACATCGTTTCGCCGCTGCGCGCGCTGGCGGGCGTCGCGCACGCGGTGCGGCGCGAGCGTGCGTTCGGGCGGCGCGTCGAGTCCGCGGCGATCGCCGAACTGAACCAGCTCGGCGACGACTTCAACACGCTGCTCGACGAATTCGAAGACTGGCAGAACACGCTGCGCGACGAGAACGCGTCGCTCGAGCACAAGGCGACGCACGATGCGCTCACCGGCTTGCCCAACCGCGTGCAGTTCGAATCGCGCCTCGCACTTGCGCTTTGCGATGCCACGTTGACGGGGCAGCGGGTCGCCGTCCTGTATCTCGACTGCGACCGCTTCAAGGAGATCAACGATTGTCTCGGTCACGACGCCGGGGACGCGGTGCTGATCGGCATCGCGTCGCGGCTGCGCGCGCGGGTGCGCGAGGCCGATCTCGTCGCGCGCCTGGGCGGCGACGAATTTGCGGTGATGCTGGCGGCGGTGCCCGAAGCGGGCAGCGTGTGCCGGATCGCCGACGAGATTTTGTCCGGCATGGCGCCGTCGATCGAGCTGTCCGACGGCCGCGTGGTGGCCACCATGATGAGTGCCGGCGTTGCGCTGTATCCCGATCACGCGTCGGACGCGAGCAGCTTGCTGCGCGCGGCGGATATCGCGATGTACCGCGCCAAGCGCGCGCGGCCGGGATCGTGGCGGTTGGCGGAGAGCGTTGCAGGGCCGGTGTGACGTTGATCGACTCGCGCTGCGGGCGAGGCCGCGGCGGCGGTTAAAAGAAGCGCTTGCAGCGCGGGCGCGATGGAAGGGGATGTGAAATGAACCACTCGTTTCCTGTGAGCATGGGGCGGATGTGCGTCGGGAGTGCGCTGCTGCTGTGCATGCTGCTGGCGGGCTGCAAGGCGCCGCCGCTTCATCGCGGGCTGACGCAGACGCAGGTCACGGCATTGAAGTCGGCCGGGTTCCAGGAGACCGGGCAGGGATTCGAGTTCGGCTCGATCGGGCCGATTCTGTTCGATTTCGACCGGTATAACCTCAAGCCGGATGTTCGGCGGATCGTCGAACGGATCGGGCGGACGTTGAGATCGGCGGGGATCAACGGGGTGCGGGTTTACGGGTACTCGGACGACGAGGGGGAGGCTGCTTACGATTTCGAGTTGTCGAGGCGGCGGGCTGAAGTCGTTGCCGTTGAACTGGTTGACGTCGGACTCGATGCGAAGCGGATCGCGATCGTCGGGAAAGGGAAGCGCGATCCGGTAGGGGATAACAAGACGCCGGCAGGGAGGGCGCAGAACCGGCGGGCGGCGATTGTGGTTTCGCCGCGGTGAGGAAAGTGCGCCGCGATCGCGATGACGCGACTGCCCACCGGTAGGCAGTATGTTCGTTCAAACACTGACCCCGGCATGAGGTCGGTTAGTTTCAACTGTTTCCTACCGTTGTCACGCAAACATCCGAGCATCCGTTGATCGTCGTGGTGTCCCGGGCTGTCCGGCTTATCGAGGTACGCAGCGGCACGGTTTTCATTGCCGACCGTCGCGCTGCTTGGCCGTGGACGACCTGCGTTCAGGCGCTCTGCTGCCGGTCCAGGTTTCAGTTTTAAGGGCCGGAAAGCAAACGTTTGCGGAAGACTTTCAAGCAGTCGGGTTTTACCCTACATTATCGAAGCCGCGGACCGGCGAACCGGCCGATGGAACCTGAGATCACACGCAAGGAACAAGAATGAGTTTCGCTCCGAACGGGGGTATTCCCACTGGATTGGGCGGCGGTGCGTTCGGCTCCCTGAGCGCGCTCGGCGGCCTTGCCGGCCCGGTTGCATCGAGTGTGGCCGGCAGCCTTGGGCCGCTCGCCGGCCTGGCCGGGCACGTCGACACCGTCCAGCGCGCGATGCAGCTCGCGCAGACCGGCTTCTCGCTGATGGACAAGACGCCCGGCGCGATTGCCGAAGCGATCAACGGCGCAGCCAACCCCGCGCGCCTGACCCAGCTCAACCGTTACGTCACGCTCGATACACCGCTCGGCCCGGATGTGCTGCTGGTCAGCGCGGCCGTCGTCGACGAGCACGTGAACCGCTTGCCGGAAATTCATCTCGACCTGCTGTCGCACCGCCATGACCTGCGCCCGGAGGATCTGATCGGCCAACAGGTCAAGATCCGCTTCGATCAGCAGGCGCGCCTGTCGACGCTCGAACGCGTCGTGGCGTCGGGTGCGGTCGAGGGCGATCGTTACTTCGACGGCTACGTCGCGTCGTTCGACCGCGCCGGCAACCCCGGGAACGTCACGCAATACCACCTGACGGCCGTGCCGTGGTTCTGGTTCCTGACGCGCTCGACCGATTGCCGGATCTTCCAGAACAAGACCGCCCAGGACATCCTCACCGAGATCTTCCAGGAACACGGTTTTTCCGATTTCTCGTTCGACATCCGGACGAGCCAGAAGCCGCTCGAGTACGTCGTGATGTACCAGGAGAGCTACTACAATTTCTGCGCGCGGCTGATGGAGCAGGAGGGGCTCGTCTGGACCCACCGCTACGAGAAGGACAAGCACTTTCTCGTGATCGGCGACACGAACCTGCTGTTCCGCCCGATCGACGGGCTCGCGACCGTGCCGTTCGCCTCGACCGAGGCCAGCGAGGACGGCGGCATCGACCAGTTGCACGAAGGCCGGCGCTTCGGCGTCGGCAAGGTCACGTTCCGCGACTTCAATCACCAGAATCCGTCGTCGCCGCTGATGCTGGTGGAGGCCGGGCCGCAAAACCTCAAGCACGCGCGGCTCGATGCGACCGAGCGGTTCGAGCACCAGTCGCTGTACGACCACGGCGACGACGGCAACCGCTACGCCCGTTTCGCGATGGAGGCCGAGGAGGTGCAGGCCCATCGCTATACCGGCGGCGGCTACGCGTGGCGCATGACGACGGCCGGCGCCGTCAACGTGGCGAATCACCCCGTCCTCGAAAACAATCAGGAATACGTGATCCTGCACGTGCGTCACGAGGCGGTGAACGACTACACGCAGCACAGCGCGAAGCTGCCGTACCGCAACAGCTTCGCACTGCTGCCGAAGAAGATTCCGTACCGTGCGCCGCGCGCGACGCCGAAGCCGGTGATTCACGGCACGCAGTCGGCGATCGTCGTCGGGCCGAAGGGCGAGGAAATTTATACGAACGGTAGCGCGGTGAAAGTGAATTTCCCGTGGGACCGGCGCGGCAAGAAGGACGGCTCGGATTCGATGTGGGTGCGCGTGTCGCAGCCGTGGGCGGGCGACGGTTGGGGCGCGGCCGCGATTCCGCGGATCAAGCAGGAAGTGCTGGTGGCGTTCAATCAAGGCGATCCGGATAACCCGGTGATCGTCGGCCGCGTGTTCAACGGCGAGCAGGGCAACCCGTACCACGGTGCCGCTGGCCAGACGATGGGGATCAAGAGCCAGACGCACAAGGGGCAGGGGTCGAACGAGATCCGCATGACCGATACGAACGGCATGCAGGAATTCTTCATGCACGCGCAGAAGGACATGAACACCGTCGTCGAGAACAACGAGACGCACAAGGTGATGGGACCGATGCGTACCGTCCTCGTGGCGACGGGCAGCGAAGAAAAGCAGATTCCGCAGGGCAACCTGACCGAGACGATCGCCGAGAAGCGCAGCACCACGGCGACTGCCGTCGAGGTGACGACGCCGGCGAAGGACGGTGGCGGCGGCACGCAGGTCTACATGGCCGAGCGCGGCATCCTGCTGAAGGTGCAGGACAGCTCGATCTCGCTCGCGCCCGAAGGCATCCGCCTCGAGCACAAGGGCTCCGTGATCCTGATGACCGACGACGGCGTGATGGTCAACGGACAGCGCATCGATCTCAACAAATAAGTCGAACGAAACCAGCCATGCACTACGCAATCCACGAAGGCACCTTCGAACTGCCGGACGCGGCGCTTGATCGCACGGTCAACATCCTCGTGATGAACGCCGGCCCCGGCGGCCTCAACCTCGTGATCGCCCGTGGGCGGTTGCGCGACGGCGAAGGTATCGATGCGTTTGTCGCCCGCGAATGGGAAGTGGCGTCGCGCGATGCCAAAATGCTCACCGAGAAGGCGCGCCGGCGCGTAACGGTGGCCGGCCGTTCTGGCATCCAGATCGACTCCACTCACGAGCGGGACGGCAGGCTCTGGCATCAGGTGCAGACCATGTTTGCGTCGGACGACGCTGGCCGCGTGCTGGTGATGACGTTGACCAGCGCGGCGCCGCTGACCGAAGAGCAGCAGGCGATCGCCGACCGTATGCTTGCCAGCTTCCAGCCGCGCGCGGCTCGACCGACCCTGCTTGGGACGGGTGACGCGTCGTGAGCGCGGAAAACTTCGCGGCCGCGCGCTTCGAAGATCCGATCCAGCACACGTCGTTCCTCGGTGAGCTTGTCGGCACGGTCGGATCGGTGGTCGGCGGCGCCATCGTCGGTGCATTGGTGGCGGAGGCGATGGAGGGATTGGTGTTCGCCGGTCTCGCTGCGCTCGAGATCGGCACGGCAGGGTTGGCGACGCCGCTGGTGATTGCGATCGGCGTAGGGGTGGCGGTCGGCTCGGGCGCGCTGATGGAAGCGAGCGGGATGAACGACGCCATCGACGACGGCGCGAAGGCTCTGGCCAATTCGATCGTGCCGCCCGAGATCAAAGGCAAGATCGCGAGCGGGTCGGGGAACGTTTACGTCAACAACAAGCCGGCGGCGCGGGCGGCGAAGCCGGGAGATCTCGATACCGTCGCGTGCACGGATCATCCTGGGCCGCAGATGATCGCCGATGGGTCGGGGAGCGTTTATATCAACGATCATCCGGCTGCGCGGGTTGGCGACAAGACGACTTGCGACGGGACGATTGCCGAAGGATCCGATAACGTTTTCATCGGCGGCGGCACGCAGCGGGTGCGGGACGTGAAGTCGGCGACCCGGCTCGGATGGCTGGGCGCGGCGCTGGGTATTGCGCTCGCGGTTTGCGGCCGCGGGAAGATGAGCTGGGGGCAGTTTCTGAAGAGCAAGGCACCTTGCCTCGCGATCAATTTTGCAGCCGGTGCCTTCGGTACGTGGCTCGGCAGTTTGGCGAGACCGTCCGCGGGCCACCCGGTCAATGTCGTTACTGGCGGCAAGATTCTCGACGGTACGGACGATACCGACTTCGCATTGCCCGGGCCGCTGCCGATCGTGTGGCGGCGCTTTTACAGCAGTCACGATGATCGTGCTGACAGCCTGTTCGGAACGGGCTGGAGCGTGCCGATCAGCGTTGAGCTGCAGCTTGCGCGTGAGCATGGCGTGCTCACGTCGATTACGTATTGGGACGAGCAGGGGCGCGACATCGTGTTCCCGGCCGTGCCGCCGGGCGAGAGCCATTTCAGCGTTCCCGAAGGCATTTATCTGATCTGTACCGCCGGCGGCCACTACGTGGTTGAGACGGTCGACGGTTTGTATCGCGATTTCGGCCGTGCTCGTAGCGATGCGGACAACGAGACGCTCAAGCTGTGGCGTCTCGAGGATCGCAACGGTAACTGGATCGAGGTGGAGCAAGAAGCGGCTGGTGAGGTTGTGCGGCCGGCCCGGCTGCATGACAGCGCTGGTCGCATGCTGACGCTGGTCTACGATCGATCGCAGCCGCGACGCATTGCCACGATCGAACTGACTCGTGGCGTGGACGGTGAGCAACCCGATACGCTGGTGCATTACGCGTACAACGATGCCGGCGAGTTGGTCGCCGTTACCGATCGCAGTGGCCATACCGGGCGACGATTCGCGTATGAACACGGACTGATGGTTCAGCACACGTTGCGCGGCGGCCTGCAGTGCTTTTATGGATGGCAGGGCGCGGGCCGCGACGCGCGTGTCGTGCGTCACTGGACCGACGACGGTGAGGCGTACACGTTCAACGCGAATCTTGCGCAGCGTTCGGTGACGATCACCGATCAGATCGGTCGCGTTACGCAGTGGACGTGGAACGAGGATCAGCAGCCGACCAGCCATACGGATGCCGAAGGCCATGTTTGGCGGTTCGAGTGGAATGCGATGCGGCAGTTGGTCAGTACGACCGATCCGGCCGGGCATACGACCCGCTTCGAATATGACGAGCGGGGGCGTCAGACGCAGCGTATCGATGCGCTGGGCCAGGTCGAGCGGACCGAATGGAACGCATACTACGACCTGCCTGTTGCGGAAACCGATCCGGCGAATTCGCGCTGGATCTACCGCTACGACGATCGCGGCAACCTGACGATGACGCGCGATCCGACGGGATTCGCGACCGAGTATCACCGGGATGAGCGCGGGTTGGTGCACACGATCCGCGATGCGCGTGGCGGGTACAAGTTCCTCGAATGGAATGGTCGTGCGCAGTTGACGGCGTACACCGATTGTTCCGGCAAAGTCACGCGGTTCGGTTATGACGCACGTGGCGCGCTCGCGCGTGTGACCGATGCGGCGGGCCAGTCCACCGTGTATGAAGCGGATGCGATGGGGCGGGTCACGGCGATTGGGACAGCCGATGGTGCTCGTCAGACGTTCCGATACGATGCGGCCGGGCGGCTTGTCGAGGTCGTCGATGCGAACCAGCGCAGCACGCGCTACGAACTCAATCCGCGTGGATTGCTGCTGTCCCGCACGGATGCGGCTGATCGTGTCGTGCGGTTCGGTTACGACGATGCGTTTCGGCTGGCGAGTCTGACCAATGAGAACCGCGAGACCTATCGCTTTCAGTATGACCGCCGCGATTTGCTGGTCGAGGAAGTCGGCCTCGATGGCCATAAACGCGGATACGAATATGACGCGTGTTGCCATGGCACGATCGTGCGGGGCGGACAGCTCGAGACTCGGTTCGAGCGTGACGCCATCGGGCGCCTGACGGCGAAGCAAGTCGCGCGTGAACGTTGCGAATATCTGTACGACAAGGCAAACCGAATCGCGTCGGCCGAGCTCCATACGCTAACTGCACGCGGTCCGTCGCTGAAGAATCGGGTCAATCTGAAATACGACGCGCGTGGAAATGTACTTGAGGAATACACGCCGACCGGTTGGCTCGCACACACATACGACGAGCTCGGCAACCGCGTCAGCACCACGATCTCGGGCGAGCGTACGATCGACTGGCTGCATTACGGCTCGGGACACGTACACCAGATTCGTGTCGACGGCGCTGCAGTTGCCGACATGGAACGCGATGATCTGCATCGGGAGGTACTACGAACGCAGGGCAAGCTGATCAGTCATTTCGGATATGACGCGGTTGGCCGTCGTGCGCGGCATGCTGCGCAGCGAGGCCGGGCGGCTGACAATCTGCTTGCGAAGCAGTGGCAATACGATGCAGCGGGCGACGTGATCCAGAAGCGAGATCAGCGTCATGGCACGACGAGCTATCAATATGACCCGACTGGTCGCATTGAACAGGCGGCGGGACCGGGGTTGCCGTCTGAAGTGTTTCGCTGGGACGCGGCGGCCAACCTGGTGTCGAGCGATCACCCCGGTGGATACGTCGAGCACAACCGGCTCAAGATGTTCGAGGACAAGCGCTTCGAGTACGACTCGTATGGACGATTGGTTCGCAAGCTGTGCGGCCACGGACCTGCCAAAGAGCTGGTTCTTGAATACGACGACTGGAGCCAGTTGAAGACCGTCGTGACGAAGGACCGCCTTGGCATCGCGACGACGCATTTCGAATACGACGCGTTCGGCCGGCGTATCCGCAAGCTAAATGGTGGTTACGCCAGTACGGATTTCCTGTGGGACGGCATGCGGCTCGTGCAGGAAACGTATCACGACCGTCAGGGCGAGGAAGCGCTGACGTACTTGTATGAGGCCAACAGCTACGTGCCGCTTGCACGGATTGATCAGGGCAAGCCGGCGGCTAACGATGCCAATGCACGGGACGCGGTCTACTATTTTCACAACGACGTTTCGGGGCTACCGGAGGAACTGACCGACGCCGACGGCGAGTTGATCTGGCAGGCTCGATACAAGGTTTGGGGTAACGCGGTGCAGGAGGAGTGGATCGCGCGGGCGTCAACCCGGCCGCAGCCAGCTTGGGGAGATGTTCAAGCGGCCGCACCAACGTCGACTCACGTGCCACGACCGCAGAATTTGCGTTTCCAAGGACAATATCTTGATCGCGAGACCGGGCTGCATTACAACACTTTCCGGTTCTACGATCCTGATATCGGGCGCTTCATCAACCCGGATCCGATCGGCTTGCTGGGAGGGACGAACCTCTATCGGTACGCTGCCAATCCGTTGGTGTGGATCGATCCGTGGGGTTGGGCATGCGGCGAACTTAGCGGTAAAGCACAGGAAGTTCACAATTTGGCGGGTGGCGGGGATGTGCGCTCAATACGGAATTCAACGGTATCAATCGTCGAAGCCAAGGTAGATGGCAAGCCACAACTATTTGCGGCGGGAAGTGGGGGACGGTTAAGTCCGGCACAACGGCAGGCACTTATGAAGATGGGCGTGCCAGAAGAAAACATCTTCTATGGTAAGAAGTCTATCGATGGCTTTGACAAGCTCGAAAACCATGCGGAGCGAATTATATTGCGTAATCTGCCTGAAGGTGCCGAAGTTAGTCGCTGGGGTATCTCTTGGGGCGGACTGCAACGAAATGCATCGTGTCCATCATGCCAGCCACATGTGGACCAAGCTGGTGGGATTTTTGATTAGGAGATGAGTATGTTAGATATCGAGGCGCATAAAAAATATCTCGAATCAGTTCTCGTTGGCGGGAAGCTCGATACCCTTGCCCGTTTTGGCGTGTGGTGCTGTTTTGGTCTTGCCCATGATGAGTCAATCTTCGAATTCCTTGCGAAGCAAGCAGGGGGAACAAGTACTCAAATCAAGCAACAAGTAGATAATTACTTGGGTCAGGTTTGGAATGGGAACGAAAATTCCAATCCGTTAAGCGATCTGGAGAAAGTTGATTGGGATCCTGATGCAATCGGAATGGAAGATGAAGCTGCGGCACAGGGGGCGACAGATTTGCTGGCAGGTCTGTCGTTTTTGGCAAAATGGTGCGCTGAACATAAGATCGAGAGGCTGGTTGCATGTGCCGAGGTTTTGATAAATCGAATCGACTACTTGGAGAGTTTTGAGATGATTGACGGGCATGTTCCGAATCCAGTAGATCATGAGATGAACGCGCAGAAGGATTTTTCCCGTGAACTAGTTGCAGGAGCGTTGGCTGATGGTGACAAGGTGAAATATCACGAGTGGTTGTTCAATCTTGGCACCCCATGAATCGTGAGCTCTACGAGCGAACGTGCAAACGATAGACCTGTTGATCGACCATAATAAAATCGTAGTTCGATCGAGGTCATACGATGAGGGTTTGACTCAATGGAGAACGTGCAACATTGATCAGGATGCAGTGTTGCACGCCGACTGCTTCATTTTCGATCCGCTTCCGGACGATGCATTCGATGCAAAAGTGTAGTTGCAGGTGGCGGACAGGTTCGAGATGGGACGAGCGGGCCACACGGTGCATTGTTGCAGGGATGCTTACCTTAGGGGCGAAAATGAGGTCATCCTCCACATGGTAGGATCAGGCACAGTTTCCACATGTCTATGGATTGAGAACAATGATGACAGATGCATACGGTGTGCGTCGGATCAAGGGCGATATTGTTGAAGCGATTTGCAAGAATCACTTTGCGGCGATGGGCTTTCAGATCGAGAGCGCAGGCGTGGAGCATTTCGCAACAAAGTTTGCTAATCGGTCTTCGCAGATGCGTGGCAATGCAGGTGGTAGCAACGTCAGCAAGATTCAGAACTACATTGGCCATCTACCGGATCTGCTGATTGGTCACGAGTCGTACGATCATCATTTCGTCGAGGCGAAATTTCGCGACAACATCTCAATCGAAGACTTCGCAAGGGAACTGCTGTGGGACTACCGCAAGCAGATCTTTGGGCGAGACTTCGATAGTGACACTTTTGGCACGATTACGCCGATGCAGTGGAAAGCGGAGACACATGCATATCACTTGCACAAGGACGATCGGGCACATCTTGCTAAGTTCATGGACATCTTGGTGCGAGGAGGGATCGACTCGTCATTGATCAGGGTGCCAGTGATGTTCTACGTCGTCATCAAGGAAAACAGGAAATTTTCCCTGTTCTTGATCCGCTTCAACGATGAGGACGGATGTTTCGAGATCCATCAGGCAGGTAAGGCTAACGAGATTGCTGCCGAGGATGTGGCCACCAAAGATTTCTTCGATCGCTTCGATAAATCTTATGCGGAAGTCGTTGCACCTGTCTTGCGTGAGGTGTTTTCGGCTGAGATCGATGAGATCGCACCGCCGCAGCTAGAGGCAACGAACACGGTACCGGTAGACTCCATTCTTGGCATCTGTTTGCGTGCGGCGCTCACTCTGAAGGAGAAGCAGCGGCACGGCGTCTATTTCGGCGAGCTGCTGAAACATCCCCCGATCGCGTCCTGGTTGCAAGACAAAAAGTTGCCAATCAACAAGGAAAACTTGCGGGTCGAGTTGGAGAAGTGCGGCATCGATGCAACGCCGACGACCTTTGAACTGGATGGCGAAAAGATTGATCTGAGTATCCGTACTTACGGCACGGAGTTCGACTTCTACATGAAGTGATCTTTTCGAATTATCCGTTTTTTCGCAACATAACAAAGATGACGCGAAGGGCTGCTTGCGGACTATGGGCAGGCTGCCGCGCTGCGCGAAATCGCGCAGCGAGCCGGGCAGGGCAGTCGCAATCGGCCGCCCCAACGCATCACCAGGCGATATTGCAAGACGACCGCGACGTCCTCGCACCGCCAGTAGCCGTGCAATGCGTACCCGCGCCGTTGTCGTAGAACGTACGCGTCTCCGGTTGCGGCGCCGACGGATCGAACGGATTCGGTGTACCGCGCGGACCACGCGCGGCATCGTACGGCCGCGTCGGCGTATACGAGCCGCCAACACCAGCCGGCCGCGAGCCGTTATCTCGCAGGTACTCGTTCCAGTTCTGCTCGCGCTGTTCATGTCCGGACAACGCGCGACCAAAACTGTCACTGCCACCCGCACCGAGCGCAACGCGGTTCGATGGCAATACAAACTCGGGTTCGTGTTCGGAAGAAGGCTGCGGCTCAAGCGTCTCGCCCGACACACGCACCGGCCGCGTATCCGGCGTATCGAACGGACTCCGCTCCACCGGCGCGACGTACTGCACGCGGTGTCGGCTCATACGTGCGGCATGCCCATCATCACGCACAGCAGCACGACGTTCCGAGCGAAACACATTGGCACCGGCCGACCGATCGGTCAGCGTATCGGGTCCTGAAGCGCCAGCGACGGAAACAGAAAACGCGCACGCAATCGCGGCGGCGGAAGACAAGCAGAAGGGATGATTCATCAGCGATCCAAAGCGGGTGATGTGCATTGAAAAAAAACGGCAGATCACTGGCTGGCGGCTGGACGACGGACGGGCGTCGAAGCGGCCCTGAGGCGACTGCGAAGCGCGGCGGGCGCGGCTCGCAGGAAGGCTGGCTGGATTGCAGAGGCGAATTCGTATTATTTCATGAAAATAACAACTAGCTTCCAAATGTCTAGATCTGTCAGCAAGTAGAAGGATTGCCGCCTCGCCCGAGCGCCCCGTGTTGGTGCTTGCCGGCTCAATCATCAGTCGATTGAATTTCAATGATCGAACCCTTAGCAAACCAAAAACATGCCGCACGCAATCAGCGATTGCCGAACCCAAGGCGTAGCAAGGCAGACAGCCAAACCGGCACCCACCATAGCAACCCAATTGCACCACCAGCAAACGTTGTCGCCCACTTCCGGTTGCGCCACCGTCGCCACCGCACCACCCGCAAAACCTACGTGTTTTCCCTCAGTCGACAGGCATTTTTGACAGACAATTTAAAAACGCCCATATAATTTCGACTGCCTTGCCAACGGCTGTCGGACCACCCCTCCGATCAAGCGGTTTGGCAAGCGGGGCAGGCGAAACGCTTGCGCAATGCAAGACGCATCACGATGTCTTTCCGAACCAGACGTCCCCCTTCGGGGACTGCAAGAGCCGGGCCCCGCTACGCAACATTCCGCCGGAGTTCCGTCTTCTATGTGTCTCGGGCGTGTCCCATGTCCTCGCCCCGGGTGCTGTTCGATTGCGCAAGTCATGCCGCCTTTGCCCGTATGACTAAACAACATCGAGGAGCTCCCAGATGACGCTGTCCCGTCTTACGTCCATTTCCGTCGCCGCCGTGCTGTTCGCCGCGGGCGCCGCCGCCGCGCAAGCGGAAACCGTGAAGATCGCCATCGCTGGTCCGATGAGCGGCTCGGTCGCCCAATACGGCGACATGGTGAAGGCCGGCGCGCTGACCGCGATCGAACAGATCAATGCTGCAGGCGGTGCGGGCGGCAACAAGTTCGAAGTCGTGCTGATGGATGACGCGTGCGAACCGAAGCAGGCCGTCGCCGTCGCCAACAAGATCGTCAGCCAGAAGATCAAGTACGTGATCGGCCACGTGTGCTCGGGTTCGACGATTCCCGCGTCGGACATCTACGAGAATGAAGGCATCGTGATGGTCACGCCGTCGGCCACCGCGCCGCAGCTGACCGAAGGCAAGAAGCGCCACTTCATCTTCCGCACGATCGGTCGCGACGATCAGCAAGGCCCGGCCGCCGCGCACTACATCATCAACAACGTGAAGCCGAAGAAGGTCGCGGTGCTGCACGACAAGCAGTCGTACGGCCAGGGCATCGCATCGTCGGTGAAGAAGGACCTCGAAGCCGCGAAGATCCCGGTCGTGCTGTTCGAAGGCATCAACGCCGGCGATTCGGACTACTCGGCGATCATCACGAAGCTGAAGTCGCAAGGCGTCGATTTCGTCTACTTCGGCGGCTACCACCCGGAAATGGGCCTGCTGATGCGCCAGGCGCGCGAGCAGGGCGTGAAGGCGACGTTCATGGGCCCCGAAGGCGTGGGCAACAAGGACGTGACGGCGATCGCCGGCCCGGCTTCGGAAGGTATGCTGGTCACGCTGCCGGCCGACTTCTCGGCCGATCCGGCCAACGCGGCGCTCGTGAAGGCGTTCGCGGACAAGAAGCGCGACCCGAACGGCCCGTTCCAGATGCCGTCGTACGCAGCGGTGAAGATCATCGCCGACGCGATCGCCGGAGCGAAGACGACCGATCCGACCAAGGTCGCCGCGTACATGCACAAGACGACGTTCGACACGCCGATCGGCAAGGTGTCGTATGACGCGCAGGGCGACCTGAAGGCGTTCAAGTTCGTCGTGTACACGTGGCACAAGGACGCGACGAAGACCGCCGCCAAGTAATACGGAGTACCCGCCTCGCGCACCCGCTCTGCCCGTCACCCGGGCGGAGCGCGTGCGCATTTGGCCGCGCATTCCCCGTGCGCGGCCAAAGAGGGCGGCCCGAGACGACACCGTGCGTTGCGCGCGGCCGCAGCCGTGATCCGGCGCGGCAAGCGACGCGGCGCCAACGGGAGCTTCCCGCACATGACTGACTTCTTTCCGCAATTCGCCCAGCAGCTGGTCAACGGCCTGACGCTGGGTGCGATCTATGCGTTGATCGCCATCGGCTATTCGATGGTCTACGGCATCATCGGCATGATCAACTTCGCCCACGGCGAGATCTACATGATCGGCGCATACGTGGGCCTCGTGACCCTCACGGCCATCGGCATCTCCGCCGGCTATCCGCTGCCGCTCGTGCTCGGCGCGGCACTGATCGTGTCGGTGATCGTCACGGGCCTGTACGGCTTCGCGGTCGAGCGCGTCGCGTATCGGCCGCTGCGCGGCGGCCCGCGCCTCGTGCCGCTGATCTCCGCGATCGGCATGTCGATCTTCCTGCAGAACTACGTGCAGATCGGCCAGGGCGCGCGCGACGTGTCCGTGCCGGTGCTGATCTCCGGCGCGTTCGAGATCCATCTCGGCGGCGACTTCGACGTGACGATTCCGTATGCGCGCCTGTTGATCGTCTGCGTGACGCTGGTACTGATGATCGCGCTCACGCTGTTCATTTCGCATTCGCGGATGGGCCGTGCGTGCCGCGCGTGCGCCGAGGACATGAAGATGGCGAACCTGCTCGGCATCGACACGAACCGCGTGATCTCGTTCACGTTCGTGCTCGGCGCGATGCTGGCGGCCGTCGGCGGCGTGCTGATCGGGCTGACGATCGGCAAGCTGAATCCGTATATCGGCTTCGTCGCGGGCATCAAGGCGTTCACCGCCGCGGTGCTCGGCGGGATCGGCAGCATCCCGGGCGCGATGCTCGGCGGCGTGCTGCTCGGCCTTGCGGAAACCTTCGCCGCGGGCTACATGCCGGCCGAGTACAAGGACGTGGTCGCGTTCGGCCTGCTCGTGCTGATCCTGCTCTTCCGCCCGACCGGCCTGCTCGGCAAGTCGGACATCGAAAAGGTTTGAGGGAGACGCAGATGAGTCAAGTCATTTCCGTTCGCCGCCCGGCCGCCGACGCTTCGTTCGGCCAGGCGCTGAAGAATGCGGTGGCCGCCGCGGTCCTGACGGCGATCCTCACGATCCCGGTGCTCGGGCTGCAACTGAAGCTCGACGGCTACCAGGTGGTGCTGACGCCGCACTGGCGCCCGGTATGGATCGCGGTCGCGGCCGTGTTCCTGTTCCAGTTGTTCAAGCCGTGGCTGATGCGCGCGAAAGCGGCCGTGAAGCTGCCGGCGGCGCCCGCGATGGGCGCGCGGCAGCAGCGCGCGATCATCTGGGTGCTGCTCGCGGTCGGCCTCGTGTGGCCGTTCTTCGGCTCGCGCGGTGCGGTGGACGTCGCGACGCTCGCGCTGATCTACGTGATCCTCGGCCTCGGCCTGAACATCGTGGTCGGTTTCGCGGGGCTGCTCGATCTCGGCTATGTCGGGTTCTATGCGGTCGGCGGCTATACGTACGCGATGCTGAACCAGTATTTCGGGCTGTCGTTCTGGGAATGCCTGCCGATCGCGGCGGTCGCGGCGGCGACGTTCGGCTTTCTGCTCGGCTTCCCGGTGCTGCGCCTGCGTGGCGACTATCTTGCGATCGTCACGCTCGGCTTCGGCGAAATCATTCGCCTGCTCGCGAACAACCTGACGAGCCTCACCGGCGGCCCGGACGGCATCTCGAGCATTCCGAAGCCGACGGTGTTCGGCTTCGAGATGGCGCGCTCGGCGAGCGTCGAAGGCGCGAAGACCTTCCATGAACTGATCGGGCTGGAATACAGCGGCGAGCACATGGTGATCTTCCTGTACCTGATCGCGCTGCTGCTGGTGGGCTTCACGCTGTTCGTGACGAGCCGCCTGATCCGCATGCCGATGGGCCGCGCGTGGGAAGCGCTGCGCGACGACGAGATCGCGTGCCGTTCGCTGGGTCTGAACCCGACGCGCATCAAGCTGTCTGCGTTCACGCTCGGCGCGGCGTTCGCGGGTATCGGCGGCGCGTTCTTCGCGGCACGTCAGGGCCTCGTGAACCCTGAATCGTTCACCTTCATCGAATCGGCGCTGATCCTCGCGATCGTCGTGCTCGGCGGGATGGGCTCGCAGCTCGGCGTGATTCTCGCGGCGATCCTGCTGACCGTGCTGCCGGAAGTCGCGCGCGGCTTCGCCGAGTACCGGATGCTGATCTTCGGTCTGGTGATGGTGTTGATGATGATGTGGCGTCCGCAGGGCCTGCTGCCCGCGAGCCGTCCCCATGTGGAGCTGCCGCAATGAGCGCGAATGCAGAACTGTTGAAGGTCGCCGGGCTGCAGATGCGCTTCGGCGGGTTGCTCGCGGTGGACGGCATCGATTTCGATGTGCGCCGCGACGAGGTGTTCGCGATCATCGGGCCGAACGGCGCGGGCAAGACCACGGTGTTCAATTGCGTCGGCGGCTTCTACAAGCCGACCGGTGGCGACGTCGTGCTCGACGGCCACGCGATCGCCGGGCTGCCGAGCCACAAGATCGCGTTGAAGGGCCTCGTGCGGACGTTCCAGAACATCCGCCTGTTCAAGTCGCTGACCGTCGTCGAGAACCTGCTCGTCGCGCAGCATCGCCAGGTGAAGGCGGGGCTGCTGCACGGCCTGTTCGCGACGCCCGCGTATCGCCACGCCGAGAAGGAAGCGCTCGAACGCGCGGCCGTGTGGCTCGACCGGATGGGGCTGACGGCGGTGGCCAACCGGCCGGCGGGCACGCTGTCGTACGGGCACCAGCGGCGTCTGGAGATCGCGCGCTGCATGATCACCGAGCCGCGCCTCTTGATGCTCGACGAGCCGGCCGCCGGCCTCAACCCGCAGGAAAAGATCGAACTGCAGCACCTGATCGACAAGCTGCGCCGGGAATTCGGCGTGTCGGTGCTGCTGATCGAGCACGACATGAGCCTCGTGATGGGCGTGTCCGACCGCATCCTCGTGATGGAGCACGGCCGGCCGATCGTGATCGGCACGCCGGAAGCGGTCCGCAACGACCCGCGCGTGATCAAGGCGTATCTGGGGGAAGAGTGATGCTGAAGCTGGAACAGGTCCATACGCACTACGGCGCGGTCGAGGCGCTCGCGGGCGTGTCGATCGAGGTGAACAAGGGCGAGATCGTCACGCTGATCGGCAGCAACGGCGCCGGCAAGACGACGCTGATGATGACGGTATGCGGTACGCCGCGCGCATCGTCGGGCCGCGTGCTGTTCGAGGGCAACGACATCACCGCGATGTCGACGCACCAGATCATGCGGCAGGGGATGGCGATCTCGCCGGAAGGGCGGCGCGTGTTCCCGAGCCTGACGGTGCTCGAGAACCTGAAGATGGGCGGCTTCTTCGCGAGCCGTCACGAGATCGACGACGGCATCGAGCATGTGTTCAAGCTGTTTCCGCGCCTGAAGGAACGCGCGGCGCAGCGGGCCGGCACGATGTCGGGCGGCGAGCAGCAGATGCTGGCGATCGGCCGCGCGCTGATGAGCAAGCCGCGTCTGCTGCTGCTCGACGAACCGACGCTCGGCCTCGCGCCGCTCGTGATCGCGCAGATCTTCGACATCATCCGCACGATCCGCGACGAAGGCGTCACGGTGTTCCTCGTCGAGCAGAACGCGAACAAGGCGCTCGGCGTGGCCGATCGCGGCTACGTGCTCGAAACGGGGCGCGTGGTGCTGGCCGACACGGGCGCGAACCTGCTCGCGAACGACCGGATCAAGCAGGCTTATCTGGGCGGTTGATGGGGGAAAGCCGCCGGCCTGCAATGGGCCAGCGGCTTGCGGCATCCTTCCTGGATGCTTCGGGACGACAGCCGCAAGGCCCGTTTTGCAGGAAATCTGTAGCCGATTTGGCTTCGATCGTAGTCAAATTGACTACATCTTCGCGCTGCGGAGGAAACCGATGAAGGTCAAACGAATCGTCGCCAATATCGACACGCAATCAGTCGACGACGCGAAGCGTTTCTATCAGCAGATCTTCGGCCTCGACCTGCTGATGGACCACGGCTGGATCGCGACCTACGGCAACGCCGAGCAGATGGACGTGCAGATCAGCTTCGCGTCGCAGGGCGGGTCGGGCACGCCGACACCCGACTTGTCGATCGAAGTCGACGATGTCGATGAAGCGCTCGCGCGCGTTCATGCGGCAGGCGTGCCCGTCGAATACGGCCCGGCCGACGAGCCCTGGGGCGTGCGGCGATTTTACGTGCGCGACCCGTTCGGCAAGCTCGTCAACGTGCTCGCGCATCGCTGAGCAGCATCGGCGAGCGGGGCACGCCGGCGTTCACGCATGCAACGCCAGCCCCTTCACCGCCTTGTCCACGGCCTTCTTCGGCCCGTGCAGCGCGAGGCCGACCAGATCCAGATTTGCTGCATCCTCCGCGCGAAACACCTCGCGGTTGGCCGCATCGTGCCCGGTCGAAAACATCGCGCGCACGTAGGGCACGATCGTCAGTTCCCGCGACAGCGCCTGCCGGTGCGCGGCCTGCAATCCATTCAAGTCGGCCGCGAACACCAGCATCGGCTGGCCGAGCATCCGGCCGTAGCGGCGCCCGGCCGCATCCTCGTAAGGCTCGCCCAGTGCGTCTGGCGCACCGGCCGCGACGCCCGTCGCGAGAAACGCGACGACGTTGAGTTTTTGCCACGCTGCGAGATCGTCGCGCACGATCAGCGCTACTTTGGTATCGAACATGCTTGCTCCCGGTTGAAGCGCCCATGATCGGATGTCGCGCGCGATCAGTCTGGAACGTTTGTGCAGAGTTGCCGGTACGCGGCCGGCGTGATCCGGTACGCGCGGCGGAACCAGCGGCCGAGGTGGCTCTGGTCGGCGAAGCCGACGTCGGCGGCTGCCTGCGCGGGCGTGCGGCCGGCGGCCAGCAGCCTTCGTGCGGCGCGCAGCCGCAAGCGCACGAGGTACGCGTGCGGCGACGTGCCGAACGCGCGCTGGAACATCCGCGTCAGCCGGAACCGGTCGATGCCGGCGACGCTCGCGAGTTCGTCGAGGCCGATGTTGCCGTCCATGTGTTCGTGCAGCAGGTCGCGCACGCGCGCGATCGCGGGCGGCACGACGCCGCCTTCCAGCGCGAGCGGGCCGCCCAGCTGGCTGCCGAGCCGCATCAGCAGGCGGTCGAGCGTCTGGTCGCGCGCGAGCCGGCCTTCGTTGTCGTGGATCGCGAAGAAGGCGTTCCGGATCGCCTCGACGAGGTCGCGATCGTCGACGAGCGTGTGGCCGAACGTGGCTTCGACGCCGCCCAGGCCCGGCAGGTCGAGCCGGCGCGCGGCGCGCTCGACCCACGCCTGCGGCAGGTACAGCATCCCGTACGTGAAGCCGCCGGCTTCGGGCGCGTGGCCGTCGTGCATCGTGCCCGGCTCGATCAGGATCGCGCGGCCCGGCACGCTGGTATGCAGCGAACGGTGACACTGGAAGCGTTGCACGCCTTGTTCGGTGAAGCCGACCAGCATGTCGTCGTGGTCGTGCGCATCGTACGCATGGCCGTTGAAATGCGCGTGCAGGCTTTCGATGCCGGTTTCCGCATCGCGGTGTGCGACGAGCCAGTGGTCCGTCGTGCCGGTTCGGGGCGTCGCGGTCGTCATCGAGTGCCTCGCACGTCGTCATTGCCTGACGGGAGGGGTACGGGGGCGGCGAGGCGAGGGTGGCGGGTGCGGTTCATGGTTCGATCGGTTCGACCGCCGCCTGTTCGTCGCGTGCGTATTGCGCGGGCGGCCGGCCGACATGCCGCGTGAATGCGACGCTGAAGGTGCTCGCGGAGCTGTAGCCGACGCGCGCCGCGATTTCCGCGATGCGGCCTTCGTTGCGGCGGAGCAGATCCTTCGCCAGCGCCATGCGCCACGTGAGCAGGTATTCCATCGGCGCGACGCCGACCGCACGGCTGAAGCGCTCGAAGAAGGTCGAGCGCGACAGCGCCGCTTCCTTCGCGAGCTCGACGATCGTCCACGGATGCGACGGGCGCGCGTGCATTGCGCGGAGCGCGGCCGCGAGACGGCTGTCGGCGAGCCCGCGCACGATGCCGGGCGATGCGTGCGTGCCGGCCGTGAATCGCAACGCCTCGATCAGCAGCACTTCCATCAGCCGCGACAGCACGATCTCGCGCGCGGGCCGCTGCGCGCGCGACTCGTCGCGCACCAGTTGCACGAGCGTGGTCAGCCGCGGATCGCCGCGCACGTGCACGACCCGCGGCAGGAGCGACACCAGCAATGCCGCGTCGGGCGAACCGAAGCTGCAGTTGCCCAGCATCATGCGCGTGTCGACCGGGTTGCCGGGATCGCCCACCCGGTATTCGCCGGTGTCGAGCGCCACCGGCGGTGCGGATTCGACGCCCGGCGGCGGCGGTTCGAGGCTCGATGTCGCGATGCCGTACGCCGCCGGAATCAGCACGAAATCGCCGGCCCGCAATTCGATCGGCGCGTGCCCGTCGATCGCGATCCGGCACCCGCCGTCGAGAACGACGCAATAGAACGGCTCGCCGGCGACCGTGCGACGCACGAGCCACGGGCTCGCACCGTGAACGGACTTGGAGTGCCGCGCAGCCGGTTGCAGCAGTGTCACGACTTCGGTGAGCGGGTCGATCATCGCCGGACTCTCGCAAAAGAAAAGCGGATTTTCGATTGTAGCGAATACGGGCCCGGCCATCTATCGTACGAACACTTGCTCAACACAACCCGTCAGGAGTTCGCATGAAGACCGTATTGATCACCGGCTGTTCCTCCGGCTTCGGCCTCGAGATCGCGCGCCATTTCCTGGCGCACGACTGGCAGGTCGTCGCGACGATGCGCACGCCGCGCGAGGACGTGCTGCCGCCGTCGGAGCGCTTGCGCGTGCTGCCGCTGGACGTGACGAACACGGACAGCATTCGCGCCGCGATCGACGCAGCCGGCCCGATCGACGTGCTCGTCAACAACGCGGGTTTCGGCGCGGCCGCGCCGGCCGAGCTGGCGCCGCTCGATACGGTGCGCGCGCTGTTCGAGACCAACGCGATCGGCACGATGGCGGTGACGCAGGCGGTGCTGCCGCAGTTTCGGCAGCGCGGGGCCGGCGTGGTCGTGAACGTCACGTCGAGCGTCACGCTGAAGGCGCTGCCGCTGGTCAGCGCGTACCGCGCCACCAAGGCGGCGGTCAATGCGTACACCGAATCGATGGCGGCCGAACTCGAACCGTTCGGCGTGCGCGTGCATCTCGTGTTGCCGGGCCGCGCGCCCGACACACGCTTCGCCGAGAACGCGCGCGCGAACATGCACGGCTTCGAGCACGAAGCGTATGCGGAATTTGTCGAGAAGGCCTTCGCGCGCATGCTCGATGCGTCCGCACCGATTACCCATGCGCAGGACGTCGCCGACGCCGTATGGCGCGCGGCAACCGATCCGTCGAGCCCGCTGCGCATCCCTGCCGGCGCGGATGCCGAAGCATGGGCGGCCGAAGCGCGCTGATCGATCCGGAATACGAAACATCAACGCGTCGCGCCGGAACTTCGAACCGGCGCGACGGATCGCGTGACGCGAGAACGGGGCGGCCGCGTGCCGCTACAGCGCGCGCGTGATCGCCTGCTCCAGCAGCGACAGGCCGAGGTCGATCTCTTCCTCGCTGACGGTCAGCGGCGGCGCGATCCGGAACACGCCGCCCATGCCGGGCAACTGCACGATGTTCATGCTGAGCCCGAGGTTCATGCACTCGCGCGTGATTTTCGCGCCGAGCCCGTCCGCCGGCTCCTTGGTGCGGCGATCCTTGACGATCTCGACGCCGAGCAGCAGCCCGCGCCCGCGTACGTCGCCGATGCAGTCGAAGCGCTCCATCAGGTCGAGCAGGCCGCGCCGCAGCCGGTCGCCCATCGTGTTGGCGCGTGCGACGAGGCCGTCGCGCTGCACGACGTCGAGCACGCGCAGGCCGACCGCCGCCGGCAGCGGGTCGGACACGTGCGTCGTATAGAACAGGTAGCCGAGCGCGTGCGCGCGTTCCTCGATGGCCGCCGACGTCACGATGGCCGCGAGCGGCAGCCCGGCGCCGAGCGTCTTCGACAGCGTCAGGATGTCGGGCGTCACGCCGTCGCGCTGGCACGCGAACATCGTGCCGGTGCGGCCGACGCCCGTCTGCGCCTCGTCGAGGATCAGCAGCATGCCGCGTTCCTCACACTTGCGCTTGAGCGCGGCCATATAGCCTTCAGGCAATTCGATGATCCCGCCCGAACTGAGGATCGGCTCCGCGATGAACGCGGCGAGGTTGCCGCTCGACTGCCGGTCGATCAGGTCGAATGCGTAGTCGAGTTCGGCGAGCGGGTCGTAGACGCCGTTGCGCTCGAAGCGCGGCCGGTACGCGAACGGCGCCGGAATCGCGAACGAGCCGACCGATGCCGGGCCGACGCCCTTGCGGCCGGCGCTGTACGTGGCCGACGCGGCGGCGCCCGTCATCCCGTGCCACGACTGCGCGAAGCCGACGATCTCGTACTTGCCGGTGACGAGCTTCGCCATCCGGATCGCCGCCTCGTTCGATTCCGCGCCGGTGCTGAGCAGCAGCGCGCGATCGAGCCCGGCGGGCGTGATGTCGGCGAGGCGCGTCGCGAGATCGACGACCGGCCGCGACAGCATGCCGCTGAACAGGTGGTCGAGCTTGCCCGCGTATTCGCTGACGACGGACACGATCTCCGGATGGCTGTGTCCGAGCACCGCGCTCATCTGGCCCGACGTGAAATCGAGGATCGCGCGGCCGTCGGCATCGTAGACGAAGCTGCCTTTCGCGCGCTCGATGATCATCGGCTCGAACGTGCCGCCGTAGCGGACCAGGTGCTGCCTGGCATTGCGCCAGAAGGTTGCGTCGTCGTTCAGGGACATCGGGCGTCTCCGGACAAAAGGGCAGGGATCGCTTGCAGTCTAGGCGCGCGTCTGGTTTGATGGAAACGAATAGTTCTAATGCAAGGTAGAAAAGGAGCTAATACCTTGGGGCTTTCGCTCGAAATCGACCTTCTGCGCTCGTTCGTCGTGATCGCCGAGGTGCGCGCGCTGAGCCGCGCGGCCGCGCGCGTCGGCCGCACGCAATCCGCACTCAGCCAGCAAATGAAGCGGCTCGAAGAGACCGTCGACCAGCCGCTGTTCCAGCGCACCGGCCGTGGCGTGGTGCTGACGCATCCGGGCGAGCGGCTGCTCGTGCATGCGCAGCGCATCCTGCGGCTGCACGACGAGGCAATGGCCGACCTGTGTGGCACGGGGCTGTCGGGGACGATCCGGTTCGGGTGCCCGGACGATTACGCGGAGGTATGGCTGCCGTCGCTGCTGCGGCAGTTTTCGAGCCAGCATCCGCAGGCGATCGTCGAAGTCGTCTGCGGGCCGACGCCGCGGCTCGTCGAACAACTGGAGAAGCGTGCGGTCGATCTGGCGATGATTTCGCTGCCGGACGATGGCGCGACCGACGACATCATCCGCCGCGAGCAACTGGTCTGGATCGGCTATCCGGGGCTCGAACCCGCGCATTTCGATCCGTTGCCGCTCGCGTTGTCCGATCGCGATACGCTCGATCACCTCGCGGCCTGCGACGCGTTGAATCGCGCCGGCCGCGACTACCGCGTCGCGTATGCGAGCAGCAGTCTCGCCGGGCTGATCGCGCTGGTGCGCTCGGGGCAGGCGTTCGCGGTGATGACGCAGACGGCCGTGCCGGCCGACCTCGCGATCGTGAACGGCGATCCGCGCTTGCCGCCGTTGCCGGCGGTGGGCATTACGCTGAGGTTCGACCGGAAGCGGCCGTCGCATCTGACGACAGCATTCGCCGACCATATCCGGCAAACGCTGCCGTTGCTTTGAGGAGCGACGCGAATCGGTCGATCATCGACGAGGCCGACACCGGCGTGCGGCCCGGTATCTCCGCCGCCGCATCGCGTCGCATCACGCGCGGCTCAACTGCGGCTCAACTGCGGCTCAACTGCGGCTCAACCGCCGCGCAGCCAGCAATGCGACCGCGAGCAGCACCGCGACATACGCGGCGACGCTCGCCCACGCGCCGCGTTGCCAGAACGCGCCGCCGACCGAGCCGAGCACGCTCGAGCCGACATAGTAGGCGAGCAGATACAGCGAAGCCGCATGCCCTTTCGCGGCGCCCGCGAGCGCGCCGACCCAGCCGCTCGCGACCGAATGGGCGACGAAGAAGCCGATCGTCACGAGCACGATGCCGACGACGATCGCGGCGAGCGAGTGCGACAGCGTCAGTGCGAGGCCCGCCGCGAAGACGACGATGCCGCTGACCAGCACCGGCGCCCGCCCGAGACGATCGGCGAGCGCGCCGGCGCTCGATGACGACACCATCCCGAACAGGTACGCGCCGAAGATCAGCCCGCATGCGGTCGGGCTCAGGTTGAACGGCGCCGCCATGAGTCGGAACCCGGCGTAGTTGTAGATCGTCACGAACGCGCCCATCACCAGGAAGCCGATCGCGAACACGAACGGCAGGCGTGCGTGACGCAGTTGCGCGTGCCACAGCCCCAGGTGGTGACGCAGCGTCAGGTCGGTGCGCTTCACGAAGCGTCGCGAGGCCGGCAGCAGCATCACGAACGCGAGCGCCGCGAGCAGGTCGACGACGCCGATCGACAGCATCGCCGTTCGCCACGAGAAGTGCTCCTCGAGCGCGCTCATGCCGATCCGTCCGATCATGCCGCCGAACGCGGTTCCGCCGACATAGAGCCCCATCGAGAAACCGAGCCCGTCGGCGGCGATTTCTTCCGCGAGATAGGCCATCGCCACCGCCGGCACGCCGCCCAGCGCGAAGCCTTCGAGCGCACGCCAGACCAGCAGCAGGTGCCAGTTCGGCGACAGCGCGGCGAGCATGTTGAACAGCGCGGCCAGCGTCATCGACACGAACATCAGCCCGCGCCGGCCGACCCGTTCGGACAGCGCGCCGGCACACAGGATCGACACCGCGAGCATCCCGGTCGACAGCGACAGCGAGAGCGAACTCGACGCCGCGCCGACGTTGAACTCGCGTGCGAACGCGGGAAGCAGCGGCTGCACGCAGTACAGCAGCGAGAAAGTGGAAAAGCCGGCGAGGAAAAGCGCGAACGCGATGCGCTTGTAGGCGGCCGAGCGCGGGGACACGCCGGCCGGCAGCGCATCGTCGGATGCGGATGGTTGGGTGCCGGGCATGGAGCGGGAAATCGAAGCGGAGGACATGGATGCACTCGATGTGCGACGGAATACGTGAATTCTTGCGCACCGTCATATATATGTCCAATATATGAAAGAAACCGCAGCAATATGTTTTAACACTGGCTGACAGGCCAGCCCCGACTCACCGCGAGGTCAGGTCACGAATGGAACTTCGGCATCTGCGCTACTTTCTGGCCGTCGCGGCCGCATCGAATTTCACGAAGGCCGCCGAAACGCTCGGCATCGGCCAGCCGCCGTTGAGCCAGCAGATCAAGGCGCTCGAGAACGAACTCGGCGTGGAGCTGTTCAAGCGGACCGCGCGCGGCGCCGAATTGACGCTGGCGGGCGAGGTCTTCGCGGAAGAGGCGCGACGCGTGCTGGACGATGCCGAGCGCGCGGCGCGGGCAGCAAGGCGCGCCGCGCGCGGGGAAACCGGCCATCTGCGGGTCGGTTTCACCGGGACGGCCGCGTTCAATCCGAAAGTGTCGGATCTGATTCGCCGCTTTCGGGAGGCGTTTCCGGATGCCGAGCTGACGTTGCAGGAGGCGACGTCGGGCGTCCTGCTGGAGGCGCTGGAGGCCGGACGTCTCGACGTCGCGATCGTGCGGCCCGAGCGCCGCGTCGCCGCGACGCTGCGGGTATCCGACTGGGACGAGGAGCCGATGTTCGTCGCGCTGCCCGTCGCGCATCGGCTGGCGCAGCGCCGGCGCATCGATCTGGCGGAGCTGGCCGACGAGTCGTTCGTGCAGGTGCCGCGCGCGGCCGGCGGCGCGCTTTTCGACGACATCGTCGCTGCGTGCCAGGCCGCCGGGTTCGAGCCGCGCATGGCGCAACCGGCGCCGCAGATCGCGTCCGCGGTGACGCTGGTGGCGGCCGGGCTCGGCGTGTCGGTCGTGCCGAAAGCGATTACGCAGGTGCAGGTGCCCGGGGTCGTGTACCGGCCGTTCTCGGGTAACCGGTTTCGCGCCAGGCTGGCCATCGCGTCGCGCTGCGACGAGCCGTCCGCGGTGGTGCGGAATTTTCTGTTGCTGGCGTAGCTGGCAACAAAAAACCCGCGCAGCCATATGCTGTCGCGGGTTTCAGATCATGCTCGGAATGCGCTGGAAACGCATCTGGTGCCGACGGCGAGACTCGAACTCGCACAGCTTTCGCCACTACCCCCTCAAGATAGCGTGTCTACCAATTTCACCACGTCGGCACTGCAAGGGGCGCAATTCTAACGTCACGTCGCGCGTTTGTGAAGGGGGTGTGACAAGGTCGTGTACGGGCACGCCATCGATGCCGGTAGAATTCGTCCGATCGACCCGACGGGTCCCCGCAACCGCCACCCGTTTTCTCCGTGATACATACCCTCGAACAGCTGCAGTCCGGACAACTGTCGGGCGTGCGGCAACTCAAGCTCGCGTGCGGACTGACCGAATTTCCGCGCGAGATCTTCGAGCTGGCCGACACGCTCGAAGTGCTCGACCTGACCGGCAATGCGTTGTCCGCGCTGCCCGACGATCTGCCGCGGCTGCATCGTCTGCGCATCCTGTTCGCGTCGGGCAACCGCTTCACCACCTTCCCCGACGTGCTCGGCGCGTGCGAACAGCTCGACATGATCGGCTTCAAGGCGAACCGGATCCGCACCGTGCCGCGCGGCGCGCTGCCGCCCGCGCTGCGCTGGCTGATCCTGACCGACAACGCGATCGACGAACTGCCGCCCGACATCGGCGACTGTGCGCGGTTGCAGAAGCTCATGCTTGCCGGCAACCAGCTGCGGGCGCTGCCCACGGAAATGGCCGCGTGCCGCGCGCTGGAGTTGGTGCGCTTGTCGGCGAACCGGCTGGACGCGTTGCCCGACTGGCTGCCGCGCCTGCCGCGTCTCGCATGGCTCGCCGTTGCCGGCAATCCGTTCGGTGCGGGGCCGGAAGCCACGGCTTCCGCCGGGCCGGACGTCGCGGAGATCGATTGGGCGGCCCTTTCATGTGAACGGAAGCTGGGCGAGGGCGCGTCGGGCGTCATTTATCGCGCGCAGTGGCGGGCCGACGGCCATCCGCCGCGCACGGTCGCGGTCAAGCTGTTCAAGGGCGCGGTCACGAGCGACGGCCTGCCTGACTGCGAAATGGCCGCATGCCTGCATGCCGACCGTCATCCGAACCTGATTCCGGTGATCGGCAAGCTGCGCGGGCATCCGGACGGCACGCACGGCCTCGTGATGGAGCGGGTCGATCCGGCGCTGACGAATCTCGCCGGGCCGCCGAGCTTCGCGTCCTGCACGCGCGACGTCTATGCCGCCGATCTGAAATTCGATCCGGCGCAAGCGCTGCGGATCGCGCACGGCATCGCATCGGTCGCCGGCCATCTGCACGCGCGCGGCATCATGCATGGCGATCTGTATGCGCACAACATCCTGCACGACGGCGCGGGCGGCGCGTTGCTCGGGGATTTCGGGGCGGCGTCGCTGTACGACGTGAACGAGCGCACACGCGGCGCCCGGTTCGAGCGGCTCGAAGTGCGCGCGTTCGGCTATCTGCTCGGCGAATTGCTCGAGCGATGCGAACCGCATGCCGGCGCGCTCGATGCGCTTGCGGCAGCGTGCGTGAACGAGGACGTCGATGCACGGCCGTCGTTCGACGAGATCACGGCCGCACTGGCCGCTCGCCTGCACTGACGGAATCGAGCCGGCTTACGCCTGCCGCGCGGTCAGCAGCTTGATGCCGAGCCCGACGAACAGCAGCCCGCTCGCGCGCTTGAGCGCGCGCACCGCGCGGCTCATGCCGAAGCCGCGATGCAGGCGGCGCACGCCGGCCGAATAGACGCTGTGAACGATCACGACCGTGCAGGCGATCGTCGCGTACATCACGACGAACTGCAGCGCGAGCGGGCGGTCGTGCACGATGAATTGCGGCATGAACGCGGACAGGAAGATCATCGTCTTCGGATTGCTGCCCGACACGAACAGCGCTTCGCGGAACAGCTTCCGGCGATCGGGCGCGATGCTCCTCGCCGCATCGCTCGATGCGGCGGCCTTGCGGTCGCCACGCAACTGCCGCACACCCAGGACCATCAGATACGCGGCGCCGCCCACCTTCATCGCGACGAACAGCGGCGGCATCGCCGCCAGCAGCGCGCCGACGCCGAGCGCGACCAGCAGCACGACCACGCCCTGCGCGACGAGATTGCCGGCGATCGTCGCGACGGTGCCGTGCGTGCCGTAGCGCACCGTGTTGCGGATCACGAGCAGCACGTTGGGCCCCGGCGACAGCGTCGTGGCGAGATAGGCTGCGGCAAACAGCATCCAGGTCTGAATGGACATGCGGCGCTCCGGGAGGCGGTTGCGGCGGTCGGGATGACGCGATGATGCCACGCCAATAATGGCGCGGGCCGCCGCCGGAACCGTGCCGTCGCGACGCGTCAGCGCGCGTCGCGCATGCAGTACGCGGGAATCGGCGGCGGCGTATCGATGGCGGCGGGCCGCGTCATCCACGCGATCCACGCGGCCCATGCGCCGCAGACGATCAGTACCGCGACATTCAGCGGCGTCCGGTAGCGAACGATCAGGTCGGCCAGCGGCAGGCGGTCTTTCATGTGTGTCTCCTTCGGTCGAGGGGCAGGCGGCGTTACTGGCCGGCGTAGGTCGGCGCCTTCGCGTCGCAGGTCACGGACACGGCCGAGCCGTCCGCGAAACGCAGCCGGAACGGCACCTTCGCGCCGGGCGCGACGGCCTGGCGCGGCGCTTCCAGCATCACGTGATAGCGCTTCGGTTTGAAGCTGACCGTGCCGTGCGCGGGCACGACGACCGAGTCGACGTGGACCATCTTCGCGGTGCTGCCGCTCGTCTGCGTTTCATGCACCATCGCCGTCCCGTATGCGGGCGTGTCGATACCGATGAGCGTCGCGGGCGCGTCGCCATTGTTCTTCAGCGTGAAGTAGCCGGAGGACGGCACCGTCGCCGGCATCGTGCGGATCCAGCACGCATCGGCCTGTATGGCCGGCGCGGCGAACGTGGCCGAGGCATGCAGCGCCAGTACCATGAGCATGCTGGTCGAAATCGAGCGTTTCATCGTTTGTTCTCCTGATCGGTGCGATGCCCTGGGGCATCGATGCGAATGCGATCGGCACGGCGCGCCGATGCGCATCGCGTGCGTTACTTCAGCGTGAATGCGTAGCGGCCGTGCGTGCGATGGCCGTCGCTGGCCACCGCGATCCACGCGACCGTGTAGGTGCCGGCTTTCAGGCCGGTCAGTGCGACGCGCATCCGCTTCCGGTTGCCGGCGTCGACGGCCGACTTCCCGTCGACGACCGACTGCCCCTGGCTGTCGGTCACGGCGATCGAGCTGAACGCAGGCTCGAGCGCCTCGCCGAAGTCGATCGTGACCGCGTGCGGCGCGCTCGACAGCGTGGCGCCGGGGGCCGGGTCCTGTGTTTTCGGGAGCGCATGCGCATGGGCGGCCTGGATGACGACGAAGCCGAGTGCGGCGAGTGCGCCGCGAACGAAAGTGGTGGTTTTCATGGCTGGATGAGCGAGTGACGAATCGGATGGAAAAGACGGATTCGACGGACGGCCGCGCGAGCGGCATCGATGCCGGCGGCGGTTGGCGCGGCCGTGCGCTGCCGGACATTCGCATGCGGGCGAATGCGGGCGCGGTAATCCGGACCGGCGGCGGCCGACCACGCGCACGGCACGACGCCGCGCGCAGCATGGTGAGACATGATCGTCCTTCGAAACGTGGCATGTCGCGCACGCGGGCGGCGTGCGCAGGCTACGCGATGCACGACGGCATCACGCGCAATGACGACGGATCAGGACGCGAATGGCGGAGCGCGCGGTTGCGCGGCCGTGAGCGGCAGCGCGCGGCGCAGGCTTTCGAAGCGGGTCGCCGCGCGATGCTCGATCGCATGCACGTGGGCCGCGAACGTCAGTTCGGGCGCAGGCAGGGCGGGAGTATGAGCAAGCAGGCTGCAGTAGCCGCATGCGTGGAGATGCGCCTGCAGGCTTTTCATCGACGCATCGGCGGAGCGGTCGCCGGAGGCCGGCGCGGACGAACAGTAACCGGCCAGCAGCGCGTCGACGCGGCCTTGCGTGGTCAGCGCCTGCGAGATCGTCGGTGCGAGCGCCGTCATCAGGATGAAGAGCATCCCGATCAGACTGCCGATCTTCCGGAGACGACGACTCAGCATGCGATGCGCGGCGGGTGGGCGACGATGCCGCCGATTATGCCACGCACGTCGATTCGCCGGCCGGCCCGAACGTGCGGCGTAGCGGCGCGCTACGCGGGCAGCGCCAGATACTTCGCGATCAGCGTCATCTGCGCGGCCCAGCCCTGGTCGTTCATTTCGCGCGCCGTCGCGCGACGCGCCTCGATCAACTGGTCGAAACCCGTTTCGGTGACCGTGAGCAGCGTGCCGCCGGCCTGCGCCGCGAGCGTGAACGTGACGAGCGTCATCGGCTCGGATGCGTAATCGACATGCGGGTCGATCGCGAACGGGTGCCAGCGGAACGAGAACAGTTGCCGCGGCTCGATACGATCGACGACGATTTCGAACGCGGTGCCCGCATAGGGCTCCTGCGCCTTCGCGACGTCGTCGTCGACGCGGGTGGGCGTGATGCGGCCGAACAGCGGCTGGCCGGCCTCGAACGGGCCGTCGAACGAGACGCCGAACCACTGGCCGAATTCGCCGGAATTGCTGACGGCTGCCCAGACGCGGTCGGGCGAGGCGCCGAGCAGCGCCTGTTTTTCGATGCGATCGGTTTGCTGGATCATCGCGTTCTCCATGCAGAATCGAGCGTTGCAGGTCGACGCGCGCTGGCGCGCCGTGTCTAGTCGAGCATGACGGCGTCGGGCACGTCGAGCACGAGGTCCGACGTTGCGACGGCCACGCACGGCAGCGTATAGCCGTCGGCCTTTTCCTCGCGGCTCAGCCCCGGCCATTCGATCGTGTAGCGTACGCTTCCGCTGACGATCCTGCACAGGCAGCTTCGGCACGTGCCGTTGCGGCACGAACGCGGCAGCGACACGCGTGCGAACGCGGCGGCTTCGAGCACCGTCAGCGAATCGGGCGCGTCGAAGCGTGCGCCGAGCGGCTCGATGCGCACGAGGGGCGGGTGTTCTGGATCGGTCATGACTGAAGCGGGCAGCGGTTCGGCGGCAACGCGCCAAGCATACCCGAACCCGCCGGCGGCCGACGGCCGCCAGCCGTGGGCGTCAGTGGCGTCGCAGATACCGGTACACGGTGTTGCGCGCGAGGCCGAGTTCGCGCGCGGCCGCCGATACGTTGCCGCCATGCCGAGCGAGCACCGCGTCGATCATCGCGGCCTGGTGGCTTTGCAGCGTCGTGCCTTCGCGCTTGCCGGCCGGCGTGGCGGCTTCCGGTGCAGCCGCGGCGTCGTCGCAGTCGAGCCAGAAATCGTCGGGCAAATGCGCGAGCGCGATCTCGGCTTCGCCGTCGGCGAGCATGCCGGCCGTGCGCAGCACGTTGGTCATCTGCCGCAGGTTGCCGGGCCAGCGGTGGCGCGCGAACGCGTCGAGCACGTCGGCCGAGAGGCGGCGCGGCATCGGCTCGCTGCGCGCGAGCCGCGCGAGGATCCGCTCGACGAGCGCCGGCAGGTCGGTGCGTGCGGCGAGCGCCGGCAGCGTGACCGCGAGCCCGTTGATCCGGTAGAACAGGTCTTCGCGGAACGTGCCGTCCGCGATCATCGCGCGCAGATCGCGGTGGGTCGCGCAGACCACGCGCACGTCGACCGGCACCGCGCGTGCGCCGCCGAGCGGCATCACCGCGCGCTCCTGCAGCACGCGCATCAGCCGCACCTGCTGCGCGAGCGGCATGTCGCCGATTTCGTCGAGAAACAGCGTGCCGCCGTCGGCCTGCACGATCTTGCCGGGGCTGCCGCGCTTGCGCGCGCCCGTGAACGCGCCGTCTTCATAGCCGAACAGCTCGGCCTCGATCAGCGAATCGGGCAGCGCCGCGCAGTTGACCGCGACGAACGGGCCGTCCGCGCGCGGCGACGCCTGATGCAGCGCGCGGGCAAGCCATTCCTTGCCGGTGCCGGTCTGGCCGAGGATCAGCAGCGGCAGGTCGCGCCCGCGGATCTTCGCGACGCGTTCGAGCACGGCGGCCATGCGCGCGTCGCCGGTGTCGAGCGTCGCGAACGTGATCGCATCGGGGTCCGGCGCGCGCACGCGTGCGGCCGGCGCGGGCGGCGTGACGGCGACGGTCGTTTTCTGCGCTTCCGGGAATTCGCAGCGAGCGAGCACGCGCACGCCGGTCGACAGCGTGAGGCGGAACGTGGCGCCCGGCGCGCGCGCGGCCTGCTGCGCGAGCTGGCCGAAGCGCATGCCGAACAACGCGTCGCTGGCCTGGTGCTGCAGTGCGTCGAACGACGCGCCGAGCTGGAACTGGGCGCTGCGGTTCGCGGCGATCAGCCCGCCGTCGGGGCCGAAGGCGACGAGCCCCGCGAACAGCGAATCGACGCAATCCTCGTGTGCGTGAAAGCGCAGCCGCAGCGCTTCGCCGCACTGGTTCGCGAACAGGTGGTTCTCGATCAGTTGGGCGGACATCCGCACGAGCGCGAGCGTATGCGGGCTGGAGCCGCGCGGGTCGCCGCTCACGTCGAGCGTGCCGAGCGTGCGGCCGAACGGATCGACGATCGGCGCGCACGCGCAGGTGAGGATGTGGTTGGCGCGCAGGAAATGTTCGGAGCCGTGCACGACGACGGCCTGGCCCGATGCGAGCGCGGTGCCGATCGCATTGGTGCCGCGTGCGCCTTCGGCCCACGACACGCCGTTGCACAGTGCGACGCGGTTCGCTTTCTCGATGAAGTCCGCGTCGCCGATGCTGTGCAGGATCACGCCGTCGGCATCGGTCAGCAGCACGAGGCTTTGCGTCTCGGCGATCTGCGCGTGGAGATCCTCCATCACGGGGCGTGCGTGCGAGAACAGCGTGTGGTTCGTGTCGAGCAGTTCGCGCAGCGCGAGGCGCGACAGCGGCGAGAAATCGGGGCGTTCGTGCGCGCGCAGGCCGACCGCGGTCGAACGCGCATGCGCCTGCGCGAGCAGGTCGGTACGCCCCGCGGTGGCGGGCAGCACGAAGGATTGCGGCATGGTTTGTCTCCTGTTCCCGGGGCCGTTGGAGCCGGCCGGATCGGAATCGGCGGCGGAGTGCGGCTCCGCTCGCGGTGCACCATTCGGCGCGACAGCCGACCGTCCGGGTACGCATCATCATACAAGCGCCACGTGCGATGTGCGACCGCGAACAAAATCCACTTGCTTTTAAGCGCCCGCCTGCAATGATGGAAATGGAGCACGCACGCGCCGTGTTCCGCACTGCAACAAGCATGCGACGCGACATGCATCCGTTCGGGAGACGCATCATGGTTCGGGCGGAACTGAGAGTCGTGCTGGCGGCCATCGCCACCTTCATCATGCTGGGCGGCATTGCCGTGGCGATCCACGGATTGCTGTTCGACCTGACCGACGCGGTGAGATACGGAGCGGCCGCGATTGCGGTGGGCGTCACGACCGCCGCGATCGCGCTCAACGTCTGGCCGACCGATCCGCACTGACGCCCGTTTGCGAAACGGTGCCGGATGCCGCGCAGATCAGACGAAATGCGCGTCGGAACGACGCACACCGAAATTTTTGTCTCCCGCGCGAAACCGTCTAAAGTGGAATTCAACCGGCATGCATCGACCGCGCCACACTCCGCGGTCGGGGCCTCCGCCGGCGAGCCCGCGTACATTTCGTCCGGCCGGTAGCGGACGACGGACGCGGTCATTCGTTTTCTACCGGTCGAGGCGGCTCCATGCAGATCCATTTCACGAACGAGAAGCCGGAGTATTCGGGGCGTGACCTGATGCTGGCGTTCACGGCACTGGTCAATGGCGAGCGCGTCCAATGTCAGATCACCGCCGAGGCGCTGGAAGACCACTTCGGCGCGGCATCGCCCCGCTTCGAGGACATGGTCGGCGCATTCGACCAGCACCGCGAGCGCATCGAGGCGGCCGCGCGGCGCCTGCTGTCGGAAACGCGCGCGCAATGCGTGACGCTGCGCAGCGGCTACGTGCGTTTCTACGAGGCCAACTGGCGCGGATGACACGACGCACGTCTCGCGGCGCGCGCATCCGAGCGGCGCACGCGAAGACGTTGCCTTCACGCAATGCCGTTCGGCGGGGCCGGGCGGCATTTTCGTATGCGGGCCGCGCGGGATGGCCCGAGCGTCGGCAGGATCATGCGCGTCGATTCGTGAGGATCGCGAAAGAATCGTGCGAAAACGAAAACGCCACCCGAAGGTGGCGTTTTTTCATTTCATCGCGCGGCGCAGCGATGCGCTTCGCTTACTCGCTGCCGAGATAGAAGAAGCGAAACAGGAACACGGCCGCGATGATCCATACGATCGGCTTGACCGTGCGGGCCTGGCCCGTCAGCAGCTTGAGGCCGCTGTACGCGATGAAGCCGAACGCGACACCGTTCGCGATCGAGTACGTGAACGGCATCAGCAGCGCGGTCAGCGCGGCCGGCACGGCTTCCGTCGCATCGTCCCACGGCACCTCGACCATCTCGCGCAGCATCAGGCACGACACGTACAGCAGCGCGGGCGCGGTTGCGTAGGCCGGCACCACGCCGGCGAGCGGCGCGATGAACAGGCACGCGAGGAACAGCACCGCGACGGTGATGGCCGTCACGCCGGTGCGGCCGCCCGCTTGCACGCCCGACGCGCTTTCGATATACGCGGTGGTCGACGACGTACCGAGCACCGAGCCCGCGACGATCGCCGTGCTGTCGGCGAGCAGCGCCTTGTTCAGGCGGTTCATCTTGCCTTCGACGAGCAGGCCCGCGCGATTCGCGACGCCCATCAGCGTGCCCGTCGCGTCGAACAGCTCGACGAGGAAGAACACGAGGATCACGTTGATGATGCCGGTCGACAGCGCGGCGCGGATGTCGAGCTTGAACAGCGTCGCATCGATCGACGGCGGCGCGGAGAACACGCCGTGGAACTGGTTGTCGCCGAAGAAGAACGACAGGATCGTCACGCCGATGATGCCGATCAGGATCGCGCCGCGCACGCGCAGGTGGTCGAGCGTGACGATCGTGAAGAAGCCGACGATCGCGAGGATCGTGTCGTGCTTGTGCAGATCGCCGAGCGTGACGAGCGTGGCCGGATTGCCGACGATCACGCCCGACGTCTTCAGCGAGATGATGCCGAGGAACAGGCCGATACCGGCGGTAATGGAGATCCGCAGCGATTTCGGAATGCCGTTGACGATCGCCTCGCGCACGCGGAACAGCGTGACGAGTAGGAACAGGCAGCCGGAAATGAACACGGCGCCGAGCGCGGCCTGCCACGTGAAGCCCATCCCCTTGACGACCGTGTACGCGAAATATGCGTTCAGGCCCATGCCGGGAGCGCAGGCGATCGGGTAGTTCGCGTACAGCCCCATGATGATCGACGCCAGCGCCGCGACGAGGCAGGTCGCGACGAACACGGATTCCTTCGGCATGCCGGCGTCGCCGAGGATCGCGGGGTTGACGAAGATGATGTAGGCCATCGTCAGGAACGTGGTGACGCCCGCGAGTATTTCGGTGCGGAAGTCGGTGCCGGCTTCAGCGAAGCCGAAATACCGCTTGATGGATTCCATGAACGCGTTTCTCCGGTCGGGTTGTCGTGTTGATTGTTGTGCCGAATTGTTGTAAAGGCAGTGCGGCCGGCTCACTGTAACCAGCCACTATTGTCCGGCTATCGGCGGATTGTAATAGCGCGGATAGCTCGGACGATATAGTTGGAGGGCACGATCGGTTGCCTGCGCGCGAACGGTCGGGCAGCCCGCCCGCGCGACGAAGGCGCGCATTTTACCGGTTCGCGCGGCACGGGCCGGCAGAAATGGCTGAAACGGTGGAAGCGAGCGGAAGGGGCGCGGGGCAGGCGGGCGACACCAGCCGATGCGTGCGCAACGGCACGCCGGCAACGTCGCACGCGGCCGGTGCGCGATGACATGCGACTGAAACGGAGTGCCCGCATGCTGCACGAACGCGGTGCAGGCGGTGCAGGCGGCGCAGGTGAGGCACGCATGCGAACGCACGTGCGCAGCCGGTGCGTGCGCGCGGCAGCGGCGTGCAGCGGCCATTCGTCAGTCCAGGCGGTTGCAGGTATCGGGCAATCGTGCGCCGAAGCCGTCCCGTCCGCAACTGCCATTTCGCGATGCGGGGGCGACTGTGGTTTCTGTGTAAAAGATTGCAAGACCCCATCGCGTAAACCGGCAAGTCTTTCTAGGATAGATACACCGCGCATACACGCGCCGGCCGGTAATTGCCGATGCGGGGGAGTCGCAGTCCGTGCAGGCCAGGCGGTGCATGGCGGTCAAGGCCGTTGCGCGTTTGGGCAGGCACGGCCGGTCAGGCACGGCCGATTGCGATTGCCCGATGCGGGTTCGTTCGTAATCACGGAGGTCAGCATGTTGAACTGGATCAGCCGCTGGGCGATGCGACACGCCCCCACGCCGGAAAAAACCGCCGCGTCGATGCTCGTGACGGCGCGCATGGAACTGTTCACAGCCGAACAGCGCGTCATCGATGCGAAATTACAGGCGGATTACTGGCGCACACGTGTGTCATTCCTCGAAGAGGTGCAGAAGCAGGGCATCGATCCGTGGGTGACCTCGCAGGCCGCGCAACGTCCCGACCTCGATTCCACGCCCCGGAGCACGGGCCCGCGTCTCGCCGCCAGCACCTGATGCACCTGCTGCATCCCGTTGCTGCGCACGGCGCGCGATCGCTCGCGGCACGCACCGGCGTGCCGCGTCCTTCGATGCGCACCTGCGGTGCGTTGCGCCGCGGGTACGCCCGTTTCCGGTCGCGGCCGTCCCGCGTATCGCGTGCGTAACGGCGCCGCTCATCCGCTCCTTCTCCCTACCCCGACGAGCAAACGTTGCACTTGCGCGAGCATGCGCCTGACGCGTTCGCCGCGCCGCACGTACGCGGTCGTGATCGTCGCTTCGGCCGACCGGTCGGCATCGGTGCCGAGCCAGATGCGCTCGCCGCGCGCGATGCGCAGCACCTCGCCGGGCCGCACCCAGTAATCGTCGATGCTCGGCGGCCGCGTGATCCACAGCGCCGCGCCGTGGGCGCGGATTTCCGCGTCCTGCGGCGCGCGCCAGGTCATCGTCGTGCGCGGCGCGACCGCGAAGCGGATCACGACGGTCGGTAACGCGATCGTGCCGGCGTGGCGCCGATCGCGGCGTTCAAACAGCGGGCTTGCCTGGTCCATCGTCTGCTCCATTCAGTGAGCCGGACGGATGACGTGCACCAGAACAAAAAGGCCTCATCCGTTTCCGGCGAGGCCTTGTGTGACATGCGGTACTGCTCGATTGCTAACGCACAAGCGCCTCCCGTGATCCATTCTTTCGAATGTTCACCGGGCAATGAATCGCGATGGCGATGAGCTTGAACGTAGGCATGCGAACGATTTTGTTGTCGGCGTGCGGCGTTGTCAACGACTATTTTCGAGATATGCGCGGGCAGCGATGCGTTGCCGCGCGCATGCGGCGTTTCATGATGTCGCGGCGCATCTGGATCGGATGCGCCGCGATGCGTGCGTCATGCGCGAACCTGCCATCGCTTGCCCAGCCGGTCGCGCATCCATGCGAGCGCACGCGCAAGCCATGTAACGCGCTGCATCACGTACATGGTCGTGATCGACGCTTCGGCAGGCTGGTCGTCGTCGGTGCCGATCCAGACGCGATCGCCGCGCTGCACGCGCAGCACGTCGCCGGTGCGCAGCCAGTAATCGTCGACGCTGCCGAGCCGCGTGATCCACAGCGTCGCGTCGTGTGCGCGGATCTCGGCGGCGTGCCGCGCACGCCACGCCAGCGTCTTGCGCGGCGCGACCGTGAAATGCAACTCGACTCTCGGCAACGCGATCGTATCGGTGCGACACCGATCGGGGCAGACAACCAGCCGGCTTGCTTGGTCCATCGTCATCTCCATCCGTTGAGCCGGGCGGGATGACGCGCACCAAAACAAAAAGGCCTCATCCGTTTCCGGCGAGGCCTTGTGACATGCGTGACTGAATCTCGATGCTAACGCACAAGCGCCTCCGGTGATCGCCGCGGGTGGGCGTTCACTCGGTTTTTATGCGCGATGGCGACGGGCTTGAGCATAGGCATGCGAACGAGTGTGTCGCGGCCGCGCAGCCGTGTCAACGGAAATTTCGAGATACGTGGCGGTTACGCGTCGCGTTGTGCGAGGCCGTTCACGATCAGTTCGGACAGCAGGCCCGTCATCCCTTCCGGGTGCGTGGCCGCGCGTGCCTTCAACTGTTCGACGAGCTCGGCGTTGAGCTTGCACGCGAACGGCACAAGTCCCTGTTCCTGGTCGAGCTTGCGCTGCGCGCGGCGGTCCAGCTTGGCCGTTTCGTCGGCGCCCTTGCCGAAACGCGTGGCGTTCGACTGCTTCATCGCTTGCGTCAGCTTGAGCGCCTTGTTCTTTTCGAGATCGGTTTTCTTCATGGCCATCGCGGTACCTCCGGGAAATTGAAGCCGCGATTGTACGCATTTCGGCGGGCGCTGCCCGCCGAACCGGCCGGAAACCCGCTCACGCGCCTTTCGTCGTGCCCCAGTTGCCGCCGTGCGCGGCCGCCTGCGCGGCCGGCGAGCGCGCGAGGTAGGCGAGCGCCTGCTCGGTCGAGCCTTCGTGGTGCGGCGTATAGCCCGGCTTGAAATAGCGCAGCGCCGCGCCGATCACCTTCCAGAACGACGGCAGGTGCCCGCGCCGCGAACCCTGTCGCCATGCGAGCACGAAGCCCGGGTAGCGGCCGGCGTCCGGGTCGCGCCGGTACATGAACTTCGCGCCGGTCGTGATGTAGTAGAGCAGCAGCAGGATCACGAACGCCATGTGCACGCAGCGCTCCGGATAGGTGCCGCCCAGGTGCCGGTAGATGTCGAACGCGACGGTGCGGTGCTCGACTTCCTCGGCGCCGTGCCAGCGCAGCAGATCGACCATCGTCGGGTCGGCTCGGCCTTCGTCGAGGCCGTGCGCGTTGAGCACCCAGTTGCCGAGATAGCCGAAGAAATGCTCGAGCGACGCGATCACGGCCAGCTGCTGGCGCAGCCAGAAGCGCGTATGGCCGATCTTCAGCCCCAGCGGCTGCTCGCCGAGCACGCGCGTGAACAACCGGTTGAGCTTCTGCGTGAACGGCTTCGTGTCGATGCCGTGGCGGTCGTAGTAGTGCTTCAGCACGCCGCCGTGCGAACGCGAATGCACGGCCTCCTGCCGCAGGAAGCCTTCGGCTTCGTCGCGCAGGCGTGCATCGGCGATCAGCGGCAGCGCCTTGTTGTACACGCGGCAGAACCACAGCTCGCCTTCCGGGAACAGCAGGTTCAGCGTGTTGATGATGTGCGTGCTGCCCGGATCGTTCGGCACCCAGGTGATCGGCGTATCGCTGAAGTCGAACTTCACGTGCCGGGCCCTGATCTTGTGATAGTCGGCGGTATCGGTCATGTTGTCTCCCTGTGCGGCGTCGTGCGCCGTCAATGCGATGCCATGCTCACGCGGGCGATCATCCGGCCCAGCCACGGCATGAAGCGGCCGACGAAGCGCATCGCGTGCGCTTCGCCACCGACCGCGACGACGGGGCGGTTGCGCAGCACGCCGTCGACCATCGCCCGCGCGACGGTTTCGGGTTTCAGGCCGCGCATCTGGTACAGCTTGGTCGCGCGCTTGCGCAGCCGCGCTTCGTCCTGTGCGCTGGCGCCCGCGTAGTGCGTCGACGCCATGATTCCGGTCTCCGCGAAACCGGGGCACACGGCCGTCACGCCGATGCCTTTCTCCGCGAGTTCCGCGCGCATGCATTCGCTGAGCATCAGCACCGCGGCCTTCGTCGTCGCATACGCGGGCAGGTCGCGCGACGGGCCGAACGCGGCGGCCGACGCGGTGTTGACGATGTGCCCGCCGGTGCCGCGCGCGGCCATCTGCTGCGCGAACAGCCGCGAGCCATGGATCACGCCCCACAGGTTCACGTGCAGGATGCGCTCCCAGTCTCGCGTGCTCGTGTCGAGGATGCCGCCGGCCATGCCGATGCCCGCGTTGTTGATCATGACGTCCGCGCCGCCGAGTTCGCCGCCGACCCAGGTCGCGAGCGCTTCCATTTCGTCCGCGGACCCGACGTCGACACGTTTCGCATGCGCGTGCGCGCCGATCAGCCCGATGAGCAGCGCGGTGCGCTCGGCGCTCGCGAGATCGATGTCGCATGCGACGACCGTCGCGCCTTCGCGTGCGAAGGCCAGCGCCGCGCAGCGGCCGATCCCGCTGCCCGCGCCGGTGACGACCGCGACCTTGCCGCTGAAGCGCCCGCTGGTTGCGCGGCGGCGCGCGTTCGCGAGCGCGGGCGGTTCGTTGCCGGATTCGACCGCGTCGATCAATTGCCCGGCGAGATCCGCGAAGCGCGCGGGATCGGCGAGCGGCAGCCAGTGGCCGGCAGCGACTTCGCGGCGGTAGTACTGCGGCACCCAGCGCGACAGGTTCTCGGACAGGGCGGGGCTCACGTACTTGTCGCCGAGCGGCACGATCGTCTGCACCGGTGCGTGCGCGTAGCGCTCGCGCGGTGCGAACAGGCAGCGGATGAAGTTCGCGCGATAGAGGCGTACGCCGCGTGCGCCGTCGTCGGCCTGAGTCGGGCGCGGCGCGGCGGGCGTTTTCTCGAGCCGGCGCAGCAGGCCCGGCCACGCGCGGCCGAGCCACAGCCGCCAGCCGAGCTCGGGGACGAACGGCAGGTGGAACAGATACACGTACCACGAGCGCACGAGCTGGCCGCCGAGCCTTGCCAACGACGCGGGCGTCGGGCGCAGCACGCGTTCGCGCAGCCAGAAGCCGACGTGGTCGAGGCACGGCCCCGAGCACGACGTATACGACGCGATGCGGCCGGCGAGCCGCGGATCGGTGACGAATTCCCATCCCTGGATCGAGCCCCAGTCGTGTGCGACCAGGTGCACGGCGCGGCCGGGGCAGAGCGCGTCGATCACTGCGACGAAATCGTCGGTCAGCTTCGCGAGATGGTAGTCGGCCGTGCGCTTCGGCACGCCGGACAGGCCCGCGCCGCGCACGTCGTACGCGATCACGTAATGCTTGCGCGCGAGCAGCGGCGCGACGTGCTGCCAGACGCTGCTGTCGTCGGGATAGCCGTGCACCAGCACGACCGGCGAACGGGCCGGGTCGCCCCAGGTCCGGACCGCGAGCGTCAGGTCGCCGGAGGCGACCGCCGTCTCGCTGTGAACCGATTCGAACAGGGCCAGCGGCGCTTCGTCGGAAAGAGGCTGCATCGTGAGTCCGTCGTTCAGGGAGTCGGGAAGAGGAAGCGGGTGGGTCAGGCGGCGGCCGGCACGTTTGCAACGGCCTGCGCGCGCTCGGCCTGGCGGCGCCGCCAGCGGCGCACGTGCGGCAGGTCCTCGTCGAGCCAGTACGCGTCGTCGTCGGTGATCACCAGCAGCTCCTCGAATTTCGCGCCGACGCCGGCGAAGCCCAGATGCGGCTCGACGGCCCACAGGCCCGGCACGGGCGCATGCTCGGAGCGGCGGTCGATCGACCACAGCGGCGACCAGCCTTGCTGCTTCGCCGCGCGACCCTGGTCGAGCAGCAGGTTGCGCGTCGCATTCAGCCCGAAGCGCGCGACGAAGCGCGGCTTCGACAGCTTGTGGATCTTCGCGACGCGATGCGCGAGCACCTTGAACGGATAGGCCTTGTGGCGCGGCTCGACGCCCTGGCGGCGGCACAGCGCGTCGACTTCCTGCGCGACCTCGGCCATCGACCGTCGCGCCTTCACGAGCCGCACGATCATGTCGCGATGGTCCATCAGGTCGTCCTGCAACTGCTCGAGGATCGGGTTGCGGCCGAGGCAGTGCGCGTAGCCGACATCGGCGACGATGCCGTCGAGCACGGGCGCGACGTCGAGGATCACCGGCATGTCGGTTTCGAGCTGGCGATTGCTCGGGAAGAACGCGAGATTGAAGCCGCCCATGTGCTTGAGGCCCGAGAAGCCCTCGAACGCGGTGCGGTCGCCGAACCACGCGAACGGCTTGTGCAGCCAGTCGTGCACGCCGTTGTCCTGCAGCCATTCGGTCAGGAGGCGCGCGGCTTCCTTCTCGGTGATGCCGGGGTACAGCATCGCGCCGACGGTTTCGACGCAGCGGTACGCCAGCTGCTGGACCGCGCGGAATTGCGGCAGTTCGTCGAGGTGGACTTCCG
The DNA here is from genome assembly GCF_002223355.1 of Burkholderia sp. HI2761. NCBI lineage: Bacteria > Pseudomonadati > Pseudomonadota > Betaproteobacteria > Burkholderiales > Burkholderiaceae > Burkholderia > Burkholderia sp. HI2761. The sequence continues at coordinate 2,565,892 of NZ_NKFN01000007.1, read as the reverse complement.
GCAGCGGGTGGTCGGTCATGATGCGTCTCCATTGGTCGACCGGAGTCGGCGCTTCCGCGCTTACTCGGGTCCCATGCTTTGCGGGGCGCTGATCCGGAATGCGCCCGCCGGCATCCGCCGTCACGCGTTATTCAGTCAGCATTTAATGTGCCATTGAGTAATGTAATAATCATAGACGGTTCCGGAAAACGCGCCAGCCCCCGGGGGTGGGGATTTGTCCTAATGGAGGGGTGAAATGGAGGGAAGGCTCTAGCGCGCCCATGGCCGGGATACTTTCCGGCGTCCATCCGACATTGCTTTTCGAGGGAGGGCAGACCTACAATATTCAAAGGTAATACCTCTGGATACTTTTTATCATGGCAACCTCGATCAAACTCGATCCGGCCCTTCAGGACCGGGTGCGTCATCTGGCCGAACAGCGTCGGCGCACGCCGCACTGGATCATGCGCGAGGCGATTGCGCAATATGTGGCGCGCGAGGAAAAGCGCGAGTCGTTCAAGCAGGAAGCGATGCAGGCATGGGCAGATTATCAGTCGACGGGGCTGCACGTGACGCACGAGGAGATGGACGCGTATCTCGAGAAGCTCGAGGCCGGTGAAGCAGCGGAGCCGCCCGAGTGTCACGACTGATCTGGACGCGAACTGCCCAGCAAGCGATTGTCCGCCTTCATCGTTTTCTCGCCGACCACGATCCGCCGGCCGCGCGTCGTGCGATCAAGGCGATTCGTACTGGCGTCGATGTTCTGGTTCGACAGCCCCGGCTCGGCCGTCCCGTTGACGAACTCGATACGGTTTTTCGCGAATGGCTGATCGATTTCGGCGACAGCGGATACGTGGTGATGTACAGGGTCGATGATGATGGCGTCACGATTCTGACGATCAGGCATCAACGGGAAGCCGGGTACTGAGCGACCGGGCCGCGCCCGCCGGAATCGTGCAACGCTCCGTTGCACGATGGCCGGAATGTCGTTCATACGGACCTCGGCGTCGTTAATCCTCCCGCTTTCCCCCCAACCGCTCCAGCAACGCCCCCAGCAGATCGATCGGCAGCGGAAACACGATCGTCGAATTCTTGTCCGCGGCGATCGTCGTCAGCGTCTGCAGATAGCGCAACTGCATCGCCTGCGGCTGCCGCGCGAGCGTCTGAGCGGCCTGCAGCAGTTTCTCCGACGCCTGCAATTCGCCTTCCGCGTGAATCACCTTCGCGCGCCGCTCGCGTTCGGCTTCGGCCTGCCGCGCGATCGCGCGGATCATCGTCTCGTTCAGGTCGACGTGCTTGATCTCGACCGTCGACACCTTGATCCCCCACGCGTCGGTCTGCGCGTCGAGCGTCTTCTGGATGTCAGCGTTCAGTTGCTCGCGCTCGGCGAGCAGCGCGTCGAGGTCGTGCTTGCCGAGTACCGAACGCAGCGTCGTCTGCGAGAGCTGGCTCGTCGCATCGAAGAAGCGCGCGACCTGGATCACGGCCTTCTCCGGATCGACCACACGGAAATACACGACCGCGTTGACCTTCACCGACACGTTGTCGCGCGTGATCACGTCCTGCGGCGGCACGTCGAACACGACGGTGCGCAGGTCGATCCGCACGACCTGCTGGACGATCGGGATGATCAGCACGAGCCCCGGCCCCTTCACTTTCCAGAACCGGCCGAGCATGAACACGACACCGCGCTCGTATTCGCGAAAGATGCGGATCGACGACGCGACGAGCACCACGACGAAGACGACCAGGACGCTGCTGAAGCCGAACGTGTAACCGATCATGAAGGTTCTCCCTGGGGATGGGCGGGTGCAGGCATGTCGTAGAGCGGCGCGACCGTCAGCGTCAGCCCGTGGCGGCCGGTGACGCGCACACGGCAGCCGGCGGCCAGCGGCGTGCTGCTGGCCACGCGCCAGCGCTCGCCGTGCACGCGCGCCCAGCCGGCGGCCGACGGCGGCGCGCCGGCCGCGTCGTTCGGCTGGTCCGGATGCAGGCCGTCGTCGAGCACTTCGCCGATGCTGCCGAGCATCGCCTCCGCGCCCGTCACGACCGGCCGGCGCCGCGCGCGTAGCGCGACGCTCGACACACCCGCGACGAGCAGCCCGCCGCCGAGCGCGAGGCTCGCGATCACGGGCCACGGAATCCCGTAGCCGGGCACGTCGGTGTCGATCAGCATCAGCGCGCCGATCGTGAACGCCACGATCCCGCCGAACCCGAGCACGCCGAAGGTCGGCAGGAACGCCTCGGCGACGAGGCAGCCGAGCCCCAGCAGCACGAGGCCGAGGCCCGCATAGCTGATCGGCAGCAACTGCATCGCGAACAGCCCGACCAGCAGGCAGATCGTGCCGGCGACGCCCGGCAGCACGAAACCGGGGTTCGCGAATTCGAAGAAGAGGCCGTAGATGCCGATGGTCAGCAGGATCAGCGCGACGTTCGGGTCGGCGATGATCGCCAGGAAGCGGCTGCGCCAGTCGGGCGCGAGCACGACGAGCGGCGCGTGAGCGGTCGCGAGATGCAGCGTGCCGGCGGTGGTCGTCACGGTGCGGCCGTCGAGCTGGCGTGCGAGATCGGCCGGATCCTGCGCGATCAGATCGACGACGTGCTGCGCGCGTGCCTCGTTCGCCGACAGGCTCACGGCCTCGCGTACCGCGCGCTCGGCCCATTCTGCATTGCGCCCGCGCAACTGCGCGAGGCCGCGGATGTACGCGGAAGCGTCCTGCATCGCCTTGCGGATCTCGGTCGATTGCGTATCGGTCGGCAGCGCGGCCGGCGACGTGCCCGATGCACCCGATGCACCCGACGTCCCGGCCGGGGGCGGCCGTGGCGCGGCAGGGTTCGCGCCCGGCGGCGCGGCGCCGCCGATGCCGAACTGCACGGGCGATGCCGCGCCGAGATTGGTGCCGGGCGCCATCGCCGCGAAGTGGCTCGCATAGACGATGTAGGTGCCCGCGCTCGCCGCCCGCGCGCCGCCCGGCGCGACGAACGCGGCGACCGGCACCGGCGAGCCGAGGATGGCCTTGATGATCTGCCGCATCGACGTATCGAGGCCGCCGGGCGTGTCGAGCTGAAGGATCGCGAGCGGTGCGTGCTCGCGGGCCGCGCGGTCGAGCGAACGCACGATGAAATCGGCGCTGGCCGGGCCGATCGCGCCGTTGACGGGAATCACGACGACCGGACGCGCGGCCGGCGCGTCGGCCGACGGCGGCGCCGCGACCGCGGCGCACACGACGAGCAGCGCCGCGAACAGCGCGGCGCGCGCGACCCGCGCGGACAGCGGGTGACGGGGGCGGCCGTCGGGCGCGGCAGGCGCCGGCGGCGGCCCATGACGGTGAAAGCGCATCGGGACGTCCGGGCGGCGCACGGCCGCGTGCCGTCCGGCTTGCGGAAAGGGCGTGAGCCCGATACTTGAAGATTAGGCGGTTTCGGCGGAAAGCGCGAAGGTGTGGCCGCGCCGGCCGGATTCAGCTGGCGCCGCCGCCGCGCGCGAGCACTTCGTCGCGATAGTCGGCCGGGCTGCGCCCGCTCCATTTGCGAAACGCGCGGTAGAACGCGCTCGGTTCCGCGAACCCGGTGGCGGCCGCGACGTCGGCGATCGTGCGGGCGGGGTCGGCCAGCGCCTCGAACGCGAGATCGCGCCGCAGCGTGTCCTTGATCGACTGGTACGCGTGGCCTTCCTGGTGCAGCTTGCGGCGCAGCGTGGCCTCGGCCACGTGCAGCCGCGCGGCCATCCCGCCCGCGCCCGGCCACGCGGCGGGCGGCATCCCGCGCAGCACCGCGCGCACGCGCTGCGCGAGCGCGTTCGGGTTGCGGTACTTGACGATGAAGCTGGCCGGCGCGTTGCGCAGAAACGTTTTCAGCGTCTTCGCGTTCTGCACCACCGGCAGTGTCGCGAATTCGGGATCGAAATCGACATACGAATCGGGTTCGTTGAAACGCATGTCGTCACAGAACATCGACGGATATTCGTGATCGGCGGGCGGCGTGTCGCAGCGGAAGCTCGCATGCAGCAGCGGAATGCGCCGGCCGATCAGCCAGCAGGTGAGCCCGTAGACGATGATGAAATAGGTCGCGTACGTGAACATCGCGGGCGTCGCGCCGTTGTTGCGGTGCACGAAACGCAGCCGCACGCGCTGCGGGTTCGCGTCGAGTTCCGCGTGCAGGTCGTCGAGCACGCAGTGCATGAAGTTCACAGCGCGCGCCATCGCGTGCAGCCCGTCGCGTGCGGACAGCGCCGCCTGACTCATCGCGATGAAGCTGCCGGCGCGCATCGGGTGGCGATCCTGCCCGAAAAACTCGTCGTCGAGCGTGCGCGCGATGGCGTTCCACAACGCGCCATATTGCTGCGCGGACACGCGTGCGCGCGGCTGCCCGAGCAGCGCGGGTGCGATGCCGGCCTGCGCGAGCAGCGGCTCGGCCGCGACGCCGCGCCGCGTGGCCAGCGCGACGCTGTACGCGACGAGGCTGATCGCGACGGTTCCCTTGTCTTCCTGCTTCATCGGTGTCGCCGGTGTGGCAAAAACGCTCAGTGTAAATGAGCGACGCGAGCATCGAACAGTCGCGCGTGCTTGCCTACACTTGTTGCATCGAAACGTAAGGACGGTCGCGCCCGGCGGCCGCGGGAGACTGCAGCACCATGGACGAGCTTTACACCGAAGACCAGCGGATGATCCGCGATGCCGCGCGCGCTTTTGCCACCGAGATGCTGGCGCCGAACGCGGCCCAGTGGGACCATGATGCGCACCTGCCCGACGCGATCGTCGCGCAACTGGGCGAGTTGGGCCTGCTCGGGATGATCGTGCCGCAGGAACTGGGCGGCTCGTATACGGACTACGTGGCCTATGCGCTGGCGATGGAGGAAGTGGCGGCCGGCGACGCCGCGTGCGCGACGATGATGAGCGTGCACAACTCGGTCGGCTGCGGGCCGATCCTCGGCTTCGGCACGCCCGCGCAGAAGGATCGCTGGCTGGCCGACATGGCGGCCGGCCGCGTGATCGGCGCATTCTGCCTGACCGAGCCGCATGCCGGTTCCGAGGCGAACAACCTGCGCACGCGGGCCGAATTGCGCGACGGCAAGTGGGTGCTGAACGGCGCGAAGCAGTTCGTGACCAACGGCCAGCGCGCGGGCGTCGCGATCGTTTTTGCCATGACCGACCCGGAAGCCGGCAAGCGCGGCATTTCCGCGTTCCTGGTGCCGACCGACACGCCGGGCTTCATCGTCGGCAAGCCCGAGAAGAAAATGGGCATCCGCGCGTCGGATACGTGCCCGATCACGTTCGAGAACTGCGCGATTGCCGAAGAAAACCTGCTCGGCAATCGCGGCGAAGGGCTGAAGATCGCGTTGTCGAACCTCGAAGGCGGGCGCATCGGCATCGCCGCGCAGGCGCTCGGCATCGCGCGCGCCGCGTTCGACAAGGCGCGCCGCTATGCGGGCGAGCGCGTGCAGTTCGGCAAGCCGATCGCCGAGCATCAGGCGATCCAGCAGAAGCTCGCCGACATGGCCGTGCAGATCAACGCCGCGCGGCTGCTCGTGCATCACGCGGCGAAGCTGCGTACGGCCGGCCTGCCGTGCCTGTCGGAAGCGTCGCAGGCGAAGCTTTTCGCGTCCGAGATGGCCGAGCGCGTGTGCTCGGACGCGATCCAGATTCACGGCGGTTACGGCTACCTGGTCGATTACGAAGTCGAGCGTCACTATCGCGACGCGCGCATCACGCAGATTTACGAAGGCACCAGCGAAGTGCAGCGGATGGTGATCGCGCGGCAGCTTTGAGCCGCGACGGTCGCGCCGACGACAGCGTCACGCAGGGCACGAGGGCAGCGCGGTGAACGCGGCACGCAACGACGTGACCGTGCGCCGTGCAACACGGAACCGGGCATGTGCTGCAGCACGTGCGCCGGTTGACCGCTGGGCATGGAGACTGGACGGAGACGACACATGACGGTACAGGCATTCCTGGACGCACGCGACTTTCTGCTGCGCCATCGCACCGACTACGACACCGCGTATCGCGATTTCGAATGGCCGGCGCTCGATGCGTTCAACTGGGCGCTCGACTACTTCGACCCGATGGCGCGCGGCAACGAGCAGCCCGCGCTGTGGATCGTCGATGCGGCGACCGGCACGGGCGATCCGTATTCGTTCGCGCAGATGTCCGAGCGTTCGTCGCGAATCGCGAACTGGCTGCGCTCGATCGGCGTCGTGCGCGGCGACCGCATTCTGCTGATGCTGCCGAACCGTGTCGAGCTGTGGGACGCGATGCTGGCCGCGATGAAGCTCGGCGCGATCGTGCTGCCCGCCACCACGCAACTGTCGCCCGACGACGTGCGCGACCGCGTGCGGATCGGCGGCGCGAAATACGCGATCGTCGACGAGAACGAAGCCGCGAAATTCGAGCAGCCCGATCTCGGTCTCGCGCGGAAGATCGTCGCGGGCGCGCCGCGCGCGGGCTGGCTCGCGATGAACGACGGCTATGCGGCGAGCGCCGCGTTCGAGCCGGACGCCGTCACGCACGCGAACGATCCGATGCTGCTGTACTTCACGTCGGGCACGACGTCGAAGCCGAAACTCGTGGAGCATACGCACCGCACCTATCCGGTCGGCCATCTGTCGACGATGTACTGGGTCGGCCTGCAGCCGGGCGACATCCACTGGAACATCAGCTCGCCGGGCTGGGCGAAGCACGCATGGAGCTGCTTCTTCGCGCCGTGGAATGCGCAGGCGTGCGTGTTCGCGTTCAACTATGCGCGCTTCGAGCCGAAGGTCGTGCTCGATGCGCTCGTCAAATACCGGGTGACCACGCTGTGCGCGCCGCCGACCGTGTGGCGCATGCTCGTGCAGCAGCCGCTCGCGTCGTTCGACGTGAAGCTGCGGGAGATCGTCGGTGCGGGCGAGCCGTTGAATCCCGAGATCATCGAGCGCGTGAAGAAGGCGTGGAACATCTCGATTCGCGACGGCTACGGCCAGACCGAGACGACCTGCCTGATCGGCAACTCGCCGGGCCAGCCGGTGGTCGCGGGCTCGATGGGCCGGCCGCTGCCCGGCTACCGGATCGCGCTGCTCGACCCGGACGGCGCGCCGGTGACCGAAGGCGAGGTCGCGCTGCCGATCGGCGCGGACGTCACGCGCCCGGTCGGGCTGATGAAGGGCTATGCGAACAATCCCGACGCGACGGCCTACGCGATGCGCGACGGCCACTACCGCACGTCGGACATCGCGATGCGTCGCGACGACGGCTATTACGTGTACATCGGCCGCGCGGACGACGTGTTCAAGTCGTCCGACTATCGGCTGAGCCCGTTCGAACTGGAGAGCGTGCTGATCGAGCATCCGGCGATCGCCGAAGCGGCCGTCGTGCCGAGCCCGGACCCGGTGCGGCTGTCGGTGCCGAAAACGTTCATCACGCTGCGCCAGGGCTACGAGGAAAGCCCCGCGCTCGCGCTGGAGATCTTCCGTTTCTCGCGCGAGAAGCTCGCGCCGTACAAGCGCATCCGACGCCTGCAATTCGCGGAGTTGCCGAAGACGATCTCGGGGAAGATCCGCCGCGTCGAGCTGCGCCGCCGCGAGATCGAACGCGGCGACGACGCGACCGCGCGCATGCCCGGCGAATACTGGGAAGAAGATTTCGCCGCCGAACTGAAATGACCGACCGCGGGCCGCGCGCGCCGCATGCCGCGGCCGCCGCCCGCAGCCGAATCGAACCGGTCGCACGGCGGCATGCCGCTACGCCGCGACCCACTGCAAGGAGAGAGCTCTGATGAACGCGAATCCGACGCCCCGTACGGGGCAGGACGTGCCGACGGTCAAGCTGCTGATCGACGGCGCCTTCGTCGAGTCCGCCACCAGCGAGTGGCGCGACATCGTCAACCCGGCGACGCAGCAGGTGCTCGCGCGCGTGCCGTTCGCGACCGTCGCGGAAGTCGACGCGGCCGTGCAGGCCGCGCACGCCGCGTATGCGACGTGGAAGAACACGCCGATCGCCGCGCGCATGCGCATCATGCTGAAGTTCCAGGATCTGGTGCGCGCGAACCAGCAGCGCATCGCGAAGACGCTGACGGCCGAGCAGGGCAAGACGATTCCCGATGCAGAAGGCGACATCTTCCGCGGTCTCGAAGTGGTCGAGCACGCGTGCTCGGTCGGCACGCTGCAACTGGGCGAATTCGCGGAGAACGTCGCGGGCGGCGTCGACACCTACACGCTGCGCCAGCCGCTCGGCGTGTGCGCGGGCATCACGCCGTTCAATTTCCCCGCGATGATTCCGCTGTGGATGTTCCCGATGGCGATCGTGTGCGGCAACACGTTCGTGCTCAAGCCGTCGGAGCAGGACCCGATGTCGACGATGGAGCTCGTCGAACTCGCGCTCGAGGCCGGCGTACCGAAAGGCGTACTGAACGTCGTGCACGGCGGCAAGGAAGTCGTCGACGCGATCTGCACGCATTCGCTCGTGAAGGCGATCTCGTTCGTCGGTTCGACGGCGGTCGGCACGCACGTATACAACCTCGGCAGCCAGCACGGCAAGCGCGTGCAATCGATGATGGGCGCGAAGAACCACGCGATCGTGCTGCCCGACGCGAACCGCGAGCAGGCGATCAACGCGCTCGTCGGCGCGGGCTTCGGCGCGGCCGGCCAGCGCTGCATGGCGACGTCGGTGGCGGTGCTGGTGGGCAAGGCACGCGACTGGCTGCCCGACATCGTCGCGAAGGCGAAAGCGCTGAAGGTCAATGCTGGCGCGGAAGCGGGCACCGACGTCGGGCCGGTCGTGTCGCGCGGCGCGAAGGCGCGGATTCTGACGCTGATCGAAGCGGGCATCAAGGAAGGCGCGAAGCTCGAACTCGATGGTCGCGACGTGAAGGTGGCCGGCTACGAGCAGGGCAACTTCATCGGCCCGACGATCTTCTCGGGCGTGACGACCGACATGTCGATCTACACGCATGAAATCTTCGGGCCGGTGCTGGTCGTGATGGAGGTCGACACGCTCGACGACGCGATCGCGCTCGTCAACGCGAACCCGATGGGCAACGGCGTGGGCATCTTCACGCAGAGCGGTGCGGCGGCACGCAAGTTCCAGAGCGAGATCGACGTCGGGCAGGTCGGCATCAACATTCCGATTCCGGTGCCCGTGCCGTTCTTCAGCTTCACCGGTTCGCGCGGCTCGAAGCTCGGCGATCTCGGCCCGTACGGCAAGCAGGTCGTGCAGTTCTACACACAGACCAAGACGGTCACCGCGCGCTGGTTCGACGACGACACGACGGCCGGCCCGGTGAATACGACGATCCGGCTGCATTGAGCGGCGGAGGAAACGAACATGAAAATCGGATTTATCGGCCTCGGCCACATGGGCGCGCCGATGGCGCTGAACCTGCTGAAAGCCGGCCATGACGTGCACGCGTTCGACCTGAGCGCCGACGCGTTGCGCGCGCTGCAGGACGCCGGCGCGCAGGTGGCCGCGTCGCCGCGCGATGCGGCGTCGGGCGCGACGTTCGTGATCACGATGCTGCCGGCCGCGCCGCACGTGCGCTCGGTGCTGTCCGGCGAGAACGGCGTGCTGGCCGGCCTTGGCGCGGGTGCGACGGTGATCGATTCGAGCACGATCGACCCGGCGAGCGCGCAGGCGTTCGGCGCGCTGGTGCGCGAGCACGGCGGCGCGTTCGTCGATGCGCCGGTGTCGGGCGGCACCGGCGGCGCGGCGGCCGGCACGCTGACCTTCATGGTCGGCGGCAGCGGTGCGGATTTCGAGCGCGTGAAGCCCGTGCTCGCCGGCATGGGCAAGAACATCGTCCACTGCGGCGCGACCGGCATGGGGCAGGTCGCGAAGGTCTGCAACAACCTCGTGCTCGGCATCTCGATGGCGGCGGTATCGGAGGCGATGTCGCTCGGCGTCGCGCTCGGCATCGATCCGAAGGTGCTGGCCGGCATCGTCAACACGTCGACGGGCCGCTGCTGGAGTTCGGACACCTACAACCCGTATCCGGGCGTGATCGAGACCGCGCCGTCGTCGCGCGGTTACTCGGGCGGCTTCGGCACCGACCTGATGCTGAAGGATCTCGGCCTCGCGAACGATGCCGCGAAGCAGGCGCGCCAGCCCGTCTATCTCGGCGCGCTCGCACAGCAGCTGTACCAGACGATGAGCAGCCGCGGCGACGGCCAGCTCGATTTCTCGGCGGTGATCCGCCTGTACCAACCGGCCACGAAGAAGGACGCCTCATGATCGAACTCGACTACGTCGACGACGGCGCGATCGCGTGCGCGACGCTCAAGCGTCCGCCCGCGAACGCCTTTACCGCCGACGGGCTGCAGCAGTTGCAGGAAACCATCGCCGCACTGAATGCGAACCCGCGCGTGCGCGCGCTGGTGATCACCGGCGACGGCCCGAAGTTCTTCAGCGCGGGTGCCGACCTCAACACGTTCGCCGATGGCGATCCTGCGGTCGCGCGCGCGATGGCGTCGCGCTTCGGCGCGGCGTTCGAGGCGCTGCACGATGCGCGCGTCGTGACGATCGCGGCGATCAACGGCTATGCGATGGGCGGCGGCCTCGAATGCGCGCTCGCGTGCGACCTGCGGATCGCGGAGACGCATGCGCAGATGGCGCTGCCCGAGCCGTCGGTCGGCCTGCTGCCGTGCGGGCTCGGCACGCAGACGCTGCCCTGGCTCGTCGGCGAAGGCTGGGCGAAGAAGATCATCCTGACCGGTGCGCGCGTCGATGCGGCCACCGCGCTGCGGATCGGCCTCGTCGAGGACGTGGTGGAAAGCGGCGCCGCGCGCGATGCGGCACTCGCGCTGGCGCGCAACGTCGCGCGGCAAAGCCCGCACGCGCTCGCGTACAGCAAGGAGCTGATCGGCCTCGCGCGCCGCGGCGTGCCGCGCGGTGCGGCCCTCGCGGTCGAGCGCGAGCGCTTCGTCGACCTGTTCGACACGGCCGATCCGCGCGAAGGCGTGGCGGCGTTCCTCGGCAAGCGCGCGCCGCAGTGGCGCACCGATGGGGAGGCGCAACGATGAGCACGCCGGTGACGAATCACGGCGCATTCGCGGAGCATGCGCCCGAGGTGCTGTATCGCGTGGTGAACCGCGTGGCGCTGATCACGCTGAACCGGCCGGCCGCGCTCAACGCGCTGTCGTACGCGATGATCGGCGAGCTGGCCGCGCTGTTCGAGCGCTGCCGCCACGACGACCAGATCGTCGCGGTCGTGCTGCGCGGCGCGGGCGAGAAGGGCTTCTGCGCGGGCGGCGACGTGCGTGCGCTGTACAGAATGGTCGCGCAGCGCGAGACCTGGCTGCCGTTCTTCGTCGACGAATACCGGCTCGATTACGCGATCCACACGTTCCCGAAGCCGGTGGTCGCGCTGATGGACGGCGTGACGATGGGCGGCGGCATGGGTCTCGCGCAGGGCGCGGCGCTGCGCGTCGCGACCGAGCGCAGCAGGATCGCGATGCCGGAAACGCGCATCGGTCTCGTGCCGGATGTCGGCGCCACGCATTTTCTGTCGCGCATGCCGGTCGAACTCGAACTGTACGTGGGGCTGACCGGCACGATGCTGTCGGGCGCCGACGCGCTGAGCGCGAAGCTCGCGGACCTGTGCGTGCCGTCCGCGTGGCTCGATACGTTCGAGACGCGCATCGAAAGCGTCAAGTGGGACGGCGATGCGCTGCCGTTGCTGCGCAAGGTGTTCGAGCCGCCGTGCAACGTGGTGCCGCATGCCGCGCTCGACGGCCAGATGCCGTGGATCGTTCGCCACTTCGACAAGCGTTCGACCGTCGAGCGGATCGTCGCGACGCTCACGCAGGACCTGGCGCGCGACGAGCTGGCGCGCGAGCACCGTCAATGGCTGCAGGCGACGCTCGATGCGCTCGCGAGCCATTCGCCGACGATGCTCGCCGTGACGCGCGAGGCGCTGCTGCGCGGCCGGCAGATGACGCTCGCGGAATCGTTCCGGATGGAGCTCGGCATCGTGGCGCGCGCGATCGAGGAAGGCGATTTCTGCGAAGGCGTGCGCGCGCATCTCGTCGACAAGGATCGCAAGCCGCGCTGGGCGCCCGCGTCGCTCGTCGAGCTGCGCGCCGAGCGCGTGCGGCACTTCCTGACGTCGCCGTGGAAGCTGTTCGCGCATCCGCTCGCCGATCTCGGCGCGGCATGATGCGTCGGCGCGCCGCGCGGCGCGTCGGCTTCCACGCGTCTCATTGCGCTTCGCCCTGGCGCGCGATCATCGGCGGAACCGCCTGGGCGAGTGCGTCGATCACGCAGCGCGTCTTGCGCGGCAGGTAGCGCGTCTTCGGCCAGATCGCGTGAATGTCGCCTTCGCAGACGAAGCAGCGATCCAGCACGACCACCATCTCCCCGCGCTTCACGTAATGGTCGAGCAGCCAGCTCGGCAGCCACGCGATTCCGTACCCCGACGCACCGGCCGCGGCGATCGCCTGCACGTCGTCGAAACTCAGTTGATGCGGCATGTCGACCCGCACCGTCGAGCCGTCCGGCGCGCGCAAGTCCCACGGCTGCACCATGCCCGAACGCGAATACGCGATCGTCCGGTGGTGCTTCAGGTCGTCGAGCGTCTTCGGCATCCCGTAGCGCGCGAGATACGACGGCGCGGCGCCCAGGCTGCCGTATTGCGTGCCGAGCCGCCGCACCGCGAGGCTCGTGCTGTCCGCGAGCGTGCCGATCCGCACCGCGAGATCGATCCCTTCCTCGACGAGATCGACGAAGCGGTCGGTGATCGACACGTCGATCCGCAGGTGCGGGTAATTGCGCGCGAGGTCAAGCACGATCGGCGTCACGCAGTGGTGCCCGAATGCGAGCGGCACGCTCAGCCGCAGCTTGCCGCGCGCCTCGTGGCGGCCGCAGTCGAGATCGGCTTCCGCCGCTTCCAGTTCCGCGAGCGCACGCACGCAGCGGTCGTAGTACGCCTGGCCGTCGTCGGTCAGGCTCTGGCTGCGCGTCGTGCGTTGCAGCAGGCGCGCGCCGAGCCGCTTCTCGAGCCGGGCGATTGCCTTGCCGACCGCCGAACGCGTCATGTCGAGCCGCTCCGCGGCCAGTGCGAAGCTGCCCGATTCCACGACCTGGACGAAGGTCGTTACGCCGTCGAGTCTGTCGGTCATCGTGGGTTTGCGTCGATTGGATCGATTGGGTCCTGAGATTCCCCAGTGAATGGAAATGCGTGCGTCAATGGGGAGGTGAATTCTCACTATAGTACCGATTCCCGTTCAGCGTGCGTCGCCGGCCGCACGCGGCGAATCCTACTTACCTGGAGGCGCGCGACCTGTCGTCGGGCCGCCGCGCAATACGCATGACGCTATCCGACTCTCGCAGGAATGCGGTCGCGCTCGCGGCCGTCTGTCTCACGTCGCTGATGTTCGGCCTCGAAATCTCGAGCGTGCCGGTGATCCTGCCGACGCTCGAACACGTGCTGCACGGCGATTTCAACGGCATGCAGTGGATCATGAACGCCTACACGATCGCGTGTACGACGGTGCTGATGGCGGCCGGCACGCTCGCGGACCGGTTCGGCCGCAAGCGCGTGTACGTGATCGGCACCGTGCTGTTCGGCGCGACGTCGCTGCTGTGCGGGCTCGCGCCGAACGTGCCGGTGCTCGTCGCGGGGCGGCTGCTGCAGGGCGCGAGCGGCGGCGCGATGCTGATCTGCCAGATCGCCGTGCTGTCGCACCAGTTCCGCGAAGGGCGCGAGCGCGGCCGCGCATTCGGGATCTGGGGGATCGTGTTCGGCATCGGCCTCGGGTTCGGGCCGATCGTCGGCGGCGCGATCGTCGCGCTGGCGAGCTGGCCGTGGGTGTTCCTCGTTCATGCGCCGCTCGCGGCCGTCGCGCTCGTGCTGATCGGCGGCGCGGTGCGGGAATCGCGCGATCCGCATGCGGGCTCGCTCGACGTCGCGGGCATCGTCACGCTGTCGCTCGCGGTGCTCGGTCTCGCGTTCTACATCACCCAAAGCGCCGAACTCGGGTTGACGAGCACGGCCGGCCTCGGCGTGCTCGGCGCGACCGTGCTCGCGCTGGTCGGCTTCGTCACCGCGGAGCGCGCCAGCGCGCGGCCGATGTTCGACTTCTCGGTGTTCCGGATTCGCGCGTTCACCGGCGCGATCTTCGGCTCGATGGGGATGAACTTCAGCTTCTGGCCGTTCATGATCTACCTGCCGATCTGGTTCCAGGTCGCGCTCGGCTACGACAGCGTGACGGCCGGCCTCGCCTTGCTCGCGTACACGCTGCCGACGCTGATCGCGCCGCCGTTCGGCGAACGGCTCGCACTGCGCTACGGGCCGGGCGTCGTGATTCCGGGCGGCCTGTTCACGATCGCGGCCGGTTTCGTGCTGATGCGGTTGGGCAGCGCGGCCGATCATGCGAGCTGGCTGACGATGCTGCCGGGCTGCGTGATCGCCGGCATCGGGCTCGGGCTGACCAACACGCCCGTCACCAACACGACCACGGGCGCGGTGCCGAGTGCGCGGGCCGGGATGGCGTCGGGCATCGACATGAGCGCGCGGATGATCTCGCTCGCGCTTAACATCGCGGCGATGGGCTTCGTACTGGTGGCGGGGATCGTCGCGAGCCTGAAGGGCGGGCCGGCCGGCGCGATCGGCGAGGCGGCGCTGCGCCGGCTCGCGCAGGAAATCGCGTCGGGTCGCACCGACGGCCTGCAGGCGATCGCGCCGGCGCTCGGGCAGGCCGATCCGAGCGGCGCGGCGCTGCACGCGGCGCTCGTGCATGGATTCGGCTGGGTGATGGTGTACGGCGCGGCGGGCGTGGCCGTGCTCGCGACCGCGAGCACGGTGGCGTTCGCGCCGGCGCGGCGCGAGGCGGCCGTGTGCGAATGACGCGGCCGGCGTACGGCGTGTGACGGCCGGTCAGGACGTCCCGCCGCCGAGCGCGCGGTAGAGCTTCATCTGGTTGTTGAGACGGTTCAGGCGCGTCAGTTCGTCGGCGCTCTGTGCGCTCCTCAGGACCTGCTGCTGGTCGAGCCACGGCTGCACGGCGGTCGCGCCGGCCGCGAAGCGCGCGGCGGCCAGCCGTTCGGCACGCTGCGCCTGGGCGAGCGACAGCGCGCGCTGTTCGGCTTCGCGTTCGAGCTGCACGCGTGCTGACAGCGCGTTCTCGACTTCCGCGAGCGCCGTGTAGAGCCGCTGTCGGAAGCCGACCACCGCTTCCTCGTACTGCGACTTCGACACCCTGATCTGCAATTGCATCGTGTTCCATTGGATGAACGGCAGCGCGAGGCCGAGCCCGAGCGTGCCGACCGGGTTCGTCAGCACGCGCTCGAGGCTCGTGCTCGTCGTGCCGGCGCTGCCGGTCAGCGTGAAGGTCGGATAGAAGCTCGTGCGCGTCGCGTCGACCTGCGCGAGCGACTCGCGCAGCCGGAATTCCGCCGCGCGCAGGTCGGGGCGCCGGCCGAGCAGGCTCGCGGGCAGACCGGCCGCCACGTCGGGCGGCGCGGCGTCGGGCAGCGCCGCCGGCTCGGCCGCGAGCTGCTGCGGCGGCCGGTCGAACAGGATCGCGAGCGCGTGCCGGTTCTCGGTGCGCTGCTGGATCAGCTGCGTTTGCGCCGCCCGTTGCGCGGCGAGGCTCTGTTCGGCCTGCGCGAGATCGAGCCCCGACACGGCGCCGGCCGTGTGCCGCGACCGAACGAGCGCGAGCGTGCGCACCGCATACGCGATGTTCGCGTCGCCGAGCGCGATCTGCCGGTTCAGATAGCCGATCTGCCAGTACAGCGCCGCGGTCGTGCCGATCAGCGACAGCCGCGCGGCCTCCAGATCAGCGGCCGTCGCGTCGGCTTCCCAGTGCGCGGCATCGCGCAGCGCGGCCAGCCGGCCCCACAGGTCGATTTCGTAGCCGAGCGAACCGGTGAGGCCGCTCGATCGGCTCGTTTGATGGGTATCGAGCGTGCGCGACACGGCGCCGTTCGCGCCGAGCGTCACGCTGGGTGTCAGGTTCGTGTCGACGAGCCCCGCCTGCAATTGCGCGCGATACACGCGGATCGCCGCGATCGCGAGATCGCCGTTGGCGCGCAGCGCGTCGTCGATCAACGCATCGAGTTGCGGATCGCCGAAGCTGCGCCACCAGTCGCGCGCGGTGGCCGGCGCCTCGGCCGCGACCGGCGCGGCCCAGTTGGCGGGCATCGCGACGGCCGGCAGCGGATCGTGGCGCGCGCCCGCGCAGCCGGCGAGCAGTGCGGCTGCGCACGCGAATGCGCCGAGACGGTGAAGCAGGGAGGAATGCGTCATGGCCATGTTTCGTCAGTCGCGCGCGAGCGCATCGATCGGATCGAGCCGCGACGCGTTGCGCGCGGGCATGAACCCGAAAATCACACCAGTGAGCGTCGAGCACACGAACGCGGTCACGATCGCGCCGGCCGAGAACACCATCTTCCACTGCGCGACGAACATCGAGAACAGCGCGCCGAGCCCGAACGACAGCGCGATGCCGATCGTGCCGCCGAGCAGGCAGACCAGCACGGCCTCGACGAGGAACTGCTGCAGGATGTCGGACTGGCGCGCGCCGACCGCCATCCGGATGCCGATCTCGCGCGTACGCTCGGTGACCGACACCAGCATGATGTTCATCACGCCGATCCCGCCGACGACGAGCGAGATCACCGCGATCAGCGACAGCAGCAGCGTCAGCGACTGGCCGGTCTTCTCGACGGTCTTGACCACGCTGTCCATGTTGTACGTGAAGAAGTCCTTGCGGCCGTGGCGCTGGATCATCAGTTTCTCGAGGCTTTTCTCGGCGGCGGCGCTCGGCTGCCCGTCGCGCACGCGCACGGTGATGCTGTCGAGATAGCGCTGGCCGAACAGGCGCCCGCTCGCGGTCGTGTACGGCACCCATACGTTCAGGCTCTTCACGCTGCCGAATGCGCTTTTCTTGTCGGCGGTCACGCCGATCACGATGCACGGCACGTTGTCGACGAGGATCACTTCGCCGACCGGATTGCGCGTCGCGCCGAACAGCTTGCGGCGTGTGTTCTGGTCGATCACGGCCACCTGCGCCTGGCGGCGCACCGCGTCGTCGTCGAACGCGACGCCGAGCGCGAAACGCATCCCGCGCGCCTGGAAGTAGCGGTCGCCGACGCCGCTCACGAGCGCGTTGACGTCGATGTTGCGGTAGCGCAGCAGCAGCGTGCGCGACGTCTCGGGCGTCGCGCTGTCGACGTACGGCTGCTCGGCGAGCGCGGCGACGTCGGCGGGCACGAGCGTCTGGATCGTGTCCGCGCGGCTGTCGCCCCAGTCGGTGCCCGGATAGACGTTGATCGTATTGGTGCCGATGCTGCCGATCTCGTCGAGCATGTAGCGCTTCGCGCCTTCGCCGACCGCGACGATCGACACGACCGACGTGATGCCGATGATGATGCCGAGCATCGTCAGCAGCGTGCGCAGCCGGTGCGACACGAGCGCGATCCATGCCATCCGGCACGCCTCGGCGAAGCGGCCGGTGCCGGCCGCGAAGCGTCGGGCGCGCGGGGAGGGGTCGGTAGTGGTGTCGGCTTCGGTCTCGGCGGGCAGCGTGGCATCCCCGGGAGCCGGTGCGGACGGCGTGTCGGTTGCCGTTTCGGCCGTTTCGGCCGCGCCGACGCCGGATTCCGCGAGCGCTTCCGCGTAGTGGCGGTTCGGCCGGTCCGCGACGATCTCGCCGTCGCTGATCTCGATGATGCGCCGTGCATGGCGCGCCACGGCCTTGTCGTGCGTGACGATCACGATCGTATGGCCGAGCGCGTTCAGCTCGTGCAGGATGCGGATCACGTCCTGGCCGCTCTTCGTGTCGAGCGCGCCGGTCGGCTCGTCCGCGAGGATCACCTGGCCGCCGTTCATCAGCGCGCGCGCGATGCTCACGCGCTGCTGCTGGCCGCCGGATAGTTGCCCGGGCCGGTGATGCGCGCGATCGGCGAGCCCGAGGCGCGCGAGCAACGCGCGAGCGCGGGCGTGCCGCTCGGCGCGCGGGGTGCCCGCGTAGATCGCCGGCATTTCGAGGTTCGCGACCGCGTCGACGTGCGGCAGCAGGTGATAGCGCTGGAACACGAAGCCGAAGTGCTCGCGGCGCAACTGCGCGAGCTCGTCGCTGTCGAGCATGTGCGTGTCGCGTCCGCCGACCGTGTACGTGCCTTCGCTCGGGTGGTCGAGGCAGCCGAGGATGTTCATCAGCGTCGACTTGCCGGACCCGGACGCGCCGACGATGGCGACGATCTCGCCTGTGTCGATCGCCAGGTTGACGTTGTTCAGGACAACGACGTCCTTGTCGCCGGCCGGAAAGCGTCGCGTGACGGCGGCGAGTTTCAGCAGGGGCTGGCTCATCGTTACACCACGTCCGACAGCGGCGCGTGCTCGTCCGCCGACGCTTCGCCGATCACGACGCGCTCGCCGTCCTTCAGGCCGGCCAGCACTTCGACGCGCACGTTGTTGTTGATGCCGATACGGATGTGGCGTGTTTGCGTGCTGCCGTCGGCGCGCAGCACGCGTACCGCGACGGTGCCGTCCTTGCGTTTCTCGCCGAGCGCGGCGGCCGGAATGATCAGCGCGTTGCGTGCGTCGCCGAGCACGATGTTGACCTGCGCGGTCATCGCGATGCGCAGCCGGTGCTCGGGATTCGGCACGTCGAACAGTGCGTTGTAGAACACGGCGCTGTTCGGCTTCGTGCTGCCGCTGAGGGGGCTCTGCGGGTCGGCGAAGTTCTGGGGTGCCGGCTCGATCGCACGCAGCTTGCCGTAGTGACGCTTGTCCGGTTCACCGAGGCTCGTGAAATATGCGGTCTGGCCGGCATGCACGCGAATCACGTCGGCTTCCGAAACTTGCGCCTTGACGGTCATCGTGTCGAGCTCCGCGAGCTTCAGGATCACCGGCGCCTGCTGCTGCGCGATCACGGTCTGGCCCTCCTGCGTGACGATCGCGACGACCTCGCCATCGATCGGCGCGACGATGCGCGTGTAGCCGAGGTTGGCCTGTGCGGTCTCGATCTGGATGCGGGCCGAACGGATCTGCGCGGCGAGCGATGCGAGTGAGGCGCGCTGCACGTCGAGCGTCGCGCGCGCTGCCTCGAACGATTCGCGCGACGTTGCATCGTCGGGCAGCATCGCCTGCTGGCGGCGGAACGCGAGCTCGGCCTGTGTCAACTGCGCGGCGGCCGATTGCTGCTGCGCGCGCTGGCTTTCTTCGCTGGCGCGCGCCTGGCGCAGCGCGTTTTCCGAGATTACGGGATCGATTTCGGCGAGCCACTGGCCCTTCGTGACCTTGTCGCCGAGCTTGACCTTCAGCGTCTTCAACTGCCCCGACACCTGCGCGCCGACGTCCACCTGCTTGAACGCCTGCAGCGCGCCGGTCGCCAGCACCGCGTTCTCGAGATCGCCGCGAGTGACTGGCGCGGACAGATACTGCGGGTGTTTGTCGGGCGCGCAGGCCTTCAGTGTGATGCCGGCGGCGATCGCGACGACGGCAAGGGTAGCCAGCACGATGCGCCGGCGGCGATGGGTCTTCTGGGTCATGAGCGTGCAGCGAGGATGAAGCAGGCGCCGGCAATGCGTGCGGCCGAACGGAACGATTCGGTCGGCGTCGCATGCCGGGCGTGTTGCCCGCGACGGGCTCCGCGTACGCATCGCGCGGGCGTGCCGAATCGAATCAGGCGCTCATGGTAAGCGAGGAATTCGCGCTAAATCGTGTGGGAATTGTGCTGAATTGTGCGGAGGCCGTACCGATGGGCGGGCCGGACGGCGCAATTGTTTCGATCTGTGAAATGCGGCGGTCCGCCGTGCCCCGCGCTACCGCCGCGCGGCGACGATCGCCATCATCGGCCGGTCGCGTTCCTCGTCGAGCGCGGGCAACGCGTCGACCTGCTCGGGCGTCGGCCCCCATTCGTCGAGGTGGGTGAGCGTGAAGCCGCTGCCGATCAGCAGGTTCACGAGCGTGCCGAGCGTGCGATGCTGCTTGACGACGCCCGGCGCGAGCCAGTCGGTCACGCGTTCGCCTTCGCGCTGGTAGCCGTCGAGCGGCCACGAACGGTTACCTTGCGCATCGACGACGAAACCGGGCCGGCGCGGCGCCGTATGGATCGGATGCTCGATCGAGAACACGAGCCGGCCGCCCGGCACGAGCGCGCGATGGATCGCACGCAACAGCGTGTCGAGGTGCACGATGTAATGGAACGCGAGCGAGCTGTATGCGAGATCGAACGCGGCATCCGGCAGCGCGAGCGTCTCGAGATCGGCGCGACGGTACGTGATCGCCGGATGCGCGGCGGTCGATGCCGCGCGTTCGAGCATGCGTTCGGACACGTCGATGCCGAGCACGCCGGCCGCGCCCCGGTCGGCCGCCCAGCGGCTGAACCAGCCGTAGCCGCAACCGAGATCGAGCACGTGACGGCCGTGCAGGTCGGGCAGCAGCGCGCGCAGCGCTGGCCATTCGGGGGCGCCGTCGAGCCCGTGAATCGAGCGGTTCAGGCGGCTGTAGCCTTCGAAGAAGGCCGGATCGTCGTAGATGTTCTGCGTCATGCGTCGGCTCTCATGCGGGCAGGGCGAGCGACGCGAGCGGGGTAGCTCGCCCGATTCCGCGAGCTTACGCGCGGTGTCCGCCCGCGTCGATCCTGCGCTGCGTATCGGCGTCGACGATCTCGCGGATCGCACTGAACAGTGGCGCGGCGTCGGTATAGCGCCGGCCGTAGCCGAGATTGAACGCATAGTCGAAATCGGGCGGATTGCTGCCCTGGTTGTGCTGCAGGATCGTTTCGAGCTTGTCGAGCGCTTTCGCCGCGCGGGCTTCCGGCGAGGCGGCTGCCTCGTATTCGTCCCACAGCGCGACGATCTCGTCGCGCACCGCGCAGTCGAGCGACGCGGTCAGCGTCAGGAGATCGTTGCGTTCGTGCGCGCTCTTGTCGGGATGCGCGGCCTGCTCGATCGCGGGGATGTCGCCGTGCAGCGCCTCGCCGAGGTCGTGGACGACGCACAGTTTCAGCAGCTTCAGCGTATCGACGCCGGGCAGCGCGTCGGCGAACACGAGCACCATCAGGCACAGCCGCCAGCTGTGCTCGGCCGTGCTTTCGGGGCGCCCGCCCGACGTATGGCCGCTGCGCAGCACGTCCTTCAGGCGTTCGGCTTCGCGCAGGAAATCGAGTCGCGCGTGGATCGTATCGGAATTCATGGTCGGCGTCCTTGCGATGAACCACCAAGCGTACGCCGGCCGGCGGCGGTGCGTCCACGCATGAAATATGCGGACGTCAGCGTGCGTCGAGCGTTTCCACGAGCCGCACGGCCGAGCCGTCCGACAACGTCATCCGTGTCCACCGGCACCGGCTGCCGCGAATCGGCACGACGCGCGACGCATTCGTGCCGGTGTCGAACTCGACGCTCGGCGGCCCGGCGCGGTCGTGCCAGCCGAGCGGGTCGAGCGCGGCTTCCATGCGGACGATCTCCGGCGTCGCGTAGCGCCACAGCGACGTGCCGAGCAGCGTCGAAAGCGGCTGCGAGAACTCGGCCGCGCGCGTCGGCGAGCTGGCAAGCAGGCGGTGCGTGAGATCGCACACGAGATGCATGCGGCCCGCGCTGCCGGCGATCAGCCGCGCGAGTGCATGGTCGCCGGCGGAATCGAGGCGTGCGGCGAGCAGCCGTTCGGCCGTCGCGCGCTCGGCGGCCGACATCTGCTGGCGGCCGGCCTCCCAGCGCGAGATCGTCGATTGCGCGACGCCGAACAGTTCGGCCGCATGGCTTTGCTTCACGCGGTGCAGCGCGCGCCAGCGCTTGAGTTGCGGGCCGAGCGAGGACGGATGAAGCGGCAGGTGTGGCATGTCGATGCTCCTGTTTCATGCGCCGGCCGGCGCCGCGGCGCGCCGGGCCGGCCTAGAACCCGATGAGTGGCCGGTCCTTGAGCGAAAAATAGGCGACCGGCAGCAGCAGGATCCCGCCCAGCACGAGCACGCCGTCGGCCGCCACGGTGACCGGCGTGGCGAGGATCCTGAGCCCCTTCGCGAACGCGGACGGGGCTTCGCTGATGCCGACTGTATAGCGCTCGTTGAAGGGTTGCGCGGCGCCATCCGGTTTCAGCGTAAAGCCCTCGGTCGAATAGCGCTTGCCGACGAGTTTGCCGTCGAGTTCGATCCGGTCGCGCGAGGCCGTGAAGCCGTCGGCGGTGGCCGCCTGGCGCGCGTCGGCCGACGCATCCTTCGACAGAACGGTGTCGTAGTCGCCGGTCACGTCGCTGCCGTCGGCATGGAAGCGGCTGAACGACGTATGCAGCGATGTGCGGTAGCTGGCCGCCAGCACCGGGCGCAGCTTGTCCGGCAGATCGAAGATGTAGTGATAGCGCTCGCCCAGCACCACCAGCTTTTTGCCGTCTTTCGTGATCAGGAACGCGGAAACATGCTCGATGTAGGCTTCGTCGCGGTTTTCGTAGAGCGCCGGCGTGAAGCAGCCCGACAGCGTGAGGCTGCTCGCGGCGATGCAGGCGGCAAGCATGCGCCGGCGCGTAATCGATCCATTCATTTGTTTTTGTCCCGTCTGTGCGGTTCGGTTTAGTGGCTTTCGCCCTCGGAAGCCGGATTCTCGCGTATCCGCCGGACGTTGTCGAACCCGAAATCTGCCGTGGCTTCGGGTGACCGCACCCGCCCGCATCGCGCCGAGAACGTTTTCGCGAGGCTTTCAACCGGCCCCGCCATATCTTATTATTCGGCCAGAGCGGCGCGTGCCGGCCGCCGTCGATCATGTCGACGACATGACGCGCCGGCAACGATGACCGCCTTCCGGCCGGCGCGTCGCCCGACGCACGGTCGCAACGGCAGGGAGCGCGAGGCCGCGCGTTTCCCGAAAAAGATACGAGGGCGCAATGGTACGACTGGTGTTGCTGCTGCTGGGCATCGAATATCTGCGGACCCGCTGGCGCGGGCTGACCGTGCTCGGCTGGCTGTGGGTCGTCGCGGGTGTCGGCATTTTCGTCGATGCGCTCGACGGCGCGCTGCATTTTCCGATCGAACTGTTCGCTTGGCTGTTCCTGATCGAGGGACTCGCGACGCTCGCGGTGGCGGGCAGTGGGGTCGGCGGGCAGCGCATCCTGCGCTACGTGAAGGGCATCGCGGTCGTGGTGGCCGCGGGACTCGTGTTTGCCGGCCATCATCACGGCCACTTCCTGCTGTCGATGATCTTCGGCACGCTGTTTCTCGTCGACGGGCTGTTGCAGTGCACTTCCGCGTGGATGGTGCGCTATCGCCGCTGGAACGTCGCGTTCGCGTGGGGCGTCGTCGAGATCCTGCTGGCGATCTTCTTCTTCCAGCCGTACCCGACGCACTACGCGGGCACCGTGCCGTACTGCCTCGGCCTGTTGCTGATGTTCGGCGGGATGCACATGCTGAGCCTCGCCGCACGCGTGCGGCGGCTCACGCGCAACCCGGCGTTCGCGACGTCGCCCGCGCCGGCGCTTGCGCCGGATCTCGACGATGCACCGGACCTGCCGCAGTTCGCGCAATCCGAATGGGACGGCCCGCCGGCCGACGGCGAGCGGGCGCTTACCGTGCACGTGTGGACGCCGACCGGCACGTCGAAGGCCGAGGCGCAGCGTTATCCGGTGATCGACCGCTATATCGCGGCGGTGGACGTCAACGGCGTGATCTCGACCGGCCATGCGGCGCTGGAGTCGCCGGAAGGCATCTATATCAGCCTGTATCCGGGCGTCGAAATCGATCGTTCTCCGGACGAATTCACGCGCATCCTGCGCGCGACGCGCGAGAACGACGTGCCGGGCCTGTTCCAGCCCGACTATGCGACCGAGTCGA
This sequence comes from Burkholderia sp. HI2761, assembly GCF_002223355.1. NCBI lineage: Bacteria > Pseudomonadati > Pseudomonadota > Betaproteobacteria > Burkholderiales > Burkholderiaceae > Burkholderia > Burkholderia sp. HI2761. Next base: position 2,542,179 of record NZ_NKFN01000007.1, on the reverse strand, counting down.
AAGCGTGGTGTCCGTCGACGGTGCGCGTGCGCATCCGCAACTACGATCCGGCCAAGCTCGATGCGTTCTGGTCGTCGTACCGGCAGAACACGACGTACAACCTCACGCACCGCAACTGCTCGAGTACCGTGTCGTATGCGCTCGAGGCCGCGCTCGACGGCGCGGTGTGGCGGCTGAAGGGCGCGCGGGCAGGGTGGGGCGCTTTCGTGCGGCTGCTGCTCACGCCCGAGCTGTGGGTGGCCGCGCAGATCCGCAAGCGTGCGGTGACGATGGCGTGGACGCCCGGGCTCACGCTCGACTATGCGCGCGCGCTCAGCATGCTCGCCGATCCGCGTCCGTTCGCGTGGTGGAAGGTCGCGCGCTCGGCCGTGAGCGCGATCATGGCGTCGCGCCGCGCGTGGCGCGAGCAGGACAGCGCGGCGCTGTCGCCCGGCGGATCGGAAGCGGCGTCGATGAAGTGAAACGCGTGGCGCCGGATGCGGGCCCGGCATCACGAGGGGCGCCTGCGCGCGGCCCGGCGATATTGCCTGCCATCAGCACCCACAGACGACGACAATGAACAACACGAGAGCGTTCCGCATCCTGATTCCCGCCGCGCTGACGCTGGCGAGCGCCGGCCTCGCGCGGGCGGGCACGGACGAAGTGCCGCGCATGAGCAACGACGTGTACCGGATGTCGGTGTCGTTCTGTTCGAACGTCGCGGCCGCCGAGAAGATTACGTGCCAGGGCGACATGATCGCCGCGGGCAGCCGGATCGTCGCGGCGATCGGCGGCCTGCCGCCGGCTTCCGCCACCGCGATCGACGAAGGCGCGCGCAACAAGCTGCCGCCGGCGGAGCGTAACGGGCTCGCGCCCGTCGAGCCGGGCGCGATCGACAAGGACGATACGCTCGCTGGCCTCGCCGGCATGGTGCGCCTCTGCGACGTGTACGAATCCGGGCCGGCGTCTCGTGCGCGGCACCACGCGGCGCTGCAGCAGAAGGCGCCCGATGTCGCACCGCGTGTCGAGGCGTTGCTGGCCGATGCGTCGACGGCGGCGCGCCAGCGCGTCAGCATCGGCGTGTGGCAGATTCTCGCGCTCGAGGGCCCCGAAGCGTCGGCGCGCGCGTGCACGCAGCTCGGCACCTGAGCGATCACGTGCGGTAAGCGCATGCCGTTCGATCGGCGACGCACTCGCGTCGGCAGTGTAACGTCCGTGGCGGTAAGCTCAATCATGCTCGATCGTGGCCGGGCCGATCCGTATCGGCTTGCCGAGGGTGCGGGCGACCGGCGAGGCTTTTACCGCGTTGCTGACGAGTATTTGCTGCGCTTGCGACAGCGGCGCCGCGAAGCGCACCGTGATGTCGAAACCGGTTTCGCGATCGAGGCGTTCGATGGCGACGTCGACCCTACACGTCGGCAGCGTCATGCCCGCCCGCTCCGCGGCCAGGTCGACCGACATGCAGACGCAGGCCGCGAGCGCGCCTTCGAGCAGTTCATGCGGCCGCATGCCGGCGTCGCCGCCGATGCCTTCCTTGTGCGTGTCCGAGCGCACGAGGCTGCGCCCGTTCCCGATCTCGACGCAGTACGGTTTGCCCAGCCGCGTGGCCGTCACCATGAGAATGCTCCGTTGCAGGATGAAAGTGACGACAGCGTATGCCGGCGTCGCACGCGAAGGAAGGCAATCACCGGTACCGGTACCCGCTGTAACAGCGTCGGCGGCGCCCCGCGAATTCTTTCGTCCACCTTCACATTCGTGCCATGTTCCGGCAGCAACAATCGCGGGCAGACATTCGACAACCTTGCGGCGCATTCCGCGACCGCAAGCCCTTTCCGAGGAAACACGCCATGCTCAAGACGCTCGCCCGCGCCGCTGCCGCACTCGCCGTCGCTTCCGTTTCACTGCACGCCGCCGCGCAGACCAGCTACGACTACCTGTTGCTCGCCGCATCGTGGGAGCCCGGCTTCTGCGCGTCGCACGACACACCGGAATGCACGAACCTCGCCGGCTCGTATGCGGCGACGAGCCTGTCGCTGCACGGGATGTGGCCGAACCGTTACGACGGCAATCAGCCGTTCTACTGCGGCGTGCCCCAGAACGACATCGATCTCGACAACGCGCACCAGTGGTGCAGCATGGACGCATACCCGATCAGCAGCGCGACCCGCAACACGCTGTCGACGTACATGCCGGGCGTCGCATCGTGTCTCGACAAGCACGAGTGGTTCAAGCACGGCACGTGTTCGAATTCGGCGACGCCCGATGCTTATTGGAACCAGGCGTCGGGCATGATCAGCCGGTTGGGCAACACGTCGTTCAACGCATTCCTGCAAGCGAACGCGGGCAAGACGGTCACGCGTAACCAGTTGCTGTCGGCGTTCGAAGGCGCGTTCGGCAGCAACACGCGCAGCGCGGTGTCGCTGAAGTGCACGAAGACGAACGGCGTGAGCTACTTCACCGAAGCGTGGATCGCGGTGAAGACGAATGCGACCGCGCAGTTTCCGAGCGCGGCGTCGCTCGTGACGGACGGCAATACGCAGGGCACGTGCCCGACGTCGGGTGTGTTCATCGCGAAGTGAGGGAAGGCGGCTGACGTGCGCGACATCGCGCACGTCGCCGGCGGTCAGGGCCGCGCCAGGACAGACGGCATGGGCATTCGGGCATGCCGTTGATGGCACGCATGCAGGTTCGTCGGTCGGCAACACACGACCGCTTCCTGCGTCACGCGGCTGCGCTCAACGCGTCGCGGACGGCACGCCGAACCACCGAGTGGCCGCATGCGTGGCTGCGTCGATGTCCGCATCGTCATCGCAGGCCCATGCGACGAAGCCGTCGGGGCGCACCAGCACCGCACGCAGTCCGAGCCGGTCTTTCGCATCGCTCGCGATATAGGCGATCCGGTCGCGCCAACGGTTTGCCAGTGCCCGAAGCGATGGATTCGCATCGAAGTCCAGCAGCACGCCCTTGCCGTGCCTGGCGTGTTCGCCGAGCCGCGTGCCGTCGGCCAGTTCGAAGTCGGGAACGCCGTGGCCCACGAGCGGATGGCCGCCGCCGAGATCGTACGCGAGCGACACGCCCCACAAGCGTTCGGCGAAGTACGTCGCGCCGTCGCGCGTGTCGACGAGATCGCGAATGATCGCCGCGAGCGCGCGCGAACTCGGGGACGGCCGCATCAGCGCGACCTGCGCACGCGACCAGTCGAGCACGCGTGCGCCCACCGGATGCCGTTCGTCCGTGTAGCTGTCGAGCAGCCCGTCCGGCGCGTCGCCGCGGATCGTCGCGGCCAGCTTCCAGCCGAGATTCATCGCATCGCCGAGCCCGAGATTGAGCCCCTGGCCGCCGAGCGGCGAGTGGATGTGCGCGGCATCGCCCGCGAGCAGCACGCGGCCGTTGCGGTACGTCGATGCCTGGTACGCGCGATCGGTCCACGTGGCCGCGAGCCGGAGCGCGGTCAACGTGACGGCGGTGCCGGACACGCGGCGCAGGACGGCCTGCGCATGCTCGAGCGTCACCGGCCCGCTCCGGTGGAATGCGCTGCCGTCGAAGTCGACCAGCGCGACGGTTCCGGGCGGCGTGTACGTGTACATCCCGGCCGCCGTGTGGTGACGGCCCGGCAGCAGCGCGCCCGGATCGGCGAACTCGGCTTCGATCGAGTAGCCGGTGAACTCGGCGTCGGTGCCGGTGAACGCGAAGCCGCCGGCCTTGCGGACCGCGCTGCGGCCGCCGTCGCAGCCGACGAGCCAGCGTGCGCGCAATGTCTCGCCGCCCGCGTACAGCGTGACGCCATCGTCCGACTGATCGAAGCCCTCGACGGCAAGGCCGCGGCGGATTTCGACGCCCGTTGCGTGCGCACGGGCGGTCAGCACGGATTCGACCCGCGCCATGTCGGTCGCCATGTGCGTGCCGGCCGGGCCGGGCAGATGGTACGGCCACTGCGACGCATCGACGTCGTCGTGGAAGAACTGAATGCCGGCGAAATGGCCGGCCGGACGACGCGCCTGGCGCATCCAGTGCGCGGTGTCCTTTGCATGAGGCGCCAGCGCGATGCCGTCGAGCAAGCCGCGACGGTAGAGCGCGTCGATCGTCGGCGCCGACAGGCCGCGCATGCCGAACGGGAGATGCTTCAGCGGGGATTCCGGCTCGTCCGCCTGTTCGACCACCAGCACGGAGACGCCGGCAACGCGCAGCTCGCACGCGAGAAACAGGCCGACAGGGCCGGCTCCGGCAATCACGACATCATGGGTCACGGGCAGATTCATCGGGGATCGGGGGCTCGGTTTCAGGCCAGGGCGGCCCGGTGTGATCGAGAGGGCGGTACGCGCCGGTATTGCGCTCTCTTCGGGGAAATAATGGAATGTCGTTCCATTGACGAGATTTGTTACGCCAGCAGCCGAAGCGCATCGGCGAGCGACAGCACCGTCGTACGTGATTCGAACGCGGTGGCGAACAGATGCTCGTGGACCACCGGGTCCGGGTCGTAGCAGCAATCCTTGACCGTGTAGAGGCGGAAATCGGCGTCGCTCGCGTGGGCGATCGACGACAGCATCACGCCGGTCGATGCGATGCCGACCATGATCAGCGTATCGACGCGTTGTGCGACGAGCCGCGCCTGCAGATCGGTGCCGAAGAATACGCTTGCGCGGTGGGCGATGATCAGCGGTTCGTCGGGCTGCCTGGCCAGTTCGGGGCACGGGGCGTCGTCGATGAACAGGCCGAGCTGCTTGATGCCCTGGCCATTCTTGTTGCGCGGGCTGACTTCCGGATAGCCGGGGCTGAAGCGGAGATTCGCGAACCAGACGCCGATGCCGGCGGCGCGTGCCGCGTCGCAGAGACGGCGCGTATTGGCGAGCAGCTCGGGCGCGACCGACGGGAACAGGCCGAGGATGTCGGTCTGGTAATGCATGACGAGCAGCGCGGTTTTTGATGGCGCGATGGGGAAAGGCTGAGCGTGCACGTTGTCGTCATTGGCGGGCGAGCGGGTTGCCATGTCGATATCCGATGCGTTTTCCTCGTTCATGAACGACGTTCTCCAAAAGCTCGGGCAATTTTTCGGTGCTGCCTTATCGGGCTTGCGCGACAGATAGTAGAAGAATCCGGCAAACGGCGCGCGCCAGTCATCCGGCATTCGAGGCAGTGCCGCGTTTCAACAAGTTGGTATGGCCTCGTGGCGCATCTAGCGCGGGACATCCGCGAGTGCGCCGTCAAAGCGCGTGCGTGCGGCATGGATGTCGGCATAACTTCGATCGGCCCAATCGACGAGGGCCGCCATCGGGTCCAGCAGCGATCGACCGAGCGGAGCCAGACGATATTCGACGCTTGGCGGCTTGGTGGGAAAAACGTGACGTGTGACGAGTCCGTCACGCTCCAGATTGCGGAGTGTCTGCGTCAGCATGCGCTTGGAAATGTCGGGGAGGGATCGGCGAAGCTCGCCGAAGCGCTGCGATCGCGTCGCCAACTCCATGATCATGAGCATGCTCCATTTGTCGCCGATTCGGTCGAGCACGTCGCGAACCGCACAGTGGGCGAACTGGGCGTCGCGTGACTGACGTTGATATCGGCCGAATCTTTCGATTGCATTCTCTGCAGCGCTCATTCGGGTTCCCTTCAACTCTTCTGGTAACAAAAAACTGCCTCCTTACGGTGCGAGGCGCAGGTCTCTATGATAGGCCTGCCCTCGAACTTAGACCGTACCTCGAGAAGTTCTCATACCGGCCCCTGTTTCCCGCTTTCGATATTCAGGTGCCGGCGGACACCCGGCTCGCCATGGATCGAAGGCGCTGCCGCGGCTTTTACCTGGGTCGAGTGTCAGTTATCGATGCTCGAAGGCAATACTGATTTCAGGAGAAACCTATGTTTTTGGTAACAGGAATAACAGGACGCGTCGGCGGCGCAACGGCCCGACACCTGTTGGCGCGAGCCAAGAAAGTCCGTGCGCTGGTCCGGAATCGCGACAAGGCGATGCACTGGGCGGATCAAGGCGTGGAACTGATCGAAGGCGACTGGAACGACGCGGACGCAGTCGCGCGGGCGCTCGAAGGGGTGGAAGGTGCATTTGTCATGCTGCCCGGTGTCTGGGCTCCGTCGCCGGATTTCAGCGAAGCAAGGGGTGTGATCGCGAACTATGTCGACGCGCTGACCAAGGCACCGCCGCCGCGGGTGGTCGCACTCTCGTCGATGGGGGCGGACAGAACCAGCGGGTTGGGAATGATCACGGCCCTGGCACTTCTGGAGCAAGGGCTTCGCGACCTGACATTGCCGATTGCCTATGTGCGAGCCGGCGGTTTTTTCGAAAACTTCCTTTACGGCTTGCACGTCGCCCAAGGCGGCACGCTGCCTGTCTACTACAACCCGACGAGCCGGAAATCGACCATGGTCGCGACCGACGACATCGGTGCCGAGGTGGCGACGCTGCTGACCGGGCCGGCGTGGTCAGGGCATCGCGTCGTCGAGCTTGGCTCGATGTTCAGCGCGGATCAGGTCGCGGCCCAACTGGGCGAAATCATGCAGCGCGACGTCAAGGCCTTCGCCATCCCCCGGGCCGAGTGGCCGGCAGCATTCGAACGGTTCGGCATCCCGAAGGGCCAGACCGGGCCGGCCGAAGCGATGTTCGATGCCGTCAACGAGGGATGGATGGACCTCGGTGTCGACGGGACGGAGCACGTCGGGGGCACGACGCTTCCTCGCGACGTCTTTGCGGCAGCCTACAAGGCCGCCAACACTTGAACCGGGGCAGTCACATCGAGAGCGGGGCGCGTAGGCCGCCTTTTTCGAGCCGCGGCAGTCAGCGGTGATTGGCTGGCTCGTCGACGAGCCAGCCACACTGGTTTACGGCGGCACGCGGATCAGACAAGGAGCAAGAACGAATGTCCAGGATATCGTGGCACCAAGTATTGCCGTTGTTGCTGGCGGCTTTTTTCGTCGCGGGATCGCTCAGCAACATCGTTGCCCCGCGATCCATCATCGACGAATACCTGAAGTGGGGATATCCGCCGGGGTTCCATTTCGTCACCGGCGCGCTGGAACTCACGACCGCCATCCTGCTGGCGCGAACGAGGACGCGACTGTGGGGTTCGGCGCTCGGCTGTGCCGTGATGCTGGCTGCGCTCGCGACCGTCGCGTTCCACGGCGAATACGGACATGGCGTGGCGCCGCTCGTCGCGGCGATACTATCGAGTGGGGTCGGCTGGATCACCTGGCGCAAGCGGCTCGCCGTCGGTTCCGTGGCAAGAGCCTGAGTTTTATGCGGCCGTCAAACGCTTGAAAGCATGCTGAAGGTGCTGTTGGGAATCCGGTTGTAGGTTTCAAATCGCGTTGCGCCAGATGAGGCATGCCTGACTTCGCCCCCTCAAAAAATCGACCTTCCCGTATAAGTCGTCAACCACTCCAACGCCAGCGTCCCCGCCAACGAATTCCCGTTCGCATCCAGCCCCGGCGCCCACACGCATACCGCCATCTCCCCCGGCAGCACCGCGACGATCCCGCCGCCGACGCCGCTCTTCGCCGGCAGCCCGACCCGGTACACGAAATCGCCGGCCGCATCATAGGTGCCGCAGGTCAGCATCAGCGCCGACAGCCGCTTCGCGGAACTCGAATCGATGATCCGCTCGCCGGTCGCCGGCGCGACGCCGCCGTTCGCAAGAAACAGCGCGGCGCCGGCGAGCTCGACGCAGTTCATCGTGATCGCGCACTGGCGGCAATACGCGTCGATCACCGTATCGGGCGGCATCTGCATGTTGCCGAAGCTCGCCATGAAGTGCGCCATCGCGCGGTTGCGCTCCGCGTGCTGCAACTCCGACAGCGCGACGCGCGAGTCGTAGTCGATGTCGTTCGCGCCGATCAGCCGCCGCACGAATTCGACGAGCGCCGTCTCGGCCTTCACGAAGCGGCGGCACAGCACGTCGGTGACGACCAGTGCGCCCGCGTTGATGAACGGATTGCGCGGCTTGCCGCGCTCGCTTTCGAGCTGGACCAGCGAATTGAACGCGGTGCCGGACGGCTCGCGGCCGACCCGTTCCCACAGCGCGTCGCCCAGCAACTGGAACGCGAGCGTGCACGCGAACAGTTTCGAGATGCTCTGGATCGAGAAGCGCTCGTGCGCGTCGCCGACCGTGTAAACGTTTCCGCCGAGCGTCACGACGGCCATCCCGAACTTGTCGGCGGGCACTTTCGCGAGTTCGGGAATGTAGTCGGCCACCCGTCCCTGGCCAATCCAGGGGACGAGTTCGGTGTGGATGCGTTCGAGGGTCGTCTGGTAATTCATCACGTCAGGCAGGTAAAGGCATGGCCGGATTCCGGCGAGCCCGTATGGAACCGTCCCGGCGCCGATTCGTCAAGCGCGGCCGGAATCGCGCCCTTATTTTCAAGACCGGCAAACGGGCGAGCAGCGGGCGCAGTATCATGCGGTACGTTTCGGCCGAGGGCCGGCGTCCGGCACCGGCCGGCGCCGCCGCGGCTTCCCCGATGACTCGACCGCCGCCCATGTCTTTTCGCATCCTGCTCGTCGAAGACGACACCCGCTTGTCCACGCTGATCGCCAGCTACCTGCGCAAGAACGACTATGAAGTCGATACCGTGCTGCATGGTGACGCCGCGGTGCCGGCGATCCTGTCCATTCGCCCCGATCTCGTCATCCTCGACGTGAACCTGCCTGGCAAGGACGGCTTCGAAATCTGCCGCGAGGCGCGCAAGCAGTACGACGGCGTGATCATCATGGTGACGGCGCGCGACGAGCCGTTCGACGAGTTGCTCGGCCTCGAATTCGGCGCGGACGACTACGTGCACAAGCCGGTCGAGCCGCGCATCCTGCTCGCGCGGATCAAGGCGCAACTGCGCCGGGCGCCGGCGCGAGCGGCCGAGAGCACCGCGCCGCAGCCGGAGCGCTACGCGTTCGGCAAGTTCTCGATCGACCGCACCGACCGTACCGTCATGCTGCCCGACGGCAGCACGCCCGACCTGACGTCGGCCGAATTCGACCTGCTGTGGGCGCTCGTGTGCCATGCGGGCGAAGTCGTCAGCCGCGACGATCTGATGCTGCAACTGCGCGGCGTCGAATTCGACGGTCTCGACCGCACGATCGACGGGCGCATCTCGAAGCTGCGCCGCAAGCTGCGCGACGACGCGAGCAACCCGCAGCGGATCAAGACGATCCGCAGCAAGGGTTATCAATTCAGCAAGCACGCGTGGGAATGACGCCGCCGTCGCGCGACGCCGTCACGTTCCGCGTGGGCATTCCGCCCGCCGGCCGGGAGCCGCGATGATCCGACCCACCCGTTCGCACCCCGATGCACCACCGCTGCCGACGCTGCGCTACGTCAAATGGCGCTGGCTGCATTTCCGTCGCGCATGGACCGACACGCGCGCCGACCGCATTCCGAGCTGGTCGCGCCTGTACGTGCGCACCTACCTGCATCTGCTCGGCCTCGTCCTGCTGACCGCGCTGGTGCCCGCGCTCGCGCTGTGCGTCGAATTGTCGCCGCAGGTCGTGTGGCATGCGTTCGACTCGCTGCCGGGCGACATCTGGATCGTGCTGGCGTTCGTGTTTACGGCGCCCGCGCTCGCCGCGTACCGGTGGATGCGGCCGGTCTGGTCGGATCTGGTGATGGTGCGCGAGCGCGCGATCGACTTCACCGGCGGGCGTTTCAACACGCGCGCGCGCGAATCGCACAGCGTGATCATCGGCCCGCTCGCGCGCACGCTGAATGCGCTCGCGATGCGCATGGAGCGGCTGATCGCCGCGCAGCGCGATCTGACGAACGGGATCTCGCACGAACTGCGCACGCCGCTCGCGCGCGTGCGTTTCGCGCTCGAAATGCTGCGCGAACCGGGTTCGGCGGCCGAATACCAGGGCGCGCTCGAGAGCATCGCGCAGGACGTGACCGAGCTCGAGGAGCTGATCGACATGAGCCTCACGTATGCCCGGCTCGAATACAGCTCGCTGCAGTCGAACATCGAGATGACCGCGCCGGTCGCGTGGTTCGAGCACCAGGTGAACGACGCGCAACTGCTGTATCCGGACCGTGCGATCGAGTCGCGTATCGCGATCGGGGCGGATTTGCGCGTGAAGATGGACCGGCGGCTGATGTCGTATGCGATGCGCAACCTGTTGCGCAACGCGAGCAAGTACGCGAAATCGCGGATCGTTGTCGGAATCTCGCTCGTGCACGGCAACATCGAGATCTTCGTCGAGGACGACGGCCCCGGCGTGCCCGAGGGCGAGCGCGAACGGATCTTCGACGCGTTCGTGCGCCTCGACCGTCGCACCGGCGGCTACGGGCTCGGCCTGTCGATCACGCGGCAGGTGCTCCACGCGCACAACGGCCGGATCGCGGTCGTCGATCCGGTCGAGCTCGGCGGCGCGCGCTTCGAGATCAGTTGGCCGGTCTAGGGCTACGCTGCGCGAGGACCGATCCGCGGCAATCGTGACGACGAAGGCTGCCGGCGAGCGCACCGACGCCACGGATGCCGCCGAAGCGGCATCCGCGCATGCTCAGTAGGTGCGGCCGAGCTGCAGGTAGAAGTTGCGTCGGCCGCCGGGCGCGAGCGCCACGCCGATGTAGACGGGCCCGAACGCGGTCGACAGGCTCGTGAAGAACGTGTAGCTCTGCTTGAGCGCGCCGCCGCCGATCTGCTGGCCGCTGGACCAGACGTTGCCGACTTCCGCGCTGGCGCCCACCGACAGCGCCTTGATCGGCGATGCGTTGAACGTCATCAACTGGTTCATGTACGTGACCTGCCCGTACGCCAGCTCGTTGCCGTTCAGCTGATCGGCCGCATAGGCGGACAGATGCTGGAAGCCGCCGAGCGTGAAGTTGAACGCGTTGATCAGGTTGGTGCCGCCGATGCTCTTGCCGCCTTCGATCGTCGCGCTGACGCTGTGCCGGCCGAACTGCTGCGCGATCATCGCCTTGCCGTAGATCTCGGTATAGGGCGCGTTGTTGATCCCGTCGTCGAATGCCTGTGCCGAGCCGCCGTTGCGCGACACGAGCGAGCGTTCGATTCGCAGTTCGCCGAAATAACCCTTGCGCGGGAACATCGGATCGTCGAGCTGATCGATCACGAACCGTGCCCGCGCGATCAGCGCCTGGGACGTGAAGCTCGGCCACAGCAGCGTCTGGCCGCTGCCGTTGTCGAACGGCAAGTTGTAGGTCGGCGAGCCGTGCCCGGTCACGTAACCGAGGCCGATCCGGAAATCGCCGAGCCGCGCGATCGGCAGGCCCAGATCGATTCCCGCCCGTGCCGTCTGCATCAGGTACTGCGTGATCTTCACGTCGCCGGAGTCGTCGTACAGGTTCGCATAGCGACGCTGGTATTCCGCGTACGGCGACAGGTACACACCGTACGCGGACGACAGCGGCTGGCGCAATTCGACGCGGGCCGACTGCAGGTCGCTCCCGATCGTCGTGTCCGCGCGGAATTCGAGCCCCGATTCGGTGAGCCACGGCCGCCGGTAGCCGACGTGCAGGCGGAAACCGCCTTCGTCGGTCGAACTGCTCGACATGCCGAGCCCGAACAGCAGGAAGTTGGGCCCCCAGTACTTCTCGCGCGCGTCGATCTCGAGCACGTTGTCGTCGCCGCGGCTCACGATCTGCTGCGTGACGCTCTCGAAGTTGCCGCCCGTCGTGAGCCCGAGCAGATCCTGGCTGACGGTCTTCGGATCGTAGATGTCGCCGGGTTTCACATGCAGCGCGTTGCTGACGACGCGCTTCGGCACGCCGCCGCTGGTCTTGATGTCGATGCGCGTGATCCGGATCGGCGGCGGCAGCGGCTGCGCGTGCGCGGACCGGTAGGCCGCGTACTGTTCCGGCGTGAGCGCGAAACGCCGCAGCTTCGGCAGCGCCGCGGTCGCGGCGACCTCGCCGGCGGCAATCGCCTGCTTCGCGTTCTGGAAATCGGTGAACGCGAGCGAGCCGAGGTTCGGCGTGAGCAGCACGTCCTGCGCGTCGAGCTGCTTGCGCTGCGCGGTCACGTTCTGGCGGATCAGGATGCCGACCATCTGCTGCATCACGTCGGCAGGCGACGCGAGCGCGTCGAGCGGGCGCAGTTGCGAGCCGATGTCGACGGCGATCACGATGTTCGCGCCCATCTGCCGGGCGGTGTCGACGGGCAGGTTGCTGACGAGCCCGCCGTCCACCAGCGCGTGCCCGTTGATCTCGGCCGGCGCGAACAGGCCCGGCATCGCCATGCTCGCGCGAATCGCGAGCGGCAGCGAGCCGTGGTCGAGCACGACCATCTGGCCCGTCTGCAGGTCGGTCGCGACCGCGCGGTACGGGATTGGCAGGAGGTCGAACGGCTGGTTGGTCGGCACGGCGGCCGTCCAGTTCGCGAGCAGCGCCTGCAGCCGATTGCCCTGGACGAGGCCGACCGGCGCCTTGACGCCTTTCTTGCCGAAGCCGAGCGTCAGCCCGTTGATGTACAGGCGTTCGTCTTCCCGGCTGGTTTGCGGCAGGTCCGCGCGGTCCGTCACGTCGAACGCGATATCCGCCAGATTGACTTCCGACAGCCGCTTTTGCATCTCGTCGGCCGCCATCCCGCTCGCGTACAGGCCGCCGACCACGGCGCCCATGCTGGTGCCCGCGATGCAGTCGATCGGAATCCGGTTGTCCTCCAGCACTTTCAGGACACCGAGGTGTGCGTAGCCGCGCGCGCCGCCGCCGGACAGCACGAGGCCGATCGACGGGCGGCCGGCCGGGCCGCCGTCGGCCGTGCAGGTGTGCGTCGACGCGGCGGGTGCGGCGGCAGCTGCGGCGTTGGCGGCAGCGGCAACGGTCCGGGCAGCGGCGGATTCGGTGGCCGGCAGCGGTTGGGCGGCGACCGTGCAGCACCAGAAGGCAACGAGCGCCGTGCAGAGCGGGCGCACCGGCGCCCAGCGGAAGAAAACGGTCGCTGTCATGGTGAACATACCTGGCGTGATCGTGCGTCTGAGGCCTGCCGGGAGCAGGCAAGACCGAGAGATTACCGTGTTTTACAGGCCCAACGCGAGAGGCCGTTGCGTAGCCGGACGTGCCCGAAACGCCACGTTCGGCAATTTCGTCGCGAAAAAATCACGGGAATTGCCTAAAGTATCGGAACGATTTGCCGCTAAGCTCGTGATGGGGCGGCATGGACGCGCGGCAAAAAGTGCGGCGCGGCTGTCCCGGCCCGTTCCCTCACAAAGGTTTGATATGTCGACACCGCTGTTCGGAAAGTTGTTTTCGCAACCCGTTGCGATCGACCCGGGAACGGCAAGTACGCGGATCTATACGCACGAACGCGGCGTGGTGCTGAACCAGCCGTCGGTCGTCTGCTTCCGCAAGGGCGGCGCAAGCGACGCGCGGCCGATTCTCGAGGCCGTCGGCGAGCTCGCGAAGGCGTTGCTCGGCCGCGAACCGGGGCATCTCGAATCCGTGCGGCCCATGCGGCACGGCGTGATCGCGGACGCGCACGCGGCCGAACAGATGATCCGCAGCTTCATCGACATGTCGCGCACCCGCTCGCGCTTCGGCCGCCGCGTCGAGGTCACGTTGTGCGTGCCGTCCGACGCGACGGCCGTCGAGCGCCGCGCGATCCGCGAGGCCGCGTTCGCGGCCGGCGTATCGGAGGTCGAGCTGATCGAGGAATCGCTCGCGGCCGGGCTCGGCGCGGGTTTGCCGGTGACTGAGCCGGTCGGCTCGATGGTCATCGACATCGGCGGCGGGACGACCGAAGTCGCCGTCATCGCGCTCGGCGGCATCGTGTACCGCGAGGCGATTCGCGTCGGCGGCAGCCAGTTCGACGCGGCGATCGTCAACCATGTCCGCAACCTGTACGGCGTGCTGCTCGGCGAGCAGACGGCGGAGCACGTGAAGAAGACGATCGGCTCGGCCACCAGCGCGGTGCCGCGCACGTCGACCCGCGCCGTCGGCCGCAGCATCGGCGACGGCCTGCCGCGTTCGGTCGAGCTGTCCAATCACGACGTCGCGGACGCACTGGCCGCGCCGCTCAAGCAGGTGATCGGCGCGGTGAAGTCGGTGCTGGAAAACGCGCCGGCCGAACTCGTGACCGATATCGCGAATCGCGGCGTGGTGCTCACCGGCGGCGGCGCGCTGCTCGCCGATCTCGAACGCCTGCTGTACGACGAGACCGGGCTGGTCGCACGGGTCGCCGACGAGCCGGCCACCTGCGCGGTGCGCGGCGCCGGCGAGGCGATGGGGCGGCTCGCGATGTGCCCGGCCGATTGAATCGGTCCGGGCCGCGCGGCGCGGCCATTCGCATTCTTTCGATCTCCGTATTGCCGGCCCGCTTACCCGGGCGCGCACTGTCGGTCATCGTGCCGAAAGGCCGGTAGCAGCCCGGCATCGGTCCGCCGCGTGGACACGCGCGAGCGCGCCATGCTAGCGTTACGCGCCCATGCGGGGCCGGGCCAGCCGATACGCCCGACGACCTGAGAGACCGAAAACCTTGAAAGACCACACCAAACGGGGCTTTGCGACCCGAACGGGCCGCCTGCTGGCCGTCGTCGCGTGCATCTGGGGCGCCGCCGCCGTCGCGCTCGTCGGATACGGGATGCGGATGCCGAGCGAACCGGCCGACGTCGCCGTGATCTTCGGCAACGCGCTCGACGACACCGGCGCGCCGAAGCCCGTGCTCGCGGCCCGGCTCGACGTCGGCGTGCGCTGCTACCGCACGGGGCAGTGCCCGGCGTTTCTGGTCAGCGGCGCGATCGACGGCCCCGGGCTGAACGAGGCGACGGCCATGCGCGACTACCTCGTGGCGCGCGGCGTGCCGGCCGACCGGATCGCCGTCGACGACCAGGGCGACAACACGCTCGCGACCGCCCGACACACGCTTGCCTACCTGCACGCGCATCGCCTGTCGCGCGTGCTGATCGTCAGCCAGTACTACCATCTCGCGCGGGCGCGCCTCGCGTTCGAGCGTGTCGGCATTGCGCGGGAGAACATCTCCGCCGCGTACCCGCGCCGCTTTCAACTGCGCGATGTCTATTCGAGTTGGCGCGAGGTGCCGGCCTATGTCGTCTATGCGGTGCGTCTGTGGGCGAATCCCGATGCGCGACCGGTCTCGTTTCGGCCGATGCTTTATCTGATGAGCCTGTTTTCGTGATGTGGTGACCTCGGGAGCGCGCGCTTTCGGCATGCGTGGTTTCGTTGTTTTCTCCGGGTTCCCGTCGTCTCATGCCGACTGCGCGAACGCCATCGACACCGGATAAACGATAACGATTCGTGTTGAAAATCCCTTGCGCGGCGAAAAATCAAAATAATTTCCCTGGAAGCTCAACAATTCGGTTCGTTTATTAAGCGGATGCTGATTATCCATATTGACGATTCGTCGCGGTAAAAATATTGCGCTGCAAAATCCGTCTGTATTGAATCAAAACCATATATATCGGCGTTTTCACGGATGCGTCGTGTCCGATATCTTTGCGAAAAATCAAAATAAGCCGGCGAAAAACGTGCGGGGTGTCGTACCCGGAGCTCCCTGGCGGGTAAAAAGTACATGTTCGTCGACGCTTGATCCGATAGGTAAACATCGACTGGAAAACGGTTTGCGTTTGATATAGCCTTGTCTGATAAAAGCAGGGCAGTAATCGAATCAACCAGAAAGTCGCTGCAAAAACCAGGGGCCGCCATCATGTCATTCGACTAGTTTCGACCGTATTCCCGGGTCGATCAAAACTTCATCCGTGAATAAACCGATATCGCGTCGCGATTATCGGAGCGGACGCTTTTGTCCGTGATTTTCTACTGCGTGCCATGCGGTGCGGCCGCGATACCAATACCAGGGCCGAAATCAATAACGAGGGACAGCATGAATATTGCGCGTTCGAAAAAAGCGGGTGAGCCGTTTCCGAGACTGCTGTTGCCCACGGGCGTGTTTCTGGCGTTGTCGGGCGCGGGCATCGTTCCCGCCTATGCGACCTGCAGCACGGCGGGCACCACGGTGACCTGTTCCGGCGTCGCGAACCCGCTGGCACCCAGTTATTCGAACAGCGCCAACAACCTGAACGTGACGGTCAACCCCGGCGCCAGCGTCGGCGTGCTGCTCGGTGTCGGCGGCACGGCGATGTCGCTGACCGGCAGCGGCACGACGTTGACCAACAACGGCACGATCGACCCGGCGCTGCTCGGCTCGGGGCTCGGCATCCTGTCGAGCGGCACGGTAGTCGGCAACGCGTCGGCGAGCACGGCGACCGTGACCAACAACGGCACGATGAACGGCTCGACCGGCGTGGCGATCGCCGGCGTGACGGGCATGGCGCTGTCGGTTCAAAACGGCACGGGCGGCACGTCGACCATTACGAACACCGGTTCGATCGGCTCCACGGCACTATCCGGCGCGACCCTCGTCGGCGCCGATGCGCCGGTGGTCGCCGCATACGGCGGCGGCACGGTCAACATGTCGAACAGCGGAACGATTACCGGTCGCGTGTCGTTCAGCACGAACGGCACGCCCGGACAGGGCAATACGTTCACCAACTCGGGCACGATCAACGGCGGCGTGTCGATGGGGGCGAACAGCACGAATACGTTCAATGCCGTGACGGGCTCGTCGGTCAACACGGCCGGCGGCACCGGTGGTGCATTCAACATCACGGTCGGCCCGATCACGCTCGGCGTGGCGGCAACCGGCGTCGTCGACGGCGGCGCGGGCGGCAACAACACGCTCAACCTGCAGCAGGGCGCCGCGGCGAACGGCACGATCGCGGTCAACAACTACATCAACTTCAATCACCTCGACGTCGCGAGCGGAAACTGGACCATCAACGGTGCGTCCACGGCGCAGGACGCAACGCTCAGCGGCGGCGTGGCGATCATCAACGACAACGCGTCGCTCGGCACCGGCACCGTCACGGGCAACGGCGGCGCGTTGCAGGCGGGCGTGGCGGGGCTCAACGTCTCCAACGACGTGTCGCTCGGCACGGGTGGCCTGACGGTGCAGGGCGCGACCGGGCTGACGCTCTCCGGCACGGTGTCGGGCGGCGGCGTGCTGACGAAGAACGACGGCGGCACGCTGACGCTGTCCGGCGCGAACAGCTACACGGGCGGCACGAACCTCAACGCCGGCGGCCTGGTGGTCGGCAACAATTCGGCGCTCGGCACGGGTACGCTGAACGTCAATGCGTCGGCGGCGCTCGACGCGAGCACGAACGTGACGCTCGGCAACACGGTCAATCTCGCCACCGGCTCGACGCTGACGATCGGCGGCGGCAGCAATCTCGGGCTGACCGGCGCGATCAACGGAAGCGGCGGCCTCACGAAGAACGGCGCGGCGACCATGACGCTGAGCGGCGTGAACACGTATACGGGCGACACGACCATCAATAGCGGCACGCTCGCGCTGAGTGGGGCCGGCAGTCTGTCGGCCGCCGGCACGGTCAACCTGACCGGTGCGGGCGCAACGTTCGACGTGAGCGCCGCATCGGGCGGGCGGACGATCGGCTCGCTGGCCGGCGCGGCCGGCACGAACGTGAACCTCGGCGCGAATTCGCTGACGCTCGACGGCACCGGCAATGCGACCTATGCCGGTACGATCGGGGGGGCCGGCAGCGTGACGCTGTCGGGTACTGGCACGCAATCGCTGACGGGCACGAACGTGTACACGGGCGGCACCAACCTGAACGGCGGCAACCTCGTCGTCGGCAGCAATGCGTCGCTCGGCATCGGCGTGGTGAACGTGAACGGCTCGTCGACGCTCGACGCTACCGCCAACGTGTCCCTGGCAAATGGCGTCAACCTCGCGACGGGTACCACGCTGACGCTTGGCGGCAGCACCGATCTCGGCCTCGGCGGCGTGATTTCCGGCGGAGGCGGTCTCGTGAAGGACGGCGCGGCGACGCTCACGCTGTCGGGCGCGAACAACTATGCGGGCGGCACGACGCTGAACGCCGGCGGACTGGTGCTCGGCAACGGCTCGGCATTGGGTACCGGCGCGCTGACCGTCGGCGGGGCGGCGACGCTCGATACGAATGCGGCCTTGTCCGTCGGCAATGCGGTCAACCTCGGCACGGGCGCTGCCCTCACGCTGGGCGGCAGCAACAGCCTCACGCTGGGCGGCGCGATTGCCGGCGCGGGCAGCCTCGTGAAGAACGGCGCGGCGACGACGACGCTGACGGGGACGAACACGTACACGGGCGGCACGACGATCAATGCCGGCACGCTCGCGCTCGGCGCGGGCGGCAGCCTTGCATCGACGGGCACGATGAACCTTGCGGGCGCCGGCGCGACGCTGGATCTGGCCGGTGCGACGGGCGGGCAAACCCTTGGCGCACTGTCGGGTGTCGCGGGAACGAGCGTGAATCTCGGCGCCAACGCGCTGACGCTGGGCGGTACGGCCAGCGGCACGTTCGGCGGAGTAATCGGCGGCACCGGCAGTCTCACGTTGTCGGGTACCGGCACGCAGACGCTGAACGGCGCCAATACCTACACCGGCGGTACGAACCTCGATAGCGGCAGCCTGGTGCTCGGCAACAACGGCGCGCTCGGCACTGGCGCGCTGAACGTCGGCGGCACGGCGACGCTCGATACGAATGCGGCCTTGTCGGTCGGCAATGCGGTCAATCTCGGCACGGGTGCCGCACTGACGCTGGGCGGCAGCAACAGTCTCACGCTGGGCGGCGCGATTTCCGGCGCGGGCAGCCTCGTGAAGGACGGCGCGGCCACCACCACGCTGACCGGCGCGAGTACCTACACGGGCGGCACGACGATCAACGCCGGGACGCTGGCGCTCGGCACGGGCGGCAGCCTCGCGTCGACCGGCGCGATGAACCTCGCGGGCGCCGGCGCGACGCTGGATCTGGCCGGTGCGACGGGCGCGCAGACCATCGGCACGCTGACCGGTGCGGCCGGCACGAACGTGAATCTCGGCACGAATGCGTTGACGCTGAATGGCGCCACCAACGGTACGTTCGGCGGCACGATCGGCGGGGCGGGCGGCGTGACGGTTGCCGGCACGGGCACGCAGACGCTGACGGGCGCGAACACGTACACGGGCGGCACGACGATCAATGGCGGCAGCACACTCGCGCTCGGCGCGGGCGGCAGCCTTGCGTCGGGGAGCGCCGTGAATCTCGCGGGCACGGGCGCGACGTTCAATCTGAGCGGTGCGACGGGCGCCCAGACGCTCGGCACGCTGACCGGCGCGGCCGGCACGAACGTGAATCTCGGCGCGAATGCGCTGACGCTGAACGGCAGCGGCAACAACACCTTCGGCGGCACGATCGGCGGGGCGGGCGGTGTGACGGTTGCCGGCACGGGCACGCAAACGCTGACGGGCGCGAACACGTACACGGGCGGCACGACGATCAACGGCGGCAGCACGCTCGCACTCGGCGCCGGCGGCAGTCTCGCGTCGACGGGCGCGGTGAATCTCGCGGGCACCGGTGCGACGTTCGACGTGAGCGGTGCGACCGGCACGCAAACGGTCGGTGCGCTGTCGGGTGCGGCCGGCACGAACGTGAATCTCGGCGCGAATGCGCTGACGCTGAATGGCGCCACCAACGGTACGTTCGGCGGCACGATCGGCGGGACGGGCGGCGTGACGCTGGCGGGCACCGGCACGCAGACGCTGACGGGCGCGAACACGTACACGGGCGGCACGACGATCAACGGCGGCAGCACACTCGCACTCGGCGCCGGCGGCAGTCTCGCGGCGACGGGCGCGGTGAATCTCGCGGGCGCCGGTGCGACGTTCGACGTGAGCGGTACGACCGGCACGCAAACGGTCGGTGCGCTGTCGGGTGCGGCCGGCACGAACGTGAATCTCGGCGCGAATGCGCTGGCGCTGAACGGCAGCGGCAGCAGTACGTTCGGCGGCACGATCGGTGGCTCGGGCGGTGTGACGGTGGCGAGCGGCACGCAGGTGCTGACCGGCGACAACACGTACACGGGCGGCACCACGATCGCAGCCGGCGGCGCGCTGCAACTCGGCAACGGCGGCACGTCGGGCAGCGTGGCTGGCAACGTCGTCGACAACGGTGCGCTGATCGTCGATCAATCGGGCAATGTGACGATCGCGAGCGTGCTGTCCGGCACGGGTTCGCTCACCCAGGCCGGCAGCGGACAACTCACGCTGACCGGCACGAGCACGCTGAGCGGCCCGACCTCCGTCAGCGCGGGCACGCTCGCCGTCAACGGTTCGCTCGGCCAGTCGACCGTCACCGTGCAGAACGGCGCGACGCTGACGGGCACCGGCACGATCGGCGGCCTCGTGGTGCAGGGCGGCGCGACGGCCGCCGCCACGCAGCCGGGCGCGTCGCTGAACGTGGCCGGCAACGTCACGTTCCAGCCGGGTTCGACGTTCCAGGTCGCCGCCACGCCGCAGCAAAGCGGCAGCCTCGCGGCGAGCGGCACGGCGATGCTCAATGGCGGCACCGTGCAGGTGTTCGCGAACCAGGGCAGCTACCAGCCGAGCACGACCTACACGATCCTTACTGCGTCGTCGGGCGTGCAGGGAGCATTCGCCCAGGTGAACGCGAACTACGCGTTCCTGATGCCGAAGCTCACCTACGATCCGGATCACGTGTACCTGCAACTGGTCCAGAACGGCACGTCGCTGCCCGACGTCGCGACGACGCCGAACCAGCGCTCGGTCGCGACCGCGCTCGGCGGGCTCGGCACCGGCAATCCGCTGTACGACGCGGTGCTGACGACCGACGCGCCCACCGCGCGCCGCGCGTACGGGCTGCTCGATGGCGAACTGCAGGCGAGCCTGAAGAGCATGCTGCTGCTCGACAGCCGCTATGTGCGCGACGCGGTGACCGATCGCGTTCGTCAGGGCCTCGCGCCCGGATCGGGCCCGCTCGCGGCATTGTCGTCGGGCGGCGCCGCGCTGTGCGGCGACAACACGGCCGGCGTGACCGACCCGACGCTGCCGCCGGAACGCCGGATCGGTTCGCGCGAAGGGTGCTACGGCGGGACGCCTTATCAGCCGGTCGTCTGGGGGCAGGCGTTCGGCGGCCGCAGTCGCCTCGCCGGCGACGGCAACGCGTCGACGATCAAGCGCAGCATGACGGGCTTCATCGCCGGCGCCGACATGGCGCTCAACGACAAGTGGCGTGCGGGTCTGGCCGCGGGCGTCACGCACAGCTCGCTCGACAACGACCAGAGTTCGTCGGCAGCGGTGAACAGCTACTACCTGTCGCTGTACGGCGGCGCGCAGTATGGCGCGCTCGGCGTGCGCGGCGGCGCGTCGTACACGTGGTATCGCATCAACAGCGACCGCTATCCGGGCTTCGCGGGCTTCTCCGATCACGACTCGGCCGGCTACAACGCGCATTCGGCGCAGGTGTTCGGCGAAGTCGGCTACGCGCTGCCGGTCGGCCCGGTCGCGATCGAGCCGTTCGCGGGCCTTGCGTATATGAACCTGCATACCGACGGCTATACGGAAACCGGCGGCGCGGCTGCGCTGCGCGCCGGCGGCGAGACGACCCACGTCGGCTTCTCGACGCTCGGCCTGCGCGCGGCGTCGCAGCTCGGTTCGATCGCGAGCGGCACGTTCACCGCGCGCGGCACGGTCGGCTGGCGGCATGCGTTCGGCAACGTGCGGCCGTCGTCGGCGTTCACGTTCGCGAACGGCGGCACGTCGTTCCAGGTGTCGGGCGTGCCGATTGCTCGCGACAGCGCGGTGCTCGAAGCCGGCATCGACGCGAACATCACGAAGCGCCTGACGCTCGGCCTCACGTACAGCGGCCAGTATGGCAGCGGCGTGCGCGACAACGCGATCCTCGGCAACATCCTGTGGAAATTCTGACCGGCAACTGACGTGCCCGTAAGCGACGCCATGCGACGAAGCAACGTCGCATGGCGTCGCGGCCGTTTCGGCGCTGCGCACGTACGCCGTTCTGGCCTATCCTGTGCGAAACACGCGACGCGCGCCGCGCGTTGCGCCTCGACACAGGAGCATCGATGCCGAATCACGCCGAAGCCACGACGACGCAGGCGCCGCAAGTCGCGCCCATTGCCCCGACCACCGCGTCGGGTCCCGCTTTCATCGCGCCCGAAGCCGATCCGCAGGCCCTCGCGCGCAACAACCAGTACGTGCTGAAATCCGGCGACGCGTTCGTGGTCAGCGACGCGCTCGGCGACATCGGTGGGCATGACGACGGCCTGTTCGTCGACGACATGCGCGTGCTGTCGACCTGGCGCCTGACGTTCGGCGGCCGCGCGCCGTCGCTGCTGTCGGGCGCGACGAGCGCCGACAACGCGTCGTTCACCGCGCACCTGACGAACCGCCCGCTGCCGCCGCTCGGCGGCCACGAGACGCCCGAAGGCGTGATCCATATCGAGCGCATGCGCGTGCTCGCGGGCGACGTGCTTTACGAAGCGCTGACGCTGACGAACTACGGCGCGAGCGAAGCCGAGGTGCCGCTGTCGCTGTCGTTCGCGGCCGATTTCAAGGACATGTTCGAAGTGCGCGGCACGCGGCGGCCGAAGCGCGGCACGGTGGGCGCGCCGCGCGTCGACGCGGGCGCGGTGCGGCTGCACTACGACGGCCTCGACAGCGTGGCGCGCAACGTGACCGTGCATTTCTCGCCGGCGCCCGATGCGCTGTCGGTCGATCGCGCCGACTACACGCTGACGATCGCCGCGCAGGCGTGCGTGTCGATTTACCTGACCGTCGATGCGACGCTCGGGCCCGCGCAGGCCGAAGGGCCCGGATGCGGCCGCGTCGCGCTGCGCACCGCTCTCGTCGGCGTGCATCGCGAGATGCGGGCACGGCGCGAGTCGATGGCGCGCGTGAACACCGGCAATCCGCTGTTCGACGCATGGCTCGATCGTTCGCTCGCGGATCTCGGGCTGCTCACGACGCAACTCGACACGGGGCCGTACCCGTATGCGGGCATCCCGTGGTTCTCGACGCCGTTCGGTCGCGACGCGATCATCACGTCGCTGCAGATGCTGTGGCTGCAGCCGTCGCTCGCGCGCGGCGTGCTGCGTTTTCTCGCCGAGCATCAGGCGCGCGAGACCTCCGCGTTCCGCGACGCGGAGCCCGGCAAGATCATGCACGAGTTCCGCCGCAGCGAGATGGCCGCGACGGGCGAGGTGCCGTTCGCGCTGTACTACGGCGGCGTCGATACGACTCCGCTGTTCATCGTGCTCGCGGGCGCCTATGTCGAACGCACCGGCGACGAAGCGCTGATCGACGAGCTGTGGCCCGCGCTCGAGCGCGCCGCGCAATGGGTGATCGACAAGTGCGACCGCAATCCGTACGGGCTGCTCGATTATCAGCGCACGTCGGAACGCGGCCTCGCGAACCAGGGCTGGAAGGACAGTCACGATTCGGTATTCCACGCGGACGGCCGTTTCCCGGACGGGCCGATCGCGCTCGTCGAAGTGCAGGCCTATGCGTGCGCGGCGCTCGACGCGATGTCGGCTTGCTCGCACCGGCGCGGCCATGCTGCCGACGCGACGCGCTACGCGTTGCGCGCGAAGACGCTGCGCGAGCAGGTCGACGCGCTGTTCTGGATGCCGGAAGGCGATTTCTACGGGATCGCGCTCGACGGTCGTGGCGATCTGTGCCGCGTGTTCGCGTCGAACGCGGGCCACCTGCTTGCATTCGGGCTGCCCGACGCCGAGCGCGGCGCGGCGGTCGCGGGCGTGCTCGGCTCGGCGCTGTTCCAGACGGGCTGGGGCATCCGCACGCTCGCGGCCGGCCAGCCGCGTTTCAACCCGATGGCCTATCACAACGGCTCGGTGTGGCCGCACGACAATGCGCTCATCGCGCGCGGCCTGGCGCGCTACGGCGACAAGACGGCCGCGGTGAATCTGCTGCGCGCGCTGTTCGAGGCGGCGGTGAGCTTCGAGATGCGCTTGCCGGAGCTGTTCTGCGGCTTCCCGCGCCGGCGCGGCGAACCGCCGACCGCGTATCCGGTGGCCTGCCTGCCGCAGGCGTGGGCGGCCGGCGCGCCGTTCATGATGCTGCAGGCGTGCCTCGGCGTGAGCATCGACGCGTCGCGCCACGAGGTGCGCGTCGAGCGTCCGGCATTGCCGGAAGGCGTCGACTGGCTGCGGATCGATGCGCTGCGCGTCGGCGACGAAACCGTGTCGCTGACGTTCCGCCGCGTCGACGGCCAGGTGGTCGCCGCGGCGGAGCAGCCGGGCCGCGTGAAGGTGGTCGCGGTGCTGTAGCGGCGTGCCGCGCGAACGTTGCGCGATGTCGCGCCACGTTCGCGCGCAGCGGCATAGAATCGTGACATGACCCTTGAACGATGGCGGAGGTAGACGATGACGACCGACAACCGGCCCGACGACGGCGAGCACAAGCTCGAGAATCTGGAAGCGGCGGTCGACCACCTGCACAAGTCGATCGAATCGCAAAGCATCGCGGTCGGCGCGGCGAAGGGCATCCTGTTCAGCCTGATCGAAACGCTCGGCGCACTGATCGGCGATCCCGACCTGCCCGAGCATGCGCGTTCGGGCTACGAAGCGTTGCGCGACAAGGCGAGCGAATTGCGCGGCGGGCTCGACCGCCATTGACGCACGGGCGGCGCAGACGCTGCCCGATTCGGCGGACGCGGCACAAAACCTCGTCCGCTCAATCGGTTAGGTGCCCGATACGCAGGATATCCACAAGCTTGCCAACACAATCTGTGGAGAACCGCCCGGCCGTCGGCCGGGCGCGCCACGCGTGCACGGCGTGCGGTTCGGCAACCGTTTCCGTGCCACACCATTGACCGGTCAAGGTCCGTGCACTGAATCCCCTTGTGTATCAAGATGTTACGCGTCCGATCTGGCGGATATCCACAGGCTTGCCAACAAAATCTGTGGACAACTCGCAATCGATTGCGTCGTACGGGTTGAGGATCCGGCCGGAATGCGACCGGTGCGCGAAGCCCGTGCGCAAAGGCTGCCCGCGCCGTGCATCGGCGCGCGAATGTGTGCGCGATCAAGGGCTTAGGCCCCGGATACCCAGGATATCCACATCCTTGCCAACACTTTCTGTGGACAAGCGCGGCGGCGTTACTCGGTGGGCGCCGCGCCGGCCGCTTCCGCCACGATCCAGTCGCGAAAGAGCGTCATCGCGGGCGTCAGCGGTTTCGATTTCAGCGACGTGAGCCAGTAGCCGCCCGCACGCACGTCGATGTCGAGCGGCCGCGCGAGCTGGCCGAGCTGCAGTTCGCGCGCGAACATGCACGCGGGCGCGAGCGCGACGCCCGCGCCCTGCATCGCGGCCTCGACCATCAGCCGCGACGAATCGAACACGGGCCCGTTGACGGCCCACGGTTCGAGCTGCGCGGCGTCGAACCAGCCGAGCCATTCGTCGGTGCGGTACGAGCGCAGCAGCGTTTCGTTCGCGAGATCGGCCGGCCGCGCGAGGCGTCGCGCAATGTCCGGCGTGCACAGTGCGGTGAGCGGTGCATCGAGCAGCCGCTCGTTGCGCGTCGTCGGCCAGTTGCCTTCACCGAAGCGGATCGCGAAGTCGAGGCCCTCGGCGGCGAGGTCGACGACGTTGTTGTTGGTCCGCAGCCGCAGCTCGACGAACGGGTGCGTGTCGCCGAACTGCTTCAGCCGCGGCATTAGCCAGCCTAGGGCAAAGGTGCCGACGACGCCGAGCGTCAGCACCTCGTGGAAGCGCCCGCCGTCGAACTGCTTGAGCACCGTCTCGATACGGCTGAACGCGTCGCTCAGTACCGGCAGCAATGCGCGCCCCTCGTCGGTCAGCCCGAGGCCGCGCGGTAACCGCGTGAACAACGTGCAGCCGAGCCGCTCCTCCAGCGAGCGCACCTGCTGGCTGACCGCGGCCTGGGTCACGCTCAGCTCGAGGCCGGCGCGCGTGAAGTTCAGGTGGCGCGCCGACGATTCGAACGCGCGCAACGCATTGAGCGGGAGATGAGGGCGAAGCTTCGTCATAAGAATTTCTTTTGTCAGCGCTCAATTATCGTTGCTTGTCAGTCAACCGTAAAGTCCCGATAGTGCTGTCTCGGCGGCCGGCCGTTTTCGACACGCACCACCGTTTCGCCGCCATTCCACCACGAGACAACCGACATGACCTACTCATCGAAACGTCGAACCCTGTTGCTGGCCGCCGCGACGGCGCCGCTCGTTCTCACCGTCGCCGCGTGCGCGTCGCGGCAGGCCGCCGCGCCGGACGAAACCACGGCGGCAGCGGCGGCTGCCGCGGACGCCATTGCGCCCGCCGCGGCGGCGACGACGCTCGCCGATCTCGAGCGCGACGCGGGCGGCCGTCTCGGCGTGTGCGCGATCGACACGGCGAGCGGCCGGGTCATCGAGCATCGCGCGGGCGAGCGCTTCCCGTTCTGCAGTACGTTCAAGGCGATGCTGAGTGCGGCGGTGCTCGCGCAGAGCGTCGAGCGGCCGGGCCTGCTGCAACAGCGCGTGACGTACACCAAGGCCGACCTCGTCAACTATTCGCCGGTGTCGGAGAAGCATGTCGGCACGGGCATGACGGTCGCCGCGCTGTGCGAGGCCACGATCCAGTACAGCGACAACTCGGCTGCGAACCTGCTGATGAAGCTGATCGGCGGCCCGTCGGCGGTAACGGCCTATGCGCGTTCGATCGGCGACGACATGTTCCGTCTCGATCGATGGGAGACCGAACTGAATACCGCGCTGCCGGGCGACCCGCGCGACACGACGACGCCCGCCGCGATGGCCGCCAGCATGCGCGTGCTGACGCTCGGCGACGCGCTGCCGGCCGCGCAGCGTGCGCAACTCGTCACGTGGCTGCGCGGCAACAAGGTCGGCGACAAGCGAATTCGCGCGGGCGTGCCCACCGGGTGGACAGTCGGCGACAAGACCGGTACCGGCGATTACGGGACGACGAACGACGCGGGCGTCATCTGGCCGACGTCGCGCGCGCCGATCGTGCTGGTCGTGTACTACACGCAGACGCGCGCCGATGCGCGGGCGAAGGACGACGTGATCGCGTCGGTCGCGCGTATCGTCGCGCAGACGTTCGGTTGAGCCGCGCGGCACGGCATGGGTGGCGCGCGCCTCGGACGCGCCGTGCCGCAGTCGTGACCCGCGCGATCAAACGTTGTGCGATCAACGACTTAGGTCGCGCATGCTCAGGATATCCACATGCTTGCCAACAAAAATTGTGGACAAGCCCGCGAGTGGCGGCGTCCGGCATGACGCGCGCCGCCGTGCTCGATTTGAAGCGGCGCGGACAAAGTCTTTCGGATCAAGCGCTTGGTCGTGGTATGCGCAGGCTATCCACACGCTTGCCAACACAATCTGTGGACAAGCACGGCAGGCGGCACGTCGCGTGCCGAGGCGTCACGCAACAGGCGATCGGGCGGCCGTGTGCCGTTTCGAGGCGGCGCGGACAAAGTCTTTCGGATCAAGTGCTTGATCGCGGTATGCGCAGGCTATCCACAAGCTTGCCAACACAATCTGTGGGTAAGTGGCGCCGCACCGGCCCGGCACGCGGGGGGTGGTGGCGACGTTCATCGAGCGTCCATCGTCGTGGCGGCGTGGCGTCGTGATGCGATGTGCGGCGAAGCGGTGAAGGCGGCGGCCATTGCCCGCGCCTCCTCTGCATCACGCGTGCCAAAGTCCATCGGATCAAGGGTTTAGCGTCACGGTGCGCAGGATATCCACAAGCTTGCCAACATTTTCTGTGGAGAAGTCCGTGTTCGCGATTCGGCCGATGCCACGCACTGCCACGTCTCGCACGCCGGCTCACGCCGTGCAGATACCGGCCACGCCGACCTTCTGGAACAGGTGGGGGCTGGCGACGGCGGACGACGGATAGGCCGACAGCTTCGCGACGAACTCCGGATGCGTGAAGGCCGCGCGAAACGCATCCGTCGATTCCCAGATCGCATAATTCAGGTAGGTCGGGCTGTCGCCGAGCGCGCGGTGAAGCTGCGTCGAGATGAATCCGGGCTGCCGCTTCATGAACTCCGCGTCGTCTTTCCAGGCGGCGAGAAAGTCGGCTTCGTCGGCGAGCGCCAGCGTGAACACGTTGACGAGCACGACCGGCTCCGCGTCGATCGCGATCTGTTGCTGGATCGGAAAGGCCGGATCCATCGGCTTGAACTGAGGCATGGGTACTCCTGGTGGGGTAGAGGGCAAGCGGGCGGTCACGCGTGGCCGCCTTGGCCGTGCGTGCCGGACATCGCCGACAGCACGCGCAGCGCCGCGTCGAGGTCGGCCGAACTGAAATCGCCGGCGATGTCGCGGACATGCCGTTGCCATTGCTCGACCACGGCCTGATAGGCCGCTTCGCCACGCGGCGTCAGCGAATACAACGGCGAGCGCTTGTGCGCCGGGTTGGGCAACGACAACACCAGCCCTTCGTCGGTCAGCACGTTGATCTGTTTCAGGACGGCCTGCCGCGTGATACCCATCGCATCGGCGATCTGCGGGATGTTCGGCGCGTCCTGCGCCATCGAGATCGCGCCCAGCACCTGCCAGCGCGCGCTGGTCAAGCCGTGCGGCCCGGCGAAGGCGTTGCCCCATTCGATCAGCAGGCCGTTCAACCGGAATACGGACAGCGCGACGGCGGTCAACTTGTCGGATTTCGTCATATCCAGCCCGGATCGTAAATTGACAACCATTTTACGTAATAGACAACTGGTTGTCAAATTTCCAAATGAGCGTCGACGAAGGGGCTGCTGTATTGCGGTGCGCAGAAGCACACGAACGTCCTCGAAACCTCGACCGGCCTTCGGGTCGAGCGGATCGTCAACGACAACTGACGGGAGCGCGTGCCTGCCCCGGTCCGGCGCATTTGCCGCGCACGCACGACAAACCCTTTCCGATCAAGGGCTTGGTGCCGTTAATGGAAGGTTGTCCACAAGCTTGCCAACATAATCTGTGGACAAGCCGCCCGCCGCCGCGCGTCAGGCCGGGCGCGGGAAGCGCACCGTGACGGTCAGCCCGCGTCCGCCGCGCGTGGTCCCGAGCGCGACGGTCGCGCGATGCTGTTCGGCGATCCGCTTGACGATCGACAGCCCGAGCCCGCTGCCCGACGTGGCGGCTTGCGCGCCTTCGCCGCGATAGAAGCGTTCCCACACGTCCGTGCGTTCGGCTTCCGGGATGCCGGGGCCGTCGTCGGCGACTTCGAGTACGGGCGTCGCGCCGTCCATGCGCGCCGACACGTCGACGCGCGCGCCTTCCCCCGCATAGCGGATCGCGTTGTCGACGAGATTGTTCAGCAGCACGCGCAGCGTGTCGGCATTGCCCGCCGTCAACACGGGTCCGTCGACGATCGCACCGAGATCGATCCGGTGCGCGTCGGCGACGCGCGTGCGGTCCGACACCACCGAGCGGCACAGCGCGGCGAGATCGAGCGGCGCCGACGCGGCGACGGCCGCCTGCGCATCGGGTTCGAGGCGTGCGAGCGTCAGCAACTGTTCGGCGAGGTGGCCGAGGCGCGTCGTGCCCGCATGGATTTGCGCGAGGATGTGCTCGCGTTCCTCGGCCGTCGCCGCGCGACGCAGCAATTGCGACTGGATCGACAGCCCCATGATCGGCGTGCGCAGCTCGTGCGCGGCGTCGGCGATGAAGTGCCGCTGCAACGTGAACGAGCGGTCGAGGCGGGCGAGCAGGTCGTTGATGGCCTCGGCGAGCGGGCGGACCTCGTTCGGCATCGATGCGACGTCGACCGGCTCGAGGTTGTTCGCATTCCTGCGTTTCAGGCCGGACGCGATTGCCCGCAACGGCCGCAGCCCCGCGCCGATGCCGAACCACAGGCCGAGCGCGAGCAGCGGCAGCATCGAGAACACGGGCCACAGCAGATGGACGGCGATGCCCGCGATCGCTTCCCAGCGCGCATGCCGCGCCTGCGCGAGCCGGATCGTCGTGCCGCCGCGCTCGGTCACATAGGTGCGCCACGGCTGGCCGCCGACGTCGACGCTCGCGATGCCTTGCTGCGCGGGCGGCGGCAGCTTCGAGTCGCGATCTGTCGAATACACGAGCGTGCCGTTGCGCCAGACCTGCAGCAGCACCGCATCGGGGTCGCTCGCTTCGAAGCCGTGCTTGCCTTTGGCCTGGTTGCTGAACGACAGCTCGCCGTTCGGGCCGACGACGATCTGTTTCGACATGCTGCGCATCTGGTCGTCGAGCAGGTCGTCGAGTTCGCGCAGCGCGCCCCAGTAGGTGCCGGCGCTCGCGACCAGGCCGATCACGCACGCGGCCGGCAGCAGCCACGTCAGCAGGCGGCGCCGCAGCGACGCGTTGCGCCAGCGCGCGACCGCGCGTTGCATGCGCGTCACGTGCCGTCACCGATCCGGTAGCCGACGCCGCGCACCGTGCGAATCATGTCGTGGCCGAGTTTCTTGCGCAGGTTGTGGATATGCACTTGCACCGCGTTGCTCTCGATTTCCTCGCCCCAGCTGTACAGCCGTTCCTCGAACTGTTCGCGCGAAATCACCGCGCCGGGTTCGCGCATCAGCTCGTGCAGCAGCACGAATTCCTTCGGCGACAGCGGCACTTCGTCGTCGTCGAGCCAGACGAGGTGCTTGACGGGATCGAGCCGCAGCGGGCCGATCGCGAGCGTCGTCTGCGCGCGGCCTGCATGGCGGCGGCTGACCGCGCGGATGCGGGCGAGCAGCTCGTCGAGCTCGAACGGCTTGACGAGATAGTCGTCCGCGCCGCTGTCGAGGCCCGCGATACGGTCGGGCACGCCGTCGCGCGCGGTGATGATGATCGCGGGCAGGTTTTCGTCGCGGCGGCGCAGCGCGGCGAGCACCGACAGGCCGTCGCGGTTCGGCAGCCCGAGATCGAGCAGCAGCAGCCCGTAGCCGGTCGCCCGCAGCGCGAGCGACGCGGCGTCGCCGTCCTTCACCCAGTCGACCGCGAAGCCTTCCTGTTTGAGGCCCTGTTCGAGCCCGCTGCCGATCAGCGGATCGTCCTCGACGAGCAGTACGCGCATGGATTCGTGTCTCTCCAACGGGGGCGCCGCGGCGCCCGGGGTTCTCATGATAAGCGTACGCGTCTTAGGCCGAGCTTAAATGCGCGCGGTACGAGGCCCGCTTTCGTACTCGTCCAATGGGGCGCCGTGTCGCCTCGGTATACCCTTCAGGTTTGCTTAATCTTACGGTCCGTAATCTGGCGCCGTCGCGTTCAACGGAGCGCGGCGCCACATCGAAGAAGAGGAACGAAATCA
This sequence comes from Burkholderia sp. HI2761, assembly GCF_002223355.1. NCBI lineage: Bacteria > Pseudomonadati > Pseudomonadota > Betaproteobacteria > Burkholderiales > Burkholderiaceae > Burkholderia > Burkholderia sp. HI2761. The sequence continues at coordinate 2,511,153 of NZ_NKFN01000007.1, read as the reverse complement.
TGAAACACCTGGCCAGAATCCTGGCGGTTGCGCTCGTCGCGCTGCCCGCCGCCGTCTACGCGCAATACACGGGGCCGTCCGCGCTGACCCCGACGACCGTCAAGGAACTGCTCGCGAACGGCAAGGACGACCAGCACGTGCAGTTGCAGGGGCGCATCGTCAAGCACGTCGGCGGCGAGGATTACGAGTTCGCCGACGCCACCGGCACGATCCGCGTCGAGATCGACCACAAGCTGTGGGCGGCGGGCCAGCCGGTCAGCGACAAGAACGAGGTGAAGCTGACCGGCGAATTCGAGCGCAAATGGTCGGGCCGCGTGAAGGTCGACGCCGATCACGTCGAAGTGCTGCGCTGACCGGTGGGCGCGGGGCCGGTGATACCATGGACGACCGGTTCCCGTTCCCACCAAGATGGCCGCCAATTTCGACGAACTCGCGTCCCGGATCCGGGCGCAATTTTCCGAGCTGAGCCCGCAATTTCAGGCGGGCGCCGCCTTCCTGCTCGATCATCCCGACGAAGTCGCCACGTCGTCGATGCGCAAGGTCGCGCAGCGCGCGCAGGTGCAGCCTGCGTCGCTCGTGCGGCTCGCGCAGCAATTCGGCTTTCCCGGCTGGAACGAGCTGCGCGACCTGTGCGTCGCGCGCGTGCGCACGCGCCCCGAGCCGCTCACGCAGCGTGCGCGCTCGCTCGTGCGGCCCGACGCGAAGGCATCGCTTGCGCACGATCTGCTCGCCGCGCAGCAGCACAACCTGTCGGCGACCGCCGCGCAGAACGAGCACGCGCTCGCGGATGCGGCGAGGTTGATCCGCAAGGCATCGCACGTGCACGTGGCGGGGTTTCGTTCGTGCTATCCGGTTGCTTTCGGTTTCGTCTACGGCTACCGGCTGTTTCGTCCGACCGTGTCGCTGCTCAACGGCGTGGCCGGTTCGCTCGAAATGGAGTTGCGGACGATCGCGAAGCAGAGCGTGACGGTGATCGTCAGCTTCGCGCCGTATTCGGCCGAAGCGACGCGCGTCGCGCAGGCCGCGAAGGCCCAGGGCAGCCGGATCGTCGCGATCACCGACAGCGCGGTGTCGCCGATCGCGCTGCACGCGGACGCGCAACTGATCTTCACGCACGACAGCCCGTCGTTTTTTCCGTCGCTGGTGGCCGCGCACGCGATGGCCGAGGCGCTGGTCGCGCAGTTGCTGGCGCTCGAGGGCAGCGATGCGATCGCGGCGCTCGAGCGGACCGAAGCGGAGCTGCACGCGAAGGGCGCGTACGTTGTTTGACGGGCGCAGGACGTACGGTTTCCGCCAACCTTCATTGACGACCCCACGCAACCGATGACGTTGACCTATGCAGTGACCGATGCGGGCGACCCGGAGGTGCGCAAGCAGGTCGTTGCGCCGCTTATCCGCTTCAACGAAAGCCAGGCCGGCCCGGTCGACTTCCGGCCGCTGGCCGTGATCGTGACCGACGAGGCCGGCGCGGTGGTCGGCGGCCTGTGGGGCGGCACGGCGTTCGGCTGGCTGCATGTCGACCTGCTCGTGGTGCCCGAGGCCGCGCGGGGCCAGGGCGCCGGCACGCGCATCATGGATCTGGCCGAACGAGAGGCCGTCGCGCGCGGCTGCCACAGTGCGTGGCTCGATACGTTCGACTTCCAGGCGCGGCCGTTCTACGAGAAGCGCGGCTATGTCCGCTTCGGCGAGCTGCCCGATTATCCGGTCGGGCACACCCGCATCTTCCTGACGAAGAAACTCACGGGCTGAGCGTCGTCGCGCCACACGATTGACGCCGCCAGCGGCCGTCGCCTACGATACCGGGCAGCGATGCAGGTCGCTTCCGGGTCCGCGGAAAGGGTTCAACCCACCTGTCGCGGCAAATCCAGTCTTTCCCCCATCCTTTGTGCTGGCGGTATTGCGGACCTTCGGCCATCCATGCACGAGGATCCGCATGAAAAAGCTGCCTCCCGACGCCCATCCCGATCATCTGAAAAAGCAGGCCAAGGCATTGTTGCGCCTGTACCGGCAGGGCGACGCCGATGCCGTCGCGCGCTTCGTCCAGTCGCTGCCGGCGGCCGCGAATCGCACGCATGACGAAACGCTCGCGCTCGGGCTGCGCCTGCACCACGCGCAGTCCTGCATCGCGCGCGAGTACGGTTTTGCTTCGTGGGCCGATCTCGGCGTGTTCGTCGAAACGCATGCGCTCGCACGGCAACCGCGGCCGCAGCTGATTAGCCGCTGGCTCGACCTCGCGTACGGCGCCGACGTGACCGGCGGCTTCGACGCGGCTCGGCCGCGCGTCGCCGCGCAATTGCTGCTCGACCATCCCGATCTCGTATCGGCGGACCCGGCCATCGCGTGCGCGGCGGGCGATCTCGACGCGGTGAAGGCGGCGCTGGCCGCCGATCCCGGCTGGATCGCGCGCGCCGGCGGTGCGCTGAAGTTGCCGCCGCTCGTCGCCGTCACGCATTCACGGCTCGCGCAGCTTCCCGAATTCGCGGCCCGGCTGCGCGCATGCGCCCGTCATCTGCTCGATGCGGGCGCCGATCCGAACCAGCGGATCGGCAACCGGTATCCGCCGGCCTCACTTGCGGAGCCCGATGAGTCGCAGCCGCTGTCGGCGCTATATGGCGCCGCCGGCGTCAATCGCGATGCGGCGCTCACCGCGATGCTGCTGGAAGCCGGCGCCGATCCGAACGACGGCGAATCGCTGTATCACTCGGTGGAGAACCCGGCGTGCACGCGCTTGCTGCTCGAGCACGGCGCCCGGGTGGGCGGGACGAATGCGTTGCGGCGGGCGCTCGACGTGCCGGACGCGGCCGCGCTCGAGTGGCTGCTCGCGCATGGCGGCGACCCGAACGAGCCGGCCGGCGACGGGCCGACGAAGATGTGGGGCGCGCCGTTGTTGCGCGCGATCGCCGTGCGTTGCCCGGCGCGCCATGTCGCCGCGCTGCTGGCGGCCGGCGCCGATCCCCGTGCGCGGACCGCCGCGGGCGTCAGCGCGTACCGGCTCGCGATGCAGACCGGGTTGTCCGACATCGCGGCGTTGTTGCGCGCGGCCGGCGCGGAGGAGGCGCTCGACGCGCAAGACGCGTTCGTGGCGGCCTGCGCGCGCGCCGATGCCGATGACGCGCGGCGCATCCAGGCGCGCCATCGCGAGCTGCCCGGTGCGCTGTCCGACGACCGGCTGCGGCTGCTGCCGGACGCCGCCGCATGGGGTTCGCGCGATGCGGTGAAGGTGATGGTCGAACTCGGCTGGCCGATCGCCGTGCGCGGCGGCGACTGGGACGCGAGCGCGCTGAACCACGCGGTGTTCCGCGGCGATGCCGAACTGCTGGCGTTCCTGCTCGCGCACGGCGCCAACTGGCGCGACGTGCACGGGTTCGGCAGCGATGCGCTCGGTACGTTGTCCTGGGCGTCCGTCAACAAGCCGGAGGGCGTTGGCGATCCCGACTGGGAAGCGTGTGCGCGCGTGCTGCTCGCGCACGGCGTGCCGCCTGCGGTGCGCGATCCGTCGAATCCGGATGGCGTGCTGATCGACGGTCGCGCGATGCGGTTCTCCGAGGCCGTCGCCGACGTGTTGCTCGGCGTCGATGTCGGGCTGCCCGCATCGACGTGAACCGACGCGGGCGGCCGTGCGTGGCGGCTCGCATTCGGCACGGCCGGGTTTTTCCCGTTGCGCGACGACATTTCGGCGAACGCTGAAACGTCGCGTGCACGGCCGGCGTAAGCTCACTCGTCCACACCGCCCCGGAGTTCGCGATGCCCCGTTCCGACCTGCAAGCCCGCCACGCCGAAGCTTTCCGTGCGCTGCACACGCGCCCCGGCGCGTTCATCATCCCGAATCCGTGGGACGCCGGCACCGCGCGCCTGCTCGCGATGGCCGGCTTCGAGGCGCTCGCCACGACGAGCGCCGGCTACGCGTTTTCGAAAGGGCAGCCCGACAACGCGATCGACCGCGACGCAATGCTCGATCACATCGCCGATCTCGTCGCCGCGGGCGACCTGCCGGTGAGCGCCGATCTCGAGAACGGCTTCGGCGACGCGCCCGACACGGTGGCCGAAACGATCCGGCTGGCGGCCGAGGCGGGCGCGGTCGGCGGCTCGATCGAGGATGCGACCGGCCGCGCCGATACGCCGATCTATGCGCGAGACGCGTCGGTCGAGCGCATCGCGGCGGCCGTCGACGCGGCACGGGCGCTGCCGTTTCCGTTCACGCTGACCGCGCGCTGCGAAAACTACCTGCACGGCCGGCGTGACCTCGGCGACACGATCACGCGGCTCGTCGCCTATCGCGACGCCGGCGCCGACGTGCTGTATGCGCCCGGCATCACCGACGCCGACGAGATCGCGGCGGTGACCCGGGCGGTCGGCGCACCGGTCAATGTCGTCATGGGTCTGCAGGGCGGGCTGCTGAGCCTCGACGAGCTGGCGGCGCTCGGCGTGAAGCGCGTCAGCGTCGGCGGCGCGCTGGCGCGGGCCGCGCTCGGCGCGTTCCTGCGTGCGGCGACGGAGATGCGGCGCGACGGCACGTTCACCTTTACCCGGGCGGCTGTACCGGGGCGCGATATCAACCGCTGGTTTGCCGCGCCGGATAATTCGCCGATTTTGTTCGACGAATGAGCCCCAATAAAAGCTGGAATCGGCTGGAATCGTTTCCGGCGAAACATTGATTGACAATAATCAACCGATTTCGCGTCCGAATTAATCGTCGATGACGGCGCGAAAATCATCGTCTATTCTCCGCATTCCGCCCGAACGGCCGCAGCCGGCGTGTAAGCCACGCCGGACTGACGCCCGGCAGGCCGTCATCCGCGACGATGTCGAGCATTGTTGCAGGTTTCCGTTCTGAGCATTTTCTTGCGCGGGAGTTGCCGGATGATTTTTTGATTGATAATCTGCGGCACGTTCCAATGGCCAGCCGGTGGGCCGCCGGGAATATCAACATATTCAATATATAAAAAGCTGAGAGAGCGATGACGATCCGAGAAAATCACCGCGTCAGGTTTCGCGTGGGCGATGTCGTGACGCTGAAAACGGGCGGGCCGCGCATGACCGTCACGTATGCCGGGCCGGTCGTGTTCGACGATGGCGACTGGTTGATCTGCCAGTGGTTCGACGAAAGCGGCGAGTTCCGCCAGGAAATGTTCCATCACGATACGGTGGTGCCCGAGCCGCGCGCGATTTCGGCCGGGCGGGTCCGGCTGCGCATGCAGTCGCACCGCTACCGGTCGGCGGCCTGACGCCGGCTTGCCGTTGCGACGCCGCGGCGCCGGGTGCCCGGCGTCCGTGCGACGACATTTCACGCAATCCCGAAACATGCGGCGGCGCGCTGCGCCGATACTGAACGCATGAACCCGACCGATCCCATTGCCGCGGTCACGCACCGCGATCCCTATCCCTATTACGCAGCGCTCGTCGACGGGCCGCCGCTCGCGTTCGACGCCACGCTCGGCCTGTGGGTCGCGAGCCGCGCGGCGGCCGTGACGGCCGTGCTCGGCCACCCGGCCTGCCGGGTGCGCCCGCTGGACGCGCCGGTGCCGCCCGCATTGCGCGGCACGACGGCCGGCGCATTGTTCGGCGAGCTGGTGCGCATGAACGATGGCGCGTCGCGACACGACGTGCCGAAGCAGGCGTTGCGCGCGGCATTCGCGCCGATCGACACGGACGCGCTGCGCGGTCGCGCCGAGGCGCTTGCCGCGCGGCGACTGCCGGCGCCCGGCGATGCCGACGCGCTGAATGCGTGGTGCATGACGGTGCCCGTGTGTGCGGTGGCCGATCTGCTCGGCTTCGACGAAACGCAGCTCGACGACATCGCGGCGCGGGTCGTCGAGTTCGTTGCCGCGCTGTCGCCGCTGTCGGATGCCGCGGCGCTGGCGCGCGCGAGCGACGCGGCGCGGCAACTCCTCGACCGGATGACGGAACGCGTCGCGCAGTCGCATGCGCACGACGGCACGCTGGTCGCTGCGGTGCAGCAGGCGGCCCGCGCGTCGGGCTGGCAGGCGCGCGGCGCGCAGGTCGCGAATCTCGTCGGGTTGCTGTCGCAGACGTGCGAGGCGAGCGCCGGATGGCTCGGCAATGCGCTCGTGGCATGGAGCGGCGAAGCAGGCGCGATGCCGGACGCCGCCGCGCTCGACGCATTCGTCGCCGAGGTCGGGCGTTTCGATTCACCAGTGCAGAACACGCGCCGCTTCGTCGCGGCACGCACGACGATCGAAGGCGTGAGCGTGGAGGCCGGCGATGCGATCCTCGTCGTGCTTGCCGCGGCGAATCGCGATCCGGCCGTGCATCGCGAGCCGCACCGGCTGATGCCTGGCCGCCCGACGGGGCCGAATTTCGGCTTCGGGACGGGGCCGCACGGGTGTCCGGGCGAGCGGATCGCACATGCGGTGACGACGGGGGCATTCGCGGCGCGGTTGCGCGCGGGCGGCTGGCCGCCGCGCGAGGCACTGAAGTGGGGCTACCGCGCGTCGACCAACATCAGGATGCCGAAGTTCGACGCGATACGGTGAAGGGGAAAGGGGGACTTAACGGCAGCCTTGCTTTTCCGCCCATTGCTCCTGGGCGGCGACGCGGCGTTGCACGCGTTCGACGAGGCCGGTCGAAAAGGTGCGCATGCTGACGCCGCGGCGCTTCGCGAGGATCGTCTGCGCGACGTCGGTGCGCGGGTTCGGCTGGCACGCCCAGTACAGCGTCATCAACCAGCCGATGCCCGTCCACGCGAACAGTGCGTTGAACAGTGCGATCGTGAGCTTGTCGTGCCGGCCGCGCCTGTCTGCAATGATCGCCGGCAGAAAATAGAGTGCGATCGCGACGACCGAGCCGGCCAGTTGAATCAGGACTGCGTCATGCATGGTGCTGCTCCGTCCGAACTGCAATGAGGCTGATTGTCGCGCTTTTTCCGTTTATGTGCTGGCAATTGATTGTTGCGCTTTTGGTGACGATCAGGCGGCTTCGGCACCTGCCGACTGCACTTCGTTGCTCAGCGCGAAACCTTCGTCGAGCCAGCCCGTCACGCCGCCGATCATCAGCTTGACCGGGCGGCCGAGGCGCGCGAGCCGGATCGCCGCACGCGCGGCGCCGTTGCAGTGCGGCCCCGCGCAGTAGACGACGAAGAGCGTGCCGGCCGGGTAGTCGGCGAGCTTGCTTTCGATGATCTTGCGGCGCGGCAGGTTGCGCGCGCCGGGCACGTGGCCGGCGGCGAACGGGTCGGGACCGCGCACGTCGAGCAGCACGAAATCGGGCGTGCCGGATGCGATTGCGTCGTGCACGTCCCAGCAATCGGTTTCGAAGCGCAGCGATGCCTCGAAATGCGCGAGGGCGGCGAGGCTGTCGGCGGCGGGGACGTCGGTGACATAGGACATGGTCAGGCTCTCCGGGTTGAACGGGCACGGAACGCGCCGCAATGGAGGGCAGTATCGCGGTTCGGCGCGTTTGGCGGCAGTGGCGCGATCGACAAGTTCCGGTAATATCGCGCCATGCACAATCATCTCGTCGTCGCACTCGCCTACGATCGCCTCTGCACGTTCGAATTCGGCTGCGTGGTCGAACTGTTCGCGCTCGAGCGCCCCGAACTCGGCGTCGACTGGTATCGCTTCGCGGTATGCGCGAGCGAGCCGGGGCCCGTGCGGGCGGCGGGCGGCATTACCGTTGCCGCGCCGTACCGGCTCGCGACGCTCGATCGCGCGGATACCATCGTGATTCCCGGCTGGCGCGATCCGGACGAGCGGCCGCCGGAACCGTTGCTCAAGAAGCTGCGGGCCGCGCACCGGCGCGGCGCACGGCTCTGCTCGATCTGTTCGGGCGTGTTCGTGCTGGCGGCGGCCGGCGTGCTCGACGGCCTCACCGTGACGACTCACTGGCGGTATGCGGAACGCCTGCAGGCGCGTTATCCGGCGCTGCGCGTGAATCCGGATGCGCTGTACGTCGACGCAGGGCAGGTCGTCACGTCGGCCGGCTCGGCGGCGGGGCTCGACATGCTGCTGCATCTCGTGCGCCGCGATCATGGCGGCGCGATCGCGAACCGCGTCGCGCAGCGCCTCGTGCTGCCGCCGCATCGCGACGGCGGGCAGGCGCAGTTCGTGCCGCGTCCGGTCGCACCGGGCGGCACCGACCGGCTCGCGAAGCTGATCGACTGGATGCGCGCGCATGCGGCCGAGCCGCACACGCTCGCATCGCTCGCCGCGCAGGCCGCGATGAGCACGCGCACGTTGCAGCGTCAGTTCGCGGACGCGACGGGAATGTCGCCGCTCGCGTGGCTGGTCCGCGAACGCGTGAACGTCGCGAAGGACATGCTCGAAGCGCAGCCCGCGTTGTCGCTTGCGCAGGTGGCGACGCGTGCGGGATTCGGTTCCGAGGAATCGCTGCGCCGGCATTTCCGGCGCGTCGCGGCGACGAGCCCGGCCGCGTATCGGCGCGGGATGGATCGCGGCGGCACGTAGCAGGCGCCGGGCGGGAGGGCTCGTGCGCGACGATGAAAAGAACAACCCGTGTGGCGACGGCCACTCATTCCGAACAAGGATGCCGATGACGATGCTGCCTTCCCGTTTGCCGTTGATCCAGGCCCCGATGGTCGGTTCGCTGAGCCCGCTCGCGATTGCCGTGTGCGAAGCCGGCGGGCTCGGTTCACTCGCGTGCGCGGCGCTCGGCCCGCGGCAGTTGCGCGACGAGATCGCGGCGATCCGCGCGCGCACGGCCGCGCCGTTCAACGTGAATTTCTTCTGTCATGCGCCGCCCGCGCCCGATGCCGAGGTGGACGCGCGGTGGCGCGCGGCACTCGCCGGCTACTACGCGGAAGCCGGCTTGGACTCGGCCGACGTGAAGGGTGGCCCTGGCCGCGCGCCTTTCGACGATGCGATGTGCGCGGTCGTCGAGGACCTGCGGCCGGCCGTCGTCAGCTTCCATTTCGGACTGCCGGACGACGCGCTGCTCGACCGCGTGCGCCGCATGGGGGCGCGGGTGGTGTCGTCCGCGACGACCGTCGAGGAGGCGCGCTGGCTCGATGCACGCGGCGTCGACGCGATCGTTGCGCAGGGGGCGGAGGCCGGCGGCCATCGCGGGATGTTCCTGACCGACGATATCCACGCGCAACCGGGCCTGTTCGCGTTGCTGCCGCAGATCGTCGATGCAGTGCGCGCGCCGGTGATCGCGGCCGGTGCGATTGCCGACGGGCGCGGCATCGCGGCCGCGTTCGCGCTGGGCGCCCGCGCGGTGCAGATCGGCACCGGCTACCTGCTGGCGCCGCAGGCCGGCCGTTCAGCACAGCATCGCGCGGCCGTGCGCGCCGCCCGCGACGACGGCACGCGCATGACCAACCTGTACACGGGCCGCCCCGCACGCGGGCTGCTGACGCGCTTCATGCGCGAACAGGGGCCGATGAGTGCACTCGCGCCCGCGTTTCCGCTCGCGACGGCCGCGGTCGATCCGCTGCGCGGCGCGTTCGAGCGGCAGGGCCGCGACGATTTTTCGCTGCTGTGGTCGGGCGAGGCCGCGGCGCTGGCGCGCGAAGAGGATGCCGGTGAACTGACGCGGCGCCTGTGGCGCGACGCCCTCGCATGCGCGGCCGGGCTGCGCGACGCGTTTCCGAAGGCGGTTTGAACGGCGGGTAAGGGGGCGCCGGCGAGGGGGCATCGGCGTATCATCGGGTTTTTCGTCAGCCCGATCCAGGCACCCCCACCATGACTTCCGTCGACACTACCCCCGTCCTCGACCATGACAAGCTCGTGACCTTCGTCGAGCGCAAGTGGAACGATGAAATCCTCCATGCCCTGACCGACTACATCGCGATTCCCGCGAAGAGCCCCGCATTCGACCCCGACTGGGCGAAGCGCGGCTATCTCGAGCGCGTGGTGACCGATGCCGCGCAATGGGCCGAACGCCAGCCGGTGAAAGGCCTGAAGCTCGAAATCGTGCGCCTGCCCGGCCGCACGCCGGTGATCTTCTTCGAGACGCCCGCGACGCGTTCGGGCAGCGCCGACACGATCCTGCTGTACGGCCACCTAGACAAGCAGCCGGAATTCGACGGCTGGCGCGCGGACCTCGGCCCGTGGACGCCGAAGTTCGAGAACGGCAAGCTGTACGGCCGCGGCGGCGCGGACGACGGCTATGCGATCTACGCGAGCCTCGCGGCGCTCGGCGCGCTCGACGAGCAGGGCATCGAGCGGCCGCGCTGCGTCGGCCTGATCGAGACCTGCGAAGAGTCGGGCAGCTACGACCTGCTGCCGTACGTCGACGCATTGCGCGACCGGCTCGGCCAGGTGTCGCTCGTCGTCTGCCTCGATTCGGGCGCCGGCAACTACGACCAGATGTGGCTCACCACGTCGCTGCGCGGCCTCGTGTCCGGCGACCTGCAGGTCGAGGTGCTGGAAGAAGGCATCCACTCGGGCGTCTACGGCGGCATCGCGCCGTCGAGCTTCCGCGTGATGCGCCAGTTGTTCGAACGCCTCGAAGACGCGAAGAACGGCAATCTGCTGCCCGGCGCGTTCCATTGCGAGATTCCGTCGAGCCGCGTGCGCGAGGCCGAGGCCGCCGCCGCGATTCTCGGCGACACGGTGTGGAAGGGGCTGCCGTGGGCGTGCGGCGCGGACGGCAAACCCGTGCTGCCGACCACGACCGATCCGCGCGAGGCGCTGCTGAATTCGACGTGGCGCCCGTCGCTGTCGGTGACCGGCGCGGCCGGCATGCCGGCGCTCGCCGATGCGGGCAACGTGCTGCGTCCGCGTACCGCGTTCAAGCTGTCGCTGCGCCTGCCGCCGCTCGTCGACGCCGCGCAGGCCGTGCAGCAGCTGAAGGCATTGCTCGAACTCGATCCGCCGTACAACGCGAAGGTCACGTTCAAGCCGGACGCGGGCGCCGCGACCGGCTGGGCGGCGCCGGATCTCGCGCCGTGGCTCGCGTCGTCGCTCGACGCCGCGTCGCGCCGCCACTTCGGCGCCGACTGCGCGTACATGGGCCTGGGCGGCACGATCCCGCTGATGAACGTGCTGCAGGAGGGCTTCCCCGCAGCGCAATTCATGGTGTGCGGCGTGCTCGGGCCGAAATCGAACGCGCACGGCCCGAACGAGTTCCTGCACGTGCCGTACGCGAAGAAGCTCACTGCGGCGGTGGCCGACGTGATCGCGACCGCGCGCTGATCGTCGCAACGCCCGACGTGCCGATTGCCCGACCCGAACCGACTTGATGGAGTGTTGCCGATGACCGCACTGCCGACGCCCGATGCCGAACCGCCGCGCATGCGCGCCGAACCGCTGCATGCATTCGTCGCGGCACTCTGGGAACGGGCCGGCAGCAACCTGCGCGAGGCGACGCTCGTCGCCGATCACCTGGTCGGCGCGAATCTCGCGGGCCACGATTCGCACGGGATCGGGATGATCCCGAACTACGTCGCGTCGTGGCGGGAAGGGCAGTTGCAACTGAACGGGCACGCGTCGATCGTCCGCGACGGCGGCGCGGTGCTGACGATCGACGGCGGCCGCGGCTTCGGCCAGGTGATCGCGTTCGAGGCGATGGTCGAAGGGATCGAGCGCGCGCGGCGCATGGGCATCTGCGCGATCGGGCTGCGCGACGTTCATCACCTCGGCCGCATCGGGCACTGGGCCGAGCAGTGCGCGCGCTCGGGGCTCGTGTCGTTCCATTTCGTCAACGTGCCGGGCGACTTGCTGGTCGCGCCGCTGCACGGCACCGATCCGCGTTTCGGCACGAACCCGTTCTGCGCCGCGTATCCGCGGGCGGGCCAACCGCCGCTGTTGCTCGATTTCGCGACGAGCGCGATCGCGTACGGCAAGACGCGTGTCGCCTACAACCAGGGCAGGCGCGTGCCGGCCGGCGCGCTGATCGACCATCGCGGCCAGCCGACCGACGATCCGGCCGTGATGCACGAGCAGCCGTTCGGCGCGCTGCTGCCGTTTGGGCTGCACAAGGGGTATGCGCTCGCGGCGATGTGCGAGATCTTCGGCGGCGCGCTCGTGGGCGGGCATACGACGTACGGCGATACCCTGCAGAAGACGAGCGCGATCGTCAACGGGATGCTGTCGGTGCTGATCGATCCGAAAGCGTTCGACGCGGCCGATGCCGAACGCGAAGCCGATGCATTCGTCGCTTGGGCGAAGGCGTCGCCGCGGGCCGGCGATGCGCCGGTGCAGGTGCCCGGCGAGCCGGAAGAGGCGAGCCGCGCGGTACGCGGCACGGCCGGCATTCCGGTCGACCGCGCGACGTGGCGGCAGATCCGCGAGAGTGCGGCGGCCGTCGGTTTCGACGCGGCCGAGCTCGATGCGTGGACGCGGCGCTGCGAGGCATCCGCATGAGCTGGCAGGCGGAGAAGGCGCACGGCGAGGAAATCGCGTATCAGCTTGCGCCGCTCGGGACGGTCGCCGTCGCACGGTTCTTCAGCGGTGCGGCCTTGCGGCTCGACGGCGTGATGTTCGGTTTCATGTCGCGCGGATCGCTGTTCCTGCGCGTCGACGATGTGAACCGCCCGGCGTTCGTCGCGGCGGGGATGGGGCCGTTCTCGTATGCGCGGCCCACGCGCACCGTCGCGCTCGAGGGTTATTACGAAACGCCGGCCGACGTGCTCGAGGATGCGGGCGCGTTGTTCGACTGGTGCCGCAGCGCGTATCGCGCGGCGCTGCTGGCCGGGCCGACGAAGCGCAAGGCGAGGGTGGCGTCGAAGACGGTATCCGGGGCGGGGCCGAAAGCCGCCCCGAAGGCCGCCCCGAAAGCAACGCCGAAAGCTGCAGCGAAGCTTGCATCGAAGCCGGAGCCGAAAAAGGTGTCCAGACCAGCGGCGAAATCCGCATCGAAGCTGGAGTCGGCGCAGAAAGCGAAACCGGCCTCGAAATCATCACGTGCACCGGCGCCGAAGCCCGCGACGAAGCGCAAGCAGACGTAGTACCGACCGCGCGGCGCGACAGCCTCGCGATTTTTCGCTTTCCTTTCTTTCAGGCTTGCCGGCACGAACCGGCCCACGAATGCATCGAGCTTGACGCGCCGCACATCGGGCGTGCTTCACAACGGCGGCCCCGGCGTTTATGATCGGCGCGGGTTGCGCCCGTGCCTGGCGCGACCCGCGCCGGCCTTGCCGCCGGCCCCGCGAACGGCGCACGGACGCCGCGCGGAATGCTTCCCCACTCATCATTCCAGATGGAGACAGCCGATGCTCGTCCTGATTCTCGGTTTAGCGATCTTCCTCGGTGTGCATTCGATCCGGATCGTCGCCGACGGCTGGCGGTCCGCGACGATCGAGCGGATCGGCGAGAAGGGCTGGAAGGGCGGTTACGCGATCGCGTCGATCGTCGGCTTCGTGCTGATCGTCTGGGGGTACGGGATCGCCCGCGCGGGCGCGACGTTGCTGTGGGTGTCGCCGGTCGGCGTGCGCCACCTGACGGGCATGCTGACCGCGGTCGCGTTCGTGCTGATCGCCGCGTCGTACGTGCCGCGCAATCGGATCAAGACGCTCGTCGGGCATCCGATGCTGGCAGGCGTGATGGTCTGGGCGGTGGCGCACCTGCTCGTGAACGGCACCGTGCACGCGGTCGTGCTGTTCGGCGCGTTCTTCGTGTGGTCGATCGTCGATTTTGTCGTGTCGCGTGCGCGGGATCGCCGCGACGGCGTCCGCTATCCGGCCGGTGGGCTGGCCGGCGACGTCGCGGCCGTTGCCGCCGGACTCGTCGCCTGGGCCGTGTTCGCGCTGTTCCTGCACGGCCCGCTGATCGGCGTGCGGCCGTTCGGCTGAACGGAACGCGCACCCGCGCCGCTGCTCTTCGCGAGCAGCAGGAACAAATCTCCGCCGCTCGCGAAGTGCATGCCGAGGATCGACACGCAGATGGTGAGGCACGGCACGAGCGCGTTCATCGGCACGCCCTTCGCGTTGGCGCGGCCGAACATCGCGGGCGCGTGGCCGCGATGGCTCAGCGAGGACAGCACGCGCGAGTTCGAGAACAGGAACGAGTTCGTCACGGACATGAACGACACGAACAGCACGTCTTCGTCGCGACGGCTGCCCCCGTGAAGCCCGCCATGCCGAGCAGCGATACATACGGCGATTTCAGGTTGACCTTGTCGGTCCATGACATGCACAGGATGAGGATCGACACCGAGCCGACGTAGAACACCATCACGCGCACGATCGCGCTCTTGATCGCGCGGATCACGTTCCTGCTCGGGTTTTCCGATTCGCCCGCGGCCATGGCGGCGATCTCGGCGGGACGAGCGTGGCTTCAGATCGGTTTGACGAACAACCCGACGGTCAGCAGTGCGCCGATGCAGACGATCGCGATCCGCAGCACGCGTTCGTTCACGCGATGCAGCGCCCACGCGCCCAGCAGGCCGCCGACGATCGCGCCGCCGCCGAGCGCGATCGCCGCGTGCCAGTGCAGGTGCGGCGAGGTGAGGAATAGCACGACCGCCGATGCGTTCATCACGCCCGCGAGCGCGTTCTTGGTCGACATCGCGTGGCGTGGCGGCAGGCCGGCCATCGTCAGCGCGGCCATCATCAGGAATCCGATGCCACCGCCGAAGTAGCCGCCGTAGACCGCGATCAGGAACTGCGAGACCCCGGTCGCGACGGGGCCGAGATGTCGCGCGCCCGCGCCCGGCTTGCGGAAGAAACTGCCCCACGCGAACACGACCGTCGCGAACAGCACGAGCCACGGCACCAGTTGCGAGAAGATCGACGACGGCGTTTTCAGCAGCAGCAGGCCGCCGAGCGCGCCGCCGGCCACGCTGATCGCGAACAATGCGCGAAACGGCAGCTTGCCCACGCCGCTCACCATGGTCCGGCTTGCCCAACCCGTCGTGACCTGGCCGGGGAACAGTGCGACCGTCGACGTGATGTTGGCCGCGAGCGGTGACATTCCCGACACGATCAGCGCGGGCAGCGTGACGAACGAACCGCCGCCCGCGAGGGCGTTCTGGAGGCCGGCCCACAGGCCGGCGACGACGATGAGAGCAAGCACGATCGATTGATCCGGGATATCCGACCTGCAACCGCTGACGGGCCAAGCCCGCCGCGTGAGGATGCACGATGGTAGTTCAGGACCGCCCTCCACGCACGCACGTTCGCGCCATGCGGGCGATGACCGGTGCGCGGACAAAACGCGCACCGATTATCTATGGTGAGGATTCAATTTGGACAAAACCTCATTATTTATTTCCTTTTTAGGATTTGTCAGATTTGGTTTTTTGAGAAGCTGGTTTTCCGGTGTGACGGATATCGTTACAGCGAAGACTGAATTGAATTCCGGGTGTTCGGCAGACGGATATGGAGGTTTGGCGGCGCCGTGGATGGCTACGGGCTTTCGATAGAGATCGAGAAGAACGAAAGGGCTCGAAGAGATCCTTGTTCCCGACGAGGTTTGTAGCCTGATGCGACGCGCCGGAATACACGGCCTCAATATAGTTGCATGCCGCTATCTGGTTTCGTTTTCGTTCCGGGACGTGAGCCCATGCGGGCGGCCTTTTCGAGATACCAGAATCGCGATAAATCATTGTCGAGACAATGAATTCGACGAATCAATTCTGCAAATTGTTGATCTTTTTATAGTGATGGAAAAATATATTGAACGAAAGACTGAAAATATTTGTAAAAGCTTCAACGGAGTGCAATCATGTCCATGAAAGATCGGTGTAATCTAAATGCAGGCACGAGCGGTACATAAAGAGAGTAATGGTGCACCGCGACAATTCGCCTTGATCGAGCGAATTGTTGATTATTCGCGATAAAAGGAAATAACTAATATGGCGAGGGCGGTAGAGATGCAGATCCAATATCAAACCAAAAATCGCCGTATGGAGAAAATCCGCGGCACAAGGGCCATCAAACACGTACGTCTGTCGGGGTGGTGCGCCGTAGTGGGCCGTTTCCCGACACGCAGGGCGAACGGCTTTTCCGGCCGTCTGGATTCCTCGCTGATTCCATAGCAGCCCGGCTCCTTTCCTCTTCCTTTTCCGTTATAGACCGCCTCGGGCGGGCTAGCGGCTCATTGCGTCCCGCGTGAGCCGGATACCCGATTTGCAGCGGCGCGAAATCGCGTCGTGCCCCGTCGCGCCTGTTTGGTTGAACGTTTGCCCGTCAGCGACGGGCCAGGTTTGTCACCCCCATCTACAAGGAGTCGGGCAATGGTTTCCTCGTCGGTCTTGAGCAATCACGTCGATGTTCCGGTCGCCAATGGTTCGCAGGTCGTCGCGTCGCCGGGCGGTCCCGCCAATTTCCTGCTGTCGGCTCACAAGGAGGACGTGGCCAACTACGCGCGCTCCGGGAACGACCTGGTCGTCGAATTCAAGGACGGCCGAACGGTGCGCTTGCAGGCGTTCTTCGAGAACGGCGCGGATTATCACAATCTCGTCTTCGTCCAGGACGACGGGCGATTTCTTGTGCAGTTCGGCCCCGCCTTGCAGGCGACCGGCGACGGCATCGTCGATTCGGCGCTCGTCTATGCGCCGATCGGCGACGGCTTGTCGACCGGTGCCCTGCTCGGAATACTCGGCGGCGTCGCCGCGGCCGGCGGCATTGCGGCAGCCGCGGCCAGCGGCGGCGGCGGGGATGGCGGCGGTAGCGGTAGCGGCGGCGGAACGCCGACCGGACCCGCGCGACCGGCGATCGACTCGATCGATGGGCAGCCGATTGGCGGCAACGGCAATATCGTCACGGGTCGTGCGTCGCCGACGATCGCCGGTTCGGGTGCTCAGCCGAACGCGACCGTGACGATCCAGATCGATGGTCAGACGGTCGGTACGGTGACCGCGGACGCGAACGGGCACTGGTCGTACACGCCCGGTACGTTGCCCGAAGGCGCCCATCAGATCACGGTGACGCAGACCGACAGTAGCGGCAATACGAGCGAGTTGAGCACGGTGGGGATCGTGGTGGATACGGTCGTGCCGGAAACGCCTGCGATTACGGCCGTCAACGACGATGCGCAACATCCGGTTGCGATCAGCGGTGCGACGCACGATACGACGCCGACGTTGAGTGGTACCGCGGAAGCGGGTAGTACGGTGAGGGTCTATGACGGTACGACGTTGTTGGGCACGACGACGGCGGATTCGTCCGGGAAGTGGACGTTCACGCCGACCACGGGTTTGGGTGAAGGCGCGCACTCGATCACGGTGACTGCAACGGATACGGCAGGCAACGTGAGTGCTCCGAGCACGGCATTCGACATGACGATCGATACGACGGCTCCGGCATTGCCGACGGTGAACGCGACGGACGGTACGTCGTTGTCTGGCACCGCCGAAGCAGGCGCAACGATCAACATCGACACGAATGGCGACGGTACGCCGGATGCAACGGTGACGGCCGATCCGAGCGGGGCGTGGACGTATACGCCGTCGACTCCGTTGCCGGTCGGCACGGTTATTGGTGTGACGGCTACGGACGCGGCAGGCAATACCGGTCCGTCTGCTTCGGTAACGGTGGCTGGCGACACGACGGCACCCGCGGTGCCGGTCATCGGCACCGTGACGGACGACGTGGGTTCCGTTGTTGGTGCGATCGTTTCTGGCGGCAGCACGGATGATGCGGCGCCGACGTTGAGCGGTACAGCGGAAGCGGGCAGCACAATCAATGTGTACGACGGCCCGACGTTGCTGGGCACCACGACGGCAGATCCTTCCGGAAACTGGACGTTCACGCCGACCACGGCGCTGGGTGAAGGCGCTCACATCCTGACCGTCACTGCAACCGATACGGCAGGCAACGTGAGTGCTCCGAGCGCGGCATTCAACGTGACGATCGATACGACAGCCCCGGCGATTCCGACGGTGAATGCGACGGACGGTACGTCGCTGTCGGGTACGGCGGAGGCGGGCGCAACGATCAACATCGATACGAATGGCGACGGTACGCCGGACGCAACGGTGACGGCCGATCCGAGCGGGGCGTGGACGTATACGCCGTCGACTCCGTTGCCGGTCGGCACGGTTATTGGTGTGACGGCTACGGACGCGGCGGGCAATACCGGTCTGTCTGCTTCGGTAACGGTGGCTGGCGACACGACGGCACCCGCCGTGCCAGTCATCGGCACCGTGACGGACGACGTGGGTTCCGTTGTTGGTGCGATCGTTTCTGGCGGCAGTACGGATGACGCAACGCCGACGCTTGCTGGTACCGCGGAAGCAGGCAGCACGGTGAGCGTGTACGACGGCACGACCCTGCTGGGCACGACGACGGCAGATCCGTCTGGAAACTGGACGTTCACATCGAGCACGGGTTTGAGCGAAGGCGCGCACTCGATCACGGTGACTGCAACGGACACGGCAGGCAACGTGAGCGCTCCGAGCACGGCATTCGATCTGTCGGTCGATACGACAGCTCCGTCGATTCCCACAGTGAATGCGACGGACGGTACATCGCTGTCGGGAACGGCCGAAGCCGGCGCAACGGTCAATATCGACACGAACGGCGACGGCACGCCGGACGCCACCGTAACGGCCGACCCGAGCGGGGCGTGGACGTATACGCCGTCGACTCTGCTGCCCGTCGGCTCGGTGATTGGTGTGACGGCTACTGATGCAGCAGGCAATACGGGTCCGTCCGCTTCGGTGACCGTGACTGGCGACACGACGGCGCCGGCCGCGC
Source organism: Burkholderia sp. HI2761 (assembly GCF_002223355.1). Taxonomy (NCBI): domain Bacteria; kingdom Pseudomonadati; phylum Pseudomonadota; class Betaproteobacteria; order Burkholderiales; family Burkholderiaceae; genus Burkholderia; species Burkholderia sp. HI2761. Next base: position 2,492,594 of record NZ_NKFN01000007.1, on the reverse strand, counting down.
CGATCATCGGCACCGTGTCGGACGACGTGGGTTCCGTTGTCGGCGCAATCACTTCTGGTGGTACTACTGATGATGCGACGCCGACATTGAGCGGTACCGCGGAAGCGGGTAGCACGATCAATGTGTACGACGGCACGACGCTGCTGGGCACGACGACAGCAGACCCGACCGGAAACTGGACATTCACGCCGACCACCGGCCTGGGAGAAGGCGCACACAGCCTGACCGTCACCGCAACGGACACGGCAGGCAACGTGAGCACCCCGAGCACGGCCTTCGACCTGACGATCGATACGACAGCCCCTGCGATTCCGACGGTGAACGCGACGGATGGTACATCGCTGTCGGGTACGGCCGAAGCGGGCGCAACGATCAACATCGATACGAACGGCGACGGTACGCCGGACGCCACCGTAACGGCCGATCCGAGCGGTGCGTGGACGTACACTCCGTCGACTCCGCTGCCGGCCGGTACGGTGATTGGCGTGACGGCCACCGACGTGGCAGGCAATACGGGTCCGTCCGCTTCGGTAACCGTGACTGGCGACACGACGGCGCCGGCCGCGCCGATCATCGGCACCGTGTCGGACGACGTGGGTTCCGTTGTCGGCGCAATCACTTCTGGTGGTACTACTGATGATGCGACGCCGACATTGAGCGGTACCGCGGAAGCGGGTAGCACGATCAATGTGTACGACGGCACGACGCTGCTGGGCACGACGACAGCAGACCCGACCGGAAACTGGACATTCACGCCGACCACCGGCCTGGGTGAAGGCGCACACAGCCTGACCGTCACCGCAACGGACACCGCAGGCAACGTGAGCACCCCGAGCACGGCCTTCGATCTGACGATCGATACGACGGCTCCTGCATTGCCGACGGTGAACGCGACGGATGGTACATCGCTGTCGGGCACGGCCGAAGCGGGCGCGACGGTCAACATCGATACGAACGGCGACGGCACGCCGGACGCCACCGTAACGGCCGATCCGAGCGGTGCGTGGACGTACACTCCATCGACTCCGCTGCCGGTCGGTACGGTGATTGGCGTGACGGCCACCGACGTGGCAGGCAATACGGGTCCGTCCGCTTCGGTAACGGTGACGGGTGACGCTACCGCGCCTGCGGCACCGATCGTTGTTAGCGTCACGGACGATGTCGGTTCCGTTGTTGGTGCGATCGTTTCTGGCGGCAGTACGGATGACGCAACGCCTACGCTTGCCGGTACCGCGGAAGCAGGCAGCACGGTGAGCGTCTATGACGGCACGACGCTGCTGGGCACGACGACAGCAGACCCGACCGGAAACTGGACCTTCACGCCGACCACCGGCCTGGGAGAAGGCGCACACAGCCTGACCGTCACCGCAACGGATACGGCAGGCAACGTGAGTACTCCGAGCACGGCCTTCGATCTGACGATCGATACGACAGCCCCGGCGATTCCGACGGTGAACGCGACAGACGGTACATCGCTGTCGGGCACGGCCGAAGCGGGCGCGACGGTCAACATCGATACGAATGGCGACGGCACGCCGGACGCCACCGTGACGGCCGATCCGAGCGGCGCGTGGACGTATACGCCGTCGACTCCGCTGCCGGCCGGTACGGTGATTGGCGTGACGGCCACCGACGTGGCAGGCAATACGGGTCCGTCCGCTTCGGTAACGGTGACGGGTGACGCGACCGCGCCTGCGGCACCGATCGTTGTTAGCGTCACGGACGACGTGGGTTCGATCGCCGGCCTGCTGACGACGGGTGCAACGACGGACGACACGACCCCGACGCTTGCCGGTACGGCGGAGGCGGGCAGCACAATCAATGTGTACGACGGCACGACGCTGCTGGGCACGACGACGGCAGACCCATCCGGAAACTGGACCTTCACGCCGACCACCGCCCTGGGTGAAGGCGCACACAGCCTGACCGTCACCGCAACGGACACGGCAGGCAACGTGAGTACTCCGAGCACGGCATTCAACCTGACGATCGATACGACAGCCCCTGCGATTCCGACGGTGAACGCGACGGACGGTACATCGCTATCGGGCACGGCCGAAGCGGGCGCAACGCTCAACATCGACACGAACGGCGACGGCACGCCGGACGCCACCGTAACGGCCGACCCGAGCGGCGCGTGGACGTACACCCCATCGACCCCGCTGCCGATCGGCACGGTGATCGGCGTGACGGCCACCGACGTGGCCGGCAACACCGGTCCGTCCGCATCGGTGACGGTTGCAGACCTGACGGCACCGGCCGCACCGATCATCGCTACCGTCACGGACGACGTCGGTTCGATCACCGGCCTGCTGACCACGGATGCAACGACGGACGACACGACCCCGACGCTTGCCGGTACGGCAGAAGCGGGCAGCACGGTGAGCGTCTATGACGGCACGACCCTGCTGGGCACGACGACGGCAGACCCATCCGGAAACTGGACCTTCACGCCGACCACCGGCCTGGGAGAAGGCGCACACAGCCTGACCGTCACCGCAACGGACACCGCGGGCAACGTCAGCGCACCGAGCGCATCGTTCGCGATCACGGTCGATACGACCGCCCCGACCGCGACGGCCACGCTCACGACCCTGACCGACAACACCGGCGTACCCAACGACTGGATCACCGGCGACACGACCCCGACCCTGGGCGGCACGCTGAACGCGGCGCCCGGCGCGGGCGAGGTCGTCCAGGTCAGTCTCGACGGCGGCGCACACTGGACCAACGCGACCGTCAACGGCACGAACTGGACCTGGTATGCACCGGGCGTGTTGTCCGCGGCCAACTACACGGCGACGGTGCGCGTCGTCGATGCGGCGGGCAACCTCGGCCCGACGACCTCGCAGCTTTTCACGATCGATCCGAATGTCGCACCGGTCGTATCGGCGCAGGCGTCGGGGAACCTGCTCGGGATCATCGGCGCGAATCTGCTCAATCTGATCGATTTCAGCACGCAGCAGGCGTTCTCCGCATCGGACTACAACAACAACCTCGATCACGTGACGCTGCACTACGGCGGGTTGATCGGCCTCGGCGCGCTGCAGTTCAACGCGAACCAGGCGCTGGCGAACGAACTGGGGCTGCACTTCAACGTCGTCAACAACCCCGGGATCCTCGGCTTGATCGGGCCGTCGTCCGACCTGACGATCACGGCGACCGACGGCGGCACGATCGACAACCTGAAGCTCAACGAGTTTCTCGGTTCGATCACGCTGAACGGCGGCCTCATCAGCGTCAGCGCGCTCGACAGCGTGACGATCTCCGCGACCGACAAGACAGGCCTGTCGGCGTCGGCCACGGCCGGTCAGTTGCTGAATGCGAACCTGCTCGGCTCGACGCAGTCGGCGTCGATCATCGAGGGGACGTCGGGCAGCGACACCGTCACCGGCACGTCCGGCAACGACCGCCTGTACGGCTACGGCGGTGACGACGTGCTGAACGGCGGCGACGGCAACGACCTGCTGCGCGGCGGTGCCGGCAACGACACGCTCGACGGCGGCAACGGCAACGACATCCTGATCGGCGGCGCCGGTAACGACACGCTGACGGGCGGCGCCGGCACCGACGTGTTCCTGTGGGAAGTCGTCGGCGCGGACAACACCGGCGGCAACGGTCAGGACGTCATCACCGACTTCCAGCTGGCCAGCGGCCCGACCGATACGAGCGGCGACAAGATCGATCTGTCGAAGCTGCTGGTCGGCTACACGGCCGATGCCGACGGACCCGCGCACTACGTGGACGGCGTGCCCACGATCGATGCGGGCGACACGATCGGGCAGTTCCTGTCGGTGACGAACGTCGGCGCCGATACGGTGATCAGCATCGATCGCGACGGCGCCGGGACGGCGTTCGGTTCCGAAACCCTCGTCACGCTGAACAACGTGACGACCAACCTGGAGACCCTGCTCGCAAACCAGCAGATCATCGTCTGACCGCGGCGCGACGGGGAGGCCGGCCTGCCTCCCCCGACACGGCGAGCCCCGTCGCATCGCGACGCGGGCTTGCCCGACGCATATCCGTCCCCGCGGCAAGGGGGGCCTGCTTTGCCGGACGGCTCGCCGCCGGCGTCCCGATGATGCTCAAGACAATCGCTCGTTCCAGATACACCTTGCGTCGCGCCGTTTGCGCGGTGCGTGCCGTTTTCCATCCAGGCCATGTGTTGTTCGCGATCGCGCTGCTCGACACCGCACCGGCGGCGTTCGCGTCGTCGTCTCCGCTGCCGAGCGGCCGGCTGACCGATTCGTTCGAGACCGCGGCGCGCGTGCCGGCTGATGCGGTCCACGCAATTACGGCACCGTCTGCGTATGCATTGCCGGTCGCGCCGCCACCGCCTCCCAGGGCGGCCGCTCCATCGATGCGGCCGGCGGTGGCGACGGCGTCGTTCGTGCCGCTGCCGGCCGGCATGCCCGCCGCCGCACCGCGCCGGCACGTGGCGCCGCCATTGCCGCCCGTGGATCCGGCGCGGCGCATCGTCCTCGCGAACCTGTCCCGCGCGATGGCGCCGATCGACCCGCAAGCGCCGGTGTCGCCGCTGCATGATGGGATGACGGCGGGGGTGACGACGATCACGCCGGACAGGCAGGACGAGTTCGATGTCCCCGTTGCCGGGCGCGCCGAGGATGCCGAGGATGCCGCCGGCGACTCGGGCGAAACGCTGCGCATCGCGCTCGACCGTCTGACGCTGCGCGACGCCGTCGGCGTCGCGATCGCGCGCCATCCCGACATCGGCCGCGCCCATGCGGAAGTGGCGCAAAGCATGTCGGAGGTCGAGGTCGCGAAGGCGGCCTGGTACCCGAAGATCGACTACGGCGTGCGTCCCGGCTATGGCGGAAGTTTCGGCAGCAACGGCAACCGTACCGGCACGCGCGCATCGATCGGCGTGTCGCAGTTGCTGTACGACTTCGGCCGCACGTCGGGGCGGATTGCCGCGGCGGACTCGACGCGCAGCCAGAAGCAGTACCAACTGGCCGACACGATCGAGACGGTCGCGTACCAGACGGCGACGACGTTCGTCGAACTGGCCGCCAGCCAGGATGTCGTCGCGGCCGCGCGGCGCCAGGTCGTCGCGCTGAGCGACACGCGCACGAAGATCCTCGATCGCGTGCGGGCCGGACTATCGGTTTCGTCGGACCGCAATCTGGTCGAACTGGCGATCCTGCATGCGCAGGCGGAAGTGCTGAAGGCCAACACGCGCTTCGACGTCGCCGCCGCGAAGCTCACCGAACTGATCGGCGCGCGCCCGCGCCGCGTGGCGAATCTCGGCGGCACGGTGGATTTCGTCGGCGATCTCGGGTATGCCGGCGGCGACATCGAACGAACGCCGTCGGTGCTCGCCGCGGCGGCCGCCGTCGATGCGGCCGATGCGCGCGTGCGGGTCGCCCAGGCGGAGCGCTTTCCTTCCATCGGTATCGGCGCGAGCCGTTCGATATCGAGCGGCCGCCCGAACGCCACCAACGATACGTGGATCGGTTTCGCGGTGAGCGGCAACTACTCGCTGGGCGGCCTGGCGCGACACCAGATCGCGGCCGCCGAAGCCGAACTGCGCGCGAACCGTGAAAGCCTCGAGAACCGGCGGCTCGTCACGCGCAGCGCGCTCAAGTCGGCGCAGATCGAAGCGACGGGTGCCGCGGCACGCCTGAACGGCTACGAGAAGGTGACCGCGCTGTCGCGGGCGTCGCGCGACCTGTACTGGCAGGAATACATCCTGAACAAGCGTACGTTGACCGACGTCGTGAATCCGGAGCGCGACATCTTCGAATCGGAAGTCGAGTCGATCAATGCACTGGCCGACGGCGCGATTGCGCGCATCAAGGCATACGTGGCAGTCGGCAAGTTCGTCGAATTGCTGCGCGAACACGAGGGGAGTCGTCATGAATGATGCGTTTCGCGCCGGGCGCGATGCCGGCGCCGACATCGCGCGCTGGGCCGACCCGCTGATTTTCGCGGCACGGCACCTCGGTCTGGCCGTCTCGCCCGAGCAGGTGCGCGGCGCGGCATCGTGGGCGAGCGTCGCGGACCCGGACACGGCCGTCGTCGAAGTCGCCGCGTCCGCAGGCCTGACCGCGCAGTTCGTCGCATTGCCGCCGGCGCGGCTCACGCCGGCGATGCTGCCGGCACTCGCCGTGTTCGACGATGCACATGTCGGTGTGATCGTGTCGGTCGCGGCGGGACGTGCGGTCGTCCAGTTCGTCTTCGACGGCAAGCCGCTCGAACGCGCGATCGATCTGGACGCGCCGGCGCCGGCGCCGGCATGGCCGGCCCGCGTGCTGATCGTCCACGAGCGGGTCGCGCGGCGCGACGAGCGCGTCGACGGCTACTTGTCCGCCAAACCCGACACCTGGCTGCACGATCTATTCTCGGCGCAATGGAAGGTGTTGCTCGATCTCGGCGCCGGCTCGCTGTTCGGCAATCTGCTCGCGATCGCGACGTCGCTGTTCGCGATGCAGGTGTGGGATCGTGTGGTCCCGGCGCGGGCGACGCATACGTTGTGGGTGCTGGCTTCAGGCGTCGTGCTCGCGCTCGCGCTGGAGCTGCTGCTCCGTACCGCGCGCGTGTCGATTGCCGATCATTTCGGCAAGCAGGCGGACCTCAAGCTGTCGGCGATGTTCTTCGCGCGCGTGCTCGACATCCGCAACGACGCGCGGCCGCGCTCGCCGGGCACGCTGGTCGCCCAGCTTCGGGATCTCGAACAGCTGCGCGAGCTGCTGACGTCGAGCACGATGGGCGTGCTGATCGACATCCCGTTCGTCATCACGTTCCTGTTCATCATCTGGCTGCTCGGCGGGCCGCTTGCATTCGTGCCGCTCGCGGCGATCCCGCTGCTGATCCTGCCGGGCGTGCTTGCGCAAATCCCGCTGGCGAAGCTGTCGAACCAGGGGCTCGAGGAATCGGCGCTGCGCAACGCGATCCTGATGGAGGCCATCTATCGCGCCGAGGACATCAAGGCGTTGCAGGCGGAGCCGCGATTCCGGCAGATGTGGGCGCATACGAATCGCGTGAATGCCGATATCGGCTTGCAGCAACGCCGGCTGGCCGGCCTGCTGGTCAATCTCGCGCAGACGGTGCAGCAGCTTGCCTACGCCGGCGTGCTGGTTGCCGGCGTGTACGGCATCCTGGACGCGAGCCTGTCGTTCGGCGCCGTGCTCGCCTGTTCGATCCTGACGAGCCGCACGATCGCGCCGCTGGGTCAGATTCCCGCCGTGCTGTCGCGCATCCAGAACGTACGGGCGGGCAAGAAGGGGCTCGACAACCTGCTCGCGCTGCCGGTCGACCACGATCCGGCGGTCGATGCGTATCACAAGCCGGCGCTCGTCGGCCGATATCGCTTCGAGCAGGTCGGATACAGCTTCGATCCCCAGGAAAAACCCGTGCTCAGTATTCCGAATCTATCGATCGAACCCGGCGAACGGGTCGCGATCCTCGGCCGGGTCGGCGCGGGCAAATCGACGTTGCTGAGGCTGTTCGGCGGGCTCGCGACGCCGGTGCAGGGGCGCATCCTGTTCAACGACACGCCGATGCCGCTGATCGACGTTGCCGATGTCCGCCGCGACGTCGGGATGCTGCTGCAGGAATCGAGCCTTTTCTACGGCACGCTGCGAGAGAATCTGCTGATCGCGAGTCCGCTCGCCACCGACGACGCGATGCTCGCCGCGATGAAGGTCGCGTGCGCGGACCAGTTGCTGCTGCGGCAGCCGCACGGCCTCGACCTGAAGCTGCGCGAAAGCGGCCTTGGCCTGTCCGGCGGCCAGAAGCAGGCGCTGATGCTGGCCCGCGTGATTCTGCGCTCGCCGAACGTGTTGCTGCTCGACGAGCCGACCGCATCGCTCGACGAGGCGACCGAGCGGGCGATCGTCGAGCGCCTGCAGCAGTGGCTCGGCAATCGCACGTTGATCGTGGCGACGCATCGTTATCCGGTGCTGTCGATCGTCGATCGCATCATCGTGCTCGATGGCGGGCGCGTGGTGCGCGATGGTCCGAAGGACGAGGTGCTGGCCGCGTTGCGCGGCTCCGGCACGCCGGAGCCGGCGGCCGCCGCGCGCGCACCGGCCGGCGGCTCGCGTCCGTTGCCGGCGCGGATGGCGGGAGAGACGCGATGAGCGATTTTCCGTGGTTGGTGAATCGCGCGCGCGAAGCAGTGCCCGCCCGGCGGATGCTGTGGCTGATCGTCGCCGCGCTGGCGATCTTCCTGGTGTGGTCCGTGTTCGCGAACCTCGACGAAGTCGCGGTCGGCGAAGCGAAGGTCACGCCGGCATCGAAAGGGCAGGTCATCCAGAGCCTCGAAGGCGGCATCCTGCTGGAGCTGGCGGTGCGCGAGGGCGATGTCGTCGACACGGGCCAACGGCTCGCGACGCTCGATCCGGTGCTCGCGCGCGCGTCGATGGAGGAAACGCTGGAGCGGATCACCGCATTGCAGGGCCGCGCGGCGCGGTTGTATGCGGAGATGAACGACCTGCCCGGCATCGACTTCCCGGCGGAACTGGCGAACGAGAAGGCCGTGACCGGGCGCGAGCGTCAGCTGTTCGTCGCGAATCGGCGCGCGTTTCGCGAAAACGTCGCCAACCTGCGCGAACAATTGCGCCTCGCCGAGGACGAGCTCCGGATTGCGTTGCCGCTGCTGAAAACCGGCGCGACCAACGAGGTGGAGGTGCTCCGGCTGCGTCAGAAGGCCGCCGAATTCTCGACGAAGCTCTCGGCGGCGCAGAGCGAGTACTACGTCGCGCTGAAAGCCGACTACTCGAAGACGATGGCCGATCTCGAACCGCTGCTCAAGGTTCGCGAAGGGCGTGCCGATCAATTGCGACGAACCGTGATTCGCGCGCCGGCGCGCGGCATCGTGAAGGACATCCGGGTGTCGACGGTCGGCGGCGTGATTCCGCCGGGCGGCATGCTGATGGAAATCGTGCCGCTCGACGACCAGTTGCTGATCGAGGCGCGTCTCAGCCCTCGCGACATCGCGTTCATTCATCCGGGGCAGGAGGCGACCGTGAAGATCACGGCGTTCGAGTCGTCGATCTACGGCTCGCTGCCGGCGAAGGTCGAGCGGATTTCGCCCGACACGATCGAAGACCAGGTCGACCGGCGCGTGTATTACTACCGCGTCTACGTGCTCACGCAGCACGCGTATCTGGAAACCCGCGACGGCAAGCGGCATCCGATCCTGCCGGGCATGGTCGCCACCGCGGAGATCCGCACCGGGCGCCGCACCGTGTTCGACTACCTCGTCAAGCCGCTGAACCGGGCCGCCGAGGCGTTGCGCGAACGCTAGTGCGCATGCGCGGCATGATCATGCGTGCGGCGCCGAATCGCTGCGTTCGGGATCCGGGTAGACGATCGTGCCGTCGTCCCGGATCACGGCGCCGGCCGTGAGCCGCGCGGGTTCCACGCGGTTGCGGCCCATGATGTGCAGCACCGTTTCGCCGCGCGCGATCAGGTAGTCGGACACGATTCGCCGGTGGCAGCGCCACCACACGGCTTCCGAGCACATGATCGCGCAGCGCTGCTCGTGGCCCTGTGCGATCAACCGGTCGAGGCCCGCGTGAAACTCCGGCGACAGCGCGTAGTCCGCGTAGCGGTGAAAGCTGCGGTTCGTCCAGAAGTCGTTGACGTCGTCGGGCACGCCGTGCGACTTGCCGCGCAGGCCGCCGAGTTCGGCGATGTGTTCGTACGCGATGTCGGCGGGGGCGAGCGCATCCGGCAGCGTCGCTTCGTTGAACTGCGGATGGGTACGCGAGCGCGGCATCTTGCGGATATCCGCGAGCAGCGTGATCTCGACCGCGTCGAGCAGGTCGATGAATTCGTCGAGCGTGCGGTTCGAATGGCCGATCGTGTAGAACGGGAGCGTCATGCGTCGTCCTTGCCGTCGATGCGTTCGAGCACGCGGCCGCGATGCGCGGCGACGTGGTCGGTCCGGTCGCTCTTGATCTCGTACTGCGGATCCTCGGGCGACGCGCGATGGCGATGGCCCTTGTAGTCGAAGTCGGCGATGTGGATCGCGACGATCGTGCCGGTCACGTAGCCGGCCTCGGAATTCCAGCGGACGTGGTCGCCCAGCCTGAATGGCGTAGTCATGCCGGGGTGCCTCCTTGTGTCGATGCGCGGTGGGTCGGCCTTCGCGACCCTGGCGGTGCGCGCCGGGGGCCGCGAGGAAGAGCGTGCATGGGTTCATTATCGGCCGCGACCGCACACGGTAAAAGACACGGACGTCGGCGGCGGTAGCCGTGCTGCATGCGCAATCGGCGTGCCCTTCATTTCCCCAACGGCATGGACGCCGGTCCCCCCTTGCCCGCATGAAATTGTCATGCTAGTTTTTCATGAAATTTCTCGGCGTAATTTTCACGGGGTTCCGCATGTTCGTGCAGTCCGACCGTCACGTCGCAAGCTACTACGCCGGCACCTATCCGGCGCCGATCCCGCATCGGCCGGCGCTGGACGAACGCGTCGACGCCGACGTGCTGGTCGTCGGCGCGGGCTTCAGCGGGCTGCATACGGCGCTACGGCTCGCGCTTGCCGGCAAGCGCGTCGTCATGCTCGAAGCCAGCCGCGTCGCGTGGGCGGCATCGGGCCGCAACGGCGGACAGGCGCTGCTCGGCTGGTCGTGCGACATGCAGCCGCTCGAGGATGCGCTCGGCCGCGACGGCGCGCGCCTGCTGTGGGACAGCATGCGTTGGGCGGCGGGCGAGGTGCGCGAACTGCCGGCGCGGCACGGTTTCGACATCGACTACCGGCCCGGCAGCCTGTGGGCCGCGGTGCGGCCGCGGCGCGTCGCGATGCTGGCGCGGGCGCGCGACGAGGCGGCCGAGCGGTGGGGCTACGATCGGCTGCGCGTGATCGGGCGTGACGAGATGCCTGAATGGATCGGCGGCACGCGCTATCTCGCCGCGCTGCACGATCCGGAGGCCGGCCACCTGAACCCGCTGAAGCTCGCGCTCGGCCTTGCGCAGACGATCGAGCACGCGGGCGGCCGCATCTTCGAACAGAGCCGCGTGCTCGACTGTCGCGAGACGGCGGGCGGCCACATCGCCCGCACGGCGTGTGGCGAAGTACGGGCAGACGTGCTGGTGCTTGCCTGCAATGCGTACGTCGACCGGCTCGATCGCGATCTCGCGCGCCGGTTGCTGCCGGTCGGCACGTACCAGGTCGCAACGGCGCCGCTCGCGCCCGACGTCGCGCATGCGCTGCTGCCGCGCAACAGTTGCGTGATCGACAACCAGTTCGTGCCCGACTATTTCCGCCTGAGCCCCGACAACCGGCTGCTGTTCGGCGGCGGCTGCACGTATCTCGGCGGCATCCCGGCCGATATCGCGGCGGCGACGCGCCCGCACCTCGAACGCGTGTTCCCGCAACTGGCCGGCGTGCCGCTCGACTACGCGTGGGGCGGCCACATCGACATCAGCATGCGCCGCACGCCGGACATCGGCCGCCACGGGCAGCGCTTCTGGCTGCAGGGTTTTTCGGGGCACGGCGTGTTGCCGACGCTCGCCGGCGCGCGCGCGGTGGCCGACGCCGTGCTCGGCGACGCACACCTGCTCGCGCAGTACCAGCGCATCCGCAACCCACGCTTTCCCGGCGGCGACCGGCTGGCCGCACCGCTCGAAGCGATCGGCAAGGCCTGGTACCGTCTGCGCGATACCGTTTGACTGCACCGGAATCCAACATGAACGAACGCGAAGAGATAGAAAGTCTGGCGATCCTGATCCGCGATCTGCGCAAGCATCGCAAGGTCACGCTGAACGATCTCGCCGAACGGATCGGCCGCTCGGTCGGCTTTCTGTCGCAGGTCGAGCGCGGACTGTCGCGTCCGACGGTCGCGGATCTCACCGCGATCGGCGAGGCGCTCGGTGTGCCGACCACGTATTTCTACAGCCTGAGCAAGCCGCGCAGCGTGCCATGGGTCACGCGGCCCGACGAACGCCGCACCGTGTATTACGCGGCCGGCATTACCGACATCCTCGTGTCGCCGAACATGCGTGCGCGCTTCTCGATCCTCGAAAGTCATCTCGAACCGGGCGCGAGCAGCGGCGAGCGGCCGGTCGACGACAGCGACGAGCAGGGCGGCTTCGTGCTCGAAGGAGAATTGACGATCTGGATCGACGGCGACGACACGCCGGTCACGCTCGGCCCGAACGATGCGTTTCAGCTTCCCGCGCACAAGCGCTTCCGGTATGCGAACCTGACCGACGCGCCGACGCGCGTGATCTGGGTATTCACCTGAGTGGCCGGCGGGGCGGGCGGTGTCGCAGGCCGCCGCGCCACGCAGCCTGTTTGCAGTACTGATCGATATGCGGCGTACATTGCACTGCATTCCGCGTGAATCCGGTTCGCCGCGCCGCGGCGCCGCCATACGAGACATGAAAAGGATGAGACATGGCTGACGTCGTTCCCGCGCTGGTCAGTGAAGTCCGCGCATTTCGGCAGGCGCACCCCGAGATCCGTTATGTCGACTTGATCTGCCTCGATCTCCCCGGGCATTTCTACGGCAAGCGCTATCCCATCGACGCGCTCGAGAAAATCGCATCCGGCGCGCTGCTGAAGCTGCCGCAGAACTGCGTGTTGCTCGGCACGCAGGGCGGCCTCTACAAGATCGGCGATTACTGCTTCAACGACGGCGATCCCGATGCGCCGCGCCGCCTGATTCCCGGCACGCTGAAGCCCGTGCGCTGGGAGCGGCAGCCGCTTGCGCAGATGCTGATCAGCTCCGACGGCACCGATTCCCCGATCGAATTCGAGCCGCGCGAGGTGCTCGCGCGCGTGCTGCGGCGGTTCGCGGCGCGCGGCATTCGGCCGGTCGTCGCATTCGAGCTCGAGTTCTACCTGTTCGCCGCGCGGCTCGCGGAAGGCGTGCCGCAGTATCCGCGCGACCGCCTGAGCGACGACCGCGACGATCAGCCGAACATGCATATCGAACGCCTGTCGCGCTTCTCCGACGTGCTGCACGAGATGGTAGACGCCGCGTGCGAGCAGGGCGTCGATGCGACGGTGATCACCGCGGAGCTCGGACCCGGCCAGTTCGAGATCAATTTCGGGCATACCGACGACGCGCTGCGCGCGGCCGACTGGTCGGCGCTGTTCTGCCGCAGCACACGCGGCGTCGCGTTGCGTCATGGCTATCGCGCGAGCTTCATGGGTAAGCCGTACCTGCATGCGCCGGGCAGCGGGATGCACGTGCACGTGAGCCTGTATGACGAGGCGGGGCGCAACCTGCTGGCGGCGGACGGACAGCGGCCGTTGCGGCATGCGGTGGCCGGCTGCCTTGCGCTGCTGCCGCATTGCATGCCTGTGTTCGCGCCGAATCACAATGCGTTCCGGCGTTACGGGTCGATGGTGAACGCGGCGAGTCGCGCGAGTTGGGGTTTCGAGGATCGAGACGCATGCATCCGGATTCCGGAGTCGGATGCACGCGATCTGCGGATCGAGCACCGGCTCGCGAGCGCGGATGCGAACCCGTACCTGGTGCTTGCGGCGATCCTCGGCGGGATGGAGCACGGGCTCGATGCGCGGCTCGAGCCGATCGCGCCGCTCAACGAGGATCGCGGCAGCGGCATCGATTTTCCGAAGGAGATGCTGTCGTCGGTCGCCGCGATGCAGGATCATCCGGCCGTGCGCGACGGGTTGGGCAGCGAGTTCGTGATGGTGTACTGCGAGAACAAGCGGCAGGAGGAGCTGGATTTTCGCAACGAGATCGGGGCGCGGGAGTATCGGTGGTTTCTGTGAGTGCCGCGTGCGTCGAGGAAGTCGGTCAAGGAAGTGCGCGCCAGTAGCGCACTTCCTCGATCGGCGTACCGTCGATCTCGAACGTCTTGATGTCGCCTTCTGCGACGAAACCTTCGCGTTCGTAGAACGCTCTCGCGCGACGGTTTTTGACCAGTGCCCACAGCGATACCCACACATGGCCTGCGTCATGCAGTGATCGGCATGCGTGATCGACCAGCAACGTGCCGATGCCTTGTCCGCAATGCGACGGATACAGATAGATCGCTTCGATTTCGCCCCACGCAGGATCCTTGTCGGTGTCGCGCGTCGGGCCGTATGCGATCCAGCCGGTCGGTACGCGGTTCATGAAGGCGAGCGCGACGCGCGGCCGTCCTGCGTCGAGTGCCTGGCGCCAGGCGGCCGTGCGCTTTTCGACCGACAGGCCGGCGAGGAACGGCGCCGGCATGATGTCCATGTAGGTGGCTTGCCACGACGCGACGTGGATGTCGGCGATGATCGGTGCATCGGCGGATGTGGCCGAGCGGATGTCGATCGTCGTCGTGTTCGGTGCCATGCGTTCCCCGTGCGATCGGTTGCCGTATGCCGTGTTACTGCTCGACCTTACTCGCCGAGCTTCGACGTCACGCACCCGGTGCTCGAGCATTCGCGTTCACGCTCGCGCAGGAACGACAGCCGCGACTGCGTCATGTCGTTCGCGCACTGGATATCGACGAGGTAGCTGCTGCCGCGCGTTTCGCTGCACTGCGCGTCGCGTTGTTTCAGCCACGCGAGCTGGCCGGCCTTCAGCGTCGCCTGTTGATCGCCGCTCAGTTGCTTGCGCAGCCGGCCGTATTCGTCGTTGAGATCGCGGTCGGATTGCGAGAACTGCGTGCTCGTGCAATACACCTGGTCGAACGCGCTGCGAGGCTTCCCGCAGCCGGCCGCATGCGCGGCGAACGGAACGGCAAGCGCGAGCAATGCGCAGGATGCGAGCAGATTCTTCTTTTTCATGGTGATGCTCCTGACTGGGTGAAAACCGTTGAATCCGACGGGCGATACCGTCGTTTATTCGGGCGTCGTACACGCGTCGATGCCGCCCGCGATCGCGGTGGACAGGCGCTGGATCGTCTCGCGCCGCGCGAGCCGCGCTTCTTCGTCCGGATTGACGATCACGCCGGCTTCGACGAGCACGGCCGGAATCGGCGCGGTGCGCAGCACGACGAGATCGTCGAAGCGGTGGATGCCGAGTGACGGATCGATCAGCGGGCGGTTCTCGCCGCGGATCGGCTGCGCGTGATACAGCGACGGCCGTTCGCCGGCCGCGACCAGCCGCTCGGCAATCGCCTTCGCGCAACGCAGGCTCTGCGCATAGTGCGGATTGCGCGCCGACACGAACACCGAGAAGCCGCGGAATTCGC
This sequence comes from Burkholderia sp. HI2761, assembly GCF_002223355.1. Classification (NCBI taxonomy): domain Bacteria; kingdom Pseudomonadati; phylum Pseudomonadota; class Betaproteobacteria; order Burkholderiales; family Burkholderiaceae; genus Burkholderia; species Burkholderia sp. HI2761. The sequence continues at coordinate 2,477,481 of NZ_NKFN01000007.1, read as the reverse complement.
GCTGCCGACCCGCGTCGATGAACTGCTGCTGCATCGAGTCGTGATGGATCGACACGAACAGGTTCGCGTCGGGCGCCTGCGTCGAGCGCCGATCGAGCGCGATCTCGCGGCCGTCCGCCGACGTGCGCAGCACGCGGTCGCCATGCGCGGCGAGTTGGTCGGCGACCGCGCCGGACAGGTCGAGGTTGTACAGGTATTCGACGCGCCCGCTCGCGCCGGTCGAGCCCGGATGCGCCGGCGTATGGCCGGTGTCGACGACGATATAGCGCCCGGTCGCGGGCTCGGTAAAGGGCGTGCCCGCGGTGCCGGCCGCGTGCAGCGCCAGCGGTGCGCCGAGCAGCGGGGCGCATGCGAGCACGCGCGCGGCGGCGCGCACGAGCGGGCGAAGGCGTCGGAGGGTTCGGTTCGTCATTGTTGTTGTCGAGAAGGGCGTACGGCGCGTCGAACGGCGCGCCACCGTCGGCCTGCTCAATGCAGTCGGAATGTCGCGCGATTATAGCGGGTGGTGGTGGCGCCGCGATGACGAAACGGCAGCTTTCGCACCGGCCGGAAGCCGAAGCTCGAGCCAGCTGCACGGGGCTGCGAGCATGGCGTCACGGGGGGGGCGTGCGCATGTCGGGATGGCACGCGCGCAGCGTACGGCCGGCGGCGCGCGCCGGTCAGTGCGGCAGCGCTTCGGCTTCGGCCCAGCGCTTGAACGAATCGAGACGTCGGCGCGTCTGCACGAGATAGAACGCGCCGATCAGCGGTTCGAGCAGCCAGCGCAGCCAGGATGGCTGCGCACGGAAATGGTACGTGAATTTCACCTCGGTCGACCCGGCCGTGCGCTCGGTGAAGTTCCAGCTGCCGCTGAAGCGCTCGAGCACCTTCGGCCCTTCGACCATTTCGACGGCGGCGACCTGCGGCGGACGGTACGAGATGTAGCGCGACACCATCGTCGCGCCCGACTGGCTGCGGCAGAACGCGTCGACGCCGACATCGGCGGTCGTTCCGTCGAGCAGATAGGCATCGATGAGGAAGTTGTCCCACACGAGCCGCCGTCCGTAATCCTGCGACCACGTAAACAGGCGCCTGCGATCGACGCCGACGGTCCGGCTGACTGAGATCCTCATGAGGGCGGGCGCCAGGGCGTGGATTGGGATGCGATCGAGTGTACCGCGCCAATAACGCGTGTTTCGTCAGACTTCGTCAAGTCGAGCGTGGGCTCGAATGGACTCGATTGACGTCCTTCGGGAATTCCCCTACGATTCATTCCAACCCTTCGGGACAGACCCGAAGCGTTTCAATCTCTTGAGGGAGCCTCATGAGTACGCAACAGAACCGGCGCTTCGATGCGCTCGTTTTCATTGGTCGTTTCCAGCCTCCGCATCGTGGTCACCTGAACGTGCTGAAGTCGGCACTGAGCCGGGCCGAGCGCGTGTGCGTGCTGATCGGGTCGACCGACAAGCCCCGCACCATCAAGGATCCGTTCTCGTTCGACGAGCGTCGCCAGATGCTGGCCTCGCTGCTCGATGCGTCCGAGCGCTATCGCGTGACGATCGCCCCGCTGCAGGATTCGACCTACAACGACGGCGACTGGGTGCGCTGGGTGCAGGACGCCGTCGCGTCCACGCTCGGCGATATCGCGCAGCGCAGGGTCGGGCTGATCGGGCATGAGAAGGACGCCACGTCGTATTACCTGCGGATGTTCCCGCAATGGGAACTCGTCGACGTCGACGCGACGGAAGACATCTCCGCCACCGAAATCCGCGACCAGTATTTCGCCGAACGCACCAACAGCTTCGTGCAGTGGGCCGTGCCGGAACCCGTGTTCGGCTGGCTCGAGCGTTTCCGCACGCAGCCGGAATTCGCGCAACTGAAGTCGGAAGCCGAATTCATCGCCGCGTATCGCAAGGCCTGGGCGGCCGCGCCGTATCCCGTCACGTTCGTGACGGTCGACGCGGTGGTCGTGCACTCCGGGCATATCCTGCTGGTGCGCCGCCGCAGCGAACCGGGCCGCGGCCTGTGGGCGTTGCCGGGCGGATTCGTGAACCAGGACGAGCGGCTCGATGCCGCGTGCATCCGCGAACTGCGCGAGGAAACCGGCCTGAAGCTGCCGGAGCCCGTGCTGCGCGGCTCGATCAAGGATCGCCAGGTGTTCGATCACCCGACGCGTTCGCTGCGCGGCCGAACGATCACGCATGCGTGCCTGTTCAACTTTCCGACGGGCGAGCTGCCGCGCGTGAAGGGCAGCGACGACGCGGACAAGGCGCGCTGGGTCCCGCTCAACGAATTCGCGCAGATGCGCAACGTGATGTTCGAGGATCACTTCGATATCGCGTATCACTTCCTGGGGAAGCTGTGACGCGCTGATTCCCCGCATTCGGTCCGCCGCGACAGACGCGGCGGCACTTCAACGGCCTAGAGGAGCTCTAGCCATGCAAAACGATCCCGGCGGCTTTGCCGCGGTTCTCGCCAATCCGATTCTCAACACGGATTCGTACAAGGCTTCCCACTTCCTGCAATATCCGCCGGACGCATCGGCGATGTTCTCGTACGTCGAATCGCGCGGCGGCCGTTACGACCGCACGCTGTTCTTCGGCCTCCAGATGCTGCTGAAGGAGTATCTGTGCAAGCCGGTCACGCACGCGATGATCGACGATGCGCGCGATTTCTTCACCGTGCACGGCGAGCCGTTCAACGAAGCAGGATGGCGCCACATCGTCGAGCACTACGACGGCTACCTGCCGGTGAAGATCCGCGCGGTGCCGGAAGGGTCGATCGTGCCGGTGCACAACGTGCTGATGACGATCGAATGCGAGGATCCGCAGGTGTTCTGGCTCGCGTCGTATCTCGAGACGATGCTGTTGCGCATCTGGTATCCGGTGACGGTGGCGACCCGCAGCTGGCATCTGCGCCAAACGATTCGCCGCTTCCTCGAAAAGACCGACGACGATCTCGCGCAACTGCCGTTCAAGCTGCACGACTTCGGCGCGCGCGGCGTGTCGAGCGCGGAATCGGCCGCGATCGGCGGCGCCGCGCATCTCGTGAGCTTCATGGGCTCGGACACGGTGCTCGGCGTGCTGGCCGCGAACCGCTTCTATCGCGAGCCGATGGCCGCCTACTCGGTGCCGGCGGCCGAGCACAGCACGATCACGTCGTGGGGGCGCGCAGGCGAGGCCGATGCGTACCGCAACATGATTGGCCGCTTCGGGTTGCCGGGCGCGATCGTATCGGTCGTGTCGGACTCCTACGATCTGTTCGCCGCACTCGATATGTGGGGCGGCGAACTTCGGCAGGCGGTGATCGATTCGGGCGCGACGCTCGTCGTGCGTCCCGATTCCGGCGACCCGGTGACGATCGTGTTGCAGACGGTGCGGGCGCTCGATGCGTCGTTCGGTTCGTCCGTGAACGGCAAGGGGCGGCGCGTGCTGAACCGCGTGCGCGTGATCCAGGGCGACGGTGTCGACGAGCAGTCGATCGAAGCGATCCTCGTTGCGCTCGACGAGGCAGGCTACGCGGCCGGCAACGTCGTATTCGGTATGGGTGGCGCGTTGTTGCAGCGCGTGAACCGCGACACGCAGCGCTTTGCGATGAAGTGTTCGGCCATCCGGCGCGGCGGCGTGTGGCACGACGTCCGCAAGGATCCGGTCACCGATCGGGGCAAGCGCTCGAAGCAGGGGCGGCTCACGCTGCTGCGCAATCGCCGCACCGGTGAGTATCGAACGGTGACGCTGCCGATTGCGTGGGACGATCGTGCGCTTGAAGGCGAATCGGACGAGGCGCTCGACACGGTATTCGACACCGGGCGTTTGCTCGTCGATACGTCGTTCGCCGACGTGCGGGCGAGGGCGCACGCGGGAGAAGTATGACGCAGGCGGCGGCGGGGCGTCCCGCCGCGGCGCGGCCGGTTCGTGTCACTTGCCGGCCAGCGCACGGCCGCCGGCGTCCGCCGCCGCGCTGCCGCGTTCCACCGCACGCGCCGCCTCCATTGCCCGCGCAAGCGCATCGAACACGACAGGCCCCTTGCAGCGCGACACGTTGAAGCGCATGTACGACGTCGCGCTGCGCGACGCGCTGAACACGTCGCCGGGTGCGAGCACCACGTCGTGGTCCAGCGCGTGGCGTGCGACGCGCGCGGCGTCGAGCCCGTCCGGCAATTGCGCCCACACGAACAACCCGCCGCGCGGCTCCGTCCAGATCCCGAGGCCGGCTCGCGCGAGGCGCCGGATCGTTTCGCCCATCGCATCCGCGAGACGCGCGCGCAGGCTGTCGAGATGGCGCCGGTACGTGCCGTCGATCAGCAGCCGGTGCACGACGTTTGCGCCGATCTGCGCATTGCCGAACGACGTCGCGAGCTTCAGGTCGACGAGCGCGTCGATCCATTCCGGGCGCGCGGCGATATAGCCGCAGCGGATCGCGGCCGACAGCGTTTTCGAGAAGCTGCCGATCGACACGACGCGCGACAGCCCGTCGAACGCCGCGAGGCGCGGCGCGGGCGTGCTCTCGAAATCCGCGAAGATGTCGTCCTCGACGATCAGCAGCCCGTGCTCGGCCGCGAGCGTCAGCAGCCGGTGCGCGACGGGCGGCGCGAGCGTCGCGCCGGTCGGGTTGTGCAGTGCCGCGTTGGTGATGTACAGGCGCGGCCGGTGCTCGGCGAGTACTTGCTCGAAGCGCACGAGATCGGGGCCGTTCGGCGTGAACGGAACGCTGACGATCCGCGCACGGTGCGCGCGCAGCAGCGCCTGGAAGTTGAAGTAGCACGGATCGTCGAGCACGACGGTATCGCCGGGTTCCAGCAGCAGGCGGCACACGAGGTCGAGCGCGTGCGTGCCGCCGTCGGTCAGCATGATCTGCGCGGGTTCCGCGTGGACGCCGTGCTGGGCGAGCCGCCATGCAAGCTGCTGGCGCAGCGCGGGCAGGCCGAGCGGCGTCGCATAGTCGGTCAGCGCATCGGGTTCGTCGCGCGACACGGCGCGCAGTGCGCGACGCAGGCTTTCGTCGGGCAGCCACGACGACGGCAACCATCCGCAGCCGGGCTTCACCGACGTCGGCGCCGCTTCGAGCGACTGGCGCGACAGCCACAACGGATCGAGCGCGCGATCGAGGCGCGGGCCCAATTCGGCGAGTGCGAGCGGCGGCGCGTGGCCGGACACGTAGAAGCCCGACCCGCGCCGTGCGACGAGCACGCCTTCGCTCGCGAGCCGTTCGTACGCATCGACGACCGTCGATTTCGACACGCCGAGCGCGTCGGCCATCATCCGGATCGACGGCACGCGCGCGCCGGGCATCAGCGCGCGGCTCGCGATTCGCGCGCGCAGGGTATCCATGACGGTTTCCACGCGCGTGCGCGGCGGCGCGGGCGGAGCGGGAATCGGGGCGGAGTGGTTCATGGCGGACGATGAACTGTACGGCTGGTTGTTCAGTACAGTTTGGCTGAATTGTATTGGGCTGTAGCTTACGCCGTTTTCGTCGCCGGCGGATCATCGGTCATCCATTTTCCATTCAGGGTTGACCGTGCAAAAGACGACCGACGGATGGCTCAGCGGCATGCTGGGCGTCATCATCTTCAGTGGCTCGCTGCCCGCGACGCGTGTCGCGGTGCAAGGGCTCGACCCGCTGTTCCTCACGTTCGCCCGCGCGACGATCGCCGGTGCACTCGGCCTGCTGCTGCTCGTCGTGCTGAAGCAGAAGCGGCCGTCGCGTGCCGAGGCCGTGTCGCTGGCCGTCGTCGCGCTCGGGGTCGTGGTCGGTTTTCCGTTGCTGACGGCGCTTGCGCTGAAGCACGTGACGTCGGCGCATGCGATCGTGTTCGTCGGGCTGTTGCCGCTCGCGACCGCGCTGTTCGGCGTGTGGCGCGGCGGCGAACGGCCGCGGCTGCCGTTCTGGATCTTCTCGATCGTCGGCAGCGGCGCGGTGGCCGCGTTTGCGTTGCGCAACGGCGGGCAGGCGTCGGTGGTCGGCGATGCGCTGATGCTGGCCGCAATCGTCGCGTGCGGGCTCGGCTATGCGGAAGGCGCGCGGCTGTCGCGCCAGCTCGGCGGCTGGCAGGTGATCTCGTGGGCGCTCGTGCTGTCGCTGCCGCTGATGCTGCCGCTCGCGTGGCTGACCTCGCCCGCGTCGTTCGACGGCGTAGACGCCGCCGCGCTGTGGGGGCTCGCGTACGTGTCGCTGTTCAGCATGTTGATCGGCTTCGTGTTCTGGTATCGCGGGCTTGCGCTCGGCGGGATCGCGGGCGTCGGCCAGTTGCAACTGCTGCAGCCGTTCCTCGGCCTCCTGCTCGCGGCCGGGCTGCTGCACGAGACGGTGCCGCCGTCGATGGTCGTCGTGACGGTCGTGGTGGTCGGCTGCGTGGCGGGTGCGAAGTACTTCTCGAAGATGGCGCCCGTGCAGCGCGCGGGGTGACGCACCCTCCTGAGCGAAGGTGCGGCTGGCGGTGCGCGAAAGGGGCGGCTCATCGCGCGCTCCGTTCAGTGCAACCGCTCGACCGCACGCGCCGGCGTGCTTACGCGACGTGCGCGACGCCGTACTGCGACGACAGGTATCGCCGGATATCGGCAGGCGAATCGATGAAGCGCCGGCCGTTGTGTTCGCGGATCGCGAGAGTGTCGTCGTTCGGTGCGTGTCCGTCGCCAAGTACGAGTACCGGCGCCGACTGGTTGTCCGGGCCGATCAGCGCGACGATCGGCTGGCGCGGGCGCGGTGCGTCGACGTATTCGACGTCGACGGCGTCACGCAACCGCGGATAAAAGCTCAGCAGCCCTTCGACGGCAACCGAATCGCCGCAGTAGAACGGACCTTCGGAGTCCTTGAAGAAGTCGGGGCGGAGAATGAACAGCGTGTCTTTCATGATGGTCTCGCTATGAGAGAGGGGGGGGCGTCGAAGAAAACGCGATGCGGAGCGACGTGCGCGACGCCGCCGGATGTCACGCTTCGGCAAGTGCGGCGGCGCGCATGCGCGCGAAGCCGGCGGCGAGGTCGGCAATCATGTCGTCGGGATGCTCGAGCCCCGCATGAATCCGCAGCAGCGGGCCGGCCGCCGTCCAGCGGGTGGCGGTGCGGTGGCGCGACGGACTGGACGGGATGATCAGGCTTTCGAAGCCGCCCCAGCTGTATCCCATGCCGAAGCACGTCATGCCGTCGAGCAGCGCGCGCACGGCCTCGTCGGCCTGCGGATGCAGCACCACGCCGAACAGCCCGCACGCGCCCGTGAAATCGCGCTGCCACAGCGCATGGCCGGCGTCGCCGGCGCGCGCCGGATACAGGATCTGCGCGACTTCCGGCTGTTGCGACAGCCATTCGGTCAGCACGTGCGCGTTGCGCTGGTGCCGCTCGAGCCGGACCGATAGCGTCCGCAGGCCGCGCAGTGCGAGATACGCGTCGTCGCCGCTGACGGTCATTCCGAGTTGCCGGTAGAAGCGCGTGACTTTCGGCGCGAGCGCATCGGTCGTCAGGATCGCGCCCATCAGCACGTCGGAGTGCCCGGCGATGTATTTGGTCGCCGCGTGAATCGACACGTCGACGCCATGCGAAAACGAGCGGAAATTCAGCGGCGTGCCCCACGTGTTGTCGAGCAGCACGACCGCGCCGTGCCGGTGCGCGACGCGGCTGATGGCCGGAATATCCTGCACTTCGAAGGTCAGCGAACCCGGCGATTCGGCGAATACCGCGCGCGTGTTCGGCCGCATCGACGACGCGATGTCCGCGCCGGCCGCCGGGTCGTAGTAGGTCGTCTCGATGCCGAGACGCGCCAGCGTTTCATCGCAGAACGAACGGGTCGGGTCGTACACGGAATCGACCATCAGCAGATGGTCGCCCGGGTTCAGCACCGCGAGCAGCGCGGTCGTGATCGCGCTGAGGCCGCTCGGCGTCAGCAGCGCGGCATGCGCGCCTTCGAGCCGCGCGAGCGCCTTCTCGAGCGCGCGGGTGGTCGGGCTGCCGTGCCGTCCGTATGCGAGCGGCGTGCCGCGCACGGCGTCGAGCGCGTCGGTGCCGTGAAAGAGCAGCGTCGACTGACGGTACACGGGCGGGTTCACGGGCGAACCGGGCTGGCCGTGCGAGCGGCCTTCATGGGCGAGAACGGTGTCGGTCGAAAGCAGGTGGTTCAAGATGTCTCCTTTGAGTGTCGATCGAAGCGGGGCGGCGGTGGCGCGGTCAATGCAGGATCTTGTCGAGGAAGTCGCGTGCGCGCTCGGAGCGCGGCGCCGCGAAGAACCGGTCGCTGGCCGCATCCTCGACCACCGCGCCCTGGTCCATGAAGATCACGCGATGCGCGACCTTCCGCGCAAAGCCCATCTCATGCGTCACGCAGACCATCGTCATGCCTTCGCGCGCGAGCTCGACCATCACGTCGAGCACTTCGGTGATCATCTCGGGATCGAGTGCGGAGGTCGGCTCGTCGAACAGCATCGCGACCGGGTTCATCGACAGCGCGCGCGCGATCGCGACGCGCTGCTGCTGTCCGCCGGACAACTGCCCCGGATATTTGTGCGCGTGCGCCTTCAGGCCGACGCGGTCGAGCAGCTTCATGCCGTTCTCGATCGCTTCGTCCTTGCGGCGGCCGAGCACCTTCATCTGCGCGAGCGTCAGGTTCTCGGTGATCGACAGGTGCGGAAACAGCTCGAAGTGCTGGAACACCATGCCGACGCGGGCGCGCAATTGCGCGAGTTTCGCGGCGGGATCGCCGAGCCGCGTGCCGTCGACGGTGATGCTGCCTTTCTGGAACGGTTCGAGGCCGTTGATCGTCTTGATCAGCGTCGATTTGCCGGAGCCCGACGGCCCGCACACGACGACCACTTCACCTTTCGAGACCGCCGCGCTGCAGGCCGAGAGCACCTGGTGCTTGCCATACCATTTCGATACGTTGTCGAGCGTAATCATGTTCTGTCCGTCGATGGAGTTCATGGGAATCCCGGGCGCGGTCAATGCGTGGACGGCAGCGCGAGGCGCGTCTCGACGCGACCCTGCAGCCGCGTGAGCAGCGTGCTGAGCACCCAGTAGATCGCGGCGGCAGCGAGATAGAGCGGCAGCGGCTGGAACGTCGCGGCGATCACTTCCTGCGTCGAACGCAGCAGCTCGGTGACGGTGATCACCGAAACCAGCGACGTGTCCTTGATCAGGCTGATCAGCGTGTTGCCGAGGCTTGGCACCGCGAGGCGCAGCGCCTGCGGGCACACGATGTAGCGCAGCGTCTGCACGTGCGTGAGGCCGAGGCTGTGCGCGGCCGCCCACTGCCCGCGACCGATGCCGAGGATCGCGCCGCGCATGCTTTCGGACAGGTAGGCGCCCGCGTTGAGCGTCAGCGTGAAGATGCCGGCCGTGGTCGGATCGAGCGTGATGCCGAGATCGGGCAGGCCGTAGTAGACGACGAACATCTGCACGAGCAGCGGCGTGCCGCGCATCAGGCTCACGTAGCCTCGCGCGAGGCTCGCGGCAAGCCGGTTGCTGCCGATGCGCATGATGGCGACCACGAGCCCGACGACGAGGCCGAGCGCCATCGATGCGACGGCGAACTTCAGCGTGAACACTGCGCCCTTGACCATCACGGGCAGCGTATGAACGACCAGTTCGATTGCTTCCATTGCGTGTCTCCTGATTGTGTGCCGGACCGCCCGCGCATTCGTGCGCGCGGGCGCGAGGCGAGCTGCGTTACTGCGTCACGGGCTTGGTCGTGTCGGCGCCGAACCACTGCATCGAGATCTTCTTCAGCGTGCCGTCCTGCTGCAGCGAGGCAAGCGCATCGTCGATCGCCTTCGCGAATTTCGGATTGCCCTTGCGGAACGGGATGCCCATGCGGTCCTCGCCGCCTGCGAGCACGGAGCCCGGGCGCAGCGGCAGGTGCGAGTTCCTGATCAGGTAGCTGAGCATCAGGCGATCGTTGACTGCAGCGTCGATACGGCCGGCCGCGAGGTCGCGCAGGTTTTCGGGCGTACCGGGATAGACCTGGAGGTCGATCGCGGGCACGGTCTTGACCAGGTCGACATAGTTGCTGCCCATCGTCACGCCGACCTTCTTGCCCTTCAATTCGTCGAGCGACTTGAATGCGCGCGCATCGTTTTGCCGTTGCAGCAGTTGCGCGGACGAATACACGTACGGCGTGCTGAAGTCGAGCGCCTGCTGGCGCGACGGCGTGATCGCGACCTGGTTGACGATCACGTCGAACTTGCCGGCTTGCAGGCCTGCCAGAATTCCGCTCCATTCGGTCGTCACGAACTGCGGCTTCACGCCGAGGCGGGCGGACACCGCCTTCGCGACGTCGACGTCGAAGCCTTCGAGCTGGCCGTCGGCGTTGCGGTAATCGAACGGCGGATAGGTGCCTTCCAGCGCGATCTTCAGCACGCCGGCCTGCTTGACGGTGTCGAGCAGGTCCGCCGCGTGCGACGTCGTGGCCGCGACGCAGAGGAGGGCGGCCGCGATGCCGTGTTTGAACGTCGGGGTGAAGTGCTTCATGGTTGTCTCCGTGGTTGTTGTCGAAAATTCAGGATGCGCGAAGCCGCGGCGACGGGCGGCGTCGCCGTGAGCGGGAAGTCGGTGAAGCGTGAGTCGGCGAGCGTGGTGATTCGCCGTGCGCGATGCCGTGCGTTACGGCATGCGTTCGTGCGCGGCGAAGGTGCGGTGCGCGTGCGGATGGCGGACGCAGGCACGCGAGCCGAGGCGACGGCCGGCGTGCGCGGTGAAGCGTTCAAGCGTGTGATTCATGGTTGCCCGTGCAGCGTTGCGAGTGGTGGGCCGAACGCATCGTCGATGCGTATCCGGCGGGAATGCCGTGCGACTGAGGGCAATCTTAGTTTTGTCAAAAGGGAATGTGTTTCCAAAGATGCGTGCACTTTTCACGCAACGTGGAATGTTTTTCTCTGAGGGCGAAAGGTGGCGCAAGCGATCTGCTGCGGTTGCGCACGAGGAGAGGGATCAGGTGCTGCGGCGCGCTCGCGCGGTTGCTCCGCGCGCGACTCGGCGGCATGCCGAAAAGCAAAACGGCCAGGCTGCCGGTTGCGGCAAGCCTGGCCGTTGGCCTTCGTCACGCAGGACGCGCGTTACTCGAATGTTTCCAGCGCGAGCAATTCGCCGATCGTCTGCCGGCGGCGGATCAGTCGCGGCGTGCCGCGATCGACCAGCACTTCCGGCGCGAGCGGCCGGCTGTTGTAGTTGGAGGACATCGACGCGCCATACGCGCCCGCGTCGTGCAGGAACAGCAGGTCGCCGATCCGCGGCTGCGCGAGCTTGCGGTGCGTGACCACACCGCCTGCATCCTGCGTGAACACGTCGCCCGATTCGCACAGCGGCCCGGCGATCGCGAGGTCGACGAGCGGCCGGCCGACGGGCGGCGCGCCATCGTGCGCGTGCACCGACACCGCGTGATAGCTGCCGTACATCGACGGGCGCATCAGATCGTTGAAGCCCGCGTCGATCAGCACGAAATCGTGTTTCGGCCGGTGGTTGACGGCCTGTACTTCGGTGACGAGCGTGCCGGCTTCGGCGACGAGAAAGCGGCCCGGTTCGATCTCGATGCGCACGGGATGGCCGAGATGTCGTTCGATCCGCTTGCGCGCGGCGTCCCACTGGCTGAAGTAGTGACCGACGTCGACACGCGGTTCGCCGTCGCGATACGGAATCGACAGGCCGCCGCCGGCCGAGATCGCGTCGATGTCGTGGCCGAGCGACGTGACGAGATCGACCATCGCATCGCACACCTGCGACAGGTGGCCGTAGTCGACGCCCGAACCGATGTGCATATGGATGCCGACCAGCTTCAGCCCATGCTGGCGCACGATCTCGATCGCGCGCGGTACGTCGTCGATCCAGATGCCGTGCTTGCTCTGCGGGCCGCCGGTGTTGGTCTTGTTGCTGTGGCCGTGGCCGAAACCGGGGTTGACGCGCAGCCACACGCGGTGGCCGGGTGCGTGCTCGCCGATGCGCGCGAGCATGTCGAGCGAACCGGCGTTCACGGTCACCCCATGCTTCAGCACCGCCGCAAGCGTCGGGCGGTCGATCAGGTCGGCCGTGAACACGACGCCTTCCGGCTCGCCCGTCGGACTGAATCCGGCCGCGAGGCTGCGCTCGATCTCGCCGAGCGACACGGCGTCGACACATGCGCCTTCCTCGCGCATCAGCTTCAGGATATGGACGTTCGAATTCGCCTTCTGCGCATAGCGGATCACGTCGAACTGGCGCAGTTGGGCGATGCGGTCGCGGATGACGTCGGCGTCGTACACCCACAGCGGGGTGCCGTATTGCTGCGCGAGCGTCGCGAGCTGGCGGGAATCGAGGGACATGGCGGATGAATCGGATCGAATGAACGGATAGCCGGATGATGCGCCTGTTTGTCTATACAGTAAAATGCCTATCTATCGATACTCGATTCATTTTTGATATATACGTCATGCTCACGCACCGTCATATCGAGGTTTTTCGCGCGCTGATGGTTACCGGCAGCGCCACGCGCGCGGCCGAGATGCTGTACACGTCGCAGCCGACCATCAGCCGTGAGCTGGCGCGGATGGAGCAGGTCGTCGGCTTTGCGCTGTTCGAACGCGCGCACGGCCGGCTGCGCCCGACGATGGCCGCGCTCGCGCTGTTCGACGACGTGCGGCTCGCGTATGTGGGGCTCGAACGCGTCGCGGCGACGGCCGCGCGCCTGCGCGAGTTTCGCGACGGGCAACTGTCGGTGATCGCGTTGCCGGCGTTCTCGCACGCGATCCTGCCCGGTGCGTGCCGGCGTTTTCACGAGGCGCATGCGGGCGTCAGCGTGTCGGTCGCGACACAGGAGTCGCCGGTGCTGGAGGAGTGGCTCACTGCCCAACGTTACGATCTCGGGTTGACCGAGCACGACGTCGCGCCGGCCGGCACTTTGCTTACGCCGCTGCTCGAAGTCGACGAGGTGTGCGTGCTGCCCGACGGCCATCCGTTGCTCGCGCAGGACGCGATCGACCTGCTGGATCTCGCCGACCGCCCGTTCGTGAGCCTGTCGCTGAACGATCCGTACCGCATCCTGATCGACGAGGCGTTCGCGCAGCTCGGCGTCGCGCCGCGTTCGGTGGTCGACACGCCGTCGGCGGTATCGGTGTGTGCGTTCGTTCGGCAAGGGCTCGGGGCCGCGATCGTCAACCCGCTCACGGCGCTCGATTTCGTCGGCCGCGACCTGCACGTGCGGCCGCTGACGCGCTCGTTTCCGTACCGGGTCAGCGTGATCGTGCCCGAGCACCGGCCGAAGAACCTGCTCGTCGATGCGTTCGCCGACGCGTTGCGCGGCGAAGCGAAGGCGATCCGCCGCCGGCTGGCCGCACTCCTTGGCTAACGGCGCCGCCGTATGATGGGCGTTTCGCCGCCATCGTCCTCATTTTCCGGAATCCCGCCATGACCGACGCATCGTCTTTCCTCGAGCAACCGACCCTCACCGGCGAACGTGTCGTCCTCCGCCCGCTCGATGCATCCGACCGGCAGGCGCTGCTGGACGCCGCGGCCGACGGCGAGTTGTGGAACCTGACGGTCACGGTCGTGCCGGGTGCGCATACGGTCGACGCCTACATCGACGCGGCGTTGCAGGGGCGGGCGGCCGGCACCGTGATGCCGTTCGTGATCGTCGATCGTGCGTCGGGCCGCGCCATCGGCAGTACGCGCTTCTGGAAGATCGACCGCAAGAATCGCAAGCTCGAGATCGGTCATACGTGGCTGAGCGAATCGGCGCAGCGTACGCGCGCGAATACCGAGGCGAAGTGGTTGCTGCTGGCTTATGCGTTCGACACGCTGCAATGCGTGCGCGTGCAGTTCACGACGGACGAGCTGAACGAGAAATCGCGCGCGGCGATCCTGCGGCTCGGCGCGAAACAGGAGGGCATCGTGCGCCACGAACGGATCATGCCGGACGGCCGCAAGCGCAACTCGGTGCGCTTCAGCATCATCGACGACGAATGGCTGGAAGTGCGTGCGCGACTCGAGGCGAAGCTGGCGACCTGAGGTGTGACGCGGGACGCCTGATGCTCGACGCGCATCACGCCGCCGGCAGGGGAGGCGGCAGCGCGACGGCGGGGGAAACGGTGCGCCGCGCACGATACGCGGCGCTGCATCGCCTTACTGCGCCGATGCGAGGTGATGACGCTGCGCGAGCTTCTGCGCGTCCGCGTAGTGCGCCTGCAGGATCGGCAGCGCCTGGCGTGCGACTTCCTTCAGCTTGGTGTCGCGGCCCGACGCGATTTCGGCCTGGAACGCCGAGATCGCCTTCTGCTGGCCGGCGAGCGCGACCTGTTCGATATACGCCTTGTCGAATTCGGCGCCGCGCAGGCTCTTGATGCTGTTCAGCACGGTCGTGTCCGGGTCATTGGCCGGCACGTCGACGCCGCGCGGGCTCGCCGCGCGCATCGCCTGGATGATCTTTGCATCGTCGGTCGACACGCGTTGCGCGAACGCCTTGACCTGGCTGTCCGACGTGCGCGAATCGGCGATGCGCGCGGCGTCGTGCTGGGTCGACACGGTCTTCGTGCCGTCCGTGATGAAGGCCTGGTCGGCTTCGTGGATGCGCGTCGCGGTCGCGGCCGGCGCAGCCGACGCGCCGGGCGCCGGTTGCGCGGTTTGCGCGGTCGCCGTCACGGCGACGAGAAGCAGGCCGGCGGCAGACAAAGCAAGGCGCGAAATGTGGGGAAAGCGGTTCATGTGACCTCCTTTCGATCGGGGCTCTGGTTGAAAAACGGATCGTGTGATCCGTCGCTGTGCGAGAGACCGGGCGCGCCCGGGCCGGATTCGACCGCCGCTCTGCCGCGGCGCCGGTCGAAGTGTTTTCCGGCCCGACTGATTCTAGGAGAGCGGTCGAGTAGCAGGTGCAACCGTGCTGTGGTTTGTGTAACGGTTGGTAAGACGAATCGAGGGGCATGCGCGCGGACAGGTAGTGCATACCTGATGCGTATGCGGCGGCGGCAATTTTTGCGTGCGCGTGGCGCATGCAATGCATGAGATGCCCGTGCGTGTCATCTGCATTTCATCGGCGTGATGTTGTCGAGGCTGTCGCCGTGGCGTCGCGTCGAGCGAGAGGGCCGCGTGTGGTGGTGTGCGTGAAAGCCTTACACGCGATCGATCAGCGCATCGAGGCGCGGCAGTAACGGAGTCGCGCAATGTGCCTGCAACGCATCGGGCGCCGTGTAGCCCCATGCGACGCCTTGAAAGGCGATATGTGCACGCCGTGCTGCGTCCGCGTCGCGGATTTCGTCGCCGACGTACAGCACTTCGTCTGCGCGCACGCCGGCCTCGCGAACGAGCGCGCGCAAACGGCGCGCCTTGCCGAACAGCGGAATGCCGCATGCGAAATGGTCGACGCGCGCGCCGATGCGCGGGCCGAGCCGGTCACGCACGATTTCCTCGGTATTCGACGTGGCGATCGCGATGCGGATGCCGCGGGCGGCGAGCGCGTCGAAGGTTTCGTCGACGCCCGGGAACAACATCACTTGCGCAATGCGCGGCCGCATCAGGCGGCGCATGTCGATCGTCACGCGCGGCACTTTCCACATCGGCACGTCGAGCGCGCGGATGATGTCGCGCGCCGACATGCCGCGAAGCGCCGGGCGCAGATCGGGCGTGGCGTCGCGAAAGCCGTGCAGGCGTGACGCTTCCGACAGCGCGGCGAGAAAACTGTCGAGCGAATCGGCGAGCGTGCCGTCGAAGTCGAATGCGACGAGGCGGTAGGTCATGAGGCAGCGTGGAAGTTTATCGGGCGGGCGACATGGGGCCTACTCGTAGCGATAGCGGCAGGACACGATGCTGATCTGAAGGTTTTGTACGTGTAACCGTGCAAGTGAGGCGCTGCCGGAATAGATATAAAAATATTGTATAGGTCTCGACGCGCGCCTGTTCTTTCGCGGTGGCCTCCCGCACCCTTGTCCCGCAACTGCCAGCGCGGTATCGTCGATGCTCCGCCTTCCGTCCCGACCGGAGAACAGACGTGCCCGCTGCCACCCCCGCCACGCTCAGATTTTCCACCGACAAGCGCGAACTCGATATCGACGCGATCTTCGACTTCCTGCATCGCGACGCGTACTGGTCGCAGGGTATTCCGCGCGACGTCGTCGAGCGGGCGATCGAGGGTTCGTTGTGCTTCGGCGCGTACGTCGGCGACCGGCTCGTCGGGTTCGCGCGGCTCGTCACCGATCATGCGACGTTCGCGTACCTGTGCGACGTGTTCGTGCTGCCGGCCGAACGCGGCAACGGCTACGGCCGCGCACTGATCGACCATATATTCGCGCAGGAAATGGTGCAGGGGCTGCGCCGCATCATGCTCGCGACGACCGACGCGCACGATTTGTACCGGCCGGTCGGTTTCGGTCCGCCCGCGAACCCCGAGCGGCTGATGGAGATCCGCCGCCCCGACATCTATACGAAACGCTGATGCGCGGCGCAGCGCATACAATACGCGCTTTCCGTTTTTGCTGAAGAGAAGCCCATCATGACCGAACAGGAAGCCGAACAGCTCGCAACGCACCGCCACTACAAGGGCGGCCTGTACCGCTACATCGGCGTCGCCCGTCATTCCGAAACCGAGGAATCGGTGGTCGTCTACGAGCATCTGTGGCCGCATGCGCGCGGGCTCTGGGTGCGGCCGGAAGCGATGTTCAACGGCAATCTCGAAGACGGCACGCCGCGTTTTCGCAAGCTGCGCGACTGATCCGCGGCCGGCGGCGCATGCGCCGCAGTGTGGGCCGGTTGCGTGAGCGAGCGTACGTGCGTTACGTACCGGCGAGTGCCTTCACCAGCTCCGGCGGTGCATGCCTGACCGTCACCTCCGGCGTGCCGTGCCACGCCGCGAGTTTCTTCACGGCCTTCGCCACGTCGGCCGCGAGCCCGCTGCCGAACCGCACGCCCGGCTCGACATGCACGGCCTTCAGTTCGAACGTGCCGAGCGTGCGATGCGCTTTCGCGTCGACGCGGCCCACCAGCCGGCCGCGATGCAGCACGGGCAGGCAGAAATAGCCGTAGCGCCGCTTGTGCTCCGGCGTATAGCACTCGATCGTGTAGTCGAAACCGAACAGGGTCGATGCGCGCCGGCGATCCCACACGACCGGGTCGAACGGCGACAGCAGCGTCGTGACCGTCGAGCGTAGCGTGTCGTCCGCAGCCGCCGGCAGTAGCGCGTCGAGCGAGCGGTGCACGTAGGCCGGCTCCTTCCAGTCGTCGATCCGCACCGGAATCAGATCGCCGGCCTCGGCGAGCCGCTCGAGTTCCGCGCGGTACGAACGGCGCGGCAGCCGATAGTAGTCGGCCACCCAGTCCGCGCGCACGACGCCGAGCGCGCGACACGTGTAGTCGAGCAGCGCAGGCAGCACGGCATCGCGCGGCGGCAGGTCGCGCGCATCGTCCCAGCCGGGCAGCACGCGTTCGCGCACGTCGTACACGCGCTGGAAATTGCGGCGCTCCGACACCATCAGGTCGCCCGTCGTGAACAGCACTTCGAGGTGACGCTTTTCCGGCTTGCGATCCCACCAGCCGTTGCCCTTCACGCCATCCTCGCGCGCGAAATCGGCCGACCGCACCGGGCCCTCCTCGCGAATCCGCGCAAGCAGCCGTTCGATCTCGGGACGATTCTGCTCGTGCCATTCCGCCGCATATTTCCAGCCCATCCCCGACGGATCGAGCATCTTGTAGCGCATCAGCCCGAACTGCTCGATCGGCAGGAAACACGCTTCGTGCGACCAGTATTCGAACAGGCGCGCCTCGGCGAGATGTTCGTCGAGCCAGTGGGGCGAGAAATCGCCGAGACGGCTGAACAGCACGAGATACGGGCTGCGCGCGACGACGTGGATGGTGTCGATCTGCAACTGCGCCATCCGGCGGATCGTGTCGAGCACGTCGGACTTGGTCGCCTTGCGGCGCGGTGGCGTGAGCAGGCCCTGTGCGGCGAGATGCAGTGCGCGGGCGGAGGCGGGCGAGAGCGTGAGCATCGGAAGGACGGTCGAGAAGGGCGATCGGGAGCCACTTTAGCGCGAAAGCGGCGCGCGCGTGCGACGTGCGGCCGAACGCGTCTGACAATGGTTGACAGATGCGTTTTGCAAGTTTCCCTATAGTGCAGTTCATGGCGCGACGACAAGTGCGCGCAACGATTCCGCTTCCGACGCACATATGTCCATGGCACGCAGGAAGCGAATCCGGGATTCCCACCCCCATCGGGAGACCCGGAGCCCTGAGCGGACATCCATGCGGCCGTGCACCGGCCCCGTGTGGATGTCCGCTGATTTTTTTTCCGGTTCGTCATCCGCTGCCGCGCGACAGGTCATGTCGCCGCGTCGGCCGCTTATTGCCGCTTGCCGCGCGCGACTTCGTCCCCGGCGCCGGGCGGCAGCCGCCGCGTGATCGGAATCGACGCGAACGAGCACAGCCCGACCACGAGGAACGCGGGCCAGAAATCCGACCACACCATCTCCTGATGGCCCTGGAGCCAGTGCGACACGTGCAGCACGAGGCCGGCCACCGTCACGCCGAGGCCGAGCGACATCTGCTGCACGACGCTGCCGAGGCTCGTCGCGCGGCCTGCGTCGCGCGGCGAGATGTCCGCGTAGATCATCGAATTCAGGCTTGTGAACTGCAGCGCGGGGAAGATGCCGCCGACGAGCACGATCAGCCAGATCGCCCAGGTCGCCATGCCGGGATGGAACACGCCGTACGCGGCGATCGCGAGGCCCGCGAATGCCGCGTTGTAGATGAGTACCGTGCGAAAACCGAAGCGGCGCAGCGTATGCGTGGCGGTCGAGCGGCTGACCGCGCCGCCGAGCGCGGACGCGCACGTGATGAGCCCCGAGTGGAACGCGCTCATGCCGAGCCCTTCCTGCAGCGCGAGCGGCAGCAGGAACGGCACCGCGCCGAGCCCGATGCGGAACAGCGACCCGCCGACGACGCTCGCGTGGTACGTCGGGATCTTCAGGAAACTGAGATCGAGCACCGGGCGTTCCTTGCGGCGCGCGTACGGCACGTACAGCGCGAGCATCGCGGCGCCGGCCACGCACATGATGATGGCGTTCGAGCGCGACGTGAGCGAACCGTCGATCAGCGTGAGGCCCATCAGCAGCAGCGCGGCGCCGCTCGCCGACAGCAGGAAGCCGAACCAGTCGAGCGGGCCAGGATCGGGCTCGTGCGTGTTCGCGATGTGCTTGCTCGCGAGGTAGATCCCGTAGAGGCCGATCGGCACGTTGATGAAGAAGATCATCCGCCAGTGCAGGTAGGTCGTGATGAAGCCGCCGACGAGCGGCCCGAGCGTGGGCCCGAACAGCGCGGGAATCGCGAGATAGTTCATCGCGCGCACGAGATCGGAGCGCGGTACCGCGCGGAAGATGATGATGCGGCCGACCGGCACCATCATCGCGCCGCCGACGCCCTGTATGAAGCGTGCGAGCGTGAGCAGGCCGAGGGAATTGGACGCCGCGCACATCAGCGAGCCGACGACGAAGATGCCGATCGCGGTGCGGAACACGGCGCGCGCGCTGAAGCGGTCGGCGAGCCAGCCGCAGATCGGGATGAACACGCCGAGACCGACCACGTAGGCGGTGATCGCAATGTTCAGGGTGACGGGATTGTGCCCGAAGTCCCTCGCCATCGCAGGCAATGCGGTGACGATGATGTTCGCGTCGACGCTTTCCATGAACAACGCACAGGCAACGATGAGCGGTGCTAGAAAGACGGGCGACATGGGCTGGGCGCGCGGTAAAGGCGCCATTATGCCCACAATGTGACCGTTGCGTCACGTACGACAACAGTTGTTCCGCATGTTGCAACAGTCGTCTTTTCCGGCGGGCGGCGTGGAAAGGACGACTGCGCATGTGCGAGCGATGCGTTGCTCGTGCGTGCCGCATACGCTGCTCGGCGCGACCAACGCAACGTCGCCGCAGCAGGGCTCGAGCGCGTTTTCGATGCCGGGTCGGATGTCGACGCAGTGATCGCCGAACGGCGTTTCGCAGGGCACGTCGACCGCGCTCGCGCTCGAATGCGACGAGCGGATCGACGTTGGGCCGCTCGTATCGATTCCTTTGACGGCGTGGCAATGCGTTTCTAGAATATGAGCGCTTGCTCATATTCAAAACTTGCGTCCCGCCATGTCCGAATCGTCGTCGTGCATTCCGCTTTCGCCGCGCAAGGCGCCGCGTCAGCGCCGCTCGGTGGCCACCGTCCACGCGATCATCGAGGCCGCCGCCCGCATTCTCGAGCGCGACGGCTTCGACGGCTACACGACGAACGCGGTCGCCGCGCTGGCCGGCGTGAGCATCGGCTCGCTCTACCAATATTTCCCGAACCGCGATGCGCTGACCGCCGCGCTCGTCGAGCGCGAGAGCGCGCATCTGCTCGACGACGTCGATCGGGCGGCCGCGCTGTCGTCCTGCGACGACGTGCTGCGCACGCTGGTGCGTGGGGCCGTCGCGCACCAGATGCGCCGCCCGGCGCTCGCGCGGCTGATCGATTTCGAGGAGGCGCGGTTGCCGCTCGGCGCGCGCACCGCGCGCGTCGCGGACCGCATCCACGCGACCTTGCTGCATGCGCTCGGGTTGCGGGATGCGCCGCGCGTCGCCGTGCCCGACGTCGTCGCGCACGATCTGCTCGCGATCGTGAAAGGCATCGTCGATGCGGCGGGCGCGCGCGGCGAGACCGATGCGGATGCGCTCGAAGCGCGTGCGTGGCGGGCGGTGCGCGGTTATCTCCGGGAGTCGCGCGAATCGAAACTTGCTTGATATGCATGTTTCGTGCGACAGTCGCACCCATTCGCACCACAATCTGACGCGTATCGATCGAAGGCCATCGAGACGAACGCGCGCGCGAACGAGACCTCGTGCCGATCCACTCACCATCGAAAGGAGGGGACACGCCATGACGTCACGTCGTGCCGCACCGCTTGCATCTCGCTTCCCGTCGCGTCAGTCACCGCCCGCGCCGCGTCTGCGCTGGGCTGCCGCACTGGCCATCGCCTATCTCGCCGTCGCCGGTTGTGCCGCGCAGGCCGACAATGCGAACCAGGCTGCCGCGCAAGCGGCCAGCCAGTCCGCGATGCCTGCCACCGCCGCAGCGGCTCCCGCTCCCGCCTCGGGCACGCTGCTGCCGCCGCCGAGCCAGCTCTACGGCGACCTGTTCGTCGCGGTACAGACCGCGCAGCTCTATCCCGACCAGAAGACCTTCGTCGACGCCACGCCCGATACCGATCCCGCGACGATCGTGCAGTTGTATCAGCAACAGAAATCGCAGCCGGGCTTCTCGCTGAAGGCGTTCGTCGACCAGCATTTCACGCCGCCACCGGAAGGCGGCGTGACGCCGCCGCCGAATCAGACGCTGCGCCAGCACATCGACTGGCTGTGGCCGCAACTCACGCGCACGAGCGTCACGGCGCCCCCGTACAGTTCGCTGATTCCCATGCCGAAGCCATACGTCGTGCCGGGTGGCCGCTTCCGCGAAGGCTACTACTGGGACACCTATTTCACGATGCTGGGGCTGCAGGTGTCGGGGCGCGAGGATCTCGTCGACGACATGCTCGACAACTTCGCATACCTGATCGATACGATCGGGCACATCCCGAACGGCAACCGCACGTACTATGCGAGCCGCTCGCAGCCGCCGTTCTTCGCATACATGGTCACGCTCGCCGCGCAGGCCGAAGGCGACAAGGTCTACCAGAAATACCTGCCGGCGCTGCGCAAGGAGCATGCGTACTGGATGCAGGGCGAAACCACGACGCCGCGCGGGCAGGCAGCGCGCAACGTGGTCGCGATGCCCGACGGCGCCGTGCTGAACCGCTACTGGGATGCGAGCGACACGCCGCGCGACGAGTCGTATCTCGAGGACGTGACCACCGCGAAATCGGTGCCGTCCCGCCCGGCGAACGAGGTGTACCGCGACCTGCGCGCGGGCGCCGAAAGCGGCTGGGACTACAGCTCGCGCTGGTTCGGCGACGGCAAGACGCTCGCGACGATCCGCACGACCTCCATCGTGCCGGTCGATCTGAACAGCCTGATGTTCCATCTCGAGACGACGATCGTGAAAGGCTGCGCGATCACGCGCGACATCGCTTGCGTGGCCGATTTTTCAGGGCGCGCGGCGCGGCGTGCGGCCGCGATCAATCACTACCTGTGGAACCGTCGCGGCTATTACGGAGACTATGACTGGCAGTTGCGCAAGCCGCGCGACGGCGTGACGGCGGCCGCGCTGTATCCGCTGTTCGCGGGCGTCGCGTGGCCGGAGCGCGCGAAGGCGACCGCGCGCGAAGTGCGCAAGACGCTGCTGCAGCCGGGCGGCCTCGCGACGACGACCGAGAACACGGGCCAGCAGTGGGATGCGCCGAACGGCTGGGCGCCGCTGCAGTGGATCGCGATCGACGGGCTGCGCCGTTATGGCGAACCGGCGCTCGCGAAGGACATCGGCACGCGTTTCCTGTCCGACGTGAAGCACGTGTACGCGACCGAAGGCAAGCTCGTCGAGAAATACGTGGTCGAGGGCGCCGGTACTGGCGGTGGCGGGGGCGGCGAATATCCGTTGCAGGACGACTTCGGCTGGACCAACGGCGTCACGCTGAAGCTGCTGGGGCTGTACGGCGAGTAATGCGCCGCACGTAACGCACCGCGAGTAACGCGCGGGGCGGCCCGTGTGCCCGCACGGCAAGCAACCGCACGGGCCGGAACGTCGCGCAAGCGGCTGTCCGGCCCGTGTTTTCATGCGGCTTGCGTCAGAACGTGATCGTCGTGCGCACGCCGACCACCGTTTCGTCGCCGATGCGCGCGCCGGCCGCGTTCGGGTTCGGGATGCCGCCGCCCGGGCGGAAGAAGTGCTGCAGGTCGGCCTGCACTTGCCACCACGGAGCGACCTGGTACTGGTAGGTCGCTTCGATGACCGTCTCCGCGCGGCGCACCGGATAGCCGGGCGTCGTGTACACGCCGGTGTCGCCGTCGAGGCCGCGCGCATGCGAGCCGATCTTCGCGTAGCCGATCGCGATGCCGGCGACGTCGTCGTCGCGTCCGACGAACGGCGCCTTCAGCGTCACGCCGGCGTTGGCGGCGAAATCGACGAGATTGCGATCGCCCGGCGAGCCCATCACGCGCGCGAACACGCCGACCGAGCGCGGGCTGCCGGCGGATGGCCGCCACACCATCTGATCCGCGACCGCATAGAAGCCGTAGTTGCCGCGATGCGTGGCCGGGGTGCCGTTGCTCGCCGGATCGGCGAGCGACAACCCGTCGGTGCCGTAGCGCGGATCGTTCGCGTGCTGCGAGTGATACCAGAAGCCGAGTTTGTACGTGCCGGGCAGGCCGGCCGGCTGCGGTGCCTTCGGATCGGCGGACGGCGCGTTCAGCGCGTACTGCACTTCGCCGATCACGAATGCGCCGCTGCGCAGGTTGAAGTTGGTGCCATGTGCGTTCAGCACCTGCGGGTCGCCATCGGCGCGGCCGGCCGGATTGCCGTCGAACACGCCGATCATCGCGGTCCACGCGTCGGCCGGTTTCACGCGCAGCCGCACGCCGAGCGACGACAGCGGATACGCGGGGCCGCCGGACGGCAGGTCGGTGGACGGCAACACGGGCCAGCCGAACGTCGCGTTCATGAACGTCGCCGCATTCTGGCTCACCATGAATTCCTGGTCGACGCTCTGCTGGCCGACTCTCACGTCGATCTTGCCGTCGAGCAGCGACTGCTGGTACCAGAGTTCCCACAGGCGCGTGGTCGAATTGGCTTCGATGCCGGTCGCGGTCTGCAACGTCTGCAGGTAGCGCTGCGTGAGGTTGGTGCCGTGGATCTGCAGCCCCGACACGTTGAACGTGCCGCCCGGCAGGCCGATCGCCTTGCCGGAATCGACGGTAAAACCGAACTGCGTGAGCCCCTGGTACGCGCCGCCCCGATTCGTGCCGCCGGAGGTGTTGTACAGGTACTCGCTGGTTTCCTGCAGGCTCAGCGTGACGCCGTGCTCGTCGAGCACGTCACGCAGGCCGCCCATGTTGCCGAGCAGGTTCGAGCGCTCCCAAAGGCCGGTAGGAGCGGGCGCGGCAGCATCGGCGGCCTGATGTGTGGGGGCGGCGGCGTCGCTCGCGCCGGCCGCCGGGTCGGCGGCGGGAGACGCTGCTTGCGCGAATGCGGAGGTGGCGGCGAGCGACAGCAGCAGCGTGGCGAGCGCTTCGGCGCGAAGGACGGGTGAGAGCAGGTTCTTCATTTGGGTTCCGTTGGCAGTTTGATTAGTTAAGCTGAAGAAACAGGAACGTGATGCGAGGCGCATGACGAGACGGCCCGCACGGAGAAGGGCTTACGGCAGCCAGCCGCCGACGCGCCACACCTGCGCGAAGCCGACGCGGGGCGCGACCGAGCACAGCAGCGCGGCGAGCGCGACCGCGGCTGCCGTCGCGGCGATCAGCACGCAATCGAGCGGGCGCGGCGCTGCCGGCACATGGGCGAGGGCCACGCCGCGCCAGTGGCTGAATGCCCGGGCGAACGGCGAGAGGCCGGAAAACGCGCGATTGCGCGTGACGTGCACGATGCGCTTGAGTCTGACCGCGAACGATTGAAAGAACATGACGCTGCCTCCGTTCCGTCCGGCGAACGCCGGACGACGTGATCGAGCGCGGGTGCTTGACGCGGCCTGCGATCGGAGGATGGAACATGGCGGAGCGTGCGACTGACGAACCGGCGATGGCCGGCCCGGGTGGAGGCGCGCTAACCCGATGAGTGCGAGCTAGCGGCAAAAGACATGTGTCTGGCTGCTATCTCGCGATGGCTTGGCCGGCCTGGACCGGCATCGAACTGCAACTAGAGCATGTGTCCACGGAGGGGACTCCCGTGATGAATTGGGGCGGATTGTAGTCGCGACTTTTGCTGCGGCGCAAGTAAAAACCGCAGGAAGGATGCGCAGTGTCGTGCGCGCGTCGCAACGGAGCGGGGCCGCCGCGCGGCCGCCCGGCGAGGGCGAAAAGGATGCGCGGCAGGGCGCCGGGCCGTTGCTGGCACGCATCGGCGCGGGGTTGCCGTCCTGACGGTGCTGAAAGGTTTCGGAACGTTATATCAAGGGCAAATCTTTCAGTCGCGTCAGGCGGAAAATTTATTTCGAAAAATGGGGTTTCGAGGGGTTGACTTCACTTTCGGGCGATCCATAGAATCCGCCATCTTCACTCTTGGGGCCGCCGCCTTGGACGCCTGCAGTAGTCGATCTTCGAACGAAATTTCCGCCTGAGCGACCGACGTCCGCGCCTCATCGAAGCCGCCGTTTGTCCCTCAGGCAAACGGTGCGCGCAGCAGTCATTCCGCAGCAACCCCCTACGTGCACCTGATTCGCGCCGGTTAGCGTGATGCGTTTTCGCATGCGTTGCCCGGTTTCGCCGCCGCCCGGCAGGCGGCCGCGTTCGCGCATGCGTTCTCTGGGCGCGCGAATGCCGGCCCGCACGCCGGACGGCGGTCAACCGTGTTCCCCGGAACACCGCACAGGAGCCGCCATGAACGACAGTGACAGTTGTCCCTTATGCCCGTTGCATACGCAGACCCTTTCGAACCCGGGTCGCGGGGACAATCCGGCCGACTAGCCTGACACATCGTTCAGGCCCCGGACTGGCCCCGCGCCCACTACGCGGCTGGCACGCCTGCCGTCGCCGCACGGAGCCAGACCATGAACTTCGGCCTTCTGCTGTCGAACCTTCCGCACGTCACGGAATCGCGCCACCACTACGACGCGATGCTGACGCTCGACGCTCGTCCGCGGGTGTTCTCCCGCCTGCTGAACCGGCTGAAATCGTTGATCCACTGAGAAGACACGCCGAGCGCGCCTCGGCATGCGCACGCGCGGCCACCCGCGGGCCGGCGCCGCGTGCGCATTCCAAGGTCACACGCTTATCGAATAACCCTTAGCCGTACGGAATTCATCATGTCCACGCCCTCCAACGTCTCTCCACCGATCGCGGTCGATCGCAGCGCCGTGCTCGACGAAGCCCATCTCGGCGACATCCGCGGTGCGCTCGGCACGATCGCCCACCACGACACCGGCGCGCGCGGCACGTGGTGGGCGCGCCTGCGCACGCTGCTCGCGATCATCGGCCCGGGCCTGATCGTGATGGTCGGCGACAACGACGCCGGCGCGTTCGGCACCTATACGCAGGCCTGCCAGAACTACGGCACGACGCTGCTGTGGACCCTCCTGCTGCTCGTGCCCGTGCTGTACGTGAACCAGGAAATGGTGCTGCGCCTCGGTGCGGTCACGGGCGTCGGCCATGCGCGCCTGATCTTCGAACGCTTCGGCAAGTTCTGGGGCGCGTTCAGCGTGATCGACCTGTTTCTGCTCAACGCGCTGACCATCGTCACCGAGTTCATCGGCATCACGTTCGTGCTGGATTTCTTCGGATTGCCGAAGGTGGCCGGCGTGTGCGTCGCCGCCGCACTGACGATGGCCGCGGTCAGTACCGGCGATTTCCGGCGCTTCGAGCGGTTCGCGATCGGGCTGTGCGTGCTGAGCCTGCTGCTCGTGCCGGTGCTCGTCTCGATCCACCCGCCCGTCGCGCAGATGACACGCGATTTCTTCGTGCCGAACTGGCCCGCGCATACGAAGCTGTCCGACGTGATGCTGCTCGTGATCGGCATCGTCGGCACGACGGTCGCGCCATGGCAATTATTCTTCCAGCAGAGCTACGTGATCGACAAGCGCATCACGCCGCGCTTCATGAAATATGAAAAGGTCGACTTGTGGATCGGCATCGCGTTCGTGCTGGTGGGCGCGGTGGCGATGATCGGCTTCAGCTCGGCATTGTTCGGCGGCCATCCGGAAGCCGGCAACTTCACCGACGCGGGCGGCGTCATCGCGGGCCTCGAGAAGTATGCCGGCCGCACGAGTGCCACGCTGTTCGCGGTCGCGCTGCTCGACGCGTGCATCATCGGCGCGGCGGCCGTGTCGCTGTCGACCGCGTACGCGATCGGCGACGTGTTCAAGATCCGTCACTCGCTGCACCGCGGCGTGACCGATGCGAAGGGCTTCTATCTCGTCTATTTCGGCATCGTCGCGGCCGCGGCCACGCTCGTGCTGATCCCGGGCAGCCCGCTCGGGCTGCTGACCGAAGCCGTGCAGACGCTGGCAGGCGTGCTGCTGCCGAGCGCGACGGTGTTCCTGCTCGTGCTGTGCAACGACCGCCAGGTGCTGGGGCCCTGGGTCAACTCGACGAAGCTCAACGTGTTCACGGGCGCGGTGATCTGGGTGCTGGTGCTGCTGTCGATCATCCTGACCGCGTCGGTGATGTATCCGGACATCAGCGGGGAAGCGATCGTCGACGTGCTGGTGGGCGGCACCGTGCTCGCCATCGCCGGCTATCTCGCGACGGTGCTGATTCGCCGCGACAAGCGCGTCGTGGAGCCGGCCGTCGATCGTTCGCTGCGCGACACGTGGCGGATGCCGCCGCTCGACACGCTCGAGCCGCAGAACATGACGCTCGCGACGCGGATCTGGATGGCCGTGCTGCGCGGCTATCTGGTGATCGCGGTCGGGCTCGTGATCGTGAAGGTCGTCCAGATGACGCTGCTGAAATAATGCGGCCAGTCTGACAGGAGGCGGCGCCGGACCCGGCGCCGCGCCGCAACACACACATGCCGGCCCGCGAGGCCGGCATGTGCGTTTTTACGCGCTCGTTTCGGGTGCGCCCGTGCTCAGATCAGCTCGAGCTTCGACGTCAGGTACGTGAGCTGGATCCGGTTCGCGACGCCGAAGCGCTTGCGCAGCTTGCGGAGGTGATAGTCGACGTTGTGCGCGCTGGTGTCGAGGCGCCGGCCGATCTCCTTGTCGGACGCACCTTCGGCGATGCCGAGCAGCAGCTCCTGCTCGAACGGCGTGAGCCCGTTGACCGCGCGCTCGCGCGACGTCGAGATTAGCTGCGGCGACGCGAACTTGTGTACCGACAGCCCGATCGACAGCGCCTGCTCGATCGTCGCCGGCGTGATCCATTCGCGCGTGCGGCGCGGTGCGGTGAAGCTCATGAACGCGTGCAGCCGCGTGCCCGGCACGGCCATCGAATACATGATGCCGCTGCACATTCCGTCGTCCTGCATCGTCTGCAGGAAGCCGTCGAGCGCGGCCGGGCTCACGCACGGTGCGTCGTCGCGCTCGCGGTGTTCACGGCGCAATTGCTGCAGATCCCACACGATCGGCATGTTGCACACGCGCGCGCCGAGCGTGCGCGGATCGACGTCGTGATGATTGTGCCGCACGTAGTCGCCGCGATAGGTGGCCGGCGTGAACGCCTCGTGCAGGTAAAGACTTTCGACGCGCTCGCGCGTGAATTCGAGTGCGAAGTACGCGAACGTCGAGAAGCCCGTCAGATGCAGCAGGCTCGTGACGATCCGGTTGCGCTCGGCCGTGCTCTGCGCGTTGGCGAGCGTATCGGCGACGCCGAGCTTCGGCGCGTGCGGTTGCGCGACGTCGCCGCGTTTCACGTCGTCGCACCAGACGACCTGCACGGTGCGCTCGCGCAGCGCGTCCGCGCCTGCGTTCAATCCGCGCGACGAGCGGGACAAGGTGGTTGGGGCGACCGCTTCTTCATGCAATGCAATATCGGACATGAGCCATCCCTCGGAATCGACGCGCATCGCCTGGCGGCGGCCGTATCGTGTACGGCATTCGCGGCGGTGCGACCGAGCATCGTTGTGATATGCGTCGATCGTCATCCCTGACGAAACGCGGGGGCATTGTACAAAAATGCCGCTCTGCGCGTAATATGCCGTAATACTAATGGCGGCGAAAGGTTCATATTCGCACGCATATAACGACGACCAGAAAATCATAAAGAAAAGACCAGATCGTGACGGGGCGCAGTTTCACATATTGGGAAAGGGCGGGCTCCTCATGACATATGCTGACGGCGCACCACGCGTCGAGTGGTTCTCACAAGCCGATATAGCGGCCGCTGCCGCTTATTCGAACGAATATCAAGCAATCGATCGTGACATTTTTACCGGTATCCAGATAACGGCCGGTAAAACCGACCTTGCGTCATTCGATTTCGCGCAATGCCATGCGCGATTGCGGCAAATCGGATTCAGTACACTCGGTTACGGCGCGTACGAGATGATCGGGCGGCGCATTCTGCGCGCGCATCTGCTGCGCGACCTCGCGCCGGCGACGTTCATGCAGCCGTTCATCGAAGGGATGCTGTACGAAAGCGACCCGCGTTTCGCGCAAGTGCGGCAGAGCGGCTTCCCGGTCGCGTGGCGGCTCGACGAGATCGAGGCGGCCGCGCACGGCAGCGGCGACCGCAAGGTGCTGGCGCTCGCCGGCCATCTGCGCGCGCATGCGATGAACAGCGGCGTGATCTTCAGCCTGTCGGCGCCGCGCCTCGACCTGCGCGTCGCGGTGAACGTGACGTCGGAAACGCACGGCATCGATTGGATCGATGATCGTGTGATCGGCGGCGCGCTGTCGGTCAGTCTTGCCGTGCATCGCGTCGCGCTGCCGTTCCTCGAGGCACGGGTCGCGCGCATGCGCGGCTTCGCGCTCGGCGACGAGCAGCAGCAGGTGCTCGACCGGCTCGTTCACGGTCTGTCCGACCAGGAAATCGCGAGCGCGCTGCGTACGTCGCTGCACAAGGTCGGGCACCACATTCGCTCGCTCGAAAAGCTCTTCAACGTACAGAACCGCGCGCAGCTCGCTTACCTCGCCGCGCGGCGGCTGCCGTCCTGACCTGACGCCTGCCGCAGGCGCGCGCCGGCCCCCGGCGCGCGATGGAAGCGGTTCCGGCGGCGCGTGCCGGAACCGGCCGCCGGGTTTCGTAGTCCGATTCGATCGTCTGAGGAAAACGCGCTTTCGCGCTACGAGGCGCGCTTCTTTTTCCGCCGGTTCCCGTCGCTACACTCGTCCCATTCAACGGTCCGCGCAGCACGGGGAAGGATCGCCCGTGCCAGCCGGCGATAACGACAGGACTACGGCACGATGGCTGAACCGAAGGCGCTCTCCCGCGACTGGCAGCGGTTGTTTTCCGCCGGCCGCGGCGTGTCCGGACGGCGCCTCGGAGGCGCCTCGCCGCGCGCCGACCTGTTTCTCGCGACCTTCATCGTCGCGGTCGTCGCGCTGTTCATCCTGCCGCTGCCGCAGGCCGCGCTCGACGGGATGATCTCGCTGAATCTCGCGGCGAGCGTCGTGTTGCTGACGGTGTCGACCTATGTGCCGTCGGCGGTCAGCTTCTCGTCGTTTCCCGCGCTGCTGCTGTTCACGACGCTGTTCCGGCTCGCGCTGAACATCGCGTCGTGCAAGCTGATCCTGCTGCATGCGAACGCCGGCCACGTGATCGATGCGTTCGGGCGGCTGGTGGTCGGCAACAACGTGGTCGTGGGCGGCGTGGTGTTCCTTGTGATCGCAGTCGTGCAGTTCATCGTGATCGCGAAAGGGTCGGAGCGGGTGGCCGAAGTCGGCGCGCGCTTCTCGCTCGACGCGATGCCGGGCAAGCAGATGAGCATCGACGCCGACCTGCGCGCCGGCATCATCAGCGCCGACGAAGCACGCGAGCGCCGCGAGAAGCTCGAGCAGGAATCGCAGATGCACGGCGCGATGGACGGCGCGATGAAGTTCGTGAAGGGCGACGCGATCGCGGGCCTCGTGATCGCGTTCATCAACATCGTCGCGGGGATCGCGGTCGGCACGCTGATGCACGGGATGGACATCGGCGAGGCGCTGCAACGTTACGCGATCCTGACGGTCGGCGACGGGATGGCGTCGCAGATTCCGTCGCTGCTCGTGTCGATCGCGGCCGGCATCGTGACGACGCGCGTCGCGACGCGCGATGCGCGGCAGCGCCAGCTCGGCGAACAGCTCGGCGAGCAGCTGGGCGCGCACCCGCGTGCGCTGCTGATCGCCGCGTTCGTGCTGACCGGTTTTCTCGTGGTGCCAGGCTTTCCGAAATGGTCGTTCGCGCTGATCGCGCTCGGCCTCGGCACCTTCGCGGTCTCGCAGCTCAAGCGCAAGACGTCCGCGCCGAGCTTCAACCTGATTCATGTCGCGGGGCGCGTCGGCGCGGCCGACGACGGCCAGCCCGCGAAGGTGTCGCACGCGGCGGGCGTGACGTCGCTGATCGCGGTGTCGCTGTCCGACGACCTGCGCACGGGCCTGAACCTCGCGCAACTGCAGGCGGCGCTGTCGAGCGCGAAGGCGCGCGTCGACGCGGACATCGGCACGGTGTTCCCGCGCATCACGCTGAACGACGACGAGGGCGCGGCGGCCGGCGCATACCGGATCTACCTGCAGGACGTGCTCGTCGCGCATGGCGCGCTGAAGCCGGGCTGGCTGCTGTGGGACGGCGTCGCGCCGCTGCCCGAGCGCGCGGAGCGCCAGCCGGCCGAGGCGTTCGGTCCGTTCGCGACCGCACTGTGGATCAAGCCCGACGGCGCGGCGCCGGACGGCAAGTGGCTGTCGAGCGAGAGCGCGCTTGCCGCGCACGTCGAGCAGATCGTGCGTCAGCATGCGGATGAGCTGCTCGGCATCCAGGAGACGCAGGCGCTCGTACATCTGGTGCGCCGCGATCACCCTGAACTCGTGGGCGAGCTGACGCGGCTCGTGCCGCTGCAGCGCATCACCGAGGTGCTGCGCCGGCTGCTCGCCGAACAGGTGCCGATCCGCAATTTGCGCGTGATTTTCGAGAGCCTGATCACATGGGCGCCGAACGAGCCCGACGACGTGATCGCGCTGGTCGAACTCGTGCGCGTCGACCTGCGCCGGATGATCACCGATCGTCATGCGGGCACGGCGCGCCAGTTGCGGGTCGTGCTGTTCGAGCAGAATTTGCAGGAGCGGATCGAGAGCGCGGTGATGCGCACCAAGCAGGGCAATTTCCTCGCGCTGTCGAGCGCGGTCAAGCAGGACATCGGCGAGCAGGTGCGCGCGATCGTGCAGGCCGCGCAGGCGGCCGGCCCCGGCGGCCACGGCAACGCACCGGGCGCCGCGCGGCTCGCGGTGATGGTCGCGCTCGGCGCGCGCCGCTACGTGAAGACGATCCTGCAGCCGGTGCTGCCCGAACTCGCGGTGCTGTCGTACCAGGAAGTCGAGGAGGACGTGCAGTTGCATACGGTCGGCTGGGTGAAGAACCCGCCGGACGACGGCACGGTCGGCGCGGGCGCCGACGTGCGCGCGCCGGGAGCCGTGCAATGACGAGCTCGACGATCCTCGACCTGACGCGCCAGGCGCTGATGCTGGTGCTGCTGCTGTCGCTGCCGATCGTGCTGATCGCGACCGTCACGGGCCTCGTCGTCGCGATCCTGCAGGCCGTCACGCAGGTGCAGGACGCCAATATCGGCATCGCGGTGCGGCTGATCGCCGTGATGGTCGCGCTCGTCCTGCTGTCGGGCTGGCTCGGCGGCGAAGTGCTGCGCTTCGCGCAGCAGGCGCTGGAACGCATGTTCGTTTCTTCCACAGGAGTCCTTTGATGCGTCAACGCGTCGCCTCGATCCGGTTTCAACCGCGCAGCCTGCAACGGGCCGCGCTTGCCGTGTGCGCGACGGCGCTGCTCACGGCGTCGCTGTGCATGGCGCCCACGCAGCATGCGCGCGCCGCGGACCTGCGCTGGCGCAACAAGCCGTTCACGATCGTCGCGAACGGCAAGAAGATCGGCGACTTCATCCGCGAGCTCGCGTCGTCGCAGGGGGTAACGGCGGTGGTCGACCCGAAGGTCGACGGCGTGATCAGCGGCCGCTTCTCCGGCACGCCTCAGCAGACGCTCGACACGATCTGCTCGACCTACGGGCTCACCTGGTACTACGACGGCTCGTTCCTGTACGTCGATCCGGCCGACCAGTCGCAGACGCAGATGATCCCGATCCCGCCGAACGCGTCCGGCGAAATCGGCCGCGCGCTGCAGGCGATGCAGATTCCGGACAAGCGCTACACGCTGGTGATCAACGACCGCGCGAACAGCGTGTACGTGGCCGGCCCGCGCCGCTACGTCGAGCTGGTGCGGCAGGCGGTCGGCTCGGTCGGCGATCCGTCGGCGAACGGCGCGCATGCGGACATCCGCGCGTTCCGGCTGAAATACGGCTGGGCGTCGGACTTCACGATCAACCGCTCGGGCAAGGAAGTGACGGTGCCGGGCGTCGCGACGATCCTGCGCAAGCTGTTCGGCAAGGGCGGCGGCACGACCGCGGCGCCGTCGAGCACGCCGCTCGGGCAGGCCGCGCGCCAGGTGAAGCTCGGCTCGGGGCTGACGATCGCGGTGCCGCGGCTCGATTTCCCCGATATTTCCGGCGGCCCGCGGCAGGGCGGTTATGGCGGTGCGGACAGCAGCATGGGCGGCGGGTTCTCGCCGTTCTCGAGCAGCGGCGGCGGCGACACGCTGCCGCAGATCGTCGCGGATCCGGCGATCAACGCGGTGATCGTGCGCGATCTGCCGGAGAACATGTACCGCTACCAGTCGCTGATCGGCCAGCTCGACGAGCGGCCGCGCATCGTCGAGATCAACGTGACGATCATCGACATCAACGAGGATTCGCTCGACAGCCTCGGGATCGACTGGCGCCTGCACACGACGCACGGCGACGTGCAGATCGGCAACGGCCAGAACCCGCTGAACGGCAATACGCAGTACAACGGCGCCGGGAATCCGCCGCTCACGTTCGGCGTCGGCGCGTCCGAAACCGGGTCGACCGGCACCTTCATGCCGACCGGCATCGCGCTGACCGCGTCGATCGGCGGGTCGCTGCGCAATTACCTGCTCACGCGCGTGAACGCGCTCGCGCAGAAGGGCCAGGCGCAGCTGCGTTCGAAGCCGAAGGTGCTCGCGCTCGACAACACCGAGGCGATCCTCGAGAACCTCACGCAGTTCTACGTGCAGGTGCCGGGCTACCAGGACTCGTCGCTGTACAGCGTGACGACCGGCACGAGCATCAAGGTGACGCCGATGATCGTCGACGAGGCGATCCGCAATGCGGCGGCCGTGTCGGGCAATCCGCAGAGCGTGATGATGTCGATCGACATCCAGGACGGCAACATCGTGCCGGGGCAGGCCGTGTCGAACGTGCCGGTGATCCAGCAGCGCAACATCGTCACCAAGACGATGATCGACGAAGGCAAGAGCCTCCTGATCGCCGGGTTCAACGACGACGAGGTGCGGCTGAACAAGAGCGGCGTGCCCTGGCTGTCCGACATCCCGCTGATCGGCAACCTGTTCAAGTACACCGACAAGTCGGGCAATCACATGGAGCGGTTCTATCTGCTGACGCCGCGCGTCGTGACGAGCGCGTCGATGTATGCGCCGGACGGCGCGCCCGTGAACCCGGGCGCCGACGGTCCGGCGAACCAGGAAGGGATGTCGATGTATCGCCCGCCGGACAACGACATCGCGGTGCCGCTGACGCCGAAGCCGCTGCCCGGCACGAAGTTCGGCCCGCCCGCGTTGCCGCCGCCGGCGGATGCGGCATCGCAGCCCGTGGCGACGACCGCAGGAGCACCTGCCCATGTCGACGAGCATCATTGATCCGCACGAAGGCGCATTGCCCGGCGGCGCGGGAGGCGCGGGGGCCGGTGCGGCCGCGCTCGCGTCGCCGTGGAACCTGTGCTTCCTGAGCGGGCCGATGTACGGCCGCACGATGTCGCTCGCGCGCGGCGCGAACTGGGTCGGCACGGCGGCCGACTGCGAAGTGATCCTGCCCGATCGCGAGATCGGCGCGAAACAGGTGTGCCTGCAGGTCGGCGCGCTCGCGGTGACGGTGCAGAACCACGGCGGCGACACCGGCGCGCCGGTGCTGTTCAACGACGAGCCGCTCGGCGCCGGGCGCCGCTCGCTGACGCCGAACGACGTCGTGACGGTCGGCTCGATCCGGCTCGGCATCGCGCGGCATGCGCAGGCGAGCGTCGCGGTGCCCGACGAAACCGATGCGCCGGACGCCGCGCGCGAGGCCGCGTGGCTCGGCTGGCTCACGGGCGGGCTGCGCCGCCTCGGCAGCCGGCGGCTCGTGATCGCGCTGGTCGCGCTGTGGCTGGGCGTGCTGCTCGGCGCGCTCGGCTACGGCTTCGTCGCGTGGTCGGGGCGGTTGCCGTGGCAGCACGAATCGGTGCTCGCGCGCACGCACCGGCTGCAGCAACTGCTGCACGCGTATCCGGAGCTGGCCGTCGCGCCGCGTGACGACGGCGTGATCGTGTCGGGCTACGTGAGCGACCCGGCCGCGCGCGAGCGTGTCGCGCAGATCGTCGCGGGTGTCGACAACGCGGCGCTCGGCAACATCTACGTGGTCAGCGATCTGGTCGCGACCGCGCAGACCTATTTCAGCGATACGGCGCTGGCGGTCACGTATCTCGGGCGCGGGCGGATCGAGCTGACGGGCACGGCCGCGCGCGCGCAGATCGAGCCGCGCATCCGCAACTACATGAAGGATGCCCGCCCGGCGCTCGAAGTGGTCGATCACGTACGCGATGCCGACGCGGCCGCGCCGCGTACGGCGACGACGCTCGGCGGCATGGCCGGCATTCCGGAGATCACGACCGTATTCGCCGGCGACGGCGATCAGCGCTACATCGAGACGGTCGACGGCAGTCGCTATTTCGAAGGCGCGCGGCTGAAGGAGGGCGCGACCGTCGTGTCGATCGGGCCGGACGCAGTGGTGTTCGAACGCAACGGTCAGCGCATCACGATGCCGCTCGGCGGCCCGTCGGCGAGCGCGCCCGAGCAGGCGCCGGCGCCGCCCGTGGCGCCGCTCGCGAGCGGCGCGGCGGCGGGCGTCGCGCAGCCGGTGCCGGGGCCGACGCTGTTGCCGGGCGAGCCGGCGGCCGGTGTATCGACGAAGCAGGCGGTGCATTAGCGCCGCGACGGATCAGGCGCAGCGCGTTTCGCGGTGCGCGCATTACGCGACACGTCGCCGGCAGGCGGCGCGTCACGTCATCGGCGGGGCATGGGGCTGCCGCCGGCAACGCAGGTGAACTTCACGTAAAGGAGCGAAACATGACTGCCTCCACAGGTAGCGCAACCGACACGAAGCAGGTCCAGCAACAGGCCGACGACCTGACCAAGACGCAGCTCGAACTGACGAAGATCAACTTTCAGGTTCAGCAATCGACTGCGACGTTCGAAACCAGCAACGCAGTGACCGCGCAGGAGGGGACGGCGAACGCCCAGGTTGCGCAACACCTGAGTTCCGCCGGCCGCGCGTGACGCCGGTCGCCGGCCGTGCCGCGCGACGCCGGATGCCGGGGCGGCCCATGGCGGGCGCCCGGTGTGGCGTAGGTGCGTGCCGGCCGGCCCGTTCCCGGCTTCGCCGGTCAAGGAGGACACGATCATGTCGGTAACAGGCGTAGGCGCGGCGCCGCCGGGCGCAGCCGCGCTCGCGAGTGCCGCGCAGCAAACGGGCACACCGTCCGATCCGGCGCAGGTGCGCCAGTTCGATGCGCTGATGCAGCCGGGCGCGTCGTCGGCCGCACCGCCTTCGTCCGGTGTCGCGATGTCGCGCGCGCCGGCGGATGCGGCGCCGGCCGTGCAGATGACGCCCGCGCAGGCGAACCAGTCGTCGCTCGTCGAGCGGTTGCGCACGTACGGCAACGATCTCGATTCGCGGTACGCGAACATCGACAAGCACCGCAGCGAGATGCTGACGTCGATGGCGGACAGCCGCAGCGACCCGCTGATGACGATGGTGAAGGCGATGGATTTCCAGTGGACGGCAACCACCACGATTTCGGAATATCAGTTGAGCCTGTCGGTTGCGCAGGCGGCGAACGGCTTCACGCACACGGTGCTGAAGACGCAGGAGTGAAAGCGCGCGTGCGGGCCGGAAGCGGCCTCACGCGCCCTGAAGCGGACAAACGATGACGACGATCGATTCGACGCCGCGCGCGCATGCGTGGCGCAGCCGGGCGGCGCGCGCGCTGCTCGCGGGGCTGCTCGTGCTGTTGGCCGGGTGCCAGAAGGAGCTGTACTCGGGCCTGTCGGAGCGCGACGCGAACCAGATGGTCGCGGTGCTCGGCGACGCGGGCATCAGCGCGTCGAAGGACAACGATGCGCGCGACACGTCGGACCGCAACGCGTGGCTCGTGAGCGTCGCGGACGGCGACATGCAGTCGGCGCTCACGGTGCTGCAGGCGAACGGGCTGCCGAAGCCGAGCTATGCGAGCCTCGGCGAGCTGTTCCAGAAGCAGGGCCTCGTGTCGACGCCGGCCGAGGAGCGCGTGCGCTACCTGTACGGCGTGTCGCAGGATCTGTCGCGCACGCTGCAGGACATCGAGGGCGTGGTGGTCGCGCGCGTGCAGGTCGTGATTCCGGAGAACGATCCGCTCGCGGACAAGATCAAGCCGTCGTCGGCAGCGGTGTACATCCGCTACCGGCAGGGCGTCGATCTGCGCGCGATGGCGCCGATGGTCAAGGATCTCGTCGCGCACAGCATCGAGGGGCTGCAGTACGACAACGTGTCGCTGTTCCTGCAGCCGGCCGCCGCGCGCGCGACGCGCGTGGACGGGATCGGCAGCGCGGTGTCGGACATCCTGCGGCTGCGCTCGCCGCTCGGCTGGCTCGTGTTCGCGCTGATCCTGCTGACCTGCGCGGTGATCGCGCTGTCGGCCGCCCGGCGCGGGATGTTCGGCGCGAGGCTCGCGGGCCTGCTCGGCGCGCCGCGCGGCGCGAACGGGGGCGGCGGCTCGGCCGCGCAGCAGACTGGCGGCGGGCTGCGTACGCCGGATGGCGCACGCGACGGCGCATGAGCGATCCGCACGCGCTGCCGCCGGGCGATGCGGCCGCCGCGCCCGACGCGGCGCCACTGCCGTGGCTGCAGCCGCTTGCGCCGCCACCGGCCGCGCGCGCTGCCGCGTTTCATGCGCTGGTCTGCGACTTCAACCTGCGGCCCGACCGCTATCTGCATGTGACGCGCGTGCCGGCCGAGTGGCCCGCGCGCTACCGTTCGCCGGACGCGTTCGGCGCGGCCGGCCGAAAGCTGCTCGCGCGGCACCTGCTCGAGGTCCACGGCGTGGCCGACCGGCACGACTTCGACGCGGCGAATCCGTGCGCGCGGCTGGCGCTGCTGCCGGGCGCGGCGCTCGAGCAACTGGCCGCGTATGCGGGGCTGCTGCTGCATCGCGCATGGCTGCGCGACGCGCTGGCCGGGCGGCGGATCCGTGCGGAAGTCGCGGCGCGGCTCGGCGGCGATGCGCTCGAACTCGCGCTCGAACGGGCGCCGGAATTCGGCGCGCTCGCCGAAACGCTCGAACCGTGGCGCGCCGATCCCGCCGCGCTGCCGGTCGTGATCCGCGCGCGCGGCGGGCGCCTGCTCGCGGATTTCATCGGCGTGGCCGGCGACGCGGTGGCGCGGCGCGTGCGCCTGAAATTCAACCGCGCGATCGACGACGAAGCGCCGTACTGGCTGAACCGCGCGCAGCGCGACCAGTTCGGCGAACTGATGTTCCTGTTTCTGATTCCCGAGAGGCTTGCGTCATGGGACTGGCTTTTCTGATCACGAGCGACAACCTGCAGCTGCTGTCGGAGCGCAAGGTGCTCAAGGAGCGCGAATACGCGGCGCTGCTCGACGCGTCCGCGGTGATCGCGACCGCGCATGAAGAGGCGGCGCGCATCGTCGCCGACGCGCAGCGCGAATTCGACAAGCGCCAGGCGGCCGGCTACGACGAAGGCATGCGCCGCGCGCAGCGCGAGCAGGCCGCGCAGGCGTACACGCAGGCGCTCGCCGCCACGCGCACGATGGAGACGATGAAGGACGCGATGGCCGATATCGTTGTGAAGGCCGTGCGCGCGATCGTCGGCGAGATGAGCACGCAGAAGCTGTACGAGGCCGCGCTCGCGCGGATCGCGCCGCTCGTGCGCGACGAGGCGTTCCTGATCGTGCGCATCGCGCCCGGCCGCACGGACGAGATGCGCGACGCGCTCGACGGCGCGTTCGCGGGGCAGTCGAACCGGCAGAAGATCCGCATCGTCGAGGATGCGCAGCTCGAACGCCACGCATGCACGGTCGAGACGCCGTCCGGGCGCATCGACGCGAGCCTCGACCTTCAGATCGACGCGCTGCGCCAGGCGATCCGTCGCGACGCGCTGAAGGGCGCCGCGCGATGAACGCGCCGCTCGACGATCCGCAGCCGTTCGGAAGCGGCGACGACGACGGCGCGCCGTTCGATCGCGGCCGCCTCGTCGACGAGCTCGATGCGGGGCTCGCGTTTTTCTCGCCGGTATCGGTGCAGGGCCGCGTCAACCACGCGGTCGGGCAGATATTGAATGCGACGGGCATTCGCGCGCGGCTCGGCGAAATTTGCGAGCTGCGCACCCCGAACCAGCCGACGCTGCTCGCGGAGGTGGTCGGCTTCTCGCGGCAGACGACGCTGCTGACGCCGCTCGGCGACGTGGCGGGGCTGTCGCCGGAGACGATCGTCGTGCCGTCCGGGCGCGAGCATGTATTTCCGGTGGGCGAAGGGCTGTTCGGGCGCGTGCTCGACGGGCTCGGCCGGCCGCTCGACGATCGCGGGCCGGTGACGGGCGCCGCGTGGGTGTCGACGCAGCAGGACCCGCCGAACCCGCTTGCGCGCAAGATGATCGACACGCCGTTTCCGACGGGCGTGCGCGTGATCGACGGCCTGATGACGCTCGGCATCGGGCAGCGCGTCGGCATCTTCGCGCCGTCGGGCGTGGGCAAGAGCACGCTGCTCGGGATGATCGCGCGCGGCGCGCAGGCCGACGTGAACGTGATCGCGCTGGTCGGCGAACGCGGCCGCGAGGTGCGCGAGTTCATCGAGCACAGCCTGTCGCCCGAGGTCCGCGCGCGGTCGATCGTCGTCGTGTCGACGTCGGATCGCCCGGCGATGGAGCGCGTGAAATCCGCGCTGGTCGCGACCGCGATCGCGGAGCACTTCCGCGATGCGGGCAAGCGCGTGCTGCTGCTGGTCGATTCGCTGACGCGTTTCGCACGCGCGCAGCGCGAGGTCGGCCTCGCGAGCGGCGAGCCGCCGACGCGGCGCAGCTTTCCGCCGTCGACGTTCGCGGTGCTGCCGCGCCTGCTCGAACGCGCGGGGCAGGGTGCGCACGGGTCGATCACCGCGCTCTATACGGTGCTCGTCGAAGGCGACGAGGAATCGGACCCGATCGCCGAGGAAGTGCGCTCGATCCTCGACGGCCATATCGTGCTGTCGCGCAAGATCGCGCTCGCGAACCGCTATCCGGCGATCGACGTGCTCGCGAGCCTGTCGCGCGTGATGCCGCTCGTCGCGAGCCGCGCGCACCAGCATGCGGCCGCGCGCGTGCGCGAGCTGATCGCGAAGTACCAGGAAATCGAGCTGCTCGTGCAGATCGGCGAGTATCGCGAAGGCAGCGACCGGCTTGGCGATCTCGCGCTGCGCGCGCGCGACGCGATCGGCGCGTTCTGCGCGCAGGCGTCGGACGAGGACGTGCGCTTCGATGCGCTGCTCGCGAAGCTGACGAGGCTGGCGAACGATCATGTCTGAAGCCGACGATCGCCTCGTGCTCGCGACGCTCGCTCGCCTGAAGCGCGTGCGCGAGATGCGCAGCCAGATCGCGCGCGTCGCGGCCGCGCGCCAGCAGGGCATCGCCGCGCAGAGCCGGCGCGCGCTGGCGGCCGCGCAGGCGCAGCTCGCGCAGCAGGTCGCCGCGAAGGCGGCGATCCAGACGCGCCTGGCCGACGACGTACGCGAAGCGCGTGCATTGCAGAACGCGGCGGCCGATACGCGCACGTTCGACCGCCATATCGGCACCGCGAACGCGTCGGTGAGCGAGGCCGCGCACGTGCATCGCGGTCACGAGGCGACACTCGCCGACCTGCAGCGCGCCGCGCGCAAGGCGAAGGCCGCCGAGGACAAGCTGGAGAAAGCCGGCGAGAAGGCGCTGCACGCGCGCGCCGCGCGGGTCGAGCGCGACGCCGACGAAGTCGCGGACGGCTACGCGGTGCGGCGCTTCGCGACGGGCGGCACCTGGGTGGCCGGCGCGGGCGACGCGTCCGGTCATGCGTCCGCGCAACCGGAGGCGGCCGCCGCGTTCGATGCGGCCATGACCGAAGCGGAAACGGGCGCGGATTTCACCGCTGAAGCCGACGCCTCCGCCGCGCCCGACGATTCCGCCCCGCCCGCCGCCGCGGAGCGCCGATGCTAGATCAGGCCGCGGGCTTCAACGACGTCGCCGGCATGCTGCGGCCGCTGCTCTACGTGATGCCGCGCCTGTTGCCGATCATGTTGATCGTGCCGGTGTTCAACGAGCAGATCATCACGGGCCTCGTGCGCAACGGGATCGCGGTCGTGATCGCCGCGTTCGTCGCGCCGACCATCGATTCCGCGCAGGTGGCCGCGCTGCCGTTCCTGATGTGGTGCCTGCTCGTCGCGAAGGAGGCGATGGTCGGCATGCTGCTCGCGGGCGCGTTCAGCGCGGTGCTGTTCGCGATCCAGGGTGTCGGCTACCTGATCGATTTCCAGACCGGCAGCGGCAGCGCCGCATTCTTCGATCCGATGGGCGGGCACGAGGGCGGCCCGACCTCGGGATTCCTGAATTTCGTCGCGATCGCGCTGTTCGTCACGGCGGGCGGGTTGCAGGTGCTCGTGCAATTGTTCGCGCAGTCGTACGCATGGTGGCCGATCGGCTCGCTCGGCCCCGATTTCTCGTCGATGCTGCAGACCTTCATCGTGCGGCAGACCGACACGATCTTCGAATGGATGGTGAAGCTCGCCGCGCCGGTCACGATCGTGCTGGTGCTCGTCGAGCTCGGCATCGGCCTGGTCGGCCGCGCGGTGCCGCAGCTCAACATCTTCGTGTTCTCGCAGCCGCTGAAGAGCGCGCTCGCGGTGCTGATGATGATCCTGTTCCTGCCGGTGGTGTACGCGTCGCTGCATTCGCTGCTGAGCCCCGACAGCGGATTGATGGCGTTGCTGCGCGCGCTGTTCGCCGCGCACGGCGGCGGCTGAGCGCGCCGGAGCCGACATGGCCGAAAAGGACCAGAAGCCGACCGCGAAGCGCTTGCGCGAGGCGCGCGAGAAAGGCGAGGTGCCGAAGAGCGCGGAAACGGTTTCATCCGCGTTCTTCGTCGGGGTGTGCGTGGCGCTCGCGGTGGGCATCGGTTCGCTGTTCGCGCGGTTGCAGGCGCTGTTCCGGCTCGTGTTCGACGCGGTCGGCGCGGCCGATCCGTCCGCGCGGCTCGCGGTGCTGATCGACGGCGCCGCGCGCGACTGGGCGATGCTGTCCGCGCAGATCGTGGCCGCCGGCCTGCTGGCCGGGTTGCTCGCGGGCTTCGTGCAGGTGGGCGGCGTGATGGCGTGGAGCCGCCTCGTGCCGCAGTTGTCGCGGCTCAATCCGGCCGAGGGGATGAAGAACCTGTGGTCGCTGCGCAACCTCGTCAATCTCGCGAAGATGCTGCTGAAGACGGCGCTGCTCGTCGCGACGCTCGGCTGGCTGATCGTCCAGTCGCTCGACCCGTCCGTGCAGTCGGGCTTCACGCGGCCCGTCTCGATCCTCGCGCTGATCGTGAAGCTGCTGATGCTGCTGTTCGGCTGGGCCGCGCTGATCTACATCGTGATGGCGCTGATCGACATCGTGCACCAGCGGCACGAGTTCAACCAGAAGATGAAGATGTCGATCGACGAAGTGCGGCGCGAGCACAAGGAGGATGAAGGCGATCCGCACGTCCAGGCGAAGCGCCGCCAGCTCGCGCGCGAAGCGCAGTTCGCGTCGTTGCCCGACCGGATCGGCTATGCGTCGGTGGTCGTCTATTCGCCGCGCGTCGCGGTCGCGCTCTACTACGGCGGGATGGGCTCGCTGCCCTGGGTGCTCGCGCGCGGCGAGGGCGACGCGGCCGAGCGGATCGTGCGGCTGGCCCGCGACGCGCTGCGCCCGACGCTCGCGAACGTCGGGCTCGCGCAGGCGCTGTACGAGACGACGCCCGAGAACGGCACGATCCAGCCGCAGCATTTCCGCGAGGTCGCGCAGTTGCTGAAATGGGCGACCGGCGCGGGTTGACGCGGCGTGGCGGCGCCCCTGTCGGCATGCCGCCCTTTTTCCGGTTTGCCGGCCGTCCCGGGCGACGGGTCCGATTCGATATGGCCCTGTCGCACCGTCATGCGCACACGGCGCTTGACGTCTATTTTTTTCCAAACCCTCCCGACGTTCACTGGTGAATTATTGCTGATTTATTTCTTCGTAATATGGCTCGACCGTCATGCCCGACGGCGGGCCGGAGGTTGCGCCGCGCGTGACGGGACAGGTCAACAGGGGCAGACAAATCAATGTGCGGAATCGACGGCTTTCTGAATAGCGTCGCCTTCGATGAGGAGACAGCGCGCGGCACGCTCGCGCGAATGACGGCGAGCCTCGCGCATCGCGGGCCGGACGGGCAGGGGATCTGGGTCGACCCGGAGGCCGGCATTGCGCTCGGCCACCGGCGGCTCGCGATCGTCGACCTGTCGGTGCACGGCCGGCAGCCGATGGCTTCCGCGTGCGGCCGCTACGTCCTCGTCTTCAACGGCGAAATCTACAACCATCGCGAACTGCGCGCGGAGCTCGAGCGCGCGGGGCGCGCACCGGCGTGGCGCGGCCATTCCGACAGCGAGGTACTGCTCGCGGCGATCGTCGCGTGGGGCGTCGAGGCCACGTTGCGCCGCGCGACCGGCATGTTCGCGTTCGCGCTGTGGAATCGCGCGTCGCGGGTGCTGACGCTCGCACGAGACCGGATCGGCGAGAAGCCGCTCTACTACGGGCGAATCGGCGACGCGCTCGTGTTCGCGTCCGAGCTGAAGGCATTGCGCGGCTATCCGGGCTTCGACGGCACGGTCGACCGCGACGCGCTGTGCCTGTACCTGCGCCAGTCGAGCGTGCCCGCGCCTTACACGATCTATCGCGGCATCCGCAAGCTGCCGCCCGGCACGTACATCCAGTTCGAACATGCGCGCGACACGCCGCGCGTGCGGGCGTACTGGACGCTCGAACAGGCGATCGAGGCGGGCCGCGCGCAGCCGTTCGAGGGCAGCCCCGACGAAGCCGTCGACCAGCTCGACACGATTCTGCGTCAGGCCGTCGCGCGGCAGATGGAAGCCGACGTGCCGCTTGGCGCGTTCCTGTCGGGCGGCATCGATTCGTCGGCGATCGTCGCGCTGATGCAGGCGCAATCGGCGACGCCGGTCGATACGTTTACGATCGGCTTTCACGAGGCCGGCTACGACGAAGCCGGTTACGCGAAGGCCGTCGCGCGCCATCTCGGCACGCGCCATACCGAGCTTTACGTGACGGCCGACCATGCGCTCGGCGTCGTGCCGAAGCTGCCGTCGATCTACGACGAGCCGTTCTCCGATGCATCGCAGATCCCGACCTTTCTCGTCTCCGAACTGACGCGCCGGCACGTGACGGTGAGCCTGTCCGGCGACGGCGGCGACGAGCTGTTCGGCGGCTATACGCGCTACTTCCTGACGCCACGCCTCTGGCGCAAGCTGCATCGCGTG
The DNA here is from genome assembly GCF_002223355.1 of Burkholderia sp. HI2761. Classification (NCBI taxonomy): domain Bacteria; kingdom Pseudomonadati; phylum Pseudomonadota; class Betaproteobacteria; order Burkholderiales; family Burkholderiaceae; genus Burkholderia; species Burkholderia sp. HI2761. Next base: position 2,433,167 of record NZ_NKFN01000007.1, on the reverse strand, counting down.
CCGGCCGCCGTGCGCGCGCGGATCGCCGCCGCCTTGCATGCGCTGCGGCCCGATCACGCGGACCAGCTCGCGGCCGTCGCGCAGGGCGCGTGGGGCGGCGTGGAGGCGCGCGAATCGTCGTCGCGCATCGGCGATCGCCTGCACAAGCTCGGCCATGTGATGACGGCGGAGAGCCGCATCGGGCTGTACCGGCTGCTGATGTCGTCGGTGCATCATCCCGAGCGCATCGCGTTGTCGGGGCAGGAGCCGCCGACGCCGCTCGACACGGTGTCCGCGTGGCCGGCGCACCTGAGCTTCGCCGAGCAGGCGATGGCGATCGACACGCTCACGTACCTGCCGACCGACATTCTCGCGAAGGTCGATCGTGCGGCGATGGCCGTGAGCCTCGAGACGCGCATGCCGTTCCTCGATCATCACGTCGTCGAATTCGCGTGGCGCGTGCCGGCATCGGTGCGCTTGCCGGAAGGGCAGTCGAAGGCACTGCTGCGCCGGCTGCTCGACCGGTACGTGCCGTCCGCGCTGATCGACCGGCCGAAGCAGGGCTTCTGCGCGCCCGTCGACCACTGGCTGCGCGGCGCGCTGCGCGACTGGGCCGAGGCGCTGCTGCGGCCGTCGCGCTTGCGCGAGGAAGGCTTCTTCGATGCGGCGGCGGTCGAACGGCTGTGGCGCCAGCACCAGACGGGTCGGATGAACTGGCAGCACCAGTTGTGGACGGTGCTGATGTTCCAGGCGTGGCTGGAGGCGCAGCGCGCGGGGTGACGGCATGGTCGCGCCCGCCGCATGGGGTGCGCGGCGGGCCGACCATCATCCGACCACCAGCGGCGTGCCGATCGGCAAGTGCGCGGGATCGCGCGCGGCCGACGGATTGAGCTGCAGGATCTCGTTCAGCGCACGCGCATCCTGCTCGCCGCGCGTCATCGCCTGCTGGTCGGCACGCGATACGTGCGCGGCGTCGAGCAGCGACTGGCGATGCTGGTCCGCGATCACCCACAGCGAATCGCCGTCGACGACGATGTAGGGCTGAGCGGAGGGCGACGGCGACGGCGGGCTCGATGGCGTGCCTGGCGAGGGCTGCGGCTGGGACGGTGTGGCGCTCGTCGAAGGCGATGGCGAGGCGCTCGGTTGCGCCGCATGCGTGACGGGCGCTTGCTGCCCCGGCGTGGCGGCCGGCGACGGCGCGACGGCGTGCTGGGTCGGACCGCCGCCCGGCTGCTGCGTGCCGGATGGCGGCGGCTTGCCGTCGTCGTCCTCGAACGCGGTGTAGATCCACTTGCCGACATAGATCAGAATCGGCGCGACCATGAGCGAAGTCGGGATCGAGCCGGTGAGCCGCTTCGGCAGGTTCGGGAAATGCGTGTCGATGCGCGCGAGTGCGAGTAGCGTCGCGGACGACAGCGACGAAATCGCGATCGGCAAGTCCGAGTGGATCGCGGGATGCGGGCCGACGAACGGCGCGATCGCGCCGCCGGCGATGCTCGCGAGATCCGACATCAGGTCGATGCCGCGCACGACGCGGCTGCGCCGTTCGATGCTCAGGTGTGCGAATGCACTGCCCTGCACGAGGCCGGTGTACGTGATGCCGAGCAGCGCGCCGGCCGCGCCCAGCGCGGGCACCACCGACGGATTCTGCAGCAGCGCATGCAGCGACAGCTCGCCGAGGCTCGCATAGCCGGCGATCGCGGCGGCTCGTCCGGCCTTGCCCATGAAGCGGCGCGGATTCCCGTAATGCAGCTGCTGGATCGAGGTGCCCGCGAGCACGCCCTGCATCTGCTGGAGCATGTCGTTGGCGATCATCTTCGTGTACTCGAGCGTCTTGTCCGCGGGCAGCGATGCGGCCTTGTGCAATTCCAGCTGAAGATGGATCTTCGCGCGCGCGCTTTCCGCGAGCAGGATCAGCGACGCGTTGCGCTGCTCGGCGTGCATCTGGTGCGCATCGAGCTGATTGTTCAGGCCGTCGACGAAGCGGTCGATTACGCGGTCGAACAGCCGCGGATCGCCGCTTTTCAGCGCGCGCACGGTGTCCTGGTGCACGGCCTGCACGAGCCGGCCGGTCCGCACGCCGACGAACGCCGCGTTCGCGGTCTGCTTGAATTTTTCCGGTGTCAGGCCGAAGTGATGGACGGCGAAGCCGGCCGCCGCGCCGACGGCGATCGACATCAGGTTCTTGCGGTTCAGCAGCGCGGCGATCCAGCTGTCCGGCTGATGCAGACGCAGCGCATGCAGTTCCGCGGCCGCGGCGAGCGGATCGTCGGGCCGCATCGGTTCGTTCGTCTGCGCGCTGACGAGCCGGCTTTCGCTGATCGGTTGCGTATCGGCGACGACGAGGGCCGGCGCGAGGACGGTTTCGCGCCATGCCTGCAGCGGTTCGACGCCAGTGCCGCCGCCGTCCGTCGTGACGAGTTGTTCGGGCGCCGCGAGCCGCGCGCCGACGTTGGCGAGCCACCGTTCGGTGAACATCCGGGCGGCATCGCTGGCCGCGGGCGCACGGCGCGGGTCGGCGGCCCATTTGTCGGCGGCGAAGCGCGACGTCGCATAGCGGGCGCGATGCAGCAGTTGCGTGGTGTTGCCTTCGTACAGCTGCTGGCGCAACGCCGCGATCCGCGCGGGCGACATGCCGCGTGCCCGGCCGATGCGGTCGACTTCCGCGAGCAGCAGGCTGTGCTGGTTCATCAGCGTCGTGCGATCGACGCGGTCGTACACGCGCGTCAGCGCGTCGGCGCCGTGCAATCGTGCGAACGTCGGGTCGTTCGCCCTGGCGCGTTCGACGAGCAGCGTCGCGAGCGCGGTCGTCAGTTCCTGGTTCGCGACGAAGTCCGAGCCATGCGTCGCGTACGACAGCCCGACGTGCACCCACGGCAGCGCGGGGTGGTCGAGCAGCGATTTCGCGAGCTCCAGATGGCTCGCGCCGGACGCGGGCTCCGGCACGGTGTCCCAGCCATGGAACGTCACCATCACGTGCGGCGCGGGCTGGCCGAGGTGCTTCCGGTTCCACGATTCGAGCAGCGCGCCGAGCCGTGCGTGGTCGTGATAGCCGGTGTTGGAGCCGGGCTGATGCCGATGGTCGACGGACGACACCAGCGCCCGCGCCGGCGCCATTTCGAAGCGCAGCAGGAAACCGGCCTTCGATGACGCGTCGAGCCAGTCGTGTACGTATTTCTCGGCCAGGTCGTCGATACGCATCGACTTGCCGTTCGCGCCGGTGATCGTGCCGGTCCAGTAGTCGATCGTCGCGTCGCGGTGGTCGCCGATCGACTTCGCGTCCTGCACGACGGCGGGGTCGTGCTTCGCGCCGCGCGTGGCCACGAGCGTATGCGGATCGATCACGATCGTCACGGCCGACATCACGCCGCCGTGCCGCTCGATCTGCGCGACGAACGTCGCCGGATCGTCGGAGAGCCGGAACGCGCGGCTCATCGGCACGACGCGCTGCTGGTACGCGGGATCGGCGGCAAGGAGCCGGCGGCGCAGCGCGCGATCGGTCGCGAGCGCGGTGCTGAAACGGCTCAGCACCGTTTTTCTGAGCGGAATCGGCGCGTAGCGCGAGCCGCCGCCCGACCAGTCCCGCGCGACGTACAGCGGCATGCCGGTGTCGCGCAACGCCTGTGCGTCGGCCATGATCGCCGGCGGTACGCCGTCGACCGCATCGTCGACTTCGAGCGGCGCGGCGCGCGGATCGCGTGCGTGCTGCACGAGTGCGTCGATCCGGTCGTAGTGCGCGAGCAGGGCCGACGCGTTGCCGTCGCCATAGCGCTGCAGCGATTCGACCTGCGTCGTGCTGACGAGCGACGGTTGATAGGTCCGCACGTCGAGCACCGGATGGCCCGATGCCGCTTGCCCGTTGCGTGCGGCCGCGGCGTTCGCGCGGCGGATCGACTGCAGCGCCGCGTTGCGTTGCGACCGAAGCCGCTGCGCTTCGGCCGCGCCCCAGTTGCGCCGCGCGTCGGACGTTTCCGGCGACGGGTCTTTGGCCAGCGCGTCGACGTACGCGAGGCGGGTCTCGAGCGTCTGGAGCCGTGTGCCGCGCGCGTGTTCCGCCAGCGCATCCGGTGCGAGTTCGGTCAGCAGCAGATGGGTATCGCCGCCGTACGGGCCGCCGCCGATCGGCGACGCTTCGAGCGGCACACCGGGGCCGTCCGGTTTGCGCCAGTTGTCATGCCACGTCAGTTCGCCTTCCGCGTTGGCCGTGATCACCGCGCGCGGCTTGCCGAGCCGGTACGCGATCCGGTCGCCGCCGCCATACACGTAGATGAAATGCTTGCCGGGCACGAGGCCGCGCGCTTTCGCAAGACCGAGCAGGTGCACGACGTTGTGGCCGCTGAAATCCAGCGCGTGACCCGACGCGACGGGCAGCAGGCCGGCTTCGAACGTGCGGGGCGCCGGCGCGGTGGTCGCGGGCGTGCGCGTGCCGCCAGCCGGAAGCGTGCGCGTCGTGGGCGACGCGCGGCCGAGCGTCGCGATCGCGCGGGCGCGGCGCAGCGCGATCGCGGCGCCCGCACCGGTCAGCGACGCGAAGCGGCGCCGCAGGCCGTGCATGCCACTGATCGCGACATGGCCGCCGTATTGAAGGCCGCGGCGCGGCAGGACTTCCGTCTTGTTCTTCTTCGGCGGTCGAGGCGCGTCGAAGCGGTCGCCGACTCGCGCCAGCGTGGCCGGTTCGACGCTGCTGACGAAGAACGTCATCCCCCGCGTGCGGGCGCGCGTGAGCGGCACGCTGTGCAGTTTGCCCTTCGGCCGCAACCGGATGCGCCCGCGCTGCGGGTACGCGGCGGCGAGCGGGCGCTCCTTCACGTGGGTCTGCGCGTGCGGTGCGTTTTCCTGGTATTGCCAGACACCGGTGGCCGAGTCGTAGCGCGCATGACCGGCGATCTTGCCGGTCGCCTTGTCGACGACGTAGATCGTGTCGGCGTGGCCGGCCGCGGCGGCGGCCTGTTTCGCGCGCGCGAAATGCGGCGCGTTCGACAGCGCGTCGATCGCATCGACGTACGCGTCGCGCACGCGGCCGTTTCGCGTGAATTCGACCGTCTCGCCTTCACGCGCGGGCTTGATCTTCGCCGGGCCGCCGAGCGCGGCCAGTTCACGGTGCGTGACGGGCGACGCATGGAAATCGAACGCGCGTCGCGCGGCGGCGGTGCCGGCCGGATCGCTACGCTCCGTTGCGCTCGACAGCGCCTGCTTCAGCGCCTGCCGTTCTTCGGCGTTCAGCGCGTTGCCCAGAAAGCGGAGGCGAAGGATCGCGCCATTCGCATCGACGTGCGCCGTCGCGACGAATGTCGGCGGCGCGTCGGGCGTCGGCTTGCCGGCGCGCGAGATCAGCAGCGTGGTGTCGGTACCGGTCTGCTGCACCAGATGCCCGAGCGTGGGCGCTTGCTGGCCTTCGGCGCGCGTCAGCGTGCGCATGTCGCGCTCGTCGAGCCACGCACGCGCGTGCTTCATCGCGCCGCCGTCGACCGCATGGCGGCCGCGTGCTGGCGCGGCGAGCCGTGGCGCGACGGGGCGTCCGGCGGCCGAGCGAACCTGTTCGCCGTAGTAGTCGCGATAGGTCGGATTGCCGGGCGTCGACGTGCGCATGTCGCCGAACGTGTCCGCGAGGGCGTCGAGCGCGGCCGGATCACGGCTCGTCAGCGCATGCTCGGTCGCCCGCGCGAGCGCGTCGGGCAGCTTCGCGTGGGTCGCGATATCGGGCCCGCCGGCGGCGAGGATTTCGTTGCGTATCGTGTACGCGTTGACCTCCGCGCGCGCATCCGACTTCAGCAACGCGGCCACCGCGGCTTCGGGGCTGGCGTGTTCGGCGGCCAGCGCGCCGGTCGCGAGATCGACGCTGTGCTGCAGTTCGTGGCCCCACACGAACACGAGCGTGCCGGCGCGGCGCGTACTGCCGTCGAGCACGATCGTGCGTGTCTGCGCATCCGCGTAATGGCCGCCGCCCGGCGTGCCGAAGCGGATCGTCCAGCCGTCGCTGCGGGCCAGCCGCATCTGCGCGCGGAAGGTCGGCGACTGCCGCGCGATCGCATGCGCGCGCATCAGCAGCACGCGGCCGCGGAACCGCTGCACGACGCGCCCGAGCATGCCCGGGCGTTGTGCGTACGCGCCGCTTTCGGCGTATGCGGGATGGGCGAGGCGAATGCGGCCCGTCGCGATGCCGCGCTGGATCGTGTCGATGACGCCGTCGATCCGCTCGACGACGTCGCCTTCCGGGTCCGCCTTGTGCATGACCTGGCCGGGATCGTGCAGCAGCACCTCGCCATGGCGGCCGAACAGCACCTGGAAGTCGTACAGCAGCCCGTGCTGTTGCGTGACGTTGCGAATGTTCACCAGATCGCCGAGACCGCTGCGCCGGACCACGCCGGGCAGGCCGAGCCCTTTCTCCATCGCGGCGCTGCTCAGAAGGGCGGCCGGCTTGTACACGACACCGGCCCGGCCCAGGTGCGAGAACGGCCCGTCGACCGTGCTGACGGGCAGGTTGAGCCGTTTCAGTTCGCGCAGGCCGCCCTGTTCGGCGCCGATCTCCTCGTGGGCGACTTCCATGCCGTCCGGCGACGTGTCGCGGAAGAAGCCGATGGCCTGGCCCGTGCCGCCGTCGAATACCGTCTTGTAGAGCCCGGAGCCGAGGAGCGGGCCGAGATGATCGGCGGGGTCGACGGTGCGCGCGGGGTCGCCGGCGACGTGCAGTTGGCCGCCGGTGACCGACAGCTCGCCGAGCGCCGGTTGCGTGTAAGCGGCCGGCACGTAGCGGTTCATGCCCGACAGGTCGGTCAGGCTGCCGCCGGCGCCGACGGCGTCCGGATGCACCGCGTAGACGGGGCGTTGCCACAGGTTCGCCAGTTGCGCGGCCGCGCCTTCGTTCGCGTGCCGCGCGGCCAGGATCACGACGCGCTGGCCCGCGTACGGCGCGTCCGACAGCAGCGAGAAGCCGTGCGGATCGATCGGCCGGCCGTCGGGGCCGAGCAGCGTGCCGTCGGGCTGCGTGTCGGCATGGACGATCGCGAGACGGTCGGCTTCATCCATCGACACGAGGCCGCGCCGCCGGAGCCCCAGCGCATCGAGCGCCGGCATCGCGGCGCCGAACGGCGATGCGTTGCGCTCGACGTTCGCGCGCGACCACGCGACGCGTTGGGCCTGGATCTCGCGCATCGAGCGCGGTGCATCGTCGCGCGGCTTGTTGCGGCCCCCTTTGTCGTGCGGCGGATCGCCGGCATCGTGCGGAGGTGCATCGGCGCGATTGCCGAGGTCGACGTCGTAGCGGGCCTCGAACGAATTGAGCTGCCGGCTCGCCTCGGCTTCGAGCGCCTTGCGCGTATAGCGGCCGCCGGGACGCTTACCGGCGGCGTTCGCGCGAGAGCGGTCGCTGCCGAGCAGGCGCATCTGCTGCGCGAGCGTGCCCGACTGTTCGGCGAGCGCGCTGACCTGATTCGGCAGCGGCGCGCCGCCGGCACGCATCTGCACGTCCGGGCGCTTGAGCTTCACGTCGCCGCGCTCGATCCCGCGTTCGAGCAGCGTGATCTGATCGTCGACGTCCGCCAGGGTCTGACGATACGCGTCGCTCTTGGTTTCGATCGGGCCGGGATCGGCGAGCAGCAGCCGGCCGTCGCGATACACGCCTTGCGGATCGAAATACAGCCGGTCCTGCACGATCGCATCGCGCAGCGTGCGCAAGGTCTGCAGCGATTCGGGGTCGAGCGTCGTCGGCAGCAGCCCGCGTCCGGCATCGCCGGTATGCAGCCCGCCGCGCGGCTGGTACAGCACCGCGACGCGGTTGGCGTGCGAAAACGGGCCGTCCATCGCGACGGTCGGGAGATCGTATCGACGCCGCAGCAATGCCAGCGCCGCGCGCTCGGCGTCGGCGCTGGCCCGCTGTTCGGCGCGCGTGCTGAAATCCTCGTAGAGGGCGACGACCGCGTCCCGGCCGAGCGCGAAACCGCCCTTGTGCGCGCCGAACCCGAGCAGCGCGCCGAGATGCTCGTTCAGGTCCACGGGCTTGCCGCTATCGGCGTGAAATACCTGCAGGCCGTCTGCCCGCAGCGGCCCGAGCGCGACCTCCGGATGCGGCGCGGGATCGAAGCGCACGAAGCCGCTGGTCGCGCGGATCGTGCCGTCCGCCGCGAGCGCGCCGCGCGGTGCGACGAATACCGGGCGGTTCCAGACGTTCGCGAGTTCGGGCGCCAGTCCAGCCTCCGCACCTTCCGCGACGAGCACGATCGGTTCGTCGAGCCGGGACGGCGCCGGCAGGCCGTGACGCGTGTCGAGCGCGAGTTCGTGGCCGGACAGCGGCGTGCCGTCCGCGCGCGTCAGCGGCGCATCCGCGCGGCCGTTGCGCACGACGAACAGCGTGCGACCGCCGTAGCTGTGCTGCTCGACGCGCGCGCCGCCGGGCGCGACCGCGACATCGGCATCGCGTGCGGCGAAGCCCGGGGCGAGCGGGGAGGATTCGATCGCATGGAGGACGGTCCAGGCAACGCGCTGGCGAAACGTCAGCGGTTCGAGCGGGCCGCCCGCGCCGGCGTCGGCCGGATCGGCGACCCGCCGGTACTGGACCGTCCGTGCGTCGCCGCTGCGGCGATCCGCGCGCGAGGCGGTGCGCGCATCCTGGTCGTTCTCGGCGGCGCGTTCGCGCACCTGCGCGGACGAGCGGCCCGCCTGCGCGCTCGCGCGCGACGTCGCGGCGGCCGGCTCGGCGACGGCCGCCGTCGGGTCCGCTGCCGCGCGCAGCGCGGACGGGGTCGCGCGGGCCGCATTCGTGCGCGCGCCGTCGTCGTGCGACGGCGCGGCCGGCGTCGGCGTGTCGGGCGCCGGGGTCGCGCCGCGCGGCGCGCCGACCTGGCTCGGCGCGCGCAGCTCGATGCCGTCGGACAGCGTCAGGCTGCCGTCCCGGCCGGCCGTGATGCGGCCATCGGTGTCGTAGCGGTTGAAGCGCGTGCGCTCCAGAGTGCGCCACGAGCCGTCGACGCGCTCCGCGATCGTGATGCGGCCTTCGTGGTCGACGAACGCAGTGGTACCGGTCGTGCCGCGTGAGCCGGTATTCACCGCATTCGCGCGGCTCAATACGCGGATCGGCACGCCTTCGTAGGTCAGCACGCGCTTGCCGACCATCAGCGTGCCGTCGCCGGCCACGGTCACGCTGCGGCCGTCGATGGTCGCGCGCGTGCGGCCGAGCCGCAGCGTGTTGGTCGCCGTGTAGCGGCTCTGGCCGATGCGCACGGTCTGGTCGCCGATCTGCACGGCCTGGTTGTTCAGGTCGCGGCCGCCGAAGCCGCCGGTACGCCGCACGATGCCGGTCGTCACGGCCTTGAGCTTCTGGTGACCTTGCGCGAGGCCGAGATTCAGGATGAACGACGACGCATCGCCGGCGAGCCGGTCCGTATGACCCGTCGCCGCATCGTGCACGAACTGCACGCCGGCTTCCGCCGCGCCGCCGAGACCGGTGACCGTCGTCGCGCGCCGCACGAAAGTGGCGAGCCCCTTCGAGTCGTTCAGCAGCGTGGCGATCTTGCCGACGCCGCCGACGCCGGCCGGCACCAGGTTCAGGTAATCGGCGCGCGCTTCCGCATCGAGCGGACTGATGGTGCGATCGTGCTGGATGCGATTGGCGAGGTCGTAGCCGGAGTTCGCGACGGCTGCCGCCGCCGACGTGTAGATCAGCCCGGTGCCGGCCACATTGAGCGCGACGCCGAGCGGCGCGCCGAACACCGTCGCGTCGAGCAGGCCGCCGCCGACTTCGAGCGCGATCCCGCCGAGCAGCATCCCGAGGTTCACGTCGCCGGAACCGAACGTATGCATCACGCTTTCCCACCAGCTGTCGTCGTGCGCGGTGTTGTGCGGGTCGATCCGCGCGGTGCCGTTCGCGTCGTAGCCGGTCGCGATGTCGAGCGTGCCGTCCGACGACAGCGAGTTGTCGTCGATGAAGTTGTCGATGCTCGAGTATTTCGCACCCTGATCGTCGACGTAATGCGTGTCGCCGTTCTCGTTCGTGACCTTGAAGATCGCGCTCGTGACCAGGCCGGCATCCTTCGACGCATAGACGATCGGCATCACGTTGACGCGCGTGCCGGCGCCGCCGCCCACCTTCAGCAGCTCGTCGCGGACCTTGTCGATCGATTCGAGCTTCTTGCCGTCGCTGAACTGTGCAGCGTTCCGATCGTCGGTGGCGCGGTCCGGCGACAGCCCGATCGCGACGCCGACGAGGTTGCGCTGCTGCGTGAGGTTCAGCTGGCCGAAGTCGATCCGCGTGCCGTGCTGCGTCGCTTCGCCGGCCTTGTCGAGCAGCGACTGCGACAGCTCGCTGCGGTGCGCGCCGAAGAAGTCGGACAGCGCCTTCGCGTAGTCCTTCTGATCGGATTCGGTCTTCGGATTGCGCAACCGCTCGTCGAGATGCGCGTCGAATTCGTTGAACAGCACCTGCTGATGGAACGTTTCGACGCGCAGTTGCGCGCGCTGGACATCCTGGTTCGCCTGATCGAGTTCCGCGAGCGCATCGGAAAGCGGTTTCGCGTGTGGATTGACGAGGAACGGCACCGGCGCCGTCAACGGGATGTTCTTCGGGGTGCCCTGCGGTTTCGCGACGGAGAACACGCTCGGCGTCGGGCCGATGCCGTGATCGAGGTTCCACTGGTCGTACTGGGCCTGCAATCCGTCGACCTTGATCTTCAGGTCCTGCTGCTTCGCCTGCGCATCGACGAGCGCCTGCTTCGTCGCCCGCTCGTTGACGGACGCGGTCATCCGCTCGTCTGCCTGATGGAGCGCGGACGCGATCGTTTTCAGGCCCTTGATCTCGAGCGGCGTCGGATCGTTCGCGATGCACATCGTCCGGTGGTCGTACTGATTCTGCACGCCGGCGGCGATATCGTCGTAGTGGATCGCGAGCGCGTTGCCGTACGCGGCGACATAGCCGTCGTGCGCGAGGCTCGCGGCATCCTTCGCCTTCGACAGCTGTGTGGCCGCGTCTTCGACGCCGAGATCGGCGCGCGGATCCATCAGCTTGACGCCGGGATGGTCGCGGCGCCATTGCGTCGCGCTCTTTTGCGTGGCGTCGTAGTTCTTCTGCTGTTCGTCGACCTGGCGATTCGCATACAGCATCTGCAAATAGCCGCCGCTCACGCGCGCGCTCGCCTGCGCGTGATCCAGCAGGTCTTGCTGCGCGGCGACCGTCGTGCTCATCACGGTCGGTCCGTACTTGCCGGATACCGCGTTGTACGTGCCCTGTATGTCGGCGACCTTCGCCGCGTCGGTTGCCGCATTCAGGCACGCGTTCGCATAGTTCGCGTCGTCGGCGCTCTGCGTCAGTTGCGTCCGGGCCTCGTCGGGCTTCAGCGCCGGCGGCACGTCGATCACGCGATCGAGCGGCGCAAGCTCCTTGTTGATGCGCGCGATGCCGGCGTCCATCGCATCCGCGTAATCGCCGTTCGACGCATACGACTGCAACTGGGCGAGCGCGAGATTCGAGTTCGCGATGTCGGCGTTGTGCAGCGCCTTCGCTTCGGACAGCTTCGCGTCCGCCTTCTGCCACGCGTCGTAGGCCTGCTTTTGCTGCGGCGTCCAGTTGTCCTGCGAGGCCTTGGTCGGATCGTCGTCGATGCCGGGCACCGCCGCTTTCAGCCGGTCGAGCGCCGCATTCGCGTCGGATTGCGCGGAGCCGGCGCGTTTCGGATCGAGCGCTTCGTTGTCGTGGTCGGCCTGCTGCGCGTACGCGATCATGTAGCCGGCGTCGGTCGTGACGTCGAGCTCCTTTTCCGCCTTCGCGGTGGCCTGGTGCGCGTTGTCGTAGGCGGTTTGCGCGCCGGCCAGCGCGTCCTTCGTCGTGGACGGATCGTTCTTCGCGTTCGTCAGCGCGGTCTGCTTGTCCTGCTCGTCCTGCAGCGCGTTGTCGTATTTGGTCTGCGCGCTCTGGATCGCGGTCTGCGCGGCTTTGGTCAGCGGATCGTCGACCGTGATGTCGGGCGGCTTGGGCCGGTATTGTTCGGCGAGGCTCTGGATCAGCGAGGTCGCGGACGCGATTTCGGCATTGGTCGGCTTCGACGGGTCCGTATCGGACGTGACCTGCACCGTGATCGGCGGCGGCGGGGGCGTGGCGGTCTGCTGTTTCGACGGATCGCCCGATTGCCGCGCGGCTTCGCTCGCCGCTTGCGCGCGTTCGGCTTCGAGCGTGCGCTCGAGGAACGCCATCCAGTTGGCGCCCATGCCGACGCCGTCGATATCCAGCATCAAACTCCTCCCGGTCGCGCCGCGCTCGACGGGGCGCGCATTACGATGCCATTACGGTCAAGCTTGGAGTGTAGAAAGGCATGCACCGCGATGACGCAACGCGTTTCGTAGCGCGCGACCGATGCGCGCGCGCCGCCGGGGCGTGGCTACGAACGGCGGCGAGATGGGGGCGCGATGGAGGGAGCGGCCGACTTACTGATCGAGACACCGCACACACAGCCGCTTCGCCTGGTTCGCCGGCAGCCCGCGGCACATCATCACCACCGGCCGGGCATGGCACGACGGCGCATCGGCGGACGCGGCGGCCGACGGCAGGCGCCGCGCGCGGTCGGGCGGCGTCGTGGCGGCCGCGGCCATGCGCCGCTCGCGCGCCGGCGGCGGCGTGTCGGTCACGACGGGAATCGGTTCGACGCCGCCTTCGCGCGCATTGCGCTGCGCGCTCGCGACGACGCGGCTCACGTAGCCGCTCGAGAAGCCGGTCGTGAAGTTGCCGCTGTAGTAGCACGACAGCGCCGCGCGCAACGCGGCCTGCGTGGCGCGGCCGGTGCCCGACGAGCGCGCGAAGCATTCGGTCAGGATCGCGCCGCCGGCCTGCAGGTTGCGGCACGGCTCGAACATCGTCGCTTCATCGAGCCCGTATTTCGCGAAATTGCGTTCGTTCACCTGCGCGAGGCCGACGCTGTAGCTGAAGCCGCGCGACGACAGTTCGCGCGCGGTCGCGCGCGCCTCGTCGAGCGACGCGGGCTGGCGCGTCAGGTGCCCGCCGACCACGCCGATCGCATACGGATTGAAACCCGACTCGGTGCGCACGAGCGCGGCGAGCGTCGCGGGATCGACGTTCGGCGCGCAGGCGCGCGCCAGTTGCGCGAAACCGGCGCCGCCGCCGGCCGCCTGCGCGACGCGCGCCGGCAGGCACGCGAGCGCGAGCATGGCCAGCGCGCACAGGCAAGCAGCGGCGGTTCGCAGGCGGCGCGCGTTCATCCCGCACCCGCCACGCGGTACGACAGCACGAGCCCGTGCACGAGCAGCGACCAGCCGTCGAGCGCGACGAACAGCAGCAGCTTGAACGGCACCGAGATCGTCGTCGGCGAGATCATCTGCATCCCGAGCGCCAGCAGGATGTTCGCGACCAGCAGATCGACGACGATGAACACGATGTAGATGACGAAGCCGATCTGGAACGCCTTCGTCAGCTCGGCGAGCGTGAAGCTCGGCACCAGCACGAGCAGGTCGTCGTCCTTGATGCCGTCCGCGCGGTTCTTCGGCCAGACCGACGTCGCGGTGCGCACGAAGAACTCGCGGTCGCGCTGGCGCGTATGCGATACCAGGAAATCCTTGATCGGCGGCAGCGCGGCATCGGCGAGCGCGCCGATGTCCGAGGTCGACAATTGCCCGGATGCATCGAAGTGGCGCGCCTGCAGCGCGTCGCGGATCGACATCCCGACGGGCGCCATGATGAACAGCGACAGGATCAGCGCGATGCCGTTCAGCACGAGATTCGGCGGCACCTGCTGGATTCCGAGCGCGGAGCGCAGCAGGCCGAGCACGACCACCAGCTTCGTGTAGCTCGTCACCATCAGCGCCGCGAACGGCGCAATGCCGAGCGCGGCGATGACCGCGATCAGCGCGACCGGATTCGGCAGGTTGCCCATCGTTCAGCGCTCGCGCGGCGCGGGTTGCGTCAGCGTGACGACGCGCACGCCGAGCTTCTGGCCGACCGCGATCAGATGGCCGGTGCCGATCAGCATCCCGTTCGCGACGAGATGGATCACGCTCTGGTTGATCCCTTGCTGCAACTCGATCACGGCCCCCGGCTGCAGCGCGCTCAGCTCGCCGAGCGGCATCGACGTGGGCGGCAGCTCGAAGCGCAGGTCGACGGCGAGGCCGTCGAGCGAGCGCGGCGCGTCGGCGGGCGGCGCGTCGTGCGTCGTCGGCGGGGCGGAGTCGGTGCGAGTCGGTTCCAAAGGCATCTCCCTGATTCGTTCGACGGTCAGCCGGTTGCCCGACGGCCGTCCGGTGATTTCCCACGCCGGCGCGGCCGGCACCCGCGCGACGCACAGCAGGTTCTGCTCGTGTGCCTTCCAGCGCTCGATCGCGATGATGTCGCCGCCGACGACGTCGGCCAGCTCGGCCGTCGTCAGCTCGGTGCGGCCGATCTCGAACACGAGCGGCACGGGCAGGCTCGCGTAGGCCGCGCGCGCGTCGGCGAGCGCGGCCGGCGCGGCCGCGAAGAACACGGCCAGCGCATCCGGCGCGTCGAACAGCAGCGCGCCGTGGCAGCGCCACGCGGCGTCGGCGCGGCGCAGCTCGAACCGCAGCGCGGCCGTTGAGGCGGGCGAGGCCGGCGCGCCGGCCGGCGGCGGCAGCAGTTCCACGCGCTGCCGCGTCGCGGCTTGCAGTACGGCCGCGAGCGGCGCGCACAGGTCGGCAAGCAGCGCCGCGCGGATCACGGCCGGGACCGTCGGGTCGGCTGCGTCGCCGAGCCATTCGGTTTCCGCGACCGGGTCGATCCAGAGCGTGCCGGCAGCCGGACCGACGATGAAGCGGTACGCGTGCGCATCGGCGGCCGGCTCGGCGTCGACGCGCCAGCGCACTTCGTACGCATGCTCGCCGAGCGTGACCGGGACGGCGCCCGTCGCGCCGTACGCATGCGACAGCCCGCGCGCGGCGGCGGCGGACAGGCGCGGCAGGTAGGGCGACGCGTCGAGCGCGCCCGCGGCCGGCGCGGCGGCGGGCGGCGGGGAAGCGGCGGGCATGGCCCGGTTCGCGGCGTCGCCGGCGTCGGCATTCGTCAGGAACAGCGCAGGCACGGCGGGATCGGGGCGGATTCGGCGTTGGTTCGACGGATTGTTCTGGGGCCGGCGGCGCCGAGGGGCGCGCGGCTGCTGCGTCGATTGTAGGGACGGCGATGGCCGCGTGCCGCGCCGGAATCCGTAGTCGCGGCCATCGCGCGGAGATGCCGGGCACGGGGCGCTACGAAGCGTGACGAACGAGGGCGGAGCGCGGCCGGGCGCGATGAAGCAGGGCGGTGCGGCGGCTGGCGGTCAAAAGCAACCGCCGCCCGGAGGCGGCGGCTGGGGTGCGACTGGCTGGCGGGCCGGGCGGCGTGCAGGCCGCGTCCGGCCGGCAGGCCGCGAGGTGCTGCGAATCCGCGCAGCGCGGCGGGGGAAGCGTTGCGGGCGTGCCGCGATCGGGCGGCGCGCGGGTGACGCGTTACGCGTAGTCGGCGGCCATCGCGGGTTGCGGCGCCGTGCGCACCATCGGCGCCGCGTCGTGGCGCTCGACGTGCGTCATCGCCGCGCCGAACAGCACGAGGCGATAGCCGACCGCATAGATCGGGATGATCCGCAGATTCTTGTCGTGTTCGAGCTGCAGCTTCGAGCGGATCCGCGAGATATGGGTGTCGAGCGTGCGCGACGACACGCCGAGCTCGCGGCCCCACACGGCTTCCTGGATTGCCTGCCGGGGCACGATCTTGTTCATGTTGTCGAGCAGGAATTCGACGACGTCGAATTCGCGCGGCGTAACGTCGACGACCTTGTTGTCGATTTCGATCGTGCGGCGCACGAAGTTGATTTTTATGTTGTCGATGTACAGGTATTTGCAATCCATGGTGGCCCTCGCATGTCCGTAAAGGAGTGTTTGCGGGCCTTATGCTGCAACTTCCGGGCCAGGGGAGGATTGTCGGATGGCAATAGCTGGCGGTCGCGGCGCGGATGGCGCGGCAGCCTTGAATTTAAAAGAATTTTTAACGGGAAGCGCCGGACGATCGATGAAAGGGGCGGGGCGGTGCTGAAGGATTGTTACGTAGCATCGCGGGGCGACGTTACGGGCGTTACGTCCGATGTAACGGGGGGCGACGCCGGGAACACGCGCTCGACTCGGGTTGGCGGGCGGCCGGTGGAAACCGTACATGGAACCCTACATTGAACCCTACAGGTATCAATGAAAAATCAATATGAATCAGTGACATAAGTGGTTGTAATTGCCGACATCGAACCCTACATGGAACCAGCCCGGATAAGCAGAGTGTTCTCGCGATGCGTTGAAAAACGCCGGCCACGGGGCATACCTCGCCCGGCAGCCGGCATCCCCGCGTATCAAGCCTTCGCGCTCTCCGCCGAATCGAACGGCAGCACGTAATGCCGCTTGCCCGTCGCCGCGAAGATCGCATTCGCCACGGCCGGCCCGACCGGCGCGACGCCCGGCTCGCCGACCCCGGTCGGCGCTTCGGCCGACGGCACGATATGCACCTCGACCTTCGGCATCTCCGCCATCCGCAGCACGTGGTAGCCGTCGAAGTTGCGCTGCTCGACCTGGCCGTCCTTCAGCGTGATCGCGCTGTGCATCGCCGCGCCGAGCCCGAAACCGATGCCGCCCTCCATCTGCGCGGCGACGATGTCGGGATTGATCGCGATCCCGCAGTCGACCGCGCACACCACGCGCTCGACCTTCACCTTGCCGTCCGCGTCGACCGATACCTCGGCCACCTGCGCGACATAGCTCTTGAACGCCTCGGCGACCGCGATCCCGCGCCCGCGGCCCTTCGGCAGCGGCTTGGCCGGATCCCAGCCGGCCTTCTGCGCGGCCAGTTCCAGCACCGCGCGCATGCGCGGCTCCTTCGCGAGCAGGTCGCGGCGGAACGCATACGGATCCTTGCCGGCCGCGTGCGCGGCTTCGTCGATGAACGCCTCGACCGCGTAGGCCGTGTGCGAGCTGCCGACCACGCGCCACCACAGCACCGGCAGGCCGACCTGGGTGGTGGTGAGTTCGACCGACACGTTCGGCACCGCGTACGGCAGGTTCGCGGCGCCCTCGACCGACGTCGCGTCGACGCCGTTCTTGACCATGAACGCCTCGAACGGTGTGCCGGCGAGAATCGACTGGCCGACGATCCGGTGGCGCCAGCCCACCAGCCGGCCGTCCGCGGTCAGGCCCGCGTCGAGCTTGTGGAAGTACATCGGCCGGTAGAGGCCGCCCTGGATGTCGTCCTCGCGCGTCCATTGCAGCTTGACGGGCTTGCCGTCCGCGCCGAGCGCCTTCGCGATCGACACGGCCTCGACCACGTAGTCCGACCACGCGTTCGCGCGCCGGCCGAAGCTACCGCCCGCATACAGCGTGTGGATCTGCACCTGCTCGGGTTTCAGTCCGGCCGTCCTGGCGGCATTGCCCTGGTCGACCGTCTGGAACTGGTCGCCGGCCCAGATCTCGCAGCTGTTGGCCGTCAGCTTGACGACCGCGTCGAGCGGCTCCATCGGCGCATGCGCGAGGTACGGGAATTCGTACGTCGCGCTGATCTTGCGCGCCGCGCCGGCGATCGCCGCATCGGCATCGCCGTCCTTGCGCGCCGACGTGCCCGGCTTCTCGGCGAGTTGCCGGTATTCGCGCATGAGCTCATCCGAGCCACGCTTTTCCGCCTTCGTTTCGTCCCATTCGACCTTCAGCGCATCGCGGCCCTGTTTCGCGGCCCAGAAGCCGTTCGCGACGACCGCGACGCCGCCCGGCACCTGCACGACCGACACGACGCCCGGCACGGCCTTCGCGGCCGTCGCGTCGAACGATTTCACCGTCGCGCCGAAGCGCGGCGGCCGCTGCAGCAGCGCGACGCGCATGCCGGGGAACGTCGTGTCGAGCGTGAAATGCGCGGTGCCGTTCGATTTCGACGATGCGTCGACGCGCGGAATCCGGTGCCCGATCAGCTTGAAATCGGCCGGCTGCTTCAGCGTGACCTTGTCGGGCACGGGCAGCTTCGACGCATCGGCGACGAGCGTGCCGTACGCGGCCGTCTTGCCGCTCTTCGTGTGCGTGACGACGCCGTTGGCGGTGGTCAGCTCGGCGGCCGGCACCTTCCAGCGGGCCGCCGCGGCCTGCACGAGCATCGCGCGCGCCTTGCCGCCCGCTTCGCGCAGTTGCTGCCACGAGTTCGACATGGCCGAACTGCCGCCCGTGCCCTGCATCGTGCCGAACGCGAGGTTCGCGTAGCGCTTCGCATCGGCCGGCGCGCTTTCGACGCGCACGCTCGACCAGTCGGCGTCGAGCTCCTCGGCGACGATCGTCGCGATGCCCGTATACGCGCCCTGGCCCATTTCGACGTGCTTCGCGATCACCGTGACGGCACCGTCGGGCGTGATGCGCAGGAATGCGTTCGGTGCGAAATCGCCGGCCGGCGCGGTCGCGGCGAGCGCGCGGCGGCCGAGGCCGGCCCAGTCGAAGCCGATGGTCAGGCTGACGGCGGCGGCTGCCCCCGCGGCCTTCAGGAACGTGCGGCGCGACGGGCGCACCGAATCGGTGTTGTCGAGTTCGATCGTCATGGTCAGGCTCCCAGCGTCGCGGCCGCGTCGTGGATCGCGGCCCGGATGCGGGCGTAGGTCGCACAGCGGCAGAGGTTGCCGTTCATCGCGGCGTCGATGTCCGCGTCGGTCGGCTTCGGATTTTGTTCGAGCAGCGCGGTGGCCGACATGATCTGGCCGGACTGGCAATAGCCGCATTGCGGCACCTGCAGCTTGACCCATGCGGTCTGCACGGCCTGCGCGGGCTTGCTCTGCAGGCCTTCGATCGTGGTGACGTGCTTGCCGGCGATGCCGGCGAGCGGCAGCACGCACGAGCGGACGGCCTGGCCTTCGAGATGCACCGTGCACGCGCCGCACTGCGCCATGCCGCAGCCGAATTTCGTGCCGGTCAATCCCGCGTGTTCGCGAATCGCCCAGAGGACGGGCATCGACGGATCGGCGTCGAGGGTGACGTTCTTGCCGTTCAGGACAAACGAGGTGGGCATTTTGGTTGTCTCCGTGGGGAAAACCCGGCATGGGCCGGATTAGCGGGGAGTGTGCGCGAGCAGCCGGTTTTTGCGTCTACCCAATCCTGCAAATTTATTGAACAATCCTGCAAATCCCTCGCACGCCGCGAGCCGTTTCGCTATGCTCGCGCGACACGGGAAATCATTCGAGGATGCGTCATGGACATGACCGATATCGTGGCGTCGCGCGAATCCGGGCGGCGCGAACTGGCGTCGCTGATCGGCCGTTTCGCGCCGGCGGACGGCTCGCATTCGACGGCCGTGCCGGGTCTGATGCTGCATCGGCACACGCGGCCGGTCGATCTCGGCTGCGGCGTGTCGCGCGCCGCGCTGGTGATCGCCGCGCAGGGCGCGAAGCGCGTGATCGTCGCCGGCCACGCTTACGAATACGACACCCACAATTGCCTGATTACGTCGATCGACTTGCCGATCCTCTCGCGCGTGACGCGTGCGTCGGTGGACGAACCGTACCTGTGCCTGTCGCTGACGCTCGATCCGCAGCGCATCGTCGAGCTGGCGGCCGAGATGCGGCTGCCCGAGCCCGACGCGGGCCCGGAAGGCGAGGGGATCGCGCTCGCGGAGCTGACGCCGCCGCTGCTCGATGCGGCGTTGCGGCTGCTGCGGCTGCTCGATACGCCGGCCGACATCGCGGTCGTCGCGCCGCTGATCGAGAAGGAAGTGCTGTACCGGCTGATGACGAGCGGGCAGGGCACGCGGCTGCGGCACATGGCGATCGCCGGCAGCCAGACGCACCGGATCGCGCGTGCGATCGAATGGATCCGCGATCACTTCGCGGAGCCGATGCGCGTCGAATCGCTCGCGCAGGCGGTCAACATGAGCGTGTCGTCGCTGCACCATCATTTCAAGCACGTGACGACGCTGAGCCCGCTGCAGTACCAGAAGCAACTGCGGCTGCACGAGGCGCGGCGGCTGTTGCTGCGGCAGGGCGGCGACGTCGGATCGGTGGCGGCCGTCGTCGGCTACGAAAGTGCGTCGCAGTTCAGCCGCGAATACAGCCGGCTGTTCGGCGCGCCGCCGATGCGCGACGTCGTGCATCTGCGCAAGAAGGAACTGCTCGGCTGACGGGCGGCCGCCTGTATTTCGTGCGCCGTGGCGTACTGCTCGGTGCGAGCCGACATCAGTCAATCGGCATGCCATGAATGACGAAATCCCGCTGCATGCGGGCGCGGCCGGGTCGTGACCGTTCGGCGCGCGCGTTTGTGATTCATGCGTGAATCGTGGGGACAGGGGAAGCTCGCGTGGCGATCGCGGGATCGATACGGTTCGACACGGCGAAACGCGCGATGAATCAGGTTTTTACGAGACCGACGGCGTGAAAGGTGTCTTGGATCGGCATTTTCAAATAATGAGAATCAAGCGGATAAATGCTCGAAAACGTTTCTTCAATGAATTGCTCGCCTGGGATCCATGGGTGAAATGAGGTTGGTCGAATGGAATGAAAACGCTGGGCGCGATTTTGTCGAAATCGAGTGCTTGCATTTGTTTTAATTATTACGCCCGCAGCGTGCCGGATGGCAAGATTTTTCGCCGCATGATCGTGTGGGTATTTTCACGGATGAATCAAATTCGTTTCGTATTTCGGGGAGAACCCGTGTTCCGACCGTATCGGCGGCCGTGCGGTGCGAGGCATTGAGCGGCTGGCCCCCGTTTGCGGGGCGTAATGGACGGCTGCCGGCCTCCGCAACACGCGGTTCCTCAGCAGAAACGCGCGAACCGCGGGCCATGTGTCGGGAGACGGTTCTCAAGGTTGAAACAACCGTTCGCGGGGACGTCCGGCGCGCCTGGACGCGCCGGATTCGTCCGTCAAATCAAGGCATTGCGTCGCGGTGTTCAATGATCGCCGCCGCACGGGGGCCGTTATCGCGATACATTCCTGAAACGAAAAATGCCGTTCCCTGCGAAATGGTCGGGGCTGGCGGCCGCATGCCGCGCGCAATGCGCAGTGGAATATCGCATGGCATGCGGTTTGCGAGATGGGACGCACCGGCGAGCGGTCGACACGATGCAACGATGATGTGGGGGCGGCCAGTTCGTCACAAGCCAGTCGGGGAAGCGGCGATGAACACTATAAGCAGTGGCTTGATCCGCGCGTTTCTAGCGCACCATAGGGGTAGTCGGACTGATTGGGGTAGCGCTTGCGACGCAGTGCCAGCGTCGTCGGTAGCGCCTTGCCGATTTTCCGCCCTCCGCGCGCGTCGCGTGCTGGAGCGGGTGTCGTTTCGCGCGACAACCCGGCGACAGCGATGCTCGCCTTCATTCAGCGCTCCCGGATGGGGCACGCTGTTCGTGCCGGACAGCGTCGCGCCGATTCCTCTTCAACCGTGCAGAGCCGTTTCGATCGCGCCGGGCCAGTGCCGGCGCCGGCCGGATTAGATCGAACGCGCGTCGGCCGGGTTATCCGGAAGGCTTTTCTTCGTCAGCTCAGGGAGCAGACATGTCGTCTGGCTGCAATGCAGGCTCGTTGTCGCCCGGCTGAAGGGCGTATGTCGAGCGGGCGCTGCGTTTTGCGGTAGTCAATACATTCGCTGATTTTCAATTCCGGAAACGGGTGCCGGTGCCGGTATCTGTTTTGGGGCGGGGTATTGAAAATCGCGAGCCGGAAAGATGTGTGTGTAATTCCGGTGGATGTAATCGACGATGTTTTTGGTGAATTCAAATGTTCATAAAAATAATAGAAAACACCTACTCATAAATTTTTGGACAACTTAAAAACATAAAACTAGACTTCGGCTGGTCAAAAATAAAAATCCAATTCACGAGCCTGAAATAATTTATTTATTAGATAGCAATCCTTACTTTCAAGGATTGCTCGAGGCAGGAAGATTGATGGCGTGCGATCTTCCATGCTCATTCTCTCCACGCCGTTATGGAGTCGACCATGAAGAAGCTTCTGATTGCAGCAGCAGTTCTGGCGGTTTCGGGTGCAGCGTTTGCAGCGAGCGGCACGATCTCGAGCAGCAACTCGTCGAGCGGTGGCCAGACGATGGCCGGGGTCGCCGGGTTCGGCCACTTCACCGCAACCGATTCCGGCTCGGCACTCGGCGCAGCCGGCGCAATGGCCGGTGGCGGCAGCAGCGGTTCGATCTCGTACACGAACCACACGCAAACGTCGACGGTCGGCGGCTTCGGCTTCGGCGGCGCACAAGCAGGCGGCAGCAGCGGCGCGAACGCGGGCTCGACCGGCTGGACGTATCACCACTAAGCCGCGACGCGTAGCGTTCGTCATTGGCTGGCGGCACGGATGCCGGGTGTTGTTCCGCAAGGGCAGGCCCGGCTCCGCCACCGTCGAACTTCCTCACAGCAAGGAATTGCTATGAAAGCCAAAGTCATGTTAGCGACAGCGCTCACCGTCATTTCGTCCGCTGCGTTGGCGGCCGGATCGTCCACGACCAACCAGACGCAATCCGTTGCGGCGGGTGTTTCCGGTTCGGTGCTGGTCGGCTCCGGCAGCTATACCAGCAATTCGACCTCGACGGCCGGCGCGAATGCAGGAAGTACCGTGACACCCGCCGGCTCCGCCGGCACGGCGTCCGCTTTTCACAACTCGACTTCGACGGCCAGCGGCTCGGGCACGAACGGGGGCGCGTTCGCGGCGGGCGGCGGTATCGGTGCCGCGGGTTCGTTCGCCGGGAACGGCAGCACGAACGAGAACGCGAATGCGCTTTCGGGAGGGGTGACCGCCACGATCGTACTCGGCGCGAACCACTACACGGCCACGGGCGCGAACGACCACGGCATCGCCAACGCGGGCGCCGTGGGGTGGACGGGCAGTGGCGGGTCGGGCGCGATCGCGGGCTCGAATCACTACAACTCGTCGACCGTGTGGAGTACCGGTCCGGCCGGTTCGCCGTCCGCATCGGGCGGAAGCCAGGGAGACTCGAGCGCGACCGGGAGCAGTCATTAGTCAGGTGTGGGGGGACCAGTTTCCCAGCGACGCTGGTCTCTTTTCCGCATCGTTGTCACGTAAGGAGTTGGCATGAAGCAGAACCTGATTGCCGCCGCTCTGATGCTCGCGTCTCTGACGGCGTATGGCGCTGACCGTGCTGCCGATGGTGGGCAATCGAATATGCAGACGTCAAACAACCCTTCTCAGACAACCAAACCGTCAGAACAACAAACGCTTTCGTCGGGCAGTGCCATCGGCGGACCGGACACCCAGCAATGGCAGGGCATGTCGGCCGGCTCGTGGTCCCAGCTGGGCAGCGGCTGGAAGCAGTTCGGGGAAGCAGCGAAAACTGAAGGCATTCAGGGGAATTAGTACGGTTGCCTGGGTGGGAGGTCAAACCTCGTCCGGAGAGTGAAATGAACAGCAACAGGATCAAGGTGGCATGTGCGGCGATGTTCGCGATGACCACGATCGGCGCCCACGCGCAAACCGCCGATTCGACGTCGAGCGCGCAATCGTCGACATCGTCGACGGCGATCAGCCAGGGCGGCGGTTCGAGCATGAACACGAATACGACGAGTTCGCGCGGCGGGAATGCCACCAGTTCCAGCGGGGTGCGCGGCAGCGGCAATTCGAGCGTGAACGTCAACGTGACGATGCCGTCCGGCACCGCCGGCGGCAACGTGACGCCGCAGAGCACGAATGCGCTCGCGACCGGCGCGCCGGGCAGCAGCCCGTACAACACCCAGGCGACGGAAAACGTCAATTACTCCGGCACGCAGACGATCAAGACGAATCCGTCGATCCAGGCGCCCGGCCTCACGACCACGCTGTCCGATACCTGCATGGGCTCGGTGAGTGTCGGCGTGTCGTTCCCGGGGTTCGGCGCGACGGGCGGCACGACGCTTGTCGACCAGGCCTGCGTGCGGCGTCTCGATGCGCGTGAATTCCGTGCGATGGGCCTGACCGACGTGGCGCTCGCGCTGCTGTGCCAGAGCGATGCGAACCGACGCGCGGTGGAAGCGACCGGGCACCTGTGCCCGGGCACGACCGCGCCGCTCGCGCGTTCGAACGTGGCGCCCAGCGTCGAAGCGACCGTCGCGGACGACATCAAGTATCACGATCCGATCGTGCGCGACCGGATGGGCCTGCCGCCGCTCGGCTCGGCCGCGCCGGCGCCGGCGCCGACGCGCCCGATCGAGACGGCCTCGATGCGCGCTGCGCCGGTTTCGGTGCCGGTCCCGGTGCCGGTGCCGGCGATGGCGCCTGTCGCCGCCACGCCGGCAGTGGCGATGCCGGCCGTTGCCGCAGCCGCACCGGCGGTTGCAGCGCCGGCCGTGGCCGCCGCGGTCCCGGCCGCCGCGGCACCTGCGGCGGCTGCCGCGCCTGCCATCGCCGCCACCTCGCCCGCGGCATCGGTCGTACCGGCCGCCGCGATGGCCGCCGTGCCGGCAGTAGCCGTCATCGCCGCGCCGGCTGCGGCGGACAAGGCATCGCCGGCGCCTGCCGCACCGGTCGCCGATACGAAGGCGCCGAAGCCCGCGCAGACGGTCGCCGACAAGGCGCCGGCGCCTGCCCCGGCAGTTGCCGACAAGACCCCCGAGCCGGTGCCTGCCGTCGCGGACAGGACTCCCGAGCCCGTGCCTGCCGTCGCCGTCAAGACGCCCGAGCCTGCACACCCCGTCGCGGTCCAAGCACCGGAGCCGATGCCGGCCGCGACCGATCCGGTGCAGGCCGCAGGCGAGCCGGTTGCGGAACCGATGCCGGCGGCTGCCGTCGTCGCGGCGCCGGTTGCCGACGCGAAGGCTGCCGAGCCGGCGCCGGAGGCGACTGCCGCAGCGCCTGCACCGGCGGCCGCGCAGCCTGCCGTCGCCGCGATGCCCGCCGACATGCCGGAAGCGGATGCGAAAGTGCCGGACGCGGTCGAATCCGCGGCCGCGGCCGCTGCGTCGCCCGCAAACGTGCCGGCGCTGACCGATCCCGCGCAAGCGTTGTCGCCCGCCGCGGTCGATCAGCACGCT
This sequence comes from Burkholderia sp. HI2761, assembly GCF_002223355.1. Lineage (NCBI taxonomy): Bacteria > Pseudomonadati > Pseudomonadota > Betaproteobacteria > Burkholderiales > Burkholderiaceae > Burkholderia > Burkholderia sp. HI2761. The sequence goes on along the minus strand of NZ_NKFN01000007.1, from coordinate 2,408,248 downwards.
GCACCGGCCGCGCCGGCGCCGACCGTCATCTCGACGAGCACCTCGTCGTAGGCATGCGGCCGGTCTGCCGTGCGACCGGAGCACCGGGCGCACGGCCGCCGTCGGGCCCGATGCCCGACGGTCTTTTCCGGTTTGACGGGTGTTGTTCCCCTCCCCGAGGTCAACACCTCTTTTTGCGTGACGAGGATGCAAGGAGGCCTCAATCATGAGGATCTTTTTGGTCGCTTTGTGGCTGGCCAGCGCGCAGGCCGCTGCGCAGTCGGTTTTCCAGAATCCCGCGGTCTTCGTCATCCTGAGCGAGCAGACCCTCGCGAACGCCGCGAGCGTCCAGCAGGCGCTGTCGACGCTCGGCCGTGCCGACAACACGGCATGCGCGCCGATGATGATGATCGGCGATCCGCAGATGGTCTACATGATGCCGGAAGCCGGTCACGCGCCGTCGTGGCAATCGCCGGTGTACGGCCGCGGTGCGCCGTTCGACGCGCGGAACGGGCCGAAGTCGATCGGCAAGGCGGTCGGCGCGATGCAGCACACCGAGGACATGCGGACGCAGCCGTGGAGCGATGGCAGCGCGATCACGCAGAAGATCGCGGGCGAGTCGAGCGTCACGGCGGCGGACCGGGTGAACGACTGGCGGCACGCCGGGCTCGACAGGATCGAGACGGCCCGCGCGTCGGACGTGACGGTGAACGGCAAGACCTACCGCGCCTATCGCGACGATCTCAACGGAGCGGCGAAGCCCGTCATCGAGCCGCAGATCTACACGCAGCGCGTCGTGTTCTGCCGATAACGCGGCGCCGATTCGCGGACGCAGCGGCCCCGCGCCGCGGGGTCACGCGCTCCGCCACGCGCGACCGGGCAACGACCGCTCCGATACACAACCTTATGCGGCGAGGCAATCGTGAACCATTGCTGTCAGCTCGGCATGCCGGGCCCGCAGGATGTCGAACGGCAGGTGAGCACGCTGCCGCTCCTCGCGCTTCGGCGCACGCCCGTCGCGCCGTCGCGGCCGCTCGTCTACCTGTCGCGGCAGCACGATGCCGCGCTCGTCGATTCGCTCGCGTCGCGCGGCTGGGAAGTGTGGCGCGCAAAAACCGTGGCGGACGCGCTGAATCTCGTCAAGGCGAACCGTCCGCATGCGGGCATCGTCGATTTCGGCAGCTTCGCGTCTCCCGACGTCGCGTCGTTCGAGGCGCTGCTGCGTGACCCGCGCGTCGGCTGGGTCGCGCTCGTCGACGGCGAGCGGCTGCGCAACATCACGATCGCGCGGCTGATCCGCCATTGCTGCTTCGACTATGTGCGCAATGCGGCGGCCTACACGACGATCGGCTATCTCGTCGGCCATGCATACGGGATGCTCGAACTCGCGGACGGCGACCCGGCCGCGGAGCCGCCGCCGCTCGGCGGCGCGATGATCGGTGCGTGCGACGCGATGCGCCGGCTGTTCGCGACGATCCGCAAGGTCGCGAACACCGACGCGACCGTGTTCATTGCCGGCGAATCCGGCACCGGCAAGGAGCTGACGGCGGCGGCGATTCACCGGCAGTCGTCGCGTGCGGTCGCCGTGAACTGTGCGGCCATCCCGACGATGCTGCTGCAGGCCGAACTGTTCGGGCACGAGCGCGGCGCATTCACCGGCGCGCACCAGCGCAAGATCGGCCGCATCGAGGCCGCGCACGGCGGCACGCTGTTTCTCGACGAAATCGGCGACATGCCGTTCGAGAGCCAGGCGAGCCTGCTGCGGTTCCTGCAGGAGGGCAAGATCGAGCGGCTCGGCGGGCACGGGGCGATTCCGGTCGACGTGCGGATCGTGGCGGCGACCCACGTCGATCTCGACGCCGCGATGCAGGCCGGGCGATTCCGCGCCGACCTGTACTACCGCCTGTGCGTGCTGCGCATCGACGAGCCGCCGCTGCGCATGCGCGGCCGCGACATCATGCTGCTCGCCGATGACGTGCTGCGGCGCTATCGCGGCGACGGCTCGTACCGGATTCGCGGCTTCACGGCGTGCGCGATCGAGGCGATCCACAACTATCCGTGGCCCGGCAACGTGCGCGAGCTGATCAACCGGATCCGCTTCGCGGTCGTGATGACGAGCGGCCCGCTGATCTCGGCCGCCGATCTCGAGCTGCGCCCGTACACGTCGTTGCGGCTGCCGACGCTCGCCCAGGCGCGTCGGCAGGCCGAGCGGCACGCGATCGAGGAAACCCTGCGGCGTCACCGCCGCCAGCATGCGGACGCCGCGGCGGAGCTCGGCATCTCGCGCGCGACGCTGTACCGTCTGATGACCGCGCACGGGCTGCATGGCTGACGCGCCGCGGTGCGCGCGTGCGCTCAAGACCTCGCGGCGACGGCCGTTAAAACACGAAACGGCTCCGGCCGGAACGCGCGCATCGATCCGCGCGCACCCGGCACGCGGCGCATCACGCTTATCCGAGGTTACCGTGGCAGAGTGCAGTCAGTGCGGCAGGACGTTCCTGGTCGGCGGTCGGTCGATCGACGGCCGCCGCTATTGCAGTCCGGTGTGCGCGCAGGCGCATCCGGTCGTCGTCGAGGCCGACCGGGTGCCCGACGCGAAGGTCCGGCAGTACGTCGACGACTGGCGCTACGGGCCCTGTCCGATCTGCCTGCGCGAAGGGCAGCCGGTGGACGTCCACGCGTCGCATCGCGTCGTGTCGCTCGTATTCGTCACGCGCTGGGCGACGCGGCGCCACGTGTGCTGCCGCCGCTGCGGCCGCAGGAAGCAGGCGGTCGCGCTGCTCGCGTCGGCCACGCTCGGCTGGTGGGGGCTGCCATGGGGCATCGTGCTGACGCCGATCCAGCTCGCGCGCAACCTGCTGGGCCTGGCCGCGCGCGATCCCGAGGCCGCGACGCCGCAGTTCGAGGCGCTCGTGCGGCGCAAGCTGGCCGCCCGCCGGCTCGCGCGGGCGCAGCAGGGCGCCGGCGCCTGATCGCGTACTCAGGCCGGCCGGTCGAAGCCCGATGCGGCCCAGCGTTCGGCGCTGGCCTTGTTGAGCTTGAACCCGGCCGATACCTTCGCTTCGGCCAGCAGCTCGCCATACGGGTCGAACGCCTTGAGCTGCGCATACGGCTCGAACTCGTCCGGCACGATGTCGAGCGTCACCGACACGTCCTGTCCGGCTTCGTCCTGCACCGTCACTTCCTTGTGCAGGATCGCGCGCCGCTGCTGTTCGTGCCGCATCAGCACTTCGGTCGCGGTCTTCACGAGCGTGCGGAACGCGTTCGCGTCCATCGGCTTCGGGTTCTTCTTGTCGCGGCCCATGGTCCACGGCCCGACCAGCGCGGGCTCGGACTCGCCGTCCTTGACCATCTCGACGGCCCAGCCGTCGTCGTCTTCGTTCTTGATGATGCGGGCCGTCCAGCCGTTGTCGCGCCAGAGGCCGTCTTCGTGGATGGAGGTGTCGTCGGATTGCAGGTCGGAATCGGTCATGAGCAAAGCGGGGAGGTCGGGCAAGCCGGCAAGGGGCGGCGGCGCGCGGCCGGCATCGGCGCGTCGCTCGCCGCCGGCGGGCCGGGGTGGCATGCAAACGCGCAATTTTACCTGCTGGCCGGACGTGCGGCGCGCGATGCCGGCCATCGGGCCGATGCCGCGACGGGCGAGCGCCGGCCGCCGGACGTAGAACCGGCGCAAATATCAAACGCGTATTACGTCTTCGGCGGCCAATTCGTACGCCGTCCGATATCGCGCGCGTGCATACGTCCATAAAATCGACCGTCAGGCTAAAAATCGCCTGAATGCCCTTTCAACGCCCCACCGGTCGCGCGCGTTCCGCGCGGCGCGGCCGGTGAACCACCAGGAACTCCGCATGAGGAAATTCAATGTTCGCATCGTCTTCGCGTACGACTGGCCGTTGACGCTGGCCGGTATCGAGCAGATCGCAGGCGGCGCCTGCGCGATCGAGCTCGCCGCGGTCTACCGGAGCGCGGCCGAACTGGTCGCGTCGCTCGGCGGCGTCGATTGCGACGTCGTGCTGGTCGACTATGCGATTCCCGGCGACGCGCAGATGGACGGCCTCGCGCTGTTCGACTGGCTGCGCCGCACGCGGCCGAACGTCGGGATCGTCGCGCTGGTCGCGAACGAGAATCCGCTGATCTTCCGGTCGATCTCCGCGATCGGCGGCGTGAGCGTCGTCAGCAAGCTCGACGAGGTTGGCCACATCGTCACGGCGATCCATTCGAGCTACAGCGGCGCGGCCTACCTGTCGCCGTCCGTGCGCCGCGCGGTCGATGCGCTCGGCACGCGCGGCGACACGCCCGTGAAACTGTCGGCGCGCGAAATCGAGGTGATTCGCCTGTATCTGTCGGGCGTGCCGATCAAGACCATCGCGCAGCGCCTGAGCAAGGGCAAGCAGACGGTCAGCGCGCAGAAGATCAGCGCGATGAAGAAGCTCGGCGCGAGCAACGACGTCGAGTTGATTCAGCGCGCGGCGGGGCTGGGGCTCGGCAGCGGCGAGGCCGCGCTGCGGGCGGGCAACGCGGCGTGAGGGCGGGGCGGGGCGCCGTCAAGCCGGCAACGCGAACCGCGTCACCGCGTCGCGCAGCGCCTCGGCCTGATCGCGCAGCGAATGCGCGGCCGCCGCGGCCTGTTCGACGAGTGCCGCGTTCTGCTGCGTGACCTGATCCATCTCGCCCACCGCGCGGTTGACCTGCTCGATCCCGGCGCTCTGCTCGCGCGATGCGTGACTGATTTCGTCGAGGATCTCGTTCACGCGCCGCACCGACTGCACGATCTCGGCCATCGTTTCGCCCGCATGCGTGACGAGCGTCGCGCCGTGCTGGACCGTCTCGTTCGACGACACGATCAGCGACTTGATCTCCTTGGCCGCCGTCGCCGAGCGTTGCGCGAGCGAGCGCACTTCGGCCGCGACCACCGCGAAACCGCGGCCCTGTTCGCCCGCCCGTGCCGCTTCGACGGCCGCGTTCAGCGCGAGGATGTTGGTCTGGAACGCGATCCCGTCGATCACGCCGATGATGTCGCCGATCTTGTGCGAGCGGTCGGTGATCTCGTTCATCGTGCGCACGACGTCGTCGACCACCGCGCTGCCGCGCGTCGCGACCTGCGCGGCCTGGCCGGCGAGCGACGCGGCCTGCTCGGCGCTGTCCGCGTTCTGCTTCACGTTCGCGGTCATCTCGTCCATGCTCGACGCGGTCTGCACGAGCGCGGCCGCCTGTTCCTCGGTGCGCTGCGACAGGTCCGTGTTGCCGGAGGCGATCTCGCTCGCGCCGACGTTGATGTTCTCGGTGCCCGTCCGGACGCGCGACACCATGTCGATCAGCCCGCCCTGCATCGTGTGCAACGCATGCAGCAGGCTGCCGCGATCGTCGTGCTTCACGCTCACGCGGGCGGTCAGGTCGCCTTGCGCGATGCGCTGCGCGGCGTCGAGCGCCGTTTCGAGCTCGCCGCCGAGGCTCGCGCGCACGCTTTTCAGCACCAGCACCATCACGGCCGTCGCGATCGCGCCGAGCACGGCCGTCATCGCCAGCCAGCGGCCGATGCTCGCGAGCACCGCCGAGCGCACGTCGTTCATGTACATGCCGGTCACCAGATACCAGTCCCACGGCGCGAAGCGCTGCACGGCGCTGGTCTTCTCCTGCGGCTTGTCCGCACCCGGTTTCGGCCACAGATATTCGACGAAGCCCTTGCCGCCTTCCGCGTTGCCGGCCTTCACGATCTCGACGAACAGGTGCTGGCCGTTCGGGTCGGTGAAATTCGACACGTCCTTGCCGTTGAGCTCGGTCTTGATCGGATGCATCACGATCACCGGCTTCGAATCGTTGACGGAGATGTAGCCGTCGGCGCCGTGGCGCATCGCGGCGATCGCCTCGAGCGCCTTTTGCTTCGCGTCGGCTTCCGGCATCGCGTTCTGCTGCGACAGCTTGTAGTAATGGTCGGTCACGCTCGCGGCCTGCGCGACCAGCGACGCAAGCTGGTCGCGGCGGTCCGCGATCATCGACGCGCGGGTCTGCCATGCGCCGAGCCCGGCGATCACGAGCAGGCCGAGCCACAGGATGACGATCATCGAGGCGAGTTTCTGATTCAGGGAAAGGTTGCGCATGGTATGAGGTCGGTCAGTCGAGGAAGCTCGCCGGGACGGCGTGACGGGGTAAGTGTCTTGACGGCGCGCGATGCGCGTCGCCGTAGGCGGGAAATCCCTTAGACGCCGTCATTTCCCGATGCCCGCGACGCGGGCGCGGGCATCTATGCATATGCATAAAAGTGGCCGCTATACTGTCGGGCGATGGCGTATGCGTCGCGCCCGCACGGGCGGCGGCGCGACACCGAACGAAACCGAAAGGAGGCAACGATGCGGATTCTGGTGGTAGGGGCCGGCGCGGTCGGCGGGTACTTCGGCGGCCGGCTGGCCGCGGCGGGACGCGACGTGACGTTCCTGGTGCGCGACGGCCGCGCGGCCGCGCTTGCGCGCGACGGGCTGCTGATCCGCAGCCCGCGCGGCGACCTGACGCTCGCGAACGTGCAGACCGTGCGTGCGGGCGACGCGGGCGCCGGCGTCGCGCCGTTCGATCTCGTGCTGCTGAGCTGCAAGGCGTACAGCCTCGACGATGCGATTCTGTCGTTCGCCCCGTTCGTCGGCCCGCAGACGCTGATCCTGCCGATGCTCAATGGGATGCGCCATCTCGACGTGCTGCGCGAGCGCTTCGGCGCCGCCAGGGTGCTCGGCGGGTTGTGCGTGATCGCGGCGACGCTCGATCGCGAGCAGCGCATCGTGCACCTGAACGACACGCACGGCGTGTCGTTCGGCGAGCTTGCCGGCGGCGAATCGCCGCGCGTGCGCGCGGTGGCCGACGTGCTCGGCGGCGCGGGCTTCGACGCGACGCTCAGCGACGATATCGCCGCGCGGATGTGGGAGAAGTGGGTGTTCCTCGCGACGCTCGCCGCGAGCACGTCGCTGTTTCGCGGTTCGGTCGGCGACATTCTCGCCGCGCCGGACGGCCGCCGCCTGCTCGAAACGATGCTCGCCGAATGCAGCGCGATCGCCGAACACAACGGCTACCGGCCCGACTCGTCGGCCAGTGAGCGGATGCAGCGGATGGTGCTCACGCCGTCGCCGCTGACCGCGTCGATGCTGCGCGACGTCGAGAACCATGCGCGCGTCGAAGCCGATCACGTGATCGGCGACCTGCTCGCGCGGCGCGACCCGCAGGCGGCCGATGCGTTGTCGCTGCTGCGGATCGCGTACAACCATCTGAAGGCGTACGAGGTGCGCACGGCACGCGAGCACGCGGCGGCGTAAGCCGGCGCGGGCGACCAGCGCGGGCAGCCGTCCGCGCCATTGCGCGCCGCAACAAATTTGCCGTCCGGCGCCGTTCATGGCCGGATTGCGCAAAAAAGTATCGGAAATCAGGCGTAAAGTTGGTGGAATCGCGCGCTCGATCGACCTACATTGCTTCCCATGCGACCGGTCCGCATCGCCGTGCGAAACCGCCGGCGGACGCGCGAACGAGCCGAACAGGCCGGCCAGCGATACATGGGAATGGAGACGCCAACATGATGCACCCCGATCTCGAAGTGGTCGAAGTGCGACGCGACGAGTCGTTCAAGGTCTGGTCGCACGGCTATCCGTATCGCACGATCCGCTGGCATTTCCATCCCGAATTCGAGCTGCACCTGATCGTCGCGACGCGCGGCAAGTATTTCGTCGGCGATCACATCGGCTCGTTCGAGCCCGGCCATCTCGTGCTGCTCGGCCCGAATCTGCCGCACAACTGGGTCAGCGACATGGCCGAAGGCGAAACCGTCGAGCGGCGCAATCTCGTGATCCAGTTCGATCCGTCCTTCGTGCGCCGCTGCATGGACGCGTTTCCCGAATGTCGCGACGCGCAGACGCTGCTCGACGATGCGCGGCGCGGGGTCGGCTTCGACGCGGCGACGAGCGCCGCGATCGCACCGCTGTTCGACGCGTTGCTGACCGCGCGCGGCATGCGCCGCATCGCGCTGTTCATGACGATCCTCGAGCGGCTGTGCGGCGCGGCCGAACGCACGCTGCTCGCGAGCCCCGCATACGACCAGGCCGACGTCACGCCGACGCGGCTCAGTCACGCGCTGTCGTATATCGGCAAGAACCTCGCCTCCGAGCTGCGGGAATCCGATCTCGCGCAGCTGACCGGGCAGAGCGTCAGCGCGTTCTCGCGCGCGTTCCATCGCCACACGGGCATGCCGTTCGTCCAGTACGTGAATCGTCTGCGGATTGAATCCGCGTGCCAGATGCTGCTCGCCGACGACGCGAGCATCACCGACGTCTGTTTCCAGGCCGGCTTCAACAACGTGTCGAACTTCAACCGCCAGTTCCGCGCGGTGAAGGGGATGGCGCCGTCCGAATTCCGCGCGCTGCAGCGTCTGAACGCGCGCAGCCGCGAGCTGGCGCTGCATGCGGCGCCCACCGGCAATCCGCTGCCGCCGCGCGTGCTGACGCCCGGCGCACCCGAACTTGCGCCGCAGCCCGGATGATCCGCGGGCCGCCGCCCGCCCGAGTTTTCTCCGTCGTTTTACCCAGCCGATCGCGTCGCTCACGTCGCGAGGGGCGCATTCACCCACGAAAAAGCCGCACACAATTTTGGAGACACCGTCATGACGCACGCATCGCCCGCTTCATCCACCCGCCGCGCCGCCCGCGTGGCGACCGTTGCCGCGCTCGCCGTCGCGGCCCTGCTGCCCGCCGCCGCCGCGCAGGCCGCGCCGCTGCGCATCGGCATGACGTTCCAGGAACTGAACAACCCGTATTTCGTGACGATGCAGAAGGCGCTGAACGACGCGGCCGCGTCGATCGGCGCGCAGGTCGTCGTCACCGACGCGCATCACGACGTCAGCAAGCAGGTGAGCGACGTCGAGGACATGCTGCAGAAGAAGATCGACATCCTGCTCGTGAATCCGACCGATTCGACCGGCATCCAGTCGGCGATCACGCAAGCGAAGAAGGCGGGCGCGGTGGTCGTGGCCGTCGATGCGAACGCGAACGGCCCGGTCGATTCGTTCGTCGGCTCGAAGAATTACGACGCGGGCGTGATGTCGTGCGAATACCTCGCGAAGGCGATCGGCGGCAGCGGCGAGGTCGCGATCCTCGACGGCATTCCGGTCGTGCCGATTCTCGAACGCGTGCGCGGCTGCAAGGCCGGGCTCGCGAAATTCCCGAACGTGAAACTCGTCGACACGCAGAACGGCAAGCAGGAGCGCGCGACCGCGCTCTCGGTCACCGAAAACATGATTTCCGCGCATCCGAACCTGAAGGGCATCTTCAGCGTGAACGACGGCGGCTCGATGGGCGCGCTCGCCGCGATCGAGGGGTCCGGCAAGGACATCAAGCTGACGAGCGTCGACGGCGCACCCGAGGCGGTCGCCGCGATCCAGAAGCCGAACTCGAAGTTCATCGAGACGACCGCGCAGTTCCCGGCCGACCAGGTGCGCATCGCGCTCGGCATCGCGATCGCGCGCAAGTGGGGCGCGACGGTGCCGAAGGCGATCCCGGTCGACGTGAAGGTCGTCGATCGCGGCAACGCGAAGGGTTTCAGCTGGTGAGCGACGCGCGATACGACGCGAAGGGCGGCGGCGTGGCCGATGCCCTTCGCACGGAGAAGCCGATGGACACGATACTCAGGCTCAGCCACATCACGAAAAGCTTTCCCGGCGTGAAGGCGCTGTCCGACATTCATCTGGAGATCGCGCGCGGCGAGATCCATGCGCTGCTCGGCGAGAACGGCGCGGGAAAATCGACGCTGATGAAGATCCTGTGCGGCATCCACCAGCCGGATGCCGGCACGATCGAGATCGACGGCACCGCGCGCCATTTCGCGGACTATCACGACGCGGTCGCGGCCGGCGTCGGCATCGTGTTCCAGGAATTCAGCCTGATTCCGCACCTCGATGCCGTCGACAACCTGTTCCTCGGCCGCGAGCTGCGCACGCGCTGGGGCGCGCGCGACCGCAAGCGGATGCGTGCCGCGGCGGCGAGCCTTTTCGCGCGGCTCGGCGTGGCGATCGATCTCGATGCGCCGATCCGCGCGCTGTCGGTCGCGCAGCAGCAGTTCGTCGAGATCGGCAAGGCGCTGTCGCTCGACGCGCGCATCCTGATCCTCGACGAACCGACCGCGACGCTCACGCCGGCCGAGGCCGAGCACCTGTTCGCGATCATGCGCGAGCTTAAGCGGCAGGGCGTCGCGATGATCTTCATCTCGCATCATCTCGACGAAATTTTCGCGGTGTGCGATCGCATCACGGTGCTGCGCGACGGGCAGTACGTCGCGACGACCGACGTCGCGCGCACCGACGTCGAGCAACTGGTGCGGATGATGGTCGGCCGCCGGATCGAAAGCAGCTTTCCGCCGAAGCCGCCGCTGCCGGCCGACGCGCCGGTCGTGCTCGACGTCCATGCGCTGCAGATCGAGCGCGACGGCCCGGTGAACAGCTTCGCGCTGCGGGCCGGCGAGATCCTCGGCTTCGCGGGGCTGGTCGGCTCGGGCCGCACGGAAACCGTGCTCGCGGTGATCGGCGCGACGCGCGCGCATCGCAAGGAGTTGCGCGTACGCGGCGCGGCGGCGAAGCTCGCCGATCCGGCCGACGCGCTGCGCGCGGGCATCGGCATCCTGCCGGAAAGCCGCAAGACGGAAGGGCTCGTCACGTCGTTCTCGATCCGCGACAACATCTCCCTGAACAACCTCGGCAAGTACCGGTCGATGCGCTGGCTGATCGACCGGCGCGGCGAGGCGCGTACGACGCACGACGTGATGCGGCGCGTCGGCGTGAAGGCGCCGTCGATTCACACCGAGGTCGCGACGCTGTCCGGCGGCAACCAGCAGAAGGTCGTGATCGCGCGCTGGCTGAACCATCACACGTCGGTGCTGATCTTCGACGAGCCGACGCGCGGCATCGACGTCGGCGCGAAAGCCGAAATCTACGGGCTGATGCGCGAACTCACCGCGCGCGGCTACGCCATCATCATGATCTCGTCCGAACTGCCGGAAATCGTCGGCATGTGCGATCGCGTCGCCGTGTTCCGGCAGGGCCGCATCGAGGCGACGCTCGCCGGCGACGAGATCGATCCCGACACGGTCATGACCTATGCCACGGCCGGCACGCGAGGAGCGACCCATGAACCTGCCTGATTCTTCTTCCACGCCTTCCACGACGCTCGCGGCCACGGCCGGCGATGCGCCGCCGCCCCGCGCGATGTGGGCCCAATTGCGCCGCTCGACGCTGTTCTATCCGCTCGTGGGCCTCATCGTCGTGTGCATCGCGATGATGATCGCGAGCCCGAGCTTCCTGTCCGCCGCGAACCTCGAAAACGTGCTGCGCCAGGTCTCGATCAACGCGATCATCGCGGTCGGCATGACCTGCGTGATCCTGACCGGCGGGATCGACCTGTCGGTCGGCTCGGTGATGGCGCTGTCGGGCACGCTCGCGGCCGGGCTGATGGTCGCGGGCGTCAACGCGGTCGCCGCGCTGGCGATCGGCATCGCGGTCGGCCTCGGCTTCGGCTTCCTGAACGGCGTGTTCGTCGCGTTCGCGGGGATGCCGCCGATCATCGTCACGCTCGCGACGATGGGCATCGCGCGCGGCCTCGCGCTGATCTACACGGGCGGCTATCCGATCGACGGGCTGCCCGACTGGGTCGCGTTCTTCGGCAGCGGCAAGGTGCTCGGCATCCAGGCGCCGGTGCTGATCATGCTGGTGGTCTATGCGATCGCGTGGCTGTTGCTCGACCGGATGCCGTTCGGCCGCTACGTGTATGCGATCGGCGGCAACGAGCAGGCGACGCGGCTCACCGGCGTGCGGGTCGCGCGCGTGAAGCTGATCGTCTACACGCTGGCCGGCGTCACGTCGGCGCTGGCCGCGATCGTGCTGACCGGGCGCCTGATGAGCGGGCAGCCGAACGCCGGCGTGGGCTTCGAGCTCGACGCGATCGCGGCCGTCGTGATGGGCGGCACGTCGATCTCCGGCGGGCGCGGCGCGATTCTCGGCACGCTCGTCGGTGCGCTGCTGCTCGGCGTGCTCAACAACGGGCTCAACATGATCGGCGTGAACCCGTATGTGCAGAACGTGATCAAGGGCGGAATCATCCTGCTCGCGATCTACATCAGCCGCGAGCGATCGCGGTAACGATCAATCCATCAGTCATCCGAATAAATTTGAAGAGAGACAACTCATGACGACACCCGAAGCCCCGCCGCGCATGACCGCGGTCGTCTGCCACGGCCCCGAGGACTATCGCGTCGAACAGGTCGCGAAGCCGCACCCCGGGACGAACGAACTCGTGATCCGCATCGCCGCGTGCGGCATCTGCGCGAGCGACTGCAAGTGCTATACCGGCGCCAAGATGTTCTGGGGCGGACCGAGCCCGTGGGTGAAGGCGCCGGTGATTCCCGGCCATGAATTCTTCGGCTATGTCGAAGCGCTCGGCGACGGCGCGGCCGAGCATTTCGGCGTGGCGATGGGCGACCGCGTGATCGCCGAGCAGATCGTGCCGTGCGGCAAGTGCCGCTATTGCAAGTCGGGGCAGTACTGGATGTGCGAGGTGCACAACATCTTCGGCTTCCAGCGCGAGGTCGCCGACGGCGGCATGGCCGAGTACATGCGCATTCCGCCGACCGCGATCGTCCACAAGATCCCGCTCGGCGTATCGCTCGAGGATGCGGCGATCATCGAGCCGCTGTCGTGCGCGATCCATACGGTGAACCGCGGCGACGTCCAGCTCGACGATGTCGTCGTGATCGCGGGCGCGGGCCCGCTCGGGCTGATGATGACGCAGGTCGCGCACCTGAAGACGCCGAAGAAACTCGTCGTGATCGACCTGATCGACGAACGGCTCGAACTCGCGCGGCAGTACGGCGCCGACGTGACGATCAACCCGCGACGCGACGACGCGCGCGAGATCGTCCGCTCACTCACCGACGGCTACGGCTGCGACGTCTACATCGAGACGACCGGCGCACCGGTCGGCGTGAACCAGGGGCTCGAGCTGATCCGCAAGCTCGGCCGCTTCGTCGAATTCAGCGTGTTCGGCGAGGATGCGACCGTCGACTGGTCGATCATCGGCGACCGCAAGGAGCTCGACGTACGCGGCGCGCACCTCGGGCCATACTGCTATCCGGTCGCGATCGACCTGCTCGCGCGCGGGCTCGTCACGTCCAAGGGCATCGTCACGCACGGTTTCGCGCTCGAGGATTGGGACGACGCGATCCGCGTCGCGAAATCGCCCGAATCGATCAAGGTGCTGCTGAAGCCGGCCCGCTGACGGCCGGCGTGCGCCTCACCGGAGACATCATGGAATACGTCATAGGCGTCGACATCGGCACGCAGAGCACCAAGGCGCTGCTCGTCGACCGGCACGGCACGATCGTCGCGCGGCGCTCGGCCGGCTACCAGCCCGATACGCCGCGCCCGCTGTGGGCCGAGCAGTGGCCGCAGGTGTGGTTCGACGCGGTGCTCGAATGCATCGCGGGCTGCGTGAGCGACGCGCGCGCGCAGGGCGTGCCGGCCGATGCGATCCGCGCGGTGTGCGTGAGCAGCCTGTACGGCGGTTCGGGCATCCCGGTCGACATCGACATGCGGCCGTTGCATCCGTGCCTGATCTGGATGGACCGGCGCGCGACCGCGGAAGTCGACTGGGTCGACGAGCACGTGAACGTCGAGCGGCTGCGCGTGATCACCGGCAACGGCGTCGACAGCTATTACGGGTTCACCAAGATGCTGTGGCTGCGCGACCAGCGGCCGGACGTATGGGCGAACGTGCGCTATTTCCTGCCGCCGAACGCGTACGTGATCTACCTGCTGACCGGCGAAGTGGCGGTCGATCACAGTTCGGCCGGCAATATCGGCGGCGTGTACGACGTCGCGCGTCGCGAGTGGTCCGACGATGCGCTCGACATGCTCGGCATTCCGGCGACGATGATGCCCGAGCGGCTGGTCGATTCGACGGACGTCGTCGGCGGGTTGCTGTCGCAATGGACCGCGCAGCTCGGGCTGCCGGCCGGCACGCCCATCGTCGCGGGCGGCGTCGATGCGGCGGTGGCGACCTTCGCGGCGGGCGCGACGCGTACCGGGCAACACGTCGCGATGATCGGCACCAGCATGTGCTGGGGCTACGTGAACCGGCACGTCGATGCGCGACATGGCCTCGTCAGCATGCCGCACGTGTTCGACGGGCAACGCGACCTGTACGTGTTCGGCGGCGCCATCACGGCCGGCGCGTCGGTTGCGTGGTTTCGCGACCAGTTCTGCCATGCGGAAATCGATGCGGCACGCTTGCTGCCGCATGGCGATCCGCACGTGCTGCTCGAGGAAGCGGCCGAAAGTGTGCCGGTCGGCGCCGACGGCGTGCTGTTCCTGCCGTATCTGATGGGCGAGCGCAGCCCCGTATGGGATGCGAAGGCGAGCGGCGCATTCGTCGGGCTGAGTCTCGCGCATACGCGTGCGCATCTTTACCGTGCGGTGCTCGAAGGCGTCGCGTTCGCGTTGCGCCACAACATCGAGGCCGGCCGCCGTGGCGCGGTGGCGCTGGACGGTCGATTGATCGTCGTCGGCGGCGCCGCGCATTCGGCGCTGTGGATGCAGATCATCGCGGACGTGACGGGTTTTCCGGTGTGGACGATCGAGCAGGACGTCGAAGCCGCGATGGGCGCTGCATTGCTCGCGGGTGTCGGCGCAGGGCTCGTATCGCGCGATGACGCGCAAGGCGGCTGGGTCACGCTCGTCGAGCGCGCACGGCCCGATGCCGACCGCGCGAAAACGTACGATGCGCGTTTTTCGCTCTACACGGCGCTGTATCCGGCACTCAAGCCGATCATGCACAGGCTGGGCACATCATCATGAACACACGATTCGATTTCGGCGGGTCAACGGTGCTCGTCACCGGCGCATCGAGCGGAATCGGCCGCGCGTGCGCGGTCGCGCTGGCGCATGCAGGCGCGCGCGTCGTCGCGGCGGGGCGCGACATGGCCGCGCTCGACGCGCTCGCCGGCGAGATTGCGTGCGATACGTTGCGCATGGACGTCGGCGGCGACGAACACGCGATCGATGCCGCACTCGCCGCGTACGATGCGTTCGACGGCCTCGTCAATTGCGCGGGGATCGCGTCGCTCGAACCGGCGCTCGATGTCGGCGCCGCGCATTTCGATCGCGTGATGGCCGTCAATGCGCGCGGCGCGGCGCTCGTCGCGCGGGCCGTCGCCCGAAAGATGATCGAGCGCGACGCACGCGGCGCGGCGAACGCGCGGGGCAGCATCGTCAACGTGTCGAGTCAGGCAGCGCTCGTCGGCCTGCCCGCGCATCTGAGCTATTGCGCATCGAAGGCGGCGATGGACGCGATCACGCGCGTGCTGTGCATCGAACTCGGGCCGCACGGCATTCGTGTGAACAGCGTCAACCCCACCGTCACGCTCACGCCGATGGCGCAGTTCGCGTGGAGCGAACCGGAGAAGCGGGCGCCGATGCTGGCCGCGATTCCGCTCGGCCGATTCGCGGAGCCGGACGAAGTTGTCGAACCGATCCTGTTTTTGCTGAGCGATGCGGCGTCGATGATCAGCGGCGTGTCGCTGCCGATCGACGGCGGGTATACGGCGCGCTAGATTCCGTCACGGCACTAGCGGGTCGCGCTCACGGAGCGGCCGGCGCACGGCTAGACCGGATCCTTGCTCGGTGGTTCGTCCGGCTGCTGCGGGTTGTCGTGATGACCGGGCGGCGACGAGAACGGATCGTTTTCCGGATCGCGGTTCGGGTCGGCCGGTGGCTCGGGCGTCGGGGTCGTGTGGTCGCTCATGGAGAACTCGCGCAGTGCGTGACGGCGGTGGCGCGGCGGACGCGCCTCGTCTCCGTTATAGCCAATCGGGCGCGTGTTTGCAGCGGGATTCTGCGGCAGGTCGTCGATCGTCGGAGAAATCCGCCTATTGGCGGTGTTCGTGCGGGATCTTGCGGGCCCGTGCAATCGCGGTCAGCGCAAATCCGCCGGTGTATCGACGTCGCGCAGAATGCCGGGGTCGTCGACGTCGAGCAGTGTCACCGGCGCGCTGGCGAACAGCGCGCGGGCGCCCGTGTCGCCGTCGAGGGCGGCGAGCGCATCGAAGTGATGCGCGGCGAAACCGACCGGATGGCCGCGCACGCCTCGGTGCGCGGGCGCGACGATCGACGCGTCCTCGGCTTCGAGCGCGCGTGTGACCGTTTCGTAAGTGGAAGCCGCGATCCACGGCATGTCGGCGAGCGCGACGAGCCAGCCGCTCGCGTCGGGCGTCGTGCGGACGCCGGCCGCTAGGCTCGCGCCCATGCCGCGCAACGCGTCGGGTGCATAGACGACCTGACAGCCGGCTTCGTTCAGCAGAATCGCAAGCGTTTCGGCGCCGGGACGCACGACGG
Organism: Burkholderia sp. HI2761; assembly: GCF_002223355.1. Taxonomy (NCBI): domain Bacteria; kingdom Pseudomonadati; phylum Pseudomonadota; class Betaproteobacteria; order Burkholderiales; family Burkholderiaceae; genus Burkholderia; species Burkholderia sp. HI2761. The sequence continues at coordinate 2,391,870 of NZ_NKFN01000007.1, read as the reverse complement.
CGATCACATCGGCGGTGGCGGCCGCGAGACGGCGGGCGGCGGCGACCGCAACCGGCGTGCCGTCGGGAAGCCGTGCGAGCAGCTTGCTGTGCAGGCCGCTCGGGTCGAAGCGTTGACCAAGGCCGCCGGCGAGCAGGACGCCGGTGGCGAGTGACGCATAGGACATCGGCGCGAGGGGAGTGAGGCAGGTGCTGCGATTGTGCGGGAGCACACGGGGATCGGCAAGTGAGGATGTTACCGAGTCACGCGTGTCGGATCGGGAAAACCGTCATCGCGATGCTTCGTCGAGCATGCTTTCCTCGACAGGACCGTAAATTGCGTGCGATTCGTTCTGCATGACGGCCCAATAGCGATCGCCGAACGACCAGTGCCACCATTCGGACGGGTAATTCGTGAAGCCGGCGTGAGTCAGTGCGTCGATCAGGGTCTGCCGGTTTCGCGCGGCCGGGCGGCTGATGAATGCGTTGTGCGTGTAGCACGCGCCGGATGATTCCTGGTCGGTGGCGTCGAGTATGCACCCCATGTCGAGTTCGGTACCGTCGACGGTCATCAGCGTCAGGTCGATGGCAGCGCCGGTCGGATGGCCCGCGACTTCGGGCGGTGCGACATAGTGGCTTGCGAGTTCGTACAGGGCTTCGTCGGACGGCAGCGGATTCAGCGTTCGGCGCAGGTGCGCGAGGTGGCCGGTGAAATAGTCGCGTTGCAGCGACAGCGGACGATAGCCTTCCTTCACGTACAGGCGCAGGCCGGCAGGGAGCGTGTGCGCGGCGGTGGCCAGCCGTTCGGCGACGCCGCGGCGCACTTTCAGGAAATGCGGGCTCGTGTTTTCGACGTGAGCGCGACTCAGGTCGACGGCGATGCGGTCATGGAAGGTGGCGAGATCGACGAACCCTTCGTGCGACTCCTGCAGGGCGATTGACCGGACGGCGGGATCGGAGAGCGGTATCACGGTAGCGGGCAAATGGCGCGAGGACGGTTGCGGGCCACGAGCCGATGTCGAGTGAGGCGGCCGCGGTCGTTTTGGTCAGACGAATCGCCAATATGCCAGAGTTGGGCGAAAGGCGCGCCACGGTTCGACCCGCCGGCGGGCAATGCTCACCAGAGCGTCTTGACGTGCGCGTACGCGCGGATTTTTTCGTCGCGGGTGACGAGCGGTGCGCCGAGCCGCCGCGCGGTCGCGACGATCATGCGATCGGCCGGATCCTTGTGGAACGTGCCGGGCAGATCGGTGGATTTCGCGGCGATGTCCGCATCGACCGGCACGAAGCGCATGCCGTCGATTTGCGCGACGGTGGCGAGCCACGCGTCGACATCCATCGTCAGTGCGAGGCGGTCGTTGCGCACCAGCATCGCAATCTCCCACGCGGAGATGGCGGATGCGGCGAGCGCGCCTTCGCTGCGTGCACGATCGATCGCGCTTCGCGCCTTCCTGCTGAGCGCAGGGTCGCCCGCTACCCACCACACCAATGCATGCGTATCCAGCACGATCACCGCGACGCCTCCCAATCATCTTCCGCAATCGGATCGAGAGGATTGTCGTAGCGCATGACCGAACCGCGCAATATGTCCAACGGCTGAGCTTCGCGCGAGCGATACGGCCGGATCTCGAGCGTCGGTTTGCCGTGGTCGGTGACGATCAGGCTTTCGCCAGACGCCTCGACGAGCCGGAAGTATTCGAGTGCGCGAGCCTTGAATTCGGATTTCGATACGGGAGCGTGCGGCATCATGATATGAGCATGGTCATTTGACGATGGTCATTTTAGACCCGCTGTTCGACGCGGCGCAAGCGCCTGAGCGTTACCGGCTCACGCTACGCGTCCGCCCACTTCCTCAACAGGTTGTGATAAATCCCCGTCAATGAAATGACCACCGGATCCTTCGCTCCTTTTTCGGCGGAAAGCGCCTGAATCTGCGTATCGAGCTGAAACAGCAGCGTGCGATCGCCATCGTCGCGCACCATGCTTTGGATCCAGAAGAACGAGGCCACGCGCTCGCCGCGCGTCACGGGCGTCACGTGATGCAGGCTCGACGCCGGATACAGCACGAGATCGCCCGCCGGCAGCTTCGCGCGATGCACGCCGTACGTATCCTCGACGCACAGCTCGCCGCCGTCGTACGCGTCGGGTTCCTCGAGGAACAGCGTCGCCGACAGGTCGCTGCGCACGCGAAAATCCGTGCCGCGCAGCAGCCGGATCGCGTTGTCGACGTGCGTGCCGAACGTCTCGCCGCCTTCGTAGCGATTGAACAGCGGCGGAAACACCTTGAGCGGCAGCGCCGCCGAAAAGAATAGCGGATGGCGCGCGAGCGCGTCCTGGATCGCGTCGCCCACCGCGCGCGCGGCCGGCGCGCCTTCCGGCAATTGCCGGTTGCGTTTCGCGAGCGCCGATTGCGCGCCGGACGTGGCGTTGCCGTCGACCCATTCGGCGGCATCGAGCAGGTCGCGGCATTGCGCGACTTGCGCGCGGGTCAGTACGCCGGGGATATGAAGCATCATGATGCGGATTCCATCGCGTGCGGCGCCAGTTGCATGGCCGCCGCACGAAAAGCGTCGACCGGCGACGACACGAGATACGCGCGCATCTTCGCGACGAACGCAGGTGTCGCGGTGGCCGGCACGCGAGCGAGCCAGACGAGCGCTTCGTCGACGCGCCCGCGCTCGGCGAGCAGCCGCGCATAGTTGAACTGGCCGCGGAAGTCGCCGGCAACGGCGGCGCGGCGATAGTGGTCGAACGCGGCGTCGGTGTCGGCCGATACGACCCAGCCGTCCTCGTAGAAGCCGCCGATCAGGTTGATCGATTTCGCATGGCCGAGCGCGGCCGCGCGACGGAACCAGTCGAGCGCGTCGGCGCGGTTCTCGTCGACGCCGTTGCCGAGCGCCAGTGCGGTTGCGTAGTTGTACATGCCCCAGTCGAGGCCCGCCTGTGCGGCGAGCCGGTACCAGTACACGGCGACCGGCGCGCAGGCGGCCGTTCCCCAGCCGAACTCGTAGCAGCGCCCGAGCATGTTCATCGCCATCGGGTGGCCGGCCCGCGCCGCGTGCCGGAACCAGTTGAGCGCGGCGGCCGGATCGCGTGCGACGCCGTGCCCGTCGAGCAGGTATTGCCCGTAGACGGCCTGCGCGTCGACGATGCCGTGATCGGCCGCCGCCGCGACCCACGCGGCGGCGCGCTCGGGCGGCCCGGCCAGGATGTCGGCGAACTCGCGCGGCGATACCGACGCGAGTGCCTTCAGCGACACGCCCTCCATCGATCAGTAGCGCGCGTTCAGCGTGACGAACGCCGAGCGGCCCGGTGCGATCGACGCATAGTGCGCCGGATACGCCTGATCGAAGTAGGTGCGGTTGAACAGGTTGTTCACGTTCAACTGCAAGTCGAGCTTCTTGTTGATCCGGTACTGCGCCATCGCGTCGAAGCGCCAGTACGACGGCACGGCGCGCAGGTTCGCGGGATCGCCGAACACTTCCGACATGTAGAACGCGCCGCCGCCGACCGTGAACTTCGGCGTGACGTCGTAGTTCGACCACATCGTGAGGCTGTGCTTCGGCGTGTTCGGGAAGCGGTTGCCGTTGTTCGCGGCGTCCTTGCCGTTGTCGCGCAGCGCGCTCTTCATGTACGTGTAGCCGCCGAACACCTGCCACTGCTTCGTGATCTGGCCGGCGAGGCCGAGCTCGAGGCCCTGCACGCGCTTGTTGCCGACCATCGCGTACTGGTTGTTCGGCAGCGTCACGCGTGCGTTCGTCGTGTCGATCTGGAACAGCGCGGCCGTCAGCGACAGCTTGTCGTTCAGCACGTTCCATTTGGTGCCGAGCTCGATGCTGCGGTTCTTTTCGGGCGCCATCTGGTCGGCGTTCGGGCCGGCGCCGCCGCGGCCCGGCGTGAGCGACTGCGTTTCGCTGCCTTCGCCGAGCAGCATGCCGGCAGGTGTCGACGACGTCGCATACGACGCGTAGATGCTGCCGTTCCGCGCGGGCTTGAATACGAGGCCGGCCTGCCAGTTGATCAGCGTGTCGTCGCGCGTATAGGTCTTGCCGCCGTTGGCCCGGGTATCGGTGAAGCGGGTCGAGTAGTCGTCGACGCGCACGCCGCCGTTCACCTGCCAGCGCGGCGTGAGCTCGATCGTGTCGAAGCCGTAGATCGACTTCGTCGTCGTGCGCGCGTGCGCGTAGTCGTTGTTGCGCGTGATCGAACCGGCCCACGGATCGTTCGGGTTCGGCGACCAGAGGCTCGTGCAGTTGTAGCCCGACGGCGCACCGATGCCTTTCCGGCAGATCGTGCCTTTGTCGGTCGCGACCGTGTACGAATCGCGCTTGCCCCATTCGCGAGACAGCTCGATACCGGTCGTGAAGCTGTGCTTGAACGGGCCCGTACGGAACTCGCCGAACAGCTCGGTCAGGTTCGCGAGGCTGTTGATCGCGCTGTTGCGGTTGTTGTTGCGGCGCCAGACCTTGCCGTTCACCACGTTGCCCTGGCTGTCGTCCGGCTGCGTCCAGATGTAGTCCTGCGTCGATTCCGTGTAGCGCGTGGTGTTGCGCACCGTGAGGTTCGGCGTGATGTCGTGCTCGATCTTGATCGTGCTGATGTCTGACGTGGTCTTGCGGAAGTCGCGGTCGATCAGGCCGTAGAAGTTGTGGCGATCGACGGGCGCCGGATAGATCGTGCCGACGTTCGCGGGCTTGTTCGACGTCGTGTAGAAGTACGGGATGCCGCCGTCCGGCATGTCGTCCGTCTGCAGGTGGTAGTAGCTCGCGGTGACGCGCGTCGGCGTGCCGAGGCCGAACGCGATCGACGGCGCGACGCCCCAGCGCTCGTTGTTGACGGCGTCGCGGCCGGCGACGTCGTTGTTGTGGCTCATCAGGTTCAGGCGGAACGCGGCGTGATCGGCGAACTGCCAGTTGCCGTCGGCGGTGAAGCGGCGATAGCGGTCGGTGCCGAGGCCCGCGCTCGCGGCGGCCGTCGTGCCGAGATGCGGGGCCTTCGTGATCAGGTTGATGCTGCCGCCGGCGCCCCCGCGGCCGCCGTACGCGCCATCGGAGCCCTTGGTGATCTCGACGCGCTCGGTGTTGAAGATCTCGCGCGTGGTGGCGCCCGTGTCGCGCATGCCGTCGATGAACATGCTGCCCTGCGTGTCGTAGCCGCGGATGAACGGACGGTCGCCGAGCGGGTTGCCGCCTTCGCCGGCGCCGAACGTGATGCCGGGCACCGTGCGCAGCGCTTCGGTCAGCGTTGCCGCGCCGCTGTTCTGGATCAGTTCCTGCGGGATCACGGTGACGGATTTCGGCGTGTCGACGAGCGGCGCGGTGAATTTCGCGGAAGCGGAAAAGTCGGCCTTGTAGCTGTGCTCGGTCTTGCCTCGGATCTCGATCGGAGCGAGGTGGCCTTCAGTACTGGCGGGCGCCGCGGGCGGCGTGCCGTCGGCGAACGCGGGGCTTGCGGCGAGCACGCTGCACAGGGTGGTGAATTTACCGAGCTTCAGCTCGTCGGGACGGGACTTCATGGTGCGCTTGGACCTCGCGGTGTGGCCCCGGGGCTTGGCGCTACAGGAAAGTGCACGCCGCCGGGAATTATTACGATTTGTTTTCAGTCGGCATTCTATGTAATTTTTTGTTGAATGAGAAGCGTTCTTGTTATCGTTTATGACGGGATTGTTGACGAATGTTGCGGGGTGGTTGCGGGGCGGCGGGGGGGGGAATGGCCAAATGGCCGATTGTGGCGGGTTCGTCGGGCGGGCTAGAGTGATTGCGTCGCGGGGTTATCTGCATGACATCAAGGTGATAATATGACTGTATTGAAAGCAATCGTAGTGGAGTGCATCATGCCAGTGATCACCGTTCGAAATTTGTCCGACGAAGTACATCGCGCCCTTCGGATCCGTGCGGCGCAACATGGGCGCAGCACCGAAGCCGAGGTGCGCGACATCCTCGAGCAGGCCGTTCTGCCCGGCGGGCGTCTCAAGCTGGGCACGCTGCTGGCGGAAATCGGACGAGAGGCGGGCGGCGTCGATTTCGACGTCGAGCGCGACAAGACGCCAACCCATCCGATGAGCTTCGAATGATTCTTGTTGATACGAACGTCATGTCCGAGCCGCTGCGGCGCGAGCCGAGCGCGGCCGTGGTCGAGTGGCTCGATGCGCAGAACGTCGAGACGCTGTTTCTTGCCGCGATCAGTCTTGCCGAAATGCGGTTCGGCGTCGCGGCATTGCCGGAAGGGCGAAGGCGGGAATGGCTGCACCAAAGCATCGAGCAGCGTGTCGTGCCGGTGTTTCGAGGCCGGATCCTGCCGTTCGACGAAGCGGCGAGCAAAGCGTATGCAGGCATTCGTGCACGGGCCCGTGCGGTGGGCAGTGCAATCGCGCCCGCCGACTGCTTTATCGCAGCGACGGCCGAGGCGAACAACCTGATCATTGCGACGCGCGACGTCGCGCCATTCGAAGCGGTAGGGCTGCGGGTGATCGATCCGTGGGCGGCGTAGTGGTCGATCGTTCGACCGTTCGTCGCATGTAAAAAAAGAAGAAGCGCGCCGGGCAACCCGACGCAGGACGGGGCACCCGATTTGGGGGCGCCCTCGGCCGTTCCTTGTCAGTCGATTCCGTGAAACACCGCATCCTCCGGCCCGAGGTACGCCGGCGGCCGCCACGTCGCGTCGCGCATCGAATGCTGGACGAGATTCTCGACGCCGAGCAGTACCGCGAAGATCGCCATCCGCACCGGAATGCCGTTGTCGGTCTGCCGGAAGATCGCGAGACGCGGGTCGCGGTTCAGGTCGACCGACAGGTCATTCGCGCCGGGCCGGCTGTCGCGCGGCAGCGGGTGCATGATCAGCGTGTCGGGCTTGCACACCGAGTCGACGAGCGCCTGGTTGATCTGAAAATCCGGCGTGTAGCCTTCGAACGACTCGTCGGTGAAGCGCTCCTTCTGGATCCGCGTCGCGTAGACGACATCCGCGCCGCGCAGCCCGGCCGCGAGGTCGGTCGTCTGCTCGACCACATGGCCATTCGTCGCGATCTGCTCGACGATGTACGCCGGCATCTCGAGCGTCGGCGGCGACACGAGCGTGAACTTCAGCCCGCGGTACAGCGCGAGCAGCTTGACGAGCGAGTGCACGGTGCGGCCGTACTTCAGGTCGCCGACCAGCGCGATGTGCGCGCCGTCGACGATCTTGCCGAGCCGCGAAAACTCGCGCTGGATCGTATAGAGGTCGAGCAGCGCCTGGCTCGGGTGCTCGCCGGGGCCGTCGCCGCCGTTGATCACCGGCAGGTTGGTCGCGCGCGCGAATTCGGCCACCGAGCCTTTTTCCGGATGGCGGATCACGAGCGCGTCGACGTAGCCGGCCATCACGCGGCTCGTGTCGTAGATCGATTCGCCCTTGGCCATCGACGAGAAGGTGAAGCCCGTCGTGTCGCACACCGAGCCGCCGAGCCGGCAGAAGGCCGCGCCGAACGACACGCGCGTGCGCGTGCTGGCCTCGAAGAACAGGTTGCCGAGCACGGCGCCTTCGAGCACGCGCGAAATCTTGTGGCGTCGCGCGATCGGCTGCATGACATCGGCCACGCGGAACAGCGCCTCGACCGAATCCCGCGAGAACTGGTCGACCGAGATCAATTGCGGCTTGCCTTCGAATAGGAATTGCTTCGCGAGCCCTTGTTTGTCTACGCTTTGCGTATAGTTCTCGCTGTCCGGCGTCGGGCGCTCGACGATTTCCGACACGAAGCGCTCGACGATCTCCGGCATGCCGCGCGATTCCTGCGAATCGTCCGGAAGCAGCCATGTATCCAGTGCGCGCCGGCTGACGCCGATGCGATTCGCGAATGCCTCGCGGGTCATGTTGAGGCGGCGCATCGCGTCGCGGAGGAAGGCTTGCTGGGGAACGGTCATCGGCGGCTCCTGACGGAAAATATACGCGATGCGTATATTAGTTCGTGGCGCAATGAAGTCAAGAAAAATCTGTGCGTATGCGTGGTGTGGCGCGCGGCACTCGGTGGGGCCGTACTGGCGCACGGCGTGCGTCTCCGTATAATCAGGTCAGGCCCCGTGTCCGGCAGCGTGCCGGGCGCCGCGCCATAAACGATTCGCCCGGTCGGGCTTGTTGATTCGAAGGAGAATGAGAATGACGCGTACGATTGCTGCAATGCTGCTGGTGGTGACCGCGGCGCTTGCCGGTTGCAATACGATGGCCGGCATGGGCCAGGATATTTCGAAGGGCGGCCAGGCGATCAGCGACTCGGCTGAAAAGGCAAAGTAAGCCGACGGGTTCCGGAATGCAGAAGGCGCCGGGCCGTCCCGCGATTGCGGGACGGCCCGGCGCCTTTTTTACGTCCACGTCGACGCCGGCGTCAGGCGCGTTCCACGAACGCGTAGCGGCCTTCGACCTTGCGCGGAGTGAACCAGCCGTAGTCGGGGAACAACCGGTTGCGGACGAACCACACGTAACCGACCAGCACGACCGTGATCGCGAGGCTCGGCAACGCGGCCGACGGATCGCGCCCGAGATCGGCGACGGTCTTCGGCATCTGCAGCAGCGACAGCAGGATGAACGCGTGATACGCGCCGACACGATTGGTCGCGAAGCCCCAGATGAACAGCAGCGACAGCGGCACGGTCAGCGCAAGGAAGACGGTGACGAGGACGCCGCCGGCGCCCGATGCGAAGAAGTAGTACGCAAGCAACAGGCTGATGACCAGCTGGGCGATGCCGAGCGCGATCAGGATTCGGATGTGCACCTTGTTCTTGCGGCAGCGTTCGGGGTCTGGGCGCGACGCGATCAGGTGCGCGAGCACCCGATCCTTGAGCCCCTGTCCGGACAGTTCGGCCAGTGCATCGGCCTTCCTCGTTCCCGCGGATAGCAGCACCGCGATTCTTGTTTTGGCTTCCTTCCTGTTCATTGCGTGGCGGATTGTTGTTGGATGGTTGTCAAAGGGTCCGGCCACGCGAATATTGCATCTTGCGCAGTCGCGCGCAACGGTTTTGCGGTGCGCGGACACATTCCTACAGTCGCCGGCCGCGTTGTGGGAAGGCGGGATGGCGGGAATCGACGGGCGATGCGACGGCAGGAGGCCGCCGCCGTTTCCGCGGGACGCGATGAACGCGGGTCAGTCGGGAGCGGCCTGCGCGACGAGCGTCCCGCGTGATTCGACGGGCGGTTTGCGCCGTCGCGTCGCGCCGACGAGCATGCCGGCGACGACGAGCGCAATGCCGGCGACACGCGTGCCGGTCAGCGTTTCGCCGAACAGCGCGACCGCGAACAGCACGGCCGAAACCGGCGCGACCGCCGTGAACAGGGCCGCCTCGGTGCCGCTCGTGCGTGCCGAACCCGCATACCAGCACAGGTAGCCGAGCACGGTCGGGATCAACGCGTAGTACACGATCGCCGACACGGCGCCGACGGTCCAGCCGCTCGCCACCGCACGCCATTCGAACGCGGCCGGCACGAGTGCGAGCACGAAGCCGAGGCCCGACATCGCGGTGGAAAGCGCGAGCGGCGGCAACGGCGCGGCAAGCCGCCGGTTGAGCAGGATGAAGACCGCTTCGCAGGCGACGGCCGCCAGCACCAGCGCATCGCCGGCAAGCGTCTGGAGCGACGGCATCGCGTGGCCCGGCGCGAACGTGACGAACAGCACGCCGGCCGTGGCGAGCGCGGCGGCCAGCCAGTCGCGCGGCGTCTGCCGCTCGCGCAGCACGACGGCCGCGATCAGCGTCGACATGGCCGGCAGCGTGCCGAGCATCACGCCCGCATCGAGCGGCGACGACAGCTTCGTGCCGCTGATCAGCAGCACCGTATAGCCTACGCCGCCCGCCGCGGCCTGGATGACGAGCAGCACGGCGTCGCGTGCGCAAATGCGCGGCCAGCGCATGCGCTGCGCGCGCATCAGCGCGAACAGCAGCGGGGTCGCGATCAGGAAGCGCAGCGCGGTGGCCGCGAACGGCGGCAGGCCGCCGGCCGCGAGACGGCTCGCGATGACGGTGCTGCCGACGCCCGCCATCGCGGCGGCGAGATAGAGATAGCCGATCAGTCGTGTCTTCATGCGCCGCATCGTCGCGTACGGCGGCAGGATGCGTCTTGAACGAAATTGCAGCGGGAGAGGCGTGGAATGCGGTGTGCCGTCGACAAGCACCGACGTAATAGGTCGCGGCTGCCATCGAGGTGGCCACCGCCTTCGAATGCAATGTGCCCGGCGGCCCCGCGCTGCGCGGGCGATGGCGTTACTTAACCCGCCTGCGTGAACCGCCCCGGCGTGATCCCGAACTGGCGCGCGAACGCGCGCGTCAGGTGGCTCTGATCGGCGAAGCCGGCTTCAGCCGCGGCATCGGCGATCGGCAGGCCGCTGGCCAGCAGCGCGCGCGCCAGCCGCGTGCGCTGCTGGACCAGATATGCATGCGGCGTGATGCCGAGCTCGCGCGCGAAGCCGCGCAGCAACTGGAAGCGGCTGACGCCACTCAGGTCGGCCAGCTCGGCGAGCGACACGGCTGCGCCCGGCGCTGCGTCGAGCCGCTCGCGGGCGACGCGGACCGCCGGCGCGACGCCCGCCGCCGGCAGCGCGCGGTTTGCGTGCCGGGCGAGCAAACCTGCGACGAGCATCACGAGCGCTTCGTCGCGGGCCAGCGGCTGGGTTTCGCCTGCGACGATGCGCGCATGCAGACGGCCGACGGCGGCCGCGAGCCGCGCGTCGCGCACGGCCGGATGCGCAAGCTCGACGCCGCCGAGGCCTTCTTCCGCCGCGACGCCCGCGACGAGCGCGGGGGCGAGGTACAGCATCCGCCAGCGCCGGCCGGTGCCGGCCTCGAGCGGCGAGCCGTCGTGCATCTCGCCGGGGTTGACCATGATCGCGTCGCCGGCCAGCGCGTGGACCTGCCCGCGGCCGCTCCACGACCGGTGCGCACCGCTGACGATCACGCCGACCCCGAATTCGTCGTGCGCGTGGCGCGGAAACGCGCGATCGGATTCGAGGCTGATTGCCTCGATGCCTTCGCCGGTGCGTCGGTAGTGGGTGACACGGTGCATGGGTGCTCCTCGCGCCGGTTGCGGCGCGGATCACGTGCACTTTAGCGCGTTCCGGCGCCGCGCGCCCTTCATCCTTTTGGGGGATACCGCGCCGCGCGCGCAGCCCGCACCATGTGCACGTGAGCAGCGTACACGGCCCGCCGGGCCTGAAGCTGCGCGGGAGACGGCAGGTGGAACGACAGGATCCGGTATTCATTCAGGTGGGTGCGCTGGCGGACGGCTTCGCGCCGGAAGCGAACGTCCTCGCACCCGTCGACGCGCTCGTCGGGCGGACGTTGACGCTCGGCGACGCATCGGGCACGTGGCGCCTCTATACGTTCGAGCCGGGCGCGCTGCAGTGGCGCGATACGGCGACCGATACGGGCGGCCGCGCGTCGTGCCGCGTGACGCGGCTGCGGGACGGCCTGTACTTCGTCGACTACATCGATGCCACCGCTCGGGCGACCTCGGTGAGCCTCGTGATCGATCTCGACACCGGCGTGTGGACGTCGGTCGTCGGTACGCTGCCGACGGAAGCCGACACGCGCATCGATGCGTTCACGCGCGTCGCGCGCGGGCTGCCGCTGACGGCGGTCGATGCGCAATTCCGGCACGGTACGCTCGGCGGCCATGCCCGGCCGGGGCCGCTGCATGCGCCCACGCGCGAGCTGATCGGCAAGCGGACGATGTACCGCTACAGCCCGACCGAATGCTACGAGCACATCTACCTGAACGAGAATTTCTACGCGTGGCAGTGCCTGCAGGGCGTCGAAGGCGGGCTGGCCGATGTCGACCGCTGTCATTACTTCAGGATCGCGGACGCGCTGTATCTGTTCGTGTGGCGCGAAAAGGTGGTGCCGACGCTCGGTGTCGTGCTGATCGACCTTGCGCAGCGCAAGACCGACGGCAAGATCTTCGGCTATCAGGGCGGCGATTTCGGCACGCTGTCGAATTTCCAGATCGGCGCTTACGCGCAGGTGCTGAACGACACCGTGCACCCGCTCGGCGGCGAGGCGCGGCGATGACGGCCGTGCCGGGCAGCGGCCGCCTGCGTGCAGATTTCAGCGGGCGTGTCGTGCTCGTCACGGGCGCCGCGCAAGGGATCGGCGCGGCGATCGCGCGCCGTTTCGCGGAATCCGACGCGTTCGTCGCGGTCGCCGACCTGAACGGCGACGCGGCAGCCGCGCAGGCCGACGCACTGGCCGGCGCGGGCGGCGAGGCACGCGCATACCGGGTCGATGCCGCGAGCCGCGATGAACTGGGTGCGCTCGTCGCGGCGGTCGAGCGTGACGGCGGACGGCTCGATGTCGTCGTCCACAATGCCGCGTATTTTCCGTTGACGCCGTTCGTCCGGATCGACGAACCGACGCTCGAGCGCACGCTGTCGGTCAACCTGTCGGCGCTGTTCTGGCTTGCGCAGGCCGCGTTGCCGGCATTCGAGCGCGCGGGGGCCGGGCGGCTGCTCGTCACGTCGTCGGTGACGGGGCCGCGCGTCGCCTATCCGGGGCTCGCGCATTACGCGGCGTCGAAGGCCGGCGTGAACGGCTTCATTCGGGCGGCGGCGCTGGAGCTGGCGCGCCGCAACGTGACGGTCAACGGCGTTGAACCGGGGATGATCCGCACGCCGGCGGCCGACAATCTCGGCGACGCGTCGGTCGCGGCGCAAATCGCACGCGACATTCCGCTGGCACGGATGGGTGAGCCGGAGGACATCGCGAACGCGATGCTGTTTCTCGCCTCGGCCGATGCGGCATACATCACCGGGCAGACGATCGTCGTCGACGGCGGAGCAACCTTGCCGGAGAGCGGCGCGGTGCTGGGGTAGCGGCGAGCCAGCGAGGGCGGTGGCCGCGGCGAGGCCGCGCCGGCGTCGGCATGCGGCCCCGCGCGATGCGAGGCCGTGCCGCCCGCCGCCGCCGCGACTACAGCCAGCCGTTGCGGATGAATTCGACGATCGAATAGCGACGATGCTCGAGATCGTGCTGCCGGACGGCCTCGACGATGCGCGATACGCCATCCGCATAGGGCGTCGCGCCGGATACGCGCGATTCGAACTGGAGGCTGCATGCGCCGTCGTCGATGCGTATCCGGTGAACCGCATGGCGGCCGAGCTGAGCGTCGGGGATGCCGAATTCGCCGCGCTGCACGGCCGGGTCGCGCACGGAGCGGATGTCTTCCGGCGGCACGCCGAGTGACCGGGCGATGCCGACGGCCGTGCCGGGGACGGACGTCTTGCCGGCCTGATGCGATTCGGTCACGTTGATCTCGCAGTCGCGAAACAGGTGGCCGCTGGTTTCCAGCATGCTCATGAACTTGAGCATCAGGATGTTCGTGTTCGGGCACAGCACGACCGGAAAGCCGTACGCCCCGGTTTCGAGGTCGGAGCCGGTCGACAATTCAACGAGCGGCGACGCGGTGGCCTGGCAGAACGCGATCGCCGCGGCGAGTTCGCGGCCGGAACCGGCATGGACGACGATCGACCGGGCGTCGGTCCGCGTGCCGTCCGACCATGGCATCACGCGACAGGTGGCCGGGTCGAGCTTGTGCGAGCCGAGCAACTCGTTGGCGAGCTTGCCGGTTCCGATGACGAGTACTTGCATGGGATGGACGGGTTGAGGTTCGGGATGCGAGCTGGCGGTGACACGAGCATCGGGCACGCAGGCCCGGCCGTCGTGCCGCGCGCCACGTCTGGCGGGCATCGCGCATTATGCCCGGCCGTCCGACTGCGCGCTTGCCGGGCTTCGCCGGCGATGCATGGATTGCGATCCGTTTCGCGATGCTGCCGCCGCGCCGGCGCCCGACAATCACGGCGAAACGACGGACGGACCGCATCACCGCACCCGCATCGCCGTGCGCACGAACGCGTGAACGGCGCTACGCTGTCGGCATTTCATCCCATCACCCTCGATCCAGGAGAACACATCGATGGAACACGACCTGAAAGGCAAGGCAGTCGCGATCACCGGCGGCTTCGGCCATCTGGGCGTCGCGACGGCCGTGTGGCTCGGCGCGCACGGCGCACGCGTCGCGCTGATCGGCCGCGGCGCGGCCCCGGCGGCGCAGGCGCTGCCCGGCGTGCCGGCCGATGCGTTGCGCATCGGCGGCATCGATCTCGTCGATCCGCAGGCCGCCGCGCAGGCGCTCGAAACGGTCAACCGCGAGTTCGGCCGGGTCGACGCGCTGCTGAACATCGCCGGCGCATTCGCGTGGCAGACGATCGCCGACGGCGACGCCGCCACGTGGGACCGCATGTACGAACTGAACGTGAAGACGGCGCTGAACGCATCGAAGGCCGCGCTGCCGTATCTGGTGGCGAGCCAGGCCGGCCGCATCGTCAACATCGGCGCGGGTGCGGCGTTCAAGGCCGGCGCGGGGATGGGCGCGTATGCGGCCGCGAAGGCGGGTGTCGCGCGGCTCACCGAGGCGCTGGCAGCGGAACTGCTCGATCGCGGCGTGACCGTGAACGCGCTGCTGCCGAGCATCATCGACACGCCGCCGAACCGCAAGGACATGCCCGACGCCGACTTCTCGCGCTGGGTGCGGCCCGAACAGCTCGCGGCGACGATCGGATTCCTGCTGTCGGACGACGCGCAGGCGATCACCGGTGCGTCGATTCCGGTGAGCGGCCGCGTCGCGTAGCGCGCCGGGGAGAGGCTCGCCGGGGCCGGCCGTGCGTACAATGTCGCACCGGATTGCGCGACCCGAACCCGAGACCATGACTCAGCCCACCATCCTGATCGTCGAAGATGAACAGGCGATCGCGGACACGATCGTCTATGCCCTCGGCACCGACGGCATGCAGACCGTCCACTGCACGCTCGGGCAGGCGGCGCTCGAGCGCCTGCGCGACACGCGTGTCGATCTCGTGGTGCTCGACGTCGGCCTGCCTGACCTCAGCGGCTTCGAGGTATGCCGGCGGCTGCGCACGTTCACAGATGTTCCGGTGATTTTCCTGACCGCGCGGCACGACGAGATCGACCGGATCGTCGGGCTCGAGATCGGCGCCGACGATTACGTCGTCAAGCCGTTTTCGCCGCGCGAGCTGGCCGCGCGGGTGCGCGTGATCCTGCGCCGCTTCCATCGGGCGGCCGCACCGGAACCGGCGCCCGTGAGCACACTGGAACCGGCGCCCGTGACCACGCCGGCCGACGCGCCTGCACCGGTCGCCGCCGGCTTCACTCTCGACGCCGACGGTGCGCGCGTGTCGTGGCTCGGCCACGCGCTGGACCTCACGCGCTACGAATTCGGGCTGCTGGCGCTGCTGGTCCGGCATCCGGGGCGCATCTATTCGCGCGAACAATTGATGGATCTCGTGTGGCACGAGGCGCTCGATTCGGCCGACCGTACGGTCGACACGCACGTCAAGACGCTGCGCGCCAAGCTGCGCGCGATCGATCCCGAGCGCGACCCGATCCGCACGCATCGCGGAATGGGCTATTCGCTGCAACCGTAACGACCGGCACCGCCCATGCATATCGGCCTGCGCATCTTCTTCGGTTTTTTCCTGATCGTCGGCCTGGCCGCGCTGATCACGCTGCGCGTATTCGTTCAGGAGGTGAAGCCCGGCGTGCGCGAAGCGATGGAGGACACGCTCGTCGATACCGCGCAAGTGCTGGCGACGCTGGCCGCCGACGACATGGCGAGCGGACATATCGCCGACGGCGCGTTCGCCCGGCAGCTCGGGAAACTGCACGAGCGCCCGGTCAGCGCGAACGTGTGGGGCATCCAGAAGAACGCGATCGGTTACCGTCTCTATATCACCGACGCGCACGGCATCGTGCGCTACGACTCGGCCGGCAGCGCGGTCGGGCAGGACTATTCGCGCTGGAACGACGTGTACCGGACGCTGCGCGGCGAATACGGCGCACGCAGCACGCGCAGCGATCCGAACGACGACGGCAGCACCGTGATGCACGTGGCGGCGCCGATCCGGCGCGGCAACGAGATCATCGGCGTGCTGACGATCGCGAAGCCGAACCAGACGGTCGCCCCGTTCATCGCGCGCAGCCAGCGCAAGATCATGCTGTACGGCGCGTTGCTGATGGGCGGCGCGATCCTGATCGGCGCCGCGTGCACGTGGTGGCTGGTGCTCGGGTTGCGGCGTCTGCAGCGCTATGCGCGTGCGATCGCGGCCGGCGAGCGCGCGTCGATGCCGCTGCAGGGCGCGAACGAGCTGGCCGAGCTCGGGCGCGCGGTGGAAAGCATGCATCAGCGGCTGGAAGACCGGCAGTACGTCGAAACCTACATCCACACGCTCACGCACGAGATGAAGAGCCCGCTGGCCGCGATCAGCGGCGCGGCCGAGCTGTTGCAGGAAGACATGCCGGTCGCGAACCGCCGGCGTTTCACCGAGAACATCCGCCGCCAGGCCGGCCGCCTCGAACAGATGATCCGCAAGCTGCTCGCGCTGGCCGAGGTCGAGCAGAAACAGCGCCTGTCGGTGCACGAGCCGGTCGCGCTGCGGCCGGTGCTCGAACAGCTCGTCGACGATATCGAACCGCGCGCGCGGCAGCGCGGCGTGAGCCTGCGGATCGAGGCGAACGATGCGGCCGATCCGGCGGTCGTCGACGGCGATCCGTTCCTGCTGCGGCAGGCGCTCGGCAACCTGCTCGACAACGCGCTGGATTTCGCGCCGCGGGGCAGCACGATCCGGATCGCGCTCGAGCGGCAGCCGGCGGGCAGGGCGCACGTCGCGGTCGTGCGCGTCGCGGACGACGGCCCCGGCGTGCCCGACTATGCGCTGTCGCGCGTGTTCGAACGTTTCTATTCACTGCCGCGCCCCGACGGGCAGGATCGCAGCACGGGCCTCGGGCTGTGTTTCGTGCGCGAAGTCGCGATGCTGCACCGTGGCCAGGTCGCGCTCGCGAACCGCGCGGAAGGCGGCGCGTGCGCGACGCTCACGCTGCCGTCGGCGGGCTGACCGCGCGCTTCACGCCCGCCACACATTCGCTTCACGCCGGCTTCAATCGCCCTTCACCGGGGCCGCTCATGCTGACCGTACCTTCCACTCCGGTACCTGCCAGCAATGAATCGAGTCCTGTTGTTCAAGTCCATGATTACCGCGTTTCTCGCGCTGGCGATCCTGATCCCGCTGCAGATGGTCCAGAGCATCGTGCGGGAACGCGCCGACTATCGGCAGAGCGCGCTGCAGAGCATCTGGGCGAGCTACGCGGGGCCGCAGACGGTGACGGGGCCGGTGCTCGTCGTCCGTTACACGGAAGTCACGCGTGTGAGTGACGACGCGCGCGCCGGCGGCAAGGCGAAAACCACCCTGAAAAGCGAGACGAAACGGCTGCTCGTGTTCCCGAAGACGCTGAGCGTCGACGGCACGCTGTCGGTCAGCGAGCGCTATCGCGGCATTCACAAGGCGCTCGTGTACGGGCTCGACAGCCGGATGACGGGCACGCTGCCGCTGCCGGACCTGAAGAAGCTGCCACAAGCGGACGGCCACGTGAGCTTCAAGATCGACGGCGTGTACGTCGCGCTCGGCATCGGCGACCTTCGCGGGCTGAAGGCGCAGCCCGACCTGCGCATCGGCGGCAAGCGGATCGACGTGGAGCAGGGTACGCGGCTCGACAGCCTGCGCCAGGGCGTGCATGCGAACGTCGATCTCGCGGCGCTGGCGCAGGCAAACGCAGGGGCGACGGTCGTGCCGTTCAGCATCGGCCTGCCGCTGGCGGGCGCGGAATCGGTCGCGTTCGCGCCGGTGGGCGACCAGAACGACTTCTCGCTGAAATCGACGTGGCCGCATCCGAGCTTCGGGGGCGAATTCCTGCCGGCCGAGCGCAGGATCGATGCGAGTGGCTTCGTCGGCAACTGGCACGTGACGTCGTTCAATACGAAGGCGCGCGAGCAAGTGGCGTCCGGCAACGGCAACGGCGACGGCGGGATCGAGATGGCGTCGGTGTCGGTGATCGAACCCGTGAACGTCTATCTGCAGGCGGAACGCGCGACGAAATACGGCGTGCTGTTCGTGATGCTCACGTTCGCGAGCTTCTTCATGTACGAGCTCGTGAAGCGGCTGCGAATTCACCCGATCCAGTACACGCTGGTCGGCCTGTCGCTCGCGCTGTTCTTCCTGCTGTTGCTGAGCCTGTCCGAACATATTGCGTTCGGCTATGCGTATCTCGCGGCGAGCGGCGCATGCATCGGGCTGCTCGGTTTCTATCTGTCGTTCGTGCTGCACAGCGTGAAGCGCGGCGCGACGTTCGCGGCGCTGCTCGCGATGCTGTACGCCGCGCTCTACGGGCTGCTGCTGTCGGAGGACAATGCGCTGATGCTCGGTTCGCTGCTGCTGTTCGCGATTCTCGCCGGCATCATGACGCTCACGCGCCGCGTCGACTGGTATTCGCTCGGCGCCGCGTGGCAGCCGCTGGCCGACAAGCCGGGGGCGGTGAAGCCGGGTGCGCCCGCGAAGTAAGCGAGCGAGTTGCAGGCAAGCGCGCGCCGGTCGGGAAAGCCGTGACCGGCGCGCGTTTTCACGCGGGCCCGAGACGCTTCACGCATGCGATAGCGGGCGACGAAACCGCGCCAACGGAATTTCGGCGATGGCCGCGATCTCGATCAGCAGGTCGGGATGGTAGAGACGCTCGACCTGGACGGTCGTCGTCACCGGATAGGGCGCGGCGAAGCAGGTGTTGCGGATGTCGCCGGCCTGCATGAATGCGTCGATGTCGGTAGCGTAATGGACGAGCGAGATCACGTCGCGCATCTGCCCGCCCAGTGCGGCCAGCACGTCGCGGATGTTGTCGAGCGTCTGGCGAACCTGAGCGCGCATGTCGCCGGCACCGACGACTTGCCCGTCGCGATCGAGCGCGACCTGCCCCTTCAGATGCACGATCCGGCCGTCGCCCTGGATCATGGCCATCGAGAACGCGCCGAACGGCGCCCAGACTGTCGGTGGATTCACGGCTTCGGCCATCGCGCAGCTCCTGTGGGATCGAAATACGGCCAAACGCAGCGGCATGCCGCGCGCGGCGATCGCGCCATGATAGGCGCGTTCATCGTCGATCCGCCCGGCCTGCCCAACGCGGCGGCGGCCCGGATCGCCCTATACTGACCATTCCACATTACCGGACCACGCCGTGCCGAACCAAGTTTCCGGAGATCCGTCCGTCGACGATCCCCGTCCGACCCCACCTGTACAACCCGAACTGGAAGACTGCTGCAACAGCGGCTGCTCGCCGTGCGTCTTCGACCTGTACGACGAAGCGCTCGCGCGCTATCGCGTCGAGCTGGCCGAATGGGAGGCGCGGCAGGCACGGCGCGAGCCTCACCGATGAACCGGAGGCCGGCGAGTCGCCATGCCGCGCCTGAATCGCGCTGATCGCCGCGTCGGCCTGACGGTGCTGTTTCGTCGCATGCTCCGTGTCACGCATCCGCATGCAGCCGCCGATGCAGCGGTCCGAGCGCCATCGACAGCGCAATGCAGGCCAGCAACACGACCGTCAGCGTGAACATCGACGTCCTGAACCCCTGGACGTAATCGAGCGCGGCCGGATGCACGCCGAGCCGCGCGAAGAACACGCCGCCGATCGTCGCGGCGCCGACCGCCGCGCCGATCTGCAGCATCGCGCTGACCATTCCCGACGCGACCCCGGCGCGGGCCGCATCGACTTCCGCGAGCACGATCCGCACGACCGACGGCAGCACGAGCCCTTGCCCGATGCCGATCGCCGCGATGCCCGCATAGAAGCCGGGGCCCGGCGCGCCGGCGCGGGCGAGCGCGGCGGCGCTCGCGACGCCGGCCGCGAGCATCGCGAAGCCGAGCGTGAGCACGCGGTACCCGCCGAAGCGGGCGACGAGGCGCGGCATCAGCAGCGGGCTCGCGAGGAAGCCGATCCCGAGCGGCAGGATCGCGAACCCGGACGCGAGCGGCGACCAGTTCAGGCAGCCCTGGAGATAGATCCCGTAGCTCAGGAAGAACGCACTCAGCGTGTAGAACAGGAACGCGAGCAGCAGCCCGAGCGCGACGACCGGGTTGCGGAACAGGCGCACGTCGAGCAGCGGATCGTGGCCGCGCGCGAGCCGGCGCGCTTCGACCGTCAGCAGCGCGCTGAGCATCGGCAGCGCCCCGACGCCGCACGCGATCATCCACAGCGGCCAGCCGGCTTCGCGACCGTGCGTGAGCGGGTACACGAGCATCAGCAGGAACAGCGACATCAGCACCGTGCCCGGCACGTCGATGCGCTGGCCGCGCGGCGCGCGGTTTTCCGGGATGAAGCGCCAACTGCCGATCAGCGCCAGGATGCCGATCGGCAGATTGACGAGGAAGATCGCGCGCCAGCCGAGCCCGAACGGATGCAGGCTGATCAGTGCGCCGCCGCCGAGCTGGCCGATCACGGCCGCAAGGCCGAACGCGAACCCGTAGAAGCCCATCACGCGCACCTGCTCCTGGGGGCTGAACACGCTGCGGATCGTCGCGAGTACCTGCGGCGCCAGGATCGCGGCGAACAGGCCCTGCAGCACGCGGCCGCCGACGAGTACCGTGCCGTTGCCGGCGAGCCCGCACAGCGTCGACGCGAGCACGAAGCCGGCCATGCCGATCATGAACATGCGTTTGCGTCCGTACAGGTCGCCGAGACGGCCGCCGGTGATCTGGACGACCGCGTTCGCGCACGCATAGGCCGACACGACGAGTTGCAGCTCGGCCTGGCGTGCGCCGATGCCGTCGCGAATGGCCGGCAGCGCGAGGTTCACGATGAAGTAGTCGAGCGGCGGCAGAATGGCGCCGACCAGCAGGACCACGAGCGCCCAGCCGTGGTGGCTGCGCGGCGTCGCGGCAGCCGCGCCGGCCGGCGCGCAGGGGGCAAGGGTGTTGTTTGGCATGAAAACAGGATCCGAAAAAATGAGGGCCCGATAGGCGACAGACGCAGGCAGGCCGTTGCCCCATTATTCTGGGTATCGCACATGGTTCGGAAAAGCGGGAAAGAGTGGTAGCATCCATCGGGTTAATCGATGGATAAGGAATGACGATGCGCGGTTTCGATCTGGATCAATTGCGCACTTTCGCGGCGGTCGCGGATGCCGGCAGCCTGACGGCCGCCGCGCCGCTGCTGCACCTGTCGCAATCGACGGTCAGCGAGCAGGTGCGCAAGCTCGAATCGCGCGCCGGCGTGCCGTTGTTCGTGCGCAGCAAGCGCGGCGTCGAGCCGACGCCGGCCGGCTCGCGGCTGCTGCAACACGCGCGGCGCATCGTCGCGCTGAACGAGGCCGCGTTCGACGAACTGCGCGGGCAGGCGATCAAGGGCGAACTGCGCGTCGCGATCACCGACTATTACCGCACGAATGAAGTCGCGGGCATGCTGGCGCGGCTGCGCGAGTGCTACCCGCAGTTGAGCCTGCACGTGAGCGCGATGAAGAGCGCGGATATCGAAGTGGCGCACGCACGCGGGCAGATCGATCTCGGCGTCGTGATGAACATGTCGAGCGGGCCGTTCCGGCCGGTGTCGGCCGACACGCGCTGGGTGCTGCGTCGCGAACCGCTGTCGTGGGTCGCGTCGCCCGCGCTCGCCGAACAGTTGCCCGAACCGCTGCCGCTGGTGCTGCTGCCGGACGATTGCATGATGCATCAGGTCGCGGTGCGCTCGCTCGACGAACGGCACACGCCGTACGTGCTCGTGCACAGCGCGTCGGGCGTCGCGGGCTTGCAGTCGATGCTCGCGGCGGGGCTCGGGGTCGGCTGCCTGTGCGCGTCGGCGATCGGCGACGGCCTGATGCGGCTCGGCACGAAATACCGGCTGCCGCCGCTGCCCGACGCGGTGTTTTCGCTGACGCCGCCGTTGCCGGGCGAACGTGAGACCGTCGCCCAGGCGCGCGAGGTGCTGTCGCGTCAGCTGCTGATGTAAAACCATGCCGCGCGTCACGCGGCGGTGCGCCCCGACGGGCGCGCCAGGGGGCTACGGGCATGAACGACGACGAACTGAAGAACCAGATGGCCGCGAAGCTGCAGCATGCGCTGGAGCGCGTGGTCGACGAGCGCTCGCTGGTCCATTTCCTGCGGGTGCTCGGCCATGACTGGCACACGGAGCGGCAGCTCGAGGCCGACGCGCCGCTGTCGCCGTATGCCCACGCGGCGCTCGGCTGGGAAAACCGCTCGATCGGCGAATACCTGGAAGCGATGATCGATTGGGCCGAGGCGTCGGAAGAGGGGCTGCGCGACTACGACGTGCCCGACAACCCATGGCGGCGCATCGCCGACATCCTGTTCGCCGGGAAAATCTACGAATAACGCGGCCCGCGCGATTCACGCACGGCGCTTTCTACTCGGCGACTTCACCGTCCGCATACGCACGCAACCCGTTGGCCAGGGCATCGAACACGGCCCGGCAGCGCGGGCTCGTCCGCAGGTCTTCGTGCATCACGACCCAGGTTTCCAGCCGCATCGCGGGCCCGTCCGGCAGCACGCGCACGAGCCGCGCGTCGCGTTTCGCGAGCGCCGTCTGGCAGAAGCCGATCCCGTAGCCGGCGCGGATCATCGCAAGCTGCGCGAGATTGCTGTCGGTGCGCAGCGCGAACGCGTCGCGCTTCCACATCGGCATGCCGCGCCCCGCGGAGCGGATGAACGGCGTGACCGTATCGAAGCCGATCAGCGCGTGGTGCGCGAGCGCGTCGATCGTCGCGGGCGCGCCGTGGTGCGCCAGGTAATCGTCGCGCGCATACAGCCCGACCTCGATTTCGCCGACGCGCCGCGCGACGAGCGCGTCCTGCGCGGGCGGCGCCATCCGGACCGCGATATCGGCCTCGCGCTTCAGCACGTCCTGAATGCGGTCGGTCGGCACCAGTTCGATCACGAGCCCAGGATGGTCGCGCCGCAATTGCGCGAGCATCGGCGGCAGCACCTCGACGGCGATCACGTCGCTGGCCGAGATCCGCACGATGCCGCGCACGCCGGCGCCATGGCTGGCCGCCGCCCGCTCGAACGCGGCCGCCGCGCTGCGCAGCGCCTCCGCATGGCCGCGCAGCGCGAGCGCGGCCTCGGTCGGCAGCAGGCCCGACGGCGAGCGCGTGAACAGCGTCTGGCCGAACGCGGCTTCGAGCGCGGCGACATGGCGGCCGGCCGTCGGCTGCGTGATGCCGAGCGCGCGCGCCGCGCCGGACAGCGAGCCTTCCGTCAGCACCGCGAGGAAGGTGCGGTAGCGTTCCCAGTTCAGATCGGTGGTCATGCATAAATGTATAGCTGATCCGTTGGGTTAGGTAATTCCTTGATAGTCGCCGGCGCGCCAGAATGCGTGTCGTGATGGTTCCATTCAAGGAGAGCGGCAATGACGATCGACGCAGGCGGGACGCAACGGCAGGCACTCGTGCTCGGCGCGAGCGGCGGAATCGGCGGGGAAGTCGCGCGGCAGTTGCGCGACGCGGGCTGGCAGGTGCGTGCGCTCAAGCGCGGGCTCGATGCCGAGGTCGTGGAGCGCGACGGCATCGCATGGATGCGCGGCGACGCGCTGGATCGCGATGCGGTCGTGCGTGCCGCACGCGGCTGCGGCGTGATCGTGCATGCGGTGAACCCGCCCGGGTACCGGAACTGGGCCACCCAGGTGCTGCCGATGATCGACAACACGATCGCGGCGGCCCGGGCCGCGCAGGCGACCGTCGTGCTGCCGGGCACGGTTTACAACTTCGGCGCCGATGCGTTTCCGGTGCTGCGGGAAGATGCGCCGCAGCATCCGGCCACCCGCAAGGGCGCGATTCGCGTCGAGCTGGAGCGGCGGCTGCAGGACGCGAGCGCGCACGGCGTGCGGGCGATCGTCGTGCGCGCCGGCGATTTCTTCGGGCCGCAGCTCGGCAACAGCTGGTTCTCTCAGGGGCTGATCAAGCCGGGGCGGCCCGTCGCGGCCATCAGCGTGCCGAGCCGCGGCGTCGGCCATCAATGGTCGTATGTGCCGGACGTGGCCCGCGTGATGGTCGAACTGATCGAGCGGCGCGAGACGCTGGAGCCATTCGCGCGATTTCATCTGGGCGGGCATTGGGATGAGGACGGCATGCAGATGGCGCGGGCCGTGCAACGCGTTGCGCAGCGGCACGGCATGCGGCCGGCGCTGCGCGATTTTCCGTGGTGGCTCGTGTGGGTGGCCGCGCCGTTCGTCACGACGCTGCGTGAATTGCTCGAGATGCGTTACCTGTGGCGCGAACCGGTCCGGATGGACAACGCGCGCGTGACCGCGGTGCTCGGCCGCGAGCCGGTGACGCCGCTCGATACCGCGGTGGAGGCGACGCTGGCCGGGCTCGGGTGTCTCGGGTGAGCAAGGAAGGGTAACGAGGCAGAGCCCCGGGCGCGGAAACGCGTCACGGCGAACCGAAGAATGCCCGGGACCACAATTCTCCACATACCCGCGTGCGTCCGATGCGCATCATGTCGGTCAACACCGACAAGGAGGAAACGGGGGCGCGATGGGGTATTTCGCATGGAAAACGTCGGTTGCGGGGGCAATCATGTTCACACTGAGCGGGTGTACCAACCTGGCAGGGTTGCTGTACTGCGACAGCGCGCAGTTCAACTTTCCGGACTACCGCTGCTTCGAGTCGTACAGGTAGAAACGGGCGCAACGGCCGAAAGCCGTCGTGCCCGTGTCCGTGTCCCGTGCGTTTTTCCGCTCGCCGTTACGCCACGACCGGCAACACCTCGACGACATAGCGATGCGTGAGGCTGCGTCCGAGCACCGGATCGTGCAGTTCCATCTCGAATGCATCGCCGTGGCCCATCGCCGCGATCGCGCCGTGCACGGCGACCGTGCCGCCATACATCGCGCAGCGTGCGGGCATCGTGCGGCGATCGTCGAACCGCTGCCACAGCACGTCGGGCGCGAGCAGGCCGCTGACCGCGCCGTGCTGGTACGCGAGCCGCTCGCCGTCGCGCGCGATCAGCCACGAACGCATCTCGAGCGCATCCCAGTGATCGGCGACATCCGCATGTCGCCATGCGTCGCGGCCGAGCGGCTTCGCGCACACCTGCTTCGACACGGCGACGCCGTACGCTTCGACTTCGCGATCCGTGTGATCGGAGCCGACCGTGACCAGCGTGCCGGCCGGGCTGTCGACCAGCACGCATTCGATCTCGCCGCCCGAGCGCGCGCCGAGCACGCCGATCGACGGCGCCTGCGTGAGCAGCGTGGACGACACGCGATAGAAGCACGGCGTGGTCGACGGCGGCGCGACGCCGAGCGCCGCGAGTTCGTCGATGTGCGCGCGGATCGCGGCCGGATCTCGGCCGGCCCAGCCGGCGATCACGACGCGTTCGACGTCGACGTCGACGGCGGCCGGCGGGCCTTGCAGGGAAATCACGTTGAACGACAGGGTTGGCATGCGGATATCCGTTTGAAGTGCGAAGGAACGAACCGGCTGGCGGCGGCGCTCAATCCTCGAGCGGCCGGTGCGCGGTCTCGCGCGCGACGACGAGTGCGATCGACGTGACGACGAGCGCAGCGGTGACGTACAGCGACACGGCCGTCGTCGTGCCCGTCTGCCGGAACAGCGTGGCGATCACGAGCGGCGCGAAGCCGCCGCCGACGATGCCGGCGAGCGTGTACGCGAGCGACGCGCCCGCATAGCGCACGCGCGTCGGGAACTGTTCGGTCACGAACGCGCCCTGCGGGCCGTACATCACCGCATGGATCACGAGGCCGATCGCGACGGCCGCGACGATCGCCGCGGGGCGCGCCGAATCGAGCAGCGCGAAGAACGCGAACGCCCACACGATGCCGGCGAGCGCGCCGGCGAGATACACGGGCCGACGGCCGAAACGGTCCGACAGCGCGCCGAAGAACGGCACCGCGAGCGCGTTGCAGGCCGTGCCGATCATCACGGCCGTCAGCGCGACGGGGCGCGACAGGTGCAGCACGGTCGTCACGTAGGTCAGCGTGAACACGACGATCAGCGCATACAGCACGTCCGAACCGATCCGCGAGCCGCCCGCGATCAGCAGGCGCTTCCAGTGGTACTTCAGCACGTCGGCGACGGGTACTTCGGCGGTCGCGTGCGATTCGGCGAGCTGCTCGAACTGCGGCGTTTCGTCGACGCCGCGCCGCAGCCAGAAGCCGAACACGACGAGCAGCGCGCTGGCCGCGAACGGCACGCGCCAGCCCCACGACAGGAAGGTGTCGGACGTGGTGGACAGCGTGACGAGCGCGATGCAGCCGGTGCCGAGCAGCGTGCCGAACGACGGGCCGATCTGCGTCCACGATGCGGACAGCCCGCGCCGTTTCTGGTCGCCGTGCTCGACCGACAGCAGCACCGCGCCGGCCCATTCGCCGCCGAGCGCGACGCCCTGCACGAAGCGCAGCGCGACGAGCAGGATCGGGCTCAGGATGCCGGCCTGCGCATAGGTCGGCAGCGCGCCCATCAGCGCGGTCGTCACGCCCATCAGCACGAGCGTGAGCATCAGCACCGCGCGGCGGCCGATGCGGTCGCCGAGGTTGCCGAACACGAAGCCGCCGAGCGGGCGCGACACGTAGCCAACCGCATAAGTCGAGAACGCGAGGATCGTGCCGGCCAGCGGATCGACCGACGGAAAGAACAGATGGTTGAAAACGAGCGCGGCGAGCGTGTTGTAGATCGTGAAGTCGTACCACTCGAGCGACGTGCCGATCATGCTCGCGGTCGCGAGTCGGCTGTTGCGGACACGGCGGGGCGCGTGGGCGGCGGGCTGGGCGAGAGTGCTCATGGTATCGGGCAGGTCGTGACGGATGACGGGATGAAGCGCGGGGCCGGTGTCGGCGTCCGGCGTTCAGGCAGGCAGGGCGGCAGCGCTGGCCGGTTCGGCGTCGGTGTCGCGTCGCCGGGCAGGCAGCGGCGCGGCGGCGCGCCACAGCAGGTCGAAGGTGCGCACGTCGTCGTGCCCGGCAAGTGCGGCGGCGACGCGACGCGTGGCCGCTGCGTCGCTGCCTTCGATCAGCACGAGCGCATCGGCGGCCGGGCGAGCGGCCGCCGCGGCGCCGATCGGCGCGGACAGGTCCGGTGACGTGCGGAAGAGCCGCGCGGCGTGGATGCCCGGTTCGTGCAGCGCGGCGTCGAAGCGCTCGCGCAGGTGCGGCACGTCGATGCGGTCCGGCGGCAGTACGAACAGCGCGAGATGCGCGCCTTCGCCGTCGTCGGCCTCGATCGTCAGCTCGCCGACGCGCCGCTGCGTGCCCGTCATGCGCTCGAAGTTCGCGAGCGACCACGCGGTCTGCTGCGTGAACGCGCGCCGGTACGCGTCGCCCCGGAACACGTCGAGCGCCTCCGTTACGTACAGCGCGAGATATCGGCGCGGGCCGCCGTCGGTCGCGCGAAACCGCCGCGCATGCGTGAAGCCGGGAATCGCGACACGCTCCTGCATGTGCTCGCGGTCGTACCAGGCGTTGAAATCGGCTTCGTGCGCGGGGTCGATATCCGTCCAGACGCAAAGCTGGCCGTGCGGAAGGGAAAGGCGGGTCATCGCGGGGTTCCTCGTGACGGGGGTGTCAGGAACCGCAGTGTCCCGAAGACGGGCCGCGCCCGTCCAACAAGAAAACAAATTCGCGGTGAACAGGTTTTCTTATGAGCGGCGCGGGCGGCGTTTTGCGGCGGGTGTGGCAGGCGAGGCGGCTTTCGCCGTGCGCTTCGTTTTCGTCGACGTGTTCGTTTTTTTGGCGGTTGCCTTGCGCGTGGGCGCTACGTCGGCGCGATCGGGGGCGGCCGGCTTCGCGAGGTTCGCGGCGGCCGCCATCGCGCGCGCGACTTCGCTCGCGAGTTCCGCGATACGCGCGGCGACCGGCAGCCCCTGGCTGCGGTACGTCGCAACGAGCGGCAGCGCCGGGAATTCGGGCTCGACGTCGAGCAGTTCGAGCGTGCCTTCGTGCAGTTCGCGCCCGATGATCGCGGGCGGCAGCGCGGCCACGCCGAAGCCGTCGGCGACGAGGCGGATCATCGCGGCGACCGACGTGATGCAGTTGATGCTGGCCGGCCGTTCGACGGCCGCGAACAGCCGCTCGATCGTCGCGTGCGGCCCCGAGTGGCGCGAGAAGCTGATGATCGGAAACCCGGCCAGACGCGCGACGTCGAGCGGCTGGCCGCCGAGCCCGAGGCGCGGGCTCGCGGCCCAGCGCACCGGGAATTCGCACAGCGGCAGGTTCGTGAAGTCCGGCCCCGGCACCGGGTCGGTCTGCAGAATCAGGTCGACGCCGTCGGTACTGAGCAGGCGGATCAGGTGCAGCGTCGTGTCGCTCGTGATCTCGACGTCGAGGCGCGGATAGCGCTCGCGCAGTTGCGCCATCAGCGCGGGGAACCAGCTGTGCACGATCGATTCGATCACGCCGATCCGGATCAGGCCCGCGTCGCTCGCCGCGTCGATGTCGCGCCGCATTTCGCCGTCGAGCCGCACGATCCGCTCCGCGTAGGCCAGCATGCGCCGGCCCGCGGGGGTGAGCGTGGCAGAGCGCGTGTTGCGGTCGAACAGGCGCACGTCGAACGCTTCCTCGAGCGACGCGATGCGGCTCGACACGGCCGCCTGCGTCGTGTGCAGTTTCTCGGCCGTGAGCCGGAAGTTTTCCAGCTTCGCGAGCCAGACGAAGGTTTCCAGAAACCGGATGTTCATCGAATTCCGAACGGTGAGGCGGTGCCGCGCCAGGCGGCGGATCGGGACGATGTTAATGGATTCGGGAGCGGGCCGGCACGCGCGACGCCTTCCGGCGGCGTCAAAGCCGGTCGAACGCGACCGTCGGCACGTCGACGACCGTCGCGCCGCCGTCCGCGACGAGCGTCGCGCCGGTCACGAACGATGCGTCCGGCGACGCGAGGAATGCGCAGACGGCCGCGATCTCGTCGGGATCGGCCGCGCGCCGCAGCGGCACGTCGGCGCTGACGCGGGCGTACGCCTCGTCGAGCGAATCGCCGTGCGCGGCCATCAGCGGTTCCATTTCCGCATCGGCCATCGGCGTGCGGACCCAGCCGGGACAGACGGCGTTCGCCCGCACGCCGTGCGGGCCGTAGTCGCGTGCGAGCGATCGCGCAAGCCCGAGCAGCGCGTGCTTGCCGACCGTGTAGCCGCATACGCCGGGGCCGGCCGCGAGCGCGGCGATCGACGCGACCAGCACGATATTGCCGCGCTGCGCGATCAGGTCGGGCAGGCACGCGCGCGCGCTGACGAATGCGGTGTCGAGGTTCGCGTGCATCGCGTCGCGCCATTGCGCGTCGTCGGTTTCGTTCGCGCGGCCGATGCCGTGACCGCCCGCGCATGCGACGAGCGCATCGACGCGGCCGAAGCGTTCGGCGATGCGAGGCAGGAAGCCGGCCCAGTCGGCCGTGCCGGCGGCGTCGCCCGCGAGCGCGAGGCCGCCGGTTTCGGCAGCCAGCGCGTCGAGCGGTGCCGGGCGGCGCCCGATCAGCACGACGCGGTCGCCGCGACGGGCGAAGCGGCGCGCGCACGCGGCGCCGATGCCGGTGCCTGCGCCGGTGATTGCGATCGTGCGAGGTGGCGGGTGCGTCATGTCGTTCTCCGGAAAAGGGGGCGTTCCGGCCACTTTATGCGGCGCGGGCGTGCACCGGTATCCGCCGAAAGGATGAACGCGGGTCGTCCGGACGGCCGGGCGCGGCGGCCATTGCTCATTTTGCAAAGGCTGACGATGTGCGCCGCCGAATCGCTCTATCCTCCACATTTTTGCGATAAGCCGCGAAAGCCCTGCAAAATAGCGCGGGCGTGCGCGCGCAGCGGCGCGCGGCGCGTCGGCCGGCCGATTCCGTCGTACGAATGGGGCGGCAGGCGGGATCGGCGCGAGCGGGCGTCCGATACACCGGTATCGCGTCTGCCGACGGCTCGTGTCGCCACGGCATATCGCCCGGTTGCGCGCTGGCGCGGCCGGACCATCGACAAAAGAACAGGGAGGGGCCGGCAATGAGGCTGGACGACGAAAGAGAAAGCGCCAACGTCGAGGATCGACGGGGCGCCGGCGGGTTCGGCGGCGGGCGCGCGACGATCGGCATCGGTACGATCGTGGTCGCGCTGGCCGCATCGTATTTCTTCGGGATCGACCCGCGCGTCGTGCTCGAAGGCGCGTCGGCGCTGCAGGGCCGCCAGCAGCAGGCGCAGCCCGCGCCGACCCAGCGCCAGGGTGCAGCGGCGAACGATCCCGGTGCGGTGTTCACGCGCAAGGTGCTCGGCAATATCGAACGCACGTGGACGGGCGTGTTCAACACGCAGCTGCACGCGCAGTACGAACCGCCGAAGCTCGTGATGTTCACGAACTCGACGCCGACCGCGTGCGGCACCGGCCAGACCGCGATGGGGCCGTTCTACTGCCCGGGCGACCGCAACGTGTATATCGATCTCGGCTTCTACGACGAGCTGCGCAAGCGTTTCGGCGCGGGCGGCGATTTCGCGCAGGCCTACGTGATCGCGCACGAAGTCGGCCATCACGTGCAGAACCTGCTCGGCATTGCCGACAAGGTCGACGCCGCGCGCCGGCGCTCGAGCCAGGCGCGCGCGAATGCGCTGTCGGTGCGGATGGAGTTGCAGGCCGACTGCTTTGCCGGCGTGTGGGCGAACAACGCGCAGCGCGCGAACCAGCGGCTGATGGAACCGGGCGATTTCGAGCAGGGGCTGAAGGCCGCCGCGGCGATCGGCGACGACCGGCTGCAGCAGCAAGGGCAGGGCTACGTCGTGCCCGAAAGCTTCACGCACGGCACCAGCGAGCAGCGCGTGTACTGGCTGCGGCGCGGGATGGAGTCGGGCGAGGTGAGCGCCTGCGACACGTTCGCCGCGAACGCACGCTGACGTAGACGTACCTGGGGTGTTCACGCACGCCGGACGCGGTCGTGCTTGAGCCTCCGTTGCGGTGGCCCGGTCACGCGTCGGGCGCCACTTGCACCAGACCTTCGCCTGATCCGCTTCAGGCAACCTGTCCGGGTGATCCCGGCAGATCACGGCCGTGCCCGGATAACAAAAGACACCCCGGGCAAACCGGCACCGTCAGTAGACCGCCGGAACGCCGGGCGGGCGGTGCTTGAAGCGTCGATGCACCCAGTAATACTGTTCCGGAAATCGCAAGATCTGCGCCTCGAGAAACGCGTTCATTCTCCGTGCATCGGTCGTGTCGCTTTCGGACGGGAAATCGCTGAGCGGCTCGAAGATGGTCAGCTTGTATCCCTTGAAATTCGGCAGCACCTCCGTCACGAACGGTACTACCCGCGCATGGCCCAGGGTTGCAAGCCGCGAGACGGAGGTCAGCGTGCAGGCGGGAACGCCGAAGAACGGGACGAACACGGAGTTGTCGATGCCGTGATCCATGTCCGCCGCGAGCATGACCGGTTTGCCGGCGCGAAGTATTCCCAGGATCTTTCTGGCGCTCGTGGAACGTTCGACCATCTCCGCGCCGAACCTGCCGCGTTGTCGCTTTGCGAGATCGCAGAGACGCGCGTTCGACATGCGTGTGTACAGCGCCGCGACAGGAAACTGCATCGAGTACAGCATGCATCCGACCTCGATGCCCACGAAGTGGAACCCCATGAAGATGGTCGGTGGCGCATCCTTGTCTTCGAGATCGATCCTGCTGTCGATCTGGACGATATTCCTTATTGCCTGCGCACTGCCGAACCACTGAATGCCGCGTTCGAGATAGCTGCGGACAACCTGCCGAAAATGATTCTTCGCAAGATCGTTGTACTCACGTTCGGTCTTTTCCGGAAAGCAAAGGCGCAGGTTGACGAATACGATATGTTTGCGGCGACTCGGAAGCGCATATAAGGCTGCCCCGAGGACACTGCCAAGCCTGGCGACCAATGGGTACGGCAGGACCGAGAAAGCGCGCAGCAGCGTGACGACGAGGGCGTGACCGAGTTGTTTCAAGAATTTTTCCTGAGCACCATGCGGGAATGTTGCCGTTCGCTAACGACGAACGTCCATTGTGGGGAATGACGGAAGCAGCGTCGTCGCTTTGGCGCGCCAGGTCGCGGCGGAGCGCCGCAGGATAGAAAATCGCCTCTGGACGGAATTTCCCGTCCTGGTCGACGCGATGGCTGGTGAGATGAAGGTGGATGCCTCGAAGCGACAAGGAGGAGTTCGCCGCGAGCGAGCGCATTATCACATGCTTGGTCGGGTGTCCTGTCTTGTTTTTGTCTGCTCGCCGATCATTTTCCGCCGGTCGGATACCGGCAGCGACCGGGCCGCTCGCCGCTGTTGCCCGGGCGGCTGTCCTGAGCGGAGGCAGTCACTTCGGGCGATCGGCGCGGCGATTTGCCGATTCGGGCTCACGGACGCGTGGCCGCCGCGCGTAGGCTGGCCCGGTTTTCGTCGCATTTGCCCGTCCGCCGATACCGTTCATGCCGAGCCTCCCCATCCCTGCCGATTCGGACGCCGCCGACTGGCGGCGCGCGCTGCGCGCATGCGTGGACGCGTTCGACGCGTTCGCGAGCCCGTCCGCGATCGTGTTCTACCGGCTCGACGCGAGCGGTGAACCGGCCGATTTCGAGCTGTTCGGGATGCCGGAATCGATGCATCGCACCTATGTTGCCCGCTACCGGATGCTCGATCCGCTGCATCCGTCGCGCTGCGCCGCGGGCGTCGGGGCGGTCGTTACGCTCGCATCGCAATTGCCTGACGAAAGGCGTGAAGCGTCCGCGTACTGGACCCGTTTCCTGCGGCGGCACGATGTGGCGGACGTCGTCGAGATCTGGCTGCGCGACGCGGGCCGGACGGTCGGCGCGTTCTCGTTGCTGCGCTTCGGGAGCGGCGCGGCGGGCGGCGGCGTGGCCGGGAATGGCACGGCAGGCCGGTTCGCACCCGGCGAGATCGACGCGCTCGCGCGGCTGCAGCCGGTCGCCGAAGCCGCGCTGACCCTGCTGCTGCGGGCGCGGCGTGGAATTCACCGGATCGGCTGCGAAGAGCGGCTGACCTACCGCGAGGAGCAGATTGCGCGCCTCGTGCGAGACGGCTGCTCGAACAAGGAGATCGCACGCGATCTCGCCCTTGGCCAGCCAACCATCAAGACTCACCTGATGCGCATGTACCGCAAGCTCGGCGTGTCGAATCGCACGGAGCTGGTCGGGGCATTGTTTCTGTAATCGTTTCGCAAGATATCCGACCTGCCCGCGGCGATATCGAGCCGGTTGCCGGCCTCGATCCGCCGTGCGTCACCGGGCGGGGTTCGAACCCCGGCCCTCTCAGCGCCACGCGCTGCCAATTTGCGCTCACCGGGCGTGATTCCCCGTCGATAAAGTGGTCCGACGCCCCCGTGCCTCCCCGGCACGCGGTCCAGCCACGACAATCAACGAGACGCCCATGAGCAACACGAACTTCGTCGCCGTCAGCGACACCGTGCGCACCTTCGTTGCGCGCGATTTCGGCCTCTTCATCGACGGTGCCATGCAGCCCGCGCACGCGGCCGCGCGGCTCGACGTGTACGACCCCGCCACGGGCGAGCGGCTCGCGACCGTCGCCGATGCGGACGCACACGACGTCGACCGCGCGGTCGCCAGCGCGAAACACGCGTTCGACACGCACGTCTGGAGCGGGTTGCGGCCGGCCGACCGCGAACGCATCCTGCTGAAACTCGCGGACCTGATCGAAGCCGACGCCGAAACGCTCGCGCAACTCGAAACGCTGAACCAGGGCAAGTCGATTCACGTGTCGCGCGCGATCGAAGTCGGCGCGAGCGTCGAATACGTGCGCTACATGGCCGGCTGGGCGACCAAGATCACCGGCCAGACGCTCGACGTGTCGATCCCGTTCCCTCCCGGCACGCGCTATACGGCCTATACGCGCAAGGAGCCCGTCGGCGTGGTCGCCGCGATCGTGCCGTGGAATTTCCCGCTGATGATCGCGGTGTGGAAGCTGATTCCCGCGCTGGCGGCTGGCTGCACGATCGTGCTGAAGCCGTCGCCCGAAACGCCGCTCACCGCGTTGCGCCTGGCCGAGCTCGCGCGCGAAGCCGGCGTGCCGCCCGGTGTGTTCAACGTCGTCACGGGCGGGCGCGTCTGCGGCGCGGCGCTCGCGAGCCATGCGTCGATCTCGAAGATCTCGTTCACGGGGTCGACCGCGACCGGCAAGCTGGTCGGCGCGGCGGCCGTGCAGAACATGACGCGCTTCTCGCTCGAACTCGGCGGCAAGAATCCGATCGTGATGCTCGACGACGTCGACGTCGCGCAGGCGCTCGACGGGGTGGCGGCTGGCGCGTTCTTCAACCAGGGGCAGGTATGCGCGGCCGCGTCGCGCATCTACGTGCATCGCAGCAAGTTCGCGCAACTCGCCGACGGTCTCGCGGGCGTCGCGCGGTCGATGAAGCTCGGCGCGGGCCTCGACACCACCGCGCAGATCAATCCGCTGGTCTCCGCGCACCATCGCGACAAGGTCGTCGAGCACATCGAAGGCGCGCGCCGCGCGGGCCTCACGTTCCTCGCGGGCGGCACGCCGGCCGACGATCTGCCCGGCTATTACGTGAAGCCGGCCGTGATCGCCGATCCGCACCCGGACAGCGCGATCGTGCGCGACGAGGTGTTCGGCCCGGTGATCGTCGTCGTGCCGTTCGACGACGCGGCCGACGCGGTGCGCCATGCGAATGCGTCGCCGTACGGTCTCGCCGCGAGCATCTGGAGCAACGACCTGAAACGCGTGATGAACCTCGTGCCGCGGATCGAGGCCGGCACCGTGTGGGTGAACTGCCATATCCCGCTCGATCCGTCGATGCCGTTCGGCGGCTACAAGCAATCGGGCATCGGCCGCGAATTCGGCCAGTACGCGATCGAAGGCTTCACCGAAACCAAATCCGTCTGCATCGCGCACTGACGCGCGACGCTCGAACCCGAACGAACCCGATTCAACCGATCCGACAGTGGAGATTGCAATGAGCTACAACGAAGCAAAGTTCTGGCACCCGATGCTGCACCCGAACGAAATGAAGCAGCGCAAGCCGATCCGCATCGTGCGCGGCGACGGCTGCTACGTATTCGACGAGGAGGGGCGCAAGCTCGTCGACGGCGTCGCGGGCCTGTGGAACGTGAACGTCGGCCACAACCGCCAGGAAGTGAAGGAGGCGATCGTGCGTCAGCTCGACGAGCTCGAATACTTCCAGCTGTTCGACGGCATTTCGCATCCGCGGGCCGAGGAGCTGTCGAAGAAGCTGATCGACATGCTCGAACCGGAAGGGATGCGCCGCGTGCTGTACAGCTCGGGCGGCTCCGATTCGATCGAGACCGCGCTGAAGATCGCGCGCCAGTACTGGAAGGTGCGCGGCCAGGCCGATCGCACGAAATTCATCTCGCTGAAGCAGGGTTATCACGGCACGCATTTCGGCGGCGCGTCGGTGAACGGCAACACGGTGTTCCGCCGCAACTACGAGCCGAACCTGCCCGGCTGCTTCCACGTCGAGACGCCGTGGCTGTACCGCAACCCGTTCACGCGGGATCCGGAGGAACTCGGCCGGATCTGCGCGGAGATGCTGGAGCGCGAGATCCAGTTCCAGAGCCCCGACACGGTCGCTGCGTTCATCGCGGAGCCGATCCAGGGCGCGGGCGGCGTGATCGTGCCGCCGGCCAACTACTGGCCGCTCGTGCGCGAGGTGTGCGACCGATACGGCGTGCTGCTGATCGCCGACGAGGTCGTGACGGGCTTCGGCCGCAGCGGCAGCCTGTTCGGCAGCCGCGGCTGGGGCGTGCGCCCGGACATCATGTGTCTCGCGAAGGGGATTTCGTCGGGCTACGTGCCGCTCGGCGCGACGGTCGTGAACGCGCGGATCGAGGACGCGTTCGCCGCGAATGCCGATTTCGGCGGCGCGATCATGCACGGCTACACGTACGCCGGCCACCCGGTTGCATGCGCGGCCGCGATCGCGAGCCTCGACATCGTCGTGAAGGAAGACCTGCCGGCGAATGCGGCGAAGCAGGGCGCGTATCTGCTCGAGGCGCTGCAGCCGTTCGCGGAACGCTTCGCGGCGGTCGGCGAGGTGCGCGGCAAGGGGCTGATGCTCGCGCTCGATCTCGTCGCGAACAAGGACACCCGCGAGCCGATCGATCCGCTGTCGGGCTATGCGAACGCGGTCGCGGAAGTCGCGCGCGAGAACGGCGTGCTGGTGCGTCCGGTCGGCACGAAGATCATCCTGTCGCCGCCGCTCGTGATCCAGCGCGAACAGCTCGACCGGATCGTCGATGCGCTCGCGGCCGGCTTCGAGGCAGTACCGTTCGCATGACGGCGTGACCGCTCGACGGCAAACCCGCGGCGGCGGGTAAACGCCATCGCGGGTTTGCCGATTTGCGCTATGACTGGATTATTTTGCCTGCGTATTTTTTCGACATCGGATCACGGTGTGATCGACAGGGGGCCCGGGTCTCGCAGTGCTGACGCACCGCCCGGGGCCGACCGCGAAGCATCTGGCCCCGGCCGCTGACGAAGCGCCGGTTCAGGCCAATCAACGAAGGAGACAACGATGTCGGGATGGTCCGGAATGACCGGCGCCGCGGGCGATACGTCCGCCGGCTCGCCGGCTGAAGCGGGCGGCGGCGCCGCATTGAAGGCGGGCGCCGTCGGTTTTCCGACCGCGCTGGCGAGCGCCGTCGGCCTCATCATGGCGAGCCCGGTGATCCTCACCGCGACGTCGGGCTTCGGGATGGGCGGCTGGGCGTTCGCGGTCGCGATGATCATCGCGTTCGTGATGATGCAGGCGCAGGCGACCACGTTTTCCGAAGCCGCCGCGATGCTGCCGACGGCCGGCTCGGTTTACGATTACCTGTCGTGCGGGCTCGGCCGCTTCTGGGCGATCACCGGCACGATTTCCGCGTATTTCCTCGTGCACGTGTTCGCCGGCACGGCGGAGACGATCCTGAGCGGCATCATGGCGCTCGTGAACTTCGAATCGCTGAACGCCGCGTTCGAGAAGCACAACAGTTCGTGGCTCGTCGGCGTCGGCCTCGTGGTCACGTTCGCGATCACCAACATCGTCGGCATCAAGGTGTTCAGCAAGCTCGAGATCGTGCTGACGGCCGGCATGTGGCTGTCGCTGATGATCTTCGGGATCCTCGGGCTCGCGGCCGCGCCGGCCGTGCATCTCGACGGCTGGTTCGGCGGCTCGGAAGTCGGCACGTCGATCCCGGCCGTGCTGTCGCTGGTCGGGATGGCGATGTTCATGTTCGTCGGCTGCGAGTTCGTCACGCCGCTCGCGCCGGAAATGAAGGCGCCGGGCCGCACGATCCCGCGCGCGATGTCGATCGGCCTCGTCGGCGTCGCGATCTGCATGTTCCTGTACGGCGCGGCGATCCGCCGCCAGGTCGCGAACGTGCCGGTGAGCGCCGACGGCCTCACGCACCTGCTCGACACGCCCGGCGCGATTCCCGCGTTCGCGCTGCAGGTGCTCGGGCCATTCGGCCGCGTGTGGTTCGGCATCGCGTTCCTGTGCGCGGGCGCCGCGACGATCAACACGCTGATGGCCGGGCTGCCGCGCATCCTGTACGGGATGGCGATCGACGGCGCGCTGCCGCGCTGCTTCGCGTACCTGCATCCGCGTTTCAAGACGCCGGTGGTCGGCATCGTCGCGTCGGCGATCGTGCCGATCTTCCATGCGTGGCTGATCAACGGCAATCTCGACAGCATCCTGCATCTCGTGCTCGCCGCGACCTGCGCGTGGGGTACCGCGTACCTGCTCGTCACCGCGTCGGTCGTGATGCTGCGTATCCGCCGCCCGGACCTGCCGCGCCCGTATCGTTCGCCGTGGTTCCCGCTGCCGCAGATCGTGTCGAGCGTCGGCATCGTGCTCGCGATCTGGTACATCACGCCGCCCGGCATGAACCCGCGCGACATCTACGTGCCGTTCGGCGCGATGCTCGGGCTCACCGCGCTGTATGCGCTGTTCTGGACGCTCGTCGTGCAGCGCCGGCATCCGTTCAAGCCGGTGCCGGTCGAGGACGTGCTGCGCAACGAGCACGTCGCGTCGTGAAGGCCGTACTCGCCCGGTGGCGCGCGGCGCCCGATGCGCCGCCGCCCGGTCACCGTCCCGGCGCGATCGCCGCGCGCGTGCTCGCCGATCTGCGGGCCGTGCGCGATGCCGGCGGTGTCGGCGGCGTCGGCGTCGGTGGCGTCACGGCGCGGCTGTCGAACGGCGTGCGCGTGAGCCTCGACGAGCTCGTCGAGCGCCAGTTCCTGATGCATACGGTCAGCGTGAAGGTGACGGCGGCCGCCGACGGCCCGGCCGCGCGGGGCAGCGCGCGCGTGCGACAGACCGGCTGGCTGCGTCGCACCGGCATCGATGCGGTACCGGTGCCCGGATGCGACCCTCTCTTCACCGACACGCTGGCAGCGCTGGTCGCCGAGCCGGCGCTCGTCGACGCGCTGCGGCCGCTGCACCTGACCGACTGCGCGATCGACGCGCGCGACGGCCGCTGGACGCTCGCGATCGTGCCGTTCGGCGGTAGCGAGGTCGTGAACCGGATGCCGTCGTTTCGCCGCTATGTCAGGCTGATCGACGAGCAGGCCGCCGCGCTGTCGGCGGCCTGTCTTGCATTCGAAACCGCACTACGCAGGATTTTGCGAGGGTAAGCTATGGCGATGCGCGCCGTGCGAACCCGGTGGCCGCATCCAGTACCCAAGGGTTTTACCGGAGACGCCGATGCTGTTCCAGTCACGCTCACACGAAGACGTGCACGATCACGGGCTCGCGATCGCGGGCTGGCATCAGGTCTACCGTCAGATGACCCCCGGCCGCTTCAAGGGCACCGTCACGCAGGTGCTGTACGACGATTTCCACTTCTTCCGCGAGACGACCAACCGGCGCGTCGCGCAAACCGGGCTCGCGCCGCTCGGGCGCACGTCGCTCGCGGTGCCGCTGTCCGTACCGCTCGCGGGTACGTTCCAGGGGCAGCCGGTCGACGGCTATGCGCTGCTCGCGCTGCGCGCCGGCGAGGATTTCGAATTCCACACGCCGGAAGGGATGGGGCTCGTCGGGATCAGCGCGGCGTCCGACATGGTCGACGAGCTGTGCGAAGCCGAATTCGGCGCGGCCGCCGCGCGCAGGCTGCGGCACGTGACGCGGCTGTCCGATGCGCAGGGCGTCGCGCTCGGCGTGCGGCTGTCGGCGCTGATCGACGACGCCCAGCGCAACCCGGGCTGCCTCGAATATGCGGCCACCCGCAGGATGTTTCGCGATGCGATGCTCGGCATGTTCCTCGATGCGCTCGAACAAGGCATCGGCGTCGAGCGCCGCGACATCACGCACGCCACCTACAGCGATATCGTGAGCCGCTGCGAGAAGCATCTGCGCGAGCGCCCCGAGGAACCCGTCACCGTGCTCGAACTGTGCCGCGCGCTGCGCTGCAGCCGCCGCACGCTGCAAACGAGCTTTCAACGCGTGGCCGACGTCACGCCGGTCGGCTATCTGCGCACGATCCGGCTGAACGCGGTGCGTCGCCTGCTGCGCACGACGCCGGTGCAGCAGCTCGGCGTCGGCGAAGCCGCCGCGAGTTGGGGCTTCACGCACCTCGGTTATTTCGCGCGCGAGTATCGCGACCTGTTCGGCGAGCTGCCGTCGCAAACCCTGCGTCCCGAATGACCTGCTCGCGCCGCGACGGCGCTGCCGTGTATCGCCCGTCCTCCTCACCGTTTGCTGATTTGGGATAGAGGTCCGGAATTTTCGCTGGATAAAGTCCTGCCACCCATATCGACAACACCATCGATTTGCACTGCGAACCGATGAACATTGAGGGGCGGGACATGAAGAACGGACGACGACTGACCGCGGCAGCGGCTATGCTGGGTTGCCTGCATGCGCACGCGCAGACTTCGGGGAGCGTGACGCTGTACGGCACCGTGGACACCGGCATTATCTACTCGACCAACCAGCAGTTCACGCGCACCGACGGCAGCACGGGCGGCGGCCATGCGTGGCAGATGGGCGGCGGCAATCTCGTGCCGTCGCGCTTCGGCTTCCAGGGCGCCGAGCCGCTCGGCGGCGGCCTGAATGCGGTATTCACGCTCGAACAGCAGTTCCTGTCGGCGAGCGGGCAGGCGCTGCAGGGCGGCACCGCATTCAGCCGGCAGGCATGGGTCGGGCTGCGTCAGGACGGGGTCGGCACGCTCGGCCTCGGCCGGCAATACGACTCGTACACCGACATGCTCGGTGCGTACGTGTCGAGCAACAACTGGGCGACGCCGTACGGCTCGCATCTCGGCGACGTCGACAACCTGAATGCCGCATTCAACTTCAACAACGCGGTGAAATTCACCAGCGCCGATTTCAACGGGCTCACGTTCGGCGGCACGTTCAGCTTCGGCGGGCAGGCCGGCGATTTTTCCGCGAAACGCGGCTATGCGGTGGCCGCGACGTACACGCGTGCGCCGGTGGCGTTCTCGGTCGGCTACCTCGACCTGCATCAGCCGCTCGACGCGGCGCTCGGCGGCGCGAGCGGCTATATCGGCGATTTCGCGTGCAGCAACCCCGGCGCGATGTATTGCCTGCTGCAGGATGCCGGCTCGATGCGCGCGTTCGGCGCGGGCGGGTCGGTCACGTTCGGCGCGGCGACGCTCGCGCTGACCTACACGCATACGCGTCTGGGCGACAGTCGTTATTTCTCGACCGCCGCGCAGCCTCGCACGCAGGCGTTCACGTTCGACATCGGCGAGCTGAACGTCACGTACATGTTCACGCCCGCGCTGCAAGGCGGCGTCGCGTACATCTTCAACGCCGCGCATACGGACGGGCGCGGCACGACGCGGTTCCACCAGCTGAACGTCGGCACGAACTACAGCCTGTCGAAGCGCACGGCGCTGTATGCGGTCGCGATCGGCCAGATCGCGAGCGGCACGGGGCTTGGCACCGATGCGGACGGCAACGCGGCGAACTATGCGCAGATTCCGGTGCTCGCGAACAGCAATTCGAGCCGCCAACTGGCGGTGATGGCCGGGATTCGTGTGAACTTTTGACCTTGAACGGCGGACGGGGGCACTCCGGTCGCGTGCCGTCGTGCGGTCTTCATGCGCGTGGGCGGCATCGGGCGATTGATGGAAAGCCTTGCTTGAAAAAAACCGTCCGTATGCTTGACTGAATGGACCCGGATTGACGGAATGCGCGCGTCAGGTTGCCCGGCTTGCGGCTTGCCACAATACCTTCACGGTCTGCGTGAACAATGGCGACGCTTCAGGCGACCTGGCCTGTCGCCGGCGTTGCACACGTGTGCAACGCATGACCGTTCCGCTCCATACGCCGATCGAGAGAGACCCATGACCTTGCTGAGCCGCCTGCGCGCGCTGTCCGCCGCCCTTGCGCTGTCCTTCGCCGCCATGCACGCCGTGGCCGCCGATCTCGTCATCGCGGGCCGCGACGACATCTACGGCAAGGGGCTGGCAGACGCCGTCGCCGGCTTCAACAAGCTGCACCCGGGCACCGAGATCGAACTGCTCAAGCTGCCGAACGCGAACCTGTACCAGAAGCTCAAGCTGTCGATGCGCGAAGGCACCGGCGCCTACGACCTCGTGATGATGGACGACACGTGGGCGCCCGAATTTATCGGCAACGGCTGGCTGAAGCCGCTGCCCGCATCGCTCGCGGACGCCGATCTCGTGCCGTCCGCCGTCGCGCTCGGCCGCAATGCGTCCGGTGCGCTGTACGCGCTGCCGATCGTCGGCAACGTCGAGATGTTCGCGTACCGCAAGGATCTGCTCGCGAAGTACAAGCTGCAACCGCCGCGCAACTGGGACGACGTGCTGAAGATCGCGCAGACCGTCGGCGGTGCGGACAAGAGCGTGTCGGGCGTCGTGTTCCGCGGCACGAAAGGCAACCCGGTCGTCACGGGCTTCCTGCCGATCCTGTGGGCGTACGGCGGCGACGTGTTCGACCATGCCGGCAACGTGACGATCGATTCGCGCGAAGCGCAGGCCGCCCTGAAGACGTTCCTCGCGCTGAAGGCGTTCGCGCCGAAGGACGTCGACGTGTACGGCGCGGCCGAAGTGCGCGACGCATTGCAGCGCGGCACGGCCGCGCAGTCGATAGAAGTGTGGCCTGCGTGGGTGCCGGCGCTCGACGATCCGAAGCAGTCGCGCGTGGTCGGGCAGATCGCGCTGCAGCCGCCGCCGGGGCAGACCGCAGGGCCGGCGCCGATGCTCGGCATCTGGCAGATGGGCATTCCGAAGGACGCGCCGCACGCGAAGCTCGCGCAGGATTTCCTCGCTTACCTGAGCGCGCGCGATACGCAGACGCGCCTCGCCGGCATCGGCATTCCGCCGACGCGCCGCAGCGTCTTCAACGATCCGGCGCTGGTGCGCCAGTATCGCTGGTATCCCGATCAACTGAAGGCGCTCGAGGCCGGCCGCGCGCGGCCGCGCGTGAAGGACTGGCAGCAGGTCGAGAGCATTCTCGGCGATCAGTTGCAGCTCGCATTGACGGGGCAGGCCGCGCCCGATGCCGCGCTGCGCCAGGCGCAGCAGAAGATCGCGCAGGCGACGGCCGCGGCCGGCAAGTGACCGCGAACGTCAATCCGTCGGCCGGGGAGGCCGCATGAAAGCGTTCGGCCGCGGCCTGCCGTTCGTCGCGCTGCTCGGGCCGGCGCTGCTGGTGTTCGCCGCGCTTGCGCTGTATCCGGTCGCGCAGGTGCTGATCGACTCGTTCTGCCGGGTCGATTACTCGGCCGGCCGCCGCGCGTTCGTGGGGCTGGCGAACTATCGCGCGGTGCTCGGCGACGATGCGTTCACGGCCGGCTTCGGCAACACGCTGCGCTTCACGATCGTCGCGTCGCTCGCCGAAGTCGCGCTCGGTTTCGGCCTCGCGCTGCTGTTCGTGCGTGCGTTTCCGGGGCGGCGTATCGCGCTGCCGCTCGCGATCCTGCCGATGATGCTGTCCACGCTCGTGTGCTCGGCGATCTGGCGCAACTGGCTGAACTTCGACGGGTTCCTGAACGCGCTGCTCGCGGCGTTCGGCGTCGACGGCGTGCGCTGGCTGTCCGATCCGCACCTCGCGCTGTGGTCGCTCGCGCTCGTCGACGTGTGGCAGTGGACGCCGATGGCGTTCCTGATCGTGCTGGCCGGGCTGCAGTCGATCCCGCAGGAACTGTACGAAGCCGCACGCACCGACGGCGCGAGCGAATGGCAGTGCCTGCGCGACATCACGCTGCCGCTCGCGG
Source organism: Burkholderia sp. HI2761 (assembly GCF_002223355.1). Taxonomy (NCBI): domain Bacteria; kingdom Pseudomonadati; phylum Pseudomonadota; class Betaproteobacteria; order Burkholderiales; family Burkholderiaceae; genus Burkholderia; species Burkholderia sp. HI2761. The sequence continues at coordinate 2,348,860 of NZ_NKFN01000007.1, read as the reverse complement.
CGCCGCAGATCGGCCTCGCGCTGCTGCTGCGCTCGATCGACACGTTCAAGCTGTTCGACAAGGTCTATGCGCTGACGGGCGGCGGCCCCGGCAATGCGACGCAGACGCTGTCGACCTACATTTACGACACGGGCTTCCGCTTCTTCAACGTCGGGCCGGCGAGTGCCGCGTCGGTGCTGATGCTCGCGGCGTCCGCGCTGCTGGTCTCGGGGTACGTATGGCAGACGGTTCGCAAGCGGCGCGCATGACGACGCAATCGGCGGGCATCTCGCGCGCACGAATGGGCGCCGCATTCGGTCACGCGGCGCCGTGGGCGCTGCGCGTCGTCGCGCTCGCGCTGTTGCTGCTCCCGTGCCTGTGGATGGCCGGCGCGGCCTTCATGCCGACACTCGAACGCCTCGATCATCCGTTGCGGATCTGGCCGGCCGCACCGACCGTCGAGCATTTTGTGTCGGTGTGGTCCAACGGCATCGGCGCGCCGCTCGCCAATTCGCTGCTGGTCGGCTTCGGCACGACGCTGCTCGCGCTGGCGCTCGCGTTTCCGGCAGCGTACGCACTCGTGCGGCTGCGGTTTCCGGCGCGGCTCGACCTGCTGTTCCTGGTGCTCGTGCTGGCGTTGAAACTGATGCCGCCGATCACGATCGCGGTGCCGCTGTTCGCGCTCGCGAAGCGGCTGCACCTGCTCGATTCGACGCTCGGCCTGATGCTCGCGTATCAAATCTACGCGCTGCCGATGGCGATCTGGATGCTGCTCGCGTTCGTGCGCGACGTACCGATCGAATACGAGGAAGCGGCGTGCATCGATGGCGCGGGGCTCGCGCGGCGGCTCGTGCAGATCGTGCTGCCGCTGTGCGCGCCCGGGCTGATCGCGACCGCGATCTTCGTGTTCATCGCGGCCTGGAACGAATTCCTGATCGCATTGCTGTTCGTGTCGACGCCGAGCCGCTTCACGCTGCCGCTCGCGATTGCCGGCTACGTGACGGAGAACGGCATCGACTGGGGCGACCTGATGAGCGCGGGGCTGATGGCGTCGCTGCCCACGCTCGCCGTGGCCGGCTATGTGCAGCGCTACCTGTTGCGCGGGTTCGCGGGCGGGTTGAAGTGACGCGCGGCGCGGCCGCGCCCGGTCTGGCGTCGTTACGCGCAACTGTCCCGCACCACCTGCGTGACCGGTACGACGCACGTGCGCGACGGGCCGTCGAACGTCTGCATCCGGTCGGCGAGCAGGTCGATCGCCGCGTGCGCGAGGCCGCGCGTGTCCTGCCGCAGCGTCGTCAGCCGATACGCATCGTATTCGGCGGCGGGGATGTCGTCGAAGCCGATCACGCGCAGATCCTCCGGCACGCGCAAGCCGAATTCGCCGCGCGCGACGTCGATCACGCCGAGCGCGAGCAGGTCGGACGAGCAGAACACGCCGTCGGGCCGCTCGCCGCTCGCGAACAGTTGCCGCGCGGCGTCGATCCCGCTGGCATGGGTGTCGGACGGCGTGTCGAACATGCGTACGAGCGTCGCGTCGAACGCGTCGCGTTGCCCGATCGCCTGCTCGAACGCCACGGCGCGCGACCGCGCGCTGTAGCTCGCGCCGCGCGGCCCGACGAACGCGAGCCGGCGCGCGCCGGCCCGCACGAGCCGCTGCGCGGCATGGGCGGCGCCCGCCGCGTTGTCGCTGACGACCACATCCGCGCCCGGCAGGTTCGCTTCGCGGTTGATCATCACGACCGGAATCCGGTGCTCGAGATACTGCTGCGCGACCGACAGCGGCGGCGATGCGGACGTCATCACGAGGCCCGCGATCCGATAGCTCAGCAGTTGTTCGAGCGATTGCCGGACCTGGCGCGGATCTTCCGCATTGGTCACGAGCGGCGTGAACGCGCGCTGCCCGAGCGCGGCCATCAGGTCCGACAGCAGCCGCGCGCGGAACGGGTTCTCGAACCCGGCCGTCACGACGCCGATCATGCTGCTGCGCTGCGTGATCATGTCGCGCGCGATCAGGTTGACCTGGTAGCCCAGCGCACGCGCGGCGACCATCACGCGCTCACGTGTTTGCGGTGCGATGCTTGCCGTCGGCGAGAACGCGCGCGACACTGCTGAACGCGAGACGCCGGCCCGCGCCGCGACATCCGCCGCGGTGACCCACGGTTTTCTTTCCTTGTCATTCATCGATTCATGATCCCTTCGAGCCACGATACGTGCATGCCGCCTGCCGACTGGATGTCGGCGCTCGACGACGCGCGGCCGCTGCATACGCTGACCCTACCGGGCAGCCATGACACCTGTGCGTATACGGTCGACGATCGGCTGGTGCGCACGCAGCGTGCGCCGCTCGATGCGCAACTCGCACATGGCGTGCGGCTGCTCGACATCCGCTGCCGGCACGCGCGCGATGCATTCGACATCCGCTGCCGGCACGCGCGCGATGCATTCGACATCCATCATGGCGGCATCGCGCTCGGCATGACGTTCGACGACGTGCTGGCAACCTGTACGCGCTTTCTCGATACGCATCCGCGCGAATGCATCGTGATGTCGGTGAAGGACGAGTGGCCGGCGCAGGCGTGCACGCGCGGTTTCGATGCGACGTTCGACGCGCATCGCGCGCGGCATCCGCGGCTGCGCTGGCATGCCGGCGGCGCGCTGCCGACGCTCGGCGACGTGCGCGGCGCGATCGTGCTGTTGCGGCGCTTTCGCAGCGGCCGGCCGCTCGGCATCGACCTCACCGCGTGGCCCGACAACGCGACGTTTACGATCGACCATCCGGACGGTGCATTCGTGATCCAGGACGAATATCGCGTGCCGGTGGCCGCGTCGATCGCGTGGAAGTGGCGCGCGATCGACGCGTTGCTGACGCATCTGCCGTTGCCGGACAGCGGCCGCTGGGCGCTCAGTTTCTGCAGCGGAACGGGGATGGGGGCGAATCCGTCGGTGGTCGCATTCGGCGATGGCCGCGTGCAGGGCATTCATGCGCGACTGGCCGAGCGCTTGCGCGAGCAGCGCGGCCCGTACGGCGCGGTGCTGCTCGATTTCTGCGACGGCGACGACTGGGCGCTGGTGCGTGCGCTGATCGAATGCAACGATCATGTGCCGGCGCCGGGCACGTGGCGCAAGGCGTTTCGCTGTTAGTTAGCGAAGATTCGCGTTGAAGAATGCGAGTGCCTTCGCGTCGAACGAGGCGTGGAACGCGGTGCGATCGAATCCCTTTGCGTCCGTGCAGATGTCGGGCGCGTCGTGGGCCAGTTGTTCGGGGCACGGCGCGAGAAACGCGAAATGCGCGGAATTCGGCACGACGTGGAAGTCAGGCCGTTGCGGCAGCAGCGCGGCCAGCGCGGGGGCCGTGTCCGGCTCCACGCCGTCGCCGCCTGCCTCGGACGCCCAGAGCTGGATCGGTGCATGCACGTCCTTTAGCGTATCGGCCGTCGGGAATTCGTCGAGCGGATCGGCGAGCACGTAGGCCTTGATGCGCGGGTCGTGCATCAGCGGCGCCTTCGGCAGGTCGCCGGCCCAGATCTGCTTGCAGATCGGCCAGGTCGGGTCAGGGCAGGCGACCGGCGCGTGTGCGAAATCCGGATTGCCGCCGGCGAGTACGAGGCCCGTATACCCGCCGCGCGAAAAGCCGAAGAAACCGACGCGCGCCCGGTCGATGTGCGCGGCATCCGGCGCGTGATCGAGCATGTAGTCCACCAGGCGCTTGATATCGGCCGGCCGCTCGACGAAGTCCTGCAGGTCGGTCGCGCGGCTCATGTCGGAGAACGTGTCGCCCGGATGGTTGATCGCCGCGATGACGAAGCCCGCATTGGCGAGTGTTTCGGCCAGATCGTGGTGGCCGAGGAATGTGCCGCCATGACCGTGCGAGATCACGACGAGCGGAAGCTTGTCGCCGGCGGTCGGGCAGTCGCGACGTCCTTTCAGTGTGTAAGGGCCGACCGTGAGCGTTTGCATCGCCTCCGCGCACGGCGTCCACACGATCGCACGCAACTCGGGGCCGGATGCATCGGCGGGGATCCGGACGAACTTGACACCGGCCGCGTGCGCGACCGTGGCGGACAGGCAGAGCAGGACAGTCGATAGCCAGGTTTTCATGTCGATTCCCGAGGCGACGGACAAAGGGAGGCGCGATGCGCGCCGGCCGGCGGCTTACCGCGTCGCGATCGCCACCGCCGCACCGGCCATCGCGGTCGCGCTCGTGCGGTTCGCGATCCGCTTCGCGCGGGCCGACGTCAGGAATGCGCGGGCGCGCGACGCGAGCAACGACCAGAAGCAGTCGGCGAGAATCAGGATCGCCAACATCGTGCCGACGAGTTCGGCCCACGCGACGATGCCGACATGCGTCAGATCGACGATCGTCGGCAGCAGCGCGAGATAGAACGCCATGATCTTCGGGTTGCCGAGCGTGCCTGTAAATACATATTGGTAGAGCACCTGAATTAGCCAGCCACACGGTCGCTTGTGATAGTCCCAATATGGGACTATAATGCATCGCATGCGAATCGTTGCCAAGAGAACCCTCCTGACCTTCATCGAGCGGCATGCGCAGTCCGAGCAGCAACTGCTCGCATGGTACGCGGAAGCATCGAAGGCGAACTGGAAGACCCCGCAGGACATCAAGGATCAGTACGCGAGTGCCAGCTTCATCGGTCGGAATCGGGTGGTGTTCAATATCAAAGGAAACGACTTCCGACTGATTGTTGCGGTCGCGTACCAGGTCGGCGTCGTGTACGTGAAGTTTGTGGGAACGCACGCGGAATACGACAAGGTGGACGCGGTGACCGTGGAAATGGAGTAACGATATGGACATTCAACCGATTCGAACCGAGGCCGATTACGACGCCGCCCTGAAGGTGGTGTCCAGACTCGTCGACGCCGATCCGGCGCCGGGCACGCCCGAGGGCGACCAGCTCGAGATTCTCGCGATCCTCGTCGAGAAGTATGAGAGTGAGCATTTCCCGCTGCGGGCTCCGACGCCGGTCGAGGCGATTCGCTTCCGAATGGAGCAGGCTGGCCTGTCGGTGCCGGACATGCGACCGTACATCGGGAACAGCAACCGTGTGTACGAAGTGCTGAATGGTCGGCGCGAGTTGAGCTTGGCGATGATCCGTAGGTTGCACGAGGGCCTGCATATTCCGGCCGATGTGCTGATCGGGGCAACCTGAAGCATTTGAGGGTGACTTGGTCGCTTCGAGCGTGATGCGCGATGTATCGCGCTTGCAGAAAAGATGCGCCGCGCGAAGGCGCCGCTTACCGCGTCGCGATCGCCACCGCCGCACCGGCCATCGCGGTCGCGCTCGTGCGGTTCGCGATCCGCTTCGCGCATGCCGAGGTGAGCAACGCACGCGCACGCGAAGCGAGCAGCGACCAGAAGCAGTCGGCGAGAATCAGGATGGCCAACATCGTGCCGACGAGTTCGGCCCACGCGACGATGCCGACATGCGTCAGATCGACGATCGTCGGCAGCAGCGCGAGATAGAACAGCATGATTTTCGGGTTGCCGAGCGTGACCAGCATGCCCGCGACGAACATGCGCCACGGCGACTGGCCGCGCGGCAGGTCGTCCCCACCCGTATCGGTCGGCGCGCTCCACATCTTCCACGCGAGGAACAGCAGGTATGCGACGCCGAGCAGCTTGAGCACGATCAGGCCCGTTGCGAACGTGCGCACGAACGCGGACAGCCCCGCGACCGCGAGCGTGAGCCACAGCGCTTCGCCGAGCCACATGGCGGCGAGGAACGGCAGCACGTCGCGCACGCCGTTCGTCAGCACGCGCGCGACGAGCGCGGCGACGCTCGGGCCGGGCGTGCCGGCCGTGACGAGCAGTGCGAAGGCGAAGACGGCGAGTGCGGACAACGTCATGACGGACCTCGTGGATCGGGCGTTCGAAACGTTCGAAACGATACGTATGAAGTTTCGATTATAGTGACGGCCGTTCCAGAGTGCCTGCCCGAATTGCCGTCATGCCTGCATCGATCCTGATTCGCCCCGCCACGCGGGAAGACGCGGCCGCGATGGCCGCCGTGGAAGTCGCCGCCGCGCAGCGGTTTCGCGCAATTGGCATGGCCGATATCGCCGACGGCGAGCCCACCGATGCGGCCGCCGTGCTCGTGCGGATCGACGACGGTCGCGCGTATGTCGCGGTCGATCCGCACGGCACGTGCGTCGGATTCGCGTTTTACCGGCTGCTCGATGTGCAGCGGTTGTATCTGGAGGAACTGGACGTCGCGCCGTCGCATGCCGGACAGCGGATCGGCGCACGTCTCATCGAACAGGTGATGGTGTGCGCGGCGCGGGAGCACGTCGAGCAGGTGGTGCTGTCGACGTTCCGCGACGCGCCGTGGAACGCGCCTTACTACGCACGCCTCGGTTTCCGGATCGTCGACGATGCGGCGCTCGACGACGCGCTGCGCGCGATCCGCGCGCACCACGTCGCGCTCGGTCTCGACGAAACGCGGCGCGTGTTCATGCGTGCGGACGTGCACGCCTGAGCACGCGCCGTCGTGCCGTCAGGCCGCGTCGCTCAGCGCCGGGTAGTCGGTGTAGCCCGTTTCGCCTTCCGCGTAGAACGTCTCCGGCACCGGCTTGTTGAGCGGCGCACCGATTTCGAGGCGGCGCGGCAGGTCCGGGTTCGCGATGAACAGCTTGCCCCAGGCGATCGCGTCGGCGCTGCCGTTCGCGAGCGCGGCCTGCGCGGTATCGAGCGTGAACTGCTCGTTCGCGATCAGCGGGCCGCCGAACGCTTCCTTCAGGCGCGGGCTCAAGTGGTCGCCCGAATACGATTCGCGCGTGAAGATGAACGCGATCTTGCGGCGGCCGAGTTCGCGCGCGACATAACCGAACGTTGCCGCCGGATCGGAGTCGCCCATCGTATGCGCGTCGCCGCGCGGTGCGAGGTGCACGCCGACCCGGCCGGCGCCCCACACGTCGATCGCCGCGTCGACCACTTCGAGCATCAGGCGGGCGCGATTCTCGATCGGGCCGCCGTACGCATCGGTGCGGTGATTGGTGCTGTCCTGCAGGAACTGGTCGAGCAGGTAGCCGTTCGCGCCGTGAATCTCCACGCCGTCGAAGCCCGCTGCCTTCGCGTTCTCGGCGCCCTTGCGGTACGCGGCGACGATGCCCGGAATTTCGTCGAGTTCGAGCGCGCGCGGCGTCACGTACGGACGCTGCGGACGCACGAGGCTCACGTGACCGCCCGCGGCGATCGCGCTCGGCGCGACCGGCAGGTCGCCGTTCAGGAACATCGGATCGGAGATCCGGCCGACGTGCCAGAGTTGCAGCACGATGCGCCCGCCGGCCGCGTGCACGGCCTGCGTGATCTGCTTCCAGCCTTCGACTTGCTCGTCGGACCAGATGCCGGGCGTGTCGGCATAGCCGACGCCTTGCGGCGTGACCGACGTCGCTTCGGTAATGATCAGGCCGGCCGATGCGCGCTCGGCGTAGTAGCGCGCCATCAGCGCGTTCGGCACGCGCGCCGCGCCCGCACGGGAGCGGGTGAGCGGCGCCATCACGATGCGGTTCGGCAGGGTCAGGTCGCCGAGGGTAACGGGATCGAACAGTGTGGGCATGGCAAATAACCTCTTCACGAAAGGCGGGGAAGCCATCGCGTCATGTGCGATGGCGCCCCGCATGGCCGGTTCGGCCGTTGGCTAGAGTTCGCGGCGCAGGGCGTCGAGAAATGCGTCGATGACGGCCTCGTTGCGCCGGAAGAACGCCCATTGGCCGATCCGCGTCGACGTCACGAGCCCCGCGCGCTGCAGCGTGGCGAGGTGCGCGGAGACGGTCGACTGCGACAGCCCGCAGCGCGCGTCGATCTGGCCCGCGCAGACACCGTGTTCGTACGGCAGCGTCTGCTGCGGAAAATGTTCGCCGGGCGTTTTCAGCCAGACGAGGATCTCCCGGCGCACGGGGTTCGAGAGCGCTTTCAGGATCGCGTCGATGTCGAGTTCGGTCGGCATGGAAAGGGTGGGTGTTTCGATCAGGCAAACGGGTATCGTCGATGGGCGAATCTTATATCGTATTTCGACGATATTCTTGAAAGCACTGTCGACAATGGGGTTGATAGCGTGCGGCGATCGCGGGGGCGGATCAACGGCGGGCGAAGCGCGTTCCACATGGCCGCCGGTTTCAGGCCATCTCGTCGACGATTCCCTATCGCCACCCGCGTAACATACGTGCCATCGCGCTTTGCTTACGGAGTCGTTCATGCCTGTTCGGGCCGTCATATTCGATTTCGACCTGACGCTGGCGGATTCGTCCGCCGCGATCATCGCGTGCACCGAATATGCGCTGCATCAGCTCGGCGCCGCCGGCCCGACACCCGCGCAGATCGGCGCCGTGATCGGGCTGCCGCTGCCGGACATGTTCCGTTCGTTGACGGGAGACACCGGTGCGGCGCGGGCCGATGCGTTCGCGCGGCATTTCGTGGCGCGCGCCGACGAGATCATGGTGCCCGGCACCCGTATTTATCCCGAAGTGCCGCCATTGCTTGCGGCGTTACGCGAGCAAGGGCTCGCCGTCGCGATCGTGTCGTCCAAGTTTCGCTACCGGATCGAGGCGATTCTCGAACGCAATGGCTTGCAATCGTTGGTCGACGTGCTGATCGGCGGGGAAGACGTGCAGCGCCACAAGCCGGACCCGGAAGGGCTCGTGCAGGCACTGGCGCGGCTGGGCTTGCCGGCTGCGGCGGCGATCTACGTCGGCGACCACGCGGTGGACGCGCAGGCGGCCGAGCGTGCCGGCGTGCCGTTCGTCGGCGCGGTGAGCGGCATGACGTCGTTCGACGCGTGGGCGCGCGCCGGCAAGCAGGCGGTGCCGACGCATATCGGCGAACTGGCCGGCATCGTGCAGCGGATGCAGCGTCGAGCGGGCGAAGCGTGCGCCGACGCCGAACCGGGTGCGCAACCGGCCGGCTGACCCGTTTTCCGCAACGGGCGGCACCGAGCGACGGATTCTGCGACCATCGCCGTTCAAGTCATATCCGCCACCCGAGTCGCCGCCATGTCCGTCATTTCCGTCATTTCCGTCGCCTTTGCCCGCATCCGACGCTCGCGTGCGTTGCCCGATGCGCGCGCCCTGTCATTCGCCGTTCCACTCGCGGTAGCCTGCGCCGTGGCCGGCATGCTGGGCGGCGCGCAGCATGCCGCAGCCGCCACGCCCACGCAGCGCGAACGTCTCGAAGCGCCGGTCAAGGCCGTCGCCGACCAGCGCGTGACCGTCGACACGCCGCAGGGCCGTGCGGAGCTGCCCGTCTACGCCGACCATCCGCTCGACCAGGCCGCGCCCGACGTCACGCGGGTGTTCATCGTGATTCACGGCACGCTCCGTAACGCCGACGCGTACTACGCATCGGGGCGCAAGGTCGTCGAAAAGGCCGGTGCAACCGGCGCGGGCACGATGGTGGTCGCGCCGCAGTTCCTGACACGCGCCGATACGCGGGCGTTTTCGTTGGGCGTATCGACGCTCGCGTGGACGGAGGAAGGATGGAAGGGCGGCGAACCGGCGCGCGAGCCGGGCCCGATCAGTTCGTTCGCGGCGCTTGACGCGTTGCTCGCGCATTTCGCCGACCGCGGCCTGTATCCGTCGTTGTCGACGGTCGTCGTGATCGGCCACTCTGCCGGCGCACAATTGCTGCAGCGTTATGCGGTGGCCGGGCGCGAAGGCGACGCGCTCGCGCGCACCGGCATTGCCGTGCGCTACGTGGTCGCGAACCCGTCGAGTTACCTGTATTTCGACGACGAACGGCCGAATGCCGAGGCCATTGCAGGCGGCGCCTGCCCGCGCGCGACCGAATGGAAGTACGGGCTGAAGTCGGCGCCGCCGTACGTTGCGTCGCAGGACGTGCGCGACCTCGAAACGCGCTACGTCGCGCGTCATGTCGTGTACCTGCTCGGGCAGGCCGACACGAATCCCTACACGCATTTCATCGACCGCTCGTGCGCGGCGATGGCGCAGGGGCCGTACCGGCTGGCGCGCGGGCTCGCCTATTTCGATTACCTGAAGAAGCGCCATCCGGACGATCTCGCGCAGCAGGTCGTCGAAGTGCCGGGTGTCGGGCATGACGGCCTCGGCATGTTCACGTCCGCTTGCGGGCTGGCCGTGTTGTTCGGGCAGGCGTTGCCGCAGTCGTGTCCGGTCGTCGCCGGCACCGCGCCGGACCTGCGCGCAGCGGGGCAGTGAGCCCGCGTGCAAGGCTCGCCCGTGACGAAAAGCGATCGACCGGAAAATGCACGCATCGTGGGCGGCTCCGTCCATCTTGCGGGCGAACGGGACGACGGCCTTCGCAGGCGGCTGCCGCCCGTCGTTCGCTCGCGCGTGTCGCGGCGGGCCGCATCATTCGACGGTGATCGTCTCCTTCATGTACGGATGAATCCCGCAGAACACCTTGTAGACGCCCGGCTTGTCGAAGCGGAACGCGTACGTCTCGTCCTGGTCGAGCGCCTTCGAATGAAAGATGCCCGCGTCGTTGACGACGGTGTGCGGCTCCGCGTCGAGGTTCTTCCACGTGATGGTCGTGCCGGCCTTGATCGTGGTCGACATCGGCGAAAACATGAAATTGCGGATCGTCACGAGCGGGCCGTCGGGGCCCTGCGCGAATGCGGCGAGCGGCGTGCCGGCGGCCGCGCCGCACAGGATCAGCACCGCGATGATTCGAGATGGCTTGAAGCGGATCATGTCGGTCTCCTTGTATCGATCACGCGAGCGTCGCATCGCGCAGCGACGACGCGACCGGATGGCAGGCGAACTCGACGGTCGTCACGCCGAGCATCGACGGCAGCCGGTCGTGCGGCACCGTGAGCGGGACGGGGCCCGGGCCGTTGCCGGCCGTCGGCTGCGGGAACGCGGTCGAGCGGGCGGTATGAAACGTCACGTTGCCCTCGACCTTCGACACGATCTGGTGGATGTGTCCGTTCAGGACGGTGACCGAGCCGAAGCGGCGCAGGAGCGCCATCGTCTGCGGTGCGTCGCCGGTGCCCCAGCCCCACGGTTCGTAGATGGTCCACATCGGCATGTGCGAGAACACGACGATCGGCGTGCTCGACGAGCGGCCTTTCAGGTCCTGCGCGAGCCACGCAAGCTGCTCGTCGCCGAAGCTGCCGAGCCCGTTCGGCTTGAAATGCATCACGTTGACGAGGCCGATGAAGTGCACGCCCGCGTGGTCGAAGCTGTAATAGCCGCGATTGTCCGACGCCTTGCCGAAGCGGCCGAAATATTCGGCGCCCGAACCGTCGGTGACGTCGTGTTCGCCGGGCACCGTATGCAGTTCGGGCACGCGCAGCGCGGAGAGCAACTGCGACGCGTGGTCGAATTCCTCCGGCTTCGAAAGGTGCGTGATGTCGCCGGTATGGATCGTGAGCGCGGGCAGCGCGGGCATCCCGTTGACGAGGTCGATCGTCTGTTTCAGCGTGGCCGACACGTCGGGATTCGCGTCCTTGTTGAAGCCGATGTGCGTATCGCTGATCTGCACGAACAGCGGCCGCCCCGCGTCGGCCGGGCGTGCGTCGCCGGTCTGCGCAAGCGCGAGGTCGAACGGGGTGAGGATGCCGCCCGACAGCGTGAACAACGTGCCGAGCCCACCGAAGGCCATGCACTGCAGGGCCTTGCGGCGCGACGGGCGGGTGGGGGTCGATGAAGACATGTAAGCCTCGCATTCGTGTGACGAAACCGGACGGCCGGATCGTCCTGGAATAAGCCGGCGCTTTCGCATGCGATACCGGCGAGGCGGCGGATTTATTCCCGGCCGTTGCGAGATCGAACCCTCGTGTTGGCGCCCGACGGGGCGATGCGCGACGCCCGCCGGACGACCTGTCAATGTCCTGTAAGTGACACGTCACATTTGCGTCACGACCGCCCGATAGCCTCCCACTCCGAATCACCTCTCCGGAGCCCTTCATGCCGAACCTCGCGGCAACGGATACGGTCGGTGCGGTCGGTCACCGCACGCGCACCTTCAGCCTCGCGCTGTTTTTTCTGATCATTGCCCGCGGCATCGCCCATGCCGGCATGCGTCCCGGCGTCGATTTCCGCTTCGTCAAGGAAGGCTCGGTGCTGCCGTTCGCGCGATCGGCCATCTCCTGCCGGGCACTGCACGGGTTGACCTGATTCGCACCGTGGGTGCGACGCCCGGCCGCGCGGCACGCGGCCGGACCCATCGATTTTCAATTCGACACAAGACGCTACCGATGGATATCCGTTTCGATCCGAACCGCACCGCGAACGCCTCGGCGTGGCGCGTGCTGCCCAACCGCTGGGATGCCGTCGCGTTTCCGCTGATCATCTGCGTGCTGGCGATGGCGATCGTCGGTTTTCACCAGACGATGGCGCCGATCGGCGTGCTGCAGACTCAGAAGATCTCGCTCGATCCGTCGAACCTGCCCGAATACGCGCTGCGCACCACGCTGCGGATGCTCGCCGCGATGGTCGCGTCGCTTACGTTCACGCTCGCCTACGGCACGCTCGCCGCCAAGAGCCGCCGCGCGGGCATGGTGCTGATCCCGATCCTCGACATCCTGCAGTCGGTGCCGGTGCTCGGCTACATCTCGTTTACGGTCACGTTCTTCCTCGCGCTGTTTCCGGGGCGTGTGCTCGGTGCGGAGCTGGCCGCGATCTTCGCGATCTTCACGAGCCAGGCATGGAACATGACGTTCAGCTTCTACCAGTCGCTGCGCACGGTGCCGCGCGACTTGAGCGAAGTGTCGCGCGGCTTTCACCTGACGTCCTGGCAGCGCTTCTGGAAGCTCGAGGTGCCGTTCTCGATGCCGGGCCTGATCTGGAACATGATGATGTCGATGTCGGGCGGCTGGTTCTTCGTCGTCGCATCGGAGGCGATCACGGTCGGCAACCAGACGATCACGTTGCCGGGCATCGGCGCGTATCTCGCGCAGGCGATCGCGGACAAGAATCTCGGCGCGGTCGGCTGGGTGATCGTCGCGATGTCGGTCGTGATCCTCGCCTACGACCAGTTCCTGTTTCGCCCGCTCGTCGCGTGGGCCGACAAGTTCCGGATGGAGAACACCGCGTCGGGCGATGCGCCGCAATCGTGGCTGCTGGACATGATGCGTCGCACGCATCTGATCCATCAGTTGCTCGTACCGGCCGGCTGGCTGCTGTCGCAGGCCGCGCGGATTCCGCTGCGCGTGCCGGCGTCGAAGGGCGCGCGGGTGCGCGGCGCATCGGCGCGCCGGTCGTCGCGCATCGGCGACGTCGTGTGGGGCGCGTTCGTGATCCTGCTGACGGCGTACGTCGTGTGGCGCGTCGTCAGCTTCGTCGCGACCGGCGTGACGATGGCCGAGGTCGGCCACGTGCTGGTGCTCGGGCTCGTCACGCTGCTGCGCGTGCTGGTACTGATCGCGATCGCCTCCGTGATCTGGGTGCCGCTCGGCGTGCTGATCGGGCTGCGCCCGAAGCTCGCCGAGAAGATCCAGCCGCTCGCGCAGTTCCTCGCCGCGTTCCCGGCGAACCTGCTGTTTCCGGTATTCGTGATCGTGATCGTCCGTTTTCACCTGAACGCGGACATCTGGCTGTCGCCGCTGATCGTGCTCGGTACGCAGTGGTACATCCTGTTCAACGTGATTGCCGGCGCGATGTCCTATCCGAACGACTACAAGGAAGCGACGAAGAATTTCCGCATCCGCGGCTGGCAGTGGTGGCGCCAGGCGATCCTGCCCGGCATCTTCCCGTACTACGTGACCGGCGCGATCACCGCATCGGGCGGCGCGTGGAACGCGAGCATCGTGTCGGAAGCCGTGCAGTGGGGCAACACCAGGATCGAGGCGCACGGCCTCGGCGCCTACATCGCGCAGACCACCGCCGACGGCGATTTTCCGAAGATCATCCTGGGCATCGCCGTGATGTCCCTGTTCGTCACCCTGTTCAACCGCCTGCTGTGGCGCCCGCTGTATGCCTTTGCCGAAGCGAAGCTGCGGCTCGACTGAGACCGATTGAGAGCGAAACGCGATGCACAATCCGAATGCTGTAAACGCCCCCGTCCAGACGTCCCAGCCGCTGCAGCCGCCCCGGCTCGGTGAAGAGATCCTGCGCGTCGATCACGTCTGCCGCGGCTTCAACAAGACCCAGGGCGAGCTGCTCGTGCTCGACGACGCGAACCTGTCGCTGCGCGAAGGCGAGATCGTCGGGCTGCTCGGCCGGTCGGGCTCGGGCAAGTCGACGCTGCTGCGCATCATCGCCGGGCTGATCGAGCCGACCGGCGGCGAAGTGACGTACCTCGGCCAGCCGCTGCGCGGCCCGGCCGAGGGCGTCGCGATGGTGTTTCAGACCTTCGCGCTATTTCCGTGGCTCACCGTGCTGCAGAACGTGGAAGCCGGGCTGGAGGCGCTCGGCGTCGGCGCGCGCGAGCGGCGCGAGCGTGCGCTGGCCGCGATCGACCTGATCGGTCTCGACGGCTTCGAGAACGCGTATCCGCGCGAGCTGTCGGGCGGGATGCGTCAGCGCGTCGGCTTTGCGCGCGCGCTCGTCGTCGATCCGACCATCCTGCTGATGGACGAGCCGTTCTCCGCGCTCGACGTGCTGACCGCCGAAACGCTGCGTACCGACCTGCTCGATCTGTGGACGCAGGGCCGCATGCCGATCAAGTCGGTGCTGATCGTCACGCACAACATCGAGGAAGCGGTGTTCATGTGCGACCGGATCCTCGTGCTGTCGTCGAACCCGGGCCGCGTGATCGCCGAGATCAAGGTGCCGTTCAAGCACCCGCGCAACCGGCTCGACACCGATTTCCGCAAGCTCGTCGACGACATCTACGCGAAGATGACCGCACGCCAGACCGGCGAGGCGACGAAGAAGGGACTCGAGCTCGGCAGCTGGATGCCGCGCGTGTCGACCAACCTGATGGCCGGCCTGATCGAGACGCTCGCGATGGCGCCGTACCATGGCCGCGCGGACATGCCCGAAATCGCGCGCACGCTGCACCTCGAGGTCGACGAACTGTTTCCGATCGTGGAAGTGCTGCAGCACCTCGGCTTCGCGGACGTGCGCGAAGGCGACGTGTTCCTGACGCCGCCCGCGCGCGTGTTCGCGGAATTCGGCACGCAGGAGCGCAAGCTGATGTTCGCGGATCACCTGCTGAAGCACGTGCCGCTCGCCGCCCGGATCAGGAAAGTGCTGAACGAGCGTCCGGGTCACCGCGCGCCGCGCGTGCGCTTCGAGCAGGAACTCGAGGATTTCCTGTCCGACGAAGCGGCCGAGGAAACGCTCGACGCGGTGATCGACTGGGGGCGGTACGGGGAGGTTTTTTCGTACAACGACAAGACGGAAGTGTTCAGTCTGGAGGACGTCGAGAGTTGAGATCCAGGCCCGAATGGCGACCACGCGTCATTCGGGCAAATCGCGCCGGCTGGTATCCCACTCGATCCCGCCCGCGTTGAGCTGCTCGATCTTCTCCATCCGCTGCCGCGCCAGTTCCGGCAGCCGGTTCGTCACGCCGATCACCAGCGCTTCGGCGAGTGCCAGCGTCGGCACGTTGGTCTGCAGCATCGCGAAAGGGCGGCCCTGGATCCGCAGCACGATCTCCGCGAATTCGCCGATCGGCGAGCGCCATTCGTCGGTGATCAGCAGGATCCGCGCGCCCAGCCGATGCGCGGCCTGCGCGAAGCGAATGCTGTCCTTCTGGTAGCGGCGAAAGTCGAAGATCACGAGCAGATCGTTGCGCCCCATGTCGGCCAGCGCGACGGAGGCGAGATTCACGTTCGGCTCGACGTACTGCACGTGCGGCCGCGCATAGGCCAGCGTGAACGAGAACAGCGACGCGAGCGGCGCCGTATAGCGCCCGCCGCCGCAGAAGACGCGCACGTCCGGATCGGCCAGCACCGCCACCGCTGCGTCGAACGCGGCCGCGTCGAGCCCTTCGATCGTGGTCGCGAGCGATTCGGACAGCCGCTGGAAAATCGCCGCATGGCTGTCGCGCATGCCCGTTTCCGAGTGGAATGCATCCATCCGCGCGAGCGGCGAATTCATCGCGGTGTCGATCTCGTCGTGCAGCGCCTGCTGGAACGACGAGTAGTTCGGAAAGCCGATCCGGACGACGAAGCGGAACACGGTCGGGTCGCTGACTTCCGCCTGCTTCGCAAACTGCGCGATGGGGCCCAGCCCGAGACTCGGGTAGCGATCCAGCAACGCCAGCGCGACCTTCTGTTCCGACGGCGTGAAGCTATCCATCTGGGATAACAGCAACGCCCTGATGCTCGTCCCCATCGGCCCTCCGGCTCTCTATCTGAATTGAACGATCAAACGGCAGACGGGCGTCTGCCGGCAACTGCACGCATGTTAGCCGATTGACGTGCGGCGGGCCGCGTCCGGTCCGAAATTAGAGGGACGCATCATCAGGCCAACGACTCCGTTCATATATGTAATAAATCGAACACTCCTCGACGGCCGTATCGAGACTTCTTCGCCTTGGTTTTCAGTGGTTACCCTAGTTTTTGACGCAAAAAAGCGAGTGTTATGATCGCGGCCTTGCGGAAATGTATCGTTTATTACATGCCGGCTTGGCGGTGTCGATACGCAATGGCGCGGCCGCGCATCCCGGCATGGACTGTTTATTCGTCTGGAGGATTCCGTCATGAGGCGGCTCGTAGTACTCACCCTGTTGTCCGCGATGAGCGTGTGCGCGTTCGCCGCGTCGGACCCGGCGGTCGAAGCGAAGAACGGCATGGTCGTGTCGTCGCAGCACTTCGCGTCGCAGATCGGCGTCGACATCCTGAAGGAAGGCGGCAACGCGGTGGACGCGGCGGTGGCCGTCGGCTATGCGCAGGCCGTGACCAATTCGTGCTGCGGCAACATCGGCGGCGGCGGCTTCATGACCCTCCACCTGGCCGACGGCCGCGACCGCTTCATCAATTTCCGCGAGACCGCACCGGCCGCGGCGTCCGCGAACATGTATCTCGATGCGGCGGGCAACGTCATCCCGGACCAGAGCCTGTACGGCTATCGCGCGGTCGGCGTGCCGGGCACGGTGGCCGGCCTCGATCTCGCGCAGCGCAAGTACGGGAAGCTGACGCGCAAGCAGGTGATGGCGCCGGCGATCCGGCTCGCACGCGACGGCTTCGTGCTGACGCGCGGCGATACCGACATCCTCGACACGACGGTCGAGCGCTTCAGGAAGGACCCGGAAGCCGCGCGCATCTTCCTGCGCCCGGACGGCACGGCGCTGCAGCAGGGCGACCGCCTGGTGCAGAAGGACCTGGCCCTCACGCTCGAACGCATCGCGGAGCAGGGGCCCGACGCGTTCTATCACGGCGAGATCCCGAAGATCGTCGAGGCGGCGGCCCGGCGCGGCGGCGGCGTGATCACGGCGGCCGATTTCGCGTCCTATCGCGCGCAGGACATGGCGCCGCTGACGTGCACGTATCGCGGCTACGAGTTCGTGTCGGCGCCGCCGCCGAGTTCGGGCGGCGTGACGATGTGCGAGACGCTGAACATCCTCGAAGGGTATGACCTGCGCAAGCTCGGCTACCACTCGGCCGCGGCGGTCCACTATATGACCGAAGCGATGCGCCATGCGTACGAAGACCGCAACACGCTGCTCGGCGATCCGAACTTCATCGACAACCCGGTCGCGAAGCTGACGAGCAAGGAGTACGCGGCGCAGATCCGCAAAAGCATCCATGCCGATACGGCGACGCCGTCGGTCGACGTTCAGCCCGGTGTCGGCGTGCACGAGAAGCCGGAAACGACGCATTACTCGATCGTCGACCACGACGGCAACGCGGTGTCGACGACCTATACGGTCAACGGCCGCTTCGGCGCCGTGGTCATCGCGCCGGGCACGGGCTTCTTCCTGAACGACGAGATGGACGACTTCACCGTGAAGGTCGGCGCGCAGAACCTGTTCGGCCTCGTACAGGGCACGCGCAATTCGATCGCGCCGGGCAAGCGTCCGCTGTCGTCGATGGCGCCGACCATCGTGAAGAAGGACGGCAAGGTGTTCATGGTGGTCGGTTCGCCGGGCGGCTCGCGCATCGTCACGATCACGCTGCAGACCGTGCTGAACGTGATCGACTACGGGATGACGCCGCAGGACGCGGTCGCCGCGCCGCGCATTCATCACCAGTGGCTGCCCGATGCGGTCTATTACGAAACCTACGGCTTGTCGCCCGACACGCTCGCGATCCTGGGCAACATGGGCTACAAGATGGTCGAGCAGACGCCGTGGGGTGCCGCCGAGCTGATCATGGTCGGCCTGCCGGGCACCGAAGCGGCGAGCCGCCAGAGTTCCGGCAACGATTCGTCCGTGTCCGGCAACGTGCGTGTCGGCTTCATCTACGGCTACAACGACCCGCGCCGTCCGGCCGGCTCGGCGATCGGCTACTGACCCGACCGTTCGATGCCGAATCGCTGCCGCCGGCGTTCGCGTTGCCGCGAATGCCGGTGCGGCGGCAGCGCGTCCGCCCGCGGACATCCGTGTGGGCCCGAGCGGCATGGCACGCGTGCCTTTCTTCCTTCAACTTCATCGCCGTGCGGCGAATTCCGTCATGAACAAACGAATGTCTGCGGCAGGCTGGATCCTGCTCGCGATGGCAGCCGGCATCCTGATCGGCTACCTGATCTACACGCAGCTTCCGGACAAGCAGTCGGCCGCTGAAATCGCCGGCTACATCTCACTCGTGTCCGACGTGTTCCTGCGGCTGATCAAGATGGTGATCGGCCCGCTGGTGTTCTCGACGCTGGTCGTCGGCATCGCGCACATGGGCGATGCGTCGTCGGTCGGGCGCGTGTTCGTGAAGGCGCTCGGCTGGTTCGTTACCGCGTCGCTGATCTCGCTGCTGCTGGGCCTGCTGATGGCGAACCTGCTGCGGCCCGGCGAGAACCTCGGCCTGCCGCTGCCGGACATCGGCGCGTCCGCGCATCTCGCGACGTCCAAGTTCACGCTGAAGGATTTCGTCGGCCACATGGTGCCGAAGTCGATCGCCGAGGCGATGGCGAACAACGAGATCCTGCAGATCGTCGTGTTCTCGATGTTCTTCGGCGTCGCGCTCGCCGCACTCGGCGAGCGCGGCAAGATCCTGGTCGCCGCGATCGATCAGCTCGCGCACGTGATGCTGAAGATCACCGGCTACGTGATGAAGCTCGCGCCGCTCGCGGTGATGGCCGCGATGGCGTCGACCGTCGCGGTCAACGGGTTGTCGATCCTGCTGAAGTTCGCGGTGTTCATGGGCGACTTCTACGTGAGCCTCGTGCTGCTGTGGGCCACGCTCGTCGCGGCCGGGCTGCTGTTCCTCGGCCGCCGCGTGTTCAAGCTGCTCGTGCTGATCAAGGAAGCGTTCATGCTGTCGTTCGCGACGGCCAGCTCCGAAGCCGCGTATCCGAAGATCCTCGACGCGCTCGACCGTTTCGGCGTGCGGCGCAAGATCTCGAGCTTCGTGATGCCGATGGGCTATTCGTTCAATCTCGACGGCTCGATGATGTACTGCACGTTCGCGTCGCTGTTCATCGCGCAGGCCTACAACATCCACCTGTCGCTCGGCACGCAGATCACGATGCTGCTGATCCTGATGCTGACGTCGAAGGGGATGGCCGGCGTGCCGCGCGCGTCGCTCGTCGTGATCGCGGCCACGCTGCACCAGTTCAACATCCCGGAAGCCGGGCTGCTGCTGATTCTCGGCGTCGACACGTTCCTCGACATGGGCCGCTCGGCCACGAACGCGGTGGGCAACTCGATCGCCAGCGCGGTGGTCGCGAAGTGGGAAGGCGAGTTGATGTCGGAGTCCGAAGCGAGTGCACATGCCGCGCACCTCGATGCGGAACTCGAACGGCAGAACGGCGATCCGGCCTATGGCGCCGGTCAGGCCACGTCGACCTGACGGTCAGGCTGTCAGGGCTTCGTCGATGCACGCCGCGAGCACCATCGCGGCGGCGTTGCCCGGCGTCGAGCCGAGCAGTTGCGGCGCATAGACGCTGTCGCCGATCTCGATCGATCGCCCCGACAGCGCGCACACGCCGCGCTTGCGCGTCGTGAACAGGCGCCACTTCTGGTAGCCGTAGTGCCCGGTGCAGGCGTCGCACCACGAGATCATCACGGTGTCGGCCGTGGGCCGTTCGAGCACGCTGATGGTCGGCTTGCTCGTCGCGTCCCACGACGGCAGCCGGTCGCGCGTGACGCTGCGCCGCCGCGGCCCGCCCCACGAGACGGACGGCATGTCGAAGCTGCCGATTGCGGCGACGGTCATGAGCCAGGGCGCTGCACGATTGTTCATGCTTCTGTTCCTCGAAACGTTACGCGGTGCCGCGACGCGCGGCATCACGACAGGCGGATGCGCGGCTGCACCCAGCCGTTGATCCGTTCGGCGATCCACAGCAAGGTCGCCTTGGAGAAACCGTGCAGCGCCTGCTGGTGCCGCCGGTAGAGCATCAGGTGGCTGAACTGCGCGAAGCGCCCCTGGATGAAGCCGCCGCGGAAGAACCCGAACTGCCCGAGCGTGCCGAACGCGTCGTAATCGCTGATCGACACCAGCGCGCCGAAATCGTGGAACGCGAACGGCGGAATCGGCGTGCCGTCGAGCCACGCGGGCAAGTGCTTCGCGAGGTGCTCGGCCTGTTGCGTCGCGACCTGAGCGGTCGGCGGCAGCGGCCGTTCGTGGCCGTCGGGCAGCAGGCTTCCGCAATCGCCGATCGCGAACACGTGCTCGTCGCCGCTCGCCTGCAGCGTGGGGCCGACGACGATCTGGTTCGCGCGGTTCGTGTCGAGCCCGTCCAACGCCTGCATGAAATCGGGCGCCTTCACGCCGGCCGCCCAGACCATCAGGTCCGCTTCGGCGAACGAACCGTCGCCGTAGTGGAAACCGTTCGCGTCGGCCGACGTGACGCGCGTCGACGTCAGCACGCGAAAGCCGATCTGTTCGAGCCGCCGCTGGGCCGACGCGGAAATCCGCGCCGGAAACGCGTTGAGGATGCGCGGGCCGCTTTCGAGCAGCGTGAGTTGCAGCCGCTCGCGCACCGTTTCGTCACCGTACGCCTGCGCCACTTCCAGCAAACGGCTCAACTCCGCCGCGAGTTCCACGCCCGTCGCGCCCGCGCCGACGATCGCGACGCGAAATGGCTCGTCGCGCGCGATGCTGCGGAACACGCGCATCCGCAACGCCTCGTTGAAGGTCTCCGCCTGCTGCTGGCTGTCGATGAAGTAGCAGTGCTCGCTTACGCCGGGCACGCCGAAATCGTTGGCCTGGCTGCCGAGCGCGAGGATCAGCACGTCGTATTCGAGTTCGCGTGCGTCGATCACCACGTCGCCGTCCTGCGAGCGGATCTCGCCGAGCTGCACGCGGCGGCGCGCGCGATCGAGCCCCTTCAGTTCGCCGGGCTGGTACGTGTAGCCGTGATCGCGGGCGTGGGCGAGGAAGATCACCTGTTGCTGCTGGACGTCGCGCGTGCCGGCCGCGATCGTGTGCAGCATCGGCTTCCAGATGTGCGTGGGACTCCGGTCGACGACCGTGATCTGCGCCCGCCCGGACCGGCCGAGACGTTCGCCCAGACGGGTCGCGAGCTGCAGCCCGGCGATCCCGCCGCCGACGATGACGATGCGTGTAGGGGTTGTCATGAATAAATCATCAAGTGATGAATAATGTATGATCCTAGCGCTTCCCGGCTCCGCGTGTCAACGGAGCGGGGCGGGCCGCCCGCTTCCGGTACCTGAAACCGGGGTACCGGGCACGGACATTCGAATCGTTCAAGGAGCAGGAAAGACGTGGCAGAAGTCACTGAGCGCGTGCCGCCGAAGCGGCGTACGCGCGGACGGCCGCTGGCGGATGCGTCCGTCGGTCCGGACCTGATATTGCGGGCCGCGCGCCGCACGTTCGCGAAGCGCGGCTACGACGCGACGAGCGTGCGCGAAGTCGCGCGCGAACTGGGCATCGACGCGGCGCTGATCGCCCATCACTTCGGTACGAAGGAAACGTTGTGGCTGGCGGTCGTCGAGCAGATCGTCGAACTGGCCGAACCGATGTTCGACGCGCTGCGCGCGTTGCGCACGTCGTCGCTACCGCATCGCGACCGCGTGCGGCGCGCGCTCGAGCTGTGCGTCGATCACGAATTCGCGGAGCCGGATATCGGCATGTTCTTCTCGACGGCGGCGACCGAGGAGGGCGCGCGGCTCGATCGGCTGCAGGAGCGGATCGTGCGCCCGTATCACGACGCGATGTGGCCGCTGCTGGCGGACGCGGTCGAGGCCGGCGCGATCCGCCCGGTCGATCCGAACGTGCTGTTCTTCATGATCGCGAGCGCCGTGGGCATGACGGTGTCGTACAGCCACATGATGCTGGAGTTCACGTCGCTGCCGACGCGGCCGGACGCATTCCGGCAGGCCGTGCTCGGCGTCGTGTTCAACTTCCTCGGCGACTGAGCGCCGCGCGCGCGTTGCGCGCGGTCACGTCGCGGCAACCAGCCCCAGTTCGCGCACCGCGTTGCGCGCGGTCTCGCGCAGCGCATCGACGAGCGGCGACGGCGTACGGTACGCGAGCGCCAGTTCGTACGCGAGCGGGCTGCCCGCATCCTTCAGTTCGCAGAACGTAATGCCTTGCGGCTGCATCGGCACGAACAGGCGCGGCATCAGCGCGATGCCGATGCCGCCCGCGACGAGCCCGGCCGTCGTCTGCATCTGGCGCGGTTGCTGGACCACGCGCGGCGCGAAGCCCGCCTGCGCGCATGCCGTCACGATCAGCGCATGCATGCCGGGTCCGTGGTGCGCGGCAAACATGACCCACGGTTCGTCCGCCAGCTCGGCCAGCGCGATGCGGCGGCGGCGCGCGAGCCGGTGGCCGTCGGGCAGCGCGGCCACCATCCGGTCGCGCAGCAGCGGCTCGACACGCACGTCGCCGGCATCGGCCACCGGCAGCACGACGAGGCCGACGTCCGTGCGATCGTGACGCAGCGCAAGCACCTGCTCGGCGGTCGTGCCTTCCTCGAGCTGGAAATCGACGTCCGGATGCCGTTCCTGGAACGCACGCAGGATCAGCGGCAACAGCGCATTGACCGTGCTGTCGACGAAGCGCAGCCGCAGCGTGCCGCCGAGGCCGGCGCCCGCGCGGCGCGCCACGGCCACCGCGCGTTCGGCCTGTTCGAGCGCGCGCCGCGCTTCGAGCAGGAATGCTTCGCCGGCCGGCGTGAGCCGCGCGCCGCGGGTGTCGCGTTCGAGCAAGGCGACGCCCAGTTCGTCCTCGAGCTTGCGGATCGCCGCGCTGAGCGGCGGCTGGGCCATGTGCAGCCGCTCGGCAGCGCGCCGGAAGCTGAGCGTTTCGGCGACCGCGATGAATTGCCGGAACTGGCGCAGATCGATCATGGCGATACCTTCCGCGTATCAGGATGTCATCGAATTCGTATTTTACCTATCGCCGTACGTTGCCCACACTGCAAACGTCACCAATCGTCAACACCGAGGAAAGGGGGTAGGCCATGACGGACAACGAACGACAACGCACGGCGATCGTCACGGGCGGATCGAGCGGGATCGGCTTCGCGATCGCGCGCCGGCTGGTGCAGGACGGGTATCGCGTCGCGATCGTCGGGCGCGACGTGGCGCGGCTGGAGGCGGCCGTCGAGCGCCTGGGCGGCGCGGCGATCGGGCAGGCCGGCGACCTGGGCGTGCGGCGCGACGCGCAAGTGGCCGTCGCCGCGATCGTCGCGCGATGGCCGCGGATCGACGTGCTGGTCAACAACGCGGGGCTGACCGGGCGCGTCGGCGCGGATACCGAAGCGGCGGAGGCCGAGTCCGTATGGGACGCGGTGCTCCATGCGAACCTGAAAAGCCTGTTTCTGACGACGATGGCCGTGCTGCCGCACCTGGCCGACCACGCCGCGCGAATCGTCAACATCGGCTCCATCGCGGCGCGCGCCGGCAGCCTGTTGCCGGGCGGCCTCGCGTATGCAGCCGCGAAGGCCGGCGTCGAAGGCTTCACCGTCGCGCTGGCGCGCGAACTCGGGCCGCGCGGGGCGACGGTCAATACGGTCGCACCCGGCTATATCGCCGACACGCGTTTCTTCGGCGACGGCGGGGTCGCGCCGGCCATCGCGGCGACGATTCGCGAGCAGACGCCGGCCGGCCGCGCCGGGCGGCCGGACGACATCGCCGATGCGGTCGCGTGGCTCGCCGGGCCGCGCGCGTCGTTCGTCACGGGCGCGACGATCGCGGTGAACGGCGGCTGGCGCGTCGGGTGATGCAGTGCGCGCGCGGCCGGCACGTCATTCGGAATCGGTCGGCGGCTTGTCGCCGAGCCAGCGTCGCGCGCCGGGCCCGTTGCGGCCCGCGCGGTCTTCCGGGTTGGTCAGCTTGCAGCGTTTCAGCGACAGGCAGCCGCAGCCGATGCATTCATCGAGATTGATATAGAGCCGCTGCAGCTCCTCGATCCGGCTCGCGACGCGCTGCTTCCAGCCGCGCGACAGCCGCTGCCAGTCCTTGTTGCTCGGCGCGGTGTCCTCGGGCAGGCTGACGAGCTGTTCGGCGATTTCGTCGAGCGAATAGCCGATCTTCTGCGCGAACACGATGAACGCGATCAGCCGCAGCACCGCACGCGAATAGTGGCGATGGCTCGAGCCGTTGCGATGCGACTTGATTAACCCGCGTGTCTCGTAGAAGCGCAGCGTCGACGCCGGCACGCCGCTGCGCGCGGCCACTTCGCGGATCGACATCAGCGGCCATTGCGGGGTTTCCTGGATACCCATGACGCCCTCCGAGAAAGCTTGACTTAAAGTTAACTTCAACTTTTATGCTACGCGGCAGTTTAACCCGTCGCGAGGCATCATGCTCTCCTTTTCCCTACGCAGGACGCCGCCTTTGGGCGCCGCCTGTGCCCTGTTGCTGGCGTTGTCGGGTTGTCACGACGGCAAAGGCCCATCGTCGGCCCATCCTCTTCCAGAAGTCGGCGTCGCTACCGTCGCGCCGCGTACCGTCCGCCTCGCGGACGAATTCAACGGACGCGTCGAAGCGGTCGACGCGGTCGAGCTGCGGCCGCGCGTGAGCGGCTATCTGCAGCGTGTCGCGTACAAGGAGGGCGACGTGGTCGCGCAGGGTGCGCTGCTGTTCGAAATCGATCCGCGCCCGTACCGGATCGCGCTCGATCGTGCGAATGCACAGCAGCAGCGCGCCCGTGCGGCCGCGAGCCTTGCGAACGTGCAACTCAAGCGCGTGCAGACGCTGATCGATGCGCACGCAACGTCGCAGGAAGAGCTCGACAACGCGCGCGCGACTGCCGAACAGGCGCGCGCCGATCTGCAGGCGGCCGATGCGGCCGTTGCCGACGCGAAGCTCAATCTCGGTTTCACCGAAGTGCGCGCGCCGATCGCGGGCCGCGTCGGCCGCGCGGTTGCGACCGTCGGCAACCTCGCGCGTGCGGACGACACGCTGCTGACGACCGTCGTGTCGCAGGATCCGGTCTACGTGTATTTCGATTGCGACGAGCAGAGCTACCTGCGCTACAACGCGCGGCGCGCCGATCCGACACATCGCGCGATCGGCGCCGATCCGGTGCGCATCGGCCTTGCGAACGAGACGGGCTTCCCGCATGCGGGCACCGTCGATTTCCTCGACAACCGGCTCGATCCGCAGACCGGCACGATCCGCGCACGCGTGCGGCTTCCGAATGCGGACCATACGTTCACGCCGGGCCTGTATGCGCGCGTGCAGCTCGTCAGCGGCCGCGACCAGGACGCGTTGCTGGTCGACGACAAGGCCGTGCTGACCGACCAGGACCGCAAGTACGTGTACGTGATCGGCTCGGGCGACAAGGCGCTGCGCCGCGACGTGACGATCGGCCGCGAACTCGACGGCGAGCGGATCGTCGAGAAGGGGCTGCAGGCGGGCGACCGCGTGGTCGTCGACGGCGTGCAGCGCATCTACTATCCGGGCGCGCAGGTGAAGCCGAAGGCGCTGCCCGCGCGCGCCGATGCGGGCAGCGCGACGCAGGCGGTCGCCGATGCCGGCGCGCCTGCCGCGCAATGACGGGAGCGATACGATGGATTTCTCCCGATTCTTCATCGACCGGCCGATCTTCGCGGTCGTGCTGTCGATCGTCATCTTCGCGATCGGCCTGATCTCGATCCCGATGCT
The DNA here is from genome assembly GCF_002223355.1 of Burkholderia sp. HI2761. NCBI lineage: Bacteria > Pseudomonadati > Pseudomonadota > Betaproteobacteria > Burkholderiales > Burkholderiaceae > Burkholderia > Burkholderia sp. HI2761. The sequence continues at coordinate 2,322,828 of NZ_NKFN01000007.1, read as the reverse complement.
GCCGGCCGGCGAATACCCGGAAGTCGTGCCGCCGAGCGTCGTCGTGCGTGCAACGTACCCGGGCGCAAACCCGAAGGAAATCGCCGAATCGGTTGCCGAGCCGCTGGAAGAGGCGATCAACGGCGTCGAAGGCATCATGTACATGAAGTCGGTCGCCGGTTCGGACGGCAGCCTGCAGGTCGTCGTCACGTTCCTGCAGGGCGTCGATCCCGACACGGCCGCCGTGCGCGTGCAGAACCGCGTGAGCCAGGCGCTGTCGCGCCTGCCCGACGAGGTGCGCCAGTACGGCGTGACCACGCAGAAGCAGTCGCCGACGCCGCTGATGTACGTGAGCCTCTATTCGCCGGACAACAGCCGCGATTCGCTGTACCTGCGCAATTACCTGACGCTGCACGTGAAGGACGAACTGTCGCGGCTCACCGGCATCGGCGACGTCGGCGTATACGGCTCCGGCGATTACGCGATGCGGCTGTGGCTCGACCCGAACCGGCTCGCGTCGCGCGGGTTGACCGCGAGCGACGTGATCGCGGCCGTGCGCGAGCAGAACGTGCAGGTGTCGGCCGGTCAGCTCGGCGCGGAGCCGTCGCCGAAGAAAAACGACTTCCTCGTGTCGATCAACGTGCGCGGCCGCTTGCGCACGGTGCAGGAATTCAGCGACATCGTGCTGCGCAACGGCGACGACGGCCAGGTCGTGAAGCTGTCCGACGTCGCGCGCATCGAGCTCGGCGCGGGCGACTACACGCTGCGCTCGTATTTCAACGACAAGCACTCGGCCGTGGTCGGCATCTTCCTGTCGCCGGGCGCGAACGCGCTCGACGTCGCGAAGGCCGTGTACGCGAAGCTCGACGAGTTGTCGAAGCGCTTCCCGCCCGGCGTCGCGTACCGCCCCGTGTGGGACCCGACGGTATTCGTTCGCGAATCGATCCGTGCGGTGCAGCACACGCTGATCGAAGCGGTCGTGCTGGTCGTGCTCGTCGTGATCCTGTTCCTGCAAACGTGGCGCGCGTCGATCATTCCGCTCGTCGCGGTGCCGGTGTCGGTGGTCGGCACGTTCGCATGGCTCTACCTGCTCGGCTACTCGATCAACACGCTGACGCTGTTCGGGCTCGTGCTCGCGATCGGGATCGTGGTCGACGATGCGATCGTCGTCGTCGAGAACGTCGAGCGCAACATCGCTCGGGGGCTGAGCCCGCGCGACGCCGCGCACCAGGCCATGCGCGAAGTGTCGGGGCCGATCGTCGCGATCGCACTCGTGCTGTGCGCGGTGTTCGTGCCGATGGCGTTCATGTCGGGCGTCACGGGCCAGTTCTACAAGCAGTTCGCGGTGACGATCGCGATCTCGACGGTGATCTCCGCGATCAACTCGTTGACGCTGTCGCCCGCGCTCGCCGCGAAGCTGCTGCGTCCGCACGGCGCACCGAAGGATGTGCTGACGCGTGCGCTCGATCGCGCATTCGGCTGGCTGTTCCATCCGTTCAACCGCTTCTTCGAACGCAGCTCCGATCGCTATCACGGCGTCGTCGCGCGCACGCTGAAGCGGCGCGGCGTGGTGTTCGCGGTCTATGCGGCGCTGCTCGCGGCGACCGCATTGCTGTTCAACGCGGTGCCGGGCGGCTTCATTCCCGTGCAGGACAAGCTGTACCTGTTCGCGGGGGCGAAGCTGCCGGAAGGCGCGTCGCTCGCGCGCACCAGCGCGGTGACCGAGCAGATGACGAAGATCGCGCTCGGCACCGACGGCGTCGAGATGGTGCCGGCATTCGCCGGGCTGAACGCGTTGCAGGGCGTAAACACGCCGAACATCACGAACTCGTACGTGATCCTGAAGCCGTTCGACCAGCGTCATCGCAGTGCCGCGCAGATCAACGCGGACCTGAACGCGCGCTTCGCGGCGATCGACGGCGGCATCACCTATGCGCTGATGCCGCCGCCGATCCAGGGTCTCGGCAACGGCTCGGGCTACTCGCTGTACCTGGAGGATCGCGGCGGGCTCGGCTACGGCGAATTGCAGAAGGCGCTCGTCGCGTTTCAGGCCGCGGTCGCGAAGACGCCGGGGATGAGCTACCCCGTCAGCTCGTACCAGGCGAACATCCCGCAGCTCGAGGTGAAGGTCGACCGGCTCAAGGCGAAGGCGCAGGGCGTCGCGCTGACCGATCTGTTCAATACGTTGCAGGTCTATCTCGGCTCGATGTACGTGAACGACTTCAACGTGTTCGGCCGCGTGTATCGCGTGATGGCGCAAGCGGATGCCGGCCACCGGCAGACGGCCGCCGACATCGCGAACCTGCGCACGCGCAACGCGAAGGGCGAGATGGTGCCGATCGGCTCGATGGTGACGGTCGGGCCTGCGTACGGCCCCGACCCGGTCGTCCGCTACAACGGTTATCCGGCCGCCGACCTGATCGGCGATGCCGACCCGAAGGCGATGTCGTCGTCGCAGGCGATCGCGAAGCTGCAGCAGATCGCGAAGGACGTGCTGCCGCCGGGCATCACGCTCGAATGGACCGATCTCAGCTACCAGCAGGTCACGCAGAGCAACGCGGCGCTCGTCGTATTCCCGCTGGCCGTGATGCTGGTGTTCCTGGTGCTCGCGTCGCTGTACGAGAGCTGGACGCTGCCGCTCGCGGTGATCCTGATCGTGCCCGTGTGCATGTGCGCGGCGCTGTTCGGCGTGTGGTTGTCCGGCGGCGACAACAACGTGTTCGTGCAGGTCGGTCTGGTCGTGCTGATGGGGCTGGCGTGCAAGAACGCGATCCTGATCGTCGAATTCGCGCGCGAGCTCGAGATCCAGGGCAAGGGTGCGGTCGAGGCAGCGCTCGAAGCATGCAAGCTGCGGCTGCGTCCGATCGTGATGACGTCGGTCGCGTTCATCGCGGGCTCGGTGCCGCTGCTGATCGGCAGCGGCGCGGGCAGCGAGGTGCGGGCGGCCACCGGCGTCACCGTGTTCGCCGGGATGCTGGGCGTCACGCTGTTCGGGCTGTTCCTCACCCCTGTGTTCTATGTGGCGATCCGCAAGCTCGCGGGCGGCACGCCGGCCGTCTGGCGCGAACAGCACGGCACCCTCGAAGGAGAAAACCGATGAGCGCCGCTTTCCGTCTTTCCGCGCTCGCGATGTCGGTGACGCTCGCCGCATGCGCGGTCGGCCCCGATTTCAAACGGCCCGACACGGCCACCGCCGCGCGGTTCGCACGCGACGTCCATCCGGCGACCCAGCCCGACGCGACGCCAGTCGACATGCCGCCCGACGCGTCGGCCGACGCCGATGCCACGTTCTGGCGCGGGTTCGGCGATCCGGTGCTGACACGGTTGATCGATGCGGCGCTCGCGGCGAACCAGGACTTGCAGGTCGCCGTGTCGCGCTACGACGCATCCAACGCGCTGCTGTCGCAGGCGACGTTCGACCGCTATCCGACGCTCACCGCGAGCGGCCGGATCGGCCATCAGTTGATGAGCAAGGATCAGGCGTTCGGCGCGCCGCGCAGCCAGCGCGATGCGCCGACGTCGAGCGTCGGCATCAATGCCGCGTGGGAACTCGACCTGTTCGGCCGCGTGCGCCGCTCGATCGAGTCGCAGCGCGCGGAAACGGCAGCCAGCGCGGCCGACGTACGCGCGGTGCGCGTCGCGATCGCGGCGGAAGTCGCGAGTACGTACGTCGATCTGCGCGGCTCGCAGGAGCGGTTGCGGATCGCCCGCGAGAACGCCGACAACCAGAAGCAGACGCTCGCACTGATCAATGCGCGCGTCGGCGCGGGTCGAGGCTCCGAACTCGATGCGGCGCGAGCACGCGCGCAGTACGAATCGACGACCTCGCGGATCGCGGTGTACGAAGCCGCGATCGGCGTCGACGAGCATCGGCTCGCGGTGTTGACCGGGCAGACGCCGGATGCGCTGATCGGCCGGTTCGACCTGCCGAAGACGGCCGCGCCGACGGGCATGCCCGTCCCGCTGCCGGCGCTCGCGGCCGACATCGATCCCGGCACGCCGGGCGACCTGCTGCGCCGCCGCCCCGATGTCGCGGCCGCCGAGGCGCGGCTGCATGCGGCGACCGCGCGCGTCGGCGTCGCGACCGCCGACCTGTTCCCGCGCTTCACGCTGTCCGGGCTGCTCGGCAGCGCGACGAGCAGCTACGGGTTCTTCCGAGCGGGCAGCGACACGAACCTGATCGCGCTCGGCATCGACTGGTCGTTCCTCGACGTCGGCCGTGTGCGTGCACGGATCGCCGCGAGCGACGCGGAAGCGGCCGGCCAGCTCGCGCAGTACCGGCAGACCGTACTCGGCGCGCTGGAGGAAACCGAGAACGCGCTGCTGCGTGTCGCCCGCACGCGTGACGAGACCGCGCATCTCGTGCGCGCGGCCGACGACAGCGCCCGCGCTGCAGAGCTCGCGCAGACGCGCTTCTCGGCCGGCGCGATCGACTACTACGAAGTGCTCGACGCGCAGCGGACGCTGCTGCAGGCGCAGGATGCGGCGGCCGACGGGAGGATGCGCAGCGCGGCGTCGACGGTCGCGCTGTACAAGGCGCTCGCGGGCGGCTGGCCGTCGGGCGCGGGGCAGGGCGCGCAAGGCCCGCTCGCCCAGTCGGGGAAGTAGCGCGAGCAGTGCGGCGCGGCGTATCTCGCGTCGTCGCGATATTCGATCGCCGACATTGCGGCGTTTGCGTGGCTGCGCACGGCGGCCGAGTTCGATCTCGACGTTGCGGGCTTTTCGCACGTCGAGCGCTGGTTTGCCGATATCGCCGCGCGGCCGGCCGTTCAACGGGGCCTGATCGCCTGCCGCACGCCGACGGCCGAGGCGACGCATTGACATCGGATCGCCCGCGCCGCCTGGGCCGTGATCGCGACAAAGCGCGCGCTTCGTGCCATCCAACGGACGAGAACGCCGCATGCGGGCGGCGTGCGGAGCCGTGCGGTGCCCCGACGCGATACGTGCGCGAGCTGAAAAGCGGGCGAAGCGCTCGACGCGTTACCGCGCGTTCGGCCCCTTGACCGTCAACCGGCAGACGGTCGCGAGCGCGAGCAGGTTCGGGTCTCGCTGGCGGCGATGCAGGAAGCTCAGGCCGAAGGTCTGGCGGATCGTCGCTCCGGCGAGCGGCACGAGCGTGATCCGATGCGCGAACAGGTCGCGCACGCGGCCGGGCAGCAGCGAGCAGCCGACGCCGCCCGACACGAGGTTGATCAGCGAGAAGATGTCGCCCACCCGCATCACGACGTTCGGCGTGACGCCGGCCGCGCGGAACGCCTCCGTGAAACCGTGGTGCGTCGCGAAGCCTTCGCCGAGCGACACGAACGGCTCGGCGCCGCATGCGTGGAGATCGACCGCATCGCATTGCGCATACGGCGAATCGACCGGGGCGGCGAAGAACATCTCGTCCTCGAACAGCGCGATCGATTCGATCTCGGCGTCCGGTTCGGGCAACGCCATCAGCGTGGCGTCGATCGCGCCGTGCCTGAGCTTGTCGAGCAGGTCGGCGTTCGAGCCGAGCACGAGTTCGGCCTGCAAGTCGGGGCGGCGCTCCTTCAGCGCGATCACGACTTCGGGCACGGTGCGGATCGTCAGCGAATACAGCGAGCCGATCTTCAACTGGCCCGCGCCATAGCCGGCCGCCTCGCGCGTCGAACGGATCCCGGCCGTCATCGTCTTGAGCACTTCGCCTGCGACTTCGGCGAGCACTTGCGCGGCGTCGGTCGGAATCAGGTTCCGCCCTTCGTGGCGGAACAGCGCGCAGTGCATCCCTTCCTCGAGCGTATGCAGCGCACGATGCACGCTGACCGTGCTGATGCCCAGCGCCTCGGCCGCCTTAGCGAGGCTGCCGGCTTCCATGAACGCGAGCAGCACTTCGAGCTTGCGAAACGTGATCTCTTCGTTGATGCGGTTGCGCATGATACGAACGACGGGAAGGGCGGTCGACGATTCTGCCGCAGAACCGCGGCCTCAACAATGAGCGAATGACCGGAGTTTCGCGCGTCGATGCCTGCGGAAACAACATTTAATCTCCGGCTAATCATCTGCCGCGGGCATTGATTGATGCCGGTTTTCGGCGTCCCTATGATCGATTCACGCCGATCGTGCGCGGGAAGGGAGGGGCCGTCGTGCCCGTCCCGCATCGGTGGCGATGCGAACAGCCGGGCCGCCCATACCCGTCACCGAGGGCGCACGCATGCGGCGCGGCACCACGAAACTGCGGGAGACAAGCATGCGCGACTCACGTCGGAATTCGCGACGGCGGCAGGTGATTGCCGCCGTCGTCGGCAATACCCTCGAGTGGTACGACTTCATCGTTTACGGGTTCTTCTCCGGCATCATCGCGCGGGTGTTCTTTCCCGCCGAGAGCCAGTACGCGTCGCTGCTGATGTCGCTCGCGACGTTCGGCGTCGGCTTCTTCATGCGTCCGGTAGGCGGCATCCTGCTCGGGCTCTATGCGGACCGCAAGGGCCGCAAGGCCGCGATGCAGCTCATCATCCTGCTGATGACGCTGTCGATCGCGCTGATCACGTTCGCGCCATCGTACGCGGCGATCGGCCCGGCGGCGCCGGTCGTGATCGTCGTCGCGCGGCTGCTGCAGGGTTTCGCCACCGGCGGCGAATATGCAAGCGCGACTGCGTTTCTCGTCGAAAGCGCACCCGCGCACCGGCGCGGGCTGTACGGATCGTGGCAGCTGATCGGCCAGTGCCTCGCGGTGTTCTCGGGCGCCGCGCTGGGCGCGTGGGCCACGCAGTCGCTGTCGGAGGCAGCGCTGCACAGCTGGGGCTGGCGCGTGCCGTTCGCGCTCGGCCTGCTGATCGGGCCGGTCGGGCTCTGGATCCGCCGGCACATGGAGGAGACGGAGGCATTTCTCGATGCGGGCAAGTCGACGCTCGAGCCGCCGGCGAGCGTGTCGCGCGTGCTACGCGACAACCTGCGCGGCGTACTGGTGTCGATGGGGCAGACGATCACCGGTACGGCCGTGTTCTACGTGATGCTCGTGAACATGCCGACGTTCGTGCACAAGGCCTTCGGGCTGCCGCTCGACCAGGTGTTCAAGGTGCAGATGGTGGCGGTCGTGCTGCTGACGGTGACGATTCCGGTTGCGGCGATCGTTTCCGATCGTGTCGGCCGGCGGCCCGTCCTGATCGCAGGTACGTTCGCGCTGCTGACGGTCACGTATCCGCTGTTCTCGTGGCTGGCCGCGGCGCCGGGCATCGGACGCCTGCTGGTGATGCAACTCGTGATCTGCGCGATCATCGGCATCTGTTACGGCCCTGCACCGACCACGCTGGCCGAGCAGTTCGCGACCCGTTCGCGCTCGACCGGCATCGCGCTGGCGTACAACGTCGCGGTGATGGTATTCGGCGGCTTCGCGCCGTTCATCGTCACGTGGCTGACGCGTGTGAGCGGGTCGCCCGTCGCGCCCGCGTGGTACGTGCTGTTCGCGGCGTCGTTCGGGCTGCTCGCCAGCGTGTTCATGCACGACGGTGCGCCGTGCGTGGTCGCGCGCCGGCAGTTTCAGGGCGAGCCGCTGAGCGTCAAATAGCGGCCGCACGGCCGGGACGGCGATCCGTCGGCGCGCGCCGCATGCGGGGTATCGCGCGAGCCGATACTCAGCATCGCGTCCGGCGGCCTACCGCGGCCGCCGCCCGGTCATGACGCTTGGGCGATCGTCCACTCTGTCCGGAAGGTCGCCATGTCCCGGCTCGACTACAAACTGCTCGGCCCCTGTCTGCTCGCCATCGCGCTCGACGCGATGGGGTTCGGGCTCGTTTATCCGATGATGTCCGCCATCTTCGGCGATCCGCACGCGGGCATCCTGCCGGCCGACGCCGGCGCGCACGCGCGCAATTTCTGTCTCGGTCTCGGCTACGGGATCTATCCGCTGTGCATGTTCTTCGGCTCGTCGCTGATGGGTGAGCTGTCCGATCGCTACGGCCGCCGTCGGATCCTGCTGCTGTGCGTGCTGGGCCTCGCGCTCGGCTACGCGATGATGGCGGCCGGTGCGTGGCATGCCAGCATCGCGCTGCTGCTGGCCGGCCGCAGGCTCACCGGCCTGATGGCCGGCTGCCAGGGCATCGCGCAGGCGGCCATCACCGATCTCAGCACGCCCGACACGAAGGCGCACAACATGAGCATCATGTCGCTCGCGTTCAGTGCGGGCGTGATCGTTGGCCCGGTGCTCGGCGGCGTCACGTCCGACCGCACGATCTCGCCGCTGTTCGATTACGGCACGCCGTTCGCGCTGGTCACCGTGCTGTCGCTGATCTGCGCGTGCTGGACCTGGGCGTCGTATCGCGATTGCGTCGCGCCGCGCAACGATACGCGCATCGATCCGCTGCTGCCGCTGCGGATCATCGGCGAGGCCGCGCGCCAGCGCGACGTCGCGTTCCTGTCGGTGGTGTTCTTCCTGATGCAGGTCGGCTACGGGCTCTATCTGCAGACCATCATGCTGCTGTTGCAGGCGAAATTCGGCTATACGAGCGCGCGGCTCGGGCTGTTCAGCGGCGTGATCGGCATCTGCTTCGTGTTCGGCCTGTTGTGCGTCGTGCGGTTGATGCTGCGTGTGTGGCGCGTGATCGAGATCGCGAAGACGGGCCTGCTCGTGGCCGGCCTTGGCCAGATCCTGTCCGCGCTGTTTCCGCACGAACCGGTGCTGTGGGCGCTCGCGATGGTCGTCGGCTGTTTCGACATGGTTGCGTACACGACGATGTATACGGCGTTTTCCGATGCCGTCGGCGACGATCGGCAGGGTTGGGCGCTCGGCGTCGCGGGCTCGGTGATGGCGCTCGCGTGGGTCGTGACGGGCGCGCTGACGAACCTGCTGCCCGTATTCGGCGAAATCGGGCTGCTGCTGATCGGCGGCGCGGGTTTCCTGCTCAGCTTCGCGATGATGGTCGCGTACGGCCGCACGCGGCCGGGCGCGCGAACGGCCGTGCCGTCGTAGGTGGCGCGCATGCATGTTGGCCCGATCCTGTCGGACGTTGTCCCGCGCGCCGCTGTCGCGTCACGCCGTGCGGCCCGACACTGGCGCGTCGCGGCCCGGGGAGGTTTCGGGCCGCGTCCGGCGGCGCCGGAAGGCCCGGCGCGCCGTTCCGCCAATGTGCCAACCGAGAGGGCATGCCATGCAACATCCGACCATCCGTACCCTGGCCGGCGCGAGCGCGCCGACGTCCATTGCCGCCGCCCGCACCGCGCTGCTGGTGATCGATTTCCAGAACGAATACTTCAGTGGCCGCCTGCCGATTCCGGACGGGCCGCGTGCGCTGGGCAATGCGCAACGCGTGATCGCGTTCGCCGACCGCGCGGGCATTCCGGTGTTCCACGTCCAGCACGTCGGTACGGCCGACAGCCCGATCTTCGCCGACGGCAGCGACGGCTTCCGCTTTCATGCGGACCTGCAGCCGGCGCCCGCTCACGCGGTCGTGAAGAAAACGTCGGTGAGCGTATTCCCGACGACGGACCTCGATGCGCGGCTGAAGGCGGCCGGTATCGACACGCTGATCGTCACCGGCCTGATGACGCATGCGTGCGTGGCCGGCGCGGCACGCGATGCGGTGCCGCTCGGCTATGCGGTGATCGTCGTCGACGATGCCTGTGCGACGCGCGACCTCGACGTCGCGGACGGCGGCACGGTGCCGCACCGCGACCTCCATCGCGCGACGCTGGCCGCACTGTCGGACACGTTCGGCGACGTGCTGACCACCGAGCAGGTGCTGGCGCTCGACGTCGCGTGACGGCGGCCCGGTTCGCGCGTCGGACGGCGCAGCCGGGCGCGGCGTACACGGCTTCGCCGCGCAAGCACGTTTCGATCACGCGGGCTTGCGCGAACGTGCCGCGCGCCGGCCGCGCGCATCAGAACATCGTATTCCGGTTCGCGGACGTTTCGGGTACCGGCTGAATCACGTCCCAGTGTTCGACGATCTTGCCGTCCTTCACGCGGAAGATGTCGACCACCGCTTCGCCGCGATCGCCCGGACGCTCGATCGCATGCACGTGCAGATAGACGAGATCGCCGTCGGCCGCGCTGCGGACGATGCGCGCGCGCGATGCCGGGTTCTTCTGGAATGCGCCGACGAAATACGACACGAACGGCTTCTTGCCGTCCGGCACGTGCGGGTTGTGCTGTTTGTAATCGTCCGCGACGACGGCGGCGGCCTCGACTGCTTCATGCCGGTTGAAGAAGCGGTCGTAGAACGTCAGCACGAGCTGGCGGTTGGCTTCCTCGGCGGCCAGGTCGCGTGCGGCCGGGCCGGCGGCCAGCGCAGCCGTCGATGCGGCCAGCAAAACGAATGCGGCAACGGCGCGAACGGGGGAGCGGGACGATGACATGTAGCGTTTTCCTTCTGACGATGCGTGGAGGGATGTGCGAGCGACCGCGGGTGACGCCGATTCTCGCGTGCGGCTCGGCTCCGGACCTAAATCGGCCGGAGCCGAGCCGCTGCTCACCGCCACGAACCGTCGACGTAGACCCACACCGGTCCCTGGCGGCGCCAGTAGCCGGGCACCCAGCGGCGTCCGGGGCGCCGTGCGACCCAGCGGCCGGACACCCATATATAGCGGCCGCGCTGCCAGCGCCAGTAGCCGTCCGTCCATATATAACCGTGCGGCCGGGGTGGCGGCGGGCGGCGGTCGTGGCGTGCCGCCGGCGGCGCGAAGCCGGGGCGATCCGCGTAGGGCGGGCCGCCGGGAACGCGGTTCGGGCCGGACGGCCGGTACACGGGCGGGGCGGGCTGGGCCGAGGCGGCGCGCAGCCAGCCAGTGCCGACAAAGGCGGCGGTCAATCCGATGGCGCGCAGCAGCGAGCGTCGATTCATCGCGGTTCCTGTTCTGTATTCGAGACCACCTTACATTAGCCTGCCGGTACGCCCGCCGGGTTACGCGGGCGGTCAAGGCTGTTACCGAGTGTCACGGCAGGCGCGAGCCGCCTTTCTCTTTCTGGCGGCTGATGGATCTCGCGGTGAGACGCGCGTGGCTCCCGTTTAGGGTCGACGGGGGGAGTTTTTAGATGCGGGACGGCCAATATTTGAGGTCGGATTAGGTACAAATTGCCGATTTGGGGTGCTGAACCGAATCCGTTTGTTGTTTCTATGCAACCGTCAAGACGATGACATGTAAGAATGGTGCGATGAAAGCCTCCAAAAAGGCCCCGTCAAGAAGTCAAAAACAAACGTTAAAACAAATACTTATGACACGGCCCCACTTTCATTATTTCTAGTTCTGGAAAAGCTTATTTCTTTATTTGCGGATCGCTCCCCTAGGGTACACCCCTAAACTCACGGTTCCCAAACGGGCAACTATCCGGGCGCCGCCAGCAGGACCGATGGCGCTCCCGGGCGGTTGAAGACCGTTTATGAACAAGGTCGCGAGACCTGCCTCTTTTTAGAAGGGAGCTCCACGAATGAACAAGACTCTGATCGTTGCAGCAGCTGCAGCATCGTTCGCTACCGTCGCTCACGCGCAAAGCAGCGTCACGCTGTACGGCGTGCTGGACGCAGGCATCACCTACACGAGCAACGTCCAGCCGGCACTCGGCCAAGCTGGCAAGTCGCGTTGGGCGATGGGTTCGGGCATTGACCAGAGCCGTTTCGGCCTGCGTGGCTCGGAAGACCTGGGTGGCGGCCTGAAGGCAATCTTCACGTTGGAAAGCGGCTTCAACATCGGTAACGGCCGTTTCGCGAACGGCAACGGCGGCATGTTCAACCGCCAGGCTTTCGTTGGCCTGTCGAGCCAGTACGGCACGGTCACGCTGGGCAAGCAGTATGACGCAACGCAAGACTACCTGGCACCGCTGACGGCAACGGGCTCGTGGGGCGGCACGTACTTCGCGCACCCGCTGAACCTCGACCGTCTGAGCACGAACGGCGATGTCGCACAGAACAACACGATCAAGTTCACGAGCGCGAACTACGCTGGCCTGCAATTCGGCGGCACGTACTCGTTCTCGAACAACACGAACTTCGGCAACAACCGTGCGTACAGCGCGGGTGCTGCATACCAGTTCCAAGGTCTGAAGCTGGCTGCTGCATACTCGCAAGCGAACCTGGGTGACGGCACGAACGCAAACGGCGCAACGTCGTCGGCGATCGGTGGCATCGCTAACCAAGGCCGTGTCCGCACGTACGGTGCTGCTGCTGGCTACGCATTCGGCCCGGCACAAGTCGGCGCTGCATGGACGCAAGCACGTCTGGACAACAACGCAGTTGGTCTGGGCACGCTGCGCACCGACAACTACGAAGTCAACGCGAAGTACAACCTGACGCCGGCTCTCGGCCTGGGTGCTGCTTACACGTACACGAACGCGAAGATCAACAACGGCAGCACGCACTGGAACCAGTTCGGCCTGCAAGCTGACTACGCACTGTCGAAGCGCACGGACGTCTACGCACAAGCTGTGTACCAGCGTGCAGCGAAGAACGGCATTGGCGCATCGATCTACAACGGCGACGGTTTCAACAACAACCTGCCGAGCTCGTCGATCAACCAAACCGCAGCAACGGTTGGTCTGCGTCACCGCTTCTAAGCGTGACGGGCGGGGTAACCCGCTTCGCAGCATCGAAAAGGCGCCTTCGGGCGCCTTTTTTTCGTCTTCCGAATGCGATGACGGGAATCCGGATCGTCCGGACACAAAAAAGCGAGGCCGGTGCCTCGCTTTTTTCGTTCTGCGCCCGCGTCGCGGCGCTGGTTGCCGATGGCTCAGCGCGTGTATTCGCCATTGGCTTCCGGCTGGAACACGATCTCGGCAACCTTCATCAGCTTTTCGGCGCCGCTCGGCTGCATCACCTTGACCATCTGGCCGCGTTGCGTGCCCAGCAGCGCCATGCCGACGGGCGAGAAGACGTTCAGGCGCCCGAGTTCGAGGTTGGCGGCGTCCGGATAAACGATCGTCCAGGTAGCCTGCTCCTGGGTTGCTTCGTCGAGCAGCGTGATTTGCGAGTTCATCGTGACGACGTTCGCCTTGATGGCGTCGGGCTGGACGATATCGGCGCGTTCGAGCAGCGTGTCGAGCATCGTCTGAAAGCGCGGGTTGTGTTCGGCGTGCTTTTCGAGGCGAGCGACGTCGAGTTCGGTCAGCTGGTAAAGGCGTTGTTTCATGGTGGTTCTCCAAATGATCGGCAGGGGCAGGCGTGGCGTGCCTATGAGGATCGCCCGGAGCCTGTCTAACCTGGCTCCGGGTGGAGACCGAGCGGTCAGATCAGGCGCCGGGCAGGGGCGAGCGGCGCCTGGGCCGTGCGTCGAGCGAGGGGATGCGCCGGCTGGCCGGCGCGCGCGCGCACGCCGGCCGGGCCGGACGTCGAAACCGAAGGGGGCGTGAGCGCGTACATGTGGATGGACTATCGACTGGCGAATAAAACCTTACGATTCTACAACACAACCTTCCGGCCATGTGATCTGACTGTTGGCCTTTCGTCAGCGATTGTTGTGTAGATGAAGCAAGTTGCAATGGCCCTGTCCGGAAACAGTGGGCGATTTTTTCCAAAAACGCAACGCTGTATATTCAAACTAAGGGTTTCCCCTTGGAATCGCGCGCACTACACTGAATTCAATCGCTTCAGACAGAGTCCTGCCGAGGCGACGTCAAAAGAGAACATATTCCGGAGGTAAATCATGAAGTCGATCATCTACGCAGCCATCGCCGCATCCGTCCTTGCCGCTCCGATTGCATCGTTCGCGCAGTCCGAGCAGGGGTTGACCCGCGATCAGGTCAAGGCCGAACTCGTGCAACTCGAGCAGAACGGCTACAAGCCGCTGGCGAGCGATTCGCAATATCCGAGCAACGTCCAGGCGGCCGAGCAGCGTATCCAGCCGAACCAGCCGATGCTCGCGCAAGCGGACACGAGCGGTTACGGTGCCGTGGCGACGGGTGCCGCGCAAGGCGGCCGCCGGGCGACGCGGGAAGCGCCGAATCCCGTGAACTCGGTCTACTTCGGTAACTGATTGAACGTTCCCCGGGTCTGCCCGAGCGCACCGCTGAATTGACGAGACGCGCGCCGGTGGCGCGCGTCGTTCGCCCGCAGGAGCAGAACCTCCGTCGCCGCATGCCGGCGGCTTTCCGCCCAGACGCTGACGCGTTTGGGCCTTTTTTGCTGGGGCGAATCAGGCGGACGTGACGGTGGGCGTGCCGTGGATATAGTGTTCGAGCTGGCTGATCGTGAACTGCTGATCGGCAATCACGCTCTTCACGAGGTCGCCGATCGAGATGATGCCGATCAGCTTGCCGCCGTCGAGGACGGGCAGGTGGCGCATCCGGTGCTGAGTCATCAGCGCCATGCACTCGTCGGTGGATTGTGACGGTTCGACGTAGCGCACCTTCGCCGTCATGATTTCCTCGACGCGGGTGGCTTTCGACGAGCGGTCCTGCAGGACGACCTTGCGCGCGTAGTCGCGCTCGGTGACGATACCCGCGATGTCGTCGCCGTCCACGACCAGCAGAGCACCGATGCCTTTTTCGGCCATCAGCTTGATGGCGTCGTAGACGAGATCGGTCTTCGTGACGGTATAGATGGTGCGGCCCGAATCCGGCTTGGCCTTGAGAATCTGCGCGACAGTCGTGCTCATTCGCTTTCTCCGTGTGCAGGTCGATGCAGGGCAGGCGGGGCGTGATGCGCGTCACCCGGTGAGCCCAGTATAGCCGGGCGGGCGGCGGCAGTCGCGTGACGTTTCCAGATTAGCGGTAAACTCCCGTCACGCACCATCCACACAACTCCTACATTCCTGAACGTTTCGATTGAATTCATGATGTCTTCGCGTCCCCAATCGCCCACGCCGGGCAATGGCCAGGCCGACGAGTGCGTGACGCTCGTTGCCACCGCGTCGCTGCCCACGCGCTACGGTACGTTCACGTCATACGCGTTTCGCGTATCGGGCAGCGATGCCGAACATCTCGCGCTCGTGATGGGCGACGTGACCGGCGAGCAGTCCGTGCTGACCCGGCTGCATTCCGAATGCCTGACCGGTGACGTGTTCGGCTCGTACCGCTGCGATTGCGGCGAGCAACTCGATCTCGCGTTGCGTTACATCGCGGCCGAAGACCGCGGCGTGCTGCTGTATCTGCGCGGCCATGAAGGCCGCGGCATCGGCCTGAGCAACAAGATCCGCGCGTACGCGCTGCAGGAGCAGGGGCGCGACACCGTCGAGGCGAACCTCGATCTCGGCCTGCCCGACGACGCCCGCGAATACGACTCGGCCGCTGCGATCCTGCGCATTCTCGGCGTGACGTCGGTGCGGTTGATGAGCAACAATCCGAAGAAGTTCGATACGCTCGTGAAGCACGGTATTCCCGTCTGCGAGCGCGTGGCGCTCGCGGTGCCCGTGCGCGAGGAAAACGAGCGTTATATCCGCACGAAGCAGACGAAGTTCGGACATTACTTCGAAGAAAACGAGTAACCAGAACGGGCGCGCCGGCGCCCGTTTCTCGTCATCTGTTTGTCCGATCGTCGCCGATACAAGCGACGATCTCGATTCCCTCCTCATTCGTTCCAATTCCGATTCCGGATCCGTGGCATCAGCTGCATTGCGCGCGGCGTCCGTCCGTTCCGTACTCCCGTGACGATCACGCCATCGAGTCGATGCAGAACGCCGACGCTGCGTCGTTGGCGACCGGCGAATGCGGACGTGTTACCGCCCCCGGCAGCCACGCCGGCTCGTAACGGCTCACGCGCGTTTGACTGTCAGCGCCACGTGCTGTTCTGCAACACGATCCGGTAGCCATCGGCATCCTCGAAGGTCTGGCCTGATATTTCCCAGTACGGATTGAACGACGTCACCGGCATGAAGCCGTGTGCGGTCGCGCGCTCGCACGCGGCTTCCCATTCCGGACGATCGGGCAGGTAGAACACGATCAGGTCTTCGGGCGTCGGCGACGGCGCGATCGGATGATCGGGGCAGTGCGTGAACTCGAAGTGATAGTCGAGGCCTTCGCGTCCGAGCATCACGCCGGAAAAGCCGTCGTGATCTTCGAAGCGCGCCAGTACCGACAGATCGAGGGCGTCGCGATACATGCGCTCGGTGCGGGCGAGGTTACTGACCGGGCGGGCAATGCGCAGATGGGCGTGCAAGGTGACCTCGGCGGGAAGTGGCGGGCCGGTCAATGATAAGCCGGCCGATCCGGATTGGGCGACGCGAGCGGATCGTGTTTCCGGCGATACTCGTCGTATCGAACGATATCGATTCGGCTTCACCAAACGGATCGAATTGTCGAACCTCGTCTCGCGAAAGAAAAAACATGACGCTTCTCGATCCAGTGTGTGCACGCCGCGTCGCAGCGGTTACTCATCTGCACAACATCCGAATTCATGTGTTCCGCAGCGTCTGCCGCACGACGCGCGGATACGCGCATGCCGGTAGGGAGATGACGAATGGGTAAGCCCGATCTTCGCCGGCCGATTACCGGACCGTATCGTCAGTCGCGATGGGCGGCCGGACTCGAGGCTGCTTTCGGATGGGTGGCAAAGGGGACGTTGATACTGGCCGGGCTCGCGGTGGTCGTGTTGGCGGCGCTGACGGGCGACGTCGGCGCCGTGACGGACCTGCCGTCGACCAGGAAGGGTTGGTTGTACCTGCTGCTGATAGTGGTCGTGGCGGTCGTGCTGATATGTGCGGCGCTTCACTATTGGCCACGCCCAGCCGGCGCGCGTCCGACGGGCTAGCCGGAACGGAAAACGATGTGGCCCCGCAATCCACGCAGGCAATAAAAAAGCCCGCTGCTTGAGCGGGCTGAATCCATGTTTGGAGACATGGAGGAGACAGACGTAAATTTAAGGGAAAACCCGGACGCTTGCAAGCCCTTCGTTGTATCCGCACAACCTGCCCGCGCGCGGCATGCCGCATGGCGGTGCGCGGCATGGCCTCATTCACATGCCGGCGGCCCGTGCGTGCGCCGCGAACGCGCCAAACCGCTCTTGCGCGACGGGCAGCGCGTATTTGCTGCGCATTTCCGTCTCGATCCATGCACACGCCTCACGCGCGCAGTCGGTCAATGCGTGCCGCGTCGCATGCCCGTCGATGTCGTAGACGAAACGCACGCCGACTTCGTCATCGTCAACCTGTCGTTCGAGCTGATTGAGCTGTAGTTGCGGCCCGTGCTGTTGCGATAGCGCGCGTAGTTCGTCGAAGTGATATTCGAGCCAGTCGGCGAAGAACAGCGCGTCGCTGTGGCACGGCAGGCGGAAAGCCGCGCTGCGCGACGGGCGCGCGGCGGGTTCGCCGGCCGCCGCATGCGGCTCGCGGTCGATCGCGATGGGCAGATCGACCGGCGCGAGCGGATGCCGGATCCGCCGGTACGGCTCGCGATCGCGCAACGCATGCCAGAGCAATTCGTCGCCGGCGGCGCCGGACGGCTGCATCGTCAGGTCGTGCCGGCCGTCGCCGGTCGCGACGATGTCGCGGATCACGAGGCGCAGCGAGCACAGCGGCTCGTCCGCGACCAGCAGGGTGGCCGGGCGCGGCAGCCCGCACACGAGCGGCGCGGCGCCGGCGGCACGAAACACGAGCCCGCGGCGATCGAGCCGCACGAGCGGCAACGGCCTGGGAAACGACGGATAGGCGACCGCGATGCGGGCGCCGCTGGTGCTCGTCAACCCGGGCATCATCGCGCGAAAGACCTGGGACTGGTCCACGTTGATTCTCCTTCGTTACGATGCCGCCCGGACGGAAACGTGCATTCCGGCTCAGGCGGCGATAGCTGGCCGGGCGGCTAACCCCGGCTCGATTCCTAATGCCGCAAACGTTTGCGAATCGATGTCGATCCAGCACGCGACCACCAGACGTCCGTCCACCTGCTTCGGCGGGCCTGCACGGTGCGCGTGTATACCGATCCGGCGGAACAGCCGCTCCATGCTCGCGAACGTCACGCCGATCAGCTGTCGCGCGCCGAGCTGCGCCGCGCATTCGACGACGGCCGCGAGCATCGGGCGCACGGCCCACTCGGCGTTGCCCGGGCCGCCTTCGTCGTCGGTCGCCGCGAAGCGGGACAACTCCCACACGGCGGCCGATTGCGGCAGCGGCATGTCCTCGGCGACCAGGTCGGCGAACAACGACTTCAGCAGATACGGGCGCGTCGTCGGTAGCAGGCGCGCGCATCCGCACATGTCGCCGTCGGCATTTCGCGCGAACACGTAGACGGTGTCGTCGCGATCGAACTGGTCACGCTCGAAACTTTCGTTCGCCGATGGGAGCGCCCAACCGAGCTGTTCGACGAACACGCGGCGCCGATAGCGCCCGAGATCCACCGCGAGTTCGTGTGGCAACCGCCCTTCCTCGTGAACGAAGGTCTGCATGGATGTCCTCGGATCTGTGCTTTTGTATGCATCCATTACAGCGCGCGGCACGAGGGGCCTGTAACTGGTAACTCTTACAGGGTGACGGCGTAAAGACGCCATTTGCGTGGTGGTAACGGTTTCTTGATCGACGGGATTGAAAACCGGGCCGCTTTTGCTTATAAAGAGCGCCAGTCTCGCAAAATCGTCAGAGGAATGCGCGGCCGGTTGTCACTGGAGCGTCGGACCGGCATGATAGGCGTCGTTGTGCCCGAGCAGGGCCGACGCGACCGCGGCAGGCCAGTCGATGGCGGCGAGCCGCGCGGCGAGCGCGGCGGCCGTGCGGAACATGCCGATGTCGGCGCCCCTGGCGTCGATGGCCATCACGTTGCTGCGGACGTCGCCGCCCGCGATCACGAACGTGCCCGTCGCGCGTTCGAGGTACCAGTCCCAGCCGACCGTCACGTAGGCGACGCCGGCACCGGCCGCGCGATGCCATTCGGTATAGCCGGCGAGGCGGGCGTCGATCGCGTTGTCGCGCAGTTCGGCCAGCAGCGAGGGATCGAGGCCGCTCGCGACATGGTCGAGCACGAGCGTGGCCAGTGCGCCTTCTGACAGGCGTACGTAGCCGTCCGGGGACGGGCCGGGGACAGGGTGCAGCAAGGGTGAAGTCATGCGCGGAATGTATCAGCCTCGAACGGGTGCTGGAACCTGACAAGTATGACAGCGTGACGTTGTCGGAGAAAGAATGGAACTGCGCTGGCAGGATGCCTATCAACAATTCAGCGCCGCGGAAGACGAGCAGCAGCTCTTCCAGCGGATCGCCGCCTATTCCAAGCGGCTGGGATTCGAATACTGCTGTTACGGCATTCGCGTACCGTTGCCCGTTTCGAAGCCGGCGGTCGCCATCTTCAATACCTATCCGGGCGGCTGGATGGCGCACTATCAGGCGCGGAACTATATCGAGATCGACTCGACGGTCCGCGATGGCGCGCTCAGCACCAACATGATCGTCTGGCCCGACGTCGATAACATCGACCCATGCCCGCTGTGGCAGGACGCGCGGGATTTCGGACTGTCGGTGGGCGTTGCGCAGTCGAGCTGGGCGGCGCGCGGCGCGTTCGGTCTGCTGAGCATCGCCCGTCATGCCGACCGGCTGACGCCGGCCGAGATCAACATGCTGACGCTGCAGACGAACTGGCTCGCGAACCTGTCGCATTCGCTGATGAGCCGCTTCATGGTGCCGAAGCTGTCCCCCGCGGCGGGCGTCACGCTGACCGCGCGCGAGCGCGAGGTGCTGTGCTGGACGGCCGAGGGCAAGACCGCGTGCGAAATCGGCCAGATCCTCAGCATCTCGGAGCGGACGGTCAACTTCCACGTGAACAACATCCTCGAGAAACTCGGCGCGACCAACAAGGTCCAGGCGGTCGTCAAGGCGATCTCGGCCGGGCTCATCGAAGCGCCGTGACGTGACGTGACGCGACGCGACGGCGGCGCCGGATGCGGCAGCCGCCGTCGCGGCTCATTCCATCATCGGCTCCGCTTCCTTCGCGGTCCAGCTCACGCTGGAAATGCTTTTCTCCATGCTCATCCGGCTCGCGATCTGCTCGAGCTTCTGCTGATCCTTCGGATGCAGCTTCAGCGTCGCGGTCACCTTCAGCCGGTCCGGTTGTTCGGGCACGTCCTCGCTCGTGAGGCTCTGGAACGACAGCGGCTTCGCATACATCGCGTTCGACAGCAGCGTGCGGATGTGCACTTCGTCGGCTGCGAGGCAAATCACGGTGATCTGGTATTCGCGCACGAGATCGGCATTCGAGACGGGCGTCGCGTTGATGGCCTGGCTGACGCCGCGCAGCACCGTATTGGTGAGCAGCACGACGCCGGTGCCGGCGAGCGCGGGCACGTAGTGACCGGAGCCGGACAGCACGCCGACGGCAGCCGAGCACCAGAGCGTCGCGGCCGTGTTGATGCCCTGGATCGAACCCTTGTCGCGCATGATCACGCCGCCGCCGAGAAAGCCGACGCCGGACACGACATACGCGGCGATCTGCGTGACGCCCGCGACGCCGTTGCCGGTCAGCACGCCGAGCGTGACGAACAGGCACGCGCCGCTCGCGACGAGCGTGATGGTGCGCAGGCCGGCCGTGCGCTGGCGCATCTGGCGCTCGAGGCCGATGGCGACGCCGCAGGCGAACGCGGTGAAAAGACGGAGTGCGAAATCGAAAGTCATGGTTGTCCTGCCGTGCAAGAAGCGCATGCCGGCTCGCGTCGTCGCGGCGCAGGCCGAAGGCGACGCGGCGATGGCCGTCATCGCGCGGTACTGTACCGCGCGAATGCGTCATTCAATGTGAAACGGATGGCGTGCGGCTCGCGGAACGCGAGCCGGGGCAGGAGAACTGCGGCGGACAGGCGTTCAGGCGGCAAGCGGCGCACGCAGCGGGGTGCTGCAACTGTCCACGATGGTTCCTGAAGGAAGAATGGGCGGCATTCTAGTGGGCGGCGCGCGCCCGCGTCAACCGCCTTGCGGTGGCGCTACTGCGCCGAACCGATCGTGCCCGTCGCGAGCGCGAGCGCGGCGGCGGCCGACAATGCGCCGGCATAGCTGTCGACTTCCGCATTGCGCGCGGCGAGCAACTGGCTTTGCGCGATCGTCGCGTCGGTGACGGAGCCGACGCCGTTCCGGTACGCGGTCAGCGCCGCGTCGTAGCTCGTTTGCGCAGCTTCGACGAGCGCCTTCGCGGCGTCGTGCGACGCCAGGCTCGTCTGCACCGCGTTCTGCGCGGCGACGACCTGGCGCACCGCTTCCTCCTTGGTCCGCGTGAGGCGCGCGGATGCGCTTTCCGCGTCGTTGCGCGCCTGCATCAGCACGGCCGAGCGCAGGCCGCCGTCGTACAGCGGGATCGTCACGCCGAGGAACACGCCGCCGCCGTAGCGGCTGCCGTTCAGGTTGACGGTCGGCGCCTGGTCGCCGATCGCGGGCAGCGCGGAGATGGCCGTGCCGCCGCTCGCATACGACGTCGACGCGGACAGGAAGATCTTCGGCATGAACGCGGCTTGCGCCGCCTTGATCTTCGCGCGATTGGCCTTTTCGACCGCGAACGCGCCCTGCAGATCGGGACGGCGCGCGATCGCGTCCGACACGATCGCGTCGACCGACGAACCGAGCGCGGGCGGCAGCGACCGCTTCGGCAGCGCGGCGATCGTCGGCTTCGACAGCGGCGAGATGCCGAGCGCGGAGACGAGGGCGAGGTAGCTGTCGCTTTCGGCGCCGTTTGCCTGCACGAGCGCGAGGTTCGCCTGCGCGCGGTTCTGCGTCGCCTGGGCGAGCTCGACGACCGTTCCGACGCCGTGCTTGAGCCGCGCGCGGGACGCCGCGAGGATCGCATCCGCGTTCGCGAGGCCCTGTCGTGCGCTGAGGGCGCGCGAGCGTGCGGCGTCGTAGCGGTAATAGGAGACCGTCACGTCGTGGATGACCTGCTGGTGCACGGCCGTGAACGCGACGTTGGAAGCGATCGACGCCTGTTCGGCCGCTTCGACGCGCGCCGCGCGGCCGCCGAAATCGAACAGCAGCCATTGCAGCGACAGCGCCGAAATCGTGCCGTGCACGGTGGTGTTGCTGGACGAATCGCCGAGGATCGTCGACGTCGAGCCGTGGTTCGCCTGGTACGCGCCCATTGCCGTCGCCGACAGGCGCGGCAGATACGCGGACTTGGCGAGGCCGACCGCGAGCGCCGCGTTGCGCGCGTCGTTCCATGCGATGCGGGTCAGCGGGTTCGCGGATTCCGCGAGATCGATCAGTTCGGGCAGCGTGTACGCATGCGCGGCATCGAGCGCGGCCGGCGCCGAAACCGACGCGAGCGCCGGCGATGCAGGCAGCGTGTAGTCGTGTGCACCTTGCGCGGAAGTGCGCGGCGGCGCCGCCACGATGTCGCCCGCGGCCGACGTTTGCGGCTGCCACGGGCGGTCGGACGCCTCCGGCGCCAGATCGATCGACGACGTCGCGCAGCCGGCCAGCGCGACGGCGGTCGCGAGCGCGGCGGCGGCGATCGAGGCGGCCGGCGGTTCAGGTAGACGCATGAGGGGCGGGCTCCTTCGGTGTGGCTTGACGGGCGGCGTCGGCGATATGGGCGAGCCGCGTGTCGATCAGGTTCAGCAGCGCGTCGCGCGCGGGGTCGGTGGGGGCGGCGCCCGACGGTGGCGCCGGGGCATTCGTGCGGGGCGCGGTTTCGTCATCGCCCGGCGCGGTCACGCGCGCGAGTCGCGCGCCGATCGCCGCGTCGCCGGGCTTGCGTTCGGCGAGCAGGAACAGCGGGCCTTCGATCGCACCGAGTTCCGCGAGCGCGCGCCGCCGGGTGGCGAGCCACGTCGCGGCTGGCCGCACCCACGACGGTTCGTAATGGATCAGGCCGAGCTCCTGTGAGATCGCGCCGTGGCGGGCGAACGCTTCGGCGGCCAGCGCGCGCCGTTCGGCCGGCTGCGCGATCTGCGCCACGCGGCGCCACTGGTCGAGCAGCGCCGCGAGCGTCGTGTCGATCTGCTTGGCGATGCTGACCGGCCAGATGCGCGTGAACACGAGATACACGACGACGTTGCCGAGCAGAATGCCGATCGTGCGATCGCGCGCGAGCGTCAGGTCGAAGCCGGGGCCAGCGCCCTGGATCACGCACAGGAAGAACGCGAACGCGACCTGGAAACCCGCGTACGCGATGCGCGGCGATCCGAACGCGACCCACGCGGACAGCCACGCGCCGGCGAAGACGAGCGCCATCAGTTCGCCGATCGACGACAGCGACGGGACGACGAACACGAGCGCGGCGGTGCCGATCAGCGCGCCGACGATGCAGCCGGCGATGCGCAGCGTGAGCTTCTCGACCGTTTCGGCCGTCGAGCCGAGCGACACCATGTAGCAGGTGATGAAGCAGGTATGGATGCCGGACCAGTCGAGCTGCGAGTACAGCAGGTAGCAGAACATGGCGGCGGCCGTCGTCTTCAGCGCATAGCGGATGTGGTCGGGGTTGGTACGCGCGTCCGGTGCGAAGAAGCCGCCGCGCGGGGCGGGTGGTGCGGTGGCTTCCGCCGGTTCGTCGGCGGCGCGGGTATCGGCGGTGTCGGTCGATGCGGCCGGTGCGTCGATTGCGGGCGGTTGCGCGAACTGCGTGATCGCGGCGTGCAGGTCCGTCGCGACGACGCGTGCGAGCGGCGGCAGTGCATCGGCGGCGGGCAGCGCGAGCGTCACGTCGACCGGATAGCCGCGCTGTTCGAGGATCGCGGCCATCTCGTCGAGCGTCGTCGCGATCGGCGTGGCGAATGCGTCGGGCAGCCGCGCTTCCGGTTCGCGATCCGCAAGCGCGACCGCGACGAGCAGCGCGGTGCTCGACGCGACGGCCTGCCGCAACGCGGCGACATCGGCGCCCGACGACGAGCCTTCGAGTTTCGACAGCTTGAGCCACGTGAGCAACTGCTTGTCGCCTTCGCGCAGGCTGGCATCGAAGGCGGCGCGCGCGTCGTCGTCGCCGCGCAGCCGCCGCGCGGCGAGCCGCAGCCGCTTCGCCAGCTGCGCGTGCGCGAGCGTGCGCGGCGACGGCGCGATCAGCAGGTTGACGACGATCGCCACGCCGACCGGGATCGCGACCATCAGCCATGCATAGAGCAGCGCGCGCGTTGCCGCTTCGCCGACCGGCGCCAGGCCGAGCTGGTCGAGCCCGAAGCCGACGATCATCGCGAGGATCGCGCCGATCGGGCGCAGCTTGCTGGCGGACGTTAGGTAGAGCAGGCCGACCGACAGCACGGCCATGCATGCGACGCGCAGCACCGAATACTCGATGCTGAAGATCGCGACGCCGATCACGAGCGCGATCACGAGCGTGACGAGCAACAGCATCGCGCCCGCGAGCACGGCGCTCGTCACGCGATCGGCGCGATTCAGGAAGAACACGACATACGCGGAAATCGCGGCTTCCGGCGTGCCGTATCCGCTCGTCACGAGCACCACGAGCGCACAGATCAGCGCGACGCGCACGGCCATGGCCGCGCGCCCCGGAAACGGCCCGAGCAGCCGCAGGACTTCGCGCGGGCCCGGCGAGCGGACCTCAGCGGCAGGCTGAGCCATGCCGGACCTCGACGATCGCGCTCGCGCCGACACGCACGAGCTTGCCGTCGGGTTCGTCGAGCTTCACGCGCACGGGGAAGCGTTGCGCGACGTGCACCCAGTTCACCGAGCGCTGCACGATCGGCAGCGAGCGCGGCAGGTTGATGCGGTCGCTGTCCGCGATGCCGGCGCCGATGCCGACGACCTTGCCCGTCATCGGGCGGTCGCGGTCGATCATCGAATAGACGGTCGCGCAGTCGCCCACCGCGATGCGATTGAGCGACGTCTCGCGGAAATTGCCGACCGCGAACCATTCGCTCGCGTCAATCAGCGTGAAGATCGACTGGTTCGGCGCGAGGGTTTCGCCGGGGAGCACGCTCAGGCCCGTCACGAGCCCGTCGTGCGGCGCGCGCACGACCGTATCGTCGAGCGCATGCTGCGCGCGGGCCAGCGCGGCTTCGCGTGCATGCAGCGTCGCGATCGCGTCGGCGTCGTCGCCGATCGTCTGCGCGGACGCGCGCTGCTGCTCCTGCGCCTGCGCGAGCGAGACGGACGCGTCGCGCTGGCGCACCTTCGCCTGGTCGAACTGCTGCGCACTGACGTAGCCCTGCGCGGCGAGCGGTGCAAGCCGGTTCACGTCGCGCGTCGCGAGATCGTGGTTCTGCGTCGCGCGCTTGACCTGCTCGGCGGCGACGGACGCGTTCGAGCGCTCGCCGATCAGCGAGCGGCGGCGTGTGTCGAGCGACGCGCGCGCGAGTTCGAGATCGGCCTGCGCCTGCGCGACGGTCAGCCGGTACGGCACGGGATCGATCACGTACAGCAGATCGCCTTTCGCGACGCGCTGGTTTTCATGCACCGCGAGCTGCACGATGCGGCCGCCGACCGGCGACGCGACGTGCACGACGTCTGCATCGATCGACGCGTCGTCGGTGGACGGGTAGGCCGTCGTGCGGTGGTACGCGTACGCGAGCGCGGCGATGCCGAGCGCGACGATCGCGAGCGCGATCACGCGGCCTTTGACGGAGGGGCGGGCGATACCGGCGGCCTTCATGCGAACGGCCCCGTGCCGGTCAGCCAGACGATCACGGCGACCACGAGCCCGATCGCGGTGCAGACGGCGAGCTGGTAGGGCACCGTCGCGGCCCAGCCGGTCGCGACGAACACGCGGTGCGCGACGATGGCGCCGACGATGCCGACGATCGCGCTGACGAGCCACAGCGGGAAGTACGCGCCGAACAGCACGTAGGACGGCGCGCCGCGCGATGCGCAGCCTGCGAGCGGCAGGGCCGGCGCCAGGACGGCGGCGACACGCAGAGGCGCGCGCGGCGTTGTTTTTCTCATGGTGTGACGAGCTCGACGTTGAGGGTGGATGCCGGGCGCGGCGCAATGCGGATCGTCGCCGCGACGACGATTCCGGGATACGGAGCCGATCATAAATCAGCGCGATGCGGATCGCCAGCGATCCGACACGCGTTCGCGGCATGGGGCGAGGCTCGCCGTGGCCGCGCCGTCGGCCATGCCGGACGGTCCCGCAGAGCGGGTCGGCAGCGATGGGCGGACCGCCGCGATTCTGCCGGCATCTGCTCGCGTAGGGTTGCTAACGGACTGTAAAGGATCGTCAGACGAAATTACGCAGCGGAATTTGCCATGCCGACGCAGTGGAATCGGCGCGCAAATCGCCGATTGCTGCTCGAACCTATCCGAATCTGGTCAGCCCGGCGCGACTGCGCACATCCTCGACGAGCAGGTCGACGAGATCGCGTGCGAAGCGCGGCAGCGCATCGGGATCGACGACGCAGATCGGCAACTCACGCTCGGCCCAGTCGCCTTAGAGCGCGACGAGGCGCAGCGCCATCGTCTTCGCACGACGGCGCGCGGTGCCTTCGGGCAGCACGCCGGCATTCGCGTCGATCATCCGGCAGGCCGCCTCGAAGTTGCTGACCTGGATGCGCCAGCGCAGCATGCGCTGCATGTCGGCGGCCGGTCGCGCGTTTCAGGAAGGCGTGGATCGTGCTCGCTTCGTGCAGGCCGATGAAGTCGTGGTCGAGCGTCGCGACGAACGACGTCGATGCATGGACGCGGCGGCGGGCGGATGGCCGATTGTCGGGCGGAGCTCCACAGAGCCGCACGGCGCCGCACCGCCGGCCGCGACCCGTCGTCGCCGCCGGGATCTGTGTACCATCGTGCGTATGGCGCGACGCGCGGCACCGGGCATCGCGGCCGGTGCGACGCTTGTCGCGGAAACGGTAGTGCAACGAAGGTGAAGGTTCCATGCGAAGTTTCTTTGTCCGGTTCATTGCAATCGGCGTGCTGTTCCATCTGTACGTCGGGATACGGATCATTCCCGATGCGTTCGTGTCGCCGCTCGCGCGCACGATCGCGGTGCTCGTGCTGGCGAGTTTCATCGTCCTGATTCCGGTCGGCATGTTCTCGCGCCGCTTCGACGAAGGGTGGGCGGCGACGGTGTTCGGCTGGGCCGGCGCGCTCGCGATGGGCTTCTTCTCGTCGCTGCTGGTGCTGACGTTCCTGCGCGAAATCGTGCTGCTCGGCGTGCTCGCGTGGCGGCATCTCGGGCATGACGGCGCGTGGAGCGGCGCCGCGCCCGACACGGCGCTCGGTGTGCTGGCGGCCGCGGTGCTCGTGACCGCGATCGGGTTCGTCGGCGCGCGCCGCACGGCGGCGGTCAAGCGGGTGTCGATTCCGGTCGCGGGGCTGCCGGCCGCGCTCGACGGGTTGACGATCGTGCAACTGTCCGACATCCACGTCGGGCCGACGATCAAGCGGCCCTACATCGAACGGATCGTGCGCGCGGTCAATGCGCTCGATGCCGACCTGGTGGTCGTGACGGGCGATGTGGTGGACGGTTCGGTCAAGCGCCTGCGCGAACACACGGCGCCGCTCGGCGAGATGCGCTCGCGGCACGGCACCTTCCTCGTGACGGGCAACCACGAGTACTACGCGGGGGCGCATGCGTGGATCGACGAGTTTCGCCGTATCGGGTTGACGGTGCTGCTGAACGAGCACGTGCTGATCGAGCGCGGCGGCGCACGGGCGGTGCTCGCGGGCGTCACCGACTTCACGGCGGGCGGATTCGATCCCGCCCATCGCAGCGACCCCGCGCAGGCGCTGGCCGGTGCGCCGCGCGACGTCGGCACGAAGATCCTGCTCGCGCACCAGCCGCGCAGCGCGGAAGCGGCGAACCGCGCGGGCTTTACCGTGCAGCTTTCGGGGCACACGCATGGCGGCCAGTTCCTGCCGTGGCCGCCGTTCGTGCGACTGCAGCAGCCGGTGATCGGCGGGCTGAATCGCTTCGGCGACATGTGGCTGTATACCAGCCGCGGGACCGGCTACTGGGGGCCGCCGAACCGCTTTGGCGTGCCGTCCGAGATCGCGCTGATTCGATTGACGCGCGGCTAGCAGATGGCCGGGAGGCGGCCGTGACGCGATACGAACGTGCATCGCGGTGCACGGCGGCTTCCTTGCGGCGGCGAATGAAAGCGCATGGCGGCGCCCGGCGCCGTTGGCTAGTATGCAGACATGCATCGTTCGCTCCGTTTCTCACCCGTTCCTGCCGACATGTCGACGCCCGATCTCTTCGCTGATACGCCTGTGCCGGACGTGGACTGGTACCCGGACTGGCTTGCGCCGCCCGACGCCGATCGCGCGCTGGCCGCGCTCGTCGACGAGGTCGCCTGGCGGCAGGACACGATTCGCACGCCGCGCGGACGCATTCCGTTGCCCCGGCTCACCGCGTGGCAGGGCGACCCGGATGCCGTGTACGTGTACTCGGGCATCCGCAACGTACCCGAGCCATGGACGCCGGCCGTGTTCGGGCTGAAGCAGGCGGTCGAGGCGACGTGCGGCGTGCGTTTCAACAGCGTGCTGCTCAATCGCTATCGCAACGGGCTGGACAGCCTCGGCTGGCACGCGGACAACGAACCCGAACTCGGCGACGCGCCGGTGATCGCGTCGGTGAGCCTCGGCGCGATGCGCGTCTTCGATCTTCGCCATCGCGCGACCGGCGTCACGCATGCGTACCGCCTCGTGCATGGCAGCCTGCTCGTGATGCGCGGCCGCACGCAGGCCGAATGGCAGCACCGCGTGCCGAAGGCGCCGGCCGTGCAGGGCGAACGCGTGAACCTGACCTTTCGGCGCGTGTCGATGATGGGCGAATAGATCGCGCCCCGTTTTCTTGATCCACGAAAGGGTGATGCAAGCAATTGGCCGGGCGTGCGGCACGTTGCCGCACGAACGCGATGCCGGGCGGTTCGACGCGGCGCTGAGGCCCGTCCCGCAAGGCTTTCAGGTAGATTCGATCGACCGCCCGGTTCCGATAGATGAGTGAAACCTCTGATGGTGCGTCGCAACAATTCTTGAATAAACTATGGAATGACAGAAACGCGCCGGTGTGCCGGCGCGACCTTTTCGATATGCCTCCGCGCGTTGCCGATGCAGCGCGCAACGGGGCAGGAGCAAACGCGTGACCGTACTCGACCCTTCCTTCGCACCCTCGCTGCACGTCTTCGAGCAAGACGGCGGATGGCAATGGGCGCTGACGGTGAAGCGGGCGACCGGCGTCGGCGTGAAAGTCGTGGCGTTCAGCCGGGAAGGCTTTCGCGGCGAAGCCGAGGCATACGCCGCTGGCCAGCTCGCCCGCGCCGAATATGACGCCGCCGTGATGGCCTGACGCCGTCGCGGCGATCCCGCCCGAGGATCGTCTTCACCGTTGGCCGCTCGCTGCCGGGCGGTGCTTTCCCGATCGTTTCCCGTTTTTCAGTCTTTTGCCCTGCGCGATGCGCGCATCGCGCGGAGCCGGCGCGCCTGTCGGCCCGCGCCCGCCGCGCCAAATGGTCCGTACCATTCGACACGTGCGTGCCATACGTCGCGCTTAACGTCCGAGCACGGCGTCCGTCGCGCCGGCGATGCGGCCTGCGCCGCGGTTCGACCGCCGGACGCCGACCCATCGACGAGAATGATGCAGGTCATGTGCGACGACAGAACCGACTACCACCGCGATGCGCGCGGCGGACCGCGCCCGACGCGGGCGCCGGAACGGGGATTCACGCTGATCGAGGTGCTGATCGCGCTGGCGATCGTGGCCGTGGCGCTGGGCGCCGTGATGCGTGCGATCGGCGCGCTCGCGTCGGACACCGACACGGCGCGCATGCGTCTGCTCGCGTTGTGGAGCGCCGACAACGCGCTCGGCGAGATCCGCATCGCATCGACCTGGCCGTCCGTCGGCGCAAACACGTTCGCGTGCCCGCAGGGCCGCTACCGTTTCGTGTGCCGCCAGTCGGTGGCCGCGCTGCCGAGCCCGCTCGTGCGGCGCGTGACGGTGAGCGTCTATCCGTCCGCATCGAGCCGTAACGTGCTCGCCGAAGTCGTCACGGTGATCCAGAATGAAGCGCGCCGCTGAACGTCGCGGGGCCGGACGCGCTCGCGGCTTCACGCTGATCGAGATGCTGGTCGCGATCGCGCTGCTCGCCGTGATCGCGCTGCTGTCGTGGCGCGGTCTCGACGCGACGATTCGCGGGCGCGACGATATCGCGTCGAATCTGGCGCAAACGCGTCTGCTCGGCCGCTATTTCTCCCAGTTGCAGTTCGACCTGATCAACCTCGTGACGGCCGACGAGGTGTTCGGGCCGCCGCTGCGCATCCGGCCGAACGAGCTCGTGATGGTGCGCCATCTCGGCGTCGGCGGCGGACCGGCGCAGATGCAGGTCGTGCGCTATCAGCTCAAGGGGCGCGAGCTCGTGCGCAGCGCGTCGCAGCCGCTCGCGTCGCTGGCCGACGTGGAGGACGCGCTGCAGCACATGGATGCGTTCGCGCGCGTGGTGGTCAGCAACGATGCGCGGACGATGCAGCTTTCGGTGTGGATTCCGCCGGGCGGATGGACGACGAGCCAGACCGTCATCGAGCAGAGCTATGCGCAGTTTCTCGCGCAGCACGGCGTCAGCAACATCACGTCGCTCGGCATGCCGCTGCCGCGCGGCGTGCGCTTCGCGATCACGATGGGCGCGCCGGCCGTCGAATACGTGCGGACGATCCCGATCGGCCAGTGACGACGGCGCGGGTGGCTCACGGCGCGGAACGCGATCCGTCCCCCGGGCAAAATGGTCCGTAACTTTCGTCATACGTCTGTTATTACCCGTCCGTTAGTCTCGTGACGAGGATGACCATCGCGACCGGTTCCATTGAACCGGGCCAGTGGCGGCATCGGCAAACGGGAAGGGGGTAACGTGACGGTCGAGCACCGGCATGATGCACACGCGGGCGCGTCGGGACTCGACGCGCGCGGTCAACGGCAAGCGGCGGCGATCCTGAGCCGCGCGCAAAACTGGCATAGCGCCGGACGGTTCGACGACGCGGCGCGCGAATATCTCGCCGTGCTGGAGAAGGAGCCGGACAACCCCCAGGCATTGCACCTGTACGGCGTGCTGCAGTTCCAGCGCGGCGCGGCCGACGCGGCTGAAGCGTTGCTGCGCCAGTCGATCGCGATCGCACCCGGCACGCGCGTGCTGTCGGATCTCGGCGCGATCGCCGGCGAGCGCGGCCGTGCCGGCGAGGCGCTCGAGCATTTCGCGGCCGCGCTGCGCACGACACCCGACGACGTGCAGACGCTCGTGCGCCGCGGCAATACGCTGCTCGGATTGCGACGCTACGACGACGCGCTCGCGTCGTTCGACCGCGCGCTCGCGGTATCGCCGCTCGTCCTCGATGCGCTGTGCAATCGCGGCAGCGCGCTGCGTGCGCTGCGCCGCTTCGACGAGGCGCTCGATACCTACGATCGCGCGCTGATGGTCGACCCGCGTTCGTTCGAATCGTGGTTCAACCGCGGCCTCGTGCTGCGCGAACTGCAGCGGCCGGCCGATGCGCTGCAGTGCTTCGAGCGCGCAAACGCGATCCGGCCCGGCGTGGCCGAGATCATGGCCGAGCGCGGCCGTACGTTGATCGACCTCGATCGACCGGGCGAGGCGCTCGACGCCTTCAACGAAGCGATCGCGGCCGATCCCGCGCGGATCGACGTGCTCTACAACAGCGCGGTCGCGCTCGAACGGCTCGGCCGCGCGGACGAAGCGCTGGCCCGCTGCGAGCGCGTGCTGGCGTTCGATCCGGATCATGTCCGCGCCCATGCGAGTCGCGGCAACGCGTTGCTGCAGCTCAAGCGCCACGACGACGCGCTGGCCGCCTATGCGCGCGCGCTGGCGCTCGATTCGCACTCGGCGGAGACGTTGTGCAACCGCGGCACCGCGTTGCGTTACCTGAAGCGCTACGACGACGCGCTGGCGAGCTACGACGCCGCGCTTGCGCGCGACCCGCGGTTCGCCGAGGCCTGGACCAACCGCAGCAACGTATTGCAGGACCTGCATCGCTACGACGAAGCGATGGTGTCGCTCGACCGCGCGCTCGCGCTGCGTCCCGATCA
Source organism: Burkholderia sp. HI2761 (assembly GCF_002223355.1). Taxonomy (NCBI): domain Bacteria; kingdom Pseudomonadati; phylum Pseudomonadota; class Betaproteobacteria; order Burkholderiales; family Burkholderiaceae; genus Burkholderia; species Burkholderia sp. HI2761. The sequence goes on along the minus strand of NZ_NKFN01000007.1, from coordinate 2,291,096 downwards.
CGCGACGAACTGGCTCAACCGCGGCAACCTGTATTTCGAAACGGCGCGCGCGGACGACGCACTCGCCGCGTACGACCGCGCGATCGCGCTGCGTCCCGACTACGCCGAAGCGCATTTCGCGCGCGCGTCGCTGTATCTGATCGAAGGCGATTTCGCGCGCGGCTGGCTCGAATACGAATGGCGGCTGCGCGACGCGCAGTTGGCGCGGCACTACCGGCCGTTCACGCAGCCGGCATGGCAGGGCGACACGCCGCTCGACGGCCGGACGGTGCTGATTCATGCGGAACAAGGTTTCGGCGACACGCTGCATTTCTGCCGCTATGTGCCGCTGGTGGCCGCGCGCGGCGCACGGGTCGTGTTCGAGGTGCAGCCGCAATTGCGCGCGCTGATGGCGTCGCTGCCCGGGGCGGTCGACGTGATCGCGCGCGGCGATCCGTTGCCGGCGTTCGACTGCCAGGCGCCGTTGTTGAGCCTGCCGTACGCGTTCAGCACCGACGAAGCCACGATTCCGTATGACGGCGCCTATCTGCATGCCGACCCGCAGCGCACGCGCCAGTGGGAGGCGCTGCTCGGCGAACGGCGCCGACCGCGGATCGGGATCGCGTGGGCCGGCAATCCGGAGCATCGGAACGATCACAACCGGTCGATCGATTTCGCGCGGCTCGCGCCGCTGTTCGATCTCGACGTCGACTGGATCAGCCTGCAAAAACCCGTGCGCGAACGCGACGCGGCGCTGCTCGCGGCGGCGCCGGTGCTTCGCGTCGATGACGAACTCGGCGACTTCGCGGACACGGCCGCGCTGATCGGTGCGCTGGATCTCGTGATCGCGGTCGATTCCGCCGTCGCGCACCTGGCGGGCGCGCTGGGCCGCGCGGTGTGGGTGCTGCTGCCCGATCCGGCGGAGTGGCGCTGGATGCGGACCCGCGGCGACAGCCCGTGGTATCCGTCCGCGCGGCTGTTCCGGCAGGCGGCGCCGGGCGACTGGACGGGCGCGATCGACGCGGTGCGTGCCGCGATCGCGCCGATGACACGTTAGACACGACACGCGACACGAACAGCGACAAGTGGGGGCCACACGATGACACCGAACGGGGAAGGGACGACACTCGCGAGCGCGCCGGTCGCGCCGGATCGCCGTCCGCCCGACGCCGCGCAACTCGACCGGCTGCTCTTGCGTGCGCGCAAGGCACACCACGAGGGCGCGCTGCAGCATGCGGAGAATGCGTATACCGAGCTGCTGGCGCTCGATCCCGAGCATCCGGAGGCGCTGCACCTGCTCGGCGCGGTGCGCTTCCAGCAAGGGCGCCTCGCCGATGCCGAACCGCTGATGCGGCGCTCGATCGAGCGCCAGCCGGTGCCGCTCGCGCTCGCGAATTACGCGGCGGTGCTGACCGGGCTCGGGCGCGAGCACGACGCGCTGGCGCGGCTCGACGAAGCGCTCGCGATCAATCCCGTCCATCAGCGCGTGCTGTTCCAGCGCGCGGGCCTGCTCGCGCAACTCGCGCGGTACGACGACGCGTGTGCAGTCTACGATCGGCTGCTCGAGCTGACGCCCGGTTTTGCCGACGGCTATGTGAAGCGCAGCGACATGCTGCGCGCGCTCGGCCACCACGACGAAGCGCTCGCCGATTGCGATCGATCGATCGCGCTGGCCGGGCGTTCGTTCGACGCGATGCGCGGGCGCGGCCTCGCGCTGCGCGAACTCGGCCGCTTCCGCGATGCGGTCGACAGCTACGGCCACGCACTCGCGCAGACGCCCGGCAGCGCCGAGGTGCTGTTCCTGCGCGGCGTCGCGTATCTGGATCTGCACGAGCCCGAACGCGCGCTCGCGGATTTCAACGCGGCGATCGCGGCGAGCCCGACCTTCGTCGATGCGATCTTCAACAGTTCGATCGCACTCGAGCAGCTCGGCCGGCACGACGAGGCGCTCGTACGCTGCGACCGCGTGCTCGCGATCGATCCGCACCATGCGCGGGCACTGGCGAACCGCGGCAATGCGGCCAGTCATCTGGAGCGCTATCGCGACGCGATCGACAGCTATGCGCGCGCACTCGACGTGGAACCGGGTAGTCCCGGCGTGCTGTGCAACTACGCGAGCGCGCTGATGCGCGTCGAGCGTCACGACGACGCGCGCGACATGTGCGACCGCGCGCTTGCGCTTGCCGAAAGCTATGTGCCGGCCTGGTTCACGCGCGGCCGCGTGGCGCTCGAAACGCACCGCTACGCGGCCGCGCTCGACGATTTTGCGCGCGTGATCGACGCGACGCCGCGCGACAAGCTCGCTCACTTTCACAAGGGCAATGCGCTGCGCGCGCTGCGGCGCCACGACGCCGCGCGACAGGCGTATGCCGATGCGATCGACATCGATCCCGACTACGTGCTCGCACACTGCATGCGTGCGTTCCTGTGTTTGTCGATCGGCGATTTCGAAGCCGGCTGGGCCGAATACGAATGGCGCTGGCGCGACACGCAGCTCGACGCGAGCCGGCGCACGTTCGCGCAGCCGCGCTGGACCCACGGGATGCCGCTCGACGGCAAGACGATCCTGCTGTACCCGGAACAGGGGCTCGGCGACACGCTGCAGTTCTGCCGCTACGTGCCGCTCGTGAAAGCGCTCGGCGCGCGCGTCGTGCTCGAAGCGCCGGTCGAACTGAAGACGCTGTTCGCGACGCTCGACGGCGTCGATACGCTCGTCGCGCGCGGCGAGCCGCTGCCGCCTTTCGACCTGCATTGCCCGCTGCTGAGCCTGCCGCTCGAATTCCGCACGGACCTGGTGTCGATTCCGGCCGACGTACCGTATCTCGCCGCCGACCCCGTGCGGGTCGCGCAATGGCGCGAACGGCTCGGCGCAGCGACGCGGCCGCGAATCGGCCTCGTATGGGCCGGCAACCCGCTGCACCTGAACGACCGTAACCGCTCGATGACGTTCGCGGATCTGCTGCCGCTGTTCGACGACCGCTACGAATGGATCAGCCTGCAGAAGGTGGTCCGCGACGAGGATCGTCCGGTGCTCGACGCGTGCGCGGTGCGCTTCGTCGGCGACGAACTCCAGGACTTCGCCGATACGGCGGCACTGACCGCGCTGATGGACGGCATCGTCAGCGTCGATACGTCCGTCGCGCACCTTGCCGGCGCACTCGGCCGGCCGCTCGCGCTGATGATTCCGCATACGCCCGATTTCCGCTGGCTGCTCGAGCGGGACGACAGCCCGTGGTATCCGTCGGCGCGGTTGTTCCGCCAGCCCGAGGGCGGGCAGTGGGCGGCCGTCGTCGAGCGGATCGCGGCCGAGTTGCCGGCGCTCGTCGGCGGAGGCGCGCGATGAGTGCGCGCCGCGAGGCCGCGCCGATGGCCGGCGCCGTACCGGGTGCCGTGGCCGTGCCGCTGCATGCGGTGCTCGCCGATGCGCTGCGCAATGCGCGCACGCGTCTCGAACAGCGCGACTTCGCGGGAGCCGGACGGCTCTACGAAGGGGTGCTGACGATGGCGCCGGATCATGTCGAGGCGCTGCACCTGCTCGGCCTCGTACATCTGCAGCTTGGCGATCCCGCACGGGCGGAGCCGCTGATTGCGCGCTCGATGAAGTTCGGATTGAACCAGCCGTGGAATCTGGCGAACCACGCGGCGGCGCTGACCGGTGTCGGCCGTCATCGCGACGCACTCGCGCTCGCCGATCGCGCGCTCGCGACCGATCCGGACCATGCACCGTCGCATGCGGCGCGCGGCGATGCGCTACTCGCGCTCGGACAATACGACGCGGCGCTCGCGGCCTACGATCGGGCGCTCGTGCGCGAACCGGCGCACGCAACCGCGTGGCGCAAGCGCGGCGAGACGTTGCGGCGGCTCGAACGGCCTGCCGATGCGCTGATCAGCATCGAGCGCGCATTGCGGATCGACCCGAACGATGCGGCCGCGAACATCGAGCGCGGGCATGCGCTGCGCGCGCTCGGCCATCGCGAGCAGGCGCTGCACAGCTATCAGCTCGCGATGGTCGTGCGCGGCAAGACGCCCGAACTCGTCTACGCATGCGGCGTCGTGATGACCGAACTCGGCCGCCCGGCCGACGCGCTCGCGTGTCTCGACGAAGGGCTCGCGCGGCTGCCGAAGGACGAGCAGTTGCTGTACGCGAGTTGCGTCGCGCTGGATTTGCTGCACGCCCGCGACGAATTGCTGAAGCGCTGCGACCGGCTGCTCGCGCTGAATCGCGGCAATGTTGCCGCGTGGGTCGGGCGCGGCAATGCGCTGCTCGGGCTCGAGCGCCATGCGGAAGCCGCTGAAGCCTACGCGCAAGCGCTGGCGCGCCATCCCGACGATATCGACGCACGCCGCAACCGCGCGGCCGCGCTGCGTGCGCTCGGCCGGTTCGACGACGCGCTCGCCGATTACGACGCGGCGCTGGCGCTGACGGGCCCGCATGCGGAACTGCATTACAACCGCGCGCTCGCGCTGCAGCAACTCGGCCGCTACGACGAGGCGCTCGCGAGCCATGCAACGGCGGCGGCCGCACCGGCGGAAACGGCGCAGGCCTTGTTCACGCGTGCGCTCGCGCGCCAGCACCTTGGCGACGATGACGCCGCGCTGAACGATTACGTCGAAGCATGCCGCCGCGATCCGAATCATGGCGCCGCGCGCCGCTCGGAGGCGTTCTGCCGGTTGCTGATGGGCGATTTCGACGCGGGCTGGCCACAGCACGAGGCGCGCTGGGAGGCGGCCGACGTGATGCTGCACCGACGTCATGCGGACCGGCCACTGTGGACCGGCGACGAACCGCTCGCGGGCCGCACGCTGCTGCTGCATGCGGAGCAGGGCTACGGCGACACGCTGCAGTTCTGCCGCTACGCAAGCCTCGCACACGACCTTGGCGCGACCGTGATCGTCGAGGCGCCGGCCGAGCTCGGCGAGCTGCTCGGCACGCTGCGCGGCGTGAGCCGGGTCGTCACCGAAGGGCAGCCGATGCCGGCGTTCGACCTGCAGTGTCCGCTGATGAGCCTGCCGTACGCGTTCCGCACGACGCTCGATACGGTGCCGGCCGACGTGCCGTATCTGCGCGCCGATGCGCGACGGCGCGCTGCGTGGGTGCAGCGGCTCGATGCACTTGCGCCGTCGGGCCGATTGCGGGTCGGGCTCGCATGGTCCGGCAATCCGCGCCATGCGAACGACGAAAACCGCTCGATACCGTTCGCCGCGCTCGCGCCGCTCGTCGAGTGCGGTGCGCTCGACGTGACGTTCGTAAGCCTGCAGCCGCAGGTGCGGGCGCGCGATGCCGATGCGTTCGCCTCAAGCGGCGTGCTGTCGTTCGCGGACGCACTGCAGGATTTCTCCGAGACGGCCGCGCTGGTCGACACGCTCGATCTCGTGATCAGCGTCGACACGTCGGTCGCGCACCTGGCCGGTGCGCTCGGGCGGCCCGTCTGGGTGCTGCTGCCGCGCGTGCCGGACTGGCGCTGGCTGCTCGAACGCGACGACTGCCCGTGGTATCCGTCCGCGAGGTTGTTCCGGCAGGCGAGGCCCGGCGACTGGCCGGCGGTGGTCGAGCGGGTGGCTGCCGCGCTCGGCGAGGCGGCTCGCACGCGCGCCCAACCGGCGTGACCGGCCTTCCATGACAAAAGCTACGGACCTTTTCACGGCGGCCGGAATGGTCCGTAACAGTCGCCATGTCGCTGCCATTCGCGCTTCGTATGGTCTTCGGATTCCAGCGGCCTGTTTCAGGCGCAACGACATGTGCGGTGCCGGACCGGCGCCGCATGCAAATTCCTAGCATCGGGGTGGAAAGAATGGCAGCACGCGCATGTACGGAACGGCAACCTCGCGCAACGGCCTCACGGTCGGTCCTGAAATCGGAACTGAGCCCGCTGTACCGGGCGGTCGTGCTGATGCTCGCGGCGGGCGTGTCGGCGCATGCGCACGGGGCGGGCATCATGAACCTCGGGCAGGCCACCGCACGTGCGGCGGGCGGCGGCGCAGGCGGTGCCAGCGGCATGCCGGGCGTGCCGAATCTCGGCGTGTCGCCGCAGCAGGCGCTGCAGGCCAGCCAGCCGTCGATCCGCAACCTCGGTTATGCGGCACATGCGATCGCCGCGCAGATCGCCGCGCAGCAGAATGCGGCGGCCGCGGCGGCGAAGCTGCCGTCGACCGTGCCGAACGGGCTGGCGCCGGGCGGGCTGCAGGTGGCGGCGGGCGCGTCGGGCGATACGAACAATCCGGTGCTGTGGTTCAACGCGAACGCACCGACGCAGAATACCGACGCGAACGGCCACGTGAACGTCGACGTGAAGCAGACCGGGCAGAACGCGGTGCTGACGTGGGAGACGATGAACGTCGGGCGACAGACGACGCTGAATTTCGATCAGTCGGGCGGGACGCAGACGAATGGGGCGAACAACTGGGCGGTGCTGAACCGGGTCAACGATCCGAGCGGGCGGCCGAGCCAGATTCTGGGGAACATCACCGCGCAGGGGGCGGTGTATGTGATCAACCGGAATGGCGTGCTGTTCGGGGCCGGGTCGCAAGTGAATGTGCATTCGCTGGTGGCGTCGTCGCTCGATGTGCTGAACATGAACAATTACAACCAGGCCCTGGTCAACAAGGTCCCGGTTGTGACGGACAACAGCCTCGCGCAGGACGCCGCCGGGATCGTTGCGAGCAACAAGCAGTTCCTGAGTTTGCCGGCCGGGACGACGGGCGGGCTGGCGTATCAGGAGTCGGGCAGTTCGGCTGGGGTGAATGGCAACAGCACGGTGCCGAACGAAGTGCTCGGCCTGGGCAACCAGGTCAACCTCACGTCGGCCGGCCAGTATCAGCCGTGGGGCGACGTCACCATCGAGCAGGGCGCCTCGATTACCACGCACGCGAACGGCAATGCGAGCGATGGCGGCTTCGTGATGATCGCGGCGCCGAACGTGACGAACGCTGGGCATATCAAGGCGACGGACGGCCAGGTGGTGCTCGCGGCCGGTGTGGGGGTGAGCCTGCGGCCTGCCGGCGGCCTGCAGATCAATCCGCAGGTGCTGCTGCCGGAGCTCAGCGGAAAGATCGCGCTGCTCGGCCCGAACGGCCAGACGACCGACATCACGCCGGCCGGCACGCTGACCAATACCGGCATCGTCGAAGCCGCGCGCGGCAACGTGAACCTGCTCGGCAGCCGCGTCGCGCAGAACGGCGTGGTAGGCGTGACGACGAGCGTCAACTCGCCGGGCACAATCACGATTTCCACGGTCGACGAATACCAGTCCAACAATCCGACCGGCGCCGGGTATCTCGGGCAGGGGATTGTGACGACGAGCCCGCAAAGCACCGGCAGCACCACGAATCGCGCCGGCCTGCTGAGCTTCGGCCCCGATTCGGTGACGGCCGTGATGCCGGACGGCAACGGCCAGACGACGCCGTCGACGCCCGGCGCGACCTTCACGCCGGGCAGCATCGGGATGACGGCCGGCTCGGTGTGGTTCCAGGGCGGCTCGCTGATCGAGGCGCCCGGTTCGAAGGTATCGGTCGGGGCACTGGCGCCGTCGGCATCGGGCGCCCAGGCGCCGGCCGGTCAGACTGCCGTACCGGGCCGGATCTATGTCGACAGCGGCGCGACCATCGACGTGTCGGGGCTCGCGAACGTCGAGGTGCCGATCGCACAGACGCTCGTGACGGTCGATCGCATCGGCCAGAACGAACTCGCCGATTCGCCGCTACTGCGCAACGGGTTTCTGTTCGGGTACAAGAATCTCGTGTTCGACAGCACGCTGACGGGCACGCGCAGCGACGGCGTGTCGTGGGTTGGCAGTCCGATCCTGAACCTGTCGGGCTATGTGAACCTGATTCCGCGCGCCGTCGACCAACTGCTGACCAATGGCGGTTCGATCACGTTGTCGGGCAACGAGGTGATGACCGCGACCGGTTCGTCGATGAACCTGAACGGCGGCTACGTGCACGTCGACGGCGGAATCGTCAACACGACGCGGCTGGTCGATGCCAACGGCGCAATCGTGCCGATCGACAAGGCGAGCCCGTACGACACCTACGTCGGCGTCGCAGGCCAGTTCACCGAATCTCATCCGCGCTGGGGCGTGACGAAGTCCTGGTACAACCCGCTGCAGACGGCGGGCACGTATCAGGGCGACTACATCGTCGGCGGCAACGCGGGCACGCTCGATATCTACGGGCTGCAGTCCACGGTGCTTGACGGCGACATCAGCGCACAGGCGTTCGGCGGCGCGAAGCAGATGCAGGGCAACAGCCTGCCGAGCGGCGGGACGTTCAACCTCGGCGCCGATCCGAAGCTTGACGGCGCCGCGCTGGTGCACCTGACGTCGAACAACATAGACGTTGCGTCGGGCACCGCGGGTCTGGTCGTGCTGCAGGACAAGGCGCCGCAGCTTGCCGACATCGCGCCGGGTTTCTCGATCGACACGCCGCTCGACAAGACGGCACTGCAGGCGTTGCCCGCGACGGATCCGCGCAATGTGCTCACGACCACCGTGGTGCCGGTCGCGACGTTGAACAACGGCGGCTTCGCGAACCTGAACGTGACCGAGGACAAGGCAGGCGGCAAGGGCGTCGTGGTGCCGCAAGGCACGCAACTGAACTTGCAGCCAGGCGGCTCCATCACCATCAACAGCCCGGTGGCCGGTACCGACGTCAACGTGGCCGGCCGCCTGTCCGTGCGGTCCGGGGTGATTTCGATCACGAGCGGCGGCAACGTGATCGTCGGCCCGCAGGGTGTGATCAGTGCCGCGGGACAGTGGGTGAACAACGACGTGCAGGCGGCACCGGGTACGACGCCCGGCAACAGCCAGTTCATCAACGGCGGCAGCATCACGCTCTCCGCGTTGCTCGGATCGAACGTTATCGGCGGCGCGCTGGTCGGCGACACCACGGGTTCGGTGCTGCTGCAGCCAGGTAGCGTACTGGACGTATCGGGCGGCGGCGAAATGCTGTCCAACGGCCAACTGCTGATGCAGAACGGCGTGCCTGCCGGGCGCGGCGGAAACGTGACGTTGCAGACGTATTCCGCGACACCGACGAAACAGTTTGTCGGGGCGGACGGCGCGCCGACCTTGCCCACCGCACAGCCGACGGCCGGCACGGTCGCTCTGGGCGGCACGATCCTGAGCGAAGGGTTTTCGGGCGGCGGCACGCTGACGCTGGAGGCGCTCGGATTCCGGATCGGCGGCGCCGAAGCCGCCGCGTCGCCATGGGACGTTTATCTCCCGGAAACCTTCTTTGCACGGCAGGGCTTCGGCAAATATGTGCTGAATGCGTACTACGACACGACGGTCGCGCCCGGCGCGTCGGTTGCCGTCACGCAATTGAATCGTATTCCCGACATGTTCGCGCTTCAGCAGGCGGCCACGGGGGCGAACCTGGCGGCAGGCAACCTGACCACGATCGGCCAGCTCGATGCCTATCACCGACAGGCAACGGATCTCGTTTTGACGGCCGGCAACGATACGTCGTGGCGGCAGGGCCAGCGTCCTACCACACCGTCGTATCCGGGCGTCACCGGTGCGGTCACGCTGTCGGAAGGCGCATCGATCCACGCGGATGCCGGCGCGAGCATCGGCCTCGGCTCGCCGGCGCAGGTCACGGTACTCGGCTCCATCGTCGCGCCTGGCGGGTCGATCACGCTGAGCGCGGACGGGAGCGGCACGAATGCGCAGGCCGGGCAGCTCAGCACCGGTTTCATGAGCGCGAGCCAGTCGGTCTGGCTCGGCGCGGAGGCTTCGCTCGACGTATCGGGCACGGCGTTGGCCAATCCGCTTGCGGCGCCGGTCAAGATCGGCGCGACGACGGTCGTGCCGAACACGGGCAAGGTGCTGGCGGGCGGCTCGGTCACGATGTCGAGCGATACGGGTTACGTGGTGGCGCAGTCGGGCTCGAAAATCGATGTATCCGGCACGTCGGCGAACCTGGACCAACTTCAGTCCAACGGTACTTACGCGTCGCAGTCGGTATGGAGCGATGCCGGCTCGATCACGTTGTCTGCTGCGAACGGTCTGTTCGCGGACGCAACCCTCGCGGGTCGGCCGGGTGCCGCTCAGGCTCGCGGCGGCACGCTGATGATCCTGCCCAGCCAGACCGATGGTTCCACCGGCACCGCGCTCGTCGTGCGGCAAGCGGGGACGCTCGTTCCGTCTGGGCTGATGCCTGGACAGAGTTTGGCGTCGGCGATAGACCCGACGACCGCGTCGCCGATCGGGCAGACGAGCGGCGTTATCCAGTTCGCTGCCGACCGGTTGAACGGGTCCGGCATCGCGAACCTGATACTCGGCGGTACTACACCGCCCAATAGCGTCGGCGTGTCGGCGACGCCAATCCTGTTTGCGGGCGACGTGACATTGGCGCTGCCCGAATCGGTGACGTTGAACTCGGGACGTATCGCCGCCATCGGCATGGGGCAGCTGTCGTCGCTGTTGTCGACGCCTGCGCGCAAGGCCGACGGGACGCTTGCGGCGGCCGTCGACGGCTTGCTCGCGCAACCGCAGCCGTCGTTGGGCACGACCGTCGAGATCGATGGGCCGTACGTTGCGTTGTCGGGGCCGCGCATCCAGTCACAGTCGCCCCAGTTCAAACCGGTCGCGGCCCTGTCCGATGCGACGCTGAACGTGAACGCATCGTTCATCGATCTGAAGAACCAGGCTCAGCTCAACAATTTCGCACGTGCGAACTTCACGAGCAGCGGCGATATACGCCTGAGCTCGACGAACGCGGGTCCGTCCGCGGCCGGCACCGCGCCGGGAATGCTTTATACGCCGGGCAACCTGACGTTCAACGCGGCAGATCTGTATCCGTCGACCGGCAGCACCTTCATTGTCGACGCGGTGGGCCCGACCGATTCGGCCACGGGCAAACCGGCGCCGACGACGGTCACGTTCGCGTCGAACGGCGTGTCGGGCACGCCGTTGTCCGCAGGGGGTGTGCTGCTGGTCGATGCGACGAACATCGTGCAGGGCGGCACGGTGCGCGCGCCGTCCGGCACGATCGTGTTTGGCGTGGGCGATCCGTCGAATGCGGCTACGCAGGTCCAGTTTGGCGGGTTGCCGCTGGTCGCGACGGATTCGGTGAAGCTGGCGAGCGGGAGCGTGACGTCGGTCTCGAACGGAGGCTTGGTGATTCCGTACGGCACGACGATCGACGGGGTCGAGTGGCAGTTCAATCCGCTTGCCGGCAACACGGCGCTCGACCTGAGCGCGCCGCCCGCGAAATACGTGGGCGTGAACGGCAGCAATGTCGCGCTCGACAAGGGCGCGACGATCGACCTGTCCGGCGGCGGCGACCTGCAGGCCGCCGAATGGGTGCCGGGCACCGGCGGCACGCGCGACGTGCTGTCGCAATACAACGTGAGCTATGCAAGCGGCAAGGGCGGCACGGCCGTGCCGGTCAATGTCGGAGCCGGCAACGTTTATGCGATCGTGCCGGGCAAGCAGTCACCGGTCGCGGCGTATGACCCGATCCTCGCGCAGACGGTTCAGCCTTCCACCAACGCAAACGGCACGGCAACGACCGCGACGGCGACGATGGGCGTCGGGCAGGCGAGCCTGACCGATCCGGTCGGCAAGGCCGTGTATCTGTCGGGCGTGCCGGGGCTGGCGCCCGGCTACTACACGCTGCTGCCGGGCAAGTACGCGACGTTGCCGGGCGCGTATCGCGTCACGGTGTCGAACACGGCCGGCAATCTCGTGCCGGGCGCGAGCCAGGTGCTGCAGGACGGCACCGTCGTGACGGCCGGCTATTTCGCCGACGCGTTGACGGGCAGCCGAAGCGCGACGCCGACGCTGTTCAACGTGCAGTCGAACAGCGTGTGGCAGCAGTACTCGCAATACACGCTGACGGGCGCGAACGCCTATTTCACGAAACTCGCCGCGACGAAGGGCAACGTGACGCCGCCGCTGCCTGTGGACGGCGGTCAGCTGGTGCTGGCGGCGACGAAGGCGCTGACGCTGGGCGCGACGCTGAATGCGGCCGCCGGCGCGGGCGGCGCACCGGCCCAGGTCGACATCGCGTCGCAGGAGATCCAGATCACCGGTAATGGCAGCGCGGCGCTGCCCGGCTATCTGCAGATCGGCAGCGACGCGCTCGATTCGCTGAACGCGGGCAGCCTGCTGATCGGCGGCACGCGCGCGGCGACGACGAGCGGCGTCACGATCACGCCGATCGCGAACAGCGTCGTCGTGTCCAACGACGGCAACACGGCGCTGAAGGGCCCCGAGATCCTGCTCGTCACGAAGACCGACGGCAGCGGCACCGATCCGAACGCGGCGAACGGGTTGCGCGTCGATGCCGGTGCGTCGATCGCCGCGCAGGGCGATTACCCGGCCGCCAAGGATCAACCGATCGCGATCGTTGGCGACGGCGCATTGCTGCGCGTGTCGAACGGCACGATGGCGCCGTTGTCGCGCACCGGCGGCACGGGCATGGGCCTGATGTCGGTCGGCGCAGGCGCGACGCTCGCGGGCGGCCAGGCGCTGCTGCTCGATTCGTCCGGCGATCTGAAGGTCGATCCGTCCGCCGTGCTGTCGGCCAAGGCGATTACCGCAGACGGGTCCGCGATTACGTTCACCAGCGCGAGTGGTGCGTCGGCGGCGAGCCTGCCGGGCTTCGTCGTCGATCCGGCCGGCCTCGCGCAGTTCGCGAACGCGCAGCAGGTGACGCTGCGCAGCTACGGCGCGATCGGCTTCGTCGGCGACGTGAACGCGACGTTCGGCAACAGCGTCGATCTGAGTGCGGGCACGTTCACGAGCGATGGCGGCCACGTCACGCTGAATGCGCAGCGGGTCGCGTTCACGAACGAGATGGGTGCGGCGCCCGGCACGACGACGGCCGGAAACGGCACGCTGACGGTCAACGCGAAAGAGATCGACTTCGGCACGGGCACGAAGGCGGCAAGCGGCTTCGGTTCGGCGGTGATGAACGCGACGGGCGGCATCGTCGGGCAGGGCACGGGCACGTTCGATTTCGGTGCATTGCCGGTGACGCTCAATGCACCGGTCTACCTTGCCGATACGAGCTCGGCCGCCACCGTGAAAACCACGGGCGCACTGACGCTGAACGGGGCGTCGGGTACGGCATTGAAGCGCGATGCGGTCGGCGGTGCATGGACCTTCATCGGCGGTACCGTCGTCGACAACGGTGCGACGATCAGCGCGCCGGCCGGTAACGTCACGCTCGAAGCGACGACCGGCAATCTGACGATCGGCGGCGGATCGACGGTCAGTTCGGCAGGTGTGTCGAAGCAGTTCTTCGACGTGACGCGCTACGCGCCGGCCGGTTCGATTGCGCTGACGGCCGATGCCGGTACCGTCGATGTGCAGTCCGGCTCGACGCTCGATTTTTCCGGGGCCAGTGGCGGTGGCGCGGCTGGCAGTCTTTCGCTGTCGGCGCCGCAACAGGTCGTGAACCTGAACGGCACGATCAAGGGCGGCGCGGCGGGCGGCTATGCGGGCGGATCATTCTCGCTCAATACGGGCGGCGCGGCCGATCTCGATGCGCTGTCGAAGACGCTTGCATCGAGCGGCGTGAACGAGGCGATCACCGTCCACACGAAGACGGGCAACCTGACGCTGTCGCAGGGCAACACGCTGACCGCGCACTCGGTGCTGCTGACGGCCGACGGCGGTTCGGGAAGCTCGGCCGATACGGCGAACGGCAACGTGAACGTGCTCGGGACGATCGACGCGTCCGGCAAGGCGGGCGGCGAGATCGACCTGTACGGCCGCAACGGTGTGGACATCGAAGGTTCGCTGCTGGCGCGCGGCTCCGATCCGAACCAGCGCGGCGGCAAGGTGAATATCGGCACGACCGCAATGTTCGATCCGACGATCGTCGATGCAAACGGCAACTCGGTCGCGTACAACGCAACCTATGGTTACGAGAATATCCTGCGTGCGAACGCGGGCGCGATCACGCTCGGCGCGAACGCGCTGATCGACGTGTCGGGTGGAACGGCCGGCGGTTTGTCGGGCGGCACGGTGAATTTTCGCGCGCCGCTACTGGCCGATAACGGCGTGAAGCTCAACCTGCCGGATACGTTCAACGACGGCAAGGGCATCGTCGGCTCGCGCGCGACGACGCTCGAGGCGTATGCGGTGTGGAGCACGACGGACGCGACGACGGGCGCGCAGCACTTCGACGGCGTCATCGACCCGGCGGGTTGGTATGACAAGAGCGGGCATCTGCTGGCCGGCACGTTTTCCGCGCAGGGCACGTCCGGCACGCCGGCGACGTTCGCGTTCGCACCGGACGGTTCGGGTGGAGGCACGCTGACGAATCAGGCGACGGGTGTATCGTCGACCGTTACGCAGGTGCAGCTTCAAGGCGGCGATAAAGACATTGGTTTCGGCGGACTGAACAACATGTACTTCGCGCCCGCGAGCGGCGGCGCGAACACGGATCATCAGACCTTCTACGGATATCAGAACGGCGATGCGTCGACCGCGGCGCCGGGCACGCTGATGGGGTTTGTACAGCACGGGCTCGATACGCTGGTCGATCCATTTGCCGGCAGGAACATCGCGAATACGCGCATCGTGCCGGGGATCGAGCTCGACAACCCCAGCCCGGCGATCAACGGTGGCGATATTCAGGTGCTGACGAACTGGAACCTCGGGGCGGGTACATCGCCGACGAATCTCGCGTTCCGGTTCGACGGACAGGCGCCGGTCGTGACGCTGCGTGCCGAGAACAACGTGAAGGTGAAGGCGAGCCTGTCGGACGGGTTCTTCCAGATCGCGAACCCGTTGGGTGGCGGTGGGACGATTCCGGTGCCGCCGTTGTCGACGTTGGCAGCGGCACAGACGATTTATGGCGCGTCGGCGGGGCACTATGGATACGGGCTCGCGTTTTGGACGAGCTATGGTCTGGCGTCCGGTCCGGGGCAACCGGTCGGAGGTGCGCCAGACGAAGTTGCCGAATACTATGCACTTTATACGGCGTACGCGAATTACCTGGATCAGAACGCGACGAGCTTTTCGTCAGCGCTAGGACCAAACTTTCCGTTGGACGACACTATTGTTGAGACCATTTTCCTGTTTCGGACCGGCAACCACAGCACGATGCTGCCCGGTCAGCCAACGGCTCCGATTGCACCGCTCGCAGCCGAACAGGCATCGAATCCCGCGTCCTATCTGATCTATCTGAATCAGTATCAGAAGTATCTGTCCGATTCTGTACAGTTTGTGGTTCAGCACGGGAATCAGTACCCGTTGGTAACGCCTCTTGCGGCACCGATCGCTCAGTCCGTTGCAGTAATTGGGACCCCGACGATCAGCCTTCCTGCCGTGACGGACAATACGCCGTCTCCGACGTCCATTGCGGCTGTTCCAATTCCGCTTGCGTCGGCTTCGCTGACGGGCGGCCCGAGCAGTTCCTTCCGTGTAGTGGCAGGGGCGGATCTGAACAGCACGAATCCGCTGGCGCTTCAGGCGCGGACCGCAGGAAGCGGATCGAACGGCAAGAGCGTGACCTTCGACGGGCATACGACGTTCGTCGACAGCAACGGTCTGGCAATTCTGGCGCCGACGATGATACGCACCGGTACCGGTTCGATCGACATCTCGGCCAGCAATGACATCGCGCTGTTCGACAGCAGTTCGATACAGCCGAACAGTCCTGACCTCACCGTTCCCGGCGTGATTTACACGGGCGGCGCGCCTGCGGCGGGGGCGCCGGCCGGCACGGGCCTGTCGATCATTCATGGCCTGAACAACAATCCGGATATTCTGGTGACGTCCGCCGTCAATCCGGATTCGGCCGGCGATATCACGATTCGTGCACAGGGCGATATCACGGGCGCCGAGTATCTGACCGATGTGAACGGTACCGTGACCGGACGTCCGGGCGCAAATATCAGCCAGTTCTGGTGGCAGTGGATGCAAATCGGCAATCCGACCGGCCAGGTCGGCGCAATCAATCCCGCGACGCAGATCGTCCAGTCCTCGATCAACTTCGGTGCGTTCGGTCAGGGTGTATTGAGCGCTGGCGGGAACGTGTCCGTGTCGGCGGGTGGAAATATCTCCGACCTGTCGGTGTCGTTGCCGACCACGTGGTATCTGACTGGTTCGAACACGGATAACCCGACGGTCAATACGGTTGGCGGCGGCAATCTGACGGTGCGTGCTGGAGGGGACATTCTGAGCGGTGGCTATTTTGTCGCGAAGGGAACCGGAACGATCACGGCAGGTGGGAAAATCGGCGCGGATATTGCTGTGCCTTCATCATTTGACGGCCAGCCTGCCGTCACGATAGATACGCTGCTGGCGACACAGGACGGCGTGCTCGACGTAAGCGCGCGACAAGGCGTCAGCATCGGGCGTGTGTTCGATCCGTCGTATGTGCAGAGCACTGCGCTGTTGACCGCATATAAGCAACAAGCCGACATGAAGGGCTATTCGTCGACGTCCGCCGTCAATATCCTGTCGACGACGGGTGACGTCGCGATCGGCACACTCTCGGCAGTCAGCCTGATCGGCGGCGGAGCGACCAATGCGGAGCTGCCGGGGGTGAACGATTTGTCGTCCATTCTGCCGGCGTCGGTGAATCTGACCGCGCTTTCCGGTGGCATTACGGTGGCGGCGAGCGGCGTGCTCTATCCGTCGGCGTCCGGCGACCTGAGCCTGATCGCCGACCAGTCCGTCAACCTGTCGAGTATCAACGGATTGATTGTCAGCGGGTTTCCGGCGTTCGGCATGCTCGACGTCGATCCGTCCGCGATGCCGTCACCGGCGGAGCCGAATGTTCTTGTCGCGAACCCGACGATTGCATCGGCGGCGGCTCATGATCCGGTTACCCTGCATGGCGACGATACTGTACCGGCGCGGATCTACAGTTTGAACGGCGACATTGTCGATAGCGTACCGGGGAATGCGTCAATCTTGAATGTCGTGGTTCCAGTGGTGATCGACAAACCGGCGTTGATCCAGGCCGGCCGGGATATCGTCAATTTGTCCTTCCTGGGACAAAATCTGCGCAGATCCGACGTGACGCGGATCGTGGCGGGGCGCGACATCTACGATACGCCCGCGTCGGGCTTGCCCACGCTGAATGTCGGCGGTCCCGGCACGTTCGACATCGAAGCCGGCCGCAATATCGGACCGTTGACCAATCTGTCGGGCATAACGAACGCGACCGGCATAACCACCGGTATCAACGCGATAGGCAACGCAAACAATCCGTATTTGCCCCACGAGAGCGCGAACATCAATGTACTGTTCGGTGTCGGGCCGGGTATCGACACCGCTTCGTTCGTCTCGACGTATGTCGATCCGGCGAAGTCCGTGCCGGGTGTTTCCAGCGCGACGCCCGCGCTCGTCACGTTCATGGAGCAATACGAGGCGGGGCTCTCGGTCGACACGGGGCTGGTCAACGATCAGCCGGCGATCAAGCCGTTGAGCGCGGACGCGGCCTGGGCGAAATTCAAGGCGCTGCCGCAGTATGTCCAGCAGCTCTTTGCCGAGCAAGTGTTGTTCAAGGTCCTGACCAGCATCGGCGAGGATTACAACAATCCCGCCAGTCCGTACTATCAGAAATACGCGCGTGGCTACGAGGCGCTCAATACGATGTTTCCCGCTTCGCTGGGCTACACGGCAAACAATCTCGGCGGCGGCAGCAACGGTGCGAACAAGTTGATCGATACGGGCGACCTGGACATTCGCAGCACGACCATCCAGACACAACAGGGCGGTAACGTATCGATCCTTGGCCCGGGCGGGCAGGCGCTGATCGGGAGTACATCCGCACCGCCTCAGATCGTCGACAGTGCGACCGGCAAGACGATTGCCGGGCCCGGAACGATGGGTGTCCTCACGCTCGAGAAGGGTGACATCAACATCTTTACGGACCGCAGCGTGCTGCTCGCCCAGAGCCGGATCTTCACCGAGCAGGGCGGCGACATGACGATCTGGAGTTCGAACGGCGACATCAACGCGGGCAAGGGTGCGAAGTCGTCGGCGGATACACCTGCGCCGCAATACGTGTGCGACGCGAATCACTATTGCACGGTCGACGCACGCGGGCAGGTCACGGGCGCGGGCATCGCAACGTTGCAAAGCGTGCCGGGTGTGCCGATCGGTACGATCAACCTGATCGCACCGCGCGGCACGGTCGATGCGGGCGATGCGGGGATTCGCGCGGGCAACCTGAACGTCGCTGCGTTGCGCGTGGTGAATGCCGACAACATTCAGGTGACCGGCAAGGCGACCGGCATCCCGCTCGTGCAGGCGGTGAATACCGGTGCGCTGACGGCTGCGAGTGCGGCCGCATCGGCTGCCACTCAGGTGGCGCAGGATATCGCGAAGAACAACGCGGCCGGAGGCGCGGTGCGGCGCTGGACGATCTCGGTGCAGGTCGAAGGCTTCGGTGATGCGGGTGGAGACGGCGCGAAGAAGCACAAGCAGCAGGTCGGCTACGATTCGTCGAACGCGGTGTCGATTCTTGGTTTCGGTCAACCCGGGGCCACGCAACGGGCCACGTTGACATCCGAGGAGCGTGACAGGTTGGGCAAGATCTGATCGAGGCGAAGCGTTGCGCGACGCGGGCTGCCGGTAGCATCGGCGCTCGCGTTTTTTATTCAGGCGCTGTATGGAGCGTTCGATCAGAGGGGGAGTGTCTCCAGCGACCCGGATTCGTGTGGTTCGATGAGCAGAACGGAATGATCCATATTGATAGCTCGTTCGCCCGGACCTTTACGTGTCGTGAGACGATGCTGCCTCTCCGATTGTAATGAAACGGGCCAGGAAGTTGCGGACCGCCCGATGAACAGGTTGGTGGCTATCAAATAAAACTGCGCCCCTGGTAACCCAGGGGCGCAGCAGTCTGAAGCTCGGTAGTCAGCGTGTCGACCTTAGCGGCCGACCACCGTACCCGTGCAGACGCTCGCGTTGCCGATGTCGAGGTTCCACGTGCTCGCGTTGCTCAGGAAGTCGTTCGAGATGGCCGTCTGGTAGTTCGACGGAACAGTGTCGAAGCCGTTGCCATGAACGATCGCCGCGAAGCTGGCGTTCGTGTAGTGGCTGTTCAGGAAGTCATGCACTGCTGTCTTAACCGTCGCATCCTTGTAGCACTGGCTCAGGATGATCTGGCTGGTGCCGGAAACCGGGTAGCCCGATACCGGGTTGCCGGCGGCCGGCACCCATTGCGAAGGATCCGAAGCGCCGGCCTTGAGTGCCGGCGGCTTGACCGTACCGAGTGCGGTCGTCGCATTCGCATACGTCGGTGCGTAATACGCGCTGTTCTTCGCGTTCACGAGGCTCGCCACCGGCAGTTGCAGCGCGCCGGCCGACGTCACGACCGTGCTCGACGGTGCGAGGAACGTGTTCGTGTAGTCCGGGCTCAGGTATGCGATGGCTGCCGTACCGGCCGACGAGAAGCTCGCCACGGCGTTACGCACGCCACCGCTGCCCGATGCCGCGACGAAGTTCGCCGGCACCGTGCCGCCAGGGAACGATGCCGTGAACGTCAGCGAATCGGCGAACGTGACGCCCGCGTTCGTGTTGGTCGTCGTACACACGGCGGCCAGATGGCGCGTCAGCAGTTCGGTCGTGCCGCTGCCGTCCGCGCGATAAACCACCTTGATCGGCGTGCTGGTCGTCGTGTACGGCGAGCCGGTTTCCGGATTGATCAGCGCATTGGTCCGGACGCCGTTGACGATGGTGCCGGCCCAATCGGTGATACGACCCGAGAAGATCCCGCACAGGTCGTCGTCGTTCAGCGCGATGCTATGCGCTTGACCCGGCGTCGTTTGCGGCGTCGTCGTGCTCGTCACGGCCGGGCCATTGACGACCGGCACCGTGATCGGCGTGACGATGTACGGGATCTGGATCAGCGGGCCGTTGGTCGCGCCGAGGCCGGCCTTGTACGACGTGAGCTGGGCGGTCGACAGGGCCGCATCGCTGTTCGCGAAGTGGACCGTGCCCGTGACGCCCGAGCCGAAGAACGTCGGCTGGTTGTTCAGGAACGCGTTCTGACCGGCGCCCGAACCCACCGAGTAATACGTGAACGAGCCTTCGGCGGTGCCGAACAGGCCGATTTCGGTCGCGGTGTTGCCGATCGCGCCGATGGTCGGGGCGACGAGCGACGAACCGCCGCCGTGGATGTCCGCGGCCATCGCGGCCGTGGCGCCCAGACCGGAAACAACGAGAGCGAGGACTTGACAGATCTTGCGCTTGCTGGATTTCATGAGAAATTTCCTTGAACGAAGATAAACGGGAACCCCTGCTACTGCGGTTGGAATGCTTATGGACCGCCGCGTAAATGTAGGTGGAAATCCGAATAACGCGTGTGAATTTTTCATAACGAATGGTGCGTAACATTTTTATCGAGCAAGCCATTGCGTTATTCGAATTGATAAAGTGCCGATCGGAGCGTCATTCGGCGCGAGTTGGAGCGTCCAGATACTGGGATTTAGCCGGAGTCGTTCGACGGAATGCTTGCGGGAGCCCGCTTCAGGCTTGGTGGAGGCCGGTGACGTAGCGTGCGGAGCCAGGCAGCGCTATCCCAACTTCACGACGGTTTCGTGGCGGATGTTACGGAACATTGTGCACGTCGACGAATATCTTCCACTTCGATGTATTTTTTCTGCTTGTCGCACGAATCTGTAAATGGAAGGTCGGGCAAGGTCGCATTGTATTTAATGTGTGATCGATTAATTGTCCGGATAAGCTTGAAATCGTTTTTACGTTATAAGAATAACGACGCCAGGTAATAAGCCCCGTCAAAAAGGTAGCCCAACATCCGTCACAAATTTGCGCCGGTTCGCTCCGTAGTCTTCCCCGGCGACTCCGTCCGGCATGCAGCGCGACGCCATCGAAAGCAGTCGCGTATGTGACAGGAGAGCACCGACATGTCGGCATTCCGCTACGAAGCGATCGATCCCACCGGCCGCACGCTGAAAGGCGTGCTCGAAGCAGACAGCGCACGCGCCGGCCGCAGCCATCTGCGCACGCAGGGGCTCACGCCGCTCGTCGTCGAACTGGCCGCGCAGCGTCTGCACGGCGAGCGTCATCAACGCCTGTCGCTCGGCCGCAAGCTGTCGCAGCGCGAGCAGGCGATCCTCACGCGCCAGCTCGCGAGCCTGCTGGTCGCAGGTCTGCCGCTCGACGAATCGCTGTCGGTATTGAGCGAGCAGGCCGAACGCGAATACATGCGCGAGCTGATGGCGTCGATCCGCGCGGAAATCGTCGGCGGCCATTCGTTCGCGAACGCACTGAGCCAGCATCCTCGCGATTTCCCGGAAATCTATCGCGCGCTCGTCGCGGCCGGCGAGCATACGGGCAAGCTCGGCGTCGTGCTGTCGCGCCTCGCCGACTACATCGAGCAGAGCAATGCGCTGAAACAAAAGATCCTGCTGGCGTTCACGTATCCCGGCATCGTCACGCTGATCGCGTTCGGCATCGTCACGTTCCTGCTGAGCTACGTGGTGCCGCAGGTCGCGAACGTGTTCACCAGCACCAAGCAGCAACTGCCAACGCTGACGGTCGTGATGATGGCGTTGTCCGATTTCGTGCGGCACTGGTGGTGGGCGTCGCTCACGGCGACGGTCGCGATCGTCTATGCGATCCGCAAGGTGCTGTCGCGCGATGCGCCGCGGCTCAGATTCGACACGTGGGTGCTGACCGCGCCGCTCGCCGGCAAGCTCGTGCGCGGCTACAACACGGTGCGCTTCGCGAGCACGCTGGGCATTCTCACGGCGGCCGGCGTACCGATCCTGCGTGCGTTGCAGGCGGCCGGCGAGACGTTGTCGAACCGCGCGATGCGCGCGAACGTCGACGACGCGATCGTGCGCGTGCGCGAAGGCTCCGCGCTATCGCGCGCGCTGGCCCATACGAAGACGTTCCCGCCGGTGCTCGTGCACCTGATCCGCTCGGGTGAGGCGACGGGCGACGTGACGACGATGCTCGATCGCGCATCCGAAGGCGAATCGCGCGAGCTGGAGCGCCGCACGATGTTCCTGACGAGCCTGCTCGAACCGCTGTTGATCCTGGCGATGGGCGGCGTGGTGCTCGTGATCGTACTGGCGGTGATGATGCCGATCATCGAGCTGAACAACATGGTGCAGTGATGCGCGGCTCAGCGCACGAACGCGTTGGCCTTCTCCGCGGCGGGCAGCGCGATCTCGTGTTGCAGCCCGTTGCGGTCGACGACGATCGAGCGCGCGCGAACCTCGGCAAGCTTCGCGGTGTCGCCGATCGCCGCGCCGAGCGACACGACGCGCGATGCTTCGCCGCCGACGCTGACGATCGCAGCGGCTCGGCGTGCATCGAAGGCGAGTACGCCGAGCAACTGGATGGCATCGCGGCCGCCGTCGGGTTTCGCGCCGAACAGCCGTGCGCCGGCTGCAACGTCGACCGACGTGGGCGGCGGTGCAAGCACTGCGACCGGCGTATCGGCGCCGCTCAATACGCGCACGGCCCACAGCGACACGGCGGCGAGTGTCGCGGCGGCGGCGAACGTCGCCGCGAGCTGCACGAGATCGGTGCGGGACGGCGCGATGCGAAGCAGGTCGAATGGTTTCATGGCGACGGGTCGATGCGATGGACAGAAGACGTTTTCCATTCTTTGCTGCGAGGGTGAATGCATGATGACGGGCCTCAACGAAACCCGAACGTCGTACGCCGGCCACGCGGGCAGACAAGCGCGTCGCCGCACGCAACGCGGCTTCACGCTGATCGAGATCATGGTGGTGGTCGCGATCCTCGGGATTCTCGCGGCGCTGATCGTGCCGAAGATCATGAGCCGCCCGGACGAAGCACGCCGCATCGCCGCGAAGCAGGACATCGGCACGATGATGCAGTCGCTGAACCTGTATCGACTCGACAACGGCCGCTATCCGTCGCAGGAGCAGGGGCTGACCGCACTCGTGCAGAAGCCGACGGTCGACCCGGCACCGAACAACTGGAAGGACGGCGGCTATCTGGAACGGTTGCCGAAGGATCCGTGGGGCAATGCGTATCAATACCTGAACCCGGGCGCGCACGGCGCGATCGACGTGTTCAGCTACGGTGCGGACGGCAAACCGGGCGGCGAGGGCAACGATGCGGACATCGGTTCGTGGCAGTAACGGCATGTGCATTGTGAAGCGGCCGATACGACACACACGCGTTCCGCGTCGCACGGCGGCGGGCTTCACGCTGCTGGAGATGCTCGTCGTGCTCATGATCGCCGGGCTGCTGGTTGCGGTCGTGACGCTCGCGCCGTCGCGCAACCGGCGCACCGATCTGGCGGAGGAGGCGCAGCGCCTGGCGAACCTGCTCGAATCGGCCGGCGACGAAGCGCAGGTGCGCGCGATGCCGATCGCATGGCAGCCGGTTGGTGGCGGCTATCGCTTCGTGCAGCGCACCGAAGGCGGCGCCTGGGCGCCGATGACCGACGACCTGTATCGCGCACGCCGCTGGGGCAGCGAAGTGACGGGCGTGTCGGTGCATTACACGGGCGGCGGCGAAGCGCCGTCGCGGATCGTGCTCGGCAGCGAAAGCATCGACGTGCCGGTGACGATCACGCTGTGGTCCGGCGATGTGCGGATGGCCGTTGTCGGCACGGGCATCGGCAACTTCGTCGTGCGCCGGCCCTGAGCGGCGGGCGTCGTGGTTCGCGTGCGATCCGGCGATGCACGAAAGCGGTGCGGCGCGATTGAGTCGCGCGGCGATACGCTTCACCGGACTGTCACAGTGTCCGCTCACAATCTGTCGTTCGCTTGCGGCCGAACCGCTAACGGGGGTTTGCGTTCCGGCACGCGGCGTGCAACTCCACTTCCGTCCAGGGATTCATGACTCGTTCACGGGCGCCGACCGGTGTCCTGGCGCTCGTCGCGTGGCTCGCGTTCGTCGTGCTTTGCATGCGCGGCGTACAGGCACAGGAGACCGGTTCCACCGGCCGCCAGCCGGGCAGCGCGGTGCATTTCGATCTGCCCGCGCAGCCGCTCGCGAAGACGTTGCGGGATTTCGCGCGGCTCACCGAGCTGATCGTGCTCGCGCCGGCGCCGCTGCTCGACGGGCGTACGAGTGCGCCGGTGCAGGGCGATTTCGTGCCGCGCGACGCGCTCGAGCGGATGCTGGCCGGAACGGGGTTGAGTGCGAAATTCTCGCGCCCGGACGAAGCGATCATCGTCGCGCAGCCGGCCGCCGAGACGCCGCCCGCTCCGGCCGGCACGCCGGCGGATGCGGCGCTGCCGATCGACGGGATCGGCGATTCCGGCGATCGGCGCGCGTTCGCGGGCCTGCTGCAGGCGCACCTGATCGATGCGCTGTGCGCGCAGCCGGCGGCGGTGCCGGGCAGCTATCGACTCGTCGCGCAGGTGCGCATCGACAACAGGGGGGCGGTGGTGGCGGTCAACATGGTGGCATCGAGCGGTTCGGCCGCCCGCGACGCGGCGGTGATGCGCGCGCTGCGCGCGCTGAAGCTGGACGACGCACCGCCTGCGGACCTGCCGCAGCCGGTCACGATCCTGCTGCGCCCGGCCGGCAACGGCGTGCATTTCCGTTGCCCGGCGCCGCAGCCGGTCGTTCGGGGCTAGGCCGCCATGTCCGACAGCAACCGCTCCGGGCTCCGGAATCTGCTGGCGACGCGCTACGCGTATCTGGTCAGGCGGCTCGAACGCGTGACGGGGTCGAAGGACGGCGCCGCCGATGCACTGCACGAAACCTGGCTGCGCCTCGAGAACGCGAACGTCTCCACGCAGGTGACGAACGCGGACGCTTATATACTCGGGATGGCGAACAATGTCGCGATCGACCAGCATCGGCGCGAACGGCGGCATCTGCACGACGACGACGTCGAGACGCTGCTGGAGATGCCCGATGAACTGGCCGATCCCGAGCGCATCGTCGCGGCGCGCCGCAAGGTCGAGACGCTGAAGGACGTGCTGCGCGGCCTGCCGCCGCGGCGCCGCGCGATCCTGCTGGCCGCCCGCGTGGACGGCCTGCTGAATCGCGAGATCGCCGAGCATTTCGGCATTTCGCTGCGGCTCGTCGAAAGCGAGCTGAGCGCGGCGATGAAGTACTGCCTGCAGCGCATGCAGGAAGACGGCGATCCGTACACGGGCACGCGAGGCGGCCCGCGCAAATTTTGAGCATCCGGACGATGACGAAAGCCCAGGCCCAACCTGCCCACGACGAACTCGACGAAGCGAGTGCGTGGCTGCTGCGTCTGCGCTCGGGGGACGCGAGCCAGGCCGATGCCGACGCGTTCGAGCGCTGGTGTGCGGATCGTCCGCAAGCCGCCGATCTGCTGCGCGGCACCTGGAGCTCGCTGCGCACGGCCGCGACCGAACTCGCGCACGAGGAGCGCACGGCCGCTGCCTGGGCACATGTCGCCAGGCGCGAACGCACGATGCGCACCGGGCGGCGCGCGTTCATCGGCTTCGCGGTCGCGGCGGGCGCGTCATGGCTCGCGGTGCGGCCGCCGATGCAGCTGTGGCCGTCGCTCGGCGACATCGCGGCCGATTACCACACGGGTACCGGCGAGCAGCGCAGCGTCGCGCTGTCGTCGCGCGTCACGGTCGAACTGAATACGCAAACGCGTCTCGACGTGCTGCCGGCAAGCGATGCCGCGCATGGCGTCGAAGTCGTCGCGGGCGAGGCGGAAATCGACGCGGTCGCGCCGCCGGCCGGCCGCGCGACGCCGATCCAGCCGGTCACGGTGGTGGCGGGCGGCGGCCGCATGCGGGCGCTGGTCGCGCGCTTCAACGTGCGGCGTACGGGCTCCCAGGTCTGCGTGACGTGTCTGTCCGGAACGGTCACGCTCGAGCATCCGCGCGGCGGGCGTACGCTCAGTGCCGACGATCAGGTCGTCTACGACGACCGCGGCGTGCAGCCGGTGTCGCGGACCGATCCGGGCGCCGTCAGCGCGTGGCGTCGCGGCATGCTGGTGTTCAACGGCGTGCCGCTGTCGGACGTCGTCGACGAGATCAACCGCTACCGGCGCGGCAAGGTCATCCTGCGCAGCGCGTCGCTCGGCGCGAACCGAATGCAGGCGCAGTTTCCGATCACGCGGCTCGACGACGTGATCGACATGGTCGGCCGCCTGTACGGTGCGCACATCACGCGCCTGCCCGGCAACATCGTGCTGCTGAGCTGAGCTGAGCTCAGCTGCTTTCTCCGCGTTCCGCTTTCCTTCCTTTATCCCGCTTCCTTCAGGCCGCTGCTCCGCCTGCCGCTCGGTTGCCCGCGTTGCGGGTTACGGCGCGTCGATACGACCTTATCCATGAGGGCCGGCAAACGCCGGGCTGTCACACGTGACGGCCCGGCGGGGCGTCGTCGGACCCGAGGCGTGGGTGGCAAGCGCCCCGGCCGCGCAGCGATGCGCGATGGGGGGATGTGTGTCGAGGGAGCTTCGGGCGGTGGCGTGATCATGAACGAATCGCAACGGGATACGGATTCCGGCGACGCGGACACGCGCGCCGACGCGATCCGCGAGGGCGCGGTGCGCTGGCTGCTGTGGCTGCGCGCCGGCGACACGACTGAACAAGAACGCGACGCTTTCGGGCGCTGGCGCGCGCAGAGCGACGAGCATGCGCGCACGGTGCGCGAGCTGATCTGGATGTGGGCCGTGCTGGAGACGGTCGGTCGTCCGGAGCCCGGCGAGCCGGGCGGGTCGACGCGCACGCATTGACGCGCCGCATGGGCGTTGCAAGAAAGTCTGCGGGTTAGGCGGAGCCGCTGCGACCTTGTATATGAGAGAGCGAGGGGCCGTGAAGAGGGGCGGTGGCGTGGAGACCGGGGAACGGGGGCCGGAATGGCCCCCGGATCGCCCGTCATGCACGATGGTCGGCGCGCGCGCCGCTCCACGCGGCATCGAGCGGATCGTCGGCGTCGCGCAGCGGCTCGCGCAGAAACGGAAAGCGTTCGACGAACGGTGCGGATTCTTGCAGGGCCACGATATGGTTGACCATCCATTGCAGCAGTTCGCCGCCGTGCCGGACCTGTTCCGGGCGCCAGTCCGGCATCGTCGAGAAGAGGGCGGAGAAGCCGCTCCAGCGCGACGGGCGGTCGTTGTCGCCGGGGCGGAAATAGGTATTCATCGCGACGTCGCGCGCTTGCGTCAGCGTGCCGACGAACAGCCCGTGCGGCGTCGGCACGCCGATCTGCTGCCAGCCTTCCGCGATCGCCAGCGAGCGCATCACGCGCGCCGCGACGAACGCGATGCGCGTCTCATGTTCGATTTCCGCAAGCGACATCACGCCGTTGCGCTGCATGCAGCGCGCGACCGCGTGCGGCCGGATCACGTTCGACGCGAAACTGCGCAGCACGAGGTCGGGCACCGTCAATTGAAGCTGGAATTCACGCAAACCGTGCTCGGCGCTCATCGTCGAGAAATGAACGAACAGCCCTTCTGCGTGACCGAGCGCGCCGACGTACGGTTCGAGCCCGAGGCGCACGAGTTTCGGCGCGATCTGACGTTCGAGCAGCCGCAGCAGGTTGCGGCGATTGCGCACGCCCTTGAAATCGTCGAGGCCGCGCGTGACGACATCGCTGATCTCCCAGCGGCGCTCGTCGGCGATGAGCCGCGGCGAGCCGCTCAGGTCGAACCGGGCGCGGCCGTGCGCCACGCGGGGATCTACGTACATGCCGGTGCCTCGTGCATTGATTTCGGGCGGACCGCCGCGACGGTGCGGCGTCGTGCGGATCGGGTCGCTCACGATGCTGCGGGGTCGATCGCGCTGCGTCAAGTGCGAACGCGTTGCGACGCGCGCGAGCGCATGCCGGTGCGGCCCGCACGATCGACCGGACAGCGTGGGGTAACCCGATGATGCGCGCGGTCGTGGAACGCTTCGTCGAGCAGAGCCCGATGACGATCATGGCGCGGCTCGTCCTGCAATGCGCGCTGCACGACGACTGGGTCGGCGCCGCAGCGGGGGGCGGCGACGAACCCGACGGCGAGTCGATCCGCGAGGCGCTGTTTGCCGTTGCCGTCGACGCGATCGCGGCGATTGCCGCGTGGCAGCGGATGCCGGATGCCGTCGGCGCTGTCGCGCCGGGGTTTGGTGCGGCCGTGACGGCGCTGCACGATTGCATGAGCCGGTGGCGGTCCGGCTGGGGGCGCGCGCTGGTCAGGGACAGCGTCGACCTGCTGCTGCCGGTCGCGGCGATGCGCGACGTCGATGGTGCGCGCGCCGTCGACGGGATGCGGCTGCGCGTGCTCGATGGGGCCGCCGAGGCCTGTGCGCCGCGAGCCGACGGTTGCGACTGCGGGCGGGCGTGCGACGACCCGGCGCGCGATGCGGCGGCAGGCGGTGCGCGCGTCCTGCCGGTGTACGACCCGGATCTCGGGATGATCGTCGACCTGCTGCCTTGCGAGC
Organism: Burkholderia sp. HI2761; assembly: GCF_002223355.1. Taxonomy (NCBI): domain Bacteria; kingdom Pseudomonadati; phylum Pseudomonadota; class Betaproteobacteria; order Burkholderiales; family Burkholderiaceae; genus Burkholderia; species Burkholderia sp. HI2761. Next base: position 2,262,823 of record NZ_NKFN01000007.1, on the reverse strand, counting down.
GTGGCCGGTCGCACGAGCGCGCATTCGTCGGCGCGCTGCTTGAAACGGTCCGGCCCGGCGAGCTGTGGATCGTCGACGGGCGCTTCGATACGGATGCGATCCTGTCCGGCTGGCCGCGCCGCGGCGGCGCGTTCGTGCTGCGCGAATACGGCCGTTCGGCCGCCTGCCGGCCGCTTGGCGACTGGCAGGACGCCGGCGTGTTCGGCGCGGGGCGCGTTCGCGAACGATCCGTCGGGATGACCGGCGAGGGCGGCGCGTCGGACACGTTCCGCCAGATCGAATGGGAAGGCGCGGAGGCGTCCGGCGATATCGTCATGCTGCTGACCGATCTGTCGGCCGAGCGGTTCGACGCGCCGCAGGTCGTGGCGCTGTCGCGCCGGCGCTGGCGCGACGCGTTGCCGCTCGCGCTCGAGCCCGTCATGGGCGGCACGCCGTTCGGCGCCGTGCCCGCGCGTGCGGCGCTGCTGGCGAGCGGCATCGCCGCGTTCGCCTACAACGCGTTCAGCGTGATGACGCGCGTCGTCGGCGGCGCGCTCGACCTCGATGCGCGCGACGTCGCGCGCCTGCCGTCGCTGATCGCCGACGGCGTGACGGCCACCTATGCGGGCATGATGATCGCGCTGCCGCCGGACTGGTGGCAGCGTTACGATCAGTTGCCCGCGACGACGCTCGGCCAGATCGTGCGGATGCTCGCCGTGCACGTCGACCCGCGCAGCGAACGGCGGCGCCGCCGCGACAGCCGGCTGTCCTCGAAGTCGCAGGCATTGCTGCGCGCCGCGACGCTCGAGTGCCTGCTGCACGACAACGGCGACGATCCGGCCGCGAGCGTGTTCAGCCTGCGCACGATCGCGATGGCGACGCGCGACTTCAGCAGCAATCCGTCGAAGGCGCTACGGTACGCCGGTGAGGCGCTGGTGATGGTCACCAAGTACAACCGGCCGATCGCGCTGCTCGTGTCGATCGACGACTGGAACCGGCTGCTCGGCGAAGTGCGCGAGACGAGCTTCACGCGATTGTCGTTCGATGCGGCGGCGGCGCAGGGCCTGCGACCGGTGACGTTGAGCGAGTCGTCGCTGAATTAGTCGGCGCCGATCGTACGTTGCCGGCCCGGCTCGCCGTTCGCCGCGCCGGTACCTGCCGCATCCGGCTTCAACTCGTCAGCCGCCGCACCCAGATCACCGACGTCCACGCGAAATTGCCGCTGCCGTAGCGCGCGATCAGCGTGTCGATGCGCGCGTTGATCCGCGCCGAATGCACGCGGCAATGCACGATGAAGTAGCCGCTGTTCACGCCGACGGCCGCGCCGTCCGGCAACGTCGGGCTGCCGCCCTGCGCGGGCAGCAGGTATTCGGCGATGTCGCCGGTGCTCACGAAGTAGGCGGTCGCGCGCCGGTCGACGAGCCGCTTGGCCTGGCTCGCCGACAGCGTCGGGATCGCGGCGACGAGCACGGGTTCGGTCGCGGTGTTCGCGTTGACGACGGTCAGGTCGGGCAGGATCGTGACGAACGGGGCGAGCGCTTCAATCGCATGCGCGTCGTAGCCGGGAACGCGTGCGAGATCGTCGACGGACACGAGCTGCAGCGGCCAGCCGCCCGGGCCGTTCGCGTCGCGCAGCGAACGCAGCATGTAATCGGCCGTTGGTTGCGCGAGCGCCGGATCGAGCGACAACTGGCCGAGCAGGCGCCGGTACGCCAGCACGCCTTCGCCGTTGGACTGCCACGGCTTGCCGGGCGCGGCGCGCGACACGAGGTTCATGAGGTTGAAGCGCGCCTGCGCGTCCTCGACGCTGCCCGAGATCCATGCGCGCGACAGCTCCCCATTGACCGCCAGCGCGTCGGACGGCAGCAGGTCCGAGAGCTGCACGTCGGCGACCGGCGCCGACCATGGCTGGCCGACGAACGTGACGTTCGACGTCGCGCTTTGCGCGCGCAGCGTCGCGCGTGCCCATTCGACCGCGGCGCGCTCGATCCACATCGTCTGGGTCGCGAGCCGCTGGTTCTCGACGTCGCGCGTCGCGACCTGCTGGCGCCACAGCACGCTGGCCGCGAGCGTGGCCGCCAGCGCGACGACGAGCAGCACCATCACGATCGCGATGCCGCGTTCGCGCCGTGCGTGCGCCGTCCTTCCTGTCCCGTATCGATGCATTCGCGTGCCCCCGCAGTGTCGGCGCGGCGCGCTCACACCTCGAACGCCAGCCACGCATGCGCGATGCTCGCATGCGCGGATGACGTGACGCCGAACAGCGCGGCGAGCCCCGCGACCCAGCACGCGAGCGTCGCGGGACGCATGCCGTCGTCGGCAAGCGGGCCGACGAGGCCGGCAATCGCGTGCGAGCGCCACAGCAGCAGCACGAACAGCGTGCAGCCGACGGCCATCGCGATCGCGAACGTGTGGGCTGCAACCGCGGGGCGGCGAGTGAACGGCGTGCGGTGATGCCGCTGGTTCGTCGCGACGATCGCGACGCCGTTCGCGACCGGCACGATCGCCATCGCGAACGCCCAGAACAGCGGCTGGTCGCTCGACGGATTGATCAGCAGCAGCGTGCCGATCGTCCAGATCGGCGGCGCGAGCAGCGTGAGCGCGGACCACGACAGCAGTTGCCACGCGAGCCACGGCGAGCGCCAGCGCAGCGGCGGATTCGACGCGGCACGAGCGGCGCGCGGACGCAACTGGCCCGGCATGCCGGCGGCGCCGGCCAACCGCCCGGCGAGCCACCGTACGAGCATCGTGGCGAATGACATGGAGTGTCCTGTCGTTGACATGTTCCGTTCTCAATAGCTAGGACGAAGCGGGCGGCTGCAAGCCGCAGGATTTCGTACGTGCTCGCGGTTTCGGTGTGGCGTAAACGGTCCCGACGATCGCGCCCCGTGTTTCGCGCGTGTTTCGTGAATATCTTCAGTCGAATGTCACAAAAACTTCCCGGTTGAAACCGGAGGATTGTCGGGCCGCACGCTGGCCGTCGCGTTTTCGCTCGCGGGCCGGCCGGACGGCGCCTCGTTTGCCGGCGGGCCGCCGAAGCGCCGCGCGTCGGCCAGGCAACGACATGTACACGAAACGGGGGCCACGCAAGGTCATGCGCCGCGTCTCGCGAGTCTCCCGCGAGGGCGCGGCCGCACGCATGCAGGCCGCTTGCGTCGAACGCTTGCCCATGCCGGCGGATCGCTCGACGTCACGCAAAAAAACATTGCGGCAATGCGCGCTTCGTTCCGTCTAGGTAGGTGGGAGCTGCGACTTGGTGTGCCGTACGCGGCCCCGTTCGCGATCGATGCGCGTGCATCGGGTCGGCGGGCGGGAGTCTGCAAGCGGGGCATTTTTTCTCATCAGGCGGCGGGAAGCCGACAGGTGCATGACAGTGGAACAGTTCGAGGAAACCCGGCCGGCAGGCGAAAGCGGCGCGCCGACGGACGACGTATCGGCGCGGCAGGCGGAAGCGTTGTCGCCGGTCATCAACCTGCGCGACACCGGGCGCTTCCTGCAGGTGCTCGAGGCGCTCGGGTGCTCGCTGGCCGTGAGCCGCCGCCCGTCCGGCGTGGCCGTGATCGGCGTCGACGGCGGCGTGCCCACGCTGTCCGCGTGCCTGTTGCCGCGCTCGATGGGGATGGCCGTGTCGGGCAAGCGGCTCGCGGTCGCCACGATGCACGAGCTGATGGTGTTCGCCAACGTGTCGACGCTCGCGCCGCGCTATCCCGCCCGACCGGATCACTACGATGCGATGTTCGTGCCGCGCATGTCCTATTACACGGGCGATCTCGACCTGCACGACATGGCGTTCGACAAGCACGTGCTGCTCGCGGTCAACACACGCTATTCCTGCATCAGCGTGATCGACGGCTATTTCAACTTCACGCCGATCTGGCAGCCGCCGTTCGTGACGGAGACCACGCCGGACGATCGCTGCCACCTGAACGGCATGGCGTTCGCCGACGGCAAGGTGCGGTTCGCGACGGCGCTCGGCATGAGCAACGAGCCGTTCGGCTGGCGTAGCGGAATGGCCGGCAGCGGCATCGTGATGGAGGTGCCGTCCGGCCGGGTCGTCGCATCGGGGCTGTCGATGCCGCATTCGCCGCGCGTGATCGGCGGGCGCCTGCATGTGCTCGAAGGCGGTCGCGGCCACGTGCTGCAGATCGATCCGCAGTCCGGCGCGCGGCGCGTACTCGCGAAGCTGCCGGGCTTCACGCACGGTCTCGCCGAATACGAGGGCGTGCTGTTCGTCGGGCTGTCGAAGTTGCGCGACAAACGCGGTCCGCAGGGATTGCCGATCGAAAGCGAATCGGATGCGCTGGTCGCGGGGGTCGCCGCACTCGACGCGAACACCGGCGACGTGCTCGGCATCCTGCAGTTCTTCAACGGCGTCGACGAGATCTTCGACGTGCAGGTGATCCCGAACGTGCGGCGTGCCGAAATCCTGAGCCCGCATCAATGGGCCGAGACGCCGTCGATCGTGACGATGCAGGGCGGCTTCTGGCAGACGCGTCCACGCGAGGACGACGAACTCGCGAAGGCGGCGGAGCGCGGGTGATGAAGATCGATCGTTGCGGGTTTTCCGATGTCGTTTCGTCCTTATCGGTAGACGGGGCCCGCGCAGGGCGGCGCGCGTCGTCGCCGCGGGCCGGCGGGGTGTTGTGGCTCACGGGGTTGTCGGGCGCGGGCAAGACGACGCTGGCCGATGCGGTAGCGGCGCGACTGCGCGACCGACGCATGCATCCGGTGGTGCTCGACGGCGACCGGCTGCGCACGGGGCTGAATCGGGATCTCGGCTTCACGGTGCAGGATCGTTTCGAAAACGTGCGGCGCATCGCCGAAGTCGCGGCACTGACGAGCGAATCCGGCGCGCTGGCGATCGTCGCGGTCATTTCGCCGCTCGCGGCGATGCGCGATGCGGCGAGAGCGATCGTGGGGCCGGCATTCCGCGAAGTGTATGTGAGCACGCCGCTGGCGTGCTGCGAGGCGCGGGATCCGAAGGGGCTGTATGCGAAGGCGCGGTGTGGCGCGCTGCCGGAATTCACGGGTGTTTCGGCGCCGTACGAACCGCCGGTGGCAGCCGATCTCACGCTCGATACCGGCCGCGCATCGCTCGCGACGTGCGTCGATACGCTGTTGCAGTTCGCGGTGAAGCAGTTCGGTTTTCACGCCGATGCGCAGGCGGCGCTGACGCATCACGGCTGAGTTCGGATCGAAAGTATATCGAGCATTGCGCAGTTCATGATAAGGATGGCGAATCAATCGTCATCAAAGTGAAACAGGCAACTGATAGCGGGGCGAGCGGCGGGCTCGCGACAGCTTCGCTGCGGTCCGGAACAACAAAGGGGAATGGCGCATGCCGCCGAGAGTAGACCGCAAGTCACGCGAACGATGGCGGCTGAATTGCCGATGCCTGGCCGGCGCCGTGCTGGTCGGAGGGCTGAGCCTCGCGCCGGGCGTCCGTGCGCAGGAAGCCACCGCCGCGCCGGCCGCGAAGGCGGCACCGTCGGCGCCGCAGACGTTCGACGTGAATGCCTTCGTGGTGCGCGGCAACACGACGTTGCCGACGCTCGAGATCGAGAAGGCCGTGTATCCGTTCGAAGGGCCGGGCCGCACGCTCGCCGACGTGAACGCGGCCCGCGATGCGTTGCAGAAGGTATACCAGGATCGCGGCTACCAGTCGGTCGTGGTCGAGCTGCCGCAGCAGCAGGTGAAGAACGGCGTGATCCTGCTGCAGGTGACCGAGGCGAAGGTCGGCCGGCTGCGCGTGGACGGCGCGCAATACAACTCGCCGCAGAACATCCGCGACGCGGTGCCCGCGCTGGCCGAAGGCAAGGTGCCCGATTTCAACCAGGCACAGCAGCAGCTCACCGACCTGAACCGCTCGGCGGACCGCCAGGTGATCCCGGTGCTGAAGCCCGGTGCGCTACCGCAGACGGTCGACGTCGACCTGAAGGTCGACGATCACAGCCCGCTGCACGGCTCGCTCGAACTGAACAACGACAATAGCCCCGGCACGTCGACGCTGCGCACGACCGCGAGCCTCAGCTATTCGAATCTGTGGCAGCTCGGCCACGTGATTTCCGGCACCTACGTGATCGCGCCGCAGCATCCGAACGATGCGCGCGTCTACGCGTTCTCGTATCTCGCGCCGATCAAGGATTCGCGCTGGAGCTTTCTTGCGACGGTCGTGCATTCGGACAGCAACGTCGCGTCGGTCGGCAACACCAACGTGCTCGGCAAGGGCACGACGTACGGCTTCACCGCGATCTATTCGCTGCCGGCGTCGGAGACCTACGCGCACACGGTCAGCATCGAGATCGACCGCAAGCATTACGACGAAGACGTGTCGCTGCCGGGCCAGGGTGGCTCGACGGCGCCGCTCACGTACGTGCCGGTGACGCTGTCGTACAACGGCCAGCTGAGCCTGAAGAACTCGCAGACGTCGTTCTCCGCATCGCTGACGACGAACGTCCGCGGCCTCGGCAGCGACTGGGGCGCGTGGGACAACAAGCGCTACAACGCGACGCCCGATTTCGTGTACGGCAAGTTCGACGTGAATCATACGCAGCGCTTCGCGAACGACATGCAGGCCAATGCGCACGTGAACGCCCAGATCTCGAACTCGCCGCTCGTGTCGAGCGAGCAGTTCGCAGCCGGCGGGATGAACAGCGTGCGCGGCTACATGCAGGCGGAGGACACGGCCGACAGCGGCGTGATCGCGTCGCTGGAGGTGCGCAGCCCGTCGCTGTCGAAGTGGCTGGGCGGCGCGGTCGGCAGCCGGGTGAACGAATGGCGCTTCCATGCGTTCTTCGACGCGGCGCACCTGTGGCTGCTGAGCCCGCTGCCGGAGCAGACGTCGCGCTTCAACCTGATGAGCGTCGGCGTCGGCACGCGGCTGCAGCTCATGAAATACGCGAGCGCGGATTTCGAGGCCGGCTGGCCGTTGAAGGCCGGCGTCTATACGCGGCGGTACAGCCCGCGGTTCGATTTCTACGTAAGGCTGGGATTCTGACGGATTTTTTGATCGTGGCGGGGCGATGCGACGAGCGCGGCGCCCGCCCATTCGGGGAGTGGATCGTGAAGCGAGTCTTGTTTTTCCTGTTGGCGGTGATGCTCGGCGTGCTGCCCGGCATCGCGAACGCATGGTGGCAGAACGACTGGTCGTACCGAAAGGCGATCACGATCGACGCGAGCCCGAAGGGCGCGAACCTCGCGGATTCGGCCGGCCGCGTGCCGCTGCTGATTCGCCTGCATTCGGGCAACTTCCAGTTCGACGGGCTGGCCGACAACGGCGCCGACATCCGCTTCGTCGCGGCCGACGACAAGACGCCGCTGAATTTCCATGTCGAGCAATACGATCCGGTGCTCGGCGTCGCGCTGATCTGGGTCGACGTGCCGAAGATGCCGGCCGGCGCCGCGGAATCGATCTGGATGTACTACGGCAACAAGAAGGCGCCGGACGGCGGCAAGCCGGCCGAGACCTTCGATGCCGACTACACGCTCGTCTATCACTTCAACGGTGCGGCCGGCGCGCCGCCGAAGGATGCGACCGCATACGGCAACAATGCGCAGAACGCGGCGTTCCGCACGGTCGAGGACGGCATCGTCGGCAAGGGCGCGCGGTTCGACGGCACGGGGTCGCTGACGCTGCCGGCGAGCCCGTCGCTGAACCTGGCCGCAGGCGGCAGCTTCACGTTCAGCGCGTGGGTCAAGCCGTCGGCGCTGGCGCCGAACACGCTGCTGTACAGCCGCCGCGACGGCGCGAATGCGCTGCTGATCGGCCTCGACAACGGCGTGCCGTTCGCGGAAGTGGCGGGTGCGGCCGGCACTCCGGCGCCGGTGCGCACGCCTGCCGTTCCGCCCGTCGCCGCGAATCAGTGGACCCATCTCGCGGTCACGGCCGACGGCAAGAACCTGACCGTCTACGTGAACGGCAAGCAGGCCGCGCAGGTCGCGGCGACGCTGCCCGCGCTGACCGGCGCGGCGGCCGTGGGCGCGGACGTCGCTGGCGCGCCGGCCGGGTTCGCCGCGTATGCGGGCGCGCTCGACGAACTGCGCCTGTCGAAGATCGCGCGTTCGCCCGCAGCGATCGCGGTCGACGCGCTCGCGCAAGGCTCGGAATCGAAGCTCGTTGCATACGGCGCCGACGAGAAGCAGTCGGGCTTCGGCTTCGGTTACTTCGGCGTGATCGTGCAGTCGGTGACCGTCGACGCGTGGGTCGTGATCGCGATCCTGCTCGGCATGGCGCTCGTGTCGTGGATCGTGATGTGGACGAAGGCGCGTTACGTCGGCACCGTCGACAAGGCGAACCAGTATTTCGTGCAGCGTTTCCGCGAAGTGGCCGGGCGCCACCTGGTCGGCCTCGCGCATGTCGACGAAGCGAGCGACGACGGCCGCCGGTTGTACCAGTCGTCGCTGTACCGGCTGTACAAGGCCGGCGTGCATGAAATCCACAGCCGCATGGACGGCAACGGCCGCACGGTGATCACGAGCGAATCGATCGAGGCGATCCGCGCGTCGATGGACGCGACGCTCGTGCGCGAGAATCAGCGGCTGTCGAAATCGATGGTGCTGCTGACGATCGCGATCTCGGGCGGCCCGTTCCTCGGCCTGCTCGGCACGGTGGTCGGCGTGATGATCACGTTCGCGGCGATCGCGGCGGCCGGCGACGTGAACGTGAACGCGATCGCACCGGGTATCGCGGCCGCGCTGCTCGCGACCGTCACCGGCCTGTTCGTCGCGATTCCCGCGCTGTTCGGCTACAACTACCTGCTGATCCGCAACAAGAACGTGACCGCGAACATGCAGGTGTTCGTCGACGAGTTCGTCACGCGCCTGGCCGAAGCTCACCGCACGCCGGATCACGCCGTGCTGGCCGACTGACCGCACGCAGGAGACCACCATGCAGGTTCAGGACGACGACAAGCCGTACGACGACATCAACATCACGCCGATGCTCGACCTCGCGTACGTGCTGCTGATCATCTTCATCATCATGACGACCGCCTCGGTGCAGGGCATCAAGGTCGACCTGCCGAAGGCGAGCTCGTCCGCGAGTCTCGCGAAGCCGAAGACGAAGGCGATCACGGTCGCCGATTCGGGGCAGGTGTTCCTCGACGCGTATCCGGTGACGATGGACGAGCTCGAAAGCCGGTTGCGTACCGAGAAGGCGACCAATCCGGAATTCCCGATCGTGCTGAAGGGTGACGCGGCCGTGCAGTACCAGAAGGTCATGGACGTGCTCGACTTGCTGCGCCGGCTCGACCTGTCGCAGGTCGGGCTCGTGACCGGCAAGGCGAAGCAGGGCGGCTAGCGCGATGGAAATGACCTACAACGGCGGCCCGCCGCAGAAAGGCCCCGGCCGCTTCGTGAAGGCGGTTGCGATCGCGCTCGTGCTCGCGGGGCTCGCCGCGCTGATCTGGCATTTCGCGGGGGACACCGCGGGCGTGAAGCGCGTGAGCGCGCCGCAGGTGACGACGGTGATTCCGTTGCCGCCGCCCCCGCCGCCGCCGAAACAGAAGCCGCCGCCCGAGAAGGTGAAGGAAGAGGTCAAGACGCCGGTCGACAAGCCGACCGTCGCGCCGAAGCCTTCGGAGGCGCCGAAGCCGTCGGACAACCAGCCGAAGCAGATGACGATGAACGCGCCCGCGCAGGCCGGCACCGACAGCTTCAACATCGGCGCGGGCGACGGCTCGGGAATGGTCGGCAGCGGCGGGGGCGGCAAGTTCGGCAATGCGAGCTATGCGCAGTACATGGTGTACGTGCTGCAGCGTGCGATCGAACAGGACAAGGGCGTGCAGGAGGCCGGCGGTGCGCGGTTCACCGGCAGCCTGAACCTGTGGATGGATGCGTCGGGGCGGATCACGAAGGTGACGGTCGCGCAGTCGACCGGCGACGCGAAGATCGACGCGGCCGTCGTTGCGGCGGTCGAGACGCTCGGCAAGGTCGACGAAGTGCCGCCGCCGGCGACGTCGTACCCGGTGCTCGTCAAGCTCCAGGGCCGCAAGCCGGCATGACGATGCGCGCGAGAGACCACGAAAGAATCATGGGGCAGGTCCGTCGGACGGATGCTGCCGGAAAAGAAACGAAAATTGTTCGAGTGCTTCGTTGACGTCATCCTCTGCCTAATGGCTGAGGATTCCCACACCTGGCGATGCACGTCCGCATCGGAGAATATTTAACGCAGCGTTGGTATCACGATCATGTACGACACCGCATTCACTGCATGTCCATTCTCTTATTCGCAACCCTGCGATACCTTTCGGCCGCGTCGTGCTGTCTTTCGACCCACACGACGAACAGGACTGGGTAGAACCGTGTTCGTCGACTTCCTCGAACGTGGCCCCGTGCGCCATCGCCTTGTAACGGAGCTTGTTTCGGAAGGACGACCAGGATGCGTCGTAGACGCTTTTCGCCATCCTGGTTCTGGCGAGTTTGACGGCCGACACGTTGCCGACCGCGAGGTAATCGAAGCGCCGCACAAGATCGAGCGCAAGCTTGTGTTGAAAATCGGCACGGGCATTCGCGACCTTGGCGTGCAACTTCGCGATATGCCGCTTGTGCTTTCGTGCTCGCTGCGCTTTCGCCAGCTTTTCCGCCGCTCGTCGGCCGAACTGGTCATTGGGCAGCTTCTCGCCGGTCGAAAGTGTGGCGAAGTCTTTCAGGCCGAGATCGATACCGACACCGGAACGGATCGGGCGGGCCTGAACATCGGGCATCTCGATCACGATGTTGAGAAACCAGTTGCCGCGTGCATCCTGCGCAAAGTTGGTTCCGTCCTTGATCTTGCCTTCGGGAAGCGGGCGGCTGTTGAACACGCGAAACGTGTTGCCGGCGAAACGAAACGCGTCACCCTCGCGCTTCAGGTCACGCCCCTTCAGCGGCACCCAGTCCAGCGATTTCCTGCCGCGATAGCGCAGGTAGGGCCGACGGTGCTGAGTACGCGACTTCGCGTATTGCTCGCACGTCGCGTTGACCGTGCCGGAGTGAATACCGAGTTCCTTGCTGCTGCCGGTGGTCAGCACGTTCAGGTCGAAACCGGTCGGCCACTTCTTGTTCCACTTGAGCGCGTGCTTCTGCGTGTCGTTGCAGAAGTTCCAGACGTAGTTCACCGCACGGCTCTGCTTGTTGAGCAGTCCGTTGAGCGACTTCACCCGGTAGCGATAGACAAGGATCATGCCGGCCATCCTAGCCTGCGGACGAAGTCGCCTGTCAAGGGTGCTCTTTTCCTTTCTGCCACGAACGACGGTGTTTCTCGGAGTAATCGATGATTCGGAAGATGAACGGACGGGGCGGGGTGCCCTGCAACGGCGCGCCGCCCGCGCGCCTGTCGCGTGTCGGCGCGGCGGTGCTGACGCTCGGGCTGACGTGCGCATCCGTCGCGCAGGGGCAATCGCTCGAGGCGCAGGCGGCATCGGGGAAGGCCGCGCCGACGGAAAGCGTGGTGATCAACCTGATCAACCTGCTCGTCAAGCGCGGCGTGCTCACGCAGCAGAACGCGAACGAGCTGATCAGCGAGGCGCGCACGGAGGCAGTGCAGGCGCGGGCCGCGCGCGGGTCGGGCGCACCGGTCGTCGCGGGCGGCGTGGTCAATCCGCCGACGCAGCCGGGCGACGTCGCGGTGCCGTACGTGCCGCAGCTCGTGCGCGACCAGATCCGCGACCAGGTAAAGCAGGAAGTGATCGCACAGGCGAAGGCCGAGAACTGGGCGCAGCCGAACACGTTCCCCGACTGGGTATCGCGGATCAAGCTCGACGGCGACCTGCGCGTGCGCGACGAGTATCACTTCTACGGCAGCCGCAACGCGAACAACGTCACGAACTTCGCGGCGATCAACCAGGGCAACGGGTTCGACATCAACCCGAACACCAACACGACGCAGTTGCCGACGCAGAACACCACGCAGAACCGCAACAACCTGTTGCGCTACCGTGCGCGGCTCGGCGTGACCGCGACGCTGTCCGACGAGATGATCGCCGGCATCCAGCTCGCGAGCGGCAACGACAACGGGCCCGTGTCGACCACGTCGACCGCCGGCGGCGGCTTCGCGAAGAAGAACATCTGGCTGAACAAGGCGTTCTTCGCCTACCGGCCGACGCCGTGGCTGAACCTGACGGCCGGCCGCTTCGACAATCCGTTCTTCAAGTCGGATCTCGTGTTCGCCGACGACCTGATGATGGACGGGCTCGCGGCGAACCTGCGCCATGCGCTGCCGTGGAATCCGGACGTCACGCTGTTCGGCACGCTCGGCGTGTTCCCGATCCAGTACACGAGCGAGAACTTCCCGTCGAACAGCACCGACAAGGCCGGCAGCGACACGAAGTGGATGTTCGGCGCGCAGTTCGGCGCGGACTGGAAGATCGACGCGAAGAACCGGCTGCGCGGCGCGGTCGCGTACTACGACTTCCAGAACATGCGCGGCACGCTGTCGTCGCCGTGCGCGCTGTATCTCGGCGCGACGAGCTGCAACACCGACAACGAGGCGCCCGCGTTCATGCAGGGCGGCAACACGCTGATCGCGCTGCGCAACATCGTGCAGAACCCGAACCTCGCGCCGGGGATGACGCCGCAGCCGCAGCTCTTCGGGCTCGCGTACAACTACCGGCTGCTCGACCTGAAGGCGCAGTGGGACACGGTGGTGGCCGACCGCTTCAAGCTGCGCCTGGACGGCGAATTCGTGCGCAACCTCGCGTACAACGACAACAAGGCGTTCGCGGCGGCGTCGCTGCCGGTCAACAACTACGAAGCGACGTCGGTGAACGCGACGCGCGCCGACTATCGCAGCGGCCCGAACGGCTTCCTCGCGAAGGCGACGGTCGGCGAGCCGGAGCCGCGCGAGAAGGGCCAGTGGAATTTCTCGATCGCGTACAAGTACCTGCAGCCGGACGCGGTGCTCGACGCGTTCAACGATCCCGATTTCCATCTCGGCGGCACGAACGCGCGCGGCTACGTGATCGGCGCAGCCTATGCGGTCGCGCGCGACACGTGGGTGTCGGCCCGCTACCTGAGCTCGAAGGAAGTGTACGGGCCGCCGGTATCGATCGACGTGCTGCAGATCGAACTCAATGCTCGCTTCTGACCGGAGCCGCGAATGAATACGATCACTCGCACGATGCTGGCGGCCGCCGTGGCCGGCGCGCTGCTGCTCGCGGCCGTCGGCGCGCACGCGCAGAGCATCGAGGACAAGCTGCGCAGCCAGTTGCGCTCGACCGTGCAGGAGCTGCGCCAGTTGCAGGACGGCCAGGCGCAGTTGCAGAGCGACAAGGCGGCGGCCGAGAAGCAGCGCGACGATGCGCTCGAGCAACTGAAGGCGATGCAGGGGCAGCTTGCAGCGGCGCGCGGCGACTCGGGCGCCGAGGCGGCCGCGAAGCGCGCGCTCGCGCAGGAGCGGGCCGGCCGCGAGCAGGATGCGAGGTCGCTCGCGAAATACAAGGCGTCCTATGAGGACTTGCTCGCCGTGTCGCGCGCCCGCGATGCGCAGCAAACGCAACTGCAGAAGGACGTTGCCGCGCGTGACACGCAACTGAAAACCTGCCAGGCACACAATGCCGAGTTGTATCGCGTCGGGCACGAGATTCTCGACGCGTACGAGCATGTCGGGATCGGCACGTTCTTCTCGTCGCGCCAGCCGTTCGCACAGTCGGCGCGCGTGAAGTACGACGATCTCGCGCAGCGCTACGGCGATGCGTTGTATGCGGGAAAGTACGATCCGGCCGCGCGTGCGGCCGCCGCGGCACCGGCATCGGCGGCGAGCGCACCGTGAGCGTGTCGCCCGATACCGCATTGGAATCCATCGATTCGTCGAACAGGGGGAACATCGACATGCAAGACAAGCAACCGAACGCCGGCGCCGAAGGTGCGGCACACGATGCGCCGATCGAGGCGATCAGCGCGGACCACCTGGCCGACGTGCTGCGCCGTGCGGGCTACCGCGTGACGGCCGCCGAGCAGAACGGCGCGGTGCAACTGATGAGCGCGAGCCAGGGCGTCGGCTTCGCGGTGCGCTTCGGCAACCCGGCGGCGCCGCTCGCGCCGCAGGGGGACGACACGCCGCTCGCCGCGCTGCCGTACATCGATTACACGCTGTCGTGCGTGCTGCAAGTGCAGGGCGAATTGCCGGCCGAACTCGTCGCGGACTGGAACCGCACCAAGCGCTTCGCGCGTCTCGCGAGCCACGGGCAGTTTCTCGCGCTGGAGATGGACGTCGTGGTCGCGGGCGGCGTGTCCGAGCGCCATCTGCGTTCGACGGTCGAGCTGTGGGATCGGCTGATCCAGGAATTCCTGCTGCACCTGCGCAACCGCCCCGCGATGGCCGAGCAGGAAGCGGCGGCGCGGGCAGCGGCCGGTGAAGCGCACGCCACGGCCGCAACCGTCGAAGCGGCCGCGCAATCGTGATCGTCGCGCACCGGCTCGGTGCCGCGCTGCGCGCGTTGCTGCCGGGTCGCACGCGACCCGACGCGACGGCCGCGCGTGACGTGCCCGCCGCGTGGGGCAGGTACGCGCAACACGTCGCGCGGTGGCTGCAGACGGCGCTCGATGGCGACGATGCGGCCGCAGGCCGCCTGCGCGCGGACGTCGAACGCTGGGCCGACGCGCTGGCCGATGCCGGCGACGACGGGCCGGTACTGCCGGTGCGAGCGTGGGTCGACCGGCGCGGGCGGGTGACGCGGGTCGACAGCGCGATGGTCGGGCAGGCGGCGCTCGACGCCGCGCTGCACGAGGCACTTGCCGGCAGGGAGATCGGCATCGCACCGCCGCGCGGGATGGCGCAACCGCTCGTCCTGCGCGTGACGCTGACGGGCGCGCTGATACGGCGTCCGCATTCAAAAGAAGCAATCCAGAGGGCAGTCGAACGATGATGACGAAGATGAAGATGCTGGCGATGGTGGCAGGCGGTCTCGTACTGGGCGCCCCGCTCGCGGCATGCGCCCAGGACGACGTGATCGCGAATGCCGCGCAGGCGTCGGTCACGCAGGCCGACATCGCCGGGCTGTTGAAGACGGTGAGCGCGGAAGGGCGCGAGCGTCTCGCGGCCGATCCCGCGGCGCTGGACCAGGTCGTGCGTTCGACTCTGGCACAGAAGGCCGTGCTGGCCGAAGCGAAATCGAAGGGCTGGGACCGGCAGCCGCAGGTGCAGGCTGCCGTCGAGCAGGCGCAGCGCGAAATCGTCGTGCGCAGCTATCTCGCGTCGGTGAATACGCCGCCGGCCGACTACCCGTCGGACGCGGAGCTCCAGTCCGCCTATGACAAGAATCGCGCGGCATTCACGGCGCCGCGCGCGCTGCACGTCGCGCAGATCTATATCGCGGTGCCGCCGAACGCGGATGCCGCGACGCTCGACAAGGCGCGCAAGCAGGCCGCCGATCTCGCGAGCCGCGCGCGCAACGGCGATTTCGCGGCGCTGGCGAAGGCGAACTCGCAGGACAAGGCGAGCGCCGCGAACGGCGGCGATCTCGGTTTCGTGCCCGATCAGTCGATGGTGCCGGCGGTCCGTCAGGCAGCCGACGCGTTGAAGCCGGGCCAGGTATCCGCGCCGATCCAGACGCCGGCCGGTTTCCACGTCGTGAAGCTGATCGAGATACGGGCGGCCGCGCCGCGTCCGCTGGCCGACGTGAAGGAGCAACTGCGCGCGATGCTGCGCGCCCAGCGGACGCAGCAGAATGCACAGGCGTATCTCGCGAAGCTGGGCGCGAACGCACCGATCAACGAAGACGCGCTGAAGAAAGCGCTCGCGTCGGCCCGGTAGGCGCGCTCATGGCCACGCTCCGTTCGACGCCGCGCGTCGAGGCGCCCGACGCGCGTACGCCGGGGCGTCGTCGCTCCGCCGCCGCCTCCGACCGTCCGCGCATGCCGAAGGCGAACCCGTGGCCGGCCCGGCCCGGCGAGTGGCCGACGCATTGTCCGCTTTGCTTCGGCGCGCTGGAGCCGCTGCCCGGTGCGGGCGGCTATGCGCGGCACCGGAGCGCGCGATGTTCGGCGCAGTGCGTGCTCACCACACGCCAGTATCAACCGGAGGAACCGACGATTCGCGGCTCGCGCGACGTGCAGGTCGCGGCCCGTCATCGGGACCGTTTCATTGCGCAATGGCCGCGCCATTACGCGCTGATGCGGCACGCGTGGCCCGCGCTCACGATCGGGCGCTTCATCGCGGTGATCTCGTGCGCGGATGTCGCGGATCTTTGGTCATACCGGACATTGCGCGACGACGATCTCGCCGCCGTGCTGCTCGTACTGGCCGGTTTCCTGCGCGTGCCGGAGGCGTCGGGCGCCGCTGCGCCGGGTGCCCGTATGCCCGGTGCCGGTACGCCCGGTGCCGGTACGCCCGGCGCCGGTATGCCGGCCGACGATGCGCGCCCGCCCGCCGTTCGCTGGGTGCGCTTCTGGTTCGACGCGAGCGTGCGCGACGTCGGCGATCTGTGGACGGCCGGCAACGACGCGTCGCCGCTGTTTCGCGTCGACTACCGGGAGCCGCTCGTCACGCCGTATCCGACCGGCGCGCAGGTGCACGCGTGGCAGCCGGTCGACGGCATGCGCGATGCGTGGGCGCGGCATGTCGATGCGGGCGAACCGGCCGTCGACGCAGCCGATCGCGCGGCGTTCGGACGCTTCCTGGCCCGCGCGCCGGGGCCCGGCGCGGGAGCATGACGGCATGTGCGCAACGGAGTCGTTACCGACGCAGGCATGGATGAAGATGCGACGAAACGGCATCGCGGCGATCGCCTGCCTGCTGCTGGCGGCCGGCGCGCATGCACAGGGCAGCCGCGCGGGAGCGAGCGTGCCCGCGCCGGCTGGTCCGGGTTCGGCGGCGAAGCCGGTGTGCGTCGACGCGGAAGTCGACGGCAAGCGCGCGCTGTCGTACGACTGCCTGAGCGAACAACTGAAGCCGAAGGTCGAGCCGCAGGCGGGCGCGTCGCAAACGGATGCGGAGCGGCTGTCGAAACAGCCGTCGAACCGGCTCGGCACGTTCAACCTGTCGACCGAGCGGAATCGCTTCGGCTCGAACTGGGGCCGGTCGGTGACGCCGCAACGGCCCGATGCGCCGATCGCGGTGCCGCCGAGGTAAGTGATGGCGCGGCCGGTCGCGTGGCGCGGGGCAGCGACGAGCCGGCGGCGTGCCGGCGCGAACCGACGAGGAGCAGTCACATGAAAGCGGGCAGGCACATGGGTCGGACGGCGTCGTCGTGGGTGATCGCGGGGGCGCTCGCGTTTGCCTGCGCTTGCGCTGGTGCGACGACACAGTCCGCCGAGCGGCCCGCGCAGGCGGTTGCCGCCCCGTCGACCGTCGTGATGCCGAACTTCGCCGCACTGGTCCGGCGCGTCGGCCCGGCCGTCGTCAACATCAGCGTCACGCGCGAAGTCACGCAGATGGGGATCCAGTTGCCGCCCGGCATCGCGCCCGATCATCCGCTCGCGCCGTTTCTCGCGCGGCGCGTGATCGGCAACCGCGAGGAGGTGAGTCTCGGCTCCGGCTTCATCGTCGGCGCGGACGGCGTGATCCTGACCAACCGGCACGTGGTCGGCGACGCGGTCGCCATCGACGTGAAGCTGACCGACAAGCGCCAGTTCAAGGGGCGGGTGATCGGCAGCGATCCGGTATCCGACGTCGCGGTGATCCGCATCGACGCGCACGATCTGCCGGTCGTCGCGACCGGCGACCCGGCGCGCACCGAGGTCGGCGACTGGGTCATGGCGATCGGGTCGCCGTACGGGTTCGCGAATACCGTCACGCAGGGCATCGTCAGCGCGAAGTCGCGCGCGCTGCCCGGCGAGCAGGCGATACCGTTCATCCAGACCGACGTGCCGATCAATCCCGGCAATTCGGGCGGCCCGCTGTTCGACCTGAGCGGCCGCGTGATCGCGATCAACTCGATGATCTTCTCGAAGACGGGCGGCTACCAGGGGCTCGCGTTCGCGATTCCGATCGACATCGCGCTCGACGTGAAGGACCAGTTGCTGCGCACCGGCAAGGTCACGCGCGGCCGGCTCGGCGTGGCCCTGCAGGAAGTGAGCCAGGCGCTTGCGCGCTCGTTCGGCCTCGCGAGCCCGGACGGCGCGCTGATCACGATGGTCGAGCCGGACGGCCCGGCCGCGCACGCGGGCCTGCAGGCGGGCGACGTCGTGCTCGCGGTCGACGGCAAGCCGGTCGCGGAATCGGCGGACCTGCTCGGCACGATTGCGGGCATGCGGGCGGGGCGGCAAGCCGATCTGCTCGTGTGGCGCGCGGGCCGGGCGATGCACGTCATCGCGACGGTCGGTGCGTTCGACAGCGGCACGGCATCGGCCGGCGGCGAACAGGGGCCCGCGCGGTTCGGGCTCGTGCTGCGGGTCGCGACGGAGCGGGAGCGCCACCAGCTCGGCGTCGGCCAGGCCCTCGTCGTCGAGCAGGCGAGCGGCCAGGCCGCGCGCGCGGGGTTGCAGCCCGGCGATGCCGTACTGTCGGTCAATGGCGTGCCGGTCGCGAGCATCGGCGCGCTGATGGCGGGGATCGACGCCGCGCACGGCAACGTCGCGCTGCTGGTGCAGCGCGGCGGGACGCGGCTGTATGTACCGATCGAGATCGGGTGAGCGGGTACAGCCGTGCGACACGAAGGCAATGCGAGCGCAGTGCGAAGGACTGCGTGAATGACGGTGCGCGGGCCGCGCGCGAAACGGCGCGGGGGCGATTTGTCGAAACGGGAGGCGGGATGAAGCGAACGCAGGAGTGGGGCGCATCCGGGTGGCTGCGGGCAATCGTCGTCGCATGTGCGCTGGCCGTATGTGCCACGTCGGCCGCGCCGCAGACGGCCGACGTGCCGCAGGCATGGATCCGTTACGGCCAGCTCGCCGGGCGGCAGTTCCAGACGTGGCTCGAAGCGGACGGCGACGCGGCCGATCGGCTCCACCGCTATCTCGAAACGCGCGTGCTGAACGCGCACGCCGATGCGCCGCCGCCCGCGATCGTCGTACGTGCGTGGATCGGCGCGAACGGCGCCGTCACGCGCGTCGAGTTCGCGTCGCTCGGCGATCCGGATGCGGACGCGACGCTGCGGCAACTCCTGACGGCCGGCCCGCTGAGCGAGCCGCCGCCGCCCGACATGCTGCAGCCGCTGCGCGTGCGCCTTCGGCTCGCGCCGAATCCCGACGCGGCGGCGGCCGCACCGGCGTCGGCGGCGCGCATGCCATGACGTTCCGGACCGGGTAGACGGCAGCGGATATCATAATAAGATATGAAGATATCGAATCGGCGGGACAATGATGTCCCGCTTTCCTGAGAGGAGCTATCCGTGCAACTGACCCAGTTAGGCGGGCACGTCGCCCAATCCGGCATCGCCGAGCGGCAAAAACACGCGCAGGCGCTGATGTTCGGGATGGCGAACATCGACGAGTACGTGTCCGGCGGCGTCTGCTACGACGCCGCGGCGTATGTCCGGTATTTGCTGCGAGCCGACGCGATGATCGCGCCCGGTGCGCTGCTCGACACGATCGGCCAGCTGTGGAAGACGCGCTTCAACTTCGAGACCGGCGATCAATGGGACGGACGCGCGAGCATTCCGGCGGGCACCGCAGTCGGCTTCGCCCGCGGCGCGAATGTCTTTCATGCCGCGATTGCCGTCGGGGGCACCCGGATCCGCGGGATCAACGGCGGCCTGCTGGGCGCCGGATGGCTGCATCCGGTCGATCTGACGCGGGTGCTGCAGCCGGATCCGGCCGGCGGCTTTGCGTACGACCGCACGACCATTCGCGTCTATCTGTCGCGCCTGTAGGCTGTCCGGCGTCGAATCCCGCGCTGTTTCCACCGTTACCCGTTGACGGCCGCGCGCCGGTGCCGCGCGGCCGCCTTTCCGCCGTTCGGCGATATCCGCATGGCGTCGCGCCGTCCAACGCTGCTATTCTCTCGACCTTGAATGACGCGTCATGGCGGCGCCCGTACGCATGCCGCCTCGCGGCGCCGCGCGCCGGTGCGAGCCCACGCGCGCACTGAGGTAGCATGACTGCATATCCACGACGATCCATGACCCGTTTCGTGACCGACTTCCTTTCGTCCATGTCCACATGGTCAAGACAACGATGAGCGATGCACCTGATCCGGCAGCGCCCGGCGACGACGAGCCGTCGGGCGGCGCGTCGTCCTATCTGGTGCCGGGGCTCGAACGCGGGCTGCGGATTCTCGCCGAATTCTCCGCGCGCGAGCCCGTGCTCGGCGCGCCCGAGCTGTCGAAGCGCATTGGCATTCCGCGCACGACCACGTTCCGCCTGCTGCAGACGCTCGAGGCGCTCGGTTTTCTCGAGCGTGTGAACGGCGACCGCTATTTCCGGCTTGGCGTCGGCGTGCTGCGGCTCGGCTTCGAATATCTGAATTCGCTCGAACTGACCGATCTCGGCGCGCCCGTGCTCGAACGGCTGCGCGATTCGACCGGCCTGTCGACGCACCTGCTGATCCGCGACCAGCGCGACGTGGTGTTCGTCGCGAAGGCGCAGAGCAATGCGTCGATGTTCGGTTCGGTGAAGGTGCACGTCGGCACGCGCCTGCCCGCGCATGCGACGGTGCACGGGCACGTGCTGATGGGCGACCTGACGCGCGATGCGTTGCGGCAGCTCTATCCGGAGAAGAAACTCGAACAGTTCACCGAACGCACGCCCGGCACCGTCGACGAACTGTACGAACGCGTGCGTCATTACGCACGGCTCGGCTACGCCGTCAGCGAGGCGGCATTCGAGAGCGGCATTTCGGCCGTGACCGCGCCCGTGCGCGATCACTCGGGCTCGATCGTCGCGGCGATCACCGCGACGGTGCCGCGCTCGGAGATCGGCGACGCCGGCGAGAAGGAGCGGCTCGTCGAGGCCGTGTGCGGCGCGGCGGTCGACCTGTCGCAACGGCTGAACTATCGACCGCTCGAAAGCGACCCGACGTTCGCGCATGCGCGCCACAAGGTCGCGATGTTCTGACGCGCGCGTCGAACCGGCCGCGGCGCGCGGCATCGCAAACGACAAGAGCGGCCCGCGGGCCGCTCTTGTCATTTTCGGGCGCCGAACGCCCGAGGTCGCTCAGAACGAGTGGTGAATCCCGGTCAGCACGATCACCTGGTTCGCGGTGCTCGACGTGCCGGCCGTGAAGAACGCGGCCTTTGCGCCGCCCGAACCGTGTTCAACCAGCACGTTCGCATACAACTGCGTGCGCTTCGACAACGCGTAGATGTCGCCGAGTTCGACCTGAGTCCAGCGGCGGCCGGCCAGCGTCGTGGTCGCCGCGCCGCCCGCGATCGTGTTGAACGCGCTGCTGCGGTAGTTCACGCCCGCGTCGTAGCTCTGGAACGTGTCGGAAAACCCGTTCGACTGCATCTTCACGCGCGTGTAGAGGCCGTGCACGAGGAAGTCGCCGATCTGGTACGACGCGCCCGCGCCGATGTTCTCGACCTTGTTCGCGAGATAGCCGTTCGCGGTGTTCTGCCCCTGGAACGACGCGATGCCCGTCTGACTGATCAGGATCGCGCGGTCGTGCTCGTTCGAGTAGACGGCCGACGCCTTGAACGGCCCGTTCGCATAGTTCAGCGCGACGCCGATCGATTTGCCGGTCGAGAAGTTCGTCGTATTGCCGAGCGCGAGCGTCGCCGCGGCCGAGAAGCCCGCGAAGGTCGGTGAGCGGTACTTCACCGAATTGTTGTACGGCACGTTGCCGGTCGCGGCGAGCCCGTCGATGTTGCCCGGGTGGAACGCGTACCAGCTCATCGCGAGGTACGCCGTGCTGAGCGGATCGAGATAGTCGAACGTGAGCGGCGTCTGGCGGCCGAGCGTCAGCGTGCCGTAGCGCTCCGAGCTGAGGCCGACGAACGCCGCGCGATTCCAGATCGTGTTCGCGGTCGCGAACTGCCCGTTGTTCGTATAGAAGCCGTTTTCCAGCTGGAAGATCGCCGACAGCCCGCTGCCGAGATCTTCCTTACCCTTCAATCCCCAGCGATCGGGCTGCGTATTGCCCTGGATCATCGCCCACTTCGCGTGGCCGCCGACGTTGTTCACGTACGCGACACCCGCATCCAGGCTGCCGTACAGCACCACGCTGCTCTGCGCCCACGCGCCCGACGCGGCGCCCATTCCGATGACTGCCGCTGCTACCGCATGCTTGACCATTTTGTCTCCTGACTCTCCAACCTGATGAAAACGTGTTGTGGCGGCTTGCGCATAGGCGGCCGGCCGTCGCGCATGTTCATCGCCGCATGGGCATTCGTATGTTCCATATAAGGAACAGTGTGCCTCTGATGGAATGGAGTATAGAGGCGTCAAGCGCCGGAACAAAAATAAATTTTTCGGGACGGATGGGCGGCGTGCCGATGCCAGCCGACCCGGCGCGAGGTCTCGAAAAAGCCGATAAATCCCCGCTGCATAACAAAAAATTACATTCGATCAGGTAGGCGAAAGGGCACGTCGACCTGACGGTCGGTGTTTTCCCTAGGACATGCAGCTTTTTGTTTTACTCGTGGAAAGTCACTCCTATAATCACCATCCATAAACTGATGTTCCTAATATGGAACAAATAGGAACAAACCGAGAGTCGATCAGAAGGAAGGGTGCGAGATGTCTGAACAATGGGTTTGCGCCGGTCATGCCGGCGCGCTGTCGGAAGACACGCCGATCGAGTTCAAGCGGACCGACGGCGTGGAAATCGGGATCTACCGCGTCGGCGACGACGTGTATGCGCTCGAGAACGTGTGCCCGCATGCGTACGCGCTGCTGACGCAGGGGTTCGTCGACGAAGGCACGGTCGAATGCCCGCTGCACGAGGCCGTGTTCGACATCAAGACGGGCGAATGCCTGAAGGGGCCGGGCGGACGGGCGCTGAAGCAGTACGCGGTGCGCCTCGCCGGCGAGGAAATCCAGATCAAGGTGGAATGACATGAAAGAAGCGACCGTCAACTTCAATCCCTTCCTGAAGCCGTGGGTGGCGCCGCAGCCGAACAACATCGCGGGCAAGGGGCAGATCGAAATCCCCGGCCAGGTCGAGAACCAGGTCTGGCAGAACCGCAAGGCCGAACCGACCCAGTACGAGAACGACCTCGGCGATGCGCTCGAACGCGTGTTCGAGAGCGGCGCGACCGAACTGGACGACGTCGTCGCGGGCCTGAACCGCATCGGCTTCCGCGCGCCGGACGGCACCGCGTGGACCGCGGAGCGCTTCCGCGCCGAAATGGCCTCGCTGGCGGAATGAGCGCGCGTGCCGCGTGACCGCCGACCCGACGACAACCGCATCCGGAGCACACTGATGACGTCCCCCGCACAACACGAAGTCCAACACGACCCGGTCCGCGACTACCTCGACCGCGGCATCAAGAACTACTGGTATCCCGTCGCGCCGAGCTGGCAGGTGTCGAACGCCCCGGTCGGCCTCACGCGCCTGTCCGAGCAGATCGTGCTGTGGCGCGATCACGAAGGAAAAGTCCACGCGCTGGAAGACCGCTGCCCGCATCGCGGCGCGCGCCTGTCGCTCGGCTGGAACCTCGGCGGCAACATCGCGTGCTGGTATCACGGCATCGAAGTCGACGGCGGCGGCACGGTCAACCGTGTGCCGGCCGTGTCGAACTGTCCGATGGAAGGCACGAAGTGCGTGAAGTCGTATCCGGTCGAAGAGAAAGCCGGCGCGATCTTCCTGTGGTTCGGCGACGAAGCGCACGGCGAGCCGGCGCCGCTGAATCTGCCGGAAGAACTAGTCGCCGACGAGTACGGCCACTTCCTGTGCGTGTCGAACTGGAAGTGCAATTACCAGTACGCGATCGACAACGTGATGGACCCGATGCACGGCGCGTATCTGCACGCGACGTCGCACTCGATGGCCGAAGGCGACAAGCAGGCCGACATGCGCGTGCGCAAGACGGAAACGGGCCTGATGTTCGAGAAGATCGGCCAGCGCGACGTGAACTTCGACTGGGTCGAACTCGGCGAAACGGGCTGCCTGTGGATGCGCCTCGCGATTCCGTACAAGCAGAAGTTCGGCCCCGGCGGCAACTTCGGGATCATCGGCTTCGCGACGCCGGTCGACGGCGACCACTGCCAGGTCTATTTCTGGCGTACCCGCAAGGTCGGTGGCTGGCAGCGCGACGTGTGGCGCTTCATGTACCGCAACCGTCTCGAAGGCCTGCACTGGGACGTGCTCGAACAGGATCGCTACGTCCTCGAAAGCCTCGCGCCGCATGCGCGCGATCACGAATACCTGTACCAGCACGACGTCGGCATCACGCGCGTGCGCCGGATGCTGCGCCAGCGTGCGCAGGAGCACCTGTCCGCGCTCGACGCGCATCGCGCGGCACACGCCGCTTCGGAGCCCGCGAATGGCTGAGCCCGCACCGGTCGTGGCACTGCCCGGTCGCCGCGTGCTCGTCACGGGCGGCGCGCGCGGTCTCGGCGCCGCATTCGTGAAGGCGCTGGTCGAAGCGGGCGCGCAGGTCGCGTTCGGCGACGTGCTGGCGGAAGAGGGCCGCGCGCTGGCCGCGCAGCTCGCGCAAGCCGGTCACACCGCGCATTTCTTCGCACTCGACCTCGCCGACCCGGCCAGCATCGACGCATTCGTCGCGCAGGGCGCGGCGGCGCTCGGCGGTATCGACGCGCTGATCAACAACGCGGCGATCACGAACTCGGGCGGCAAGCTGTCGACGGAGCTCGACGTGTCGACGTGGGACGCCGTGATGAACGTGAACGTGCGCGGCGTGTGGCTCGTCAGCAATGCGGCGTTGCCGCACCTTGCGCAGTCGGGTCGCGGCGCGATCGTGAACCTGGCGTCGGACACCGCGCTGTGGGGTGCGCCGAAGCTGCTCGCGTACGTCGCCGGCAAGGGCGCGGTGATCGCGATGACGCATGCGCAGGCACGCGAGTTCGGCGCGCACGGCGTGACGGTCAACGCGATCGCGCCGGGGCTGACCGAAGTCGAGGCGACGGCGTACGTGCCGGCGGAACGCCACGCGTTCTACCGTCAGGGCCGCGCGCTCGCACGCGCGCAGGTGCCCGACGACGTGACGGGCCCCGTGCTGTTCCTGCTGTCGGACGGCGCGCGCTTCGTGACGGGGCAACTGCTGCCGGTCAACGGCGGCTTCGTCATGAATTGAATCGAATTGAATCGAAGTTTTCACTCGGAATGAAGGAGAGGACGATGGCGGACGCCGATCTCGAACGCAAGTCGTGGGACCAGCCGGAAGGCGCAAGCTTCAACGACTGGATGGAAGGGCGTGTCGCGCGCTACGCGACGCGACGCTACGACTGGGACGCACTGAAGTTCCAGGCCGACTACGACCCGAAGTACCGCCGTGCGCAGATGCGCTACGTCGGCACGGGCGGCACGGGCGTCGCGAAGGACGTCAACACGGTGCCGGCCGGCAACTTCACGTTCTCGACGATGGTCATCCCGGCCGGCAACATCGGCCCGAGCCACATCCACGTCGACGTCGAGGAAATCTTCTTCGTGCTGCGCGGCAAGATGAAGGTGATCTGCGAGCGCGACGGCGAGACGTGGGAAGCGATCCTCGGTGAGCGCGACCTGATCTCGGTGCCGCCGGGCGTGTATCGCACGGAAATCAACATCGGCGAGGAAGACGCGCTGATGTGCGTGATGCTCGGTTCGTCGAAGCCGATCACGCCGACGTATCCGCCCGATTCGCCGCTCGCGAAGATCAAGCGTTGAGACGGAGCGGGTAAAGCAATGAGTGTCATCGACAAACGTGAACGCGACCGCACCGCGGCATTCGCCGCGCTGCTCGGGCAGTTTCCCGAGCAGCGTTGCGCAGCCGGCTCGGCGGGCACGATCGGCTACCGCGAGGCCGGCGCGCAGCATGCGGGCCACGCGCTGCCCGTCGTGCTGCTGCACGGGATCGGCTCGGGCGCCGCATCGTGGGTCCGCCAGCTCGACACGCTCGGCGCGTCGCGGCGCGTGCTCGCGTGGGATGCGCCCGGTTACGGCGTGTCGAGGCCCGTGCACGGCGCGTCGCCCGCCGCCGCCGATTACGCGGCATCGCTGAACGCGTGGCTCGAGGCACTCGGCATCGAACGCTGCGTGCTGGTCGGTCATTCGCTCGGCGCGATCATCGCAGGCGGTCTCGCCCGCGTGATGCCCGCGCGGATCGCCGGCCTGCTGCTGGTGTCGCCCGCGGGCGGCTACGGCAGCGCACCGGCCGACACTCGCGAATCGCGCCGCGACGCGCGGCTCGCGATGCTCGCCGAACTCGGTCCGGCCGGGCTCGCCGAGCAGCGCAGCGGCAACATGCTGTCGGGTTTCGCGAACGAGGAGGCACGGGCGTGGGTGCGCTGGAACATGGCGCGCATCGTGCCGGCCGGCTACGCGCAGGCCACGCATCTGCTCGCGAACGCCGATCTCGCGGCCGATCTCGCCGGCTTCCGCGGCCGCACGGCCGTGGCCGTCGGCGCGAACGACGCGATCACGCCGCCCGCCGCGTGCGAACGGATCGCCGCGGCCGCGCACGTCGGGCTGCAGGTGATTCCGCAGGCGGGGCATGCGGGTTACGTGGAGGCGCCGGCCGTTTATTCCGCACTGGTCGACGCGTTCTGTCGGCAATGTGATCAGCAGTGGGGGCTGGCATGAGCGAACCGCTGCAACAAAACGAATCCGAAAGCGCGAAGGCCGAGGCCAGCTACGTGGTACCGGGCCTCGAGCGCGGGCTGCGCATCCTCGCCGAATTCTCGCCGCGCGAGCCCGTGCTCGGCGCGCCCGAGTTGTCGAAGCGGCTCGGCATTCCGCGCACGACGGTGTTCCGTCTGCTGCAGACGCTCGAATCGCTCGGCTTTCTCGAACGCGCGGACAAGGATCGCAACTACAAGCTCGGCATCGCCGTGCTGCGGCTCGGCTTCGAATACCTGAGCTCGCTGGAATTGACCGATCTCGGCCTGCCGGTGATCGAGAGCCTGCGCGATGCGACCGGCTTCACGACGCACATCGTGATCCGCGACGGCCGCGACGTGGTGTTCGTCGCGAAGGCGCAGAGCCAGTCGCCGGTGTTCAGCTCGATCCGCGTGAACGTCGGCACGCGGCTGCCCGCGTATGCGACGACGCACGGCCACGTGCTGATGGGCGACCTGTCGCTGAAGGAGCTGCATGCGCTGTATCCGGAAGGCGTGCTGAACCGGATGACGAGCGCGACGCCGGAAACGGTCGATGCGCTGTACGAAGTGATCCGCGAGGATGCGCTGCGCGGCTACGGCGTCAGCAATTCGTCGTTCGAGCGCGGGATCTCGGTCGTCACGGCGCCGGTGCGCAACGAGACGCAGCGGATCGTCGCGTGCATCACGGTGACGGTGCCGCGTCCGGAGATCGACGCGGCGCTGATCGCGGACGGGCTGATCGACAAGGTGCAGCGCGCGGCGGCGGAATTGTCGCGGCGGCTCAATTACCGCTCGGATGACGAGCACACGTTTCTCAAGGCTTTAGGACTCCGATGATCCAGATCGATCTGACCGGGCAGGTGGCGGTGGTGACGGGCGGTTCGTCCGGCATCGGCCTCGCGACGGCCGAACGGTTCCTGCAGGCAGGCGCATCGGTCGCGATTTGCGGCCGCGACGGCGACCGCCTCGCCCGCGCCGAAGCGATGCTTCGCGACAAGTATGCCGATGCGCAACTGCTGGCCGTGCGCTGCAACGTGCTCGAAGAAACCGACGTGACCGGATTCGCGCAAGCGGTGTCCGTGCGTTTCGGCCGCGCCGACATGCTCGTCAACAACGCCGGCCAGGGCCGCGTGTCGACCTTCGCCGACACGACCGACGACGCGTGGCGCGAAGAACTCGAACTGAAGTACTTCAGCATCATCCGCCCGACGCGCGCGTTCCTGCCGCTGCTGCGCGACGCGCAGGCGCCGACGATCACCTGCGTGAACTCGCTGCTCGCGTTGCAGCCGGAGCCGCACATGGTCGCGACGTCGTCGGCGCGTGCCGGCGTGCTGAGCCTCGTGAAGTCGCTCGCGACCGAACTGGCGCCGCAGCGGATCCGCGTGAACTCGATCCTGATCGGCATCGTCGAGTCGGGGCAGTGGCGCCGCCGCTACGACACGCAGGCGCAGCCCGGCGAAAGCTGGGAGGACTGGACGGGCGCGCTCGCCCGCAAGAAGCACATTCCGCTGAATCGCTTCGGCAAGCCTGACGAGGCCGCCTGGGCACTTTTTTATCTCGCAACGCATCTGTCGTCCTACACGACGGGCAGCCATATCGACGTTTCTGGAGGCTTTGCACGCCATGTCTGAAAAAACCACGGTTGGCGAGCTGATTGCCGCCTTTCTCGAGCAGTGCGGCGTGAAAACCGCATTCGGTGTCATCTCGATCCACAACATGCCGATCCTCGACGCGATCAATTCGCGCGGCAACATCCGGTATGTCGGTGCGCGCGGTGAAGCGGGTGCGCTGAACATGGCCGACGGGCTGGCCCGCGTGTCGGGCGGCCTCGGCGTCGCGTTCACGAGCACCGGCACGGCGGCGGGCAACGCGGCCGGCGCGATGGTCGAGGCGCTGACGGCCGGCACCGCGCTGCTGCACGTGACGGGGCAGATCGAGACGCCGTACCTCGATCAGGATCTCGCGTACATCCACGAAGCGCCCGATCAGTTGTCGATGCTCGACTCGATCTCGAAGGCCGCGTTCCGGGTGCGCACGGTCGAAACCGTGCTGCCGACGATTCGCGAAGCCGTGCGCATCGCGCAGACCGCGCCGACGGGCCCCGTGTCCGTCGAGATTCCGATCGACATTCAGGCGGCCGAAATCGAATGGCCGGAAGACCTCGCACCCGCACACGTCGCGGTGCGCGAGCACGACGAAGCACGCGTCGCGAAGCTCGCCGACGCACTCGCGGCCAAGCGTCGCCCGCTGCTGTGGCTCGGCGGCGGCGCGCGGCACGCACGCGCGGAAGTCGAACGCCTCGTGAAGCTCGGCTTCGGCGTCGTGACGAGCGTGCAGGGCCGCGGCGTGCTGCCCGAGGATCATCCGGCGACGCTCGGCGCGTTCAACGTGCACGCGTCGGTCGAAGCGTTCTACAAGACCTGCGATGCGCTCGTCGTGGTCGGCTCGCGCCTGCGCGGCAACGAAACGCTGAAGTACAAGCTCGCGCTGCCGCAGCCGCTGTTCCGTGTCGATGCCGATGCGCTCGCCGACAACCGCGGCTATCGCAACGCGTTGTTCGTGCACGGCGATTCGAAGCGCGTGCTGGCCGAGCTGGCCGATCGCCTCGAAGGCCGCCTGTCGGTCGATCCGCAATTCGCGGCCGATCTCGCGGCGGCCCGCGAGGAGGCAGTGGCCGACGTGGCGAAGGGCCTCGGGCCGTACAAGAAGCTCGTCGACACGCTGCAGGGCGCGGTGGGCCGCGACTACAACTGGGTGCGCGACGTGACGATCTCGAACAGCACGTGGGGCAACCGCCTGCTGAAGATCTTCGAGCCGCGCTCGGGTGTGCATGCGCTCGGCGGCGGCATCGGCCAGGGCATCCAGATGGGCATCGGCGCGGCGCTCGCGGGCGCCGCGGCGAAGACGGTCTGCCTCGTCGGCGACGGCGGCCTGATGGTCAACGTCGGCGAGCTCGTGACGGCCGTGCAGGAAAACGCGAACGTGATGATCGTGCTGATGAACGACCAGTGCTACGGCGTGATCCGCAATATCCAGGACGCGCACTACGGCGGCCGCCGCTGCTTCGTGCAGCTGCACCAGCCCGATTTCGCGCAGTTCTGCGCGAGCTTCGGCCTCACGCACTACCGGATCACGTCGCTCGACCAGGCCGAGGCGATCGTGCGCGAAGGGATCGCGAAGGAAGGGCCGGTGATGGTCGAGGTCGACATGCTGTCGGTCGGCTCGTTCGCGTCGGCATTCGCAGGCCCGCCGGTGAAGAAGGAAGCGCCGACGGAGCGCCAGTATGCGTAACGGGCAAAAGCGGGCCGACGCACCCGTCGACATCGCGATGATTGGCTTCGGCGCGATCGGCGCGGCCGTGTACCACGCGGTCGAGCACGATGCGTCGCTGCGCGTCGCGCACGTGATCGTGCCGGAACACCAGCGCGCGGCGGTTCAGCGCGAGCTCGGCGGTGCGGTGGAGGTCGTGTCGTCGGTCGACGCGCTGGCCCGTCGCCCCGAGTTCGCGCTCGAATGCGCGGGCCACAGCGCGCTCGTCGATCACGTCGTGCCGCTGCTGAAGGCCGGCACCGACTGCGCGGTCGCATCGATCGGCGCGCTGTCCGATCTCGCGCTGCTCGACGTGCTGTCGCGAGCGGCCGACGAAGGCGGCACGACGGTGACGCTGCTGTCCGGCGCGATCGGCGGCATCGACGCGCTGGCGTCCGCGAAGCAGGGCGGCCTCGACGAAGTGCTGTACGTCGGGCGCAAGCCGCCGCTCGGCTGGCTCGGCACGCCAGCCGAGGAATTGTGCGACCTGCGCGCGATGACCGAGGAAATGGTGATTTTCGAAGGCACTGCGCGCGATGCCGCGCGGCTGTACCCGAAGAACGCGAACGTCGCGGCGACGGTTGCGCTCGCGGGCCTCGGCCTCGACGCGACGCACGTGCGCCTGATCGCCGATCCGGCGATCGCGCGCAACGTGCATCGCATCACCGCGCGTGGCGCCTTCGGCGAGATGTCGCTGGAAATGAGCGGCAAGCCGTTGCCCGACAACCCGAAGACGTCCGCGCTGACGGCGTACAGCGCGATTCGCGCGCTGCGCAACCGCGCGGCCCGCTGCGTGATCTGACCGGACCATCGAGCGTCCGCCCGCGCCACGGCGAGGGCGGATGTGCAGAGACAGATTTGTGGACTTGTGACATGACTCCTTTCGATACGAGCCTCGTACCCAACGGCGACATCCTGATCGGCGGCGAGTGGCGGCGCGGCCGTGGCGCGCCTTACGCGAGCATCTATCCGGCCGACCAGTCGCTGAACATGGAAGTATCCACGGCGAACGCGGAAGACGCGGCCGACGCCGTCGTGGCGGCCGACGCCGCCTGGCGCCGCGCCGACTGGGCCTGGCTGAAGCCGCACCAGCGCGCGCAGGTGCTGTACCGCATCGCGGATCTCATCATGCAGCGCCACGAGGCGCTCGCGAACCTGCAGCGCCGCGACAACGGCAAGCCGATCGGCGAGACGCGCGTGCTGGTGGCCAGCGCCGCGAACACGTTCCGCTATTTCGCGGCCTGCCTCGAAACGCTCGACGAAGAACTGACGCCGTCGCGCGGCGACTACCTGACGATGAGCGTGTACGAGCCGATCGGCGTGATCGCGGCGATCACGCCGTGGAATTCGCCGATCGCGTCCGACGCGCAGAAGCTCGCGCCGGCGCTGGCCGGCGGCAACGCGGTGGTGCTCAAGCCGGCCG
This sequence comes from Burkholderia sp. HI2761, assembly GCF_002223355.1. Lineage (NCBI taxonomy): Bacteria > Pseudomonadati > Pseudomonadota > Betaproteobacteria > Burkholderiales > Burkholderiaceae > Burkholderia > Burkholderia sp. HI2761. The sequence goes on along the minus strand of NZ_NKFN01000007.1, from coordinate 2,231,556 downwards.
AGGTCACGCCGCTCGTGTCGCTCGCGCTGGCGCGCATCTGCGAGGAAGCCGGCGTGCCGAAGGGCGTGCTGAGCGTGCTGCCGGGCAAGGGTTCGGTGATCGGCGACGTGCTCGTGCGTCATCCGCTCGTGAAGAAGGTGTCGTTCACCGGCGGCACCGAAGTGGGCCGCGGCATCGCGCGCATCGCGGCCGAGAAGCTGATGCCCGTGTCGCTCGAACTCGGCGGCAAGTCGCCGACGATCGTGTGCGACGACGCCGATCTCGATCACGCGGTCAACGGCGTGCTGTACGGCATCTTCAGCTCGTCGGGCGAAGCGTGCATCGCCGGTTCGCGACTGTTCGTGCAGCGTTCGGTGTACGAAGAATTCATGAAGCGTCTGGTGGCCGGTTCCCGCAAGCTGCGCGTGGGCGACCCGACGCGGCCCGACACGCAGATGGGCCCGCTGATCACCGCGAAGCATCGCGAATCGGTCGAACGCTACGTCGCGCTCGGGCTGGAAGAAGGCGGCCGCCTGCTGTGCGGCGGCGAGCGGCCGGCGGGCGACGGGCGCGAGAACGGCTTTTTCTATCAGCCGACGATTCTCGAAGGCTTGCCGAACAGCGCGCGCATCTGCCAGGAAGAAATTTTCGGGCCGGTGCTGGTGGCGATGCCGTTCGACGACGAAGCGTCGTTGATCGCGCAGGCGAACGACAGCGTGTTCGGGCTGGCGGCCGGCATCTGGACGCGCGACTACAAGCGCGCGTGGCGCATCGCGCGGGCGCTGGAGACGGGCACCGTCTGGATCAACACGTACAAGCTGTTCTCCATCTCCACGCCGTTCTCGGGGTGGAAGGAGAGCGGGATGGGGCGCGAGAAGGGGCGTCTCGGTATCCGCGAGTACATGCAGCAGAAGAGCCTCTACTGGGGCTTGAACGACGCGCCGCTGCCGTGGGCGAACTGAGCGAAAAGGAATGACGCAATGAGCATCTTGGGTATCGAGCAGATCACGTACGGTGTCGACGACCTCGCGACGTGCCGGCGCTTTTTCGCCGACTGGGGGCTGAAGGAAGTCGCGCACGACGACACGCGTGCGCGCTTTGAGACGCTGAACGGTTGCACCGTGCTGGTCGCGAAAGCCGACGATCCGTCGCTGCCGCCCGCGTTCGAAGCGGGCCCGACGCTGCGGGAAGTCACGTGGGGCGTCGCGACGCAACAGGAACTCGACGTGCTGCGCGACAGGTTCGCCGGCCAGCCGGGCTACTACGCACATGCCGATGCGGTGGGCTGCATCGACCCGAACGGGATGGCGATCCGCGTCGAAGTCACGCGCAAGCGCGCACTCGACATCGCGGGCTCGCCGTCGAACGTCTGGGGCCAGACGCTGCGCGTGGACCAGCCGAGCCCGATTTATGCACGTGCGGAGCCGGTGGAGGTCGGGCACGTCGTGTTCTTCACGAACTGCCTCGACGCGCAGGAAAGGTTCTATCACGAGCTGCTCGGCTTCGAGACGTCGGACCGTTATCCGGGCCGCGGCGCGTTCATGCGTTGCGCGCCGCACGGCGGCCATCACGACCTGTTCCTGCTCGCGCTGCCGAACGGCAAACGCGGCCTGAACCACGTCGCGTTCACCGTGCGCGACATCCACGAAGTGTTCGGCGGCGGCATGCACATCGACCGCTGCGGCTGGGAAACGCAACTCGGCCCGGGGCGTCACCCGGTGTCGTCCGCGTACTTCTGGTACTTCCAGAATCCGGCCGGCGCGCTGATCGAGTACTACGCGGACGAGGACGTGCTGACGCCCGAATGGCAACCGCGCGAATTCGAACCGGGCCCGACCGTGTTCGCCGAGTGGGCCGTCGACGGCGGCCTCGACGGCAACACGCGCCGGCAGAAGAACGCGAAGGCGCCGGAAGGCAAGTTCATGACGGAGCGCAAATCATGACCGAAGCGAATACGCCCGCGCAGCCCGCGCCGGGCACGGTCGTCGTGATCGGCGGCGGCCAGGCCGCCGGCTGGGTGTTGAAGACGTTGCGCGCGCAAGGGTATGCGGGCCGTCTCGTGATGATCGCCGACGAGCCGCACCTGCCGTACGAGCGTCCGCCGCTGTCGAAGGCCGTGCTGGCCGGCGACGCCGATATCGACACCGTGCGCGTCGTGCGGCCGGACGAATTCGACGCGCTGAACGTCGAGGCATGGCAACCGGAACGCGCGGCGTCGATCGACCGCACGCGCCGCGTGGTAAAGACCGAAAGCGGCCGCGAGATCGAATACGACCGGCTCGTGATCGCGACCGGCGGCACGTCGCGCCGCTTGCCCGATGCGCTCGTCAACACGCCGAACCTGCACTATCTGCGCACGCTCGACGAAGCGGCCGCGCTCGGCGAAAAGCTGCGGGCGAGCCGCCGCGTGCTCGTGATCGGCGGCGGCTGGATCGGCCTCGAAGTCGCGGCGACCGCGCGCAAGCTCGGCGTCGACGCCGTCGTGGTCGAAGGCGCGCCGCGGCTGTGCGGCCGTTCGGTGCCGCAAATCGTGTCCGACTTCCTGCTCGACCTGCATCGTTCGAACGGTGTCGACGTGCGCACGGGCGCGGCGCTCGCGTCGCTCGGCCCGCAGCCGGACGACGCGTCGAAGGTGCGCGCGACGCTCGCCGACGGCACGACGATCGACGCCGATTTCGCGGTGGCCGGCATCGGTCTCGCGCTGAACGCGTCGCTGGCGAGCGACGCGGGGCTCGCGGTCGACGACGGCATCGTCGTCGACGAATACGGCGCGACCAGCGACCCTGCGATCTTCGCGTGCGGCGACGTCGCGAACCATCACAACGGCTGGCTGAAGCGGCGCGTGCGGCTCGAATCGTGGGCGAACGCGCAGAACCAGGCGATCGCGGCCGCGAAAGCCGTGCTCGGCGTGCGCGCACCGTACGCGGAGATTCCGTGGTTCTGGTCCGATCAGTACGACGTGAACCTGCAGATCCTCGGGGATCTGCCGGCCGATGCGCAGCTCGTCGTGCGCGGCGATCTCGCCGCGCGTCGTGCGACGCTGTTTTTCGTTGGCGACGGGCATGTGAGAGGTGTCATCGCCGTGAACAACGCACGTGAGCTGAAGCTCGCGCGCAAGTGGATGAACCAGGGCCGGGCAGTGGATACGGAAGCCCTGGCAGACACGACCCAAGCGCTTGCCTGACCGGCCCGACCGGAAAGAGATCCAGGAGACACCCCGCATGAGCACTTTCGACAACGTCGTGGCCGGCAGGGCCACGATGGAAGCTGCCGCTTCCACGCCCGGCGCGATCATCGCGCGGCTCGAGCGGCTTCCGGCCAACGCGATGCAGATCCGCGCACGCGTGCTGATCGGCACCGCGACGTTCTTCGACGGCTTCGACGTGATCACGATCGCGGCGACGCTGCCGCTGCTGATTCACAAATGGGGGCTGTCGCCGACGCAGATCGGCATGCTGATCGCGTCCGGCGCGATCGGCCAGCTGATCGGCGCATTCCTGTTTCCCGCGCTCGCGGAAAAGCATGGCCGCGTGAAGGCCATCGCGTGGAGTTCGGCCGTGATCGGCATCACGAGCATCGCGTGCGGCTTCGCGCCGACGTTCGAGGTGTTCGTGTTGCTGCGGATCCTGCAAGGGCTCGGGCTCGGCGGCGAGTTGCCGGTCGCGGCCACGTACATCAACGAAATCACGCGCGCGCATGGCCGCGGCCGCTTCGTGCTGCTGTACGAGATCGTGTTCCCGATCGGCCTGCTGGTATCGATGGCGCTCGGCGCATGGCTCGTACCGCGCTTCGGCTGGGAAATCATGTACTTCGTCGGCGGGCTGCCGCTGATCCTGTCGCTCGTGCTCACGCGCCTCGTGCCGGAATCGCCGCGCTGGCTCGCGTCGCGCGGGCGTCTCGCGGAAGCCGGGCACGCGGTCGGCGTGTTCGAAGGATCGGTGCGCGGCGAGCTGCCGCCGGTCACGCAGGTGGCAGCGTTCGACGAGATGGTGCGTCAGCATCCGAAGCGCAGGATGAGCGACCTGTTCAGCGCCGCCTATCGCAAGCGCACGCTCGCGGTGGCGACGCTGTGGGCGACTTGCGGGTTCATCCAGTACGGGCTGTCCACGTGGCTGCCGACGATCTACAAGAACTTCTATCACGCGCCGTTGCAGCTCGCGCTGAACCTCGCGGTGATCGGCTCGGTGATGGGCGTGCTCGGGTCGCTGGCCTCCGCGCTGCTGGTCGACAAGCTCGGCCGCAAGCCGGTGATCGTGTGGTCGTTCGTGCTGTGCGCGCTGTCGCTGGCGCTCGCCGGCATCTATCACGCGTCGTCGGTGTATGTGGTCGCGATCTTCTGCTCGCTGTCGCTCGGGCTGATGGCGTCGGGGTTCATTACCGCGTACGTCTATACGCCGGAGCAGTATCCGACGAGCATCCGCGCGTCGGGCTGCGGACTCGGCAGCGCGTGGCTGAAGATTGCGTCGTTCGTCGCGCCGATGGTCGTCCCGCACGCGATCATCGGCGGGAACCTCGCGCCGGCGTTCTACCTGATCGGCGTCGTGCCGCTGATCGCGGCGGTGACCGTGCACTTCGTCGGGATCGAGACGAAGGGGAAGGTGCTGGAGGCGTTGGAGGCGTAAGCGCACTCCGCCGCGGCGGATGAAGTAAACGGAAAGACCCGGCCGATGTGGGCCGGGTCTTTTTGCTTTGGGTGCCCGGCCTGTGAGGTTGTATTCACAACGTCGCGAGCCAGCCCTCGACCGTCTCTTTCCCGCGCAGCGTCGCGATCCATCGATCGGGCAACGCCTGTTCGCCGTACAGCACGCCGGCGAGGCTGCCGGCGATTGCCGCCGTCGTATCCGTATCGTTGCCGAGCGCGATCGCGCGCTTCACGCAGTCCTCGTAGCTGCCCGTCGACAGCAGGCAATGGATCGCCGACCAGAAGCTGTCGACCACGTAGCCCGATCCTCGCGGCGCATCGAAACGGCCGTCGAGCACGATCTTCAGTTCGATTTCGTCGGCCGTGCCTTCGTGGCGCGCGAGCAGTTCGTCCTCGGCCGCGCGTACCGCATCGGGGGCCGGCTGGCCGTCGACGATGCCGAGCGCCGTCAGGCAATAGAGCGCGCAGCAAAGCTGCGAACGCACGTGCCCGTGCGTGACGACGCTCTGCTTGCGCGCGAGCCGGATCGCGTCGTCGCGCGACGCGGCGACCATCACGACGGGGAAGCAGCGCATCAGCGAGCCGTTGCCGTTGTCGCGCTCGTCGCCGGGCCCGGCCATTGCGGGCGCGGCGCCGGCCGCCAGCGCGTGCAACGCGCGCTGCGTCTGCAGGCCGACGTCGAATACGCGACCGTCCGGCGTGAAGGCGCCGCGATGAAACCAGTCCAGCAGGTTACCGGCGAACGTGTCGAGATTCAGGTCGTGCTCGCGCAACAGCGCGTCGAGCAGCGCGAGCGCCTGCGCACCGTCGTCGCTCCAGGTGCCGGGCGGGACGCCGTCGTGCGCGCGCGCGAAGCCCGGCGGCGGCGTCATGTCGATCGCGGCGGGCGGCGGAATCGAAGCGGCGTCGTGGAATTCGTACGGCACGCCGAGCGCGTCGCCGATCAGCAGGCCCAGCAGGCCGCCGCGCAGGCGGGATCGTCGGTTCGGAATGGTCGTCATCACACGGAATTCGGGTTGAGGCGGCTTGCGTCGCGCAATACCGTGCAGACTAGACCAATCGCGTCCGCATGCCTAGCCGACGGGCGACAGCCGGTGCGAAACCATGCCGCAGGGGGCTCGTTGCGCCGGTGAACTAGAGTCGAACGGTTACGCACGACACGACACCGGGAGGACGACTCGTCATGGCCAAGAAGTTTCCGCTGCATCCCGTCCATCCGGAGCGGATCTGCTGGGGATGCGACAACTACTGTCCGACCCACGCGATGCGTTGCGGCAACGGCTCCAGCCGCACGCAGCACCCGAGCGAACTGCTCGGCGACGACTGGTACCGGTACGGCGACTGGGGCATCGAATGCGCGGATGCCGGCGAGGAGAACGGCGACGGCAACGACAACGAACCCGCAACCGAGGCCGGCGAGCGGTCGTAGCGACAAGTTGCCTCACCGCGTGCGGGCCGTTTGTTGATCTGCATCACGGCAGCGAAAGGCGCGCCGAAACATCATGAAAAAGATGCATGAAACACGCATCTTGAAGCGGGCGAGATGCCCGGCGGCAAGGAACCTGCGTTCCGCCGCCGTCGCGCCGATCCGCGCCCCCATGATCGAGAAAGGAGAGCACCGTGTTTTGCTACCAATGCGAACAGACCGACCGGACCGGCGCACGGCCCGGTTGCGCGTCGACGAAAGGCAACTGCGGCAAGGATGCAACGACGGCCGATCTGCAGGACCTGCTGATCCATGCGGTGAAGGGCGTCGCGCAATACGGCGCGATCGCGCGGGCGGCGGGCAAGCCCCATCGCGACGCGGACCGGTTCGTGCTGTACGCGATGTTCACGACGCTGACCAACGTGAATTTCCACGCGGCGCGTTTCGTCGCGCTGCTGCGTGAAGCAGCGCAGACGCGCGATCGCGTGAAGGCGCTATGCGAAGCGCACGCGCGCGCGGCCGGAACGATCGTGCCGGCACCGCAGGGGCCGGCGACGTGGCAGCCGGCGGCCGATTTGACCGGCCTGCTCGCGCAGGCGGCCACCGTCGGGGTGGACAAGGGGCTCGACGACGTAGGCGCGGACATCGTCGGCCTGCGCGCGCTGGTGCTGTACGGGCTGAAGGGCGTGTGTGCGTATGCGCATCATGCGCGGGTGCTCGGCTACGAGCGCGACGACATCTACGAAGGCGTCGAAGCGGCGCTCGCGTTTCTCGCCAGCGAACCCGACGACGTCGACGCGCTACTCGCCCAGGCGCTCGAACTCGGCCGGCTGAACCTGACGGTGATGGAACTGCTCGACGGCGCGAACACCGGCCGTTTCGGGGCGCAGCAACCGACGGCCGTGCGCGTGTCGCCGGTCGCGGGCAAGGCGATCCTCGTGTCGGGCCACGATCTCGGCGATTTGCACGCGCTGCTCGAACAGACGGCCGGCACCGGTATCCATGTGTACACGCACGGCGAAATGCTGCCGGCCCACGCGTATCCGGCGCTCAAGGCTTTTCCGCATCTCGTCGGCAACTACGGCGGCGCGTGGCAGGACCAGCAGAGCGACTTCGCGCATTTCCCCGGGCCGATCCTGATGACGTCCAACTGCATCATCGAGCCGATGGTGCAATACCGGCAGCGGATCTTCACGACGGGGCCGGTTGGCTGGCCGGGCGTGCGCCATCTCGAGCATCACGATTTCTCGATGCTGATCCGCGCCGCGCAGGCGCTGCCCGGTTTCCCGGCCACCGCGCCGCAGGAGACGATCACCGTCGGCTTCGGCCGCCATGCGGTGCTCGGCGTCGCGGACCAGGTCATCGATGCGGTGAAGGCCGGCCGGATCCGCCATTTCTTCCTGATCGGCGGCTGCGACGGCGCGGCGCCGGGCCGCAACTACTACACCGAGTTCGCGGAGCAGGCGCCCGACGACACGGTGGTGATGACGCTCGGCTGCAACAAGTACCGGTTCAACCGGCATGCGTTCGGAGAGATCGGCGGCATTCCGCGCCTGCTCGACGTCGGACAGTGCAACGACAGCTATTCGGCGATCCGGATCGCCACGGCGCTCGCCGACGCGTTCGAATGCGGCGTGAACGACCTGCCGCTGTCGCTCGTGATCTCGTGGTTCGAGCAGAAGGCGGCGGCCGTGCTGCTGACGTTGCTCGCCCTCGGCCTGCGCAACATCCGCCTCGGGCCGACGTTGCCGGCCTTCATCACGCCGGGCGTGCTCGCGGTGCTGGTCGAACAGTTCGGCATCCAGCCGATCGGCGACGCCGGCGCCGACCTTGCCGCGTCGCTGGCGCGCACGGCCGCCTGACTGGGGCCGTTCGATGACTTACCGGATCGAGATCACGACACGCGACGGCGAGCGGTTCGGCTTCGGTTGCGCGGCCGAACAGGATCTGCTGTCGGCGGCGGCCGACGCCGACATCACGCTGCCGTCGCAATGCCGGCGCGGAAGCTGCGGCGCATGCCAGGCGACCGTCGTCGACGGCGCGTACGAGATGCAGCCCGACAGCGCGGGCGTGCTGCCCGCCGGCCAGCGCGGTGGGGTCCTGCTGTGCCGGACCACGCCGCGCGGCGATCTGCGCATCGCCGCGCCGTATGACCGGACCAAGGTGCTGCTGCATCCGGTGCCCGTGCGCACCGCGCGGATCGCGGCGCTCGAGACGGTCGCGGCCGACACGATGCGCATCGAGCTGCAGGTCGAGCCCGACGACGCTTCCGGTTCGGCCGTGGAGTTCGAGCCCGGCCAGTTCGCGGAGCTGGAGGTGCCGGGCAGCGGCCTGCGCCGCCCGTATTCGCTGGCGAACACGAGCAACTGGGACGGTCGCCTCGAATTCCTGATCCGGCTGCGGGCCGGCGGATGGTTTTCGACCTACCTGCGCGAGCGGGCGCGGCCGGGCGATCCGCTGACCGTCCGTGTGCCGATGGGCGGCTTCGGGGTGTTCGCGGATAGCTTGCGGCCACGCTGGCTCGTCGCCGGCGGCACGGGGCTCGCGCCGATCCTGTCGATGTTGCGACGCATGGCCGATTATCAGGAGACGGCGGACGCGCGACTGTTCTTCGGCGTCAATCAGGAAAGCGAACTGTTCATGCTCGACGAGCTGGCACGCTTGCAAGCGGAGCTACCGCAGTTGCGCGTCGAGCTGTGCGTATGGCGGGCGGGCGGGGAGTGGGGCGGCTATCGCGGCACGCCGGTAGACGCGTTGCGCGCGGCGCTCGAAGAAGCGGGGGCGTCGCCGGATATCTACGTGTGCGGGCCGCCGCCGCTCGTGCAGGCGGCGCGTGATGCGGCGATTGCCGCGGGCGTGCCGGATGCGCAGTTCGCGAGCGAGCGGTTTGCGGTGTGAGGCTTGCGTTCGTTCAGCTCGCCACGCATCGGCACTGTCCGTCGATCTGCTTTCGCTAGACCCAGCAGCGCGAGCCCGGCGTCGGCCCATTCGCGAAGCACGTCGTCGCCGGGGCCGAGCGCATGCACGTTCAATGCGCCCGCCCTCGACGGCGGATGTCCGTGTCAGCCGGCCGTGCGGACCGCTGCCGTTCCCCGTTGCGGGGCGGACACTTCGCTCAGCAGCTTGCCTTTGGTTTCAGGTGCCAGCCAGTACGACACGATCCCGCCGAACAGACAGATGCCGGCGGCAATGAGCAGCGCGACGTTGACCCCGTACGCGCTGATGACCTGCGGCAACAGGAACGTGCCGAGCGCGGCGCCGATGCGCGAGAACGCGGTCGCGAAGCCCACGCCGATCCCGCGGATTTCCGTGGGGAACACTTCGCCCGGATAGACGCCGCACAGCGTCGTGGAAATCGCGTTGACCAGCGAGAACGTGAAGAAGCAGACGAGAATGACGACGGGCGACACATGCGCGAACAGCGCAACGCCCACCAGCGCGGCCGCCGAGATGAAGAACGGCGGGATGCCGAGCATGCGACGGCCGACACGCTCGACGAACATCACCGTGACGATCGTGCCCAGCACCGCGACGCCGTTCAGGACCAGGCCGCCCGTCAGTCCCTCCTTGAGCCCGAGCTTCTCCAGCACGATCGGCGCAAACGAGCCGATCGCGAAGTACGGCGTGACATTGCACACCCAGAAGATCGACACGAACATCGTGGTCTTGAGGTAGTCGGCCGAGAACAGGCGGCCGAAGCCTTGCTTGCCGGTCGCGCGCTGGGACTGGAGGTCGTGCAGCTCTTCCGGCTCCATGTGCTCTTCCGCGAGCGCCCGTGCTTCGTCCGTGCGGCCCTGGCTCATCAACCAGCGCGGCGATTCGGGCGTGCCGAGGCGCAGCAGGAACACGATGACGGTCGGCACCGTGCTGAGGCCGAGGATCACGTGCCAGCCGGCCGTTGACGATACGGTGAGACCGTAGCCCACCGCATAGGAAATCAGGTATCCGACGTACCACGCGAGCTCGACGATCGACAGCAGCTTGCCGCGCAGGCGGGCCGGCGAGAATTCGGCGAGCAGCGGCCAGCCGATCGAATAGTCGGCGCCGATCGCGATGCCCATCAGCACGCGCACGATGAACAGTTGCCATGCATCGGTCACGAAGAACTGCGCGGCCGACCCGACGAGGAAGATCGCGAGATCGATCGTGAACATCGGTCGGCGCCCGACCTTGTCGGCGAGCCATCCGCCGAGCGGGCCGCCGATGAAGATGCCGATCAGCGCGGATGCGCCGATCAGGCCTTCCCAGGCCGGCGACAGTTGCAGGTCGCGGCTGATCGCCGGCATCACGATGCCGATGCAGCCGAGGATGAAACCGTCGATGAACATCCCGCCGGAAATCACGGTCGTGAGTTTCGCGAGGAAGCGCCGGTGCTTGACGGATTGCGCGCCGGCGCGCTGCGTGCGCGCGCTCGGCGTGGAAGATAGGGCTTTTGACACGATGATGTCTCCTTGTGTTTGTGCAGGACGGCAGGTCCAGCCGATGAAGGTTCTGACGACCTGATCTGGATCAACTGGCAAGGAGAGTGTGTGGAAATCGGCCGGGCCGGACAAACGATATTTCGTGCGTCGATTCATCATTTTTTGTAATAGACGCAGCGTGCGGCATCGTTGTCCGGCGCGCTTGCGGTGCGCGCACGCGAACGCATTCCGTCCGACGAAAACGCCGTGAAGGAATAACGAAAAACGCGACGTGTCGAATCTAGCGGAGCGACAGCAGCCAGTCGCGGAAACTGCCGACGCTCTTGCGCCGTTCATGCGGGCCGGACGGCTCGAGAATCAGGAACTGGCCGTCCGTTTCGAGCGTTTCCGGTACCGCGCGCACCAGCGTGCCGTCCCGCAGGTACGGGTCGATCAGGTTGCGCCAGCCGAGCGCGACGCCTTGCCCGCTCAACGCGGCCTGGATCACCATCGCATAGTTGTTCAGGTTGATCTTGTTGCGCGGAGCGACGGCCGGCAGCCCGAGGCGACGGAACCAGTCGGGCCACGTGACCCAGTCGCGCTCCGATTCGTCGAGCCACAGCCAGGTGCATGACGCGAGATCTTCCGCACGGCGCACCTCCGGACGGCGCGCGAGATAAGCGGGGCTGCAGATCGGAAAGATTTCCTCGCTGCAGATCGGCGTGCTCTTGATCGATTCGGGCGGGCTCTTGCAGTAGTAGACCGCGAGGTCGCACTCCAGCTTGCGGTAATCCTTTACGTGGTCGTACGCGACGATGCGCAGGTCGATGCCGCTGTGCGTCTCGTTGAATTCCGGAATGCGCGGCAGCAGCCACAGCGACGCGAGCGCGGTGCTGGTCGCGACCGTCACCTGCTGATCGCCGTGCCAGCGCTTGACCAGTTGCGTGGCCTCGGCGAGCGATAGCAAGGACTCCCGACAGGACTGGAAGTACTGCTCGCCGGTCGGCGTCAGGCGCACCGAACGGGTGGTGCGATCGAGCAGATGGGCGCCGAGCATGTCTTCGAGCAGGCCGATCTGCCGGCTGATCGCGCCCTGGGTGACGTTGAGTTCGTCCGCCGCGCGCGTGAAGCTGCCGAGGCGCGCGGTCGCCTCGAAAGCGATCAATGCCTTGAACGGCGGCAATGGCTGGATCTTCATGGGGGAACGGGTGTCTCCGTACAGCTTTTTGTCAGTCGAGTCCCGTTTCGGCGGCGTGACGGGAAACGCGCCCGGCGCGCATTTCCCGCCGGGCGTCCTGCTGGTCGGGCTGGTTCTCGATCGAATTCTGCCCGAGCCGCGGGCGCCGTCAAGTCGAGAACGACACTACCCGAACCCGCCGCTTAGCGAGGCGGTGCGTGGCGCTCGGGCTCGTCCCGATCCGCGTCGTCGCACGTCTGTTTCCAGTTTCCCGGATAGACCACGTAGCCGAACAGCGCGAAGCCGGAGTAGACGAGCGTCGTGTACTTCGGCAGCCACAGTACCTGGCCCGGACTGACGCGATGCGTGACGCCGCCGGTATCGACTTCGAGGCAGCCTTCGATCGTGAAGATCACCTCTTCGTACAGCGTGGTCCAGCTCACTTTCGCCCCTTCCCAGCGGGCGAAACCGATGCCTAGGTTCGGCGACACGTCGTCCGGCAGCGCACGCGCAACATACGCGGCGCCCGGCGGGCCGCCGCGCACCACGAAGCCGAGATCGGCGTGGTCGACTAGCCGGGTCGAGGCGGTCGCGTCGGCGCGGGCGTTCACAGCTCGCTCCGGCTTTTCCACGCGGCGAGCCGGATGCGGGTCCGCACGCCGAGCCCGAGCAACGGCTCCGGCGGGTTCAGCGACGGCATGCCGGTGACCGCATGGATGTCGTCGAGCAGCGGCGACGACGCGCCGACCGCGCGGTCGGCCAGCAGCGTGCCGGAGATCGTGCCCCATGCCGCGCCGACGCCGTTGTCGCATGCGGATGCGAACACGCCGTCTTCCAGTTCGCCGAAGAAGTTGGTGAAGTTGCGCGAGATCGCATAAACGCCGCCCCAGGTGTGCGTGAACGGCACGTCCGACAGTTCCGGGAAGCGCGCAAGGAACGCGTTGCGGTGATCGGCGCGAATTGCGTGGCGCGCGGCTTCGTCGACGCTGCGGCCGTACTTCGGCACGTGCCGGTACGTGTTGCGGATGATGATGCGTCGGTCCTGCGTCATGCGAACGGTCGTACCCGCATGGTCGGCCGGCGTCAGCCCCCAGTCGAACCGGCCACGGTAGCGTCGGCTCTGTGCGTCGTCCAGCGGCGCGGTCCAGCTCGCGAACGTCATCACGGGCAGCAGGCGGTTCTGCAGGTAGCCGAATTCGCGCGTGAAGATGCTCGTCCCGAGCAGCAGGCGCCGCGCATGGATCTGCCCGTTCGCGCCGTGCAGCGCGTAGCCGCCGACGTCGTGCTCGACGCGCAGGATCGGCGATTGCTCGAGTAGCTCGACGTTTTCCGGCAGCGAGCGGGCGAGCCCGCGCACGAGCGCGGCCGGCTGCATCAGATAGCAGCCCGGCGTGTACACCGCGCGGCTGTAGTGCGACGTGCCGAGCACCGCGTTCAGCGCCGCGCCTTCGACGGAGCGAAACGGTTCGCCGAGACCGCTCATCAGCTTCTCGAAGTGTTCGAGATAGGCGAGGCCGCGTTCGCCGACCGCGCCCTGATATTTGCCGGCATGCGACCACTGGCACGCGATGTCGTGTTCGCCGATCAGCGCCTGAAGCTGCGCGATTGCCGCGCGGTTCAGGCGCAACAGGCGCTGCTTGAATTCCGGGTCCGGATTTTCGAGCGCGAACTTGTGCGGCAGGTCGATCACGAAGCCGGAGTTGCGGCCCGATGCGCCTTCGCCGACGCGTTGCGCATCCACCAGCAGGATGCGGGCGTCGGGCTCGTGAAGCGCGAGCCGGCGGGCGGCCGCGAGGCCGGCGAAGCCGGCGCCGATCACGGCGTAGTCGGCCACCTGGCGACCGGCAAGCCGGTTCGCGGGCGCGGGAAGGGGCAGTGCAGCATACCAGCCGCAACTGCTGTCGTCGTGGGGCAGGTTCATGATGTTCTTGGAATGTCAGGACACGGTTTGGCCGGTGGCGGACTTGCACGCGTTCACCCAGCCGGCCCGCAGCGTCTGCGCTTGCTGGCCGATCAGTGCGAAGCCGCACAGGCGGCCCGCGCCGTCGACGTGCGCGCAGCTGAAGCCGTCGGCGGTTGCGTCGACGCGCCATTCACCGGCTGCTGCTGCGGGCGGCGGCAGGAAGCTCAGCGGTGCAACGGGCGTCTTCACATGGACAGGCATCGGCGGGTAGCACACGTCGGTCGGCTGGCCGGTCAGCGTGCGTGCCAGGGCGCTCACGCCGTGATTGATCGGCGCGAGGTACGGTGCCGGCCGGCCGTCGATCTCGACGCAATCGCCGAGCGCGTACACGTCTGGCAGGCTGGTCCGCAGTTGCGCATCGGTGCGGATGCCGCGGCCGACGTCGATTCCGCATGCGGCCGCGAGCGCGACGTTCGGCGCGAGGCCGACCGCGGAAATCACGACGTCCGCGTCGAGCCGGCTGCCGTTCGCGAGCGTGAGCGTCCAGCTTCCGGGCTCGCCATCGATGGCCGCGACCGAGTTGCGCGGATGCCAGCCGACGCCGAGGCCGGCGAGCGCGCGTTGCAGGTGCTGGCCGGCCTGCTTCGGCAGCAGGCGTTCGAGCGGCCACTGACCGAGACCGATCACGTTCACGTCGAAGCCGCTGGCGGCCAGGTCGTTCGCGAATTCGCAGCCGATCAGCCCGTCGCCTACGATCGCGACGCGCGATGCGCCGTGCAGCCGGCCACGCAGTTCGCGATAGTCGTCGAGGTTGTTGACGCTGAGCAGCGCGTCGGCGCGCCCCGCGACGTCGATGCGGATCGGGCTCGCGCCGAGCGCGAGGACGAGCTTCGCATACGGCATCGGGCCGAACGCGGTGCGCACGACGTGCGACGCCGCATCGATCGCCAGCACGTCGCAGTGCGGGTACACGCGCAGCTTCAGGCGCCGCTCGATGTCGAACGGCGATTCGACGATCAGCGCGTCCGCGCTGCGGCCCTGCGAGGTCGCGATCGACAGCGCCGGCTTCGAATAGAGATGACCCGATTCGCGTGTCAGGATCACGATGTCGGCGTCGGGATCGCGCTGGCGCACGGCCTGCGCGAGGCTGTAGCCGGCGTGACCCGAACCGACGATGACGATCGGCGCGCGCGTCGGCCCGGCGGCGACGGCCGGCGGCGACGGCATCGGCACGGCTGGCACGACTGGCACGACTGGCACGACTGGCACGACTGGCACGACTGGCACGGCCGGTGCGGCCGACGCCGCGTCGTTGCCGATTTCGATCATTTCGAAATCGGACTTGCCGACGCCGCACTCGGGACATTTCCAGTCGTCCGGCACGTCTTCCCAGCGCGTGCCGGCGGCGATGCCGTCCTTGGGCCAGCCCTCGGCCTCGTCGTAGATCAGCCCGCAAATGACACAGAGCCACTTCTTCATCGTCGTGTCTCTCTCAGTCGCGGGCGACGCGGAACGCCACGTTCTTCGTCCGCACGTAGCTGTAGATCGCTTCCTGGCCTTTTTCGCGGCCGAACCCGGACAGGCCGATGCCGCCGAACGGCGTTTCGATGCCGCCGGCATACCATTCGTTGACGAACACCTGTCCGGCGCGCAGGCGCCGCGTGAAGCGCAGCGCGCGATTGACGTCGCGCGTGAACACGCCGGCCACGAGGCCGAACGGCGTGCCGTTCGCGATCTCGACGGCTTCGTCTTCGGTGTCGAACGGGATCACGGCCAGCACGGGTCCGAACACTTCCTCGCGTGCGATCTTCATCCGCGGATGCACGTCGGCGAACACGGTCGGCTGCATGTAGTGCCCGCTGCGGCCGCCGAGCCGATCGCCGCCGGCGACGGCCCGCGCGCCCGCTTCGATCGCCTCGCGGCACATCGACGCGACACGGTCGAGCTGGTCCGCGCTGATCAGCGGCGTGTGGTCGGGGTCGTGTTCGCCACGGCCGGCGACGAGGTCGCGCGCCAGACTCGCGACGGCGGCAACCACTTCGTCGTAAATGCTTCGATGCACGACGAAGCGTGACATCGCCGAGCACACCTGGCCCGCGTTGAAGAAGATGCCGCTCTTCACGCTGGTGAGCAGTTGTTCGCGGTCGCAATCCGGAAACGCGATGGCCGCCGATTTGCCGCCGAGTTCCATCACGCTGGGCGTCGCCCATTGCGCGGCGGCCGCGAGAATCGAGCGGCCGGTCGGCACCGAGCCGGTGAAGACGATTTGCCGGGTCTTCGGACTCGCGGCGAGATGGGCACCGACTTCGCTACCGAGGCCGCACAGCAGTTGTACCGCACCGCGCGGCAGGCCTGCGCGTTCGATTGCCTCGAACAGCGTGCACATGCCCAGCGGCGAGAGTTCCGGCGACTTCACGATCACCGCGTTGCCGGCTGCCAGTGCTGGCGCCAGCGAGCGCGCGCAGATCGACACCGGGAAATTCCACGGCACGATCTGCACCGACACGCCCATCGGTTCGTAGTGCGTGAAGTCGACGTAGTCGTCGCCGAGCGGCACCGAGATGCCTTCGAGCTTGTCGGCGAGGCCTGCGTAGTATTCGAAGTAGCGCGCGGCCTCGACGAACTCGTCACGTGCGTCGCTCAGGCGCTTGCCGTTTTCACGACACAGAATGCGCGCGCCTTCCTCCGTTATCGCACGGATTTCGTCAGCGATGCGCAGCAGCCACTTGACGCGTTCTGCAGGGCGCGGGCGGGTCAGCGCGCCGCTGTCCGCGCAGCGCGTCGCGGCGTCGAGTGCGCGCTCGGCGTCGTCGGTCGATGCCAATGCAACGGTCGCGAACGGTTCCGCGTCGGCCGGGTTCGCGACGTCGAGGCGGCGCGGGCTGTCGACCCATTCGCCGTCGATATAGTTCAGCCAGTGTCGGTTGAGTGCGTTTTCCATTGCGGGCTCCTAGTGCGCCTGTCCGTTCTCGAGCACCTGGCTGGCCATCCAGCGATGGAAGTAATGGGTGGGCGCGTCCATTTCGGGCGAGAACACGCCACCCTTGAAGCCCGGCGACTGGCGACCGGCCTGCATGCCTTCGACGGCGCCGATGTCTTCCGAGAACACCACGCGCCACGCGGCCAGCACCGCGTGCCGGCTTGCCGCATAGCCCGGATCGTGCGCGGCGTCGTCGCCGACGAAGAACAGCCGCAGATGCTCGACCGTGCGGTTTGCCGCCACCGGCTGCAGGACCATCGCGAACGCGTGGTCGGCCTGGATGCCGAGCAGCACGTTCGGGAACAGCGCGACGTATTCGGCCGTGCGCAGCCGATCGCGAGGCCACGTCGGGAAGGTCGGCAGCGACGTACCTTCGACGTCGGCGAGGTTGTACGCGCGGCTGCCCTGGCCGGCGAAGCGGTCGGCGAACGCGATGTTGTAGTGGTCTTCCAGGCGCGAATACGAGTTCAGCGACGGATGAACCCACGGGAGGTGATAGGCCTCGCAGTAATTCTCCACGGCCAGCTTCCAGTTGCAGTTGACCTCCAGCGACCACGACCCGCTGTCGTGCGGCGCGCGGATCAGCGACAGGCCATCGGTGCCGAGGAACGGCTGCCAGCGATCGGTCAGCGGCTTGATCGCTTCGTCGAAATCGGGCGCGGTGCCCGACAGGTTCACGAACACCATGCCCATCCACACGTGACTGCGCAGCGCCTTCAGGCCGTGCTTTTCACAGGCGAAACGCGGGTCCTTGTGCTGGTTGATTCCGCCGACGTGCGGCGTGCCCTTGAGCGCGCCGTTGAGATCGTAGGTCCACGAGTGATACTGGCAACGGATCACGCCCTGAATCTCGCCGGCTTCGTGCACCAGCTTCATGCCGCGATGGCTGCAGACGTTGTGGAACACCTGGAGCACGCCTTCGCGGTTGCGCATCATCAGCAGCGGCAGGCCCATGAAATCGATCGGCCGGACCGACGAGTTCTGCTTGATATCGTCGGCGAAGCCGATGCAGACCCAGTCGCGGCTCAGCACCGCATCGCGCTCGTGCTTGAAATACTGCTCGTCGGTGTAGAACTCGTTGCCGAGGCCGGTGGCCTGGTCGATCGGCTTCAGTACGGTTTCGAGCTGGACCAGCGGAAATTGTTTGACTTCGGCGGGGGCGTTCATTGTCTCGTCTCCTAGGCATCTGTTGAATGTGTTGCCCTGACCTGAGCGGGGCAGGATGCGGGCCTCCGGACAAATTATCGAAGTCGGATTCCACCGCAACAAACGATTCTTTGGCGGTGGATTCATCAGCAATTCTCATGAGTGCGGTGCCGGCATGGCGCGCAGACGCAGGCGGGAGAGGCGGGCTGGGACGGGCGGAGCGGGGTGACTTGCGGGATTGTCGGCGTGAACTTACCCTTGGTCGACAATCCGCTGACGAACAGGTTATCGACCATGCAAGCCCATCCACTGCGCCTTTCCCCCGGCGACGATCTGCGCGGCGCCATCGAAGCGGCGTTGCGTCGCCACGACTCGCACGCGGCCTTCGTGATCCAGGGCATCGGCAGCCTGAGCGTCGCGCAGCTGCGCTTCGCCGGCGCCGACCAGCCGACCGAGCTGCGCGGCGACCTCGAAATCCTGACGCTGGCCGGTTCGGTGTCGCCGGACGGCGCGCATCTGCATATGTCGGTCTCGGACGCAGACGGCCGCGTGACGGGCGGCCATGTCGCGCACGGCTGCGTGGTACGCACGACGGCCGAGATCCTGCTCGCGCTGCTGCCCGCGCATCGTTTCTCGCGCGAGCCCGATGCGGGCACCGGCTTCAACGAACTGGTGATCCGTCGCGAGCCGGGCGGCGGCGGCGCATGAGTGTCGCGAAGCGGCGCTGGAATCGCCGGCCATCGAAGCCCTTCCCGTTACCGCTCATTCCGCAAGGCGCAATCCATGGACGACTCCGAAATCGAACAGAAGGCGTGGGACATCGTCCGGACCTGGCTCGAGGGCGCGACACCCGAGCAGTGGCACCGGTTCGCCGCGCGCTCCAATTACGACGACAACGGCCGCGCGTTGCGCTGGCTGCTGGACAACCGCAACATCGATCGCGCGACCGCGCTGCTGATCTACTGGAATCTCGGCGCGGCGTGGTTCGTGCAGTATGCGAACGACAGCGATCTGGGCGACACGTCGTATCAACTGGAGACGTTCCGGTTGCTTCGCGAAATCGAGCAACGTTATGCGGAAGGCTATTACGCCGATCGCGGAATCTGGTTCGATCCGCATGACTTCGATGGCGCGGGCCCGAACGATTATCCGGATGTACCGGTCGCGCGGCCCGTGCCGGCATTGATGCTGCAGCCCGCCGACGGTCGCGAGTACGTCGATCTCGACGAAGCGGACGGCTATGACGAAGGTTTGCCGTTCGACGTGGTCGAGCGGCTACACGCGCTGTACGACTGACCGCGCAGGCGCTTCCGTTCGCCGACGCATAAAAAAAGCGCCGCGGCCATTCGGCCCGCGGCGCCTTTCAATGCGCTGCAGCGTCGACCACCCGCCGCAACCCGACTGCGTGCTTAGATCTGCACGGTGTCGGCCACTTCCTTGAAGTCTTCGATCTGGTCGAAGTTCATGTACTGATAGATCTTGTCGCCGTTGGCGGTGAGCACGCCCATGTCGGCCATGTACTCTTCCTTGGTCGGGATCTTGCCCAGACGCGAGCAGATCGCCGCCAGTTCCGCCGAGCCGAGGTACACGTTCGTGTTCTTGCCGAGGCGGTTCGGGAAGTTGCGGGTCGACGTCGACATGACCGTCGCGCCTTCGCGCACCTGTGCCTGGTTACCCATGCACAGCGAGCAGCCCGGCATTTCGGTGCGCGCGCCGGCCGTGCCGAACACGCCGTAGTGACCTTCTTCCGTCAGCTGCTTCTGGTCCATCTTGGTCGGCGGCGCGACCCACAGCTTGACCGGAATGTCGCGCTTGCCTTCCAGCAGCTTCGACGCGGCACGGAAGTGGCCGATGTTGGTCATGCACGAGCCGATGAACACTTCGTCGATCTTCGCACCGGCGACGTCCGACAGCGTCTTCACGTCGTCCGGATCGTTCGGGCACGCGACGATCGGCTCGTGGATGTCGGCGAGGTCGATCTCGATGACGGCCGCGTATTCGGCGTCGGCATCCGGCGACAGCAGTTGCGGGTCGGCCAGCCACTGTTCCATCGCCGCGATGCGGCGCTGCAGGCTGCGCGGATCCTGGTAGCCCTGCGCGATCATCCACTTGAGCAGCGTGACGTTGCTGTTCAGGTATTCGATGATCGGCTCCTTGTTCAGGTGCACCGTGCAACCGGCAGCCGAACGCTCGGCCGACGCATCCGACAGCTCGAACGCTTGCTCGACCTTCAGGTCGGGCAGGCCTTCGATTTCGAGAATGCGGCCCGAGAAGATGTTCTTCTTGGCTTGCTTGGCGACCGTCAGCATGCCTTGCTTGATCGCGTACAGCGGAATCGCGTTGACGAGGTCGCGCAGCGTGACGCCCGGCTGCATCTTGCCCTTGAAGCGGACCAGCACCGATTCCGGCATGTCCAGCGGCATCGTGCCGGTGGCGGCCGCGAACGCGACGAGACCCGAGCCTGCCGGGAAGCTGATGCCGATCGGGAAGCGCGTGTGCGAATCGCCGCCGGTGCCGACGGTGTCGGGCAGCAGCATGCGGTTCAGCCACGAGTGGATCACGCCGTCGCCCGGGCGCAGCGCGATGCCGCCGCGCGTGCTGATGAAGTTCGGCAGCGTCTGGTGCGTCTTCACGTCGACCGGCTTCGGATAAGCGGCGGTGTGGCAGAACGACTGCATCACGAGGTCGGCCGAGAAGCCGAGGCATGCGAGATCCTTCAGTTCGTCGCGGGTCATCGGGCCCGTGGTGTCCTGCGAGCCGACCGAGGTCATCTTCGGTTCGCAGTACGTGCCCGGGCGCACGCCTTGGCCTTCCGGCAGACCACACGCGCGGCCGACCATCTTCTGCGCGAGCGAGAAACCCTTGCCGCTGTCGGCCGGCTGGTGCGGCAGGCGGAACAGCGTCGACGGCGCGAGGCCGAGCGCTTCACGCGCCTTCGCGGTCAGGCCGCGGCCGATGATCAGCGGAATGCGGCCGCCGGCGCGCACTTCGTCGAACAGCACGTCGGACTTCACCTGGAATTCGGCGATGACCTGGCCGTCCTTCAGGGCCTTGCCTTCGTACGGGCGCAGTTCGACCACGTCGCCCATTTCCATTTGCGACACGTCGAGCTCGATCGGCAGCGCGCCGGCGTCTTCCATCGTGTTGTAGAAGATCGGGGCGATCTTGCCGCCGAGGCACACGCCGCCGAAGCGCTTGTTCGGGACGAACGGGATGTCTTCGCCGGTGAACCACAGCACCGAGTTGGTGGCCGACTTGCGCGAGGAGCCGGTGCCCACCACGTCGCCGACGTAGGCGACCAGGTGACCCTTTTCCTTCAGCGATTCGATGAACTTGACCGGCCCGCGCTTGCCGTCTTCTTCCGGCGTGATGCCCGGGCGTGCGTTCTTCAGCATCGCCAGCGCGTGCATCGGGATGTCCGGGCGGGTGGTGGCGTCCGGCGCCGGCGACAGGTCGTCGGTGTTGGTTTCGCCCGTGACCTTGAACACGGTGATGGTCAGGCTTTCCGGCACTTCCGGACGGCTCGTGAACCATTCGGCATCGGCCCAGCTTTGCAGCACGGCCTTCGCGTGTGCGTTGCCCTTGTCGGCGAGTTCCTTCACGTCATGGAACTGGTCGAACATCAGCAGGGTTTTCTTCAGCGCGTCGGCTGCCACCGCGGCGACGGCTTCGTCGGACAGCAGCTCGATCAGCGGCTGGATGTTGTAGCCGCCGAGCATCGTGCCGAGCAGCTCGGTGGCGCGTGCACGCGAAATCAGCGCGCAGGCGGTCTCGCCCTTGGCCACGGCGGCCAGGAAGCCGGCCTTCACGCGGGCGGCTTCGTCGACGCCGGCAGGCACGCGATGGGTGATCAGGTCGACCAGCGTCTGCTCTTCGCCGGCGGGCGGGTTCGTCAGCAATTCGACCAGTTCGGCGGTCTGTTGAGCCGTCAGCGGCAGGGGAGGAATACCGAGCGCGGCGCGGGCGGCCACGTGAGCACGAAAGTTTTCAAGCATGGGGAGACCTGCTGATATTGCGTTTGAGGGGAAGGCCTTGCCGGCACTCCGGGGCTATTCCAGGCACTGCTTTGAGCGGAATTCTAATCTCAATGATGTGGAACGTCAAATGTCTTATGTCTTATATAAGAGTTAAGACGCGAGAGAAGGGGATGCGCGGTTGCAGGGAGGAGCCTGTCCTGCCGGTCGTATGTATGGCGGGGGAAAAAGCGCGGGATCTACTTATCGGGACGATGCGATGCTGCCGGCCGCGACGGCCGGACATCGCGCCCACCACGTACGGCTACGGCAAAGGGCGCGTAGGGCTTGCCGGCGGCATCCGGAGGCCGATGAAAGCCGGTATCGCCAGAACGGCCTCAAGTCTGGACGGCGCGTTGCCGAATATGGCCTGCGACCCGATCGATGCGGCGATGAAGCCGTAGCGGCGCGACCGCGCCGCCCGGCTTATTTGCGTTTGGCGCGAAATGCGTCGAGATTTTTCCGTGCCTGCGCGCGGATCGCGCGCTGCATGAAAGGCGTCCAGCCCAGCAGCGCGCCTTTCATGCCGAGTGCCTGACGCGCCCAGCGCCACAGGTCGAAATGGTCGCGATGCTCGACGATGCATCCGTCGCGAAACCGGAATCGCGCATCGATCCGGTTGGCCACCATCCGTCCGGTCGCGGCGAACCGGTAGTGCGCGCTCCACTTCGCACGCCCGGCCTGCTCGTCCGCGGCGACTTCGCCGAACGTCAGCGAGAACTCCTGGGCCCGCGCGACCAGCATCCGCCACATGTCGCGCGCGTGTTCGCCGCGCAGTTCGCCGAATGCGGGATCGCTGAATACGACGTCGTCGGCATAGCACGCGAGCATCGCGTCGATGTCGCGCTGCTGGAAGGCCGTGTAGAAGCGCTGGATCAACGCGGTGTTCGAATCGGTCATGTCGGGGGTAGCGGGGAAGGGAGGGCGGACGGCGACGTCCGCCGAAACGTCGATCGGGACGTGGCGACAGGCAGCGCGAACCGACGCCCGTGCCTGCGACTTCGGGCGTAGCTGGCCTGCCGCCGGATGATACGCGTCAGCGGGCGGCCATCGCGACGTCCTGGTCGCTCCGTCCCGTCACCAGGCAGCCCGACATGAATGCCTCGCTCTGGCTGCCGGCGGCGGCTTCGCCGAAGCCGCGACCGAGCGCGTCGCTCTTCACCTGCGCGGCGCCTTGCTCGCACGCGAGCGGGCTGGCGTCGCGGCCCTGCGCGTGCAGGATCGCGCGATCGCCGATGAGATAGGCCAGCAATGCAAAAACAGCGATATGTACGGCTCGTCTCATGGTTCGTCTCCTCGTTGCTCAAGCGTAACGCGGACACGTTCGACGAAGCACTTGGGGCTTCCCCCGGTAAACGTCTGCTGAAAGCGGTGGCGAGGCAGGGCGATCCTGTCCTGTTTTCGCGTCGCCGCTCGATGGGCGGGTAATGCGCGCGAGTTTGACGAATGTCAGGGTGCGGGCAGGCGGCGACGGTCGCGCGGCCGTTCAAAGCGATAGCATGAATGCATGATTTGACGGAACGCGATGCGGGATCGACGCATCGGGTCCGGCAAGCAGGCAGGTGTTGAATATCGCTGTCGAAATAGTGAGGAATCCAAATGTTGAACGTCTCTTCCGTCCTGATCAGTCTTGCCCCGATGTGGGCCATCCTGCTGCTGGCGTCTTCGGCGGCCGCCTATTTGGTGTTCTGGCGCAAGGTCATCGACTGACTGCGCGACAGCGTGCTCACGGTGCGCACGCGCGCCGTGCAGTGCCGGTCATTGCACCGCCGTCACCGGCACGTTCGAAATCCGCATCAGCCGGGCCATCACGCTGCGCCGAAACACCGTCATCAACGCGTGCAGGGGATCGCGTCCCGGCACGGCCACGACGATCTCGTCGCACCCGGTTTCGGCTGCCGTGGCCGCGATCGTATCGGCCACGGGCCCGACCTTCATCACGACGCTGAACTTCACGTCCGCATCGCGCAGGATCCGTTCGGCCATCGCGAGATCGTCGGTCGCGAATTGTGCCTCGATCGCGCGCAGTCGCGACAGCGGGTGATAGGCCTCGAGCCGCGTCGATTCGAGCGGCGCCTGCACGTTGACCAGCACGACCTCCGATGCGCAGCGCTCGCGATACAGAAACGTCGCGTGTCGGACGGCCTGAAGCGAGCGCGGTGAATGGCCGACCGGAACCAGCAGCTTGAGCATGGACGATAAACCCGGAAACGAGGAGCTTCCAGCGTAGCGGGCGACCGGACGAAACGATCTAAAGAGATCGGCCGGTCGCATAAAAATGTCGTTAACGCGCGGTCCCGTGGCGCGCCGATTAAAAATATAAGAAATTTAAGTTTATGCGCATAAACGGCTGCGCGCGGGGGCGGCGGCGGCCATGGCTGGTCCTCGCAGACTATCCGCGCGAGCGCGATTCAGTCGGATCCGCAATGAATCGCGCCGCAAAATATCGGAGGTCGCCCGGGTGGCGTCGCGTAGAGTAGAGCGTCGGCCGCCGCCCGGCGGCGCGCCATCCGATACCGCTTCCCAGGAGACCCGCATGCCGCACGGCGCCCCGCAGTTTCTCGCTCCCGCTTCCATTTCCGTCGATCCGATCGTGCGCCTGTCGGCCGGCGAGCTCGCGTCGGCGATCCGCGGCAAGGCGGTGTCGTGCGTCGAGACGATGCGTGCGTATCTCGATCATGTCGAGCGCGTGAACGGCGCGGTCAACGCGATCGTCGCGCTGCGCGAGCGCGCTGCGCTGCTGGCCGAAGCCGCGGAAAAGGATGCCGAGCTGGCGCGCGGCGAGTACCGCGGCTGGCTGCACGGGATGCCGCAGGCGCCGAAGGATCTGGCGACGACGAAGGGGCTGCGGACGACCTACGGCTCGCCGATCTTCCGCGAGAACGTGCCGCAGGCCGATTCCATCGGCGTCGCGCGGATGCGCGCGGCCGGCGCGATCTTCATCGGCAAGACCAATACGCCCGAGTTCGGGCTGGGTTCGCACACGTTCAACGAGGTCTACGGCGCGACGCGCAACCCGTACGACCTGACGAAGAGCGCGGGCGGCAGTAGCGGCGGCACGGCGGCGGCGCTCGCGTCGCGGATGCTGCCGGTGGCGGACGGCAGCGATTTCGGCGGGTCGCTGCGGAATCCGGCCGCGTTCTGCAACATCTACGGCTTCCGTCCGTCGCAGGGCCGCGTGCCGCGCTGGCCCGGCGTCGACGTATTCATGCAGCAGCTCGGCATCGAAGGGCCGATGGGCCGTACCGTCGGCGACGTCGCGCAACTGCTCGCGATCCAGGCCGGCTACGACCGCAACGATCCGCTGTCGCTCGCGGAAGATCCGGCGGTGTTCGCGCAGCCGCTCGACGCGGATCTGCGCGGCAAGCGCGTCGCGTGGGTCGGCGACTGGAACGGCTATCTCGCGACCGAGGCCGGCGTGCTCGCGCAGTGCGAGCGCGGGCTGGCGACGCTGCGCGAGATCGGCTGCGACGTCGATGCGGCGCTGCCGGCGTTCGCACCCGACCGGATCTGGCGCCTGTGGCTCGCGCATCGGCACCTGCTGTCGGGCGGCGGGCTGCTCGCGCACTATCGCGACCCGGCGCGCCGCGCGCTGCTGAAGCCCGAGGCGATCTACGAGGTCGAAGGGCTGCTCGCGATGCAGGGCGCGGCGGTGTTCGACGCGAGCGTCGAACGGACCGCGTGGCATCAGGCGGTGCTGCGCTTCTTCGACCGTTACGACTTCATCGCGGCGCCGACCGCGCAGGTGTTCCCGTTCGACGTCGACCAGCGCTGGCCGAAGGAGATCGCGGGCCGCGCGATGGACACGTACCACCGCTGGA
This sequence comes from Burkholderia sp. HI2761, assembly GCF_002223355.1. Lineage (NCBI taxonomy): Bacteria > Pseudomonadati > Pseudomonadota > Betaproteobacteria > Burkholderiales > Burkholderiaceae > Burkholderia > Burkholderia sp. HI2761. The sequence continues at coordinate 2,206,069 of NZ_NKFN01000007.1, read as the reverse complement.
TGGAAACGGTCGTGCCGTGGACGCTGGCCGGCTGCCCGGTGATCAACGTGCCGGTCGGTTTCAACGATGCGGGCTTGCCGATGGGGATGCAACTGATCGGCCGTCCGCGCGCCGATCTCGCCGTGCTGCAGCTCGCGCGCGGCTACGAGCAGGCGGCCGACTGGGTGGCCCGGCGGGTGCCTGCGTGGATGGCGGCGTAATACCGCGGCCGGCAGGCAGTCGGCAAGCCAGGTGACGAAACGGGCGGCGGCGAGCTGCCCGTTTCGTTTTGCATCGCTCGACGCGAAGCGCGCCGGCGGATGCGTTTCGTCGCGTCGCCGGCACGGGCCGGTATCCATTGATGCGATCGGAGAACGAATCGCGGTACGTGCGCGGCATCGCGCGGCAAACGCACGCGAATCCGCTCGACGGCGGCCATCGGCCGCCGAATTGCAACCGGCGACGCGGTCCGATTTCGTTTCGATGTGTTTCAGTCGTTGCGGCGGCGCGCGACGCGCTTCGACAATATCGCCTCGACAATTCGGGCACGAGGGAAACACATGAAGCACATTCGCGCGACGGGCCGGCATCTGGCCTCGGCAGGCATCGCGTTCGGCATCCTGGTGAGCGGCGTCGCACACGCGCAGCTCGACCTGCAGTCGATCGGTGCGTCGCTGCTCGGCGGCGGGCAGCAGGCGGCGCCTGCGCAGGGCGGTGTCGCGCAGTTGCTGCAGGCCTATGTCGGTGCGAACCAGCAGGTGCTGAACGGCCAGTCGTCGCTCGCGTCGGCGATGGGGCTGACGGGGGCGGCCGGGCAGGCGCAGCAGGCCGCGAGCCAGTTGTCCGGCGGCGATGCGCTGTCGCCGGCCACGCTGTCGCAGATGGGCGGCGCGCAGCAATCGGTGTCGCAGGCGCTCGGCCAGGCGTTCGCGAGCGGCGGCGCCACGCACGGCCCGATCGACAAGCAGGCGTTCAGCAACGGCCTCGCGTCGCTGGGCCAGGGGCTCACGCAGTATTCGCAACTGCAGTCGGGGCTCGGCAATCTGGGCTCGACGAGCGCGGCGTCGCTGCTGCAATCGGGCCTGAATCCGCAGAACATGCAGGCCGCGTCGTATATCGCGCAAAGCGCGCCGGGCCAGTTGCAATCGCTTGCCGCGACGCTCGGCCAGGCCGTGCAGTTCGCGACGAGCCAGGGCATCTCGGTGCCGTCGGTTGCGTCGTCCGCGCTGAAGCTGCTGCCGTAACGTCGGGCGGATGCGTGCGCGATGCGTGGCCGGCATCGCGCGCGCCGGCGACGAACCGTGGTCCCGCACAACATGGGGATTTCGCGCGATGCTATCGTGGCGTGTTGCTTTATCGGTGCCGGTTCATGACTGACTCGTTCGACCTCTCGCGCTATTTCTCCCGCATCGGCTACGACGGCCCGGCCGAGCCGACGCTGGACGTGCTGCGCCGGCTGCATCTGCTGCATCCGCAGGCGATTCCGTTCGAAAACCTCAATCCGCTGACCGGCGCGCGGGTGGCGCTCGACCTGCCCGCGATCGTCGACAAGGTGATCGAACGCCGCCGCGGCGGCTACTGCTTCGAACTCAACAAGCTGTTCCATACCGCGCTCACGACGATCGGTTTTCGCGTGACGCCGCTGATCGCGCGCGTGCGCTGGATGCGGCCGCCCGAGATCGTCACCGCGCAGACGCACATGCTGCTGCGCATCGACCTCGACGGCGCGGCATGGCTCGCGGACATCGGCTTCGGCAGCGCGACGCTGACCACGCCGCTGCGCTTCGTGCCGGGCGAGCGGCAACTGACGCCGCACGGCGCGTTTCGCGTGATCGACGCGCCGGTCGACGGCGAATTCGACATGCAGTTCGAGATCCCCGACGGCTGGCAGACGACCTACCGCTTCTCGCTGAAGCCGGCCGAATGGATCGATTACGAGGCCGCGAACTGGTTCACGTCGACGTATCCCGAATCGATCTTCGTGAACGACCTGATCGCGTGCCGTGTGCTGCCGGACGGCCGCGCGGCGCTGCTCAACACCGTACTGACGCTGCGCGACGCGGCGGGAGCCGGCCGCACGGTCACGTTCGACGATGCTTCCGACTGGGCGGCGTGCCTGCGCGACACGATCGGCATCAATACGGCGGGATTCGATCTCGATGCGCTGTTCGCGCGGCTCGCGGCACGCGGCGTGAGGTAACGCGGACGCGCGACATCCGACGGCGGCCTGCGCGCGGGCCGCGACCGGCTCGCCATCACCCTCAGTTGACTTTTGCTAGATTGCTAGCATACTAGCCTACATGACCGACGAAGAAGTGAAGCAATTCAACGTGTACCTGCCGCTCGGCCTGATCCGGCAGGTCAAGCATCGCGCCATCGAAACGGAGCAATCGCTGTCCGCGCTCGTGGCCGACGCGTTGCGCGCGTACCTGGCCGCGCCGCCGACCGGCGCGGGACCGTCCAACAAGGAGGAGTGACATGTCATCCGAGCGAATCGAAGCCGTGTATCTGACCACGCACAACTGGGGCAAGTCGGCGAAGTTCTTTCAGGCGCTGGGCTTCAGGCTGGAATTCGAAACCGATCACAACTCGGGCCAGTTGCGCAGCGGCGACGGTCCGTTCCTGTTCATCGCCGAAGTGCCGCCGAGCGAAAAGCCCGACATGCAGGTCGTGATCAAGGTCGCCGATGAGCAGGCGGTGCAGCCGCAGCCGATCGTCGATGTCGTCACGCCGTTCGAGGACACGCACTGGGGCACGCGCGACATGACCGTGCGCGATCCGGACGGCCGCGTGTGGCGCCTGCAGGCGCCGGGCAGGCAGGGCGCGTGAGGTCGACATGACCGATATCCGCGAAGACGACGCGCCCGACGGCACGGCCGCGCGCGTCGCGTTGTGGCGCGCGCTGCACGTCGAGCTCGACGCACCGCCGCATGTGATCGCCGACGAAATCGGGCTGCAATTGCTCGCGCCGGAACCCGGCTGGCAGCAACGCGGCGACATGGATCCGCGGTTCACGCGGCCGTTTCGCGCCTCGATCGTCGCGCGGGCGCGCTTCATCGAGGATCTCGTGGCCGAGCAGGCCGCGCGCGGCGTGAGCCAGTACGTGATTCTCGGCGCGGGGCTCGACAGCTTCGTGCAGCGCCGGCCGGACATGGCGTCGCGCGTGACGGTGTTCGAAGTCGACCAGCCGGCGCCGCAGCGCTGGAAGCAGCGCCGCCTGGTCGAGCTCGGCTTCGGCGTGCCCGACTGGCTGCGCTTCGTGCCTGTCGATTTCGAGGCGAAGCAGTCGTGGCGCGACGCGCTCGTCGGCGCGGGCTTCGATGCCGGCAAGCCGGCGGTCGTGGTGTCCACCGGCGTCAGCATGTATCTGACACGCGAAGCGAATGCGGCAGCGCTGCGCGAAGTCGCGTCGCTCGCGCCGGGTTCGACGTTCGCGATGACGTTCCTGTTGCCGCTGGAGAATGCGGATCCGGACGTGCGCCCGGGATTGGAAATGGCCGCGAAGGGCGCGCGTGCGAGCGGCACGCCGTTCATCAGCTTCTTCATGCCGGCGCAGATCCAGGCGCTCGCGCGGGAGGCCGGCTTTGCGAAGGCCGAACACGTTTCGGCCGCCGAGCTGACGCGCCGTTATTTCGCCGATCGCACGGACGGCCTGCGGCCGCCGAACCGCGCGGAAGAATTGCTCGTCGCGACGGTCTGACCTGTCGCGCCCGTCACGCGCGTTCGAGCACGGCCATCTCCCGCACGACCACGAGCAACACCGCGAGGCTCGCGCCGCCGGATGCGCGCAGATCCGCGAGCAGATGCTCGTAGCGCACGAGCGCGGCCTCGCGGCGCGCGCGCCACGCGCCGACGATCGTGTCCGGCGTGGTCGAATCCGGCGATTCCGCGAGCGCGCTCGTCGCGAGCGTGCGCTTGAGCCGCGCGACTTCCGCGAGTGCGGCGGCGCGCGCGAGCATGTCCCAATGCGTCGGTGTCGGCAGTGTCGCCGCGCGTTCGCCGATCCACCCGTAATTGAGCAGCGTGCCGAGCGAGAAATAGACGCCGGCGACGAGTTCGAGGCTGCGGTTGCAGGTCGCCGCCACTTCGGCGATGTCGAGCAGCGCGGCCGAGATGTCGCCGCTCGCGACGCGTATCGCGAGCGCGCTGTCGACGCCGGCGTCGACCAGCACGCGCTGCCGCTCGGACAGCGCATCGAGATCGTCGGCCGGCAGCAGCGACGGCAGTTGCGGCGCGATGCGCTGCACCGCGTCGCGGCAGCGCGCGATCAATCCGGCGACACCGCCGTCGGCCACCGCACCCGACTGCAGATGCCGCAGGAACCACAGCGCCGCGCGCTCCAGCAGCCGAGCGACGTCGACGAACATGCGCGCCTGCACGTCGTCGGCGACACGGTTGTCGAGCGCATCGATGTCGCGCCATACCGCATCGAGGTCGAACACGTCGCGCGCCATGATGCACGCGCGTACGATGTCGCCGGGCTTCGCGTCGGTCTCCTCCATCAGCCGGTGCACGAATGCGCAGCCGACGCGGTTCACGAGCGCGTTGGTCAGGTGCGTCGCGAGAATCTCGCGGCGCAGCGGATGGCGACGCATCGGCTCGCTGAAGCGCTGTTGCAGCGGCTTCGGGAAGTAGTCGACGAGCATCGCGGCCACCAGCGGATCCTCGGGCACGTCGGATTCGAGCAGCGCGTCGTAGAGCCACATCTTGCTGTACGCGAGCAGCACCGCGCGCTCCGGCGACGTGAGGCCGACCTTCGCGGCCTGCCGCTCGGCGACTTCGTCGTCGGTCGGAAGAAATTCGATCACGCGGTTCAGGCGGCCCGCACGTTCGAGCCAGCGCATCAGGCGCGCCTCGGCGTCGAGCATCTCGACGGCATAGCGGCCCGCGATCGACAGCGCCTGCGTCTGGTAGTAGTTGTCGCGCAGCACGAGCAGCCCGACTTCGTCGGTCATTTCGGCGAGCAGGGCGTTGCGTTGCTTCTCGGTCATCTCGCCGTTGGAAACGACGAGCCCGAGCAGGATCTTGATGTTGACTTCGTGATCCGAACAATCGACGCCGGCCGAGTTGTCGATCGCATCGGTGTTGATGCGGCCGCCGCGCTGCGCGAACTCGATGCGGCCGAACTGCGTGCAGCCGAGATTGCCGCCTTCGCCGACGACCTTGCAGCGCAGGTCCGCGCCGTTCACGCGCACCGCGTCATTCGCGCGGTCGCCGACCTGCGCGTGGGTTTCGCGCGCCGCCTTCACGTAGGTGCCGATGCCGCCGTTGTACAGCAGGTCGACCGGCGCCTGCAGGATCGCGCGGATCAGCTCGGTCGGCGGCAGCGCGTGCGCGTCGATGCCGAGCGCGGCCTGCACGGCCGGCGACAGCGGGATCGTTTTCGCGGTGCGCGGATACACGCCGCCGCCCGGCGAAATCGCGGCCGTGTCGTAGTCGGCCCAGCTCGAGCGTTCGAGCGCGAACATGCGCTGGCGCTCCGCGAAGCTCGTCGCCGGGTCGGGGTTCGGGTCGAGGAACACGTGCCGGTGATCGAACGCGGCGACGAGCCGGATATGCGGCGACAGCAGCATCCCGTTGCCGAACACGTCGCCCGACATGTCGCCGACGCCGACCACGGTGAAGTCGGTGGTCTGCGTGTCGACGCCCATCTCGCGGAAGTGCCGCTTCACCGATTCCCACGCGCCGCGCGCGGTGATCGCCATCTTCTTGTGGTCGTAGCCGACCGAGCCGCCGGACGCGAACGCATCGTCTAGCCAGAAGCCGTATTCGTGCGAGATCGCGTTCGCATAGTCGGAGAAGGTCGCCGTGCCCTTGTCGGCGGCGACGACCAGGTACGGATCGTCTGGGTCGTGGCGCACCACGTCGGGCGGCGGCACGATCGCGTTGCCGGCGAGGTTGTCGGTCAGGTCGAGCAGCCCGCGCAGGAACGTCTGGTAGCACGCGATGCCTTCGCGCATCCATGCTTCGCGATCGCTGGGCGAAGGCGGGTTCTTCACGACGAAGCCGCCTTTCGAGCCGACCGGCACGATCACGACGTTCTTCACCATCTGCGCCTTCATCAGCCCGAGCACCTCGGTGCGGAAATCCTCGCGGCGATCCGACCAGCGCAGGCCGCCGCGCGCGACGCGCCCGCCGCGCAGGTGCACGCCCTCGACACGCGGCGAATACACCCAGATCTCGAACATCGGCTTCGGTTCGGGCAGGCCGGGCACCTTCGCCGGATCGAACTTGAACGACAGGTACGGCTTCGATTCGCCGTTCGCGTCGGCGAGGAAGTAGTTCGTGCGCTCGGTCGCATTGATCACGCCGAGGAACTGGCGCAGGATGCGGTCCTCGTCGAGGTTCGGCACCTGGTCGAGCGCGCCTTCGATCGCCTTCAGCAGCCGTTCGGCCAGCACGTCGCGCGTGTTGCCGATGTGCGGGTCGAAGCGCAGCAGGAACAGCTCGACGAGTTGCCGCGCGATCGCCGGATTGCCGGTCAGCGCGCGTTCGATATATGCGTCGCTGAAGGTCGAGCCGACCTGCCGCAGGTATTTCGCATACGCGCGCAGGATCGTCACTTCGCGTGCGCTCAGGTGCGCGCGCAGCACGAGGCGGTTGAAGTCGTCGTTCTCGATCCGGCCGCTCCAGATCCGGTCGAACGCATCCTCGAACAGGCCTTTCACGCGCTCGATGTCGAATTCGGTATCGTCCGTGAGCTCCAGGCCGAAATCGTGTACCCATGCATGCGTGGCGTCCTGCGTCTGGATCCGGTACGGCCGCTCCTCGTCGACGCGCACGCCGAGGTGTTCAAGCATCGGCAGGCTGCGCGACAGCGCGATCGGGTCGCCCGCGCGATACACCTTGAAGCGGAACGCGCGCGGCTCGGCCTCGATCGGCCGGTACAGGTTCATCGCGAGCTGGCCCGAATCCTTCACGCGCTCGATCAGCTCGATGTCGCGCACGGCCGTGCGCGCCGGATAGTCGTCGCGATAGCCGGCCGGGAACGAATCGGCATAGCGTTGCAGCAACCGGTTGCCTTGCTCTTCGCCGAATGCATCGAGCAGCGCGTCGGCGAGATCGTCCTGCCAGCGGCGCGTGACCTGCACGAGCCGCGTTTCGAGTTCGCGCGTGTCGACGTCGGGCATCGTGCCCGGTTCGGCATGCACGACGAAATGAATCCGCGCGATCGCCGATTCCGACAGCAGCGGCGTGAATTCGATGTTCACGCCGTTGTAGGCATCGACGAGCAGCTTCGCGATGCGGCGGCGCAGGTCGGTGTTGTACTTGTCGCGCGGCACGAACACGAGACACGACACGAAGCGATCGAACCGATCGCGGCGCACGAACAGGCGCGTGCGCTGGTGTTCCTGCAGGCGCAGGACGCCGAGCGCGATGTCGTAGAGCTGGTCTTCGTCGGCCTGAAACAGTTCGTCGCGCGGATAGGTTTCGAGCACCGTCACGAGCGACTTGCCGAGATGCCCCTTCGGCAAGAAGCCCGCGCGCCGCACGATGTTCGCGCACTTGCGGCGCACGATCGGGATCTCGGTGCTCGACACCATGTACGCGGTCGACGTGTAGAGCCCGATGAAGCGGCGCTCGCCGGTGACCTTGCCGTCGGCGCCGACGAGTTTCACGCCGACGTAGTCGAGATAGCCGGGGCGGTGCACGGTCGCGCGCGAATTCGCCTTGGTCAGGAAGATCGGCCACGCGCCGGTGATGATGTCGGCGGCGGCTTGCGGCAGCGGCGTCACGTCGGGCGCGTCGGACGTGCGCAGCGATTCGCGCAGGATGCCGAAGCCCGAGCCCTCGATGCCGCGCAGGCCGAAGCCCGTGCCGTCCGACACGAGCGCGTAGTCGCGCTGACCGAGGAACGTGAAGTGATCGGCGGCCATCCATTCGAGGAATGCACGCGCCTCGATGTCCTCCGCGGTCGATTCGCGCGCCTTCATCTCCTTGATCGTCGCGCGGACGATGTCGACGATCTTCGGCCAGTCCTCGACCGACGCGCGCACGTCGCCGAGCACGCGTGCGATGTCCTCGCGCAGCGTGTCGAGCAACGCGGCGTCGCCGCAGCGGTCGACTTCGAAATGGATGAACGACGCGAGCTGCGACTGGCCGTCGCTGGACGTCGCGCCGCCCGCGTCGACGCGCTCGATGCCGCCGCCGGCGCCGCGCCAGATGCGGAACACCGGATGCAGCGCAGAATGCAGCGCGAGCCCGAGACGGTTGATGGCCATCGTCACCGAGTCGACCAGGAACGGCATGTCGTCGTTGACGATCTCGATCACCGTGTGGTCGGAATGCCAGCCGTGCTGTTCGAGAATCGGGTTGTACACGCGCAGGCGCTCGCTGCCGGGCACGAATTTCTGGGCGGTCTGCCAGTGCGCCATCGCGGCGCCGTACAGGTCGGCGATGCCGCGGTTCTGCAGATCGTCGGCATCGACGAAATCGTAGTAATGACGTAGGAAAGGTTCGACGATCCGGAAGGTGGCTTCGGGCAACCGAGCGCGCGCGAATTCGACGACGTCGGAGAGCAGGTGTGTGACCACTTCCTCGTTCTTCGCTTCCATGGCGGTCTCCGTCGGGTGGCCATTGGCTGCTGAGTCTGTCCGGCATTATGCGCCGATTGCGTGACAAAGCGATGTGCGGGCGCACAACGGGCGAGGGCCGGTGCTGCGGAAGCCGCTCCCAACGCCGCGACGGGCGGCGCGGGCCGGGATCATGAGAGTTCGGGCGGCTTCAGGTCGGGGTGGCGTGCATGAAGCGGATTCATGAAGTCGACCAGCATCGTGGTCAACAGCGACGAAACGAATGTGCGATAGATCACGAACTCGGCGTCGGGACACGACGCTTTCACTGTCAGCAGGGAGCGGTCCAGATCGGCGCCCATTTGCAGGATCAGATCATTCAGCGCACGTGCGACGTGTTTGTCCGAAATCATGTGTTGCCTGTTGGTACGATCATTGGCGAATATTTCGCTCGGGTATTTCTCTCCGCGTTCGACGCCGCGGCAGGGTCTCGAGCGCGTTGCAGGTGGTCGGGTTGCCGACGAAAACAACACCGCTGCTTCGCGTACCAAGGAAGAAATAATGATTCGTTATGCGAATATATTTGCATAAAAATCTGCAGAAAATCCTTGATTCACTTCGCAGTTGGATCGGAATGCTCCCTGGGCGCCGCGATGTTCTCGAAAGTTAGTGGTAGCGAGAATCGTTGTCAACGGCGATATATCGAGATAGCTGCCGACGATCGGGTATTTGAAGAGGCTGCAGGATGTCGATCGAGAGGGCGGTCAGATCGGAACCGCATCGCAATCAGACGATGACGACGCGCTGCCCTGTTTCGGAAGCGCGTCGTTTTGGTGCGACGCGCTCTCAGCGCTCGTCGCTCCACAGCTTCCCGGCGGTCGCCCAGTTCTCCTTCTTCACGTCGGTGATGATGATATCGACCGAGCCCGGCGTGCAGCCGAGCGTCTCGCACGTGACGCGCGTGATCGCTTCGACGAATGCGCGCTTCTGCTCGACGGTGCGGCCTTCGAACAGCTGGATATTGAAAGTCGGCATGACACATGCTCCGGTTGGGATTGAACGATTGACGATGAACGATTCGGTGGGGTGCGGCGACGGCGTCAGTCGCGATACGACGGATCGATCCGGTCGAGCCGGCGCAGCAGCGCCGGCCATTCCAGCTCGCCTTCGATCGCGCCGCCGTCGCGCAGTTGTTCGGCGGTGCGGTCCGCGACGGCCGGGTCCGGCAGCACGAGCGACCCGCCGCCTGCCTGCGCGCGGATCTGGATGTCGCACGCCTTGATCAGCGTATCCATCAGCACGTAGGCTTCGGCAACGGTACGGCCGACCGTCAGCGTGCCGTGATTGCGCAGCAGCATCGCGGATTTCGCGCCGAGGCTCGCGGTCAGCCGCGCGCCCTCGGCCGGCGAGAACGCGAGCGCCTCGTAGTCGTGGTACGCGAGGTCGCCATGAAACCGCAGCGCATGCTGCGACGCGGGCAGCAGCCCGTCGCTCTGGATCGATACGGCGATGCCGGCCGTATTGTGCAGATGCATCACGCAGACGGCATCGGCGCGTGCGGTGTGCACGGCCGCATGCAGCGCGAAGCCGGTCACGTTGACGGCGTGCTCGCTGTCGCCGATCCGGTGGCCGGCCAGGTCGATCTTCACGAGGTTCGAGGCGCGCACCTCGTCGAACGTGAGGCCGAACGGGTTGATCAGAAAGTGGCCGGGCTCGCCGGGCACGGTCGCGGACAGATGCGTGTAGATCAAGTCGTCCCAGCCGTTCAGTGCGACGAGCCGGTACGCGGCGGCGAGGTCGACGCGCAGCCGGCGCTCGGCGTCCGAGATCGGGCCGCCGGGCTTCACGGCATCAGGACGGTGTGCGAATGACATCGGGTTCTCCGAGGGTGAGGCGGCGCGCGACGGCTACGGTCACCCACGACGCGAGCGCGAACGGGGCCGTGAGCACGGGGATGCCCGCGCGCATCGCGAGCGACTGGATCAGCGCGGCGAGTGCAGCGGCCGCGAGCGCCGCACGCGGCCCGCGCGACATCAGCGCGAGCGCGGCGAGCGCGCCGTTGAAGCCGAGCAGGCCGTTGGCGAACGCCGCGCCGCTTGCGCCGAGTGCGATCAGCAGCACGGTCGACACGAGCGTGCCGCCCAGCGCGAACGCGGCCGCGCGGCGGGATGCGACGGCGAGGCCCGCGACGACCAGTGCGCCGGCCCATGCGCCGTGCGCGAAGGTGGTTTGAGCGACGCCCGACAGCAGCGCGTCGGTGATGGAAGCCGGCGTCAGCAGCGGGCCGGCGGTGGCGCCGTCCGCATGCTGCGATGCGACAAACGGGAGCCACAGCGCGGTGACGGCCAGGCACGGGCTCGAATACGGGCACTGGCGCCAGCGGGCGAGCGGCCTGCGCATCGTACGCTGTACGAGTGCCGCGCCGATCGCGGCCAGCGGCGTCAGCCTGAGGGCGACGTGTGGATCGGGTGCGAATACAACGGCGATCAGCGCGGCCAGCGCGCCGTTGAAGCCATGCAGCCCCTGTTCGACGTCGCGGTGTTCGGCGCCCGTCAGCACGGCCGTCATGCTCGCCGCGGCCGAGCCGACCAGCGCCGCGCACGCGAGCCGCAGGTCGGTCAGCGCCAGCGCGGCGAGCAGCAGCGCGCCGGTGAGCGCGTTGGCCTGCAGCACGATCTGCCCGATGCCGCGCAGCAGAATGCGCGGGTCGATCGACGGCGAGGCGGGGCGGGCGGTAGGCATGATGGCGGCGGAACAGGACGAGCCGCGAGCATAGGACACAATTCCATGCACCGGAATAGGGAATTCTGGATAGTCAGGATTTGTGGTCGATGCCCTGAAATGGGGCGTGAAAGGGATGTATTCGGGCGTTTGTTAGCGTTTTGGTTAGCTTTATACGGTTTATTAGCAAATTCGCGCCATTACTATCGTTTTCGCGCGCATCCAGCGATTTGCGCACGTCATCGCGCAATATTGCGGTCGTATCGACGCTCCACTAAGCGCCTCGAGCCTGCGTACGCTGCAGGCCGGCATTCTGGGCCACGATGCGTTTGGCTTGGGGGTGCGGCGTTCACCCGTCTTCGTGGGGCAGGCTACGATGCGCGAAAATATCGTGCATTACATTGCCCCCGCGTTCGAAGACGTGACGCCGATGCTGGCGGGGCTCGGCGAATTCGAGATAGCGACGCGAGGTGCCGAGCCGCTGGCACGTGCTGCTGCGTTGGCGTTCGGCTTCGTTTATATCCATCCCATGCGTGACGGCAACGGCCGGATTCATCGCTTCTTGATCAATGACTCACTGGCGCGGGACAAGGCGGTGCCGGATGGCGTGATATTGCCGATCTCGGCAACCATCACGAGCTCGACGGAGTTCCGTGCCGGCTACGATCGCACGCTCGAGGGGTTTTCTCGCTGTGTCATGCGGCGCTACGCAACGTCCTTTCGGTTCGGGGAACTCGTGACCTATGACGACGGAACGCGCAGCAACTTCGATTTCGACAGCTACGAAGATGCGCGTTTCGTCTGGCGCTATCCAGATCTGACGGCTCACGTTCTGTATACCGCGCGAGTCGTCGAGCACACGATTCGCACAGAGATGGCCGATGAAGCTAGAACACTGGTTATCTTTCAACTTGCCCAGGAGCGACTCAAGGAGGTCGTGGAGATGCCGAACCTGGATGCAGACCGGATCATTCGCTCCGTTAGGGAAAACGGCTGGCAAATCTCTCGCAAGCTCAAACAGCAGTATCCGCAGCTCGAGGACGAGCACAGAGCGGCGCGAGTCGTGGAAGCTATCCGGTCAGCGTTTGAGGGGCCGGACATAGACGTCGAACACAAATGACGCACGCTGGACTCGTCGACGGTGGCATTCTCGATCGCCGGGATTTGTGCGACGATGCCCCGCAATGGCGGAAACCGGGAGGCGGAAAGATGCGTGAAGTGCGATGGGCGTCGCTCGAAGGCGACGGGGTCGAACATCTGACGTTCGACCGGAGCGGCGGCGGGATCGTCGTCGAAAGCGCGGTGGTCGGCCAGCGGTACGGTCGCGCCTACGGGCTTGCATATCGCGTCGAGTGCGATGCTCAATGGCGCGTGAGTTACGCCGTGCTCAAGGTGATGGGCGGCGGCACGCTTGAACTGCACGGCGACGGGGCTGGGTATTGGCGCGACGGTTCAGGCCGTGCACTGCCGGAACTGGACGGCTGCATCGACATCGACATCGCGGCGACGCCGTTCACGAATTCGCTGCCGATCGGCCGCCTCGGGCTCGCGCGCGGCGAGCGGCGGCCGATCGACGTCGCGTACATCTCCACGCCGGACCTGACGGTCACGCCGGTCAAGCAGGCTTATGCGTGCATCGAACCGGGCCGCCGCTATCGCTACGAAGGGATCTTCCGGAATTTCACCGCGGAGATGGACATCGACGACGACGGGCTCGTCGTCGATTACGAGACGCTGTTCAGACGCCTGCCGGCGCCGCCGACGGCGCGCTGAACCGCGGCGTTCGTCACCGCCGGCCGCTCCTGCGCGGACGCGAAGCGGTCGATCCGCGACGCGATCATGTCCGGGTGACGCAGCACGATCCAGTGCGTGCCGTCGATTTCCTCGCGCACGTGTTCGCCGAGCCAGCGATCGAGGCCGACCGACATCTCGGGCGTCACGTAGCGGTCGCGCACCGGAACCAGGATCTGCACCGGCGCCTGCGCGTACCGTTCACGCGGCTTGCGGGCTCGCGCAAGGAAATTCGCGCGGTACATCTGCATCCCGTTCAGCGCGTTCTTCAACTGCACGGGATCGCGCTCGGCGCGCACGCGTTCGGTGAGCTGGAGCCAGCGCGGCCACAGCGCCGCACCGCCGAGCCGCCACACCAGCGACGGCACGAGCGGCAGGTGGAAGAACGCGATGTACCACGACTTCAGGCTCTGCTTGACGCGCATCTTCGCGCGGAACACGTGATCGAGGCACGGGCCCGAGATCGACGTGTACGACGCGATGCGGCCGCGCCACGCAGGGTCGGTCACGGCCTCCCAGCACTGGATCGAGCCCCAGTCGTGGCCGACCAGGTGGAACGGCCGGTCGCCGCAGGTCGCATCGGCTACTGCCTTCAGGTCGCCGGCAAGCCGTTCGAGCGTGTAGTCGGCACGGCGGCGCGGCGCATCCGATGCACCGGCGCCGCGCACGTCGTATGCGATCACGCGGTAGCGTTTCGCGAGCCGCGCGCGGATCGGCGCCCACACGGCCGCCGAATCGGGATAGCCATGCACGAGGATCAGCGGCGGCGCACGACGCGACCCGCTTGCGTAGACGGCGAGTTTCACGTCGCCGGACTGCACGGTCAGCATCTCGTGAGCGCGCGCCATGGCATCATGCCTGCGCAACCGAATGCAGCGGCACGCGGCGCGGCGCGGCTTGCGCCGCATAGCGCGCGTTGGTCGCGTCGATGTTCTCGAGCAGCGTGTCGAGCCCCTGCAAGTACTGATGGTTATCGTGATCCCACGGGTGGAAGCCCGGGCGGAAGTAGTCGAGCCATTCGCGCGCGATGCTCGGGAACACGCCGTTCTTCGGGCTGTACAGATACTTCACGAGGCGCCACGTGCCGCCGAACTTGCCGTGTTCGCGACGGTGGGCGCGCATCAGCCGCACGTGGAAGTCGAACACGATGGCCCAGAAGAACACGGTCGTCGTCAGCATCGTGCCGGTGCGCAGCAGGTAGCTGCCGAGGCCCGGCTTCATCACGGTGCGCCACACGTCGTAGGACACCGCCTTGTGCTCGGTTTCCTCCATCGCGTGCCACATCCACATCTGCTGGTAGCCTTCGACCGAGCCGTCGATCCGGTGTTCGTGGCCCGACAGCAACTGGTTCGCGAGGATCGCCGTGTAATGCTCGAGCGCGATCGTGATCGCGAGCTGCATCGAGTGCGGCAGCACCTTCTTGAACCAGCCGAGGATCGTCCACAGGCGCTTGTCGAGCTTGTGCGCGGGCAGGCCGGACGCCTGCAGCAGGTCGTTGTACTCGATGTGCTCGCGCGTGTGCATCGCTTCCTGGCCGATGAAGCCGAGCACCTGCTTCTTCAGCTCGGGATCCTCGATCCGGTCGCGGTAGTTGCGCACCGAATCCATGAAGAAGCGTTCGCCGGCCGGGAACAGCAGCGACAGCGCGTTCATGAAGTGCGTGACCGGCACGCCCTGCACATGCCAGTCCTTCGCGCGTTCGGGCGGCAGCGCGAAACGGATGTCGCGCCGCACGGGCATCATGTTCGGTGTCGTCATGATTGTTCTCCCTGATTGCCTGCATTGTTGTAGGTGGCGTGCACCGGCGCCGGCGCCGGCGTGCCGCGTGCGGCATGGCGGCGGGCCTTCGCGGCCTCGCGGCGCGTCGCGAGCACGACGAGCGCCTGGTAGGCGGCCGGCAGGATGCGCGCCATCCAGTCCGCGCCCTTCGCGTCGCGGCCGATCAGCACGCGGCGCTTGTTCTTGCGCACGCCGGCGAGGATCGTGCGCGCGGCGTCGTCGGCGGTCGTGATGAAGAACTTCTCGAAGCTGTCCTTGCCTTGCTGTTCGCTCTCGACGATGAAGCCGACCATGTTCTTCGCGACGCGGCTCGACTGCGCGATGTTCGTGCGGATGCCGCCCGGGTGCACGCAGGTGGCCGACACGCCGCACTTCATCATGTCGAGCTCCTGGCGCAGCGATTCGGTGAAGCCGCGCACCGCGTATTTGGTCGCGTTGTAGCCGCTCATGCCCGGCTGCGCGAAGATCCCGAAGATGCTCGACGTGTTGATCACGTGGCCGTCGCCCGATTCCTTCAGGTGCGGCAGGAACGCTTTCGTGCCGTGCACGACGCCCCAGAAATTGATGTTCACGATCCACTCGAGATCGCTGTATTCCATGCCTTCGATCGTGCTCGACAGCGCGACGCCCGCATTGTTGAAGATCAGGTTGACCTTGCCGTGCTCCTTCGCGGTGTCGTCGGCCCACGCGAACATCGCGTCGCGATCGCCGACGTCGAGCACGCGCGTCGAGACACGCACGTTCGGCGCGATCGCGCGGACGATCCGTTCGGTTTCGGCAAGGCCCACGCCGTTCTTGTCGGCGAGCGACACGTGGCAGCCGGCCTGCGCGAGCTGGATCGCGAGCGCGCGACCCATGCCCGAGCCGGCACCCGTGATCGCGGCGACCTTGTTGGCGAAATCTCTCATGTCGGTGGCTCCTTGTCTGGCTCAGGCCGCTTCGGCGGACGTGGAAGCGGAAGCGGCCGGCGCGGCGACGGGCCGCGCGGTCGTGTCGTGCCGCGGCGCGCGATACGCGTGGTAATCGGCGATCGAGAAGTGCGCGGTTGCCTGGCGGAAGCGCCACGTGAAGCCCGGCCACAGTGTCGTGTTCTTGCCGGTGCGCGGGTCGAGGTACCAGCTCTTGCAGCCGCCCGTCGACCAGATCGCCTTTTTGAGCTTGCCCTGCAGGTCGCTGTTGAACTGCGCCTCGACGAGCGGGCGTACCTCGATCGCATCCGCGCGTTCGCGGTGCATCGCCTGCAGCGCGCCGAGGATGTATTCGATCTGCGACTCGATCATGAACACCATCGAGTTGTGGCCGAGGCCCGTGTTCGGGCCGACGATCATGAAGAAGTTCGGGTAGCCCGGCAGCGTCGTGCCGAGATACGCGTGCGCGCCGTCGCGCCACGTGTCGACGATGTCGAGGCCGCCGCGGCCGATGATCGCGCCGCGCGGATACGGATCGGCCACCTGGAAGCCGGTGCCGTAGATCAGGCAGTCGACTTCATGACGCTTGCCGTCGGTCGTCACGACCGCGTCGGCTTCGATGTGATCGATGCCGGTCGTGATCACGTCGACGTTCTTGCGCGACAGCGCCGGGTAGTAGTCGTTCGAGATCAGCACGCGCTTGCAGCCGAGCGTGTAGTTCGGCGTGACCGTCTTGCGCAGCTCCGGATCGGGAATCTGCTTGCGGATGTGGCGCAGCGCGAGCTTCTGCACGTTCTTCATCAGCGACGGATGGATCGCGAAGCCGAGCACGCGCGATTCGAGCATCCAGTAGATGCCGCTGCGCACGATCTTCTGCGTGAACGGCAGCGTGCGGAACAGCCATTTCTCGAAGCCGGTCAGGTTGCGGTCGGGCTTCGGCATGATCCACGGCGGCGTGCGCTGGAACAGCGCGAGCGCCTTCACGCGCGGCGCGATCTGCGGCACGAACTGGATCGCGCTCGCGCCGGTGCCGATCACCGCGACGCGTTTGCCTTCGAGCGCGTAGTCGTGATCCCACTGCTGCGAATGGAATGCGCGGCCCTGGAAGTTTTCGACGCCGGGAATCGCCGGCAGCGCGGCGCGCGACAGCCCGCCCATTCCCGACACCAGCACGCGCGCGGACAGCCGCTTGCCGTTCGCGAACGTGAGGCGCCAGCGTTGCGCGGCTTCGTCGTACTCGGCGCGCTGCAGTTCGTGATTCATCCGCAGGTGCGGGCCGACGCCGAAGCGCTGCACGCAGTCTTCCAGATACGCGCGGATCTCCGGCTGCGGCGCGAACATGCGCGTCCAGCGCGGGTTCGGCGCGAACGAGAACGAATAGACGTGCGATTGCACGTCGCATGCACACCCGGGGTAATGATTGTCGCGCCATGTGCCGCCGACCGACGCGGCCTTTTCGAGGACGACGAAGTCGGTCACGCCCGTTTGTTTCAGGCGGATCGCCATCCCGAGACCGGCGAAGCCGGTGCCGATGATGGCGATGTCGATGGTTTCGTCCAGGCCGTCATGGCCGGGTGGACCGAAAGGCAACGTGCGAGCATTCATCCGGGTGTCTCCGATTTGGCTCATTTTCGAATGTTACATTGTTTGATGTAACGATAGAGGGTGAGCTCGGAAACCGCAAGAGGCTAGAAGCGGCGCTCTAAGGGCCGGAAGCCAGGCGGGAAAAGGCTGAGCGGGGTTTGGAACGGTTCGCTTTCCGCGATGCGGGATGACCGGAAAAGGCCGTCGACAGGGCGAGTCAGGAAAGAAGCAGGACCGCCGGCGCGCGGCGGCCTGTTTGAAACGGTATCAGGGACGGATCGATCGGGCGGCCGTCTCATGGAAAACCCCGGCCACGATCGTGACCTGCGCGAGCGCATAGAGGCTCCAGATCCCATAGTCGATGCCCGGAAAACCGCCGAGGAACCGGCCGACGCCGATCAGCGTGTCGGAGCCGACGAAGATCAGGCTGCCGATCGCGACCAGCGGGCCGCGCGTGCGGGCGGCGAGCGCGAAGCTCGCCATCACGCACAGCACGAGCATGTAGACGGCGACCGGCGCCAGCAGCTCGCCGAGATGCGGGAAGAACGCCGCGTAGAACGCCGGCGCGGCGATCCACAGCCCGACGAGCGCAACGACGCGCCAGCCGTGCGGCCGCGCGCGCCACCGAAAGAAAATCGCGCAATAACACAGGTGCGTGAGCAGGAACGCGCCGAGGCCGAGGACGAATGACAGCGGCCAGTCGGGCAGCGCGAGCAGCACGTCGCCGAGTACGGCGGTCGCGAGCGCCGTGCACAGCCACGCGCGTTCGCGCGGCGCGCCGCAGGTGCTGCCCGCCGCGAGCAGCAGGATGCCCATCGCGGCTTTCGCGGCGGCCTGGCCCGGATAGGGCGCGGCGGCGAGCGACAGCCCGTAGAGCAGCGCCGCGGCGATGGCGAGCGGCCAGAGCCGGCGGTAGGCGGCGGGAAGTGTGGCGATCAAGGCGGGTGTCTCCGGTTCGTTGTCGTCCGCGGCGGACGGCGCGCGGTCGACGGCGCGGCTGCCGGCCATTATCCGGAAGAACCGGTGCGCGAAAACCGGCGAATCCTTCTAGGAAACGATCGCGACGGGCCGCGATGCCGCCACCGGATTTTTCCGCACGTTGCCCCGGTTGAACCGGGGCAATGGCTGCGAATCGGCTTGCTATGATCGCCGCGGTATTGCCGTTGCCGATGTCCCGCCTCGCGTCGCGACTGGATGCGCGAGCCGGTGCATGCCCGATGAATCCATGCCGTGCCCGGCCCGCGTGCGCAGTCGAAGCGGGGCCGCCCGGCCACCACGAAAACAAGCCCGACCATGACCGAACTTCTCCACGGCGACGGTGCGATCCGTCGCACGACGCCGTACGGTTCCTCGATCGAAAACACCTATGCGGGCGTGCTGTCGTTCATGCGCCGCAACTACTCGCGTGCGCTCGACGGTGTCGATGTCGCGATCTCGGGCGTGCCGCTCGATCTCGCGACGACCTATCGTTCCGGTGCGCGGCTCGGGCCGGCCGCGATTCGCGCGGCGAGCGTGCAGCTCGCGGAGCTCAATCCGTATCCGTGGGGCTTCGATCCGTTCGACGATCTGGCGGCCGTCGACTATGGCGACTGCTGGTTCGACGCGCACAATCCGCTATCGATCAAGCCGGCGATCGTCGAGCATGCGCGCACGATCCTGCGCTCAGGCGCGAAGATGCTGACGCTCGGCGGCGACCACTACATCACGTATCCGCTGCTGGTCGCGCACGCGGAGCGCTACGGCAAGCCGCTGTCGCTGATCCATTTCGACGCGCACTGCGATACGTGGGCCGACGACGATCCGGACAGTCTCAATCACGGGACGATGTTCTACAAGGCGGTGAAGGAAGGGCTGATCGATCCCGCGACGTCGGTGCAGGTCGGGATCCGCACGTGGAACGACGACTTTCTCGGGATCGAGCGGCTCGATGCCGCCTGGGTGCACGACCATGGTTCGCGGGCGGCGGTCGAGCGGATCGTCGAGATCGTCGGCGCGCGGCCTGCGTATCTGACGTTCGATATCGATTGTCTCGATCCCGCATTCGCGCCGGGAACGGGGACGCCGGTGGCCGGCGGGTTGTCGTCGGCGCAGGCGCTGGCGATCGTGCGAGGGCTCGGGGCGGTGAATCTGGTCGGGGCGGATGTGGTGGAGGTGGCGCCTGCGTACGATCACGCGGACATCACGGCGATCGCGGCCGCGCATGTGGCTTGCGATCTGCTGTGCTTGTGGCGGCAGAAGAAGGTGGCGGGTCGCTGAAGTGGGGGGACGGACGTGTGAGGCAGGAGGCCGGTGGGCAGCTTGCCCGCCGGTTTTTTGATGGCCGTCTGCGCTGATATCGCGAGTACGTCGTCAACGCCCGCGCGAGAGGGCGCAGCTTGACGACGTCGGAGGGACGATCCGGAAGTTCGAACCGACCGCACCGACGACTCATGCGCGATGAGTGCCGGTACTGGGGGCGCTGCCGTCAACCGCGCGTATCGACCCAGTTGCGTGCCCAGCGCGCCGAATGCGCCAGCGCCTGCGCTTCGCTCGTGAAGTAATCGAGCGAATAGAACTGGTAGCGGCCTTCGTCGTGCGCGCTATCGGCACGTTCGAGCAGCAGATTGGAAGAAAAACGCCCGTCGGGCAGGCGATGCGCCGAGGGTTGGACGGCATAGCCGTTGTACTGTTGAATTCGTTGGTTATGCATTTTAATTTTAATGATGATCGAGTGCGCGCGTGCCGTGCGAAATACGCACGGGTATGCCGATTCAATGCCATTGCGAGCTGAATCTGACGCAGTCGGAAAGCGAAAATAAGGCGTTGCGGCCGGAGGGGGGATGAAGTGCAACGAGACGTGTGGCGCTGGGCAAGCTGCTAACTAAACCGATGCAGCTCAAGCCGATCGCGCCAACTTTAGGAGACGAAGCTCCGTGAGGATGTCGCTGCGACCCGGCGTCCGTCGCGGGATGCCGGGCCCTTCAAACGTTACAGCGGCTGGATGTTGGCCGCTTGCAGACCCTTCGGGCCTTGCTTCGTTTCGAAGCTCACTTTTTGATTCTCAGCCAGCGTCTTGAAGCCGTCGGTGCGAATTTCGGAGAAGTGAGCGAACAGGTCGTCGCCGCCCTTGTCCGGAGTGATGAAGCCAAAGCCTTTGCTGTCGTTGAACCACTTGACGATACCGGTATCCATGAAGATTCCTTGAGAAAAATATACGAAGATTTGCTCTGTTGAAGAGCGCCTGAAGCGTCAAGGAGGGAGAGGACAACGAATACCGCTGGGAGGAGCGAGCAATTGATGAACAGCAATCGGACTTCTTGGACTTCGACGCATACATTAACCGCCGGGCGGGTTGGCGTCAACCGATAACTTGTAACTGTTTCGCGGCGCGGCTGATTACCGCGAGCGCCGCGATGCGGCGCCGTCCGGCTGGAATGAGGGCCGACCGGCGCTGCCGGCCGTTCGCCGACCCATGCGAGCGGCGGTGCTCACCTGCAACGGCCGTCGGTCTTTCCGCGGACCGGATACGCACGCGTTGTAGCGACGAGCCGACGCATGCATGACGGGGCGGCGGCCCTATGCGTCGTCGCCGTCGCCTTGCGTATCGCTCGTACCGGACTGCCGCGCCGCTTCGTCGCTGAGCTTCTTGTCGAGGATCGTCGCGACCCGCCCGCCGAGATACGCGCTGGCGGCAGTTTCGAGTGCGCGGTTCGTCTCGCCTTCGACGAACACGGCCGCGAGCGGGCGCAGGCGCCAGATCGCGTCGACCAGTTCGGGCACGTCGGTGGCCGGCGGCAGCGTGCCGGCGTCGTAGCGGTCGAGCCGCTTCACGACGAGATCGACGAGCAGCCGCGCGATTGCGTCGAAATGCGGCCGCGCGAGGCTGATCACGTCGAGCAGCTCGCGCGGCGGAATCCCTTCCTTCGTCATCGCGGCCGCCGCCTCGAGCAGCGCGGGGCTTTTCGCGACGAACGACAGGCCGCGCCGTTCGAGCAGCCCGAGCTCGGTCACGCGAGACAGTTGCGTGGTCGCCTGCGGGCCGAACATCTGGGCGAGCGCGGCGAGCGAATAGGTTTTCGGCAACTCGTGCGACCAGCGGCTGCCGATCGCGTTTTCGAGGCCGAGGATCGAGCGCAGGTCGTGGCCTTCGTCGATCGCCTTGATCAGGTCCTGGATGTTCGACAGCGTGTAGCCGCGCGCGAGCAGATGGTTGATCAGCTTCAGACGCGCGACGTGCGTGTCGTCGTAGATGCCGACGCGCCCGCGTTTCTCGGGCGGTGCGAGCAGCCCGCGATCCTGGTAGGCGCGGACGTTGCGCACGGTGGTATCGGACACGCGCGCGAGTTCGTCGACCGTGTACTCGTTGCGGGAATCCGGCGCGGCCTCGTCGGGCGTGGAATGAGTCTGTTTTGACATGCGGCCATTCTAGCGCGGGGCGGCAGGCTCGGGCGAGGCGGGGCGCGCGTTCGCGCCGTCGCCGAGCGGGCGCTGCAGCAGTGCCGTGTCGATCCAGCGGCCGTGCTTGAAGCCGACCGCTTTCAGCAGGCCGGCCGGCTCGAAGCCGAACGCGCGATGCAGCGACGTCGAGCCGCCAGTGCCGCCGTCGGCGATCACCGCGATCATCTGTCGCCACGGGCCGCCTTCGCAGTGCTCGATCAGCGCCGCGAGCAACGCGCGGCCGATTCCGCGCCCACGCTGGGCATCGTCGATGTAGATCGAATCCTCGATCGTGAAGCGGTACGCGCTGCGCGTGCGGTACGGCGTCGCGTAGGCGTAGCCGGCCACGCGGCCGTCGCATTCGGCGACGAGATACGGCAACCCGTGGCGCAGCACCGCGTCGCGGCGAGCGCGCAGTTCGGCGACGTCGGGCGGCGTTTCCTCGAACGACGCGACGCTGTGGTGAACGTGGTGCGCATAGATCGCGTGGATCGCATCGAGGTCGGCGTCGGTCGCGTCGCGCACGACGCAGGCGGGAGCGGTAGGCATGGCGGCAGGGCGAGTGAAATCAGAACGCTACCATGCCGGCCGCCGCCGCGCGTGGCAAAGCCGTTTGCGGCGTCGGCGGCTTACAGCCGGCCGTCCGCCGCATGCACCGCGTCGGCGATCGCGTCGGCGACGCGCTGCACGCGCGGCGAACGGCGCACGTCCGGATGAACGACGAGCCAGATCTCGCGCTCGATGTCGCAGCGCGGCGCGGCCGTCAGCTCGACGAGCGGCGCACCGGCGTGCGCGGCCGGATCGTCGACCAGAAACCGCGGCAGCAGCGCGACGCCGGCCCCGGCTGTGCACGCGCGATGCTGCGCGGCCAGGTCGTTGGCGATGAACGCAAAACGGCGCCCGGCCGCGAAGCGTTCGAGCCATTGCTGCTGCGGCGTTTGCGCGAGCGCATCGTCGTAGCCGACGAATGGCCAGGTGTCGGGCGGCGCGTCCGCCCATTCCGGCGCCGCGCACAGCGCGAAGCGCATCGTGCCGAGCCGGCGCGCGGCGAGGCCCGGTTCGGTCGGCCGCGACAGCCGCACCGCGAGATCGGCTTCGCGCGCGTACAGGTTCGCCGCATGCATCTCGCCCATCAGGTCGATCCGCAGCGCCGGCCATGCGCGCTGCGCGCGGGCCAGGCGCGGCGCGAGGAAATGGCTGGCGAATACCGGCGACGCCGATACGCGCACCGCGCCGTCGAGCGCGGCCGCGCCTTGCGCCGCGCGCGCGAATGCATGCGCGTCGGCTTCGAGGCGCGCGGCGTGCTCGGCGAGGTGCAGCCCTTCGTCGGTCGGCGGCCAGCCGCGCGGCAGCCGGTCGAACAGCCGGATCCCGAGCGCCGACTCCAGTGCGTCGATGCGCCGCGCGACCGTCGAATGCTGGACCTGCAGCGCCCGCGCTGCCGCCGACAGGCTGCCGCCGCGCATCACCGCCAGGAAGTAGCGGATGTCATCCCAACTCATCGGCAGCGTGGGTGCGGCGGCAGACTCTTGATCGGTCGAATTTTGCACAGTAGATGAGCGCTAATCGTGAATTCCGCTCGATTATGCACGATGCGATGATCGTGTCACTTCATTCGACAGCGAGGAACGTCATGACCCAAACCGCCAACGCCATCCGGATCGGGATCGACCGTTACGGCGACGCCAGCGTGCTGCGCCGCGTCGATGCGCCCGTCGCGCCGCCCGGCGCCGGCGAAGTACGGATTCGCCAGACCGCGATCGGCGTGAATTTCGTCGACATCTATTTCAGGACGGGCGCGCACGCGTTGCCCGCGCTGCCGGCGGCACTCGGTGTCGAGGCGGCCGGCGTGATCGACGCGGTCGGGCCGGGCGTGACGGATCTCGTGCCCGGTCAGCGCGTCGCGTATGGCGGCATGCCGACCGGCAGCTATGCGAGCCTGCGCACGATGCCGGCCGAACGCGTGCTGCCGATTCCCGACGGGCTGAGCGACGAAGCCGCCGCCGCGGGACTGCTGAAGGGGATTACCGTCTACATGCTGCTGCATCGCGTCCGGCAGGTCGGCGCCGGCGATACGGTGCTCGTGCATGCGGCGGCCGGCGGCGTCGGGCTGCTGGCGACGCAGTGGGCGCGCGCGCTCGGCGCGCGGGTGATCGGCACGGTCGGATCGGCCGCGAAAGCCGCGCTGGTGCGCGCGCACGGCGCGGAAGCGGTGGTCGATTATCGCGAGGAGGATTTCGTCGCGGCCGCGCGTGCATTCGGCGGTGGGGCGGGCGTCGATTACGCGATCGACGGAATCGGCGGCGACGTGCTGACCCGCACGCTCGGGGCGGTTCGTCCGTTCGGGATGGTCGCGAGCATCGGGCAGGTGGCCGCGATCGGCACGCGGCAGACGATCGATCTCGACGAGCTGGGCCCGGCCCGTTCGATCGCGCTTGCGCGGCCGAGCGTGCTCGGTTTCATCGCACGCGACGTCGGCGCGTATCGGGACGCCGCGCGTGCGACGCTCGACCGGCTGGCGGGCGGAATGCACGTCGAGATCGGCGCGCGGCTGCCGCTCGAACAGGCGGCCGATGCACACCGGTTGCTGGAGTCGCGCGCGACGACGGGCGGTGTCGTGCTGCTGGCGTGACGGCGGGCGCGGGCGGCTCGCGAGGTGGCTCGACGGTCGCTCGGCGAGCCGCGGGCGCTCAGTTGTGCTTGCGCAGCGGTGCGTCCTCGACGAACCACGCGAGCACGAACGCGATCGCGATCACCGTCGCGGCCGACAGATACACGACGTGCAGCGAGCCGGCGAACGCGTGCAGGTACGCGTCGCGCACGGCATCCGGCAACTGGTGCACGGCGAGCGGCCCGAGCGCGGCTGGCAGCTCGGTGCCGGCCGGCAGCGCGTCCATCATCCGCGACTGCAGGCCGTGCGAAAACAGCGCGCCGAACGCGGCGACGCCGAGCGAGCCGCCGATCGAGCGGAACAGCGTCGCGCCCGACGTCGCCACACCCATGTGCCGGAATTCGACCGTGTTCTGCACGGCGAGCGTCAGCACGGGCATCACCATCCCGAGCCCGATCCCGAGCAACGCCATGTACGCGTACATCGTGTGCAGCGGCGTATCGAGCGTCAGCGTCGACAGCAGCGCCATCGCGACGCCGCCCATCAGCGTCCCCGCGATCGGAAACGGCCGGTACGATCCGAACCGCGAGATCAGCCGCCCGCTGACGATCGAGGTCACGAGCATCCCGCCCATCATCGGCAGCAACTGCATGCCGGCCTGCGACGGCGTCGAACCCTTCACGACCTGCAGGTAGAGCGGGATGAACGTGACCGAGCCGAACAGCGCGATGCCGACCACGAAGCCGATCAGGCTGACCAGCACGAAGGTGCGATGACGGAACAGCTCGAGCGGCATGATCGGCTCGGCCGCGACGCGCTCCTCATAAATGAAGCCGCCGATCGCGACGAGACCGAGCACGAGCGTCATCCACAGCTGGGGCGACGTCCACGGCAGCAGCGAGCCGCCTTCGCTCGTGAACAGGATCACGCAGGTGAGGGCGGTCGCGAGGAACGCGGCGCCCATGTAGTCGATCCGGTGCTTCACGTGCGCGGTGTGCGGCCGGAACGCCATGCCGATCACCGCAAGCGCGAGCAGGCCGAGCGGCAGGTTGATCGTGAAGATCCAGCGCCAGGAAAGATGCTCGACCAGGAAGCCGCCGAGCAGCGGGCCAACGATCGTCGCGAGGCCGTAGACGCCCCCGAACATCCCCTGGTAGCGCGCCCGGCGATCGGGCGGGACCAGATCGCCGATCGCAGCCATCGTGACGACCATCAGGCCGCCGCCGCCGAGCCCCTGCAGCGTGCGCAGCACGATCAGTTGCGTCATGTCCTGCGCGATGCCGCACAGGGCGGAGCCGGCGAGGAACAGCACGATCGCGACCTGCAGCACGATCTTGCGGCCGTACAGGTCGCCGAGCTTGCCGTACAGCGGCAGCACCACGGTGGACGACAGCAGGTACGCGGTGACGACCCACGACAACTGGTCGAGCCCGCCGAGTTCGCCGACGATCGTCGGCAGCGCGGTCGACACGATCGTCTGGTCGAGCGCGGACAGCAGCATGACGAGCAGCAGCGCGGCGACGATCAGCGCGGTCGGCGCGTCGCGGCGGGCCGCGTCGGCGGCCGGCGGAGTGAGGAAAGTGTCGGTTGTCATCGAGATATCTGCCATGGCAGGGAATTGAATCGAAATATAGCCATGGATGATTGACTAGTCAATTTCTGCCCAGCCTCGATATGTTGCAGTCGTAACCGGAGATTGCCGCGCGGAGAATTGACCCCGATCAGCTGCAAAGCAGGGACGGACTCAAGTTTTTTGCAGGCAAACCGTAATACAGCATGCCGCGGACCGATTGCCGCGGCACTTTTCATCGCTCACGTGCCGTCATGAACCTGAACGCCCTGTTTTCCCGTTTCTCGATCCGTACGCGGATTTTCTCCACGCTCGGCCTCGTCGCCGTGCTGCTCGTCGTGTCGGGCCTGATCGGCCTCGCGGGCATGCAGAGCTCGAACCGCGCGCTCGACGAGGCCTATACGCGGCAACTCGCCGCAAAGACCGCGCTGTCCGCGGCGAGCCTGAACCTGACGATCGTGCGCACGACGCTCGACCGCGCGCTGCTGCACCCGGAAGCGCCGGACGTACCCGATCTCGTGAAGAAGGCCGAGGGCTATCTCGCGAAGGCCGACACGGCGTGGCGCAACTACGCGGCGATGCCGCACGGCGACGACGAAGGTCCGCTCGCGAGCCGCCTCGATGCCGCGCGCCAGGCGCTGATCGGGCAGGCGCTGAAGCCGCTGATCGACGCGATTCGCGAAGGGCGGCGCGACGAAGCCGACCGGTTGCTGATGACGGTCGCACCGCCGCTGTCGGTCGCGCTCACGCAGGCGACCGACGCGCTCGATGCATACCAGGCCGCGCGCGGCAAGGACGTGTACGACACCGCGCAGACCTATTACGGCTGGATGCGCATGGGCGCGATCGCGGGCATCGCATTTGGCCTGGCCGCGTGCCTCGGTTGCGCGATCGGCCTGCATTTCGCGATCACGCAACCGGTGAATCGCCTGCTGTCGCATTTCCGCCGGCTGTCGGACGGCGATCTCACGTCGGAAGTGCGCTGGTCGTCGCGCGACGAGATGGCCGAACTGGTCAAGGGCGTGACCGGCATGCAGCGCAGCCTCGCGGATACGGTGCGCCAGGTGAGCCAGGGCTCCGAGGCGATCTCGACGGCGACGCACCAGATCGCGGCCGGCAACACCGACCTGTCGCAGCGCACGGAGGAACAGGCGTCGGCGCTGCAGGAGACGGCCGCGAGCATGGAGCAATTGACGGCGACCGTGAAGCAGAACGCCGACCACGCGCTCGAGGCGCAGGCCTGCGCGGACAGCGCGGGCGAGATCGCGACGCGCGGCGCGACGGTCGTCGGCGAGGTGATCGGCACGATGAACGAGATCGACCGGAGCTCGCAGAAGGTCGCCGACATCATCGGCACGATCGAGGGGATCGCGTTCCAGACCAACATCCTCGCGTTGAATGCGGCGGTCGAAGCCGCGCGCGCGGGCGAGCAGGGCCGCGGCTTCGCGGTGGTCGCGGGCGAGGTGCGTACGCTTGCACAACGCTCGGCATCCGCGGCGAAGGAAATCCGCACGCTGATCGGCGAATCGGTCGAACGCGTCGCGACCGGCTCGCGGCTCGTCGGCATGGCCGGCACGACGATGCAGGACATCCAGCAGGCGATCGGGCGCGTGACGGGCATCATGACGGAGATCGCGGCCGCATCGAGCGAACAGCGCGACGGGATCGAGCAGGTGAACCGCGCGGTGTCGCAGATGGATCAGGTGTCGCAGCAGAACGCGGCGCTGGTCGAGCAGGCGGCCGCGGCGGCCGCGTCGCTCGAGGAACAGGCGGATGGGCTGCGTCGCGCGGTGGGCGCGTTTCGGGTGGCTTGACGGACGGTGGCCGGCGGCGGGGCGGGCGCTCGCCTGCAGTCGTTGCGCGCCGCGCAACGGCCGTTCGCCCGCCGCGTCAACCCGCCGCGAGTTGCGCGGCCGCGCGTGACGACGCGACGATCAGCAGCTTCATCGTCGCGCGCGTCGCGCCGACGAACAGCTTGCGCGCGGCACGCGCGTCGAGCGTGTCGAAGTCGACTTCGGTCAGGATCACGCACGGCGCCGATTGGCCCTTGAAGCGGTAGATCGAATCGAGCAGCACGTCGCCTTCGCGATACTCGGGGTTGCCGAACAGGTCGTACTTGCCGGTGAAGCGTTTGATCCGGTGCGGGCCGAGCTGGTCGAGCGGCGCCAGCACCGAGCCTTCGCGGCCGCGGTACGACAGCACCGCGATGTCCTGCTTGCGGAAGCCGAGCGACAGCGCATGCGTGATCGCACGCTTGGTCGCGTCGATGCAGGCTTGCGCCAAGGCGTCGTCCGACGCGCCATCTTCGCCGTATGCCGACACCGACGGATCGGATCCGTCGAACGGGCTGCCCGAGCGCAGTTCGGCCGCGAGCGGCTCGGCCCGGCCGACGACGTCGCGCACGAATTCGAGCAGGTCGCGCGGGCTGCGGTAATTCGTGAGCGCCTTCAGCGTGACCCAGCCGGGCAGCGCGACGGGTTCGCGCATGTACAGGTTCTGCAGCGGATCTTCCAGCCACCACCATGCGCCGTCCGGCGCGAGCAAGCGCTCCAGCGCGGCCGCCCACGGCGCGTGGAAATCCTGCCCTTCGTCGACGACCAGCACGTCGAAGCGCCAGCGTTCGGGAATCGGCGTTTGCGCGAAGCG
Organism: Burkholderia sp. HI2761; assembly: GCF_002223355.1. Lineage (NCBI taxonomy): Bacteria > Pseudomonadati > Pseudomonadota > Betaproteobacteria > Burkholderiales > Burkholderiaceae > Burkholderia > Burkholderia sp. HI2761. The sequence goes on along the minus strand of NZ_NKFN01000007.1, from coordinate 2,177,551 downwards.
CGCCTCGAGCCGTTCGAATTCGCCGGGTACCTGGAAGTCGGGCGTATAGCCGCCGTCCCGCGCGACCCAGTCGCACAGCTGGTGGTAGTTCGCGATCTTCGCGCCGGGCGGCGCGATGCGCGCGATGTAGTCGGCGAGCGGCCGGTTGAAGCATACGTAGAGCACACGCTGGCCGGCCGCGACGGCATCGCGCATCACCTGCACCGCGAGCTGGGTCTTGCCCGAACCCGCGGTGCCGGTGACGCGCAGCCGGAACGGCGTGAACTCGAGCTGGCGCGCCCATGCCGCGAGCCCGCCCGACAGCCGTGTGACGAGCGTGCCGGCCTGTCCGACGAGCGCGCTCGTGTCGGGCGTGAGCGCGAGTTCGTCCGCGAGGAAATGGTGGAGCTTCGGCGCGTTCGGAAAGGGCTCGTCGTCCTCGGGCAGGATCTGCAGGATCACTTGCGCGAGCTGCGCCTTGCGCGACGCATCGACGATGCGCTCGGGCGCGACGCCGGCGATCGACGCGTCGCGGATCGAATAGTCGGGGCAGTACAGCAGCGCCTCCACGCCGTAGACGCCCGCGCCGAGCGCGGCCGTCAGGCGCCGATGCAGCGTCTCCTGCGTGCGCGCGAGCTGGATCGGGACATTGCGCTCCTTCTGCAGGTAGACCTTCACGAGCCCTTTCGGGGTTTCGCGCAGGAAGCCGGCCTTCTGCTCGATCAGCAGCACGCGGCCGGCCGGACTGACGACGACGAACGCGGCTTCGCCGAACACCGAGAACGCCTGGTCGGCACGCGTCCAGTGGACGCCGTGATACACGGTGTAGCCGTCGGGCAGCGCGTGTTCGAGCGCGGCGAGCGTTTCGCGCTCGCGTTCGGCCGCGCCGGTCGCGGCGAGGCTTTTCCAGTCGTCGGGGATGAGGCGGGCCATGGAGTCGGGCGGCGGATGCCGGCGTGCGCGTGAACGGGTGCGGCTATTGTACTGAGGAACCGGCCCATGGCCGCGGCGCGTGCGTTGGCCGTTCGACGGGCGGCCGGCCCGTCGGACGTCAGCCGCGCGCGAGGCGCTTGGCGAGATCGGCGCTGAGGATCGCCATGCGCGCGGGTTTTTCGTAGCACACCACGTCGAACGCGCGGATCACTTCGCTGATGTCGGCTTCGCTCGCGCGGCCGGTGAGCAGGTCGCCCGTCAACACGAAAATCGGCGCGCCCGGGTTGTCGGACGTGCGCACGGCCTTGATCGCGGTCGCGGCCGTCCCGTCGTCGAACAGCCATTCGGTCAGGACCGCGTCGAAGGCCTGGCCCTGCAGCGCGTCGACGAAGGCCGCGAGCCCGTCGAACGCGGCCGTCGCGAAACCCTGCCGTTCGAGATAGCGGCACAGCTCGGTCGCGCTGACGCGATCGGGGTCGATCACCGCGACGACGAGCTTGTCGCTCTCCGCGCGGCGCGGATAGATCTCGATCTTGTGCACGTCGTACGCGTTCTGGTACAGCACGCCGGTATGGCGCAGCACGCGCCAGCGGCCGTTCTGTTCGTACGCGACGAACTCGGGGCGCGCACCGGCTTCGAGCGGCGCGCCGATCCATGCGGTGCACGGAATCTCGGCGACGCCCGCATACAGGACGGCTTCCTGCGAATAGGCGCCGACCATGCCGGGGTCGAGCGTTTGCGCGCCGAACAGCTGGGCGGCGGGTTCGCCGTACGCTTCGGCGACTTTCTTGATCTGCGCGAGCGTCCAGGGGCTGCTGCCGCGCAGTTTGCGGTGGCCTTGCGAGAAACTCAGATCGAGGATGCGGCACAGCTCGGTGGTCTGCTGGCGCTTGCCGATGCCGTTGCGGGTCATCAGCTCGCGCACGCGCTCGGCAACCGCGAGGGAATCCGTGGTGATTGCTTCAGTGGTCATGCTACGGGGACGGATCGTGACGTTCAGAACGACGCCTTGCGGCAGTCTCGGCGGACAGTCTTCATGACGTCCAATGGCGAGCCGACCGGCCACGCACGGAAAAGATAACTTTACCGCAAAATGGTCGTCATTCAGTGTGGTGAAAGGTGCGTTTGTGTGAAAGGTGTGTCATGAAGTTACGCCCGGCCTGCCGCGGCGCGTATGCGCGACGGTGCGTTCGACACCTTCCGGTCTGCATTTCGATGGGCTCGGATGCGATTCCATACGAGACGGCAAGTAATCGCCGCATGATGCACCAACGCGGGGCGTGTACTCGCTCGGCCCGACGTATTCAACTCATTTTTACAGGATATCGCGCAGCGGACGGTCGAGGCCCTCGTCGGACGATCGATCGATAGTTTCCTCTAGTGAAACCGACGTGGGTACATTTTCGAGGCCCGCGCAGCCGCATGCTACGATTTTGCCGTCTCAAAAAAGTGTTGAACCGATGCAGAAGAAATTCTTGATGCGCGGATACGAAATGAACTGCGAGCCGCGCGTGACGGAGGCCGGCAAATACGCCGCGCAGGTCGAGGTCACGAAAGTGGGTTTCAGCCGTGAGGCTGCGTTCCGCAAGCTGGGTGAATTCGAGACCGAAGCCGAAGCGGTCGCATACGCGAGACAATTCTCCGAAGAATGGCTGAGCCGCTATGCGTAGTGCAGGGCATGCCCGTGCAATGCGGGCGTCGGGTCGGCCGGCGGTGCGGCGCCCCGAACGACGGGAAATTGCTGCCTGAATATTGCGAATACGTCCGGAAATTTGTAGATTGACGACTCCTGTTGTGAGGTATCGACCGTCCGAAGGCGACGCAATCGGAGACTGCGAATGTCCACTTTGTGCATGCAGACCGTCGTTCACGGCAAAACTGTCCAGATCGTGCTGTCGCCCGAGCAGCGCACGGCCAGGATCGACATCATCGATGACGAAGGCGGCAGCTATCCGCCCCGCACGATGAGCATCGAGCGGTACGTCAACGCGGGCATGGCCGACGACGAAATCGCGCGGCATGTTCTCGAAGTCGTCACGATGTCGATCGAGCAGCTTGCGAGGCTGCAGCCGTTCGATCGCGCGGCAGGCACGCAAACGCGCTATTCGCACTGAGGGCGCCGGCGTAGCGGCGGCCTCCCGCGCAGACCGCGAAGTCCTGGGCCGAATGGCCGCGTGGTTTATCGAGCGCTCGACATGTCGCCGTCGACGCCATCGAGCCGGCACGCATCGAGTGCGCGTTCGCACTACGTCGGCATGTACATGAACGGCTCGCCGTCGTCTCGCTCGACGGACGACAGCCGCCGAAGCTGACCCAGCGCGAACGGCTCCGGCATCGATCGGGCATCGTCCGTCATTACATTTGCAGTCCTGATCGATAAAAATCCGGATGGGCGAGGGGGCATCGTGTCGGGCATCGCTCCCGTCGGCGCAGCAGTTCGCGTTACGCTCGGCGAGCTTGCATTGTCGAATGGCATTTCCGCGACCGCGTTGGGTGTCGGCGAGCCGGCATCGGCCGACAATTCCACCGCTGCCGGTATCGACGCGCAAGCGACGGCAACCGTCGGTACAACATGCGGCCGCGGCGCCGTGGCATCGTCAGGCCGCGCCACCGCGGTCGGCGTCGATGCGATGACGGACCCCGAAGGGATGGCCGAATGACGGTCTTCTGAAATTTATCGCTTCATGTGACGACGTTGCCGCGATAAGCTTTGCCGGTCATGCATCGATACCCGACAAAAAACAATGACCACCACCTATCCGCTGCACGACGCATTGAGCCACGCCGATACGGCGTTTCCGCTTGACGCCGACGTCGTCGTCGCCGGCGCCGGCATCATGGGCTGCGCGGCCGCTTACTACCTCGGCCTGCGCGGCCTGAAAGCCGTCGTGCTCGACAAGTCGCGCATCGCCGGCCAGCAATCGACGCGCGCGTGGGGCTTCGTGCGACAGCAGGGGCGCGAATCGGCCGAAGTGCCGCTGATGATGGCCGGCATGCGAATCTGGGAAGGCCTGGAGCAGGCGCTCGGCTTCGATCTCGAATGGCGGCAGGGCGGCTGCCTCTACATGGCGGACAACGAAGACGACTGGGCCTCGTTCCAGGGGTGGCTCGCTGTCGCGCGCGAGCACGGGCTCGACACGCGCACGCTGACGCGCGCACAGATCGACGAGCGCGTGAGCGGGCTGTCGGCGCACGCGCGTACCCTCGGCGGCCTGTATACGGCAACCGACGGGCAGGCCGAGCCGCGTCGCGTGGCCGCCGCATTCGCGGCGCGCGCGACCGAGGCCGGCGCGCGTTTCTTCGAAGGATGCGGTGTGACCGCGATCGAGACGGCCGGCGGCGCGGTCGTCGGCGTCGTGACCGAACGCGGCACGATCCGCACGCGTCGCGTGATCTGCGCGGCCGGCGCGACCAGTTTCCGGCTGCTCGACGGCGTCGGCATCCGGCTGCCGCAGCAGGCCGTGCGCGGTACCTGCATGCGCACCAACGTGGTCCCGCCGGTGTCCGCTGCGACGGTGTGGGGCCATGGTCTCGGCATTCGGCAGCGCAAGAACGGCGCGATCAATCTCGCCGACGACATGCAGGTCGACGTCGATATGACGCTCGGCCATCTGCGCGGATTGAGCCTCTTCTGGCCGGAATTCTGGTCGCAGCGCGACAAGTTCCGGCTGCACCTCAATGCGTCCGCATGGCGCGACGTGCTCGCACGCATCAACGGCGCGACCGGGCCGATCGAGCCGCGCGATCCGCAGCCCCAGCCGAATCGCGCGCATGCGCCGCGCGCGCTCGCGAAGCTCAAGGCGATCTTTCCCGCGCTGAAGGATGCGCAGATCGTCGAGGCATGGGCCGGCCTGATCGACGTGTTGCCCGACGGCATTCCGGTGATCGATGCGCCCGGCACGCCGGCGGGGCTCGCGATCGCGACGGGGTTCTGCGGGCACGGTTTCGCGATGGGGCCGATCGTCGGCCGGCTGCTCGCCGAATGGGTCGACACGGGAGCGCCGTCGCTCGACCTGTCGGCGTTTCGCGCGCAGCGTTTCGTCGACGGGACGATGGTGCGGCCGCGCAGCATGCTGTGACCGGCCGGGCGCACGCGTTCCCGTCGTAGAATCGAGCCCGCATCCTTCAGGAGACTTCCCGTTGGCAACGCCATCCGATCAGCGCCGCTCGTTGCGCTTGCGTCTGCGTCGCGCCCGCAATCCGTGGCAGGCGCCGCGCGCACGCACGCTGTTCACGCGCCCCGCGACGTCGCCGCAGCGCACGCTGCTGTTCCGTCTCGGCGCGGTCGTGCTGTTGTGCACGCTTGCGTTCGTCGTGCTGTATCTCGATCGCGACGGCCTGCGCGATTCGACCAAGAGCACGCCGATGACCGTGGCCGATCTCGTGTACTTCACGATGGTCACGGTCGCGACGGTCGGCTACGGCGATATCGTGCCCGTCACGGCGCGGGCGCGCCTGCTCGATGCATTCTTCATCGTGCCGATCCGCATCGGCATCTGGTTCATTTTCCTGGGCACGGCGTATCAGTTCGTGATCCAGCGCGTCGTCGAGGAATTCCGCATGAAACGCCTGCAGAAGCAACTGTCCGATCACATCGTCGTGTGCGGTTACGGCCTGTCGGGGTCGATCGCGGTGCGCGAGTTGCTGGAGAGCGGCGTCGATCCGGCCACGATCATCGTGATCGATTCGCAACAGCAGGCCCTCGAGGCGGCGACGTCGCTCGGCGTGACGGGATTGCTCGGCGATCCGGCGCATGAGGATCTGCTGCAGCAGGCGCAGGTGCGCGCGGCGAAGGCCGTGATCATTTCGGTGACCGACGATCCCACCGCGATCCTGCTGACGCTGTCGGTGCGCAGCATCGCGCCCGATACGAAGATCGTCGTGCGGATCCAGGAGAATCTGTACCAGCGGCAACTGCGGCAGGCCGGCGCGGACGTGATCGTGTCGTCGACGAAGATCGGCGCGCTGTTGCTGGCGGATGCGGTCCATAGCCGCTACATCGTGCCGTTCGTGAACGACATGCTGTCGACGCGCGGTCGCGCGACGCTGATCGAGCGCGAGGCGCTGCCGCACGAGATCGGCTGCATGACCAATGTCGTGCCGGGCGCGATCGTGGTCGGGCTCGACCGCTGCGGGAAGATCCAGTCGTTTTACGAGGATCCGCCGTGCCGGATCGAGGCGGGCGATACGCTGGTGGTGATTCAGTCGTCGCGGATTCCGGATGCGGATGCCTGACGGAGCGCGATAGACTCACGTCAGCGGGGTGCGAACTGGACGACTCGCGATCCGGCTCCGTCGCGGAGCCCGTCATCCCGTCGTTGCCCGCAACCTCGCAGGTCAACGCACGGGCGTCGCCGCGGCCAGCATGCTGCGCAGGAACACCATGATCATGTGCCCGATCGGCACCTCGGACAAAACCGACTGCTGCAGTGACAAGCCTTGCGAGAGCCCCATGAACGACACGGCCAGGACGGTCGGCGATTCGGGCGGCACTTTCTTCAGCCTCGCGAAAATCTGTTCGATGCAATAGGCCAGGCCGTCACGGTGGGTGTCCAGCAACGCCTGCGACGCCGTTGCAAAAGCGGGATTGCGGCGCCCCTGAAGCTTGAACTCGACACCCAGCACCGACCATTCGGGTTCGGCATCGACCGTCTTCGACCAGACTTCCAGCGCATTCAATATGTCTTCCCCGGACGCGGACGGGTCGCTCAGCGCCCGGGCGATGTCGGCCACTTGCGTCTTCGAGCGCTCCTGCATCAGCTCGACGAACAACGCCTCCTTGCTGGCGAAATTCGAATAGAACGCGCCCTGCGTGTAGCCGGCCTCGGCCGCGATATCCCTGAGCGACGTGGCGCCGAAACCCCGGTCGACAAACAGCCGCTTCGCCGCGGCAAGCAAATGTGCACGGGTCTGCAATCGACTTTCTTCGCGGCTCAGCCGGGGGGGGAGGGGCGCCATGTTCATGGCGGGAAGGATATCAGTTGATATTTGAGATGGATACCATTACGATCTCATTTCATATATCACTTGATATATGAAATGCAGGGCCCGATTGTGTGCCGGGATGTTCGCAGTGGGGCTTGCCTCGGGCGGACGATCGTTTCGGCAGGACGCGTCTGCCTGTTTGCAGCATCGGGGTATTTGCCGCGGCGCGGTGCTTCGCTTCGCAGATTCGCCAACTGCGCGCGTCCTGTGATCCGGCGCGCAGAGGTGCGTCGCATGCCGATCAAGTGAGTATCGCCATGGCGGGGCGTTGCAAGTCAATCTATTAGTCATGCGAATCATATTGATTTTCATGCAAATGCGGGGCAGGAAGCAGAAGATGAACGCGAGCAAGACCTATGCGCAGCTCGTTGCCGAGCTGGACGAACTGGACGAGGAAATCGAGCGCGCACGCGCGCGCGAACGCATCGATGCGATCGCGAAGGTTCACTCGCTGATGGACACCTATGCGATCAAGCATCGCGACCTGGTCGGCCGCAACGGCCGCCGAGGCTCGTATGTCGTGAAAGAGCTGCCGGCGCGGTATCGCGACCCGGAGAGCGGAAAGGAATGGAGCGGGCGCGGCAATGCGCCGCTCTGGATCAGGGGCAAGGATCGCCGTCGGTTCGTCATATGCAAGCCCCCGTCCACTGGCAAGAAAACCAAGGCAAGCTGATGGAGCATGACGGGATCGCCACCCGGCGACCGACACGTACGACCGGGCGAAGGCGCATGGCGTCGACGCGACACGCCGGCTGTCCGATCCGGACGAAACGGGCGCCGCACACTGTCAGGCCGACGATCCGAGGCTCGGACAGGCGTTCATCTGCGACTGGCTGGCGGCGCGGCTGGGCATCGACCAGCGCGAAGCCCGACAGCGCACGCCGGCATTGACCTGAACGACGGGGCGCGTTGACCTCCGGGAGGCGGCCGGCTGTCGCGGGCGACGTCTCCCGGAGCGGGCCGCCGCTCGTGTTTATCCGCGCCCGACGAACGGCATCGCAGTCGCCATGATCGTCATGTTGAGGATGTTCGTATCGAGCGGCAGATTCGCCATCTGGACGATCGCATTCGCGACATGCGTGACGTCCATCCGCGCCTCGGGCGCCAGGCTGCCGTCCGCTTGCGGGACGCCTTGCGTCATCCGTTCCGTGAGCGACGTCGCGGCATTGCCGATGTCGATCTGGCCGCACGCGATGTTGTACCGGCGGCCGTCGAGCGCCAGCGACTTCGTGATCCCGGTTACCGCGTGCTTGGTGGCCGTGTAAGCGATCGTATCGGGGCGCGGGGCGTGCGCCGAGATCGAGCCGTTGTTGATGATCCGGCCGCCCTGCGGCGTCTGCGTCTTCATCAGCCGCCACGCGGCCCGCGCACACAGAAAGACGCCGGTCAGGTTCGTTGCGACGACGCTGTTCCACACGTCGAGTTCGTATTCGTCGAGGGAAACGACCGGGGCATTGCGGCCGGCATTGTTGAACAGGACATCGATCCGGCCGAACTGCTGCGCGATCCGCGCGAATGCTTGGTCGACCGAGGCTTCGTCGGTGACGTCGGCGGGAAACACCTGCGCATCGCCGCCGGCGGCGCGGATTGTGTCCTGCGTTGCGCATAACGATGCCTCCGTGCGCCCGAGCAGCGCGACGGTGAAACCGGCCTGCGCGAGCGCGATGGCCGCGGCGCGACCGATGCCGGAGCCGGCGCCCGTGACGGCGGCGAATTTCTTCGAGACGGACATGGCTTGATTCCCTGCAGGTTGAGTGACGGGGAGGTGGCCGACGGTCGATGCCGTCGCCACTCCGGCAATGTAGTCGAAACGCACGGCCAGCCTTGATGCGGAGCCGCGAAGCGCGATTGACCGCGCGACACGCTCTCGCGATCGGTCGACTATACCGCCGTGTCGTTTGGCGCGCCCGGCAGCAAATCGATCCGGCTTCGCGTCAGGCATTGTGGCCAGGTCGCCGCCACGCCGTTGTGCGCGACGATGACGAAGTTCGTGAATGCGCGATCGGAAACGAACATTTGCCCTTTGCCGATGTGCTGGCCGATAAAGGCGATGGCGGGTTCGATCGGCAGAAAATCGCCGATCTTGCGACGAACGTGGATCACGACGTCCGCGGAACCGATCGTCGACAGCATCTTCCAGAGAATGTCGCGATCGACGCTGCCAGTCGACAGCAGATGGATCCATTCGCATTTGACCAGATCCACGTCGGGACGATGTTTGAGATAGAGCGCATGCACGCGTCTGGGATTCATTGACTCGGTCTCCGTGACGGACGATTGCCGTGATCATTTCCGCCGCGCGGGTGCGGCCTTTCGCGTTCGCGCGCCGGTTTCCGCGAACAACTCGACCACGACATTGCGCAGCCACCGGTTCCCTTCGTCCTGATTGACCCGCGCATGCCAAAGCATGTGGATCGGTGCACCGGGCAGCGTGACGGGCAGCGCACGCCAGCCGAGCGAGAACGGCGCGGCGAGCTGTAGCGCGAGATGCTCGGGCACCGTCGCGATCAGGTCGGTGCGCTGCAGGATGTAGCCCACGCTCATGAAATGCGGCACCGTCAGCCGCACCTGGCGCTTCACGCGGCGCCGCGCCAGCCATTCGTCCACTTGCCCGTGTCCGGTGCCGGCCGACACCACGACCAGATGTTCGGCGTCGCGCCATGCGTCGACCGTCAGCGGCGCCCCCTCGAGCGGGTGCCCGCGTCGGAACAGGCACACATAGCGTTGATCGAACAGCCGGCGCTGATAGAAACCGCCCTTCAGTTGCGGCAGCAGGCCGATCGCGAGATCGACGCGGCCGTCGGCCATTTCGTCGCCGAGGTTGATGCTCGTGTTGCGGACGGTGTTGAGCGCGATGCCCGGCGCCGCATCCGACAGATGTTCGAGCAGCGCGGGCAGGAAGACGACTTCGCCGATATCGGTCATGCCGATGGTCAGCGTGCGCGTGGCGAGCCGCGGATCGAAGCCCCTCTCGGGATTGAGCGCGGCGTGCAGCGTCGCGAGCGCTTGCGACACGGGTTCGGCGAGACGCAGCGCGAACGGCGTCGGCACCACGCCGCCGGGCCCGCGCACGAACAGCGGATCGCCGAGCCGGCGGCGCAGCTTGGCGAGCGCATTGCTGACGCCCGGCTGGCTCATGTTCATCTGCTCGGCGACGCTCGACACGCGCCGTTCCTGCATCAGCCGCTGGAAAAGCAGCAGCAGGTTGAGGTCGATATCGCTCAGTTCCATCGGTTTCGCGTGGCCCGGTTCATTGCATTCGGTGATGAAGCAGATTCATTTCATTTTATTGCGGGATAAAAGTCCACTCCTGAAAATACCGATACGGCGCATGCATTCGACATGATCGCCGCGCAAGCCGCGCATCTCATCCACGAATATCGGAGACACCTTCATCATGCAGACGAACCTGACGATTGCGATCGTCGGCGCCGGCATCGGCGGCCTGACCCTCGCGCTCGCATTGCGCGAGCACGGCATCGACGCGCAGCTCTACGAGCAGACCACCGCGTTGCGCGAAGTCGGCGCGGCCGTCGCGCTGTCGGCCAATGCGACGCGCTTCTACGAACGCATGGGCTTGCGCGCGGCCTTCGACGCGGTATGTGCGGACATCCCGGGCCTCGTCTATCGCGACGGGCGCAGCGGCGCGGTGATCGGCCATCATCGCGGCGAACCCGACTATCGCCGGCAATTCGGCGGCGCGTACTGGGGCGTGCATCGCGCGGATCTGCAGGCCGTGCTGTCGACGGCGGTCGGCGCCGACTGCATTCATCTCGGTCATCGTCTGGTCGACCTCGCGCAACACGCCGATCGTGTGACGCTGTCGTTCGATAACGGCACGCAGGTCGACGCGGATCTCGTGATCGGAGCGGACGGCGCGCGTTCGATCACGCGACGCTGGATGCTCGGCTACGACGATGCGCTGTATTCGGGCTGCTCGGGCTTTCGCGGCGTGGTGCCGGCCGCGCGCATGAACCTGCTGCCCGACCCCGACACGATTCAGTTCTGGATCGGGCCGCACGGGCATCTGCTGCACTATCCGATCGGCGACGGCGGCGACCAGAATTTCCTGCTGGTCGAGCGGCATCCTTCACCGTGGCCGTCGCGCGACTGGGTCATGCCGTCGGAAGAGGGCGAGCAATTGCGCGTGTTCCGGGACTGGCATCCGGCGGTGGTGCAGATGATCACCGCCGTGCCGATCAGCCAGCGCTGGGGGCTGTTCCATCGTCCGCCGCTCGGCCGCTGGAGCCGCGGGCGCGTGACCTTGATCGGCGACGCCGCGCACGCGCTGGTGCCGCACCACGGGCAGGGCGCGAATCAGTCGATCGAGGATGCGGTGGTATTGGCCGCGCAGTTGGCGAAGGCCGGGCCGGGCAACTGGCGCGAAGCGCAGGAAGCATACGAGCGCCTGCGTCGCGGCCGGACGCGCAAGGTGCAATACGCGTCGATCTCGGCGGCCGACGTGCTGCACCTGCCCGACGGGCCGGCCGCACAGGCGCGCAACGCGCGTCTTGCCGGGCGCGACAGCGTGCTGCATCACCTGGACTGGATTCACGATTTCGACGCGCTTGCCGAGGAGCCCAGCGAACGGCAGGGCGGCACGTGGCTTTGAATCGACCGGACTGGACCGGGGCGGCCGGGCATCGCGCATGCTTCGCGGCGTGAAGTCAGTCCGCCGGCTCCGTGCGTCCCTGCCGAAAGGCTAGTTCCCTCCGGGAGAGGGGCGCAATCGCGAGCCCGATCAGATCGACCGCTACTTCACGCACTCCAGCGCATACTTCAACCCCTGCCCGAGCAACCCGCGCCAGACGTCCCACGTATGCCCGCCGTCGACGATGCGCAGCTCGGCCGGGTTCTGCGCACGGCGAAGATGCGTGTACAGCACGCTCGATTCCGCCTGGATCGTCAGGTCGTCGTCGCCGGCTGCAATGAACATCGGCACGCGCCAGTTGCGCGCGAAATAGCCGCGCAGCAGCGCCGGGTAGTTCAGCTCGTGCCACACGCGCGAATCGAACTGCCGGTCGCCGAACACGCCGACGTAGCGCGCGGCGGAATTGAGCGGCGGCTCGTTCGCATAGATCGCGGGGCTCAGCAGCATCGCGCCGCAGAACAGGCCCGGCTCGAGCAGCGAGAAGCGCAGTGCGCCGAAGCCGCCCATCGACACGCCGCCGATCGCACGGCCCGCGCGCTGGTTCGACACCGCGAAGTGCGCTTCGACCTCGGGCAGCAGGTCGTTGAGGAACGCGCTCTGCATCTTCTCCTTGCGATCGACGTACCAGTCGGTGCCGCCCTGCGGCATCACGATCACGACGGGCGGGATGTCGTGGCGCTCGATCAGCGTGTCGGCGGTGGCCTGCAGCCGGCCTTGCGTGACCCAGTCGTTCGCGTTGCCCGCATTGCCGTGCAGCAGGTACATCACCGGGTAGCGGGCGCCTTCCGGGTTGTAGCCGGGCGGCAGGTAGACCGTGTACGACCAGTCGCGCTTCAGCGATGCCGACCGGAACGTGCGCAGCACGACGCTGCTGCCCGGATTGACGGATGGCTCCTGCGCGGCCGACGGCGTCGTCGCGGTCTGGACGGCCGGCGGCGCGGGCGATACCGCGGGAGCAGGCGCTGCCGGCGGCGTGGCATGGGCGGTGGCGACGGAGCCGGCGATCAGGGCGAGGGCGAACGGAAGGGCGAGTCGGCGCATGGCGAATCGTTTCAGGAGAGGCGCCGGCTATCGTAGCAGCGGCGCATGACGGCGCGGCGCGTCATTGCCGCGAACGGAACGGCAGCCGCGCGACGAGCGGCCCGTAGAGTTTGGCGACGAGATACAGCAGCCCGATCGCGACGGCGTCGGCGGTCAGGCCCAGCGGCACGTCGAGATAGCCTTCGGTCGCCTGGTAGAGCAGCGAATCGACCGCGAGCGAGATGCCGGTGCCCGCAACGAAGCACAGCAGCCCCTGCCGGCCGATCGTGCCGATCCATGGCATGGCGTGCGCGACCTTCTTCATCCAGCCGAGGTGCACGAGCTTGGCGGCGAGCCACGCGATCGCGAGGAAGTTCACGAGCCGCAGCGCGCCGAGGTTCTGCTTGATCGACGGATCGGTGGGGAACGGCTCGATGCGCAGCCGGTAGTACGCGCCGGCCGCGACGACCGCGAGCGACGCGGCCGTCAGCAGCCACCCCTGCGGCCGGGGCGCGAGCGTCTGGTAGACGGGCTGGCAGCGCGCGATCACGCCGAGCACGAACAGGAACTGCCACGCGAACGGATTGAAATCCCACGGCGCGCCTTCGACGGTCGGCAAAAAGTGCGCGACGTGCGGCGCCGCGTACCATAGCGAGCCGCTGAACGCGAGCATCAGCCACGGCTGCGTGCGCGCGAGCGGCAGCGCGAGCGGGACGAGCAGCGCGAAGAACGCGTACATCGGCAGCACCGATGCAAGGTACGGCTGGCGGCGGAACAGCAGGATGTCGCGCAGCGCGGCGAGCGGCTTGTGCAGCAGCCCGTCGAGATCGTTGGTCGGCATGTTCGGGCCGTCGATCGCGAACGCGTTCAGCGCGGCGGTGATCAGCAGCATCAGGCCGGCCGTCACGAGGAACGCGCGGTAGATCTCGAACGCACGCCGGATGAAACGCTGGCGCGCGGCGGCCTCGTCGTGCCGCTCGGCGAGCGAGTTGTACGCAATGGCGGTCGCGAAGCCGCCGAGGAACACGAATACCTCGGCCGCGTCGCACAGCGCGTACGCGTGCAGCGTGACGCGCGACAGGATGCTGCCGCCGATGTGGTCGACGACGATGACGAGCAGCACGAGGCCGCGGAAGAAATCGAGCTCGGCGTAGCGGCCGGCCCGGCCGGCCGCGGTCATCGGCGCGCCTTCCGGCGCGGGCCGCGGGCACGGCCGGCACGCGCCGCGCATGAATCGGGGTGAAGCATGACTTCGTGAAGAAATGGCGAACGGATGCGCATTGTGCCACCGATGCGACGCCTACCGGGTTTACGCGGATGGCGGGCCGGCCGGCCGCTGCCGATAAGCCCGCTCAGGCGGTCCGCGCAACCGGGCAGTTGGACGAGCGCAACGCTTTGCGCGCGACGATCAGCACCCGATGGACGGACGGTTTGCGTCGTGACACCATTTTGTCCTCACGCGGCCGCACACCGCGTCGTCCGCCCTGCGGGCCATCCATACACAGAACAGATCAAACATTTGCCGGGCGTTCGGCCCGCCCGGCCCTCGGCTCCGGAGAACCGTCATGAAGAAGCACGTCATTTTTGCCGCCGCGTTCGCTGCGTTCGCCGCGCCGGCCTTCGCCGAGAACAGCGTGACGCTGTACGGCGTGATCGACGAAGGCTTCAATTACACGAACAACGTCAACGTCAATGGGGTCGGAAAGACGAATTACCAGCTCGCGAGCGGTTACGCGCAGGGTAGCCGGTGGGGCCTGAAGGGCAGCGAGGATCTCGGCGGCGGGCTGAAGGCGATCTTCACACTGGAAAACGGCTTCGACGTGAACAACGGCCGGCTCGGCCAGGGTGGCCGCATGTTCGGCCGTCAGGCGTTCGTCGGGCTTTCCGAGTCGCGCTTCGGCACGCTGACGCTCGGCCGCCAGTACGATTCCGTCGTCGACTATCTCGCGCCGCTGACCGCGAACGGCAACTGGGGCGGCACGCTGTTCTCGCACCCGTTCGACAACGACAACACGGACAACTCGTTCCGCGTCAACAACACGGTCAAGTACGCGAGCCCCGACTGGAACGGCCTGACGTTCGGCGGCACGTACAGCTTCAGCAACGGCACGGGCTTCTCGAACAACCGCCAGTACAGCATCGGCGCGCAGTATTCGCTGGCCGGGCTGCAGGTCGCGGCCGCATACCTGCAGGCGAACAACCCGGGCGTCGGCAGCGCGGGCGCGATCGCGGCCGACGACGCGAACTTCGTCGCCGATCGGCTGCGCATCTTCGGCGGCGGCGTCAACTACACGTTCGGCCCGGCCACGGTCGGCATCGTCTATACGAAGACCGACGTGAAGAATCCCGTGTCGACGGTCTACCTGCCGGCGTCGACGTTCGCCGGCCTCGGGCTGACCGCGACGAAGTTCCAGAACTTCGAGATCAACGGCAAGTACCAGCTCACGTCCGATTTCTACCTCGGCGCGCAGTACGTATACACGGACGGCAAGTACGATGCCGCGGCCGGCTCGTTCAAGCCGAAGTACCACACGGTCGGCCTGATGGCCGACTACAGCCTGTCGAAGCGCACCGACGTCTACCTGCAGGGCGCGTGGCAGAAGGTGGGCGGCGACAAGACGGGCACGGCAGCCGACGGCGGCTATGTCGTCGGGACGGACGGCCCGTCGGCATCGTCGAACCAGTTCGCGGTGCGCGCCGCGATCCGCCACAAGTTCTGAACGCGCGCCGGCGCCGGCGCCAGGACGAAAGGCCCCGGCACGGCCGCCGTCAGTCCGCCCGGCCGCCGAGCGTTTCCGCGAGCCAGTCGACGAAGATCCGCACGCGCGGCGCGAGATGCCGGCCGTGCGGAAACACCACCGACACCGGCAGCGGCCCGGCATTCCATTCCGGCAGCACCTCGACCAGCGAACCGTCGGCGAGCAGCGGCGCGAGCCCGTCGCGCGGCGCCTGGATCAGCCCGAGGCCCGCGAGGCAGCACGCGAGATACGCCTGCGAACTGTTGACCGACACGACGCTGTGCATCTTCACCGTGTGCACCTCGCCCGAATCCATGTCCGCATATTCCCAGTCCAGCTCGCGGCCCGTACGGCTCGAGAAATAGCCGACCGCGACGTGGTCCGGCAGCTCGTCCGGCGAGCGCGGCGTGCCGTGGCGCGCGAGATAGGCGGGCGACGCGCAGTTGATCTGGGCCATCTCGCCGACGCGCCGCGCGACGAGCGACGTGTCGGACAGCACGCCGACCCGCACCGCGCAGTCGATGCCGTCCGCGACGAGATCGACGAAGCGGTCGGTCGTGCTGATCACGACGCGCAGATCGGGGTAGCGCGCGTGAAAATCCGGCAGCGCCGGAATCACCCGGTTCAGCGCGAAACGTTCGGGCAGGTCGACGCGGATCATGCCGCGCGGCGACGCGCCGGCATCCTCGAACAGCGTTTCCGCGTCGTCGAGATCGGCCAGCAACCGCACGCAGCGCTCGTAGTAGGTCGCGCCCTCGGCGGTCAGCGCGACGCGCCGCGTCGTGCGTTGCAGCAGGCGGATCTTCAGGTGCTTTTCCAGATACTGAACGGCGTTGCTGACCGTCGGGCGCGGCAGCTGGAGCTGCTCGGCCGCTTTCGTGAAGCTGCCGAGATGGGCGACGCGCGCGAAGATGCGCATGGCTTGCAGGTGGTCCATGTGGGCGAAAGCCTCGGCGGGAACGGGAACAGGCTCCATTGTTAATCAGCGTCGAATGGTTTGGTGGAGCGTTTCCCGTTTATCGCGCGGCGCCGTGCGCTCAGAATCCGTTTCATCCACTCACCATTCGAAGGAAACGGACATGGACATGCGTCAACTGGGCCGCACGGGCCCGCAGGTATCGGCGATCGCGCTCGGCTGCATGGGGATGTCGGATTTCTACGGGCCGGCCGACCGCGACGAAAGCATCGCGACGCTGCACGCGGCGCTCGACCACGGGATCACGATGCTCGATACCGGCGACTTCTACGGCATGGGCGACAACGAGATGCTGATCCGCGACGCGCTGCGCGGCCGTGCGCGCGACCAGGTGCGGATCAGCGTGAAATTCGGCGCGCTGCGCGATCCGGCCGGCGGGTTTGCCGGCTACGACGCGCGGCCCGCGGCGATCCGGAACTTCGTCGCGTATTCGCTGAAGCGGCTCGGCACCGACTACCTCGACATCTACCGCCCGGCACGCGTCGATCCGGCGGTGCCGATCGAGGAGACGGTGGGCGCGATCGCCGATCTCGTGAAGGCCGGGTACGTGCGGCATATCGGCCTGTCGGAAGCCGGCGCGGACACGATCCGCCGCGCGGCCGCCGTCGCGCCGATCGCCGATCTGCAGATCGAATACTCGTTGCTCTCGCGCGGGATCGAGGCCGAGATTCTGCCCGTATGCCGCGAGCTGGGCATTGGCGTGACGGCCTATGGCGTGCTGTCGCGGGGGCTGCTGGGCGGGCGCTGGACTGCGGCGCGGCGGGGCGAGCGCGATTTCCGCGCGGCGAGCCCGCGCTTCCAGGGCGAGAACCTCGCGCACAACCTCGCGCTCGTCGACGCGTTGCGCGCGATCGCCGACGAGAAGGGCAGTAATCCGGCGCAGGTCGCCATTGCCTGGGCGCTGTCGCGCGGTGCCGACATCGTGCCGCTGATCGGCGCGCGCAAGCGCACACAACTGCAGGACGGTTTGCCGGCGACTGAATTGCAACTAACGGTCGATGATCTCGCCCGCATCGAAGCGGCGGTGCCCGCCGGGGCGGCTGCCGGTGAGCGCTATCCGGCCGCTCAGATGGCGCACCTCGACAGCGAGCAGAGCCGGGGGTGATTCACGGGGCCGGATCGACGGGCCTGAACGCCCCGTCCGACCGGCCCGAGCCAGCCTCAGGCAAAACCAGATGGCGGGCGGCATGGCAGGCAGGCACCATCGGCGCCGTGCTCACCGAACGGAATGTCTGCCATGCAAATTCATACGCTGACGATCATCGTGCTGGTTTTCCTGCTGGCCGGCGCGGTCAAGGGCATGATCGGGCTCGGGCTGCCGACGATCGCGATGGGGCTGCTGACGCTCGCGATGCCGCCGTCGGCCGCGGCGAGCCTGCTGCTCGTGCCGTCGTTCATCACCAACGTGTGGCAGTTGGGGCTCGGCCCGTCGTTCGGCGCGCTGCTGCGCCGGCTGTGGCCGCTGCTCGCGGGCCTGACGGTCGGCACGCTGACGGGCGGGCTGCCGGCGCTCGCGGCCGGCAGCACGTGGACGCACGCGGCGCTCGGCGTGGTGCTGGTGTTTTACGGGCTGTGGGGGCTGGCGGCCGCGCGACTGCCCGCACCGGGGCGCCATGAAAAATGGCTGTCGGCCGTGGTCGGCTACCTGACGGGTGTCGTGACGGCCGCGACCGGCGTGTTCGTCGTACCGGCCGTGCCGTACCTGCAGGCGCTGCGGCTGTCGAAGGACGATCTGATCCAGGCGCTCGGGCTGTCGTTCACCGCGTCGACGATCGTGCTCGGCCTGCAGTTGCGTGTGACGGGCGCCCTGCAGACGGTCGATCTCGGCGTGTCTGCGCTCGCGCTCGTGCCCGCGCTGGCGGGGATGGCCGGCGGGCAATATGCGCGGCGCGTGATGAGCGAGAAGATGTTCAAGCGCTGCTTCTTCGTCGGGCTGATTGCGCTCGGCGCGTATATGGCGGGGTCGGGATGGTGGTGAGCGCGCGCCCGGCCGCCGAATGATCCCGAAGCCGGTTTCGGCAGCCGGCTTCGGGATCGGTCACGGGTCGCGCTTACATCGCTTACGCCGGATCGGCGTACCTCAGCGTCCACCCGAGCGTGCGGGTTGCGCCCGCGCCGAGCGCGAACGGCTTCGTCGTGCAGGCGAAGTTCGAATGCAACTGCCCGATCGGCGTTGTCGACAGCGGATTCGTCGTGCCGTTTGCCGTGTCGAAGGCGGACAGTGCGCAGTTGTCGAACCCGGATGCCGCATAGCCGGTCGCGGCGCTGTTCGCGTACGTCACCGACATGCCGTCCCCATTGGCTTGCGTCGACGCGAAATCCGCGAACGACGTGAAGTCCGTTTCGACCGCGAGGTTGCCCGCGAGCGTGCCCGAACTCAGCGTATCGCTGCGCGAGACCTTGCCGTGCGCGAACGTCAGCACCGTGTGCACCTGCAGGTCGAGATCCGTCGTGTAAGCGGCGTTCTTCGACGCGAGGCGGAACTTCGTCGTATCGAACGACACGATCACCTGGCCGTTGCTTTGCTGCACGTTCAGGTTCCGGTAGTACGTGACGGGAACGTAGGTCTTCGTGTTGTACGTCACCTGCGGGAGCAGTAGCGCATAGCCGAGGTCGGTCGTGCCGTAGATCAGCTTGTCGGAGAACGGCACCGGGTAATACGGCGTGTACGAGTTGTAGTCGGGCGCCTGGCTGAGGTTCAGGTTGATCACGCGCCGGCCGTCGCGCACGGTGAGCAGCGCGGCGCTGTACGGATGCGCGGCGTCGCCCGGCTGGTTGTACCAGGTGAGCGTGTAGCGCGGCAGCGCGTCGAGCCACGCGCGGTAGTCCGCATCGGCCATCGGCGCCTGGCCGCCGAAGCCGAGCTTGTTCCACCACGCGTTCACGTACAGGTACTGGTGCAGCAGGCTGAAGTTCTCGCCCATCACGCGCGGCTTGCCGCGATACGTGTCGGTGCCGCGACCCTTGACCCACATGTTGACCGACGGCGTCGGCAGCGACGGGTCGTACCAGTACGTGTCGAAGCGACGTGCGGCCTGGTAGATGAATGCATACGCAACCTGTTTCTCGCGATCGGTCAGCACGCCGGCATTGGCCGCGGCGGTCAGTACCTCCATGAACGCGGAATCGCCGTACGGGCCGATCGAGCGGCCGTAGTTGAAGCCCTGGCCGTCGGTGTTCAACTGCGGCAGGATCAGGTCGACCGACTTGCGCAGATAGCCCTTCAGCTCCGGCGTGAGATTCGCTTCGTTGCCCATCTCGAACGTGCGCTCGACCACCTCGCCGATCAGCAGCGTGCTGTAGCGGTCGAAGCGCGCCTGGTCGTAGTAGGTCGTGTGCGTGTTCGACGCTTCGTCGGAGAATCCGCCCGACGAGTCGTTGCGGATGTGGTTCGTCAGCGTGTACAGCAGTGCATCGCGCGCGTCCATCGTCGCGACCGCCGGATCGGTCTTCGACGCGAACGACGGGCTGCTCCAGCCGAGCTTCTGGCGCAGCCCGGCGATTCCGTAGGACACCGCATAGTAGTTCTGCGCGGTGTTGAGCGACGCGATGTCGATCGGCGTGCCGGCGGCCGGGCACGTATTGGTCTTGCCGCTCGCATCGGGGCCGAACATGTCGCAGAACGTGAGCCGCTGCTGCAGCGTCGCGAGCATCGCGTCGCTGAAGACTTCGTTGAGCATCCCGTGCGCCTTCAGGTTGTTCAGCGCGACGAGGTAGTAGTACTCGCCCCACGACGTGTTCGCGTACGCGTAGTTGCTGCCCGACTGCGCCATCATCGCGGTCGTGATCGTCTGGTACGTCGCGAGGTAGCTCGCGTATTGCGGATCGTTCTTCGACTTCATGTCGATCAGGATGTACGACAGGCCGAGCGCGAGCTTGCCGGGCAGGAATTTGTCGCCGGTATTCGTGTCGAGCACGTGGACGGGCGTGCCGTCGCCGAGATCCATCACGACCTGCGTGAAGTCGGGCGATTTCCGGATCAGGTCGAACAGCGCGCGCATCTGGCCCATCATCGTGAGGGAAATGTTCGTGCCGGCCGGCACGCTGGTGTCGGGCGCGCCATAGACGAGCGCCTGCAGCGAGTTCGATGCGAGCGCGGGCGGGGTGGACGGAGGGGGCGACGGCGGCGTGTCGGTCACGTCGTTGCCGCCGCACGCGCTGACGAGCACGACGGAAAGGACGCCGACAGCGGCGCCGAGCGCGAATCTGCTGCGCGGATGCATGGTGTCTCCAGTTTCGAATAGTGGTGAAGGACGGGCACGTGTGATCGATGCCGCGCTCGATGCCCGTACCCGGCTTCCGCCTCGCAACCCTGATCCCTGAAGACGGACGGCCTGAATCACAAATCGAGCGGGCAAGCGTTCCCCCTGCGCGGGCCATGATCGACGTCGCGCTCAATTGATGGAAAACGTTTTCCAAATTTAGGCATCGATCCGCATGATGTCAATGAACTTTCACATCGGATGCGACGGTAGAAACCCGAATGGCGGAAGCGGAGGGGGCGGGAAGGAAATCGGAATTACACGAAAATCGCCGGGATTTTTCTTTGTCGATCGAGTGTTCGTCGCGTGACGGCGATCGGCTTTGAAGCGGCGTGCGGGGGCATGGAAAAGAAACGGGTTCTCGATGAGCTATGAGAGAAAACGTTATCCATACGAATTGAAGTGCATCGAGCCGCCACGGCCACCGGCCGCCGCAGGCGCCGCCCTCCGCTTCGACGACGGTTAAAGCTGCTTCTCGATCGCCGCCTTGTCGATCACCGACCACACCTGGCGGATCTTGCCTTCGTGAAACTCGTAGAACACGTTCTCGGCGAACGTGACCTTGCGGCCGTCGACGGCGAGCCCCATGAACGTCGCTTTCGGCGAACACGCGAAGCGCAGGCGGCACGCGACGTGCGGCGGCTCGCACGCGAGCAGCCGGATCTCGAAACGGAGATCGGGAATGTCGCGGAAGTCCTGTTCCAGCATCGCGCGGTAACCGGCGAGGCCGAGCGGCCGGTCGTTGTGGATCACGTCGTCGGACACGTACTCGCCGAGCGCCGACCAGTCCTGCCGGTTCAGGCAGTCGATATACGCGCGATAGCGGGTTGCGAGATCGGTATCGGTCATGGCCATGTCTCCGAGTCGAGGGCGACGCGTTACCGCGGCGGTGCGTTGCCCGACAAAAACGCGACGAACTCGCGCGTGTACTTCGGCAGCGCGTCGAACGACCGCGCGCAGAGCGTCAGTTTCCGATGGCCCCACGGATCGGACAGTTCGACGAGCCGCACGTCCATCGTCTGCATCGCGCGCTCGGCCGCATGCCGCGACACGATGCCGATGCCCACGCCGCTCGCGATCACGCGGCAGATCGCGTCGAAGCTCTTCAACTGCACGCGATAGCGGATCCGTTTACCGAGCGCGCGCGCCTGGTCGGCGAGATGCACTTGCAGCGCGCTGCCGTCGGTGAGGCCGATGAAGTCTTCGCCGGCGATGTCGTCGAACGCGACCTTGTCGCGCGACGCGAGCGGGTGCGCGGCCGGCACGACGACGATCAGCCAGTCTTCGCGGAACGGCTTCTGTTCGAGGCCGCCGAGCCCGACCGAATCGGCGACGATGCCGACCTCGGCCGTCTTGTTGCGGATCGCATGCACGATCTCCTGGCTCGAGCGTTCCTCGACGCTGATCGACAGCTTGGGGTGGCGGGGCAGGTAATCGGCCAGTGCGTCCGGCAGGTATTCGCTCAGCGACGCGGTGTTGCACAGCAGCCGGATATGGCCGCGCAGCCCCTGGCCGTATTGCTGCAGTTCGCCGCGCATGTGATCGATCTGCTGCAGCACGGTGCGGGCGTGGTGTTCGAGCGCGCGCCCCGCATCGGTCGCCTGCGCGCCCGACTTGGTCCGGTGCAGCAGCGGCACGCCGAGTTCGTCCTCCATCCCGCGAATGCGCTCGCTTGCCGCCTGCAGCGTGATGTGCGTCCGTTCGGCGCCGCTCGTGATCGTGCCGGCTTCGCAGATGTTCAGGAAGAGCCGCAGGTCGGTCAGGTCGAAGCGCATGTTGGGCGAAGCGATGGGTGAGGATGGCCGATAAGTTAGCAGGAACCGGCGCGCCGGTCTCAGGGCGAGCCTGAGACCCGGTTCGCCGCTTCCGCATTTTCGGGGTGCGATCGGTGGCCGATGATGGACGCACATCAATCGGGGAGCCTGTCATGCAGATCGATTCGTCCTGGAGCGTGTCGTTCAAGATCGCGTTGCATCTGCTGTTCCTGTGCATCGGCATCGCATGGGCCGGTGCCGAATTCGTCGCATGGTTGCGGTGAATGTTGCGTCTCGAACCTATTGAAACATCGCGACCATAGTTTTTTACGACGAAAATTCTTCCGTTTTCTGCGAAAAGACCATCAAGTTTTTCGGGATCGGACCGTATTACCGGTAGCGAATGCCGGCCGGCATCCGGTCCGTGATCGTTTGTCATCATTGTTTGCATCCGGTTACACGTCGGCCGTTCCGTTTTTGAGATGCTTGAAAGATTGTCAAACCGGAGTCGGATCGTCCATGAAAACGCGCGAGATTCACCGCAAGGCGGCGTGGCTATCGGGCTTGGCCGCCGTGCTCGTCATGGCCGGTTGTGCAAGTACGCAGTCCGTTCCGCCGAGCGACACGCTGGCGGGGCAGCCTTCCGATTCGAGCCCGCCTGCCGCACCGTCGGCCGCCACGATGCCGCCCGCCCCGATCCTCGTCGCGCAGAAGTACGTCGTGAAACGCGGCGACACGCTGACGGGCATCGCATCCGCGAACGATTGCAGCGTGGCCGACTTGCGCACCTGGAACAAGCTGACCGCCAACGGCCGGCTGCGCATGGGGCAGGTGCTGCGCATCGTCAAGCAGCAGCCGCTGCCGCCGGCGGGCACGACGGGCACGCAGGCCGTCGCGAGCAATGGCGCGGGAAGTAATCAGGCAACCGCGCAGGCCAGTTCGCAAGCCGCCGCATCGACCGCGAGCGATCGTCAGGTCGTCAAGGAAACCAGGCGACATGCGGGCGGCGTCGCGCTCAAGTGGCCGGCAACCGGCAAGATCGTCGACGGGTTCCGGCCCGGGCAGAACCGCGGCATCCAGATCGCCGGCCGACCGGGCGACACGGTTCGCGCCGCGGCCGACGGCCGCGTGATGTACGCGGGCACCGGCCTGAACGATTACGGCAGCCTGATCATCGTCCAGCACAACGCGGATTTCCTGACTGCCTATGCGCACAACCGCAAGTTGCTCGTGAAGACCGGCGACATCGTGCATCAGGGCGATGCGATCGCCGAGATGGGCGACCTCGACAATTCGCGCGTCGCGCTGCTGTTCGAGGTGCGACGCGACGGCAAGCCGGTGAATCCGATGCCGTATCTGCCTTCGTCGCAAGGATGAAGCGCGGCCGTTTCGCTGGAACGCGACGGCGGTCGCTGCTACGCTAGGTGTTCATGCGAATCCCGCCTTCGCGCGGGGCCGACGGGCGTCTTTCGGGGATGCGCGGCGAAGGCCGTCGCGGGCCGGCCGTCGGCGTGAACGGTCGCGCGTCGCCGATGCGCGGCCGCGTTGCTTCGAGCCACCGTTTCCGACAGAACAGATCTCATTCATGGAACATTCTCCGACACGCCGCTCGCTGTTGCTCGCCGCCGTTGCGGCGCCGTTCGTTGCCGCGTGCACCTCCGCGCCGGTCGCCGACCAGGGGCGCGCCCATACCGCACAAGCCGAACTCGCCGCGCTCGAAAAAGCCTCGAACGGGCGGCTCGGCGTCGCCGCGCTCGATACGTCGAACGGCGTGCGTATCGCGCACCATGCGCGCGAGCGCTTTCCCCAGTGCGGCACGTATGCGGTCATGGCGGCCGCCGCGATGCTCGCGCGCGGCTCGCTCGACGCATCGCTGCTGCCGCGCCGCATCCTGTACCGCCGCTATGAAATCGTGTCCGGCTCGCCGATTACGGAAAGCCACGTCGATACCGGCATGACGATCGCGCAGCTGTGCACGGCGATGCTGCAGTCGGGCGACAAGGGCGCGGGCAACCTGCTGATGGGCGTGCTCGGCGGCCCGCAGGCCGTCACGGCGTTCGCGCGCGAGAGCGGCGACACCACCTTCCGCCTCGATCACTGGGAACCCGAACTGAACAAGGCCGCGCCCGGCGACGAGCGCGACACGTCGACGCCGGTCGCGATGGTCGACACGCTGCAGCGCCTGCTGCTCGGCGAGGTGCTGCACGAGCCGCAACGCGCGCAACTGACGGAATGGATGGTGGGCGGCGCACGCGGGGCGACCGGCATCGCGGCGGGCGTGCCGCCCGGCTGGCGCGTGGCCGACAAGGCCGGCACCGGCGGTTTCGGTACGACGACGGATATCGCGGTGCTGTGGCCGCCGTCGCGCGCGCCGATCGTGATGGCCGTGTCGTTCACGCAGCCGGACGCCGCTGCCGCGGCGCGCGCGGATGTCGTCACGGCGGCGGCGCGCATCGCGGCGGGCGCGCTGACCGCGACGGCCTGAGCATCCAGCGTCTCGCGCAAAGCCGGCGTTTGGCTTATCGTGTCGGTCAGCGCGCGCCGGCGTCGGCGCGCGGCCCTTCCGCGCCGTTTCCTGTTTCCCGTTCGCCATGCGCCGACTTCCGCCCCTGCACGCGCTGCAGATCTTCTCGACGGTGGCTCGCCACCGCAGCTTCACGCGCGCGGCCGAGCAGCTGTGCATTACGCAAGGCGCGGTGAGCCGGCAGATCCAGACGCTCGAGGCGCATTACGGTTTTCCGCTGTTCAAACGGCATGCGAAGGGCCTCACGCTGACGGCGGAGGGCGAACAGTTGTTGCCGGTGGTAGAGGAGAGCTTCGCGCGGATCGAGGACATCTCGATGAAGCTCACGCGGCAGCGCACCGATCTCGCGCTGAAGGTGCCGACCTGCGTGATTCGTTGGATGCTGCCGCGCATCATGCGCTTTCAGGGCGAACATCCCGATCTCCACGTGCAGATCACGACCGCGTGGCAGCACGTCGTCGATTTTTCGAGCGAGCCGTTCGATGCGGCAATCGTCTACGGGACGTCGCCGGGCCCGGGCGTCGTCGCGCTGCCGCTGTTCGACGAGCGGCTGACACCCGTTTGCGCGCCCGAGTTGCGGCAGGCGTCGCCGCTCGGCGCGGTCGGCGATCTCGCGCGCCATACGCTGCTGCATCCGACGCGCGACCACCGCGACTGGCGCGCATGGCTCGACCATGCGGGCGAGCGCGGCGTCGATCCCGCGCGCGGGCCGACGTTCGACACGCTCGATCTCGCGACGAACGCGGCGATGCAGGGCTTCGGCGTCGCGATCGGCGACGTGACGCTCGTCGACGACGACGTCAGCGCGCGCCGGCTCGAACGGCCGTTCGACGTCGTGCTCGAAACGGGCGCACGCTACTTCTTCGTCTACCCCGAGAACCTCGGCAGCCAGCAGAAGATTCGCGCGTTCAGCGACTGGATCGCGCGCCATCGCGATTGACGCGCGACGGTTCCGCAGCGGCTTCTACTGGTAGGTCACGACGGCGATCATCGGCGCGCGCGCGTTGCCCGGGCGGCCAGGTAAAACGATTGCGCGCGAGGCCTGCGTAAAGGTCGTGGTCCTGATCGTGCGCAGGCTGGCCGCGTCTACGAACGCGACTTGTCCGCTCGCAGGGCGCGGGCAGTCGGGGCGCACGTACGCATGCGCGGCGTCGGCCGTATCGAGCGCGAATGCGCACGGCGGCTCGACGATCATGCCGGTGAAGTGGATGATGCCGGACGCGCCGGCAGCAAATGACGAGGACGAGGCCAGAAGCGAGGCAGCCAGTGCAAGCGAGGCGGCAAACAGACGATGCTTCATGACAGGCTCCAGAGAGGAAGCGCGTCGCAGCGAGGCCGCTCGAATGGCAGTCCGTCAACGCTGCGGTGCTGTATGCGTAAACGGCAACTTCATCGAACCTCTTGAGTGGGAATCCGGAAATAGCGGCGATGAGCAAACGACGCCGTGTTCCTTCAATCAATTTATCTCAAATTTGTGCGCCCGCAAGTCAGGGTATTGCCGATGACGTAAGCTTCAAGGAAGCGCGCCGGTGGACGCACGATTCGCCGGTGAATCGTTGAGTGCTCAACGAATCGACGATCCCGGGAACGACGATGCGGGAAAAGCAAAACGGCCGCTCGTGTGCGACGAGCGGCCGTTTCGACCTGGAGCGGTGGGCGGTATTCAGCCCGTGCGCTTGCGGATCGCACCCACGACGACGAGCAGGATGATCGCACCGATGATCGACGCGATCCAGCCCGCACCCTGGCCCGGTGCATACCAGCCGGCCGCGCGGCCGACGTAGCCGGCGACCAGCGAGCCGACGACGCCGAGCACGATGGTCATCAGGATGCCCATCTTGTCGTCGCCCGGCTTGAACGCGCGGGCGAGGAGGCCGACGATGAGCCCGACGACCAGGGTTTCGATGAATTGCAGCATGAACGCCTCCCTATTGCTGTGCTGTTGACGAAAGGAAATTGACCCGTGCGGTGCACAAGGGTTCCATGCGGCGGCAAGCCGGCGCACGGCGTGCGAAGTATCGCATGCGTGCGCGTCCGGCGGATGTCACGTGGCAGGCGCGTCGGCCACCGGATCGAGGCGGCGGTAGCCTTCGGTCGCATTCAGCAGCGTGCGCGTGTAGTCGCGTGCGACCTGCCCGGCCCGCACGTCCTCGATCCGCAGCTGCTCGACGATCTCCCCATGCTGCATCACCGCGACGCGCTGGCACAGGAAGCCGATCACCGCGAGGTTGTGGCTGACGAGGATCATCGTCAGGTTGCGTTCGCGATGCAGGCGGCGCAACAGGTTCAGGATCTCGGCCTGTACCGACACGTCGAGCGCGGACGTCGGCTCGTCGAGCAGCAGCACGCGCGGCTCGACGATCAGCGCACGCGCGATCGCCACGCGCTGCCGCTGGCCGCCTGACAACTGGTGCGGATAGCGGAAGCGGAACGTGGGGCCGAGGCCGACCTCGGACAGCGCGCGGGCGATCCGCGCATCGGCGTCGCCGATCGCATGGATCGACAGCGGCTCGCGCAGCGTCTGGTCGACGGTGAAGCGCGGATGCAGCGACGCGTACGGATCCTGGAACACCATCTGCACGTGGCGGCGGAACGCGCGATCGGGCGTGTCGCCCACCGGGCGGCCGTCGATCGACAGGCTGCCGGCCGCGAGCGGCACGAGGCCCGTCAGCGCACGCAGCAGCGTCGACTTGCCGGAGCCCGATTCGCCGACGAGCCCGAACACCTCGCCGTCGCGTACCGCGAAGCTCGCGTCGCGCACGGCGTCGACGTGACCCGTGCGGGTCGGGAAACGGATCGATGCGTGATCGACGTCGATCATCGTGCGGCCTCCTGTCGATCGGCGCGTGCGGCGGCCGGCGATGCGGGATCGAGCCATGCCGGGTCGCGCCGCAGCACGGGCAGTTCGTCCGGCGGGTTCGCCAGCGGCGGGTTCGCGGCGAGCAGCCCGCGCGTATAGGGATGCGAGGCGTCGCGCAGGTCGCGCGCGGCGCAGGTTTCGACCACGCGGCCGGCATACATCACCGCGACGCGGTCGCAGAACGACATCACGAGCGGCAGGTCGTGACTGATGAACATCAGGCCCGTGCCATGCCGCGCGATCATCGCGTCGAGCACCGCGAGCACCTGCATCGACACCGCGACGTCGAGCGCGGAGGTCGGCTCGTCGGCGATCAAGAGGCGCGGGCCGGTCGACACCATCATCGCGATCATCACGCGCTGGCCCATGCCGCCCGACAGCTCGTGCGGATACGCATCGGCGACGCGCGCCGGGTCGCGGATCTGCACGGCCTCGAGCGCTTCGACGATCCGCTCGCGCAGCGCGCGGCCGCGCAGGCCCGGCTCGTGCAGCCGGAACGCTTCGCCCATCTGCTTCGCGACCGTCATCACCGGGTTCAGCGAATATTTCGGGTCCTGCAGGATCATGCCCATCTGGCTGCCGCACAGCCGCCGGCGCTCGCGCGGCGACATCGCGCACAGGTCGTGGCCCGCGAAGCGCATCGTGCGCGCCGACCAGCGCGCGGCGTCGGGCAGCAGGCCGAGCAGCGCGCGGCCGGTCAGCGACTTGCCGGAGCCCGATTCGCCGACGATGCCGAGCCGCTCGCCCGGCGCGAGCGTCAGCGACAGGTCGCGCACGGCGTCGGTGACGCTGCCGTCGTGCCCGCGGAAACCGATCTTCAGCCCGTCGATCTCGCAGAGCGGCGCCGGCGCGGCGGTGGAATTCATCGACATGTCATGCTCCATGGCGGGGATCGAAGACGTCGCGCAGCCCGTCGCCGAGCAGATTGAACGCGAGGCTCACGAGCAGGATCGCGATGCCGGGCAGCGTCGCGACCCACCATGCGTCGAGCAGCACGTTGCGGCCCGACGCGACCATGAAACCCCATTCGGGGCTCGGCGGCTGCGCGCCGAGGCCGAGAAAGCCGAGGCCCGCGACGGTCAGGATGATGCCGGCCATGTCGAGCGTCGCGCGCACGATCACCGAGGACATGCACAGCGGCATGATGTAACGCAGCAGGATGCGCGGGCCCGACGCGCCTTGCAGCCGCGCGGCATGGATGTAGTCGGCCTGTGCGATGCGGATCGTCTCCGCACGCGCGAGCCGCGCATACGCGGGCCACGCGGTGATCGAGATCGCGACGACCGCGTTGATCACGCCGGGGCCGAGCGCGGCCGCGAATGCGAGCGCGAGCACGATCTTCGGAAACGCGAGCGCGATGTCGGTGATGCGCATCAGCACGCTGTCGACGAAGCCGCCGCAATAGCCGGCGGTCGTGCCGATCAGCAGGCCGATCGGCACGACGATCACGACGACGAGCAGCGCGATGCCGAGCGTCAGGCGCGACCCGTCGATCAGCCGCGAAAGGATGTCGCGGCCGAGCTGGTCGGTGCCGAACCAGTGTGACGGCGAGCCCGGCGGCAGCAGCCGGTCGGCCAGGACCTGGCGCAGCGGATCGTGCGGCATGATCAGCGGGCCGACGATCGCGACCGCGATCAGCGCGACCAGGATCGCGAGCCCGAACAGGTTGAGCGGATTCGTGGCGAACCGGCGCCAGCGACGGTACGCGAGGCCGAGCGCGGCCTGCGAGCGCGATGCCGGTGCGTCGGACAACAGCCACGCGCGCGGGGACAGACGCTCGGCGCTCATGATTGGATGACCTTCGGCATGGACGATGAAAGAAGCAGGATGGAAGCGGTCATGTCGGGGCGGCCCTCAGCGCGCACGCGGATCGAACACGCGGTACAGCGCGTCGGTCAGCAGGTTGACGGTGATGAACATCGCGCCGATCACGAGCGTCGCGCCGAGCACCGCGCTCATGTCGGCGTTCAGCAGCGCGCCGGTCAGATACGAGCCGAGCCCCGGCCATGCGAACACGATCTCGGTCAGCACCGAGCCTTCGAGCAGGTTGCTGTACGTGAGCGCGATCACGGTGAGCAGCGGCACCGCGATGTTGCCGAACGCGTGCCGCCAGATCACGCGACGCTCGGACAAGCCCTTCGCACGCGCGGTGACGATGTATTCCTGGCTCAGCTGGTCGAGCATGAACGAGCGCGTCATGCGGCTGAGATACGCGACCGAGTAGTAGCCGAGGATCGCGGCCGGTAGTGCGATGTGCGACACCGCGTTGCGAAATACGTCCCACTCGCCCGCGAGCGCCGCATCGATCAGCAGGCTTCCGGTGCGCGGGTCGACCATCCCGTCGTAGACGGGATCGAGCCGGCCGGGGCCGCCGACCCAGTGCAGCCGCGCATAGAACAGCAGCAGCCCCATCAGGCCGAGCCAGAATACCGGCACCGAATTGCCGATCAGCCCGACGAAGCGCGCGATGTGATCGATCGGCCGGTTGTGCTTCACGGCGGCCGCGACGCCGAGCGGCACGCCGATCGCGATGCCGATCAGCGTCGCGATCGTCGCCAGTTCGAGCGTGGCCGGGAACACGCGCTTGATGTCGTCGAGCACCGGGTTCGCGGTCAGCAGCGACACGCCGAGGTTGCCGTGCAGTACGTCGCGCGCATAGATCAGGAATTGCGTGACGAGCGGCTTGTCGAGCCCGAGCGCGATGCGCTCGGCCGCATAGGCGTCGGCCGACGCGCGATCGCCGAGGATCGCGAGCACGGGATCGATCGGCACCTTGCGGCCGATCACGAACGTCAGCGCGAGCAGCCCCGCGAACGTGACGGCGAGCGTGAGCGCCCAGCGCAGCACGCGCAGTGCCCAGCGCACGGCCGGGCGCCGCGCGGGCAGCGTGCGCAGTGCTTCGAGGGAGGAGGCGGGAGTCGACATGCGGCGAATCTTATTGCTTCTTCAGGTTGCGGTACGACACCAGATCGTTGATCGGCCCGACCTCGAGCCCGCTGACCCCGGGCCGCGTCGCGACCTGCGCGACTTTCTCGAACATGATCACGAACGGCGAGCGCGCGAGCATTTCCTTCTGCATCGCCTGATACAGCTGCGCGCGTTTCGCGGCGGCGGGCTCGGCGAGCGCGGTGTCGGTTTGCTTCGTGAGCTGCGGGATGTCCCAGCTGTTGCGCCAGGCCAGCATTTTATAGCTCGACTTGTCGGAATTGTCCGGATTCCACGCAAAACCCTGCGCGTTGCTGTGCGGATCGATGTAGTCGGCCGACCATTCGCCGATGTAGATGTCGTGCTGGCGCGCGCGGTATTTCGCGAGCGTCTGCTTGTTGTCGCCGGGGATCAGCTGCACCTTGATGCCCGCTTGCGCGAAGTTCGCCTGCACGGCCTGCGCGATCTCCGTGTACGGATAGTCGTTGCGCACGTCCATCGTCACGGAGAAGCCGTTGGGCACGCCGGCCTTCGCGAGCAGCGCCTTCGCCTTCGCGACGTCGAGCTTGTACGGGTTCGCGTTCAGCGTGCCGAGGAAACCTTCGGGCAGGAAGGTCTGATGCACCTTGTAGGTCGTTTTCACGACGTTGCTCTGGATGCCCGCATAGTCGACGAGCCATTTCAGCGCTTCCTGCACGTCGGGTTTCGCGAGCGTCGGGTTCTTCGTGTTCAGGCCGAGATACAGCAGCGTCGCCTGCGGCGATGCCGCCACCTTCGCCTTGCCGGACTTCACGACCGACGCCAGATCGTCGGGGCTCAGGTCGCGCGCCACGTCGACGTCGCCGTTTTCCAGCAGCAGGCGCTGGCTCGCGGCTTCGGGCACGTGACGCAGCACGATACGCTTCATCGCGAGCGGCAGCCGGTAGCCGTCGAAGCGTTGCAGCACGAGGCTGTCGCCGGCCGTCCACTTGACCAGCTTGTAGGCGCCGGAGCCGGCTTCGTTGGTCTTCAGCCACCCGTTGCCGAAGTCGTTGCCCTGCTGGTGCGACAGCAGCAGCTTCTTGTCGAGCACCGACGCGGGCCACGAGCCGAGCACGTTCAGCACGAAGGTCGGCGCGTACTTGTGGTCGGTCGTGACCGACACCGTCGCGTCGTCGAGCTTCTTCACGTTCGCGGCGACGTTGGCCTTGGTGAGGCCGATGCCGGTCAGCACGGCCGCGGGCCCCTTGTCGAGCAGCACCGCGCGCTGGATCGACCACGCGACGTCATCGGCCGTCAGCGGGTTGCCCGAGTGGAACTTGAGGCCGCTGCGCAACTTGAACGTATAGGTCAGCCCGTCGGCGCTCACCGTCCACGACTGCGCGACGTCGCCGTTGAATTTCGACGGATCGCGCAGGTCGACGCGCACGAGCCGGTCGTACGTGTTGGCGACGTATTCCTCCGGCACCAGCTCGTAGATCTCGCCTGGATCGAGCGTCGTGAATTCGTCGAGCAGCGTGGCCATCACGAACAGGTCCTTCGGCGTTTCCGCACGGGCGGCGGACAGCGGAACGGCGGCGAGAACGGACGCGGCGGCCAGCGCCGCGACGAGCCGGGATGTCGGGAATTTCATGTGCGCTCCATCGGTCGTTGAAGTCGTTGAACGTGAACGGAAAAGGGGGCGTGCATCGGCGTTACATCAGGCGCCACGGGCCGCTCGCCGCGTTGTCGATCTGCGGCAACGCGCGAGAGTCGGGCAGTTCGTAGTGCCACCATTCGCTGTCGATGTGCGCGAAGCCGGCCGCGTGCATCACGCCGAGCAGCAGCAGGCGGTTGCGTTGCACTTGCTCGGGCAGCCCCGCATGAAAGTGGCCCGATGCGGCGACCATCTCGTCGAAGCCGGTGCCCATGTCGAGCGGCTCGCCGTTCGTGCCGACGAGCGTCAGGTCGAGCGCGGTGCCGCGGCTGTGATTCGAGCCGCGGCCGAGATTGGCGACGAAGTTCGGATCGGGCAGGAAATCCCATAGCACCTGCTGCGCTTGCGGCGGCCGGTAGGCGTCGTAGATGCGCAGCGTGA
The DNA here is from genome assembly GCF_002223355.1 of Burkholderia sp. HI2761. Lineage (NCBI taxonomy): Bacteria > Pseudomonadati > Pseudomonadota > Betaproteobacteria > Burkholderiales > Burkholderiaceae > Burkholderia > Burkholderia sp. HI2761. Next base: position 2,144,888 of record NZ_NKFN01000007.1, on the reverse strand, counting down.
AGCCGGCCTGCGCGGCGACGTCGACCGCGCGGCGCAATGCGGCTTCGGCCGGCGCCAGCAACAGGCAGTGCGCACGGCGGTAGATCGGCTTGCCGGTCAGGTTGCGCTCGGTCGCATAGACCAGATCGATGTCGACGCGATGCGTGGCGGGCGTGATTTCGACGAGGCGGTGATCGTTCATCGGCGGTTCAGGTGGGTTCAGGCTCACTCAGGATTCGAATTGGTCGAACGTGTGCTGCAGTTCGCGGTTGCGCGCGACGCGCCGGTCGATCGCGGGGCCGAGGCGATCGACCACGGCCGTGATCAGCAGGTTGAACAGGCAGGTGAGCGGCGCGAGCGAATCCCAGAACTGGCCGACGTCGGTCTTCACCTGGAGCAGATCGGCCGGCCATTCGCGCGCCCACGGGCACGACAGATCGGTGACCAGCGCGAACGGCTGGCCGCGCTCGGCGGCCGCCTGGCAATAGCGGCGCGCGCTGCGCGAATAAGCGCGCGTATCGGTGACGACGCAGTACGGCCGCTCGAATTCGGAGTTCAGCGAATCGACGTACGAGCCCGACTGGCCGTCGGAGTAGAACACGCGCGGGCGCAGATATTCGAGGTAGCTGCTGAATGCGTTGCTGATGCCGCGCGTCGACTGGATGCCGAGGATGAACACGGCGTCGGCATGCGCGATCCGGTCGGCGACCTGCGCGAACACCGGGCCTTCGGCCAGGCGGTACACGTGGCGGATCGCGTCGAGCTCGCGTTCGAGCGACGATGCGAGGGCGCCGTCGCTGCCGTTGCCGCGGTTGCGATCGGCCGGTTGCGTGCCGGCGATGCGGCGGTATTCGTCGAGCCGGTCGGTGATCATCCACGGGCGATCGCCGCCGCCGCGCAGTTCTCGCTTCAGGTCGTCGAGATTGCGATAGCCGACGCTGCGCAGGAAGCGGCCGACCGAGATGCCGCTCGTGCCGGCCTGCTGCGCGATCTGGTCGGCCGTCTCGAGCCCGAGCCGGTCGAGGTTCGCGAGCATGTAGCTCGCGATGCGCTTGGCGGTCGGCGTCAATTCGGCATAGCGGGATTCGACGGTACGGGCGAACGCGCAGGTCATCGGTTGTTAGATCGTTGTCGTCGGTTGATCGAATGTCATCCATCTAACAAAGCCAAAATCATTCGCGCCAGCGGATAAAAACTATGGCGTGAGGGCGGACGATAGGGTCGGGAACCCTCTCAAGAGCAGGGGCCGGCATACAAGGGTTCGCTTTTTATGTCTGTCATGCATATTTTGCGTTTATGTATGTGAGAAATAATTTGCGTTTATGCCTGTCAGGAATATACTGGGTTTATTGCCTACAGGAATACGCGCCGTGAATTTCATCGTCAATACGCCCGCGCAACTGGGCGAAATCCTGTCTTCGGCGCGTCAGGCCAACGGCCTGACGCAAGCCGAAGCGGCAGTGCGAATCGGCGTGGGCCAGTCGCGGCTGTCGCTGCTCGAAACCACGCGTACCGAAAGCCTGTCGCTCAGGCAGTTGCTCGAGCTGACCGCGCTGTACGGTCTCGAACTCAGCATCCGCACCAAGGGCGAGCCCGACGCAGCCGCCGCCGAGTGGTAAGCGATGGGACGCAAATCGCACACTCGCGCGCTGTCGATCTGGACGAACGGCCAGAGGGTCGGCACATGGCGGATTCCCGTGCGCGGCGACATGGAACTGCTGTACGACGCCGGCTGGAAGCAGTCGGCCGTCGGCCGCCCGCTGTCGTTGTCGCTGCCGTTCGGTGTCGGCGACGCTCCGTTGCGCGGCGAACGCGTCAATCATTACTTCGACAATCTGCTTCCGGACAGCGACGCCATTCGGCGCCGATTGGCCGCCAGGTTCGGCACGGCGACGACCGAGCCGTTCGATCTGCTTGCCGCGCTCGGTCGCGATTGCGTCGGGGCGGTGCAATTGCTCGGCGAAGACGATGCGCCAACCGGCCTGGATCGCATCGACGGTACGACGCTGTCGGACGAGGACGTCGCACGCGTGCTCGATCAGGCGAGCGGTGTGGCGACGGGAGCCGAGGACGACGACGATTTCCGGCTGTCGCTGGCCGGTGCGCAGGAAAAGACCGCGCTGCTGTTTCACGACGGGCGCTGGATGCGCCCGCACGGTGCCACGCCCACGACGCATATTCTCAAGTTGCCGCTCGGGCTGGTCGGCAACAAGCGGGCCGATCTCACGGCCTCCGTCGAGAACGAGTGGCTGTGTCTCGCGATCCTGCGAGCGTTCGGCCTGCCGGCGGCGGGTGCGGAAATCGTGCGTTTCGGCGCGCACAAGGTGCTGTCGGTCGAACGGTTCGATCGTGTGTTGCATCGTGACGGCGGGTGGCTGTTGCGCTTGCCGCAGGAAGATTTCTGCCAGGCGCTCGGCGTGCCGCCTCACCTGAAGTACGAGTCGCAGGGCGGCCCCGGCGTGCCCGATCTGGCCGGCCTGCTGCGCCGTTCGGAGACGGCGCGGGAGGATCTCGACACACTGTTCGCCGCCCTGATCGTGTTCTGGATGCTCGCCGCACCGGACGGGCATGCGAAGAACTTCAGCCTGCGCCTGCTGCCGGGCGGCCGTTTCCGCCTCACGCCGCTCTATGACGTGATGTCGATCTGGCCGGTCGAAGGCGATGGCGCGAACCAGTGGTCGTGGCACAAGGCGAAGCTCGCGATGGCCGTGCACGGCAAGCGCAAGCACTATGCGATGCGCGATATCACGCGACGGCACTTTAGCGCGATGGCCGAATATTGCCTGCTCGGCGATATCGCGACACCGATCGTCGAACGGCTCATCGCCACGACGCCGCACGTGATCGAGTCGGTCGGCGCCGCGCTGCCGCCCGGTTTTCCGGCAAGGGTCGCGGAGCGCATTCTGGGCGGATTGCGGTTCGCCGCGCAGCGGCTCGCCGACATGCCGCGGGAGTAAGCCGCGGCCCGGCGCGGCCCGGTCAGCCGGTGTTCGACGTATCGGCGTTCGCCTGTTTTCCGTTTTTCACGATCGGTTATCCAAATCCACTGCATCGCATTGCATTGGTGATTGCACGTTGCGCGCGTCAATCGTCTCCTGTCGCCATGCGTGACATCACGACCTGACGCGGTCGTATTTCCTCATTCACCGTACCTGACCGATTCGCCGACATCCGTCGCCGTCCGGCATCCCTTCGCGCCGAAATAATTACAAAATTAAAGCCGATCAGATTAAATCATTAATTCAGACTAATAATTCATTTAAGTTTTTCGGTGATTTGGATTTAACTTGCGTCACGGGATGTTTGATTTTCGATAATCCGAAAAGCAGTAAATGTTCCGTAATGGAAATTCTCTCTATTGCAGGAATGAAGAGGAAATCATGACGAATCTTTCTCGACGCAAGATGCTGGCGGGTACGGCCGGCGCCATTGCCGCCGCGGGCATCGCGGTATCGGCCAAGGCCGCCTCGTTCGGCAATCCGGACAGCCCGCCGGAAGGCGCGGTGAATGCGCGAAACCGCCAGAGTCTGACCGACCCGGGGCCTAAAAATCCGGCCATCGCCAATCAATTCCCGTCTTTTCAGAATCCGCCGGCCACCGATATCAACGGTATGCCGTTATTCTGGGCGTCTTTCAATAATGCCCATAAACGCATTCAGAATGGCGGGTGGGCGCGCGAAGTGACGCAGGACGATTTCGCGATTTCCGAAACCATTTCGGGCGTCAACATGCGGCTGACGCGCGGCGGCATTCGCGAGATGCACTGGCACCAGCAGGCCGAGTGGGCCATCATGCTCGACGGCCGCTGCCGGATCACGGTGCTCGACGAGCTCGGCCGGCCGTCCGTGCAGGACGTCAAAACCGGCGATCTCTGGTATTTCCCGCCCGGCCTGCCGCATTCGCTGCAGGGCCTCGGCCGCGACGGCGCCGAATTCCTGCTCGCGTTCGATAACGGCCGCGCATCGGAATTCAACACGCTGTTGCTGACCGACTGGATCGCGCATACGCCGCCCGACGTGCTCGCGCTCAACTTCGGCGTGCCGGCCGACGCGTTCAGGAACGTGCCGCTCGACAACCTGTGGATCTTCCAGGGCGACGAACCCGGCCCGCTCGCGGACGCGCAGCGCGCGTCGGCCGCGTCGGCCGGTGCGCCGCCGCATCCGTTCGTCTTTTCGCTCGGCGACATGAAACCGGTCAGGAAGACGCGCGGCGGCGAGGTGCGGATCGCGGACAGCACCAACTTCAACGTGTCGACGACGGTCGCGGCGGCGCTCGTCACCGTGCATCCGGGCGGCATGCGCGAACTGCACTGGCACCCGAACGCCGACGAGTGGCAGTACTACCTGCAAGGCGAGGCGCGGATGACGGTGTTCGACACGGGGCCGAAGGCGCAGACGGCCGACTTCCGCGCGGGCGACGTCGGCTATGTGAAGAAGAGCCTCGGTCACTACGTGCAGAACACGGGCCAGACCGACCTCGTGTTCCTCGAAATCTTCAAGACCGACCGCTATGCGGAGGTGTCGTTGTCCGACTGGCTCGCGCATACGCCGCCGAAGCTCGTCGAAGCGCACCTGAACGTCGCGCCGGACGTGATCGCGCAGTTTCCGCGCAATCGTCCCGACGTCGTGCCGCTGTAACGCCGCCATCGTCCTGCCATGGCCGGCACGCGGCAGGCCGGCCGCGGCATGTGCGCCCGAATCAGCCTTCCTCATTCGAACGGAAACCCCACCATGCTTCCCGTCCCGAGCAAACCTGCCGGCGGCTTCGCGCTGCCGGGCCCGTCCGCCGAGCCAGCCGACGGCGCGGCGCGCGCCGCGCTGGAAGGGCGCCGCACCGGCGTCGCCGCGCTGCTGCCGTTCGTCGGCCCGGCCGTGATCGCGTCGATCGGCTACATGGACCCCGGCAACTTCGCGACCAACATCCAGGCCGGCGCCGCGTACGGCTACCGGCTACTGTGGGTCGTGCTGGCCGCGAACGCGATCGCGATGCTGTTCCAGGCGATGTCGGCGAAGCTCGGCATCGTGACCGGCCGCAATCTCGCCGAGCTGTGCCGCGACCGTTTCCCCGTGCCGGTCGTGTGGGGCATGTGGATCGCGTCGGAGATCGCCGCGATGGCGACCGATCTCGCCGAATTCCTCGGCGGCGCGCTCGCGTTCGGGCTGTTGTGCCACCTGTCGCTGTTCGCGGGGATGATCGCGACCGCGTTCGCGACCTGCGCGATCCTCGCCCTCGAAAAGCGCGGCTTCCGGCCGCTGGAAGCGGCGATCGCGGCGCTGGTCGGCGTGATCGGCGCGTGCTATCTCGGCGAGCTGCTGATCGCGCCGCAGGACTGGCGTGCGGCCGCGTTCCATCTGGTGGTCCCGCAGATTCCGGATCATGCGGCGCTGACGATTGCAGTCGGGATCATCGGCGCGACGATCATGCCGCACACGCTGTATCTGCATTCGGGCCTCACGCAGGATCGCACCGCGCCGCGCGACGACGCGCAGCGGCGGCGGCTCGTGCGTTTCTCGAACCGCGAGGTCGTGGTCGCACTCGGGCTCGCCGGCTTCGTGAATCTCGCGATGGTGATGATGGCGTCGTCGGCGTTCCACGTGGCCGCGCCGGGCATGACCGACATCGGCGACGCCTATCACACGCTGATCCCCGTGCTCGGGCCGGCGGCCGGCGCGCTGTTTCTCGTCGCGCTGCTGACCTCGGGCGTGTCGAGTTCGGTGGTCGGCACGATGGCCGGGCAGGTCGTGATGCAGGGCTTCATCCACCGCCGCATGTCGATCTGGGTGCGGCGGGCAGTGACGATCGCGCCCGCGTTCGTGGTGGTCGCGCTCGGCTGCGACGTCACGCGGGCGATGGTGGCGAGCCAGGTCGTGCTGAGCTTCGTGCTGCCGATGCCGATGATCGCGCTGGTCATGCTGTCGGCGCGCACGGATGTGATGGGCGCTTACGCCATGCGGATGCCGCTCACGATCGTCGCCGGCGCGGCGACGATCGTGATCGTCGGGCTGAATGCGTACCTGGTATGGGCGGCGCTCAATTGAACGGGTGCGGGCCGGCCCTTGCTGCTGCATGTCCGGCGCTTCGCGCAGCCGCGATTATTTCGCGAGCGTCCGGTACGACACGAGGTCGTTGATCGGACCGATTTCCGGTCCGGTCGCGCCGGGGCGCGTGGCGACCTGCACGACTTTCTCGAACATGATGATGAACGGCGAGTTCGCGAGCACGGCCTTCTGCAGCGCTTCGTAACGCTGCGCGCGCTTCGCGGGCGACGGCTCGACGAGCGCGGCCTCGGTGTCCTTCGTCAGTTGCGGAATGTTCCAGCTGTTGCGCCACGCGAGCATCTTGGTCGGCGACTGGTCCGAGTTGTCCGGATTCCACGCGAAACCGCGCGCGTTGCTGTTCGGGTCCATGTAGTCGGGCGACCATTCGCCGATGAAGATGTCGTGCTGGCGCGCGCGGTACTTGCCGATCGCCTGCTTCGCGTCGCCGGGGATCAGCTTCACGCGGATGCCGCCCTGCGCGAGGTTCGCCTGCAGCGCCTGGGCGATCTCGAGGTACGGATAGTCGTTCGGCATGTCCATCGCCACGTCGAAACCGTTCGGCAGGCCGGCCTTCGCGAGCAGCGCCTTCGCCTTCGCGACGTCGAGCTTGTACGGGTTCGCGTTCAGCGTGCCGAGGAAGCCTTCGGGCAGGAAGGTCTGATGCACCTTGTAGGTCGTGCTGACGATGTTGCGCTGGATGCCGTCGTAATCGACGAGCCATTTCATCGCCTGCTGCACCTCGGGCTTCGCGAGGTTCGGGTTCTTCGTGTTCAGGCTCAGGTACAGGAGCGCCGACACCGGCCACGACGCGACCTTGATCTTGCCGGCCTTCGACAGCGCGGCGAGGCTGTCGGGGCTCAGGTTGCGCGCGGCGTCGGCGTCGCCGTTCTCCAGCAGCAGCCGTTGCGCGGACGCTTCGGGCACGTGGCGCAGCACGACGCGCTTCATCGGGTACGGCGTGCGGTATTTGTCGAAGCGCTGCAGCACGATGGTTTCGTTCGGCGTCCACTTGACGAGCTGGTACGGGCCCGAGCCCGCGTCGTTGGTGCGCAGCCAGCCGCTGCCGAAATCGTTGCCTTGCTGGTGCGACAGCAGCAGCTTCTTGTCGAAGACCGAGGCCGGGCACGCGCTCAGCACGTTGAGCACGAAGCTCGGCGCGTACTTGCGGTCGGTTTCGAGCACGACGGTTTGCGGATCGATCACGCGCACCTTCTGCGTCACGTTCGCCTTCGTCAGGCCGAGATCGGCGAGCACGCCGGCCGGCCCCTTGTCGAGCAGGATGGTGCGCTGCAGCGACCACGCGACGTCGTCGGCGGTGACCGGGTTGCCGGAATGGAAGGTGAGGCCCGGGCGGAGCTTGAACGTGTAGGTCACGCCGTCGGCGCCGACCGTCCACGATTGCGCGATCTGTCCGTCGAAGCGCGTCGGATCCTTCAGGTCGACGCGCACCAGCCGTTCGTAGGTGTTCGCGACGTATTCGGACGGCACCAGCTCGTAGATCCCGCTCGGGTCGAGGGTCGTGAATTCGCCGAGTTGCGTGGCGACGACGAAGATGCCGGGCGGCGTGGCCGCCTGCGCCGGCAGCGCCGGAACAAGCGCGACGAGCGCGGCGCTGACGAACAGCCGGGACAGCAGGTGCTTCATGCGGGCTCCACTGAAAAGGAATCGTGGTGCGATTCTCTCATCGACGGGTACCCGGATGAAAATATTCGGCAGGCGCGCCGGTTGGCGCGTGGCGACGGGCCGGGCGGACGCCCGGCGCGGGAGGGTGTCAGATCGCGCAGCGCGCGACCGCGAAGCGCATCGCTTCCTCGGCCGGCTCGTTGCCCGAGCCGCGCACGACCTTGATCACCGAGCCGTTGCCCGACGGCGTCAGCGTGACGAAGTACGAATTCGAGCCGACGGCGATGTCGGTCACGCCGTTGTGCTGCGATTGTTCGGTGCCCGACAGGCGGCTGTCGAGGCAGTTCGCGATCGCGTAGGCCGGACGTTGCGACGACACGTAGATCATCGGTGCCGTGCCCGAGCCGGCCGAGTCGGACGACGGAGCGGAACCGCAGGCGGCGAGCAGGGCGGCGGGAAGGAGCAGCAGGAATCGTTTCATGGTCGGTCGTCGGGTGTCTCGTATCGAGGCTGGGGCGCGGAGGGGCGAAACGCGAAGCTTCGCGACGAAACCGCCCGGAATCGGGCCGTTTTTGACGGACGGCGATGCAACAGGCGGCTGACGACGGAGTATACCCGCAGCATTCGACGCCGTCGGCGCGTTGAAACGATTCGATACAACAAGCACCCGCTGCCGCATCGCGGCAGCGGGCGTTCAGCTCGTGGCGAATGGGCGCTTGCCGGTGTTGTCGGTGTTATTGGCCGATCTTGTTGCTGACCGCATTTTCCTGCCGGTTCAGCACGTGCTTTTCGCTCTTCGTGATGTGGCTGTGATCCTGCGCAGCCATGTCCCGCTCTTCCTGGCGGATCTTGCGGTCGTCACGATGCAGGCGTGCGGCCTGCGCGTGCGACATCTCGCCTTCCTTCACTTCGTGACGGATGCGGCGATTCTGGTTGGCGAGACGCTGGTTGACCTCTTCGCGGCGCGGATGCGCGTTCTGCCACGGCGTGTCGGCGAACGCGGTGCCGGTCAGCACCGACATCAGGGCGGCGGCAATCGCGATGTGGCGGGTAAGGGCTCGCATGGTGGTTTCTCCTGTCGTTGCGCGTCCGGATCGTGGGCGCTTGAGGAAAAAACGCGATACGGGCACCGTCTGTTGACGTTTCCGCCTGTATCGATTGCAAGTCTTTATTACGTTTGCCGCGGCGCGGGGCGCGCGCCGCAGCGGGTCCGGATCAATGCGCGCCGGCCGCCGCCGCATCGGCATCGCCGCCGCCCGAGCGCGACGGTTTCGTGATCCAGATGAGCGGGATGATCGCGATGAAGATGATCGCCGACACGTAGAAGATGTCGTTCAAGCCCATCACGGCCGCCTGCGAATCGACCGACGCATTGAAGAACGCGAGCGCCGAATCGGGGCTCAGGTGCAGCAGCGAACGGCTCGTGTCGAGCTGCTGCGTGAAGACCGGATTGGTGACGCTCGCCTGTTCGGTGAGCCGCACGTGGTGCAGGATCGTGCGGTCGTTCCACGCATTGCCGATCAGCGACGTCCCCACCGCGCCGCAGAACGTGCGGCCGAAATTCGACAGGCCGGCCGCGGCCGGAATCTTTTCCGGCGGCAAGCCCGACAGGATGATCGCCGTCAGCGGCACGAAGAACATCGCCATCGGAATGCCTTGCAGCAGCGTCGGCAGTACGAGATCCCAGCGCGACACGTCGGTGTAGAACGTCGTACGCATCATGAACACGACCGCGAAGCCGACGAATGCGAGCGTCGCGAGATAGCGCGGATCGGTGCGCGGCAGCAGGCGGCCCATGATCGGCGTGAGCAGGATCGCGAACAGCCCGAGCGGTGCGGTGGCGAGCCCCGAATCGACCGCGCGGTAGCCGAGATAGCCCTGCATCCATTGCGGCAGCAGCACGAGCGTGCCGAAGAACATCCCGTATGCGACGGAGATCGCGATCGTGCCGCCCGCGAAGTTGCGCTGCGTGAAGAGCCGCAGGTCGACGATCGGGTTGGCCTCGTGCAGCTCCCACACGAGAAAGAACGCGAAACCGACCAGCGCGACGATGCCCAGTGCGACGACCACGGGCGAGTTGAACCAGTCGAGATCCTTGCCCTTGTCGAGCATGATCTGCAGCGACGCGACCCACAGCACGAGCAGAAGCAGGCCGACCGTATCGATCGGCAGGCGGCGCGTGGCCGATTCGCGATCGCGGAACACGAACCACGTGACGGCCGCCGCGAAGAAGCCGACCGGAATGTTGATGTAGAAGATCCACGACCAGTTGTAGTCGTACGTGATCCAGCCGCCGAGCGACGGCCCGGCGATCGGCCCGACGAGCGCCGTCATCGACCACAGCGCGAGCGCCGTCGACGACTTTTGCCGCGGCCACGCGCCGAGCAGCAGCGCCTGCGACAGCGGCGCGAGCGGCCCCGCGACCGCCCCCTGCAGAATCCGTGCGGCCAGCAGCGTCGGCAGGTTCGGCGCGATCCCGCACAGCCACGACGCGAACACGAACAGCAGGATCGCCGTGACGAACAGGCGTACCTGGCCGAAGCGTTGCGTGAGCCAGCCGGTCAGCGGAATCGACACCGCGTTCGCCGCCGCGAAGATCGTGATCACCCACGTGCCTTCGTCGACCGACACGCCGAGATCGCCCGAGATCGTCGGGATCGCGACGTTCGCGATCGACGAATCGAGCACGTTCATGAACATGGCGAGCGATACCGCGATCGTGCCGATCGCGAGCTTGCCGCCCGACAGCGGCGCCTGGGGTGACGGAGATGACATGGTGTTCCTGCGGGATGAAGGGGGCGTGCGGGGCGCAAGCGCCGGCAGCCGCGCGCACGCATGCGGCGCCTGCGCGGACGAGCCGCGAAGCGGACGGACACGCACCGCGCGTGGGCGGCGCCGCAAACGAGCGGCCGCTCGCGCGCCGCGTGCGGTTCAGGCGTTCAATCGGATCGGCGAAGCCGTGACGGGCTTCGGCAAGCAGGCAGGCCGGTCAGGAGGGCGCGACGCGCGTGACGCGTCGGCGGGCAGCGTTCGCGTGGCTGCCGTAGCGTGTGTGGCGGTTTTTCATCGCCACAGGCTAACGATGCGGCGAACGCCGATCAACGCTTGCGCGCTCATTAGTTCCTTTCCTGCGTCGCAACAATGCAGCGGACGTGCATCGATTGCAGGTCGTGCGGCGGGGGTTACATTGGCTAGGGCGCGGTCCGCCACGCGGTGAAGATTTCCGTCAGGAACTCGACGAATGCGCGCACCTTGCTGTCGAGCGTCGCGCGCTTCGGGTAGAGCGCGTGCAGCTCGACGTCGTCGGTGCGATGCCAGTCGGGCAGCACGATTTCGAGTTCGTTGCTCTCGAGCCGCCGTGTGGTGAAGTGGGTCGAAATCAGCGCGATGCCGCCGCCGCTCGCGGCCTGGCGCAGCACCGTGACCGATTCGTTCGAGATCAGCACGGGCCGCACCGGCACGTCGGCGACGTCGCCGGCCGCGTTGGTGAGGCGCAGCGTCAGGCCGGGCGTGTCGCGGCCGACGAACAGGATGTCGTGATCGGCGAGATCCTGCGGCGTGTGCGGCCGGCCCGCGCGGTCGAGATAGCGCGGGCTGGCCGCGAACTTCGCGTGCGACCAGCCGAGCGAGCGCGCGACATAGCCGGAATCGGTCAGCACGCCGGTGCGCAGCGCGACGTCGAAGCCGTGTTCGACGAGGTCGAGCGCGCTGTTGTCGTAGATCAGCACGAGCTGGACCAGCGGGTAGCGCCGGCGAAACTCGGCGAGCGCCGGTTCCAGTTCGAACAGGCCGATCGCGTAGGGCACCAGCACGCGCAGCGTGCCTTCGGGTTCCGTGCGCAGCGCGCGCACCTGACGGTCCGCGTCGAGCAGAATCTCCTCGGCGCGCAGGCAACGTTCGTAGTAGTCGCGCCCGGCTTCGGTGACGGACACGCGACGCGTCGTGCGGTACAGCAACTGGACGCCGAGGTCGTCCTCGAGCTGCCTGATCTTGCGGCTCACGCGGCTGAGCGGCATGTCGATCTGCGTGGCGGCGGCAGTGAAGCTGCCGCGTTCCACCACACGCAAGAATATCCGGATGCTCTCGAGGTCCATGCGATTCGTTTCAGTGGTCGGCATGCGCGCATCTTACCGTCGCGGGCCGGATCGCTGCGGGTCGAGCCGATTATCCCGCCCGGCGCAATAACGCATCCCGCCGCTGCCCCGTAGTGGCGGCCGGCACGCGACCGTATGCTCGCCGGATGAAATTCGCATTCCCCAGCATGCCGCCGCTCGCGGCCGTCCGGGCCGCGCTGCGCGACGCATGCCCGACGTTGCCGTCCGGCGCGCTTGCATTCGCACTCCGCAATACCGCCGCGTCGCTGCTTGCGCTCTATATCGCGTTCCGGATGAATCTCGACGATCCGATGTGGGCTGCCTCGACCGTATGGATCGTCGCGCAGGGCAGTCGCGGGATGGGACTGTCGAAGAGTCAGTACCGGATTCTCGGTACCGCGACCGGTGCGGCCGTCGCGCTTGCGCTGACCGGCGCATTCGCGCAGACGCCCCAATTGTTCCTGCCCGCGCTCGCCGCCTGGATCGGCCTGTGCGCGGGCATCGCGACCTTCCAGCGGAATTTTCGCGCGTATGCGGCGGTGCTCGCCGGCTACACGGCCGCGATCATCGCGATGGACGCGGTATCGGCGCCGCTGCACGCGTTCGACATCGCGGTCGCGCGGTTCCTGTACGTGGCGGTCGGCATCCTGTGCGGCGCGCTGTTCGAAACGGTCTTCGCGCCGGGCGCGCCGCTGAAGGAGGTCCGGATGCGGCTCGCGCGCTATCTCGACCGTGCGGTGGCGGTCGGCGCGGGCGCGCTGCGCCGCGAGCCGAACGGCGCGGCCGTGCACCGCCTGTTCGCGGATGCGCTCGAACTCGATACCGCGGCAGAATATGCGGCGGCCGGCGCACCGCCGGTGCGCAACGCGATCGGCCATTTGCGCGCGGCGGCGCTCGGCGTGCTGGCTGCGCAGGCGGCGGGGCAGGCGATCCGGGAGCACGCGGCGCGCGCGCACGATGCGCCGGAGCCGCTGGTCGACGAGGTCGCGCACGTGCTCGAAGGGATCGCTGCATCGGGCGACGCGGGGCACCGGATGGCCGCGCTGCGCGCACGCGTGGACGACGCGCTGCGCGCCGAGGCCGTCGCGCCCGCCGCTCCGGACACGTCGCGCCTGCTCACGCTCGACCGGCTGTCGGCGCTGCTCGGCGGGTTCGACCGCGCATTCGCGAGCCAGGCATTGCTCGACCGGCCGGTGCCGCCCCCCGCACGCGTGCGCTACGCGTTCCACCGCGATCCGGTGCTCGCGTGTCACAACGGCATTCGCGCGTTCATCGCGGTGCTGGCCGCGTCGGCGATCTGGGTCTTCACCGCGTGGCCGGCGGGCGGCGGGTTCGTCGCGATCACGGCCGTGGTGAGCGCACTGTTCTCGACACGCCCAAATTCGGTGCGTGCGATCGTCGGTTTCATGAAAGGCACGGCATGCGCGGCGGTCGCGGGTGCCGTCTGCAACTTCATCCTGCTGCCGGCGGTGTCGGGCTTCGAGATGCTCGTCTACATCCTCGGCGTGTTCCTGATCGGCACCGGCCTCGCGATGCGCCATCCGCGCACGGCCGCGATGGGCAGCGCGTTCTCGATCTTCTTCTGGAATTTCACGTCGCCGGACAACACGACCCGCATCGGCGATGCCGCGTTCCTGAATAGCGCGCTCGCGACGCTGCTCGGCATCGCGTTCGGCGCGTTGGTATTCGCGCTGGTGTTCCCCGGCGATCCGGGCACGAGCCGGCGACGCCTGCATCGCGCGGTGCGCCGCGATCTGGCGGGGATCGCGCGCGATCCGCGGGCGTGGCCCGCGAGTGCGTGGCTGAGCCGCACGGCCGACCGTCTCGCGCGCGAGCTCGGTTTCGCGGGCGGCCTGCCGCAGACGTTGATCGAGCGCGACCTGCTCGCGATATGGGGACTCGGCGACAGCTTGCTGTCGCTCGCCGAACTGGCCGCGCGCGAACCGGCCGTGCGTCGCGCGGCGGCGGTGGTGCGCGGGCGCGTCGCGCGGGCGGATTTCGCGCGGCTCGATCGGACTTGCGACTCCGCGGCCGGCCTGTTGCGACGACGCGTGGCCGCGCGCGCCGGCGACGACGCGCATGCGTTGCTGAACGGCGTGGTCCTCCTGCGACGGATCGCGGATGCGGCCGCCGAGCATCGCGACTTCCTGCGCGGCCGCCGCGATTGAGCGGGGATCGCCGGTCAGGTGAGGCGGTAGGACGGGCCGGGCGTCACCTCGGCCGGCAGCGGTTCGCGGTTCAGTTCGAGCAGCGTGCGCTCGATCTGCCGCGTCATCGCATCGAGTGCGAGCTGGTTCGGCCCGTCACCGAACGGTTCGGCGATCGCATGTGCGATCGCGTCGAGCGCGATCAGCGTATAGGCCACGAAAACTGTTACAAAAGGTGTCGCCGCGCCGATCGAATCGACGAGGCCGAACGGCAACAACACGCAATACGCGTAGATGGTCCGGTGCAGCAGCACGTCGTATGAAAACGGAATCGGCGTCGATGCGATGCGCTCGCAGCCGCTCACCATCGCGACGAGATCGTCGAGGCGCGCATCGAGCATCCACAGGCGCGTGTCGGCGAGACGGCCCGCATCGGCGCGCGCGGCGAACGCTTCGCGAAGCGCGTGCACGATGACGACCGGGCGATACCGGGAAGCGGCGACGCGCGCAAGGGTGGCGCCGTCGAGCAGCGCGCGCAGGTCCGCGGCCGGGTCGGTGCCGCGCAGTTGATGCTTGAGCGTGTAGACGAACGCGACGACCGTGCGGACGAATGCGCGGCGCGATGCGTCGTCACGGTCGACCGCGCCGTAGCAGAGCGCCTGCGACACCAGCGTGCGCGTGGCGGTCAGCACGCCGCCCCACAGCTGGCGGCCTTCGCGATAGCGTTCGTAGCTGGCGTTGTTGCGAAACCCCGCGAAGATGGCGAGCGTCAGGCCGATCAGCGTGAACGGCGTCGGGTTCAGCGGCACCTTTTCGCCGAGCACGCGGCCGCCGCCCCACACCGCGACGAGGCTGATCGCGAGCGTCAGGACGAGCTGCGGCAGGATGGTCGGCAGCACCGAGCCGTTCCAGACGAGCAGCATCCGCAGCCAGTGCTCGCGCGGCCGAACGATCATCGTCGTGCTCCGTCAGGCGGCGGTCGATGCCGGCGCGGCCGCGCGATGCAGCAACACGGGAATCGACTTCGAGGTCGGCGTGTTGCACACGTCGCCGACGCTGTCGAGCGGCACGAGCGGGTTGGTTTCCGGGTAGTACGCGCCGATGCAGCCGCGCGGGATGTCGTATTCGACCAGCAGGAAGCCGTCCGCGCGCCGCTCGATGCCGTCGTGCCACACGGTTTCCATGTCGACCCATTCGCCGGCCTGCAGGCCGAGCATCGCGAGATCGTCGCGGTTGACGAACACCACGCGGCGCTGGCCGAACACGCCGCGATAGCGGTCGTCGAGCCCGTAGACGGTCGTGTTGTACTGATCGTGCGAGCGCGTCGTCATCAGCGTCATCAGCCGGGCGCCGTGCAGCGCGCGGGCGCGCTGGATCGGCGTGTCGGTCGGCAGTGCGTGCGCGATGAAGTTGGCCTTGCCCGTCGGCGTGAGCCATTCGCGGTCGCGCGACGCGACGCGCAGGTGGAAGCCGCCGGGCCGTGCGATGCGCGCGTTGTAGTCGTGGAAGCCGTCGAGCGTGGCCTCGATCGCGTCGCGGATCTTCGCGTAGTCGTCCTTGTACGCGAGCCAGTCGATCGTGCCGCTGCCGAACAGCGCGTGGCCCATGTGCGCGACGATCGCCGGTTCCGACATCAGGTTCGGCGACGCCGGCTTGTTCATCCCGTACGACACGTGGACCATGCTCATCGAATCCTCGACCGTCACGCCTTGCGCGACGTTGTCCTGCAGGTCGATCTCGGTGCGGCCGAGCGTCGGCAGGATCAGCGCGTCGCGGCCGTGGATCAGGTGGCTGCGGTTCAGCTTCGTCGTGATGTGCACGGAGAGTTCGCAGCGCCGCATGCCTTCCCACGTGCGCGGCGTGTCGGGCGTCGCCATCGCGAAATTGCCGCCGAGGCCGATCAGCACCTTCACGTGGCCGTCGAGCATCCCTTCGATCGTCTCGACGACGTCGTAGCCGTAATCGCGCGGCGGTTCGAAATCGAACACGTGGCCGAGCCGGTCGAGGAACGCCTGCGACGGCTTTTCCTCGATGCCGACCGTGCGGTTGCCCTGCACGTTCGAATGGCCGCGCACCGGGCACAGGCCGGCGCCGGGCCGGCCGATGTTGCCGCGCATCAGCATCAGGTTCGTCAGCATCTGCACGGTGGCGACCGAATGCTTGTGCTGCGTGATGCCCATGCCCCACGTCGCGATCACGCGTTCGCTGCGTGCATAGCGTTGCGCGAGCGCGTCGATCTGCTCGTACGGCACGCCGCTTTCGGCCGTCAGCGCGGACCAGCTTTCGGCGCGCAGATCGTCGGCGAATGCGTCGAAACCGGCCGTGTGCTCGCCGATGAACGCGGTGTCGACGATGCGCGGCGCACCGGCGGCGCGCGCGGCGTCGTCGAGTTCGAGCACGCGCTTGGCCATCCCCTTGATCAGCGCGAAATCGCCGCCGATGGTCGGCTGGATGAACGTCGATGCGATCTTCGTGCCCGACATCGTCAGCATCTCGAGCGGGCTTTGCGGATCGGCGAAGCGTTCGAGGCCGCGCTCCTTCAGCGGGTTGATCGACACGATCGTCGCGCCGCGCTTCGCGCACTCGCGCAGCTCGCCCATCATCCGCGGATGGTTGGTCGCGGGGTTCTGGCCGAAGATCAGCAACGTGTCCGCATGCTCGAAATCGTCGAGCGTGACCGTGCCCTTGCCGACGCCGACCGACGCCGGCAGCCCGCGGCTCGTCGCTTCGTGGCACATGTTCGAGCAGTCGGGGAAGTTGTTCGTGCCGTACCGTCGCACGAACAGCTGGTACAGGAACGCGGCCTCGTTGCTGGCGCGGCCGGACGTGTAGAACGCGGCCTGGTTCGGGTCCGGCAGCGCGCGCAGGTGGCGCGCGATCAGTTCGAACGCGTCGTCCCATGCGATCGGCACGTACCGGTCGGTCTGCGCGTCGTACACCATCGGGTCGGTGAGCCGCCCGTGCTGTTCGAGCTCGAAATCCGACTGTTCGAGCAGTTCGGTCACCGTGTGCGCGGCGAAGAATTCGGGCGTCACGCGCTTGCTCGTCGCTTCCGCGGCCACGGCCTTCACGCCGTTCTCGCAGAATTCGAACGTCGATGCGTGCTGTCGGTCGGGCCACGCACAGCCCGGGCAGTCGAAGCCGTCCGGCTGGTTCTGGCGCAGCAGCGTGCGGTAGTTGCCGCCGGCGACCTTTTCCTTGATCAGGTTGATCGTGACGGCTTTCAGCGCGCCCCAGCCGGCGGCCGGGTGGGTGTACGGTTCGATGCGCGCGGTGGCGGATTTCTTTTTCATGATGCAGGTGTCGGAGTCGATGCGTGCAGAGTACGCGCGGCACTCGTCCCGCTGTGTGTACACCTTTTCACTTCAAAAAAGAGTACAGTTTCGGCCATTCATACGGTGCGGATCGCAACTGTGTTGCCGAAGGGAAGTTGAAAGGGAGGCGCGTGAAGCGTTACGAACAACTGGCCGACGATCTCCAGGCGCAGATCGAGCGAGGCGTGTACCGGCCCGGCGAGCGGATTCCGTCGGTGCGGCAGGCGAGCCGGCAGCAGCAGCTCAGCGTCACGACCGTGCTGCGCGCGTATCTCGTGCTGGAAAGCCGCGGCCTGATCGAAAGCCGGCCGCAGTCGGGCTACTTCGTGCGGGCGCGCGCGGCGGCGCCGGCCGGGGCCGAGCTGCATGTCTCCGCGCCGGCCGCCGAGCCGTCGGCCGTGGACGTGAGCCGGCTCGTGCTATCGACGCTGCGCTCGATCGCGCGCGACGACGCGGTGCCGCTCGGCTCGCCGTATCCCGACGCGTCGCAGTTCCCGGTGCAGCGCATCGCGCGCTATGCGCAGGCGATCGGGCGGCGGCGCACGCGCTGGGGCGTGATCGACGACCTGCCGCCCGGCAATCAGGAGCTGATCCGCCAGATCGCGCGGCGCTATGCGGAGCGCGGGGTCGCGGTCGAGCCGGGCGAGATCGTGATGACGATCGGCGCGACCGAGGCGATCAACCTGTGCCTGCAGGCGGTCGCGAAGCCGGGCGACACGATCGCGGTGGAGTCGCCGACGTTCTACGCGATGCTGCACGCGATCGAGCGGATGGGCATGCGCGCGCTGGAAGTCGCGACGCACCCGGGCGACGGCATCGATCTCGACGCGCTCGAGCGGGTCCTCGCGCGCGAGCGCATCGCCGCCTGCATGGTGATGCCGAATTTCCAGAACCCGCTCGGTTTCCAGATGCCCGATGCGCGCAAGCGGGCGCTGGTCGAACTGCTCGCGAAGCACGGCGTGCCGGCGATCGAGAGCGACGTCTATCACGAGCTGCACTTCGGCGACACGGCGCCGAGCGCGCTGAAGTCGTTCGATCGCGACGGGCTGGTGCTGCATTGCGCGTCGTTCACGAAGAGCCTGTCGCCGCGCTACCGGATCGGCTGGGCGATGCCGGGCCGTTATCGCGACCAGGTCGAGAAGCTGAAATTCCTGAATACGCTCGCGACGCCCGCGATCGAGCAACTCGCGATCGCCGAGTACCTGAAATACGACGGCTACGATTTTCACCTGCGGCGCATGCGCAAGCAGTATGCGCAGCAGGCGAGCCTGATGAGTGCGATGGTGCGGCGTTTCTTCCCGGAAGGCACGCGGCTGTCGCAGCCGCAGGGCGGGTATGTGCTGTGGGTCGAGCTGCCGCCGCAGGTCGATGCGATGAAGCTGTATACGCTGGCGCTCGCGCAGCGGATCACGGTCGGGCCCGGGCACATGTTCTCGGCCGGCTCCGATTACCGGCATTTCATCCGGCTCAACTACAGCTACCCGTGGTCGCGGCAGATCGAGGACGCGCTGAAGGTGCTGGGGCGGCTCGCGTCCGAGTGCGCGGCGCGGTGAGCGCCGCCGCGCGACGGCAGGGCCGGCGGCGACCGGCCGCCGGCCGCCGTGGCCTGTATCAAGTCGCGCGCGGCGCCTGCAGTCCGGCTTGCGCGGCATCGACCATCTGCCGCATGTCGAAGCCCGACGGATGCTGGTACACGCGCAGCCCGAACTCCGGCAGCACCGCGATCAGGTGATCGAACAGGTCGGCCTGGATGGTCTCGTAGTCGACCCACGAGGTCGTATCGGTGAAGCAGTACAGTTCGAGCGGAATGCCTTCGGCCGTGAGCGGCAGTTGTCGCGCCATGCAGGTCATGTCGCGGCGGATGCGCGGATGGCACTTCAGGTAATTCGCGACGTACGCGCGGAACGTGCCGAGATTCGTCAGCTGGCGGCGGTTCGCCGGGCAGTCGCCGGCCGCGCCGAGCGTGCCGTTCCATTGCTCGATCGCGTCGACCTTGTCCTCGAGATAGTCCTTGAGCAGCGTCAGGCGTTCGAGCCGTTCGATCTCGTCGTTCGTGAGAAAACGCACGCTCGTCGCATCGACGAACAGCGCGCGCTTGATGCGGCGGCCGCCCGCTTCGGTCATCCCGCGCCAGTTCTGATAGCTCTCGGTGATCAGCTTCCACGTCGGCACCGTGATGATCGTGTGATCGAAGTTCGCGACCTTGACGGTGTTCAGCGTGATGTCGATGACCGTGCCGTCCGCGCCGGCCGACGGCATCGTGATCCAGTCGCCGATCCGCAGCATGTCGTTCGACGACAGCTGCACGCCGGCGACGAGGCCGAGCAGCGTGTCCTTGAAGATCAGCATCAGCACCGCGGACATCGCGCCGATGCCGGACAGCAGCAGGCCGATCTGCTTGCCGGTCGCATCGCCGATCACGACGAGCGCGGCCGTGATGAACATCACCAGCTTGACGAGCTGCATCGCGCCTTTCAGCGACAGGCGCGGCTGGTCGCGTTGCGAGGTGCGGTGCGTGTGCTCGAGCGCGGACAGCGTCGCGCCGATGGTCATCGTCACGAGGAACACGATCAGCGCGAACAGCACCTTGTCGGCGACCTGCGCGGCCACGGTCGGAATGCCGGGCACCGTGCCGAGCCCGAGCTTGATCACGACGAACGGGACGATGCGGTTCAGCCATTTGAACGCGCCGAATTCGAACAGCGCGTCGTCGACGCGCGTGGCGGACAGCCGCGCGAGACGCGCGACCACGCGAAACAGCAGGAAGTGGACGACAGCGGCGATCGCGCCGGCGGCGGCGAACAGGACGAGGATGCCGACGAGCGGCGTCAACCAGGATTCGTTCAGGGTCATAGGGGCGGAATGGGGCCTTCTCGTGCGTTGAATCGGCGCCGCGATGCGGCGCGCGCCCGGTGAAGGGCGCATGAAAGGGACCGTGATTGTGCCATCGGGTTCCGGGCGCGTGTCGTGAAGGCCGGTCGATCGGCTCCCGAATCGGCTCACCTTTGTGCAGGTCTCCTCTGCATCGAGGTGAGGGAGAGGGGCGAATCCGCATCATCGCAAGCCGGCGCGCGCGCCGGTTGCCGGAAGCGGGGTACACCGGGACGCGATGCACCTGAAGCCATGACGGCAGGCCTTCGCGTGTCGATGCGCGCGATCGGCGATCCATGCAATCATGCGGACGTCGCAGGCATCGTCGGTGTGCCGCTCGCGCTGGCGGGCGGCCCGTCCGGCGACGGTGAGCGACACGCGGCATCGTCGCGCACCCGTTCGCGGCCCCGTCATTTCGACCTCACGCATTTCACGCATGCAAGATTCCAACGAAAGCCGTCCGTCACGCGTGCGGCTGCTGCAAGGCATCCTCCCGATCCGCCGCGCGGGCGCCATCCGCGACGTCTTCGCGGGCATTTCGCTCGCGTCGATGGACATTCCGCAGGTGCTCGGCTATGCGCGCATCGCCGGCATGCCGGCCGTCACGGGGCTCTACACGGTGTTTCTGCCGCTCGTTGCGTTCGCATGTTTCGGCGCGTCGCGCCATCTCGTGGTTGCCGCCGATTCGGCAACCGCGACGATTTTCGCGAGCCGGCTGTCGTCGATGGCGCCGCCGGCCAGCGCCGACTATGCGGCACTGGCCGGCATGGTCGCGTTGCTGACCGCCGCGATGCTGCTGCTCGCGCGGATCTTCAAGCTCGGTTTTCTCGCCGATTTCCTGTCGCGCACGGTGTTGGTCGGCTTCCTCGCCGGGGTCGGCGTGCAGGTGTCGATCGCGATGCTCGGCGACATGCTCGGCCTGTCCGTGCCGTACCCGGCGTCGCGCAGCCTCGCGCAACTCGACTATGTCGTCACGCACCTGGTTCACGCGCACCGGCCGACGCTCGCGCTCGCGGCGCTCGTCGTCGCCGCGATTCTCGCGTGCAAGCGGTTCCTGCCGCGCGTGCCGATGCCGATGATCGCGGTCGCGGGCAGCATCGCCGCGAGCGGTGCGTTCGGCTTCGCCGCGCACGGCATCGCGGTGCTCGGGCCCGTGGCGGGCGGGCTGCCGCCGCTGCGCTGGCCGTCCGTCACGTGGCAGCAGTTCCTCGATCTCGTGCCGGTCGCCGCTTCCTGCTTCGTGATGATCATCGCGCAGAGCGCGGCCGCCGCACGCGTGTTCGCGCAGCAGTATGGCGAGGACGTCGACACCAATGCCGACATCCTCGGGCTCGCGGCCGCGAACGCGGCGGCGGCGCTCGGCGGTGCGTTCGTCGTCAACGGCAGCCCGACGCAGACGGCGATGGCCGACGGCGCGGGCGTGCGCAGCCAGATCGGGCATCTCGCGTTCGCTGCCGTCGTCGCCGTCGTGCTGCTGTTCTTCAGCCCTTACCTGCAGTATCTGCCGCACGCGGTGCTGGCCGGCATCGTGTTCACGATCGCGCTCGGGCTGATCAACGTGCGCAGCCTCGCGGCGATCCGCCAGGAAAGCCCCGGCGAATTCACGCTCGCGCTGATCACGGCCGCGGCCGTCGTGACGGTCGGCGTCGAGCAGGGCATCCTGCTGGCCGTCGCGCTGTCGCTGATGCGGCACGTGCGCCACAGCTACCAGCCGCACACGATGGTGCTCGAACCCGTCGCCGGCAACGGGCGGTGGCAGCCGGTGCCCACCCGGCGCGGCGCGATGACGGCGCCCGGATTGATCGTCTACCGGTTCGGCTCCGACCTGTTCTTCGCGAACGATCACCTGTTCGCTGCCGAAGTGACCGCGCTCGTCGATGCGGCGCCGGTGCCGCCGCGCTGGTTCGTCGTCGATGCGGGGGCGATCACCGATGTCGACTATTCGGCCGCGCGGACCCTGTCCGATCTCGTCAGGGCGCTGCATGCGCGCGGCGTCGGCGTGCTGTTCGGGCGCGTGAGCCGCTATCTGCGCGCGGACATGGATCGTCACGGGATCACCGAGGTGGTCGGCGCGTCGTGCATCTTCGCCACGCTGCATCAGGCGCTCGAGGCGGCGGGCACGACGCCCGCGCCGCAGGAGCCGGGCACGGTATAGCGGGCAGTGGCGCTAGGCGACCGCGCGCAGCCGCGCGAAACCGTTGCGCAGGTAGCGGGCCGGCTCCGCCGCGGCAATGTGGCTGCCGTAGCGGGAGGCCGCGCACGCGGCGCGGCCCGTCTTCAGCGCGAACCGGCCGGTGTGTCGCGGGCCCGTCGGTCGCCGCCGCCCGCACCGGCCGACCGCAACGGCAGCCGCAGCGCCGTCGCGAAGCTCGCCGCATGCAGCGCGCACAGCAGGCCGAACGCCCACGCATACGCGACGGCCTGCGTGCCGCCGGCCGACGTCGATTCGGCCTGCAGCCGCCACGCGAGAAACAGCGTGCATAGCGTCGTGAACGTCGGGCCGCCGAGCCGTTGCACGATATTGAGCGACGTGGTCGCCATCGGCAGGTTGCGGCGCTCGACCGACGCATACGCGGCGGCGATCGACGGCGCGCCGATCGCACTCTGGCCCATGCCGCGCAGAAACAGCGCCGGTACGAGCACGAGCGGATCGTAGCCGGCCAGCGCGAGGAACACGAACGGCAGCGTGGCGACGAGTGCGAGCAACGCTCCGGCGGCGGCCAGCCGGCGTACGCCGAACCGGCTCGTCAGCGCGCCCATCGACGGATAGGTGACGAGCATGCCGAGCCCGAGCGGCGCGAGCAGCCAACCCATTTCGCCCGGGGTACGTCCGCATGCCTGGATCAGGAACACGGGAATCAGCATCTGGCCTGCATACAGCGCGCCGTTCGACAGGAACTGCGTGCTGGCTGCCGCGCCGAACACGCGCGAGCGGAACAGTGAGAGATCGATCAGCGCATGCTCGCCCCGGCGGCGCTCGAAGCGCAGGAACGCGACGAGCAGCAGCGCCGAGCAGGCGACCGCCGCGAGGCCGAGCGTCGAGCCGATCCGCTCGACGCCGTACAGGAACAGCACGAGGCCCGGCGACAGCAACGCGAGACCGATCCAGTCGAGTTCGCGCCGCGGCGCATCGTCCCGGTCACCGGGCAGGAACCGTGCGGCCAGGGCGAGTGCGAGCACGCCGACGGGCAGGTTCACCAGAAACAGCCAGCGCCACGACGTGTGCTGCAGGATCGCGCCGGCCACGACCGGGCCGAGGATCGGCGCGAGCAGCACCGGTACCGCCGCGTAGCCGATCACGCGCGCCATCTGCTGGCCGGCGACGCGCGCGATCATCATCTGCGCCATCGGCGCGAGCAAGCCGCCGCTGACGCCTTGCAACACGCGGAACGCGATCAGCGACGTCGCGGACCACGCGAGCCCGCACAGCGCCGACGTGAGCGTGAAGGCCGAGAAGCACCACAGGTAGAGCGCCTTCGCACCGATGCGGTCGACGAGCCAGCCGTTCAGCGGCAGCACCAGCGTCAGCGCGAGCAGGTAGCCGCTCGTCACCCACTGGATCGTCGACAGGCTGGCATGCAGGTCGGTCGCGAGGCTCGACAGCGACACGTTGACGATCGTCGCATCGAGTTGCGACAGCAGCGAACCGAGCGTCGCGACCGCGCTGACTTTCCAGATCGACGGATCGAGCCGGCCGCCCGCGTGGCTCGGCGCCGGCTGGATGCGTTCGTCGCTCACGCGCCGCGTCGGTCGAGCAGCGCGACGATGTCCTGCGTCGCGCCGGTCTCGCCCAGGCGCGGGAACAGCCGCTCGATGCTGTTGACGTGCGCGTCCGCGTTCAGGTCGGTCATCGCGTCGACGGCGAGCGTCACGTTGTAGCCGAGTTCGTGCGCCTGCCGCGCGGTCGATTCGACGCCGATGCTCGTCGCGACGCCGGTCAGCACGATCTGCGTGACGCCGGCTGCCTTCAGATGCGCGTCGAGACCGGTGCCGGTGAAGGCGCCCCAGGTCTGCTTCGTCACGACGTGGTCGCTCGGCTGGCGGTTCAGTTCGGGCACGAGTTCGGTCCAGTCGGCGGGGAATTGCGCCGTGCGCGGCGGTTGCTCGGTGCGGCCCGGTGCGCCGCCCGCGACGTTGACCAGCACGACCGGCAGGCCGCGGCTGCGGAATGCGTCGAGCAGTTCGCGGGTGCGGGCGATCACCGGTGCGACCGGGTGCGCGGTGGGGAGGGCGACGATGCCTTTCTGCAGGTCGATGACGACCAGCGCCGTGTTCGTGTCGAGACGGGTTGCGCTCATGATGGGACTCCGGGGAAGAGGGCGAGAAAAGCCGTACGCGCGAATGCTGCGTGGCGCACGGGCCGGTTCATTGATCGCCGATGCGGCGGATCAGCGGGATTGCCACGGCAAGCGTGTCGATGTCTTGCGGGTCGAGCTTCTCGATCGCGGCGCCGAGCCACTTGTGTTTCGCGGCGTTGCGCTTGCGTCGTGCGGCGAGGCCGGCGGCAGTGAGTTTGAACAGGATCTGGCGGCCGTCGGTCGGATGCGGTTCGCGCTCGACGAGCGCATCTTCCTCGAGGCTCGCGAGGATCGACTTCATCGACTGCGGCTTCATCGCCTCGGCGCGCGCGAGATCGGCGGTCGTCATCGGCCCGTGCCGTTCGAGCCGCGCGAGCGCGCTCGTCTGGGACATGCCGAGCCCTTCGGAATCGATCTCGGAGCGCAGCCGGCGGATGAGCTGCCCGACCGCGAGGGTCAGGTCGGCGGCGACGGTTTCGGCGGAAACGCCGGGTTTGCGTGGCGGGTTCATGCGGCAAATCATAGAATATGACAGTTAGACTTGCAAGTTTAACTGTCGAATTGGGCGCCGGCTGGCGGCGCTACCCGGCGCTTTCCGATGCGGCTACGCGCGTCGATGCGCCACCGGTACGACTTCGCTGTATCGCGGGGTCGCGTTTTCGTGCAGCAGATCGCCGAGGTACTGGCCGAGTTCGTCGGCGGCGAGCGTCGCCGGGATCTGCAGATTGGCCGGGCGCTGCTTGCCTTCGGCGCCGAGATCGAACACGGCCCAGCGGCCGTCCGTGCGCACCACGGCGAGCAGCCGGCCGAACGCGTTGAAGCGGTATTCGTGCTGCATGACGTCGCTCCCGTGGCGTGAACGCGCGGGCTGCCCGTGTGCGCTTACTGGATCGAACAGGACAGCCAGCGATGGATTCGGATTGCGTCGCTCGATACGCCGGCACGCGTCGGTGCACCGAGCAGCACGACCGTTTCGCGACGGCCTTTCACGCGCATGCGCATCACGACGCCGTGCCCCGATTCGTTGATGAAGCCGGTTTTCTGCAGCCGGATCGGCAGGCGGCGGTAGCGCACGAGCGGGTCGGAGTTTACGTACACGAGTTCGCCGTCGCCGGGGCGCACGGTGGTCGACAGATCGGTCGAGAAATAGCGGATCAGCGGATCCTGCGCGGCCGCGCCGACGAGCCGCGCGAGATCTTGCGCCGTCGACACGTTGTGCGGCGACAGGCCGGTCGGCTCGCGGAAGTGCGTATGCCGCATGCCGAGCCGGCGCGCTTCGCGGTTCATCGCCTTGACGAATGCGGCGCGCCCGCCCGGATAGTCGCGGCTCAGCGCGGCGGCCGCGCGGTTCTCCGACGACATCAGCGCGATATGGAACATCTCGCGGCGCGACAACGCCGAGCCGACCTGCAGGCGCGAACCGGTGAACTTGATCGTGTCGCGATCGCGTGCGGTCACACGCAGCACGCCGTTCAGCGGACGATCGGCGTCGCGTGCGACGACGGCCGTCATCAGTTTCGAGATCGACGCGATCGGTCGTACGGTGCGCGCATTGCGGGCCAGCAGCGGGGTGCCGGAATCGACGTCGAGCACGTAGGCCGCGCGTGAATGCAGCGACCGGACCGCGCGCGGCGTGTAGCCGCAACTGGCGAGCAGCTTCGGTTTCGCGGGCGGACGCGGCCGCACGACCGTCGTGCGTTTCGCGCGTCGCGGCTGCGGCGCGGGTGCCGCGTGGCGTTTGACCGCTTGATGCGTCACGCGCGAGCGGCGATGCTTGACGGCCTTTTTCTTGCGATGAGGCTTCTTCTTGACGGCCTTCGTGTGTGCATGCGGCTGCGCATGTGCGGTGCGATGCGGCTGCACGCGTTGCGCGGACGCGTTCGTGGCGAATGCGAGCAGCAGGAACGAAAGGGCGAGGATCAGGGTGGTCCGGGCGCGAGGCAGACGCGCGATGAGGCCGGTCAAGCGAAAGTCTCCTTTTCACGCGCGATGCGGCTGCGCGGAATGCATGGGCGGTCAGCGGGTGCGGGAAATTATACGGTCGATCGCGGGGCGATGACGATTGGATGCCGCGCAATGACGCGCAATGACGCGCGATACGGAAGGATTCCGGTCGTTTTCGCGCTGCCGGGCAGCGGTGCGCGTGGGGAGAAAGGCGGCCAGGTGCGCGATTTCAGCGCGGCCAGTTCCGCCGCGACACGACCGCGAAACTGATCGCGATCGAACCCGTCACCGCGCGTGGCGGCGCGTCTTCAAGCGCGTCGCCGAAGCGAAAGCGGCGGCTGCGCCCGTCCGTGCGTTCGGCACGACGCTTCGGTGCGCGCGCATCGGCGGCAACGGCGCATGCGTTTGCATCCGCGACATCGGATGATGGCTCGGTCACGCAGTCGGCCGCTGGATCGAGGGACATGAAGATGAATTCCGGGGAGGGCATGTCCGTATTGAACGCCATTGCATTCGATCGGTAAAATGAATATTTCGATCATTACGATTCCGTTAAAGAATGGAACTGAAACTGCTGCGTACGTTCCTGACGGTCACCGAGCTGTGCCATTTCAGCCGCGCGGCCGATGCGCTGCACATGAGTCAGCCTGCGCTGAGCAAGCAGATCGGTGCGCTGGAGGCGAGCCTCGGCGGCAAGCTGTTCGAGCGCGGCCGGCATGGCGCTGAACTGACGCCGTTCGGCGAGCGCTTCCTGCCCGACGCGCAGGCGCTCGTGCGCGATGCCGACGAAATCCTGGCGCGTGCGCGGGAAGCGACCAGTGGCCAGCGCGGGCATTTGCGGCTCGGCATCTGCCTGTCCGTGCTGACGCTCGTACCGAAGCTGATCGCCGAATTCCGTCGTTGCAATCCGGGTATCGCGGTGACGCTGAGCGACCTGTCGTCGTCCGAACAGACGCGCCGGCTGCGCGCCGGCAAGCTCGATGCGGGTTTCCTGCGTCTTCCTTCCGACGAAGGCTTGTCGTCGTTCAAGGTGATCGACGAAGCGCTCGCGCTCGCGGTGCCGCCGCATCTCGGCTTCAAGCGCGTGCCGGCCGACCTCGACGCGCTCAACGAGATCGGCTTCATCGCGCTGCAGCGTGCGCGCGGCCCGGGGCTGGCCGCACAGATCGACCGATGGTGCGTCGAGCGCCGTTTCGTGCCGCACGTGATGCAGCAGGCGGAGGACGTGCAGTCGGTGCTGACGTCGGTCGCGGCCGGCGTCGGGGTCGCGTTCATCCCGTCGAACGCGCGGTACCTGCTGCGCGACGCGACGGTGCTGCCGCTCGACGGCCGGGACGCGAAGTGGCGCGTGGGGCTCGCGTGGCTGTCCGATCGCGACGATCCCGTCACCGCGCGTTTCGTGTCGTTCATGCGCGCGGCGCTCAAGGGCGCGTGACGCGGCGTATAGTGTCCGCGATCGTTTTCTCAATGCATGCCGGCGCGACGCCGGCCGACGAACCCGAACCGATGACTTCCGAAACCGACGAATCCCCGCTCGATCCCGCACTTGTCGCCACGCTCGCGACGCTGAACGAAGCCGCCAGCGATCCGGCCGGCAAGACGTGGTCGCTACCGAAGATCGCGAAGCGCACGCAACTGCCGATGAGCACGCTGCGCCGCGTGCTGACGCAGTTGGACGCCGCGGGCCTGAGCGCGACGACGCTGAACGAGGACGGGACCGGCAGCGCCGCGCTGACCGACGAAGGACGCGCGGTGTGCGCGCAGTTGTTCGGCGCGAACGACGCCCGATGAACGAAAAACGGGCCGCAGATGCGGCCCGTTCGTCACCGAACGACGGTAGAGCGAGTCGTTCGGCCCGCGCCGGTGGGGCACGGGCCGGCACGTCGTCATCGGCGCGACATCAGAACCACTGCTTGTAGCGGCGTACGTAGATCGTCTTGACGATCTGCGCGAGCACGATGTAGCCGACCATCGTCGCGGCGAGCCACAGCCAGAAGGTGCCCGGCAGGTGCATGAAGCCGATCGCGTCCGCGAACGGCGAGAACGGCAGCCAGCAGCCGATCCCGATCGCGGTGAAGGTCGACAGCAGCACCGGCAGCGACGCCGTGCTCTGCAGGAACGGGATCTTCTGCGTGCGCAGCAGGTGCACGACGAGCGTCTGCGACACGAGGCTCTCGATGAACCAGCCCGAGTTCATCACGATCTGGCCGCTCGCGCCGCCGTTCAGGTGATACATCGCGCCCGCACCGAACACGGTCCACATCAGGACGTACGTCGTGATGTCGAATACCGACGACGTGGGCCCGACCCACAGCATGAAGCGGCTGATGTTGCCGGCTTCCCATTTGCGCGGCTTCTTCAGGAACTCGGGGTCCATCTTGTCCCACGGCAGCAGCATTTGCGACGTGTCGTAGATCAGGTTCAGCACGAGCAGTTGCGTCGCGAGCATCGGCTCCCACGGCAGGAATGCGCTGGCGACGAGCACCGAAAACACGTTGCCGAAGTTCGAGCTGGCGGTCATGTTCAGGTACTTCAGGATGTTGCCGAACGTCTCGCGGCCCTTGATCACGCCTTCCTCGAGCACCATCAGGCTCTTTTCGAGCAGGATGATGTCGGCGGTTTCCTTCGCGATGTCGGCGCCGCTGTCGACCGAGATGCCGACGTCGGCGTCGCGCAGCGCGGGCGCGTCGTTGATGCCGTCGCCGAGGAAGCCGACCGTGTGGCCGTTCGCCTGCAGCGCCTTGACGATGCGCGCCTTCTGCAGCGGCGTGAGCTTCGCGAACACGGTCGTGCGTTCGACGACCTGCGCGAGCGTGGCGTCGTCGAGTGCTTCGATTTCCGTGCCGAGCATCGGTTTGCCGGGTTCGAGGCCGACCTGGCGGCACACCTTCATCGTGACGGTCGGGTTGTCGCCCGTCAGCACCTTCACCGCGACGCCGTTCCCGCGCAGCGCGGCGAGCGCCGGCGCGGCCGATTCCTTCGGCGGATCGAGGAAGGTCAGGAAGCCGCGCACGACGAGATCGTGTTCGTCGGCGGTGCGGTATTGCGCGCGTTCGTCGCCGCGAGCAATCATGCGGGTGGCGAGCACGAGCACGCGGAAACCGTCTTCGTTGTACGCGGTGGCCTGTTCGAGCAGCCGCTTGCGGGCCACGAAGTCGAGCGGGCGCACGCCGTCCTCATCCTGCACGTGCGTGGAAACCGCCAGCATTTCCTCGACCGCGCCCTTGCAGATCAGCAGGTGCGTGCCGTGCGTATCCTCGACGACGACCGACAGGCGGCGCCGTACGAAGTCGAACGGCAGTTCGTCGATCTTCTTGTAGCCCTGTGGCTTCACGCGTTCGCCGATCTCGTCGGCGCGCGTGACGACCGCGATGTCGATCAGGTTCTTCTGGCCGCTCTGGTGGAAGCTGTTCAGCCAGCCGAGCCGCAGGATGTCCTCGTTCTTGTGGCCGGACAGGTCGAGGTGGTGTTCGAGGATGATCTTGTCCTGCGTGAGCGTGCCGGTCTTGTCGGTGCACAGCACGTCCATCGCGCCGAAGTTCTGCACCGAGTTCAGCCGCTTGACGACGACCTTGCGGCGCGCCATCGCGACCGCGCCGCGCGCGAGGTTCGCGCTGACGATCATCGGCAGCATCTCGGGCGTCAGGCCGACGGCCACCGCGAGGGCGAACGTGAGTGCGCTCAGCCAGTCGCCCTTGGTCAGGCCGTTGATCATGAACACGATCGGCACCATCACGAACATGAACTTGATCAGCAGCCAGCTGACGCTCGCGACACCGCGGTCGAAGCTCGTCTCGATGCGTTTGTGGCTCACGACGTTGCGCGCGAGCGAGCCGAAGTACGTATCTTCGCCGGTCGCGACGACGACGGCCGTCGCCGTGCCGCTGACGACGTTGGTGCCCATGAAGCAGACGTTCTCGAGATCGAGCAGCGACCCCGGTGCGTCGTTGGCGGCGCCGGCCGCATGCGTGCTCGCGGATTTGCCGGCCACCGCGCCGAGCGTGTCGTACTTCTCGACGGGTAGCGCCTCGCCGGTCAGCACGGCCTGGCTGATGAACAGGTCGCGCGACGCGAGCAGCCGCACGTCGGCGGGGATCATGTCGCCGGCGGAAAGATGCACGATGTCGCCGGCGACCACCTCACGCATCGGCACCTCGCGGCGCGTCGGCTCCGACGTGTCGGTCATCGCGCGCTGCACGGTCGCGGTCGTCCGGACCATCGCCTTGAGCTTCTCGGCCGCGCGCAGCGAACGGAACTCCTGTACGAAGCGCAGCAGCGCGCTGATCGTGACCATCGTCAGCAGGATCGTCATGCCGACGTAATCCCGATCGTCGGGGGCCGCGAAGTAGACGTCGGTGCAGAAACTGATGGCGGCCAGCACCAGCAGCACGTAGACGAACGGGTTGTGGAACGAGAGCAGCAACTGGCGGGTCCAGTGCGGCGGCTTGTCGTGCGCGATTTCGTTCGGGCCGTCATGCTGCAGGCGGTCGGCGGCCTGGTCGTAGGTGAGGCCGCGCGTGCTGGTGTGCAGCGACTTCAGCGTGTCTTCGAGCGGGCGGGCTGCTTCCTGCGCGGCGCGCATGACGCGCGGGTCGTTCTGCTGGCCGGCGCCGGCCTTGATGAAGCCGCGCTGTTTCTTGTGCGAAGTATTGTGTCGTGTCGTCATGAGTCGCTCCTTGCGCACGAGGCGGCGGGCGGGGAGCGACCGTGACGTCATCGACGCACGAGCGCTCCCCGCCGCGTCGCGTCAGGCGCGATCGGATGTGGGTCGGTAAAGGCGGGAACGCTCGCCGGCGCGCATGATGCGGACGGCATGTCGATGCGCAGCGTCGCACCGGCGAGCGGTAATCGACTACTGTCGTCTGAGTTCATCTGCACTCCTGTCGGTTTCGGATAGTCGGCACGGGCGATCGGCAGCGGCGCGCGCAACGAGGCGCGCGGCCGGACGGCACGCGAATGGAGAGCGCACGCGGCCGACGCCGCGCGCAACACGAACGCACACGCGCGACGGCGCGTCGCGTGCATTCGACAACATCGAAAATTCGGCGGGGAATCTGGCCGGTAATCAGGCCGGAAGGGCGCCGCATCCTGCTTCCCGGGATGCGGCAGAAGACGAGGCTCTGCGCGTTTTCCTCAGGCAGCAGTCAAGTTAGTCAGGAACCAACTACAACTCGCATCGGTGTTCACAGAACACTCCATGTAATTAGACGGGAGCGATGGTAATGGCTCGTCGTGCGAAGCGTCAACCCTTTTGTCAGCCCTTTTTTCAGGCGCTATTTCGAGATACTTGATCGCGCCGATGCACGTTCGCGGGTACGCGCGACAGCCGTCACGAAACAGCCGCGCGCGTGCCATGTCGGCATGCGCGCGGCTGCGTCGAACGGGGGGCTGTTACTGGTTCGCCGTCGCGACGGCGGCCCCTGCATCGAGGATGCCCGAGCCTGCCGGCAGCGCTGTGCACGACGTGCCGGCCGCCAGCTTCGCCGCGCGCGTGCCGCCTTGCAGCTTCTGCAGGATCTGCGCGGGCGTGAGATTGCCGTTCACCGACAGCATCAGCGCGGCGACCCCCGTCACCTGCGGTGTCGCGAGGCTCGTGCCGTTCGCGAGGCCATAGGTGTCCGAGCCCGGCGTCGTCGTGCCGGTGTTCGACGTCGACAGGATGTTGACGCCCGGTGCGCTCAGCGCGACATCGGCGCCGAAGTTGCTGAACGATGCGCGACGGCCCGTCGCGTCGGTCGCGCCGACGGTGATCACGCCGCGGCAGTTCGCGGGCTGGTCGAGTCCGGTCGACAGGCCGTCGTTGCCGGCCGCGACGACCACGGTCACGCCCTTCGCGGTCACGTCGTCGATCGCCTGCTGGAACGTCGTGCTGCATGCGCCGACGCCGCCCAGGCTGAGGTTGATGATCTTCGCGGGATTCGGATTGTTCGGCACGCCGTTGACGGGAATGCCGGCTGCCCAGCGCATGCCGTCGGCGATGTCGCTCGTCACGCCGCCGCACTTGCCGAGCACGCGCACCGGCAGGATTCGGCTGAGCCACGATACGCCGGCGATCCCGGTGCCGTTGTCGGCGGTCGCGCCGATCACGCCCATCACGCGCGTGCCGTGCCAACTGCTGTTGCTCGGCTCGCTTGCGCAGTGATAGTACGGACCGTTGACGTTGTCGAGTTCCTGCTGCGTGACCCAGTCGCCCGGATCGGTTGCGTCCGGACCGCGCGTCGAGCCGTTGTTGCTGGTGTTGACGTTGCTGATGAAGCTGTAGCCTTGCTGTATCAGGTTGCCGACGAGATCGCCGTGCGGCCGGTAGCCGGTGTCGAGTACCGCCGTGACGACGGTCGGCGAACCCTTGGTCACGTTCCACGCGGGCGGCAGGTCGATGCCGGCGGCCGGGTCGGACATGTACCACTGCTGGTTGTAGAGCGGGTCGCTCGGCGTGTCGCGGATCTGCATCGGGTGATCCGGTTCCGCGTAGTCGACATCGCCGTCGGCCGCGAACGTCTGCGCGAGCGCGGCGGCATCGGCGGCGGCCATGCGCTGGCCGAGCGACAGCACGGCTGCGCCGTTCGAGATCGTTCGCTCGACCTGCACGTTCACCGGCGTTTGCGGGACCGTGCTCGCGTACGCGCGTGCGCTGCCGGTCACCGGCGCGGTCCAGCGCGTCATCGCACGCTGGATCACCGCGTCGAGTCGCGAGCCGTCGTCGATGGCCGCCATTGCACGCGTGGCCGTCAGGGTTTTCAGCTTGACGATGAGGTGGTCGACCGGCGGCTCGACCGGTGCGGCCTGCGCGGCCATCTGCACGGCGGCCTGCTGCGACGAGCACGCATTGCTGCCGGACGACGAGGGCGGCGTGGTCGGGGCCGGCGCGGGAGTGGGCGCCGGCGTCGGTGCGGGGGCCGGTGCGGGTGCCGCGTTGGACGCAGACGGGTTGCTGCCGTCGCCGCCGCCACCGCCGCAGCCGGCGAGGGGCAGCAGGGCGGCGGCGGACAGCATGCCGGCGAGCATGCGCGCATGTGCGGGGCGCGCCAGCGCGAAATTGAATCGTTTGGCTCTCATGTTGAAACTCGATCCTCGTAGATAACCGTCGTGCCGGCGGTGGCGCCGGTCCGGGCGAGCCGGACCTTGTCGTTTTTGTCTGACGGTTGCAGCGGGTTGCTGCGACGCGCCATGCACTGGGTAACGGCGTGCGCGGCGGCTTCTTGAGTGCGTTTCACGAGAAAAACGACGGGTGCCGCAAACGATTACGTTGATGCGTCGCAGCACGAACGCGCGTTTGGAACGGCCGGCACAGACGGCGCGACCGAGCCCGCGCGCGGGGCGGCCGGGCGAGACGAGCGGCGCGGGGCGGTTTGCGCGGCACGGAAAACATCTTTCAGGATCGGGCCGCGGCGGAAGGTTGTTTACGCTTCTCCTGATGTGACGCGAATATTGTCGGGCGTAGGATCGCGATTCGATCAACGTTTCGTCAGGAGACACGCATGGATCGCCGTTTCCGTTGGCTCGCCGTCGCGCTGGCCTGTGCGCTGGCCGGCACCGCGCACGCGCAGGCCCTTACCGGTACGCTCAAGAAAATCAAGGACACGGGCGTCGTGTCGCTGGGCATTCGCGAGTCGTCGGTGCCATTTTCGTATTCGGACAACCAGCAGAAGAACATCGGCTACTCGCGCGACATCGCGTCGCGCATCATCGACCAGGTGAAGACGGACCTGAACCTGCCGAACCTCGCGGTGAAGGAAATCCCGATCACGTCGCAGAACCGGATTCCGCTGCTGCAGAACGGGACGATCGACTTCGAATGCGGCTCGACGACGAACACGCTCGAACGCCAGAAGCAGGCCGCGTTCTCGAACAGCATCTTTTTGTACGGCATCCGTTTCAGCACGCGCAAGGATTCGGGCGTGAAGGACTTCGCGGACCTGGCCGGCAAGACGGTCGCGACGACGGCCGGCACGTCGGACGAGCGCCTGTTGCGCAAGCTCAACGAAGAGAAGGCGATGAACATGACGATCATCAGCGCGAAGGATCACGCCGAAGCGTTCATGAACGTCACGACCGGGCGCGCGGTGGCGTTCGTGATGGACGAGCCGCTGCTGTACGGCGAGATCGCGAAGGACCGCAACCCGGGTGCGTACACGGTGGCGGGCA
Organism: Burkholderia sp. HI2761; assembly: GCF_002223355.1. Taxonomy (NCBI): domain Bacteria; kingdom Pseudomonadati; phylum Pseudomonadota; class Betaproteobacteria; order Burkholderiales; family Burkholderiaceae; genus Burkholderia; species Burkholderia sp. HI2761. The sequence continues at coordinate 2,110,435 of NZ_NKFN01000007.1, read as the reverse complement.
CGCCGCTCGTCCACGAAAACTACGCGTGCATGATGCGCAGGGACGATCCTGCGTTCAAGCATGTCGTCGACGGCGTGATCGCGAAGATGCAGACCTCGGGCGCGGCCGAAAAGCTCTACAACCAGTGGTTCACGCAGCCGATTCCGCCGAAGGGCGTGAGCCTGAACTATCCGCTGTCGGCGGAGATGAAGCAACTGTTCAAGAATCCGACGGACCAGGCGCAGTATTGATTCGGCTGTCGCAATGAAAAACCGCCGGCGTATGCCGGCGGTTCGAGCGCGCTGCGCCGGGCGGCGCGAAGCGCGTCAAGCCTTGATTTCCGGCCCGCGTGCGGCGGGTGCGACGGGTGCGGCCGGCGTTGCCGGGGCCGCTGAACGCGCCGGCGGCTGCGCCGGTACGAGGACGACGACCGGTTCCGGCATCGCCCACAGCGGCATCGCGAAGCCGACCGTTTGCGGCATCGGCATCGGCATCGCGAATGCGTTGGCGAGTGCGATGTGCTGGAGCGCCATCATCTGTTGCTGCATCGCGACCATCTGCGCCTGGGCCGCCTGCATCCGGTACTGCGCGGCCTGCATCTGCCGTAGCGCGGCTGCCGGCGGCATGCCGCCCGACGACGACGTTTGCATCTCGAAGCTCGCGCCGCCTTGCGGGCTGTGCCAGCTCCACGTGCTGACCTTCATCGGGCCGACGGCCGTCTGGACGACGCGCGTTTCGGCTTTCACGGGCACGGCCTGCCCGTCGACATTGACGAACATCGGTTGGGCGGCGGCCGCCGCGCCGGCCTGTCCGGCCAGGGCGAACACGGGCGCCAGCGCCAGTGCGCCCGCCGCCATATACGAACGGAATCGCATCTTCGTATCTCCATCAAACGAGACTGATCGAATCAACAATGACGTGCGGCTCACGGAGAGAGCCATCCGAGACAATGCCGCCGGCGGCTTAAATCAACATTAAAATTGCGGCCGGCCAGGCCGATCCGCGTATTTCGGGACGTGCCGCAAACGGTATTCGACCTCGCCCGCGCCAGGGGAATCCTGTCGTGCGGTGCAACAACGGGCACAATACGGAATTCGCCGCGACCGCACGCATGTTCGACGTTCGAACATTGAGGGTGCGGCGCTGCTGCCTGTCCTCCTTCCCAGTCTTCATGAACGCCACGCTCACTCCCGCGCGCGAGTCGAATTCGCCGCGCTTCCTGTTGTTCCTGATCTGCCTGTTCGCGTCCGCCGGCCAACTTGCGATCGACATCTATGTGCCCGCGCTGCCGGACATGGCCCGTTCGTTCGCGACCACGCCGCAGGCGATCCAGTCGAGCGTGTCCGGCTACATGGCCGCCTACGCGCTCGGCCAACTGATCTTCGGGCCGATCGCCGACGCATACGGCCGCAAGCGCGTGCTCGCGTTCGGGCTCGTGATCTACACGATCGGCTGCCTGCTGTCGCTCGGCGCACCGAACCTCGAGACGTTCGTGCTGGCGCGCTGCCTGCAGGGCTTCGGGATAGCGACCACCAACCTGCTGGCGAAGGCGATCATCACCGATTCGTTTTCCGGCCAGGCGCTGATGCACGCGTTCACGTACATGTCGATCGCCTGGGGGCTCGCCCCGATCATCGCGCCGGTGATTGGCGCGCACCTGCAGGAATGGTTCGGCTGGCGCGCGTGCCTCGTGTTCCTGCTGGTTTACTCGTTGGCGATGTGGGCGCTGCTGTGGCACTACCGCGAAACCTTGCCGAAGCCGGTGCATCTCGAGCCGCGCACGTTGATGGCGAACGCGGGCAAGGTGCTGGCGAGCCCGGTGTTCCAGAGCTGTTTCCTCGCACAGGGGCTGTGCTACAGCATCCTGCTGGTATTCAACATCGTCGGGCCGTTCATGGTGCAGACCACGCTGCACAAGCCGCCGACCTTCTTTGGCTATCTCGCCCTCGGCATCGGCCTCATGTATTTCCTCGGCGGCCTGTCGAACCGGATTCACGGGCGCGGGCTGCCGAGCGCCGAGCAACGGCTGCGGATCGGTGCGCGCGTGATGGCGATCGCGTCGGTCGTGATGCTGGTGCTGGCGCTGACCGTCGGCCTGCGCGTATGGACGCTCGCGACGCCGGTGCTCGTGATGGGCTTCTGCGCGGGCGCGATGTATCCGACGCTGATGGCCAAGGGTAATTCGCTGTTTCCACATATCGCCGGCCTGACGAGCGCGATTCTCGGCTGTGCGCTGTTGCTCGTATCGTCCGCGATGATGGGCCTGGCCGGTTTCGTGTCGATTCACGTGCTGACGCCGCTGGCGGTATTCTTCGTCGCGTTGTCGTTCATCGTCGTGTGGATGGTGACGAAGCTGCTGCGGTATCTGTCGCAGCAGCAGGCGGCGCCGGTGGTGTGCGGGAGCGGGGAGGCGGCGTAAGCGCCGGCTGGTGACCGACTCATGAACCGGATCCTGCTGAATCGCGTCGCCCGGTCCGACGCCGCCGATCTGATCGCCGCTTACAGCGGATGGGCGGCCCCGGCCTGCTGCAACAGCGAAACGGCAACCGGATCCGGCAGTCCGTTCGGGTCGATCGCCCCAGCCTTGGCCAGCGCCACGAGATCGCTGTCGACGCCCGGTTGCCCGACCACGAACGAGGTGGTCAGGAACGCCGGTGCGGCGAGCATGACCGCATAGCGCTGCTGCAGGTTCGTGACCACGGCCGATTGCGCGGCCTGCACGGTGTCCGGGCTGTTCATCGCCCGCTGGTAGCGCAGGGTGCCCTGAAAATTACCGATCAGCCCGGCCGTGTTCGTCCCGAGTTGCGCCGCGAGATAAACGAGCATCAACTCGGTCTCGGCCGTCGTATTGAAGGTGCCGCCCGCGTAGGCGAGCGAATGCAGACTCGTGCCGCCCGACGCCACGGTGATGACGCATGGCAGCGCGGCGTTGAGCGTCGCACGATAATTGCCGCCGCCGTCGGTCAGCGTCGTTGCCGAGCCCGCCGCGCAATTGATCGTGACCTGGGCGCTCGCGAGCGCGTCGCCCGTCGCGGCCGTGCCCGACAGCGCGATGGTCTGCGTGTTGTCGTTGAAGCACACGTCGACGCCGAAGCAGGCATCGCCGTTGCAGGCCTGGAGTACGGCGAGCGTTGCAACGCACAAGACGCCCAGCGCGGGGCGGATGAAGCGTTCATGGCGGATGTTCATGGTCGCGGGCAATCGGGAGAGTGAGGCGCAGCCGGTGTGCGTCGGGAATGCGGCGCTGCTGTCATTCTATGTCTTGATCCGCGGTGCTGCTTGCCCGTTCGGTCCACCGTTGGCGGCGGTACCGCCGGGCGGATGCGTTATTGGCGTGGAGGGCGGGCCGGCGCCATGACGTAGGCGAGCAACAGGCTCAGCACGATGCTGAGCCCGAGCATGTGCCACTGACTGGCGAGCAGCCCCTGGAAGTGCTCGCCCATGTCCGGCGTGATCCACCAACAGGTCATGGGGTGCATTCGAGCCTGATGGCATTCCAGGATGCCGCCGTTTCGATACGCGTCCCATAGGCTGTCGGCGGCATACAGGCCCAAGACAAGCGGGATGATCTGTACGCCATGCCGGAGCAGTTTTCCCTCGGCTTCAGGTGTCATCGTTGTCGGTCCGGAATCGGCCTGCGTCGGTTCGTCGTCGGTGCTTGAATGCACCGCGTGCTCGGTATTGTCGAACCAATTCATCGCATCCACAATAGTTCGCGGCTTCGCATGTCCGGTCGGGAAATCGGCTGGCAGCGGTCGAGAACGAAGAAAAGGCGGGGACCGGTAGCACGCTCCGGATTCACCGGGATCGCATTGAGGCAAGTAACGGGAACACGATGAGTAAGATTAGTTGTGTGTGCGGAAACCCGATCCGGGTCAACACCGATTCGCTGCCTTACAAGGCGAGGATGGTCAAGGATACGGCGTACGAGCTGTTTTTCGATTGGCCGGTGAGTGAGTTGCAAAGCTATGTCGTGGCCGCGCAGCAGGGTGGCACGTCCGATTGGCTCGTGAGCCGGGGTTAGTGATTACATTGATCTTCGGCTCGATCTCGGCAACGTGCTCCATGATCACTTGCATACACGCTTTCTAGGCCTGGAACGAACGGTGTACGAATGCACCGCGTGTGGCAGGTTACTGATTGAAACCGCGTAAGACGACCGCTTTGTGACGTATGCACCCGCATCGGGACGATACGACGGCATATTGAAATGATTGGATCCGGAACTCGGCCGGAAACCTTTCAGTTCCCTTCGCAATTGGTTATGCTGCGGAACGAATAAAACCATGAGAGCACGGGAGAGCCGGCGTGCCGTTTCCGACATGAACTTCAAACGACAGATGGGCCGGCCGTGCCCGGGGGGACGCGATGGCGATCAGGCATCGCGGGCACGCACGTCCCGCAACGACCTTTCCCGATCCACGCGGCCCAGCAGCTTGACCGGCCGATCCGGCATGCGGAACGCGCTGGCGGCGGCCATGCTGGCGGGCGCGGCGTCGCTGTTCGGCGGCGCAGCCCTTGCCGCGCCGGCAGATGCGGACAGCATTGCCATCGCCGCATCGTCGGCCGACGAGCCGTCGATCGCGGGACCATCGGCCTGCACGCACGTGGCTGCAGCGGCCGCCTATCCCGTCGCCGGCCACCCCGAAGCCGCCCCGCCGCTGAAAGGTCGCGTGACGGATCTCACCGGCGCGCTGAGCGCCGTCTGCGCGGCTGAACTGACCGATCGACTCACCGCGCTCGAGCAACGGCTTGGCGTACAACTGGCCGTGCTGCTAGTCGGCTCGACCGGGCAGTCGACGATCGAGCAGTTCGCGACCAACGTATTCGAACACTGGAGGCTCGGCCAGAGCCAGATCGACAACGGCCTGCTGCTCGTCGCCGCGCTCAACGACCGTACCGTGCGGATCGAGGTCGGCTACGGGCTCGAAGGGGCGATTCCAGACATCATCGCGGGCCGCATCATCCGCGAGCAGATCGTGCCCGCGTTTCGCGAGAATCGCATCGAAACCGGCGTGAGCGACGCGGTCGCTGCGCTGGCGCGCGAGATGATGCCACCGGAAATGGCGGCGTCGACCGATGCGCGACGCGGTGACGAGGCGGCCGACGTCGCGCCCCGCGCCGAAAGGCGACTGTCGAACGGATTGCTCGATAAGCCGCCGGTCGACTACGGCAGTTTCACATTCTGGCTGCTGCTCGGGCTGGCCAATGTCGCGCTGGGCGTCGTGACCGAGAGGCGCAAGCTGCGCTGGCAGATCATGCTTCCAGCCAGCTATCTCGTTGCGACAATCGCACCGATCGTGATGTTGCCGGTCGGCGCGATCTTCGACGGCAAGCTCGACGTGATCCTGGCGGCCCTCGCGTTCGTTCCGACCGGCATCGGCGTCGCGGCTTGGCTGCTCGGCATCGGTCTCGTCCGATCCGCAAGCATCCGCAAGTACACGGCGATCATCGGCGGGACGTTGCTGGCGCTGATCGGGATCGGGCATCTGATGGGATATTCGCCGGGTGAAGTGCTGGTCGCGGTGTTCTGCGTGCTGGTGGCGATCCTTTGGATCGTCGACAAACTGACGGGCGGCAGTTCGTCGTCTCCGTCGTCCTCGACGTCGTCGGGCTTCAAGTGGCCCTCGTCCAGTTCCGGCTCGTCTGATTCGTTTCGCGGCGGAGGCGGTTCGAGCGGCGGCGGCGGCGCGTCCGGCCGCTGGTAACCGCCACGCCCGTGCAAGCCACGTTTTTTTACTACCGCTCCGTCCGGAGCGTTCAACCGGAAGTCACCCATAATGAAATGGTTTCGAACCCTGTTCATGTGCTGCGTGCTGGCTCCGCTCGCGGGGTGCGGCTATAACGCGATCCAGGCGTCCGACGAGGACATCAATGCCGCGTGGTCCGAAGTGCTGAACCAGTACCAGCGCCGAGCCGATCTCGTGCCGAACCTCGCCGCGTCGGTGAAGGGCTATGCGTCTCACGAGGAACGCGTACTGACCGAGGTGGCGTCGGCCCGCGCACGCGTGGGCAGCGTGCAGATGACGCCGGAGATGGCGAGGGATCCGGCCGCGCTCGCGGCGTTCGACCAGCGCCAGGGCGAACTGTCGGGCGCGCTGAACCGGCTGATGGTAGTGTCCGAGCGCTACCCGGAGCTGAAGGCGAACGAAGCGTTCCGCAATCTGCAGACGCAGCTCGAAGGCACCGAGAACCGCATCGCGGTCGCGCGCGGCCGCTACATCAAGACGGTGCAGCACTACAACGTGCAAATTCGCCAGTTCCCGGATGTCCTGATCGCGAAGCTCTTCGGCTATCAGCCCCGCCCGAATTTCAGCGTCGCGAACGAAGCGGCGATCTCGACCGCGCCGGCACTCGACTTCTCCGCTCAGCCGCCGAAGGCGAATACGGCCAGCCAGTAAGGCCGGCCCTGCCGGCTCAGGGCTTGCGCGCGGCCGGCTTCGCGAACGCGCCGCGCACCTCGAAGCCGATCGCATCCGCGACGTTGCCGCGCGCATCGACGAGTTCCAGCCGGTGCCGGCCGGGCCACGGTAGCCACGCGACGCGGTCGGCATGCCCGATCACCTTGTCGTCGAGCCGCCACGCGAATTTCGTCGCGTGGCCGGCGGAGCGTTCGAACCAGATCCGCTGGTTCTTCGGCGGAATGTCCGGGTCGATCGCGAAGATCGTGCCGTCGGTCGGCGCGCCGATCGTCGGCGGTGCACGCGCGCCGTCCTTGCCCGGCGCGACGGGCGCCGCGAGCCGAATCGTGTCGACCGCCGTGCCCGCGATGAACCACTCGTTGCGCGCCGGCTCGATGTCGCGCTCGAACGTGATGCGGCGCGTCTCGACGCCGGCCGGCGCGTGCGGCGCACGGCTCGGCAGGTCGCGGTGCAGATAGCCGACGACGGCCGACCACACGGGCGACGCACCCGTGACGCCCGACACGTCCCACATCGGCGAGCCGTCCGCATTGCCGACCCACACGCCGACCGTATAGCGTGACGTGAAACCGATGGTCCAGTTGTCGCGCATGTCCTTGCTCGTGCCGGTCTTGACCGCCGAGAAGAAGCGCGTCGCGAGCGGGTTGTCGAAGCCGAACGTGCGCACGCGCGCGTTGTTGTCGGACAGAATGTCGGTGACGACGAAGCTGGCTGCCTCGCTGAACACGCGCGTGCCGGCGTTCGTTCGCGCGGGCGACGATGCACCGGAGGCGGCCGTCGATGCCGCAGGCGGCAGGTCGACGACCTTGCGCGCGACGCCGCCGTTCGCGAGCGCGCGGTATGCATTGGTCAGCGACAGCAGCGTGACGTCCGCACTGCCGAGCGCGAGGCTGAAGCCGTAGTAATCGCCTTCCTGCGCGAGCGGCAGGCCGAGTGCGGTCAGCGTGCGCGCGAAGCGATGCGGCGTGACGAGCACCAGCGTGCGCACGGCCGGCACGTTCAACGAGCCGCCGAGCGCGCTGCGCACGCTTACCCAGCCCTTGAAATCCTTGTCGTAGTTCTGCGGAATGTACAGGCCGCCGCCGGCGGCGAGGTTGATCGGCGCATCGTCGAGCAGCGACGCGGCCGTCAGCCGTTTTTCGTCGAGCGCCTGCGCATAGAGGAACGGCTTGAGCGTCGAGCCGGCCTGGCGCGGCGCGAGCACGGCGTCGACGTCGCGCGCGCTCGACAGCGCCTCCGACGAGCCGACCCACGCGCGAATCTCGCCGGTCGCGTTGTCGATCACGACCACCGCGCCGTCCTGCACGTTGCGCCGGTGCGCGGGCGCGTTGAGTTCGGTCAGCGCGCGCATCAGCGCGTCGCGTGCGAAGCGCTGCAGCCGCGCATCGAGCGTCGTGCGGACCTGCGCGCCGGCCGCCGGCTTGACCTCGGCCGCGATGCGCCTCGCGAAATGCGGGGCGAGGGCGGCGCCGTCCGCCGTGATGTCGTTACGCACGGCGTTGGCCGGGCGCGCCGTGACGAGCTGCACGTAGCCGTCGAGCGACGCGCACGCCTGCGCCGCATGCATGTCGCGCAGGATCCGGCACGCGCGCTCGGCGATCTTCGCCGGCGCCGCATTGGGCGCACGCACGAGTGCGGCCGCGATCGCGGCCTCGCGTGCATCGAGGCCCGACGGCGCCTTGCCGAACAGCACCTGCGACAGCGCGCCGAGCCCGATCGTTTCGCCGCGGAACGGCACCAGGTTCAGGTAGGCCTCGAGGATCTGGTCCTTGCGCCAGCTGCGTTCGAGCCACAGCGCATTCACGGCCTGCGTGGCCTTCTGCGGCAGCGAGCGCTGGCCCGAGCGGCGCGGCGAATCGCTGAGCAAGCCCGCGAGCTGCATCGTGACGGTCGACGCGCCGCGCGTGCGTTCATTCCACAGGTTGCCCCACGCGGCGCCGGCAATGCCGCGCCAGTCGACGCCGCTGTGTTCGTAGAAGCGCTTGTCCTCGGACACGACGATCGCCTCGCGGAACGCGGGCGATACGTCGGCGAGCGACACCCATTCGCCGCGCCGTTCGGTGACGTCGATGCGCGTGCGCTGCAGCGGCGTGCCGTCGCGGGCGAGCAGCACCCAGTCGGAGCTGCGCCAGTTGCGACGCACGTCGTCGTAGCCGGGTAGGGCATGCGCGACGAGCGGCGCGGCCAGCACGACGGCGACGAATACGCGGCCGGCGAAACGCGCCGGCCACGGCAAAGCCAGATCCATCATCGCGGTCTCGTCACTTGCCCGCGTCGGCCGGCTTCACGGTCATCGGCGGGTTCGGCCACAGGCCGTACACGGACGGCGCATACAGCGCCTCGACGCGCGTCGGCGGCAGTCCGAACGTGCCGACGTTGTTCAGCCGCACCGTGTACTCGACCGAGAATTTACCCTTCGGCAAATAGTCGTAGTACGCGCGGTAGCCGTCGAAGTCGCGCTCGATGAACGTCGGCCACGCGCCGTCCGGCGTTTTCTCGTCCTGCGTCGCGGCTTCGGAATCGCGGCCGAGGCCCGACCCGAGGATCGTCGCACCGGCCGGGATCGGATCGTTGACGGCGACCCACGTCATGTCGCTCTGCGCATCGATGTCGAGATGCACGCGCACGACGTCGCCGCGCGTCAGCACGCCCTTGACGGCGGGCGACACGGGCGTGACGGTCTTCGTGATCCGGTAGCCGGCCGCGAACGGCGAGCGCAGCGGCACGGCCGCGAGACTTTCGACGGTCGCCCACGGGCGGCCGGTGCCGTCCTGCGTGACCGACAGCGTGGCCGGCCCCTGCGACGCACGCGGCCACGGCAGCAGCACGCTGCGCGCGGCGGCCGCGCGGGTCGCGGGAGTAGCCGACGCGGGCGTATCGGCGGGCGCGGCCGATGCCGCCTGCGACCACGAGATCGAACGCGCGTCGCCGCCGAGCGCAACCTTCGTCGCGCCGGCGACCGGCGTGCTCTCGTAGGTCCGCGAGAAGCGTTCGACCGCGAGCAGGCCGAGCGCGTTCGACGTCGTCGTCTGCCATGCGCCCTGGCGTTGCAGCGCGAGCAGGCCGGCCGTCACGCGCGGCATTTCGTCCTTCCACGCCGGGTCGCCGGCGAATTCCAGCGCGAGACGGGCGGCGTTGGTCTCGTTGCTGGTCATCAGCCACCACAGGTCGTCGTCGCGCGCGGTCGAGAACACGAGCTGCGTGCCCTGGTAGGTCAGGCGCGCCCGCAGGATCTGGTCGACCTGCGCGCGTTTCTCGTCGCGTTGCGGGATGTCCTTCACGCGCGTCAGGATCGCGTGATAGTCGATCACCGCCGACGTCGGCCACTGGTTCGGCGCGATCTCGATCGAACCGAGCATGCGGCCCTGCGCGGCGCCGTAGCGCGACAGCGCCTCGATCGCGGCGAGCTTGCGCAGGTCGCGATCCTGGCGCGGCGCCCACGCGTTGCGCTCGAGGCGGCCGTCGACGAAGCGCGCGAGCCCGGCTTCGAGCTGCGTGCGCAGGTCTTCCGGCAGTGCGAAGCGCGGATCGAGACGGCTGGCTTCGTCGGATACCACGAGCAGATACGACGACAGCGTCGGGCTGCCGTAGTGTGAATCGTCCGACGACGGCGGGAAGTAGCTCGCCAGGCCGTCGCTGTCGAGGTAGACGGGCATGCGCGCGATCAGCGCCTGCCATTGCGCGGGGTCGCGCAGCCCGATTGCACGCGACGTCTGCTGTTCGAGGCAGCGGTACGGATAGCGCTCGAACCAGCGCCGCACGCCGGGCAGGCCGTCGGCGAGCTTCGACTGCAGCGATACGGCGATGCCGCCGCGCGGTGCACCCTGTGCGTTGCTCACCGCGCCGGCCGGGGCCGACACGGGCACCGTCAGCGTGCCGTCGACCTGCGCGAGCGTCGCCTGCTGCACGGTTACCGGCAGCGCGGGCACGACCTTCTGCGCGACGGCCAGCGCGTCGGACGCGCGCTTGCCGCCTTGCTCGGCCGCCTCGATGCGCCAGTTCAGCGCACCGGCCGCATCGAGCGCCTGCTCGGGCACGGTGATCGTCCACGCGACTTCGGTCGCCGCATTCGCCGCCAGCGACACGGTTTGCGGTGCGACGTCGAGGCCCGTCACGCGCGGCGTCACGACGACCTGCATCGCGCGGTCGGTCGTGTTGCGCAGCGTGACCTGCGCGCGGAACGCGTCGCCTTCGCGCACGAGCGGCGGCAGGCCGGAGATCAGTTGCAGATCCTGCGTGCTGCGGATCGACGTGCTGCCCGTGCCGAAACGGTCGGGGCCGACCGCCGCGATCGCGACGATCCGGAAGCGCGTGAGCGCGTCGTTCAGCGGCACCTCGACGGTTGCGCTGCCATTGGCGTCGAGCGTCACGCGCGGGTTCCACAGCAGCAGCGTGTCGAACAGCTCGCGGGTCGGCGCGCTGCCCCCGCCGCCGCCGGCCGGCACGGCCTTGCGGCCGAAGTGGCGGCGGCCGACGATTTCCATCTGCGCGGTGGCCGTCTCGACGCCGTACGCACGCCGGCGCAGCATCGCGTCGAGCAGGTCCCAACTGTTGTTCGGCATCAGTTCGAGCAGCGCTTCATCGACGGCCGCGAGTGCGATCTGCGTGCCGGCCGGCGCGGGCTGGCCGTTCGGCAGCGTGACCTTCACGTGCGCCTGCGCCTTGCTGCGTACCGTGTAGCGCGTCGCGTCGGTCGTCACGGTCACGCCGAGGCGGTGAACGCCCGTGCCGACCTTGATCTCGCCGAGGCCGTAGCGGAACGCGGGCTTTGACAGGTCGACGAACGCGGTCGGCGCCTCATAATGGCGGCCTTCGCGCCAGAACGCGCGCGCCCATTCGACCGGCGCCTTCCAGCCCCACGTGAAGAACGAGTACCACGGCACCTCGCGAATCCGGCCGCGCAACGCGAGCACCGACACGTAGACGTTCGGCCCCCACGATTCGCCGACCTTCAGGTCGACGGTCGGGTTCTTGCCGTTCAGCTCGACGATGTGCGTTTCCATCACGCCGCCGCGCTCGACCGCGACGAGCGCGGTCGCGTAGCGGAACGGCATCCTCACCTGGAAGCGGGCCGTTTCGCCCGGCTCGTACGAGGTTTTCTCGGGGATCACGTCGATCCGGTCGGTGTTGTCGCCGCCGAACCAGAGTTCGTCCTCGCGCGTGACCCATACCGACGTCGATGCATTCGACGTGCGGCCGTCGCCGTCCTTCGCGACCGCGATCAGCTGCACGTTGCCGGCCTGCTCGAGCGTCGCGTCGCAGGCCATGCGGCCCTTGTCGTCGGTCTTGCCCGAGCACAGCACGCCGAGGTCGCGCGTGTCGCTCTTGTTGTCGTACGCATAGAAGCCGCCGACCATCCGCTTGCGCGACGACGTCGTGATGCGCGCGACCCCCTTGATCTCGATCGGCACCGACGCGCGCGGCTTGCCCTGCAGGTCGACCGCCAGGGCCTGCACCGGCACGCGCTGGCCGACCGACACCCACCGGCCGGCCTTGATGCCGGCCACCACCGCGGCCGGCCACAGGATCGTGTCGCCGCGAATCGTCTGCACTTCGCCGTTCGGATCCGCGAAGGTCGCCTCCAGCGCGATGCGCTTCGGTGCGTCGACGTCCGGCAGGCCCTTGAGCGTGACCGAGCCCGCGCCATTGCGGTCGAGCGTCAGCGGCAGCTTGTCGGCGATCAGCTTCGTCGCGTCGGGATCGTTGTTGTTCGACGACGACGCGTTGTCGCCGTCCTGCGCATCGTCGTCGGCGTTGCCGTCGCTCGTGTCGGGGCGATATGGCGTGAAGCTGAATTCCTCGAAGCGATCCGCGAACGGCGGCGACGCCCATTTCATCAGTGCCGACACCTGCACGGGCAGGTTCGATGCGCCGCCGCCCGACACGTAGTCGATCTGCACCGCGAGCGGTGCTTCCTTCACGGCGACGAGCGGGCTCTTCTGCGCGTCGCGCGCGCCGATCGAGCCTTTCAGCACCGGCAGGCGGAACGCCTCGACGCGGAAGCTGCCGCTGTAGTAAGTGGCGGTCGGCGCGTCTTCCGGGCCGCCTTGGAGTTCGACGCTGTACTCGCCGAGCTTCGCGGCGGCCGGCAGCGTGAACTGCGAGTCCGCGGTGTGGTCGGCTGCCCACGTGAGCGGCAGCTTGTAGGTCTGGCCCGTGCCGAGATGGCGGATCGTCATGCGCGTCGGGTATTGCGACGGGAACGCGAGGCTCTGCAGCGTCTCGGTGCGGATGAAATGCTTCATCGACACGGTTTCGCCGGCGCGCAGCAGCGTGCGGTCGAACACCGTATGCGCGCGCACGGTCGGCGCGCTGTCGGCGTCGGTCGGCACGTTGAAGCGCCACGATTCGATCCCGCGGTTCCAGCCCGAACTGACGAACGCCATGTCGGGGCCCGTCTTCGGATCGTCGACGCGGGCCGAGACGAAGTAGTCGTCGAAGCGCTGTTCCGACGAACTGCACGCGCGCTTCGGCTCGAACGGCCCGTCGATCTTCAGCAGGCCCTGCGCGTCGGTCTTGCCGGCCGCGATTTCGTCGCCGTTGCAGTCGGACACGCGGATCTGCGCGTTCGGCACCGGCTTGCCCTTGTCGAGCGTCGTGACCCAGACGAGGTTGTTCTCGCGGCCCTGCTTCAGGTGCACGCCGAGGTTCGTGACGAGCACGGTGGTGCGCACGTACATGCTCGACGGCTTCGCGAGCAGCGAGCGGCCGAGCGCGGGCGACGCAAGTTCGAGCACGTAGAAGCCGGGCTTGTCGATCGGCACGCCGACCACTTCGAACGGGCGCAGCGTCTTCGGGTCGGCCTTCGGCAGCGTCAGCACCTGCGCGCCGGGCTCACCCGTCAGCAGCGACAGCGAGCGCACGTCGATGCGGCGGTTCTGCGGCGCGGGCTGCTTTTCGCCGGCCTGGAGCGGCACGTAGACGGGGTGTTGGCCCTTGCGTTCGAGCAGGCCGGGCATCTGGTCGTCGATCGAGCCGGCCGTCATCGACCAGTTGTCGAAGCGATCGACGGTGCGCATCCATTGGCGGATCGCGGTGTCGTTCTCGACCTTCAGGTTCGCGAATTGCGCGCCGCCTGCATTGAGGCCGGCAATATGCAGGTCGGCCTCGACGTTGCGCAGCGTGACGGGCACCAGCGCGGGCGTATCGGGTTCGGCGAAGCGCTCGACGATCCCGAAGGTGCCCGACGAGAATTTCGCGAGCGGCGGCATCGGCGCGGTGCGCGTCGCGAGCGGGAACAGATCGGCGTTGGACAGTGGCCGGTCGGTCACGTCGCGCAGGCCCGACGGCAGCTCGATGGTCAGGCCGGCCTGAGCCGGCAGCGGCGGGTTGAACGTGACGGTCGTCACTTCCTCGCTGTGATCGTCGGCGGCGAAGGTGGGCGACAGCGAACCGTCGGGGCCGCGCAGCTTGATCGCTTCGGCCTGCTTGCGCGAGATCGGGGCGTTGAACGACAGCGTGAGCGGGCGCAGCGGCGTGCAGGGCGCCTTCGCGTTCTCGCGTTCGCACGAGAAGCTTGCGGCGAACGGTGCGCGCACGGTGAAATCGAAGCGCCGTTCGGTTTCGTTCGCGATGCCGCTCGGGCTCGCGACGCCCTTGCCGTATACGAGCTGCATCTTCGCGCTCGCCGGCAGCGCCTGCGAGCACGACAGCGTCAGCACGCGCGCCGCCTCTTTCTTCAACCCGAAATGATCGAGCAGCGCGTTGCGCGTGGCGTCGTCGGCGGCCGTGACGGGAATGCGGTTGCCGATGCCGGACGCTTCGCACCAGATGTTCGCGAGCGCCGAGCGCGGCTCGGCCGGGCCGTTCAGCTTCATCACGAAGACCTGCCGCTCCTCGATCTCGCGAGAGCCGGGGCGCACCGACACCGGAAACGGGCCGCCCGTCTGGAACGTGAAGCGACGCGGGCCGCTGGGCGCATTGCCGGCGACCGAACGCAGCGTGTCGTTGAGCGCGACCGCGCAGCGTACGCCGGGCGGCAGGTCGCTTTCGAAATCGTAAACCCAGGTCTTGTCGTCGAGCCAGTGGCCCTGGCCGCGTGCGGCCGCCGAATCGTTGCAGGTCACGCGCGCCGGATTCGGCGCGGAGGCCGAGCCGAAGGCGACCATCGGCTCGTCGAACTTGACGACGCTCTGCCGGACTTCGGTGACGGTGCCTTGCGGCGACACGCTCACCGTGCGCGCCGCGCCCGCATGCAGCGATACGGCCGCGATGCCGGCGAGCGCCGCGACGGCGCCGATGCGCCAGAGCAGCCGGGTAGTGTGATTGGTTCGATGCGTTTCTTTGTTGTGTTTGTCGCGCTGCTTCATCGCTCGATTGCCCTCGGAGGGAAGCTTTCTGTTTGATTGCACGGGATTCTAACCGACCGTCATGCGTGCGCAGCGCGGCGTGCAGCGTGTCGTCGGCGCGCGACACGGGCGGGCGTGCCACGGACTTGTCGCGTCGACGACACAAAAATGCAGCGAAATGTCGATTGTCACGGATTGCGGAACATTAAATGGACTATAAAAAGATTGTTTGATCCGGTTTGTGCGCGTACATTGCAGGTCCGCGCCAATGTTTGAGAAATATCAAGCGTGGTTTTCCCGAATCCGGTGTTCGAGAGAAGGAAACATGCACAACGACAACACCCCCCACTCGCGTCGTGACAACGACGCAGCCGCAACCGGCATCACGCGGCGTCAATGGCTGCAGGGCGCACTGGCGCTGACGGCGGCGGGCCTCACGGGCTCGCTGGCGTTGCGGGCCTTGGCCGACGATCCCGGCACCGCGCCGCTCGATACGTTCATGACGCTTTCCGAAGCATTGACCGGCAAGAAAGGGCTGAGCCGCGTGACCGGCCAGCGCTATCTGCAGGCATTGCAGAAGGGCTCGTTCAAGACGGCCGACAGCCTGCCGCAACTCGCCGGTGCGCTCGCATCCGGCTCGCTGAATCCCGACCAGGAATCGCTCGCACTGACGATTCTCGGCGCGTGGTATCTCGGCATCGTCGACAACGTCGTGATTACCTACGAAGAAGCATTAATGTTCAGCGTGGTGTCCGATACGCTCGTGATCCCTTCGTATTGCCCCAACAAACCCGGCTTCTGGGCCGAAAAACCGACCGAGAGGCAAGCCTGATGGCCGATACCGATACGCAAAAAGCCGACATCGTCGTCGTCGGTTCGGGTGTCGCCGGCGCGATCGTTGCGCACCAGCTCGCGATGGCGGGCAAGTCCGTGATCCTCCTGGAAGCCGGCCCGCGCATGCCGCGCTGGGAAATCGTCGAGCGCTTTCGCAATCAGCCGGACAAGACCGATTTCATGGCGCCGTATCCGTCGAGCCCGTGGGCTCCGCATCCGGAGTACGGCCCGCCGAACGACTACCTGATTCTGAAGGGCGAGCACAAGTTCAACTCGCAGTACATCCGCGCGGTGGGCGGCACGACGTGGCACTGGGCCGCGTCGGCATGGCGCTTCATCCCGAACGACTTCAAGATGAAGACCGTGTACGGCGTCGCCCGCGACTGGCCGATCCAGTACGACGACCTCGAGCATTACTATCAGCGTGCCGAGGAAGAACTCGGCGTGTGGGGCCCGGGCCCCGAGGAAGACCTGTACTCGCCGCGCAAGCAGGCGTATCCGATGCCGCCGCTGCCGTTGTCGTTCAACGAGCAGACCATCAAGAGCGCGCTCAACGGCTATGACCCGAAGTTCCACGTGGTGACCGAGCCCGTCGCGCGCAACAGCCGCCCGTACGACGGCCGGCCGACCTGTTGCGGGAACAACAATTGCATGCCGATCTGCCCGATCGGTGCGATGTACAACGGCATCGTCCACGTCGAGAAGGCCGAGCAGGCCGGCGCGAAGCTGATCGACAGCGCGGTCGTCTACAAGCTCGAGACCGGGCCGGACAAGCGCATCGTCGCCGCGATCTACAAGGACAAGACGGGCGCCGACCATCGCGTCGAGGGCAAGTACTTCGTGCTCGCCGCGAACGGCATCGAGACGCCGAAGATCCTGCTGATGTCCGCGAACCGCGATTTCCCGAACGGCGTCGCGAACAGCTCCGACATGGTCGGGCGCAACCTGATGGACCACCCGGGCACCGGCGTGTCGTTCTACGCGAACGAGAAGCTGTGGCCGGGCCGCGGCCCGCAGGAGATGACGTCGCTGATCGGTTTCCGCGACGGCCCGTTCCGCGCGACCGAAGCCGCGAAGAAGATCCACCTGTCGAACATGTCGCGCATCAATCAGGAGACGCAGAAGATCTTCAAGGCCGGCAAGCTGATGAAGCACGAGGAGCTCGACGCGCAGATCCGCGACCGTTCCGCACGCTACGTGCAGTTCGACTGCTTCCACGAAATCCTGCCGCAACCCGAGAACCGCATCGTGCCGAGCAAGACGGCCACCGACGCGATCGGCATCCCGCGCCCCGAGATCACGTATGCGATCGACGATTACGTGAAGCGCGGCGCCGTGCACACGCGCGAGGTCTACGCGACGGCCGCGAAGGTGCTCGGCGGCACCGACGTCGTCTTCAACGACGAGTTCGCGCCGAACAACCACATCACGGGCGCGACGATCATGGGCGCGGATGCACGCGACTCGGTCGTCGACAAGGACTGCCGCACGTTCGACCATCCGAACCTGTTCATCTCGAGCAGCTCGACGATGCCGACCGTCGGTACGGTGAACGTGACGCTGACGATCGCGGCGCTCGCGCTGCGGATGTCGGACACGCTGAAGAAGGAAGTCTGACCGTGCGGAAATCTACTCTCACCTTCCTCCTCGCCGGCTGCCTCGCGCTGCCCGGCCTCGCACGCGCGGCGGATTCGGCCGATCCGGCGCAGGTCAAGCGCGGCGAATATCTCGCGGTCGCCGGCGACTGCATGGCGTGCCACACCGCGAAGGGCGGCAAGCCGTTCGCGGGCGGCCTCGGCATGCCGGTGCCGATGCTCGGCAAGATCTATACGAGCAACATCACGCCCGACCCCGATACGGGCATCGGCAACTGGACGTTCGACGACTTCGAGCGTGCGGTGCGTCACGGCGTGTCGAAGAACGGCGACAACCTGTACCCGGCGATGCCGTACGTGTCGTACGCGAAGATCAACGACGACGACGTGCAGGCGTTGTACGCGTACTTCATGCACGGCGTCGAACCGGTCAAGCAGGCGCCGCCGAAGAACGAGATTCCCGCGCTGCTGAGCATGCGCTGGCCGCTGAAGATCTGGAACTGGCTGTTCCTGAAGGACGGCGTCTACCAGCCGAAGCCGGCGCAGAGCGCCGAGTGGAACCGCGGCGCGTATCTCGTGCAGGGCCTCGCGCACTGCAGCACGTGCCACACGCCGCGCGGCATCGCGATGCAGGAGAAGTCGCTCGACGAAACGGGCGGCAGCTTCCTGTCGGGCTCGGTGCTCGCGGGTTGGGACGGCTACAACATCACGTCCGACCCGAACGCGGGGATCGGCGGCTGGACGCAGCAGCAGCTCGTCCAGTACCTGCGCACCGGCAGCGTGCCGGGCCTCGCGCAGGCGGCCGGCCCGATGGCCGAGGCGATCGAGCACAGCTTCTCGAAGATGACCGAAGCCGACATCGGCGCGATCTCGACGTACATCCGCACGGTGCCGGCCGTCGCCAGCGGCGACGCGAAGCAGTCGCGCTCGTCGTGGGGCAAGCCGGCCGAGGACGGCCTGAAGCTGCGCGGCGTCGCGCTCGCGTCGTCGGGCATCGATCCGGCACGGCTGTATCTCGGCAACTGCGCGACCTGCCACCAGATGCAGGGCAAGGGCACGCAGGACGGTTACTACCCGCCGCTGTTCCACAACTCGACGGTCGGCGCACCGAATCCGACCAACCTCGTGCAGGTGATCCTGAACGGCGTGCAGCGCAAGGCCGGCAGCGAGGACGTCGGGATGCCGGCGTTCCGCCACGAGTTGTCGGATGCGCAGATCGCCGCGTTGACGAACTACCTGACCGGGCAGTTCGGCAATCCGGCCGCGAAGGTGACCGAGCAGGACGTCGCGAAGCTGCGCTGACGCGGCACGCGACGAAGCAGGGCGACAACGTAAAAGAGGAGGAGCACAGCACATCGGGCGGGCCCCGATGCCGGTTGTTGCAGAGCGGGGCGGGCGGCGCGGATGGCCGTCCGCCCCGGTTCACAGGCAATCCGTTGCGTGCGGATGCGCGCATCGTTTTCGTTGATCACACCATGACACCGAATCAACCGTTTCTCGCGTCCCAGCGCGATGTGCTGCTGCTGCTTGCCCGAATACTGATCGTGATCCTGTTCGTGATGTTCGGCTGGAAGAAAATTATCGACTTCTCCGGTACGATCGCGTTCATGGGTTCGGAAGGCGCGCCTGCGCCGATCGTGTCCGCGGCGATCTCCGTCGTGATGGAGCTGTTCGTCGGGATTGCGATCCTCGTCGGTTTCCAGACGCGGCCGCTCGCGCTGCTGCTTGCGCTGTATACGATCGGCACCGCCATTATCGGTCACCACTATTGGACGATGACGGGCGGCGAGCAGATCAACAACATGATTCATTTCTACAAGAACATCGCGATCTCGGGCGGCTTGCTCGCGCTCTGCGCGGCCG
Source organism: Burkholderia sp. HI2761 (assembly GCF_002223355.1). Classification (NCBI taxonomy): domain Bacteria; kingdom Pseudomonadati; phylum Pseudomonadota; class Betaproteobacteria; order Burkholderiales; family Burkholderiaceae; genus Burkholderia; species Burkholderia sp. HI2761. Next base: position 2,091,454 of record NZ_NKFN01000007.1, on the reverse strand, counting down.
GCCCCGGACGTTTTTCGCTCGATCGCGGGTAAGCCGACCCGAGGCGCGTGCATGGGGCGCGCGTCGGACGGTCGAGACTTCGAGGGGGCATCATTTTGCGACTCAAATACTTCGCATGGCTGATTGCGGCCGCCACGCCTGCGGCCGCGCTTGCACAGACGAGCGTCACGCTGTACGGCCGGATCGACGGCGGCATCGAATACCTGAACCACATCGCGAAGCCGAACGGTGGCAGCGGGACGCGCTGGAGCGCGGAAAGCGGCGACTGGGGCACCAGCATGTTCGGGTTGAAGGGCGTCGAGGATCTCGGCGGCGGGATGTCGACTGTGTTCAATCTGGAAACCGCGTTCCAGGTGATGAACGGCCAGACGGGCGGCGGACGCATGTGGTCGCGGCGCGCGTACGTCGGGTTGAAGAGCAACACGTGGGGCCAGTTGCAGGCCGGCCGCAACCTGTTCATCGACAGCGACGGCGTGTGGGAATTCGATCCGTTCGTCCAGCAGGCGTTTTCGTCGGCGTCGCTCGTGCGGGGCCGCAACTGGCAGCAGAGCAGCAACAACATCGAATATCACAGCCCGGTGATCGGCGGCTTCGACGTGCAGGCGCAATACGCGTTCGGCAACCAGTCGCGCGGCTTCAACTACGGCGCGGCCGACGATTTCGGCCGCTCGGACGGGATCATGATCTCGTACCACTCGCCGGTGCTCGACGTGCGCGGCATCTACGACGAGCTGCGCGACAACAACGGCAAGTTCAGCAACATCTTCACGGCGTCGCGCGAGTACTTCGTCGGCGCGAACGTGAAGGTGTCGAAGTTCAAGATCCAGGGCGCCTATACGCACTACCAGGCGCCGGACAGCCCGGCCGGCGTCGCCGATCGCGCCGATCATTACTGGCTCGGCGCGACCTACTCGGCGACGCCGCAGTGGGCCGTGACGGGCGGCGGCTATTACGTGAAGGTGGGTGACGGCGGCGGCGATGCGTCGCACGACCCGTCGGGGCACGCGATGATGTACGTGCTCGGCACCACGTACAACCTGTCGAAACGCACGTTCCTGTACGGCACGGTTGCGTATGTGCGCAACGGCGGGAATTCGAACTTCTCGCTGCTCGCGACGCCGCGCGACGCAACGTCGGGGACGAGCCCGATGACGGGCGAGTCGCAGACGGGCGCGTATGTGGGGATGATGCATACGTTTTAAGCGCGGGCGTTTTCGTAGGTGAAAAAGGCACGAACGGTGAGGGTCCGTGCCTTTTTGCGTTTACGGGCCTTGCCGAATCGGCGCTGTGCATGACGTGACGCGATACGGTCTCAACAAGTGCTCTTCTGCTGCGTCGAGGCCACTCCTGTTCTCAGAAGTCGGCATTGGGCATCGAGTATCGGCAAGGAGCTCTCGGGAAATTTACATTCGCTCAAGTTTTTACCGGGCACAGATATCAAAGCAAATCACTCCGATGTCCCAATTCTGCGAAACGATGATGACAACGTTCTCTGGCTGACGTCCGCCACGGAGTTCGACGATGGCACTGCTGGTCTAGCGCCGTGTAATCAGGTCCACGTTCATTCCAACTGCCGGGAGTCGGTCTACGCATTTTTGACTGCGGCGAAATCGATGCGTAAGCTTCGCCGACTCATCGATTGTTGTGTCGTCTCGATACGCTCGGGAAACTTGATGCGGAACCTTGTCCTATGAAAGATTTATCTTCGTTGGAAAAGCTCATCCGAGCCGACAACCTTGGTCTGGTATTCGAACGGGATGGCGCATTCGTCGCCGAGGCTCATACCTCATACGGAAAGGTATTCGTCAAGGCTACGACGAACAGAACAGCTTTCGACCGGCACCTGCGGGCTGGGAGGAGGCGTACGGTGAGTTGGTCCCTCGCAGGGAGTTTCTCTACTACGTCGGCGTGCAATGCGTGGCGGCCATTGCATGGACGGACAACAACGCACCGCTTGATAACGCGAACGCATTTCGATCAAAAGCAATCCATACCTTGCGCGAAGTGGTTCACGTGTTGCAGTCAACTTAGTTGAATTCTTTTCGAACGGCGGGGGCGTCAGAGAAATCGTCGTGCAAATCAACAACAAGGTACTGGTCTATCTTACGTGGCGGGATAGATTGCTTACTTTTACGCAGCCGAAGTTCCCGGAAGCCGGAAGGCAAGTAGTTGCCGGCACGATGAACCACGGCGAAGTGCCAATAGCCGCCGCACTACGCGAGCTTCGCGAGGAAAGTGGTATCGACGACGCCCAAGTCGTGCGTGTCCTCGGCGACTACTTCTATTCGATGCGGAAATTCGGGAGACGCGAGATTCAGCACCGGCACGTTGTGCATGTCGCCGTGAGCGACGCCATTGCAATGAAGGCGCGCTGGACGTATTTCGAAGTCGATTCAAGCTCCGGTGGCGAGCCCATTGAATTCAGCTTCCAGTGGGTTCCGCTTTTTGGAGTGGAATTCACGCTGATCGGTGGGCACGATTTCTTCTTGCCCATGCTGAAACACTTCATGTGCGAGCTGTCGGGTGCGTGATTGAACAGAGACTGAAACATGAAGGTTTGTATCGTAGGCCCGTCGGGCGCTGGGAAAACGACGATCGCAGTGGAACTGGCGCGCAAGTTCGATATCGCCACGTACGAATTCGACAACGTGTACTGGGACATGAGCAGTACAGAATATGTGAAGAACTCGGAGCAGTCGATGGCCGACGCCATCGAAAAGATCATCGAACAGGACCACTGGCTCGTCGAAGGTGCGTACGACAAGCGGATGTATCCGCTGCTTGCCGAGTGTTCACTGATCTTGAAGGTAGAAGTCCCGTTCCGTGTGCGAGCGATACGCCTGATCAAGCGCTTCATCGAGGCGACGGTGACCGGGAAGTTGCCTAGGGAGACTTTCCGGAACACCATCGAATTGATCAAGTTTTCGTTCCGCTTCGACGGGCGGCTCGGCGAATTCCTGTCCGCGGACGTGATGCTTTCGACGAAGGTCGTTTCAGTCCACGACACATCGTCGAGCCTTGCGGCTATCCGTATAGCGGGTCTCTGCTGACGCTATGCCAAGCATGCCATAGCGCATCGTAGTCTGACCGGCGTCGCGCGTCAGAACTTGCACGCCTCGGTCGTCGTCAGCATCGCAAACGGGCCGACAAGCGTCGCATTATGGTGTGCGACGATCCGCTCGGCTGGCAGCGCGGGTGTATCCATGCAGGTGTGGGCATCGGCGATGAGTACCGCGCGAAACCCGAGATCGCCGGCTGCACGGCACGTTGTATCGACGCAGTACTGCGTCTTCATCCCCGCGATCACGATCTCGCCGATCCCTGCCGCGTGCAGCCATTCCGCGAGCCGCGTACCCGCGAAGCAACTCGGCCGGGTCTTGTCGAACACGATGTCGCGCGTGGTATCGATCGCGAGCTCCGGCAGCAACGCGGCCAGCGGCGCGTCGGGCGCAATCGGCGAGCCGGCCAGACCGGTGTGACGCACGGCGAACACGGGGGCACCGGCTTCATGCGCGCGATCGATCAACCGGTTGATGTTGGCCAGCACGCGTTCGCCGTCATGCGGACGATCGGGGCCGTGGAACAGCCCGACCTGCATGTCGATCACGAGCAGTGCTCGTTTCGGGGAAGGGGCTTCGGACATTGCGTTTCTCCTGAGTGGCCGATGCAGACGGAGAAACGACGAGACCCCGTCCGGAACCGGCGGGGCCTGTGGGAATCGGTGACGCTACGATCTTGCGCGCACTCGTCGCACGGGCCCGCCGAAGGCGGTCGTGCGCGTGGTCGTCGAAAGGGTGATCGTGGCGTTGTGCATCGGCCAATGATGCCCGATGCGCGCGCGCGACGTCAATGACGCTTCACGCACCGCGCGTCCCCAGCGCTCTCAATCCAACGCCTTCCCGGCCTTCTCGTCCATGCACCGAATCGCGAGCAGCGTCATCGCGCCGCAGCCGATCGCATACCACGCCGGCGCATTCGGATTCCCGGTCGCCGCGATCAGCCACGTGACGAAGAACTGCGCGAAGCCGCCGAAGATCGCGACGCCGACGCTGTACACGAGCGCACCGCCCGTCGCACGCACCGCACGCGGAAACAACTCACCGAGCATTGCCCCCGTCGCGCCAATGTTGATCGCATGCACGATCGACAGTGCAGCGATGATCGACAGCAGCGACACGGCGCCCGGCCAGCGGTTCAGCGCGATGAACGCCGGATAGATCGCGACCATCAGCACGATGCGCGTCCACCAGACGATCCGGTTGCGCCCGTACACGTCGGACAGATGGCCGCCGATCGGTGTCACGAGCATCAGGATCGCACCGGCGACACAGCCCGCCGTCATCGACAACCAGGTCGGCAAGTGCAGCACCTGCACGCCGTAGATCGCCATGTAGAACACGATGATGTAGTGGATCGACGTGCCGCCGATCGTCACGCCGAGGCCCGCGAACACGGCCTTGCCGTGATGGCGCAGCACGTCGGCGAGCGGCAGCGATGCGACCGGCTCGCCGTGCGCGGCGGCCGGCACGGCGGCAGGCACTTCCTCGACGGTGCGGCGCAGCCAGTAGCCGATCGGCACGAACAGCGTGCCGATGATGAACGGCACGCGCCAGCCCCAGCTTTCGAGTTGCGCGGCGCTCAGCGTCGACGTCAGCGCGACGCCGGTGAGTGCGCCCGCGAGCGCGGCGAGCCCCTGGCTCGAAAACTGGAACGATGCATAGAAACCGCGCCGATGCTGCGGCGCCTGTTCGAGCAGCAGCGTCGTCGATGCGCCGACTTCGCCGCCCGACGCGAACCCCTGCAGCAACCGTGCGAGCACGAGCAGCAGCGGCGCGGCGATGCCGATCTGCGCGAAGGTCGGCGCGACCGCGATCATCGCGGTGCCGAGCGCCATCAGCAGCAGCGTGAGGATCATCGCCTTCTTGCGGCCGGCACGGTCCGCGTACATGCCGATCACGAGCCCGCCGAGCGGACGCGTGACGAAGCCGACGCCGAAGCTCGCGACCGCGAGCATCAGTTGCCCGAACGACGAATGCACGGGAAAGAACAGCTTGCCGATCAGGATCGCGAAGAAGCTGTAGACCGTGAAGTCGTAGAACTCGAGCGCGTTGCCGACGGCGGCGGCCGCGATCAGCCGGCGTTTCTTGGCGGCGGCGCGGGCATCGACCGGCGTGCCGGCGAACGAAAGGGCGGACGTTTCCATGGGGTTCCCTTGCTTTGAGCGCGGAACTGCGTGATGAAGGGCCGTCAGGCCGCGAGCCAGGCTTCGGCGACGCGAACCCAGTAGCTCGCGCCGATCGCGAGGATGTCGTCATTGAAGTCGTAGCCGGGGTTGTGCACCATGCAGCCGCCCTTGCTGCCGATTCCGTTGCCGATGAACGCGTAGCAGCCGGGGCGCGCTTCGAGCATGAACGCGAAATCCTCGCTGCCCATCAGCGGCGCGGCTTCGGTTTCGACGCGCTCGGCGCCGAGCATCTGGCGTGCAATGTCGGCTGCGAACGCGGTCGGTTCCGCGTGATTGACGAGCACCGGGTAGCCATAGTCGTAGTCGACTTCCGCGGTGACGCCGAAGCTTTCCGCCTGGCCCTTCACGAGCGCTTCGATGCGGCGCGCGAGCAGTGCGCGCACGTCGGCGTTCAGCGCGCGCACCGACAGCTTCATCACGACGGTTTCGGGAATGATGTTGAACGTTTCGCCGGCCTGCACGCTGCCGACGGTGATCACGGCCGCATGCTGCGCGTCGACCTCGCGTGCGACGATCGTCTGCAGCGCGACCATGATGCTGCCGGCGGCCGACATCGGATCGCGCGCGAAATGCGGCATCGCGCCGTGGCCGCCGACGCCGCGCAGCGTGATCGTCACGCGGTCGGCCGACGCCATCGCGGCGCCGGTGCGGAACGCCATGTCGCCGGCCGCGCGGCCCGGCATGTTGTGGATCGCGAAGATCGCATCGCACGGGAAACGGTCGAACAGGCCGTCGTCCATCATCGCCTTCGCGCCGCCGAAGTTTTCCTCGGCGGGCTGGAAGATCAGGTTCAGCGTGCCGGAGAACTGACGCGTCGCCGCGAGGTGGCGCGCCGCGCACAGCAGCATCGCGGTGTGGCCGTCGTGGCCGCATGCATGCATCTTGTTCGCGTGACGGCTTGCGTAGGGCAGGCCCGTGGTTTCCGACAGCGGCAGCGCGTCCATGTCGGCGCGCAGCCCGACCGTGCGCGTGCCTTGCCCTTCGCGCAGCACGCCGACCACGCCCGTCTTGCCGATACCGCGATGCACGTCGTAGCCCCAGCCGGTGAGCAGCTCGGCGACGAAATCGCTCGTGAGCGTCTCTTCGAATGCGAGTTCGGGATGGGCGTGGATGCGGCGGCGTACTTCGACGAGCTCGGGGGCGATCGCGGCGATGCCGGGGATGACGGGGTTCACGGCTTGCAGCATGGTGTCTCCTGTGGGGCCGGTGGGGCGTTTGACGCGCATATGACGGCCAAGCATATAAATTTCTTTTGCGTACCAGAAGCTGCTAAATTGCTTTGGTGCACACCGTCGGTTGTCGCTCGGGAATACCCTGAGCCACTGCACGGCGCGGCGCCCAGGGTTTCCACGGATCACGCATTGCCGCCATGAAATACCATCAGCTGAAAGCGTTCGTCACCGCCGCGGAGGAAGGGAGCATTCGCGCGGCCGCGCGGCGCCTGAACGTGTCGCCGGCTGCGCTCACGAAGGCGGTCAAGGAACTGGAGATCGCGCTCGGCGTATCGCTCGTCGTGCGCACCGCACGCGGCGTGCAGCTCACCGCGTTCGGCCAGAAACTGCAGGTGCGCGCGCGGCTGATCGTCGCCGAAATGCAGCGCGCCCGCGACGACATCGAGCAGGCACAGGGCGCGATGACGGGTTCCGTCGCGGCGGCGATCACGCCGGCGGCGGCGGTGACGATCCTGCCCGACGCGTTTCGTGCGTTTCGGCGCCGCTTTCCGGTGGCGCGCGTCAATCTGGTCGAAGGGTTTCCGGGCGTCGCGCTGCCGCGCCTGCACGACGGTTCGCTCGATTTCGCGGTGGCCGTCGTCGTGCCCGAACTGCTGGCGGCCGAGTTCGATCATGCGGAGCTCTACGCGAGCCGTTCGCTCATCGTGGCGCGCAAAGGGCATCCGCTCGCGTCGGCCACGTCGCTCGCCGATCTCGTCGAGGCCGACTGGCTGATGAATCCGTCTCCGGAAAGCTCGACACAGGTGTTGTTCAACTCGTTCGTCGCGTACGGGCTGCCGGTGCCGGCGCGCGTCGTCGAATGCCCGAGCTTCGGTCTGGCGCACAGCCTGATGACCGGTTGCGACCTGATTGCATCGATACCCGAGCAATTGCTGCAAGGCGAATGGGCGCGCGACCAGCTCGCGGTGCTGCCGATCCGCGAGCGCTTGCCGGGCGTATCGGTGCAGGTCGTCACGCGGCGCGACAGCCCGCTGACGCCGGCCGCGGCGATGCTGCTCGATTGCCTGCGCGACTCCGCGCGACGCAAGGGATTGCGGTGAGCCGGCGCCCCGCGCAGATCACATAGTGATCCTGACGATCGTGGGGGCGGGCATGCGCTGGCCGCGGATCATTGCGGCCCATATTGCGCGAGCCGGTATCATAGCGGCCGGCCCGCCGCGTCGGCTTGCCGCTACGGCCGGCCTTCAACCCCATCGCCATCCGGCATCCAGCAATCAGAGGCATCACATGACCAGTGCAACCCAATTCGACAACGTATCGGTCGTCAAGCGCGCGAACGTCTATTTCGACGGCAAGTGCGTGTCGCATACCGTGCTCTTCCCGGACGGCACGCGCAAGACGCTCGGCGTGATCCTGCCGTGCGCGCTCAACTTCGGCACGGACGCGCCCGAATTGATGGAAGTGCAGGCCGGCAAGTGCCGCGTGAAGCTCGACGGCAGCAGCGAATGGCAGACCTACGGCGCCGGCGAATCGTTCTCCGTGCCGGGCAAGAGCCGCTTCGACATCGAAGTGCTCGAGACGCTCGATTACGTCTGCAGCTACCTGTAAGACGCTTCCCGCGCGGCAAAGAAAAAGCCCCGCCGAAGCGGGGCTCGTCGCAAGCGGATGGCGCAAGGCCATCCGGAGCGCCTGTTCTCGTTACATCGTTACAGGCAGGCGTTGATGTCGCCGGCGGACGCTGCGTCGCCGCGCACGCCGACCCACGTCTTCGCACCCGGCTTCCACGACGGACGAACCATCGCGGCGGCGCCGTTCGGCGGCTGCTGGCCCGGTGCGTACACGTCGGTCGCGAGCCCGTTGGCCAGCACGTTCTGCGAGATCACCTGTTGTTGCGACTTGTCGGCCCAGGTCTTGGCGATGCACGCCGAGACATCGGGAGCCGCTTTCTGGCTTTGTCCCACGTTCTGCACGGCAGGTTCGGCGGCATGAGCAGAAATTGCCACGGTCAATGCGATGAGCGGTAAGTATTTCACGTTCACGTTATCTCCCTCGAGTCGTGATTGATTGAGTGGGATGCGCAGCAGCGCTGCGTGCAAGTGAGATTCGCATCGGGCAGGCGCGGTTCCGGTCATTCCGAAACAAGTTGTTAACGCACTTGCCAAACGGCGGCTCGGATGCTGCGCAGGTTGCTGCGGTGCGGCATGCGTCGCGTACGGCTCGACGTCATGCCTGGCGTGGTCGGTGCGCTGCCCGGTCGTGGTGTGGTGAGATGACGGCCGCGGCGTGCGGCATGTGCGTGCATGCCGCGCCGCGACTCTTTATCTGATGACGAAGTGGAATGGCTGATGGATGGCCCCGTCGCATGAGCACCATGATGACAAACTTTCGTCTGCCGAATTGTTAACCAACTTTAAACGGAGAAGGTGCGGGGCCGCGATGCTGCGTGCGACGGGCGCGCGGCATCGGGCAGCAAGGCGAGGCGGGGAAGCGGTGCGCGGCCGGACGCCGCGCACGCGGGCCGTGTCAGCCGATCTTGCGCGAGCCGACGTCGCGCAGGTTGGCCGGGACGACCGGACGGAAGCGCTCGCGCTTGTGTTCGTCGTCGAAGTGCTGGAGCGCCGGCTTGATCAGGTCGCTGCGCGACACGATGCCCGTGATGCGCAACGATTGCTCGTCGGCGACCACCGGCAGGCGTTCGAGGCCGAGCATCGCGAGGCGCGACGCGACGACGCGGCACGTTTCGTGCGCCAGCGCGACGGCCGGTGCGCGGTTGGCGAACGCGGCCGAGATCGGCGCGTCGGCGCCGGCCTCTGCACGCTGCGCATCGAGCGTCGCGCGATCGACGAGGCCGAGCAGGCGGCCGTTCTGCACGACCGGATACGCGCGGTGCGTCTGCTTCGCGCCGAAGTATTGCGCCTCGACGGTATCGAGCGTCGCCGAGCCGTCGATCGCGACGAGCCGATCGGCCGACGTCATCACTTCGCCGATGTCGTGCCGCTCGAGCGGATCGACGCCGTATTCGCGATAGATGTGGTAGCCGCGGCGTGCGATCTTTTCCGTCATGATCGAGCGCTTCATCACGATGGTCGCGAAGCCGTGCGCGACGAGCGTCGCGGCGAGCAGCGGCAACAGCGCATTGGCGTCGTGCGTGAGGCCGAAGGCGAACACGATCGCGGTGAGCGGGGCGCCGAGCGTCGCGCCGAGCGTCGCGGCCATGCACACGAGCGGCCACAGCGCCGGATCGCCGCCCGGCAGTACCGGCGACAGCACGGTGCCGAGGCCGGCGCCGAGCATCAGCAGCGGGGCGAGCACACCGCCCGAGGTGCCCGAACCGAGCGCGATCACCCACATCACGGCTTTCACGATCAGTAGCGCGAGCGCGATCTTCAGCGCGATATGCTGGTGCAGCAGGTCGCCGATCACGTCGTAGCCGACGCCGAGCGCGCGCGGCTCGAGCCAGCCGCCGATGCCGATCACGATCGCGCCGAGCGCGGGCCACCACATCCAGTGCACGGGCAGCTTCGCGAAGGCGTCTTCGACGCGGTAGAGCGCCGCCGACAGGCCGCACGCGAGCATGCCCGACAGCAGGCCCGCGACGATGCATGACAGCAGCGCGACGGGCGTCGGCGCGGCGGTCGTCACCGGAAACAGCGGATCGACGCCGAAGAACACCGCGCGTGCGAAGCCCGCCACCGCGCACGCCAGCGCGACCGGCAGGAAACTGCGCGGACGCCATTCGAACAGCAGCAGTTCGACCGCGAGCAGCACGGCGGCCACCGGTGTGCCGAACACGGCCGTCATGCCGGCCGCAGCACCGGCGACGAGCAGCGTCTTGCGCTCGGCGGCGGTCACGTGCACGCATTGCGCGATCAGCGAGCCGAGCGCGCCGCCGGTCATGATGATCGGGCCTTCGGCGCCGAACGGGCCGCCGCTGCCGATCACGACGCCGGACGACAGCGGCTTGAGGATCGCGACCTTCGGCGACATGCGGCTCTTGCCGAACAGGATCGCCTCGATCGCTTCGGGAATGCCGTGGCCGCGGATCTTCTCCGAACCGAAACGCGCCATCAAGCCGACGATCAGCCCGCCGATCACCGGAGCGGCGATCACCCATGCGCCGAGCGTGTTGTTCGCGGGCGAATGGTCGGCGAACGAGAACTGCTGGAAGAAGAACAGGTTCGTGAACAGGTGGATCAGGCTCAACAGCACGAACGCGGCAAGCGTGCTGAGCAGGCCGATCCCGGCGGCAAGCAACGCGATCCTGGGCAGGCGTTCGTTGGTCGAAAAATCGCGTTTGTGTGGTGCGTTCATCGGAGTGGCAAGGGCAAGGGTCAGTAATCGATCTGGGGAACCTGGAACGCGTCCTTGAGCGACTTCAGCTCGGCGCGATGCATGGCCGCGAGACGGGCGAGCAGCGTTTCGCCCGCCTGTTCGAGGTGGACTTCGACCTGGCGACGATCGGCTTCGCTCGGCTTGCGCTTCACGAGCCCGAGCGCTTCGCAGCGCGTCACCAGCGCCACGACACCGTGGTGCTGCGCCTGCAGGCGTTCCGCGAGTTCGCCGATGGTCGCCCATTCGCGATGCGGGTAGCCCTTGATGTGCAGCAGCAGCAGGTATTGCAGCGGCGTCACGCCTTCGCTTTGCGCGGCGCGTTCGGAGAAGCGCTCGAAGCAGCGCATCTGGTAGCGGAACTCGGACAGTTGCTGGAAATCGCTTTTCGCGAGCGCGCGTCGGGTATCGTTCATCGAGGTCGGTCGGGCAGTCGGTTACGGTGGCGGTAAATATATCACAACATGATATAAATGGCCGAAATCGGGCGGAACGAATGCATTCCGCGTTCCGCAGGCGGTTGCGTCGCGCGATGCGCGCTACGCGGCCTCGAGCATCTGGGTCTGCTGATAAAGGCCCGTGACGAGATCCGTCTGCGTAATGATGCCGACGAGCCGGCGCGATGCATCGACGACTGGAATATGGTGGTGGCCCGAATGCGTGAACAGCGGCACGAGCGCCGTGATCGGCATCGTTTCCGGCACCGACGCGACGTCGCGCGTCATCACGGACGCGACGCTCGCGGGCTGGCCGCCGAACGATTGCGGCAACCGGGCGGACAGACGCTGCCACAGCGGCGTCGGACGGCGCAACTGACGCGTGAGGTCGGCGCGCGTGACGATGCCGGTCAGACGGCCTTCGCCGTCGACCACGGGCAGCGCCTTCACGCGGTGACGGTCGAGCAGCGTCAGCGCGGCCGCGACCGACGTCGACGGCGCGACCTCGATCGCATTCTTCGTCATCAGGTCCGCGCACTTCAACTGGCCGAACGTGCGCGTATAAGCCTGCATTTCGGTTTCGCGCAGCAGCGCTTCGAGATCGTCCGGATCGACGTCGAGCCATTCGCTGCGGCGCTTCAGCACCGCGTCGAGGTCGCCGCGCGTGAAGCCACCGCGCGCCGGTGCGGCGCCGGCCTGCTGTTTCGCTTCGGGGCGCACGCCGCCGTGCGGGTAGCGGTGCCCGGTCAGCGCGTGGTAGACGAGCGCGGCCGACAGCAGGATCGCCGATTGCAGCGCGATCGGCTGCAGGACGAAGCCGAAGCCGAGCGAATGGATCGCCGGGCCGCCGACCACGGCCGTGAGCGCGACGGCGCCCGACGGCGGGTGCACGCAGCGCAGCACGAACATGCCGCCGATCGCGCAGGCGATCGCGACCGCGGCGGCCGTGATCGGATCGCCGATCCATTGCGCGCATGCGACGCCGACCGTCGCCGCGACGAGATTGCCGCCGATGATCGACCACGGCTGCGCGAGCGGGCTGGCCGGCACCGCGAACAGCAGCACCGCCGATGCCCCCATCGGCGCGACGAGCAGCGGCACGAGGCCCGGCACGCCGGGCAGCAGCCGCATCGTGACGCCGACCGTCGCAATGCCCACGAGCGCACCGGTGCACGAGCGCAGGCGCTCGCGCCAGCCGAGTGTCATCGGATGGGGAATGAAGCTGTGCAGCCATTGCCGCAACGTGCGGCGCGACGGGGAGGAGCCTGACGACATGGACGGTAAGCGGTAAAAATGACGATGCGGGGAGGCGCGGCGACAAGCCCGCAATTATATCGTGTTGTGATACATATTGTCGCGCTGCATCAAGCCGTTGCAGACGTGCGACGTGCAAGTCTTGCAAAATCCTTTCGTCGGATGGGAACTTGCCCACGCGGAACCGCGCAAATTTGTCTGCAGCGGCGTACAATTCGGCGCAGTCAATTCCCCCCGTCATGCCAGAACCCCGTCCGCGATGCCCGCTCTCCCGCCTTCTCCCCGGCACGGTGATCGATTCGACGTGGTTCGCGGCCGCGCTCCGTTGCTCCTCTGACGCGAGCGCCGCCGACGCCTCCCCACTGACTCTCCCCAAGCCAATTCAATGGACATGCTCGAAAACATGCGCCTGTTCGTGCGCGTTGTCGAAGCCGGCAGTTTTACTGCGGTCGCGAAGGAAATCGACGCGACCACCGCGCAGGTGTCGCGCGCGGTCTCGAACCTCGAAGCCCACGTACAGACACGCCTGCTGCATCGCACGACTCGCCACCTCGGCCTGACCGAAAGCGGTGAGCGTTATTTCGAGCGCGCGAAATCGATCCTCGCGGAACTCGACTACGCGAACGCGGAGGCGCGCAACGCGCTGCTGCGGCCGAGCGGCAAGATGCGCATTCATGCGATGACGGGGCTCGGGCAGAGCCATGTCGTGTCGTCGATCGTGCGCTACCAGGCGGACAATCCCGACGTGTCGGTCGAGCTGACGCTGGCGCAGCGGATGCCGAATCTGGTCGAAGAGGGCTACGACGTGTCGATCGTGACGGCGTCGCAGTTGCCCGATTCCGGCTATGTCGCGCAGACCTGCGGCACGAGCTGCAGCGTGCTCGTCGCGTCGCGCGAATACCTGGCGCGGCACGGCACGCCGCAGACGCCCGACGAACTGCCGAACCACGTGTGCCTGCGCCTCGACACGCCCGCGTCGCCGGCCGGCGAATGGCGGCTCGAGCGCAGCGACGGCGAGGAGACCGTCTACGCGCTGCAGCCGGCGCCGTTCCAGGTCAACGTGCCGGACGCGCTGTGCGTCGCGGTGCGTGCCGGGCGCGGGATCGCGTGCGTGGCGCTGTATACCGTGCTCGACGATATCCGCGAAGGGCGCCTGATCCGCGTGCTGCCCGAGTACCGGCTGCAGACGGTGAGCGTCTATGCCGTGTATGCCACGCGCCGCTATCTCGATGCGAAGATCCGCACCTTCCTCGATCACCTGCGCACGACGCTCACGCCTGCGCTGGAGAACGATCTGCGCGAGCTCGACCGGCTGACGACGGAGCACATGCCGGGCGGCCGCCGGCGCGCGTGACGACGCGTGCGTGCCGCCGCGACGTTCATGCGGCCGGCGCGATGCGGATCCGCTCGAAGCGGCCCGCGAGCCACGCGTACGCGGCAATGCCAATCAGCCCGTGCGCGGCGACGAACCATAACGCGCCGGCGAACGAACCCGTGCTGGCGACGAAGTAGCCGATCACGAGCGGCGTGACGATCCCGGCAATGTTGCCGAGGCCGTTGAAGACGCCGCCGCTCAGCCCGACCATGCCTTCCGGCGCCGTGTCGGCGAGCACGGCCCAGCCGACTGCCGCGAGCCCCTTGCCGAAGAACGCGATCGCCATCAGCGCGATCACGACCGCGTTCGATGATGCGCCGTTCGCGAGCACGAGCAGCGTCGCCATCGCCATCCCCGCGACGAACGGCGTCTTGCGCGCCCTCGACGGATGCATGCCGCGCCGGATCAGCCAGTCCGACAGCACGCCGCCGAGCACGCCGCCCGTGAAGCCGCAGATCGCCGGCAGCGCGGCGACCCAGCCGGCTTCCATGATCGTCATCCCGCGCCCCTTGATCAGGTAGATCGGGAACCACGTGATGAAGAAGTACGTGAGCGCCGTGATGCAGTATTGCCCGATGTAGATTGCCCACAGGTTCCGGTGGCGGAACAGTTGCGACACGTCGTGCCACGACGCGCGCGGGCGCTCGCGCACGCGGTTCGCCTCGAGATCGACGAGCGCGCCGTGGGCGCGCAGGTAGTCGCGCTCCGCGTCGGTCATGCGCGGGTGGCCGTGCGGCTCGCGATACCACGCGAACCACAGCGCGGCGAGCGCGATGCCGAGCAGCCCCATCCACAGAAATACGTGCTCCCAGCCGAGCGCATGCGTGAGCCACGCCATCGCCGGCGTGAACAGCACGACGGCCATGTATTGCGCGGAATTGAACAGCGCCGATGCGGTGCCGCGTTCGGCGGTCGGGAACCAGCATGCGACGATCCGCGAATTGGCCGGAAACGCCGGCGATTCGACCAGGCCGAGCATGAAGCGCATCACGAACAGCGCGAGCGTCGCGGCCGCGCCTTGCACGGCGAACCCGCCGACCGTGCCCTGCAGCATCGTGAATACCGACCACAGCAACAGGCTCAGGCCGTACACGCGTCGCGCGCCGAAGCGGTCGAGCAGCCAGCCGCCCGGAATCTGGCCGATCGCATAGGCCCACGCGAATGCCGAAAAGACGACGCCGAGTTGCACGGGCGTGAGCCCGAGGTCGTGCGCGACGCCGGTGCCGGCGATCGACATCGTCGCGCGATCCGCATAGTTGACGACGGTGACCGCGAAAATCAGCGCGAGGACCGCATAACGGACGCGGCCGATCGTGCGCGAGGCGGCGGGCGATGCGGCGACGGCAGCGCCGCTGGATCGATTGGACATGCGTGTCTCCTGGCCTCCGTCGTGCGGAGGCATCCGGTGTTGTAACGAGAGGGCGGTGCCGCGCTCAGCGCGTGACGCTGGTCGGCGGACGCTGGCCCGCGAAGCACGCGGCGAGGTTGGCGAGCACGAGGCGGCCCATTGCCTCGCGCGTTTCATGCGTGGCGCTCGCGCGGTGCGGCTGCACGACGACGCGGTCGAGTTCGAGCAGCGCGGTCGGCACGTGCGGTTCGTTCGCGAACACGTCGAGACCGGCGCCGGCGATCGTGCCGTCGGCCAGCGCACGCACGAGCGCGGCTTCGTCGACCAGCTTGCCGCGAGCGACATTGATCAGGAATCCTTTGGGGCCGAGCGCGGCGAGCACGTCGGCCGTCACGAGCACGTTGCCGTGATCGGCCGAGGCCGCGATCACGAGCACGTCGCTGTCGCGCGCGAGCGCGGCGAGGTCGGGCACGAAGCGATAGCCGCTGTCGAGATGCTCGCGCGGGCCGAAGTAACTGACGGGCATCCGGAATGCCTGCGCGCGCTGCGCGATCGCGCGTCCGACGCGGCCGAGCCCGACGATGCCGAGCCGCTTGCCCGTGACCTGCGTCGCGAGCGGCTGGGCCGTTTTGCCCCAGCGGCCGGCGCGCACGATCCGCTCGCCCGCGCCGAGGTCGCGCAGGGTCATCAGGATCAGCCCCAGCGCCATGTCGGCGACGTCGTCGGTCAGCACGTCGGGGGTCGTCGTCACGTGGATGCCGCGTGCCCGGGCGCGGTCCAGATCGACCGCGTCGGTGCCGATGCCGTTGATCGCGACGATCTCGAGCGCGCCGAGCCGGTCCATCAGCGCGGCGGACAGGCCGTTCGCGCCGCCGGTCACGACGCCGCGAATGCGGGGCGCCACGCGATCGAGCAATGCGTCCGGTTGCTCGGCCGCATACAGTCGATGCACGGTGTAACGGGTGGACAGTTCGGCGTCGATGGTGTCGGGGAGCGGCTGGGTCAGCAGGATGTCGATGGTCATGAAGGTCTCGGTCGTCGTGCGCGGCGCGGGCCGCGCATCAGGTGGAACCGAGTATAGAAATCGCATCGATATCGGTCTAACATCAAAAGACTATCGATTGATTCAAGTTTTGAATGATTGAACTCCATCAGCTTCGCTGTTTCGTCGCGGTTGCCGAAGAGCTGCATTTCGGCCGTGCGGCCAGACGGCTCTTCATGACCCAGCCGCCCCTCAGCCGGCAAATCCAGTTGCTCGAGCACGCGCTCGGCATCGCGCTGCTCGAGCGCAGCAGCCGGCAGGTCAGCCTGACCGCGGCCGGCGAACGCTTCCTGCGCGACGCGCGGCACATCCTCGAGTTTTCCGCGCGGGCCGAGCAGGCCGCGCAACGGGTCGCGCATGGCGGAGCCGGGCGCATCACGCTCGGTTTCACGGCCGTCAGTGCGTACCGGATGATTCCGGTGCTGCTCGCGCACGCGGCGCATGCGTTGCCGGACGTCGACGTCGAACTGCGCGAGATGGTGTCGACCGTGCAGATCGACGCGCTCGCGTCGCGGATGCTCGACGCGGGTTTCGTGCGCCAGCGCGCCGCGCGCCAGCCGCTCGAATACCGGCTCGTGCAGCGTGAACCGATGCTCGTCGCGGTCGCGGAAGGCGCGCCGCTCGCGGCCTACGAGCAGATCGGCCCCGACGAGCTCGACCGGCAGCCGTTCATCGCGTATTCGCCGAACGAGGGAAAGTATTTCCACGACATGATTTCGGGGATGTTTGCGGGCGCCGGGCGGCTGCCGAACTACCTGCATTACGTCGGCCAGACGCATACGATCCTCGGCCTCGTGCGTGCGGGGCTTGGCGCGGCGCTGGTGCCGGCGTCGGCGCGCGAGCTTCATGTGGACGGCGTGGTGTTCCGGCCGCTGGCGGGCGTCAACGTGGCGGCCGAGTTGTATCTCGCATGGCGCGCGGACAACGACAATCCGGCGCTGCCGGTGTTCAACGCGATGGTCGAGCGGTTTCTCGTGCAGGAGCCGGATGACGCGGCGGCGTAATGCGCCCACGTCGTGTAACAAGCTTTCAATCCGGAAGCTTGCCGCATGCAATGACAAGCAATCCTGATCGAACGCGGCAGCCGGGTGTCGTGCGAATCCTTACCGTCATGAAAGCTGGCGCGATGCCTGCGTTTCAACGGCGCGGTGCGGCGGTTCGCTGCACTGCGACAACCGCTTGACGCTGCATGCCGGCCGGCGCACGATACGTCGGTGCATTTGGAGCGGGCCGCGCCGGCTGTGCGGTTCCTGCACCCGCGATACGCAAAAGAACAACGATGAGCCTTTACGCACTCTTAACGGAACCCCGGCCCCGCATCGATCGGCCTGCCGGCGCAACGATTCTCCCGACGCCCGTCGCGTCACGTATCCGTCATCCCGTTTCGTACCGTGCGTCGGTACACTTTCCCGTCCGCGCGATGGTCGCGACGATGGCCGGCGTTGCTTGGCGCCGCCGCATCGCGCCGCAGCCTCCCGCCCCCGATTTCCGCATCCTGAACGGTGCCTACACCGGCGTTTCGTGACGCCCGCCGGCGCTCGTCCGTGTATTGCGCCGCCGGCTTTCCCGATCGTCCGGCGGCACTGGAGTCCGAAGCATTTCGATTGAGCTTGAAGCAGCACACGCACGCAGTTCGGTTCGAGGTACAAGGAGAAAAACTCATGTCGCAGCTTTCGAATGAAGCAAACGGCAGTTCGGGGAATGGCAAGGTCAAGCTGATCAAGTGGGCGATCATCATCGCGGGCGTCGCCATCGCGGCGCCGGCCGCACTGTTTATTCTGAAGGGAATGATCGCGTTGATCACGGCAGGCGTCATCGGCCTCGGCGCGATCTATTTGGCGCCGGTCGTCGCAATGAAGTTCGCGAATCAGAAGGTGAAGATGATCGTCGAGGAGGCGCAGGCGAATCCGATCGAGACGCTGATCAACCAGCTCGCGGAAAAGCGCCAGGCGGCACAGAAATTCGCGGACAGCATCACCGCGTTCCGCACCGAGGTGAAGAACTTCGAGGGCAAGACGGAACTGTTCGAGAAGCAGTATCCGGACGATGCGCCGCGCTTCAGGTCGCAGCTCGATACGATGAAGCAGCTCCTCGCGTTTCGCGAGGGCCGCTACAAGCAGGTGCAGGCCGAACTGAAGAATTTCGCGTCGGCGATCGATCGCGCGAAGGCGATGTGGGACATGTCGCAGGCAGCGCAGCAGATGAACAAGCTCGCGGGGCGGCAGGCGGCCGACACGTTCGAGCAGATCAAGACAGACGTGGCCGTCGATTCGGTGATGCGCTCGGTCAACAAGGCGTTCTCCGAAATGGAGACGTCGCTGATGGATAACCCCGAGGTCAAGCAGGCGCAGCAGCAGGCGGTGATGAACGGCAGCCATGTGCCCGGGCCCGATGCGGCGAATCCCGCCGTGTTGCAGTCGAAACAACAATAACTTCCCGCAGGCACGCAACCATGAAAAAACTTCTCGGTGCAGTCGTGTTTCTGGTGGTGCTCGTCGGCGTATGGCTGGTGCATGAGGGCGGCCTGTCGACGCTGATTCCCGCGCATGACGCGGCCCCGGCCCCGGCCGCGACGTCCGCGCAGGCCGGCGACGCGGGCCTGCCCGCGCAGCCGTCGCCGTCGGCCAACGTGCTGCCGGCCGGTTTCACGCCGCAGGCCAGCACGCTGAAGTCGATTGCCGAAAACGGCATCGTACGGATCTCGGTGCAGAACCCGAGCGAACCGTTCTTCGGCGAGGACAAGGGCGCGCCGCACGGCTTCAACGTCGAATTCGCCCGGCTGCTGTTCGCGGATCCGTCGTTCTCGCACGGCGGCAAGCCGGTCGCCGTCGATACGCGTCACGAGGTCGACACGTACCCGGGCGTGCCGAAGCAACTGCTCGATACGGATGCAAAGGGAAACCACGTCGTCGATGTGGCGATGGACGGGCTGACGTTCCCGGACAACACGCCGGCGGGTATCGTCTATTCGGTGCCGTATGTCGACGATTTCGGCTATTCGCTGATCGTGCGGCAAGGGTCCGCGATCCGCTCCGCCGACGATCTCGCGGGCAAGACGGTCGGCATCCTGAAGGGCGATCCCGACGTGCGCGCGTTCGTCACGCGC
Organism: Burkholderia sp. HI2761; assembly: GCF_002223355.1. Lineage (NCBI taxonomy): Bacteria > Pseudomonadati > Pseudomonadota > Betaproteobacteria > Burkholderiales > Burkholderiaceae > Burkholderia > Burkholderia sp. HI2761. The sequence continues at coordinate 2,072,146 of NZ_NKFN01000007.1, read as the reverse complement.
CAGTATCCGAACGTCCGGTTCGTCGAGGTCGACGATTCCGATCCGGGGTTCATCGCGAAGAGCATCGACGGCCATACGGTCGACGCGTTCATCTACGACTATCCGTTCGCGGTCCGCTCGATCAAGGACACCGACCTGAAGTTCGCGGTGACCAAGCTCGACGGCTCGAACATCGCGTACAAGATCGGCGTGCGTGCCGCCGATCAGGATCTGCTGATCTACCTGAACGCCGCGATCGCGAAGCTCAAGCAGTCGCCGCAGTATCTCGACCTGTTGCGCAAGTACTTCGTCAGCGACCAGGCGGTGACGACCGCGGCCGCGTCGGGCGAGCACACGTACGTGGTGAAGGCGGGCGACACGCTGAACATGATCGCGGCCAGCAAGCTCGGCAGCGGCCAGCGCTATCGCGAGATCCAGCGCCGCAACAACCTCGCCAATCCGAACCTGATCCTGGCCGGCCAGCATCTGGTGATTCCGGTGCGGTAGCGCTCGCGTGAAGTGAAGGCGTGTGAAGGGGCGTGAAAGGAAGCGCGCGGCACGGCGGCGATTCGCCGTGCCGCGCGCGTATGGGCGTCAGTGGGTGATCGACAGGAACAGGTACGCGGCGAACAGCGACAGGTGCACGACGCCGTGCAGCACCGTCGTGCGTCCCTGGCTCAGCGTGAGCGTGCTGACCAGCAGCGTGAGCGCCAGCAGGACCGTTTCCATCGCGCCGATTCCGAGCGTGAGCGGCTGGCCAACCCAGATGAACACGGCCGCGACGGTCGGGATCGTGAGCCCGATGCTCGCGAGCGCGGAACCGAGCGCGAGGTTCATGCTGGTCTGCAGGCGGTTCGCACGCGCGGCGGTGACGGCCGCGAGCCCTTCCGGCAACAGCACGAGCGCGGCGATCACGATACCGACCGCGGCTTCGGGCGCGCCGAGCTTCAGCACTGCATGCTCGACGGCCGGCGACAGCAGCTTCGCGAGCAGCACGACCGCGACGAGGCTCGCGAACAGCAGCACCATGCTGGTGACCGCGGTGCGATTGCTCGGCGCCGCCGCGTGCACCGCTTCGTCCGCGCTGTCGTGCTCGGCGAGGAAGTAGTCGCGGTGGCGCACGGTCTGCACGAACACGAATGCGCCGTACAGCACCAGCGACGCGACGCCGGCGAACGCGAGCTGCGATTTCGAGAAGAACGGGCCGGGCGCGGCGCTCAGGTAGTTCGGCATCACGAGCGACAACACCGACAGCGACGCGAGCACCGCGAGCGCCTTGCTCGCGCCGCGCCCCTGGAAGTCTTGTTCGCCGTGCTTCCATGCGCCGACCAGCAGACAGATGCCGACGATGCCGTTACAGATGATCATCACGGCGGCGAACACGGTGTCGCGGGCGAGGCCCGATTTCTCGGGGCCCGCGCCGAGCATCACCGACACGATCAGCGCGACTTCGATGACGGTGACGGCGACCGCGAGCACGAGCGTGCCGAACGGTTCGCCGACGCGGTGCGCGACGACTTCCGCATGGTGGACGGCGGCGAACACGGCGCCGGCGAGCGCGGCGGCGAATACCGCGATGACGAGGCCTTCGGCCGGCACGACGCGCGACAGCGCGAGTACCAGCCATGCGGCAAGCGGGGCCCAGAGGGTCCAGCGCGGGAGCTGGTTGGACGAGAGCGGCATGAAGGGTTTCCTTATGCGGGTGACGGCGCGCGACGCGCCGTCACGGATTGACGAAGCCCGGCCGTACTATCCGCCGAACGAGAACGATGAAACCGAAGAGGGGCGGCACGCAACGGTGCTGCCCAGGGTTCGCTGCCGCGAGGCGGCGAGGGGCGCGGGCGGGCCGAAGCCCGTCGCGGGATGAAACGGTTGACGCGGTTACCCGCGGACGGCGAGACGAGCACCCGTGGTGGCGCGCGGGCCGGAAGCTCGATTCGACCCCGAAACCGGGCGATGGACGGCGGTGACGGCGCGACACGCATTCCCCCTGGAATCCGGCAATTTGTCGAATTTTATCAGGCGTTCGGGGGTCACTATCTCATATTCGAACCCTTACGTTGACCTTTCGGTTTGCAAAAAGTGCCCCCATCTTTCGATTTTTTTGTCGTTGCAGGTTTCGTAACGGTCTTTTGCACGACACATTCGGGCTCGCCCTGACATAAATCTACCGACCGGTCGGTTTATAATCGTTCGCACTTCCACTTCATGACGGATCGCAAGCGATGGCTGTTTCCTCTGCACATTCGGTGAACTCGGGCGCGCTGGCGCCGTCGGCCGTCGTCGGCGTGATCGGCGCCGGCGCGATGGGCGCGGGCATTGCGCAGGTCGCGGCGGCGGCCGGCCATGCGGTGCTGCTGTACGACCTGAACGAAGCGGCCTGCGACAAGGCGCTGGCCGGCATCCGCGCGCAGTTCACGCGGCTGGCGGAGAAGGGCCGGCTCGAACCGGCGCAGGCCGATGCGGCCGGCAGCCGGATCCGCGCGGTGCGCGCGCTGGCCGATTTCGCGGGTGCCGCGCTGATCGTCGAGGCGGCGGCCGAACGGCTCGACGTGAAGCGCGAGATCTTCGCGACCCTCGAACGCCATGTCGACGACGCATGCGTGCTGGCGACCAACACGTCGTCGATCTCGATCACGTCGATCGCGGCCGGGCTGCGTGTGCCGCAGCGCGTCGCCGGCCTGCATTTCTTCAACCCGGCGCCGCTGATGGCGCTCGTCGAGGTGGTCAGCGGGCTCGCGACCGCGCCCGACGTTGCGCGGGTTCTGTATGCGACCGCCGCCGCGTGGGGCAAGCAACCGGTGATGGCGAAATCGACGCCGGGCTTCATCGTGAACCGCGTCGCCCGGCCGTATTACGCGGAGGCGCTGCGCGTGCTGAACGAGCAGGGCGGCGCGCCGGCTTCGATCGACGCGGTGATGCGCGAAGCCGGCGGCTTCCGGATGGGGCCGTTCGAGCTGATGGACCTGATCGGCCACGACGTGAACTTCGCGGTGACCGAGTCGGTGTTCCGCGCGTACTTCAACGATCCGCGCTACACACCGTCGCTGATCCAGCAGGAACTCGTGAATGCGGGCTTCCTCGGGCGCAAGTCCGGGCGGGGCTTCTATTCGTACGCGGACGGCGCGACACCGCCGGCCCCGGAGCTCGAAGCGCCGCGCGCCGCGCCGGCCGACGTCGTGTTGTTTGCGCAGGACGGCCCGGTCGCCGCGCTGCACGCACGCTTCGCCGAACGTATCGAAGGCGTCCGGCACACCGGCGCACAGCCGGACGACCTGCTCGCCACGGCCGGCCGCGCGTCGATCGCGCTGACCGACGGCCGCACGGCCACCGCGCGCGCCGCGCAAACGGGCGTGGCGGATCTCGTGCTCGTCGACCTCGCGCGCGATTACGCGCAGGCCGGGCTCGTCGCATTGACGCGTGCGCTCCAGTGCAGCGATGCCGCCTATGCGGACGCGGTCGGCCTGTTCCAGCAGGCGGGTTTTCGCGTCGTCGGCGTCGCGGACGTGCCGGGGATGGTCGTGATGCGCACCGTCGCGATGCTCGCGAACGAAGCGGCCGATACGGTCAACCAGGGCGTGTGCTCGCCGGCCGATCTCGATCTCGCGATGGAGAAGGGCGTGAACTACCCGTGCGGCCCGCTCGCGTGGGCCGATGCGATCGGCATCGGCCGCGTGCATCGCGTGCTGTCGAACCTGGCGGCGAGCTACGGCGAGGACCGCTATCGCGTGTCGCCGCGCCTCGCCGCGCTGCACGCGGCCGGTCGCACGTTCCGGTCATGACCGCCTTGCCACCTCGAACACGACAACGACATTACTCCATTGGAGGAGCACCCCGATGACTCACCCGACGCATCCCGCCGCCGCCCTCGAGCCGATCGAGACCGCCAGCCGCGACGAACTGCAGGCGCTGCAGCTCGAACGCCTCAAGTGGTCGCTGCGCCACGCGTACGACAACGTCCCGCACTATCGGCGCACGTTCGATGCGGCGGGCGTGCATCCGGACGACCTGAAGTCGCTCGCCGATCTCGCGAAATTCCCGTTCTCGACCAAGAACGACCTGCGCGACAACTATCCGTTCGGCCTCTTCGCGGTGCCGCGCGAGCAGGTCGTGCGCGTGCATGCATCGAGCGGCACGACCGGCAAGCCGACGGTGGTCGGCTATACGGCGCGCGACATCGACACGTGGGCGAACGTGACCGCGCGCTCGATCCGCGCGGCCGGCGGCCGCCCGGGCGATACGCTGCACAACGCGTTCGGCTACGGCCTCTTCACGGGCGGTCTCGGGATTCACTACGGCGCGGAGCGGCTCGGTTGCATGGTCGTGCCGATGTCCGGCGGGCAGACCGAGAAGCAGGTGCAACTGATTCGCGATTTCGAGCCGAAGATCATCCTCGTCACGCCGTCGTACATGCTGAACCTGATCGACGAGATGGTGCGGCAGGGGATGGACCCGGCCGAATCGTCGCTGAAGATCGGCATCTTCGGTGCCGAGCCGTGGACGCAGGCGCTGCGCGACGAAGTGGAGACGCGCGTGGGGATCGACGCGCTCGACATCTACGGGCTGTCGGAAGTGATGGGCCCGGGCGTCGCGTGCGAATGCGTCGAGACGAAGGACGGCCCGGTGATCTGGGAAGACCACTTCTACCCGGAGATCATCGATCCCGTCACCGGCGAAGTGCTGCCCGACGGCTGCCAGGGCGAGCTCGTGTTCACGTCGCTGACCAAGGAAGCGATGCCGGTGATTCGCTACCGCACGCGCGACCTCACCGCGCTGCTGCCGCCGTCCGCGCGCGCGATGCGCCGGCTCGCGAAGATCACGGGCCGCTCCGACGACATGCTGATCGTGCGCGGCGTGAACGTGTTCCCGAGCCAGATCGAGGAGATCGTCGTCGCGCTGCCGCAGTTGTCGGGCCAGTTCCAGATCGCGCTGTCGCGCGACGGTCACATGGACCGGCTCGACCTCGCGGTCGAATTGCGCTCCGAAGCGGCGGCGTCCGTCACCGACAGCGATCGCGCGGCACTCGCGCGCGAGCTGCAGCACCGGATCAAGACGATGGTCGGCGTGTCGTCCGGCGTGACGGTGTTGGCCGCCGGCGGCATTCCCGCGACCGCGACCGGCAAGGCCCGGCGCGTGATCGACCGCCGCCAGGCCGCCTGATTCCGATATTGGCTGTTCTACCCGAGGAAACCTGTTCGATGGATGGATTGAAGACCCTGGCCGTCGCGGTCGATGCGCGCGGCATCGCGACCGTGGCGCTGCAGCGCGGCGACGTGCTGAACGCATTCGACGAGACGATGATCGCGGAGCTGACCGACGCGTTCACGACGCTCGGCCGGCGCGACGACGTGCGCGCGATCGTGCTGCGTTCGGACGGTCGCGCATTTTGCGCGGGCGCCGACCTGCAGTGGATGCAGCGCGCCAGCACGAACGATGCGGCCGCGAACCTGCGCGACGCCGAGCGGTTCGCCGCGATGATGCGCGCGATCCGGCAGTGCCCGAAACCGACGGTCGCACGCGTGCAGGGCCACGCGTTCGGCGGCGGCGTGGGCCTGTGCGCCGCTTGCGACATCGTGATTGCGAGCGACCACGCGCGATTCTCGGTCAGCGAAGCCCGCTTCGGAATCCTGCCGGCCGTGATCGGCCCGTATCTGGTCGAGGCGGTCGGCCAGCGCCAGGCGCGCCGGCTCGCGCTGACGGCGACGCAGCTCGCGGCTGCCGAAGCCGTCGCGATCGGTCTGATTCATCAGGCCGTGCCGCTCGATGCGCTCGACGACACGCTCGACCGGACGCTCGCGGAACTCGGCCGCAACGGCCCGCACGCGCTGATGGAGATCAAGCGCTTTTTCGATGCGATCGGCGAGTACCCGCCGTCGGACGAACGTGCGGCGTTCACCGCGCAGACGATCTCCCGCGTGCGGGCGACGCCCGAAGCGAAGGAAGGCTTCGCGGCTTTCTTCGCGAAGCGGCCGCCGGCCTGGGACGCAGGCGCCGAATAAGGCTGCACGACGAACCTTCACGACGATCGACGGCGAAACCGGGCCGGCCGCATTTTGCGTCTCGGGCACGGGCGCTTGCACTACAATGCGTGACCCCCGGCGCGCTGCCGGCCCCGTCCCGACCGCTGCTTCGCACGATGATCGTCAATCGCCTCGTCTCCGAGATCCTGTTCGGCTTTACCGGCCTGATCGGCATCATCAATCCGATCGGTATCGCGTTCCTGTTTCTCGAACGGACCGAGGCGCTCACCGCGCACGAACGGGATCTGCTCGCGAGGAAGGTCGCGTTCAACGCGTTCGTCGTGCTGATGGTCGCGTTCTTCGCCGGCACGCCGGTGCTGCATTTCTTCGGGATCTCGATGGAAGCGCTGCGCATCGGCGGCGGCTTCGCGGTTGCCGTGGCCGGCTGGCAGATGCTGAACGAACCGGACGGGCCGGGCGGCGGCGACACGCCGGTCAAGCCGATCGACGCGAACGCGATCATGACGCGCGCGTTCTTCCCGTTGACGGTGCCGCTGACGGTCGGCCCCGGCTCGATCGCGACCGCGATCGCGCTGAACGCGAACCGCACGCACAAGCTGTCGGAATTCATGCTGTCGAGCATCGTGTCGATCGCCGTGTCCGTGCTCGTCGCGCTCGTGATCTGGCAGGTCTACAGCCGCTCCGCGCTGCTCGCGCGCTACCTCGGCAGCGAAGGGACCAAGGTCGCGAAGCGCGTGTCGGCGTTCCTGCTGCTGTGCATCGGCGTGCAGATCATGCTGACCGGCTTCTCCGCGTTCCTGCAGCCGATCGCCGACCAGGCCAAGTAAGCGGGCCAAGTAACCGGGCCTTCCGGTTCGTCCTTTTTCGTCCTGTCCTTTTCGTTCCTTTCACGCAGCCTGCACGCGGCGCGCGGTCATACGCGTTCGCGGCATGCGGGATACCATGCGACGTCTGGCGGATGCGCGGCGCGCATCCGGCCGCAACCCCAACTCGAGTGGCGAGGCGCGCAATGGAATACGTGAAATTCGGATCGACCGGGCTGGACGTGTCGAAGCTGGTGCTGGGCTGCATGACGTTCGGCGAGCCGTCGCGGGGCACGCACCCGTGGACGCTGCCGGAAGCGGAAAGCCGCCCGATCATCCAGCGGGCGGTCGAGGCCGGCATCAACTTCTTCGACACCGCGAACATGTATTCGGACGGTACGTCCGAGGAGATCGTCGGCCGTGCGTTGCGCGATTTCACGAAGCGCGACGACGTCGTGATCGCGACGAAGGTGTTCTACCGGATGCGGCCGGGGCCGAACGGCGCCGGCCTGTCACGCAAGGCGATCATGACCGATATCGACCAGAGCCTGAAGCGGCTCGGCACCGACTACGTCGATCTCTACCAGATTCACCGCTGGGACTACGGCACGCCGATCGAGGAGACGCTCGAGGCGCTGCACGATGTCGTGAAGGCCGGCAAGGCGCGCTATATCGGCGCATCGTCGATGTTCGCGTGGCAGTTCGCGAAGGCGCTGCACACGTCGAAGCAGAACGGCTGGACCCGCTTCGTCAGCATGCAGAACCACCTGAACCTGCTGTATCGCGAAGAAGAGCGCGAAATGCTGCCGCTGTGCGAGGACGAAGGCATCGCGGTGATTCCGTGGAGCCCGCTCGCACGCGGGCGCCTGACGCGCAGTTGGGACGAATCGTCGGAACGGCAGCAGAAGGACGACGTCGGCCAGCGGCTGTACGACGCGACGGCCGATGCCGACAAGGCGGTCGTCGAGGCCGTCGCGGCGATCGCCGCCGCGCGCAACGTGCCGCGGGCGCAGGTCGCGCTCGCGTGGGTGGCGCAAAAGCGCGGCGTGACCGCGCCGATCGTCGGCATTTCGAAGCCGCGGCAACTGGACGATGCGCTCGGCGCGCTCGCGCTGAAGCTGACCGACGACGAAATCGCCACGCTCGAACGCCCGTACGTGCCGCACGCGGTGGCCGGGTTCAACTGAGCGGCAGCGCGGGCGCCGCGATCAGCGCGCGGCGGCGAGCATCGGGTAAGTGAACAGGCCGAAGTGGATGACGTTCAGCCCCACATGCGCGAGCGCGGCGGCGAGCAGGCCGCCGCGCCGCCAGGCGAGCCCGTAGCCGACGCCGGCCACCGTGCCGAGCACGATCCATTGCCAGCCGCCGGCCGCGTGCGCGGCGCCGAACAGCATCGCCCCAGCCGCGAGCGCGACCCACGGGCCCCATGAGTGGGCACGGAACACGCGGGTCAGCCCACCTTGCACGTAGCCGCGGAACAGCGCTTCCTCGGCGAGCGTCACCAGCAACAGGTTGTTCACGAGCCACAGCCAGCCGGACGGCGGCCATTTGGGCGCCCAGCCGACCATCCCGACCGCGAGCGCGCCGGCCAGGCACGCGGCGGCCGTGGCGACGGCCGCCACCACGCCGGTGCGCAGCGCGCGCAACGGCGCGACGTCGGGCGCGACCCACGGTAGCACCCACAACAGCCACAGGCCGACGAGCGGCTTGTCGAAATTCAGGTACATCGTGAACGGCACGGCGTCCGGCGTGAAGCGGGTCGGGGCGATCACGCGCGGATTATGGAAGCCGGGAATCAGATGCAGGCTCAGCGCGATCGCGAGCGCGGCGAAGACGAGGTGCGCGGCGATGCGCACCGCGAGCGGGCGCCCGGGCAACACGCCCCAGCCGGCCGCGATCAGCAGCGCGAACGGCGCCAGCGTGATCGGCGCAAGCTGGCCGAACGCCAGGGCGCCCGCATAGCCGAGCGCGGCGAGGCCGATGCTCAGGCGGTGCAGCGGGCGATGCCACGCAAATGCGGCGGCCGCGAACAGGGCGAGCCAGATCGTGGCACACGGAAGGAGCGAAAGAGACATGACGGAAACGGATGGGCGGACGAGACGCCGCGCATCATACAGCAGGTGCGGTGACACGCCGCCGGGCAGCCGGCCAGCCGCGTGTCAGCGGCCGGCGGTTTCGGTGACGCCGCCGCGGCCCGGGATGTCGACGCTGTTGCGCACGCGCATCCGCCGCCGGTACCAGAAGGTCCACAGCAGCAGGCAGCCGAACACCGTGTAGCCCATGACCGGCGACACGACCAGCACGCGCTCGACCGGCCAGTTGATCACCATCCACCAGCGCAGCAGCATCTCGAGCGTCATGATGGCGCCCCACACGAACGTCATCAGCCGCAGCATCTGTCGCAGGCCCGGCTGCGCGTCCCAGACGGCTTCGAAGTGCGCGGCGCCGCCGTCCATCTCGCGGGCCACGGTGGCGCGGGCCAGATAGAAGATCAGCGGGCGTTCGCGGAGCAGCGACAGCAGGAACACGACGCCGATCGTGCCCGACCCGATCGATTCGCGCATCAGCAGCGTGCGCGGACTGCCGCCGAACGCCATCCCGACGATCGACAGCGTGATGCCGAGCAGCACGATGGCCGCCACCGCGTCGACGCGGCGCGAGCGGATGAATTCGACGATCGACCAGACGATCGGCGGAACCGCCGATGCGTACAGCGCGCCGGTTTCGCCGAAATACGGATGCGCGACCCGATAGGCCACCCAGGGCAGCACGAGGTTGACGAAGAGTTCGAGAATCAGTCCGGCTCGCGGTTTCACGGTGCGCCATTCCACGCAGGTCGGGGGCGGACGCGCGAGAGGCGTGGTTGCCTCCGGTTGCCCCGAAAAGGGTTCGGCCCAGTATATCGAAGAATCGCGCCGAGCCAGGGGTTCCGAATGTTTCAGCATGCCGCATCCGGGTGGAACGCGACATGGCGGCTGTTTCTGTCGATGATGACAGCGGGGAACGGAGGCGCGGGCAGGCGCGCCGCCCCCCGAACGTGCGACGCTCGGCGGCGGGGCGGGCAGCCTGCGCGGCGGGCGCGAATCGATGCCGAATCGATGCTGCGGCCGCGCGCGTGCGGTCAGGAGACGGCCGGCTGGACGATGATCTTCACGTTGCGGTCCTTGTGGTTGACCAGTTCCTCGAAGCCGTGCGCGACGATGTCGCCGAGCGCGATGCGCCCGGTGATGAGCGGCTGCACGTCGATGCGGCCGTCCGCGATGAAGCGGATCACGTCCGCGAATTCGCCGTTGTACGCGAGCGAGCCGATCACTTCCTTCTCGGTCGACACGATGTCGAAGAAGTTGAACGACGTCGGTTCCTCGAAGATGCCGACCATCACCGACTTGCCGGCCTTGCGGATCACGTCGATCGCGAGCTTCGCGGTGGCCGTGTGCCCGATGCACTCGAACGACACGTCGGCGCCGTAGCCGCCCGTCAGTGCCCGGACTTCGGCGATCGCGTCGGACGTCTTCGGATCGATGACGACGCTTGCGCCGACCTCCAGCGCCTTCTGCTTGCGCGCGGCCGACATCTCCAGCGCGATCACGCGCCCGGCGCCCGCGGCCTTCGCGCACATGATCGTGCACAGGCCGATCGTGCCCGCGCCGACCACGACGACGGTCTGCCCGACGATGTTGCCGGCCTTCTTCACCGCATGCAGCCCGACCGCGAGCGGTTCGATCAGCGCGCCGGCCTCGGTCGGGAAGTTGTCGGGCAGCTTGTACAGCAGTTCGGCCGGCACGTTCACGTATTCGGCGAACGCGCCGTTGTTCATCAGCCCGGTGAACGCGAGGTTCTCGCAGATGTTGTACAGCCCGTGCTTGCAATACCAGCAGGTGCCGCAATGCTGGCACGCGTCGGCCGTCACGCGGTCGCCGACCGCGAAGCCCGATACGCCCGCGCCGAGTTCGGCGATCTCGCCGCTGAACTCGTGACCGAGGATGCATTGGCCCTTCAGGCCGGTCAGCGGATGCGGCGCGTCGACCGGGATGAACACCGGCCCGGCGACGTATTCGTGCAGGTCGGAGCCGCAGATGCCGCACCAGTGCACGCGGATCGTGACCCAGCCTGCGGGCGGGCGCTGCGGAACGGGAACCTCTTCGACGCGGATGTCGTGGCGGCCGTGCCAGACGGCGGCTTTCATGCTGGGGGTGGTGATCGGTGCCGGTGTACTCACGTTGCTGTCTCCGTCAGGTTGTCGTCGGGCGCGCGGCAACGCTGCCGGTGTGCCCGTCGCGCGATTGCGCGATCGACCGGTATGCAGGAACGGGGCCAGCGGAATAGGGGCGATGCATGGCGGTCGGAAAGGGTGCGTTGGATGCGTTGCACCATTTCGCTAACGGCCAACGCGCAAAGATTCGAAAGGAACGGCATGTCGAATTTGCTGCGATTGCGAAGTCGCGGGCCAGGTGAGACGCCGGGACGTTCGTCTCAGCGCAATGAGACGAATCGCGAGACGGCTTCGTCCACCGCGACCGGTGCGCGCGGCATGAATTCGGCCCATTGGCGCCATCGCCGAAACGGATCGTTGCGCGCGTTACCCCTTTACTTGAAGTTAACTTCAATTTGTATCATGTGCGCCAGTCCGATTGCGGCCGCGTGACACATCCCGTTGCACGCGGCCGCTTCAACGGAGGTGAAGATGACCGAATCGCCTGTCGCGGCCGATGCCGCCACGCTGCCGTCGCGCAGCTACCGGGCCGCAGTCGCGAACGTCGTGCTGGCGAGCATCGTGTCGGCGCTGCACGTCGGCAAGGCAACGATCGCATTGCCGTCGCTTCAGCACGAGTTCGGAGGCTCGCTCGCGTCGCTGAGCGGGATCATGTCGGTGTTTCCGTTCGTCGGCGTGTTCGGCGGGATCGCCGCCGGCCTGCTGGTGCGGCGCTGGGGCGACCGGCGGCTGCTGGTGACGGGCCTCGTCATCCTCGGTCTGTCGAGCATCGCCGGCGCATGGGCGGGCAGCTTCGCGCTGCTGCTGACCACGCGCGTTGCGGAAGGGCTCGGGTTCGTGATCGTGGTGGTCGCCGCGCCGGCCGTGCTGAACCGCGTGACGCCGCCCGAGCGGCGCAATCTCGCGTTCGGCCTGTGGAGCACCTTCATGCCGGCCGGCATGGCGTTGTCGATGCTGGTCGGGCCGCTGCTCGGCGGCTGGCGCAACGGCTGGCTCGCAGCCGCGGCGCTGACGCTCGTCGCCGCAGCCGCGGTGCCGGTCACGACGTCGGCCGACGCGCCGTCGCGACAGACGGGGGCGACGCGCATCGGACCCGCGCTGCGCAACGTGCTCGCGGCGCGCTCGACCACGCTTCTCGCGCTGGGTTTCGCGACCTACAACGTGCAGTTCTTCGCGGTGATGACGTTCCTGCCGGTGTTTCTGATGCAGCGCCTCGGCGTTGCCGTCGGCGCGGCCGGGCTGATCAGCGCGGCGATCGTCGCCGCATGCGTGATCGGCAACCTGACGGCCGGCTGGCTGCTGTCGCGCGGCGCGCGACCGGGGCTCGTGATGGCCGCGACGTCGGTCGCGATCGGCGCGGCGGGGGCGGGCCTTTTCAGCGCCGCGACGCCCGCACCGCTCGCGGTCGCGCTCGGGTTCGCGTTCTCGGCCATGGCCGGGATGTTGCCCGCGACGATCCTCGCGTGTGCGCCGGGTTCCGCCCCGTCGCCGTCGCTGGCGCCGCTCAGCATCGGCTGGGTCGTGCAGGGCAACTATCTCGGCCAGGTGATCGGCCCGCTGACGATCGGCGCGATCGTCGGTGCGTTCGGCTGGTCCGGCGGCATCGGGCTGATGCTCGCGGCCGGCATCGCCGGCGCGGCGATCGGCCTGTCCCTCCTGCGCGAACCGATGGGCCGGCGCTGAGTGCGGCGCCGGCGTCGTTCAACCTGCACGGAAATCCGTCAAGCATGCTCAACACCATGGAAAGCCCGATCTGCGAAGAAGACCTGTCGTGCGACGTGTCCGCGTCCGCGCTCGGCGACGACGATGCGATGCTGCCACGCGGCGGCGTGGTCGCGCATCCGCTCGTGACGATCGGTCGCGCGCCGATTCCGGAGCACGCGCCGGCCGCGGCGTCGCCGTTGCGTCCGCAACTGTTCGTCACGGTGCTGGAGGCGGGGCACGACGGGCTGCTGGTGCGATGGGTCGAGAGCGGTCGCTGTCATTACGGCGAGCAACGCTGGCGCTTGCGCGTCGCGTTGCAGCCCGGTCGCTGCGCGCTCTCGGGGCAGCCGATCGAGCCCGGCGAACCGGTGTTCCGGCCGGTACGGCGGCCCGTGCCGGCCAATGGCGACGAGATGATCCGCCCGGCAGCGGTGCCCGGCATGGCCGGTGCGGCGCGCGATGACGTGCCGGAGGGCGGCGACGCACGCCATCCGGCCGATGTTCATGGCTGAACATCGGCCGTCGGGACGGGGCGACGTTACAGCTTCAGATCGTGCCGGTACTGGATGAAACCGGCGTTGTTCGCGAGCTTGTCGTACAGCGCGCGTGCGGTCGTGTTGGTCTCGCGTGTGAGCCAGTACACGCGGCTCGCGCCGGCTTCGCGGGCCCGTTCGTACACGGCCTCGATCAGCGCGCCGCCCGCGCCTTGCCCGCGTGCGTCGGGCGCCGTGTACAGATCCTGCAGGTAGCAGTACGGCCCTTCGGTCCAGCACGAGCGGTGGTAGATCGCATGCACGATCCCGACCAGCGCACCCGACGCGTCGAACGCACCGAGCACGAACATCGGCTCGGCCGGATCCATCAGGCGCGCCCACGTCGTCGCGAACACCGCGTCGCTCAGCGCGGTGCCGTAGAAGTTCTGGTAACCCTGCCACAGCGGACGCCACGCGGCTTCGTCGGCGGCGACGAGCGCACGGACCGTGACGCGCGTGGCGTCGTTCGCGCGGCTGGCGGCGTCGCGCGCGCGGGCCTGCGCGTGGCGGATCGCGGTGAGCGACTGGCGCTGTTCGCCTTGCGCGTCGAAATTCTCCGCGGCGAGCCACGCGTCGAACGCGGCACGGACATCCGGCCATTCGCCGTCGATGATCGAGAACCACGCGGTGTCGCGATTGCGGCCGCGATAGATGATCGCCTGCCGGAACGTGCCTTCGTAGCGGAACCCGAGCCGCGCAGCCGCCTTGCGCGACGGCGCATTCAGGTCGTCGCACTTCCATTCGTAGCGCCGGTAGCCGAGCGTGTCGAACGCATACTTCATCAGCAGGAACTGCGCTTCGGTCGACACCGGCGTGCGCTTGAGCAGCGGCGAGAACGTGACGGAGCCGACCTCGATCACGCCGTTGGCCGGATCGATGCGCATCAGCGCGAGCGTGCCGACCGCGCGGCCCGTGGCGCGGTCGATCACCGTGTAGTGCAGCGGATCGGTGCTCGCCTGCGCGCCGCGCGCGTAATCGCGGTAGCTGGATTCGTCGGCGTACGGGCCGTGCGCCAGATAGGTCCAGTCGCTGCCGTCGGGCGCCTGGGCGTAGGCGGCGTACAGGTCGGCCGCGTGGCGCTCGGCGTCGAGCGGTTCGAGCCGGCAATAGCGGCCGTCGAGCGCGATGCGCTCGGGGCGCGGACGCGCGGACCAGTCGGGAACGGGTTGGCCGATGGGCTGCTGGAAAGCGTTGGTGAGCGTGGGCAAGGTCGATCTCGCTTCGGTTGGCGGCCGGCGACATGCCGGCATGCAGACGATCGTAGTCCCGGCGAGGTACCATGAGAAGCGCCAGAGAACGGCAAATTTATGGTGCCACGATCGGTGGCCGTCGGCCGTACGCCGTTCACCGTACGGTCGACCTTTTCACGCTGCGACGTTCCGATGACGACTCCCTTTCCTTCCGGCGATGCGCCGTTGCTGCCGCTCGATGCGCCGCTGGCGCGTGCGCCCGGCGCACCTTCGCTGCAGCGCCAGTTGTTGCGCCGCGTGCGCGACGCGATTCTCGGCGGCGCGATGCCGGCCGGCACGCGGCTGCCCGGCACGCGCGCGCTGGCCGAAATGCTCGGCGTGTCGCGCAATACGACAGCCGCCGTGTACGAGCAGCTCGTCGCCGAAGGCTTCCTGCAGTCGGACCGTCGCGGCACGCGGGTCGTCGGGTTGTCGCGGCCCGCGCCGCCGCGCCGGCGTGCCGCGCCGCCGGCCGTCGCGCAGCGGCTCGGCCGGATTCGGCCAAGCTTCGTCGGCACCGGCGAATCGGAGGGTTTCCGGCCCGGCGTGCCGGCGCTGTCGCATTTCCCGGTGGACGCGTGGCGGCACGCAATCGACCGCGCGTTGCGCCGCGCCGGCCGCGACCTGCTTGCGTACGGCGATCCGCTCGGCGAGCCGGCGTTGCGCGAATCGATCGCGCGCCACCTGGCCGTCACGCGCGGGATACGCTGCGATCCCGAGCAGATCGTGATCACGGAGGGCGCGCAGGGGGCGATCGCGCTGTGCGCGCAGTTGCTGACCAATCCGGGCGATACGGTGTGGGTCGAGGAGCCCGGCTATCGTGGCGCGCGCACCGCGATGCAGGCGGCCGACCTCGACGTCGTGCCGATGCCGGTCGACGCGGAAGGACTGCGCGCGGAACCGGACGACTGGCGCGAGCGGCCGCCGCGCCTCGTCTACACGACGCCGTCGAACCAGTTCCCGACCGGCGCGGTGCTGTCGATCTCGCGCCGGCTCGCGCTGATCGATGCGGCGCGCCGCCATCGCGCGTGGATCATCGAGGACGACTACGACAGCGAATTCCGTCACACCGGCGAGCCGATCGGCGCGATGCATGGGCTCGCGCCCGATTCGCCGGTCGTCTATCTCGGCTCGTTCAGCAAGACGATGTTTCCGGCGCTGCGGATCGGTTTTCTCGTGCTGCCCGACGCGTTGCTGGCCGCCGTGCGGCCGGCGCTGCCGGAGATGCTGCGCGGCGGGACGCGCCATGTGCAGCTCGCGCTGGCCGATTTCATCGAGACGGGCGAGTACGGCCGGCATCTCGGGCGCATGCGCCGGTTGTATCGCGACCGGCGGCGTTTGCTGCTCGCCGCGCTCGATAGCAGCCTGAGCGTGCCGCACCAGGTCGAGGGCGGCCCGTGCGGGCTGCATCTCGCACTGCGGTTGCCGGCGCGTTATCGCGATCGCGCGATCGTCGAAGCGGCGCGCGCGCATGGCATCGGGCCGTTCCCGCTGTCGGGTTTCGCGATCGACGCGGGGCGGGCCGGTAACGGGCTCGTGCTCGGTTTCGGCAATACGTCGGCCGATGCGTTCGAGCCGATGTTGCGGATGGTGTCGGCGATCGCGGAGCGAGTCGGCGGGGAGTGAGCGGTCGCAGGACTTGTGCGGATTGACGAACCGCGTACTTTGTTCGAAACGAACGCCGTCGCGGTTCCGCCGCCACGGCGCCTCCCGGCATACGGGTTTCGATTCGTACGTTCCACCCTGCACGTGGGCTATAAATGGTTGGGTGTACCGGTGCTTGTCGGGCGCCTGCGCGTCTCGCGCAACGTGGCGCCGCGGCTGCCGGGGGAGGTTGCGCCGTGGTTTGCCAGACGCTTGCTCGCGCCGTGCTTCGCACCGCGTTGATCGGGGGCGTGTTTGCCGGATGTTTACCGCCGCCCGCCGCCGTTGCCGGCACCCTCGCGCCGCATGCCGCACCGCCGGCGATGAAGGCGCGGCCACCCGCCCCGTCTTACGCGATGCCGGTCGACTTCCCGGCGATCGTCGAGCGCTACGGCCCGGCGGTCGTGACCATCCTGGCCGCCACCCCCGATCCGCAAACCGGCGGGCCGGCCTTTGCCGTCCTCGATCCCGACGATCCGCTCGCCGCATTCTTCCGGCATGGCGCACCGCCGCCCGCGCAGGGGCCGCAGGCGCCGGCGCCCGATACGGCGCCGCGCGCGGTGTCCGGCAGCGGCTCGGGCTTCATCGTCAGCGCAGATGGCCTGATTCTCACGTCCGCCCATGTGGTCGATGAGGCGACCGACGTGACGGTACGGCTTACCGACCGCCGCGAATTCAAGGCGACGGTGCTGGCCGTCGATCCGCAAAGCGATGTGGCCGTGCTGCGCGTCGACGCGACGAAGCTGCCGTTCGTACGGGTCGGCGATTCGTCGAAAGTCCGCGCGGGCGAACCGGTGATGACGATCGGCGCGCCGGACGGGTCGGGCAACACGGTGACGGCCGGCATCGTCAGCGCGACGTCGCGCCGGTTGCCGGACGGCAGCGCATTCCCGTTCTTCGAGACCGACATCGCACCGAACCCGGACAACTCGGGCGGCCCCGTGTTCAATCGCGCGGGCGACGTGATCGGCATCGCGGTACAGGTCTATACGGGCGCCGACCGCTACGCGAGCACGACCTTCGCCATTCCGATCGCATTCGCGGCAAAGGTGCGCGCCCAGTTGCGCGCGCAACAGCAGGCGCAGATGCAGACGCAGCAGCCTCAGGCGCCCGTGCCGGGCGCGCCGTCCGTCAATGCGTTCGGCATCGACGTGCAGGACGTCGGCGTCGGTCTGGCTGCGGCGTTCGGGCTGCCGCGCCCGGCAGGCGCGCTCGTCAACGGCGTCGAGCCCGGCTCGCCGGCCGCCGTGGCCGGCCTGAAGCCCGGCGACGTGATCGTGAAGATGGGCGACAAGGCCATCGGTCGCTCGGCCGAACTGAACGACCTGGCCGCCGCGTTGCCGCCCGGCGGAAAAGCGCCGTTGCGCGTGATCCGCAACCGTGCGCCGATGACGCTGACGATCACGGGCGCCGACGAAGCGGGCGGGAGCGCGGAGGCGACGGTCGGCATGGCCGCGCCGAAGGCCGCCGTGCGGCCGGGGCCGGGCACTGGCGACGCAGGCGACAGCGGCGACCATGGCGACCGTCTCGGACTGACGATGCACGCGTTGAGCGACGTCGAACGCCGTTCGACGGGGCTCGCGGTCGGGATGATGGTGGACGCGGTGCACGGCCCGGCCGCGCGCGCAGGCATCCAGCCGGGCGACGTCGTGCTGGAGCTCAACGACACGCTGCTCGAGACGCCGGACGAGGTGCAGACGCTCGAAGCGACCGGCGGCAGCGTGATCGCCGTGCTGATCCAGCGCAACAACGCGCGGAAGTTCGTCTCGGTACGCACGCGTTAGGGCGTTGACGCGGCGGTTGTTGCTCACCTAAGATCGTCCGGTATCGCTGGCGGTCCGCCACGCATTCAGGAGCCATTCGGCATGAAAACGGCTTGCTTCATCGTAGTAGTCCACAGGCGCAGGGTCCGGTAGCGGCACCGCGCCGGCACCCATGCGCCCCCGACTCGTTCGGGGGCTTTTTTTTGCATTGCGCACGCCCATGCGGCCCGTGCGCGGGAGGGCATCCGCTTGTCATCGAACCTGTCGACCGCTTCCGACCCGGCGTCGCCGCGGCATGCAACGTTGATCCTGCTGTGCGCGTTGTCGGTGCTGCCGCTGAGCCTGTTCCTGCCGTCGCTGCCGGCGATCGTGCGCGACCTGCACACCGACTATGCGCTCGTCGCGCTGTCGCTCGGCGGGTATGCGGCGGTGGCCGCGTCGCTCGAATGCGTGACGGGGCCGCTGTCCGACCGGTTCGGCCGGCGGCCGATCGTGCTGACGAGCGTCGCGATATTCGCGCTCGGTTCGCTCGGTTGCGCGATGGCGACCGATATCCGCGTGTTTCTCGGCTGCCGGCTGATGCAGGCGGCGATCACGTCGGTTTATCCCGTGTCGATGGCGGCGATCCGCGACGCCGGCGGCGGCACGCGCGCGGCGAGCCGGATCGGCTACGCGGCGATGGCTGCCGCGTTTGCGCCGATGCTCGGCCCGACGCTCGGCGGCGCGCTCGACCACACGGTCGGCTGGCGCGCGAGCTTCTGGTTGCTGGCCGCAGTCGGCATCGCGCTGTTCGCGTGGTGCGCGCTCGATCTCGTCGAAACCCATACGAATCGGCCGTCGAGTTTCGGGCAGCAATTTCGCGCGTATCCGGCACTGCTGGGTGCGCGCCGTTTCTGGGCCTATGCGCTCTGCATGGCGTTTTCGACGGGGGCGTTCTACGCGTTTCTGGCCGGCGCGCCGCTCGCCGCGAAAACGCTGTTCGGTATCGCGCCGGCGGAGATCGGCTTCTACATGGGGACGATCACGGCCGGTTTCGTGTGCGGCAGCTTCCTGGCCGCGCGGCTCGCGCGCCGCCATGCGCTGGCCACGACGATCCTCTGCGGGCGGGTCGTGGCGTGTGCGGGCCCGCTGATCGGCCTCGTGCTCGTGTTCGGCGGCGCGACCCATGCGCTCGCATGGTTCGGGCCGTGCGTGCTGGTCGGCATCGGCAACGGGCTGAGCAATCCCGGCGCCCATGCGGGCGCGGTGTCGGTGCGGCGGGAACTCGCAGGCAGCGCGTCGGGGCTGGCCGGCGCGATGACGATCGGCGGCGGCGCCGCGCTGTCGTCGCTGACGGGCGCGCTGCTGACCCCGGCCAACGCGGGCTACCTGCCGCTCGCGATGATGCTGCTGTCGGCGGCGGTTGCGCTGGCCGCCGCCGTGTGCGTGCGGGTGTTCGACGGGCAGGACGCCGGGCGGTGAGCGCGGGTGCGCCCCGGTACCGGCGCGCGGCCGAATGACGGACAATCCGCCGCATGCCGGGAGACGACGCACGATCCGCGCGCCGCGTGTCCCGACGAGCACGAAAGGCGACTGGACGAGGATGCGATGAGCGACTTTTCTGATTTCCAGCGGGACATTGCCGATGCCGCGAGGGCGACCTTCAGGGCGCTGCGGGCGTTGCACCCGGACGAGCATTTCTACGCGTTTGCGTTGTACACCGACAGCGGCGCGATGACGGTGGTGCCGGCAGCCAATTCGGTCGAAGGGCTGCGCCGGATCAGCGCGCAGCAAGCGGTTGCGGACGACGATCCGTCGTTCGTGTGGGGCGTTTCCGAATGGGCGTACGCGGCGGCCGAGGCGTCGCCGTTCAACGCGATCTGCGGCAGGCTGGCCGACGAAGTGCTGAGCCCGCAGTTCGTCCGGTCGCGATTCACCGAATTTTCGCGGCAACTGCACGCCGACATGATCGAGGCGTTGCGCCTGCTCGATCGCGACGGCGTATTCGGCACCGGCGACGACAGGGCGGCCATCACGCTGTTCGTGTCGATCAGCGACGACGATGCAGCCGAGGCGCTGGAAAACGCATCGGCGAAAGCGCTGAACCCGCCGGCCGTCGCCGATGCCTTCCTGCGCCGCTACGACTGACCGGCATCGGGGTATCGCGGGGCGCTCGCCCCGCGTGCGGCGTTACGGCTTCGCGCCGACCACGAATTCGAACGTCGCGATGCCGTCGACGCCGCCCGTCACGCGGTCGCCCGGCTGCAGCGCGCCGACGCCGGCCGGCGTGCCGGTGAAGATCAGGTCGCCGGCCTTCAGCTCGACCGAGCGCGACACGTACGCGATGACGTCGGGCACGGCCCAGATCATGTCGGCGAGGTCGCCTTGCTGGCGCGTGTCGCCGTTGACCGCGAGCCAGATGCGGCCGGTGGCCGGGTGGCCGGTGGCCGTCGCCGCGCGCAGCGCGGTCACGGGGCCCGATGCGTCGAAACCCTTCGCCCAGTCCCACGGACGGCTCAACTTCTTCGCTTCGGCCTGCAGGTCGCGGCGTGTGAGGTCGACGCCGACGCCATAGCCCCACACGTGCGACAGCGCGTCGGCCGGGTCGATCGACCGGCCGTCCTTGCCGATCGCGACGACCAGCTCGATTTCGTGATGGAGATCGTTCGTCAGCGGCGGATAGGCGACCGTGCCGCTGGCCGGGACGACCGCGTCGGCCGGTTTCGTGAAGAAGAACGGCGGCTCGCGGTCGGGGTCGGCGCCCATTTCGCGGGCGTGGTCGGCGTAGTTGCGGCCGACGCAGAATACGCGGCGCACCGGAAAGCGCGCGGACGACTGTTCGACTTCGACGGAAGGACGCTCGGCGGCGTCGATGACATAGGCGGACATCGGATGGCCCTCGTTCGGTAGGAAGACGGATGACCGGCGCACCGCGCCGGCATGCGTGCAACGATACCCGACGCGCGTGCGCCCGGATGCGACGCAACTGCGTTTTACCGGGACAAAACTACGCGTCGGCGGCCGCCGGCGCATCGTCGTCGGCGGGCAGCGCGGCGTTCGCGTCGCGGTACGCCTTCGGCGACACGCCGACCCGCGCGCGGAAGCGCCGCGCGAAATACCCTTCGTCGCGGAAGCCGACCGAGCGCGCGATGTCCGCGATGCGTCGGCTGGTATGGGCCAGCAGCGACTGCGCCAGCGCGATCCGGCGCTCGGTCACGAGATCGGTGAAGGTGCTGCCGGTTTCCTTGCGGACCAGGTGCGCAAGGTAGTTCGGGGAGAGGAACGCGGCTTCGGCGGTCGCGGCGAGCGTCAAGTCCTCGCGGGTCAGATTCGCACGCACGTGGCGCAGCACGCGGGCCAGCGCGTCGCGCCGGCCGGCGCGCTGGGCGCCGCGCTGCGCGAGCTTGTCGAGCGCGCCCGCGTACTGCGTGCAGACGAGCCCGATCAGTTGCAGCAGGTAGCCGCGCAGCAACGTGGTGGAGCCGAAGGTGCGCACGCGATCGGCGTCGAGCATGCATAGCGCGAGGCGGCGCGCTTCGTCGTACGTATCGCCGGTCAGGATGAAGTCGAGATGCTCCTGGAAGCGGAACGGCGTGAGCTCGGGGAAGCGGTGCGCGGGCACGTCCTCGAGATCGAGCGGATCGACGTCGAGATCGGCGCGCAGGAACGCCTGGCTGAAGTTGATCACGATGAAGTGCGCGCCTTCCGGATGCGGAATCAGGTGCTCGCGGTGCGGCAGCACGAACGCGAGCGCGCCGCGCGGAAACGGCCGCGTGACGCCGCCGATGCGCTGCTCGGTGTCGCCGCCGAGGTTGAACTGGATCTGGAAATACGCGTGCCGGTGCGGCTCGGTGATCGCCTGGCGCGACGCCTGGTCGCGGATGTAGAAATCGAGCCGGTCGCTGCGTTCGGGCATCCCGTACAGGCGCGGCGGGGCGGTGGAGGGCATGAAGGATTCTGCTGTTCGTGACGCGGTGGAGCCGCGATGGTACAGCGAACCGGGCGCGACGGGGATGAGCGCCTGCGCGGTCAGCCCGCCACGAGCGGCGCGACCCGGCGCCGCAGCTCGGGCACGACCTCGGCGTCGAACCAGGGATGGTGCTTGAACCATGCCTGATTGCGCGGCGACGGATGCGGCAGCGGCAGGATCGCGGGGCCGTAGTCGCGCCACGCGTGCACGGTGTCGGTCAGCGTCGCCTTGCGCGTGCCGCGCAGGAAATGCCGCTGCGCGTACTGGCCGATCAGCAGCGTGAGCCGGATCGACGGCAGTTCGGCCACCAACCGGTCGATCCACAGTTGCGCGCATTCGGGGCGCGGCGGGTTGTCGCCGCTCGCGCCGCGGCCCGGGTAGCAGAAGCCCATCGGCACGATCGCGAAGCGCGTCTCGTCGTAGAAGGTGTCGGCATCGACGCCGAGCCAGTCGCGCAGCCGCTTGCCGCTCGCGTCGTCCCAAGGGATGCCGCTCGCATGGACGCGTGCGCCGGGCGCCTGCCCGACGATCAGGATGCGTGCGTCGCGATGCGCCCGCACGACGGGGCGCGGGCCGAGTGGCAGGTCGGCTTCGCATGCGCGGCACGCGCGGATTTCGGTGAGCAGCACGTCGAGCGGCGCGCGCGTTCGTTTCGGCATCGATTCGGAGCGGGGACGGAGTGGCAAGGCGCTATCGCACGAGCGGCACGGGCGGATAGCAGCCGGGAGCGGCCGGGCGCCGTGGCCCGGCAGCACACGTCGGCTGCACCGCGCGGCGCGCGTCACGCCCGCGACGGGCCTGCGCCGCCTTCGGCGACCGCAGCATCATACAACGCGGTCTGCGCGATCGCCGCGGCGATGCCCGCGTCGTCGTGCGGCCCGTCGAGCATGCCCCAGCGCCGGTATTGCGTCAGGAACCACCGGCCCTCGCGCGGATCGGGCCGGTTCACCGCGCCGCCGTCGTGGAAACGGATCGGCAGCGGCGGCGTGGCGAACGGCCCCGCGCCGTAGTCGCCGAGCAGGCGCGGTGCGATCAGCCGGGCCGGCACGCCGAGCGCGTCGGGCGACGCGAGCCAGTCGGCCGCCTCGCGGCGGTGCGCGGCGCTGTCGAGCCACGCGCACGCATCGACGAGCGTGCGGATCAGCGCGCGCGCGGTGGCCGGATACAGCGCGACGAAATCGCGCCGGGTCGTGAGCACCTTCTCGGGATGATCGGGCCAAATCTCGCTCGTGACGGCGACGGTCCGCCCCGCGCCGCACGCTTCGGCGACCGCATGCCACGGTTCCCCCGCGCAGAAGCCGTCGAGCTCGCCGCCCGCGAGCGCGGCGACCATCTCGGGCGGCGGAATCACGACGCTGCGCACGTCGCGCAGCGGATCGACGTCGTGCGATGCGAGCCAGTGGTTCAACCACATCGCGTGCGTGCCGGTCGGGAACGTCTGCGCGAGCAGCGGCTTGCGGCCGAGCGCCGCGAGCGCGTCGCGCACGCTGCCGCGCTCGCGATACGCGTCGGCGAGGCCGCGCGAGAACGAGATGGCCTGGCCGTTGCGGTTCAGCACCATCAGCGCGGCCATGTCCGCCTGCGGACCGCCGATGCCGAGCTGCAGCCCGCAGACGAGCCCGTACAACGCATGCGCGGCGTCGAGCTCGCCGCTCAGCAGCTTGTCGCGCACGGCGGCCCACGACGGCTGGCGGTTCAGTTCGAGCGTCAGGCCGTGCGGTGCGCCGAGGTCCAGGCGTTGCGCGACGATCAGCGGGGCCGCGTCGCTGAGCGCGACGAACCCGAGGCGAAGATGCGCGCGTTCCGGCGCGGCGGGGGGCGAAGTATTCATGGCGGTCATGACTGGGGTGACGCATCGAGCAACTGCCGCGCGACATCGACGATGCGCAGGCCCTGATCCATCGCGCGCTTGCGCAGCGCCGCATACGCATCGTGCTCGGACAGCCTGCGCTGGTCCATCAGCACGCGTTTCGCGCGGTCGATCAGCTTGCGCTCCGCGAGTTCGCGCTCGACGTCGGCGAGCCGGCGGCGCAGCGCATCGTCGTGCGAGAAGCGCGCGAGCGCGACTTCGAGAATCGGCGCGAGGCGCTCGGCCGACAATCCTTCGACGAGATACGCGCTGACGCCCGCGCCGACCGCCGCGCGGATCAGCGCCTGGTCGCCGTCGTGACTGAACATCAGCACGGGGCGCGGCGCGGTTGCGTTCATCACCGCGAGCTGCTCGAGCGTGTCGCGCGACGGCGAATCGGTATCGATGATCACGACGTCGGGGCGTTGTTCCTCGACGGCCGCCGGCAGGCGCGCGGGCGTCGCGACGTCGTTCAGCATCTCGTAGCCGAGGCGCGCGAGCGCGTCGCCGAGCTCGCCGATCGGCTTGTCGGTGTCGGTGACGAGCAGCACGCGCAGGCGGGGCGGGGCGGACGAACTCATGAGGCGAGCGGAAGCGGCAGAAGGGCGGCGCGACGCGCGAACGGCATGTGACGGCCGAGTCGGCGCGTGGCCCCGTTACCGTGCGTGCGCGACCGGCGGCCGGCGCGAATGCGGCCAATGGATTCGGAGAAGGTGGGCGGCCGGCGCCGCGTGATGCAGCCCATGCTACGCGGCCCGGACCAGCGCCGCGTCGCGCGCGGCATCCTCGTGCTGCACGGCCGCCTCGCCGATCGCGCCGCCGACGAGGATCACGGCCGGGCTGCCGAGCCGCGCTTCGTCGATGCCGCACGCAAGGCCGCCGAGCGTGCCGGTCCAGCGGCGTTCGTCGGGCGTGCCGGCCCATTGCACGGCCGCCGCCGGCGTCGACGCCGGCAGCGCGGCGAGCAGGCCCGCCGCGAGGCTGTCGACGCGGCTCATCCCCATGTAGATCGCGAGCGTGGTGCCGGTCGCCGCGAGCCGCGCCCAGTCGGGTTCGCCGTGGTCCTGGCGGTGCGCGGTGACGAACGTGACGCCCTGGCAGTGCTCGCGGTGCGTCAGCGAGATGCCGAGGCTCGCGGCGGCCGCGAATCCCGACGAGATGCCGTTGACGATCTCCACGGGAATCGCGGCCGCGCGCAGCGTCGCGAGCTCTTCGCCGGCGCGCCCGAACAGCAGCGCGTCGCCGCCCTTCACGCGCACCACGTGCGCGCCGCGCAGCGCGTAGCGACGCATCAGCCGCTCGATGAACGCCTGCGGCGTGGAGCGGCAGCCGCCGCGCTTGCCGACGCGGATCACGCGCGCCTGCGGCGCGAGTTCGACGATGCCGGGCGCGACGAGGTCGTCGAGCAGCAGCACGTCGGCGGCGGCCAGGGCTTTCACGGCCTTCAGCGTGAGGAGATCGAGGTCGCCGGGGCCGGCGCCCAGCAAGGTGACTTTGCCTGTCGTCATGTCGTGTTCCTGTGCCGCATCGCATCCATGCGGCGGTCTGATAACGCGTTGTTGCGCGGCGGCGGCGGGCGGTCGAAACGCACCGGCATCCGGCCGTGCCGAGCACGGGGGACGCCGTTGTCCTGGATGGCTCGCCGTGAATGGCGAACAGGGTTTTGCGGGGACTGCCCACCGGCGCCGTTGCCGGTGTGATGGATAGGGTTCAGCAATATCCGGGCCAACCGGCGCAACGTACGGCCATCGCGTGCCGCGATGCACCGCGCGATGGCCGTACGCATGCATGCGCTTGCCGCGCACGGGCCGGCGCGATGCCGCATCGGTGTGCATCGTGCCCCGTCAACGCGCACCGCAATGTCGCACGGCGACAGTGCTGCAGCGCACCACAACTGTGCCTTGCTGCATCGCGGCGCATCGTGCGCCGCGTGCCGGAGGGCGGTGCAGCCTGGCCGGCGAGCCTTGCGCGGCGGGGCCGCCAGCGCGACTCGGGCCGACATGGCACGGTGTTTGCGTAAGGTGGTTCGGACGCGTCAATGGCGATGCGTCCGCAGTACCGATTACAGAAGCGCCCGGCAACGGGCTTCATCATGGGCAACGGCGTCCTACGCATCGGGTCTCTCCACGAGACCGGGTGCGCAGGACGCCGTTTTTCGTTTGGCGGATGACATGACCGACAAAGCTACCCGTATCGATCTCTTCAGCCTCCGCACCGCGCCGATGCGCGCGTTCCATCTGACGTGGATGGCGTTCTTCGTATGCTTTTTCGCGTGGTTCGCGTGCGCGCCGCTGATGCCGCTGATCGCGCGCGAATTCCATCTCACGGCGGCGCAAGTCGCGAACGTCAACATCGCCGCGGTGGCCGCGACGATCGCCGTGCGGCTGCTGGTCGGTCCGATGTGCGACCGCTTCGGTCCGCGCCGCGTGTATGCCGGGCTGCTGCTGCTCGGCGCGATCCCCGTGTTCGCCGTGTCGTTCACGCACGATTACCTGTGGTTCCTGATCTGCCGGCTCGGTATCGGCGCGATCGGCGCGGGCTTCGTGATCACGCAGTACCACACCTCGGTGATGTTCGCGCCGAACGTGGTCGGCACCGCGAACGCGACGACGGCCGGCTGGGGCAATGCGGGCGCGGGCGCGACGCAGGCGCTGATGCCGCTGCTCGTCGCCGCCGGCCTGATGCTCGGCTTCGGCGAGGACTCGTCATGGCGCATCGCGCTGGTCGTGCCGGGCGTGGCGATGCTCGTGATGGCGTGGGCCTACTGGCGCTTCACGCAGGACTGCCCGCAAGGCGATTTCGTCGCGCTGCGCAAGCAGGGCGTGACGGTCGACAGCGGCAAGAAGGGCGGCTGGGCGAGCTTCTTTGCCGCATGCGGCAACTACCGCGTGTGGATGCTGTTCGTCACGTACGGCGCGTGCTTCGGCGTCGAGGTGTTCATCCACAACATCGCCGCGCTGTACTACGTCGATCACTTCAGCCTGTCGCTGAAGGACGCCGGTTTCGCGGTCGGCCTGTTCGGTCTGCTCGCGCTGTTCGCCCGCGCGCTCGGCGGCTGGCTGTCGGACAAGATCGCCGCACGCCGCAGTCTCGACGTGCGCGCGATGCTGCTGTGCGCGCTGATCATCGGCGAAGGGCTCGGGCTGATCTGGTTCTCGCATGCGCAAGGCATCGGCATCGCCCTCGTCGCGATGCTGACCTTCGGCCTCTTCACGCACATGGCGTGCGGCGCGACCTACGCGCTCGTGCCGTTCATCGACCGCAAGGCGCTCGGCGGCGTCGCGGGGATCGTCGGCGCGGGCGGCAACGTCGGCGCGGTCGCCGCGGCTTTCCTGCTGAAGGGCGTCGGCGACGTGCAGCACACGCTGAGCCTGCTCGGCCTCGCGGTCACCGCGACCGCGTTGTGCGCGATGGCCGTGCGCTTCAGCGAAGAACACAAGGCGCGCGAAGCCGAACTGCGCGATCGCGCGCTGGCCGCCGCCGGCGCCGCGAACTGATCGACCGAAGGAACCGTCATCATGAAACTCATCGTCATCGGCCACGGCATGGTCGGCCACAAGCTTCTCGAATGCGTCGCGGCGCAAGCCGGCACGGCCGGCGCGCTGCAGGTCACCGTGCTCGGCGAGGAACCGCGCCCGGCCTACGATCGCGTGCACCTGTCGGAATTCTTCGCGGGCAAGTCGGCGGACGACCTGTCGCTCGTCGAACCCGGCTTCTTCGAACGCCATCCGCAGTTCGACCTGCGCCTGAACGCGCAAGTCGCATCGATCGACCGCGCCGCGCATACGGTCACGCTCGTGTCGGGCGAAACGCTCGCGTACGACAAGCTGGTGCTCGCCACGGGCTCGCGTCCGTTCGTGCCGCCGGTGCCGGGCCGCGATCGCGCGGGCTGCTTCGTGTACCGGACGATCGAGGATCTCGAAGCGATGCAGGCGTGCGGCGCGCACGCGAAGCGCGGCGTCGTGATCGGCGGCGGGCTGCTCGGCCTCGAATGCGCGAAGGCGCTGCGCGACATGGGGCTCGACACGCACGTCGTCGAATTCGCGCCGCGCCTGATGGCCGTGCAGGTCGACGACGGCGGCGGCCGGATGCTGCGTTCGAAGATCGAGGCGCTCGGCGTGACCGTGCATACCGGCAAGAACACGCTCGAAATCGTCGACGGCGAAGCAGGCACGCACCGGATGGCGTTCGCCGACGGCACGCATCTCGACACCGACATGATCGTGTTCTCGGCCGGCATCCGGGCGCGCGACGAACTGGCCCGCGCGTGCGGGCTCGACATCGGCCCGCGCGGCGGCGTCGCGATCGACGACGCATGCCGCACGAGTGACGCCGACATCTACGCGATCGGCGAATGCGCGGCCTGGAACGGCATGGTGTACGGCCTCGTCGCGCCCGGCTACGACATGGCGCGCGTGGTCGCGAAACAGCTCGGCGGCGAGGCCGACGATGCCGCCGCGTTCGCAGGCGCCGACATGAGCACGAAGCTGAAGCTGATGGGAGTCGACGTCGCGAGCATCGGCGACGCGCACGGCACGACGGCCGGCAGCCGTACTTACCAGTACGCGGACGAGCGCCGCCAGGTCTACAAGAAGCTCGTGGTGTCCGACTGCGGCAAGTTCCTGCACGGCGCGGTGATGGTGGGCGACGCAACCGAGTACGGCACGCTGCTGCAGATGATGCTGAACCGCATCGAGCTGCCCGAATCGCCGGAATTCCTGATCCTGCCGTCGTCGGACGGCGTGGCGAAGCCGGCGATCGGCGTCGATGCGCTGCCCGCGGCCGCGCAGATCTGCTCGTGCAACAACGTGTCGAAGTCGCAGATCTGCGCGGCGGTGGCCGACGGCGCGACGAGCCTCGGCGCGCTGAAGACGTGCACGGGCGCCGGCACGTCGTGCGGCGGCTGCGTGCCGCTCGTCACGCAGATCATGAAGGCCGAGATGAAGAAGCAGGGCCTCGCGGTCAACAACCATCTGTGCGAGCACTTCCCGCATTCGCGCCAGGAGCTGTTCCACCTGATCCGCGTCGAGCGCATCACGACGTTCGACGAACTGCTGCACAAGCACGGCCGCGGGCTCGGCTGCGACGTATGCAAGCCGGCCGTCGCGGGCATCCTCGCGTCGTGTTTCAACGAGTTCGTGCTGAAGAAGGAACACGCGGGGCTGCAGGATTCGAACGACTACTACCTCGCGAACATCCAGCGCGACGGCACGTATTCGGTGGTGCCGCGCATGCCGGGCGGCGAAGTCACGCCGGAAGGGCTGATCGCGGTCGGCCAGGTCGCGAAAAAATACGGCCTGTACACGAAGATCACGGGCGGCCAGCGCGTCGACCTGTTCGGTGCCCGCGTCGAACAGTTGCCGTCGATCTGGGAGGAACTGATCGCGGCCGGCTTCGAATCGGGGCATGCGTACGGCAAGGCGCTGCGCACCGTGAAGTCGTGCGTCGGGTCGACGTGGTGCCGCTACGGCGTCGACGATTCGGTCGGCCTCGCGATCGACCTGGAGAATCGCTACAAGGGACTGCGCGCGCCGCACAAGATCAAGTTCGGCGTGTCCGGCTGCACACGCGAGTGCGCGGAAGCGCAGGGAAAGGACGTCGGCATCATCGCGACCGAGAAGGGCTGGAACCTGTACGTGTGCGGCAATGGCGGGATGAAGCCACGCCACGCGGAGCTGCTCGCGTCCGATCTCGATCGTGACACGCTGATCCGCTACATCGACCGCTTCCTGATGTTCTACGTGCGCACGGCCGACCGCCTGCAACGCACCAGCGTGTGGCGCGACAACCTCGAAGGCGGCCTCGACTACCTGATCGACGTCGTCGTGCACGACACGCTCGCGATCGCGGCCGAACTCGAAGCCGACATGCAGCACGTGATCGACACCTACGAGTGCGAATGGAAGAAGGCCGTCACCGATCCCGAAACGCGCAAGCGCTTCCGCCACTTCGTGAACAGCGAGGCGCCGGACACGACCATCGAATTCGTCGAGACGCGCGGCCAGATCCGGCCCGCGACGCCCGGCGAGCGCACAGGGGGCAAGCCCGTGTCGATTCCCGTCGTCGCCGAACCCGCAACCGTTTGACCCTGACCGACGCCAGCGTCTTTTACAAGGAGCCCATCATGAACGACCGTCTTCCGCTGTCCTGGACCCGCGTGTGCCCGCTCGACGACATCGTGCCGAACACCGGCGTGTGCGCGCTCGTCAACGGCGAGCAGGTCGCGGTGTTTCACGTCGCGCACGCCGACGGCGGCGTGTTCGCGATCGACAACGTCGATCCCGTGTCGCGGGCCGCCGTGATGTCGCGCGGGCTGATCGGCAGCCTCGGCGAGCGCGTCGTGGTTGCATCGCCGCTGTACAAGCAGCACTTCGACCTGCGTACCGGCGAATGCCTGGAAGCGCCCGAGCAGTCGGTGAACGCGTATCCGTCGCGGGTCGAGGACGGCTTCGTGTGGATCGCGGCCTGAGCGCTCTGGAGCACGCATGACCGCCACCCCCGTCAAGAGCGTGTGCCCGTACTGCGGCGTCGGCTGCGGGATGGTGCTGCACGTCGAGGACGGCGAAGTCGTCAAGGTGTCCGGCGACGCCGACCATCCGACCAACTTCGGGCGGCTGTGCACGAAGGGTTCGTCGGCGCACGTCGCGCTGCGTCGCTCGGGGCGGCTCGACCGCGCGTTCGTGCGACGCGCGCGCGAGGACGACCTCGTGCCGCTGCCGGCGCGCGACGCGATCGCCGAGACCGCGCGGCGGCTGCGGGCGGTGCTCGATACGCACGGGCCCGATGCGCTGTCGTTCTACGTGTCGGGGCAGATGTCGATCGAGGCGCAGTATCTCGTGAACAAGCTCGCGAAGGGCTTCGTCGGCACCAACAACATCGAGTCGAACTCGCGCCTCTGCATGGCGAGTGCGAGCACCGGCTACAAGCAGTCGCTCGGCGCCGACGGCCCGCCCGGGTCGTATCAGGATTTCGATCGCGCGAACCTGTTCTTCGTGATCGGTGCGAACATGGCCGATTGCCACCCGATCCTGTTCCTGCGGATGATGGATCGCGTGAAGGCCGGCGCGAAGCTGATCGTCGTCGATCCGCGCCGCACCGGCACCGCCGACAAGGCCGACCTGTTCCTGCAGATCCGGCCGGGCACCGATCTCGCGCTGACGAACGGGCTCCTGCATCTGCTGCACGCCAACGGCCGCACGGATGCCGCGTTCATCGCTACCTACACCGAAGGCTGGGACGCGATGCCCGCGTTCCTCGCCGACTACACGCCCGAGCGCGTCGCCGAGATCACGGGGCTTGCCGAAGCCGACATCCGCACGGCCGCGCAATGGATCGGCGACGCGCAGGAATGGATGAGCTGCTGGACGATGGGGCTCAACCAGAGCACGCACGGCGTGTGGAACACCAACGCGATCTGCAACCTGCATCTCGCGACCGGCAAGATCTGCCGCCCGGGCAGCGGGCCGTTCTCGCTGACGGGTCAGCCGAACGCGATGGGCGGCCGCGAGATGGGCTACATGGGGCCGGGGTTGCCGGGCCAGCGCTCGGTGGCATCCGACGATGACCGCCGCTTCGTCGAGAACCTGTGGCGCGTGCCGGCCGGCACGCTGCGCAAGGAAACCGGCCAGGGCACCGTCGACCTGTTCGCGCGAATGGCGGCCGGCGACATCAAGGCATGCTGGATCGTCTGCACGAACCCGGTCGCGACCGTGCCGAACCGGCGCAACGTGATCGCCGGGCTGCAGGCGGCGGAGCTCGTGATCGCGCAGGACGCGTTCCTCGACACCGAGACCAACCGCTACGCGGACATCCTGCTGCCCGGCGCGCTGTGGGCCGAGGGCGACGGCGTGATGATCAACTCCGAGCGCAACATGACGCTGATGCGCGCCGCGGTCGCGCCGCCCGGCGACGCGCTGCCCGACTGGCGCATCGTCGCGGAAGTCGCGCGTGCGATGGGTTTCGGCGATGCGTTCGATTATGCGTCGGCGGCCGACGTGTTCGACGAGATCGTGCGTTTCTCGAATCCGGCGACGGGCTACGACCTGCGCGGCGCGAGCCATGCGGCGCTGCGCGAGGGCCCCGTGCAGTGGCCGGTCGCGCCGGGCACCGCGCGCGAGCGGCACCCGATCCGCTACCTGAACGGCGGCGTGAGCCAGACGCCGCGCACCGCGGCCGACGGCAGCGACGCCCCGCGCCTCGCGTTTCCGACGTCGTCGGGCAAGGCGCGCTTTTTCGCGCGGCCGCACGTCGATCCGGCCGAGCTGCCCGACGACACGTTCCCGATCGTCCTGAACACCGGTCGGCTGCAGCATCAGTGGCACACGATGACGAAGACGGGCAAGGTCGCGATGCTGAACAAGCTGAACCCGCGCCCGTTCGTCGAACTGCACCCGGACGATGCGAGCGCGCTCGGCATCGCCGCGAAGGACAGCGTCGAGATCCGTTCGGCGCGCGGCCGCGCGGTGCTGCCGGCCGTTGTGACCGAGCGCGTGCGGCGCGGCAACTGCTTCGCGCCGATGCACTGGAACGACGTATACGGCGACGATCTGTGCATCAACGCGGTGACGAACGATGCGATCGACCCGGAATCGCAGCAACCCGAACTGAAATACTGCGCGGTCGCGCTGACGCGCGTCGAGGCCGACGCGTTCGCGTCCACCGACGACGACACCGCGCGACCCGATGCATGCGCCGACGACGCGCGGCCCGCGCCGGCGATGGTGCAGGCCACTGCTTCACAGGAATCCGACATGGCAGACATCGACAGTTTCGCGGCCGCGCTCGGCGTCGCCGATCTCGCGCCGCCGCCGCTGACCGACACCGAGCGGCTGTACGTGGCCGGCCTCGTCGGCGGGCTGAAGGCGAGCGCCGGCCGTCGCGAAGGCAGCGTGCCCGTGCTGCCGGCCGGCGCGCCGCTGACGCCGCCCGTGCGGTTCTGGCTCGACGGCATGCTCGCGGGGCTGTTCAGCCGCTCGCTGCCGGCCGGTGCGCAGATCGCCGTGGCGCCCGCGCTGCCGGCCGACGCCGCCGCGTCCGGCGGTGTGCGCATCGTGCGCACGCGCCCGAAGGTCGTGCTGCTGTGGGCCTCGCAGACCGGCAACATCGAATCGTTGACCGAGGATTACGCGACGAAGCTGATGAACGCGGGCTTCGAGATCCGCACCGCGTGCATGTCCGACTATCCGGTCACGTCGCTCGCCGGTGCGCAATACGTGCTGCTGATGACGAGCACGTTCGGCGACGGCGATGCGCCCGACAACGGCGGCGAGTTCTGGGACGCGCTGCAGGCCGGCAGCGCCGCGCGTCTCGACGGCGTGCATTTCGCGGTGCTCGCGTTCGGCGACCGCAATTACGACCAGTTCTGCGGCCATGGCCGCCGGCTCGACGCGCGGCTCGCGGAACTCGGCGCGGCGCGCCTGTGCGCGCGCGTCGACTGCGACGTCGAATTCCAGCACGATGCCGATCAGTGGCTCGAGCGCGTCGTCGCGCGGATCAAGGAGGCCGATGCCGCGCTGCACGCGGTGCCGTCCGGCGGGTTGAGCCCGTCGGGCCTGCTGCCGACGAAGGCGCATCCGGCGCCGTCGAAGCTCGTCGCGAACCTGCGGCTGAACCGGCCGGGCGCCGCGAAAGACACGCGCTATGTGTCGCTGTCGACCCAGGGCGCGAACCTCGAATACGAAACCGGCGACGCGCTCGGCGTATGGCCCACCAACTGCCCGGAACTGGTCGACGAACTGCTGTCCGTCACCGCGCTGAAGGCCGATGCGCCCGTGTCGGTGGCGGGCATCGGCGATATCCGGCTCGGCGATGCGCTCGCGCGCCACTTCGACATCACGCGCCCGCATCCGGACACGCTGGCCTTCATCGCGTCGCGCAGCGCGAACGGCGCGCTGAAGTCGCTGCTCGGCGACGATCGCAAGGCGGACCTCAAGCAATGGTTGTGGGGGCAACAGCTTGCGGACGTGCTGCACGAATACCCCGTCGAGCTGTCGGGCGCGGAGCTGGTCGGCATGCTCAAGCGCATGCAGCCGCGCCTCTATTCGATCGCGTCGAGCCCGAGCGCACACGAGGGCGAGATTCACCTGACCGTGTCGGCCGTGCGCTATCACAACGGCCGGCGCGCGCGCAAAGGCGTCGCGTCGACGTTCCTCGCCGATCGCGCCGACGACGGCCGCGTGCCCGTGTTCGTGCAGAAGTCCGCGCATTTCCGGCCGCCGGTGAACGGCGACGTGCCGATCGTGATGGTCGGCCCGGGCACCGGCGTCGCGCCGTTCCGCGGCTTCCTGCACGAGCGGCAGGCGCGCGGCGCGCGCGGGCGCAACTGGCTGTTCTTCGGCGAGCAGCACGCGCAGACAGACTTCTACTACGGCGACGAGCTGGGCGCGATGCACGACAGCGGGTTCCTGACGCGGCTCGATCTCGCGTTCTCGCGCGACCAGGCCGACAAGGTCTACGTGCAGGACCGGATGCGCGAACAGGGCGCCGAGTTGTTCGCATGGCTGGAGGAAGGCGCGCACTTCTACGTGTGCGGCGACGCCGCGCGGATGGCCAAGGACGTCGATACGGCGCTGAAGGCGGTCGTCGCCGAGCACGGCGGGATGTCGGACGAAGCCGCGAACGACTACGTCGCGCGGCTTTCGAAGGCACGGCGCTATATGCGGGACGTGTATTGAACGCAGGCGGCGCGGCTTGATGCCGCCGCGCCGGCACGCGGGCTCCGTGCGGCGGCTGGCCGCGCGTCGGCCGCCGGCAGTCCAGGCTGTCGAGACGCCGTCGATGGCGAACGCTGCGTGTGGCGTGGCGTGGCGAACGCTGCGCGTGGCGTGACGTGGCCGGCGGCTGGCGTGCTACCTCTGCGTGAACCGCCTGCCGCCGCCGGTTTGCCTTACTGCTGGCGATCCCACGCATGCGCCTGCTCGGCGCGGACGAATGCCTCTGCCGACCGCGGCAGCAGGTTGCGGAACGCGCCGCCGTCGCCGTCGATCACGTCCACCATCTTCGCGATCATTTCCTCCGGATCGTGTTGTTCGAGCGGGAAGCTCAGCTTTTCCGGCGTCACGGTGTGAACGGCCGGATCGCGCCAGCGTTGCGGCGTCTCCATCATCCGGTCGTTGAAGCCGGTGCTGTACGGGCCGGGATTCACGACGGCGACGCGGATGCCGTGCGGCGCCAGTTCGGCATGCATCGCCTCGGCGATCGATTCGACCGCATGTTTCGACGCACAGTACGCACCCGTGAACGGGCCGGTGATCAACCCGGCAATCGACGACACGAACACGATCTTGCCGTGGCGACGCGCGAGCATGCCGCGCGCGATCTGTTGCGTGAGCTCGAGCGGCCCCAGCACGTTGACGTCGAACAGTTCGCGCACGATCTCGATCGGCAGGTCGACGAGCGCGCCGGCTTCGCCGACGCCGGCGTTGTTGACGAGCACGTCGACCTCGACATCGGCCGCGCGGGCCCGGTCATACGCGGACGTGACGTCGAGCTTGACGACGCGCAGCGTCGCGCCGCGTCGGGCGGCGGCGCTCGTCACGACGTCGATCTCGGCGGCGGCGCGGACCCCGGCCGTCACGTCGTGGCCGCGTTCGGCGAGCCGAAGCGCGACTTCGAGGCCGAAGCCCGAGCCCGCGCCGGTGATGAGGATGCGTTTTTGTGCCATGTGCCTACTCCTTGCGGTTGAGTGTTGCCAGGAAATGATCGCTGCAGGCTCGCGCGATCGCTTCATCTTGTTCGACGCTGCCGCCCGACACGCCGATCGCGCCGACGCAGCGCCAGTCGCCGTCGATGAGCGGCTCGCCGCCGCCGAACGTGACGAGCCCGCCGTGACTGTGCTCGATGCCGCGCAACGGCCCCTCCACGCCGGACATCGCGCCGAGCGACGCGGTCGACGCGCGAAAGCGGATCGCCGTCAGCGCCTTGCGCTGCGCGAGGTCGATCGCGCCGAGAAAGCAGTCGTCGGTGCGCGCGAATGCGAGCAGGTTGGCGCCGGCGTCGACGATCGCGATGGCGACACCCGCGATCTGCCATGCGGCGGCATGCGCGAGTCCTGCGTCGATCGTACGTTGGGCGGCTGCAAGCGGCAGTGCGGTGCTGAACGGGTTCATGCGGGGCTCCGATTGGACGACAGGGCCAGTTTAGGCAGTCCGGTTATATGGGAGAATCGCCATTCCGCTCGAAAGAGTTTCAAGTTTTTCTAATGATGAGCCGACGCGATCCGATGGCCGGGCTGCACGTCTTCATGAGTGTCGCGACGTCCGGCAACTTCACCCGGGCGGCCGCCGCGCTCGGCCTGACGCCCGCCGCGGTCAGCCTTGCGATCGGGCAACTCGAAGGCGAACTGAACGTCAAGCTGTTTAACCGGAGCACGCGCGGCGTGAGCCTGACGGAAGCGGGGCAGCGCTATTGGCGGCAGACGGAGCCCGCGTACCGGCAAGTCGTGCAGGTGCGGGAAGAACTGAAGGACGCACGCAGCGAGCCGAGCGGCCTGCTGCGCATCACGGCGCTGCCGCTGGCGCGCACGCTCGTGATCGCGCCGATGCTGGCGGAATTCCGCCGCCGCTACCCGAAGGTCCGGCTGGAGATCCATTACGAAAACGAACTCGTCGATATCGCGAAGGACGGATTCGATGCGGGGATTCGTCTTGCCGACCGGCTGCAGCCGGGCATGATCGGCGTGCGAATCGCCCCCGCGTTGTCATGCGCGCTCGTCGCGTCGCCGGACTACCTGGCGCGGCACGGCACGCCGGAGGCGGTGGCGGATCTCGGCGATCATCCGTGTATCCGCTTCCGCTTTTCGGAAAGCGGGCGCCTGCACAAGTGGCTGCTGCGCGATGGGCGCCGCGACGTCGATCTCGATCCCGACGGCGCATTCGTGACCAACGACGCGGATGCGGTGATCGACGCGGCGCGCGCGGGCATCGGCATTGCATTCGCGTTCATGCGCGAGCGGATCGAGCAGGACCTGCGCGACGGGACGCTCGTCGAGGTGTTGCCCGGCGCGTGCCGGACGTTGCCGCCGATGTGGCTGTATTACGTGAACCGCAAGCATGTACCGGCCAAGCTGCGGGCATTCATCGATCTGCTGCGCGAGCGCGAAGGCGCGGACGCGGCGTAATCGCATCGGCCCCGCTCACTGCAGCAATGGATCCGGCGGTGCATGATGGCGGCTCCAGCCACGAAGCCATGGAGTCGCGTGATGACCGTATTCCCGCATGTTCCGATTCGAACGCTCGTGATTGCCGCAACGTTGGCGGCGGCCGCGATCTCCGGCGCGCCGGCCGTCGGTCAGACGTCGACGGTGCCGGCCGGTTCGGCTGTCGCCACGCCCGACAACGCGGTACTGCTGACCGTCTTCCTGAAACACGACGAATCGCGCCCGCTCGCGGAGCTGAATGCGCAGCTTGCAAAGCAGGGGTTCTACAAGGCGTTTCCGCCGCCAGGCGTCGAGGTGGTGAGCTGGACGGTGACGATGGGGATCGGGCAGATCGTCGTGCTGCGACTGCCGGCGTCGCGACTGCGCGAGGTCAATCGCGTGCTCGAGGATACGGCGTGGGGGGTGTACCGGACGGAGTTCTATCCGACTTACGACTACAAGGCGATCGGGTTGGGGGAGCATGAGCGGGCGAAGTAAGGGAGGCAGGAGGTTTCCGCGCTGGCGCGGACGTCCGAATTAATCCGCCCCCATTCCGGTAAAGCCTCGCGACGCGACGCGTTCGTCCTCGCGGGGCAGAGCCCATCCGGCGGATTCTTCCCAAATGGGCGACAAGTCATTCATCCGATGAAAAAACCGCCCCGGTTCCCGGTATGATGCGCACCTTGCGTTCGTAGGACGCACTGTCTCTTTATGCGTTTTGATGTGCGAGAAACCACAAATCCGCACAAAGCCGACGTGAAAGATTCTGTAATATTAATTCCGTATACTCGTAAGTTCTGATCCAGGCGCTCCGAGCCCGTCTTCGGCCGGCGCCCACGCAGAACAACCAGATACGTCGCCGCCCGGTCATCCCGCGCCGCGACACGCTATGCACCACCACTGAACAACCTATGTCTTCCCGCCACCCTGGGTCGCCGGGCCGTGCCGCGGCGGCGATCGCCCGTACCCGGGCGCTGATCCGCAACGAGCGCGTGCTGTCGCCGCTGCTCGCGCTCGGCATCGGCCTGCTGCTGATCGTGGTTTTCCAGCATCTGTCGGAAGCCGTCGACTACCGGTCGGTGATCCGCCAGTTGCGTCACCTGTCCGTCGGCGAGTGGGGCGCGTCGCTGGCCGCGACGGCCCTCAGCTATCTCGCGCTCGTCGCCCGCGATGCGGTCGGCCTGCGCTATGTCGCGGCCAAGGTGCCGCGCATCGCGCTGTGGATCGGCGCGATCGCCGGTTCCGCGCTCGGCAATGCGACCGGCTTCGGCGCGTTGACGGGCGGTGCGGTGCGCGCTCGCGTGTACGGCGTGTCGGGCGTCACGCCTGCCCAGATCGGCCGGATGACGGTGTTCAC
Organism: Burkholderia sp. HI2761; assembly: GCF_002223355.1. Classification (NCBI taxonomy): domain Bacteria; kingdom Pseudomonadati; phylum Pseudomonadota; class Betaproteobacteria; order Burkholderiales; family Burkholderiaceae; genus Burkholderia; species Burkholderia sp. HI2761. The sequence continues at coordinate 2,034,007 of NZ_NKFN01000007.1, read as the reverse complement.
GAGCGGCACGCTGGCGCTCGCGATGGTGCTGATGACGGCGGTCGGCATGGTCTGCGTGCCGGAGGCGCTCGCGGCGATGCTGCACGTCGCGCCCGGCGTGCTCACGTGGACGGGCGCTGCACTGCTCGTCGCGCTCGCCGCGCTGGTCGTGCTGTGCGGCAACACCGCGCGCCCGGTCGTCACGCGCTTCAAATGGCTGTCGTTCGACGTGCCGGCGCGGCGCGACCTCGTCGCGCAGGTCGTCTACGCGGTGCTCGACGTCGTTGCCGCGGGCCTGACGCTGTGGGTATTGCTGCCGGCGGCGCCCGTCGGCTTCCCGACCTTCATTACCGTTTACGCGGCCGCGTTGCTGCTCGGGATGATCGGCCATACGCCGGGCGGGATCGGCGTGTTCGAAGCGGCGATGGTCTTCACGCTCGGTCGCGAAGTGCCCGCGCACGCGATGGTCGCCGCGCTGATCGCCTATCGCGCGATCTATTTCGGCGTGCCGCTAGTGCTGTCGGCCGGCCTGCTGGCCGGGTTCGAGGGCCGCGCGCTGCGGCGCCGGCTCGTGACGCGGCAGGCCGTGCGCGTGTCGCAGCTCGCGCCGGTGTTCCTGAGCCTCGTGACGTTCGCGGTCGGCGGGATGCTGGTGATCTCGAGTGCGACGCCCGCGTTCTGGCACCGGATCGCGATCCTGCGCCACATCGTGCCGCTGTGGGTGCTCGAAGGCTCGCAGGTGATTTGCAGCGTGCTCGGTGTCGCGCTGCTGTTCGTCGCGCGCGGGCTGCTGCGCCGGCTCGACGGCGCCTGGTGGATGACCTTCGCATTGACGCTCGCGAGCCTCGCGCTGTCGCTGGCCAAGGGCCTCGCGTTCGTCGAGGCCGGTGTGCTCGGGACGCTGCTCGTGCTGCTGCTCGTCAGCCGTCGCCGGTTCAACCGTCATTCGTCGCTGCTCGCCGAGCGCTTCACGGTGAGCTGGTTCGTGTCGGTGGCGATGGTGCTGATGCTGGCCGTGTGGGTGCTGTTCTTCGCGTTCCGCGACGTGCCTTACACGCGCGAGCTGTGGTCGCATTTCTCGTTCGATGCGCGCGCGCCGCGGGCGCTGCGCGCGACGCTCGCGTCCGGCGTATTCGTCGCGCTGTTCGCGCTGTGGCAATTGCTGCGTCCGGCGCCCGGTCGTTTCGTGAAGCCGGCGGAGCAGGACCTGGTCGACGCGGAGCAGATCATCCGCGCGCAGGAGTGCAGCGATGCGGGCCTGGCGCTGATGGGCGACAAGTCGTTCCTGTTCTCCGAGTCGCGCCGCGCGTTCCTGATGTACGCGAAGAACGGCCGCACGTGGGCCGCACTGCACGACCCGGTCGGGCCGCGTGAAGAGTGGCCGGCGCTGATCAGCAAGTTCATCGCGCTCGCGCATGCGCACAGCGGCCGCGCGGCGTTCTACCAGGTGCGCGCGAACGCGCTGCCGCTGTATCTCGACGCAGGGCTCACGCTGATGAAGCTGGGCGAGGAAGCGCACATCGCGCTCGACCAGTTCGATCTGAAAGGATCGAACCGCTCGCACCTGCGCTACGCGCTGCGCCGCGGCGACAAGGATGCGCTGGCGGTCGAGGTGATCGCGCCGGACGACGTGCCGGCCGCGTTGCCGGCGCTGCGCGGCATCTCCGACGGTTGGCTCGACAGTCGCGATGCGCGCGAGAAGAGTTTCTCGGTGGCCGCGTTCCACGACGGCTATCTCGCGACGCAGTCGGTGATGCTGGTGCGGCAGGCCGACAAGCCGATCGCATTCGTCACGTTCATGACGACCGACCTCAACACCGAGGCGACGGTCGGCGTGATGCGCCATCTGCCGGAGGCATCGCCGTACGCGATGGAGTACCTGTTTACGCAGCTCGCGCTGCATCTGAAGGAAGCGGGGTTCCGCAAGCTGAGCCTGGGCATCGCACCGTTCTCGGGGATGGGGGCGGCGAAGATGCCGTCGCCGTTCCACCGGCTCGGCCTGATGGTCTGGCGCTTCGGCGGCCGCTTCTACAACTTCCGCGGCTTGCGCGCTTTCAAGAGCAAGTTCGAACCGCACTGGGAGCCGCGTTATCTCGCGGCCTCGGGCTCGGTCGGCGTGTTCGTCACGCTTGCGGATCTGTCATTGCTGGCTGGAGGTCGGCGTTCATGATGTTGAAGAAGGTAATCGCGCGGGCGGCAGCCGCCTGCGCGGGAATGATGCTGGCCGGCGCCGCGTGCGCCGCGCCGCCGGCCGCCGTGAAAGCCGAAACCGTGTCCGGCGGCCGCTACGGACCCGTGACCGTGACCAAGCCGAGCGGGCCGCTGCGCGGGTTCGTCGTGCTGTTCTCGCGTGAGGCCGGCTGGCATGCCGCCGATCAGCAGGCGGCCGACGCGCTCGCGAAAGCCGGTGCGATGACGGTCGGCGTCGACTCCGGGCGTTACGCCGCGAACCTCGCCGCGAAGCAGGAGACCTGCCATCACCTCGACGGCGACGCCGAGGCGGTCAGCCATCAGCTCGAACGTCTCGCGCAGTCGTCGCGCTATTTCACGCCGATCGTCGCGGGCGTGGGCCAGGGCGGCGCGATCGCGAAGCAGATCCTGTCGATGGCGCCCGAGAACACGATCGCCGGCGTCGTCGCGGTGGGGCCGGCCGCGAAGCTCGATCCGCGCTTCAAGCCGTGCCCGCCCGATCCGACGATCGTGCGCCGCGCGATGCCGGGTTTCGTCGAAACGGCTGCCGCGGGCGACACCCCGAAGCTCGTGTCGCTCGTCACGTCGCACTTGCGCGACACCAGCAGCAGCGACGAGCTCGACGTGTCGGACCTGCCGCTCGTCGAGCTGCCGGCCAGGGGCGGCAGCGACCGGCTCGCGATCGTGATCTCGGGCGACGGCGGTTGGCGCGATCTCGACAAGACGATCGCCGAGGCGCTGCAGCGCGACGGCGTGTCGGTGGTCGGCATCGACAGCCTGCGTTATTTCTGGAGCGAGAAGCCGCCCGCGCAGGTGAGTCGCGATCTTGCCCGCGTGATGCGCACCTACATGGCGCGCTGGCATGCGAGCCGCGTGGCGCTGGTCGGCTACTCGTTCGGCGCCGACGTGATGCCGTTCGCGTACAACCGGCTGCCAACGGACCTGCGCGACAAGGTCGCGGTGATGTCGCTGCTCGGCTTCGCGCCGTCGGCCGATTTCCAGATCCGCGTGACGGGCTGGCTCGGCATGCCCGCGAGCGACAACGCGCTGAAGGTCGCGCCGGAAATCGCGAAGGTGCCGCCGCAACTCGTGCAGTGCTTCTATGGCGCGGAAGAGAAGGACACGATGTGCCCGGCGCTCGCGAACACGGGCGCCGACGTGATCAAGACGGAGGGCGATCACCATTTCGGCCGCGATTACCTCGCGCTCGAGAAGAAGATCCTCGGCGCATTCGGCAAGCCGGCAGCGGCGCACTAACCGCCGGCAGCGCCCGCGTGACGGCCGGGCGCCGGCCGGTTTGCTTCCGGTTCATCGTACGGGCGGCCAGCGAGCCGCCCGTTTCATTTTCCTGCCTGCGCTGCCGCGTCCTGCGGCGGCATGGTCGTTCTCGCATCGCGCTGATGGAAACCCGGAAACCGGTCGAGCTGCCGTCATGCGGTCGCAAGCCTGGTGTCGTCGCCGAACATCGCGCTCGAACACCCCGTGCGTTCCGCGATCACGCGTCGACGACGAGCGCCGGATCGAGCGCGCGGATGCGCTGGTCGATGAAGTAGCCGCCGCCTTCCTGGTAGCGCAGGAACAGGCGGCCGCACGCGCGGCAGCGGCTGACGGTGCAGCGGTTGTACGGGAAATGGCGCAGCGCGATCGGCGCGTCGTCCGACGCGTAGCGCGTGCCGGCCGGATGATGTTCCGCGTAGGTCGGCTCCGCGTCGCCCGGCGGCGCGAGCGTGGCCACTTCGATCAGTTGCGTGTCCGGCAGCGACAGCGGCAGGGTCGTCCAGCCGGTGAGCGATGTCTTCGTGCACGTGCACGGCTGCGTGACGTGCGCCGCTTCGGCCGTCAGTTTCAGCAGTGCGTCGTGATCGAGGTAAGGCAGTGGGCTCATGGGCAATCGTGAAAAGGCGGGGAGATCTGCAATGTAACCTGCGTGCCGATCGCCTGCATGGCCGTGACGCAGCCGGCGCAGCGCGCTCGTCGTGCGATTCGGCCGGCCTGGCGGACCGATGGCTGCGCGACCAGTTCGCCGAGCACGCGGATCGCGCGTTCGATGTCGCGGCTCCACGGATGGCCGAAGTTCACGCGCACGCAGCGTTCGCCGCCGCACGCGAGCCGAGGCGGCGCCGCGCCGGCGGGCGCGGCTCATTGTCCGATGCGCGGCCCCAAAAGGAAAGCGCGGGTGTTTCGGCCGCGCCGTCCCGCTGCGTCAGGCCGCGTTCGGCTCGACGTTCCGCCCGTTGCTGCCGCGCCGCAGCGGCGGCAACGGCTCGACCTTGCCGACGATGAACAGGTACGACAGCGCGCCGACCACGCACAGCGCGCCCGCCACCGCGAGCGGCACGACGAACGAGCCTTTCGTGATCGACAGCATCACGCCGGTGAAGGTCGTGATGAAGATCCCCGCGAGATTGCCCGCGAAGTTCTGGATGCCGCCGAGCGATGCGACGTGCGCAGGCGTCGGCGCGACTTCGCCGACGAGCGTCCACACGTTGGCGCCGGCGAACGACAGGCTCGCATACGCGAGCGCGAACAGGCCGAGGCAGGCCCACACGCTTTCGACGAACGCGGACAGCGCGATCGACGACGACAGCAGCATGCCGAGCACGAGGCAGGTCTTGCGCGCGGCGGTGGCGCTCCAGCCGCGGCGGAACAGGCTGTCCGACACGTAGCCGCCGAGCCAGCCGCCGGGAATCGCGAGCAGCGCGGGCAGCATGCCCCACGTGCCGAGCGACGCGAGCGAGAAGCCGCGCGACTGCAACAGGTAGCTCGGGAACCACGTGATGAAGAAGTAGATCGCGAAGTTCAGGCAGAACAGGCCGATCATCATGCCCCACACGGTGCGGTAGCGGAACAGGTCGAGCCACGACACCTTCGGGTTGTCGGTTGCGGACGCAACCGTCGCTGCGCCGCGTTGCGCGAGCAGCGCATCGACCGCGTCCGGCGCGATCGCGCGATAGCGTTCCGGGTCGCGATAGACGAACCACCATGCCAGCGCCCACACGATGCCGATGCCGCCCGTGATCACGAACGACCCGCGCCAGCCGACGATCGAGATCAGCCACGCGACGAGCGGCAGCGACAGCGCGGAGCCGACGCGCGAGCCGCTGTCGAAGATGCTGCTGGCCAGGCCGCGCTCGCTGCGCGGAAACCAGTTGAACGCGACCTTCGCGAACGAGGGGATCGCGGCCGCTTCGCCGACGCCGAGCATCAGCCGCACGCCGACGAGTTGCGCGAGCCCGCGCGCGGCGCCCGTCGCGACCGTGAACACCGACCACCAGCCGACGGCCAGCGCGAGGCTCACGCGCACGCCGACCTTGTCGATGAACCAGCCGGCCGGCAATTGCAGGAACGCATAGGTCCAGAAGAACGCGCTCAGCACGAGTCCCATGCCGACCGCGTCGAGGCCGAGGTCGGCACGGATGCTGGGCGCAGCGATCGCGAGGTTCGCGCGGTCGATGAAGTTGATGACGTTGGCCAGGAAGCACATCAGGATCATGGCCCATCGGATGCGTGGCATGCAGGTGTCTCCGCGCGGAATATCGTGGTGGACGACCGGCGATCCGCTGCGCCGGCCGCCTCGAAGGGCGAATTACCGCGACGCTTGCGGCGTGTGATCGAACTTCGCCAGCGCTTCCCACAGGCCATTCAGGTAGACCGCGCCGAGCGCGCGGTCGTAGAGGCCATAGCCGGGCTTGCCCGTCTCGCCCCAGATCATGCGGCCATGGTCGGGGCGCACGTAGCCGGTGAAGCCGGTGTCGTGATACGCCTTCACGATCGCTGCGATGTCGAGCGAGCCGCAGCTCGACAGGTGCGCGGTTTCCTCGAAATCGCCGTTCGCGTCGACCTTCACGTTGCGGATGTGCGCGAAATGGATCCGGCCCATCGCGCCGAATTCGCGCACGAGCGCTTCGACATCGTTCTCGGGGCCCGCGCCGAGCGAGCCCGAGCACAGCGTCAGCCCGTTCGCGGGCGAGTCGACGATGCGCACGATCCGCGCGAGATCGTCGCGGTTCTTCACGATGCGCGGCAGCCCGAAGATCGGGCGCGGCGGATCGTCGGGATGGATCGCCATCTTCACGCCGGCTTCCTCGGCGACCGGAATGATGGCTTTCAGGAAGTATTCGAGGTTGGCCCAGAGCGCGTTCTCGTCGATATCGCGGTAATCGGCGAGCAGCGCCTGCAACTGTTCGGGCCGGTAGCTCGAATCCCAGCCGGGCAGTGCGATCCCGTCGTTCGGATCGATCCGGTCGACCGCGTCGGTGCTGAATGCGAGGCAGGTCGACCCGTCGTCGAGCGTCTTCGACAGCTCGGTGCGCGTCCAGTCGAACACGGGCATGAAGTTGTAGCAGACGACGCGGATGCCGGCCGCGCCGAGATGGCGGATCGTCTGCCGGTAGTGGTCGATCAGGCGGTCGCGGGTCGGCTTGCCGAGCTTGATGTCCTCGTGCACGGGCACCGATTCGACGACGTCGAACTGCAGGCCCGCGCGCTCGATCGTCGCCTTCAGCGCGTCGATCTTGTGCACGGGCCAGACCTCGCCCACCGGCTCGTCGTAGATCGCGGACACGATATGCGTGACGCCGGGAATCTGGCGGATGTATTGCAGCGAGACCGGATCGGACTCGCCGTACCAACGGAAAGACATCTTCACTGGAGCGGCTCCTGGCTGGCGGTTCATGCGGTGGACGACCGGGCGGCGGCGTGCCGGCCCGTCATCGGTGTGGGGGATTATGATTGGTATGCCAATTGTGTGGGATAGTGGTTTACCAGTTGTTGAGGGGGAACGATGGTCAGCGTGACATTCGAGGAAACGGCTGGTCGGGCTCGCCGGCAGGCCGCACCGGCTTCGGACCAAATTGGTGTACCATTTCGGCGATCCAGCGCCGCAGCGGCGCAGCCTGTTGCGAGCCTTTCGATGACCGATCTTTCCAGCCTGTCCGCCAGCCGCGACACCGATGCCGCGGACCGCTCCTATATCGGCCTTGCGCGGCAGATTCACGCGATGGTGGCTGCCGGCGCGTTCGAAGCCGGCGCACGGCTGCCGTCGGAGCGCAGCCTGGCCGACCAGTTCGGCGTGAGCCGCACGCAGGTGCGCGAGGCGATCATCGCGCTCGAGGTACAGGGGATCGTCGAGGTGCGGATCGGCTCGGGCATCTACGTGTCGGCGGCCGATGCCGCGCGACCGGTGACGTTCGACGTGCCGCGCGGGCCGGGGCCGATCGAGACGCTGCGCGCGCGCGGGCTGATCGAGGCGGAAATCGCGGCGCTCGCGGCGACCGAACGCAAGGATGCCGATCTCGACCGCCTGTTTTTCTCGCTGACGACGATGCGCGAGCAGATGAACGACAAGGCCGCATACGACGCGGCCGATCGCCAGTTCCACCTGCGAATCGCGGAATCGACCGGCAATACGGTGCTGCTGCACATGGTCACGGCGATGTGGGACTGCGCGCGCAGCGATCCGCTGTGGGACAAGATCGAGGAGCACTTTCACTCGACCGCGCTGCGCGAGGCGTCGCAGGAAGATCATCAGCGGATCTTCGCGGCGATCATGGCGCGCGACGCGGACGGGGCGCGCGACGCGATGCGCGCGCACCTGTCGCGCGTGATCGCCGAATTCACGCAGGCCTGGCGCTGACGGTCGTGTTCGCGTAATCGCGTAATCGCGTATTCGCGGCCCGACGTGGGCCCCTGTAATTGGGTCGCATTCAGCCGTGAGGCCCATTGAATATGCGCGATGTGCGGCTTGTTCCGATTGCGTGACCATGCGTTTTATGGTCTCGTTGCGGGATATCGCATCGACTCGAAAAAGGACAGTCGAATGCAGCCGGGCGATTCACGCGGGGTGCGATTGATCAGGGGAATCGGCGTACGCACACGCGCCCGCGGCGCCGTGCGCATGCTGCTCGTCGTATTGACGTTGGGCTTGCTTGCGCGCGCTCTGCCGGCCTTCGCCGTCTCTCCCGAAACCATCAACGACAACGTGCTGCGCGTGCTGGCCTGGCCCGGTTACGCGGACAGCGATGTCGTCAGCGCATTCGAGGCGCAGTTTCATGTACACGTCGAGGTGACGCTCGTCGATTCCGACGAAGCGTTGTGGACGCGGATGCACAGCGCTTCGCCGCCGCCGTACGACGTGCTGGCCGCGAACACGGCCGAGATCCAGCGCTATGCGCATGAACACCTGCTCGCGCCGATCGACCTGTCGCGCATCCCGAACCGGCGGCGGCAATTACCGAATTTCCAGCAGCTCGCGACGATCGGCGGTCTCGTGCAGGGCGGCGCATCCTACGCGATCCCGTTCACGTATTCGTCGATGGGGTTGATCTACGACCGCAAGCAGGTGCCGGCCGCGCCGCACTCGATGCGCGAGCTGTGGAATCCGCGCTATCGCGGCAAGGTGCTCGACTTCAACAGCGCGCAGCACAATTTCTCGTTCACGGCGCTGGCGCTCGGCTATCCCGATCCGTTCCACCTGTCGCCCGCGCAGACGCTTGCGGTGGCCCGCAAGCTGATCGACCTGCGCCGCAACCTGCTGACGTACTACACGCTGCCTGAAGAAGCGACCGCGCTGTTCGTCCAGCATCGCGCGGCGCTGATGTTCGGCAACTACGGCACGCAGCAGGTCGAGCAGTTGCGTCGCGCCGGCGCGGACGTCGGCTACGTGATCCCGGACGAAGGCGCGCTCGCGTGGCTCGATTGCTGGGCCGTCACGCGCGGCGCGCTCCGTCCCGAGCTTGCATTCGCGTGGATCGACTACATGCTCGAACCGGCGATCGGCGCGCTGCTCACCGAGCGTCAGGGGCTCGCGAACACGCTCGAACCGCCGCGCGGCCTGGACACCGGGCACCAGCATCTCGTGTGGATTCAGCCCGTGGAGGACATCGCGCGCCGCGAGTCGCTGTGGAGCCGTATCGTGTCGGGCGATCGGCCGGAGCGATTCGAAAAATGATCCGGCTCGGGCTCACGTCGAAGCTGTCGGTGCTGTTCGCGTGCATCGGCGTGATCGCGTCCGGCACGACCGGCTACTACGCGTATCGCGCCAACCGCGCGATGCTCGTGCAGGAAGCGGAGCACAGTCTGCTGATGTCGACGCAACTGCTCGGGCAGCGCTTCACGACCGCGCTCGCCGATGTTGCCGACGATGTGCTCGTGCTCGCGCAGTTGCCGTCGTCCGCGTTCGTCGCGGGCGGCGACCATCCGGACAGCGCGCGACGCATGCGGCTCGAGCAGGTGTATTACAGCTTCATGAGAAATCATGCCGAATACCTGCAGATCCGCCTGATCGCGAGCGGGCATTTCGGGATTGAACGCATTCGCCTCGACCGCGATGCGCGCGGCATCGTCGTGCTTCCTGAAAGCGTGTTTCAGGAGAAAGGACAGTTCTCCTACGTATTCGATACGCTCGCGACGGCGCCCGGCCATATCTACCTGTCGCCGATCGCGATCGATCACGAGACGGGATCGCATGCGGCGGAAGGGCTGCCGATCCTGCGCGTGGGGACGCCGGTGGTCGACGCATCGGGCGAGACGGTCGGCGCGCTCGTCGTCGACGTCGAGCTCTCTCGGGTGTTCGACCGGCTCGAACGCGATCTGCCGGACGACTATGCGGTCTATCTCGCGAACGAGTGGGGCGATTTTCTCGTGCATCCCGATCCGCAGCAGACGTTCGGCTTCGATCGCGGCCGGCGCGTGCTGATGCAGGATCGCTTTGCCGTCACGCGTGCGCTGTTCGACAGCGGGCGCACGAACGTGACGCTCAATGGCCTCGCGCAGCCCGACGAGGCGCCGGGCCAGATGTTCGCGTTCGTGCGCACGCCTTTCGGGCACGACGAGGGCAACCGCTTCGTCGTGCTCGGGATGGCCCGCCCGCTGGCGGACGTGCTCGTGCCGGCCGGCATGCTGGGCGAACGGATCGTCAGGATGGTGCTCGTATCGAGCGTGCTGGCGGTGATCCTCGCGATCCTGTTCGCGCGTGCGATCACGCGGCCGCTGCAGACGCTCGCGCGCGCCGCGACGCATGTGTTCGACGATCAGGCCGCCGAACGGCTGCCCGTTGCACGGGCCGACGAGATCGGCGTGCTCGCGCGCTGTTTCGACAGCATGCGCGTCGAGATCCGCACGCAGATGGCGATGTTGCGCGCGAAGCAGCTGGAGCTGACCCACCTCGCCGGTCACGACCCGCTGACCGGCCTGCCGAACCGGCTGCTGTTCATGGAGCATCTCGATGCCGCGATCCGGCATGCGGCTGCGGTGCGCGAGGGGCTGGCGGTGATGTTCGTCGATCTCGACCGCTTCAAGCAGATCAACGACCAGCACGGGCACTCGGCCGGGGACCGCACGCTCGTCACGGTCGCGAAGCGGTTGAGCCAGGTGCTGCGCAACGGCGACATGGTGGCACGGCTCGGCGGCGACGAATTCGTCGTGCTGATTTCGGACGTGCGTTCACCGGCGGTGATCGGCGATGTCGCGACGCGCATCCAGATCGTGATGGCCGAGGAACTGGAATTCGACGAAGGGCGCATGGCCGTCGGCGCGAGCATCGGCGTCAGCGAGTTTCCGGCGGATGGCGCGTCGGCCGAAGAGTTGCTCGTCAAGGCCGACGCGGCGATGTACGCGGCGAAGGCGTCCGCGCAGTGCGTGTGCGTGCGCTATCAGGATCTGGTCCGCGGCGGCGGCCTTGACGAGACGGGCTGCGTCGCGTCGGGCGGCAATCGCTGACGGCACGCCGGAACGCAACGAGCCCGTCGCGGGACGGGCTCGTTGTCGGTGCGGGCTGCACGCGCGGAGCGCGCAGCGGCACGCTTAGTGGCCGAAGTAGACCGAGTCGCGCGGGTTGTGTGCGCGGACGGCCGGTGCGCCGCCCTCGACGGCCGCAGCCGGTTGCGAACCGAAGCCGCTGTTGTCGATGCCGTGCACGCGGGCTTGCGCGGCCTGGATGTCGGCCGGGTAGTACGGGCTCGACTGGCTGGGCTTGTAGCCGGCGTTCTCGAGCTGGACCAGTTCGTTGCGCACCTGGGCGCGGGTCACGGTGCTTTGCGCGAATGCGCCGAACGAGGCGGACAGCGCGACGGCGGCGACGACTGCGGAAACGAGCGATTTCATGATGACCTCCGATGTTTATTGGCTTTCCGCGTTCGACACCCTGTCGTCAGCGGTTGATTCCATCGTAGGCGCCGGTTCACCTAGGGTAAACGTGAATTTGAGTGAAAGATCGTTGCGCTGAAGGTAATAATTTCGGCGCGACCGCGTACTGTCCCCATGCTGTATTGCGGGGATGGCAGGCAATGGCAGAAGAGTGAGGGGCGGGATGTCGCGCACGGGCAGGTGCCCGGCCGGGGAGGACCGGCAAACATCTCGTTCGCGGCGGAATCGCGGACTAGGAGTTGCCGGATCCGACCCCGTCGTCGTCGATTTCCTTGCGCTCGCGGCGTTCCTCGTTGCCGCGGCGCGCGCGCAGGCGCTGGCGCGACAGGACGGCGATCACCTGCTGGGTCGGCGCGCCGGACGGCAGCTCGTTGCGAATGCGATCGGGGACCATCGGCAGGCCCGCGCGCTGCCGGCGCAGCGCCTTGGCGATTGCCCGGCGGCATTCGTCGCCATGGCAATCCCATTCATCGCGGATTCTCTGACAATAACGGCATTGTTCCATCCGAATAGTCTAACGCGTCTTCGGAAATGGAGCAGGACGTGGCTCGGACGTATTGCGCGAGGGCGGCAGAGGCGGCCGGCGGTTCGGGGTGCGGGCGACGGCAGACTGAATCGGACTGCGAATCAAGTGAGCCGGAACGCTTCGCTGCCACTACGGTTTCCCGTCCTTCTCCATACGGATTCCTTGCGCGCGGACGGAGCCGGCGCGCGTCATCGGAGCGACCAGATACCCCAGATCGCGATCAACAGGCCAAGGCCCAATCCGCAGCCCAGCAACACATAGGTTTCCATTTCGTGCCTCTGAAAGCATGGCAACGCCGACATCGACAATCGGCGTAGTGGCGGCAAAGCCGGTTCCGTATCGTCCGTGCTGTCGGGCGACACGATATGCCGGTCTGCGAATACTACGCGTTGCAGCTTTCAGAACGCATGCGCGATCGGTCGCATGCAGCATGCCGGCGGTTCGATCGTGCATCGTGCCCGAGCGTTGCGAGGGGGATTCGACGCGTGCGTGACGAGGTACGCATATCGATCGTCGCGTCGGTTCAATATAATTCAAGAAGATCGGTCGCTTCATGCGCGACATGCATATCCCGGAACAAGGAAACCCGATGACGCTTGCCCAGTTGCAGGCACTGGCTGCCGTGGTCGAACTCGGCTCGCTGACGGCCGCGGCGGACCGGCTCAGCCGCAGTCAATCCGCGATCAGCCATGCGCTGACGGAGCTGGAGGACATCACGCAGGTCAAGCTGCTCTGGCGCGACCGGCAGCCGGTCGTTCTGACGGCGGCCGGCGAACGCCTGTGGCCGTATGTCCAGAGCGTGGTGCGGGAAGCGCAGATGCTGCGCCAGCAGTTCAGCCTGTCGCGCGGCAAGCTCGAAGGGAAGCTGGTGGTTGCGTCGCTGCCGAGCGTGTCGCTGGCGTTCGTCGTTCCCGCGCTCGAGGCGTTGAAGGAGATGCACCCCGGCGTATCCGCGGTGCTGCTCGAAGGCACGGACAACGAAGTCGAAGGGTGGATCGCCGACGGGACGGCCGATGTCGGCGTGGTGGCCGGCACCAAGACGTTTGCACACAACCTGCGGCTGCTCGACGAGGATTTCGTCGCGGTGGCGGCCGACGACATGTTCGCCGGACGCAAGAGCGTGTCGGCAAGACAATTGGCCACAGCGCCGTTCATCTTCTCGAAGGCGGGATGCGGGCCGGTGATCGCGGATTACTTCGCACGCGGCGGCGCGCCGCTTCGGGCCGCGTTCAACGTGGTCGAGATGCGCACGATCCTGTCGATGGCGGAGGCGGGCATGGGCGTATCGATCGTGCCGCGCATCACGCTCACGTACACGCCGTTCGGCGGCCGCGTGCTCGCACTGTCGCCGCGACTGCATCGCTCCGTGCGACTGGCATGGAATACCGCCGGCAACGCGGTTACCGAGGAGTTCGTGCGGCTCGTCGACGCGCAGCGTGCGAAGGCCGAAAAGGCGATCCGGACGCGCGCGAAAAAGAGCAGGTAGCGACCGGCTGGCACGATGAACGGCGCTCATGGGCCACTTGCAGTTTATTCATGCCGACGATGGCCCAGATGCAATACATTGTTCGGACCTCGTCGTCGTTACCCTGAAGGAGTGTGCCGTGCCGGCCCTGCCCACCCTGTTTGCGTTCGGACTCGTGTCGCTCGGCATGGTGCTGACGCCCGGACCGAACATGATCTATCTGGTTTCGCGCTCGATCTGCCAGGGCCGCCGCGCCGGGCTGGTGTCGCTCGGCGGTGTCGCACTCGGATTCGTGTTCTACATGGTGTGCGCGGCGGTAGGCATCACCGCGCTGCTGATGACCGTGCCGTATGCGTACGATGCGCTGCGTTTTGCCGGCGCGCTCTATCTGGCGTACCTGGCGTGGCAGGCGCTGAAGCCGGGCGGGCGCTCCGCGTTCCAGGTCCGGCAGTTGCCGCACGACAGCCGCGTCAGGCTGTTCGCGATGGGCTTCGTCACGAATCTCGCGAACCCGAAGATCGCGGTGATGTATCTGTCGTTGCTGCCGCAGTTCATCGTGCCGGGGCACGGCAGCGTGCTCGCGCAATCGCTGGCGCTCGGCTGCGTGCAGATCGTGGTGAGCGTCAGCGTCAACGCGCTGATTGCCTGCGCGGCCGGTTCGATCGCGGGTTTTCTCGCGGGGCGACCGCTCTGGGCGACGGTTCAGCGCTGGTTGATGGGGACGGTGCTGGCCGGGCTGGCCATGCGGATTGCGCTGGAATCGCAACGTTAGTGCGCGGCGGCCGCCGCTGCGGCGCATGGCCGGCCGCGATCCGGCCTTCCGTCGACGGCACCGGCCATCGTCACCCGTGGCAATTGCCGTCGGCCTCCTTGGCGATCCGCACGGGCTCGGCTTCGTGGCGTCGGCTGCGCGTCGCGAGCCAGCACAGGATCGAGCCGCCGCACACCATCGACGCACCTTGCCAGAATTCGGCCGACAGCGGCGCGTGCAGCAGCGTGGCGGCGAAGGCGGCGGCGAGCACCGGCGTGAAGTACGATGCGCCGACGATGATCGTCACGTTGCCGTGCATGATGCCGGTGTTCCAGGCCGCATAGCCGAACCCGAGCCCCGACGCCGCCAGCACGAGGTACACGACCGCATGAAAACTGAACGTCATGCCACCGCCGCCTTCGATCGCGAATTTGATCCAGAGCACCGCGGCGACCAGCATGAAGAACGGCGTGACGCCGTTCTTGCCGTCGGCGATGCGCGCGGTCACCGTGCAATAGCCGGCCCAGATCAGCGCGCCGACGAAGGCCAGCCCGTAGCTGAGCGGATTGTCGTCGACGTTGCGCAGCATGCCGGCCGGATCGAGCCCCTGGTCGCCGCCGAGCACCCAGCAGATGCCGAGCATCGACAGCAGGACGCCGGGCACGACCAGCAGGTTCGCGCGCTGCTTGTTGAACACGATGGCGGCGACGAGCGTCAGGCTCGGCCACAGATAGTTGACCATCGCGACTTCGATCGCTTGCCGACCGTTGCTCGCATAGCCGATCGACAACGACAGGCACAGCCCGTACGACACGAACAGCAGCCCGCCCCACACCAGATAGTTTTTCGGGAACCGGCTCAGGTCGGGGAAGCCGATCGAAAACAGCAGAAGCACGGACGCCACGGTATAGATCATCGCCGCGCCGCCGGTGGCGCCGAGGCTTTCGCTGACCCCGCGAACGAGCGCGACGACCGAAGCCCATAACAGCACCGCGCCGAGCCCGATGAGCGTTGCCTTGTTCTTGCGTTTCATGCTTGCTGCCTGTTTCAACATGCCCATTCGATTTCGGATGATTCGATTCCGGCTGCGCGTGCGGTCATCACGAGCGGCGATACAACGAGAAGATTTCGCCGGAAACGCGCATTTTACGGCGGCGCGGCCGTTGCGGCGATGCAGCCGGATCGGCGTGTACGATCGATTCAGTCGCGCGAGCCGGTCACGCGTCGTCGATACGCCAAGGGGCGCCGATTCCCGACAGCGCATGTCCGATCGCGTCGAGCAATCGCATTGCGCGTCGGGCCGAGCGTGGTGACAAGGAAGAAACCGGCTTCTTCGATCGACAGGTCGATCAGCGGCCAGCCGCCGGCCGCATCGCGAATTGCAAGCCGCCGTTCGTGTGGATCGACGTCGATGTCGCCATGCGCTTGCCGCAGCACATTGGCGATGGCGTCGAATGCGTCGGCCGAAGGGGGCGTGTGAATGCGGTATTCGAAACTCATCAGCATGGACCGGTGTGCGAGGCGGGCAGTCTAACGCGCGCCGCGCCTCCCGTCCGTCGACGGTAACGCATCAGGCGCCTGCCGTGGCGGGCGCCTGATGCGTCGATCACCGCTCGTGCCGCTTCTTGCTCAGCTCGATCGTCTCGAACAACTCGTACTGCGCCGTCGGGTGCTGATCGGCGCCCGGCGCATGGTAGTAGCGCATCGTGATCGTCGTGTGGCCGCCCGGCTTGCCCGGATCGTGGTCGAACACGGCGATCCCGTAGCCGGTGCCCGTGTCGCGGCGCGCGGACCAGACCGCATCCTCGAGCGCATCGGCCGGCTCGCGCACGAACGTGTTCGGCGCGGTGCCGGGCACCGGCCGGTTCGGCTTCGTGAACACCTTCGCCTGCGCAAAGCCGGTCGACGGGTTTTCGCCGTACACGTCGAGGGGCGCGCTGGTGCCGCCGCCGCCGAGGATCAGGTGGATCGTGCCGCGGCTCGTGTCGAACGTCGTACGATTCGGATCGTTCGAGCCGACCGGGCGCGGCTGCAGCGTTTCGACCACTTCGCCGGTCTTCGCATCGACGCCTGCGCGGTGATTGCAGCCGCGCACCGGATAGCTGCGCTCGTAGTCGTGATCGTGGCCGCACAGCACGAGATCGACGCCGTAACGATCGAACAGCGGCAACCACGCTTCGCGAATGCCCTTGTCGGACCCGTTGCCCGTCTTCGACGAACTGAGCGCGTCCTGGTGCATCTGCACGACGATCCAGTCGATGTCGTCGTCATGCGCGGCGTGACGCAGCGTGCGTTCGAGCCAGCGCGTCTGCTCGCCGTTGCTGTAGCCGCGCACGTAGAACGACGTGCCGGGCTCGATCGGCGCGCGGCCGGTGCTCGCGGCCGGCACGAGCGGCGCAGGGCCGCCGACGAACGCGGCGGCGTCCTGATACACGACGTCGTCCGCGTCGAGCGACACGAACAGCACGGAGCTCACGCGGAAGCTGTACCAGCGGCCGGGGAAATGCGTGCCGTTCTCCGGCAGCGTATAGCGTGCGAGGTACGAGTCGAGCCCTTGCGGACCGTTGTTGAATTCGATCTCGTGATTGCCGGGGCACGGCATCCACGGGCGATTCGCGGCCGACGTCTGGTTGTTGTTGCCGAAATCGCGCCACACGTCGGGCTGGTGCGCGGGGTTCAGGTTCGCGTAGCAGAGGTCGCCGTTCAGCAGGTGGAACAGCGGCTGGAACTGCTCGACGGCCTGCACCGCGAAGCGGCTTTGCGGCGACGACAGCACCCATGCGCCGTTCGGCGTCGCGAGATCCCCGTAGCTCGTGAAACGGAACGGCGCCCGGCCGCGCGGCGCGGTCGAAAAATTCGCGGAGAACGGCTGGGCGGCATTGCTGTCGTTGTCGGCGGTGATCTCGTAGCGGTAGTGCGTATCCGGCTTCAGGCCGTGCACGCGCGCGTGGTAGGCGAACACGGTCTCGCCGTTCAGGCCGTCGGTGTACAGGCGCTGGACGCCGTGCACGGTGCGCGCCGGCTCGCCGTCGGCGACGATGCGCGCGCGCGGATTGACGGCCGGGGCGAGCGACGCCCAGGAGATCACGACTTCGGACGTCGGGTCGTTGCCCCACGTCAGGTGAACCTGCTCGGGTGTGCCGTCCGGATTCGACGCGCCGGCGCGGGCTGCCGCGAGCCCGCCGGCGGCGGTCGCGAGGCCGGAGACGCCGGCGAGTTTCAGGAAGCCGCGACGCGACACGGAGGCGGCCGGCTCGTTCGGCTGGTCAGGGAGAGTGTCCTGGTTCGACATGATCGGTATTTTCGTTGATGGGGCGCGAGATGCGGAACCGCGCGGCCATGCGCGAGCACGGCCGGGGCGTGGGCCGGAAACGAGCGGGATCCCGGTCGCATGCATTGTCGAAGGGCAGTTTTGCCGCGTTGTGACAGTACCGCAACCTCGTGGGTGCGGCGGCCGATACGTACGATCGCGCGTCGCGCGCCTGCGGCCTGCTCCGAAGCAAGGTGGAGCCACCGAAATTTATTTGCCGACGCCGCGACGGATTACGTCTGCCGGTTCCGTTTAACGCATGAACGATCGCTTCCGGTCGATGCCCGTTATTTCGGAGTCTTTCATGAAACTTTCTGTTCCATTGCGATTGGCCGCCGGGTGCGTGGCGGCACTCGCGACGTCGGCCGTATTCGCGCAGGCCGTCATCGTCGCGCCTTACGCGCCGCCGCCGCCGCGCGTCGAAGTGATGCCGGCGCCCCGCGCGGGTTACGTATGGGATCAAGGGCACTGGCACTGGCGGCAGGGCCGTTACGTATGGATTCCGGGCCACTGGCAGGTCGTGCGCGTTGGTTATCACTGGGTGCCCGGACACTGGGCCGCGCGCGGCCCGGCCTGGCGCTGGGTGCCGGGCCACTGGGCCTGACGTGCACGCCGCCGCGCGGCACGCGGTACCGGCGCAGCGGATTTTTCACGCAACATCATGAGTCGTGGCGATGCCTTTTCGAACCATCGTGATACTGGCGGTCGCAGCCATCGTGCTGGCCGGCTGCGTCGTGGTGCCGGCCCGTCCGGTGTATTACCGGCCCGCGCCGGTCGTCGTATATTGAGCGCGCCGGCCGACGGTCGCGCGGCCGGCCGACAGGATCGACATGCGGCACGAACCGGATGTCGATGAAACCGACACGGCCGACGCCGTGTGCGATGCCGGGCGCGATGCGAGCGGCGTCGACGAACCGTCGGCATGGCGCCGTCCGGCGATGGCCCGACGCATGCAAGGAGAGCACGACGATGAGCTTCGGCCGGGCGGCGGATACCCATGCCGTGACAGTGCGGCGCCCACGCGCCACGCGACGGAGCAGGCGGCGTTGAACGATCGCGGCGACCGCGATCCGGACGCGGAACTCGTCGCGCGCGTCGGCGCGCGCGATGCGTCGGCGGTACGCGTGCTCGTCGCGCGCAAGCTGCCGCGGCTGCTCGCCTTGGCGACGCGCATGCTCGGCGACCGGAACGAAGCCGAGGATGTCGCGCAGGAGACGTTCTTGCGAATCTGGAAGCAGGCGCCGCGCTGGCGAGAAGGCGAAGCTCGTTTCGACACGTGGCTGCATCGCGTCGTGCTGAACCTGTGCTACGACCGGTTGCGAGGCCGGCGCGAGGAGCCTGTCGATACGCTGCCCGACGTGCCCGACACGCAACCGGAACCGGCCGCGTATGCGGAGCTGCGTTCGCGCGACGCGCGCGTGCGGCAGGCGCTGGCCGCGTTGCCGCCGAGGCAGCGGGAAGCGCTGGTGCTCCAGTACTATCAGGAAATGTCGAATGTGGAAGCGGCCAACCTGATGGGCATCACCGTCGATGCGCTGGAAAGCCTGCTCGCCCGTGCGCGGCGCAACCTGCGTGCGCAACTGGCCGGCGACCCACCTAGCGAGGACAAGCGATGACACCCGAACGATTTCGTACCATCGTCGCCGCGTACGGCTCGGACGCGCGGCGCTGGCCGGCCGGCGAGCGCGCGGCCGCCGAAGCGTGGGCGCATGCGAACCCGCGCGAAGCGCTGCTGGCGCTCGACGATGCGGCCGACCTCGATGCGTGGCTGGCGTACGACACGGTCGCGCCGCCCGCGCCGGCGCTCGTCGAACGCATCGTCGCGACGGCGCCCGCGCCGCAGCGCGCACGCCGGCGCGGCGCCGTATGGTGGTCGGGCGCGGCGTTCGCCGGCGTCGGCCTGGCCGGTGCGCTCGCGGGGGCGGTGGCCGTGTCGATGCTGATGCTCGGCAGTGCACCGTCGGCACAGCACGAGCCGGGTTATCTGACGACGACGTTCGGCGGTCCGAGCGTGGACGGGGGCGACGAATGACCGAGCGCGGCTGGAAATTTACCCTCGTCGGCTCGGTCGTGCTGAACGTGTTCATGCTCGGTGCGATCGGCGGCGGCGCGTATCAGTGGTTCTCGACGCATGGCGACCTGCACGCGGCCGGCACGCCCGCGTCGCGCACGGCGTTGCGTTTCGCGGCGGACGAATTGCCCGATGCGCGCCAGCGCGAGTTCGCCGCCGCGCTGAAGGCGGCGCGCAAGAGCGGCCGCGATTTCGCGCGGGAAGGGCGCGACGGGCGGATTACCGTGCTCGACCTGCTTGCCGCGCCGCAACTCGATCGCGCGGCGATCGATGCGGCGCTCGACCGCACGCGCGCGGCCGACACCGCGATGCGGGCGCAGGTCGAGCGCAGTGTTGTCGATTTCGCGGCGACGCTGACGCCCGAAGAGCGCGCGAAGTTCGTCGACGGATTGCAGCACAGCGGCAACTGGCGTTTGCCGCCGAAGCTGCAGAAGAAGCCGGAGGCATCGGCGAGCGAGTAAGCATGGGGCGGGGTGACACGCGGAACGCGTGTCGCCGACACTCGCCTTCGGTCACGCGCATGCGTGCGCCGGACTGATCGAGGGGCCGTTGCGCGTCGACGACGTACAGAAAAATATTGGATCTTCGCGGATTCCCTGAGGGATTACTTGCGGACAGGTCGTAGTCGGCCAACAGCGGTCAGTCGTGAATTGCTTCAGAATACTGGCAGATGAGGCAACTCCACGTTTTGTACAACG
This sequence comes from Burkholderia sp. HI2761, assembly GCF_002223355.1. Lineage (NCBI taxonomy): Bacteria > Pseudomonadati > Pseudomonadota > Betaproteobacteria > Burkholderiales > Burkholderiaceae > Burkholderia > Burkholderia sp. HI2761. Next base: position 2,013,873 of record NZ_NKFN01000007.1, on the reverse strand, counting down.
ACAATTCACTGAGGCTACAAATGGTTGATTGGTCTGCTATTGCGACAGTCTTTTCTGTCTATGCGGCAGGTGTCGTCATACCCGGGCCGAACTTTGTCGCAATCACTCACAAGGCGGTAGCCGGCACACGCTCCGATGCGCTCGCGCTTGTCGCCGGCATCGTGACGGTGAATCTGTTCTGGGCGACTTGCGCCATCCTTGGTATCGGAATGGTGTTCGCTATTTTCCCGTGGCTCGCTGTCGGTATCAGGCTTGCTGGCGCGGCCTATCTGATCTGGTTCGGGCTGCGGCTCGTTGTGTCGGCACGAGCAACCCCCTCAGGAGCACCTCGCCAAACGAACGCGCCTCTGTTTCGTGCAGCCTTCCTGCAAGGTATCGCGACAAATATCGCGAATCCGAAGTCCATCGCCTTTTATGCGGCGGTGTTTTCCTCAGCGGTGCCCACCCACGTTTCAACGCCGACGTTCTTCGCGATGCTTGCTACCGTCGGTGCATCAGCGACGTGCTGGTACGGAGCAGTCGCGCTCGTTCTATCGCACGCGGCGATTGCGACGACGTATCGTCGCGCGAAGGCAAGGATCGACCTAACGTGTGGAGGGCTCATGATTGCGCTGGGAATCCGGCAGGCATTTCGCTAACAAAGCGCCCGGCGGAGCGTATCCGAATGGCCGCTTTGCGTGTGGGCGACCGTCCCTTGCGGGTCGAGAGCCGACCTAGGACTGGGTAGCGTCGAGCGGCCGAGAAGGGTCGGCAAGCGCCTTCCCCGGAAATCCGCGACGAACAAAAAATATTCGCCATCCCGCGACGGATTTTGCTGTGCTTCCACGTTGAACGTGGGTACGCACTGCAAGAGAGCCCGTCATGGACCACCCGAACGACTCCACGCCGGCCGCGATCGCGCTGAACCGCTTCGGTCTCGGCGCGCGGGCCGACGAAGCACCGCCCGCCGACCCGAAGGCCGCCTTGCTCGCCCAGTTCGACCGCTACGACGCACGGCCCGCCGCATGGGCCGGCGAGCCGGACGCAGTCACGCTCGCCACTCGTTTCGCGAATACCCGCAACGCGATGACGAGCGACGACGCGGCCGCAAAGCGCGCAACCGCGCAGTCGATTCGCCGCGACGGCTACGACGCGTATCGCAGCGCCGTCGCCGCGCGCATGAACAGCGCGCTGAGCACGCCCGCGCCGTTCGTCGAGCGTCTCGTACATTTCTGGGCGAACCATTTCGCGGTATCGGTCGACAAGGGGCAGGTGGCCGCGTACGCGGGCGCATTCGAACGCGACGCGATCCGCCCGCACGTGCTCGGCCGTTTCGAGGATATGCTCGTCGCCGTCGAGCAGCATCCCGCGATGCAGGTGTTCCTCGATCAGGCGCGCTCGGTCGGCCCCGACAGCCCGGCCGTGTTGCGTGCGCAAACACGCAATCCATCGGCGAAGCGCGGGCTCAACGAGAACCTCGCGCGCGAAATCATGGAACTGCATACGCTCGGCGTGCGCACCGGTTACACGCAGGCCGACGTGACGGAATTCGCCCGCGCGCTGACCGGCTGGAGCATCGCCGGCGGCCGCGGGCCGCAACCGGGCGACGCGGCGCCCGGCGCATTCATATTTCGCCCGAATCTGCACGAACCGGGCCCACGCACGGTGATGGGGCGCACCTACGATCAACCGGGCGAAGCTCAGGCTCGCGCGATCCTGCACGACCTCGCGCGATCGGAGGCGACGGGCCGGCACATCGCGTTCCAGCTCGCCCGTCATTTCGTCGCCGACAATCCGCCGCCCGCGCTGATCGAACGGCTCGCACGGGCGTTCGATGCGAGCGGCGGCGACCTGCCGACCGTTTATCGCGCGCTCGTCGACGCGCCCGATGCGTGGTCGCCGACCAACCGCAAGTTCAAGACGCCGTGGGAGTGGGCCGTATCGTCGCTGCGCGGGCTCGGCTGGCGCGACACCGGCGATCTGAAGGCCGCGCCGCTGCTTGCGCAACTCGGCCAGCCGGTGTGGCGGCCGGGCTCGCCGGCCGGCTACGACGACGTCGTCGCGAGCTGGGCCGCGCCCGACGCGCTCGTGCGCCGCGTCGAGATCGCGCAGCGCCTGGCCGCGCGTACTGGTGACCGGCTCGATCCGCGCACGCTCGGCAACACGCTGCTCGCCGGTTCGATGAGCGCGCCGACCGCGACCGCGCTCGCGCGCGCCGAAAGCGCGACCACATCGCTCGCGCTGCTGCTCGTGTCGCCCGATTTCCAACGGAGATGATCATGGCACTGTCCCGCCGACAATTCCTCAGCGTTGCCGCCGCCGGCGCGGGCGCGATCCTCGTCGCGCCGCGGATCGTGTTCGCCAATGTCGAGACCGACCGGCGCTTCGTGTTCGTGATCCAGCGCGGCGCGGCCGACGGCCTGAACATCGTCGTCCCGTATGCGGAGTCCGCGTATGCGTCGCTGCGCGGCCCGCTCGCGATCGACACGGCGGCCGCGACACGGCTCGACGGTACGTTCGCGCTGCATCCGTCGCTCGCGCAGACCGCGCAGTTGTACCGCGACGGTCAGGCGCTGTTCGTCCATGCGATTGCATCGCCGTATCGCGACCGCTCGCATTTCGACGGCCAGAACGTGCTCGAAACGGGCGGTCGTGCGCCGTACCAGGTGAAGGACGGCTGGCTGAACCGGCTCGCCGCGCTGCTGCCGGCGACGCGCGACAGCGCGATCGCATTCGCGCCGACCGTGCCGCTCGCGCTGCGCGGCACGGTGCAGGCGGCGTCGTATGCGCCGTCCGGTTTGCCGGCCGCGCCGGACGATCTGCTCACACGCGTGTCGGCGCTCTACGAAGCCGACGCGCAGCTCGGCCCGTTGTGGCAATCGGCGATGGAGGCGCGCGGCCTCGCCGGCGATGCCCATGCACGGCAGGACCCGGCCGGCGTCGGCAAGCTCGCCGCGACGTTTCTCGCGCGCGACGACGGCCCGCGGATCGCGATGATCGAGACGGGCGGCTGGGATACGCACAGCGCGCAGAACGCGCGGCTCGCGAATCAGCTGAAGGCGCTCGACACGATGCTCGCCGCACTGCGCGACGGCCTCGGGCCTGCGTGGCGGCAGACCACGGTGCTGGTTGCGACCGAGTTCGGCCGCACGGCCGCGGTGAACGGCACGGGCGGCACCGATCACGGGCAGGCGTCGGTCGCGATGCTCGCCGGCGGCGCAGTGGCAGGCGGGCGCGTGATCGCCGACTGGCCGGGGCTGCGGCCGGGCGACCTGTACGAAGGGCGCGACCTGAAGCCGACCGCGTCGCTCGACGCGCTGATCGCGGGCGCGGCTGCCGAAAGCCTGCGGCTCGATCCGCACCGCACCGCGGCTGCGTTATTTGCGGAAAGCGGCGCGACACGGCCGATGAGCGGCCTGATTCGCGGGGCCGCGTGATGCGGCGCGTTGCCGCGTCCGCTCCCGCTAACCGATTACACAACAGGGAGAATCGACGATGAAGATCCGATCCGTTTCGCTCGCCGTGTTGGTGAGCGCGAGTGCCGTGCTGATGTCCGCCTGCGTGGTCGAACCGGTGCGGCCGCCGCAGCCGGCGCCCGTCGTCGAGGTGGCGCCGCCGCCGCCCGCGCCCGGCTATCGCTGGGCGAAGGGGCACTACCGGTGGGCCGGCAATCACTGGGCGTGGGTGCCCGGGCACTGGGTGGCCGTGTACTGATCGTGCACGATGCGCCGCGCGGCGCACCTACCACCCGATCCGGTGTTTTTCCTCCGTCTCGCGATGGCGCCAGTCGTCGTCCGCGTGAAGATACTGGCTCGTCGTCGTGAGCGATACATGGCCGAGGTTGTCGCGCACGAGCCGCAGGTCGACGCGGCCGTCGGCCATGTGCGAGCCCGCGCTGTGGCGCAGCCAGTGCGCGGACGCCTGTTCGAGTACACGCGCCGCCTGCTCGCCCGCTTCGCCGTTCGCACGCAGCCGGTCGGCCGCGTGCCGGAACACCTGCTTCACGATCCGGTGCAGCGCCGCGCGCGTGAGCGGCTTGCGCGTTCCGCCGACCGGCAGCACGAGCGGCGTCGGTTCGCCGTCGAACGGCAGCGCGGGCAGGCCGTGCGCACGCCGGTAGCGCGCCAGCTCGGCCATCATCTCGTCGGTGGCCGGCACGAGCCGCTGCCGGCCGCCTTTGCCCGTCACGTCGAGCCACCAGCGCTCGTGCCCGTTCGCATCGCGCCGGCAGAAGAACTGGCCCATCGTCGTATCGGCCGCTTCGGTGATGCGCAGCCCGCCGAGATACAGCAGCGTGAACAGCCAGCGCGCGCGATCCGCATGGAAGCACGCGCGTGCATCATCGCGCGGCATCGTGGCGATCGCGTCCTTCACCGATTGCCACAGCGGCTGCCCGAGATGGCGCGTGATGCGCGGCGAGGGCCGGCGCTGCCGCTGTCGCGACAACGCGAGCGGGTTGCCGGCCAGATAGCCGGCCTGCACGAGCCACGAGAACATCACGTTCAGGATCACCAGCGCCTGTCGCTGGCTGGCTGCCGACAGCGGCCCGTAAAACGGCCGCCAGCGCGGATCGTCGCGCGGATGCTTGCGGCCGCCGTTCGCGCACCACAGATCGGCCGGCGCGGGCGCGAGCAGGAATTGCCGGTAGACGACGAGATCCTCGTGCGTGAGCGACGACAGCGGCTTGCCGCACGCGATCACGGCCCACAGCAGCAGGCGCTCGGCTTCCTTGCGGTAGTTCTGGAACGTGGTCGGCGTATCGACGAAGCGGGCGAGCCATGCGCGCACGGCGTCGAGGTCGTTGGTCGCGGCGATCTGCGGATGCGCGCTGCCCGAGCGGTTGGTGCCCGTGCGTCCGTCGAGCGCGGCCGGTACGGCCAGCGTATCGATCGGCAGCGGGCGCAGCGCGGTGTCGGACGGAACGGATGAGATCATGCGAAGGAAACGCGCCGCGCGAACCGCACGGGCGGGGCCGGGCGGACGAACGCAGCGTGCCGAAGCGTATCTGGAAGCGTCGATGGTACACGATCGCTACACGGTGAAGCCGCCATCGACGGCGATTGCGTGGCCGGTTGAAGCGCGCGGCGGAACCGGAACACCGTAATGTATCGGCTCGCACACGACATCCGCTAAATGACGGTCCTCGAACGCGTTCTGTAAGGTGTTTGTGAACCTTCTCGCCGGGTGGCTCGTCTAATTGGCCCTCCAACGCTCCCAGAGGCATATCCGATGATTCACAAGACCCGAACGCTGCTTGGCGCGGCCGTCCTTGCCGGCAGCGCGCTCCTCGCCGGATGCCAGACCGATGCGGCGGCCACCGCGCCGAATGCCGCCCGCCCAGCGGACGACAAGCCCGTGGCCAAGACCGTCTACGTCGCGCCGCAGTCCGCGCGCTGCACGGGCGTCGCGCCGATGGAGTGCCTGCAGGTGCGCAGCAGCCCGAGCGAGCCTTGGAGCCTGTGGTACGCGGGGATCGAAGGGTTTGCGTACCAACCCGGCTATCTGTACACGCTCGAAGTCGACGAATACCACGTCGCGCGGCCGCCGGCCGACGGTTCGTCGATCCGCTGGGTGCTCAAGCGCGTCGTCGAGCGCCGCCAGGTGAACTGACGGCCGCGATCACGCGGAAGGGCGCGCCGCCGCACCGGCCGGTGGCGCGGCCGTATCGATCCGCCGGAACACGACGGACGACAGCAGGGTTACCGCGCCCATGCACGCGAACGACAGCATGAACCCGTGCGCCATCGAGCCCCGATAGGCGGCGAACAGGTTGACGAGCCCGCCGCCGATCGACACGCCCAGCCCCATCGCGAGCATCTGCATCATCGTGAACAGGCTGTTGCCGCTGCCCGCGTCGGCGTGCGACAGCCCCTTGAGCGTCACGCCGTTCATCGCCGCGAACTGCATCGAATTCGCTGCGCCGAACACGATCAGCAGCGCGCTTTCCAGCACCGGCGCGGGCCGCGCCGACACCAGCGCGAACCCCGCGATCGCGCAGCCGACGATCCCCGTATTCACGACCAGAAACGCCGCATAGCCGAAGCGTTTCACGAGCGGCGCGATCCACCGCTTCGCGATGACGCCCGCGATCGCGGCCGGCAGCATCATCAGCCCCGATTGCAGCGGCGTATAGCCGAGCTGCACCTGCATCAGCAGCGGCAGCATGAACGGCACCGAACTCGTGCCGATCCGGCACAGCAGGTTGCCGAGCAGCCCCGATCCGAAGTTCGGCTCGCGGAACAACCCGAGCCGGAACAGCGGCTGCGTGCGTCGCCGTGCGTGGGGCAGGTACGCCAGCGCGCTCGCCAGGCCGAGTCCGGCGAGCCCGGCCGCCCACGCGGCGCGGTGCGCGGACATCGGCGGGTCGATCGCGAGCGACAACGCGATCATCGCGGCCGACAGCAGCGCACAGCCGATGAAGTCGAAAGGCGGCGGCTGTGTCGCCTGGTCGTGCGGCAGGTAGCGCTGAACCGCGACGAAGCCGATCGCGCCGACCGGCACGTTGACGATGAACACCCAGTGCCACGAAATCGCCTGCGTGAGCCAGCCGCCGAGCGTCGGCCCGACGATCGGGCCGAGCTGGCCGGCGATCGACACGAACGCGATCGCCGCGACGTACTGTTCTCCCGGCACGCGGCGCAGTACCGCGAGCCGCCCGATCGGCAGCAGCATCGAGCCGCCGATGCCCTGCACGGCGCGCGCGACGACGAGCTGGCCGAGCGTGTGCGACGCCGCGCAGCCGATCGACGCGAGCACGAACACGAGGATCGCGACCGAGAACACGCGACGCGTGCCGAACCGGTCGGCGAGCCAGCCGGAGGCCGGCGTGAGCATCGCCATCGTCAGGGTGTAGACGACCACGACGGGCTGCATCGCGAGCGGCGACGCCTGCAGGCTTTGAGCGATCGAGGGCAGCGCGGTGTTGACGATCGTCGTATCGAGCGACTGCATGAAGAACGCAGCGGCGACGATCCAGAGCAACGCGGAATGTGTGGGTTCCCGGGACATGGCGAAATCGGTGGTACGAAAGTCCGGCGCCGGTGCACGGTCGCGCGGCGCCCGCTCGATGGTACCGATTCCGCTGGCCGTCGGGAAGCGATCTCGTCAACCGCACCAGGGACATGCTCATCGTCGGCGGTTTCACCTGTCGTCCGGCGGAGGTCGAGCGGTTGATCGCAGGGCATTCGGCAATTAGGCAGGGCGCACGGGTAGGCGTGCGTGTCGATCGTCGCAGCGGGCGTGATCGGCGGAAGAGGCGGCGCGGACGATCCGGCTTTCCATTTCTGCATCCGTTCGACGACGTCGCGCGACATGAGCCGACCGGCTCGCACGGCATGTCGCGCATGGCCGGACAAGATGCATGCGCACGCATCGGTATTCACCCTGCCTCGTCACGCAGGATCGTGCATCGGCGACGCTTGCTCCCGGCACGAAGGTGCATTTCTGCAACGCATTTTCAATGCGTCGTTCCGTACGCGATCGATCGCAACGGAAACGCGCGTGCGCTGACGGCCGTCCGGCTTCGCTCCGCGGGCATTGCGCCATCGATGCGTCGTCGACGCGCGAGACGGCACATCGCGCGTTTCGGTTTCGCTCGCCGAATACGGATACGTTCATGAAACATTTCCTCTCGATCGCGACTCGCGCTACTACCCGTTCCGACGGATCGCGCTTTTGCCGCTCCGGTCGGCGCCGCATGGCACGCCCTTTGCGGTTCACCCGATGCCGCCGGCGCAGACGAATTTCGCCAGGACGATCCGCGCATCGGCGGCATGTAACGACATCGAAACAAACGGGGAACCGGATCGGATCGCGCGCGCCGTGTGCCACGGCGCATGCGCAGCGCATGTCGTATCGGTCATGCGCGCCGCGCAACGCGTCCCCGATCCGTCGAACAGCAAGCGTGCTTGCAAGGTGTCGTGCCGGGGTTCGCATCGCGCATCGCGACGAAGGTCGCGTGTGTGTGGCGTCGCGCCCGGCACATGTCAGGGGAGGCGCCCGTGAAAACGATAGTGAATCAATGGGCAGCGGTCGCGGCGATGTTCGTCGCGAGCGCGCACGCGCAGGAAATCTACCTTCAGGGCGGCACGCAGGGCGTCGGCATCGGAGCGGCCGTGAGCTTCAATTCGATGCTGGGCGCGCACGCGGATTTCAACGCGTTCAATCTGACGCATGACTTCACGGTGGCCGGCAACCGCTATCAGGACGACCTGAAGCTGCGCCAGGGCGGCCTATATGCCGATATCTTTCCGTGGCGAGGCAGCGGCTTCCGCGCGACGCTCGGGTTGCGCTTCAACGACGACGAGCTTCACGGCGTGTCCGTACCGACCAACGGGACCTACGTATTCGGCGGCAAGCGTTATCCGGCGCTTCCGGGCATGTACGCGGTCGCGCAGGCGCGTTATCCGACCGTGATGCCGTATGTCGGAATCGGCTACGGGCATCGGCCGGCGTCGAAAGGGCTCGGGTTCGTTGCCGATATCGGCGTCGCGTACGGGATACCGAAATGTTCGTACACGCTGTCGCCGGAACTGGCCGCGGCGGCCGGGCCGGCGAAGAGCCCGGTGCTGGTCGCGAGCGGGCTCGACTCGCTGCGGCAGATGATGTCCCGCTATCGGTGGTATCCGGTCCTGCAGATCGGCATCTCGTACCGCTTCTGAGCCGCGAACAGGTCACGTCGTGACCGTTTGACGCTCGCGAGCGATTTCGGCCGCGCGGCGTGCCGACCGAGTGTCGTTGCGTTTTGCGATGAACGGATGCTCGACGTAGCGGTAAGTCAGCAGCGCACAGAAGACGGCAACCAGCGCGGATGCCAGCGCGAGCGCCCAGATGCCTGAGTCGTCGGCTGAATTGATCGGGAAAACGAACTTGTCGAACGCGTGAACGATCATGTACACGATCACCATGTGGATCATGTAGATGCTGAAACTGGCGGTGCCGAGCAGCGCGAGCGGCCGGGACTTGAGCACGCCGTAGAACGTGTTCCCGCTGGCGATGCAGAGAAACACCGGAAGCAGCGGCAGCGCGCCGGCGAGCGAATAGCGTTCGGCCGGAGACGGAGATATCGCGAGGATCAGCAGCGCGACGGTCGCCGCCGGTTTCGTCGCGAGCCGCGCGCGGATCGCGGAATGCCGCGACACCTCGTAGGCCACCGCGCCGAACGCGAACAGCAGCGCCATGCCGCCGGGCGGCCCGAACAGCGCCGCGCAGGCCGTGACGATCGCGAGGGCGAGCAGCTTGCGCCACGCACGCGTGGCGACGAACCACGCGAGAAACGGAACGGCGACGTAGAACCGCCATTCGTAGGCGAGGGTCCACCAGACGCCGCTCAGATACGGGGTTCGCTCCGCTCCGTTGATCGGGAACGCGCCGAACCAGCCGAGCGAAACGGCCTTGAGCAGGTCGGCCAGCAACTGCGTCGGTGCACCGACGGCGTTGCGAGGAAACCAGTAAAGCGTGCAGATGACGATGACGGCTGCGTAAAACAGATAGAGCGGCGCGATGCGTCGCACGCGTCCGACGAAGAAGGTCCGCATGTCGAGTGCGCCTCTGCATGCGCGTTCCCAGAACAGCAGCCCGGTGACCATGAAGAACATCGCGACGGGAATCGTCCCGAGATTGCGCAGGAAGTCGGTGCCGGCACCCCAGACGCCGGTCGACAGCAACGCCTGGTTGCACGCGAAGTGATGGAAGACCACGGAGGTGGCCAGGATGCCGCGGAACCCGTCGAGATTGCGATAGCGCATCGACAGCGACTTGTCGACGGCCGATCGGTAGAACGGCACGTGTCGGGCGACGAGCCACGCGATGATCGCCACGGCCGCAACGCATGCCGGGAAGTAGAGTTTGTCGGGTGTCGGGGAGAACAGGGTTTCCAGAGAGGGCGTAACAAAGTCCACTGAAGAGCGTCTCGTGTCTTGGATCGGGATTTCAGGCACGGATGGTCCGCGTCGATGCAAGGTCTTCTGCGCGCTTCGCACGGCGTTCGATCGCCGGTCTAGTGATCCGATGGTATCAAACGACGGCGATGATCGCGGCGCGTTGTGCAACACGATGTTTCAGCGCGAATCGATGCGACACCCCGTACTCGGAGCGCATGTCGCACAACGACGCCCGCGTCGCAAATCCCGTTCCTCGCCGGCCCGACATTCGCCGTTATCGATGCGATGCACTCGACTGGCCATCCGGCCGGCTTCCACATCGTCCCGCTCCGGCTTACCTTGAGCGACAGCAGTTCGGTGCGTCGGAGCAGCGGCGAATGACGGACGAAATTCTCATCGTCAGCTGCCGCTGGTCCACGCCGACTCAGTGTTCTGTCCGGTCACGAAGGTGATAGCAATGCTTGCAACTCACCTTCGCAATGCTATCATTGATAGCAAATCTGGATGGAGGTACTCATGGCAAATCTTCTGGTGCGTAACGTGGATGACACTCTCGTTCAAAGCCTGCGCGAGCAGGCTGCGGCCAATGGCAGGAGCGCCGAGGCCGAACATCGAGCCATTCTGGCCGAAGCGCTCGGCCGGCCGAAGCGGCGGACCTTTGCGCAAGCGCTGATGAGCATGCCGGAGGTTGGCGAAGACGCGGATTTCCAACGTGTTCAGGATTCAGGCGAGGTCAGGCGTGTTTTTGATTGATACGAACGTCATCAGCGAAATCAGGAAGGGCAAGCGAACCAACCGCGGCGTGCGGGCGTTCTTCGCGCAGGCCGAAGCCGATGCGAGCCCGCTTTATCTGTCCGTCGTGACGGTGGCCGAGTTGCGGCGCGGTGTCGACCTGATCCGTCATCGCGGCGATCACAGCCACGCGTCGGCGCTCGAGGCCTGGATCGGGATGATCCTGTCCGGCTATGCGCCGAACATCCTGCCGGTCGATGTCGACATCGGCCAGATGTGGGGGCATTTGCGCGTGCCCGATCCGACGCACGAACTCGACAAGCTGATCGCGGCTACCGCGCTGATCAACGATCTGACGGTTGTCACGCGCAACGTCGACGATTTCGCTCGTACAGGCGTCCGGTTGCTGAATCCGTTCGACTAGCGTCGCGGCGGCCGCCGCCGTCGCGCGAAGCCGGCGAGGCGGCCCGCTGGCAGGCTGGCGCACGACGTCTGGCGCCCGTGGCCGGTTCGACACTGTCGCCACGTTTCACGCTCCTGGCACCGAATCTGCTGCCGCGCGTTTTCACGCCGCAATCCCCGCCTTTTACTGCCCGTCCTCGCGCTCGGACAGGCGATGTAATGCCCTCGACCGGTTGGCGTCCTTGACGGCGCCCGGAGGTCGGCGCTTGTGCGTCGCATCAAAATAACTTGACGAAGCGGCCGTTACCGCGTAGTGTCCGAGACCGAAGTCGTCAAGAAGTTCGATTGCTCATCATTGGCCGCACACCGTGCGGCAGTCGTTGGTCTCTCCCTCTTTGATTCTTTCTGTGCCCGTCGAGGGCGCATGTTCAATTATTTGTATTAAGGAAGTATTTGTGGATACCGGTACCGTCAAGTGGTTCAACGAAACCAAGGGCTTTGGTTTCATTTCCCCGGACAACGGCGGCGACGATCTGTTCGCCCATTTCTCGGAAATTCGCGGCACGGGCTTCAAGACCCTGGCCGAAGGCCAGAAGGTCAGCTTCGAAGTGAAGCGCGGCCCGAAGGGTCTGCAAGCGTCGAACATCACGCCGCAGTAAGCCGCATCGGCAGCGGTCGCCATGCGGCGGCCGAGGCCGGATGGAGTATCGCGCGGGGCGCCGCATGACGGCGGCCCGTGCGTTCCGATGCGCACGACCGATGCATCGCGACATTCACGATGCATCGGTCGTGACGCCTCCCTCATCGCATGCGTGACCCGCGTGCGACGCAACGCCCTCGCGAAGCGCTCGTCGCTTCGCCAGCGCATCACCGCTTCAACGCATCAACCCGAGCAGGCCGCCGCCATGCCCCGTAGCCGGCGCGGTCCCGACTTGCGCGGCGCGCTCATTGCGCCGCCGCCACTGACCGCCCGACCGCCGCAATGCGCCGGGCTCCGATCGCAAGACAGGCCCATGGCCCGTCTGAACGAACCGATCCCGGCCGCCTGCCGGCCGCCGTCCCGTTGCGGGAGCCGGCGCCGGGCAGTCGCCGCGGCCGCGGTCAATCACCTCTGGAGGAATTGGTTTGGCAAAAGAAGAACTGCTGGAACTGGACGGAATCGTCGACGAAGTGCTGCCGGACAGCAAATACCGTGTCACGCTGGAAAACGGCGTCGTGGTCGGCGCGTACGCATCGGGCCGCATGCGCAAGAACCACATCCGCATTCTCGCGGGTGATCGCGTGACGCTGGAACTGTCGATGTACGACCTCACCAAGGGCCGCATCAACTTCCGGCACAAGGACGCGAATTCTCCGCGTCCGCCGCGAAGCGGGCAGCCGCGCCGCTAAGCGGCCACGAACGGTGCGCAACAGTGCGCACCGTTCGACACTTGTTCGGCCCCTTGGCTGGACGAGCCGGATGAACGGCGCACGATGTGCCGTTCGTCGATCGCCGGCGGCGCCGCAGCGACTTCTTCTGCCTCTCGCCTTTACCGGCGCCGCGCGTATACGACGCTCAGGCAGCCGCGTCCCGCAGTAAATCTCTCCGTCACGCACCGCTCGAGCCGGCGAAACGCATCGTGGTCCACACCGTCGACGACTGACCGCACGCGCTGCGACGCCGTTCGCCCGCAGCTTTACGCGCGGGCCGGCGCGGTCGTACACTCGTTGGCAATGCGCGGCCCGCGCACGGCTTTCAATCCCTTCAGTGCTTTCAACGGGCCAACGGCCGTGCCGGCCGGACATTCGTCGCGCGACGCCAGGAGGCGCCATGAGTGCAGACGCAGCCCCCGCATCCCCGTCGATTCAGGATCGCATCCAGCACGTGTTCGTGCTGATGCTCGAGAACCGTTCCTTCGATCACCTGTTCGCGCTGTCGGGCATCGCCGACATCGTCGCCGCGTCGCCGGGCAACAGCAACGCGTACGGCGGCGCGGTCTATCCGTTCGGCGGCGGCGCGCCCGACCGGATGCCGACCGATCCGTGTCACGAATTCACCGACGTGCTCGAACAGCTCTGCGGCGCGGGCGTGCCGTTCGTGCAAGGGCACGCGTATCCGCCGGTCGCCAATTCGGGATTCGTGTCGAACTACGCGACGTCGCATTCCGAGGGCACGCCGCCGCAGCCGGCCGACGCGGGCAAGATCATGCAGGGCGTCGACGCCGCGACGCAGGCACCGTCGCTGTACGCGCTCGCGAATGCGTTCGTGCTGTGCGACGCATGGCATGCATCGATGCCGGGGCCGACCTGGCCGAACCGGTTCTTTCTGCACGGCGCGTCGTCGGCCGGGCTCGACCATTCGCCGACCAAGGAAGAAATGTGCGGCTGGGATGCACTGGACGGCTTTCCCTACCCGAAGGGTTCGATCTTCGCCGCACTCGGCGACGACAACTGGCGCATCTACCAGGACCAGACGGGCGACCCGCTCGGCCACGTGCCGCAGGTCGCGTCGCTGAAGGGCATCAGCTTCTTCGATATCGACGATCTCGCGCATTTCGAAGCCGATCTCGCGGCCGGCTACACCGCGCGCTACACGTTCATCGAGCCCGGTTATGGCGACATCGTGCACGGCACCTACCGGAACGGCAGCTCGCAGCACCCGATGGACGGGCTGGCCGGGGGCGACCAGCTCGCCGCACGCATGTACAACGCGATCCGCAACTCGCCGGTATGGAACAGCAGCCTGTTCGTGATCGTCTACGACGAGCATGGCGGCTTCTACGATTCGGTCCGGCCGGGCGCCGCGCCGCCCCCGAACGATGGCGCGCCCGCGACGCTGAACGCGAGCGGCTTCGGCTTCGACGTGTACGGCGTGCGCGTGCCGGCGATCGTGATTTCGCCGTGGGTCGCGGCCGGGCACGTCGATCACACGCAGTATGACCACGCGTCGGTGGCCGCGACGCTCGAGCGGCTGTTCGGCCTCGCGCCGCTGACCGACCGCGATCGTCTCGCCCATGACCTGCTCGCGCTCGTCACGACGACGTGCCGGACCGATTGTCCGCAAAGGATCGGAACATGAGTACCGCCCCGACTCCGGATCCGCGCGATGCGCTGCCCGTGCGCGACGGCACGAGCCTGATCGCCTATCTGCACATCCTGAGGAAAGCGCATGCGGCGCTGGTCGGCCAGGACAAGGCTCACCGGCGGTTCAGCGAGATCGTCACGCGCGGGCAGGCGCGGCAATACATCGAGGAACTGATGCCGGCACTGTTGCAGAAGCGTGCCGAACATCGGGCGCGCAAGCACGGCGGAAAGCATCGTTGATTCGGCGGCAGATATCGGCTGCGGCCGTCGTCTGCGACTGGCGCATGCGACGCGCGCCGCCGCTGGTGCAGCCGGTCGCGCAGCGTCACGCCGATTGGCGTGCGCGCCGCACACCGATCGCTGCGCCGACAGCGCCCGCCAACTGCACCGCCGCACCGACGAACATCGCCGCGCGCAACCCCGCGGTACCGCCGTGCGCGGCCGCGAACAGCGTGCCGAGCACCGCGATCCCGAGCGTCGCGCCGGTCATCCGCGCGACGTTGACGAGCGCGCTCGCGGTGCCCGAGCGCGCGGCCTCGACGGCGCCGACCGCGACGGTCATCAGCGGGCCTGTCGCGATCCCCATCCCGAGCCCCGTCATTGCGAGCCCGATCTCGGCACCGAGCAGGCTCGACGAACCGGCGGATGCACCGATCGCGGCGAGCCCGCTCGCGATCACCGCGACGCCGCCGGCCGTCGTCACCCGTGTGCCGATGCGTTCCGACAACCGCCCTGAGCACGGCGACACGGCGACGAACACGAGCGCCATCGGCAGCAATGCGAGGCCCGCGCCGGTCGAATCGAGGCGGCCGGTGCTCTGCCACGTGAGCGGCAGCAGGAACAGCACGCCATACATCCCGAACGTCATGCCGGTGGTCGCGGCGATCGCGCCGCGAAACGCGCCGATCCGGAAAATATCGAGCGGCACCAGCGCTGATTCGCCGTGGCGGCGCTCGATCGCGACGAACGCGACGAACGACGCGACCGCGATGCAGCCGGCGATCGCGCATGCGACCGGCGCCTCGCGGAACACGATCGCCGCATACGCGAGCCCGCCGAGCGCGAGTGCGCCCGTGACTTGCGCCGCGCCGTCGAAATGCCGGCCGTGCGGATCGGACGATTCGGGCACGGCCGGGATCGCGAGCAGCATCGCGGCGACGCTCAGCGGCACGACGACGAAAAAGATGCTGCGCCAGCCGAAGTGCCGGATCAGCACGCCGCCGAGTGTGGGGCCGATCGCCATCGCGACGCCGTTGCACGCGGCCCAGATGCCGAGCGCGCGGCCCCGCTCGACCGGGTCGCGCCACACGACCCGCACGATCGCGAGCGACGCCGGCAGCAGCAGCGCCGCGCCGACGCCGGCCAGCGCGCGGGCGGCGATCAGCACCGACACCGACGGCGCCAGCGCGCACAGCAGCGACGCGATCGTGAAGACGGCCGTGCCGGCCATGAAGACGCGGCGGCGACCGTACAGATCGGCGAGCAGGCCGCCGGTCAGCAGCAGCACCGCGTACGTGAGGTTGTAGCTGTCGACGACCCATTGCAATGCGCCGACGCCGGCATGGAAATAGGCGCCGATCGCGCGCGTGGCGAGGTTGACGACGGCCGTATCGACCTGGGCCACGAGGACGGCGATGCACAGCGTGAGCAGGGTCACGCCGCGGCGTTTGAGGGCGTGGTCGGCGAGTTCCGCGGTATGGGCCATGGCGACGTTCCTGGGCAGCGATCTGGCAACCTTAAGCGCCGCCTGCTGCCAGCGTGCTGTCAGCAGGCGAGGGCATCAGCCCACGCAAGCGTCATGCCTGCACGCGCGCATGCACCCAGGCCGCCGCGTCTCCCCGCGCCCGCACCATTGTCGGCAGCGCATTCGCGATCATGTCTGCGCGGCTGCCTTCGAGCACGCGGCGGTTCTTCAGCGCATTCCTCGATGTTCTCGAGCGTGACCGGGCGACGGGGCGCGACGACTCCGTTGCGACGATTTCGCCGTGCGCGACCGGTTGCACGCACGATGCCGCGTACACCCTCGGGCGATACCGGATCGATTGCGTCACGCATCGCCATTGGCTTAAGATCGGCGGGAGATCATTCCACGCCTTCAGCGTCAATGAAAAAGAGCATAAGCCTGCGGGTCGCCGTCATCGCTTCGGCCGTTGCCGTGTACAGCATCTACATGCATATCCAGCAGTTGGTCAGCGGCTGCATGTGGATCAGGGGCTATCAGCGCTGCAGTTTCGAAAACAGTACGAATTTCCAGGGCTGGATGGATCTTGACCTGATGATCACCTGTTGCTGGGTCGCCGCGGCCGTGGTCGGGTGGATTTCCGTTGCGCAGGGCACGAAGAAGCCGGGTTAGCGGCGCGACGCGCGTCCTTGTCAAACGCGTACGACCCAACCGCTCTATCGGGCCCAATCCGTCAATCGGTGACAACGCGCATTCGCTGTTCGGCCGGGACGGCGCACGCCATGCGTTCGAGCCGGAAATGAACGCGTGAGTCCGCGCCGGCGGACGCGATCATCGCGATCCCCGGCTAGATGAGCGGCAGCGCGCCTGCCGTGCGAGGGGAGGTTCCCGTGCAATTTCCGACAGGATCGGTGGTCGCGCTCAGCTCGGCCTCGGCGACGATGTCCTCGATGGGCATGCTGTTTCTCGGCTACTGGGGATTGCACGAAGCGCTGCCCTGGCGAGTCGGCGACTGCGTCGTGATCGTGCCCGCGCTGGCGGGTTTCGCGTGCCTCGTCAGCGTGCCGTTTCTCGCGACCTCGCCAATGAAAACGCCCGACGACGAGTCGCGAATGTTCGTCGCGCGGCGCGCGTTTCTGTGCGGTGCCGGCGCGGTGTGGTGTGCGATCGTCGCGTCGTTGTTCGTGTGAGAACGGGCGACGGGACGGTTTCCGGAACAGCGCGGCGAACACATCCCGAAACGTCTTACGTGAGGCAGGCGCCCACGGTTTTCACGCCGCCATTGCTGCTTTGCTTTCCCCGATCGCGTGCACTAGATTCGAAGCGTTCGTCCGTTTCAGCGCGCGAGGTGGAGCCATGACGCCGTGGGAAATTCAGGGTACCGAAATGATCAGTTGCAATTGCTCATACGGTTGCCCTTGCCAGTTCAATGCGTTGCCGACCAACGGCGACTGCGAAGCGATGGGTGCGATTTCGATCGACAGCGGCCACTACGGCGACGTGGTGCTCGACGGCGTCAGGATCGCGGTGGTGTTCCAGTGGCCGGGCGCCGTTCACGAAGGCAAGGGCAAGTGCCAGCCGATCGTCGACGAGCGCGCCAGTCCGGCGCAACGCGACGCCGTGCTGAAGATCATGACCGGTCAGGATACCGATCCATTCGCGACGATGTTCTCGGTGTATGCGTCGACGCTCGAGCACGCGTTCGATCCGATTTTCACGAAGATCGATTTCGACGTCGATGTCGATGCGCGGCGCGGCCGGATTCACGTGGACGGGGTGTTCGACGTCATCGGCGAACCGATCCACAATCCGGTGACCGGTGCCGAGCATCGCGCGCGGATCGACCTGCCGCACGGTTTCGAATACGAGTTGGCCGAGATCGGTTCAGGCACGGGGCGTTCGCAGGGCAACATCGCGCTGAATCTCGACGGAACGTATGCGCAATTCGCGCGGCTGCATCTGAACAACCACGGGCTGATCCGGCATCGCGCCGCGGCATGACGCCGTTCGACACCTGGCTCGCGCGCGAGCGCGCCGTCATGCTGACCGGCATGGCCGCGCTCGTCGGCCTGTGCTGGTTCTACCTGTGGACCGGCGCGGGAACCGGCATGTCGGCGTGGGAGATGACGGCCGTCGCGTTGTTTCCGCATCGGCTGACGGACGGCATGGGCAGCATGGATCCGTCTCTGCCGACCGTGATCGCGATGTGGTGGGTGATGATGATCGCGATGATGACGCCCGGCGCGGCGCCGCTCGTGATGCTGTACCGGCGCGTGCTGCGGCAGCACGGCCGCGGGGCGGCGGGATCGGCGTTCACGCCGGCGGCGCTGCTGGCCGGCTATCTGACGACATGGCTCGCGTTCTCGATCGGCGCGGCATTGCTTCAGGCGCTGCTGCAGCCGGCCGGGCTGATCTCCGCGATGATGTTGTGGTCGAAGAGCGCGCGCCTTTCCGCCATCGTGCTGGCGCTGGCCGGGCTCTATCAATTCTCGCCGCTGAAACGCGCGTGTCTGCGGCAATGCCGCGCGCCGGCGGCGTTTCTCGTCGCGCACTGGCGTCCTGGCGTTGCCGGCAGCTTCCTGCTGGGCGTGCGGCACGGCATGGTTTGCGTGGGCTGCTGCTGGTTGTTGATGGCGCTGCTGTTCGTCGGCGGCGTGATGAATGTCGTGTGGATCGTCGCGTTGTCGCTGTTCGTGTTCGTGGAAAAGGTCCTGCCCGGCGGCGATCGTGTCGGCCGCGTGCTGGGTGTCGTGCTGATTGCCTGGGCCGGCGTGACGTTGATCGTGTGATGTGTGGCATCGGCTGGCAGCAGAAATGCGCCGGGGCCGGGGGGAGACGCTCGATGAAAACCTGCTTTCACGCTGTCGCCATGTCGTGCGCGATGGCGGTCGTTGCCACGCCGGTGATTGCGGGTGGCGACATGCCGGGCATGAAGTCGGGCGATACGAACGTGCCGGCGCCGGATGCGAAGCTGACCGATGCCGAGGTCAAGGAAATCGCTGCCGGGCGCGGACTCGTGACGCTGAAGCACGGCGCCCTCGACAACATCGGGATGCCGCCGATGACGATGGCGTTCAAGGCCGGCGACGCGGCGATGATCTCGTCGCTGCATGTGGGCGACAAGGTTCGGGTTCGGGTGGAAAACGTCAACGGCACCCTGACGATCATGAAGCTGGTGAAGCGGCCGTGACGAGGATGTGGCGCGTGCGCGGGTAGACGCCGTCGGCTTTCCGGGTTCGTGCTACGTAACGCAGGGCCGGTGTTACGTCAGTGCTATCGACATGTCGGGACGGGCCGAACCGTGAGGCACCATCCGCATGCGATGCGCCGTGCCGAGCAGTGCGGTCTGGATGGTCATTGCAAGGCGTTTGTGAAACTGTTAAGGAAACCAAAGGAGATGGCATGGTAGATGCTTGATGAAATGTTCGCGCTGATTAGCGGACTGGGGCTTCCATGCAAAATCATTTCATCAAGACGAACGTTACGCTCGCCGCTATTGCCGTGGCGTGTACGCTCGCGGCGTGCGGCGGAAGTGACATTACGGCGCCGACGCTTGCTGGTAACAACATTGGGACGAGCACGAGCGGGACGAGTGGGACTAGCGGTAGTAATGGCTCAAGCGGCAGCAGCGGCACGAGCAGCGGTGGCACGAGCAGCAGCGGCACAAGCAGCAGCGGCACGAGCAGTGGCAACACCAGCGGCTGGGGCACGAGCGGCGCGCCGGGTACGAACGGCATCGTCACCTCCATCGGCGGGATCGTGATGGACGCGGGCGCCACGCTCGGCAGCGCGAGCGTGCCCGGCGTCAGCAAGGGCGTGACCGTCGGGCCGGCCGATACGGTGATCGGCGTCGGCACGATCATCCGCGATACGTCGGACGCCGTGAGCGGCGGTCTCGGCCAGATCGGCATCGTTCCGAACCCGGTCGGCACGACGGTCGGCGGCCTCGGTACGGTCGTAGCCACGACCGGTAACCCGGTCGGCGGCATCAGCGAAACCGTCAAGGCGCTCGGGTCTGGCCCGCTGTCGCCGCTGGCGCCGATCACGACGCCGGTCGGCGGGCTGCTCGACACGGTGGCGAGCGGTCTGCGCACGGGCGGCGCGACGCTCGACGCATCGCTGTCGTCGGCCCCGGTCCAGCAGGCGACGCAGGTGATCAGCACCGCGATCACGCCGCTCGTGACGACGGCGGGCCACCTCACGCAGCAGGTCGGCACCGCAACCGGCCTCGGGCAGCCGGTCGCGGGCCTGCTCGGACAGGTCGGCAGCGCAATCACGTTGACCGGATGGAAGGTGACCGCCGCGTCGCCGCAGCCGATCGTCGGTGGCGTCGGCGATCTCGTCCGTGCGGTCGGCAACACGGTAACCAATGTGGGCGGCCTCGTGAACCCGGCCGGTGCGAACGGCGCCGTGCCGATCTCCGGGTTGGTGACGAGCGTGGTCGGCGGCATCCCGGCCACCGTGCACGACGGCGCCGCGACCGGTACGGGGGGCAGCACGCCGCTGGGCGGCCTCGCCAATCCGCTCGCGCCGGTGACGTCGCTGCTGGGCGGCCTGCTCGGCGGCGCGGTCGGCAAATAGCCGGCGCGTACCGATCGTCACGCGGGAACCGGGCCGCATGACCGGCGATGGCCGGTCGTCGCCGGTCCCGGCCGAGACCGGCCGACGATCGTGAAACCGCGGCCCGCTACCTGCGCGTGTCGCCGGACTTCGACGCCGGCCGCGCCAACCCGCGCGCCGGCAGCGGCGTCGACATCACGATCGACGTGCGCGTTTCGCCGTACAGGTTGATGCGTTCGATCAGGTGTTCGAGATGGGCCATGCTGACGGCGACGAACCGCATCACATACGAATCCGCACCCGTCACGTGATGGCATTCGACGACTTCGGGAATCGTCTCCAGCAGCTTGAGGAACTTCGCTTTCGCCGGTTGCGGCACCGTGATGCCGATCAGCGCGCTCACCGGATAGCCGGCCGCGGAAGGATTGATCCGGGCGGTGTAGCCTTCGACCACACCGGCTGCTTCGAGACGCTTCACGCGCTCCGTCACCGCCGGCACCGAAAGGTGAACCTGGTGCGCGAGCTCCGTATAGCTGATGCGCCCGTTGTCCTGCAGCAGCGCCAGTACCTTCCAGTCCAGATCGTCCATCGCAGTGGAATTTTTAAGGTAGAGCCGCCATTTTTCCTTAAAAACCGCATTCAGCGGGGGCCGGACTTTCCCTACGATGCCTATTCGATCCACTGGAGGTTGCAAGGGGCAGGCGATGCTGTTCATCAAATCCGTCGTGATGGGGCTGTCGATCGCGGTGCCGGTCGGCCCGATCGGCATGCTGTGCATTCAGCGCAGCCTGAGCCGCGGCTTCCGGGCGGGATTCGCGACGGGCATCGGCGCGGCGTGCGCCGATGCGATTTACGGCCTGCTCGGGGCGCTGGGCGTCGCGGGCATCGTCACCGCGTTCCCGATGCTGACCGTCGGCCTGAAGATCGGCGGCGGCGCGTTTCTCGTGTGGCTCGCGTGGGCCATCGCGCGCCAGGCGCCGGCCGCACCGGCGGGGCAGCGCGAATTGCCGCGTACGACCGTCCTGCGCGATTTCCTGACGACGTTCGGTCTCACGCTGTCGAACCCGATGACGATCGTGTCGTTCGTCGGAATCTTCGCGGCGCTCGGCCCGCTGCCGGGTGCGCGGGAAGGCGCGATGCGGGCGACCGTCGCATGGATGGTCGCCGGCGTGTTCGTCGGCTCGGCCACGTGGTGGCTGTGCCTGAGCAGCGCGACCGCCGCGCTGCGCGCGAAGCTGTCGTTCGCGTTCATGCACGGGCTGTCGCGCGTGTCGGCGGCCGTCGTCGCGGTATTCGGCGCGATCCAGCTGGTCGCGGGCGTGCGCGGGTTGCTCTAGGCGCGCGGGGCCGTGTCGAGCGCAGCGGCGATTTCGTCTGGCCAGAAGCCGAACGCGTCGATGCCGCAGCATCCGGCGAGACAGTGGATCTCCAGCGCGTCGATCAACGGCATGACGGCCGCCAGATGCGGATCGACGTCGACCGCATGTCCGTGGCCGCCCGCGAGATCGCCGCATTCGATCCAGCGATCCGGGCCGATGCCGATGTCGTCCTTGCGGGCTTTCCCGTTCATCGCCGGCTCAATTCGATCCATGCGAACGCAAGTGCGCATGCACGAAGCGCGCGATTTCCTGGCTCAGCTCGATATCCTCCGGCGCGCCCATGAACCCGCCGTGCGGCATCCCCTCGAACACGTGCAGCTCGGTCGGTACCTGTGCGCGCCGCAATGCGCGATGCAGGCGAACGGCGTTCGACAGAAACAGATCGCGGGTGCCGCTCTGGATGAAGGTCGGCGGGAAGCCGGCGGCGAAATCGCCGAACAGCGGCGACAGGTACGGATGCGCGAGATCGGCACCGTTCGCGTAGAGCAGGTTGTTCGCCATCAATGGCCCCGGCAACACGACATCGACGAGCCGGTTGGTCTCGAAACTGTCGCCGGATTCGGTCAGGTCGGCTTCCGGCGACAACAGCACGAGCGCGGCCGGCAGCGGCAGGCCCTCGTCGCGGGCGCGCAGCACCATCGCGGCAGCGAGATTGCCGCCGGCCGAACGGCCGCCGATGACGACGTTTTCCGGTGCGTGATGCTCCAGCACGTAGGCATAGGCCGCGATGCAGTCGTCGAGCGCGGCCGGATACGGGTGTTGCGGCGGCATCCGGTAGTCGACGCCGTAGCAGCGAATGCCGAGCCGGTCGGCCTGCATCTGCGCGCTGGCGCGGCACGCGGCGCCGCCGCCGGCGACCAGCGCGCCGCCGTGCAGGTCGATGGTCGCGTAGGCGCCGGAAGCCGCCGCTTCGGGTGTCGCGACATGCACGTCCGCATCGCCGACGCGAATCGTCTCGACGCTCGAACGCAAATAGCCGGCGAGTTGCTCGACCGCAGCCGCGTAATGGGCGTCGGCGCTGGCCTTCACGCGCATCCACGCATCGATATCGTCGGGCGCCGGCATCACGTGCAACGCATTCAGCGGCACGCCGTCATCGCGGGTCAGGCGTCGCAGCGCCGCTCGCGCTTCGTCGCTGATCGAGGTCGGGAAGGGAACGACACGGCTCGGCAACACGACGCCGTCTGGTTTGTCTTTCATGGCTTGGATTCCGTTCGGTGTGTCATGCAGCCGAAGGCCAGTGGCGCAACATCACGTCGAGCGCATCGAGGCTGCGCGACCATGACGCGTCGGCGTCCGGCGCGCTGTGCGAGAAGCCGCCGGCGTTTTCGAGCGTCACATAGCCCATGAAGAAGCCGCCGAGCAGGCGGATCGCATGCACCAGTTCGGTATCCGGCAGGCCGTAGCCGCGCAGCACCGCCGACGTCATCCTGACGAGCTGCCCGCCCGCGCTCGCGGCCGCGCGCTCGGCGCTCACCGGATGGCGCGCGGCCGCGAAGCGGCCCGGATGCGCACGCGCGTAGTCGCGATAGACGTTCGCGAGCGCGGCCAGCGCGTCCTTGCCGGTGCGGCCGGCCAGCGCGTCGGTGGCGCGATCGGCCAGCTCCTGCAGCGCGAACAGCGCGATCCGGCTCTTGAGATCGTCGAAGCTCGGGATATGGGAATACAGGCTCGCCAGCTTGACGTCGAAATGTCGCGCGAGCGCCGCGCCGGTGAGCTGCTCGAAGCCGGTTTCATCGGCGAGCTGCGCGCCGGCTTCGACGAGCTTGTCCACGGTAATGCCGGCACGCGCCATGACGAATGCTATGCGGGTTAGTCAAGAAACTAATTCTATTAGTTTTTGCCGCGATGTCAATTTCCCGCGCGTGCCGGTGTGGCGCATTGCGCCGATGCGCCGGGCTGTCAGAACGTATAGCTGACCTTGCCGAACGCGGTGCGCCCGAGCGTGTTGTAGCCGTACGCGGTCATGTACTGCCGGTCGAACAGGTTCGACAGCGACGCCGACACCGTCAGGTGCGAATTGATCCGGTACGACGCGCGCAGGCTCACCGTCAGGTACGACGCCAGATACTGCCGGTTGGCCGGATCGTCGAACGTCGAGCCGCCGTACAGCAGCGACGCGCCCGTGCTCAGCGCGTGCAGCTTCAGTTCGTCCCACGTGTGGTCGACGTTCAGGCTGACCGTCTGGCGCGGCCGGCGGTTGAGCCAGGTCTGGTTGGTCTCGTCCTGCGGATTCAGGATGCCGACGGCAACGCTCACCGGTGTCGAGCGGCCGATCGTCCCCTTGTACGACAGGTCGATGCCGCGAATGTGCGAACGGCCGATGTTCATCGGCGAGAATGTCGCGGGGTTGTACGCGATCAGGTTGTTGACGCGCGTATCGTAGATCGCCGCGGTGAACGTGCCGTACGCCGTGTTCGCGTCGAGCGCGGCCTCGATCGACGTGCTGCGTTCCGGGCTGAGGGCCGGGTTGCCGTAGCCGGGGTAGTACAGGTCGTTGAACGTCGGCAGATGGAACGCATTGCCGTACGACACGCGCGCCGTGTAGACCGGCGTGATCGCCCACGACAGCGCGGCGTTGCCGGTGTTCACCGCTTGCCCGGCGACGACCTCGTGACGGCCGGCGACGAACATCGTCACGCTGCCGAGCGTCGCCGACTGATGCAGCGAGAACGCGGAATCGTTGCGCGTCGGCACGCCGCCGGGAACGTCGACCGGCAGGAACGCCTGTTCGCGCGTGAAGTCGTAGGCGAGCTTCGATTCGCCCGACAGCGGCAGGCCGAACAGGTGAAAGCCGTGCTCCTGATGGGTCAGCGACATCGACGTGCTGATCCGCTGCGAATTGATCTGATCCGTCGCGAGGGCCGGGTTGTCCGCGTGGATGAACTGGCGGTCGTTCGCATAGCCGAACGACTGGTCGAACTGCGTATCGGGCGTGATGTCGAGATGGAACGCAACGCCGGTCGTCAGTTGGTGATCGAGCTCGCGATTGGCGTAGCCGCTGTTGTCGTAGGACAGATCGGAGCGGTGGTACAGCGCGAACGTCGAGATCGACCAGTTGTCGCGCGCATAGCCGAGCCGCGCATCGAGATCCTGCGCATGATACGGATTGCGGCCGTCTTCGTGGCCGTAGAAGAACGGCCGCGTCGCATCGATGCCGGCCGTGTTGTAGTCGTGCAGTCCGAGCGAATAGGTGAGCCCGCCGAGCGCGGCCAGCGGCCCCGTCGACGGCACCGTGCCCGACGTGCGGAACTGCGTGTCGAACGTCTTGTTCGAGCCTCCGCCGAACGACACGGTGGTCCGGTTCGGCTGGTTGGCGGCGCGGCGCGTGAACAACTGCACGACGCCGCCCATCGCGTTGTTGCCGAACGACGCGGCGGCAGGGCCGGAGATCACTTCGACGCGCTCGAACGCTTCGGTCGGCAGGTCGGCCCACGGCGCGATGCCGGTGGTCGGCGAGCCGATCCGGATGCCGTCGATGAACACGGCGACCTGGCTCGCCGACGAGCCGCGGATGCTGACCGACGCGGACGAGCCGGGCCCGCCGTTCTGCGCGACGGTCACGCCCGGCAGCGTCGCGAGCGCCTGTGTGATGCTCGGGTCGGTCGGCGACAGCCGGTCGAGATCCTCGCGTGTGAGCACCTGCGTCGACGCGTAGCGCCGGTCGAACGATTCGGGCAGGTGCCGCGTGTCGGTCACGCTGATCGTCGGCAGGTCCGCGCCCGGCGCGGGCGCGGCGGGCTGCGCAAGCGCCGTGTCGCCGGCCGCATGGGCGAGCGGGGACAACAGCGCGGTGGCGGCGGACGTGGCAAGCAGGTGACGAATGTTCATGAGGCGGCGGGACAAAGCGTGTGGCGGGTACGGCGATCGCGAGCGGAGCGCGGACAGGGGGCGCAAGCCGACGGCGTGTCGGTGCGACGCTTCCGGCCGGGAAGCGGGTTCGGGAACGATGGACATCTGACGGATCCTGAGGTCGGGTCGTCCATGCAACGGGCGACCGCCAACGGCGGTGCTTGCACATCGGGACACCCCGCCCGGTGCGGCTGCTGGACCTCGGGTCGATGGCAGGTCTCCTGGCTCGCGGGTCGCCATCCGTGCAGGCCTTCCCGGTTTCCCAGTGGCACGCGGTGGCACGGATTCGCCGCTCACAGTTGCGGGGGCAGCCGCAGATTCGAGGCATTGCCCCGCCTGCGTTCCCTTTTGATCCCATCCCTGGGAACCATCAGCGCGCAAGGGTAATGGCGTGCGCTCGGGCGCGTCAATCGTCCGGCTGCGCGCGGATGCGAAAAAACGTCATTGTCTGGCGTCGGCTTTCCAAATCCTTTCGTTCGATGTGCGCGGACAGTGTTTCAGGTCTGAAGAAACGGCCGGGTTCGAATGCATGCCGCCGCGCCGGAACCGGTTACCGTCGTTCCGGATGCCGACGGCCGGCGCGTGTCGTTACATGTGCGTGCCGCCGTGCGTGCGGCCGCCCGGGTCGTCTCCTCGATCGGGCGGCGTATTGTTCTGATCGATCTTCGCGAGCACGAAGCCGGCGGGCGGCAACATGGCGGGCGAACGGTGCATCGCTTGCCCGACTGCAGGATGAGGCGAGGCGGCGGGAAAACCGGATGACGTCACGCCCGGTTGAGCGAACGCCGACAGGGAAGCGGCCGCCAAGGCGGCGGCGACGATCGCGTGCGTATTCATGGCGACTCCTATACGACTGACTTCGGGGACGACGCAATCAGTCTAGGGCGCGAAACTTAACGCGACGTGAAGGCTGGGCGGCGCGCGCATGACAGGATCTTCATGCGCGCCGCGACGGTCAGGCCGGTGCCGACACCAGTGCGCAGAAGTTCTCGAGATCGACGTTGCCGCCGCTGATCACCACGCCGACGCGCTTGCCCTGAAGCGCATCCTTCATCCGCCGCGCGGCGGCGAACGACAGGCAGCCGGTCGGCTCGACGACGATCTTCATGCGCGTGGCGAAGAGGCGCATGCAGTCGACGAGTTCCGCGTCCGTCGCGGTCAGGATGTCGTCGACGTCGCGGCGCAGGATCGGGAACGTCAGGTTGCCGAGATGCTGCGTCTGCGCGCCGTCGGCGATCGTACGCGGCGTGTCGATGTGCACGATCGTGCCGGACCGGAACGATTGCTGGGCATCGTTGCCGGCTTCGGGCTCGACGCCGTACAGCTTCGCATGCGGCGACAGCGCGCGCGTGGCGAGCGCGGTGCCCGACAGCAGCCCGCCGCCGCCGAGCGGCGTGAACACCGCGTCGAGCGGGCCGACTTCGTCGAACAGTTCCTTGGCCGCGGTGCCCTGGCCGGCGATCACGTCCGGGTGATCGTAGGGCGGAACCAGCGTGAGCCCGTGCTTTTCCGCGAGCTCGCGCCCGATCTGCTCGCGATCCTCGGTGTAGCGGTCGTAGGTCACGACATTGCCGCCGTAGCCGCGCGTCGCGGCCATTTTCGCGGCCGGGGCGTCCTGCGGCATCACGATCGTCGCGGGAATGCCGAGGATGCGCGCCGACAGCGCGATCGCCTGCGCATGGTTGCCCGACGAGAACGCGACGACGCCGTGGCGCCGCTGTTCCGCGTTGAAGCGCGACAGCGCGTTGAACGCGCCGCGGAACTTGAAGGCGCCCATGCGCTGCAGGTTCTCGCACTTGAAGAATACTTGCGCGCCGAGCGCGTCGTCGATCGTCCGCGACGTCATCACCGGCGTGCGGTGCGCGTGGCCTTCGAGCCGGGCCGCGGCGGCGGCGACGTCGTCGTATGTGGGGAGAGTCGGAGAATTCATGGTCGCTCGAGGGTCGAAAAGATCAGTCAACGGGAAACTCAAAACGGGAACGCCGGGCGCGGCGCGTCACTTCGCATCGTTGTAGACGGTGGCGCGCGAGACGCCGAGATGCTGCGACACGATCTCCATCGCGCGGCGCACCTCGAGGAAGCCGTCGGCCTTCAGCGTCTGCATCAGCTCGCGGCGCTGGTCGGTCTTCAGCTCGCGCGGCGTCGTCGCGAGGCGCGTCGCGAATGCGTCGATGCGCTGCCGGATCGCGTCGGCGCTGGCCGGGTCGAGCGTTTCGACGACGGCTTCGCCGTCCGTGCGGCAGAACTGGTTCAGCATGCCCTGGAAGCCGCGGAACAGCGTGACGTCGGCATTCAGGCACAGCGCGGCCACGTAGCGCCCGGTCGAATCCTTGATGCCGATCGACGTGCTTTTCGCGGTGCGGCCGTCGGCGAAGCGGTTCGGGTAATTCGCGAGCACCTGCGGGAACTCGTCGTCGGCGATGCGGGCGAGGCCGAGTTCGGTCGCGGGATCGCCGACCGCGCGTCCGGACAGGTTGTTGTGGATCGCGAGGATCGCGTGCTCCGGCGTGCGCAGGTCGTGCACGACGACCTCGGTGAACGGCGCGAACATCTCGCCGAGCCCTTCGGCGATGCGCTGCACCTGCTCGATCAGCGATGCCTGCTCCGATGGCAGCGGTTTGCGGTTCGTGCTCATGCGTGGTCCTGGGGGGCGGGCGTGTCCGTCGTTTCCGGTCGCGTGATGTCGGCCAGCAGCGGGCGCGCGATCCGGACGTAGTCGGCCGTGTCGAGCACGACCGAGCGGTCGAGGCGCCCCGCGTTGAACGCGATCTCGGCGTTGCGCTCGACCAGCGCCGGATCGACGACGAGCGTCACGTTCGAATCGAACACGAATGGCGGCACCGCGCCCATCACGCAGCGCGTGACGGCGGCCGCGACGTCGGGCGATGCGAGCGTCGCCTTGCGCCGGCCCACCGCATCGGCGACCTTGCGGAAGTCGATCTTCAGGTGGCCGGGAATCACCGCGAGCGCGGCGGCGTCGCCGCCGTCCTTGAACGTGCAGAGCATCGCCTTCGCGCCCTGTTCGGGGCGTGTGCCGCGCAGCGCGGCGATCGCGTCGGACTTGCCTTCCGCCGGATGCTCGAGCACGCGGAAACGCGCGCCGGCTGAATTCAGCAGTTCGCAAAGGGTGTCGAAAACGGGAGAGTCGTTCATGTCGCTTCCGGAAAGCTGGCCGATGCGCTGACGCGCGCGGATCAAATAATCGTCCAAGTATAGACGTTTTGTCATGGCTGTGACGAAGTGCGACGGCAGTCGTTGCCGCGGCTTGGGCAAAGCGTGCGCCTCCTTCAGCAGCCGAAAGGGCATTTCATATTGCGGAATTAGTGCCAACTTCCTGCCGCCGCGTTTTACCGCCGCTTGAAACCGTGTTTTGCATCGCAAAAACGACCGGCTATCTCATTGAAAAACAACAGAAATTTATATCTTATGTCTTATATAAGACTTGGCCGAATTCACGCCGGACAGGATTACCATTGAGTCCATGCAGTTCGCTTCGTCACACGCGGCGGGCACGCTGAATCCTTTACTCAAATGCGCTTCGTTCCCAGGAGATAGACATGTCCCAATATCAAGACGACATCAAGGCAGTGGCTGGATTGAAGGAAAACCACGGCAGCGCGTGGAATGCCATCAGCCCCGAATATGCCGCCCGCATGCGTGCCCAGAACAAGTTCAAGACCGGCCTGGACATCGCGAAGTACACCGCGAAGATCATGCGCGCCGACATGGCCGCCTACGATGCCGATCCGTCCAAGTACACGCAGTCGCTGGGCTGCTGGCACGGCTTCATCGGCCAGCAGAAGATGATCTCCATCAAGAAGCACTTCAACAGCACCGAACGCCGCTACCTGTACCTGTCGGGCTGGATGGTCGCCGCGCTGCGCTCGGAGTTCGGCCCGTTGCCGGACCAGTCGATGCACGAAAAGACCTCGGTCAGCGCGCTGATCCGCGAGCTGTACACGTTCCTGCGCCAGGCCGACGCCCGTGAACTGGGCGGCCTGTTCCGCGAGCTGGATGCCGCGAAGGACGCGACCGCCAAGGCCGCGATCCAGCAAAAAATCGACAACCACGTCACGCACGTCGTGCCGATCATCGCCGACATCGACGCCGGCTTCGGCAACGCGGAAGCGACCTACCTGCTGGCCAAGCAGTTCATCGAAGCGGGCGCGTGCTGCATCCAGATCGAAAACCAGGTGTCGGACGAGAAGCAGTGCGGCCACCAGGACGGCAAGGTCACGGTCCCGCACGAGGACTTTCTCGCGAAGATCCGCGCGATCCGCTATGCGTTCCTGGAACTGGGCGTGGACGACGGCATCATCGTAGCGCGTACCGATTCGCTGGGCGCGGGCCTGACCAAGCAGATCGCCGTGACCAGCACGCCGGGCGACCTGGGCGACCAGTACAACGCGTTCCTCGATTGCGAGGAACTGTCGGCCGACCAGCTGGGCAACGGTGACGTCGTCATCAAGCGCGACGGCAAGCTGCTGCGTCCGAAGCGCCTGCCGAGCAACCTGTTCCAGTTCCGCGCCGGCACAGGCGAAGCGCGTTGCGTGCTCGACTGCATCACGTCGCTGCAGAACGGCGCCGACCTGCTGTGGATCGAAACCGAAAAACCGCATATCGCGCAGATCGGCGGCATGGTCAACGAGATCCGCAAGGTGATCCCGAACGCGAAGCTGGTGTACAACAACAGCCCGTCGTTCAACTGGACGCTGAACTTCCGTCAACAGGCCTACGACGCGATGAAGGCTGCAGGCAAGGACGTGTCGGCTTACGACCGTGCGCAACTGATGAGCGTCGAATACGACGAAACCGAACTGGCCAAGCTGGCCGACGAGAAGATCCGTACGTTCCAGGCCGATGCATCGCGTGAAGCAGGCATCTTCCACCACCTGATCACGCTGCCGACGTACCACACGGCTGCGCTGTCGACCGACAACCTGGCCAAGGAATACTTCGGCGACCAGGGCATGCTCGGCTACGTGGCGGGCGTGCAGCGCAAGGAAATCCGTCAGGGCATCGCCTGCGTGAAGCACCAGAACATGTCCGGTTCGGACATCGGTGACGATCACAAGGAATACTTCAGCGGCGAAGCGGCGCTGAAGGCAGCGGGCAAGGACAACACGATGAACCAGTTCTGATCGTCGTCCGACTCGAAGCACGACGCCAGCCCCTTGAGGCTGGCGTTTTTTTGTCTGCCCAGGCTGGCGCGTTACCGGCGCATGGCCTTCACGACTTACTGGCTCGTCGGCATCCCATCGATCTTGTCGAAATCGATGAAGCGCCTGCAACTGTCCATCCATCATCCCGACACACATCGGGCCGGGATTTTGCGTGTCGCCAACCGCGTCGAAGAAATGCAGGCGGGGCGGTCATTGCGGCGAACGGAAGTACTCCTCGACGATTCGCGTCGTAGCCGGACGCGTATTACCCCGGATTGCCGCGCGCACCGTTATGAGCAGTGGCTGCATCGGGCATTCGATCGGGATGTTTGTGTACGCAACCTAATTCAGGGTTTGCCTGAGTAGCGAAAACGCGAATGGGCGCCGCGCGTGTTCGTATCGTCGGCACGGACGCGTCGCAGGTTGAAATTGCCGCTCGCGCGAAACCCTTGCCGGGCGGCTGTTGCGGCCGTTTTGTCCCCCAGCCGCCTGCGACGACGCCGTAAAAAACACCCGCCTGCAACGCGCGTGCCGGTGCGCCGTCACAGTTGTTTCTTGTTGCAACGCAACGCCGGCCCAATAACGGCGATGGTATGCTGGCCGGCATGGAGTTGTATGGCAGGTTGCTTGCATGGCGAAACTCGCGTTCGCACCCTCTAACGAGACTTCACCTTCTCTCGTACGCATCGCGGCATCGACGCGCGCTCCGCTCGCGCGTCCCGTCCTGCGTGCCGCATCGTCCTGCGCTCCGCACGCATTCCCCATCTCGCGGGCTCGCCCCGCATCCCCATCCCCGTCCAATAATCTGGAGACATCCCCATGTCGCAAAATACTTTGGCCGAAGCGACACACGGCTCGCTGATCGCTCCGCCGGCTTTCGTCAAACATCGCAAGCTGATCGACTGGGTATCGCGCATCGCGGCGCTCACGGAGCCCGAGCGCGTCGTGTGGTGTGACGGTTCGCAGGAAGAATACGATGCGCTGTGCCAGGCGATGGTCGACCAGGGCACGCTCACGCACCTGAACCCGGCGAAGCGCCCGAACTCGTATCTCGCGCAATCCGATCCGTCGGACGTCGCGCGCGTCGAGGATCGCACGTTCATCTGCGCGGCGTCGCGCGACGACGTCGGCCCGACCAACAACTGGATCGATCCGGCAGAAATGCGCGAGACGCTCAACGGGCTGTTCCGCGGTTCGATGCGCGGCCGCACGCTGTACGTCGTGCCGTTCTCGATGGGGCCGCTCGGCTCGCCGATCGCGCACGTCGGCGTCGAGTTGTCCGACAGCCCGTACGTCGCCGTGAACATGCGGATCATGACGCGCATGGGGCGCGACGTGTACGACGTGCTCGGCGAGGACGGCGATTTCGTGCCGTGCGTGCACAGCGTCGGCCATCCGCTCGAGGCCGGCCAGCAGGACGTGCCGTGGCCGTGCAATCCGGTCAAGTACATCGTGCACTTCCCGGAAACGCGCGAGATCTGGAGCTTCGGCTCGGGCTACGGTGGCAACGCGCTACTCGGCAAGAAATGCTTCGCACTGCGCATCGCGACGACGATGGGCCGCGATCAGGGCTGGCTCGCGGAACACATGCTGATTCTCGGCGTGACGTCGCCGGCCGGCAAGAAGTATCACGTCGCGGCCGCGTTCCCGTCCGCGTGCGGCAAGACCAACTTCGCGATGCTGATCCCGCCGCAGGGCTTCGACGGCTGGAAGGTCACGACGATCGGCGACGACATCGCGTGGTTGAAGCCCGGCCGCGACGGCCGCCTGTATGCGATCAATCCGGAAGCCGGTTTCTTCGGCGTGGCGCCGGGCACGGGCGTGAAGACCAACCCGAACGCGATCGCCACGCTGAAGGAAAACGTGATCTTCACGAACGTCGCGCTGACGGAAGACGGCGACGTGTGGTGGGAAGGGCTGACCGACACGCCGCCCGCGAAGCTGACCGACTGGCAGGGCAATCCGTGGACGCCGGAGATCGGAAAGGAAACCGGACGCAAGGCCGCGCATCCGAACTCGCGCTTCACCGCGCCGGCCTCGCAGTGCCCGTCGATCGACGACGACTGGGAAAACCCGGCCGGCGTGCCGATCGACGCGTTCATCTTCGGCGGCCGCCGCTCGACGACGGTGCCGCTCGTGACCGAGGCGCGCGACTGGGTCGAAGGCGTGTACATGGCCGCGACGATGGGCTCCGAGACGACCGCGGCAGCCGTCGGCAAGCAGGGCGTCGTGCGCCGCGATCCGTTCGCGATGCTGCCGTTCTGCGGCTACAACGTCAGCGATTATTTCGCGCACTGGCTCAAGCTCGGCAAGCAGCTCGAAGCCGCCGGCGCGAAGCCGCCGAAGATCTATTGCGTGAACTGGTTCCGCAAGGATGCGAACGGCAAGTTCGTGTGGCCGGGCTTCGGCGAGAACATGCGTGTGCTGAAGTGGATGCTCGATCGTCTCGAAGGCACCGGCGGCGGCGGCGAGCATGCGTTCGGCGTGTCGCCTGCGTATGAAGACCTGCACTGGGACGGCCTCGATTTCACGCGCGATCAGTTCGATGCGGTGACGTCGATGAACGCGGACGAATGGCGTGAGGAGCTGAAGCTGCATGCGGCGCTGTTCGATACGTTGAAGCTGCGCTTGCCGGCTGAAATGACCGACACGATGAACAAGATCGAGCAGCGTATCGGCGGCTGACGCGCGGAATCGACGTCACAAGTCGAACGAGGTATAAAGGTCCCGTCGCCGGCAAGCCTCTGCGGCGGCGGGACGTTGTCGTTTCGACATCGATGTCGCAAGGATCGGCGTCGCGGCGGCCGGCGAAACGTCCGAGGAAGTCGAATGCGGTACGCAGATGCGGGCCGTCCGTCGCGCACGTCGTGCGCGGCGCATTGCGCGGCGCCGCCTAGCCTCGCCGGGCCGGCAACGAACGACGCCCCGGGCCATCCATCGTGTGGCCCGGGGCGTCGTCGTTTCCAGTGATCAACCCGGCGATCAGCCGAGGTCGAGCGCGTTCGTCAAATCGCCCGGCGGTGTCGCGCCGCGTGCGGCGAACGCGTTGTTGCGCAGGACCACGCCGTCGAGCGGCGCGAGGCCGTGCACGCGGCTGATGAAGCGCAGGATCGAGTTCGTGTCGTACAGCGTGTGATCGACGAAGCCCTTTTTCGCGAACGGCGAGATCACGAGCGCCGGGATCCGCGAGCCCGGGCCCCAGCGATCGCCGACCGGCGGGGCGACGTGATCCCACCAGCCGCCATTCTCGTCGTGCGTCATCACGATCACGGTGTTTTCCCATTGCGGGCCACGCCGGATATGGTCGATCACGGTCGCGATGTGACGGTCGCCCGATTCGATGTCCGCATAGCCCGCATGCATGTTCAGGTTGCCCTGCGGCTTGTAGAACGTGACGGCCGGCAGGCGACCCGCGTCGATGTCGGCGATGAAGTGGTTGGTCGACGGCTCGTCGCCGAGCCCCGCATCGCGCAGGTGCCGCCGGCGGGCCTCGGTGCCGGGCGCGTAGTTCACGAAGTAGTTGAACGGCTGGTGATGGTACTGAAAATCGGGCACGGTGCCCGTGTCGCGATGCTCGAGCGCGTACTGCCACGCACCGCTGTACCACGCCCAGTCGATGTTCTTTTCCGACAGGCGGTCGCCGATCGTCGCGTAGCCCTGCGGCGGCATCACGCGATGGTCGGCCGGATCCGCATACGCGGCGTTGCCCGGATCGGGCGGGGGCACGTAGCTCGGCTGGTACGGCGGCGCCATCGTGTTCACGCCGTAGCCGTCCGGCGTCAGCGGGCCGTCGCCAGCGAACTTCGGCGGGCCGTCGAGCGCGGACGCGGGCGAATCGTCGGCGAGCTTCAGGCGCGTGCCGGCCGGATCGTCGCCTTCGACCTTCGACAGCAGTTTCGCCGCATGCGGATGCTTGTGCGCGTCCGGATACAGCGGCGGTTGCGCGGAGATCAGGAACATGTGGTTCATCCACGAACCGCCGAAGGCCGCCATGAAGAAGTTGTCGCACAGCGTGTATTGCCGCGCGAGATTCCACAGCCGCAGCGTGTCGGCCGAATTGCGGTAATGGCCCATCACGAGGCCGCCCGAATCGGCCCACGCGGCGAACTGGTTGTTGCGGCCGCCCGCGATCTGCATCTGGTTCTGGTAGAAGCGATGCCACAGGTCACGCGTGATCACCCCGTTCGGCAGCGGCTTGCCCTGCGCGTCGGAAATCCGGAACGGCGCGTTCGGCAGCTTGTCGATGTCGCGCTCGGCGATCGCGTAGCGCTTGCCGTCCACTTCCTGCGCCTGCGGCACGAGCCCGCCCCAGATCTTCGGCAGC
The DNA here is from genome assembly GCF_002223355.1 of Burkholderia sp. HI2761. Taxonomy (NCBI): domain Bacteria; kingdom Pseudomonadati; phylum Pseudomonadota; class Betaproteobacteria; order Burkholderiales; family Burkholderiaceae; genus Burkholderia; species Burkholderia sp. HI2761. The sequence goes on along the minus strand of NZ_NKFN01000007.1, from coordinate 1,978,858 downwards.
ACCGGCAGCGGCGTCTTCCCATCGCGATCGAACTGCTGCGCGTGTTCGGGCCGCACTTCGCTGAGCGGATAACGCACGCCCGGGAAATCGCCGTACAGATTCGCGAAGCTGCGGTTTTCCGCATAGATCACGACGATGTGGCGCACGCGCTGGCGTAACGCTTCGTCGATGCGCAGGTCGGCGGCCGAACGTGGCGCGTTGCCCGCGGTGGTCTCGCAGCCGGCGAGCGCGACACCGGCGCCAAGGGCGGCGATGCCGCCGAGTACACGGCGGCGGTCGGGATCGGCGGGCAGGTCGTCGGGGCGATCGGGGGTGTCGTTCACGTCGTGGCTCCTCGGATGGGCGGGTGGGTGTTGTCGTTCGGTGCGTGCCGGCGCCGCGGGCTGCCGCGACGCAGGGCGGAATGCTACGGCCGGCATCGCGCGCGGCGGCGCGACGCGACTGTCACGAAAATGTCATGAACGCGACTATAACGCGCCAAGGGGGCAGATGAAAGCTGCTTGTCGGACGATTCGATGCTCGCGCGGCGAGCGGTGCGCGACGCCCGCGCGCGAACTAGACTGAAACCAGGGGCGGCGCGCCGCGGCGCGCCGCCCGGGCGAGGATCGCCCCGCGACGCCGGCGACGGTGTTGCCGAGGCGGCATCGATGCGACGAACGACGCGAGACAGCGAGGCGACGATGGCGTGGATGCATGCCGTTTCCGCATGGCGGCCGCGTACCGGTTCCGCGCGCGTGCCGGTGTGAGTGCACGCGGCGCAGCAGATACGGCCGGCCCAATGCCATGGACAGGAAATTCGACTACCCGGGATTGCTGATCGCGGCGGGCTTCTTCGTGCTGTTCGCCGCGCAGTTGCTGATGCTGCACCCGACGTCGACACCGATCGCGTACAGCGATTTCCACCGGCTCGTCGCCGCGCGGCTCGTCGACGATCTCGAGGTCGGCCCTGCGTCGATCTCGGGCGCGCTGAAGATGCCGCAGGCCGGCACGATGCTGCCGGCGTCCGACGCGGCGGTCGTGCAGCAGGCCGGCGCGCCGTGGCGCTTCACGACCAGCCGCGTGACCGACGAACACCTGATCGACACGCTGACCGCCGCCGGCATCCGCTATCACGGTACGCCCGACACGGGCTGGATCGCGTCGCTCGCGTCGTGGCTGCTGCCGCTCATGCTGCTGGTGTTCGTATGGAACATGATGCTGCGCAAGCGCGGCGGGCTGCAGGACTTTACCGGGATGGGCAAGAGCCGCGCGCGCGTGTACGTGCAGCAGGAAACCGGCATCACGTTCGACGACATCGCGGGCATCGACGAAGCGAAGGCCGAACTGCAGCAACTCGTCGCATTCCTGCGCAATCCCGATCGCTACCAGCGGCTCGGCGGCAAGATCCCGAAAGGCGTGCTCGTCGTCGGCGCGCCGGGTACGGGCAAGACGCTGCTCGCGCGCGCGGTGGCCGGCGAGGCGGCCGTGCCGTTCTTTTCGATCAGCGGCTCCGCGTTCGTCGAGATGTTCGTCGGCGTGGGCGCCGCGCGCGTGCGCGACCTGTTCGAGCAGGCGCAGCAGAAGGCACCGTGCATCGTGTTCGTCGACGAGCTCGATGCGCTCGGCAAGGTGCGCGGCGTCGGCCCGATGTCGGGCAACGACGAGCGCGAACAGACGCTCAACCAGTTGCTGGTCGAGATGGACGGCTTCCAGGCCGGCTCCGGCGTGATCATCATGGCCGCGACGAACCGGCCCGAGATCCTCGATCCCGCGCTGCTGCGGCCGGGCCGTTTCGACCGGCACATCGCGATCGACCGGCCCGACGTGAACGGTCGCCGCCAGATCCTCGGCGTGCACGTGAAGCACGTGAAGCTCGCGGCCGACGTCGATCTCGGCGAGCTTGCGTCGCGCACGCCGGGCTTCGTCGGCGCCGATCTCGCGAACGTCGTCAACGAGGCCGCGCTGCATGCGGCCGAACTCGGCAAGCCGGCGATCGGCATGGCCGACTTCGACGAGGCGATCGACCGCGCGCTGACGGGCCTGGAGCGCAAGAGCCGCGTGATGAACGAGCAGGAGAAGCTGACGATTGCATATCACGAAGCCGGCCATGCGCTCGTCGCGGAAAGCCGCGCGCATTGCGACCCGGTGAAGAAGGTGTCGATCATTCCGCGCGGCGTCGCCGCGCTCGGCTACACGCAGCAGGTGCCGACCGAGGATCGCTACGTCCTGCGCCGCAGCGAGCTGCTCGACCGGATCGATGCGCTGCTCGGCGGGCGCGTGGCGGAAGAACTCGTGTTCGGCGACGTCTCGACCGGTGCGCAGAACGACCTGGAACGCGCGACCGCGATGGCGCGCCACATGGTCATGCAGTACGGGATGAGCGAGAAGATCGGGCTCGCGACGTTCGACGACGGCGACGTGCGCCAGGGCATGCCCGGCGCGTGGCATGCGGACGGCGGTCGCTGTAGCGAGCACACCGCGCGAATGATCGACGAAGAGGTGCGGACGCTGTTGACCGATGCGCATGCGCGCGTGGCGGCGACGCTCGGCGAGCGCCGCGACGCGCTCGAACGCATCGCGCGACGGCTGCTGCAATGCGAGGTGCTCGAACGCGACGCGCTGCAGGCGCTGATCGACGGGCGGATCGAATCGTCGTCGGCGACGTCGGTGTCACCCGGCGACGAAACGAACGCGCGCGGCGGCGCGATCGAAACGGAGCAGGCCTCCACCGTCGAGCGCGATTTCATCGCTTACCGCCGGCCGCACGAACCCGATCGCTGATGCCGCTGCGCGGACCGGCGACCGGCGCGCGTCGATATTCCGATGCCGTGCACTTTTTTTTCTATCTTTCCCGTCACGGAGTCGCCGTGAGCGACGCGCACGTCTCGATCGAACGTCGTCGCGCTCCAATGCACGATGACGAGTGCGTGAGCGCGCGTCGGCGCGTCAGGATTCAGGATTCGGTCGCGGCCGCGACTTCGGCCGCTTCGGCGAGCGCTTCGAGAAAGCGCGTGCGCCACCAGTGCACGTCGCTCTTGCGCACGATCGCCATCAGCCCGGCGTGACGCTGGCGGCGCTCTTCGAGCGGCATCGTGAGCGCGCGCTGGATCGCCTGCGCGGTTCCTTGCGTGTCGTACGGATTGACGAGCAGCGCCGACTTCAATTGCTCGGCCGCGCCCGCGAAACGCGACAGCACGAGCACGCCCGGGTCGGCCGCGTCCTGCGCGGCGAGGAACTCTTTCGCGACGAGGTTCATCCCGTCGCGCAGCGGCGTGACGAGTGCGACCCGGCTCGCGCGGTAGAGGCCCGGCAGGCGCTTGCGCGCGACGGTACGGTGAATGTAGCGCATCGGCATCCATTCGAGCTCGCCGTAGTCGCCGTTGATCGCGCCGCACAGGCTGTCCATCTCGCGCCGCAGGTCGTCGTAGGCGCCGAGATCCTCGCGGCTCGGTGCGGCGATCTGGATCAGCGTCGCACGGTCGCGGTTCTCCGGATACTGTTCGAGCAATTCGCGGAACGCATGCACGCGCTGCGGCAGGCCTTTCGTGTAATCGAGCCGGTCGACGCCGACCAGCAACTGGCGGCGCGAATATTCGTCGCGCATTCGTTCGAACATGGCGAGGCCGTCGCGATCGCGCGCGAGCGACTCGAATTCGTCGACGTTGATGCCGATCGGGAATGCGCCGGCCGACAGCGTACGGCCGAACGCGCGCAGTCGGCCGTCCGGCAGCCGCGCCGCGCCGGCTTCCGCTTCGACGTAATGCTCGAAGTGGAGCAGATCCGATTCGGTCTGGAAGCCGACGAGGTCGTACGCGAACAGCGAGCGCATCAGCCATTCGTGTTCCGGGATCGCGGCCATGATCGGCGGCGGCGGCATCGGGATGTGCAGGAAGAAGCCGATCGGATTCGTGCAGCCCATCGCGCGCAGCTCGGCCGCGAGCGGAATCAGCTGATAGTCGTGGACCCAGATGGTGTCGTCGGGCCGCAGCAGCGTGCGCAGCTTGCGCGCGAACAGCTGGTTCACGCGTCGGTAGCCGTCGGCGAAGCGCCGGTCGAACTGCGCGAGATCGAGCCGGTAGTGAAACACCGGCCATAGGACGTTGTTCGAGTAACCGAGGTAGTAAGCGTCGTAATCCTGCGGATCGAGATCGACCGTCGCGAGCTGGATGCCGCCGACGTTCTGGATCTGCACGTCGTCGCCATGCGCGGGCTGATCGTCGCCGCCCCGTAGCCTGCCGCTCCAGCCGAACCAGACGCCGCCGGTTTCCTGCAGGCTGTCCTTCACGGCTACGGCGAGGCCGCCGGCCGCGGCTTTACGGGGATCTGCGATGCGATTGGATACGACGACGAGTCGGCTCACCAGCTCTCCTGAAGATTGTTGGGGAAGGTTCGTGCGGCCAGGGCGCGAGAGGCAGACGCCGCCATCGGCGCGCGCTGCGCGATACGACGGGGCCGCATGGCGATCGGACGGGAGTCAGGGCACGCGATTCGCCGTCCGGTCGAAAAGTGCTTTTTTAGGATACTCGTCATTCGTGCGTTTTAAAAGTCCGTGTCGACGAACGGCGCGGGCGAGCATGCCGCGCGGGATCGACGGCGGCGCTGCGGCAACGGGCGATGCGGGAGCGGGACCGAAACTTGCGCCGCACTTAGAAGCCGTGTGTGCAAGGCCGTGCGGCGAGTGGGGCGAATCGCGTGTGACGGTGCCGACGATGCGTATGCGTGCATGACGGCATGCGTATCGACTGGAATGATTTTCGATGCGGATGCGGCGGTTACACGCCGGGCGCGGGTCTCGCGGGCCTATATGCACGCATGCCGCGAACGTGCGACGCGCAGCGGCACCGCGCGCCGCCGTGGGCGTGCGCTTCCCGGCGCATCGGACGACGACGATGCGCCGGCGCATCGCGTGCCGCGCGCGGCCGCGCATCGTGCGGGGCGCGCCAGCGCGACACAGGCGGACAAGCGGAACAGCGTGCGCATCGTCGTCTCCTTCGCGTATGCCGTTACGCGGCAGCCGGTTGCCAGCGACGCAGGTCGGCTTCCCGCGCATGCGTGCCGGGCAATGCCGCATGGGCGCCAGCCGGCATCCGGAATACGGCGACCGTTTCGGACAACTCGCGGCCCTGCGCCTCGAGCGACTTCGATGCGGCCGCCGCCTGCTCGACGAGCGCCGCGTTCTGTTGCGTCGTCTCGTCCATCTGCGTGATCGTCAGATTCACCTGATCGATGCCGCGACTCTGCTCGGCCGACGCGGCCGCGATCTCGCCCATGATGTCCGTCACGCGCGCCACGGCCTGCGTGACGTCGGACATCGTCTTGCCGGCTTCGCCCGCGAGCGCCGAGCCGTCGCGGATCGTCTGCACCGACGCAGAGATCAGCTCCTTGATTTCCTTCGCCGCCGTCGACGAGCGTTGCGCGAGACTGCGCACCTCGCTCGCGACGACCGCGAAGCCGCGACCCTGTTCGCCCGCGCGGGCGGCTTCGACCGCCGCGTTGAGCGCGAGGATGTTGGTCTGGAACGCGATGCCTTCGATGATGCCGGTGATGTCGGCGATCTTCGACGAGCTTTGGCCGATCTCCGTCATCGTATCGACCACGCGACCGACCACCGAACTGCCGCGATGCGCGACGTCCGACGCATTCGCGGCGAGCGTGCTCGCCTGCTGCGCGTTTTCCGCGTTCAGGCGCACGGTGGACGTGAATTGCTCCATCGTCGCCGCGGTTTCCTGCAGCGATGCGGCCTGTTCCTCGGTGCGCTGGCTCAGGTCGAGGTTGCCCGATGCGATCTCGCTGACCGCGTGCGCGATGCTGTTCGACGAGTCGCGCACGCGGCCGACGATGCCGATCAACCGCTCGTTCATCGTCCGCAGCGCGTCGAGCAGGTCGCGCGTTTCGTCGTTGCCGCGCACCTCGATGCGGCTGCCGAGATCGCCGTTCGCCACCGTGCGTGCGACGTCCACGGCCGAGCCGATCGGCACCGTGATCTTGCGCGTCAGCCACAGGCCGCCGCCGGTCGCGATCGCGATGGCGAGCAGGCTGATGCCGGCCAGAAGGTTGCGCTCCACCGCGTAGCGATCCGCGAATGCCTGCGCGATCTCGATTTCGCGTTCATGCGTATAGGTCGCGTAGGCGTCGGTCGCACGCACCAGTTGCGCGAGCAGCGGGCGGCAATTGTCGTCGATGTCGGCGATTGCCTCGTCCTTCTTGCCGGCTTGCGCGAGCCCGACGATGCGCAGCGCGACCGGCCCGTAGCGGGTTTCGATGCGTACGATCTCGGCCACCAGTTCGCGTGCGCGAGCGGAGGTATCGGTCGCGTCCGCCATGAGTTCCTTGAGCTTCGCGAGATGGTCCTGCACGTCCTTGTGCGCGCGGTTCACCTCGGCCAGCTCGGCCTCGATGTCGGAGGGCCGGGTGACGAGCACGAGATTGCGCGCGGCGATCGCGCGCCGGTCGACCGCGGTGCGGATTTGCGCGGACAGGTTCGCCCGCGCGTTGATGCCGTTCATGTAGCGTGAAAACTCGGTGTTGGTGTCGGACAGTGCCTTGAGGGCCATGCCCGATACGGTTACGACGACCGCGGCGAGCAGGCCGAAGCCGCCAAGGAGTTTTGTTTTGATGCTCATTCTGGCGATTTTCACGTGGTGCCCCTGCGCGTGTGGTTTGGTAAATTGAATTTATCGTGCGACCAGATACGGGCTCGTGCCGGATTTAACGGGTATTCGGGATGATTCTTTAGCCTTCGAAAACCCTTACATTCGTTTTCTTGATGCTGACGGCCTTATCGGGTGGGCTTCCTTGATCTGGATCAAAAATCTCGCGGGGCGCGGTTTATTCAATTTGTTATGCGCAGGATTTGAAGCCAGCTTTACTGGCAAAACAAAAAACATCTTTTTTATAATAATCGTCAGATGATTTCGTTCTGATTTACTGGCGAATAAAGGAATTTCGTTACGATGCGCGGGTTCGACGTGAACGGTGTAATCGACGTAATGGCGCGATGGATTGACGAATAAAACGGAACGGCGCGGGCGGTTCGCATTCGCGCCGGTAACAGGCCCGCGGCGGGCGCCGCGGGCCGTACGAGGGTCAGAACGTGGTGCGCAATCCGGCCATCACGCTGCGGCCGCCTTCCGGTGCGAAGCCGCGCACGACCGAAGTCGAGTAGCGAATCTCCTGGTTCGTCAGGTTGTCGCCGCGCAGGTACGCGAGCCAGTGCGTCGAGCCGACGCGGAACTTGTAGGTCAGCATCACGCCGAGCGACGTGTAGCCGTCCGTCGAGAAGTCGTTGTCGGGTACCCGATGCTGCGACCACGCGTGCGTGACCTGCGCACGCGCGCCGAACGGGCCGTAACCGTAGTCGGCCGCAAGCGTCGCGCGCAGCGGCGCGATGCGCGGCAGCGGCTGCCCCGTGTCGACGTTGCGCGCGTGCGTATAGTCGGCCGTCAGTTCGAGATCGACCGTATGGCCGCGCCGCGCGAATGCACGCCACTTGCCGTCCAGCTCGATGCCGTAGAACTCGGCGCGCACGCCGCGATAGATCGCCTCGTTGAGCGAGCCGTCGGTGCCGGGCGCGACGGGCTCGCCGTCGCCGTCCACCACGCGGCCGGTGTTGTACTCGGTCAGGTAGTTGGAGAAGCGGTTGTAGAACACGCCGACGCTGCCGCGGTTCGGCCCGCTCGCATAGCGCAGCGACAGGTCGGTCGACACGGCTTTTTCCTTCGACGCGTTCGGGTTGCCGATCAGGAACTGGCCGGTCGCATCGTGCGGGCCGTTCGAATACAGCTCGTAGAAGGTCGGCGCGCGTTCGGTGTAGGCGACGTTCGCCGCGATCGACCATACCGGCGTCAGCGAGAACAGCGCGCCGGCCGACAGGCTGCCGGCGTTGAAGTCGCGCGGCTGCGCGAGCGCGAATTTTTCGACGCCGGCCGGATCGGGATCGACCTTCACGTGCTCGAAGCGGCCGCCGAGGCTCAGCTTCAGCGCCGGGACGACCTGCCATTCCTCGAGGCCGAACAGCGCGACGCTGTTCGTGCGCGTGGACGGCACGAGCAATTCGTCGCCGAGAGCGGAGAACGTGTTCTGGCCGAACTGCACGCCGATCGCGCCTTCGAACGGGCCGATCTTGCGATGGCGCGCCTCGATGCGCGCCTCGTAGCCGCGGTTGCGGAAGGTGGTCGCCGTCTCGCCGTTGTCGACTTCCTTGTGGCGGTAGTCGGTGTACGCGAAGTCGAATTTCAGCTTCGTGAACGGTCCGCTCAGGTTGCGTACCTCGGAGGCGAGCGCGAGGCGTTCCTGGCGCATCCGCAGCCGCACGTCGCTTTCCGCGACGGAGCCGTAGTTCGACTCGTAGCCGCTGTACGACAGGCCCGCGAAACCGTCCGCCCACGTGTACGACGCGCCGACCGCGCCGCCGTGCACGCGGCCGTCGCTGTTCGGCACGTTGCCTTCCGGTTGCGGCGTATCGGGGCCGTCGAGCGCGCGTTGCTGGCTGCTGCGCGCGTAGCCGGGAATCCGCAGCTTGCTCGTCTCGCGATCGAATGCATCGACGTGGAACGCGAAGCGGCCGTTGCCGCCTTCGACCTGCGCGGCGCCCGCGCGCACGGAATTCGCGCCGCCGTAGCGCGCGTCGAGCGCGCCGGTCACGCCCTCGATCGCTTCACGCGGAATCCGGTTGTCGATCGTGTTGACGACGCCGCCCACCGCATTGCCGCCGTACAGCAGCGCGGCCGGGCCGCGCACGATCTCGACGCGCTCGATCGACAGCGGATCCTGCGGCACCGCATGGTCGTACGACAGCGACGACGCGTCATAGGCCGCGACGCCGTTCTGCAGCAGCCGGATCCGGTCGCCGTCCATTCCGCGGATGATCGGACGCCCGACCATCGGCCCGTAGGTGGTGGTCGACACGCCGGGCAGCCCGTTGAGCGTTTCGCCGAGCGAATCGGCCTGGCGGCGCGTCAGCGCATCGCCGGAAAGCTGGACGGTCGGTGCGATCAGTTCGGTGTCGCCCAGCGGGTTCGCGGTCACGAAGATCGGTGCGAGCGGTGCGGCGGCCGGCGTACCGGACGCGGCGGGCGCATCGGTCTGCGCGTGGGCGACGGCGGCGAACAGCATCAGCGACAAGGATGAGAGCGGGCGAAGCGGTAAGCGAGGGTGGTCGCGCATGGTCGGTGAATCGGTTGGAATCGGATCGGATAACGAGCGATGCGGGTCACCGCTAGATACGATATATTGTTGCGTCAATGACGCGCAATGACCCGTTGAAACATGGCTCGGCGAGGCTCGGCCACCTCGGTTGGAATCGCGTCAGGCGGACGAGCACGCGAAATGATATGTTATATCATTTCAAATTCCAAGCCGAATGGCAGGATCCCGTCGGGTTTCCGTTGGATCGGCGATGGTCGTGGGAGCGGCGGGGCGGCGACGCGGCGTGCAACCGCCGGCTCGAGCTTTCGCGTCAAACGACGCCGATCGTGGCGAAGCCGCGTTGACCGTGGCATGCGCCCCGATGCGTTGACGCGTATCAACGTGCTCCGATTCCGAAACCGGATACTGGGTTGCTCATCGACCAGACAGGAGCAACGCATGACCCAGACCATGAAAGCGGCCGTGGTACACGCGTTCGGCGAGCCGTTGCGCATCGAGGAAGTCCCGATCCCCGCACCGGGGCCCGGCCGGATTCTCGTCAACATCAAGGCGTCGGGCGTGTGCCATACCGATCTGCACGCGGCCGACGGCGACTGGCCCGTCAAGCCGTCGCTGCCGTTCATCCCGGGCCATGAAGGCGTGGGGATCGTCGCGGCGGTCGGCGCGGGCGTCACGCATGTGCGTGAGGGCGACCGTGTCGGTGTGCCGTGGCTCTACACGGCCTGCGGTCATTGCGAGTACTGCTGCACGGGCTGGGAAACGCTGTGCCATGGCCAGCAGAACACCGGTTATTCGGTGAACGGCAGCTACGCGGAATACGTGCTGGCCGATCCCGATTACGTCGGCCAGTTGCCCGCGCAGGTCGAGTTCGACGAGATCGCGCCGATCCTGTGCGCGGGCGTCACGGTCTACAAGGGCATTCGCGTCACCGACACGCGTCCGGGCCAGTGGCTGGCGATTTCCGGCATTGGCGGCCTCGGGCACGTGGCCGTGCAGTATGCGCGTGCGATGGGCCTGCACGTCGCGGCCGTCGACATCTCGCCCGACAAGCTCGCGCTGGCGCGGCAACTGGGTGCACACCTGACGATCGATGCATCGGTCGACGATCCCGCGAAAGTGATCCAGAAGGAAATCGGCGGGGCGCACGGCGTGCTCGTCACGGCCGTGTCGCGCGGCGCGTTCGCGCAGGCGCTCGGGATGGTCCGGCGCGGCGGTACGGTGGCGCTCAACGGCCTGCCGCCGGGCGATTTCCCGTTGCCGATCTTCTCGACCGTGCTGAACGGGATCACCGTGCGCGGGTCGATCGTCGGCACGCGGCGCGATCTGCAGGAGTCGCTCGATTTCGCGGCGGACGGCCTGGTGCGCGCCCACATCCACCGCGACCGGCTCGCCAACATCAACGACATATTCGCGAAGCTGAGGCAAGGGAAGGTCGACGGGCGCATCGTGCTGACCGACATGCATTGATGCGCCGAACCTGCGCACGCCGCCGCGCGGCGCATGGCGTCGCGCGGCGGCGTGACGTCATCCTCGCATCACGGCGCGAAGAACACGTCGGTGCGGTTCGTCAGGTTGCCCGCGTTGGTCTGGACGAAGAACGGATGGAACGACGACGACGGGAGGACGTCGAGCCCCTGGTAGTCGCCGATGAAGAACCCTTCGGCATTGGGCGCGAGCTTCATGTCGAACGGGCCGCCGACGCGCCGCTCGTCGGCGAACGTGGTGCCGCCGTCGTGCGAGATCTTGCGCCAGAAGCCGGTCGGCAGCGTCGTCGTGTTGCCGGCCTGCAGGTCGCGGAAGTCGTAGTACGTGACCATCACCGCACCCGTGTTGTCGACGCGCACCGATGGATTGAACGCGGGGCGCCCGGTCGGCGTGTTTACCTGTTGCGGCGTGCTCCATGTCGCGCCGCCGTTCTTCGACGTCGATATCGCGATCTCGTCGTACGTGCCGCCGTTGAAGCGGCTGTCCTGCCACACGACGTAGAGCTGCCCCGATGCCGGGTCGATCGCCGGCTCCGGAATGATGTCGCCGGTGCGCACGGGTTCGCCGGTGTTCGGATCCGTGACGCCGACCGTCTGCAGTCCCGCGATCACCTGCGGCTTGGTCCACGTCGCGCCGTCGTCGGTCGACTTGATGAACGCGACCTTGCCGGCCGCCTTGCTGAACGGCGGCTGGATCAGGTCGAAGAAATCGTAGAGCGTGCCGCTCTTCGGATCGACGACGATCTGGTTGCCGATCGTCTGCTGACGCGACGGGACATTGACGATGACCTTCGCGGCGCTCCACGTCTTGCCGCCGTCGGTCGTCTTCGAGAACAGCGTCGGCCCGCGGAATGCCTGCGTGTGCAGGTTCGCGTACGGGTTGCCGTTCGGCAGTTCGAGGCGGTCCCATACCGCGTATGCGGTACCGGCCTTCACCGGGTTGGCGGTCACCGATTCCTTGTCGTTGAAGAATTGCGTCGTCGGTTCGTCATTCGCGATCAGCACGGCCGGGCTGCTCCACGTCTGTCCGCCGTCGGTCGAGACGGACGCGGCGACCGCGTTGCCGTTGTTCGACTGATTGAACGAGATCGACACCGAGTACGCGGTGCCGTCCGGACCGAACGACACCCATGGATCGGATGCGCGCTCGTACTTCAGTCCGCCCGGCGCGCATGCGCTGAACGGCTGCGGCGTGCGCGCCCAGGTTGCGCCGGCATCGAACGAGTAGCCGGCGACGAGCCCGTGGGCGCCGCCGTTCGACCAGCGGTCCTGCTGCCACACGCCGATCATGTTGTTCGGATTCGCCGGGTTGACCGCGAGCCACGGTTCGACTTCTGCATTCACGTAGTTGGTGCCCGGGCCGCCGATGGTGCACGCGGCGAACGGGCTGGGGCCCGACACGACGACGGGTTCGGCGTGCGCCGCGGCAGCGGCGGCCAGCGCCATCGCGGCGGACAGGCGGGTGACAAGCGGATGGGACACGATCATGCGTCGCATGGACGACTCCTCGGTGAGGTGCGGATGCGATGGCGGGGCACGACGAGACGACGCGAGCCGGGGCGCGGCCAATCGAGCCGCGCGCGTCGTTACGTGCCGTTCAGCATGCCGCTTCGGTCATCGCCATCCGCGTGCGCTGGATGCCGCCAGCGCTTCGGTTAAGACTCCTCTTCATTTTCATTGCTTGTCGGGTGTGCCTGCGATGTCGACCCGACGGGAAAGCCGGTCCGGGCATGCGACGAATGCGTCGAAGTGGATTGCAATGTAGGCGATTCGAATGCCGCGCGACAGACGGTTTTTTGTAACAGTACGTAGCCGGAAAGCGTTGCCGGAAGCAGGCGCGGGCACGCAAGATTTGCCGCTGCGGCGGCATGAAAATCGAATCGAAAACGCGAATCGCAATCGCTCGCGATTGATGTCGGCGCGAGCCGCTCGTGAGTGCGTGACGCGCTGCTCAGCGCTCCGCTGGAAAACGCTCCTGCAACGCGTGCAGCCAGCGCGCGACGACATCGAGTTCGTCGTCGGAAAACCCGTCGCACAGCTTGCCGTTGAGTTCGCGCAGCAGCACGCGTGCGCGCTTGAGTGCCGCGAGGCCTTCGTCGGTCAGGTACAGCCGCGTCGCGCGGCCGTCGTCCGAATCGGCATGACGCGTAATGAGGCCGGCTTTCGCCATGCGGTCGGCGAGCCCCGTCATCGCGGACGGCGCGAGCTGCAATGCGGCGCCGACTTCGCCGATCAGCGCGCCGTCCTGCTTCGCGAGACAGAACAGCGCGCCGGCCTGCGCGGCGCTCGCGCGCGTCTCGGTTTCGGCCTTGCGGTCGATCCAGCGCTGCACGCGCCGCTGGCCGATGTTCAACATGAAAAACAGTCGTCGGTCTTCGCTCAAGCTGGGTTCCCGGCTGCAATGGAAAGGGAGGGGCGGCTCGCGGTGCGCGGCGTGTCGAGTGCCTGTGCGAGCCAATCGGCGACGTCGGGCCACAGCACGGCGCCGGGCCGGCTGCGAAAGAAGCCCATGTGCCCGACCGGGCCGCTGCCCGCCGCGCGCGGATCGATCTGGCGGCGTTCGACCTTCGCGCGGGTCAGATAGCTTACCAGCAGGCCGATCGCGGCCGGGTTCGCCCACGGATCGTCGTCGAAGCCGAGCGCAAGGATCGGCAACTGCTGCTTCGAGAAGCGCTCGGCCGCGCCGAGTGTCGGATCGTCGAAGAAATAGTGCGGCAGCGTCGTCCAGCGGCTCCATTCGCGGAACACGCCCGCCGGCAGATCCTCGCCGAGCCCGAGCCGCTTGCCGGGCACGTAGCCGAGCAGCGCGGACATCAGCGGGCCGAGCACGCGCAGGATCAAACGCACCTTCAGGCGCTCGGCCGCCCGTTCGATCAGCCGCGTGCTGCCCGCATGCGCGGCGACGAGCACGGCGGCGCGTAGATGCGGCGTCGCGCCGGACAGCCCGATCGCGTGTCCGCCGACGCTGTGGCCGACCGCCAGCAGCGGCAGCCCTTCATACGTGTGCCGGGCCCACGCGGTCGCGGCGGCCACGTCGAGCTCCATCCAGTCGCGCATGCGGGCCTGCAGCGCGCCCGGACGCGCGGGCCGCGATGCGCCGATGCCGCGGTAGTCGTAGGTCAGCGCCGCGAAACCACGTTCGGTCAGAAAGCGCGCGAAGCCCGCATACAGCCGTTCAGGGACGGCCGTCGCCGGATGGATCAGCACCAGTGCGCGCGGTTCGGCGTCGGGTGTCCACAGCGTGCCGCGCAGCGGATAGCCGTCGATGGCGGAGAACTCGATGGGTTGGGCAGTCATGGTCGTCGTCGCTCCGGGAATTTATTTCGCATGCAAAATATAGTGCGAAGTTTATTTCGTGTGCGAAATATATGTCGAGGAATCGTTCGAAGGCTACGCGCGGGAGGCATTCTCATCTCGACCACGTTTCGCCCTATCTCGACACGTCACCACGTGAACTTCGCGAAGCGACCGCCGGGATCGAGCTTTGAGAGTGAAGGACATATATGCATAAAGGGGTGGGGGGGATCCCTGCCGATAACGAGCGGGTGGCTCCCCTTTGGACATGCCGATCTCCGTATCTTCATTGTAGATACTCGACGCTTGCAATTCGTCCTGCATGTATCTACAATGGATCGACACATGGAGGTGTGTCATGGAACTCAAGATTCAAAAATGGGGCAATAGTGCGGCAGTTCGTCTGCCGAGCGTTTTGCTCGAACAGATCCACGCAACGGTCGGCAGTTCGCTGAGCGCGGACGTGCGTCCGGATGGCGTGTTGCTGACCCCGGCCCGCCGTAAGTATTCGCTGAATGATCTTGTCGCCCAATGCGACGCGAAAGCCCCTTTCCCGGCCGACATGGCTGCGTGGGGCGAAGTCAAGCCGGTGGGGCGTGAGGCATGGTGAGGCGAGTCAAGTTCGAGCGAGGCGATATCGTGCGCGTGAACCTGAATCCGACTGTTGGCCGTGAGCAGCAAGGCGACTTTCGTCCGGCGCTTGTGCTCTCGCCCGCAGCGTTCAACGCTTTGGGCGTTGCACAGGTCGCACCGATCACCCAGGGTGGCGAATTTGCCCGCTTCGCAGGGTTCGCGGTACCGCTGTCCGGTGCGGGGACCGAGACGCAAGGCGTAGCGCTCGTGAACATGGTTCGCATGCTTGATCTGGAAGCGCGGGGCGCTCGCAAGGTCGAACGCGCACCTGTTGAGGTTGTAGAAGATGCACTCGCTAGGCTTCAGACGATCATCGAGTAAGAAAAACAGCGGTGCAAGATGGTGTTCGACACGATGAAGCGCGAATTGAGCGAGCTGGTCGACCTTGTTCGCCGGACGACCGAATGGGAGACGTCGGTCGACTGTGGAAAAGCGAATCTCGTGGACGTTCCGGCTGACGCTCGCTTGGCGCATCACGCGCGCCTGGCGCGGATGTAGACTTGCGCGCCAAATACGACCTGTAGCGGAAAACGTCATGAGTGAACGTTATCGACCAGGCCACGATGCGGAAGCGAATGTGCGTCGAGTCGTGCGCGATACCTCTCCAATGGCGACTTCTACTTACGATGAGCATGACGCAATCGTCTACGACGAAGCTACTGGCGACCTGCTCGGCACGGCGAATGAGGGCGATTGGGCTGACGAGATGGCCTGGCAGGACGCAGCCCGACGCGTGATGCGAGATTGAGGACGGAAAACTCATGCTCGACTACGGGCGCGCACTGATTCCGGCGATCCGTGCGCGGGTTGCAGAGCTTGACCGGCAGGGCTCGGCGGTACCGGCTTGGGCAAGAGGCCGGCTGTCGGCCGGCGGGCCGGCCGGGCACGTCCGGGACAGCGCTGCACTGCCCATGACGGCCCTCGCGCGCAGCGCGACCTGAACGGCGACCCACGTCGCCGCTCGTCAGAACGACGGCAACCCCGGCGGATTGGTCTCCGCCCGCGCGACCGCTTCACTCTGCAATCCCCAACGCGCCAGCGCCTGGCCATAGCGGCCGTTGCCGATCAATGCATTGGTCGCAAGCGTCAGCGCGGGCGCGAGCCCGCTGCCGCGACGTGTCGCGATCGCGACATCCGCATTCGCCGGCCAGCCGGCATTGACGACACCGACACGGCGGATCTTGCCGCTGCGCGCGGCCTCGTACGCGAGCGACGCGTTCGGGTTCAGCTCCGCGTCCGCGCGGCCCGACAGCAGCGCGACGCGCGCCGTTGCATCGTCGTCGAAATAGAGCAGCTCGGCCGGCTTGAGCCCCTGCGCGACGTTGCGCTTGCTCCATTCGAGCAGAATGCGCTCCTGGCTCGTGCCGGCGCCGGTGATGATCCGCAAACCCGCGATGTCCTTCGGCTCGGCGATTTTCTGGATCGCGCTGCCGGTGCGCACGTAGAAGCCGTGCAGCCCGAGCCGGTAGGTCGTGAAATCGTATTTCTCCTTGCGCTTCTCGGTCACGCCGACGTTCGAGATCACCGCGTCGTACTTGCCGGACGTCAGCCCGAGCGGCCAGTCGGCCCATGCGATCGGCACCAGCACGAGCGTACGGCCGAGCGCGTCGGCAACGAGCTGCGCATAGTCGGGATCGGCGCCGACCACGGTGCGCGCGTCGGTCGCATAGGTCGATACGGGCGGCGCGTGCGGCGAAATCGCGACCGTGAACGCGCCGTCGTGCACCCAGCGGTAGCCGCTTGCCGCGCGGATGGCCGCGTCGTCGGGGCCGGCGCGCACGCGCCCGGCCTGGCGCGGATCGAGGTCGGCGGTGGCCGCAGCCGCGCGCGCCGCATGCCACGGCAGGCCCGTTGCCGCGACCAGCGCGGCCGTGATGAACTGGCGCCGATCGGTCATCGCGCGGCACCTCGCGAGTCGGAAGCGGCGCGCATCACAGCACCCGCGACAGGAACGCGCGGGTGCGCGGATGCGACGGTGCGTCGAGCACGACGGCCGGCGGCCCGGCCTCGACGATGCGCCCGCGTTCCATGAAGAGCACGTTGTCCGCCACTTCGCGTGCGAAGCCGATCTCGTGCGTGACGATCACGAGCGTCGTGCCCGAGCGCGCGAGTTCCTTGATCACGTCGAGCACTTCGTTGACGAGTTCCGGGTCGAGCGCCGACGTCGGCTCGTCGAACAGCAGCACCTTCGGCCGCAGTGCGAGCGCCCGCGCGATCGCGACGCGTTGCTGCTGGCCGCCGGACAACTGGCGCGGATACGCATCGGCTTTGTCCGCGAGGCCGACCCGCGCGAGCAGCGTGCGCGCGGCGTGCTCGGCCGCGTCGCGCGTCAGGCCGGCGGCGGCGACCGGCGCTTCGACCAGGTTCTCGAGCACCGTCAGGTGCGGGAACAGGTTGAAGTTCTGGAACACCATGCCGACGGCCGTGCGCCGCTTCAACACGTCGCGTTCGCTCAATTCGTGCAGCACGTCGCCGTCGCGGCGATACCCGACCAGTTCGCCGTCGATGTCGATGAAGCCGTCGTCGACGCGTTCGAGATGGTTGATCGTACGCAGCAGCGTCGACTTGCCGGAGCCCGACGGACCGACGATCACGGTCACGCTGCCGCGCGGTGCGACGAGCGACACGTTGTCGAGCACGCGCTGCATGCCGAACTGCTTCGACACGCCATGCACGGCCACTTCGCCGCCGGTGCGCGACACGGCGGCCGCGGTATCGGTGCGGGTGTCGCCCGCGGCCTGCGTGCCCGATGCCGCGCGGCGCGACGCGACACGCCGCGATAGCCCGCCGATGCGCGCAAGCGCGAACGTGAGCACGGACGGCGGCGGATTGCGCAGCGCACCGCGCGCATAGTGCCGCTCGACCTGCACCTGAATCGCGGACAGCACGGTCAGGATGATCAGGTACCAGACGGTCGCGACCATCAGCAGCGGAATCACTTCGAGGTTGCGGCGATAGATCACCTGCACCGTATAGAACAACTCCGGCATCGCGAGCACGTACACCATCGACGTGCCTTTCGCGAGCGAGATCAGGTCGTTGAACGCGGTCGGCAGGATCGCGCGCATCGCCTGCGGCAGCACGATCCGCGACGTCTGCCGGCCGCGCGGCAGCCCGAGCGCGGCGGCGGCCTCGAGCTGCCCCTGGTCGACCGCGAGAATGCCGCCGCGGATCACTTCCGCGGAAAACGCCGCATGGTTCAGCGTGAGGCCGAGCACGGCCGCGAGGAACGGGCTGATGAGGTCGGTCGTCGGCGTGTCGAACCACACGATGTCGGTGAACGGCACGCCGAGCCGCACATGCTCGTACAGGTAGCCGAGATTGTTCAGGATCAGCAGCAGCACGATCAGCGGAATCGAGCGGAACAGCCACACGAAGGTCCACGCGCTGGCGGACAGCAGGCGCGAGCGCGACAGCCGGGCCAGCGCGACGAACGCGCCGAGCACGAAGCCGAACACCGCGCCGAGCAGCGTCAGCACCAGCGTGCGCGCGAGCCCCGACAGCACCGGCGGCGACAGGAACCATTCGGCGAACACCGGCCAGCCCCATTGCGGGTTGCCGAGGACCGAATGCAGCGTGATCGCGATCAGCACGAGCGCGAGCACGGTGCCGGCCGTGCGCGACCGGTGGCGCGCGGGCACGATCCGCAAACGCGTGCCGGGCTCGCGTGCGCCGGAGGAAGAGAGCGGCGGCAGCGCGCCGCCGAGGTGGGTCGTGTCGCTCATGTCGTGGAATCCTCGAATGGATCGATCGGCGGGCGCGCCGCGCATGGGCGGCGCCCGGCGTCAGGCGTGCGCTTCGGCGGCCGTTTCCTGTGCGGCGCCGGGCGTCGCGTAGCGGCTCGCCTTGCGCGGCAGACCGAGGTGGTCGCGCAGCGTGGCGCCGGGCAGGTCGCGGCTGTAGCGGCCGCGCGCCTCGAGCACCGGAATCACGAGTTCGATGAAATCGTCGATACCCTGCGCCTGTACCGGAAAACCGAGGATGAAGCCGTCGCCGGCGCCGGCGTCGTGCCAGCGGATCAACTCGTCGGCGACGTGCTCGGCCGTGCCGATGAAGTTCGGGCGCGGCGTCGCGACCGCGAGCGCGGTCTCGCGCAGCGACAGGCCTTTTTGTTTCGCATCGGCCTTGATCCGGTCGGTGGTCGAGCGGAAGCTGTTGCGGCCGAGCTCGCCGAGTTCCGGGAACGGCGCGTCGAGCGCGTACTGCGTGAAATCGTGGTGATCGAAATAGCGGCCGAGGTACGCGAGCGCCTCGTCGATCGTCAGCAGGTCGCGGATCGCCTGGTATTTGTCCTCCGCTTCGGCGGTCGTGCGGCCGACGATCGGCCCCACGCCGGGGAAGATCTTCACGTCGCCGGCCTGCCGCCCGTGCTCGATCGCGCTCTGTTTCACCCGCCGCGTGAACGCGGCCGTTTCCTCGATCGACGGCGAATGCGTGAACACGGCATCCGCGTATTTGCCCGCGAGGCCGATCCCGGTGTCGGACGAGCCGGCCTGGAAGATCACGGGTTGCCCCTGCGGCGAGCGCTGGATGTTCAGCGGGCCGGCGACCTGGAAGAAGCGGCCGTGGTGATCGAGCGTATGCAGCTTGTCGCGATCGAAGAAGCGGCCGGTCGCGCGGTCGCGCACGAATGCATCGTCGTCCCAGCTGTCCCACAGGCCCTGCACGACCTCGAGGTATTCGTCGGCGATCTCGTAGCGCAGTTCGTGATCCGGGTGCGCCTTGCCGAAATTCTTCGCGGTGCCTTCGAGCGGCGTCGTCACGACGTTCCAGCCTGCGCGCCCGCCGCTGATCGCGTCGAGCGACGCGAGTTGGCGCGCGACCGTGAACGGCTCGCTGTACGACGTCGAGATCGTGCCCGCGAGCCCGATCTTCTTCGTCGCGACCGCAAGCGCCGACAGCACGGTCAGCGGCTCGAAGCGATTCAGGAAGTGCGGGATCGACTTCTCGTTGATGTAGAGGCCGTCCGCGACGAACGCGAACGCGATGCCGGCGGCTTCCGCCTTGCGCGCGACGCCGATCGCGAAGTCGAGGTTGATGCTCGCGTCGGGCGGGTTGCTCGGATGCCGCCACGCGTTCATGTGGCTGCCTGCGCCTTGCAGCATCAGGCCGAAGGGTATCGATCGTCGGGTCGTCATGATGGAAGCGTCACGCGTTCTGGTCGGGGGAAAGGGAGCGGTCGGCCACGAGGGCCGCCTGCAGCGGTGTGACGGACAGCGCGCCGCCGAGCCATTCGGCCGACGCGAGCCGCGCTGCGTAATCGGTCACCGGCGAATCGATCACGAACGCGTCGACGTCGAGCCGCCGGCTCAGAGCATCGAGCGCGCGGTGCACGCGTTCGGGCGTATCGGCCAGCACCGTGGGGCGCAGCTCGTCGATCCGGTAGTCGGACGCGCCGCTTTGCCGCGCGAATTCCGCAGCCGCCTGCGCGCTGGCCAGGTTGAAGCTCTGGCCGCCCGCGAACTGCAGCTTGAAGATCTTCAGCGGCCCGATCAGTTGCTCGGCTTCGTCGCGCGTGGGGGCGGCGACCGCGTACAGCGCGACGAGCGGCTTCTTGCCGCCCGCGCTGCGGTATGCGTCGAGCGAGCGTTCGAGATTCGCGTCGTCGCCGTTGAAATGGCCCGCGTAGCAGAAGCGCCAGCCGTTGCGCGCAGCGAGCGCGCCGCTGCCCGGCGAGCCGCCGAGCAGGATGCGTTCGGGTGGTTGCGGCGGCACCGGCATCGCGACCGCGCCGGCGAGCGGATGATCTTCGGCCACGCCCCAGCCGAGAAACGCATCGAGTTCCGCGAGCTGGCCCGCGAAATCGGGCTTGCGCGCCTTGTCGTGGAACCACTGCAGCGCGCGCGTGGTCAGCGGCAGCCCGCCGGGCGCCTTGCCGATGCCGAGATCGACGCGGCCCGGCGCGAGCGCGGCCAGCAGCTTGAACGACTCGGCGACCTTGAACGGGCTGTAGTGTTGCAGCATGACGCCGCCCGAGCCGATGCGGATGCGCGACGTGTGCGCGAGCAGGTGCGCGACGACGATCTCCGGCGCCGAGCTCGCGAAGCCCGGCGTGCCGTGATGTTCGGCGACCCAGAAGCGTTTGTAGCCGAGCTGTTCGGCGCGTTGCGCGAGCGTCGTGGTGAAGCGCAGCGCATCGGCGGCGCTCGCGCCGTCGGCGATCGGACTCTTGTCCAGCAACGAAAGCGAATAAGACATGGTGAGCGGCGTTCCTGCGTGAGCGTGGATGGACGGTTGCGGGCGCGCGGCGCTCAGCTCTTCGGCAGCCCCGGTGGATTCGTGCGCGACTGGTCGATCGCTTCGGACGCGAGGTTCCAGCGGTCGAGCACCTGCCGGTAGCGGCCGTTCTTGATCAGCCCGTTCAGCACGACGGTCAGCGGCTCGGCGAGCCCGCTGCCGCGGCGCGTGGCGATCGCGATGTCGGCCGTGCGCGGCCACCCGCCGCTGATCGCGCCGACGAGCCGCGTCTTGCCTTGCTGCGCGCTTTGATACGCGAGCACCGAGTTCACGCTGAACACCGCGTCCGCCCGGCCCGACTGCACGGCGACGATGCGCATCGCCTGGTCGTCGTAGTACTGGATCTGCACGGGTTTCAGCCCGTGCGCGACGTTCTCGCGGTCCCAGGCGAGCAGGATCTTTTCCTGGTTGGTGCCGGCATCGGTCACGATGCGCAGCCCGGCGACGTCTTTCGGCTCGCGAATCGCCTGGATCTTGCTGTCGTTGCGCACGTAGAAGCCGACCTGATCCTTGCGATAGGTCGAGAAATCGAACTTCTGCTTGCGCTCCTCGGTGACGGTCACGTTCGAGATCACCGCGTCGACTTTCCCCGATTCGAGCGCCAGCGGCCAGTCGGCCCACGCGAGCGCGACGATCTTCAGCTTGCGGCCGAGGCTGTCGGCCACGAGCTGGCCGACGTCGGCGTCGAAGCCGATCACCGTGCGAGCGTCGGTCGCATACGAGCTGATCGGCGGCAGGCTCGGCGCGATGCCGATCGTCAGCGTGCCGGGGTCGGCGAACTTGAACGACGCAGGCACCGCGCGCTCGACTGCCGCATCGGCGGCGCCACGCGGGCGGCCGCGCTGCTCGGGGCTCAGGTCGAACGTCGCGGCGGACGCGGCCGTTACGGCGGCGAAGGCGCTCAGGCCGATCAGCGCGGTGGCCAGCGTGCGCACGGCACGGGATGAAAGCGGTACGGCTCGATGCATGAAAACGTCCTGTCGTGGAAGCGTGGAGAGCGTGGAAATCAGAATGGGCGACGTGAAACGCGGGACGCCGTGCACTCAGCGCGGCAGCACCGGTTCGGGCACGGGCGCCCACAGGTCGGCCAGCGTCGACGTGCGCGACGGATCGAGAAGGTCCTTGCCGAAGCGCAGGTGGAAATACGCTTCGGGATCGATCGACGAATCGAATAGCCGCGTATAGCCGGTGCGGTCGTACAGCGCCCATGCTTCGGGCTGGCGAAAGCCGGTCGTCAGGTAGAGGCGGCGATAGCCCTGCTGCACGGCGCGCAGTTCGAGCGCTTCGACGATGCGCCGCGCGAGACCCTGGCGGCGCAGGTCGGTGCGTGTCCAGATGCGTTTCAGTTCGGCGGTCTGCGCGTCGTAGCGCTTGAATGCGCCGCCGCCGATCGTTTCGCCGTCGCGCAGCAACAGCACGAATGCGCCGTCGGGCGGCGCGAACAGTTCGGCCGGGTAGCGCGCGAGCTCGTCGCGGGCCGACGCGCGGCTGTCGGGGCGGTACGCGTCGTAACGGGTCGAATACTCGTCGATCAGCGCGTCGATCAGCGGCTGCGCGCGGACGTCGAGCGGCGTCGTGTCGATGATGCGGTCGTTCGTGGCCATGGGCATCGCGAATGGCGTGCGATGCGGACGTTCCTGGCAGGGGGCGGGCACGCGGCCCGTCCGGTTCGTTCCGTTATCGCGACGCAGTTGTCGTGATGGCGGCGGCTGTCGTGCGAGGCATCCGGCGCGCCGCCGCCGTTTTGAACACGTTAGCGGCGCGGCCGGCAAAGGCGAACGAAGCAATTTCGATAAGGATTTCGCGGGAGGTGGAAGAAGGCTTGCAGCGGGAGTGGGGTGGGGGCGAACGGGCGTGGTGGGGAGCCACGTCCGTCTGCGGAGCGGGCGACGTAGATGACCGCCGCGGATCGGTAGAGGGGCGAGCGCCCGGCGCGACCCGCCGCCACGGTGGCGACGGTCCGCCTCTCATTCGTCGCGTCGGCGCGAAGCCCCGCCGTCGCGGGGCGACGATACTCGACGACGACGGCGTTCAGGCTGCAGCCGGCTGAGGAATCGAGTCCTGCTGATCGCCACCCAGGATATCGACGAGGCTCGTCAGCATCCGCGCCAGTTCACCCGTCATCAGCGTGACATCCGAGTCGAAGCGCTCATCGTCGTTCTGCGCGGTTGGATCCGCCGCCTCCTTGATCACGTCGAGCGGCGTGACACGCTTGATCGTCAGCGACGGTGTCAGCACGAACGAGATCCGGTCATCCCAGGTCATCGCGAGACGCATGCATTGCTTGCCGGCTTCGATGTGCCGGCGCATGTCGTTCGCTTCCAGCGCGTGGCCGACGTACCGCACCGTGGCGCCGCCTTCGCCGCTCGAGCGCAACTCTGCGTCCTGGTCCACGGTGAATCCGCCCGGCGCCTCGCCGGACAACAGCCAGTCCGTCATCGCGGCGACCGGCGAACGCGCCACCTGAACGCCCGCGAGCGGCAACCCGTCGATCGATTTGACGAGCAGGCTGCGAACGTCGTCGGCGAGCGCCTGTGCTGCGGCATCGATGACGAGCCAGCCGTTCGCCGTGTCGATCCACACGCGGGTATCGCGGCGAATGCTGAACGCGCGCGGCAGCAGTTCGTCGGTCACCTGTTCCTTGAGTTCGCGCAGTTGTTTCCGGCCCACCTTGAAGCCCTGCTGCTCTTCGACTTCGAGCGCGCGCGCCTTGGTCACCTGATTGACGACCGATGCCGGGAGCAGCTTCTTTTCGGAGCGAAACACCAGCAGCATCTGCCGGTTGATCGAATACACGAGCGCGCCGTCGTCACGCGGCGACGCCCATCCGACGCGCTGCATTTCGACGCTGCTGCCCGGCTGGAACGCGTGAGGCGCCAGCCATTTTTCCATCTGGTCGGGGGTAACGGCCCAGGGTGCCGGAAGACGATGAAGCTGAAGGTTCTTGAACCACATAGGCGTACGGGCAAAGCGCGTCATTCTATATGACGGGGAGGGTCGGTGGCCGGAAGCGGCCACCGGGTTAGCCGATGACAGCGCCCGGCTCGTACTCGGACGCGGTCATTGGACGGGATACCAGCAAGCTCAAAGGCCGGTGCGCCCGTCGGCGTGATCAACAGAGTCAGGGGCTACGCGTCTCGCTCTTTGCGTTTCAACCTCCGCCAGAATTCGCTGGCCTACCGCGCCGCAAAAGCGCAGAGAGGTCGAGCAACCTTGAATACGTAACGTGACCGTGCGTGAAAGGAATACTTCTTTTTGTGACGCGTTTATGGCGTCCCAAGGTATGCAGATCGCGGGAAGTCGCAAGTTCAGGGGAAAGCCGGGTCGTAGCCATAAGTGTTGAGGATAGAGTTCAACGGCCACGGCAAATCTTGTCCATTTTGATCGGCACGAAACCCAACGATAGGAGCCGTTGGAGACTTGCCTTCCGTCCGGGGCATTCCGGCTTGCCACGTACGGCTCAAGCTCCTTCCAGCCGGACAGCCAGCGCATAGCCTCGATCCCGGAACCATAGAAAACGATCGCGACGATGATGAATCGGACGATATCGAGCATATTCCGTGGAGTTAGGGTGCACGCTCTATGAATCGCTGCATCAGGCCAAAGACTCGCTCGGGCGAGGGGGCATCTTTCTGACCGGGAATTCCCGGCCCCCACGCGACCGTTCGCTTTGCGGATCAAGGATACCAAAAGCTTGACGGCGCCGAAGGCCCCTAACCGATCGGCATTCGGCATCAGAGCGGTTCCGGGCTGTCACCGGCGAGAAAGACAATCGACGGTTGCTTCAAGATTGACGACAATGGAAACCATTCCAACAAGAGGGAAAAAAACAATGATGACTTCCGGCGATGGCCTGACCAGCCCTGCGCGGCTCCTGCGACTCGCTTCATGGGTGATCGCGATCATCTTCGCCGTCTTTCTGAACATGCTCGGCAGTCTCGTGATTCGCGACATGGCGTTCGCTCCGAGCGGCGGTCCGCCGGTCGTCGAGCAATTCGCCGATGCGCCGACAAAAGCGCGGCTGGATGCGGCGCGGCGCCAGTTGCTGGCGCAGCGCGACGCGCTTGCCGAGAAAGTCGACACGATGGAAGTGGCGCGCGGCCGCGCCGCGAAGGAATACGCGGCCGAGAAGGAAAGTTTCCGCAACTGGCTGGCCACCCGCGCGGTGACGGGAGGCGGTGCGAGGGACCCGGACATTCTGGCGAGAACGCGCAAGCTCGATACGCTCCAGGCCGTGGTGGTCAACTGGCAGCATCAGATCGATGCGATCGGCGACCAGCAACGGGCATTGGCATCGCAGCAAACCCAAGTCGACACGCAAATCGCCGAAGCGAACGCAGCAGCCGAACGGCGCTTCGACGAAGCCACACGGCACTACGAGATGCAGGTGTTCGGGCTGCGGCTGGCACTGACGCTACCGATCCTGCTGGTTGCGATCTGGCTGTTCATCCGCTACCGCAAGGCGCGCTACTGGCCTTTCGTGTACGGTTTCGGCCTGTTTGCGCTGAGTGCGTTTTTCATTGAACTGGTCCCGTACTTGCCGAATTTCGGCGGCTATGTCCGGGTCCTGGTCGGCATCGTGCTCACGGTGTTCGCCGGTCTTTACATGATGAAGGCGTTTCAGCGCTATGCCGAACGCAAACGGCTCGAATTGCAGCAGGATCAGGGCGAACGCGCGCGCACGATCGGATACGAAAAAGCCGTCCGGTCACTCGAGAAAAAGCGCTGCCCGTCATGCGACAAACAATGGAATCTCGGCGGCGACGATTCCACTTTCTGCGTGCATTGTGGATTGAAGCTTTTCAACGTATGCGAATGCGGCGGCCGGAATTTCTTCTTCTTCCCGCATTGCCATCAATGCGGCGTCGCGCAGGGAAACGAGTCGCCGGTGTCGTCCGACTGACGGTCAGCGCGTACGCACCGGCGTCGGCGTACGACGGTCGCGAACGCGCCAGTCGGATTCGTCACTCGATGACACGCGGCGGGGTCGACAATTCCGCCAACTGAAACAGGCAATCTCCCCGCCGCACCTGCGCGGGCACACGCTTGCACACCACCTCGCCATCGCCGTTGAACCGGTGCAGCACCGGTTCGCGCAATGGCGTATCGGGAAAATGCACCCACGCGGCCGGCTGCCCGGCCTTCACCTGGTCGCCGAGTTCGACGAGCGGTTCATACAGCCCCCGCTCGTACGCATAGACGAAATGGCGATCGCCGTCGACGCGCATGAAGCGCGTGACGGTCGGCGGCGCGTCGGGCACGAGCGCGCCATGCAGCAGCCCGATGTAGCCGAGGTAATGCAGCAGCCCGTGCCGGCCGAGCCGGATCAGCGACGGGTCGGCCATGCCGGCGCCGCCGAGTTCGGTGACGATCGAGATCGCGCCTTGCCGGCGCGCGGCCGACGCCGAATGCACGGGATTCGGCGCGTGCAGCAGCGCATTCTGCAACCCGAACGCGACCAGCAGCCCGTTGAGCTTCGCGGCTTCGTCGGCGTCGAGCGGATCGATCGCGAGCATGTTGCCGCCCTGGTACAGCAGCGAACTGCCGCCCGAATGCAGGTCGACCAGGTACTGTGCGCGCGACAGCAGCGCGTGCTCGATGTAGTGGGCGATCATCTGCGTCGGCGTGCCGGTCGGGTCGCCGGGAAAGCTGCGGTTCAGGTTGCCTTCGTCGAGCGGCGACACGCGCTGGCCCGCGTCCGCCGCCGGGAAATTCGCCATCGGCAGCAGGATCAACTGCCCGCTGATCATGTCGGGCTCGATCTCGCGCATCAGTTGCGACACGATGATCTGGCCTTCGTACTCGTCGCCGTGGTTGCCGGCCATGACGAGCGCGACCGGGCCGTCGCCGTTGCGGATCGACGCGATCGGGATCGGCAGCCAGCCGTATGCGGAGCGGTGCACGGAGTGCGGCAGCCGCAGGTAACCCGCGTGCTTGCCTTGCGCGTCGAGATCGATTTCGCAGTGAATGGGATTTCGGGGTGAGGAGGAAGTCATGGCAGCATCGTTCGATGAACGGAATCTGCCATCTTATAGAGGAAACGAGCGCTGCGCGCCGCGCCGGGCGCGTTCCGTGCCGAACGCTTGCACGCGTCGATCGAAATACGGTTCCCATCCCCGTTCGATCCCATTCACGCATGCACGGACGCGCGGCGAGCGATTGCGCGGATGGGCCACGACGAGCGATGCGGGGCGCCGCATTCGATGGTTCGTGGCGCCGACCCGTCGCATGATTTGGAGGCGCGCATCGGTCGCGATCACGCGACAAGCGACATTCCGCGAGCCGCTCGCCCGGCGCCGCGGCCAGGGCCCGTCGGGAGCCGACCGGGCAGGGCATTCAAGCCGGTCCCGACTCGCTTCGCCGCCCGGGTCATCCCGAATAGGATAAAAAATTGCATATTGAACATGCAGTTTTGATCAACTAAGTTCTCCAAGGCCGATGCCAAAAACGGCCAGCGGATCGACCCGACGCGCCTTTCAATATGATCGCGCGTTGCATATAAGGCGGCGCTCCCGCCAGACGAGCGACGACAGCGCCCGGTCGAAACGCCGACATACAAAACGGATCGCACACGATCCCCCAACGGAGACACCACTGATGAGCAGCGTTATCGAGCCAGGCGCCCCCGCGGGCGCCGCGCCTTTCTTTTCCAAGGAAGCCACCATCGCGCAACCGGGGTTTTCGCGCTGGATGGTGCCGCCCGCGGCACTGGCCGTACATTTGTGTATCGGCCAGGCCTACGCGTTCTCGGTATTCAACGGCCCGCTCACGAAAGTGATCGGCGTCACCGAATCCGCGCCCGGTGACTGGTCGCTGACGACGCTTGGCTGGATCTTCTCGCTCGCGATCTTCTTCCTCGGCTTGTCGGCGGCCTTTGCCGGCAAGTGGCTCGAACGGGTCGGCCCGCGTCGCACCATGTTCACGGCGGCATGCTGCTTCGGCGGCGGCTTCCTGATTTCCGCACTCGGCGTGAAGACGCACCAGATCGTGCTGCTGTACATCGGTTACGGCGTGGTCGGCGGCATCGGATTGGGGCTCGGCTACGTGTCGCCGGTGTCGACGCTGATCCGCTGGTTCCCCGATCGCCGCGGGATGGCGACCGGGATGGCGATCATGGGCTTCGGCGGCGGCGCGATGATCGCCGCGCCGCTGTCCGTCGCGCTGATGAATCACTTCAAGAGCGCGACGAGTGTCGGCGTCGCCGAGACGTTCATCGTGCTCGGCATCGCATACTTCATCTCGATGTCGATCGGCTCGCTCGCGATCCGGGTGCCGCCTGCCGGGTGGAAGCCGGCCGGCTGGACGCCGCCCGCGGTGACGAAGAACAAGATGATCACGTCGAATCACGTGCACATCGACGAAGCGCTGAAGACGCCGCAGTTCTATCTGATCTGGCTCGTGCTGTTCCTCAACGTGACCGCCGGGATCGGCATCATCGGGCAGGCATCGGTGATGATTCAGGAAAGTTTCAAGGGGGCGGTGAGCGCGGCGGCCGCGGCCGGCTTCGTCGGGCTGCTGTCGTTGTTCAACATGGGCGGGCGCTTCGTGTGGGCATCGGCGTCGGACTGGGTGGGACGCAAGAACACGTATTTCATTTTCTTCGCGTTCGGTGCGGTGCTGTATTTCTGCGTGCCGCTGTTTGCGGCGTCGGGGCAGATCGCGTTGTTCGTGCTGACGTTCTGCCTGATTCTGTCGATGTACGGCGGCGGGTTCTCGACAGTGCCGGCGTATCTCGCGGACATGTTCGGCACCGCGTATGTCGGCGGAATTCATGGGCGGCTGCTGACGGCGTGGGCCGCGGCGGGTATCGCGGGGCCGGTTCTCGTGAACTACATCCGTGCGTATGAAGTCGCGCACGGCGTCGTGAAGGCCGACGCGTACACGATGACGGTTCACATCATGGCGGCGCTGCTCGTGATCGGTTTCGTCTGCAACCTGTTCGTCAAGCACGTGAACGAGCGCCATCACATGACCGATGCGCAACTCGAAGCCGGCAAATAAATTCAGGAGACGCTGGAAATGAATCAAACCGTGACTGCCGTTCGTCCGACCAACAAGGCGGTGCTGGCCGTGTTCTGGCTGTATGTGCTGGTGCCGCTGGCTTGGGGCGTCGTGAATACGTTGACGACGGCGATGAAGTTGTTCGGCTGAAGGGGCGCGCGCGTGGCTGCTTGATGTGGGGGCGGCGTCGGGCATCGACATGCCGTGCGCGCTTTGGCGATCGCATCGTGATTCGCTGGCGATCGGTGTAGTGTCGCCAACCCCGATCGCTACTGCCCGCGTTCTTGTTGATCGACGAGGATGCCTCGCCAGACCGAGGCGGATGTTGCAGCGATGAACGCATGCCGGCGCATCGGCCGGCAGCATCCACGCGTGGAATATCGCGTCGATCCCTTGTCGCGACAGGGGCGACGCGTACAACCGGCTTACCGGCCGGATGTTTCAGCTTCGAGACGTCCTTCTTCCCACAGGGCCCAGAAACGGCTGCCGGCGCGATAGGGATTTGCTCGCCGCGCGGCGTGATCGGCGACGCCCTGGCGATACGCGCCGTACAGCGTGAGCGGCGGATTGTCGACGCATGCGGCTTCGTACGCGGCCGGCATCCGACGGTCGGACACGAGCCGGCGAATCAGCGACGCGCCGTCGATCACAGCCTGTTCGTCGATGATTTCGGTTCGTGCGATGACGTCGACGGTATTCATGTTGGGGCTCCCTGAAACGTTCTTTCCCCATCAAGGAGCAATAAGAGTGCCAGCCGCGAAATACCGCCCTCTGCCGCGATCGTGCGGGCTTCTGCAGCCATCTTTGGGCGTGCCGGACGGCGATGTTACGGAACACGTCACGTGACACGCGAACGCGCGGCGCCACGTGCGAACCGGCAAAACGTTTCGGAATTGAATCGTCGGGAGGATGCGGCGGACGCGGTGACGGGCCGGTAACGGGATACGCGCTGCGGTGCGCGCGTCGCCGCCTCAGTTTGCGGTAACCGGCGCCACGCGGCGGCTGCCGCTCGAATAGAAACAGTAGATGCCCTTGCCGGCCGACTTCGCGTCGTACAGCGCGCTGTCTGCCTGCCGGATCAACTCGTCGGGCGAGCCGTGCCCGTCGTCGAGTGCGATGCCGATGCTGATGCCGATGCAGACGGTCTGGCCGATCGACAGCGTGTACGGCGCCGAAATCTGCCGGATGATGCGCGCGGCGAGAATCGAGCACGCATGCATCGTCGTGTCGTCGATCGCGACGATGAATTCGTCGCCACCGATGCGTGCGGCGAGTTCGCCCGGCGGCAGCGTCTTGCCGAGCCGCCTGGCGACCTGCGTGAGCACTTCGTCGCCGGCCTGGTGGCCGAAGCGGTCGTTGATCGACTTGAAGCCGTCGAGGTCGAGATACATGACCGCGAACGCGGGGCTCGGCAGCCGCGGCCGGCGCGCGAGCATCCGCTTGAGCTGCGCATGCAGTTCGTGGCGATTCGGCAAGTCCGTCAGCGCGTCGTGCCGCGCGAGGTGCCGGATGTGTTGTTCGGTCTGGCGGCGCGCGGTGACATCCTCGACGATGATCACCGCGTTGCCGTCCGGTACGCGGTGACGCGTCAGTTCGAGCTGGCGGCCGTCGGCGAGCGTGATGTCGAGCGACCCGGGTTCGTCTCGGTTCAGCCAGTTGTCGCACTGCACGGCGAGGCCGGCGCCGCCGGGATCGATCACGGCATTGGCGCCGAGCGCGGCGACGACGGCCGGCAGCGGCGTGTCGAGCATGATCTCGCGCGGCGAGCCGAACAGTTGCGCGGTGCGCCGGTTCGCGACGATCACGCGGCTCTCGTCGTCGATCATGCACAGGCCGTGCGGCATGTAGGTGAGGGCGGCGTCGAAGCGGGCGACGAGTTCGGCGTTGCGCTGGCGCGTGGCGATCAGCGCGACGAGCACGCGGTAGTGGCGCTGCACGACCGTGCGCATCGCCGCGAGATAGATCGCCAGCGGCGGCAACAGCAGCCACGCGCCCGGCCGATGGGCCAGCAGCGCGCCGACGCCGATCGGCAGCACGCCGAGCGCGACCTGCGTCATCGCGAGCCGCGGCAGCGCCGAATTGCGCGACGCGATCCCGCCGAACACGCCGCCCGCGACCATTACCGACAGCGTGCCGAGCTCGACGTCGGCGGCTTGCACGCAGCCCATCACGCCGAGGCCGAGCACGAAGCACGCGACGAGCGACACGGGCGCATAGCGCCTCGCCCAATATTCGGTACGGTCGTCGCCGGCGTCGCGTCGAACCGCGTAGGCCCGCGCGATCGAGAGCCGCGTGGCGAGCAGGGCGATGTCGACGATCAGCCATACGAGGCACCAGAGCTGCTGCAGCCGCATCAGCGCGACGGCCGCGACGAAGCCGCTCGCGAGCCCGGACATCGCCATCGGGCGCACGTCCTCGAACAGCGTCACGAGCATCGACGGACGCAGCGCGGCCGTCACGCGGTGATTGCCGGAGGGGGGAGTGGCGAGAACGGAGTTCAGGAGAGATGTCCTGACTGCCATGGTCGTTGACCTCGACACGATGTCGCGATGGCTGGCGGCATCCGCACGGCACGTGGCGGGCGCCCGGCCGAGCCGGATGCGCACGACATTACCATGAAAAACCGGCGTCGCGGGCCGCCCGGCAGCACCGCGCACCGCCTCGCGCGGTAGTCGTAAACCACGGCTGCGGGAGGCTTGCGGATTCGTCGGCGCGAAGGCAGCATCGTTGCGAACGGAACGATGTGCGGCGGCCGATCGCAGACCGCGAAGCCGGCGCGGCGGCCGCCAGCCGCACGCAAACGAACAACGAATCGCCCCCGCGACCACCCGCCGCAGCCCGGCTGAGTCCCGTTATAAGAATTTCGATAAGTATTTCATGCGGGAAATACTATAGGCGATATATCAAAAACAATGCCAGAATGCGCGCCGCTCCGAACGCCGCGACACCCGATCGCCGTCCGAGCCGCCTCAGGAGGTTCCCCCAATGAAAAACCACGGCCTGTCACGGCGGGGTTTTCTGAAAGCCAGCGTGCTGGCGGGCGTCGCGGTGTATGTCGCGCCCATCGGCAGCCGCGCGTTCGCGGCGCTCTTCGAAGAAAAACTCCTCACTCCCGTCAAATGGGATAGCGTCACCGGCATCCCTCAATTCCGCATCGACGGTATCGCGAAGGTCACGGGCTCGAAAGTATTCGCCCGCGACGTGCGCGCCGCCGACATGCCGCACTGGCCGCAGCAGCAGTCGCACGCGATGATCCTGCGCGTCACGCAGGCCGATCGTACATACGAAGGCTTCGACCTGTCGCTGCTCGGCGACGAGCTGAAGCCGGACCGCGTGGTCACGGCCGACGATCTCGCGCGCGACGGCGTCGCGTTCCCGGCGTTCTACGGCGACGACATGCTGTTGCCGGCCGGCAAGACGCCCGCGTATCTCGGCCATGCGGTCGCGATCCTGATCTATCACGACTTCGCGCGCTTCCGCTTCGCGAAGAATGCGCTGAAGTTCCGCGACGACGTGATCCGCTACGGCACGGTCACGGGCCCGCTCGAGCGCGATCCGTGGGGCACCTTCCGTTACGTGCGTGTGGGCGGCAAGACCGCCTATGACGACGACGTCTATTCGAGCCTGAAGGACGCGCCGATCTTCCCGAGCATGATGCGCAAGCACCTGCCGGTCTGGCCGGACGGCAAGGAGCACGGCAAGCTCGACGAGCAGGGCATGTTCCTCGCCGGGCAGATCGCCGGCGAGCTCGATCATCCGTCGGCCGACTGGCTCGTGTTCGACCGCGAATACAACACGCAGTCGGTCGATACGGCCGCGCTCGAACCCGACAACGCGAACTGCTGGTACGACGCCGCGACGCAAGCGCTGCACCTCGTCGTGCCGACCCAGTCGCCGCTCGAAGTGTCGGAGAACGCCGCCGCGATGGTCGCGAAATGCCGCTTCCCGGTGAAGAAGCTGTTCGTGCATCCGTGCTACACGGTCGGCTACGGCTCGAAGGATCACTGCAACGTGCCGTTCTACGGTCTCGTCTGCGCGCTGTACGCGGACGGCCGCCCGGTGCGTTTCGCGAACGACCGCTACGAACAGTTCCAGACGTCGCTGAAGCGTCACGCGTTCAAGATGCATTACCGCATTGCGGTCGACCGCAATACGGGCCTGCTGCAGTCGTTCAAGGGCGACTTCGAGGCGAACGGTGGCGGGCGCTCGAACTTCTCGCCGTCGGTCGCGATGGTCGGCGCCACCGCCGCGCAATCGATCTACTACTTCCCGAAGAGCGACCTCGCGGCGGTCGCGATCGCGTCGCGCGCGATCGACGCCGGCTCCGCACGCGGCTACGGCACGCTGCAGAGCATGGCTGCGACCGAGATGGCGATCGACGAGATCGCCGCGCAACTGAACATCGATCCGATCGACTTCCGTCTGCGCAACGCGCTGCGTTCGGGGATGAAGAACACGCAGGGCGCGATTCCCGCCGGCGCGCTGCGCGTCGACGAAGTGCTGGAGCGTGCGAAGCAGCATCCGCTGTGGACGCGCCGCGCCGCGCGCAAGGCCGAATTCGAGGCCGCGCATCCGGGCAAGCGCTACGGCGTCGGCTTCGCGTGCGTGCAGAAGGATTTCGGCACGGGCGCGGAAGCATCGTTCGCGAAGGTCGAATTCGACGTGCACGGCAAGGTGTCGCTGCAACACACGGCCGCGGAGATCGGCACGGGGATGTCGACGTCGCAGGCCGTCGCGGTCGCGAAATGGCTCGGCCGCCCGGCGACCGACGTCCGCGTGGCCCTGACCGAATGGCCGGACCTGCCGGTCGAGACGAGCGGCGATCCGTACCTGATGTCGCAGGCCGAGCAGGACCGCCTGAGCGCGAACCCGCGCTGGTCGCCGGGCTATGCGTCGCCGTCGAGCGCGACGAATTCGGCGTACTACTTCACGCACAGCACGCGCGAGGCCGCGCGCGCGGTGTTCCGCTACGGGCTGTGGCCGGCCGCGATGTCGATCTGGACGCGTGGCTTGGGCGGCGGCCAGGCCGCGCCGTACACGATTCGTATCGAAGATGCGCGCTGGGTCGACGGCAAGCTGACCGCCGACGGCCTAGAGCCGCTGACGTTCGAGCAGCTCGCGAAGCAGGCGCATGCGCTCGGCCTGCCGACCGGCGCCGTCGTGCACGTGTTCAACCGCTGGCAGTGGACCGACGCCGAGTTCGACGTGGGCGGCACGGTCGAGCGTCTGCCGATCGACGGGCTGTCGCTGCGTGTCGGCGCGCCGAAGACCGGGGCCGACGACGGCCCGGTGCCGGGCACCGCCGCACCGTCGGGCGCGACCGCGCTGCGCGGCACGCTGCCGCCGACCGCGAACGGCTATCGCGTGCTCGATCGCAAGCGCGTGTTCATCCCGCCGACGAGCCGCAACAACGCGGCCGTCACGTACTACACGGCGGTCGGCACGCTCGTCGAGCTGGCCGTGCACGAAGCGACCGGCAAGGTCGAACTGCTCACGCACCACTCGATCATGGAATGCGGCAACCAGATTTCGCCGCAGCTCGTGTCGGGCCAGTTGCAGGGCGGTCTCGCGATGGGCATCGGCCATGCGCTGCATGAATACCTGCCGCTCTACGAGGACGGCCCCGGCAACGGCACGTGGAACTTCAACTGTTATCAGTTGCCGCGCGCGTCCGACGTCGCCGTCTGGACGCAGACGGACGACGTGCTGCCACCGCTGTCCGAAACCGATCCGCCGAAGGGTGTCGCCGAAGTGGTGATGATCCCTGTCGTCGGCGCGATCGTGAACGGCATCGCGCACGCGATCGGCCATCGTTTCACCGACTTGCCGGTGACCCCGCAAAAGATTCAGGAGGTGCTCGCATGACGACCGCCCAAACCGCGGCTTCGGCCGCGAGCGCCGGCGCGGCTGCGACCGGCGCCGCCGCACCGACCGCGGCTTCCGTCGCACCGGCGTCCGCGCCTGCCGCGCCGGCATCGGCATCGGCTGCCGTGGAGCGTCCGCTCGTCCGGTTCCAGCAGAAGCCGCTGTCGGTCAGGATCAACGGCAAGTCCGTCGGCCCGATGCAGGTGCCCGAAGAGCTGATGATGATCGAGTTCCTGCACGAGTACGCCGGCCTCACCGGTTCGCGGCTCGGCTGCGGGCAGGGCATCTGCCACGCGTGCGTCGTGATCGTCGACAAGCCGGACGGCACGAGCGAGGAGATGCGCACCTGCATTACCGGCGCGCACTTCTTCCACGGCCGTTCGATCCGCACGATCGAAGGCCATGCGAAGCGCAACGAAGCCGGGGAAGTGGTCGAGCTGTCGCCGATCCAGCAGAAGTTCCTCGAGCACTTCAGCTTCCAGTGCGGCTACTGCACGCCGGGTTTCGTCAACGCGGCGACCGTGCTGATCGAACGCCTGAAGCGCGAGCCGATCGCGAAGGCCGACGTGGAGCGCACAATCACCGATGCGCTCGACGCGCATCTTTGTCGCTGCACGGGCTATGTCCGCTACTACGAAGCCGTCAAGGACGTGGTGCTGACGACGCCGGGACTCGTGAAGGACGCCGCATGAAACGCACATTCGCTCATCGTGTCGCACGGGCCGCGAGCCTGCCCGCGCTCGCGGCGGCCTGCGCGCTGCTGCTCGCCGCCTGCGGCGGCCACGACGCGCCGGCGTCGAGCGCGGCGTCCGGCGCACCCGGCGCCGACCAGATCGCGCGCGGGCGCTATCTCGTCAAGGCCGCCGACTGCGCGGCGTGCCACACCGCGAAGGACGGCGCGCCGTTCGCCGGCGGCGCGGCGCTCGAATCGCCGTTCGGCACGTTCTACGGCTCGAACATCACGCCCGACAAGGATCACGGGATCGGCAACTGGAGCGCTGACGACTTCTACGCCGCGCTGCACGACGGCAAGGCGCCGGGCAAGCGCCTGTACCCGTCGATGCCGTACACGTCGTACCGGCAGCTCACGCGTGCCGACACCGACGCGATGTACGCGTACCTGATGACGGTCAAGCCGGTCGCGCAGGAAAACCGTGCGCATGAACTCAAGTTCCCGTACAACCTGCGCTTCGGCATGGTCTTTTGGGACATGGTGTTCCTGAAGGACAGCCTGCCGGATGCGTCGGCCGGGCAATCCGCCGACTGGCAGCGCGGCCGCTATCTCGCTGGTGCGCTCGGCCACTGCGCGGAATGTCACACGCCGCGCGCGTTCACCGGGCAACTCGACGGTGCGAAGCCGTTCGCGGGGGCGGCGCTCGGCCGTGTGGCCGCGCCCGACATCACGCCGGCCGGTCTGGCCGCGCGCGGCTGGACGGGTACCGACCTGCAGACGTTCTTCGGCGTCGGCATCGCACCGCAAGGCTCGGCGTTCGGCGAGATGTATCCGGTCGTGCACCTGAGCACGCAGTACCTGACGAAGGAGGACCTGCGCGCGCTGTCGGTGTACCTGCTCGGCGATACGCCGCCCGCGCCGCAACCGGTGAAGCCGGTGTCGGCCGACGCCGCTCAGCTGGCCGCCGGCCGCTCGGTGTATCTCGCGGTCTGTGCCGGCTGTCACGGTTTCAACGGCGAAGGCAAGCCGCACGTGGCGGTGCCGATGAACGGCAACTCGACGGTGCGCCAGGGCGATCCGCGCAACCTGCTGGTCGCGATGCTCGACGGCATCGACGAACAGAAGTTCGCCGGCTTCGAAAACCTGCAGCCGATGCCGGGCTTCGCGCGCACGCTTAGCGACGACGAACTCGCGCAGCTCGCGAACTACCTGCGCGCGACGTGGGGCGGCCAGCCCGCGAGCGTCACGCCGGCCGACGTGAAGGCGATGCGCTGAGTCGTGCCCGGGGGCAGGGCGTCGCGGGCGAGGCAGCCGGTTTCCGGCGCTCGCGCGCGATGCGTCGCCCGGTTTTTCGTGCAGCGGCGCGCCAGGTCAGTAGCCTCCGCCCCCTCCGCCACCGCCTCCGCTGCCGCCCGAGCCGCCATACCGGCTCATGCCCGGGCCTTGCGACACGCCGCTGCCCGACGACGTACAGCCCGCCGACAGCACGAGCACCAGCGCCGCGATCAGTGCCGCAGCCAACGTTGCCGATTTCATTGCAATCTCCTTGCAGCGCGCAGGCGACAGGAAAGGCGGTTCGCGTGAACCGCGCGTCTGCGCGATGAAAAGACGTTTCGGCGGCGCAGTTATTCCATGCTTTTTACGTATCGCCGCGGCGGCGGCGCCTGGATCAACGATAGACGAGATCGGCGCGGCGGTTCTGCGCCCACGCTTCCTCGTCGTGGCCGAGCGCGACCGGCTTCTCCTTGCCGAGGCTGACCGCCTCCAGTTGCGTGGCCTGCACGCCAAGCGTTTCGAGCGCACTCATCACGGCCTGCGAGCGGCGCTGGCCGAGCGCGACGTTGTATTCGGACGTGCCGCGCTCGTCGGTGTTGCCCTGGATCAGCACGTGCCGCGCCGGATGGCTGCGCAGGTAGTCGGCGTGCGCCTGTAGCAGCGACTGGAATTCGGGCTTCACCGAGTACTGGTCGAAATCGAAGTAGATGCTGCGCTTGGCGAGCGGGCTGTTCGGGTTGTTCAGATCGTCGGCCGTCACCGTCGCGACGGTTTCGCTCGAGGGCTGCGGCGCCGCGCCGGCATTCTCGGGCGTTTTCGCCGCGTTGTGACAACCGGCAAGCAGTACGAAAGTTGCCAGGACCGCAATTCGGTTCATTTTGCTCATCGTTCGTCTCCAGCGGTTGACTGCATTGAAAGCGTGGCGCGTGCCATCCGCACGCAGCTGTCCGGCCGCCATGGCGCGAAAGGTCCGGCTCCGTTGCCGTGATGCGGGCTCGTAAGCCGATGGTGCGCCAGATGAAAGAATGTTGCGACCGGAACGCCGGATCGCGGCGTCGCTGCAAATAGATTAGGAAAAATGTCACAACGTGCCCAGTTTCTCCGCATTTTTTGCGCAAACGCGACAGTCGGGAGGCATTCTTGCTATCGCCAGCGGGGTGCGGTATGTGCCGCACGCCACAGCGGACAAGGCCGCGCATGGGGCACGGCCGCGTGAGGCCGCGGCGCACGCGGCTCGTCAGAACTTGTGCCGCAGCCCCAGCGCGACGACGGCCTGGTTGCCGTTCGCGGAAGGCGTCAAGGTCCAGACGGTCGCGTTGAATGCCGGATTGCCGTTGCCGCCGCTCACGCTCTGGTACGTGCCTTCGAGATAGGCATCCGTGCGCTTCGACAGCGCATAGTCGACCTGCGCGACGACCTGGTTCCATTTCGGGCGCGTCTGGCCCGTGCGGGTGTCGAAGCGGCCCATCGTGTACGTGTACGCGGCGGCGACGCTCAGCGCACGCGTGACGAAGTAGTGTCCGTCGATCGTGAAGTTGTCGAAAACCAGCGATTCGCCCTTCAGCGGCACGATGTTGCCGCCCTGAAGCACGCCCGTCACGCCGTCGGTGGTCGAATGCGACCACGCGGCGCCGACCGAGTGCGGCCCGAATGCATAACGCCCGGCCATCGCCCAGATCTGCTGGTTGCCGCCCGTGATCGTCGCCGAACCGTCGACCGTGCTGAGCGCGCCGTCCGGGTTCGGCGCGTTGCGGTCGCGGCTGATTTTCAGGTAGCCGGCGCCGAGCTTCAACGGCCCGTTCGCATACGACACGCCCGTGCTCCACACCGCGTTGTTGGAGAACTGGCCGGCCGTGTTCGAGAACCCGACCATCGCGCCGAACCTCAGCCCGCGAACCATCGGGCTCGTGTACTTCACCGCGTGGTTGATGCGCAGATTGCGGTTCGAATCGTCGTTGTCGTACGGGTGAACCGCGAGGTTGCCGCCCCAGCCGGGGCCGGACGCGCCAAGCGGCGTTACGAAATCGAGGATCAGGTCGTACTGGCGGCCGAACGACAGCGTGCCGGCCGTCTGAGAACTCACGCCGATCCACGCCTGGCGGCCGAACAGGTCGACGCCTTTCTGCGACAGCTTGCCGGTGGTGCCCGAGAAACCGTTTTCGAGCGCGAAGACCGCGGCCGTTCCGCCGCCCAGATCCTCGCGGCCACGCAGCCCCCAGCGCGATGCGTTCAGCGCGCCGCTCGTCATCGCGACGCCGCCGCTGCCGGGCGAGCCGGCACCGCGCGTGCGCTGGTTGGTCGAGTAGGTGATCGACGTGTCGATCAGGCCGTACAGCGTCACGCTGCTCTGAGCAAGCGCGACGTCCGGCACGAAGCCGGTCAGACAGGCGGCAATGACGGTCCCCGCGACGCGTGCGCCGGCATGCTGGTTCGATTGGCAGGAATGCATAGGTGTTTGTTGTTGTTGGACCGGCCTGGCGGCCGATGGATCGAGCGGCCATTATTGGAGATCGGGCGGCGGTCGATTAAGGCGCTGCGCAGGAAAGGTCCTCTGCGGAATCGCTCGGAATCGAGATGCGGCGACTGCGGGGAAGCGGTCGGGGAGGGAGGCGTGCGTGGCGGTGCGTGGGATTCGGCGCGTCAGCGCGCGAGGGTGGGCCGAGCGCCTAGCGACGGGCGATCGGCAGCGCCGCATCGGCGCCGCCGCTTCGATAGGCAATGCGAACGGCGTTTGCCCTCGCTTCGAGCGCTTCGGGTGAAAACCAGGGCCTCAACCGCACGACGACGCGCGGCAACTCGGCCAGTTGTTTGCGCAACTGCACGATCGACCGGCAGCAACGGCAGGCCGACGATTGCGCATTGGCTGCCGATGCAGCTTCGGCAAGCTCGGCGGTCCATTCGACGCCGCGGTGGCGCCTAGCCTCGTCGAGGTGCGGCAGATAACGCGCGTTGCCCGACAACGCGATCAGCAGCGCGGCCCAGTGCGCGCCGCGCCAGCCATGCCGCATGTCACGTGTCAGGTCGGCCAGCAGCGCGTCGTCCAGCGCGGACAGGCTTTGCTGGCATAGATAGTGGAAGTCGAGGGGCTGGTAGCGGACATGCGGGTAGTCGCGCAGCACCTGCCGGAGTTCGACGCCGGTATCGACGGCGACGGCGAGAAACCGTTCGGCCGGCGCGGGGCGGTTCAACTGCAGCGTCGGAATACCGAGGAAAAGCCGGCTGATGTCGTCGGGGTGGTAGTGCATCGCGGATGTCGGAGTGATCGCTCGGGGTATGCCGTCCGAATTGCTTACTGATCGCCGGACAGCAGCGCCGTGTAACGCCGTTGCATTTCGTCGGGTTCGACCGCTTCGATCGTATGCCCGATCAGCCAATCGTAACCGAACGGATCGCGGATCCGGCCCGAACGCTCGCCGTAGAACTGGTCCTGGAGCGCACGCGTCACGCGCGCGCCGGCCGCGACGGCGGCGGCGATCGTCGCATCGGCGCCGTCGACATGAAGATGGAGCGCCATCGGCGCGTTGCCGTCCGGGTCAAGGGCGAAGAGATCGTATTCCGGGAACTCGTCCGAGATCATCAGCGTGCTGGCGAGAATGACCTCAACGCATACCGGTTTGCTGAAGCATTTCGTTGAGTTCGATGCGGTTGCAACGGCGTGGGCGGTCGGGTTCCGTGTTGAACCGGAGCGATTGGCGGAGGCGCTGATCTCGCCGCGTCAAAGCGATGCACCGCCGCACATGACGATCTGTTGCCCGGTGATCGCGCCTGCGGCAGGGCTCAGCAAAAAGCCCGTCAACGCGGCGACTTCCTCGGCCGTGATGAATCGCCCGATCGGTGGACGCTTCGGGGGTGTTGCCGCGCGCGCCGGATCGCGCAGGAACGGCGTGTCCGTCGCGCCGGGCGCGACGACGTTGACGGTGATGCCGTCGGGTGCGAGTTCCGCGGCCCACGACCGCGCGAGACCCACCAGCGCGGACTTGGTCGCCGCATACTGGCTGCGCGTGGCCGCGCCGTTGGCGGTACGGCTGCCCAGCAACACGATGCGGCCGCCGGCCGCCATCCGCGGCGCCAGACGATCGGCGAGGAAGATGGCGGACTCGACGTGCAGGCGCCACATCGCCGTGCCGTCCTCGTGCGATAGCTGGCCGAGCGGTGCGGTGCGCATGAAGCCGGCCGCATGCACGAGTGCGTCGACCGCGCCCAGTTCATCGCATACGGGCCCGAGCGCAGCGAAATCGGTGACGTCGACCGACACGATTTTCAGCGCATCGCGAGTCGCGGCGACGTGCGACCGGCACAGTCCCGTGACGCGCCAGCCGTCGGCGAGCAGCCGATCGACGATGGCGCGGCCGATTCCCGACGACGCGCCCGTGACGACGGCATGGCGCAAACCCGAACCCGAGTGCTCCAATCGACCCACGCTCGCTCCTACTAGGTTGGATCCTGCGATGAACCACCGGATGCCGACGTGGCCTTCGTACCGACGACATGAACCGTAGCCCGCGTTTGCGCATGGAACGGTTCGAGCTGCTCGTGGAGAGCCGCATCGTCCGTCACGAGCGTCCAGTCGCGCTCCAGTGGCGACCAGTGCTGCTGGCTAGCGCGCCCGAGCTTGTCCGCGGTCACGAGCACGAAAACCTCGGCGGCCTGTCGCATCACGCACTCCTTCAGATACGACTGCTCGCTGCTTGCCTCGCACAAGCCGAGTTCGGCGACCACGCCATCGGCACC
Source organism: Burkholderia sp. HI2761 (assembly GCF_002223355.1). Taxonomy (NCBI): domain Bacteria; kingdom Pseudomonadati; phylum Pseudomonadota; class Betaproteobacteria; order Burkholderiales; family Burkholderiaceae; genus Burkholderia; species Burkholderia sp. HI2761. The sequence continues at coordinate 1,937,539 of NZ_NKFN01000007.1, read as the reverse complement.
GAGGAACGCCTTGTCGACGCTCAGGCGGCTCAGCGCGATCTGCGCGAGCGGCCCGAGCGTGCTCATACTGGACGACCGGACGTCGCCGCCGATCACCGTCACGGGAACGCCGGACGACGCGAGGGCACTCACGATCAACAGGTTGTTGGTGACGACGTGAACCTCGGTCCGGCCGGCAAGTACCCGTGCCAGCGCCGCCGTCGTGGTGCCACCGTCCAGGAACACGGTGTCGCCGTCCTCGACGAACGCGCTCGCCGCGTGCGCAATCGCCTCCTTTTGTTCCTGCGAACTGACGCGCCGCTCCTCGAGCGAGAGTTCCGGCTCGTGGCCGCCGACCGCGGCGGCACCACCGTACGTGCGAAGAATGCGCCGGTCGCTCGCCAGCGCACGCAGATCCCGTCGAACCGTCGCTTCCGACATTCCGAAGTGCTCGCACAACGTCGCAACGTCCGTCATGCCCCCGAGCACGGCCTGCAGCATCGCCTCCCGGCGCCTGGTCACTTTCATGTGCGTGATGTCCTGGTCTGATCGAATGGGCGCGCTAGTTCGCGCCTCGCGACCGACAAGTTTATCGAATTGCGGCAGTGACCCGCCATTTGCCGCGACGGCGCTCATCGACCGCGAACCCACGCCTCGTCGACGCGCACGTACTTGATCTTCTGGCGGAACCACGTGAACGCGATGTGCAACGTGCCGTCCCGCGACTGCACGATGGACGGATACGAATATTCCCGGTTGCGCTGGTCCGCGGAGTTGTTCGTCATGCAGTAGCCGTCGCCGATTTCCAGGTTGCGGCGCCGCCGCCAGGTCCTGCCGCCGTCCTCGGAGATCGCCAGCGACATCGGCGCGCGCGGTGCGCCCCAAAAGGCCGTGCCGCGGGAGGACGCCTTCTGGTCGCGCAGCCCGCCGCTGTCCTCCGAATCTTCGATGTCGTCGTACAGGGAAGCGCGGCGCGCGTTGCCGTGCGATGCATCGCTTTCGTTGAATACGAGCGCGAGGTGCCCGTTCTGAAGTACTGCAAACTGAATCGACGAGTTGTTGTTCGGCACGTCGGTCGGTGCGGGCGCGCTCCACGTGCGGCCATCCGTCGAGCGGCTCGCGTAGACGAAGTCCGCCCAACGGCTGCGGTAGAGCGCGAGCAGCGAACCATCGTGCAGTACGTGCACGTTCATGTGCACGCACCCGACGCTGTTCGGCACTTCATGCAGCGTCCACGACACGCCCTGGTCGTCGGACACCATCACCGCGCTGACGTCGTCGTTGCCGACCCATCGCTCGCCGGGCTCCGTGCGACACAGGAATATCGGACAAATCCACGTGCCGCCGTCGAGAGCGACGATCGGCTGGCGCACGAAGGTCCCCGGGCGATCGAACAACGTTTCGACGGGGCCCCAGGTGATGCCGTTGTCCGTCGACACGCGACGGCGCACGATCGCGGTGTTCTGGTGGCCGGACAGCTGCGCGGTGTAGAGCAGCCACAGGCGGCCGTCCGGCGCGGTGAACAGCACGGGATTCTGTTCGGAGCGGGTCGGGTCGTCCGACAGCTTTCGCGGCGGCGACCATTCGTTCGTCCCGGCCGCGAGACGCGACAGGTAGATGGATACATCCGGAATGCCTTCCTGGGTGCCGCCGAACCATACGCACAGCAGGTCGCCGTTGTCGAGGCAGTGCAGGTTGGCCGCGTGATTCTGCACGCACGCGGTGGGCAGGAACGCTTCCTGGCGTTCCGCGTCGGCATACGCGGCGCGAACGCGATGATCCGACGCGGCGCTCGCCGCTTCAACGAAATTCGTGCTCATGAAATGTCTCTCGAGTGGCGACGTTAGTGCGATTCGCGATGCGTGAGCCGCTTGTCCCGAAGATCCGATCTCTCGCCATGGAACAACAGCTTGCCGACGATCAGCACGATGGCCGGGGTCACGAGCGCGACGTACATGTTGTCGATGCCGAACGGATTGCCCAGCAGATACCAGAGCGTCGTGGCGATCGTCGCGACGATGAGTGCCGACACGGCGCCGCGCTTGCCGCTGAAGAACGGCAGGTAGATGCCGATCAGCGCGACGACCGATACGGACAGGCGAAGCGCACGGCTGAAGAACGACAACGCGAGGATTTGCGGGACGAACAGCACGAAGATCAGCGGCAGGAAGCCGACGATCAGCGAAATCCAGCGCGTCATTCTCAGCTCGACGTCGGGCGTCGGATTGAAGCGGGGCACATAGAAGTCCTTCACGATCAGCGATGCGATGGCCAGTGCGACAGTGCAGACGCTCACGAAGATCGAGGCCACGAGCGACGTCGTGACGATGCCGGCCAGGATCGGGTTCATGTGCTGCAGGAACACCGGCAGGGCGTACAGGCTCTTGATCTCGGGATACAGGTACTTCGCCGTCACGCCGATGAAGCCGAGCGCGAGCCCGATCGGCACGCACAGCAGCGCGGCCATTAGCGACGATGCACGGGCACCCTCGGGGCTGCGGGTGGCCGAGATGGCCTGGATGATGAACTGCGTCGAGAAGATCGCGCCGGCCGTGCCGATGATCCACGCGCCGATCGTTCCGCCGGACAGCGCGCCCGTCCACGTGAAGTAGTGCGCGGGCATGTGCTGCGCCATCGGCGCAATGCCACCGGACAGCTTCCATGCGACGCCGACCAGAATCGCGATGCCGAGCAGCTTCACCGCGCTGTGAACGACCGTGAGATACGCGACGCTCTTGAGGCCGCCCCAGACGAAATAGATCGTGCTGACGGTCGCGGTGATGATGGCGGCCGTCGGCAGGTTGATATGCATGACCGTCGAGATCGCCGCCGCACCACTCACGTAGTTGCCGACGTTCACGACGAACAGCGCGTAGATCATGATCGCCGAGACCGCGAGCTTCGCGCCATGGCCGTAGCGTTGCGCGATGAATCCGGAGATCGTGAACTCACCGGACGCATAGAGCCGCTTGGCCATGAACAGACCGAAGAAAAGGAAGCCGATGGCGGCCGCCAGCACCGACCACGACGCGGCGATGCCGGCAGAGAAAGCTTCCTGCGAGGTGCCCACCGTCGATTTCGCGCCGATGAATTCCGACATCAGCAGGATCGCGACCACCAGCGCCGGCATCGAGCGCCCGGCCACCATGAACTGCTCGGAATTGCGGCTGCGCAGGCGAATGCTGATGAGGCTGGTAATGACGATGTAGGCGACCACCATCCCGATGATGGTGGCTGTGTCCCAATAACTGAAGGTGGCCATCGCTTGTCTCCACGTTACCTTCGGTTGATGTGCGTTCGGTGCCTCAAGCGATCCGGCATGTGCCTGCCGATGTCGCTCGCGGATAGTGCGTGTCGTTGCGTCCTCCGCTTACGCGGCGGTGGCGACGGGCGACGACTCGTTGCGCCGCGTCGCGAGGTCCACGGCCTGACGGAATGCTTCCAGCAGGCTGCGTTCGTCGGCGATGCCCTTGCCGGCGATGTCGAAGGCGGTGCCGTGGTCGACCGATGTGCGGATGACGGGCAGGCCGACCGTCACGTTCACGCCGGCTTCGAGGCCCATCACTTTCACCGGCCCGTGTCCCTGGTCGTGATACATCGCGACGACCACGTCGAAATCGCCGCGCCCCGCACGGAAAAACAGCGTATCGGCCGGCAGCGGGCCTTCGACGTCCCAGCCGCGCGCCCGAAGAACCTCGATCGCCGGAACGATCTTCTGTTCCTCTTCGCCGTAGCCGAACAGGCCGTTTTCGCCGGCATGCGGATTGATCCCGCACACGCCGATGCGCGGATTCGCGATGCCGGCACGCACCAGCGTGTCGTGCGCGCGTTCGATCGTGCGCTGCACGAGCCCCGGCTCGATCTTGCGAATTGCGTCGAGCAGCCCGATGTGCGTCGTCACGTGAATCACGCGCAGATTGGGCGCGACCAGCATCATCGACACCTCGTCGATGCCCGTCAGATGCGCGAGCATTTCCGTGTGGCCGGGGAAAATATGGCCGCCCGCATGCAGCGCTTCCTTGTTGAGCGGCGCGGTGCAGATCGCGTCGAGTTCGCCCTTGGACGTCAGCTCCACGGTGCGCGCGATGTATTGATACGCGGCATCTCCCGCGACGGGCGACAGCTTTCCGTACGGCAGGTCCGCCGGAATGAGCGCGAGGTCGATGCAATCGACGACTCCGACGCGGAACGCGCCTTCGGCGGGTCGACTGACCGTGCGAACGTCGAGATCGACGCCCGCGCGGCGACCGGCATCCCGCAGCCGCGCGGCGTCGCCGATGACCACGGGGCGGCACTGGTCGTACACCGCCGCATGGGCAAGGCTCTTCATGATGATTTCCGGTCCGACGCCGGCCGCGTCGCCCATGGTGATGCCGATGATGGGACGATTGTCCATGGCAGCTTCCTTCACTGATTGGATTGAGTGGTGTCGGCTGTCTTGCGTTCCTGCGCAAGCCGACGCCAGGCGTGATGGATCGACTCGGGCTGGCCGAAGCCGCCCGCCTTGGTCACGACGGGAAATGTCTTTCCTTGCAGCCGGCATTCAAGCAGCGGCATGCCGTCCTCGATTTCGTCGACGACGCGCAACGCGCTCGCGCCGGCCGCGGCGAGCAGTGCGCGCGCCGTTTCGCCGCCGGTTGCGATGAGCGCGCCGGCGTAGGGCATGGCGGGCGCCAGCAGCAATGCAAGACGGTTGCAGAACAGCAGGCCGTCCTTTACGTCCCCGCGGTGCGTCTGGCTCAACGACACCACCACGTGCTCGCCACGGCGCAGCGCGTCGCATACGACCGTCGTCAGGTCGCTTTGCGGATCGTCCAGCGCGGAGACGGCGACTTCGAGTGCAACGAGATGAGGGCCGGCGTTCGCCTTGAGGCAGTCCAGTTGCGCATGTGAGATGCTCGACATGCTGCCGACGACCGTCAGCACGGGGCCGTGCGGATGCTGATCGTCGGTCGCCGGACCGCTCACGCTGCGCGGTAGCGCCAGCGCTTCGATGATGGGGGGAGCCAGGCCGGCCGAACCGACCCAGAACACGCCGTCGAGCGTCGCGGACGCGCGGGCAATGCGTTGCAGGTCGTCGTCGGACTCCGCGTCGCATACGACGGCCTGCATGCCGTCGGATTGCAGTTGCCGAATGTAAGCAGCGAGCGCGCCGGGCTCACTGCTGCGCACCTCGCTGAATCCCGCATGCGCGACGCGCAGATGCTCGGCGGACAGCAGCGCAACCAGGTCGGCTTTGCCCACGATGTGCTCGTTGCGCCAGTATTCGCTTGCTTCGACCGGCACGCCGCGCACCCATTGCCGTCCGTCGCGGGTGGTGCGGCCGGCGGCCGGATAGGCCGGGCACACGATTGCCATGCCGAGGTGCAATGCGAGCGCGGCGACTTCCGCCGCGACGTTGCCGCGCAGCGTGGAGTCCACCTTCTTGTAGAGGCGCGTGCCTGCAGCCGACAACGATTCGACCGCGGCGACATTGCGCTGGGCCGCCACGTCCTTCGATGCGCGGCGCGAATCGACGTCGATCGACAGGATGTCGACACCGTCCGTCGATGTCGATGCATGCCCGGCGTCGAGCAGGACCATCGTCGTCAGGCCGTGACGCAACCCGGCCACCGCGCAATCGGCCGCGCCCGACAGATCGTCGGCGATGATCAGGAGCCGGGCTGTGTGCCGTGCGAGCGCGTTCACGGCAGCAGGCGGCGATAGATGGTTTTCATGTCGTCGAGCGTCAGCGCTTTGGGATTGTTGCCGAGCAGGCGCTTGACTTTCGATGCCGCGACCGCGAGCGCGTCGAGATGTTCTTCCGACACGCCGAACTTGCGCAGGTCCTGCGGAATCTCGACGGCGGCCGTCCATTCCTCGATCCTGACGAGCAGCTTGCGTGCCGCGGCCGCGTCCGAATCGGCCTTCGAGGCCAGATCGAGTGCGCGCGCAACGTTCGACAGGCGGCCCTCGATCGCATCGAGATTGAAGGCCATTACGTGCGGCAGCAGCATCGCGTTCGCGACGCCGTGGGTGACGTTGAACATGCCGCCGAGCGGGTAGGCGAGCGCATGCACCGCTGCCGTGCCGGCGGCGGTGAGTGCGAGGCCGCCGTACATCGAGCCGAGCATCATCGCTTCGCGCGCTTTCAGCGACTGGCCGTTGTCGTACGCTTCGACGATGTTCGCGCCGATCAGGCGCATCGACTCCATCGCATACATGTCGCTGATCGGGTTCGCCTTCGTCGAGATGTACGATTCGAGCGCGTGAACGAACGCGTCCATGCCGGTCGCGGCCGTGATCGGCTGCGGCAACCCGAGCGTCAGCTCCGCATCGAGAATGACGATTTGCGGCAGCAGGTGACGGCTGACGATGCCTACCTTCAACGATTCGTCCGGCAGCGTCACGATCGCGTTGGGCGTGACTTCCGAGCCGGTTCCGGCGGTGGTCGGCACGAGAATCATCGGCACGCCGGGTTGCTTGATCAGATCGATGCCCAGCCAGTTCTGCAGCGGTTCGTCGTTGGTCAGCCGCACCGCGAACAGCTTCGCCGCATCGAGCACGCTGCCGCCGCCGATCGACAAAATCGCTTGCGGCGCAAACGGCGCGATCTGCTCGTTGTAGACCGTTTCGACGTTGCCGATGGTCGGCTCCGGCTCGACGCCGCGAATGATGCGCACGTCGATGCCCTTCGCGTTGAGCGATGCGATCACGCGATCGGCGATGCCGAGCGCTTCCATCGACGGTTGGGTGATCAGCGCGATGCGTTCGACCGGCGTGTCGAGCAGCGCCAGCTTGTCGGGAAGCGTGGCGAGGCTGCCGGCGCCGTGGACGATGTGCTTGACGGTCTGGAAGTGATAGGTGGTCATGCTGATGATCCGTTTCAGTGGCTGCGCGCGGCGTCGCGATAAATGGACAGCGCCTGCGAGAGACGCTCGCGGGCGCCGGCGTCGAGCGGCAGGGCGGGGGACCGTGCGGGGCCGGCAGGCATTCCGAGCATCTGCGCGGCGGTTTTCAGCACGACGGGCATCGTCCCCAGCGCGAACGCATCGCGCAGCGCACGCAACGATTCCTGAGCCTCGCGGGCGCCGGCGATATCACCCGCCTGGAACCTGTTCCAAATCGACATGACGACATGCGGGACGGCATTGGTCGTTGCGGCGACCGCGCCGTCGCCACCCGCGATCAGCGTCCATAGAATCATCGAGTCGGTGCCGGTGAAGACCGAGAAGTCGTCGCGCCGCAGGTCGATCAGTTGCAGCAGGCGGTCGAAGTCGCCGCCGCTGTCCTTGATGCCGCGAATGTTCGGAATTTCCGACAGTCGGCGCACGGTATCGACCGTCAGCGTGATGCCCGCCTTCGCGGGAATCGTGTAGAGCATGACCGGTAGCGGCGTGGCGTCGGCGATCTTCTTGTAGTGCGCGTAGAGCTCGGGCTGGGTCGCGCCGTTGAAATACGGCGTGATCACCGACACGGCGTCCACGCCCACCTCGGCCATCTTCCGGTTCAGGTCGATCACGTCGCGCGTCGCATAGGCGCCGGTGCCCGCGATCACCGGTACGCGCGAGCGGGCCTGGCTGACCGCGATGCGCGCGATGCGAAGTTTCTCACCTTCATTCAGTGCGATGAATTCGCCATTGGTGCCGAGCACGAAGAGCCCGTGCACGCCCGATTCGATCAGCCGTTCGACGAGCGCGCGCAGACCGTCTTCATCGATATTCTCGTCCGCCGTCATCGGCGTGATCAGCGCGGGAACGATTCCCTTGAACGAAATTGACATGCTTGCTCCATCGCGGAAGGAACGGCGGGCGGAATTACCGTCTCCCAAGGGTTATGTCGACATCAGCGGAGGCCGCGTGCCGGCGATCAAGATCGCGCCGCTGAACGCGTCATTCCGTGCTACTTGCGCAGGCGACCGCGCCGTCCGATGTCCTTCAGTAGAAATGCTCATTTCGATCATTTGAATTGATCGATTTGTGCATTTTAGTCGAAACAGTGAGCGGATCAGTCAATGAAAACCCTAATGTGAGCGGATCGGTCATTTTCGTTGAGAAAAAGGGGAGGTTCAGCTCCACCCGCGCGTGTTGCGCACCCGGGGGAGCGGCCCATGGCGGCGCGATCGCTCAGATTCGAAGCGCTTGGCCTGGGGAGAGCGCTTGAGTGTGTGAGAGCGCCGCTCCAGATTGAGACGAGCAGAATTGATGATTGCTTGCGCGGCCACGACGCGGCGAAACCAGTCCGGCCGGACCAGCAGCACGATATCGGGCGACCAGCCGTTCAATCTGCCGTCCACTAATCCCGAGCTGCTCGGCGGCTCGCCAAGGCGTCAGACGCTGCTCGATCACGGCTTCCACGAACCTTCAGACGAGCCAGCTCCCGCGTCGTCATGGTGATCGTCCAGCCGCCGGTTACCTTGTTGGCCACGCTTGCGCGAGGTCAGGCCAGCCGCACCAGATTCCCGGTAGCGGATCACCAGACGCTCGATCTGTCGCACCGTCAAACCCAGTCGTTCTGCCGCGCGTCCGGGCTTGAGCCTGCCATCCGCCACGTCCTGAATGACCTTGAACCGGAACCGGTCCAGTTCGCGCATCGTCATGGTGATCGTCCCAGTCGCGTTCATCGCCGGCGCTCCCAAGGGTGCAGGCGATCAACCTACAGGCCCAAACACGACATTTTTATTTAGCGGAAACACGACATCTGAACTTGGGACCTACACCAAATGTCATAGCCATTTCAAGATGTCGTGGCGGCAGCTATTTAGAAATGTCGTGTTTTTAGGGGTTAAAAGGTTTGTCTTTAACGGGTTACAGCTCATGCAGTGTCGAAGGACGGAGCCTGAACGGGCAGGGCGCTGACGTCTGCTGCGATGGCCTTTGCAGACCGACGGCCAGGTTTCTGGGGCGATTGCGCCTTTCCGCGTTGTGATAGCTCCACCACGACCTGTTCGACGTCGGCCTGCGTGAATTCGCGTTGCTTCTTCGTGCCCGCCACGCGTTCCTTGGCGCGAACCGGCTCGCCCTGGTTTGTGCGGGAAGGCGAACCAGAGATGCGCCGGTCGTCGCGCTGTGCCTGAATGGCCTGCGCCACCTGCAATACGTGGCTCAACCGCTTGTGCTCAACCACCGCGCCCTGGTCCAGTTCAGCTAGCCGGTCGTACTGCCTGCAGGGCAGCAACCGCCCATCAGCCCGGATCTCGATGCGCCCGTCCGGGTACTCCCATACGTCGATGTAGCGGTGTATCAGCTTGCGGTTCTCCAACGTGTCATCCAGCAAATACATCACGCGGTCGTACTGTACCGTCAACGATTTCGTGACACGGCGCGTCTCGCGCCACGTCATCAGCAAATCCAGATTCTCACCGCTCCTCAGTGGTCGATGCGCATCAAATTCGCTCTTGGGCGGCTTGGCAAAGCGCGCGTTGTAGGCGGCCATGAAGGAGGGCGCATACGCATTGGCCGCCTCCACCGTATTGATCCCGCGCAGCCTCAATTCCTTCACGAGCCGGTCCTGCAAGGTTAGGTGCGCACGCTCCACGCGCCCCTTGGCTGAGCTGCTGTTGGCGCAGAACGTGTCGATGTTCAATTCGTACATCGCCCGGCCAAAGTGCGTCATGCTGCTGCCGGTTTCCTGCGCCTTCGTACTACGAAACACGCTCGCCTTGTCGCTGTAAAACGCGCCCGGCTTGCCGTGACGCTCGAGGTACGCGCGCGTCGCCTCGAAGTAGCTGAAGGTCGACTCGCTTGCCGTGAAGTGCAGCGCCATCAGCCGACTCGTCGCGTCGTCCACGTACACCAGCAGCGTGCAAGGCGAAGCCCGGTCCTCGAACCAGTGATGGTCACTACCGTCGATCTGAATCAACTCGCCCAAGCACGCACGGCGCGCGCGTGGCTGATAAACCTTCGGTGGTCGCTGCCGGCGCGGCACCCATAGCCCGGCCTCGGTCATCAGACGGCGCACCGTTTCCTTGGCGAGCCGAATGTCGTGGCATTCGTAGAGCTTCTCGCAGGCCAAGGTCGGGCCAAAATCGGCGTAGCGCTCGCGAATGATCGCAACAGCCCGCTGGGCCAGATTCTCGTCCAGACGCCGGTTACCTTGTCGACCACGCTTGCGCGAGGTCAGTCCGGCTGCACCGCATTCCCGATATCGGATCACCAGCCGTTCGATCTGCCGCACCGTCAAACCCAGCCGTTCAGCCGCACGCCCAGGCTTCAGTCCCATGTCCACCACGGCCTGGATCACCTTCAGACGGTCGAGTTCTCGCATGTTCAACGTAACCAAGGCAGCTCGGTGCATAGCCAGCTCCGTAGTCCCACGGGGAGCCGATCAGCATACCGAGGTCCAAACACGACATTTCTAAATGGCTAGAACACGACATTTCTATAAAGCTACTACACCAAAACCATCGATAATTCACGTTATGTAAAATTAAATACAAAAACCCAGCTGGAATCACCACACCTTGTCTTCATCATTTCATCTTGCAGATTTTGAGTTTATTGGTTTCTTTGTTGAGTGTGACTTGATAATTTTCCACCTTAATCAAATCTCCAATGACACCACTTTTATTGTCGAAACGACGTCGCTCAATTGTAATATCTCCTTTCTCTCCCTCTCTGGCCTCACGGAAAATCCAAGCTTCTTTGCTTTTCGATGCTGCATAGCAGACTTGATGCCCAGAAAATGCGACATGTTGAAGAATCCGCTTGCACGAACGACACGGGTTCGCCACGCCACGCATCCATATTTCGTCGCGGGTTCGGAGCTTTGAGAGAATTGGTTCAAGGAATTTTGGTTCCGTATGAGATGTTAGGCGTATTTGAGGGTCATTCGACTCTTCTGCTGTAAGTCCACCGCTTTCCAAAATATCTGTATAAATGAGGTTGTTGCCACGCAGGATGCCAGCAAAAAGAAGGTGTGGAGATTCCTTACTGGCAAGCCCCAGAGGGTCCGTCCATGTCAGCGAGTTGGGTCCATACGCAAACAAATTTATCCCACCCGCAAGGCCGAGAGGATCCTGGCTAATGAAACTCCCGCTATGAGGGTCATAGTATCGGTGGCGATTATAATAAAGTCCTGTTTCAGGATCGCAATATTGACCTTCAGCACGCAATGGCTGATCGATCCTATATTTTGATCCGTATTGCCGAATTTCGGCCCAAGCTCCGTAGGCTGCTTCCCATACGACATTTCCTCCAACATCGCTTAGACGTATCGGCGCTCCATTGGGAGCGACGTGCACCCAATAACGAGCCATTGTCATCGTCTTGCCGTCGCCACTTACTTGAGCGTTTGTGGTGCTAGCTATTGATCCGCTTCCGTATGCCGGGATGCTATGTTCAGCGACAGCCAATGGCAAAAAACTCTCAGGATAATGAAACCACGCACGAAACAAACCAATGCCTTCCCTATTTCTGCAATGCGAACCTTGAATAGCTGTACTTTCCCACTTGCACTTATCCGGTAATACACCACACATGTTAGAAACACCATCTGTCTCCTGTATTGGATCGTCTGCCTCGCGGATGGTCGCTTCGCCCACCATGATGTCACCATCCCAGAAGAAGCGACTAGCATGCGACATCGGTCCCGCCACGCTTTCTGCACTCGTCGATGTATCGCCAGAGTCTCGAACCTCCGATACCTTTCGCACTCGGCGATGAAATGCGTCATATGCATAGCATGTGTGGACTTCTCGCCCGACGTTCGATCGGTCACCGATGCTGCTAGCCTCGAGACGCACTGACGACGTTTCGATTAGCAATCCATCACCATCCCAGCGCAGTGTGACTTCCAGTTCCGGACCACTCCTGTGTATCAGATTCCCGATGCGATCGAATGTAAACTGGCGATTGTTTACATGGTCTTGAATATTCCATGCATCAAAATGGGTGCCCCGATGATATGGTGTGTATCGATAATTCTGAACGGCACGCGTTTTTAACCGATTGCCGGCCAGATCATAGGAAAAACGATGATGCTCGCCAGTTGAATCAATGTGTGCCGTAACTTTTCCGCTTAAATCATATTCAAAGCGATCATGACCGAGTCGCGAATCGTGTTTTTCTACCATCTCGCCGCGAGTATTGTATAGATATTCGCTGTCGAATAAAATTTTTGACTCTAGTCTTACGATTTGCTTGGCAAGCATGCCATCTGACGTGTAAGACAGTTCGCGCCGCAAACCATCGTCGAGATACTCTACCTCAACCTGACCATGTGCATCACGATCAAATGTTATTGGGCACTCTTGATCGATTTGAATTGACTGGAGTTCGTCAAGGGCATCGTACTCATAGCGCACCACATGCTCAATCGACTGCCCGCTTGATTGAATTCGGAGCCTGCGTTCGATGTGATTTCCCGACATGTCGTATGCATGGGTTATGATGCAGTCGTCTCCTTGCCTTTCCCGAACCACACGTCCTGCCGCATCATATGTCAATTCGACCCTGGCATCCGGATTCGACGCAACGACTAAGTTGCCGCAACAATCGTAAGAAAATGTCTCCCGGCGAATTCCGTCAGCTTGACGTGGATCCGGTACGTACTTTTGTACAACGCGTCCAAGCACGTCGGTTTCGTAAACGATTGCCTGCCCCATTGGATCGATGCTACGCCGCAACTCTCCTGATGCGCCGTACTCGTAACGACGTGATTGTCCCCAATAGTCAGTTTCCTCGATGATTCGTCCCAGCGCGTCGCGTCCGAACCGATAGCACTCTTTGAGTTCATTTGTCACGCAGACCAATTGCCCTTCGGAGTCGTACTGGTACTGAACGACTGTGCCATCAGGCATCAGTCGTTTGGTTATCTGCCCGAGTAGCGAATATTCAAATTTTACAATCTGGTCATTCGCGTCGCGATAGCGCAGAAGATTTCCATCTGCATCATACGTGTAGTGAATTTCTTGGCCATCTGGTTTGATGGCGCGTGTTAGATTGCCATTGCGATCGTATTCAAAGTGACTTGCACGATCTCGGAAGTCGATAATCGATGTTATATGAGCCCGTGCATCGTGCATATACCGAATGCATCGACCTCGTGCATCGATTACTTCTTCGACATTGCCGTCACGATCATAGGAGAAACGGGTCGTCGAGCCGCTCGGTGCGGTCCACGTCACGATCTGACCGTATTGATTGTATTCGTAACGAGTGCAAGCATGGGTCGGCGCCGTCTGGGTGATCAAGCCACCTTGTTCGTTCCATTGATATTGCCACTCTCTGCCACCTGGTGCGATTAGACGGATGCGGCGATGATTCATGTCATACTCGGCATACACGATGCTCTTGTCTGGCAGTGTCTGAGTAAGCAGATTGCCATATTCGTCGTATTCCCATCCGGATACTCTGCTTGCTGGATCAGTCTCCGAGCACGTTCGACCTTTCGCGTCGTAGCAATAGCTTGAGATGCCGCCCAATGGGTCGGTCATCGCGACTGGCATCCCGCGTTCGTTCGCTTGTAAAATCGATGTATAACCAAGCGAGTCAGTGACTCGCGTCTCGTGATGTTCGATATCATAGGTGAAGCGGTAATTGAAGAGATCCTCGTCACCCCACGCACGTTCGACCCGCCAAATACCGTCGCCATATATTCGGTGAGTGTAGTAGAACGAAACTCCACGCGCACTCATATGACGAACCATTAGATGGTTATTTGTGTAATAAAAATGGTGCGACTGACTCATGGCATCCAGTGCGGCGATCAAATCTCCATTACGATCGCGTTCGTAGTCAACGAGTCGATATCGGTAACCGTCTGTATCGATTAGCGTCAGTGATATCAGAAGATTATATTGATAGTTGCCATTGCAATCTCTGCGAATCTCATTTACTGTCTTTTTCGCGGTTTCGTATTCGACTCTGCGTCCGGTTGCCGTCTCGCCCTTCCATTCGACAATCCGCGCAACGCTGCGATCCTCACGCCATTCGAACGCCCATGCATTGCCATGAAGGTCAATTATTCGCGCGATGAGCAACGTCAATGTGGCGTCTTCAGTGATCGCGTCTACCGCGTGTTGCCAACGTGCCGGCAATTCAAACTCGTATTCGATGCCGGCGCGCGTACGCAGGATAAGGTGGTCATCATGCTGATATAGCGCATGTCCATACTGCCAGTCGTACACGCGGGCAAGCCACCCGGTTGTACCCGGCATCGCGTCGAATACCGTAGCATGATCCGGAAAATATGCGACCACTCTCAATTTACCGGCATGTTGCATTAGGTCGAGCCGGATGTCGGCTGGCGTTTGCCAGCCCACGCCAATTGTGCCGTGCCATGTACGCTGGCTTGCATAATGGCGGTTCCATGCCAACGGCAGGCGACCGACGACCGTGAAATCGTGCTGCTGCACAATCACTTCACCTGTAATTGCGTCAACGGGTTCCGCCTTCAGTACATTGCACCGCAAGAACCCCGACTTCAAATGCAGCTTGTCCGCCAGCGCCTTTGCCCACTTCGATCCCCGAAACGCCTTGAACAACCCCTTCGCCGCCGCAGCCATATTCATGATCGGCGGCCCGCCCACCAACACCGGCCGTCCTCCTGGAATCGGCAGCATCACCGAACTCGGCATCGACGGATAAGTCCGATCTGTATGCGCGCTATTGTGCGGAGGCGGCTCCATCCCAATCGACCAGCAACTCAACGCCTCCAACGCCATATACGACATCGGATCGTTATTGGCGAGCACCGTCTTGCTGCCCATGAACGACTCCCCGTCGTTCGACGGCTCGAAGTCCGCCGGCGGTGGAGCAAACGATTCGCCAAGCGGAAAATGCAACCCCGGAACGTGGTACGCATGCGTCCCGGCCGTGGCGCGCATCATCCCGTTCACGAAAATCGGCCTGCCGCTGCTGCCCCCTGATCCGACGTTCGAGCCAAGATCGTCACTGATGCGGTTCTTGATCTTGTTGGCCTCTTTCGCGAGCTTCATCCCCTCCGCGACAGTGGGGTCATCCTTGAACAGCTTGCCGCCACCCATCAGTTCATTGACCTGCTGGTTTGCTTCGTCGGCCAGGTGTTCCAGCTTCTTCACATCCTCCGGATGATCTTCGAAGTATTCGGTCACCTTCTCCTGCGCGATCATCATCGCGATGCAGCCGACCACGGCCTTCGCGGCTTGAACGTATTCGCGCAGATCGAGCATGAACCCGACGTGAGGATGCGGCAGGAACACCGGTGGTGTACCTGGCGTGACCAGTACCGAGTGAACGTCGACGCCGACAACAGGATCGAGATGCTTGACGGCTGGTAGTGCCACGATTTCCGCCCTCGCTCGCGCTCAACGCCCACTACGCAACGCAGCGACCTTCTCGCTGAGCGCGTTACGCCGCCGGTCCTGCACACCCAATTGCGACACCATCCACTCGACAACCATCGGCAGATTACTGTTCGCCCGTATTGACTCGTCGATCATCAACCCTGCATCGAGCGCATTGAACCCCGCCTCCAGCGCATGCTCTCGCTCCCCTGCCCGTTCCCAGCACACGGCGCTCATGCGCCAGGCCTCGACTGTCATCAGCCCATCCTTCGCAGCCGTGGTCGATGCCGCTGCACGCTCATAGCAATACGCCGAATGCGCATAATCCTTGTGCGTCAAATGCACGCTCGCCTCGCCGAACAACCCGTTCGCAACGAGCTTGTGCCCCGCCGGATGCCCCGCCTCGACCGCGCGCATACCGCTGCTGGCGGCGCTCCGGTAAGCCGCGATCGCCTTCTCCCGATCTCGCCATTTCAGATACGCGGCCCCCGCGATCAGATGCACCACCACGCATTGATCGAACCACTGTTCGCGCTCCGCGACCTTCAGTGCCGCCGCACGCAGTTCCTCCAGCCGAGCAGGATTGTTGCCTTCGATCATCTCGGTCAGCATAACGAAATGCCGTCGAAACTCCCCGCTCGGCCCGCGCTCGCCTGATTCCGCCAGAAGTTCACGCGGCACGCTCGCCATCGAATACTCGCCGTGCACGACGCGCACCGCAGCCCGATGCCGTTGCATCAGCGTTGCGAACGGCGCGATATCAGTACGCGGCACGACAAAGCGCACGCGCTCGGCGAGCTGCGGCGCGACCGCAATGATCGACAGCAAGCCATCCATCCACTGCACCCATGCCGCGTCATCCCGCACTTTTGCCGGTTCGAGCACGAACACCATCGCAGGGAAAACGTCCGGATGATGTTGCATCAGGCTGTCGGCAACCGCGAACAGATACAGCAAGGGATTCTTGCCATCGTCGTACGGCGCTTGCCAATCCGCCCGCACACCCTGAGCTTCGGACCCCTCACGCCGGCTCTCGTAGAACGCAACAAGCTCGTCGGTCAGCGACGTCGCATAACCCGCTTCATTGACGAACGATGCCCGCATCGTCCGAACCGCACACGACGTCTCATCCTGCACCTGGAAATACATACGCACGAGCTCCGCATCCGTTTCGTCGGTCTGCCAGATCATCAATCGTGCGTCGCGTTCCTGCGCGAAACTCATCCAGTCCGTATGCGCATCCATGAACCTGCGCTCCACCGGATTGGTCGGCTGCCAGTTCTGCATTCGTGCGGACCTCCGTCACGGATTCAGTTTCAGGACGGCGCCTTCGACCGTATGCTCGGCGGTCGCCGACGACGTCACCGTCTTGCCGTTCACGCTGTGGGTGTTCGTGCCGGTCGATGCGACGTTGACGCCCTGTATCGTGATCGTGCCGTCGCTCTTCATCACGATGCTCGACATCCCGCAGACGAGCGAAAGCTGATCGCCGGCATTGACGAGCATCTGATGCTGTACGCTCATCGCGTGGTTCGCGCCGACGTTGACGGTGTGTTCGCCGCCGACCGTGTGCGTATGCGCGTTCGCGATCGTCGACGTACGCGTGCCGATCTCTTCGGTATGCGCCGACGCAACCAGCGTCTTCATGTCTTGCGACGTCGTCTGATACATCTGTCCGACGTTCAGCGTCTTGCCTTCCCCGATCGTTTCGGTCTTGGCTTTCGCAACCGTCTCGGTATGTATTCCACCAATGGTCGCGTCGCGATTCGCGGCGACCGTCACGGTTTCGTTCTTTCCGACCGTTCGCGTTCGATTCCCCCCCACCCCATGCGTCTCATCCGCCCCGATCTGCGCGACCCGATTCTTCCCGATATTCACCGTCTCGTTCTGCCCCACAATCCGTTGCCGGTTGTTCTTCACCTGCATCGTTTCATCGTTCCCGACCGTATGCGTATGGTTGTTCCCGACAGAAAGCGAATGATCGGCCTCCGTCTCCGCATCGAAATTCCGTTCCGCATGCATCCACAGCTGTTCCGCGCCCTTCTTGTCCTCGAACCGGAACGCATTCGCATGCTCGGTCGTCCCGCCCGGTGACGACCGCGACAGCATCCCGCTCTGCGTCGCACTCCCCGGCAGCCCCCACGGCGGCATCTTCTCGCCGTTATAAACGCGCCCCGTCACGATCGGCTCGTCTGGATCGCCATTCAGAAAATCGACCACCACCTCGTCGCCCACGCGCGGAATCTGCACGCCCCCGAACCCACCCCCGGCCCAAGGACTCGACACCCGCACCCAGCACGACGAATCCTGATTGCTCTGCCCGTACCGGTCCCACCGAAACTGCAGCTTCACGCGTCCGTACTGATCGGTCCAGATTTCCTCACCCGGCGGCCCGACGACGGTCGCCGTCTGCGGCCCATTGGTACGCGGCCGCGGCGTGTCGCGCGGTGACCGATAAGGCAAACTCGACGGCTGCACGAGCATCATCGTCTGATGCACGACGGCCTCCGCGCCCTGATCGCTCGCATAAGCGTTCTCCTGAAACCGGTACTGACACCGCACGATCAGGTACTCGCGGTTCTGGTCGGCGCGCGGGCAATGCTCCAGCGTGAACAGATACCCGGGCGCCACGCCACGCACATCGGTATCGGCATTCGCCCGCTCATGTTCGGCCTGCTGTTCCTCGAGCCTCACGCGGCTGTAATGCGCACCCGGCGCATCGTCGCGATAGCCGCCCGGCCATTCGAACGACGCGAAGCTATCGTGATCGTGACCGCGCGGATCGACCTTCTGCGACGAAAGATCGGCACGCGGCTTCGTATAGTCGTAGTCGGTGGTCTGATGCTTGCCGACGCTCACCTCCTGCGCGGGCAGCCAGCCGTCGATATGTTCCTCGTCGGCGATCGCGGTGCGGTCGCGCGGGATATACGGAATCGTCTCGTAGCCGGGCAGCGCGACATGCGACGACATCGCATCGCACAGCACGAGCGTGTGATTGTCTGTCGCGTGCCGAAAATAAAAATAGATCCCCTCGAATTCCATCAGCCGCGATACGAACGCGGCATCGGTTTCGTTGTACTGCACGCAGTACTGACGCGGCACATACGATTCGGTCAACTTGTTCTCGATCGGAAATCCATACGTCGACAGCACTTCCTGCACGATCTCCGGCACGGTCTTGTTCTGGAAGATCCGGCAGTCGGAGCGGCGCGTTGCGAGCCACAGCCATGGGCGTACGATCAACTCATAGCCGTAATGCCGCTCGGCGCGCCGGCCGGCGAGCGACGCGCGCGCGACGATGCCGTTCAGGTAGCGCGTCGACAGGTCCTGCTGTTCGATCCGGACTGTCACGGGTTTGCCGAGCATGTCCTTCAACGACAGGCTATGGCTGTCGGCCAGCGCCTCGATCCGGAATTCGAACAGCCGGCCGAGTTCCTCGCTGCCGTCGAGCGTATGGAATTTCAAATCGTCGCCGTGCGGGCTGTCGAGTGTGAAGACGCGATTCACGCCGTGGCCTCCTCGTCGAACCGGTAAACGAATTCGCCATCGGCCGCGCTCACCTTGATCGATGCCAGCGTGCGTCCTTCGAGCGTGGCCTCGAGGATCGCGCGGCTGATGCGCGGCATCACGGTATGCGTGAGGATCGCGTCGACCATGCGGCCGCCGGATTCGATCGTCCGGCAGCGCTCGACGATCAACGCGGTTGCCGCATCGGTGCAGCGCAACCGGATCCCGTGATGCGCGTCGATCCGCTTCTCGATCCGCCGCAGTTGCAGCGCGACGATCCGCGCGAGCGTCGCGTCGGTGAGCGGGTAATACGGCACGACGGTCAGCCGGCCGAGCAGCGCGGCCGGAAACACGTCGAGCAGCGGCGCGCGCAACGCATCGGCGAGCGTCTGCACGCCCGGCAGATGCTCGGGGTCGCGGCAAAGCTGCATCACGCGATCCGCGCCGACGTTCGACGTCAGCAGGATCACGGTATGCCGGAAATCGATGTCGCGCCCCTCGCCGTCCTCCATCCAGCCCTTGTCGAACACCTGGAAGAAAATCTCGTGCACGTCCCGATGTGCCTTCTCGATCTCGTCGAGCAGCACGACGCTGTACGGCCGGCGGCGCACGGCCTCCGTGAGTACACCGCCCTGCCCGTAGCCGACATAGCCCGGTGGCGCACCCTTCAGCGTCGACACGGTATGCGCTTCCTGGAACTCGCTCATGTTGATCGTGATCGCGTTGTGCTCGCCGCCGTACAGCGTGTCGGCGAGCGCGAGCGCGGTCTCGGTCTTGCCGACGCCGGACGGCCCGCACAGCAGGAACACGCCGTGCGGCTTGGTCGGATCGTCGAGCTTCGCGCGTGCAGTCTGGATCCGCTCGGCGATCAGTTCGACCGCATGCCGCTGGCCGACGACGCGTTCGCCGAGCGTATCGGCGAGCTTCAGCACGGCCTGCGTTTCATCGCGCACCATCCGGCCGAGCGGAATGCCGGTCCAGTCGGCGACGACGGCCGCCACCGCGTGCGTATCGACGGCGGGCAGCACGAGCGGCGCGTCGCCCTGCAGATCGGCCAGCGCCTGTTGCGCGGCAGCGAGACGGGCCTGCGCGGCGGCGCGCGCGTCCGCATCGAGCTCATGCGACGGATCGTCGTCGAGCAATAAAGCACGCGCGTCGACGATCGTCGTCAACGCGTCGCGTTCGGTTTGCCAGCGCGCATCGAGCCGGTCGAGTTCAGTCTGTGCGGCGGCAATGTCGGTATCGATCGCGTCGCGCCGCTCGGCATCGCCGGTGCCGAGCGCACACTCGCGCCCGATTCGCTCCTGTTCGACGCGCAGGCTGTCGATGCGGCGGCGCGCGTCCTCGATCGGCGCGGGCACCGCGTGCTGGCTGACGGCGACGCGCGCGCAGGCCGTATCGAGCAGGCTGATCGCCTTGTCCGGCAACTGACGTGCGGGGATGTACCGGTGCGATAGCGTGACGGCGGCCTGCAGCGCGTCGTCGAGCACGAGCACGCGGTGGTGAGCCTCGAGCTTCGCGGCGAGGCCGCGCAGCATGGTCAGCGCGGCGGCTTCCTCCGGCTCGTGCACGTGGACGAGCTGAAAGCGCCGCGTCAGCGCCGGATCCTTCTCGATGTACTGCTTGTACTCGGACCACGTGGTCGCGCCGATCGTGCGCAGCAAGCCGCGCGCGAGCGCGGGCTTCAGCAGGTTCGCGGCGTCGCCGGTGCCGGCCGCCCCGCCGGCGCCGACGAGCGTATGCACTTCGTCGATGAACAGGATCGCCGGCCGTTCGGACGACATCGCTTCGTCGATCACGCCGCGCAGCCGGCTCTCGAACTCGCCCTTCACGCTCGCACCGGCCTGCAGCAACCCGATGTCGAGCAGGTACAGCGCGACGTCGCGCAGCGAAGGCGGCACGTCGCCGGCGGCGATCCGTAGCGCGAAGCCTTCCGCGACGGCGGTCTTGCCAACGCCGGCCTCGCCGACCAGCAGCGGATTGTTCTGACGGCGCCGCAGCAGGATGTCGACGATCTGACGGATCTCGGCATCGCGCCCGACGACGGCGTCGATCTCGCCGGCCCGCGCGCGGGCGGTCAGGTCGACGGCGAAGCGCGCGAGCGCCGAACCGTCGGCGGCGGGCGTACCTCGCGCGGCTGCGTCGCCGCCGATGCCTGCCTGCGAACCCTGTGCCGCCGATTGCGTCTCGGGCGAGCCATCGACGATCGATTCGAGTTCGTCGGCGAGCACGTCGGGCACGATGCGCTCGAATTCGCGCGTGATCGCCACCAGCACGTTGCGCAACTGCGGCGTCTTCAGGATCGCGAGCAGCAGCACGGCGCCGCGAATGCGTGTCGCGTCGTATTTCAGCGTCGCATAGACCCATGCGCGTTCGACCGCGTCGTCGATGTGCACGGACAGGTCGGACACTGATCCGGCGCCGCGCGGCAGCCGGTCGAGCGCCGCGACGAGCCCGCGCTCGATGGCCGCCGCATCGATGTCGAAGCGGCGCAGCACGCGCTGCAGGTCGCCGTCGGGCCGCTGCAGGATCTGCTTGAACCAGTGCGCGAGCTCGACGTACGGATTGCCGCGCAGCCGGCAGAATCCAGTCGCCTGCTCGAGCGTCTCGTAGAGGAACGGATTCAGTTTTCCGAACAGGTTGACGCGGCCGATATCGGACATGACGGCTCCCGTTTAGGCGGTTTCGCGATGAAGGGGCGTGCCGCCGCGCCGCACGTCATAGCGGACGACGAGGTCGCGCGCGGGCCCCGGTTCGAGCCGCTGCCCAAGCCAGGCGGTGCGGCCGATGCCCTGCGGCGCGCCGAGCGCGATCGCCGGCACGGCATCGGCCGCCAGTTCGAGCTGCACGTCCCAGTCGAATTCGATGCCGACGTATTCGCGCACCCACTGCGCGAGCTGGCGCGCGTGCGGCCCGCCCGGCAGGAAGCGGCGGTACGCGTCGAGCGACAGCGGGCCGAGCACGATCCGGAAGCGCGACTGCGCGTCGCGCACCGCCACGCCGAGCGCGACGGCGCCGACGCGCAAGGTCGGCCGCGTCGCGCGGATCGTGCAGCGCTGCGAGCGCTCGATCGCGACCCATTGCGGCACGTGCTCGACGATGCGCGCATCGATGCCGAAATACCGGCGCACGATCTGCACGAGTCCTTCCGGGTTGCGCGTGTGCCGCACGAGATGGCCCGCGTGGCAATAAAGCGCATGCGGCGCGAGCATGTCGGCGGACGTGCGTTCCGCATCGGCCTGCGCGGCCGGCCTGTCGCCATGCGCCGCCCGCCCGACCAGGCTCGCGATATAGCCGTCGAACCGTGCGCGCTCGGGGCGATCGAGGCTCACCGTCGGCTGCGCGTCGGCCCATGCGCGGTAGAACAGCAGGATCAGCCGGTGATGGAACAGGTCGGCGAACGCGGCAAACGTCGGGTCGTCGTGCTGGGCCGCGCGCTCGTGCGCGTATTCGGTCAGGTGCGTCGGCAACGGCCCGTTCGGGCCGAACAGCCCGAAACCGTGGATCGCGATGCGCGGCCGCGCGGCGCCGTCGTCATGAATGTCGGCCAGCATCGACGCCGCGAATGCGAGCGACGGCTGCTGCCCGAGCCGCACGGGCTCGTCGCGCGGCCGCGCGGCATGGCCGAGCGGCGCGCGGCCGGGCGACAGCGCATCGAGCCAGCGCAGCGCCTGGAACAGGTCGTAGCCGTGCGGCGCGGCACGCAGCCGCGCCCACCACGCGTCGTGGCGCGCGGTTTCGGCGGCCGGCCGAGTGCCGGGTGACGTGTCGCGTTTCATATCGCGGGCCGCCTGCCGATGCGCGCCGGCCAGTGCGCGAGCGTGCCGCGCTGCGCGCTGGTCAGCACGCATTCGGCGAATGCGTTGATCGATACATGACGCGCGAAGAACTGTTCGAGTACCGCGCCGAGCAGGAACGGGCTGTCGCCGGAGAACGCGTGATCGTCGACGGTCACGTCGACCTGCACGCCGCGCCCGAACATCAGCGGCCCGAGCGCCGGCAGGCGTCGGAACACGGGCGAGAACGCGACGCGCTGCACGCCGTCGATCTGCCGGCGCATCGCCGCGTCGGCCGGGTCGGCATGCAGGCCGAGCAGTTCGCGCAGCGCATGCGCGCCCTCGTCGTCGTCGAGATCGGTCAGCGTGTGCCGAGCGAGCCCGAGGTGGCGGATCAGCCGCCACGCGGTCTGCGCGTCGGCGATCGGCGGGCGCGGCCGCGACGGGCCGCGGATCGCGACGATGCGCTCGACCGGAGCCGATACGCGCAGCGTGAACGTATTCGCGTCGCCGGGCGGCTGCAGCAGCACGAGATCGCGGTTCGTGCACAGCGTATCGGCGGACAGGTAGCGCATCGTCTCGTCGTACGGCGCGCACTGGCTGTCGACGAGCGACACGTAGGTCTCGCTGCCGACGTAGCCGGTGCGCGTGCCGTTCGCGCGCGCCTGCGCGGACACCAGCCGCGGCTCGCGCCGCACCGTGTAGTACGCGCCGTAGTTGCCGTCGTCGCCGGCGAACGATGCGTGAAACGGCCGGAATTCGCGCGACTGGCCGTCGTCGCGCTGCTCGCTCGCGAGCCGCTGCACCGCATAGACCTCGAAGTCGAGCGGCCGGCTGCGGTCGACGACGACATGATGCTCGCGCGCGCCGGGCTGCAGCGGAATGCGGTCGGCGCGGCGCGCGAACAGGTTCACGGCCGGCGTGCAGTTCAGCGCGAGGTGGCGCGCGTCGACGGCCGCTTCGAGCGCCGCATCGTGGCGGTCGAACAGCACGGTCAGCTCGCACTCGTCGCCGGTCGCGCGTGCCAGCGCCGCGCGCAGCCCGCCGATGCTGAAGAACAGGAAGCGCGCCGGAAACGCGAAATACTCGCGCAGCAGCCGGTAGCCGTGGAAGCTGCGGCCGTCGTCGGGCAGGATCGCCTGGGCCGGATCGAAGCCCTCGTGGACGATCGCGTCGGCGTCGAGCGTATGCAGCCAGCGCGGCGGCTGCCCCGGGTCGTGACACACGACGCCGAGCGTATGCGCGGCGAGCAGTTCGAGCAGATGCAGCGCGTCGCGTTCGGGGCCGGCGAGATGGAACGTCAGCCGGTCGAGCGGCAATTGCGAGAGTTTGGTGCCGCCGCGCGCCTTCAGCCGGATCCGCAGCGCGCCGCGCACGTCCTGCCGCGCCGCGACGGAGCCACGCGGCAGCCACGACGGTGCGCCGGTAACGGCCGCATCGGTCAGTTCGAGCGGCCACAGCGTCAGGTCGTGCGCGGTACGGAACTCGCACGCGGTCTGCTCGGACGCGGCCGGTCGCGCGCGCAACGCGGTGCCGGCCGGCAGCCGCCAGCCTTGCGCCAGGCTGCCTTCGTTCATCATCGGCGCGAACCGCACGATCGCCATCGACGGCAGCGGCGCGACATAGCCGGGATACACGGCATCGAGCAGTGCCTGCGTGAAGCGCGGAAATTCGGCGTCCATCTTCAGCTGCACGCGCGCGGTGAGGAAGCTGAAGCCCTCGAGCAACCGTTCGACGTACGGGTCGGGTGGCCCCGATTCGGTGAGCCGCAGTCGCGCGGCGACCTTCGGGAACTGCTGCGCGAATTCGCCGCCGAGTTCACGCAGGTACGCGAGTTCGCGGTTGTAGTAGTCGAGCAGGCGCGTATCCATCGCGTCAGGCCCCCGTCGCGGCTTGAAGCGACATCGCGCCCGTCTCGAGATCGAGGTCGGAGCGCAGCACGAATTCGAGCGGATGCGGGATCGACCACAGCGTGCCGCGGATCTCGAACAGCAGCACGTTGTGGCGCCGTTCGCCGGCCCGGCCGCCGGGCGCGTCGATCACGCTGCGCACTTCGACGCTGTCGGCCACGATGCGCGGCTCGAAGCGGACGATCGCATCGCGGATCGACGCCTCGACCGACATCCGCTCGACGCCTGACATCGGCTTGCCGACCAGCGGCCGCATGCCGTAGTTGAGCACCGATGCCTGCGCGTGCGCGAACGCCGACCAGTCGACGAAGCCGTCCTCGGCGTTGCGCGTGTTGAGCAGCCAAGCGAGATCGCGCAGCACGGCCGCGCGCAGGCGCTCGGTGCCGATCCACTGCGCGCCGTGCGCTTCGGTCGCGCGCTGCGGCGCGTCGTCGGTGAGCCGGTCGAGCAGCGCGGGCTGCAGCCGGTCGCGCAGGTTGCCCTCCCGGCCGTCGCGGGTTTGCGGGTCGTCCATGGTCGTCTCCGCGCCGTCACATCTCGCTGTTTTCCTTGATGTTCCAGCCGACCGTCACCTCGGCGCCCTTGCCGCCGTTGTCGTTCTGCTGCCAGTACTGCTTCTTCACCTTCGCGGCCTGGAAGCCGTAGTGCATCATCAGCCGGTCGGCCGCGTCGCCCGGATCGACGCCCGCGACCTGCGCGGCCGTGACGAGCACTTCCTGCAGCGTCACGCGCATGAACTCGACCTGCGTGCCGCCCGTCTTGCACGCCGAGATCTCGACCGACGACAGGTGCTTGCCGTTCGCGCAGTTCTTGATGATCGCGGGCGCGCCCTTGTCCATGTACGCGGCGACGACGAGGTCGTTGAAGCTCGCCTTGCCCGCGTTGCCGCCGCTGCCGCTCGCCATCGCGCCCGGCTGGCTTGCGCCCCACGTGAACGACTGGATATCGGTCCAGCCCTTGTGCTGCGCGTCGGCCGATTCGCCGGTCACGCCGTCCACCTTCATAAACATTGCCACGCCCATTGCCGTCTCCGTTTCGGTGCGATGTCAGGTTGAATGCCGGTTGCCGCTCACTCGTTCGCCGCCTTCGCGGTCGGCAGCCGCGAGATGAGCCGCAGCGACACGGTGAGCCCTTCGAGCTGGTAGTGCGGTCTCAGGAAGAATTTCGACGTGTAGTAGCCGGGGTTGTCCTCCACCTCCTCGACGACCACCTGCGCGGCCGCGAGCGGCTTGCGCGCCTTGGTTTCCTGCGACGAGTTCACGGGGTCGCCGTCGACGTAGTTCATGATCCAGTCGTTCAGCCAGCGCTCCATGTCGTCGCGTTCGCGGAACGAGCCGATCTTGTCGCGCACGATGCACTTCAGGTAGTGCGCGAAGCGGCAGCATGCGAACAGGTACGGCAGGCGGCCGGACAACCGCGCGTTCGCGGTCGCGTCGGGGTCGTGATACTCGGCCGGCTGGTACAGCGACTGCGCGCCGATGAATGCCGCGAAATCCGAGTTCTTCCGGTGCACGAACGGCATGAAGCCGTTCTTCGCGAGCTCGGCCTCGCGGCGGTCGCTGATCGCGATCTCGGTCGGGCATTTCTGGTCGACGCCGCCGTCGTCGGTCGGGAACGTGTGGCTCGGCAGCCCTTCGACCGCCCCGCCCGATTCGACGCCGCGGATCGACGAACACCAGCCGTACTGCTTGAACGAACGGTTGATGTTCGCAGCCATCGCATAGGCCGAATTCGCCCACGTATAGCGGTCGTGGTTCGCGGCGTCGGTGTCCTCCTCGAAGTCGAATTCGTCGACCGGGTTGGTGCGCGCGCCGTACGGCAGCCGGGCCAGAAAGCGCGGCATCGCAAGGCCGACGTAGCGCGAATCCTCCGACTGCCGCAGGCTGCGCCACGCGGCGTATTCGGTGTTCTGGAAGATCTTCGTCAGGTCGCGCGGGTTCGACAGCTCCTGCCACGAATCCATCTGCATCAGCTCCGGCGACGCGCCGGCGATGAACGGCGCGTGCGCGGCCGCCGCGATCTTCGACAGTTCGCCGAGCATCTCGACGTCGGGCGGGCTGTGGTTGAAGTGAAAATCGCCGACGAGGCAGCCGAACGGCTCGCCGCCGAACTGCCCGTATTCCTCCTCGTAGATCTTGCGGAACAGCGGGCTCTGGTCCCACGCGACGCCCTTGTAGCGCTTCAGCATCCGTGCGACCTCGTTGCGCGACGCCGGCAGCGCCTTGATCTTCAGCAACTCGTCGGTCTCGGTGTGCGTGACCAGGTAATGCAGGCCGCGCCACGCGCCTTCGAGCGTCTGGAATTCGTCGTGATGCAGGATCTGGTTGATTTGCTCGGACAGCTTCCGGTCGATCTCCGCGATGATCTGCTTGACGCTGCCGTACGCGTCGGTCGTCATCCCGACCGTATGCTCGAGCGCCTGCTGCGCGAGCGTGCGCACTGCCCGCTCGACCGACTCGCGCGCCTCGGCGGTCTTCGGCTTGAATTCCTTCTGCAGCAGCGCGGCGAACGCGTCGTGTGCGATCTCGGGCTGCGCGGCGGCGCGCGCATCGGCGCGGGATTGGGCAGGGTCATTCATCGCGGGCCTCCGGTTGGGTCGCGTTGCCGCCCTGCGCGGGCTCGCGCGGTTCGCGCACGAGCGTCTTCAGCAGGTCGGGATCGTTGATCGCGCGCTCGATCAGCTGTTCGGCGCCGTGTTTGCCGTCCATGTACGACAGCAGGTTCGACAGCTCGGTGCGCGCCTCCAGCAGCCGACGCAGCGCGTCGACGTTGCGCGCGATCGCGGCCGGCGAGAAATCGTCGATCTGCTCGAACGTCATGTCGACGTTGAGCATCCCTTCGCCGGTCAGCGTATTCGGCACCTGGAACGCGACGCGCGGCGCGACCGACTTCATCCGCTCGTCGAAGTTGTCGACGTCGATCTCGAGAAACTTGCGCTCGGGCAGGTCCGGCAGCGGCTCGGCCCGCTTGCCCGCCAGGTCCGAGATCACGCCCATCACGAACGGCAACTGCACCTTGCGCTCGGCGCCGTAGGTCTCGACGTCGTACTCGATCTGCACGCGCGGCGCCCGATTGCGCGCGATGAACTTCTGTCCGCTGCCAGCCGCCTTGGTTCTGTCCGTCATCGTCCACTCCTTCACATCGATCAGATTGCGCTGTACGTCGTCGCCGCCCGCGTGGCGGCCCCTTTCGTTCGCTTCGTTCGCTTCATTCGCTCCGCTCGCCGCTCAACAGGTCCAGCTTCGGCAGGCTCTCCGGAGCGAGATCTCGGATGATTTCGTAGAAGTCGAGCGCGAGCAGCCGCTGCGCGCGCCGCAGCAGCAGCGGCGCCGGATGGCTCGGCTCGTGCAGCTCGAAATAGCGGCACATCTTGTCGAGGCCAATTCGCACGTCGTCGCGGCTCGTGACCTCGGCGTCGCGCCATGCATGGACGTTCGGCATGGCCGCCGGCGCGGCGGGTGCGGCGCCGGCCTGCGACGCGTCGCCGGACGACGCCTGTTGCGCGGGCACCGTGCCGCCCGGTGCGCCCGGTTGCGGCTCGGGCAGCGGCACGTCGCGCACGATCCGCTGCAACGCCTTCTCCGCATCGCCGGCATCGGGCGCCCATTCGCGGCCGAGCCGGTCCGTCACGCACGCACGGATCGCGTCCAGCGCGTGCAACGCGGCGCGCGCTGCGTCGAGCGGCGTCGTGCCGTCGTCTCGCGTGGCCGACAGCGCGGCGATCAGGCTTTCGCGGCTGCCCGTCACGGGGTCGCCGGTTTCGCCGCGGCCATCGAGCAGCCGTTCGGCATCGCGCACGCTCGGGCCGCCGTCGAACAGCGGCTGGCGGCGTGCCGCGCGTGCGCAGTCGTGTGCGCCGGCCACGTCGGCGAGCGCGTTCATCCGCGGCGTCGGGTCCGGTTCGCCGTCCGCGTCGAGCCGCGGATGCAGGTCGTCCCATCGGCGATCGAGTAGGTTCGCGACGACCACGAGCGCGTCTGCATAGCCGGGAATGCCGTGCTGCTCGGTCCAGCTGCGCGCGAGCGTCGCGACGACGCGCAGGTCCTTCGTGCGCGCGGACAGCGCCAGCGCGAGCCGCTCGACCGCGCGCCAGTCGGGCGCCTCGGCCGGGATCACGGTGTCGCCGTACTGCTGCTCGGCGCGCGGCGTCGCGCGCTCCTGCAACTGCAGGAACTCGGCGTCGTATTCGAGGTTCGGGCCGCACGACGCATCGGGCGCGAGATCCGCGAGCAGCAGGCCGATCAAGTCGGCACGCGGCGTCGCCGCCGGCACGCCGGGCGGCGACGCGGAAAGCGCGGCGGCGGCCAGGGCCGCCTGGCTGACGTCATTCGAATGCATAGTCGATATTGATCGGTTTGCTGCCGAAGTCGACCGCCAGGGTGCGACGCAACGGCGGCAGCGAGCCGTTGCGGATCTCGATCTGATAGACACCCGGCGTCAACGACACCGAGCGCAACGGCGGGCTCGCGCCGCGCCGCGCGCCGTTCACGTAGACGTCGCCCCATGGCCGCACGTTGAAACGCACCTGGACGGTTTCCTGTGTTTTCGGCGGACGTTGCTCGGCAGCCGGCACGTTGACGGCGGCGACGGCGGTCTCGGCCTCCGTCGGCGGCTTCGGTGCAGGGGCCGGCGTCATCGGTGGCGCGGCAGCGTCCGACGGCGGCACGTTGACGACGCGTTCCGACGCGTCGAGGCTGCCGGCGGGCGCGATGGTGGCGCTGGAACCGGCTTGCGACGGGGCCGGGTTCGTGACGGCGGTCGCGACCTGCGGTGCGGTGGCGGCCTCGACGGCAGGCGCGCTGGCCGGCGCGGCGGCGACGGGCGGCGGCGGAACCTGCGCCGACGATCCGGCCGGCAGGCTCGACGGCGGCACGACGGTCGGCATCGGTCCGTGCTGGGCCAGCATGGCGTCCGGCGTGCTGGCTGGTGATGATGTGCCGGCCTGTGGCTGGCTCGCGGCGGGCGGGGCCTCGTCGGCGACGCGAGCGGGACGCGACAGATAGGTCGCGGCGAGGCCGACGGCGATCAGCGCGACGAGCGCGGCTCCGGCGTAGACGGGGATGCGGCGGTTGCGTGATGCGGCGGGTGCCGGGCCGCGTTGGGGGCCGGTCGGCGCGAATGCGCCGCCTGAAGACGATGCCGATGCCGATGCGGACGATGCGCCGGGCTCCGGCTTGCTGTCGGTCGCCTGCGACGAAGCAGCCGGCGAATCCGGCGGTGCCGACACCTCGCCCGCGCGCGCGGGCGGCGGCGCGCTGATCGAGGCCGCGGCAGCAGCCGACGCGGTACCGGACGCAGCAGAAGCCGCGCCCTTCTCTTCCCCGCCCCTGTCCGCATCGACGGCCGGCGGCACGACCGCCGCGCCATACCCTGCGCCCGCCCGGTCGAAGTCCCGCAACCCGAGCTCCGCCGCGAACGTCACGACCGACTCCGGCCGATCCGGAATCCGCAACTGCAGCGCATGATCGACCGCCGCGAGGAATGCCGGGCTGTACACCTCGCCGGCCGGCAATTCGCGCGATACGAGCGGCCGGTACGTGTCCTTGATGCTGCGCACCACGGCCGCGGGCGGCAATTCGCCGGTGATCATCGCGTGCATCACCGCACCGAGCGCATAGAGATCCGTCCACGGCCCCTGGCTGAACGCGGGATCGTCGGTGTACTGCTCGATCGGCGCGTAGCCGGGCTTGATCATCATCGCGCCGTCGTCGACGAGATCGCCGATCCGTTTGCGCGCCGCGCCGAAATCGAGCAGGATCGCGCTGCCGTTCGGGCGGATCAGCACGTTGTCGAGCGCGACGTCGCGATGGAAGCATTGCGCGCGATGCAGCGTGTCGAGCGCACCCAGCAGCGCGGCGACGATGTTGCGCAACTGCGTCTCGCTGATCCGCATGCCGCCGTCGAGCAGTTGCTTGAGCGTGCGCCCTTCGTAGAACGGCATCACCATGTACGCGGTGCCGTGGCTTTCCCAGAAGTGCAGGACCTTGACGAGCCCCGGATGATCGAATTGCGCGAGCAGGCGCGCCTCGTTGAGGAACGCGCCGCGTCCCGCGTCGAACGCCTGCGCGAACCGCTCGGACCGCAGCGATACGGTGTAGTCGCCGCCGCGCGTCGCGAGCATCGACGGCATGTACTCTTTGATCGCGACGGCGCGCCGCAACGTGCGGTCGAACGCGCGATAGACGATCCCGAAACCGCCGATTCCCAGCACCTCGTCGAGCTGCAGTTCGCCCAGGCGGTGGCCGAGCGGCAGCGGCCGCACCGCGAATTCGGATGCGTCGCCGCGGGTCGCCGTGTCGTACTCGTTGTCTCTCGATCCAGGGTCCTTCATGTCCACCTCTCGAAACCGCATCCCGTCTGCCCGCCGCGCCCGCCGACCGTCAGCCGGTGGCTAGCCGCCGCCGAACAGCGTCAGGAACAGCGCGTTGTCGGGCGTGCCCGTATGGGCATGCGTGCGCAGCGGTGATCCGTCGGCGCGGTTGGTCCACCAGAAGCTGGTGCCGCCGTGCGGATCGAAATAGCCGGACAGCCCCGGCCACGCGGCGAGCGCCGGCCGCTCCGGCAGCGTCCCAGGCGCCGCATCGATGATTTCAGCGCGCCTGCCGTTGCCGGGCGCGAGCCGCACGCGTTCGAGCGTCCGCTCGAGATCGCCCGGCGCGCGCGCATGGCGGATCGCGTCGAGCAGCGCATGGCCGACCTGCCAGTAGAACGCATCGGCGGCGTCCGGCAGCCCGTTCCAGTAATCGGCCGCGCGCATCGGCAGCGTGACGATCACCGGGTAGTAGCGCCCCACGCGGTCGCAGCTCGGCGCGAGGCAGCCCGGCTGCACGCACGACGCGCCGGCGCCCGCCGGGATCAGGAAATTCCAGACCGGCGCGACCGTGTAGTGGCGCTCGATCTCGTTCGCGCCGCGCTGGCGCATCGCGGCCATCCCTTGCTGGAGCCAGCGTTCCCACCAGAGCGCGAGCGCATGCGGCAGCCGGCTGTTCACGAAGTCGCCGGCGCCGGGAATCTTCCCGTACCAGGCCGGCGCGTCGCCGTCGGCGCGCGCGAGCGGCGATGTCGGGCTCATGGCTTCGGAGGGCATGTAAAGGACTCCATCTGGGGCAGCCGGAATGGGTTGCGGACACTGCCCGCATTCACCTGCAGCACGATCGGTTTGCCGTCGACCGTGAAGCGCGCAATCATCTGGTCGGAGCCGCGCCCGGCCGACACGGCCGCGCGGTCGAACAGCCGGTGCAGCGCCCACGGCCCGTCGGTCGAGAAACCGTCGGTCGCGCCGGCCTGCGCCGACACCTGCAGCCGCACCTGGTTGCTGCCGCGCGGGCCCGGCCAGTCCACCGCGCTCTGCACGAGCGGGCCATGCGCGTAGCGGACGATCTGCCCGTCGACGTCCAGCACCATCTCGGTGATCGACGGGTCCATTTCGAGCGGCTGGATCTGCACCTTCAGCTGCGCGGTGCGCGCCCCGCCGCTGAAATAGGCGTCGCGGATCACCGCGGCCTTCTCGAACGACGCGAGCATCGCGGCCGCCGACGCATCGGCGTCCGCATTGCGGTTCGCGAAACGCCACGGGTGCGACGTCGTATCGACGATCGACTGCAGGTTCTTCTGGAAGAAATCGTCCATCAGCCCGCCCGGGGCGAACATCTGCGCGAAGTCCGCCGGCGCGACGTCGCGCGACGAGCCTCGCGCGAACGGATAGCGGCCCGCGATCGCCTGCCGGCAGAAGTCGCCGACGTTCGCACCGGCCCGCAGCGCGACGCTACGCTGCTCGACGGTCGCGACGCTGCCGTTCGCGACGTTCGACAGGTCGTCGAGCACTTCGCGGAACGGCGTCGGCAGGCGGCCGGCCTGCGCGCGCAGCCGCGCGGGCGCGTCGGACGGCGGCGGTTGCGCGCCGCTGCGCAGCGCGTCGTCGGTGGCCGTCAGGTAGGTATACAGCGCGTCGATCGACTTCAGCACCGCGTCGAACGCCTGGGCCTGGTCGCCGCTGCCCGGCGCGAACACGCGCAACCCGGCGAAGTGGCTGTCGACCACCTGCTCGGGGCTCGCGGGCGCCGCCGCGGACGGGTTCGCTTCGCTGGCCTGGCCCGCGAAGATCTGCGACAGCGAACTGCGCGCCTCGTCGACCTTGTCCTGCGCGCGCGACGCGAGATTGCGCGCCCCGCCGGGCGCATCGCCGAGCGCCGTGTCGCGCGCGAGCGCGACCATCAGCCGGGTGAGCGGCGAATCGGCCGACGACAGCGCGCGCGCGACCTGGATGCTCTGCGCGAGCGTCGCCGTGCGCTGCAGCTTGATGTCCGCGAGATAGTCGTCCCAGATCTTCAGGTAGTCGTTCAGGTAGAGCTGGCGGATGTCGCGCGCCCACGCGGCCGCGTCGTTCGGCCCGGGGATCTCGGACAGCCCGAGATTCAGCACCCACACTTCCTCGCGCCCGTACGCCTCGACCTCGCCGCCCAGGCGCGGCGCGAACACGTTGCGATAGCCGTTGCGCGTATAGAGGCCCGGCACGCCTTCCGCCAGCGGCTTGCCGCTCTGGCGGCGGAACACCAGCGACGCATCGGGGCCGACCGCGCGCGCGACGCTGAAGTCGAACGCCGACGTCGCCGGCCGCAGCGTACGCGTGAGCTGCCGGTACAGCCGCTGCGAGAACGGCACCTGCCGCAGCCGGTCGCGCACGTCGGCCACGAGCCGCTCGTTCATCGGATACGGCGACACCGCGACGCGGTTGCCGAACAGCGCGGCGAGATGCGCGCGCAGCGCGGATCGTTCGGCCGGCGAGAAATCGGGCGGCAGCGAGCGCTCCATTTCCAGATCGACGACGGCCTGCACGAACGCCGGATCGTAGTGCGCGCTGTCGTACAGCATCAGGTACGCCTTCAGCGCCGCATACGCGTATTCGGTTTCGTCGGGCCGCGCGTCGCGCAGCGCGGCCTCCATCCGGCTCGCGGCGATCGGCAGCAGCACGTCGTCGAGCGCGCGCCGGTACACGGCGTCGACGGCCTCGTCGATCTTCTCGCCCTGGAACAGCCCCCACCGATACGCGAGCGGCGGATGCGACAGGTCGACGCCGCCCGCATTCGCGAGGCTGCCGAGCGCGTCGAGCACGGGCAGCAGCCGGGCGATGTCGGACGCGTCGGAGAACTTCGCGCCGGCGATCTGCGCATCGACAGCCGGCACGCGCGCGGCGATCTGGTCGAGATACGCGCGGTTGTTCGAATAACTGCGCAGCCACGCGACCAGCACGGCCACGCACACCAGCGCGAGCAGCACGTAGCCGGCGATCTGCAGTACGCGCCGCTTCTGATGCCAGCGCAGGTCGCTGCCGGCGAGCGCCGATTCGCGGAAGATGTGCTCCTGCAGCAGCGCCTTCAGGAAGAAGCTGCGCCCGGTCGAGCCGACCTGCGCGACCGGAGGCACGCCCTCGATCTTCAGGAAGCGCTTGATGCCGCTCATTACGCGATCGAACGCGGTGCCTTCCTGCGTGCCGCTCGTCAGGTAGATGCCGCGCAGCATCGGCATCGGCTCGAAGCTCGATACGGAAAACACTTCGGCGACGAACTGGCCGAGCATGTCCTGCAGGTCGGCGATCTGCTGCGGCAGCAGGTACGTCATTTCGCGCTGGCGCGCGTCGGTCTGCGCGGCGAGCAGCTCGGGCAGCCCGTCGTTCAGCCGCTGATGCAGCAGCCGGTATTCGCGGTCGAATGCTGCACGCAGGTCGAAGCCCGGCGCCTCGCTCTGCGCGAGCGGGAACGTGAAGCCCCACACCTGCGCGCATTCCGCGCGGCCGTAGGCGCCGAAATACTCGGCGAAGCCCGCGAGCAGGTCGGCTTTCGTCACGAGCAGATACACGGGAAAACGGATGCCGAGCTGCGCGCGCAGTTCGAGCAGCCGCTTGCGCAGCACCATCGCGTGCTGCGTGCGTTCGGCTTCCGACGCGCCGAGCAGGTCGGCGACGCTGATCGTCAGCATCGCGCCGTTCAGCGGCTGGCGTGTGCGGTATTTCTTCAGCAGGTCGACGAAGCCCTTCCACTCGGCCTCGTCGAGCGCGCGGTTGCCCTCGTGGGTCGTATAGCGGCCGGCCGTGTCGATCAACACCGCGTCGTTCGTGAACCACCAGTCGCAATGGCGCGTGCCGCCCACGCCGCGAATCGCCGCGCGGCCGAACTGCTCGGCGAGCGGAAAGCTGAGCCCGGAATTCATGAGCGCGGTCGTCTTGCCCGACCCCGGCGCCCCGATGAACACGTACCACGGCAACTGATACAGATACTGGCGCGACATCCGGTCGAACCAGCGCGGCAGGCCCTTGCGCACGGTGTCGGCCTGCCCGAAGCGAACTTTCTTCAGCAACGTCGCGGCTTCGTCGAAGCGGCTGCGCAACTCGTCGAGCTGCGCCTTCGCCGGATCGCCGGCGGTGGCCGGCCCCGGCGCGGCTTCGCGAAGCTGGTTCAGCAGTTGTGCGTTGAGGCGGCTGGCGCGCCAGCTTCGCCACGCGACCCGCGCGCCCCACGCGACGAACAGCACCGCGATCGTCAGCCCGCGCGCCCAGCCGCTTTCGAGCGGCCGGACCTCGGCGAACGCGAACAGCGGGCCCGCGAGCCACACGAAGCACGCGAGCACGACGAGACCGGCGAAGGTCCAGATCTCCCGAGACGGCAACGGCCGGACGAAACGCGCGACAGCCTGGTTCATGTCAGTTGGCCCCTTGCGTCGCGCCGACGGCGGCGCTGCCGGGCGCTGGCAGCAGCGTGATCTCGACGCGCCGGTTCAGCGCGCGGTTCGCGGGCGAATCGTTCGGCGCGACCGGGTCGAGCGTGCCGCGCCCTTCCGCCGCGAGCCGCTCCGGACGGTCGAGCCGCGCGGCGATCATGCTGCGCACGGCTTCCGCGCGTTCGCGCGACAAATCCCAGTTCGACGCGAAGCGCGCCGTATGCACCGGCGTGTCGTCGGTATAGCCGGTCACGCGCACGTTGCCCGGCACCTTGTTCAGCGCATCGGCGACCCGCGCGAGCACCGGCGCGTAGCGGTCTATCACCGACGTCGAGCCGGACTTGAACAGCCCGTCGCCGCGCAGCACGATCACGCTGCGATCGGCGGCGTCGCGCACCGACACGAGGCCGGCCGCGATTTCGGGTGCCAGGAATTTCGCGATGCGCGGCGCGGGCGCCGGGCGCGGCGGCGCCTGCGCGGGCTGCAGCTTCGGCACGTGCAGCGCGTCGATCGACGCGAACAGTCGATCCGAATGCCCGGCGAGCGCGATGCGCAGCCCGACGAACACGCCGAAGCCGATCAGCAGCGCGAGCGCGACGCACACCCACAGCGGCACGACGAAACGGCGCGCGACGTCGCGCGTGACGACGTCGCGCCAGTGCGGCGACAGCGCGGGTTCGAAT
This sequence comes from Burkholderia sp. HI2761, assembly GCF_002223355.1. Lineage (NCBI taxonomy): Bacteria > Pseudomonadati > Pseudomonadota > Betaproteobacteria > Burkholderiales > Burkholderiaceae > Burkholderia > Burkholderia sp. HI2761. Next base: position 1,901,727 of record NZ_NKFN01000007.1, on the reverse strand, counting down.
TCGCCGCGCACCGAGCGGATCGTCTGTGCGAGCTGCCGGCGCAACGCATCGAGCTGCGCGTGGCCGTTGTCGAGCACGCGATAGCGGCCCTCGAAGCCCAGCGCGAGACAGAAATACAGCAGCTCGAGCAGGTCGAGATGCTGGCGCGGCTGCTGCGACAGGCGTTCGAGCAGGTGGAAGAACTTCTCGCCGCCCCACGTCTCGTTGTGGAACGACACGAGCAGGCTGTGCGACGACCACACGCTGCCGCCCCACGGCGTCAGCGCGGCCGCCTCGTCGAGCGCCGTGCACAGGCAGTAGCGCGCACCGATGATCGCTTCGGACGGCACGCCGGCCTCCTGCGCGCGCGCCTCGAACTGCCGGATCTCGACGACGAGATGCTCGCGCAGCCATGCCGGATTCGGATGATGGACGGTCGAGCGGATCTGCGGCACCAGATTGAGCAGCGGGTTCGCGGCCGCGACGAGCGGGTTCGTGCCGCTCGCGGCCCAGCGGCCCGGCTGCGGCTGCATGGTCGTCGGTCCCATGCCGGGCGCGCCGGATGCGGCCGGATGCATGCCGCCCGGATTCGGCGGCACGAATCCGCCGGCGCCGGCGGAGATCGAATCGGAGGAAGAATTCATCGCGATGCCCGCCCTCACCCGCGTATCGCCCAGAACTCCATCGAGAGCCCCGGGAATTCGCCTGCGAAATGAAATGCGAGACCGCCGGAGCGCGCCAGCTGCTTCCACAGGTCGCTGCCCTTGTCGATCTCGAAGTACGTATGACCCGCGTGATACGGGATCTGCCGCGGTGCGACCGGCAACTGGCGCATCGTGATGCCCGGCAGCTGCAACTGCACGAGATCGCGGATCCGCTCGACCGGCCCGAGCTTCGCCTGCGCGGGAAAGCGGGTGCGCAGGCTGTCGGCCGGCACGTCCGCGCGCACCGCGAGCACGAAGCCGGCCGTGTCGCGCAGTACTGGATCGGCGAGCGTCGCGACGCGGATGCCGTTGCCCGCATCGCGCAGCTCGATCTGGATCGCATTCTGTTCGAGCACGGTCGACAACGACCGCCGCAGTTCCGTCATCAGTTCCGCGAAGCTCGTGCGCAGGTCGTCGTGGACGTAAACCGCCAGCGACTGCGGACGCCGGCCGGCCGCCGTGAACGTGCTGAGGTCGCACGCGAGCTTCAGCCAGTCGCAGAATAGCGTTTCCGGGTGCGTCGAAACATGCTGCTGCGTATGCCAGGTCAGCGCGAGATAGCGATTCACCAACTGCAGCAGCAGGAAATCCGCGACTTCCGACACGCCGCCGCGCCCCGGCTCCGACAGCCGTTCCGCGAGCGCCTCGCTGCGCTGCGTGAGCAACCCGTGCAGCTCGCGCGCATAGGCCAGCAACACGGCATCGCGCTGCGCGACGAGCCGCGGCGGAATGTAGCCGTCGTCGACGAGCAGCCGCGCGTCGGTGCGCCGCTCGACGATCCGCGCGACGCCGAGCGCATGCCAGTCGCCGGTCAATTCGGCTTCGAGCATCAGCCGCACGTTCAGGCGCCCCGTCTGCAGCAGCGCGGGGCCGAGCGCGACCGCGTTCGCGTCGGCCACTTCGTATTCGCGCACGACGTAGCGTGCGACGTCCGCGTTGCCGTTTCCGGCATTTCCGACGATTGTGCCGTTCGCGGCGCCGGCGCCTGCGCCGAACGACACCTCCTCGCCGCCACCGCGCCACAGCGGCAGCGCGAGCACGACGAGCTGGTCCTTCGCGTCGGCCGGCAGGTCGAGCGGTGCAGGGAGATCGTCGGGATGCGACAGGTCGAACGGCGTGCCGTCGCGCATCACGCCCGACGCGGTGCGCAGCGCGACCTTGCCGAACGCCAGTTGCTCGCGATCGATTTCCAGCGTGTCGAAGCCCCAGTAGAAGCCTTGCAGCGGCAGGCAGCGCAGCGCGACGTAGCGCTCCCAGTGCCGTTCGAGCTGCTGGAAATGCTGCGGCCGCAGAAACATGCCCTCGGTCCACACCACGCGCTGGCGCAGTGCCGCGACCGGCGTCGCGGACATCGTCGGTTCGGTCATGAGCGCCCCCGCGCGTCGTTCAGTGCGATGCCGCCGTTCCTGACCGAGATCGACAGCTTCAACTCGCCCGGAGACGTCTGCCAGAACTTGTAGAGATTAAGCTGCTTCGCGCGCGGCAGCGGCACCGTCAACCGCCAGCGGTTCTTCTCGAGCACGCGGTATTCGGCGATCACGCCGATCGCGCCGGCCTCGACATTGCCGCGATAGTGCAGCGTGCGCGAGTCGCCCGGCCGCAGGATCACGCGGTCGGTGCCGAGCAGGTCGGCGCCGAGCACGTTCTCGGGCTTGTCCTGCAGCGAGAAGAAATCCGCGCTGTCGAACGCCGACGCGGCACGGAGCTGGAATACCTTCAGCACGATCGGCGATGGCTTGCGATTCATGTCAGGGTTGACGTCGGGCGCGACGTCCACCGTGATCGCATACGGCACCGCCGCGGCGTGCTCCGTCGCCCCACACCCCGGAAACAGCAGCACGCATCCCCATACGATGAAACTGCTCGACCGCCATTGCATATTCCACCCTCGCGACCCAATAGCCATTCGCCGGTTTTCGAGAACTGAACCGGATGATCGGATTAAAAAGGGACAATTAATCGACCGTAATTGCGTACCTTGCTTGTCCTTACATTAAAATTCGTGCGGCAAATTATTCCCGTAAAAAGCCGGGTCGGATCACCCAGGGTTTGTGAAGTTGATTTGGCGAAATGACAGGTAATTGAATTGGGATTGATCACTAAACTGAAAAATTTAACCCGACCGGTTCGCCATGGCGGCCCGGTTCTATTGCGTGGATACCTGTCGGATAGGCTCGGGGCACAAGCCGACCGCCCGCCGGGCAAGGAATGCTCGGCGACGCTGATGATGTCCCAGGCTATTCGCGCAGCCCGAACGGATGGCCCGTTTTTTCATGCATTGACGCGCGTTGGCCAAACAACAGACGAATCCGAAAAACACAGCGAACTATAGGTTCGTTTTTTTGGATTCACAAGGGCTTAAGTTCGTAGTCGATTTAGCATTCAAGTGAAATCGAATCGACCAATTGAAACAAAACGTAACAGCAACATCGACCCCGATGATTGGCACTAGAATCCAACAGCGCGTGTGTGCCCCTTCCAATTACGCAAATTATTTATTTCAATAATGAAAGGCCGTTCGTCGATCGTTCTTTTCCTCGGCGCGTTGTTGCTGGGAGCCGGCGGGTGCAGCACGTCCCCGACGCAGTCGGCCGCGCGCGCGACGGTCGACAGCGCGCGCGCCGCATACGACACCGGCGACTACGGGCGCACGATCGCGCTGCTGAGCCGCGCGAAGGAGATCGACGGCGCCGACACCGACACGCAGATCACCGCGCACAAGCTCCTCGCGTTCAGCTATTGCGTGACCAACCGCGTCGCGCCGTGCCGCGCCGAGTTCTCGAAGATTCTCGACCTCAACCCGCGCTTCGACTTGTCCCCCGCCGAGAAGGGGCATCCGATCTGGGGGCCTGCGTTCGAATTCGCGCGCCGCAGACATGCGTCGTCATCCTGAACGAACCGGTTTCCACGCGAGCGCTTCATCCACCGAGCGACGTATGACATGCAACTGATCGTGATCGAACATGCCGGCGAGCCGGTCGAAAACGACTCTTACGACGCCGTCGTGTTTCATCCGCCCGGCGGCACCATCGGCCGGGCCAGCGACAACCATCTGGTGCTGCGCGACGACACGCGGCAGATTTCGCGGCTGCAGGCGCTGCTGCAAGTCGGCGACGACGCGTGCCTGCTGAAGAACCTGAGCAGCGTCTCGACGATCGAGGTGAACCGCGAGGCGGTCGGCTATGCGCAGGAGCGGCAGCTCAATACCGGCGACATCATCCGCATCGGGCCGTACGTGCTGCGGGCGGAACGCGACGATGGCGGCGACGCCTCGGTCATCGACATGGCGCCCGATCCCGGTGTGCGCGTCGACATGCGGGGTGCGTCGACGGCCGCCATTCCGCCCCCCTCGCCCCCGCCTTTGCGCGACGACGCGAAAGGCGCCGGCAATCGGCTATGGGGGCTGCTCCAGGATCGCCTCGCCCCGCGCGGCAAGACATCGGACGCCGGCACACGGCCGGGCGGCCCGGCACGCGCGGCCCCGGCGCAGCCGACGAACCGCACCGTGCAGGCCGAACCACCCGTGCCGTCGCAACGCGACCTGAATCAGCTGTCGACCGATCCGCTCGACCTGTTCGCGCAGTCGTCGGGCGATCTCGGCGTGTCGGGCGCGGCGCCGTCGGTCGATCGCGGCAATGCGGATCGCGACGTGCCGTCCTCGGCGCAGGCCGACCACGCGCCCGAATGGACGCAGCACGTGCGCGTGCAGCCGGCGGCCGCGCGTGCCGAAGCGCGGCCGGCCGACGAACCGGCGCAGCATGCCGCGCACGCGCCGGTGCCGCCGACGCCCGATGAACTGCTGAACGCGTTCTTCGAAGGCGCGGGGCTCGATACGGCCGCCGAATCGCATCAGTGGTCGGCCGAACAGCTGTACATCGCGGGCCAGTTGCTTGCGCTGTTCGCGAACGGCACGGTCGAGCTGCTGTCGTCGCGCAGCATCCTGAAGCGCGAGGTGAAGGCGCACATGACGATGCTGCTCGATCGCGAGAACAACCCGCTGAAGCTGCTGCCGGACGGCGGCGCCGTGCTGCGGCAGATGTTCGGCCTGCCGCTGCCGGGCTTCATGTCGCCGCAAAGCGCGGTCAGCGATGCGTTCCAGGATCTGCACGCGCACCAGATCGGCATGGTCGCCGGGATGCGCGCCGCGTTGATGGATCTGCTGACGCGTTTTTCGCCGCAACGGCTGCGCGAGCGCGACGATGCGATGCGCTGGTACGAGAAGCGCGTGCCCGCGCTGTACAAGGCGAGGATGTGGGATCGCTACGCGGCGACCCATCGCGATACGGTGTTCGCGATCGAAGACGATTTCGCGTCGGTGTTCGGCAAGGCGTTCCTGGCGGCTTACGATGCGGAAGTCGAGAGTTATCGGGGGAGCGGCCGGCATTGAAGGGGCGGATGCCGGCCGCATCGCATGGGTCTGTGCGACGGACGTCAGACCAGCGGCGGATGAACGGCCTGTTTCAATCCGCTCGAATAGTGCTTGTAGTCCCAGGCTACGCTATCGCCGGGTTGCAGTGTGTAGACCGCGCATGAGACGTCGGGCATCTGGCCGTTGACGAAATACACCCACCAGTATCCGTTGCCGCCCTGGTTCGCCTCTACCCCACCCAAGGCCGTCACGAACAGGCTCGCGCCTGAACCCTGCGATTGCGGGCTTAGGGCGGGCGATACGCCGTCGGCCGTAAGAAGATCGAATACGGTTGTAACGCCGGGGGCAATCGCGATGCCGTCGTTCGCTTGCCACGGCGGATTGTGAAACTCCGAACCCCAATCGACAAATTGATTAGCTACCGAGTTGGTCATGACGAGATCTCCGTATTGGTGGTCAATGTGCGAAACGCGCCCCTCTTTTGTGTTGTTTGTTGAAACTGCCGGGTTCTGATCTGGATGCCGGAAAGTCATGTCGATCGCGTGCCGATCGCCCCCTTCAAACGGATCGAAAAATCGCAGGCGCAGCCAACCACGGGCCGACTGTTTCAATCAGGCGGCGCCTCGCGACGATTGTTGCAAGTTATGTTGGCGTGATCCCCGTTTCGGAGAGGCGGTGCGGCAACGCAGCGATAGTCATTTTTTTGTTGCAGGCGCCTTTGCCTTCCGTGAAATCCCGATATTCGTATTGATCAGAGCATAGGCGATGGACCTGCGGCCTGCAATATCGCTCGCGTCGCAGGCCGCACTCCAAACGATGCGCGACTAAACGCACAGCGCGCCTCCGTCCTCCGGGCCGCTCACAACAGCTCGCCCCGAGCGTCCCTTCCTCCTGTGTTCTTCATCCCATGACGTCGTGCAGCGCTTTCGGCCCATCGGCCGTGCCTGCTTGTCGGTGGCGCATGCCCGCTCGTGGGCCCTCTCCCATCCACGAAATCACTGGAGCCCGTTCATGGATATCGATTGTCACCGTATCGGCGGCACCCTGGGGATCGCCGCATGTTCGTTTGCCGCCGCACTTTCTTTCGCCGCGCAGGCGGAGGGGGCGACCGCCTGCTATGCCGTCGCCATGCGCGGAGGGCCGCTCTACGTAACGGCGGATGTGTTGCGCGAAGCCGCGCTCAACGTCGCGAACGCGCGAGTCACCACTGCCGGCAATCCGCCGTTGAGGACGGAAGCGCCCCCGCCCGACCCGAAACGTTGCGACGGGGCGAACGATCACCTTCCTGCGGCGGGTCCCGAACGCGACAACTACTTCGGCAATGTCGTGAGCCCGTTGAAATTCCTGCGTCTCGCGGCCTATCAATGCGCGGGAGCGGGAGGCCGCAGTCAGTTCTTCTCGATGAACCAGGCCATTTACTATCGCCAGTGTGGAGGCGGGCAATACTCGAACTACATTCACTTCTGGGGACGAGCGAACGGGAACTCGAGCACGTGTTTCGCCAGCGACTACCCGACGATGTTTGCCAAGGCCACCGAAAAGAGGAAGCCGGCGGACCTGCTCAAGGCGATGAAGATGGTTTACTCGGGCGGCCTGAGCGGAACCGCCGCGAACGATCAGGCGCTCGGCAACGCGATGGCGGCGATCCTGATCGCCGAAAGCAATCGCGACTATCTCGTCAATCTCGAGAACTACATGCTGATGGACCTGGCCGACGTGAAGCAGGCCACGCCGGAGCAAATCATCGGGGGCCACTGCGTGCCGAATGCCTCGTCCTGCCAGAACCACAGCGAGTCGCAGAACGGCAAGCACCCGCTCGCGTGGGGCGGGGCCCAGGAAACCATGATGGTGAACGGCTGGGGCCAGAGGGCAGGCGCCAATAGCCCCTTCGGCATGACATTCGAAGGCAATCTGTCGGGCGAGTGGGCAGTCGCGAAAGAAAAGGTCAAAAGCGCGAAGGTCGACCAATGCGGCACGGTGCCGCCAGCCTACGGAAATCTGACTCCCGCCCAGCAGAGCGCAGTGCGAGGCGTCTTCGAGAGCATTCTGCGGACCCGCTGAAGTTCGCCGTCGGTCGACGCGCCAAAAAAAACGCCGCCGCCCCCATATGCGGAAGCGGCGGCCTCACTACGCTCGACCTGTCGTCAAACCGCCATCACCGTTACCGACTTCGTGACGAGATACGGCTCCAGCGCTTCCGGCCCGCCTTCCGACCCGTAGCCCGAATCCTTCACGCCGCCGAACGGCATTTCCGGCCACGGCGTCGCCGGCTGGTTGATCCACAGCATCCCGACTTCGAGGCGCTGCGTGAGCAGGTGCACGTTCGCGAACGAACGCGTGAACGCGTAGCCGGCCAGACCGAACGGCAGACGGTTCGCCTCGGCGATCGCATCCTCGAGCTTGTCGAAGCCGCGAATCGCCGCGACCGGGCCGAACGGCTCGTTGTTGAACACGTCTGCCTCGAGCGGCACGTTCGCGATCACGGTCGGTGCGAAGAAGTTGCCTTCGGCGCCGATCCGCTCGCCGCCGGTCTCGATGCTCGCGCCGACCTTGCGCGCGTTGTCGACCACCGATGCCATCGCGGTCAGACGCCGCGGGTTCGCGAGCGCGCCGAGCGTCGTGCCTTCGTCGAGACCGTTGCCGATCTTCAGCCCTTCCGCATGCTTGACCAGCGCGCGCGTGAACTCGTCGCGGATGCTGTTGTGCACGAGGAAGCGCGTCGGCGAAATGCAGACCTGCCCCGCGTTGCGGAACTTCGCACCGCCGGCGGCCTTCACCGCGAGCGCGACGTCGGCATCCTCGGCGACGATCACCGGCGCGTGGCCGCCCAGTTCCATCGTCGCGCGCTTCATGTGCTGGCCCGCGAGCGCGGCCAGCTGCTTGCCGACCGGCGTCGAACCCGTGAACGTGACCTTGCGGATCACCGGGTGCGGGATCAGGTACGACGAGATTTCAGCCGGATCGCCGTACACGAGGCCGATCACGCCGGCCGGCACGCCGGCATCGACGAACGCGCGCAGCAGCGCGGCCGGCGATGCCGGGGTTTCTTCCGGCGCCTTCACGAGGAACGAGCAGCCGGTCGCGAGCGCCGCGCTCAGCTTGCGCACGACCTGGTTGACCGGGAAATTCCACGGCGTGAACGCCGCGACCGGGCCGACCGGCTCCTTCACGACCGTCTGCTGCGCACCGAGGTTGCGCGGCGGCACGATCCGGCCGTACACGCGGCGGCCTTCGTCCGCGAACCATTCGATGATGTCGGCCGCCGACAGCACTTCGACGCGCGCTTCGGTGAGCGGCTTGCCCTGCTCCTGCGTCATCAACTGCGCGATCGTGTCCGCGCGTTCGCGCACCAGCGCGGCCGCCTTGCGCATCGTCGCCGCGCGCTCGTGCGCGGGCACCTTGCGCCATGCCTCGAAGCCGCGCTGCGCGGCGGCGAGCGCACGGTCGAGATCGGCGATGCCCGCGTGGGCCACCTTGCCGATCGGCTTGCCGGTCGCCGGGTTCACGACGTCGATCGTCTTGCCGCTCGCGGCGTCGACCCACTCGCCGTCGATCAGCAGTTGCGTATCCGTATAAGTCACGTTAGCCATCCAGACACCCCTACATTGCGTCGATAAAACGCGCGCTGCCGCGAGCGGCCGCGCGCCGGTTGACAGAAAGAGCAACGCCGCCGGGGCTGACAACCGCCCGGCGGCGCAGACGGCAGGCACGTCGGCCTGCCGTCGTTCCGCATGGGACCGCGCTCAGTGCGCGGCCGCCGTCGCCTTGCGGAGTTTCGCGACGTCCGCCGCCTGCACGGCCGGCGCGCCGTTGTTCCAGCCGGCGCGCATGAACGTCAGCACGTCGGCGATCTGCCGGTCGTTCAACTGGTTCGAGAATGCCGGCATCGGATAGGCGGACGGCACGCCGCCGATCACGAGCGTGTCGCTGCCGTTCAGCGTCACGTTGATCAGCGACGAGGCATCGGCCTCGAGCACGTTCGGATTGCCGGCGAGCGGCGCGAGCAGCGGCGCATAGCCGCGCCCGTCCACACCGTGGCAATGCAGGCAGTAAGCGTTATACACCTTCGCGCCCGGATCGGTTGCCGGTCGGCCCAGCGCGGCCTGCGTCGCCTTCGGATCGTAGCGGTACGGCGGCGCGCCCGTGCCGCCTGCCGCCGGCAGCGATTTCAGGTAGCGCGAGATCGCGGCCAGATCGTCGTCGGTCAGTTCCTGCGTGCTGTGGTTGATCACGCTCACCATCGAGCCGAACGCGGTCGCGTGCTGATTCGCGCCGGTCTTCAGGAACTGCGCGACGTCGGCCTCGTTCCAGCGGCCGAGCCCGGTGTTGTGCTCGCCGGTTAGGTTCGACGCGAACCAGTTGTCGATCGATGCGCCCGACAGGAACGCCGCGCCGCTTTCGTCGAGCGCCTTCTCCTGGAAGCCGACGCCGCGCGGCGTGTGGCACGACCCGCAGTGCCCGAGCCCCTGCACGAGATACGCGCCGCGGTTCCACGTCGCATCCTTCGCCGGCTTGTCCGCGTAGGGCGTCGTGTCGAGGAACACCATGTTCCACAATGCGAGCGGCCAGCGCATGTTGAGCGGCCACGGGATGTCGGACTGACGGTTCGCCTGCTTCACCGGTTCGACGCCGTGCATGAAGTACGCATACAGCGCCTTCACGTCGTCGTCCTTCAGCTTCGCGTACGACGGATACGGCATCGCCGGATACAGGTTGTGACCGTCCTTCGCGACGCCCTTGCGCAACGCGCCGGCGAACTCGGCTTCGGTATAGCCGCCGATGCCCGTGTCCGGATCGGGCGTGATGTTGGTCGTGTAGATCGCGCCCATCGGCGTGACCATCTTCAGGCCGCCCGCGAACGGCGTGCCGCGTGGCGCGGTGTGGCACGCGACGCAGTCGCCGGCTTTCGCGAGATACGCACCGCGCGCGACGAGCGCGCTGTCGGCGGGCGCCGTCTGCGCGGCATGCGCGCCCGTGCCGACCACCAGGGCGGACAGCGCGAGCAACGATGCGCGGAGCGCATTCAGGTTCAGGTTCGGGGTGAGAAGTCGCATGGTCGTTCCCTCCCCTCAGGCCGTTTTCAGCTGGTTGCCGACCGGCAGCTTGCGCAGCCGCGTGCCGGTGGCCGCGAAGATCGCGTTCGACAGCGCCGCCGCGGTCGCGGCGGTGCCCGGCTCGCCGATCCCGCCCGGCGCCTCCCCGTTCTTCACCAGATGGACTTCGATCGGGGGCACCTCGTTGATTCGCATCATTCGGTAGTCGGTAAAGTTGGTCTGCACGACACGGCCGTCCTCGATCGTGATCTCGCCGTACAGCGCGCCCGTGATCCCGAAGATGATGCCGCCCTGCACCTGCGCCTCGATCGTGTTCGGATTCACATACATGCCGCAGTCGACCGCGCACACGACGCGCTTGACCTGCACCTCGCCGCCGTCCACCGCGACGTCGATGACGATCGAGAAGAAGCTGCCGAACGCATGCATGACCGACACGCCGCGCCCTTGCCCCTTCGGCAGCGACGCGCCCCAGCCGGCCGCCTTTGTCGCGACGTCGAGCACGTTGCGTGCGCGCGGCGTCTTGTCGAGCAGTGCGCGGCGGTACTGCACCGGGTCGGTCTTGGTCTGAGCGGCCAGTTCGTCGATGAAGCTCTCGACGACGAACGTGCTGCGCGTGGGCCCGACGCCGCGCCAGAACGCGGTCGGCACATGGCGCGGCTCCTGGCGCACGTAGTCGACGAGCTGGTTCGGCAGGTCGTACGGCAGTTCGGCCGCGACCTCGACCGCATCGGGATCGACGCCGTCCTTGACCGCGGGCGGCGCGAAGCGCGCGAGAATCGACGAGCCGACGATCCGGTGCTGCCACGCGACCGGCTTGCCGTTCGCATCGAGGCCGGCCGAGATCGCGTCGTAGTAGCACGGGCGGTACATGTCGTGCTGGACGTCTTCCTCGCGCGTCCAGATCACCTTCACCGGTGCATCGACCTGTTTGGCGACTTTCACGGCCTGGCCGACCATGTCGGTTTCGAGCCGCCGGCCGAACCCGCCGCCGAGCAGATGGTTGTGCACGACGATCTTGTCCGGCGACAGCCCGGTCAGTTGCTGCGCCGTGTCGCGTACGCGGGTCGGCACCTGCGTGCCGACCCAGATCTCGCAGCCGTCGCCGCGCACGTGCACCGTGCAGTTCACCGGCTCCATCGTCGCGTGGGCGAGCAACGGCTGTTCGTAGACGGCGTCGACGCGCGTCTTCGCGTTCGCGAACGCCTTGCCGACGTCGCCTTCCTTGCGCGCGACCGCGCCCTTGCCGTTCGCCGCCGCGTGCGCGAGATCCGCGAAAAGATCCTTCGTCGACACCTTCGCGTCCGCGCCTTCGTTCCACTTCACGACGAGCGCCGATGCGCCGCGCTTCGCGGCCCACGTGTGATCGCCGACCACCGCCACCGCGTTGTCGACGCGCACGACCTGGCGCACGCCGGGGATCTTCCTCGCGGCCGTGTCGTCGACGCTCGCGACCGTGCCGCCGAACACCGGGCTGTTCACGATCACCGCATACAGCATGCCGGGCAGGCGCACGTCGAGCCCGAACTGCGCGGTGCCGTCGACCTTCTCCGGCGAATCGAGGCGCTTCGCGGGCGTGCCGATCAGCTTGAAATCCGCCGGCTTCTTCAGCACGACGTCCTTCGGCACCGGCAGCTTCGCCGCGGCGTCGGCCAACTGGCCGTACGATGCGCGCCGGCCGCTCGGCGGATGCTGCACTTCGCCGTTCGCCGCGCGGCAACTGGCCGGATCGACGTTCCATTGCTTCGCGGCTGCCGCGACCAGCAGCGTGCGCGCCGTGGCGCCCGCGCGGCGCAGCGGTTCCCACGCGTAGCGCACCGACGTCGAGCCGCCGGTGAGCTGGCCGCCGAGCAGTGGATCGAGGAACAGTTTCTCGTTCGGCGGCGCATGGTCGAGCGTCACGCTCGACAGCGGCACTTCGAGTTCTTCCGCGATCAGCATCGGCAGCGCCGTGTAGACGCCCTGACCCATCTCGACCTTCGGCATCACGAGCGTGATCTTGCCGGCGCGGTCGATCTGCACGAATGCGTTCGGCGCGAACACGCCGGGCGCAGCGGGTTCGGCTGCGTCGCCGCCGATCACCGAGCGGCGCGCATCGTCGCCCGCCGCCGGCAGGCTGAAGCCGAGCAGCAAGCCGCCGCCGGCCGCCGCGCCGAGCGACATCCCAAGTTTAAGGAACGACCGGCGCGACACGCCCGTGCCGGCCCGACCTGCTTCGATCAGTCCTCGCGACATGTCAGGCCTCCTTCGCGGCTTGTTTGACGGCCGCGCGAATCCGGTGGTACGTACCGCAGCGGCAGATGTTGCCGGCCATGGCCGCGTCGATGTCGGCATCGCTCGGGTTCGGGTTCGATGCGATCAGCGCGGTGGCGGCCATCACCTGCCCCGACTGACAGTAGCCGCACTGGACGACGTCGAGCTCGCGCCAGGCCTGCTGGACCTTGTGGCCGGCCGGCGTCGCGCCGACGGCTTCGATCGTCGTGATCTTGCGGCCCGCGACGGCCGCGACCGGCAGCACGCACGAACGCGCGGCAACGCCGTCGAGATGCACGGTGCACGCGCCGCATTGCGCGATCCCGCAGCCGAACTTGGTGCCGGTGAGGCCGACGACGTCGCGCAGCACCCAGAGCAAGGGCATGTCGTCTGGGGCGTCGACCGAGCGGGTTTCGCCGTTGATGTTGAGGGTGATCATTCAGCCTCCGGGGCCGTTGTATTGGGGAAGCGGCGCGAACGGGGCACGCTGCGCCGTGTGGTCGTCATCGCCGTTGCGTCGTGCGCAACGGGTGCCGCGCGGCCCGGGTGCGGGCGAGCCGCGGCGGTGGTGTTGCATGCTTGCGTCGTTACTCGGCCACGTCGATGCCGGACAGCACCTTGATGACCGACGGTGCGGTGAACCAGTCGGCCGACTTCCTGCGGAATTCGCCAAAATGCGGACTCGCGAGGTGTGCGTCGAACGCCGCCTGGTCGTCGTAGATTTCATACAGATGCAGGTTCGGCGAACCGTCCTGCTCGCGGAACAGGTCATAGCGCCGGTTGCCCGGTTCGGTGCGCGTCTTGGCGACCAGGCTGCGCAGTTCGGCCTCGGCGGCCTGCGCATGTTCGGGTTTCGGGAACAGCGAAGCAATCACGTGAAGCGCCATTTTTTCCACTCCTTTGAAAACGGAAACGAGCATGCCACAAGCCGGCGTCTCGCGACGCCAGCGTGCAGTGGTCGTATGTCGCCGAGCGGAGGGATCAGGCCAATTCGTCCGGGCCGACCCGCACGACGACCTTGCCGAAATTCTTGCCGGCGAGCAAGCCGATCAGCGCTTGCGGCGCGTCGGCGAGATCGGGAACGACGTCCTCGAGCGTCTTCACCTTGCCTTGCGCGACCCACTCGCTCATGTCCTTCAGGAACGGCGCATAGCCGGTCGCATAGTGATCGAGGATGATGAAACCCTGCACGCGGATGCGCTTGCGCAGGATCGCGCCCATCAGCGCCGGCACGCGGTCACGGCCGGTCGACACAGCCTTGTCGTCGTATGCCGCATCGTTGTAGTGCGCAATGATTCCGCAGACGGGCACGCGCGCATGGTCGTTCAGCAGCGGCCACACCGCGTCGAACACGGCGCCGCCGACGTTCTCGAAATAAACGTCGATGCCGTTCGGGCACGCGTCCTTCAGCTTGGCGGCAAACGCCGGCTCGCGATGGTCGACGCACGCGTCGAAGCCGAGCGTGCCGGTCGCGTACGCGCACTTGTCGGCGCCGCCCGCGACACCGACCACGCGGCAACCCTTCAGCTTCGCGATCTGGCCGACCACCGCGCCGACTGCGCCGCTCGCCGCCGCGACGACCACGGTTTCGCCGGCCTTCGGTTCGCCGATTTTCAGCAGCCCCGTGTACGCGGTGAAGCCCGGCATGCCGAGCACGCCGAGCGCGTACGACGGGTGCGCGAAGTCGCGGCCGAGCGGGATCAGGTCGCGCCCGTCGGACAGCGCATAGTCCTGCCAGCCGGCTCCGGCCACGACGAGATCGCCTTCGCGAAACGCCGGCAGGTTCGACGCCACCACGCGACTGACCGTGCCGCCGACCATCGGCTGCCCCAGTTCGGCCGGCGGCGCATAGGACGGCGCATCGCTCATCCGGCCGCGCATGTACGGGTCGAGCGATAGCCAGACGGTGCGCAGCAGCACCTGGCCTGCGCCAGGCACCGGCACGTCACCGGTTTCGGCGCGGAAGTTGTCCGGCGTCGGTGCGCCGACCGGGCGCGAATTCAGGACGATCTGGCGGTTTGCAGTCTTGCTTTGCGACATGTGAGCCTCCGTCAACAGGAATGAACGTGCTGCGTGGGCACGCTCGGATCAGGGATGGACCAGCGGAAAGTGCGCGCCCGCGGCGGCATCGGCGATCGAGCCGGTGCGGTCGCAGGCAGGCGGGTGGAGCGATGGGAACAGCGTAACGCGGCGTGAGGCATTCGTCATGAATGATTGAGTAGACCAGTCGTCTAGAATCAGGGCAAAAACAAGGCGCGCCGATGCGCGCCCGGATTACGACTGCGCTCCGTCGTGCGCGGCCGGCGGCAGGTTCAGCATGCGCCGCGTTTCGACCATCGCCCTTTCGAGCGGTTTGCGGTTGCGGTGAATCTTTTCCAGCAGCATCGCGCCCAGCCACAGCTCGTACAGGATCGCGGCCGTGTACGACGGATCGTCGACGCCATTCAGCGAACCGTCGGCGAGGCCGGCCTCGATGCCGCCCGCGAGCCGCTCGATGATCTGGCTGGTGCCGCGCCGCAGTACCGTGCGCATCGCTTCCGACAGATCCGACACTTCCGCGCCGAGCTTCACCGCGAGGCACTTGCCTTCCGGATCGTCCGCGCATTGCGTGTGCAGCCAGTTGCCCCAGTACGTCATCAGCCGCTCGGCGCCGGTGCCGGCCTGCTGCTCGAGCAGGTTGTCGAGATGCGCGAGATAGCCTTCGAAATACGATTCGAGCAGCGCTTCGCCGAATGCTTCTTTCGAGCCGAAGTAATGGTAGAACGAGCCCTTCGGGATGCCCGCCGCGGCGAGAATCTCGTTCAGACCGACCGCCGAAAACCCCTTGTGGAGCATGATCGGCTTCGCGATATTCAGGATGTGCTGGCGGACTTCGGCGCCTGACGATGCATTCATGATGGCGTATGGTAGCAACGATTAGACCGGTCGTCTAGTAACGTCGAGCCGGCATGTTGAGCGGCACTTTACCCGATCCCCGTCGCAGGCCCAATGTCTGGCTGGCGCGCTTCTCGTCTGCCCGGGTCGTATGCGCGTGGTGCGTCATGGCGGCCACTCGGTCGCGCTGTCAGCGCGGCGCCTCGCCGGCGCGCTTTCTCGTGCGCGCCCGTCGCTCGCTTCGTTCGGCGGCCGGCGCGATCTTGACGCCGCGCAACGGCGGCCGGCGCACCAGCGCCGCCATCTCGCGCCTCAATGCATCGAGTTCGTTGCCGCGCGCTGCCTCGGCCGCCAGTGCGCCGTCGAGCTGCCCCTGAAGCACGCCGCAGCGATGCAGCGCGTCGCCAAGTTGAGCCTGTAGTGCGGCTGTGTCTTTCCGCTGCTGCGCATCGCGTTGTTCCGCGCGTGATGTCGCCGCGTCGAGTTCCTTTTGCAATCGCGCGGCGGCGAGCCGCTCGCGATCGATTTCCTGAAGCGCCCGCTTCTCCGATGCGCGTAGCCGCTCCTCGGCGCGGCCGGCGTCGTCGCGCAACCGGTCGAGCTGGGCGGTGAAATCCGCACGCGCCTCGGCGAGTGCACGATCGCCCTCCGCGTTGTCGGCCTTCAGGCGTTCGACATCCGCTTGCAGCGCTTGCCGCGATGTATCGTCCGCCGCCCTCGCCTGCTCCAGTTCCTGAATGCGGACCTGCGCAGCCAGCAGCGCGGCCGTGCGTTGCTCCAGCGCGGTTTCGGTGCGGGCCAGTTCGGCCTGCAACGTCGCGACTTCCGTTTGCGCCGCGGCCCGCTGGGCTTCGACTTCCGTGCGCAGCGCGTCGAGCGCCGCTGCCGCGTCGGTGCTCGACCGGTTCCACAGCGCCGCGACGAGTTCGCCCGCCGCTGCCTGCAGATCGGCCGGCAGGTCCGGATGCTCGATGCGCACACGGCTTTTTTCCCGCAGCTCGGCCCAGAACTCGCCGAGAACGGCCGTCGGCGTGCTCATGCTGCCCTTGCGAACGAGCTGGTACAGACGGTTCGCCGTCGGCGTGATGCCGAAACGGAAGAACAGCAGCGCGCAGGCTTCGCGGTACAGCTCGCGCGTTTTGGGGAAGTCGGCCTTGAGGCGCTCGATTTCGGCGGTCAGGCGGGGTTCGTCGGCAGCGAGGTCGGACATGGTCGGTTGTTGTCTGGAATTTCGTAAATAATATAACGTAAACCGTTAAATATCCAATCATCGACCGGCGATGATTTGACATTATTTCTATAATGTCGAGAATTGGCTGGCGGAAGACGTGCACGCCCGGCCCCGCTGATTACGGCGTGGCGCGGTGCGGCGTCGAAATGCTGGAATCCCCTACCGGGTCATGGCCCACTGAGTCGCCGAGTGCGCCGCCTGCAGGCGGCCGGCATCCAACCGAATTCGCAGCCGGCCGGCACGGGTAAATCACGGGATCGGGACAGCCGCCCTTTGCACGGCAGCAGCCGGACAAATACGATCGCGCCACGCGCCACACGCGCGGCAACGAAACACGAGCGTGCGTGCGACGGCGGCGCGAAGCGCGCCGGCTTTCAGCGGCCGGGCGCCGCTTCCCTGAAGAAGTCGATCAACTGTCGTGTCAGAAAGGCAGGATTCTCGTCCGGCAGCCAATGTCCGGTGTTCGGCGCAACGGCTCCGCGCACGTCCAGCGCCAGTTCCCTAGCCATGTCGATCTCTTTGGTGCCATTGCTCTTGTCGCCGGCGAGCGCCAGCACCGGCATCGGGAGCTTGTGCTTCATGAACGCCTTGAACTGCGTCTCGTCCTGCGCAAACGCGCGATAGAGTTCGAATCCGGCGCGCAGCGCGCCTGGGGCTGCATAAGCGGCGGCATAGACGGCGATATCGTCGTCCGACAGTGGGACGTGGGTTCTCTTCTTGTAGAAATCGAGAATGTACGCGCGCTCCTTGCCCGCAATCAGCATTTCCGCGATATCGCGCTGCTGATGCAATCCGAAGTGCCAGAGCTGCGGATCGGCACGGGCCTTCGCTTCGTCCCAGACGCGCGTGCCCGGCACCGGAACGTCGAGCATCGCAAGCTTCACGATCTCGGCGGGCCATTGCGCGGCGTACGCGTAGGCCACCATCACGCCGATGTCGCGGCCGACGAGGTGAATGCGCGTCGCGCCCAACTGGCGAACAAGCGCGCGGATGTCGCCTGCCATCGAGGCTTTGTCGTAGCCGCCGAGCGGTTTGTCGGATTCGCCCGCGCCGCGGTAATCGACCGCGACGACGCGATACCCCTCTTCGGCCAGCACCGGCATCACGTGACGCCACGTGTACCAGGTTTGCGGCCAGCCATGCAGCAGGATCACCATCTCGCCGTCGTCCGGGCCGCCGGTCACGTAATGGAGGCGCACGTCGTCGACCTGCGCGTAGTGCCGGCTGAATCGTCGATCGAAACCGGCCGGCAGGCCGGCCGCCGGCATCCCTGACATCGATTGTTCATTCTGCATGGGTCGTCATCCGTTACTTTGTCGGTCGCTCAACCTGTCGACCTGCTTCACGCCCCGGAGCAGCCATGGCCGAAGTTGCCTCGTGAGGAACGGCATGATGATCCAGGTCAGCGACGAAGTCAGGAGTGCGGAGCTGAGCGCGAGTTGGACAGGACGCTCCAGGGCGGGAAGGAGCGCATTCAAAAGGTAGGTGATCGACAGCAGGACCGGATAAACGGCCAGCCACGTCACGAGAAACGTCTTCCACTTCGGTGTAGCGGGCTTGCCGGCGATCGCGAACCACGCATCCATGCCGATCGCGGCGTCGCGATGTTCGTCCGATATCTGGTCGCCCTTCGCAACCAGCTTTCGGCGTTCCCCGGAGGCCTCCCACGCATGCAGGTGCTCCGGCGAGTCGAAACGATAAATCAGGTAGTTGATGCCGCTTGAATCGCTCAGGCGAACGTTGCCGAGGTGCCCCGGGTAACGCCGCGCAGCCGCGTCGATCTCGCGCGCCCATCGATCGAATTGCCGCTCCCGCCCCGGATGAACGACGCGGCTGACGACGATCGTGCTTGATTCGCGCATCGTGTCGGGCGGGGAAAGGCGTTGGCTGTCGTGCATCTGGTTGCTGGAGCGAGTGGGCAGTCCATTTCGGTACTCGGCGGTGCCCGATGGCGTGCGAGAACCCGCCCCATACGCCGTTTGGGCGAACATGCCGGGCTGCCGCGCAAGCAAATCACGGTCCTGCCGCAAGCGGGCAGCGTCGCTTGTCGCGCTTCGACGCTCGCTCGAACGGCCTGCGCCGATGGCGCGGCAGCATCAAGCGATGCCGTCGAATTCGCTACCAAATGAACGCGTGCTGTAATTTTTTCAGCAGGATAGAAAGCGTGGAGCGCTACGGGGTTATCGGGAAGTGGATTGCCGTGCGCCAAATCCTCCCCCAGCGCCTGCGTTTCATCTGTCATTCGCGTGCCACCGTAGGCCGGTAACATTCGAATCCGCCCCGATTCCGACAAGCGATCCGACATGCAGCGCCCGTCGCGCGCCACGCCCCACGCGCCCCACGTTTACGCGGCCACGTCCCGCGCCCTCGCCGTCAGCCTCGCGGTCAATCTGCTGCTGCTCGCCGTCGAGACGGCGGCGGCATGGTCCGCGCATTCGTCGGGGTTGCTCGCGGACGTCGCGCACGCCGCGATCGATCTCGCGGCCGATGCGCTGATCCTCGTCGCCTGCCGGTTCGACGCGCGCCTGCCGCCGGAGCGACGCCCGACCTACGAGCCGCTCGCACTCGCGGGCCTCGGCGCGTTACTGGCCGCGACCGGCGCGCAGATGATCTGGCATGCGTTGACGCGGTTCGATACGCCCCCCGTCGTGCAGCCGGGGGCGACCGCGCTCGCGCTGGTTGCCGTCACGCTCGCCGGCAAGGCCGTGCTGTCGTACTGGATGCTGCGCAAGGCGCGCGAGACCGGCTCCGCGCTGCTCGAAGCGAGCGGCTGGCACGTGCGCACCGATGCGCTGTCGTCATTGCTCGCGGCGCTCGCGATGAGCGCGGCGCTGCTCGGCCTCGGCCGTCTCGACGATCTGGCCGCGCTCGCGATCGGCGCGCTCGTGATCCGCACGGGCGCGGGGTTCATCCGGCGCGGCTGTGCGCAGTGGCCGGCATTGGCCGATTGGGCGAATCGCTCGACGCGCGGGTCGTGAACGCGGGTAGTCGCGCCGCGCGTTGATGCTTCGATACGCGTGATCGACTGCACGGGATGAAGAAGAGGCTCGCCCCCGCGAGCCTCCTTTGCGTGATGTCGCCATCGGCATGGAGTTCTTGGCGTACCGATGCTACCGCCCACCCGGGCGGCACGACACTCCCGGGCAAAATCCGCACGAGCGCCGCCGAACAACAGCCGCGGCATACAGCATGGGACGGTTTCGCCCAATGGAGTATCGGGACGTCTTGCACGGCATCCCGCGACGCACACGTATGCTCCGCCGGCGGCGTGACGGGGCGATGCGCGGGTGTCGTGCGCGACGACCACAGGCGAATTGACCGATTAGGCTGCGTGTAACAGGCTATTGCTTGTTTTTTGTTAATACAGTCTGCAGTTTGTATTTTGACGATACATGCCATAGACTGTATTTTCCGATTACAAACGATCGCCTGTCATCTCGCGGAGCGCCCGATGGCCTTTCCTGTCCAGACCTTGACCCAGTTACGCCCAATCCTCGTCGGCTTCCGCAAATCCGCGGGGCTCACGCAGGCACAACTGGCCGCCCGCCTCGGCATCACCCAGCAATCTTATGCTCAGCTCGAAGCCAACCCGTCCGCGGTCAGCATCGAACGGCTTTTCAAGGTGATGAACGCGCTCGGCGTTCGCATGATGCTCAGCCTCGACGAGCGGGATGCACCGGCGGAAGCGGCCGATTCGGCTTCCGCTGCCGAACCGGTGGCGCGCCGCCAGCCGGGCGCGAGCAAGCGCGGCACCCCGGCCGCGACAACCCCGATCGGGGCCGCCGTCGGAACTGCGCGGATGCGCCCGACAGCGACGACTCGGGCCACGCCACGCGTCTCGGAGCGGGAGGACTGGTGACGATGGTCGCACGCGCCCGCAGCAACCGGCTCGACCTGTGGATGAACGGCATTCCTGTCGGCTACTGGGAAATCCGGCGCGGGGTCGAGCGTCTCGTCTACCTGCCGGAGTGGCTTGACGATCCCCAGGGCCGGCCACTGTCATTGTCGCTGCCCTTCACGCCCGGCAACCAGCCGCACCAGGGCGCGATCGTGGCCGACTACTTCGACAATCTGCTGCCGGACAGCGAGCCGATCCGCCGCCGCATCGCGCAGCGTTACCGGCTCCGATCGACAGCGCCGTTCGAATTGCTCGCGTCGATCGGCCGCGATTGCGTCGGCGCGATCCAAATGCTGCCGCCCGACGAGATACCGGTCAATCTCGAGGGAATCGAAGGCGCGCCGCTCGACGACGCAGCCGTTGCCGATGTGCTGCGCCACGCGACCGCGACGCCGCTGCCCGGCCGCGGGGAACCGGACGGCGACCTGCGCCTGTCGATTGCCGGCGCGCAGGAAAAGACCGCGCTGCTGCGTCAGCGCAACCGCTGGCTGCGGCCGTCGGGCAGCACGCCGACGACCCACATCTTCAAGCTGCCGCTCGGGCGCGTCGGCAACATGCAGGCCGACATGCGCACGTCCGTCGAAAACGAATGGTTGTGCTCGAAGATCGTCGCCGCGTACGGCTTGCCGGTCGCACCGTGCGATATCGGCCGGTTCGACGATCAGAAGGCGCTGATCGTCGAGCGCTTCGACCGGCGCCCGTCGCGCGACGGCTCGTGGATCGTGCGGCTGCCGCAGGAGGACATGTGTCAGGCGACCGGCACGCCGTCGGGGGCGAAATACGAAACGGACGGCGGCCCCGGCATCGAGACGATCATGGGCATCCTCGCGAATTCGGCCGACGCTTCCCGTGACCGGATGAATTTCTTTGTCGCACAACTCGTGTTCTGGGTGTTGGCGGCGATCGACGGCCACGCGAAGAATTTCAGCATCGCGCACCTGCCCGGTAATGCGTATCGCAGCACGCCGCTGTACGACGTGCTGTCCGCGCATCCGATCATCGGTACGCGCCGCAATCAAATCCCGCCGAGCCGCGCGCGCCTGGCGATGGCCGTCTGCGGGAAGAACCGGCACTACGTGATCGGGGAAATCCAGCCGCGCCACTGGATCGCACAGGGCCGGCGCGTGGGCCTGAGCGAAGACGACGTGCGGGCCGCGATGACGGCCGTCGCAGCACGAACGGAGCCCGCGATTGCCGAAGCCGCCGCGCAGATCCCGGCGGATTTTCCGGCGGACGTGGCAGACGCGATATTCGCGGGCATGCGTCGGCAAAGCCGCAAACTCGCGGCGGGCGATCCGGCGTGACAAACCGACCGGCCGCGACGGGCTGTCGGTCTTCGCCGCAATACTTCGACCCTCGGTCGACCGGCGGTCCTGACGGGACCGAAGCAGTTACGCCGCCGCAGACACGGACTTCGAACGCCCCGCGCCGAACCGCGTGCCGACCGCCGCCGCCGGATCGTTCAGCCCGCGTCGCGCGCGCGGGCGAGGGCCGCGAGGTTGCCCTCGCCGAACCCGTGGTGGCCCTTGCGCTGCACGATCTCGAAAAAGATCTCGCCGGGGCGACGTTTGACGAAGGTCTGGAAGAACAGTCTCGGCACACCGTCGCTGCCGATCTCGCCGTCGACCAGCACCGCGCGGCGGCGCAGCGCGTCGAGATCGACACCATGCGCGGGCAGCCGCGCGTCGACGTCGTCGTAATAGCGTGCGGGTGGCTCGATGAATTCGACGCCGTTCGCACGCAGTGCATCGACGCACGACAGGATGTCGTCGGTGGCCAGCGCGACGTGCTGCACGCCCTCGCCCGGATGGTCGGGCAGGTACGCATGCATCAGCTCGGTGCGCCGCGTGCCTTCCTCGTAGACCGGAATCCGCACCGCGCCGCACGGCGACACCATCACGCGCGACTCCTCCGACACATGCCAGTGCGCGTCGATCTGGTGGATCTCGCGAAAATGCAGCAGGTCGTGGTAGAAATCCAGCCACTCCCGCATGCGGCCCGCGCCGACGGTTTGCGTGAAGTGGTCGACCTGCTGCAGGCCGACGCCCGCGCAGTCGAGATCGGTATGCGCGGTCGCGATGTCGATCGGCCGGAAATCGATGTCGAAGATCGAGATGTCGCCGACGCCGCCGCGCTGGCCGTCCCGCCCGCGCCAGCGGTCGACGAAATACAGGTGCGAATCGCCGATGCCCTGGATCGCCGGGATCTTCAGCTCGCCGACGCCGACCTTTTCGCCTTCGAACGCCCACGCCCCGAGCTGGATCGCGCGCTCGAACGCGCGCCGGGCGTTCGCCACCCGCAACCCGATCGCGCAGACGCCCATCCCGTATTCCTCCGCATAGCGCGCGGCGAACGAATCGGGCTCGGCGTTGATCAGGAAATGCATCTGCCCCTGCCGGTACAGCGTGACGTTCTTGCTGACGTGCCGCGCGATCGCCTTGAACCCGAACTGCTCGAAGCGCTGCGCGAGCGCTTCCGGCACGGGCGCCGCGAATTCGACGAATTCGAGGCCGGCCATCCCGAGCGGATTGGCGGCCGGATCGGCGACGGGCGGCGTATCGCTGGACAAGGGGTGAGAATTGCCGGGCATTCCAGTCTCCGGGGGGCATGCGGTCGATGGGGCGATTGCGCCTGTCGCGTGCGGCATGCGCGGCCGATGCGGCGGCCTCGCCTCCGCCCCGAACGGGCGCGTTGTCGATGCTGCAGATTTTAACCAGATCGTTCACGGCGGCACACCCCGGCCGAACGGGATATCGCCGCGCCGCCTAGTGCAAACCCGAAAAGCGTTCGGTAATCGCACGGAATTGAACGATAATCGCGCACATTATCCGATTGGCCAATTGCCGCCGTGCGGCCCGCGCCCTATTCTCCGTTCACCCATCGACTTCAATGCAGCATCGGACGCGGCGCCGCCACGATTCCACGATGCGCCGTGCCAGGAGACATCGCCATGACCCCCACCTTCGACACCCTCGACGCCGCCGCCAGCGCCCGAGCACGCAGCCAGGCCCGCAAGGCCGCGGTCGGCAGCTTCGTCGGCGCCGTCGTCGACTGGTACGACTTCCTGCTGTACGGGATCGTCGCCGCGCTGGTGTTCAATTCCGAGTTTTTCCCGAAAGTCAGCCCGACGATGGGCACGCTGGCGGCGTTCGCCACCTTCGGCGTCGGCTTCCTGTTCCGGCCGCTGGGCGGCATCGTGTTCGGCCACTACGGCGACCGGCTCGGCCGCAAGCGGATGCTCGTGCTGACCGTGATGCTGATGGGGCTGTCGACGGTCGCGATCGGCCTGTTGCCGGCATTCTCGACGATCGGCTGGTGGGCGCCCGTGCTGCTGGTGCTGATGCGCGCGATCCAGGGTTTCGCGGTCGGCGGCGAATGGGGCGGCGCGGCGCTGATGGCCGTCGAGAGCGCGCCGAAACAGAAGAAAGCGTTCTACAGCAGCGGCGTGCAGGTCGGCTACGGCGTCGGACTCGTGCTGGCCACCGGCATCGTATCGATCCTGAGCCATACGCTCGGCGAGGCCGCGTTCAAGTCGTGGGGCTGGCGCCTGCCGTTCGTGTTCAGCATCGTGCTGGTGCTGATCGGGCTGTGGGTGCGCAAGAACATGGACGAATCGCAGGAGTTCGTCGAGAAGGTCGAGCACGGCAACCGCAAGCTGCGCCTGCCGGTGCTGGAAGCGCTGACGCGCCACCCGAAGGCATTCCTGCTGATCGTCGCGCTGCGGCTCGCCGAACTGTTCACGATGTATATCGTCACCGCGTTCGCGCTCAGCTATTCGACGACGAACCTCGGCATGTCGCGCGACCTGTTCCTGAACATCGGCCTGCTGGTGGGCGCGGTGAGCTGCGTGACGATCCCCTGCTTCGCGTGGCTGGCCGACCGCTACGGCCTGCGCCGCATCTACCTGATCGGCGCGCTGATCGGCCTCGCGTCCGCGGTGCCGTTCTTCGTCGCGCTGGAAGCACGATCGATCGCGTGGATCGTGATCTTCTCGATCCTGCTGGCGAATGCCGCACACGACATGGTCGTGAGCGTCCAGCAGCCGCTGTTCACCGAGCTGTTCGGTGCCGAATACCGCTACAGCGGCGCGGGCGTCGGCTACCAGTTCGCGAGCGTCGTCGGCGGCGGGTTCACGCCGTTCATCGCGGTCGGCCTCGTCAGCGTGGCAGGCGGTTCGTGGCACCTCGTCGCCGGCTATCTGGCGGTCGGCTGCCTGATCTCGCTGGTGGTCGCCGCGCGGATGCGAGCGGCGAATTGAGCGACGATGCGTCCGGTCGCACGCCGCGGCGGACCGTTTCTCCCGGGCCGTCCGATACGACCGCCCGAGCCGGGATGCCGGTTCAGCGCACCGCGGTCATTGCAAGCCTGAATCCGACGTGCGGCATGCTGTTCGATGGATCGACGCCGCGTCTGGCGCTGGTTCGATAGCTCGTGCAATAGACTTCGCTGCACAGAAACGACCCGCCGCGCGTCACGCGCCGCGGCGCGGCAACCGGAACGCCCGGTTCGCTGGTATCGAAGCTGTCAGGCGGACCGACCGGATCGATCGCGATACCGCTCCGCGCCGCCTGCTGCACGAAGTAATCTTCGCGGTACAGGTCGGCCGTCCATTGCCATGCATTGCCGGCCATGTCGCACAGCGCATAGCCGTTCGGCGGATACTGGCAGACCGGGCTGGTGCCCACCCGGATCTTCGCGTCGGTCACGACCGGAAACGGCTGCGGCCCGTTGTCCCAGATGTTCGCCATCCTGCGTCCGCCCGGCTCGCGCACGTCGCCCCACGCATAGTCCTTCTGCTCCAGCCCGCCGCGGGCCGCGTACTCCCATTCGGCCTCGGTCGGCAGCCGTTTGCCGATCCATTTCGCATATGCGAGCGCATCGTCGTACGACACCTGTACGACCGGATGGTCGTCCTTGCCGACGATGTCGCTGCCGGGGCCTGACGGATGCCGCCAGTTCGCACCGGGCACAAAGCGCCACCAGCGCGCATAGTCGTTGAGCGCAACGGGCGTGTCGCTGCCGATGAAGACCATGGCCTCGGGCACGAGCCGATCGTCGGCGGGGCGCGGCGTTCCGGGCGGCAATTGCGCCGCCAGGTCCTCCCAGCGCGGCTTGCGCTCGGCCGTCGTCACGTAGCCGGTCGCATCGACGAACAGGCGAAATTCGGCATTCGTCACGTCGTGACGATCGATCCAGTAACGATGCAGACGAACCCGATGGGCAGGCCGCTCGTTCGGCAGGGCGAGCCGGCTGTCGTTACCCATCAGGAACTCCGCGCCGGGAATCAGCACCATGTCGCGGGGGCCGTTGCGCCCGTCGCCGACGACGATCGCCGTAGTCGCCGATGCGCGCCACGCGAACCCTGCGGCCGCGCCGGCACCGACGAGCGCGGCCAGCACACACCATCGGACAGGGCCCGTGCGCAGCTTCGTCGACACCCGATCGCGCAGCCGGGTAATGGCCGATGAACCGGCGCGCACGCTCACGAATCGCTCCGTGAGCCGTCGATCAGCAGCGGCACGGCTGCGTTCGCCGCCGCTCCCCGGCCGGATGCACGACGTGTCGTCGCCCCATCCTTGTAGTCGACCAGCGCCGCGGCGTAGCCGATCCGTTGCGCGTTCACGTGCAGCGTGTCACCTTTGCCAAGCGCGATCGTGCTGCCGTCGTAGATCGTCCAGCGAGGCGGCGCGGACTGCACCGCGCCGTTGTGCAACGGTGCGCTGCCCAACTGCGCGGCGTAACCCAGGTCGCTGAACAGCACTTGCGCGTCCCAGCTCTGCACCGTGTGACGGTCCGGCGCGAACGGCACGCCGCTGCGCTCGACCCAGTAACCGATCGACGCGCCCGGAGTCGGGCACTGGATGCGCACGCCGCCGGCTACACCGACGACTGCCGGCGTGGCCGTTGCGGGCGGTTGGTCGGCGCCCCCCCACATCCGCCTGACCAGCTCGGGCTCGGAAATGCCGCCGACGTCGCCGACATCCTGGGTCCATTGATGGAACGCGGTACGCAACTCGACGAGCTTGTCGCGGTAGCCGGGATCGGAGGCCAGATTGTTCAGTTCCCACGGATCGCGCTCGAGGTCGTACAACTCTTCGACCGGCTTGGTCCTGAACCAGCGCGCGGTCGCCTCCGGCAGCGTGCCGGCAGCGTGCAGCTTCAGGATTTCACGCATCATCGGCAATTGCAGCCGGTACTGAATGTTCTGATACCACGGCAGGCCCGGCTCGTAGTTGTACAGGTACTGGTAGCGTGCGTCGCGCACCATCCGCACCCGGTCGTATTCGGTGTCCATCCGGTCGCGCGCGGCGTACACATACCGCCGTGCCGCCGCCTGCGCGGCACCCGCGAACGCGTGGCCCTGCAGGTACGACGGAATGGGCACGCCGGCGAGCGACAGCGCGGTCGGTGCGAAATCGACGCCGCTCACGAGGCGATCGTCGACCGCGCCGCCGTTCTGCCCGTTCGGAAAGCGGATGATGAGCGGCACGTGAGTGCCGCGCTCGAGCACCTCGCGCTTGTACCACGGCAGCGTGCCGCCGTTATCCGCGTAGAACACGATCACACTGTTGTCGTAGACGCCGTCGGCCTTGAGTTGCCGGATCAGTTCGCCGAGATGGCGGTCCATGATCGCAATGTTCGTGTACTGGCGAGCGAGATCGCCCCGCACGGCCGGCGTGTCGGGAAAGATGTCCGGCACCTTCAGCGCCGCGGGATCGACGGCCAGCGGATCGTTGCGCGCGGTCAGCATCGATTCGTGCGTGGTGAACAGCGTGTACATCGCGAAGAACGGCGTACCCGGCGGCCGGTAGCGATAGGAGGCCGCCGGACCGTTTTCATCCCACGTCGTCACCGGCGCGATGAACTGGTAATCGGTTTTCGTGTTGTTTGTCGTGTAATAGCCGGCCGCGCGCAGATGCTCCGGGAATGCCCTGACGTCCGGGGGCAGCACGACCGAATAGGTCCGCATCCCCGGTGGGAACGCGCTCTCTCCCGCGATGCCTTCGGCCCCGTTGCCGCTCAGCGTGCGCATGTTATGCGCACCGACCGAAACCGGATACATGCCGGTGATCACGCCGGCGCGGGCGGGCGCGCATACGCCGGCCACCTGATACGCATGCGTATAACGGACGCCCTCGCGAGCCAGTTGATCGATGTTCGGCGTCGGAACGGTGTTGTCGCCGTACGCGCCAACGAGCGTCGTGATGTCCTCCGCGGCGATGAAGACGATGTTCGGACGCGCATTCGAGGTGACCGAGTCGGATCCGCATCCGGCAGCGACGAGCGTGACGGCCGACAAACAGACAACGCGATGCAACGCGGTAAGCGCCGCGCGGGAAAGCAGGCTCATGGGTATTTGGGTGCGATGGATACGAATCCCGGAAGACGGCCGGCGATTGACGCGATGCCGGCAAGGGTCGCGAGACTATATCAATGACCGGACGCTCGCCGAAACCAACGGATTCGGATAAGCAAATCGCATCGGCGGCGGCGCCGGAATCCGCATCGGGCGGCGGCATGACGGCCGAGATATCCTTGCGCGCCGATCATCCTTTTCCGCTGCAGCCCCGACCAATGGCATCATATGGGCCTACGTCAGTCACCGATACGCCCCCATATCATGTCGAATCTCATCGTCCACGGCGGCACTCCGCTGCGCGGGGACATCAAGCCGTCCGCGAACAAGAACGCCGTCCTGCCGATTCTGTGCGCCACCCTGTTGACCGATCAGCCGCTGCGCCTCGTCGGCGTGCCGGACATTACCGACGTGCGCAAGATCCTCGACATCTTCCGCACGCTCGGCAGCGACGTGTCGGTCGATTTCACGACGGGTCTGCTCGAGCTGCACCATCGCGACACGAAGTTCGATCCGGCCGTCCATCGGCTGCCCGAGGCGATGCGTTCCTCGATCATGCTGATTCCGCCGCTGCTCGCGCGCTTCGGCGTCGCGCGCCTCGAGAACGACGTGAAAGGCTGCACGCTCGGCGTGCGCGAGATCGATCCGCACGTCGAGGTGTTCGAACGTTTCGGCGCGCACATCGAACGCACGCCCGATTCGCTGATCGTCCGTACCGACGGGCCGCTGACGGCCAACGATCACTGGCTCGACTACGCGTCGGTCACGACCACCGAGAACTTCGCGCTGTGCGCGACGACCGCGAACGGCACGTCGACGCTGATGAACGCGGCCTCCGAGCCGCACGTGCAGGAGTTCTGCCAGTTCCTCGCGATGATCGGCGTCGCGATCGAGGGCATCGGCACGTCGCGGCTTTGCGTGACGGGCGGCCGCAAGCTCGGCGGCGGCGAGTTCCGCTTCGCCGAGGATTTCCATGAAATCGCGACGTTCCTCGCGCTCGGCGCGATCACGGGCGGCGACATCACGGTGCGCAATTCGTCGCCCGAGCATTTCCCGCTGATCGACCGCACGTTCGCGAAATTCGGCGTCACCGTCACGCACCGCGACGGCTGGTCGCGCGCGGAACGCGACGGCCCGCTGCGCGTGCGCCGGCCGTTCACGCAGAACATCCTGACCAAGGTCGAGGCCGCGCCATGGCCGTACCTGCCGGTCGACCTGCTGCCGATCTTCATCGCGCTCGGCGTGCGCGCGGAAGGCAGCGCGATGTTCTGGAACAAGGTCTACGACGGCGCGCTCGGCTGGTCCGGCGAACTGTCGAAGTTCGGCGCGCACGTGCTGTTGTCCGACCCGCACCGGTTGATCACGTTCGGCGGACTGCAACTGACGCCGGCGCGCGTCGAGAGCCCGTACATCATTCGCGTCGCGATCGCGCTGCTGATGGTGGCCGCGAGCATCGAAGGCCGCTCGGAAATCATGAACGCGCTGCCGATCCGCCGCGCGCATCCGCATTTCGTCGAGAACCTGCGTTCGGTCGGCGCGAACGTCGAGTGGACGAGCAGCGAGTAAGGTCATGACGGATGCGGCGCGCGTAACGGTCGCGTCGCATCCGGTTCCTCCGCTTTTCCGGTTCGCCCGTCCTCAAGCAAACGGATTGCGCAATACCGGACCGCCGTCCACTTGCAAGCCGTCGTGCATGTCTTCGGTGTACAGATATTCGCACCCCTCGATCGACGCAGTTGCCACGATGCATGCGTCGTCGAAGGACAGGCGATACCGCTCCGCCAGCCGCCGCGCGAGGTCGTGCGCATCGACGGTGAGCGGCACGACATGGCACAAACTCCTGATCGGCTCCAGAAACTTCCCTACCTCCCGCCACGGCATCCTCAATTTGCGGTTGCAGATACTGGCGACCTCATTCAACACCTGGACGCTGATGGTTGGCCGCCGAAGGAACAGCGCCTCCGCACGATTTGCCTTGGTTTCGTCCTCGGACAGCAGATAGAGCACGACATTGCTGTCGACGAACGATTTCTCCGTCTCAATCCTGCTCATTCGCATCGTCCCGGCTGAACTTGAAATCCGCGGGCAACTTGCCCCTGAAACGCCGCAGCCGCTCCAGAAGCTCGTCGGGCCTCGGCTTGCGGCTTACCGCGAAAACGCGGGGACTGTCGACCACGATCTCTATATCGTCGCCTTCGCGAAGTTCCAGTGCGTCGACCACACTGGCCGGAAGACGAACCGCCAGGCTATTGCCCCATTTTGCGACCTGCATATGCATATACGTCACAGACTGTATATCTTCGGCGCGAATCGCAATTCGACTGAATGGACAATGGCCGTCAGCCGCGTCCCGTTACCTCATGACTCGCGCGATAATCGCTCACTCCCGCGCGAACACCGCGCATCCACCGCCCACCTGTGACGATGAAAAAGCCCGATCTCGACCGACGCGACTGGATTGCCGGCCTCGAAAAAGGCCTGATGATCCTGGAGGCATTCGATAGCCAGCACGCGCGCATGACGCCCACGCAGGCGGCCGCGCGCACCGGCCTCACGCGCACGGCCGCGCGGCGCTATCTGTTGACACTCGAGTCGCTCGGCTACGTGTACACCGACGGCAAGCTGTACGGCCTCACGCCGCGCGTGCTGCGCGTCGGCTGGTCGTACTTCGATTCGGCGCGGCTGCCGCGCACGGTCCAGCCTTATCTGCAGCAACTGAGCGCGTCGCTGAACGAATCGGCGTACGTCAGCGTGCTCGACGGCTGGGAGCTCGTGTTCATCGCGCGCAACGGCGTGTCGCGCGTGATGACGACGGGCTTCGTGCTAGGCGCGCGCGTGCCGGCGCCGCTGACGTCGCCCGGTGTCGTGCTGCTCGCCCATCATCCCGATCGCGAAGCCGTGCGTGCGTGGCTCGACGAGACCGAACTGCCGCCGTTCACGCCGAACACGATCACCAACAAGGCGCGGCTGCTCGAACAGGTCGACCAGGCGCGCGACGCCGGCTTCGCGGCGATCGAGCAGCAATTGCAGGTCGGCGTGCGCGGGATCGCGGTGCCGCTGAAGAACCGTCACGGCGAAGTCGTCGCCGCGCTGAGCACGAACATGCCGATCGGCGCGGAGACGACCGACGCGGCCGTGCGGCGCGTGCTGCCGCATCTGCAGGAAGCGGCGCTCGCGATGCTCAACGTGCTGTAGCGCACGCTGCTCGCCACGAACGGCCCCGGCGCGAAGCCCGCAACCCCGCTACGGGACGAATAACGCCCTGCGCCGCAACCGGCAGTCCGTCGGCCGGTTTTTGCCCTTCACCCGATCCGCCACCACCGCGGCAGCAGATTGCGCACTTCGCGCCGCCGGTAGCGGTCGTCGATCAGATGCACGACGCCCTCGTCGTGCTCGGTCCGGATTACGCGCCCGGCCGCCTGCACGACCTTCTGCAGCCCCGGGTACAGGTACATGTAGTCGTAACCGTTGCCGAAGCGCGCGTCCATCGCGCGTCGCATCTGCTCGTTGATGTCGTTGACCTGCGGCAGTCCGAGCGTCGCGATGAACGCGCCGATCAACCGCTCGCCGACCAGGTCGACGCCTTCCGAGAACGCCCCGCCCAGCACCGCGAAGCCCACGCCGCGCCCGCCCGCGTCGAAGCGCGCGAGAAACGCGTCGCGCTCGCTTTCGGCCATGCCGGGCGCCTGCGCCCACACGGGGACGTCCGGATGGCGGGTCTGCATCAGCGCGACCACGCGCCCGAGGTAGTCGAAGCTGCTCAGGAAGCCGAGATAGTTGCCGGGCCGCGCCGCGTATTGCGCGGCGATCAGGTCGGCGATCGGTTCGAGCGACCGGTCGCGGTCGCGCCAGCGTGTCGACACGTGGCTCGCCACGCGCACCGTCAGTTGCTCGGCGCGAAACGGCCCGTCGACGTCGAGCCAGCCCGTATCGCCGGGCAGCCCCAGCGTGTCGCGATAGAAATGGAACGGGCTCAGCGTGCCCGAGAACAGCACGGTCGCGCGCGCGGCGTCGTAGCGCGGCGCCAGGAAACCGGCCGGGATCACGTTGCGCACGCACAGCGTGGACTGGACGCGGCGCCGGCGGCCGGCCGTCGCGACGCCGTCGAGCGCGGGCTGCCGCGGCATCGGCTCGCCATGCAGCGTCGCGTCGAAGATCGACGCGCTGTCAAACGCTTCGGCCAGCACGCCGAACTGGATCGCCTCGAAGTGAAAGCGCAGGAGCGCGTCGCCGTTCGCGCGCGGCGCGTCGGTCAGGTGTTCGCCAATCGCCGCGACGAGGTTTTGCACGGCCGACACGATCGGGCCCGGCACGTCGGGATAGGCCACGTAGCGCTCGGCCTGCGCGCGGTTGAGCGTGCCCCATGCGCGCGCGAGCCGATCGAATGCCTTGCGCAGCGCCGCGGGCGCGGCTTCGCGCGCGGCCGCGAACGCGAACGGATCGAGCGACGCGCTGTACATCTTGCGGGCGCGGTCGAGCAGGTTGTGCGCTTCGTCGACGAGCACGCCGACGCGCCACTGGTTCTGCTGCGCGAGCGTGTGCAGCATCGCGCTGCCGTCGTAGTAGTAGTTGTAGTCGCCGATCACCATGTCCGACCAGCGCGCGAGCTCCTGCGCGAGGTAGTACGGACAGACGTCGTGCGCGAGCGCGGCGGCGCGCACGGTATCGCGATCGAGCAGCCCGGCCTCGATCGCCGCATCGCGCGCGGCCGGCAACCGGTCGTAGAAGCCTTTCGCGAGCGGGCACGATTCGCCGTGACACGCGTTGTCCGGATGCTCGCACGCCTTGTCGCGCGCGACGAGTTCCAGCACGCGCAGCGGCAGCGCGGGCGTGCCGGCGCCGAGCGTCGTCGCCGCTTCGAGCGCGAGCGCGCGGCCAGGGGTTTTCGCGGTCAGGAAAAACACGTGGTCGAGCTCGCCCTCGCCGCACGCCTTCAGCAGCGGGAACACGGTGCCGACCGTCTTGCCGATGCCGGTCGGCGCCTGCGCCATCAGGCAGCGTTCGTCGCGCGCCGCGCGATAGACGGCCACCGCCAGCTCGCGCTGGCCGCTGCGGAACTGCCCGTGCGGAAACGCGAGCGCGCGCAGCGCCGCGTCGCGCGCGGCGCGATGGGCCGTCTCGCGTTCGGCCCAGCCGACGAAGCACGCGCACTGCTCGGCGAAGAACGTCGCGAGCGTGGCGGCATCCAGTGTTTCCGTCAGCATGGTCTCGCGCTCGGACACGATGTCGAAATACACGAGCGCGACGTCGATTTCCTTAAGATCGCGCGCGTCGCACATCAGGTGTGCATAGATCTTCGCCTGCGCCCAGTGCAGCGCGCGGTGGTTGGCCGGCATCGCGTCGAGGCTGCCGCGATAGGTCTTGATTTCCTCGAGCCGGTTCGCCACGGGATCGTAGCCGTCCGCGCGGCCGCGCACGGTGAGCGTGCCCCACGTGCCCGTCAGCGCGATCTCGGTTTCGTAGCGCGCGCCGCGCTTCGACGTGACCGCGCCGTGGCCGGCGATGCCTTCGAGCGCGGTCGGCGCGGGCGTGAAGCGCAGGTCGAGATCGCCGCGCCGCGCGGTGAACTCGCACATGGCCCGCACCGCGACGACGTAGCTCATGCGGACAACCCCGCCGCTTCGGCGTGCGCGACGCCCTCGCCGGCCCACTCCACGTCGACGACGCGCACCGGCATGCGGTGCGCGAGGCAGTAGGCGAGCCAGCGCGTCTGGTTGTCCTGCAGCCGATCGCCGGGGCCCTTCACCTCGATCAGCTCGTAGCGGCGTTCGTCGGGCCAGAAGCGGACGAGATCGGGCAGGCCGGACCGGTTGCTGCGGATATCCGCGAGCAGACGCGTGAACCACAGCCGCAGGTGCTCGGGCGGCAGGCAGGCGAGCGCTTCGTCGAGCAGCGCGTCGGTCAGCACGCCCCAGAACACGAACGGCGATTGCAGCCCGGCCTTCGTCGCGAAATGCCGGCGGATCGTGTCGCGGTACGCGCCCGAATCGAGCTGCGCGAAGCATGCGTCGAAGGCCGCCGCGCGGCGCAGGGCGAAATCGGGTGCGTGCAGGTCGGCCGGGCCGCGCTGGAACGGATGAAAGAACGCACCGGGCACCGCCGCGAACACGGGCTCCCAGCACAGCAGCCCGAACAGTGAGTTGATCAGCGTGTTTTCGACGTAGTGGACCGGCGAAGCCGGCTGCGCGAGATGGTCGCGCACCGCGAATTCGACGCTGACGGACGCGTCGGGACGCGCAAGCACGAGCGTCTCGCGCGGTACGTGCGCGGCGGCGGCCGCGCGTTCGACCCGCTGGCCGGCGCGGCGCTGCAGGCGCGGCAGCATGCGCTCGACGCGCTGACGCTCCTCGTCGCTCTCGAAGCCGCCGCGTGCGTCGAGCGCCAGCGCGAGCGCGTCGTCGTCGCGTCCGCAGCGCTCGAGCACGCGGATGCGCCGGTGGCGGCTGCCGGGCCATGCACTGCGCGTGTACGCGTCGAGGGCGGTGCTCCAGTCGGCACGGCGCTCGCACGCCTGGCCGAGCGCGAACAGCAGCTTCGCGCGGCGCGTCGCGAGCCACGGCTGCGCACAGCCGACTGCGTCCAGCGCGCGGATCAGGTCGTCGAGCGGCAGATCGTCGGGCCATGCCTCGAGCGCGTCGCGGCACATCTGCAGCGCGAGATACGCGTCGACGTCGCCACGCTGCTGGAACGCGCGCGACGACGGCGCGATCGGCACGCTTTCGTACTGGAACACGCCGAGATCGGCGAGCACGAATTCGCTCCAGTCCTGATGCAGATTACCGAAGAACATCAGCCGCAGCCGGTCGCACAGCGCGCCGACCGTCACGCGCAGCACCCGGTCGTCGGACTGCGCGCACCACGCGTCGAGCGGTTGCGCGACGTCGTGCGCGGGCCGCAGCCGGTCGAGCCAGTCTGCCTTGCGTTCGCCCGCATGCGCGGCGAGCGACGGAAAGATGCGCAGCAGCTCGGCCTTGGTGGACAACGCGAACAGCTCGTCGAGCGTGAGCGCCGGGGCCGGATCGACCCAGCCGACGGCGACGAGCGGCGCGACGGCGTCGAGCGTGCAGCCGATCTCGTCGTACACGAGCTTGCTCGCACGGAAATCGGACCCGTTGCGCATCAGCATCCGCACGAGCAGCGCGCGCGACGCCTGCGGCAGCGTCGCGAACTGCCGCACGAACGCGTGCTCGTGCGCGTCGAACAGGTCGTCGTAACGCTCGCCGAGCCAGGCCAGCGCGCGTTCGAAATTGGTCAGGTAGTAAAACGCCGGAGGCGTCGGCGAGGCAGGCGTCACGGGGATCGATCACTGTACATTTGTACAGGTCGAAATCATATCAAATATGAAGGGCGATGCCGCACGCGGCATCGCCCTTCTCCTGCCCGGCCCCGGTCAGAACTGGTAATTCACCGACATGTCGAACACGCCGTTGGTCGACTGCTGCGTGATCGGGCTGCGCGCCGCGCGGCCGACGAGCTGCTCGATCGCGCCGTCCATCGTGACGAACCAGTGCTTGTTCACGAACCACACCATCGTCACGCCGACGCCGGCCGACTTGATCCCGGCCCCCGACGAATAGGCCGGCAGGCCAGAGCGCGCGGCCGCGCCCTGATTCACGCCGAACCAGCTGTTCATGTAGCGGGAGTCGGCGAACGACACGGTCGGCCCCGCGAACCAGAAGAAGTGTTCGTTGCTGCCCGGCATCGGCATGTACGCGGAAAAATCGCCGGTCCAGCCGTTCGACCCGCCGATGCTGCGCCGGACGTCCGCCCGCAGCACGAGCGGGAAATCCTTCGAGACGACGTAGTCGGCCGCGAGCTTCATCACGGGCGCCGCGTTGATGTTGTCGAGGCCGTTCAAGTGGCCGAGATCGTCGGCCGAGCGGCGCCCGAGGTCATAGCCGACCGACAGGCTCACGCGCCAGTTCGGCCCGCGCAGCACGTTCGCGCCAAGGCCCTCGCCCGTCGACAGGAAGAACAGGTCGCGATAGCGGATGTCGAAATTCGGCCCGCCCATCACGCGATAGCGGTCGGAGCCCGCGTAGCGCGGCTGCAGCGTCATCGCGGCGCCGACGCTCACCTGCCAGGTGGGAACATTCGGATCGAAGAGTTTCTGGAGCGGTACGCCCGCCGTGTATTGCCATTCGCCGAGCGGCGAAGGCGTCTGGGCCGACGCGTCGCGCGCGCCGGCGGCGAGCGCCGCGACTGCGGACAGGCCGGATACGAACCGGCGGGCGCCGGGTGACAGCAACAGGCGAGCAACTGTGGTCAAGGCGGTCTCCGTCGGCTGCACGAAACGAACCTGAAGGAAAGCGCGTCGCGCTTCATCGGCTGCAACAGCCCGCAGCCTGCTGCGCGAACGTAGTGTGCGCTGAATTAACGGACATCCTACGCGACACGCGCGCAGACGCAAAGCGCCCGTTGTGCACGGGCACTTTGCCGGAATCCGGCACGAGCCGGGGGATGATTGCGGAATCAGAAACGCTCGACGTGGTAATCGCCGGCGAGCGCGGCCGGACTGCGCGTCGACATCATTCGCGAGAAGCCGTCGGCGAGCCGGCCGAGCGCGAGCTGTTTCTGGCTCGCGTCCCAGTGCGTATAGGTGTCGTACGCGGCATCGTCGAACGAAACGGTGACGGCGACCGGGCGGCCGCTGGCGCGAAAGCCGATCTGCAGCACGCCGCCCGGCAATTCCTCGATGTGATAGTGCAGCGAACGCGATTCGAAATAGCGGCCCAGTACCTGAGCGATCGCGCGCTTGTCTGGCGATTGCACGTGAATGTCCATGACGGTCCTCCTTTTCTAGTTTCGCGCGGCCGGTTGCGGCGCACTGCCCCCGCCCGGCATCCGCATCGGCGGCGGGTTCGACGGCGGATCGCCCTGCGGCAGCCCGTCGGGCACGGGCGGATCGACCGGGTCGTCGTGCCCGGGCGGCGGCGGATCCGGATCGACGTCGGGTGTCGTCGGTTCGGGGCGGTGCAGCATGGATGGCGTCTTCATGTCACTCCTGCGCGACGGCGCGCGCATCTCGATGGCGAAGCGACCGCCCGCAAGCGCCGTACCCGCTATCACGCCATGCCCCGCGGCCGCCGGGTTCAGTCGTCGTAAGCCGCCATGACGAGCCACATCCTGCGCCCCTCGGCGCTCAGCTGCACGGCCAGCGCGAACGGGTCGGACGGTTCGCATCGCGCGAGGAGCACCTGCTGCGCGCGCTCCGGGCCGTCGTACACGGTGTCGTTCAGTGCGCGTACCTCGTCCTTGCCGTCGAACATGCGCCGTTCCGGCCGATAGACCCGCGATTCGCGCTTCCACGTGTCGAAACGCTCGCGCACCTGACCGAAATCGCCGCCGCATACGTTCGCGTCGTAACGTATTCTTTCCCTGGCTGCATTCATCACGATGTCCTCTCGTCCATACCGGACGCACGCGCGTCGTACCCGCATGCCCGGCCGGTTCTCGCCGGCTTGCAAGCGCCATGCCGCGGCTGGCGCGGGTATGTCGCTTGCGCCTTCATCGACAAGGAGGTTCGACCATGACCGTTCACGCCCCCGGCCGCCGCGACGCCGTGTCACCGGCTGCCGGACTGCTCCGGCTCGCCACGTCGCGTCCGCCGTCCGAAGACAAGACGGAGGAGCGCATCGACGAAGGGCTCGAGGAGACGTTCCCGGCCAGCGACCCGCCCGCCGTCGGCGGTGCGAGCCGTATCGAACCCGCCAAGCCGTCCGGCGAGCACGAACGTCGCGCGCCGCACGCCCCTTCCCCGCCCCGCGATCACGGCTGACGGCGGCACCCGGCGCGCGGTGCGTGGCAGTGCACCGGCGCGCCGGCGAAATCAGGAGCGATCCGATGAAAGTCCTCGAACGCAGATGGCATGAAATCAGCGGCGCGGCCGGCGTCGCGGCGCTGGCCGCGATCGAAAGCGCGGTGGTATTGGCAATCGTCACGATGACGGGTATCGGTCACTGACGTCCCGCACCGACCAGCCGCGGCTGCCGCCGTGGAAGATGTACAAGCAGGGTGGCAAATTTGTCCGTCGCCCGGCCGCCCAGGCCCGGCGTGCGCGCGTCGTGCGCGGCACGCGGCCTGCTCCCGTATCGTTCCGCTCACGAAGGAGGCGTTCATGTATCGCGTCAACGAGATCATGTCGCGCGACGTAGTGTGCGTCGCGCCGACCGACACGATTCGCCATGCGGCCGAATTGATGCAGCGCTTCGACATCGGCGTGCTGCCCGTTTGCGAGGGTACCGAACTCGTCGCGATCGTGACCGACCGCGACCTCGCGGTGCGAGCGCTGTCGCACGGTCATTCGCCCGATACGCCCGTGCAGGCGGTCGCGTCCCGACCCGTGCAGTGGTGCGTCGAGGACGACGGCGTCGGCGACGTCCAGCAACGGATGGCCGACGTGCAGTTGCACCGGCTGCCGGTGCTCGACCGCCACCTGAAGCTGGTCGGCATGGTGTCGCTCGGCGACATCGCGACCCGCGCCGGCGGCCCGGCGCGCGACGAACTGGCCAATACACTCGAGGACGTATCGCTGCCGCGCCGCCGCTGACCGGCGTGCTCATCCCTTCGCGGCCTGCTTCCCCCGGCGCAATACCGGCGCCATGCATTCGCGTACGGACCGGGTTGCCGCTTCGATCAGGAGGTTTTCGATGACAACGGACAAACCGTCGCGCGACGCCGCGCGTATCGTCGGCACGAATCCGCGTACGGCCGTCGGCGGCCCGGGCCCCGACGTGATGGCCGCCCGCACGTTCGAAGGCGATCGCGTGCTGACGATGGACGGCGACGACATCGGCAAGGTCACCCACATCATGCTCGACGTGCGCGCCGGACGCGTGGCGTACGCGGTCGTGTCGTCGGGCGGCCTGCTCGGAATCGGCGACAAGCTGCTCGCGGTGCCGTGGAACGCGCTCGTCCTCGATGCCGAGCGCGAATGCTTCGTGCTGCCCGTCGACACCGCGCGGGTGCGCGAGGCGCCCGGCTTCGACAAGGGTCGGTGGCCGACGATGGCGGACCCGGAATGGGCGGAAGCCCTGCACGCGTACTACGGCCGTTCGCCGTACTGGCTGATCGAGGAAGGCGAAACGGCGCTCGATTCGCCGCCATACGAGGCGTCGCCGGGCGGTCCCGAAGACGGCACGCGACAACACTGAAGCCTGTCGGCCGAAAGGCGGGTCACTGCGCGGCGGCCACCGTCTTCGCGAGTTGCCGCGCGGCGCTCAGATGCGCATTCAACGTCGGCAGCGTGCGAGCGGCGAATGCGCGAAGCTGCGGGTCGCGGCCTTCTTTCGCCTCCGTTTCGTAAAGCCGCACCGCCGCTTCGTGCGCGCGCGGCCCCGCCAGCGCCACATATGCCGTATCGAACGCGCGCCCGTCCTTCGAACGCAATGCCGTCACCGCCGGATCGACGAGCATCCGCGTCTGGACCGGCACGCCCTTTTGCGCACCGATGTGCCGCAATTCTTCCGCGATATGCGCGTGATCGTCGACCATCCGGCGAGCGAAGGCCTTCACGTCCGCGTTCGACGAGCGGTCGAGCGCGAGCTGGCCGGCCTGCCGCTCCACCTTGCCGATCATGCCGGCCTTGTCGACGAACTCGGCATCGATACCGATCGGCCGTTGCGTCATGCCGGCCTCGTCGGCGGTCGGGCCGGGGCGCACGACGCCCGGCGCGACCTGCGCGGACGAAGCGGGCGGCGCCTGCGCGTGCGAGAGCGCGAACGCCAGCGCGCCGGCGGTGGCGGTCAGTACGATTGCCACCGTTCGGCGCCCGCATTGCTTCATCCAGTTCGTTTTCGTCATCGGGGCCTCCGTGTCGGGCGACGGAGCGGGCCGTCACGCGGGACGATGGGCCGACGTGAAGAAATCGGTCCATGCGCCGTTGTGCCATGCGCCCTCGGTGCGCTCCACCGACAGCGCGCCGGCGGCGAGCATCGTCCGCTCCGCGAACGTGATCGTGCGCCGCGTCACATGCGCGGCCAGCACGACGCCGTTTTCGCATTGCTTCAGCGCGCCATGCCCCTCAGGCGCATCGCCGCGCATCCGGCCGAGCGCGCCGCACAACGCGCCGACGTAGCCGCCGACGAGCGGCACGCCGATCCACGCGAGCGGGGAATGAAGGCCGCCCAGGTAGAGCAGCGCGGCCCCGGCGAGTCCGACGATCGCGCCGATGGCCACGCCTTCCAGCGCGCCGAGGCCGCCCGGCCGCGCGGCGGAGTCCGCATAGACGTCGCCGCCGAGCCAGAACAGGGCGTGCTGTCCGGGCGGATTGAGAAAGAAGACCTTCACGTCGTCCCGGTGGATGGCGTGGCCGCGCAACTGCTCGGCGCAGCGTTCCGCCTGCTCGAGCCGCGAGAAACGGCCCGCGATGATGGTGTCCATGTCGAACCTCCTGCCCGGTGACACGCAGGGCCGCGGGCGCGCGACGCCCGATCGGCCCGGCGCTGGCCCGCGCATCACGTTACTTCCGGCGGATCTGCAGCTTGTCGCGCACGCCGCTCACGCCGCTCACGTCGTGCGCGACGCGGATCGCGCTCGCGCGTTGTCGCTCGTCGGGCACGTTGCCCGTCAGTTCGACCACGCGATCGCGAACCTGCACGTCGATGTCGCCGGAGGCCAGCCCGCGTTCGGCGACGAGCGCGGCCCTGACTCGGCACGCGAGCGTCGCATCGCGGATCTGGCCCCCGACGGCCGACGCCTGGCTCGCCAGCTTCGCACGCGTGCCCTCCTCGGCCGATGCGTAGCGGGGTGTCGCGATCCATGCACACGACAGCATCAGTATGCTCGCGATCGGCACGACCGGCGTTCTGCGTCTGGTGCGTGCCCGCTTGGCGCCGGTACCGTCGCGCCGCGTGCTTTCCGTTGCTCCATCGTGTCTCCTTTCCCGTACGCGGCCAGGCGGCCGGACTGCCGCGCCGTGCGTGCGCCGCTACCGCTCGCGCGGTTTTCCGTCGTCGCCCACGTCGTTCGGTACGACGTCGATGATCACGCTCGCGAGCGTCGGCATGTCGACCGGCTTGCACAGATACGCATCGAACCCTGCGGCCATCACGCGGTGCCGGTCGGTCTTGCCGGCATGCGCGGTCACCGCGACGACCGGCAGATGTCCGCCGCCGTTCGGCAAATGCCGGATTCGGTCGAGCAGCCAGTAGCCGTCGCCGTCCGGCATCGCGAGATCCGACAGCACGACGCTCGGCTGCTGCCGCTCCACCGCGTCGAGCGCATCGTGCCCCGACCGCGCGGTCGATACCCGCGCGCCCATCGTCTCGAGCGCCGCCGCGAGGCTGGTCCGCGACGTCGCGTCGTCGTCGACCACCAGTACGCGCTGGCCGTCGAGCGCGGCCGTAGCGGGCTTGCCCTTCGCGCTCGACGGCTGCGCCACCGGATCGTCGTCCCAGCCGGCCGGCAGCGTCACCGTGATGGTCGTTCCGCGCCCGGCGCCCGCGCTCGTCGCGACGACTTCGCCGCCGTGCAGCTGCGCGATGTTGCGCACGATCGACAGGCCGAGCCCGAGGCCGCGCTTCGGGGACGTGAACGCGCCTTCCGGCCGGCTGAACGTGTCGAACAGGTGCGGCAGGTATTCCGGCGCGATCCCTTGCCCGGTGTCGGAGACGGACAGCCGCACGCGCTCGCCCGCGCGGGTCAGCGACACGTTGACCCGCCCACCCGGCGGCGTGAACTTGATCGCATTCGACAGCAGGTTCGACAGGACCTGGCGCAGGCGCTCGCCGTCCGCCGGGATCACGCAGGCCGGCATCGCATACGCCGTGGACAGCACGAGCCCGTTCGCCTGCGCCGTCGCGTCGAGTTCGCGCGTGGCGTCGCGCACGATCCGCACGAGATCGACCGGCACGCGTTCGAGGCGCAGCCGGCCGGTCGCGAGCGACGATGCGTCGAGCAGATCGGCGACCATGTGCGACAGCGACCGCGCGCTGCGATCGATCGCGTCGACGGCCTGCTGCGCGAAGCCCTGCCCGTCGGCGTTGCGCAGTACCTCGACCCAGCCGTAGATCACGTTCAGCGGGGTGCGCAGTTCGTGCGATACCGTCGCGAGCAGCTCGTCCTTCAGCCGGTTCGACGCGTCGGCCTGCACGCGCGCGTCGCGCGCACCGCGCAGCGAGCGAAGGTGGTAGCGTTCGTTGCGGCGGCGTTCGCCCGCTTCGCGCAGCGTCAGCGACAGGCCCGCGCAGTTGCCCTGCGCGTCGAGGATCGGCGAGGCGACGAAGGTGGCGCGAAAACGAGCGCCGTCGCGGCGCACGCCCAGTACGTCGAGCGGCCCGACCGGCGCGCGCAGGTCCGCGAACGACGCGGGCACCGCATGCCGGCGCAACCAGCGCGGTGCGATCATCGTGACGACGTCGCGTCCTTTCGCCTGGGCCGCATCGAGGCCGAAGATTCTTGCCGCGGCCGGATTCCAGCTGGTGATCCTGCGCTCGGCGTCGGTCCCGACGATCGCATCGGACGACGCGTCGACCACGCGGCGCAGCAGCCCGTCGTCGGCCCCGCCCGCGACGGACGACGGCTCACGGTGCGGCGGGTACGGCTCGCCGTCGTCGTCATCGATCTCGCGCAAACGATCGTTCGCGAGCAGCGGCTTCACCGTCGTCACCAGCACGCATTCGACGAAACCGATCGCGACGAATGCGCCGGCTTGCGCCAGCAGCGTCGCCAGCGGCGCGTCACGCCACCACAGTGCGGCGATCACGCCGACGCTCGCCGCGGTCGCGACGAGGCCACCGCCGAACGACGTCAGCCATGCGGCAGCCGCCACGCCGGCATAAAAAGGCAGCGGCGCAAACGGCGCGTGCTCGCCGACGGCCTGAATCGCCCACGCCTGCAGCGCGGACGCCAGCCCGACGGCCAGCACGACCCATGCACCCTGCCGAAACAGCTCACGGGTCAGAGTCCTCATTGCATCCTTGCATCGCGCCGGCTCCCGTCATGGGCGGGGGGATGCCGTTTCGCGGCATCCTGCATCCCGCCGGGCGAGCGTGAAGGCATCAGCAAACAACGTACCCGGCGCCGGCTGCGATCGCGTGCGCGGTCACGAATGGCCGCGGCTTAGTCCGCGTCGGCCGCGAGCCGGGCGGATGGCTATCGGCTTCGCCGCGCGCACCGCCGCAATGGAGATCGCCACCCGCTTTTTTCATCAGGTTTCTGTAAAAAACGCCGGTCCGACCTGGTCGCGGCGTCACGCCGAGGACGTGCGAAAGGTCCATCGCCTGTTCCTCTCGCTCATGCCGCACACATTGGAATTTTCTATATAGCGGCACCTTCGTGGTCGTTTCGCTGTCGATGATAAATATTGCAATCAACGGAGCGCGCGATGCCGTTTTTCAAAACGGCCCGTGAACGCCTATGGGTGAATCTGCAAACCGGACGAAGCATCGCGCAGACGGTCGCCGGCTATCCGGCAGGTCCGCCGCGATGCGTACGCTGCTCGGCCGTATCGAGAAAATCGCGCCGACCCGCGCGAGCGTGATGATTGCCGGCGAAAGCGGGGTCGGCAAGGATATCGTCGCACGCCGGCTGCACGATCTGAGCGCGCGGCATGATGGCCCGTTCGTGCCCGTCAATTGCGGCGCGATTCCGGCCGAGCTTGCCGAGGCGCAATTGTTCGGGCACGAGAAAGGAAGCTTTACCGGGGCGACCACGCAGCGCGAAGGTTTCTTCGAAGCCGCGCGCGGCGGCACGCTGCTGCTCGACGAGAT
Source organism: Burkholderia sp. HI2761 (assembly GCF_002223355.1). Taxonomy (NCBI): domain Bacteria; kingdom Pseudomonadati; phylum Pseudomonadota; class Betaproteobacteria; order Burkholderiales; family Burkholderiaceae; genus Burkholderia; species Burkholderia sp. HI2761. The sequence goes on along the minus strand of NZ_NKFN01000007.1, from coordinate 1,858,298 downwards.
CGCGGAAATGCCCGCGGCGCTGCAGGTGAAGCTGCTGCGGGCGATCGAGTCGAACACGATCGTGCGCGTGGGCGGCACCGAATCGATTCCGCTCGACGTGCGGTTCGTGTCGGCCACCCGCCACAATCCGGCCGACGCCGTGCGCGACGGCCGGTTGCGCGAGGATCTGTTCTACCGGCTCGCCGCGTTCGCGATCTACGTGCCGCCGCTGCGCCAGCGCGACGGCGACGTCGAGACGATCGCGCAGGAATTCGTCGACACGCTGAACGCGCGGCATCGCTCGCACAAGCGGCTGACCGACGCGGCGATCGCCGCGTTGCGCGCGTATTCGTGGCCCGGCAACGTGCGCGAGCTGCATAACACCATCGAGCGCGCGTACATCCTGTCGGACGAAGGCATCGACGTCGCGTTGCCGAAGCAGCCGATGCCGCCGGTCGACAGCACGTCGGACGGCGCGATGGCGCTGCCGCTCGGCGCGACGCTGCACCATGCGCAGCAGCGCTTCATCGTGGCGACGCTGCGTCACTTCGACGGCAACAAGCCGCGCGCGGCCAAGGCCCTCGGCATCAGCCTGAAGACGCTCTACAACCGGCTCGCGCTGATACGCGACCAGGGCGGTTCATGAACGGCGCGGCCCGCCAGCCGCAGCTGCGTCAGGCGACCTTGAACTGACCGACCGTCGTCGCCAGCGCGTTCGCCTGCGACTGCAGCGCGGTGGCCGCCGCGGTCGACTGTTCGACGAGCGCCGCATTCTGCTGCACCATTTCGTCGAGTTGCGTGACCGCGCGGTTCACTTCCTGGATGCCGCGCGTCTGTTCATTCGCCGCGTGCGTGATCTCGGAGATGATGGTCGTCACGTTCGACACGTTGGACACGATCTCGCGCATCGTGTCGCCGGCCTGGCGCACCTGCCCGGACCCGGCCGATACGCTCGCGACCGTCGACTCGACCAGCACCTTCACTTCGCGCGCGGCCTGCGCGCTGCGTTGCGCGAGGCTGCGCACCTCCTGCGCGACGACCGCGAAGCCGCGGCCCTGTTCGCCCGCGCGGGCCGCTTCGACGGCCGCGTTCAGCGCGAGGATGTTGGTCTGGAACGCGATCCCGTCGATCACGCCGATGATGTCGCCGATCCGGCCCGACGCTTCCTCGATCTTCCCCATCGTCGCGACCACATCCGACACGACCACGCCGCCATGCGACGCGATCCGCGACGCGGCCGCCGCGCGTTCATCGGCCTGGCCTGCGGCGGCCGCCGACTGGCCGACGGTCGCGGTGATCTCTTCCATCGACGCGGCGGTTTCCTCGAGGCTCGCCGCCGCCGATTCGGTACGCGACGACAAGTCCTGATTGCCCGCCGCGATCTCGTTCGCGGCCGTGCGCACCGATTCGCTGGCATCACGGATCTGGCGCATCACGTCGTTCAGCTTGTCGACGAAGCTGTTGAACGAGCGCGCGATGTCAGCGACTTCGTCGCGGCTTTCGGCCGGCAGGCGCTGCGTCAGGTCGCCGGCGCCCGAGCCGATCGCGGCCATCGCCTGGCGCACCTGCGACAGGCGGCGGAATGCGGTCGCGGTGATTGCGCCGATGATCAGCGACGCCACGCCGACGATCACGATCAGCGTGATCAGCGACGCGGTCAGCAGCGAGCGCATCCCGGCCGTCGCTTCGGTCGTGTCGAGCAGCACCAGCGCGTACCAGTCGGTGCCCGGCACCGGTTTCGCGCGCACCAGCTTCGCGTCGCCGCCGACGGCGACCTCGACCGGCGCGTTCGCCGCCGCGATCGATGCCACGCCCAGCGAGCCGAGTTCGGGCGATACGTCGGCGACCGGCTTCAGCGTGAGCTTCGCGTCCGGGTGCGCGACGACATGGCCGTTGCTGTCGATCAACATCCCGAAGCTCGCCGGCGTCGGGCGGATCGACTTGACGTTGGCGATCACGCTGTCCATCGACACGTCCGCGGCGACGACGCCCTTCAGCGCGCCGTCGCGCAGGATCGGCACCGCGAACGTGACGACGAGGTTGCCCGTGCCGGCATCGACGTACGGCGGCGTGACGACCGGCTTGCCGGCCTGTGCGGCCTGCTTGTACCACGGACGGCCGGTCGGGTCGTAGTCGGGCGGGATGCCGGTCGGGTCGGAGAAGTGGAACGCCTTGTCGGCGTAGCCGGCATAGACGTTCGTGAAGCCGCCGGCCGCGGCCATCTGCTTGAACACCGGCAGCGGATCGGGCGTCAGCGCGGCGTCCTGCAGCGACGCGATCATCCGGCTGCGGGTCGCGACCCAGTCGGCGATCCCGACCACGTGACCGCTGGCGACGGAGGTCAGATTGCGGTCGATCGCGTCGTCGTTGTATGAGTGTGCGATGAAATAGTTGATCAGCGTCGTGGCGACGAGCGCGAATACGACGATGGCGACGCACGCGGCGAGAATGCGGGCGCGAATGGACGAGAACATGGCAACGACTCTGTAAGGGAGCGGGAACGCCCGGTGGAAGAATTCACCGGGTAAACGGCAAATCGCATCGCTTACTTGAGGTCGTCGTGACAATTCAATGAAACGTATGACGAAAGGCGCCGACGACTGTCGGCGGATCGTCAGGATGGCCGGGTTCGGCCGGTGTGCCGCGCGCCTGCCACGGCGCCCGGCCACCACCCGCTACAGCCGACGACCCGGGCGCGGATCGGTGTCCGCCGGCGCCGCATCGTCCTGAGTGTCGCGATCGAAATCGTCCTTCTGGCGCATCCGTTCGCGCAGGTGCCGGATCGCGAATACGTGGATGTAGTCGTGCACGCGCGCATCGGACGACAGCGCGCGCACTTCGTCGTCGAGCATCGCACGCAACTGATCCGCGCCGATCGCGCGCTGTTCGGCGGCTTCCTTGAGTGAATCGAGCATATTGTCCTTGGACATCGACGGACTCCTGACGGTCGAGGAACGAAAAAGATGACGTTACTGGAAGTTTAGGACTGGACGGACGCGCGGCGTACGATGCGCCGACGCGTGTTTGCGCGCGATCAACGGCACGTTGCGTGCCGCCACGCCGATCCGTTTCCGACCCGGCCGCGCAAGGTTCGCGGTGCACATGGCCCGCGAACGAAATTGGAGATCCTGCCACGCCACCCCGGGCGCGGCACCGGCGACGGGCGGCGCGTGGAACGCCATGCGATGCCGATGCAGTGGGGAAACTTAGACCGGCCGAAATCATGCGTCAAGCGCCCCGCCATTCGTCCGACGAACGCGCCGGATCGGCCGGTCGGCCGCCGCGCGTGTCAGCGGATTCCGATACGCGTCGCGCAATTTCCTGACAGCGACTTCAGCGCGCGCCGCTTGGCAGTACGCCATCGCCACACGATACTGATCACATGAACCAGGCGTTCATACCCGAACATCGCTCAGCCGGCCATCGAGCCGGCACGCGGGGTTCGGCGCAGGAGACCAACCATGGCACATCGCAACTTACCGGGCCAGGACGGCCAGCGGCGCGCGTCGGGCAACGCGCGCGCCCTGCCCGCCCGAGCCGCGTCGGCCGACAACCGTCCGTCCGACGACCTCGACACCTTGCTCGCGCTCGCACGCGAGGCCGGGTTGCTCGTCACGCTCGACGGGCAGATCGGCCGCGAAAAGTATCAGAGCGTCGTGGGGTCGGTTCTCGCTTTGCAGCGGTTCGCCGCGGCACTCGACGCGCGAAACACGGCCGACGTACCGGCCGGGCCGGAGCCGCGTCGCAAGGCGCGCCCGGGCTGGCCGCATGCGAATCGTTTGCGCAGCCGCACGTACAGTGCCTGCGCGCCGCTCCATGCCGTGCGTCCGCATTCGCGGGTACGACGCGGCGCGGGCCGCCGGCACGACCTGCGATCGATTCTTCGCGCACTCTGATCGGCGCACGTAACCGGCGTAACCGGTGTACGTAACCAACGCACGGCATGCGGCCGTGCAATGGTTGCGCGCGCGATGACGCGCTGCTCGACGCAGCCGCAGTCAACATCATTCCTGCGGGGAAGTGAATTCGACGGGGCCACGCGGAAAGCGGACGGGGTGACTTGCACCCCGCCCGTCCTCCAAGGCAACCGTCGGTTGCCTACCCTCGTGCCAGAGAGTTCCCGGTCGGATGACGCGCCGGACGAACGCGCGGCGCAGCTCCTTAAAATGATGTGACGGCGGCGAGTGCGGCAGTGATCGCTTGTTGCATGCAGGCGCGGCCGGGATCGCGCATGCACGACAGGCCTGCCGCGTCGCCCGACGTTTCTTCACTGTCTCACGCGACGTGCGCAGCGTTTCTGATGCAGGTCAATCCAAACCCGCTTCGACCGCGATAACGCGGGATTCATTCCGCACCACGCACCAGCAGCACGGGCACCTGCGCGAGATGCGCGACCCGCCGCGCGACGCTGCCGATCAGCCAGGCGGCGATGCCGCGACGGCCATGCGTGCCGACCACCAGCAGCTCCGCCCGCCAGTGCACGGCCTCGCGCATCAGCGCATGAGCCACGTCGTCGCTGGTCGGACGCGTTTCGACGATGCCGCGCTTGGTCGGATTGCCCGTCGCGTGGAACAGCGGGCCGATCTTCGCGAGCGCATCCTCGCCCTCCGCGCGGTACGCGTCCTCGAGCGCGCGCACCGGCACGACATCGGTCAGACGCACCGCGCGATCGATCACGTACGCTGCATACAGCAACGTCGTCGGCGCCGCGAAGCCGAGGCCGACGCGCAGCGCGTGCAGCGACGGCTCGCTGCCGTCGACCGCGAACATCAGCCGCTGCAGCGCACCGTCCGACGGCCGTGCATAGGCACCGGGCACGATCAGCAGCGCGCAGCGCGCGCGTTTCGTCAACGTGTCCGACATCGCGCCTTCGACGAGTCGCAACAAGCCGTGATGCGGATTCGCGCCGATCACCAGCACGTCCGCGTGCCACGTCGACGTGTCGTTCACCAGTGCGTCCGCCACCGAGCCGCCCGTGATCGACGTATCGACGACCGTTTGTTCGACGTCGATGCCGCTGTCGGCGAACAGCGCCGCGATCCGCGCGCAGATGGCTTGCGCTTCGCGCATCATGTCCTCGCGCGCGGACGTCAGCAGCGCGTCGATGCGCGGAATGTCGGGCAACACGAGGCGCGGATTGTCGATCGCGCACACGATGCGCAATCGCATGCCGGGACGCAGCAGCGTGCGCACGTAACGTGCGGCGGTCGGCGATTCGGGCGTCGGATCGACGGCCAGCGCGATCCGCGCGAGCGTCGGGATGGGCTGGGCAGGCTGCATGGCGAAGGTCTCCGGGCGTGCACGTCGTCGCTGAACGACGACGGGGGCTTCGCGCGGCGGCGGCGCTGCGGTGGCCGGTCAGCCGCCGTGGCCGCAGCATCGGCGGGATGTCACGCGAAGCGCGGACAAGCAATGCGTTCGTTCAGCATAGGCCGTTCGGCCCGCGCGTGCATGATCGCGATCAACGATCGCGCGGCACCCTGACCGCTCGGCTTACGACTTCGTCGGCATCGATGCGGCCGGACGGTTCGCATGGAACAGCGCGTATGCGATGCCGAGCAGCACGATCCACACCGGCCCGATCACGAGTGCGATGCGCGTATCGGGCGTGAACACCATCAGCACGACGACCGGCACGAGAAAGCCGAGTGCAACGAACGAACCGGGCGGATAGAACGGCACGCGGATCGGCAAGCGCGCGATCTTGTCGGCCGACAGCGTGCGGCGAAAACGCATCTGCGCGATCGAGATCACGCGCCACGTCCAGATTGCGCCGAACGTCGACACCGACGTGAGTTACCCGAGTCGGTGGCCAGTTCGATGTCTGCGTCAGGCTCTACGGCCGCTTCTTGAATCGCTCCTTCACATCGCCGAATGACGCTTGTGTCTTGCCGACGACCTGTTCGGTCTTGCCCTTCAGTCTGCTCGTTCGGTTTCCCATGATCTGGCCGACCACTTCCTTCAGCTTGCCCTTTGTTTCCTTGATGCGGCCTTTTACCTGATCTTTGTTCATGACATTCCTCCTTCAAATTGACGGACGCCCGAACTGGGGATGCTGTCCGGCACGCTGCGCCGAATCGCGATGGAATGTCGGTGCAGGCACGGCGCTTGCGCCGGTTGAAGCGTTCGCGCTCGCGGGCAGCGGGCCGACGGCCAGCGTGGCCGAACGCCTGAAGCTCGCCAGGCTCAGATCGCTGTAACGGGTGCCGGAGGCACGGGCAAGTGTCCACTCATTGTCAATCTTGCGGAGGGAGCATGCACATTCTCACTAGCGCCGGCCCGCTGGTTTCGCTGATCGCCGGCATTCTCATCCTCGCAGTACCCCGCCTGCTGAATTACATCGTTGCTATCTATCTGATCGTCATCGGACTGCTCGGGTTGTTCGGCGGACACGTCCATTGAGCTGATTCGCTGCCTGCAAGCTCGCGAATTCCCGAGGATTTCGCATCGTTGCCCGACAACGATCGGCGAGATGTAGTTTTGGTCTCCGGCACGTGGCGTGACTGGGGGCGTGTCGTATCAGGTCGCGATGTGTCTGCTCATGCAGGCAAGCAAGAACATCAGGATTGGGTCGTCGGTGGCCAGCCCGGATGCGACCGCGAGTCAAACGAGTTTGTCCTCGACACGCCGACGCTCGAGTTCGGCAACCTTCTCGACCACGAGCTCAGCTGCTGCCATGAGGAAGGCCGCCCTATCTCTCCAGCCCGCGAACATCGCGCAGACGCAGTCGAAGCGAGTGCGCTTTCACCAGCTTCAGGCGTGGTGATTTCGTGGTGTAGTCACTTCGACAACGTCGCCCGCACCGTATATTCGCCTTCAAGCGCACCCTGCTCGGGCCGCACGAAATAACGCGATGCATCCAGATCCGCCGGCAGCGGCTCGACCGGATAGCCGTGCTTTTCCCACGCATCGAGCCCGCCCTTCAGCGCCCGGATGTTGTGGATCATCTTCTTGCGCTGCATCTTCGCGATCAGCCGCTTCGCGGTCGCCTCGTTCGGGCACACGCAATAGACGACGATCGGCCGCTTCAGCACTTCCGGGTCGAGCAGGTCCGGCGAATCGAGATCGACCGGCACCGCGCCGGCAATCCGGTACGGCTCGCGTTCGCGAATCGCTTTGGGCCGCGCGTCGAAGATCAGCGGCGGTTCGTCGGACGTCATCATCTCGACGAGCTGCGGCGGCGAGATGCGCACCTGCGCGAGATAGCGGCGGAACTGCACGCGGCGCACCCAGCGGTACAACAGGAACGTGATGAAGATCGCGAGGAACGCGTCGAGAATCGTACCGCCGCTCGCGCGCACCCACAGCACGAACTGGACGATCTGGTCGTGAATGGCCGCGCCGCCGATCAGCCAGAACGCCGCCCACAGCGACGCGCCGGCCAGATCCCAGAACAGGAACACACCGATGCCGATCGCGGTCGTGCCGAGCAGCGGCGCCGATACGAGGCCGAGGCCCGGCAGGAACTTCGACAGCACGAGCAGCGGTGCGCCGTATCTTTCGAATACGTTACGCGCGAAGCGCAGCGTCGTGTCGAGCGACAGCGAGAAGCGCACGAGGCCGTTCAGCAGGCGCCGGCCGCGCGTGCGGCCCATGAAGAACCACAGCGAATCGGCCAGCATCGTCGCGCCGATCGCCGCCGCGAACATGCTGACCCAGGACGCCTGCCCCATCGCCGCCATCGTGCCGCCGAGAATCAGCATCGGCACGGCCGGCACCGGCACGCCGAGCTGCGTGATCAACACGCTCGCGAACACGGCCCACGGGCCGAGCGACGATGGAATAGCAATGGGAAAGTGCCACACGGCGGCGCTCCTGGAAGACATGCGGGCCGCGCGACGGGGCCGTCGGTACGGCGGTGCAACGGCCGCCGCGGAACGTCCGCGACCGATCGGTGCATCACGGGCATTCTAAACGGGTTTGGCCGCGATCGCGCTGAACACCGGCCATCGGCACGGGCTTTCCGGCCGGCGTGACGCGACCGTGACCGTCACACGTCGGAGCGCTGCGCGAGTTGCGCGACGTGTTCCGCGTAGTCGGGAAACTCGGCCGCCAGCGCGGCCGCATCCGCCAGCTCGAATTCCGCGAACTCGAATCCGGGCGCGACCGTGCAGCCGACGAGCGCGACGTGCTCCGGCGACGCGCAGCGCGCACCGAACCAGCTTCCGGCCGGCACGACCGTCTGGAACACGGTGCCGGGATGCGTGAGCGGGTTGCCGAGCCGGTGGATCGTCAGCCCGTCGCGCGCATCGAGCACCCACACTTCGATCGGATCGCCCGCGTAGAAATGCCAGACCTCGTCGGAACGGATGCGGTGCCACGACGAATACGCACCGTCGCACAGCAGGTAGTAGATCGCGGTCGACGCGGCACGTGGCGCGCCGTCGGCCGGACGCACGACCGAATCGGTCGCGCGGTAGGTTTCACGGAAATAGCCGCCTTCGGGATGCGGCTGCAGGTCGAACTGGCGAATCAGGTCGGTCGCGGAAATCGGCATGGCAGATGACGTCGGTAAGGTAGGAAACCGGCATCCGGCGAACTGCCCGATCTCGATTCACGCGATCGGGCGCCGCCGGATGTCCCTGCGTCGATCACCGCGGCCATGCGCGCGGCGAACGAGCGGACACCGGTCGATGCTGCCAGAACTGCGTGCCGGGATGCAACCGTCGACGCGCATTCACGCACCGGCGAGCGTATCGGCGGCGTCCGCCGCGCCGTGCTGGGCGACGCGACGACGCAGCACGCCCGCTCGCGCAAGACATCCGGAATGCCGCGCGGCAGCCTGCCGACTGCGAGCGCTCGTGCGGTATCGGCGCGCCGTACCGCGTCGATTACGCGGCCGCCGACGCCCCCGCCTCGTCGTGCCTCACCAGCAGCACGGGCCGGTCCGCCGCGCGCAGCAGCGATTCCGCCACGCTGCCGAGCAGCAGCCTGCGCAGGCCGTGCCGCCCGCTCGTGCCCATCACGATCAGATCGGCGTCGGCTTCGGCCGCCGTGCGCATCAGCACCGTCGCGATGTCCTCGCCGTACGCATCGAGCGCGCGCACCGTGCCCCGCACATGCTGCTGCGCGAGCACCGCTTTCGCAGCGTCGAGCACCGGCGTCGCGGCATCGGTCGCGGCAACATCGCCGTCGCGCTCGGCAGCGAAGCCGGCATCGACGTCGACGAGCTGCGGACGATGCTCGACGACGTACGCACAGGTCACTTCACCGCCGGATGCCGTCGCGATCCGGATCGCCTCGTTCAGCGCGAGACGCGCGCTCGGGCCGCCGTCGAGCCCGACGAAAATCCGCTTGTACATGGTCCGTCCCTCCGACCGGGCGGGCGTCGCGCACTGCGCCACCACGACCCGTTACCGCAAGCCGGCCCAGTGCCGGCTTGCCTGCCGAACAGTCTGCCCCACGGGCCGACGCGCGCGTTGACGCGCGTCAAGCGCGGCCGGCGCGTCCGCTGCTTCACCCCGTTTGCCGCAATTTCAACCGACCCCATTACAAAAAATGTGTAAAACGCGCACAATTTCATCTTGAAAATAGTCGTTGCACGCAGCCGGTGCGAGTTTTCCTGGTTTTTGCCGCGCTGCCCGAGTGCCCCGGGTAGCCCGAATAACAGAATGGCCATCGAATGACCGCCAGTGGAACCCCGACGCGTGACGCCCGAGGGCCCACGCGCCTCCAGACCATGTTACGCCAGCCGTTCGCGGCCGGCGTCGTTGCGCTGTGCGCGGGCGCGGTGCTGTCGCTCGGCGTCGCGCTGCTGGTGCGCGAGCAGTGGCAAGGCGCCGTTCATACGCGTTTCGAACGCCGCACGACGCACGTGACCGCGATGCTGCGCCACGAGCTGCAGGCCAGCGGCGCCGTGCTCGAAAGCGCGCGCGGCGCGTTCGGCCTTGTCCCCGACATGACGCCTGCCCAATGGCGCCGGTATGCGGAGACGCTCGATCTCGACAGCGGCCGCTCGCCGGTCCGGCAGATCGGCTATGCGCCGCTGACGCCCGCGGCGCGCGGCGCGCTGGCCGGCACGAAGCCGCTGCCGGCCGATCCGCTCGCGGCAGCGACGCTCAGCGCCCCCGCCTCGAGCTCACCGGTGGTGCGCTTCGGCGCGTCCGATGCGGCGCCGCTCGCGCGCGCACTGCGGACCGGCGATATCGCGCTCGGCGTCCACCCTGCCGACGACGAGACCTCCCGCGACGCCCGTACCCTGACGCTGTTCCTGCCCGTGACGACCTCCCCGGGCGCCGCCATCAAGCCGTCCGGCACGCGCGAAGCCGGCGCCGACGGGATGCTGTTCGCGGCGCTGAGCCCGCGGCGCCTGGTCGAGCGCGCGCTCGACGCGGAACGCGGGATCGACTTGTGGATGACCGCCGGCGGCGATTCGCGCGCGATCGTCAGCATCGAGACGACGACCGACGAAGCGTCGGCGTCGCCCGACCTGATGCGGCGCACCGATGTGCTGAATTTCGGCGGCACCGCGCTGACGCTCGCCTATTCCGCGGACGGCCGGCCGAGCGCGACCGGCGCGCAGCGTGCGGCCGGCATCGTGCTCGCCGCGGGGCTGATCGCGTCGTTCGCGTTCGCGGCGCTCGTCCATGCATTGCTGCGCGGGCGCGCCGATGCCGGCGCAAGCAGCCGCGGCATCCTCAACGAGGCGCGGATGATGGGCATCATCCGCTCGTCGATGGAAGCGATCATCACGATCGACGAGAAGCAGACGGTCGTGATCTTCAATCCGATGGCCGAGCAGGTGTTCGGCGTGTCCGCGATGGAGGCGATCGGCGCGCCGCTGTCGCGCTTCATTCCCGAGCGGTTCCGCGCCGCGCACGCGAAGCACGTCGATCAGTTCGGCGTGACGGGCGTGTCGGAGCGGCAGATGGGCCGCCAGCGCGTGCTGTTCGGGCTGCGGGCCAACGGCGAGGAATTCCCGATCGAGGCGTCGATCTCGCAGATCCGCGACGCGTCGGGCAAGCTTTATACGGTGATGCTGCGCGACATCACCGAGCGGCAGCGGGCCGAGAACGCGCTGAAGCAATCGCGCGAGGAATTGCGCGAATTGTCCGCGAACCTGCAGAACGTGCGCGAAGAGGAAAAAACCCGCATCGCGCGCGAGCTGCACGACGACCTCGGGCAACAGCTCACCGCGTTGAAGATGGACCTGTCGGTGGTCGAGCAGCAACTGCGTATTCCCCACCTCGCGCAACCCGACGAAGGCGTGCAGTCGCATCTGCAAGGCATGCGGCGGCTGATCGACGCGACGGTCGCGTCGGTGCGGCGCATCGCGGCCGACCTGCGGCCGGTGATGCTCGACGATCTCGGCCTCGTGCCCGCGATCGAATGGCTCGCGAACGATTTCACGAACCGCTACGGGATCGATGTCGAGCGCCACATCGAAACGGGCGGCCTCACGTTCACCAGCGCGGGCGCGACCACGCTGTTCCGCATCGTCCAGGAGGCGCTGACGAACGTCGCGCGCCATGCGGATGCGACGCGCGTGGCGTTGCGGCTCGACATCGAGGAAGGCTCTTGCGTGCTGCGCGTCGCGGACAACGGCCGCGGCGCGGCGCCCGGCGGTCCGGCCCACGAGGACAAGTCGTTCGGCCTGATCGGCATTCGCGAACGCGCACACATGCTGGGCGGCACCGTGACGATCGATACCGCACTCGCGCGCGGCTTCTCGATTACCGTCGCGTTTCCGCTCGCCACCGTTCAACAGGACACGCTCATCACATGATCAAGGTGCTCATTGCCGACGACCATACGCTCGTACGCGACGGTCTGCGGCACATCCTCCAGAACGCCACCGGATTCGAGGTGGCCGGCGAAGCCTGCGACGGCCCGTCGACGATCGCGCTGGTGCGTGCGACGCCCGCGCAGGTGCTCGTGCTCGATCTGTCGATGCCGGGCCGCAACGGCGTCGAGCTGATCAAGCAGATCAAGGACGAGAAACCCGCGCTGCGCGTGCTGGTGCTGACGATGCACGCGGAGCAGCAATACGCGGTGCGCGCGTTCCGCGCGGGCGCATCCGGCTATCTGACGAAGGAAAGCGCGAGCGCGGAGCTGGTCGGCGCGGTCACGAAAGTGGCGTCGGGCGGCGTCTACGTGAGCCTCTCGATGGCCGAGCAGTTCGCGCAGAGCCTGAACGAGCCGGCCGAAACGCTGCCGCACCAGCGGCTGTCCGACCGCGAATTCGACGTGTTCCGACGGATCGCCGCCGGCCAGACGCTGACCGAGATCGCGAATGCGCTGTGCGTGAGTGCGAAGACGGTCAGTACCTACAAGACCCGGATCCTGGAAAAGATGCAGATGCCGCATGAAGCGGCGCTCGTGCGTTACGCGATGCGGCACAAGCTGCTCGACGAAACGGACGACGTGTAACGGACGACGTGTAACGTACGACGTCTAGCCGGCGTCGTGCGGGCCCGGCCGGGCCCGCGCCTGACCGTTACTTCGCGGGCACCGGGCACGCGAGGTCGCCCTCCTCGCAGGACAGATAGCCCTTCAGCGTTTCGGTGCGCACTTTCGTCAGATCGTCGAGGCAGGTCGATACGACCATCGGGTACGCACTGCCGCCCTCGGCATTGGCGCTCGAGAAGTGGCATTCGGCATCGCGATACGCGAGCCACGCGCGCTGCGCGTTCACGAGCTTGTCGGCAAGGGGCTGCACGTCGCGCAGGCGCGCGGTGACGGCCTGGTAGGTCCGGTTCAGCTCTGAGTCGGATTTCTTGTACGCGCGATCGGCACACGCCGTCATCGTCGCCTGATCCGTCGCGTCCGCACAATTCGCCTGCGCATGGGCGACGCTCGTCACCAGCGCCAGCAAGCCCAGCAGACCGGTCATGACACGCATGGATGCTCCTTGTTGTTCGTTGAAGTGTGGAACCCGGTGCCTTGCTGCGCCCCGTGTGGATTGGCCGCGCTACCCGCGGCGACATCGACCGCGATGCTAGCGCACGCGCGGCGGATTGTCAGCGGGGGGCGGGCCGACGCCCGCGGCGCGTGATTTCGCCGGTTGCCGTATTTCCTGATGGCGAAAGCATCGCATCGTTACGCACCATTGAAAAAGCCCGCACGCGACACGCGTGCGGGCTTTCTCGATACGGCTTCGGCCGCGGCCTTCACGGCCGCGAGACAACGGCTGGCTTAGTGGCCGAAGTACACCGACGAGCGGTCGCTCACGGCCGGCACGACCGCGCGCTGGCCCGACTGCGACGTCGCGACCGGGTTCGAACCGTAGCCGGTTGCGTCGGCTTGCGCGCCGGCGTTCTGCGCGGCGGCGATCTTGGCCTGGGCGGCCTGGATGTTTTCCGGATAGTTGATCCAGTCGTTCGGGTTGTAGCCGGCCTTTTCGAGCTGGACCAACTCGGCGCGCACTTGCGCGCGGGTCAGCGGCTGCTGGTTCGATTGGGCAAACGAGACGACCGGTGCGGCCACCAGGGCGGCCAGTGCAACTGCCTTGATCAGCGATTTCATGATGCGTTACCTCCAGGATTGTTTTGTCAGGCGCTTCGGACTCGAGGTCGTTGCGTATGAGTAGAAGTCTAGGAGGGCCGGCTATCAGGGTAAATACTTAAATCGCAAATTCACTGTTGACCGAAACCATACAATCGAGCGGGAATAAGTCGTTTCATCAGACGATTATCGGCGTTCCCGCACCGAATGCTGCGATACGGTGAGCCGGCACGCTCCGGTCGCACGTTCAACGCGCGCGGTCGCTCTCCGCCGACGCCATGTGCCTGTCGAACAGCAGCGCCTTGAGGCGAATGAAGTCGTCGGCATCGATGTCGCCGAACGCCGCGTGATGCAGCGTCAACGCGGGCATCGCCGGGTCGGTATGCACGGCCCGTACGGTGCCGTCGAGCGCCAGCCGCTCGATACGGCCGCCGGTTTCGTATGGAAGCAGCACGCGTAATGGCTCGCCGGTCGCCGCGATCGGCCGGTCCACGGCGATCGACAGCCCGCTCAGGCTGATGTCGTGCACGACCCCGAGGCCTTCCGCCCCCTCCGCCGCGCCGCTGCAGCAGGCCGCGATGCGCACCGGCACGCGCGGCTCCGCGCGCGTGCGCAGCCGGTCGACGAAACCGGGCGGCGACAGAATCATGAACGGCGTGGCGCCCGACGCCTGCACCGAGTCGACCGTTGCGCCGAAACGGGACACCGCGGCACGACCGATCGCCACCGCTTCGATGTCGTCGCCGCGTGCGAAGTCGAGCACGGCGGCATGCTGCGGCTCGACGAACAGCGCACCGGACGTACCGACGCCGATCAGCCGACAGCGCTGCAGCGCGCGCGTCGTACCGACCCGACGGCGAATGCCGATCGCGGTCCCCTCTGACAAACCCATGCGTGTGGCGGGCGCGGCCGCCGCAGCGGGCACGCGCGGATCGGCGTCGGCGTCATCGCGTCGGCGCACGGGGCGGAAATGGTCGAACAGGAAAGCGTGCTGCGTCGGGTCGCGCAGCGTCGTGCCGGCCGGCAGCAGTGCGGCGCCGTCGGCGTCATAGAGATCGAAGCCGAGCGGGACGTCGGCTGAAAGGTCGTCGCGCACGAGCGCGACGTAGTCGGTGGAAAGCCTCATCGGAGAAGCGCGGAGCGGCCGCGCGAGCTGTCGTGACAACTTGATTACGGCAGCATCGCGCGGAATCTGAACGGCTTCGTTACTGCGAAGCGCCGGTCGCATCGGGCGCGGCCGGCACCGGCGACGGCGGAGCCGGCACGGCCGAAGGCGCGACGCCGATACCGGCGCTGCTTCCGCTCGTCGCACTGGCGCCCGCCGGCGGCTGCGCGGGCTGCGGCTGCGGCTGCGATGCGCCCGACGACAACGCCGCGGCCGATGCGGCCACTTCGGACGCCGGCACCCATTCCTCGACGATGCCGCCGGAGGCGGCATCCGGCGCCGAGGCAGCCGAAGCCGCCGACGCCGCGCCCTCGTCGACCTCGGCCGGACGCTCGATACGCTGCGTCCTGACCGGCGCGGGCGCCTTCTTCGGCTCGGGCGGGAACCACGTGTCGAACAGGTCGGTCGCGCGCTCGCGCAGCGACGCGAACCAGCCCGGCGACGGCTCGGTATCGAATTTCGCCTTGGTATCGACGATCCGGGCGCGCTGCGCGCGCTGGAAGAAATCGCCGACGATCGGCAGCGCACTGTGCGCACCCTGCCCCCAGTAATCGCTGCGCAGCGTCACGCGGCCGTCGTCGAATCCGACCCACGCGCCGGCGACGAGGCCCGGCTGCATCAGGATGAACCAGCCGTCCGCGTTGTCCTGCGTCGTGCCGGTCTTGCCGGCCACGTCGCCGCGGATGCCGAAACGCGTGCGGATGCTGCCGCCCGTGCCGCGCGTCACGACATCGCGCATCACGTCGAGCAGGGTCTTGTCGGTTTCGGCATCGAGCGCGCGTTCGGGCGGCGCCGGTGCGTATTCGGCGAGCACGTCGCCCTGGCGATTCTCGATGCGCGTCACCATCTGCGGCTCGACGTACAGCCCGCCGTTCGCGATCGTCGCGTACGACGCGACCATTTCCTTCAGCGTGACCGGGCTCGTGCCGAGCGCGAGCGACGGCACGCGTTCGAGCGGGCTTTCGCGCACGCCCATGTCGTGCGCGAGCCGCGCGACGGCCGCGGGTCCGACCTTCTCCATCACCTGCGCGGTGATTCGGTTGCGCGACAGCGCGACGGCATCGCGCAGCGTCATCGGCTTGCCCGTAGGCGGCACGTCGTCGTTCGGCCGCCAGATCTCGCCGCCTTTCAAAGGGATCTCGACCGGCTGGTCGATAAACGTGTCGTCCGGCTTCATCCCACCCGCGAACGCGGCGCCATAGACGAACGGCTTGAACGTCGAGCCCGGCTGGCGCCGCGCCTGCGCGACGTGGTCGAACGGCTCGCGGGTGAAGTCGCGGCTGCCGACCCACGCACGGATCTGCCCGTCACGCGGATCGATCGCGAGGAAACCGGCCTGCACGTCGGTCTTCGCCTTGCATAGCGCGTGCAGGAAGCCGCGGTCGGCCGCGAGCAGCTTCATCGCCGCCGCGTCGTCCTTGCCGGCGTCCTGCGCGGCCTTGTACTCGGGCGATTCGCGCATGAAGGTGCGGAACACCTCGTTGTCGGTGCCGCAGCCGTCGCGGCCGCTCCATGCGTTGTTCGCGATGCCCTGCAGCTGATTGCCCTGCAGCGTGAGCGCCTGCGTCGCCATCTGCTGGAGGCGCGAGTCGATCGTCGTGCGCACGATCAGCCCGTCCGAGTAGATGTTGTAGTCGTTGCGGTCGGCCCATGCGATCAGCCATTTGCGCAACTGCTGCGCGAAATGCGGCGCCGGCCCGGGCGGCTCCTTCTGGCGCTCGAAGTCGATGCGCAGCGGCCGGCGCTGCAACTGCGCGAACTGCGCCGGCGACAGCTTGCCGTACTTCACCATCTGGCCGAGCACCGTGTTGCGCCGCTGCAGCGCGCGCTCGGGGTTCAGCACCGGGTTGTAGTAGCTGTTGCCCTTCAGCATCCCGACGAGCGTCGCGCTGTCGAGCACGTCGAGTTCGTCGGCCGACTTGTCGAAATAGGTGCGCGCGGCCATCTCGACCCCGTACGCGTTGTACAGGAAAGGCACCGTGTTCAGGTAGGTCTCGAGGATCTGGTCCTTGCTGTAGACGGCCTCGATCTTCAGCGCGGTGATCGCCTCCTTCACCTTGCGCGTGAGCGTCGGCGCGCGGCCGATCTCGTCCGGATACAGGTTGCGTGCGAGCTGCTGCGTGATCGTCGAGCCGCCCTGGCGGCTGCCCGAGAACGTATGCAGCGCGGCCGACGCCGTGCGCTTCCAGTCGAGGCCGTGGTGCGCGTAAAAGCGGTGATCCTCGGTCGCGATCAGCGCGTCGACCATGTGCGGCGAAATCTGCTTGAGCGACACCCATTCGCGGTTCGACGGCTTGAATTCGGTCAGCAGCTTGCCGTCGGCGGACAGTACCTGCGCGGGCTGGTCGACGCGCGCCTTGCGGATGTCGCCGATGCCCGGCGTGAACGGGATGAGCGCGACCACGTACACCGCGAACAGCGCCGGCACGGCGGCGGCCGTGAGCAGCACGCCCCGGCGCGTCGGGTGGCGGACATGGTGCCACGCGGTGGCGGCGAGAGGCTTGACCCGCGCGACGGCGGCCGCCGCGACAGGTTGGGCGCGCGCGATCCATCTGGCACACAAGGCACGCACTGACGACATGTTTCGGCGATTCACGCGGGTGGAGCTCGGCTGAAAAGGCTGCATCGTACCAAACTCGCGCGGCCGGCCGACCCGCGGCGGCGTTGGGCCGGCACGCGTGGTGCGGTTTCGCGGCGCGCCGACGCAAAAAAGGCGCGTGCTCCGCAACCGGAACGACGCGCCAAACCTGGTACGACAACCTGAACGCCGCGCGACGGGGACGCGACGGCAGCGCGACCGGCGCCGCGGCTCAGCGCACGAGAAATCCGTACGTGAGCGGATCGCGCTCGTCGACGATCCAGTTCGCGAACCCACAGATATGCGCGCTGCCTTCCACTTCCGGGATCACGGCCGGGATGTCGCCGACCGTCGTTTCGCGCAGCACGCGTCCCTTGAAGACCGTGCCGACGATCGATTCGTTGACGAGCGTGTCGCCCGCCGCGAGCAGCCCGCGCTGGTAGAGCTGCGCGACGCGCCCGCCGGTGCCGGAACCGGTCGGCGAGCGGTCGACCTCGCGATCCGCGAACACGCAGCAGTTCGCCTGCGTCGAACCCGCGTGGCGCGGCGCGTTCGCGATGATCGTGCCGTAAATGTGGTTGATTTCCGGGATCTCCGGATGCACGACCGGATACTTCGCGTTCGCGGCCGCCTTCACTTCCGCGCCGAAGCGGATCAGTTTTTCGACCGCCGATTCGCGCACCGGCAGGTCGAACGGCGCGCCGTCGACGTAGAAATAAAACGCGCCGCCATACGCGATGTCGCCGGTCACGGTGCCAAACGACGGCGTCTCGACCGACACCTCGCGCCGCCAGATGAACGACGGCACGTTGACGAAGCGCACGGGCCCCGCATGTTCGCCGTCCCACTTGACGAAGGCCTCGATGAAGCCGCACGGCGCGTCGATGCCGACTCGCGTCTCCGGCACCGTGCGCTGCACCCAGCCGAGCTCGACGGCCGCCGTCGACAGCGCGATCACGCCGTGTCCGCAATGGTCGCTGTAGCCTTCGTTGTGCACGAAGATCACGCCGAAATCGGCGTTCGGCGACACGGGCTCGGTCAGGTAGCCGCCGTACATGTCGGCGTGGCCGCGCGGTTCGAACATCAGCGCGCGGCGGATCTCGTCGGCGTGCTCCTTGAGCCACGCGCGGCGCTGGACGATGGTGTCGCCGGGCAGCCGCGGCAGCCCGCTCGTGACGATGCGGAACGCCTCGCCGCCGGTGTGCACCTCGACGGTGGAAAGGGAGCGGGAAATTTTCATGGTCGATGGGAATGCGTTGAAACGAAGGACGGCGGCTGGCCGCCGTCCCGGTGACGGGCAGTGCGGCAGTTACTTGGCGTACGGTTGCGGCAGCCCGTTGCGGATCACGTAGACGGTCGTCGGCGCGCCTTTCAGGTCGCCGTTCGCGTCGAACGAATAGGTGCCCGCGACGCCCGCGTAGTTCGACTTCGCGAGCTGCGCGATCAGCTTCGGCTTGTCGGTGGTCGTGCCGGCCTTGATCATCGCGTCGGCGAGCAGCTTCACGCCGTCGTAGTAATTGACGCCGTAGACCTGCGTATCGGTGTGATACGCGTCGTGGTACTTCTTCAGGAATTCGCGGCCGGCCGGCGTCTTCTCGAGCGCGACGCCGCCCTGCGCGCAATAGACGATCGACGCCGCCTCGCCCGCGACCTTGCCCATGTCGGCCGAGCAGATGCCGTCGCCGCCGAGCAGCTTCGCGCGCAAGCCCCGCTGCTTCATCTGCTTGGCCATCGGCGCGCCCTGCGCCGCATAGCCGCCGAGGAAGATCACGTCGGGGTTGCTCGCCTTGATCTTGGTCAGAATGCCGAGGAAATCGGTGGCCGACGAATTCGTGTATTCCTGGTCGACGATCCGGATGCCGTTCGCCTTCGCGACGTTCATGAACTGCTCGGCGACGCCCTGCCCGTATGCGGTGCGATCGTCGATCACGGCGGCGGTTTTCGCGTTCAGCGTCTTCGCGGCGAACGTGGCCATCGTGCCGCCGAGCTGCTCGTCGCTCGCGCCGATCCGGAAGATGTTCTTGAAGCCCTGCTTCGTCAGCGCCGGGTTCGACGCAACCGGCAGGATCGGCACGCCGGCGTTCGCATACACGCGCGAGGCCGGAATCGCGACGCCCGAGTTGTACGGCCCGAGCACCGCGACGACGCCCTTGTCGACGAGGTTCTGCGCGACCTGCACGCCGGCCTTCGGATCGGCCTGGTCGTCATCGGAAACCAGTTTGAAGGTCACGGTCTTGCCGCCGATCTTCACGCCGGCCTTGTTGAGCTCGTCGACCGCGAGCCGCGCGCCGTTTTCGTTGTCCTTGCCGTTGGCGGCCTGCGGGCCCGTCAGCGGCGCCGAATGGCCGATCGTCACGACTTCCTGCGCGTGCGCGGAAGTCAGCGCGCCGGCGGCAATAGCCACCGAAAGCGCGGTCATGAGGTGTCGCATGATGTCTCCTGATTGGTTTTTTGTGAAACCAATGTAGGACACGCATGGTCACGGTGCAAGCAATTTCAAAATAATTCCGGATGTTTTGGTCACGTTAAAGACCAGAACGAACGCGCGTGCAGGCGTACTACTTCGGCGCGATGTCGCGCCGCACGCGGCGAATGTGCTGTTCGACATAGAACGCGGCCGCATCGGCATCCCCGGACACGATAGCCTCGTAGATCAGCCGGTGCTCGGACACGTAGAGCCGGATCCGGCCCGCGTCGTAGATGCCGTCGTCCTTCAGCCGCTTCCACAGCGGCTGGTCCATCGTCTTCGCGACTTCGTCCGCGATCTTCACGATCAGCGCATCGCCGGTCATCAGCGCGAGCTGTCGGTGAAACAGCCGGTCGCTCTCGTTCCACAGCGCGCGCTGATGCGGATCGTCGACGTCGGTGATGGTTTCCATCTGCGCGAGATAGCGCTCGGCGCCGGGGTCGGCGCGGCCATGGGCCGCCGCGAGGCGCGCAATCGCAGGCTCCAGGATCAGCCGCACGTCGAGCGTCGAGGTCGGGCTGAAGTCGGCCTCGGACGCCGTGTGCGCATCGCCGCGCTGCGCGAGCACGTCGAGCGGCGCCGCGACGACGTAGGTGCCCGAATTGCGCTTCGTGAACACGAGCCCTTCGTTCTGCAATGCGCCGAGCGCTTCGCGCACGGCCGGCCGGCCGACCTGGAACAGCGCCGCGAGCTCGCGTTCGGACGGCAGCCGCGATTCGGCCGCGTAGCGCCCCGCGCGGATCTCGTCGCGGATCTTTTCGGCTACCTGCTCGTAGATCTGCAGCGGCCTGAAACCGCCTTCGAGTGAGTCGGGACGCGCGGACATCATCGTGTGGCTCCTGCCCGTTCGCGGGCGTGGATCTGGAATGGGTTCGCACTATACCGGAGCGGCGCGGGCAGCGCGGCAGTGGCGAGCCTTCTGGCCAGATATTAGAACCAAAATCCACGAAGTGCTTTATTTTCTGGGTTGCGGGCGTGCCAGTAAGTGGTATAGATTCGATCCACACTGCCCTGTGTCACGGTATCCGGCAGACCTGCGGCGGGCGCGGCATGCGTCCGCCGTTCACGCTCACCGACGCCCACGACGGACACGATGACCGCCATTTCCCCCATTCCCGTTTTCGACGCGGCCGATACGGCCGCGCTGCTCGACTACCCGGCGCTGCTCGCCACGCTCAGGCAAGCGGTCGCCGAGTATGCGGCGGGTGACATCGTCAGCCCCGAGCGCCTGGTCGTGCCGCTGCAAGGCGGCGGCGTGATGCTGTCGATGCCGTCGAGCGCGCACGACCTGGCGAGCCACAAGCTCGTGAACGTGTGCCCCGGCAACGGCGCGCGCGGGCTGCCGACGATCCTCGGCCAGGTCACCGCGTACGACGCCACCACCGGAGCCATGCGCTTCGCGCTCGATGGGCCGACCGTCACCGGCCGCCGCACGGCGGCGATCACCGCGCTCGGCATCCAGGCCCTGCATGGCGCCGCGCCCCGCGACATCCTGCTGATCGGCACCGGCAAGCAGGCGGCCAATCACGCGGAAGCGCTCGCGGCGATCTTTCCGGAGGCGCGCCTTCACGTGCGCGGCACGAGCGCGGTCGGCGCGGCCGCCTTCTGCGCCGCCCATCGCACGCATGCGCCGCGACTCGCGCCGCTCGACGGCGACGCGGTTCCCGATGCGATCGACGTGGTCGTCACGCTGACGACGAGCCGCACGCCCGTCTACCGCGACGCCGCGCGCGAAGGCCGGCTCGTGGTCGGCGTCGGCGCGTTCACCGCGGATGCCGCCGAGATCGACGCGAGCACGGTGCATGGCAGCCGGCTCGTCGTCGACGATCCGGCCGGCGCGCGCCACGAAGCCGGCGACCTGATCGTCGCGCAGGTCGACTGGCAGCACGTCGCGTCGCTCGCCGACGTGCTGAACGGCACATTCGCCCGCGGCGGCCCGCTGCTGTTCAAGAGCGTCGGCTGCGCCGCGTGGGATCTGGCCGCGTGCCGCACCGCGCGCGACGCGCTGGCCGCGCGCGGCGCCGGCTGACCCGGCCGCGCAACCACTGGCGCCGCTCGCGCGGCATCGCATCGCCCGCGGCCACGCCGGCGATTTCCCGTACGCGGTGTAGGAAACGCCCTACACCGCGTCGAAGCGGCCTACACGAAGTTCCAATTCGGCCGATTTCAATTTCGGCGGCGCAACACGATACTGCCGGCATGAATGCCAGCCTGTCACCCGCCGCGCTCAGGGTGTTCCTCGTCGATCACGCTGTCGCCGTCCGCCAGCGGATCGCGCTGCTCGTCGGCGCGATCCGCGGCGTGGTCGTCGTGGGCGAAGCGGAAGACGGCCAGGACGCGTGGCCGCAGATCCGCAGCAGTCGCGCGGACGTGGTGATCGTCGACGTGCGGCTCGCGGACGGCAGCGGTCTCGACCTGATCGGGATGCTGTCGAAGGCCGCGCCGCGCATCGTCACGATCGTGCTGACGAACCACTCGGCGCCGGCATTCAGAGAGGCATGCGCGACGGCGGGAGCCGACTACTTCTTCGACAAGACCGTCGAATTCGACGCCGCGTGCCGTGTCATCGAATCCCTGGTGCACGCTCGCGTGCACCGCCCCTGACGAGCCGGAGCGACTCATGTCCACCGCCACCGCCTGCGCCGCCGACGTGTCCGTCGTATCCCGGCCCACGATTGCCCTGCGCCCGACCGCGCGCGCCGACGCCGCCAAGCATCCGGCCGCCCGCTGCTCGGCCTGCGCGATGCGCTCGATGTGCCTGCCGCCGCACCTGACGGCCGCCGAATACGGCCGCCTCGACGCGATCATCTGCACGACGCGACAGGTTCGCCAGGGCGACGCGCTGTTTCGCACCGACGATCCGTTCCAGAGCATCTATGCGGTGCGCGCGGGGTCGTTCAAGACGGTGATGATGCACCGCGACGGCCGCGAGCACGTGACGGGCTTCCAGATCGCCGGCGAAACGCTCGGGATGGACGGCATCGGCGGCGGGCAGCACTGCTGCGATGCGATCGCGCTGGAAGACAGCGTGGTGTGCATCATCCCGTTCGGCGCGCTCGAAGCCGCGTGCCGCGAGATGAAGCCGATGCAGCACTTCCTCTACCAGATGCTGAGCAGCGAGATCGTCCGCGAATCGAGCCAGATGCTGCTGCTCGGCACGATGTCGGCCGAGCAGCGCGTCGCGCATTTCCTGCTGAACCTGTCGTCGCGGTTCGAGGCGCGCGGCTATTCGGCAACCGAATTCAATCTGCGGATGACGCGCGAGGAAATCGGCTGCTATCTCGGGATGAAGCTCGAAACCGTCAGCCGGATGTTCTCGCGGTTCCATCGCGAAGCGCTCGTCGAAACGCGCGGCAAGCGCGTGCGCATCATCGACACGCAAGCGCTCGCGCGGGTCTGACACACGGCGCCGGATCGCCGGCGCGCGGCCTCACCGCATTGCGTCGCCGGTCGCCGCGTCGCGCAGCGCCGCCGTTGCTGCGCCCGCCTGCCGCGCGATCAGCGCCTGTTCGGCCTGGGCGAACGTGCGGCGCAGCGCATCGTCCACGTCGGCGCCGACGCACGGCGGCAGCGACGTGAGCGCCGCGTCGTGCATCACCAGGTCGAGCCGCACGTCGTACAGGCGCGCCCCATCGGCCGCCATGCGCGATTCGATCGCGAGATGGCAGCCGTCGATCAACGCGCGAAACCGTTCCAGCCGCACCAGTTGCGCGCCGGCTTCGGCTTCGACCGCTGCCGAACCCGTGAATCCGAGGCAGGCGATCTGCATGCCCACGCCCATGTCGTCTCTCCTGACGGGGCCGCCCGCTCGTCGACCGCCTTGCATGTGCCGGCCGCCTCACGATCGGGCGGCACGTGTTTCCCGTGGCGCGGCGCGCATTTTTCGATCGCGGCCGGCCGATAGTCTGCCCGCGCCTAGCCGGCGCGGGACCGTTCATACCTTGAAGACCTGCGACGCCTTCATCTCGATCCACGTCATGCCGGCCCGCAACCCTTCGATCATCGCCTCGCGCTCGGTCGGATACGCGTGGCTGTGCTCGAACGTATGATGAAACCGCGCGGCGCCGGCGCCGTGCTCGACCGACACGCGGCAGCGGAACTCGCCCGATTCGCACGGGCGCGTCTCCACTTCGACCGACCAGTCGCGTTCGTGAATGTTGCCCTGCAGTGTCATGCGCCCTCCTGCGGTATCAGCCTTCGAGCCGGAAGTGCCCGCTGTGCAGCAGCACCGGCCGGCCGCCGATTTCCTCCAGCATGCGTCGCGCCATCGCCTCGATGGCCGGCCGGTGCGCATCGAATGCGCTCAGCAGATCGCGTTCGAGCAGCGACCGCGCGCCGAAATGGTCTTCCAGCGCCTCGGCGGTGACCGCGCACTGGACGCAACGCCCGTCGACCAGCGCCGAAAACGCGACGACCAGATCGCGCGCGCAGTATTCCGGCGGTTCGGGCGGGAAAGTAATGTGCATCTGTCGGCCTGTCATCGTCGTGATGGCTCCATGACGAGAGCATAGTGGCGCGCGCGACCGCGCGCTTGACCCACGTCAACGGGTTCGCTGCACTGCACGATCACGGCGCGGCAGCGCCGCCGCTTCAGCCCGCTTCAGTCTCGATCGCCGCGCCGCGCTCCGCGAGCAGCTCGCGCAGCACACTGCGGTGGCAATGGCGCTCGTCGTCGCAGTAGCAGCCGATCGAGAACGCGGTGGTCGCCGACAGCGCGGCCAGCAAATCCAGCACCTTCGCCGGATCACCGTGCGCCATCTCCGCGCGGAAGTGGCGCTTGAACGCCTTCCATTCGGCGTCGGTTTCGGCGGCCTGCGCCTGCGCGACGAGTTCGGGGCTCGGCGAAAGCGTCGGCAACCATACATCATAGTAGTTGCGCGTCGCGAATTCCGCCTTCGGCACGCCGCGCGGCGGCCGCCGCACCGTGCCGATCCGCAGGCCTTCGCCGGCCGCGCGCGGCGTGCCGAGCTGGATGATCCGGATGCCCATGTCGCTCCTCTGTCCTCTGTATTGCGTACGATCCCGTGATCGTACCGCCGCGCCTGCCCGTGCGTCAGCCGGGCATCGCACATGACGGCCGCGCAACAAAAAACCGGCTGTTCCCGCGACGGGGCACAGCCGGTTCCGCATCGTGGCGCGTCGCCGCGCCGCGTTCAGACGCCGCTCTTCAGCACCTTGCCGATCGCATCCGCGACGATGCCGACGTTCGAATCGTTCAGACCCGCGACGCACATGCGGCCCGAGCGCAGGATGTACACGCCGTGCACCTCGCGCAGCGCGTCGACCTGCGATTCGGTCAGGCCCGTGTACGTGAACATCCCGCGCTGCTTCACGTAACGCGTGAGGGCTTCGCCGCTCACGTGGTCGCGCAGGCCGTCGTGGATCGACTGGCGCATCCGTGCGATGCGACGGCACATCGCCGACAGTTCCTCTTCCCACTGCTTGCGCAGCGCCGGCGTGCCGAGCACGGCCGCGACGACCTTCGCGCCGTAGGTCTGCGGGTTGCTGTAGTTCGAGCGCACGGCGCCCGCCAGCTGGCCGAGCACGCGCTCGGCCGCGGCCGCGTCTTCGCAGACGACGCTCAGGCCGCCCACGCGCTCGCCGTACAGCGAGAAGTTCTTCGAGAACGAGTTCGCGACGAGCGTCGGCACGCCGCGGCGGGCCAGTTCGCGCACCGCGAACGCGTCCGCGTCGAGGCCCGCGCCGAAGCCCTGGTACGCCATGTCGACGAACGGCAGCAGCCCGCGCGCCTCGATCGCGTCGATCAGCTTCTCCCACTGGCCTTCGTCGAGATCGACGCCGGTCGGGTTATGGCAGCACGCGTGCAGCAGCACGATGCTGCGCGCCGGCAGCGCGTCGATCGCCGCGAGCATCGCGTCGAACTTCAGGCCGCCCGTCGCCTCGTCGTAGTACGGGTACGTGTTCACCGTGAAGCCGGCGCGCTCGAAGATGAAGCGGTGGTTTTCCCAGCTCGGATCGCTGAGCCACACCTGCGAATCCGGGAAATAGCGCTTCAGGAAATCGGCGCCGACCTTCAGCGCGCCCGAGCCGCCGAGCGTCTGCAGCGTCGCGATGCGGCCGGCCGCGCGGGCCGGGTGATCGGCGCCGAACACCAGCGATTGCACGGCGTCGCGGTACGCGGCCAGACCGACCATCGGCAGGTACGGCTTCGGGCCGCTGTCGCGCTGCAGCGCGGTTTCGGCTTCGCGCACGGCGCCCATCACCGGAATCCGGCCTTCGGCGTCGAAATAGATCCCGATGCTCAGGTTGACCTTCTGATCGCGCGGATCTTTCTGGAAGTTCTCGTTGAGCGTCAGGATCGGATCGCCCGGGTACGCGTCGATGTGTTCGAACATGGCTTGAGTCGGTCTCGTTTGGAAGAAGGGTCGTGGTGGCCTGCGTCAGCGTGCGGAGGCGCCGTCGTGCACCGCAAAGCCCGCATTCTTCTGACGGAAGCGATACCCGATCGCGAGCACCGCGAGCCATACCGGGATCAGGTACACCGACAGGCGGAGATCCGGCGTCAGGTACATCACGACGAGAATGCCGGCCATGAATGCCAGGCACAGGTAATTCGTGAAAGGATAGCCCAGACTGCGGAAGGAAGTCTCCTCCCCGGCAGCACGCTTGGCCTGGCGGAACTTCAGGTGGATCAGGCTGATCATCGCCCAGTTGATGATCAGCGCCGACACGACGAGGCCCATCAGCACCTCGAACGCCTTGCCCGGCATGAAGTAGTTGACCAGCACGCACACGCCGGTCGCGAGCGCCGACGCGCCGAGCGCCGCGAGCGGGATGCCGCGCTTGTTCACCGAGCACAGCACCTTCGGCGCGTTGCCCTGCCGCGCGAGGCCGAACAGCATCCGGCTGTTGCAGTACACGCCGCTGTTGTAGACCGACAGCGCGGCCGTCAGCACGACGACGTTCAGCACGTTCGCGACCAGATTGCTGCTCAGCGCGTGGAAAATCAGCACGAACGGGCTGCCGCCGCTGACGACCTTCTCCCACGGGTACAGCGACAGCAGCACGGCCAGTGCGCCGATGTAGAAAATCAGGATACGGTAGATGACCTGGTTGGTCGCGCGCGGGATGCTGCGCTTCGGATCGTCGGCCTCGGCCGCGGTGATGCCGACGAGCTCGAGCCCGCCGAACGAGAACATGATCGCGGCCATCGACATCACGAGGCCCGACACGCCGTTCGGGAAGAAGCCGCCGTGCTGCCACAGGTTCCGGACGGTCGCTTCCGGCCCTGCGTGACCGCTCGCGAGCAGCCAGCCGCCGAAGCCGATCATCCCGACGATCGCGGCAACCTTGATGATCGAGAACCAGAATTCCGTCTCGCCGTACGACTTCACGCTGGTGAGGTTGATCAGGTTGATGACGACGAAGAACACGAGCGCCGACACCCAGGTCGGCACGCCCGGCCACCAGTACTGCACGTAGATCCCGACGGCCGATAGTTCGGCCATGCTGACGAGGATGTACAGCACCCAGTAGTTCCAGCCGGACAGGAAGCCGGTGAAGTGGCCGAAGTACTTGTTCGCGAAATAGCTGAACGACCCCGCGACGGGCTCGTCGACGACCATCTCGCCGAGCTGGCGCATGATGAAGAACGCAACGATGCCGGCCACCGCATAGCCGAGCAGCACGGACGGGCCGGCCATCTTGATCGTCTGCGCGATGCCGAGGAACAGCCCCGTGCCGAGCGCGCCGCCGAGCGCGATCAGCTGGATGTGCCGGTTCTTCAGCCCGCGCTTCAGGCCGTCGCTCTCGTTTCCAGAAACCATGTCTTCTCCACTCTGTCCGCCTCCGCCGGAAGCGGTGCGGCGCGCCTCGGTGTGCCGGGCGCTGTTTTGCTGTGCCGGCGGCCGTTCGTGGAGCCGCCGGGTTGGGGACTGCAATCCTCGCGTGGCGGCATCCGATCCGCGTCGGCGTGCGGCCAGATCGACCGCCGACTCGTCGCCCACGCCGCATTGCCGCGGCCGCACACGAAAATCCGGCGTCAGTTTAGCGTCGCGACGGCGAAATCGGGTTGCGTAACCCGCTCATGCAAACCCTACATTATGAGATAAGATTGCATCCAGGAGCCAAATGAGGAAACAAAAATGCCTGAACCGGTTCTCGATCGCATCGATCGCCACTTGCTGTCGGTGTTGCAGGAGAACGGCCGCGCGTCGAATCTCGACCTGGCGAAAGCGGTCGGCCTGTCGCCCGCGCAGACGTTGCGACGCCACCGGCGGCTGGAGGAGATCGGCGCGATCCGCCGCTACGAAACGCGGCTGTGCCCCGATACGCTCGGGTTCGGCGTCACCGCGTTCGTGCACGTGACGATGGAGCGCGGGCATATCCGCGACTTGTCGAAGTTCCAGAAACTCGTGTCGGATCTCGCGCAGATTCAGGAGTGTTTCTCGGTGACGGGCGACATCGACTATGTGCTGAAAGTCGTCGCGCACGATCTGAAAGGGTTGTCGCGATTCCTGCTCGAGACGCTGATGCGCATTCCCGGCGTGAGCGGCGTGCATTCGAGCGTGTGCCTCGACGAAATCAAGTGTACGAGTGCGATGCCGTTGGAAGGCTGACACGCCCGGCGCGCTGGGCCAATGCGTTCAGCTCACCGCCTCGAACGCACCGATCAACAACGCCCCCGCCGCGATCACCGCGCAACCGACCGCCCGGCGCGGCGTCAGCCGCTCGCCGAGATAGACGCGCGCGATCAGCGCCGCGAACACCACGCTCGTCTCCCGCAGCGCCGACACCGGCCCCATCGGCGCGCGATCCATCGCCCAGATCACGATGCCGTATGCGAGCGCCGCGAACACGCCGCCGCAGGCGGCCTTCGCCGTCTCGCCGACATCCTGCGTCAACCGCAGCGGCCCCGCCCGCAGCCGGTAGTACGCGGCCATCATCGCACCCGTCAGCACGAACATCCACGCGGTATAGCCGACCGTGCTGCCGCTTTCGCGCACACCGATCCCGTCGACCACGCTGTACGCCGCGATCGACACGCCGGTCGCGACCGCGGTCGGCAGCACCTGCATCATCCGGTGTTTCGCGCCGCGTCCGCGCTCCAGCCCGATCGCCATGATGCCCGCGCAGATCAATACGAGCCCGCATTGCGCGCCGATGTTCAGACGCTCGCCCGCGAACGCCCCCGCGCCGAGCGTGACGAGCAGCGGCGCCGTGCCGCGTGCGACCGGATACGCGACGCTCAGGTCGCCGTGCTCGTACGCACGAACGAGCAGCAGCGTATAGACGACGTGGATCACGGCCGACGCGACGACGCAGAGCCAGCTCGCCGCCGCGATCGGCGCGGCAGCCGGCAGGAACAGCAGCGCGAACAGCCCGATCGCGATCTGCAGCACCGTGGCCGCGCGCAGCCGGTCGCCGCTGCTGCGCACCAGCGCATTCCATGACGCGTGCAGGAACGCCGCGCACAGCACGGCGAACAGAACGGGAATCGGCACGCTGAAACCTCCCTGACGGTCAAGCTGCGCGATGCGCGGCAGGCGTTCATCGTATGAATGCGTCACCGGATTGTCAAAAAAGCGACTTGCGGTCCGCCGTAAAGGAGTCGGCCGCCTGTTCCCAGTCGCCCGCCCTGCGCTGCGTTCGCCGCAAGCGGCCCGCACCCCGCGACATGTGACGCGGAGGTTGCCGGCGGTCCGCCCCTTACCGTTCTCTTTCGTATCGCACCACGTCGTAATGAAATCGATACCGCAGCGCAACCATCGCGAAAACACTCCGTCCCCATATCTTCATACGCGGCTGTTCCAATGCGCGTGCCCCCTCACGAGCTCTGCGCCGAACCGACACGGCGACGGGGCCGTTCTCCACCATCGAAGGCCTTACCCTGGAGTTTCCCGATGTTCCGTCAAGCCTTGCTCGTCACTGCCTGCGCAGCCGCAGCGCTGGCGCTGTTCGCCTGCGGCGGCAGCGACGATTCCACGCCGACGCCCGCCGTGTCGTCGCAGGATGCGCTGCAGACCGCCACGCCGATCAAGCACGTCGTCGTGATCTACGGCGAAAACATCTCGTTCGACCACTACTTCGGCACCTACCCGAACGCGACGAACCCGTCGGGCGAACCGGCCTTCACCGCGAAATCCGGCACGCCGACGCCGAACGGCCTGACGGGCACGCTGCTCACCGCGAACCCGAACTTCACGAACACCGCCAACGGCACCGACGCGGCGAACCCGTTCCGCCTCGACCGCACGCAGGCCGCGACCGCCGACCAGAACCACGCGTACACCGCCGAACAGCAGGCCGAGGACAACGGCCTCGCGGACCTGTTCCCGAAGTACACCGGCAAGGGCTCGTCCGGCGGCGCCGGCGCGTTCGGCACGAAGGGTCAGGTGATGGGCTACTTCGACGGCAACACGGTGACCGCGCTGTGGAACTACGCGCAGCGCTTTGCCATGAGCGACAACACGTTCACGACGGTCTACGGCCCGTCGACGCCGGGCGCGCTGAACGTCGTGGCCGGGCAGACCAACGGGATGCAGATCGTCAAGACGTCGAAGCAGCCATCGACGCTCGCCGCCACCTCGTACTACATCAACGACGGCCAGGGCGGCTTCACGATGATCAACGACGTCGACCCGGGCTTCGACGTGTGTTCGAGCACGACCGACCAGGCGATGATGACCGGCAAGAACATCGGCGACCTGCTGAACGCCGCGAAGATCACGTGGGGCGGCTTCATGGGCGGCTTCAACCTGGCGACGACGAACGGCAACGGCACGACGGGCTGCGCGCGCAGCACGGTCGCCACCGCCGTGAACGCCGCGACGTCCGACTACATCCCGCACCACAACTGGTTCCAGTACTACGCGTCGACCGCGAACCCGCAACACACGCGCCCGAGCTCGCTCGCGGCGATCGGTTCGAGCGTGGAGACCGACGGCAAGACGGCCGAACCGGCAAACCACCAGTACGACACGGACGACTTCTTCGCCGCCGTGAAGGCCGGCAACTTCCCGTCGGTCAGCTACCTGAAGGCGCCGGCCGCGCAGGACGGGCATGCGGGCTATTCGGATCCGCTCGACGAGCAGGCGTTCGTGACGAAGGTCGTCAACTTCCTGCAGCAGCAGCCGGACTGGCAGAACACGGCCGTGATCGTCACCTATGACGACTCGGACGGCTGGTACGACCACGTGTACATGCCGCCGACGCACGCATCGTCGGACCCGGTCGACCAGCTCAACGGCGCCGGCAAGTGCGGCACGGGCGGCTCCACCGGCGTGAACGGCGCGACCGTGAACGGCCGCTGCGGCCCGGGCGTGCGCATTCCGTTGGTCGTGATCTCGCCGTATGCGAAGCAGAACTACGTCGATCACACGATGCTCGACCAGTCGTCCGTCGTGCGCTTCATCGAGGACAACTGGCTCGGCGGCCAGCGTATCGGTGGCGGCTCGTTCGATGCGACGGCGGGCGACCTGCGCAACCTGTTCGACTTCTCGTCGAAGCCGAACACGACGCCGCTGTATCTCGACCCGACGCTCGGCACCGCGTTGAGCGCCGCACCGTCGATCTGACCGTCACGGCCTGACCGCATGGCCGGCGCATGATGCGCCGGCCGTTTCCATTTCTGCGCGCCGCTTCGTGCGACGCCCGTTTTTCGATCGACAGCATGACAGCTCGCCCCGCGTTTCCGTCTCCCGATGCCTCCGGCACGCCCGCGCCGCACGCCCCTTCCCGCCTGCTGCGCCGCGCGGCATTCGTGCTCGGTGCGGCCGTGATCGGCTATGGCGCGTTCGCTATCGCGTTTCCCGCGCAGGTACCGGCGGCGATCGGCACCGTGGTCGCCGACTGGACCGGCGCGAACCCGCATCCGGTCGTGCTGCAACGGCCCGCCGCGCAGCCGCTGTCGGCGGTCGCGCAGCTCGGGCGCGCGCTGTTCCACGATCCGTCGCTGTCGGCGTCGGGCAAGCAGTCGTGCGCGTCGTGCCACAGCCCCGATCATGCGTACGGCCCGCCGAATGCGCTCGACGTGCAGCCGGGCGGCCTCGCGATGGCGCAGCAGGGCTATCGTCCGCCGCCGTCGCTGATGTATCTGTACCGCCAGCCGAATTTCAGCATCGGCCCCGATGCCGGTGAAAACGACGCCGCGCCGAGCGTCGCGCAGCAGGCCACGGCGGCGGCCGGCGTCGTCAAGGCGCAGAAGGTGGCCGGCACGTCGGCCGCGCCGCAGCTCGTGCCGCAGGGTGGGATGTTCTGGGACGGTCGCGCCGATACGCTGCAGCAACAGGCGTTCGGCCCCCTGCTGAATCCGGTCGAGATGGCCAACGCGAGCGTCGACGACGTCGCGCACAAGCTCGCGCGATCGTCGCATCGCGCGCAACTGGAACAATTGTTCGGCGCGCGCGTGTTCGACAGCTCGCAGCTCGCGGTGTCGGAAGCGATGTTCGCCATCGCGCGCTATCAGGTCGAGGATCCGTCGTTCCATCCGTACGACAGCAAGTACGACCGCTGGCTCGAAGGCCGTGCGCGTCTCACGCAGGCCGAACTGCGCGGGCTGCGCCTGTTCAACGATCCGGACAAGGCGAATTGCGCGGGTTGCCACCTGTCGAAACCCGGCAAGGACGGGCTGCCGCCGATGTTTACCGATTACCAGTACGAGGCGCTCGGCGCGCCGCGCAACCGCGCGCTCGCGCAGAACCGCAACCCCGCGTTCTACGATCTCGGCGTGTGCGGGCCGTTCCGCGACGACCTGAAGGACCAGACGCAGTACTGCGGAATGTTCCTGACGCCGACGCTGCGCAATGCGGCGACGCGCCACGTGTTCTTCCACAACGGCGTGTTCCATACGCTCGACCAGGTGATGGCGTTCTACAACGAGCGCAGCATCTCGCCGCAGAAGTTTTATTCGCGCGGTGCGGACGGCAAGGTGGACGAATACGACGACATTCCGCCGAAATATCGCGCGAACGTCGACGTGACCGATGCGCCTTTCGATCGCAAGCCCGGCGACAAGCCCGCGATGACGGCGCAGGACATCAAGGATATCGAAGCGTTTCTCGGCACGCTGACGGACGCGCCGGCGCAACACTGAGTACCTGCAAGGCGTCGTGCCGCGTCAGCGACGCGCGCGAATGCACAGAAAGGCCGGCGCCAGCGACAGCTCCGCATGGAGCCGTTCCGACACGGCTTTCATCTCCGGCAGCGGCGTCGGTTCGACGAAGCGGTCTAGCCGCCAGCCGCCGTCGGCGAGCGCATTCAGGATGTCGGCAAGCGGCCGCCGCCACGCTTCGACGTACGGCCTCGGCTCACCGAACCCCGACCAGTGGAAACCGAAACGGGACGTGTCGAAGTACGTGCCCTCCCCGCGCGTGCGTTCGTCCATCCAGTCGCGCATCGGATGCGCCATCGAGAACACGAGCGTTCCCCCCGGACGCGCGACGCGTCTGAATTCGCGCAGCGTCGGCGCGAGATCGCGCACGTAGTCGAGCGCGAGCGAGCACAGGACCTTGTCGACCGACGCGTCGGGCAGCCACGCGAGCGGCGCCTCCAGGTCGCCTTCCCTGACGTCGACCGCCAGCCCGGCGCAGCGCGTTCGCGCGAGCGCGATCATCTCCGGCGTCACGTCGAACGCATGCACGATCGCACCGTGGCCAGCGAGATGCGCGCTGCAGATGCCGGGCCCGCAGCCGGCGTCGAGCACCGTCAGGCCGTCGACGTCGCCGAGCAGTGCCAGGGTCGCCGGACGCTCGTAGAGCGCGTTGTGCGCCTTCGTCGGCGCGATGTCCGCATAGCGTTGCGCGAAGCTCGCGTAAGCGCGGCGGCCGGATGGTTCGTTCGGTTCGTTCGGTTCGTTCGGTTCGTTCGGTTCGTTCGGTTCGGTCATGCGGCATCCGTCGGTCGAAACTGGGCAGGCCGATTCTGCCCGATCGGAATGCGGATGGCGACTGCCGTCGCGGCTGCGTCAGGACAGGCTGTCGAGCAACCGATACCAGGCGACCCCGGCCGCGATATAGAAGCGTTGCAGCCCGTGCAACGGAATCGGCCGGATCGGCGTGACGCGGAACGGCAGCGGCAGTTGCGCATCGCCCGACAGATGCGCGGCCAGATGCTTGCCGAGCGTCGTCGCCATCGCGATGCCGCGACCGTTGTAGCCGAGTGCGATCGTCACGCCCGGCGCGGGCTCGTGTACGTGCGGCAGGAAATCCGCGGTGATCGCGACGCGGCCTGCCCAGCGGTATTCGAACCGGACACCCTTCAGTTGCGGATACAACAGCGTCGTCGCGCGTTCGAGATGGCGCCAGTCGCCCGGCGCGCGCGGTTCGGCGAACGGGCCGCGGCCGCCCATCAGCAGGCGCCCGGTCGCGTCACGGCGGAAGTACAGCAATAGACGCCGCGCATCCGATGCGACCTCGCCGCCGGCGAGGATGTCGCGACCGAGATCCGGCGCGAGCGGTTGCGTCGCGACGATGAAACTGTTCGCGGCGATCACCGACTGACGCAAACCGGGCCACAGCCCGTCCGTGTAGCCGTTGGTCGCGATCACGACACGCTCCGCCGACAGCGTCGCGCCGCCGGACGTCGCGATCCGCCAGCGGCCGTCGGCGCGCGTCAGCCCGACGGCGCGGGTCAACCCGTGCACGACCGCCCCGCTCGCCTGTGCGGCGCGCACGAGGCCGCGCGTATAGCTGAGCGGCTGCACGCTGCCCGCGCGGCGATCGATCCAGCCGCCCGCATACGCTGGCGTGCCGAGCCGCCGCGCGACGTCGTCGCGGTCGAGCACGTCGACCGGCGCGCCGCGCGCGGCCCACTGCTGCGCACGGCGGGCAACCGTGTCGAGCATCGCGGCGGTCGGCGCCGGCTGGATCCAGCCCTGGCGACGCGCATCGCAGTCGATCGCGTGCCGCTCGATCAGGTCGAACACCGTGTCGGCCGCGCCGCCGACGATGCCGGCAAGCTGCTCGCCGGCCTCGTCGCCGAACCGGCGGACGAGTTCGTCCGGGTCGTATTTCAGCCCGGGGATCACTTGCCCGCCGTTGCGGCCCGATGCGCCCCAGCCCGGCTGCGCGCCGTCGATCACGCGGACGTTTACGCCGCGTTCGGCCAGGTGAAGCGCGGTCGACAGGCCCGTGAAGCCGGCGCCGACGATCGCCACGTCGCACGACACGGACGCATCGAGCGCGGGCGTATCGGGCGCCGGCGCGGCGGTCGCCGCCCACAGCGAATCCGGCCACGGCGAGTCGGGCCATGCGGGTGCCGCGTTCGTTGCGCTCATGTTCGATCCGGGTTGTCGGCACCGTCCGACACCAGCAGGCGGCGCAGGAATTCCTGCGTGCGGGGATGGGTCGGCTGCGTGAGCACGATGCGCGCCGGTCCGCTTTCGCAGATGGTGCCGTCGTGCAGGAAGCACACGCGGTCGGCCACCTCGCGCGCGAATGCCATTTCGTGCGTGACGACCACCATGGTCATTCCGTCGCGGGCGAGCCCGCGCATCACGCCGAGCACTTCGCCGACGAGCTCGGGGTCGAGCGCCGACGTCGGCTCGTCGAACAGGATCGCCTGCGGCTCCATCGCGAGCGCGCGTGCGATCGCGACGCGCTGCTGCTGCCCGCCAGACAGCTCGGACGGATACGCATTCATCCGGTGCGCGAGTCCGACCTTGTCGAGCAGCGCGCGGGCCTGCTCGCGCGCCTGCGCGGCCGGCATGCGCCGCACGTGCACGGGCCCTTCCATCACGTTCTCGAGCGCCGTGCGGTGCGCGAACAGGTTGAAGCGCTGGAACACCATGCCGACCCGCATTCGCAGCTCGTGGATCCGCTTCGAATGCGCATCGACCTTCACGCCGTCGATCGTGATCGACCCTTCGTCGTAGGTCTCGAAGCCGTTGATACAGCGCAGCACGGTCGACTTGCCGGACCCGGACGGCCCGATCAGGCATACGACCTCACCCGGCTGCACGTCGAGGCTCACGCCCTTCAGTACCGCGTGTTGCTGGAATCGTTTGTGTATCGAATCGATCAGGATCATGCGCCTCTCCTCAGGGCGAGCCGCTTGCCGAGCCGGTTCACGCCGAACATCAGCGGCAGGCCGAGCGCGAGATACAGCAGCGCGACGAGCGTGTAGACGCTCATGTTCTGGAACGTCGACGACGCAATCAGCTGGCCGGCGCGCGTGATTTCCGCGACGGTGATCGTCGACGCGACCGACGAATCCTTCAGCAGCATCACCAGCGTGTTGCCGTACGGCGGCAGCGCGATGCGGAACGCCTGCGGCAGCACCACGCGCCGCATGATCATCGGACCGCGCATGCCGATCGCGTGCGCGGCCTCGATCTGGCCGCGGTCGATCGCCTCGATGCCCGCGCGGAAGTTCTCGGCTTGATACGCCGAATACGCGATGCCGAGGCCGAGCACGCCGGCCTGGAACGCCGACAGTTGCACGCCGAGATCGGGCAGCACGAAGTACATGTAGAACAGTTGCACGATGATCGGCAGCCCGCGGATCACGTTGACGATCGTGCTGCCGGCCGTCGATATCGCACGATTGCGCGACACCTTCAGCAACGCGAGGATCAGCCCGAGCACGGAGCTGAGCACGAACGCGCATGCCGTGATCTCGATCGTGACCACCGCGCCCTTCAGCAGGATCGGCAGGAAATCGATCGCGTTCTGAAAAAACATGAGGTCTATATGAACGCGTCCCGTTTGCAACAGTTTTCTCGTGTTTCGACGGACAGGATGGGCTGCAGCTCTATATCCGGCCTTGATGCAGCTGGTGCAGCCGCTGCGGGCCCCTATGAAATTCGCTGACTCGCGCCTCATTCTCCTGGCGAGCTCGAAGCCCGTCACCTCATACAGGTTTAGCGAGTCCCGGTCCTACCTGGCTTGTCATCACACTCGATTCCTGCGCAACCTTTCGACGTTCACCCTGTGTTAAACGTTGATTTTCTACCTCGCGTGGCCGATTTCAGGCTGGCTTCACGCTCACGTAGTCCTTCCGGTACGGCCGCTCATGGGCCAGTACCGCCCAGATCGTCCGTGCCATCTTGTTGGCCAGTGCCACGATCACTACATTTGCTGGCCGCCGCTTCTTCATCTGCTCGACCCATGGGCCCGGCTCTTTCGCATGGTTCAACACGCTTCGCGCGCCGTGAATCAACAGCGTGCGCAGATAGGTGTCGCCCCTCTTGCTGATGCCGTGCAAGTTCACCTTGCCGCCCGAGCCCGTCTGCTTCGGTACCAAACCTGCCCACGCGGCGAATTCGCGTCCTGAGCGAAACGCCTTCGCGTCGCCCATCATCGCCACTGCCGCCGTCGACGTCAGCAAGCCCACGCCGGGTATCTCGCTGATCGCCGCAACGGCCTTGTCTTCCTTCTTCCATTCGCGCATCCGACGTTCGATCTCGGCAATCTGCTCGTCGAGCCTCGCCAACCCGTTCCACTGTTCACGCAACGTATCGATCAGCGCTGCCGGCAGGCGCTGCTCGAGCCGGTCAAGCGCGATGGGTATTTCCTGGTCCAGCTTCGCTCGGCCACGGCTCATCACCTCGCCGTACTCCGTCATCAGCCCGCGCAATCCGTTGCTCTGCATCGTGCGGAACTTCACCAACTGCTCGCGCATCCGGTGCAGTGCCAGCATCGCCTGCTGCATTTCCGTTTTCACCGCCACTGGCCTGCCCGGTTGCTGCACCGCCAGCCAGATCGCCCGCGCATCCGCCGCATCGTTCTTATTGCGGATGTTGAATGCCTTCACGAACTCCGCTGGCATCAGTCTGACCTCGTGACCCATCTGCCGCAGTTGTCGAGCCCAGTGGTGCGCACCGCCGCACGCTTCCATCCCGATCAGGCATCGCACACGGTTCGCGAAGTACTCGAGAAACTTCGCCCGTTTGATCGGTTTGTTCACGATTTCTCCAGTTGCCTGATCGACGTAATGCACCTGGAAAACCTGCTTGGCGATATCTACGCCCACGGTCATACTGTTCATCGTGGATCCTCCGGTTGCCGGGAAATGCGTGCATTTTCCACCTGGGCACTTTGATGCCGTCGGCCCGTGAGGATCCACCCCTTCTTCTGCTCTCTCGGCTCCGGGTGGGACGCGTTCATTTCAATTCTCCTATGCGACGTCCTGACGGCTCGCCGCGATGGATGCCCGCGACGCACGGGCGATGTCGGCCGGGAATCGCGCGACGGCGCTCAGCTCATATGCCACTTCTGCAGGATCTGCTGCAGCGTGCCGTCGCCCTTCATCTTGCGGATCGCGCCGTTGAGCTGTTCGAGCGTCACGGTGTCGCCCTTGCGCACGATGAAGCAAACCTGCCCCTTCACGACGCTCTGGTATTCGGGCACGAGCCGCACCTGGCGATTGACGCCGTGCTCGATCTGGTACGCGACGATCGGCTGGTCGGCGAAGCCGGCCTTGATACGCCCGAGCGCGACGTCGCGCATGATGTCGGCGATCGAATCGTAGGTCCGGACTTCCTTGAAGATGCCCTTCTTGTTGAGCGCGTCGACGAACGCCGTGCCGACCTGCGCGCCGACCACCTGCCCCTTGAAATCGTCCATCGACGTATAGCGGCCCGGGTCGTCGGCCTTCACGATCAGGCCTTCGCCGAACGTGTAGACGGTGTCGGAGAAATCGACGACCTGCTGACGCGCCGCCGTCTTCAGCATCGCGGCCGAAATGATGTCGATCTTCTGCGTGGTGAGTGACGGGATCAGCGCCGAGAACACGGTCTGCTGCACGTCGACGCGAAACCCGGCCGACTTCCCGGCCGCGGTGATCGCATCGACCATCATCCCCTGGATCGAATTGCTCTTGACGTCGAGAAACGTGAACGGCACGCCGGTGGCCGTCGCCCCGACCTTCAGCGTCGGCTCGGCCGCAACGGCGCTCGCCGAAGCCGTGGAGAGTGCAATACAGGCGGCGAAACCGGCGGCCAGTGCGCCGAACCGCTTGATGAACGAAACCATGTTGTCTCCTTCTCGAATAACCCGGTGCGCCGGCCGGTCGCTGATCGACACCGCGACGATGACTCGATCTTAAAACGAATCAAAAATATCGCAAATAGATTTTTGCGTATCGCTATTCGATACGATATGATGCGATATCGAATCGATCCCGCGCCTCGCCATGGAAACGTCACCCGATCAATCAACCGATCTGCTCTTCAACCAGTCGCTGGAAAAAGGGCTCAACGTGCTGCGTGCATTCAGCGCGAAGCGGCGCACGATGACGCTGGCGGAAGTGGCCGACGCGGCGGGGATGACGAAAAGCTCCGCGCAGCGGATGGTCTATACGCTCGAGAAGCTCGGCTACCTCCGCAAGCATCCGGTCACGCGGCGGTACCAGCTCACGCCGCACGTGATGCGGATCGGCTTCAACTATCTCGCGGCGGATACGTTGATCGACGTCGCGAATCCGTTCCTGTCCGAGCTCACGAACCTGACCGGCGAAACCACCAACCTCACCGAGCCGGACGAGGACGAAATGGTGTACGTCGCGCGTTTCGTGTCGACGAAGTTCGTGCCGATCCACATGCCGATCGGTAGCCGTATCCCGATGTACTGCACCGGCTCCGGCCGCGCGTTCCTGAGCGCGTTGCCGCCCGGCGACGCGCGCGCGCGGCTCGACGGCATGGTGCGCACGCCGCATACGCCGCGCACGGTCACGGCGCTCGACGATCTCGTCGCGCTGCTCGACAGTGCACGACGCGAAGGCTACGCGACCAACCAGGAAGAACTGTTCATCGGCGACATGTCGATTGCGGCGCCCGTGCTCGGCAGTCAGGGGCAGCCCGTCGCGGCCGTGCACGTGGTCGCGCCGACGAGCCGCTGGACGTTCGACGATGCGCGCCGCAAGCTCGCGCCGGCGGTAATCGACTGCGCGCGCGGCATCAGCAATTCGATCAGAACGCTTGAATAGCGTCGATGAAATGGCACACGGCGCGCCGCTGCATCGCGCAACGGCGTTTGATCGCTACCGCGGCTTTGGCGAATGCTCGGTCCGATAGGTACTGTTCGGGTGCAATACGAGGCGCTTCGCCGCGGCGTCCAGTTCCTTGCCGTGATATAGATCGATGCACTTCAGGAAGTCGAACTTCACGTCCCTCACTTCCGCATCGACAACCGGATTGCGATAGTCGCGAGCGAGATACTTCGCGACCAGCGCGCGAATGACGTCCGGCGCATGTTCCATGTCGTAGTAGGTCCAGTCGCGCAACGCACTGGTACTGCTGCCGATGTCCTTGCTCACGCCCGACGCCGGGGTGTAAGCGGTCGCCAGACACTCGGCCAGCACCATGTCCTTGAAGTTCTGGAGGTACGTGCGTGAGCCGGCCTGCGGCGACGTTTGTGCGGCGTCCTTCGCCATAACCATCGCCGGTTGAAGCGCGATGC
The DNA here is from genome assembly GCF_002223355.1 of Burkholderia sp. HI2761. Taxonomy (NCBI): domain Bacteria; kingdom Pseudomonadati; phylum Pseudomonadota; class Betaproteobacteria; order Burkholderiales; family Burkholderiaceae; genus Burkholderia; species Burkholderia sp. HI2761. Next base: position 1,818,309 of record NZ_NKFN01000007.1, on the reverse strand, counting down.
ACGCCAACACGGCAGCGATCCGGGCTCCCCTCATGACAGGCTCCAGAAATTTGCGCGATCGGTACGATACCGCGCGCCCGGTTCGTTGAAGTAGCAATGGTCGTAACACGTCCGCCCGTTGAACAGCGTGGCGTGGCCCTGCGCATCGCTCCACCCCGACACCTCGAACAGGATGACACCCTGTCGATCTGCAAGTGGCCCTCCGTTCGACGGCGGGAATTCGACACTCTCTGCCTTTCCCCATCGTTGCTCGAGAAAACGAATCAAGTCCCTGACACGAAAGAAGTATTGCCGATTGTCTCTGCCCGACACCGTTTGCCCGGGAATTCGAGGCATCACCATGCCGGCTTCGCCGAGGATATAACTCATCCTCACCGCGCAGGTATTGCTCCATCGCTCCGTCGGACTCGGATTGTTGACGTTCTTCTCGACGTATCCACCTATCACTTTCGCCACGCGCTCACCGGAATGTGCCGGGTCGTAGATTCGCTGAGATGCCGCCCACGCAACGGCAAATGACGGTCGTTTCACCTTGACTCCTTGTTGTTGGAATGAATTCGACTCGAGGAACCGCATCGAAGACTGGCAACGGCTCATGTGCTCCGACTACCTTCGAATCCATCGAATCAGTGCGTCATGATGCGCGATCCGAAAGTATTTTGTAATGATAGGGACTTCCGGACGCCGATCCTCCTTCTATTTCGCCCCCTGGTTTTCCCCAACCCCGTCCGACTTGACTGCGCTGCGCCGATCGTCAAAACTTCGCACATCGTCAGTGTGATCACAGATCGCAGATCAAACCCAGGAGAACCCCCGCCTTGCCGCCTCGTATCGTCCCGCCCGCACTGAAAGTCATCGAACAGGAAACGATGGCCGACAAGGTCTACCAGCAACTGCGCGAAGCGCTGATGAGCGGGCGCTTCGCGCCTGGCCAGGCGCTGAGCCTGCGCAGCGTCGCCGAGGCCGTCGGCTCGTCGACGATGCCCGTGCGTGCCGCGCTCACGCGGCTGCGCGCCGAACGCGCACTGGTCGATGGCCCGAATCGGGCGCTCGTCGTCCCGCCGATGACGCTCGACATGCTCGACGAACTGCGCGACGTGCGGATCGCGCTCGAAGGCTGCATCGCCGAGCGCGCGTGCGCACGGATGACCGATGCGCAGATCGCGGCCGTGCGAAAGACCTGCGAGACGATGCAGGCACACGTCGAGGCCGGCCGCTCGCGCGCCTACCTGCAAAGCAATTTCGCGTTCCACAGCGCGATCTACGCGCACGGCGCCAGCGAGAACACGCTCGCGATCGTCGAGAACCTGTGGATGCGCGTCGGCCCATTCCTCAACATGGTTGCGCTCGACATCCCGCACATGCGGCGCTCGATGGATGCACACCGCGCGATCGTCGATGCGCTCGAACGGCGCGACGGCACGGGCGTGCGGGCCGGCATCGCGCTCGACATCGGCGGCGCCGCGCACGATCTCGCCGAGACGCTGCGGGCCGAACAGACGCCGCGAACCGTGAACGCGAAACCGTAGCGGCCGCTTGCCACGGCCGCCCCTTTCATGAGCGGCCGCAATCCCACTAGATCAACAATGGAGACAACCCGCATGACAGCTTCCGACCTGCTGAAACCCTATGACGGCCTGCGCGTCCTCGTGACGGGCGGCGCATCGGGCATCGGTCTCGAAATCGCCGACGCGTTCGCCGAATGCGGCGCGCGCGTGCACGTGTGCGACGCGTCGCAAGCCGCGATCGCGGCGCTCGCCGACCGGCCGCCGCGTGCCGGGGCCGGCGCGATCGGCGCGACGCTGGCCGACGTATCGGACCCGGCCGCCGTCGAGCGCGTGTTCGCCGACGTATCGACCCGGCTCGGCGGCCTCGACGTGCTGGTCAACAACGCGGGCATCGCCGGGCCGACCGGCGGTATCGACGAAATCGATCCCGTTCAATGGGAACAAACGGTCGCGATCAATCTGACCGCGCAATTCCAGTTCGCGCGCCGCGCGGTGCCGCTGCTGCGCGAGTCGAAACACGGCGGCGCGATCATTGCGCTGTCGTCGGTCGCCGGCCGGCTCGGCTACGCGTTCCGCACGCCGTATGCGGCCACCAAATGGGCGGTGGTCGGCCTCGTGAAGAGCCTCGCGATCGAACTCGGGCCGCAGGGCATCCGCGTGAACGCGATCCAGCCCGGCATCGTGCGCGGCCCGCGGATGCGCCGCGTGATCGAGGCACGCGCGCAGCAGCTCGGCATCGGCTACGACGAGATGGAGAAGCGCTATCTCGAGAAGATCTCGCTGCGGCGCATGACCGATCCGGCCGAGATCGCCGCGACCGCGCTGTTCCTGTGCTCGCCGGGCGGACACGGGATCACCGGGCAGGCGATCTCCGTCTGCGGCAACGTCGAAGTGCTCTGACGCCATCTGCATCGCTCATCGAAAGGAATTCATCCATGGCAAACGCTCGCAAAGTCATCATCACCTGCGCGCCGACCGGCGCGATCCACACGCCGTCGATGTCGCCGTACCTGCCCGTGACGCCGCACGAAATCGAAACGGCCGCGGTCGCGGCCGCGCAGGCCGGCGCGGCGATCCTCCACTTGCACGCACGCAACCCGTCCGACGGCAAACCGACGCAGGATCCTGCCGTGTTCGCCGAATTCCTGCCGCGCATCAAGGCGCAGACCGACGCGGTGATCAACCTCACGTCGGGCGGCAGCCCGCACATGACGGTCGACGAACGGCTGCAGCCCGCGCTGCATTTCCAGCCCGAGGTCGCGTCGTTGAACATGGGTTCGATGAACTTCGGCCTGTACCCGATGCTCGAGCGCTTCCGCGCGCTGAAGCATCCGTGGGAGCGCGAACATCTCGAAAAAAGCCGCGATCTCGTGTTCAAGAACACGTTCGCCGACATCGAGACGATCCTTACGCGCTGCGGCGCGAACGGCACGCGTTTCGAATTCGAGTGCTACGACATCTCGCATTTGTACAACCTCGCGCACTTCGTCGATCGCGGGCTGGCGAAACCGCCGTTCTTCGTGCAAAGCGTGTTCGGCCTGCTCGGCGGGATCGGCGCGCATCCGGAGGACCTGATGCACATGCGCCGGACGGCCGACCGCCTGTTCGGCAGCGATTACGTGTGGTCGATCCTCGGCGCCGGGCGCAACCAGATTCCGCTCGCGACGATCGGCGCGGCGCAGGGTGCGAACGTACGCGTCGGGCTCGAGGATTCGCTGTGGATCGCGCCGGGCAAGCTCGCGGAATCGAGCGCCGCGCAAGTCCTGAAGATGCGTCAGGTGCTCGAAGGCCTGTCGCTCGAGATCGCGACGCCGGCCGAGGCGCGCGCGATGCTCGCACTCAAGGGCGGCGACGCGGTGAATTTCTGATCGCCGGGTCGCGCCCCCAACACCTGCATCCGCAAGCGCAGTGACAAGGCGCCGGCCCGAGCCGGCCGGCGCCAGGACGCCCTTCATCGCCCCGCTCCGTTCGAGCGCCGCCGGCGCGGCTCCGTCGTCTGCCCATCCGCTGCCCGCACCGCAGCGGCATCCGCCGAACGCGGCGCGCCGTGCTTGCCGTGCGCGCCGGTTCGCCCTTACCGGAGTCGTCCGCATGTCTACTCATCACGCTCAGGCCCTGTCGTCCGCCGCCGGCGACGCGAACGCGTCGCTGAACCGGCTGCTGTTCCGCAAGCTCATGCCGCTGCTGATCGCCGCGTATGTGATCAGCTTTCTCGACCGCACCAACATCGCGTTCGCCAAACATTCGATGGGCGTCGATCTCGGCATTTCATCGGCCGCGTACGGGCTCGGCGCGGGGCTGTTCTTTCTCACCTACGCACTCTTCGAAATCCCGAGCAACCTGATCATGCATCGCGTCGGTGCGCGCTTCTGGATCACGCGGATCATGATCACGTGGGGCGCGCTGTCGGTCGCGATGGCGTTCGTCAGCGGCGAGACGTCGTTCTACGTGATGCGCCTGCTGCTCGGCGTGGCCGAAGCCGGCCTGTTTCCCGGCGTGATGTTGTATCTGACGTACTGGTTCGGCCGCGAGGAGCGTGCGCGCGCCACCGGCTATTTCCTGCTCGGCGTGTGCATCGCCAACATCGTCGGCGGCCCGCTGGCCGGCGCGCTGATCGAGCTCGACGGCACGCTCGGCTTCCACGGCTGGCAATGGCTGTTCGTCGTCGAAGGCATTCCGGCGATCCTGCTCGCGTTCGTCGTATGGACCCGGTTGCCGGACCGGCCGAGCGCCGCGCCGTGGCTCGCCCCGGAAACCGGCCGCGCACTCGAACGCAAGCTGGCGGCCGAACAGGACGCGAGCGTCGCCGCGCACGGCGGCCACGCGTTCGGCGCCGCACTGCGCGATCCGCAGATCTGGCTCGCGATCTTCGTGTACTTCTGCCACCAGTTGACCATCTACACGGTGATCTTCTTCCTGCCCGGCATCATCGGGGCGTCGGGGCGTCTTTCGCCGTTCGCGGTCGGGTTGCTGACGTCGCTGCCCTGGCTCGCCGCCGCGCTCGGGGCCGGGACGCTGCCGCGCTTCGCGCGCGAGTCGCGTCATTCGCGCCGCATGCTGTGTGCGGGGCTGGTGGTCATGGCGGCCGGGATGATCGGCGCCGCGCATGCGTCGCCGTTGGCGGGGCTGCTCTGCGTGTGCGTGGCCGCGTCGATGTTCTTCGTCGTACAGTCGATCGTGTTCACGTTTCCGGCTTCGCGGCTCGCCGGCAGCGCGCTGGCCGGCGGGCTCGGGCTCGTGAATACGTGCGGGTTGCTCGGCGGTTTCGTCGGGCCGACCGTCGTCGGCGCGATCGAACAGGCGACCGGCGATGCGAAGAACGGGCTGACGCTGCTGGCGGCCGCACTCGTCGTCGCGGCGTTCGCGAGCCTCGCGTTGCGTCACGGGCACGAGCGCGCCGACGTGCGGCCGCGCGACTGAAGTCGGGCGAGACGCCAGCCGGCAGGATGCGGGCTCACCGCCGCCCGCATCTCGCCTCGCCTCGCCTCGCCTCGCATCGTCAGAACAGATACATCCCCGCGACGAACACTACGCCCGAGAACAGCAGCGTCGTCATGCAATATCCCATGATGTCGCGCGCGGCGAGCCCCGCGATGGCGCCCCGCCGTCAATAGCCGATCCCATCATGCGTGTGCGAGACCGTGAGCCGACGAACGCCCGTCTCGCCGATTCTCTTTCGGCAGCCCCTGCCCCCGAGGGCGTGTTCACGCCCTAGCGCAGCAGCGCAACGTTCTCGTCGATTCGACACTGAATGTCCGTCAACGTGTCTTCTGTGATGATCCCCTCGTAGCGGCGCTTCGCAATGGCCGAGAACTGGCTGGCCACTCCGCACATTGCGTCGATCATGTCGCCGGCAGCGGCTGCGGAAAGCTCCGCTTCCTTTGCCAGTCCGACCAATGCCGCCCGGTCGACCCGCAGCGCCTCGCCCATGACGTCCATTTGGTGGTAACCGCCCGGCCCCTCGCAGAATGTCACGTCGTAGGCCGGCGCGAGTTTCCACTGGCCGGATCGCGACATGACGTATGCGAAGTTTTTCGGATGATCGTCGCGATTGTTGAACGCGACATTGAAGACAGCCCGTTCCAACGCCCGCGCCTTCTCGCGTACGTCGTTGGTGCACATGTGAGTCGCGCGCAAGAAGTTCACGTAGTCCAGCGCACCCGGCGTTTTGTAATCGGCACCGGTAAACGCGGCAACGCTTTGCATGGGCACGCGCAGACCGTCCCGTCGATCGAAACGCCTGGACGCAAATGCCGCCATCCCGTCAGGCAAATCGAAATGCAGCGTGTCCGGGGTCTCGATGCCGCACATGCGCAAGCACTCGGCGTAGACCATTTCGATCGCGCACACCTCGGGATGCTCTTGCCGAGCCGGGAACTTGACCAACCATGCTTCAAAACCCGCCACCGCGGCCGTGGTAAAAACGCCGGACTGCGGATCACGATAGACCAGGGCCTTCGGCCTGGCACCCTGCGGAGAGCCGCCCACCTGTAGCAATTGATGAAGGAATTCGCCGCCCTCACCATTGAGGACTTCCTGTACCTCGGTCGCGAGCCGGTCGAGAGGAATATCCGGCTGCGGTGCCTGAATCTCGAGCGCGACCGGCTCGAACGACATGGCGCCCATTGCGTGGTTGCCAATGTAAGCCAACCGCTCCAGCGGCCCGATGCGTGCCGCGTTGAGACCGCGGCGTTTGAACAAGCGGTCCATGAGCAACATGCCCCATCCGTCGGGCAGCGCGTCATAGACTGGGCCGGGCAATCCCAGCTGGTGGGACGGAAAGTCCTTGCGCAGCCTCGCCCCATGCAATGGGAGCGCATAAGACGACAGTTCCAGCCCCCTCTTGCGCGCGTCATCGCTATATTCGAATACGATCAACGGGCGCCCCGTGATCGCCGTCGTAGAAACCATCGATCCCCACAGCCAGTGCTCCCCCCAGCCGTCATAGTAGACATCGATCCGTTCGATCATTTTTGGTTGCCCCTCTTGACGCGCTGACGTTTGGCACTTTTTTCATACCGGTGAACGTCTTCCAGACTATCGAGCTTCGGCAGGAACAGTCCTTCGAGTTCCTTGCTTCGTCCCAGGACCATGGCTACACGAACTACCGTCTCGAAGCTCACATTGCGTCCGGCCTCCAGGTTGGACACGGTATTGGAACCGACGCCGGCACGCGCGGCTACGTCGCTCTGCGTCAGTTGCAACGCCAGCCGCTCCGTGCGAAGCCTCGCGCAAAGCAGTGTGACGATTTCATCGGGCTTGCGAAAACTTAATTCCAACATAGTGTGTCTTCCCGCGTGATATCTTTCGTAACTCACAATATCATAGAGTTACAGGAGGGATGCACTTCGGAAATATAATTCCCGAATGTTGTGTCTTATTTGAGGGATTTCCCGGATAACCCACTCCAAAACGGAATTGATGCGTCAGCGACGCATGCTCTTCCCGTACCCACCAGTCGCCCCTCCAGATACGCCATGTCGTGGATGGATCGCCGCGCTCATCGATGCGTATACGAGCCCGGGCGTGAGCCCGCTAGCGAGCAAACCGCCTCCGGCGTGCCGACGGCTGCGATCGCTGTCGCTCGCCGCTCCGCCAGCTTCTGCGCATGCCTATACGCCACAAGCGACCCCGCCATGGCCAGCAGCATCGGCACGAGGCTGTCGTGATTCGCACGCGTGAATTCGAGCAGCAGCACGACCGCCGTGATCGGCATCTGCATCGACGCGGCGAGAAACGCGGTCGCTCCGATCAGCGCGCATCCGCCGAGCGATGCGCCGGGCCACACGGCGCCCCACAGGCCGCCGAGCACGACACCGAGCAGCGCGCCGTTCGCGAGACCCGGCGTCAGCAGCCCGCCTTCCGCGCCGGCCCGCAAGCTGCCTGCCTCGATCAGCACCTTCAGCACGAGCAGCGCCGCCGCGAGGCCGATCGTCAGCGTACCGTCGAACCCCAGCGACGCCGGCCCTTTGCCATTGCCGAGCAGTTGCGGAAACCACATCGCCAGCACGCCGATCACCGCGAAGTTGAGCAGCGCGAACACCGGCAGCCGCCAGTCCTTCGGCGCGTTCGCGCGCGCGCGGGTCGTGAGCCGCACGAAACCGTACGCGGCGAAGCCGAACAGCGGCCCGCAGACGACGGACCATATGACGAGCGGCGTGCTCAGCACGAACGCCGGCACCGTGTACTGGTGCTCGTTGCCGAGGCCGATCCACGCGACGACCGCCGCGATCGCCGACGTCGCGATCGCCACGATCAGCGCCCGCAATTCGAACGTGCCGAGCAGCACCTCGAGCACGAAGATCGCGCCGCCGAGCGGCACGTTGTAGACGGCCGCAAGCCCCGCGCCGGCGCCGCACGCGACCATCAGCCGGCAGTCGTCGGGCGTGAGCCGTGCCGCATGGGCAAAGCGCCCCGCGAGAAGCGAACCGATCTCGCGCGGCGCGACTTCGCGGCCGAGCGGCGAGCCGAGCGCGACGGTGACGATCTGCAGCAGCGCGTGGACCGTCGTGCTGACGAACGGCATCCGCGGATCGGCTGCGCGCACCGCGCGTCGGATGCCGACGAGCGGCCGGCCATACCGGTAAAGCGCCCACCAGCCGCCGCCGGCGACGATCCCGCAGACCACCAGCACCGCGAGCCGGCGCAACGGCTCGGCCCCGGTCACGCCACCGAGGAAACTCTCGGCTCCGATCACGTGCGCGACGCTGTAACCGTACGCGATGTGCTGGATCGCATGCAGCAGCAGCGCGAGCAGCATGCCGCCGAGACCCGCGCCGATGCCGGTCAGGATCGTGACGACGGCCATGCGCGCGAACGGGCTGGCGGTCGACGAAGAAGAAGCGGGAGCGGACGGAAGATCGAGGCGCATGGGGTCGGAGAGCGGGAATTGAAAAGACGGCGCGCACCGCGCACGCCGCCGTCAGGACCGCATCGTAGGCCTGCGCCCATCATGAGACAAACGTATTTTTCTAATCGACTCATGCATTTTATGAATGCACGAGGCCGGCGGGCCGTGAGGGTCCGTCTTCGTGTCAATCCGAATAGGTGATGCGCTCCGGTTCGCGCCGCATGATGACCTTCCCGTGGCGCACCGACAGCGTGGCCTTCGCCTGCCGGCGCACGGCTTCGTAGTCGCTGTCCGCGTCGAGCACGACGAGATTCGCCGGACGCCCGACCGCGATGCCGTACCCGTCGCCGAGGTGCATCGTCGTCGCGCTGTGGTCGGTCACGAAGTCGAGACAGCGCTGCAGATCCTGGTAACCCATCATGTGGCAGATATGGAGGCCCGCGTCGAGCACGCGCAGGATGTTGCCGTTGCCGAGCGGGTACCACGGATCCTTGATCGAGTCCTGCCCGAAGCACACGTTGAGCCCGGCACGGTCGAGCTCCGCGACGCGCGTGACGCCGCGCCGCTTCGGAAACGTGTCGAAGCGCCCCTGCAGATGGATGCTCTCGGTCGGGCACGAGATGAAATTCAGTCCCGCCCGCTTCAGCAACCGGAACAGCTTCGAACAGTACGCGTTGTCGTACGAACCCATCGCGGTGGTGTGGCTCGCGGTGACGCGTGCGCCCATGCCGCGCACGCGCGCTTCCTCCGCGAGCACTTCCAGAAAGCGCGAATGCGGATCGTCGGTCTCGTCGCAGTGCACGTCGACGAGGCAGCCCGTGCGTTCCGCGAGATCCATCAGGAAGCGGATCGAGCTGACACCCTGCTCCCGCGTGTTCTCGAAATGCGGAATCCCGCCGACGACGTCCGCGCCGAGATCGATCGCCTGCTCCATCAGCACGCGGCCGCCGTCGAACGATTCGATGCCCTCCTGCGGGAACGCGACGATCTGCAGGTCGATCAGACCGCTCGCCTCGTCCTTCACTTCCCGCATCGCCTTCAACGCGGCGAGCGTCGGATCGGTCACGTCGACGTGCGTGCGCACGTGCTGGATCCCGTGGTCGCGCAGCATGCCGATCGCCGCATGCGCGCGTGCCTTCGTGTCCTCGTGCGTGATCGTCGCCTTGCGCTCGGCCCAGCGCTCGATGCCCTCGAACAGCGTGCCGCTCATGTTCCACGCGGGTTCGCCGGCCGTCAGCACGGCATCGAGATGGATATGCGGTTCGACGAGCGGCGGAATCGCGAGACGGCCGCCGCCATCGATATGGTCGGGGTTCGTCGATGCGACCGGTGCGGTTTGCGCGTCGATCCGCGCGATCCTGTCGGCATCGATGCCGATCGTGAACAGGCCGTCGCGGCCGCGCAGGCGTACGTTGAACAGGTTCATGGGGAAGCCCTTGTCGTATGCGTGAACACGGCCGCGCGATCTGCGTCGGCGGCCGTGCGGTCCGGGCGACCAGTATGGAGGAAAAGCAGCGACACGCGCACGGGCCGCGCATGTTGCATCGACACGACAGCCGGGCCGCGCCGGACGGAAGCCGCGTGCCGGCCGCCGAGCAAGAACCGCCTGCCCGGCGCGCGCGCACCTCGTCGTGTCGGTTTTATGAACGACTCTTGCCGAATCCGGAACAGTGCGCTCGCCGCCGCCGCGGCCCTGCGCGTGCCGCGCATTTCTATACTTGCGCCGAACTTTGGTTTCCAGTCCCACACGCAGGAGCTTCACGATGAAAAAAACCCTGATCGCCGGCGCGTGCGCCGCCGCCCTGTTCGCGCCGCTCGCCCACGCGCAAAGCTCGGTCACGCTGTACGGCCTGATCGACGCCGGCATCGCCTATACCAACAACGTAAACGGCGCGTCGCAGTGGCGCATGGCGACCGGCACGATCAACGGCAGCCGCTTCGGCCTGCGCGGCACCGAGGATCTCGGCGGCGGCCTGAAGGCGTTGTTCGTGCTCGAAAACGGCTTCAACGCGAACAACGGCGGGCTCGGCCAGGACGGCAAGCTGTTCGGCCGGCACGCGTACGTCGGCCTGAGCCGCGCCGGCTACGGCACGCTGACGCTCGGCCGCCAGTACGACACGATGGTCGACTTCGTCGCGCCGTTGTCGGCGACGGCCGGCGATTTCGGCGATACGGGCTTCGCGCATCCGTTCGACAACGACAACCTGAACCACTCGCTGCGCGTCAACAACGCGGTCAAGTACACGAGCGACACGATCGCGGGCTTCAAGGTCGGCGCGCTGTACGCGTTCTCCAACTCGGCGAACTTCAGCGCGAACCGCGCATACAGCGTGGCCGCGAGCTACACGAACGGCCCGCTGAAGCTGGCCGGCGCCTACCTGCAGATGAACGGCACGAAAGGCTCGACGAGCGCGAGCCCCGGCGCGACGGATTCGGCCGAAGCGAAGAGCCTGAACCAGGGCGGCTGGTCGATCGGCTCGGACCGCATGCGCACCTATGGCGGCGGCGTCAGCTACGTGTTCGGCCCGGCGACCGTCGGCTTCGTCTACACGCGCGCGCAGTACGACAATACGGGCTCGTTCGGCTCCGGCGGCCAGATCGCGTTCAACAACTACGACGTGAACGTGCGCTATGCGGTCACGCCGGTCGTCAGCGTCGGCGCGGCCTATGTCTATACGGACGCCAGCGTGTCGAATCCCGACAGCAAGCACGGGACCGATCCGAAATGGCATCAGGTCGATCTGCAGGCCGTGTACAAGCTGTCGCGCCGCACCGACCTGTACGCGGAAGCGATGTTCCAGCATGCGTCGGGCCGCGGCTATCAGGCATTCATCAACACGTCGGGTGGCGCATCGAGCACGGCGAACCAGGTGGTCGGCACGATCGGCATGCGAACGCGGTTCTGACCGGCATCGCGCGACGGCGCCCGCCCGCGCCGGGCCCGTATGCACGGCGCCCGTATGCACGGCGCCCGTGTCCGCACACGGGTTCGGTCGCCGCGGACGGGCGCCGCCAATGTTGTTCCTTCTGGAACGCAGCCCTCCTGGAATCGGGGTGTTTGCGCGCGCAGGCGCTGCGTAGACTGACGTCGAAGGTCGAAGCCGCGTGACGCGCGCCGCTCCGGCCGCCTACCCCGTACCAGGAGAATCTCGTGAAATCGCTCGTCGTTACCGCCGCCGCTGCCGTCCTGCTTGCCGCACCGGCCCTGTCGTTCGCCCAGCAGGCGAAGTCGCCCGTCACGCGTGCGCAGGTGCTGCAGGAGCTGATCGATCTCGAATCGGTCGGCTACAACCCGGCGCGCGGCGAAGTCGGCAACTATCCGGACGACATCCTGGCGGCGCAGGAACGACTGCAGGCGAAGCGTCTCGCCGAACGGAAAGCGGCGCAGGCCGCCTATGGCCCGACCGGCGAGCCGGCAACCGAATCAGGCACGGCGGCGAAGCCCGCGCGGTGACGGCGTGCGTCGCTCGCATTGAGCGCGCATTGCGAGCGACGCGTATTCGGCATCTGCATGAAACAACGAACGCACCGATGCGCGCGCGGCGTTCAGGCGGCCCGCGGTTCGCGGTCGATCGCGTTCAGCATCTCGACGTCGCGCGCGATCATCGCCGGCACCTGGGCACGCAGCATCTCGACCCAGGTCCGCACCTTCGCATCGACGAAGCGGCGCGACGGGTACAGCGCATACACGTTCATCTTCTGCAGGATATGCGCGGGCAGCACACGGACGAGCGTGCCGTCGCGCAGTGCGTCGATCGCCGAATACAGCGGCAGCATGCCGATTCCGATGCCGTCGCGGATCGCGAGTGCGAGCGATTCGGCGGTATTGGTCTGCACCGGCCCGGCGACGTGGATCTGCTCGACGCCTTCGGGCCCTTCGAGCACCCATTCGTGCGTCGGGAACGCCGGCGTACACAGCGTCAGGCACGCGTGCGCGGCGAGATCCTGTGGGCGGGCCGGCACGCCGTGCCGTTTCACGTAATCGAGTGATGCGCACAGAATGCTGAACGTCGAGCCGAGCAGGTGCGACACGAGTTCCGAATCGGGCAGCGACGATGCGGTGACGACGGCCATGTCGCTCGTGCCGTCGAACAGATCGGGCATGCGCTGCGACAGCGACAGCTCGATCGATACGTCCGGGTACTGTGCGTGATAGCGCGTCAGCGCGGGCATCACGTAGTGGTGACCGACGCTCGCGAAGCTGTGCATGCGCAGCACGCCGGCCGGGCGCTCGTGCGCGCAGCTCGCCTCTTCTTCCGCGCGGTCGACGTCGGCGAGGATCTGGCGGCAGCGCCGCAGATAGCTTTCCCCGGCCGACGTGAGCGCGAGACGGCGCGTCGACCGATTCATCAGACGGGTGCGCAGGCGCGCCTCGAGCTCAGACACCGCGCGCGACATCGCGCCCGTCGTCGAATTCAGCGATTGCGCGGCGGCGGTGAAGCTGCCCGTCTCGACGACGCGCGAAAACACCCGCATGTTTTGTAGGGTATCCATTCCTGTGAGCGACCTGTAGCGGAGCCGCCATTTTCCTCCAGCGGATGCGACAGATTGTTACCCCGGCTGCAACTATCGTTTCCCGGCAACTGCGTTAATGCGCGGGCGCCGCGCTCCTACAATCGGCGCCTCACCAGTCGAACGGACCCGTCCGGACGCGCCGCGGCACCCCGCCCGGCCCCTCTTGGGCCCCACTCATGAAGCCACAACCTGCGATCGAGCGACCGTCCATCGAACCGGCACGATGGAGCAAATGGCTCGATCCGCTCGGCAACGCGGCGCGCGACTGGGCCGCGACCGACGGGCTGATCTGGCTGCACCTCGCGAAAACCGTACTCGCGGCGCTGCTGGCGATGGGCATCGCGATGCGTCTGGAGATGTCGCAGCCGCGCACCGCGATGACGACCGTATTCGTGCTGATGCAGCCGCTGTCGGGCATGGTGTTCGCGAAGAGTTTCTACCGCGTGCTCGGCACGGCGGCCGGCCTCGTCGGCGCGCTCGCGCTCGGCGGGCTGTTCGCGCAGCAGCCCGAGTTGTACATGGCCGGCATCACGCTGTGGATCGGCGGCTGCATCGCGCTGGCGGTGCGCAACCGCCACTTCCGCTGGTACGGCTTCGTGCTCGCCGGCTACACGGCCGCGCTGATCGGCCTGCCGGCCGCGATGACGCCGCAGACGCTGTTCCAGTCCGCGCTCACGCGCGCCGCGGAAGTCGCGCTGGGCATCGCGTGCTCGGGCGCGGTCAGCGCGCTGATCCTGCCGTTGAGTTCCGCGAAGGCGCTGATGCGTTCGTTGAGCGCGCGCCACGCGACGTTTGCCGCGTTCACCGCCGGCGCGCTGTCGGGCGACGTCGCGCGCGGCGATTTCGAGCGACGCTTCGCCGATTTCGTCGACGACATCGTCGGCTTCGAAGCCAACCGTGCGTTCGCGTCGTTCGAGGATCCGCACATTCGCGCGCGCAGCCGCCGGCTTGCGCGCCTCAACAGCGAGTTCATGAACGCATGCACGCGGCTGCATGCGCTGCACCAGCTCGTCAAACGGCTGCGCGCGAATCGCTCGGATGCGGTGCTCGACGCACTGGCGCCGCACGTCGACGCGCTCGCATCGCGCTTCGCCGCATTGCGCGACGAACGCCGGCGCGGCCTCGCACCGGCCACCGGTGCGTTGCTCGAACTGCGCCGCTTTCACGGTGCGTTGCCGAAGGCCGCGCGCGCGTCGCGGCGGGTAATCGAGGACCATGCGGCCGGCGGCCTGCTCGACTTCGATACCGCGATCGAGCTGCTGTACCGGTTCATCGGCGAATATCTGGGCTACGTCGACACTTATGCGTCGCTCGATCAGGACGATCACGCGTTCGAGCGCTCGGTCACCCATTACGCGGTGAAGACCAACGCGTTCTTCGTCGGTTTCGCGTTCCTGCGCACGGTGGTTGCCGTCGGTGCGATGAGCGCGTTCTGGATCGCGTCCGAATGGCCGAGCGGCTCGCTCGCGGTGATCGCCACCGCGATCGCATGCGCGCTCAGCTCGATCTCGCCGCGCGCGCCCAGGTTCGTCGCGCAGATGGGCGTCGGTGCGGCATTCGCGACCGCGGTCGGCTACCTGTTCCTGTGCTACGTCTATCCGAACATCGACGGCTTTCCGCTGCTGTGCGCGGCGCTCGCGCCGGTGCTCGGCCTCGGTGCGTTTCTCGCGATGCGGCCAGGCCTGTCCGGCTACGGGATCGGCTTCGCGGTGTTCTTCTGCCTGCTCGCGGGCCCCGACAACGCGATCGCGTATACGCCCGAAGTGCTGATCAACAACGGGCTCGCGATCGTCGTCGCGATGCTTGCGTGCTCACTCGTGTTCGCCGTCGTGTTCCCGACGCACACACCCTGGCTCACCGGCCGGATCGCGCACGACTTGCGCCGCCAGGTGACGCTTGCATGCGAAGGCGCGCCGGACGGCCTCGCGCAGCGCTTCCAGTCGAGCACGCACGACCTGATGGCGCAACTGCGTACGCTGCTGGTACGCCGCACGCGGCAGCATCGCGATGCACTGCGCTGGATGCTGTCGACGCTCGAGGTCGGCCACGCGGTCATCGACCTGCGCGACGAACTGCACGCGTTCCGTGCATCGAAACCGCCGCAGACGCTGCGCTGGACCGGTTCGATCGATGCGGTGCTGCTCGAACTGCCGCGCTTCTTCGACGATCCGACGCCCGGCCACCATGCGCGCACGCTGAAAGCCGTGAATCTCGCGATCCGCGCGGCGCAGCACGCGCTGCAGGCGTGGTATGCGGTGCCCGACGCGCGTCGCAACATGCAGCGAATCGTCGGCTGCCTGCACTTCATGCGAAGCGCGCTGCTCGACAAGGACGCGCCGTTCAATCGGCATCGCCGTTGAAGACCGGTGCGCGCGCAACGGGATCGTTGTTCCGGATGGAAATAAGCTCTGCAGCCGCGGTGATTAATCTTTAAGCAGTGCGAGCCTATAGTTTCCTCACTGCCAGCGAGACTGGCACTCACCCAGGAGAACCCAAATGAAGCCGCTGCACCTCGCCCTCGTTGCCCTGTCGCTCACCGCTGCGCTCGCCCACGCACAGCCGGCGCCGGCAGACGTCGCACCGCAACAGGCGAACCGCGCCGAGGCGATCAAGGCCGCCGGCCGCGTCGATCGTGCGCAATCGAAGCAGGAAGACCCGAACGCCTGCGTCGGCCCGGTCAGCTTCTGCAACATCTACTTCGGCAGTTGAGCATGGCGCCGCGTCGTCGCGCTCAGGCCCGCATCGTCCACATCGCCCGCACCGCATGCACGACATGCGCGGGCGGACGGCGGTCCGGCCGATCGCCGCATCGCCACCGTACTGCACGCCACTTCGCTTGAAGCGGCGTTTGCCGTTTCAGGCGCCGCGCCCCGGCCGCCAGCCCACTTCGCGCAGCGCATCCAGCAAGCGCGCCTGCCCGAGCCCTTCGACCCGCGTCCCGCGCGATGCGACGTCGCCGCCCGCGACCAGCGCATTCACGATCGCCTCCTCCACCGCTTCCGCCGCCGCGACGAACAGCGCGGAAATATGGTCGTTGTTGACCATCCGCACATCGGTGGTTGGCGTACCCTTGCTGCCGTAGTTCGCGGCAGGCAGGCCGTCGTTGCCGGTTGCGAACGCAAGGAAGATGTCGCCGCTCGAATCCTCTGTACCGCCGCCCACGCGGGCGAGTCCGACGCTCGCACGCTGCGCGAGACGCGTGCATTGATGCGGCAGCAACGGTGCGTCGGTCGCAAGCGTGATGACGATCGAGCCCATGCCGGCTTCGCCTTTCGCTTCTGCTTCGCGGAACGGCGAATGCACGTGCCGCAGCACTTCGCCGACCGGGTAGCCGGCCACGCGCAGCATCTCGCGCACGCCGTAATTCGCCTGCACGAGCGCGCCGACGGTCCAGCCGCCCGCATCGCTCGCCAGCACGCGCGACGCGGTGCCGATGCCGCCCTTGAACTCGTGACAAATCATGCCCGTGCCGCCGCCCACGCCGCCTTCGGCAACCGGCCCCGACTGGGCGGCAGCCAGCGCGCGCTGGACGTGTGCGGCGTTCACGTGCTGCCCCCAGATGTCGTTCAGCAGTCCGTCGTAGGTTTCCATCACGACCGGCATGCACCAGTACACGCGGCCGGCCGCCGCTTCGCGTTCGTTCGCGACGAGTGCGTCGCGCACCGCACCGACGCTGTGCGTGTTCGTATAGGCGATCGGCGTCGTCAGCAGACCGGCTTCGCGAATCCATTCGAGCCCGGCCGCGTCGCCGTTGCCGTTCAGCACGTGCACGCCCGCGAAGCACGGCGAATCGTGCGCGGCGCCCGCGCGCGGCTCGATGACGGTGACGCCGGTGCGGATCGACGCGTCGCCGTTCTCGACGTTCAGCGTGCAATGTCCGACCCGCACGCCCGGTACGTCCGTGATCGCGTTGAAGCGGCCCGGCGTGCCGAGTCCGATGCGGATGCCGAGATCCCTCGTGCGCATGATGCAATTCCTCCCGTCTTTCAATGGTTCGATGTGTCGGTGGTACAAGGTGTCGATCAGGTGCTCAGAGCGCGCGGAACGCTTCGCTGTGACGCGCCCACGCCACGTACATCACGAGTGCCGCGACCAGCAGCCCCGCGATGATGATCAGATCGGTCGGCTTCGTCGCCGTCGCCAGGGTCGTGACCAGCGTATACGCGGCGCCCGCCACCGCGACGAGCGGCGTCACGGGCCACAGCGGCATCCGGTAGTGATGCTCGACGTCGCGGCGCACGAATCGGCTCGCGAGCGCGGCCAGCCCGACGACGAGATAGATCAGCAGCAGCAGGTCGACCGTGAACGCGGTCAACTCGTCGAGGCTCGACACGAACACGAGCCCGGCCGACGGTATCGCGAGCGTGATCGTCGCAAGCCACGGCGATTCGAGGCGCGGATGAATCGTCGAGAATGCGCGGTTGCAGGTGCGCGACCAGAGCGCATGCCGGCCGCTGCTGTACAGCAGGCGGCCCATCGTGATCACGATCGCGATGATCGCGTTGAACACCGACAGGAAGATGCCGCCGCTGATCACGCGCGACACGACCGGGTTGCTCAGGGAGCGCACGACATAGCCGATCGGATCCGCGCTCTTCGTCAGTTCGGTCAGCGACGGCGCCCCCAGCACGATCGCGGTGAGCGGAACCAGTTCGACGACGAGGATCACGAGCAACGAATAGATCACCGCCTTCGCGACGTTGCGGTTGCCGCCGCGCAGGTCTTCCGCGAGATAGGCTGCCGAGCCGAAGCCGTTGTAGCAGAAGATCGCGGTGCCGATCGCGGGCACGATGGCCGCGAGCGTCGCCGGCACCAGCGCATTGCCGCTCGCGACGACCGGCGCGATCAGCACGTCGGCGCCGCGATGCGGCGACCCGAAACCGAGCCCCGCGATCAGCATCAGCACGCCGATTTCGACGACCAGGAACGCGCCGGTGATCCATGCGTTCGTCTTGATGTTCAGCATGCCGAGCAGATAGCTGAGCAGCACGATCGTCAGCGCGACCGACTGGTTGCTGAAGTGCGTGCCGAGCGCGT
Organism: Burkholderia sp. HI2761; assembly: GCF_002223355.1. Classification (NCBI taxonomy): domain Bacteria; kingdom Pseudomonadati; phylum Pseudomonadota; class Betaproteobacteria; order Burkholderiales; family Burkholderiaceae; genus Burkholderia; species Burkholderia sp. HI2761. Next base: position 1,800,399 of record NZ_NKFN01000007.1, on the reverse strand, counting down.
TGTTCAGGTACGGCGCGGCGCCGCTCGCAAGCACGGCCGGGATGAATACGCTGACGGACAGCACCGTGATGAAGGTCAGGTAGCCGGGCAGCGTGCCGAACACGCGCTTGGCCATCACGTATTCGCCGCCCGCGCTGCGGTGCGCGGCGCTGAGTTCCGCGTAGCAGAGCGCGAACGCGAGCGCGAGCACGCCGCCGAGCAAGAACGACAGCACGGCGCCGCTGCCGGCCTGCTGGATCGCGAACGGCGCGATCACGAAGATCGAGCTGGCCGGCGTCACGCCCGATACGGTGATCATCACTGCATCGCGCACGCTGAGCGTCTGCGACAGCGCGCGCGGCGCGTCTTCCGTTGCAGGCGCCGCTTGCAGGCTGCCCATCGATTCCGACATCATCGCCATTTCGTTCTCCTGTCGCTCCTATCCTGCCGTTTTTTGAACGCCCATACTCGGGCCCGATTGATTGCGTGGCAGTCTAGGAAGCCAATTTCAGGACCGCTATTCCCCCTTCGTGTTACGCCCTTCCGGTGGTGGTATGGATCGTCTCTTTTCCGAAATCGCGATGCACCAGGCGCTTGGCCGCACGATCGATCATCTCGGCCAGCCCCGCTTCTGGCGGTTCCTCGTGCTGCTGCTCAACGAAATGACGCCGTTCGACAACGCGCTCGCGACCGCGATCGGCCGCGACGGCGTGCCGCTCGTGCTCGACGAATACGACACGGGCGGCACCGACACCGCGTCGCCGGTGCCGCTTTACCTGAACGGGTTATATCTGCTCGATCCATTCCTGCAGGCCGCGCACGACGGGCTCGCCGACGGCTGCTACCGGCTCGAGGAAGTCGCACCCGACCTGTTCCGGCAGAGCGAGTATTTCCTGAGCTATTTCCGCGACGCGGTCGGCGACGACGAGATCCAGATTCTCGTGCGGCCGAATGCCGACACGCTGCTGTCGCTGTCGCTCGGTGCCTCGACGCGCTTCGACGTCGAGCCGCTCGGCAAGCTGACGGCCGCGATGCCGTGGGTGCTCGCGACGATCCGGCAGCATTGGCGGCTGGTGGGCGATGCCGCACGCGCGACGCCCGATGCCGATCTCGGCGCGCGCGTCGAGCAGGCGCTCGCACGCTTCGGGGCGGGCGTGCTGACCGATCGCGAGATGTCGATCGCACGCATGGTGCTGCGCGGCAATTCGTCGAAGGCAATTGCCGAGCGGCTCGCGATTTCTCCCGAAACGGTGAAGGTGCATCGGCGGCATTTGTACGCAAAGCTCGGGATTTCGTCGCAACCCGAGTTGTTTTCGCGGTTCATCCAGGCGTTGGGGGACGATGCGGCTGGATGAGCGCATCGAGCGGGACGCGCAGCACCGGACGAACCGCCTGCTCGCACCCGCCGCTCAACCGCGCGGTTCGACGGAGTCGCCGTCGGGCGCGTCGTGCGGCACGTTCCAGCCGAAATACACCTCGGCCTCGACGATCTGCCCGCCCTGCACGCGCACCCGCTCCGCATTCCGGAACCGTCTGCCGTCGGCCGTTTCCGCCTCGTACACGACGAATACGTGCTCGCCGTGAACGGCAACGTCGACGAAATCGAAGCGCGCCAGCGCCACGCTGTTCGGCCAGCAGCGCCGGAAATACGTGTCGCGGTCGAGCCGGTTGTCGAGCGGGCTCGTGAAATGGAAATCCGGCGCGATCAGCGCTTCGATCGCGTCGCGGTCCTTGTCGGCATACGCGCGGTAGCTTGCGCGCGCAACGTCGCCCGGGTTCTGAAGCATCGTCGTGTCCTCCTCGAAGAATCGGCGCGAGCCCCGCGCGCACCGGTGCGGATGTTTCGGCGGAACGCGTCCGTTGCCGTCCACGCGAACCCGCATCGGCGGGCAGCCCGCGCTTTCCATCGTAAGCCTGCCATGCCGCGGTTGCCCGATTCGACGGGCACGGGCATGATGTCCGCGAATTCGCCGGCCGCTTTATCCGCTGGTTCTCGCCGAGCCCGCCGCACCGGTGCGGCGTGTCACGCGAACGCTGCCGCCGTCTTGCGCGCAATCCGCATGCCGCCCCCGTTGCCAACGTCACTTCGTCCATGTCACTACGCGCATTCAGAACGCTGGTCGCCATCGCCCGATACCGGACCTTCGCACGCGCCGGCGAAGCCATCGGGCTCACGCAATCGGCGGTGAGCCTGCAGATCAAGGCACTGGAAAGCGAATACGACGTGCAGTTGTTCGACCGTTCGCGCCGGCAGCCGGTGCTCACCGAAGCCGGCAACATCCTGCTCGCGCAGGCCGAGCAGGTGCTCGCGATGGTCGACCGGATTCCCGACGCGCTCAGCGACGAGAAGAAACTCGTCGGCCGCCTGCGGCTCGGCGCGATCCAGACCGCGCTGTCCGGCCCGCTGCCCGACGCGCTGCTCGCGCTGCGCAACTCGCATCCGTCGCTGCGCGTGCACGTGTCGGCCGGCATGTCGGCCGAGCTGGCGAACCGCGTCGCGGCCGGCGAACTCGATGCGGCGATCACGACACGCCCCGTGCGCCCGCATCCGGCGGAACTGACATGGACCACGCTGTACGAAGATCGCTTCTGGCTGCTCGCGCCGCCCGATCATGCCGAACGCGACGCGGGTACGCTGCTGGAAGCGCTGCCGTTCATCCGCTTCGACGCGCAGGCCTGGGCCGGCCGCATGATCGCCGCCGAGCTGCGCCGCATCGGCGTGCGCGTGCGTGAAGAGATGGTGCTGGACAGCGCGGAAACGATCGCGCGCATGGTGGCGCGCGGGCTCGGCGCCGCGATCGTCGCGCTCCCCGATGCGACGCTCGCGCGCCTGCCGCCCGTCACGCGCTTGCCGTTCGGCCAGCCGCAGATGGGGCGCGCGGTCGTGCTGCTCGAGCACCAGTCGCGTCCGGCCGAGCGTTTCGCGCGTGCGCTGGCCACCGAAGTCGCCGCATCATCGATGAGAATTTCTCATTGAACACCCGATAATTCACAATTATTCCTGTTGCTTTCGCGTGTTAACTTGGCGGCATCGTCACTCTTTCGATTGCGAGTCGCCATGTTGCCCGCCGGATGGATTCCCCGCCGCTCCGCCTGCCAGCCGCTGCCCGCTACCGGCATGAAGGCGCGCCGATGATCGGCCCGATCCTGCTCGCGCTGGCGCCGGTCGCGCTGCTGGTCGCGTTCGGCCACGGCCTCCGTCGCACGGGTTTCATCGCCGACGCGTTCTGGCCGCAGGCCGAGCGGCTTTGCTACTACGTGCTGCTGCCGGCGCTGTTCGCGAACGGCCTCGCGAGCGCTCGACTGCAATCGCTGCCCGTTCTACCGCTCGCGGCAGCGCTGGTCGGATCGACCGCCGTCGCCGCAATGCTGCTCCTGTTGGTCCGTCGGTTCGTCCGGGTCGACGGCGCCGGCTTCACGTCCGTGTTCCAGGGCGCGGTGCGCTTCAACAACTATGTCGGCACCGCCCTCGCCGCCGGGCTGTTCGGCGCAAAAGGCATCGCGCTCGCGGCCGTATGCGTCGCGGCGATCGTCCCGACCGTCAACCTGATGTGCGTGCTCGTCTTCGCGCGGTATGGCGACACGCGGCTCGGTGCGGGCGCGCTCATGCGGCAGATCCTGTCGAATCCGCTCGTCGTCGCGTGCGCGCTCGGCATCGCGATGCAGGCCGGCGGTGTCGCGTTCCCGGCTGCCGTCGAGCCGGCCGTACGCGCGCTCGGCGCCGCATCGATGCCGCTCGGCCTGCTGTGCGTGGGCGCGGCGCTGAAATTCGATGCGGCCCGTGCATGGCTGCAGCCGGTGTGCGTCGCGTCGGCGTTCAAGTTCATGGCGATGCCGCTGATCACGCTCGCGGCCGGCCGCCTGTGCGGGCTCGGCGATGCCGCGCTGACGGTCGCGCTGCTGTTCCAGGCGCTGCCGACGTCGTCGGCGTCGTACATCATGGCCCGTCAGCTCGGCGGCGACGCCGCTGATGGCCGGCATCACCGCGTTCCAGACCGTCGCCGCGGCGCTGGCGATGCCGGTCGTGCTGACGGCGCTCGCGTCGGCACCGGTATTTCGCTGACGGCACGGCGCCGAACCTGCCGGTCGCGCTGACGTGGAGATTCGAAGGCGGTCTGCCGAAACCGAGCGGCCGCCAGATCGGGACGACCTTCGCGCTGGGCGCGCCCGACATCCGCGAGCTCGGCCCGACACGCACGCCGCGCAGGCTCGGGGACGGATCAAAATAGCGGATCGCGCGGCACTTGCAGCACCGTTGCGCGACGCCTACGCGCCGCCGATACGCGTCCCGACTTTCTCGCAGCCCTGCCAAAAACCGCCTATCGTGAATGAAGCGCCCCGTTCGCTGCCATCCGCCCCCGAGTCGCTCGCACCGGCGGCAACGGCACGGCGCTCCGGCACCACTCATCGCGATCGTCGCGCCCGCTCGCCCGTGCGCACGATCACCGCCGCCCACCGGATTACAGGAGGCATTCATGAAAGCCGCGCTGCTCGTCAGCTCCGCCCTGCTCGCCATTGCGTCAGCTTCGGCCACGGCCCAGGGATCCATCACGAAGGAAGAAAACGGCGCGCTCGTCGCCGCGAACGGCATGACCGTCTATACGTTCGACAAAGACAAGCCCAACGCCGGCACCAGCGCCTGTACGGGCCCATGCGAAACCCTCTGGCCGCCGTACAAGGCCAGCGCGACCGACGTGCCGGTCGGGCCCTACACGATCGTCAAACGCGACGACGGCAGCCCGCAATGGGCGTACAAGGGCAAGCCGCTGTACTTCTTCTCGAAGGACATGAAACAGGGCGAGCGCAACGGCGACAATTTCAAGAGCGTGTGGCACGTCGTCGCGCCGTAAGCCTTCTTTCGCCGCGTTCCGCGCCTGTCGCACGGACGTAAAAAAAGCCCGCCCCATCGTCGATCGGGGCGGGCCGCGACAGCTTCGCGCGCCGCACCGTCTGCATGCAGCCGGTGCACGCGCGTCGCGTCAGCGGTTCGACGGGAAGCTGAACACCGTTCCTTCGCGCACGCCGGCCGAAGGCCAACGCTGCGTGATCGTCTTGCGCTTCGTGTAGAAGCGCACGGCATCCGGGCCGTATGCATGCAGGTCGCCGAACAGCGAACGCTTCCAGCCGCCGAACGAGTGGTACGCGACCGGCACCGGCAGTGGCACGTTGATGCCGACCATGCCGATCTGGATGTTGTCGCCGAAGTACCGTGCGGCCTCGCCGTCGCGCGTGAACAGGCACGTGCCGTTGCCGTATTCGTGCGCGTCGATCAGCGCCATTGCCTCGTCGAGCGATTTCAGTCGGATCACGCCGAGCACGGGCCCGAAGATCTCGTGCTGGTAGATCGGCATGCCGGGCTTTACGTGGTCGAACAGGCACGGGCCGAGGTAGTAGCCGCCGTCATGGCCGTCGACCTTCACGCCGCGACCGTCGACGACGAGCGTCGCGCCCGCTGCCACGCCCGCTTCGACGAAGCCCGTCACCTTCTCGAAATGCTGCTGCGTGACGAGCGGGCCCATGTCGACGCCCGCGCCATTGCCCGGCCCGACCTTCATCTTCTCGATCTCGGCCTTCAGCCCCGCGACGACCTTGTCGCCCGTTTCGTCGCCGATCGCGACGACCAGCGGAATCGACATGCAGCGCTCGCCGCACGAGCCGTACGCGGCGCCCATCAGCGCGTTCACCGCGTTGCCGATGTCCGCATCCGGCATCACGACCGCGAAGTTCTTCGCGCCGCCGAGCGCCTGCACGCGCTTGCCGTGCGCGCAGCCGGTCGAGTAGATGTATTCGGCGATCGGCGTCGAGCCGACGAAGCTCACGGCCTTCACGCGCGGATCGGTCAGGAGCGTGTCGACCGCTTCCTTGTCGCCGTTCACGACGTTCAGCACGCCCGGCGGCAGGCCGGCCTCGAGCGCGAGCTCGGCCATGCGCAGCGTCGACGATGGCGTGCGCTCCGACGGCTTCAGCACGAACGTGTTGCCGCACGCGACGGCCATCGGCCACATCCACAGCGGCACCATCACCGGGAAGTTGAACGGCGTGATGCCGGCCGCGACGCCGAGCGCCTGGAACTCGCTCCACGAATCGATCGCGGGGCCGACGTTCTTGCTGTGCTCGCCCTTCAGCAGCTCGGGCACGTAGGTCGCGTATTCGACGTTCTCGATCCCGCGCTGCAGTTCGCCCATCGCATCGGCGAGCACCTTGCCGTGCTCGGCCGTGATCAGCGCGCAGAGTTCTTCCGCGTGCTCCTCGAGCAGCGTCTTGAAGCGGCTCATCACGCGGGCGCGCTTCAGCGGCGGCGTGTTGCGCCATGCCGGGAACGCGGCCTGCGCGGACGCGATCGCGGCTTCGACGGTCAGCTTGTCGGCGAGCGCGACGCTCTTGTGCGATTCGCCGGTCGCCGGGTCGAACACCGGCTGGACGCGGCTGCCGCCGTCGACGCGCTTGCCGTCGATCAGGTGGCCGACGGTGGAGGTCACATTGCTGTCGTGTTTCATGTTTCTGGCTCTTTCGTGAATTCGGTTGTCGCTGCGGGCGAGCCGCGGCTCAGTCCACTTCGTTCAGTGCGTCGGACAGCGCGTTGACCAGGTTGTCGATCTCGCGCTTCTCGGCGATGAACGGCGGCGCGAGCTGGATCGTGTCGCCGCCGTAGCGCACGTAGAAACCCTTCGCCCAGCAGCGCATCGCGATCTCGTACGGGCGCCGTGCCGGCTCGCCCGGCAACGCGGCGATCGTCAGGCCGGCCGCCAGCCCGTAGTTGCGGATGTCCGCGACGTGGCGCTGGCCCTTCAGCCCGTGCACGGCCGCCTCGAAATGCGGCGCGAGATCGCGCACGCGCGCCACCGCGTCTTCCTTCACCAGCAGGTCGAGCGCCGCGACGCCGGCCGCGCATGCGACCGGATGCGCCGAATACGTGTAGCCGTGCGGGAACTCGAGCATGTACTCGGGGCCGCCCGCGGCCATGAACGTGTCGTAGATCTCCTTCGTCGCGATCACGCCGCCGAGCGGCTGCACGCCGTTCGTCACCTGCTTCGCGAAGTTCATGATGTCCGGCACCACGCCGAATGCGTCCGCGCCCGTCATCGCGCCGGCGCGGCCGAAGCCCGTGATGACCTCGTCGAAGATCAGCAGGATGTCGTGCGCGGTACAGATGTCGCGCAGGCGCTTCAGATAGCCCTTCGGCGGCACGACCACGCCCGCCGAACCGGAGAACGGCTCGACGATCACGGCCGCGATGTTCGATGCGTCGTGCAGCGCGATCAGCTCGAGCAGGCGGTCGGCCAGCTCGGCGCCGTGTTCCGGCATGCCGCGCGAGAACTTGTTCTCGGCCAGTTGCGTATGCGGCAGGAAATCGGCGTCGAGGCCCTGACCGAACAGCTTGCGGTTCGGCCCGATCCCGCCGACGGAGATACCGCCGAAATTCACGCCGTGGTAACCCTTCTCGCGGCCGATCAGGCGCGTTTTCGTGCCCTTGCCCTTCGCGCGCCAGTATGCGCGGGCCAGCTTCAGCGACGTATCGGCCGCTTCCGAGCCCGAGCCCGTGAAGAACACGTAGTCGAGGCCGGCCGGCGTCAGTTCCTTGATCTTGTTGGCGAGCTCGAACGATTTCGGATGGCCGAACTGGAAGGCCGGCGCGTAATCGAGCTGCGCGACCTGGCGGGTCACGGCTTCGACGATTTCGGTGCGGCCGTGACCGAGGCCCGTGCACCAGAGGCCCGACAGGCCGTCGAAGATCTTGCGGCCTTCGCCATCGGTGTAATACGCGCCCTTGCCGGACACGATCATGCGCGGATCGGCCTTGAACTGGCGGTTGGCCGTGAACGGCATCCAGTGCGCATCGAGCCACGCGGCGTCGGTGCGCAGGTTCGTGTCGTCGTGCTGGGCGGTGGTGATGTCGGTCATGTCGGTCGGCGCGGCGCGCCCCTCCTCCTGGTGATGATGTTGCACATTGTCGGGACGCCAATTAGTCTTTTGAATATCGCAATATCAATGTTCACTTGCTCGACTATGCAAGCAAAGAAACCGAAGAGCCGCGCGCTGCTCGGGCAGCTCAGCGACATGGATCTCCGCCTGCTGCGGGTCTTCAAGGGCGTCGTGCAGTGCGGCGGGATGGCCGCCGCCGAACTGGAACTGAATATCGGCACCTCGACGATCAGCCGGCACGTGAAGGATCTGGAAACGCGGCTCGGCCTCGTGCTGTGCCGGCGCGGCCGCGCGGGCTTCACGCTGACGCCCGAGGGACAGACGGTGTACGAGGAGACGCTGCGGCTCCTCGCGTCGATGGAAGCGTTTCGCAGCAGAATCGACGGCATTCACGACAAGATGGGCGGAGAACTCCACATCGCCGTATTCGACAAGACGGCCACCAACCCGAATGCCCGGCTCGGCGACGCGATCCGCCAGTTCGCCGACGAAGCGCCCGACGTGGCGCTGAACCTGCACGTCGCGTCGATCAACGAGGTCGAGCGCGGGGTCATCGACGGCAGCTACCAGGTCGGGATCATCCCCGTGCACCGCAATTCGGGCAGCCTCGTGTATTCGGCGCTGTTCGACGAACGGATGCTGCTCTACTGCGGCCGCCAGCATCCGCTCTTCGAGGCGCCGCACGGCAAGCTCACGTGGACGACGATCCGCAACCACGCATTCGCCGGGCTCGGTTTCCATTCGCCGAACATGGAGCTGAGCCATCGCGCGAAGCTCACGCGCAGCGCGACCGCGTCGGACCAGGAATCGATCGCGACGCTGATCCTCTCGGGGCGCTATCTCGGCTTCCTGCCCGATCACTACGCGGAGAGTTTCGAAAACAAGGGGCTGATGCAGCCGATCGCGCCGCACCGGTTCAATTACCGGTGCCGGTTCGTGAGCCTGCTGCGGCGCTCGCCGCAGCCGTCGCGCGCCGCGCTGCTGTTCCAGGCGTGCCTCGACGCCGCGCATGCGGCGGCGCGGCCGGCGGCATAGCGGCGGTGTCCTCCGGTGCGGTCAGGCTCCGTCGTCGCCCGTACGCGGCGGCGCCCGCTTGCGCGCGACGAAATGGGTCGCGACGAGCGCCGCCGCGAAACCGGACGCCGCGCCGACGCCCAGCGCCCAGCGCGGGCCGAGATGGTTCGCGACCCAGCCGGCCACCGGCGCGCCGATCGGCGTGCCGCCGAGCGCGACCGCGAGGCGCAGCGCCATCACGCGGCCGCGCATCGCCGGCTCGGTGGACAACTGCATCAGGCTGTTGGTCGAATTCATGAAGGTGATCGCAGCGATCCCGGTCAGCACCAGCGCGGCGGCGAACGACCAGTAGCCGGGCGCCAGCGCGGCGAACGTGCAGCCGAGCCCGAACAGCGTCGCGCCGATCCACAGATGGCGGAACCGCGGCTGCTCGCGGCGCGCGGCGAGCAGCGCGCCCGAGATCGTGCCGACCGCCATCATCGACGACAGGAAGCCGAACCCGCGCGCATCGACGTGAAACACGCTGGCGGCCATCGTCGAAATGAACAGCTGGAAATTGAGCCCGAACGTGCCGATCAGGAACAGCATCGCGAGGATCGCCGTCAGGTCCGGCCGACGCCATACATAGCGGAACCCGTCGAGCAGGCTGCCGCGCGAGCGATTCGCCCGCACGTTCGCACGCAGTTCGTCTTCCCGAAGCCGCGACAGCGACGCCAGTACCGCGAAGAAACTGAGCCCGTTCGCGAGAAACGCCCAGCCGGTGCCGACCGATGCGATCAGGAAACCCGCCGCCGCCGGGCCGACCATCCGCGCGGCGTTGAACGACGTCGAATTGAGCGCGACCGCGTTCGCGAGCTCGCGGTCGCCGACCAGTTCGGCGACGAAGGTCTGCCGCACCGGCGCGTCGAACGCCGACGCGCAGCCGAACAGGAACGCGAACACGTACACGTGCTCGAGCCGCACCGCGCCGGTGACCGTCAGCACGCCGAGCACGAGCGCCAGCGCGCCCATCAGCGCCTGCGTCGCCATCAGCAGCTTGCGCTGATCGTAGCGGTCGGCCGCGTAACCGGTCCACGGCAGCAGCAGCAATTGCGGCCCGAACTGCAGCGCCATCACCGTGCCGACCGCCGATGCGTCGTGATGCGTGAGCTGCGTGAGGACGAGCCAGTCCTGCGCGGTACGCTGGATCCACGTGCCGATGTTCGACACCAGCGAGCCGATCGCCCACACGCGATAGTTGAAGCTGCGAAGCGAGCGGAACACGCCCGCGGCCGGCACGCTCATCGCCGCTCCCGGTCCGGCTCGTTGCCGCCGTGCAGTTCGCCGAAGTGCCGCGCGAGGAACAGGCCGAGCACCAGGATGCCGAGACCGAGCGCCGCCGCGTCGGACGTGCGCTTCAGGTCGAAATCGCCGACCCGGCACACCAGCACATAAGCAATCGCGAGATTCGCGACGCCCCACGCCACGTTCACGGTGGACGACGACAGCCCGCGGCCGGGCGGATTCGCGAACGGCGTCTGGAACGGCTCGCCGCGCAGTCCGCTGACGAGATGCGGCACGACATTCGCGAGGAAGGCGCCGCCGAAGAAGTACGACACGAGATGCAGGAGATTCATGTGCGGGTTGTCCTTTCGGCGAGCGGGCCGGTGCGGTTCACGGACGCGCGGGGTCCTGGAATTCGGCGAGCCGCTGCAGCAGCTTCACGGCCGCCGCCAGCTCGGCCTGTTCCGCCGCCGACAGTTGCGCGTGCAGCGCGCGAAACAGCCAGTCGTCCTTGGCCGCGCGGTTGGCTTGCAGCACCTTGCGGAAACCGGGCGTGAGCGCGATCAGCGTCTGCCGGCCGTCGGTGGGATCGGGCGCACCGGCGACCGCGCCGAGCGCCTCGAGCGTCGCGACCGTCACGCGCATCGACTGCGGGCGCACGCTTTCGGCACGCGCGAGCGCCGATACGGTCGCCGGGCCGTCGCGATCGAGCCGCAGCAACACCGATTTCTGCGAGGACGTGAGGTCGTTCGGATGGGTCTGCTCCCGCATCCGCCGCATCAGCTTGCCGACCGAGATGCGGAGTTCGCCGGCGAGACCGGCCAGCGGGAGCGTGTCGGGGGGAGACGATGGCAGGTTCATGAATTCAAGATAGCACGTCGACAGTCAAACTGTACAGTTTGACTGTATATTTCAATCCGTAAGGATCGGCCCGTCGCGCACGTTTTCGGCGCGGCGCCGCACCCGGTCGGCCGCGCGATCCGGCTCTGCGATAATGCGGGCTTCCCGTTTTCGCTCCGCCTCCCGCCATGACGCAGCCGTCCGCCCCGCTCTCCACCGACCTGCCGCCGATCTCGTGCCTGCCCGGCGATGCGCTGCCGTGGCTGCCGATGAGCGCCGACCTCCCGGGGCTCGCGATCAAGTACCTGCACATCAATGCGGCCGAGGACACGCTGACCGCGCTGCTGAAGATGCCGGCCGGCGGCACGCTGCCGCGCCACCGTCACGACGGCGAGGTGTTCGTCCATACGCTGCAGGGTGCGTGGCGCTACCGCGAATACGACTGGGTCGCCCACGCCGGTTCGACGGTGCTCGAACCGGCCGGCTCGGTACACACGCCGGAAACGCTCGGCGCGCCGGGCGAGGATGTGATCACGCTGAACGTGATGCGCGGCGACCTCGTGCTGCTCGACGACGACGGCCGCGAAACGGCGCGCGAGAACTGCCGCGTCGCGCTGCTGCGCCAGCGCAAGCATGCGCGTACGGCGCCGGATGCCGCCACGGCGTTCGTGACGCGGTAAGACGGGCGACGCGATCCGCGCCGGGCCGCTCCCTTCCGGCGCGAGCGGTTTCCGGTACAGGTTTGCGCCCGCCGGCTTGCCCGCCCGTTACCGGAAGCGCCTGAAAAACCGCCGAATATCGTCGGCCAGCAGGTCCGGCTCCTCCATCGCCGCGAAATGGCCGCCGCTCGGCATGTCGGTCCACTGCACCACGTCGAATACGCGTTCGAGCCAAGTGCGCGGTGGGCGGCTGATCTCCTTCGGAAAGCGCGCGAATGCCACGGGCACCGCCACGCGCTGCCCGGCCGCGAAGCGCATGGACTGCAGCCGGTTCTCCCAATACATCTGCATCGACGAACCGATGCAGCCGGTGAACCAGTAGAGCGAGATGCCGGTCAGCAGCGTGTCGTGCGAAAAACGGCGCGCGACGTCGCCGTCGCAATCGCTCCACGTACGGAATTTCTCGGCGATCCACGCGGCCAGCCCGAGCGGCGAATCGTTGAGCGCGACGGCCAGCGTCTGCGGCTTCGTCATGTGGACGTGCGCGTATCCCCCTTCCAGCGCCACCCAATCTGCGCGCTGCTTCAGGAACGTCTGCTCGTCGTCGGTCAGCGGCAGCGCCGCGTCGATCGCCGGTTCGTAGCTGCCGGGCAGGTAGTTCAGATGGATACCGTCGACCACGCGCTCATGCCGCGCGCCGAGCGCGACCGACACGGCCGCGCCCAGATCGCCGCCCTGCGCGCCGAACCGTTGGTATCCAAGGCCTGCCATCAATTCCGCCCAGCAGTCGGCAACCTGAAACGCCGACGTGCCGGGTGCCGCCGGTGCGGGAGAGAACAGGAAGCCGGGCAGCGACGGCGCGACGATGTCGAACGCGTCGTCCGGATCGCCGCCGAACGCGGCCGGGTCGCACAAGCGATCGATCAATGCATGGAATTCGAATGCGGAACCCGGCCAGCCGTGCGTGACGACGAGCGGATAGCGTTTCGGCCCCGTACCGCGCCGATGCACGAAATGCACACGCTGCCCGCCGACGTCCGCGACGAACTGCGGCAGCCGGTTGAGCTCGCGTTCCACCGCGCGCCAATCGAAGCCGTCGGCCCAGTACGCCGCCAATTCGTGCAGCCACGCGCCGTCGGTGCCCTGCTGCCACGGCTCGGCGGGCGTCAGGGTCGGCGGGCGGTAGTCGCGCACGCGCCGACGCAAATCGTCAAGCGCGTGCTCGGGGATCGCAATGTCGAACGGTTCAGCGTGCATGGTGTCTCCTCGCGACGAATGTCCACAGGATTCTGCGCGATTTTGCCGGCACGTGCTGAACGGGGCCCACCGGCCCGACAGCGCGTCAGCCTGCTCCTGGCTCGTCGTCCGCCCGCGCATCGCGCCGCAACGCCTGCGGCGGCACGCCGAACCCGCGCACGAACGCGTCGCGCATATGCCGGCGGTCGCGAAAACCGTTTTCCTTCGCGATCACGTCGAGCGGATGACGGCTCTGTTCGATCATCAGCCGCGCCGATTCGAGCCGCAGCCGCTCGATCGCCTTCGCGGGCGACTGCCCGGTTTCGAGCGTAAACACGCGGCTGAACTGGCGCGGGCTCAGGTGGACGGCCTCGGCCAGATCCTCGACGCTCAGCGCGCGGCCGAGATTCTGCTGCGCATAGTTGAGCGCGTTCTGGATTCGGTCGGATTTCGGTGCGGACGAAGGTGAGCGCCGGTCGCCGCCGCCCGCGGCCGACGGCCGGCCATCGCCCGTTCAGCCGCGCCGTGGGCCTTCGCCTTTCACGCCGACCATCAGCGCCACGCCGCTCGCGACCAGCAGCGCGGCAAGCAGATACACGGCCAGATCCATGCTGCCCGTGCGCGTGCGGATCATCCCGATCACCCACGGGCTGACGATGCCGCTCGTGATCCCGATGCTGCTGATCAACGCGATCCCGGCCGCGGCCGCGTTGCCGGACAGGTAGCGGGTCGGCACGGCCCAGAAGACCGGCAGCGCGGCGAAGATCAGCGTCGCCGCGATCGACAGGCACGCGAGCATCGCCGCGAAGCTGTGCAGGTGCAGCGTCAACGCCGCGAGCGCGAGCCCGCCGCCGACCGTGCAGCACGCGAAGTGCTTGCGGCGCTCGCCGGTGCGATCCGAGCGGCGCGCGATCAGGACCAGCCCAACCGCGCCCACCGCATTCGGCACGACCGTGTAGAGGCTCACGGCGACGACGTCGGTCACGCCGAAGTCGCGGATCATCAGCGGCATCCAGAAGTTGAGCGTCAGCGACGCGCAGGTCAGCGAGAAATAGATGAACGCGAACAGGTACACGCGCGGGTTCGCGAGCGCGGCCATCACGCTGCGCCCGTCGTGCGCGCTGCCGTGTGCGCGGCCTTCGCCGCACAGCGCGGCGACGCGCGCCTTTTCGTCGGACGTGAGCCACGTGGCGTCCTGCGGCCGGTCGACGAGGAACGTGAACGCGGCGAACGCGAGCACGATCGCCGGCGCGCCCTCGATCGCGAACATCCACTGCCAGCCGTGCAGCCCGAGCACGCCGCTCATGTCGCGCATGATCCAGCCGGACATGAGGCCGCCGAGCACGCCGGCCACCGCGACGCCCGCGAAGAACACCGAGATCGCCGCCGCACGCCGGTTCGCGGGAAACCAGTAGGTCAGGTACAGCACGATGCCGGGGAAGAAGCCGGCCTCGAACACGCCGAGCAGGAAGCGCAGCCCGTAGAAATGCGACGGCTGCGACACGAACATCATCCCGGTCGACGCGATGCCCCACAGCAGCATGATCCGCGTGAACGTGCGGCGCGCGCCGAACCGCGCGAGCAGGATGTTGCTCGGCACTTCGCAGAACACGTAGCCGACGTAGAACACCGCGGCGCCGAGGCCGTACATCGCGTCGCTGAAGCCGAGATCGTGCTTCATCTGCAACTGCGCGAAGCCGATGTTGATGCGGTCGAGAAACGACACGACGTAGCAGAGGAACAGGAACGGGACGATCCGCCACGCGATCTTGCGGAACAGCAGCGCGTCGGTGGATTCGGACGTCGATGAGGACACCGAAGCGCTCGCGTGCGCGAGCGTCGCTTCGGCGGGAAGCGATTGAGGCATGTCTCTCTCCAAACGGGCCGCGCGATGTCGAGCGCGCAGCAGTCTCCGAGGGCGTGCATGCGCCCTGCTTTCTCGTGAGACCGGATACGGCTGCCGGAACCGCGGCGCAACGCCGCCGATGCCGGCGCCTTCAGGGAAACGGCGAGGCGATCATGTGAATGCCGCCCCGCCGCCGTGCACCGCTCAGTCCTGCAGCGCGGCCCACATGTCCTTGTCGCGCTGCGCGGTCCAGATGCGCGGATGCGTGATGCCGCTCGCTTCGTCGAACGCGCGCGACACGTCGAACGGCAAGCAGTGCTCGTAGATGAACACGTGGCCGAACTTCGGGTCCATCGCTTCGCGCGTGAGCGCCATCGCCGCCTTCAGGTCGAGATTGCGCTCGACGGCCTTGCGGCCCTGCGCGAGCAGCGTCGTGACGAAATCCTTCGTGTAGTCGAGGCCCTTGTCGACCTCGGCCGGATTCAGCAACGCGGGGCCGCGGCCCGGCACGAGCTTCTCGGCGCCGAGCGCACGCAGCGCCTCGAGCGTGGCCGGCCACTGTTCGAGCTGCGCGTCGCCGCAATAGCACGCGGCGTCGTATTCGACGAGGTCGCCCGAGAACAGCACCTTCTGCGACGGCAGCCACACGATCGTGTCGCCCTTCGTATGGCCCGAGCCGACGTGCATGATCTTCACTTCGAGCTTGCCGAGGAACAGCGTGATCTCGCGCTCGAACACGAGCGTCGGCCAGGTCAGGCCCGGCACCGTCTCGACGCCGGCGAACAGGCGCGGGAAACGCTCGATCTCCGACTTCATGTCGGCCTCGCCGCGCTCGACGATCATCTCGTACGTGCCGCGGCTCGCGATCACGTGCTGCGCGCCTTCGTCGAAGTACGCGGACGCGCCGAGCACGCGCACCGCATGGTAGTGCGACAGCACCACGTGCTTGATCGGCTTGTCGGTCACGCTGCGGATCTTCGCGATCAGGTCCTGCGCCATCGCAGGCGTCGCGGTCGTGTCGACGATCAGCACGCTGTCGTCGCCGACGATCACACCGGAATTCGGGTCGCCTTCGGCCGTGTACGCGTACGCGTTCTCGGACAACTGCGTCCAGGTGACTTTCTTCTCTTCCAGATCGGCTTGGGAGGCGAATGCTTTGGCCATAGTGCGTTCCGTGGCTGCGAGCCATGTGTTGAGGGGAGTGAACGGATCATCTGCCCGCGTCGAATATTTGTCAATGGCAAACACGCTTGTTATTGTATAACTCTGGTAAACCTGAAGTCTGGCGCGCGAAATGGCGTCGGATACCATGCGGGGTTTCGTCAACGGAAGAATCATCGCGTGCAGAACCACGAAGTCAGCGCGGACGATGCGCCGCCCAAGGCGCAGCGCGGCATCCAGAGTGTCGAGGTCGGCGGCCGGCTGCTCGACGCGCTCGCGCGTCGGCGCAAGCCGCTCGGGCTGTCGGAACTGGCCGCGGCGGCCGATCTTTCCACCGCGCAGGCGCACACCTATCTCGTGAGCCTTACGCGGCTCGCGCTCGTCAAGCGCGATGCGATCACCGGTAACTACGAGCCGGGCCCGCTGTCGCTGCGGCTCGGGCTGATGTCGATCGAGCGCCAGCCGGCCTACCGCGCGACGCTGCCGCACGCGGCGCGGCTGGCGGAAACGGTCGGCCTGAGCGTCGCGCTGTCGGTGCCGGGCGTGCTCGGCCCGACGATCGTGCGCATCGAGCACGGCGGCTATCCGTTGCACATGAACCTGCACGTCGGTTCGGTGATGTCGCTCGACACGACGGCGACCGGCCGGGTGTTCCGCGCGTTCGGCGACGCCGCGCAACTCGACGCGATGGCGGCCAGCCAGGGCGGCGCGGGCGATACGCTCGCCGGCGCCGAAGGCGCGTCAGGCGCGCCGGACGGCGATGCGCAACCGGTCGAACTCGACGCGATTCGTACGCGCGGCATCGAACGCAGCATCGACCGGCCGAGCCCGGGCGTCAGCGGAATGTGCGTGCCCGTTTTCGATGCGCGCGGGCGCCTGCAGCTCGCGTTGACGGTGATCGGTTCGACGGGATCGATCGATGTCGACTGGGACGGCCCGATCGCGGCGGCCTTGCGCGATGCGGCGCGGCAGGCCACCGCGTCGCTCGGCGCGGCGCGTGCGGAACCGGCGCCCGCGCCGGCGCCGGGCGCCGCGCGGGTACCGCCCGCGCTGGCCGACGACGCAAAAGCGCAGCGCGGGATCAATGCGCTCGACAGCACCGGGGAGCTGCTGCTCGCGCTGGTGTCGGCGGGTCGCGCGCTGCCGCTGCGCGATCTCGCGACGGCGGCCGGCATGCCGGCCGCGAAGGCGTTTCCGCATCTCGTCAGCCTGCAGAAGATCGGGCTGCTGAGCCGCGACGACGCCGGCTGCTTCGACGGCGGCTCGCTCGCCCAGGCGCTCGGCCTGATCGCGATGCAGCGCGTGTCGCCGACGCGCGACGCGGAAGCCGAGATCGTCGCGCTCGCCGGCGCGACCGACATGAGCGTGGCCGCCGCGACGCTCGGGCCGCTCGGGCCGACCGTGATCCGGCTCGAGGAATCGGCGCGGCCGCAGCACGTGAGCCTGCAGGTCGGTACCGTGATGTCGCTCGTCAATACGGCGATCGGCCGGATTTTCGCGTCCGGCATGTCAGACGACGTGCTGGCCGACCTGCTCGCCAACGAGCCCGTGCGCCTCGCCGGCGCGCCGGCCGCACCGGACGACGCGGCCTTCCGCGCCCGGCTCGCGGCGATCCGCGCGGACGAACTCGATTTCGCGTTCGACGCGCCGGTGCCCGGCATCGGGACGATTGCCGCGCCCGTGTTCGATCACACCGGCAGCATCCGGCTCGTGATCGCGATCATCGGCTCGTCGCGCGGCTTCCCGCGCGGGCCGGACAGCGAGCTGGCGCAGACGCTGCGGGCCGCGACGCGGCGGTTGTCGTGGCGCTTCGGATGGATCGGCCGGTAAGCGCACCCGTTCCACTACGCTCGAATCCCTTTCATCTCCACGCGCAGCCGTGCCGGCACGGCCTCGGCACGCCTGTCCGGGCACGCCCGCGCAACCGATATCCATGTTGCGCAGCAGCAACATAAATTGTCAGTAATTCTCATATAACGAAATCGCATTTCACAAGACGGAGGCGTTTCGCTATGATTAGGGTTATCCCTAACTCGCCACCTACATGGGGCTTCGTCATGCAAACGTCTAATGTCTCCGATCGTTCCACCCAATCCGCTGGCTGGCTCGCACGCGTTGGCGAGCTGCTGGCAGAAGCCTGGGCACTGCACCTCGAAAACTGCGAAGTCATCGCTGAAGCACACGCGCGCCTGCCGCGCTGAGCGAACGCCGGCCGCTCGATTCGCTTGCGCTGACGCACGCCGATAGCGGCTGTTGCGCGGGGCGCCCGACGGTCGCGCCGGGTGCGTCGGTCGAATAGCAACAGGCCGGGCTCGTCCCGGCCGAATACGCTCACCGCGCGGCGAGTGTTTCAAAGATCGTCTCGAGGCCGTGCTTCAGGCCGCGTCTTAGCCCGATATCGGCGTCGATTCATACGGATCGACGCGGATTGCCGTCAGTCGCGTACCCAGGCCAGAAGCCATGCGCGTGGGCGCGCGGTCGTGCCCCGCCATCGCGGACGGAAGATTCATCCGTCTTCGTGTGTCCGCCGGCCATCTCCCCGGTGAGGTTTCCCTGTCGGCCGTTCGCCGGTTTCATCCGCACCCGCGTCTCGCCGCATGCGCCCGCCGTTGCAACGACGGCCGCGCTGCCGTCTCCGCTCCGTCACACCTGAATCGACGGCACATCCTTCATGCACCGCAGCGCGAACATGGAACGGCTGTGGCGGATGCTCGAAATCCGGTACAGCTTTTCGCGCAGGAAGCGTTCGTAGCCGGCCGTGCCGTCCACCGCCACCTTGATCCAGTAGTCGTACTCTCCCGACACCAGATACGCCTCGAGCACCTCCGGCAGCGCCGCCAGTTCGGCGCCGAAGCGCGCCAGCGCGTCGTCCTCGTGGCGATCGAGCGTGACCTCGAGAATCACGATGTCCGCGTAGCCGAGCTTGCGCTGGTTGACCAGCGCGACATAGCCGTCGATGTAGCCGTCGAGTTCGAGTTGCCGCGTGCGGTTCCAGCATGCGGTGGTCGACATGCCGATCTGTTCGGCCAGTTCGGCGTTCGACAGACGCGCATTTTTCTGCAATGCACCGAGAATCTTGCGATCCTGATTGTCGAGCGTTTTCGGTGTGCGTTCGCGGGTAGCCATGGCAAGAAGAATCTTCTACTGAAAATCTGCATTCTATCTGAACAGGATTCCGGTTATAGGTCCGTTTTGCTGGAAAACAGGAAGCCTTTTAACCGGGCCGCTTGATATATTTTCTCCATGCCTGCTGCCCGGCACGCTCCCCGCGATACCCCTCGCAACGGGACGCACGGCCGCAATCACGAGTTGCGGTGCCGGCCGGCAGGCATGCGATTCCCCGCCGCCCGCACGCCTATCCGACCGCGTGCGGAGCTGGTGCCTGCCTTCCCGTTCCTGCCCGCCCGTCACATGTCGTTCAAGCTTTATCTGTCGTTCCTCGCCGCGTCCGCCGTTCTCATCTACGCGCCCGGCCCCGTCAACCTGCTCACGATGAATCAGGCGTTGCGCACCGGCTGGCGCCGCGCGCTGCCATGCGTCTGGGGCGGCACGCTCGCCGTGCTGCTGCAACTCGCGCTGACCGCGCTGTGCCTGAATTCGCTGGTCCACCTCGATGAACACGCGCTGACCGTGCTGCGCTGGGCCGGCGCCGCGTATCTCGTATGGCTCGGCGGCAAGCAATGGCTGAGCCGCGCGCCGGCCGGCGCAGCCGCGGCACCGGCCGATGCCGGCGCGGGAACGGCAAGCGCCGCGCCGGACACCGACACCGGGCGCGCGCTGTTCTGGCGCGGCGTCGCGACTTCCGGGCTGAATCCGAAGACGCTGCTGTTCTTTCCGTCGTTCTTTCCGCAGTTCATCAGCCCGAATGCCGACTGGAGCCTGAACCTTCAATACCTGCTGCTCGCCGCGACGTTCGCGCTGCTGTTCGCGGGCGGCGTCGCGTCGATGGCGTTGTTCTCGCACCGGCTGAGCCGTGCGTTGCAACGGCCGGCGCGGATGCGTGCGATGAACCGCGTGACGGGCGGGCTGCTCGTCGGGATGGGCGCGATCATGGTCGGCTGCAACTGAACGGCCGCGCGTACGGTCGAGCGCGTGAGCGTGAGCGTGGCAGCGCGCCCGAACGGCTGCGGCCGTTGAAATCCGGTGTTTTCGCCGCAACGGTTCGCCGGCACGCTCGACGACGAACCGGTCGACGCGTCGATGATCTCGCCTTTGCCGTTCGGCACGACCGATGCCGCGTGATGCGGCGACCCGATGATCCGGTGATCCCGTGGCCGGACCCGGACCGGCCCGCCCCCGCCCGGCCGGTACAATCCCGCGATGTCCGAATTGCTCACCTACGGCGGCCTGTTCGCCGTGTCGATGGTCGCCGCGACCCTGTTCCCGCTGCAATCCGAAGCCGTGCTCGCCGGCCTGCTGCTGGCCGGGCGCGAGCCCGTGTGGGCGCTGGTGCTCGTCGCGAGCGTCGGCAATGTCGCCGGCTCGGCGATCAACTGGGCGCTCGGCCGAGGAATCGAGCATTTCCGCGAGCGCCGCTGGTTTCCGGTCAAGCCGTCCGCGCTCGCGCGCGCCGAGCGCTGGTATGCACGCTACGGCCGCTGGTCGCTGCTGCTGAGCTGGGCGCCGGTGATCGGCGATCCGCTGACGATGATCGCCGGCGTGCTGCGCGAGCCGCTGCCCACGTTTCTCGCGATCGTGACGATCGCAAAAGTCGGCCGCTATCTGGCTGTCGCGTGGCTCGTGGCGCACTGAAGCCGTCCGTCATCCGGTTCCGCGTGTCGAGCCGACGCATGCCGCCGCCGTGCGCGCGCCGCTAAAGAATTCGCCGAAACTGCCGATTACCTTACGACAAGCGGTGACGCGTGCGTTCCGCCCCTCTCTCCCCACTCAGGATCCCGTATGAGATTGACCCAATTGGGCCGGGTGAGCGTCGGTACGCGTCTTGCCGCGCTGGCGTGCGTGCTCGTTGCACTGCTGTTCACCGTTTTCGCGTGGGCGCTCGCCCATTTTGCCGGCCAGCAACTCGCCGACGAGGCGCACGCGCGGATCGCCGACAAGGAGCAGTCGATCGGCGCGATGGTCGAGCTGTTCGACAAGGCGCTGTCGGCCGAAGCGACACGCGCGATGACGCTGTTCGCGAGCTTCCTGCCGGCCGACTTCGCGCTCGATCCGGCACGCACCGTCGACATCGGCGGCGTCGCCGCGCCGACGCTGTCCGCCGGCGGCCAGCCGCTCGACCTCGACTACTCGATTCCCGACCAGTTTCTGAAGAAAAGCGGCGCGATCGCGACGATCTTCGCGCGCGACGGCGACGACTTCGTGCGCATCACGACGTCGCTGAAGAAGCAGGACGGCGCGCGCGCGGTCGGCACGAAGCTCGACCGCGCCGGCCCCGCGTACGCGCCGCTGGTCGCCGGGCGCAGCTACACCGGCCTCGCCAAGCTGTTCGGCCGGCCGTACATCACGCAGTACAAGCCGGTGACCGACGCGACCGGCCGCGTGATCGGCGCGCTGTTCGTCGGCCTCGACATCGGCGCCGAGCTCAAGCTCGTCGAAGACGGCATCCGCTCGCTGAAAATCGGCGACAACGGCTACTACTTCGTGCTCGATGCATCGCAGGGCCCGTCGCGCGGCGCCTTCGTCGTGCATCCCGATGCGGCGGGCCAACCTGCCGACGGCACCCGCGCACCCTACGCGCAGATGCTCGCGGCCGGCCAGGGCCGGCTCGCGTACACGTCGACCGACCCGGCCGCGCACGACCGCGGGCCGACCGCGAAAGTCGTGTCCTTCACGACGATTCCGCAGTGGCAATGGCTCGTCGGCGGCATCGCGCTCGACGACGAACTGCTCGCCACCATGCGCGCCACCCGCAACCGCTTCCTGATGATCGGCGCCGTGCTCGTCGCGGCGTTCGCGATGCTGTTCGTCATCGTCGTGCGGCGCGTCGTGAGCCGGCCGCTGGAAGACGCCGCCCGCGCGTCCGAGCGCTATGCGGCAGGCGACCTCAGCATGCGTATCCGCGACGGCGCGAACGCGCACGGCAGCGCGGGCAACGACGAGATCGGCCGGCTCGTGCAGGCCGTCGACGGGATCGGCGACGGCCTCGCGCGAATCGTCGCGCAGGTGCGCAACAGCGCGGCCGACATCGCGCACGGCACGGTCGGCATCGCAGCCGGCAGCGGCGACATCGCCGCGCGAATCGCGACGCAGGCGAGCAGCGTCGAACAGACGGCCGCGAGCATGGAGCAGATCACCGCCGCCGTGCAGCAGAGCGCCGAGCATGCGGCGCAAGCCAACGCGCTGGTCGCGGACGCATCGGCCGCCGCGACGAACGGCGACGCCGCGGTGCAGCGCGTGGTCGCGACGATGGACGACATCGGCCGCGCGACGCGCCGGATCGCCGAGATCACCGGCGCGATCGAAGGCATCGCGTTCCAGACCAACATCCTCGCGCTGAACGCGGCCGTCGAGGCCGCCCGCGCGGGCGAACACGGCAAGGGCTTCGCGGTGGTCGCGGCCGAGGTGCGCGCGCTCGCGCAGCGCAGCGCGGCCGCGGTCAAGGAGATCGATACGCTGAGCGCCGAATCGTCGACGACCGTCGAACAGGGTTACCGGATCGCGGACGCCGCGCGCGGCACGATGCGCGACATCGTCGCGCGGGTCGACCAGGTCCGCACGCTGATCGGCGAGATCAGCGCCGCGTCGCGCGAACAATCGACCGGCATCGAGCAGGTGAATCTCGCCGTCACGCAGATCGGCGCCGCGACGCAGCAGAATGCGACGCTGATCTCGGATGCCGAGCGCGCGGCCGTCGCGTTGCGCGACCAGGCCGCGCAACTGTCGGACGCGGTGAGCGTGTTCCGGCTGGAGCGCGGCGCGTGACCTCGTGATCGTCGGTGCGCGGTGGCGGAAAGCCGGCCGCCTACTTCTTCTCGC
This sequence comes from Burkholderia sp. HI2761, assembly GCF_002223355.1. NCBI lineage: Bacteria > Pseudomonadati > Pseudomonadota > Betaproteobacteria > Burkholderiales > Burkholderiaceae > Burkholderia > Burkholderia sp. HI2761. Next base: position 1,777,542 of record NZ_NKFN01000007.1, on the reverse strand, counting down.
CGGCCAGGTCGATCGCCTTGTCCGAGCCGACCGCATGGCGCAACTGGAACTTCTGGATCTTGCCGGTCGACGTCTTCGGCAGCTCGCCGAAGCGCACGGCCTTCGGCACCTTGAAGCCCGCGAGCAGTTGCCGGCAGTGCGCGACGATCTCCTCCTCGGTCGCGCTCGCGCCTTCGCGCAGCTCGACGAACGCGCACGGCACCTCGCCCCATTTCGGGTCGGGCATCGCGACGACGGCCGCCACGGCGACGGCCGGATGGCGGTACAGCGCGTCCTCGACCTCGATGCTCGAGATGTTCTCGCCGCCCGAGATGATGATGTCCTTCTTGCGATCCTTGATCCGGATATAGCCATCCGGCATCAGCACCGCGAGATCGCCGGTATGGAACCAGCCGCCGCGAAATGCGTCATCGGTCGCCTTCGGGTTCTTCAGATAGCCCTTCATGCAGATGTTGCCGCGGAACATGATCTCGCCGAGCGTCTCGCCGTCGGCCGGCACCGGCGTCATCGTGTCGGGATCCAGCACCGTCGCGCCCGCTTCGAGGTGATAGCGCACGCCCTGGCGCGCATTGAGCCGCGCGCGTTCCTCGTCGGACGCCGCTTCCCAGTGCGCCTGCTTGGCGCAGACGGTCGCCGGGCCGTAGACCTCGGTCAGCCCGTACACGTGCAACAGGTCGAAGCCGATCTCCTTCATCTTCGCGATCACGGCCGGCGCGGGCGCCGCGCCCGCGACCATCGCGTGCACCGTATGCTCGATCCCTTCGCGGAGCTCGGCCGGTGCGTTCGCGATCGCGCTCTGCACGATCGGCGCGCCGCAGTAATGCGTGATGCGCTCGCGACGGATCAGGTCGAACACGGTCTTCGCGTCGAACTTGCGCAGGCACACGTTCACACCCCCGCGCGCCGCGACGGCCCACGGAAAACACCAGCCGTTGCAGTGGAACATCGGCAGCGTCCACAGATACACCGCGTGCTTCGGCATGTCCCATTCGAGGATGTTGCTGATCGCCGCGAGATACGCGCCGCGATGGTGGTAGACGACGCCCTTCGGGTCGCCCGTCGTGCCCGACGTGTAGTTCAGCGCGATCGCCTCCCATTCGTCGGCGGGCGGCGTCCATGCGTAGCCGGGGTCGCCGCCGGCCACGAACGTCTCGTAGTCGGTCGCGCCGGCGAAACGGGCGGGATCCGCCGGCATCGCGTCGGCCACGCTGACGATCTTCAGGCCCGGCACCTCGAGCGCCGCGCGATGTGCGACCTCCGCGTATTCGGTGTCGACGATCAGCACCTTCGCCTCGCCGTGACGCAGCATGAACAGCACCGACGACGCGTCGAGCCGCGTGTTGATCGTGTTCAGCACGGCGCCGGCCATCGGCACGCCGAAGTGCGCCTCGACCATCGCCGGGATGTTCGGCAGCAGCGCCGCGACCGTGTCGCCGCGGGCGACGCCGGCCTGCGCGAGCGCGCTCGCCAGTTGCCTGGCACGCGTATGGGTTTCGCCCCACGTGCGTCGCACGTCGCCGTGCACGATCGCCGTGCGCTCGCCGTAGACTTCGGCCGCGCGGACCAGAAAATCGATCGGCGTGAGCGGCACGTAATTGGCATCGTGGCGGCCGAGCCCGGCCTCGAACATCTGCGTCATGATCCTGTCTCCCGTGTTCTGTCGACCGGGGCGCATGCACCCCGGATCGTTTTGATGTGGTTCAATTGCCGACAGCCTAACGGGCGCTATTGTGAGCCGTCTGTCATCGAAACGACAGAGTGCCGCTCGAGCGCTGCGCGTTATCCCTATCCTCGCAAACCCGCACCCATGCACGACCACCCCGACGCGGCCGCCGCCCCGGCCGACACGCTTCCCGAACCGGGCCCGCTGCCGCCGCTGGCGACGCTGTTCGGCCAGTGCGCGTGGTTCCGCACGCTGGCGCCCGAACACCAGGCGCTCGTGCTGGCCCAGTCGCACGTCGAGCAGTGCGAAGCCGGCGACGTGATCGCGCAGCGGCTCGCGCCGTCCGAATACTGGATCGGCGTCCATCAGGGGCTGCTGAAGCTCGCGATCTTCAACGTGTCGGGACGCGGCTGCACGTTTTCCGGCGTGCCGTCGGGCGGCTGGTTCGGCGAAGGCAGCGTGATCAAGCGCGAGCTGCGCAAGTACGAGGTCGTCGCGATCCAGCGCTCGACCGTGCTGTTCGTGCCGGTCGACACGTTCCATGCGCTGCTCGATGCGAGCCTGCCGTTCACGCGCTTCGTGATTCATCAGTTGAACAACCGGATGGGCGAATTCATCGCGTCGATCCAGAACAGCCGGCTGCTCGACGTCGACGCGCGGGTCGCGCAGGCGCTCGCGCAGCTCTTCAATCCCGCGCTGTACCCGGATACCGGCCCCTCGCTGTCGATCTCGCAGGAGGAACTGGGGATGCTCGTCGGCGTGTCGCGCCAGCGGATCAACCAGGCGCTGCAGCAGCTCGAGAAGGTCGGCGCATTGCGGCTCGCGTACAACCAGATCGAGGTCGTCGATCTCGATGCGCTCGCCCGCTTCGGCATGGAGCAGCTGTGAGCGCCGCCCGATGCGCGAAACCGCCGCCGTCGCGACGGCGCATTCCGTCCGCGGAATCGGTCGGCGGCCAGCGCGCCCCAACCTGACAATTCAGCCAGTTTCGCGACAGTAACCCGTGCCGGGCCGACGCCTATCATTCGGGTTCCCTTCACCGACGCCCGATCACCGCCTGTCCCGCCGCCTCCATGTGGATCGTCAATCTCGCGCTCAGGCGCCCCTACACGTTCATCGTCATGGCGATCATGATCGTGCTGGCCACCCCGCTCGCGCTGATGCGCACACCGGTCGACGTGCTGCCCGCGATCAACATCCCGGTGATCAGCGTGATCTGGAATTACAGCGGCTTCTCCGCGACGGAGATGACGAACCGCATCACGGCCGTGCATGAACGGATCCTGACGACGACCGTCAACAACATCCAGCACGTCGAATCGACGTCGCTGCCCGGCATCGCGGTGGTGAAGGTGTTCCTGCAACCGGGTGCGAACGTGCAGACGGCCATCGCGCAGACGGTCTCGTCCGCGCAGGCGATCGTGCGGCAGATGCCGCAGGGCGCGACGCCGCCGCTCGTGATCACCTATTCCGCGTCGAGCATTCCGGTGATCCAGCTCGGGCTGTCGAGCAAGACGCTCAGCGAACAGTCGCTCGCCGACATCGCGCTCAACTTCCTGCGCCCGCAGCTGATCACGGTGCCGGGCGTGCAGATTCCGTTCCCGTACGGCGGGCGCACGCGCGTGGTCGCGATCGACCTCGATCCGCAGGCGCTGCTCGCGAAGGGCCTCACGCCGGCCGACATCGTCAACGCGGTCAACGCGCAGAACCTCGTGCTGCCGACCGGCACCGCGAAGATGGGTCAGACCGAGTACCGGATCGACACGAACGCGTCGGCCGATACGATCGCCGACATCAACGACCTTCCGGTCCAGACCGTCAACGGCGCGACGACCTACCTGCGCGAGGTGGCGTCGGTACGCGACGGCTTCGCGCCGCAGACCAACGTCGTGCGCCAGAACGGCCAGCGCGGCGTGCTCATCTCGATCCTGAAAAGCGGCGACGCGTCGACGCTCAAGGTCGTGTCGGACCTGAAGGCGCTGCTGCCGAAGGTGATCCCGACGCTGCCCGAGGGACTCACGATCACGCCGCTGTTCGACCAGTCGGTGTTCGTCAACGCGGCCGTCCAGGGCGTGATCCACGAGGCACTGATCGCCGCCGTGCTGACCGCGATGATGATCCTGCTGTTCCTCGGCAACTGGCGCAGCACGCTGATCATCGCGATCTCGATCCCGCTGTCGATCTTCACGTCGCTGATCGCGCTGTCCGCGCTCGGCGAGACCATCAACATCATGACGCTCGGCGGGCTCGCGCTCGCGGTCGGCATTCTCGTCGACGACGCGACCGTCACGATCGAGAACATCGAGCGGCATCTTCATCTCGGCACGCGCCGGGCCGCCCCAAGCGTGCCGAGCAGCCCCCTCGGGGGGCAGCGACCGGAGGGAGCGTGGGGGTCGTCGTTCAGTACGGACCTGCACGAAGCGATTCTCGAAGGCGCCGGCGAGATCGCGGTGCCCGCGCTCGTGTCGACGCTGTGCATCTGCATCGTGTTCGTGCCGATGTTCTTCCTGACCGGCGTCGCGCGTTTCCTGTTCGTGCCGCTCGCCGAAGCCGTGGTGTTCGCGATGCTCGCGTCGTACGTGCTGTCGCGCACGCTGGTGCCAACGCTCGCGATGCTGTTGTTCCGCCCGCAGCAGGCGGGCACCGGCCCCGACCATTCGACGTCGCGCTTCGCACGCATTCATCACGCGTTCAACGATGCGTTCGAACGGCTGCGCGCGTGGTACATCGTGCTGCTCAGCATCCTGCTCGTGCGCCGCCGCTTCTACGCGCTGTGCTTCCTCGGCTTCTGCGTGCTGTCGACGGGCCTCGTGTTCGTGCTCGGCCGCGACTTCTTCCCGAACGCCGATTCCGGCAACATCCGTCTGCACATGCGCGCGCCGACCGGCTACCGGATCGAGGAAACCGCACGCCTCGCCGACCAGGTCGAGCGCGTGATCCGCGAAACCGTGCCACCCGACGAGCTCGGCGCGATCGTCGACAACCTCGGGCTGCCGGTGAGCGGCATCAACCTGTCGTACAGCAACGCCGGCACGATCGGCACGCTCGACGGCGAGCTGCTGATCGCGCTGAAACCCGGCCACCGCGCGACCGGTCACTACGTGCAGACGCTGCGCACGCTGCTGCCGCAACGCTTCCCGGGCGTCGAGTTCTTCTTCCAGCCGTCGGACATCATCACGCAGATCCTCAACTTCGGGCAGCCGGCGGCGATCGACGTGCAGGTGCTCGGCAACGATCTCGCGAGTAACATGACCATTGCGAGCAGCCTGATGAAAAAGATCAGGCAAATCCCCGGCGCCGTCGACGTGCACGTGCTGCAACGCAACGACGAGCCGACCCTGCTGGCCGACATGGACCGTACGCGCATGCAGCAGCTCAATCTCTCCGCGCAGAACGTCGCGCAGAACATGCTGATCTCGCTGTCGGGGAGTTCGCAGACGACGCCGTCGTTCTGGATCAACCCGCGCACCGGCGTCCAGTACCCGCTGCAGATCCAGACCCCGCAATACAACATCTCGTCGGTCGACGACCTGCTCGGCACGCCGATCTCGGCCAGCGGCCGCACGGGCATGCCGCTGCAACTGCTCGGCAATCTGGTGCGGGTGCGCAGTACCGCGGATCCTGCGGTGATCACGCACTTCAACATCCGCCCGGCGATCGACGTGTACGTGAGCGTCGAGGGCCGCGATCTCGGCGCGGTCGCGGGCGAGATCGATCGCATCGTGACCGATGCGCGCGCGACGCTGCCGCGCGGCACCGGCCTCGCGATGCGCGGCCAGATCGAGACGATGCGTACGTCGTATCTCGGCCTCGGCGCGGGCGTCGCGATGGCGATCGTGCTCGTCTACCTGCTGATCGTCGTCAATTTCCAGTCGTGGCTCGACCCGCTGATCATCGTCAGCGCGATGCCGGCCGCGCTCGCCGGCATCGCGTGGATGCTGTTCGTCACCGGCACGCACCTGAGCGTGCCCGCGTTGACGGGCGCGATCATGACGGTCGGGGTCGCGACCGCGAACAGCATTCTCGTCGTGTCGTTCGCGCGGCAACGCCTCGCGGACGGCGCGCCGCCGCTCACGGCCGCGCTGGAGGCCGGCGCGACCCGGATCCGGCCGGTGCTGATGACGGCGCTCGCGATGATCATCGGGATGGTGCCGATGGCGCTCGGTCTCGGCGAAGGCGCCGAGCAGAACGCGCCGCTCGGCCGCGCGGTGATCGGCGGGCTGCTGTTCGCGACCGTTTCGACCTTGCTGTTCGTGCCGCTCGTGTTCGGCGGCGTGCATGCGCGGCTGGCCCGGCGGCGCGCGCGCCAGGCCGGACACTGACTTTCGCCCCACTACCCGGTTGAACTGGTTGAATTCATGGAAGAGAAACATCACAGCACCGTCGGCATCCACGTGGACGAACGCGGCATGAACCTGCCGGCGCGCGCGTCGGTATCGCGACGCGCGCGCATCGTCGTGATCGTGATCGGCGTGCTGCTGGCCGCCGGCGCCGCGCGCACGCTCATCGTCAACGGGCTCAACCGCAACCGGCTCGACGCGGTCGCCGAGCAGAACACGCGCCAGTACGTGAGCGTCGTGCATCCGGTCGACGCGGCCACCGGCGGCAAGCTGACGCTGCCCGGCACGCTGCGCGGCTTCGTCGAGGCGCCGATCTATGCGCGCGCCAGCGGCTACGTGCTGCGCTGGCAGGCCGACATCGGCGCGCACGTGAAGCAGGGGCAAACGCTCGCCGAACTCGATACGCCGGAACTGAACCAGGAACTGGCGCAGGCCACCGCGCAACGCCAGCAGGCGCAAGCCGCGCTCGCCCTCGCGAAGACGTCGTTCGACCGCGCGCAGCAGTTGCGCCAGCGCGATGCCGTATCGCAGCAGGAACTCGACGACCGGCAAGGCGCATTCAGCCAGGGCACCGCGAACCTCGCCGCGGCCGATGCGAACATGCGCCGCCTCACCGAGCTGAAGGGCTTCCAGCGGATCGTCGCGCCGATCGACGGAATCGTCACGCAGCGCAACGTCGACGTCGGCGATCTCGTCAGTTCCGGCAACGCGGGCCGCGCGCTGTTCTCGGTCGTGCAGGCCGACCGGCTGCGTCTGTACGTGCAGGTGCCGCAGGCGTATGCGCAGCAGGTGAAGGTCGGCCAGCATGTGAGCGTCGCGCAGGCCGAGCTGCCCGGGCGGACGTTCGACGGCACGATCACGCGCACGTCCGAGTCGATCGATGTCGCGACGCGTTCGCTGCAGATCGAGATCACGCTGCCGAACCCGGACGGGCAGCTACTGCCCGGCGCCTACGTGCAGGCGACGCTGCCGATGACGCCGGTCGGCCGCCTGCAGGTGCCGGCCAGTACGCTGCTGTTCCGCGCCGAAGGCCCGACGGTCGCGACCGTCGATGCGAACGGCGAGGTGCGTCTGAAGCAGGTGACGGTCGTACGCACGATCGGCCAGACGCTCGAAATCGACGGGCCCGTCACGCCGAACGACCGCCTCGTCGCGAACCCGAGCGACGCGCTCGCGAACGGCGACCACGTCGTCGTGCAGGCGCCGGCGGCGGCGCAGCCGGCCTCGGCGGTCGCCGGAGCGAAGTCGTGATCGCGATGCGCACCCGCGTGCGGCCGGCGGCGCTCGCCGCCGTCGTCGCGGCCGCCGCCCTCGCCGTCGCCGGCTGCACGGTCGGCCCGGATTACCGGCGTCCGGCCGTCGACACGCCGGCCGCGTGGCGGCTCGACCCGGCCGACGGGTACTGGCACCCGGCCGCACCGGCCCGCGCGCCGCTCGATCCGGCCTGGTGGACCGCGTTCGGCGACGCGCAGCTCGACGCGCTGGAAACCGACGCGCTGCGCAACAACCAGAACCTGAAGGCGGTGGCCGCGCGCTACGACCAGGCGAAGGCGACGCTTGCGTCGGTTGGGTCGGCGCAATATCCGGCCGTCGGCCTGAACGCGAGCGGCCAGCGCTTCAAGATCTCCGCCGACCGGCCGCAGACCAACTACGCGACGAAGAGCATGTCGACCGTGCAGAACGAGATCCAGGTCGGCGCGGCGGTCAGCTACGAACTCGACCTGTTCGGTCGCGTGCGGCGCAGCGTCGAATCCGCGCAGGCCGGCTCCGAGCAGGCGCGCGACGATTTCGCGAACGCGCGCCTCGTGCTGAGCGCCGATCTCGCATCGAGCTATTTCGCGCTGCGCGAACTCGACACCGAGATCGACGTCGTCAAGCGCTCGATCGAGTTGCAGCAGAAGGCGCTCGATTACGTGAGCGCGCGCCACGACCTCGGCGCGGTGTCGGGCCTCGACCTGCTGCAGCAACGCGCGCAGCTCGACGCCACGCGTACGCAGGCCCAGTTGCTGATCCAGCAGCGCGCGCAGGTCGAAACCGCGATCGCGACGCTGGTCGGCACGCCGGCCCCCGCATTCTCGCTGCCGCCGCGCGTGGTGCCGATCAACGCGCCCGCGCTGCCGACCGGCATGCCGAGCGACCTGCTGCAGCGGCGCCCCGACGTCGCGTCGGCGGAGCGCGCGATGGCCGCCGCGAACGCGCAGATCGGCGTCGCGCGCGCCGCGTATTTCCCGCGCATCACGCTGTCGCCGGACATCGGCTGGGACGCGACGCGCTTCGCGGGCCTGTTCACCGTGCCTGCGCTGCTGTGGTCGGTCGGCGGGTCGCTCAGCCAGCCGCTGTTCGAGGGCGGCAAGCTGAAGGCCGGCGTCGATTTCGCGCAGGCCGGCTACGTGGCCGCGCAGGCCGGCTACCGCCAGACCGTGCTCACCGCGTTCCAGGAGGTGCAAAATGCGGTGACCGGCCTGTCGGTGCTGGCGCAGGCGGCGCAGCAGGCATCCGCGGCGGTCGACGACGCGCGCAAGCTCGTCTCGCTCGCGCAGGACCGTTACGCGGGCGGCCTGACGCCGTTCATCGACGTGCTGACGGCCCAGCAGCAATTGCTGACGAGCGAGCGCCAGGCCGTGCAGATCCAGGGCCAGCGCGCGGCGCTCGTCGTGTTTCTCGCGAAGGCGCTCGGCGGCGGCTGGGACGGCGGTGCGGCGAACGGCCCCGCGCCGTCGGACGTCGCGGCGGCCGGCCCGGCGAACACGAGCCCTTAACCGGATTACCCGGACAACGGATCGAACATGAAAGTACTGATCGTCGAGGACGAACCGAAAGTCGTCGAATACCTGAAGAGCGGCCTGACCGAGGAAGGCTGGGTCGTCGACACCGCACTCGACGGCGAGGACGGCGCGTGGAAAGCCGTCGAATTCGACTACGACGTGGTCGTGCTCGACGTGATGCTGCCGAAGCTCGACGGCTTCGGCGTGCTGCGTGCGTTGCGCGCGCAGAAGCAGACGCCCGTGATCATGCTGACCGCGCGCGATCGCGTCGACGATCGCGTGCGCGGCTTGCGCGGCGGCGCCGACGACTACCTGACCAAACCCTTCTCGTTCCTCGAACTGATCGAACGGCTGCGTGCGCTGACGCGCCGCGCGCGCGTGCAGGAATCGACGCTGATCTCGATCGGCGACCTGCGCGTCGACCTGATCGGCCGCCGCGCGACCCGCGACGGCGCGCGGCTCGACCTGACCGCACAGGAATTCCAGCTGCTCGGCGTGCTCGCGCGGCGCAGCGGCGAGGTGCTGTCGAAAACGACCATCGCCGAGCTCGTGTGGGACGTGAACTTCGACAGCAACGCGAACGTCGTCGAGACGGCGATCAAGCGCCTGCGCGCGAAACTCGACGGCCCGTTCGCGGACAAGCTGCTGCATACGATCCGCGGCATGGGCTACGTGCTCGAGGCGCGCGAGGACGGCGACACGGAGCGGCGCGCATGAAACGCTCGATCATCCTGCGGCTCTCGGCGATGTTCGGCATCGTGTCGCTGCTCGTGTTCACGCTGGTCGGCTGCGGGCTGTTCGTGATGATGGAGCGCCAGCTGTTCGCCGAATTGCGCGCGACGATCGACACGCGCGCCAAGGTCGCCCAGATGATCGTGTCGCACGCGACCACGGCCGCGCGCGGCCGCATGATGCAGGAAAAACTCGCGGATCTCGAACCGCCCGACGGCTCGACGCACTATCAGGTGATCAGCGACGACCCCGCGTTCCGCTTCGGCAGACCGGTCAACGGCGTACCGCTCGATCCGCCGGTCGGCGCGTACCAGCGCTACCAGCTCAACGACAGCAGCTACGCGGTGATGACGAAAACCATCACGCTGGCCGGCGCCGACGAGCGGCCGACGCTGCAACTGGTCGTCGCGACGTCGTGCGAGCGTACCCAGCGGATGCTGCGCCGCTTCGGCTGGACGCTGGCCGCGCTGATCGCGACGGCTACCGTCATCACGCTGCTGTTGAGCCGCGCGGTCGCGCGCTTCGGGCTCGCGCCGCTCGACCGGCTGTCGCAGGACGCCGCAAGCGTGAGCGCGACGAACCGCCGCCAGCGGCTGCACACCGACGCGCTGCCGACCGAGCTGCGCGATCTCGCGACGTCGTTCAACGGCGCGCTCGAACGCATCCAGCAAACCTACGCGCGGCTCGAAGCGTTCAACGCGGACGTCGCGCACGAGCTGCGCACGCCGATCAGCATCCTGATCGGCCAGACCCAGGTCGCGCTGACGAGCCGCGACCGCTCGGTCGACCGGATGCGCCAGACGCTGCAGTCGAACCTCGAGGAATTCGAACGGCTGCGCGTGATCATCAACGACATGCTGTTCCTGTCGCGCAGCGACCGCGGCGAACGCGCGACCGACCTGAAGGACGTGTCGCTCGCCGACGAGGTGCGGCGCATGCTCGACTTCCTCGAAATCCCGCTCGACGAGGCGCAATTGCGCGCCGAACTGCACGGCGATGCGCGCGCGGCCGTCGATCCGTCGCTGTTCCGCCGCGCGATGACGAACCTGCTGATCAACGCGATCCAGCATTCGGCGCCCGGCGCGACGCTGAACGTGACGATCACGCGCCGCGACACGCTCGTCGACATGGCCGTGTCCAACCCCGGCGAGCCGATCGATCCGGTGCAGCGCTCGCACGTGTTCGAGCGCTTCTACCGGCTCGAGGAAGCGCGCGCGAACAGCAAGGAAAACCACGGGCTCGGGCTGTCGATCGTTAAGGCCGTGGCCGAGATGCACGGCGGCGGCGTGTTCGTCGCATGCTCGGGCGGCGTCAACACGTTCGGCTTCTCGGTGTCGACGCAACCGTACTCGGGCGGGCCGCTGCGTCCGGCCGACGCTGTCGGCCCGCCCGGTTCCACCGGTTCCACCAGTCCCGCCGATCCGCACGCGCGGCCGGCGCACGCGCCGCGCGCGATGCACTGACCGCGGCCCCGCGCCGCCGAGGGCAGTTTTCTTCAATACGGGCCGACGCGGCGCCCGTAGTCTCGATGCGACTTTCGACATTTCGCATGGAGACACCTGATGAGCATTCTGGTTTCGATGGCCGCGTTCGCGCTCGCCTCGTCGATCACCCCCGGCCCCGTCAACATCGTCGCGCTCAGCGCGGGCGCGCGCCACGGTCTCGGCGCGAGCCTGCGCTACGCGGCCGGCGCGACGCTCGGCTTCGTCGCGCTGTTCCTGCTGATCGGCCTCGGCCTGCACGCGGCGCTCGCGCGCTGGCCCATGCTGACGACGGCCACGCAGTGGTCGGGGATCGCGTTCCTGCTGTTCATGGCGCTGCGGCTCGCGCTCGACGACGGCCAATTGTCGGCCGATCCGGACGTGGCCGGCCCGTCGGCCGCGGCAGGTGCTGCGATGCAGTGGCTCAATCCGAAGGCATGGCTCGCGTGCGTGGCCGCGATGGGTGCGTATGCGGCCGACGGCGACCGCGCGCAAATCTGGCAGTTCGCCGCGCTGTATCTGGTGATCTGCTTCGCATCGATCGCATGCTGGGGCTATGCGGGCGCGTCGCTGCGGCACCGGCTCGCGAACGCGCGACGCATGCGCGTGTTCAACCGGCTGATGGCGCTGCTGCTCGCGGGCAGTGCGCTGTTTCTGCTCGACGTGTAGCCGCGGCGGCATTCAGCGCATCGCGCTGCGGTACTGCCCGGGCGTCGCGGCCGCGATCCGCCGGAATGCGCGCTGGAAATGCGCCTGGTCCGCGAAGCCGGCGTCGAGCGCGACTTCGGCGATCGGCCGGCCGCGGCGCAATTCGGCGCGGCCGTACTGCACGCGCCGATCGATCAGGAACGCATGCGGCGTCATCCCGTAACGCGCATTGAACGCGCGGATCAGGTACGACGGCGACAGGTCGGCCGCCGCACAGATCGCATCGAGCGTGACGGCCTCGCGGCAATGGCCGGCGATGTAGTCGGCCGCGCGCGCGAGCTTCGCGTTGTCATCGCCCGGCCGCGAAGCAGGCAGTTCGCGATCGAGCGCGCCGTGCAGCGCCGTGAAGAATTCGACCGCCGCGCTCTCCTTGCCGAGCGCATCGATGCCGGGCGACACGAGCGTGCGGTAGAAGCCGCCAAATTGCGAGAACAGGTCGCCGCGCTCGGTCAACTTCGGCGAAAATCCGTGAAAATCGCGATTCGGATCGCGGCCCAGCGCGTGTTGCAGCCGCGCGAGCCACGGCACGTCGACATAGACCATCCGGTACGCCCACGCGTCGGGGCCGTACGGGTTGCATGCGTGTACCTGCTCCGGATCGATGATCACGAGCACGCCGCGCCCGACGTGTGCGTTCGTCGCGCCGTTCACGTACGTGCTCGTGCCGCCGACGATCGCGCCCACCGAAAACGTGTCGTGCGTGTGCTTCGCGTAGCAGATCGCGCGCCCGTCGTCGACGGTGCGCGCCTCGATGAACGGCAGCGCGGTATCGCGCCAGAACGGCGACGGTACGGCGGATCGGTTGGCGATACGGCTCACGCGGCGGGCTCCCGGGTCGGACGACGAACGCTCACCGTACAAGACCGTGCAGCGTAGCGCAACCATACCGCCCGGCTTCGACGTTCAGCGCGATTGCGCCCACGAAAATGAGCGTGGGCGCAATCCTGCCCCGCCGATTTTTCGACACAAGATGCGGAACATGTCGCGCTTAGGCTGGAACAGCTCCCGCCCTGCACCCACTTGCAGGCATTCCGCGTGCTCGGCGTTCGAGTCGGGGGAATCGGTCTTCGCATCGACGCCGCCGACACGCTCGCGAGTTAGCCTATTGACCGGAATTTGCCTAAGCTTTGAATTCCGTCCGCCGCGGCTCGCGCGGCGGTTCCCGTTCACTCTTCCCCCGCCACGCTCATGCAGATCGATCTGAAAGGCAAGACCGCGGTCGTCACCGCTTCCACCGCCGGCATCGGGCTCGCGATCGCCGAAGGGCTCGCGCGCGCCGGCGCACACGTCGTCGTCAACGGCCGCAGCGACTCGTCGGTGCAATCCGCGCTCGAGAAACTGCGCGACGCCGTGCCCGGCGCAAGCTTCGACGGCGTCGCCGCCGACCTGTCCGACGCGGCCGGCGTCGCGCGCCTCACGCAGCACACGCCGGATGCCGACATTCTCGTCAACAATGCGGGCATCTACGGCCTGAAGGCGTTCTTCGACATCGACGACGCCGAATGGGAACATTATTTCCAGATCAACGTGATGTCCGGCGTGCGGCTCGCGCGGCATTACCTGAAAGGAATGATCGAACGCAATGCCGGGCGCGTCGTGTTCATTTCGTCGGAATCGGGCCTGAACATCCCCGTCGACATGATTCATTACGGATTCACGAAAACCGCGCAGCTGTCGATCGCTCGCGGCCTCGCGAAGCTCGCGGCCGGCACCCGCGTGACGGTCAATTCGGTGCTGCCGGGGCCAACGATGTCGGAAGGCGTGCGCGCGCTGCTGAAGACACAGGCCGACGAAACGGGCCGCAGCATCGACGACGTTGCCGTGGAGTTCGTGCGCAGCGAGCGCGCGAGTTCGATCATCCAGCGGCCGGCGACGACGGAGGAAGTCGCGAACCTGGTCGTGTACGTCTGCTCGCCGCAGGCCTCGGCGACGACCGGCGCGGCGTTGCGCGTCGACGGCGGCGTGGTCGACACGATAGCGTGACGGCAGTATGACGGGCTCGCGCGGCGCGTGGCCGCCGCGCTATCGCGACGCGCTCTTGCCCGACTGAAGCGCGCCTTTGCGATCGGCGTCCATGCAGGTATCGAAGCCGGACTGCGTGACGACGCCGGCCTTGTCGAACACGACGAAGTACGACCGGTGATCGTTGCCGTGCTCGATGAAGTAGTTGTAGCAGACGCCGCTGCCGTTACGGACCATCCAGACGCTGCGCGGGTTGCCGGCGGCGCGGACGACGTCGGCGCGCGTCGCGCCGTGCCGCGACGCGGCCCGTGCAAGCGGCGTGCGCGAATACGAGAACGGCAGCCACGAGTCGAACCACGCACAGCCATGCAACATCAGGCAGCTGGCCGCCAGGGACAGCGTCGCTGCGGGACGGGACATCGAAATCAATCGCATGCTCGGGAAATCTGCTGCGCCATACCGGCGTGATCGAAAGCCCCATGCTACTCGACCTTTGGGTCCGGATCGAAAAGAAATGTAGAGATCTTTATCCGAATCCCTGCGGTTGCTGGCTTCCGCGACCGCCGAATCGTCACCAATCGTGACAAACCGGTGCAAGCGTGCACGCGCATCCGCACCGCTGCACCGCTGCACCGGTGCATCAGCTCAGTGCAACGGCATGCGCGATGATCAAGCGATCCATTCGGCCCACAGCATCGTCAGCACCGTCATCAGCGCAGGCCCCACGAACAGCCCGATCAGGCCGAACGTCTCGGCGCCGCCGAGGATACCGAACAGCACGAGCAGGAACGGCAGCCGTGTCGAACCGCCGATCAGTACCGGCCGCACGAAATGCTCGGCGATGAACACGACGATGAACCCGAGCGCCGCCACCCCGACGGCCCACATGGTGGCCCCCTGCACGAACAGCCAGAGCGCCGCGCCGCAGAACACGATCGGCGCGCAGAACGGCAGCATCGCGGCGACCGCCGTGACGAGCCCGAGCAGCGCCGCGTGCGGAACGCCGGCGAGCGCATAGGCGACGCCGAGCAACGCGCCCTCGCCGAGCCCGACGACGACGAGCCCGGTCACCGTGCCGTACACGGCCGCAACCATGCGCTCGATCAGTTCCGCGCCGTTGCGCCCGAACGCGCGCCGCGCGCCCTGCAGCAATGCGCCCGACAGCTTGTGGCCGGCGCGCAGGATCACGAACAGCGTGACGAGCATGAAACCGAATTCGAGCAGCACATGCGCGAGCTTCGTGCCGAATTGCCGGCCGAACGCGATGAATCTCTCGCCGTTGACGCCGTGCATCGCGGTAGCCGCATGCAGCGGATGGCCGAGATTGGCCTGCCACCATTCGGTGATCTGCGCGGCGCCGTACGGCAGGCGGCCGACCACCTCCGGCAGCGGAATGCCGTTGTCCTGGATCGTGTGCAGCCACTCGCGCAGGTCGTGCGCCTGCGCGATCGCCTGGGTCGTCGCGACGGCCACCGGCAGCACGACGAGCAGCGAAATCCCCGCCGTGATGACGGTCGCGATCAACGTCGGCCGATCGCGGAACAGCCGGTGCGATTCGAAGCGTTTCAGCAGCGGCCACATCGCGATGGCGATCACGCAGGCCCATGCGATGGCGGGAATGAAGTCGCGGATCACCCACAGCGCGAGCACCAGCAGCGCCGCATACAGCGCGACGCGGGCGATCTGCTGGGCGCGCGGCCGCGCGGCGGAATCGGGAGACGACGGGACATGTGCAGCCATGGCACCTCTGTCGAAATGAAAAAATGGCGGTTCGTCGAGGCAACCGGCCTGAACGAACCGCCATTCTATCCATCGGCGCCGGATCGGCGGCACGCGCGATGCGCGGGGCCAGCCGGCGCGACGTCGACGCCCCGCTCAGGCTGCCTCGTCGGCGATCCGGTAGCGCTCGAGCCAGTGCGCGTACGGCGCGGGCAGCGTCCACGACGGACGCTCGACGCCGAGCTGCCTGGCCGCGTGATACGGCCAGTGCGGATCGGCCAGGTGCGCGCGGCCGACCATCACGAGATCGAGCTGCGCTTGCTCGACCACGCGGTTCGCCAGTTGCGGCGTGTCGATCCCCCACGCGGACGACACCGGCAGCCCGGCCTCGCGGCGCACGCGCTCGGCGATCGGCGCGAGGAACGCCGGGCTCCACGGAATCCGGGCAGTGGGCGTCGAGAAGCCGACCGACACGCTCAGCATGTCGAGCCCTTCCCGCTTCATCCGCTGCGTGAGCGCGATCGACTCGGCGAGCGTCTCTTCGTCGCGGCCGTCGTATTCGATCACGCCGAGGCGCGCGGTCAGCGGCAGATGTTCGGGCCAGACCTTGCGAACGGCCGCGAGCGTGTCGACGAGAAAGCGGCCGCGGTTGTCGGCCGAACCGCCGTATTCGTCGGTGCGCTGGTTCGAATGCACCGAGAAGAAGCTCTGGCCGAGATAGCCGTGCGCGAAGTGCAGTTCCAGCCATTCGAAACCGAGGTCCCGCGCACGCTGCGCGGCGGCGACGAAGTCGGCCTGCACGCGAGCGATGTCGTCGTGCGTCATTTCACGCGGTACCTTCGGCAGGTGCGCACCGAACGGCACCGCCGACGGCGCGATGGTCTGCCAGCCGCGCGGATCGCCATCGGCGATATGGTCGTCGCCTTCCCACGGGCGGTTCGCGCTCGCCTTGCGGCCCGCGTGCGCGATCTGGATGCCGGGCACCGCGCCGGCCGCCTTGATCGCCGCGACCGACGGCGCGAACGCGTCGGCCTGCGCGTCGTTCCACAACCCCGCGCAGCCCGGCGTGATGCGCCCTTCCGGCGACACGGCCGTCGCCTCCGCGATCACGAGGCCCGCGCCGCCGCGCGCGATGCCGGCCAGATGCACGTGATGCCAGTCGTTGACGACGCCGTCCTCGGCGACGTACTGGCACATCGGCGGCACCGCGATGCGGTTGCGCAGCGTGACATCCTTGAGTTTGAACGGTTCGAACAGGGCAGACATCCACGACTCCTTTGCTGGGTTCTGCAAAACGGCTGGGAATGCGCCGTGCGGTGTGGTGCGCACGGCGCAACGATGCGGGCCGCCGGCGGACCGGCTGCGCCCGACGACGGCAAGGAAGCGGCGCCGGCCCGGCCGGCGCCGTGCTTTCAGCGGTGGCCGAGCTTCGCGAGCAGCGCCTCGGCCGCGGGCGCCGACGACGCGGGGTTCTGCCCGGTGATCAACAGCCCGTCGGTGACGACATGCGGCGCCCAGTCGGCGCTGCGCTCGAATTCCGCGCCGTTGGTCTTCAGCATGTCCTCGACGAGGAACGGCACGACCTCGGTCAGCTCGACGGCTGCTTCCTCGCTGTTGGTGAAACCCGTCGCGCGCTTGCCGCGCACGACCGACTCGCCGGTTTGCGGGTTCTTCACGTGGCGCAGTACGCCCGGCGCATGGCAGACCGCCGCGACCGGCTTGCCTGCCGCGAGCGTGCGCTCGATCAGGCCGATCGAATGCAGATCCTCGGCGAGATCCCACAGCGGGCCGTGGCCGCCCGGGTAGAACACGGCGTCGTAGTCGTCCGCCGACACATCGGCCAGCTTGCGCGTCGACGCGAGTTCGGCCTTGGCCGCCGCATCGGCGTCGAAGCGGCGCGTCGCGTCGGTCTGGGCGGTCGGGTCGCTGCTCTTCGGATCGAGCGGCGGCTGGCCGCCCTTCGGCGACGCGAGCGTCAGCTCGATGCCCGCATCCTTGAACGTGTAGTACGGCGCGGCCAGTTCCTCGAGCCAGAAGCCGGTTTTCTTGCCGGTGTCGCCAAGCGTGTCGTGCGAGGTCAGGACAACCAGAATCTTCATGATCGGACACTCCTTCGAAAATGGACGGGGAACGGGGCCGCACGTCGGTGCGGCACGCCTGTCGGTTAGTCCGTCGGCGCGCGGCAACGTGCGATTCATTCATCCGCATGCGATAAACGTCTATTAGACCAGTCGTCTAGAAGCGGCCGAAATAAAACGACGGCGTCCCGCTACTTGAGCCTGGCGGAAACGTCGCCGCATTCAAGGAGAACGGATGATATTCCTGAATTAGACCGGTCGTCTAGAAGAATGCGTATTCGGCCCTGCCATCGTCATGGCCTTTCCGACGGGGCTGGGCTGGGCTGGGCTGGGCTGGGCTGGGCTCGGCTCGGCTGGGCTCGGCTCGGCTGGGCTCGGCTCGGCTGGGCTCGGCTCGGCTCGGGTGGGCTCGGCTCGGCATCGGCTCGGCATCGCCGTCGCGTCGGGGGCTGCACGTCGCGCAACGCCGCTACCCGCGCAGCGGACCATCCGTATCGCCCGCTTCGATTGCCGGCGCTTCGAGCCGGTGATCGCGCACGCCGTCGTCCAGCAGCCGCAGCATCAGTTCCGCCAGCGCGCGCCCCGATGCATGCCCGGTCGGCTGCACGACCGCCGTGACGCGATACGGATGCGCGATATCGGGCGGCACGCCGTCATAGACGATCAGCGACATGTTCGCGCCCAGGCGCAGCCCGCTGTCGGCCAGCGTGCGAAACGCGCCGGCGCCCGCGATGTTGTTGTCGACCAGCAGCGCGGTCGGCGGCTCGGCGTGCGCGAGCAACGTCCGCGCCGCCTGCAGCCCGCCGTCGTGCGTAAACGGGCACTCGACGAGCAGCCCCGGATCCTCCTCGATACCGGCTTCGCGCAATGCCGATAGATAACCGGCACGCCGCTGCGCGGCGAAATTCAGCGTCAGCGGCGCGCTGATCATCGCGATGCGCCGATGCCCGAAGCCGATCAGCCGGCGCACCGCGTCGCGCGCGCCCGCCTCGTTGTCGAAGTCGAACCACGCATACGGGCCGGCCGCCTGCGTGCGGCCGTACGCGACATACGGAAACGCGTTCGCTCGCAGGTACGCGATACGCGGATCGTCCACCAGCGTGCGCGCGACGATCAGCCCGTCGACGAGTTTGCCGTCGACGATCCGCCGATACGTGTCCAGTTCCGCGTTCGGTCGCGCGGACGCGATGATGAAATCGAGATTGCGCTCGGCGAGCCGCTCGGTGATGCCCGCGACGACTTCGCCGAAACGCGGATCGCCGAGATCGCCGGCGCCGAACGGATAGACGATTCCGATCACGTCGGCCCGCCCGGTCGCGAGCCGCCGTGCGGTCGGGTCGGCCACGTAGCCCATTTCCCGCGCGGCCTTCGCCACGCGCTCGCGCGTCGCCTCGCTGACGTCGTCATAACCGTTCAACGCGCGACTGACCGTGGTCCGCGACAAGCCGAGCGCGTCCGACAGCACCTTCAGATTCACCTTCATCGTCATTCCTCGCATTCGCCGATCCGCCCGGCGGCCCGACGACCGGGACACGCCGACCGGGTAATTATTTCCATTGGGTAATCATTACCGTCAAATAAATATCTTTTGCGTTCCAAACCGGTTTGAAATAGCATCCAAACCGGTTTGGACATCGATGCCCGCTCAGCCGTTCACTTTCACCTTCCAAGGAAACAACGACGAGATGACATACTTTCCCCTTTTCCGCCCGATCGCGGCCAAACGTTTGCTGCTCGCTGGCGGCGCACTCGCCGCCTTCGCGTCCGTCGCGCACGCGCAGTCCGGCGGCACGGGCGCGCCCGTGCCCACACCCCATACGCAGCAAGCCTACGATCCCGAAGGCAATTTCACGATGCGCTGGACGCGGGCGGACATCCGCCAGATCGTCGCGCAATCGCATACCGCCGGCGCCGACAAGAATTCGCTGCCGCAGGCGCTGACGATGCCGGACATCCCGCAGGATTTCCCGCTGATCAACTCGAACGTGTGGGTGTGGGACACGTGGCCGCTGGCAGACCTGCGCGCGAACCAGCTCAGCTACAAGGGCTGGGAGGTGATCTTCTCGCTCACCGCCGATCCGCACGCCGGCTACACGTTCGACGACCGTCACGTCCACGCCCGCATCGGCTTCTTCTATCGCCGCGCCGGCATCCCCGCGTCGCAACGTCCCGCGAACGGCGGCTGGACCTGGGGCGGCCACCTGTTCCCGGACGGCGCGAGCGCCCGGGTGTTCGGCACCGCGCCGATGACCAACAACGCCGAATGGTCGGGCTCCGCACGCCTCACGCACGGCGACAACGTCAGCCTCTACTACACCGCGACGTCGTTCAACCGCTCGGCGCCCGGCGGTGCCGACATCACGCCGCCGCAGGCGATCATCACGCGCACCGACGGCCACATTCACGCCGACGACAAGCACGTGTGGTTCAGCGGCTTCGACGATCACAAGGCGCTGCTGGAACCGGACGGCAAGTACTACCAGAGCGGCCAGCAGAACACCTACTTCTCGTTCCGCGATCCGTTCGTGTTCACCGACCCCGCCCATCCGGGCAAGACCTACATGGTGTTCGAAGGCAACACCGGTGGCCAGCGCGGCGCACGCACCTGCACCGAGGCCGATCTCGGCTACGCGCCGAACGATCCGAACCGCGAAGATCTCAACGCGGTGATGAATTCGGGCGCAGTGTATCAAAAGGCCAACGTAGGCCTCGCGGTCGCGACGAACCCGCAACTGACCGAGTGGAAGTTCCTGCCGCCGATCCTGTCGGCGAACTGCGTCGACGACCAGACCGAGCGCCCGCAGATCTACCTCAAGGACGGCAAGTACTACCTGTTCACGATCAGCCACCGCACGACGATGGCGGCCGGCGTCGACGGCCCGGACGGCGTGTACGGCTTCGTCGGCAACGGCATCCGCAGCGACTTCCTGCCGCTGAACGGCGGCAGCGGCCTCGTGCTCGGCAACCCGACCGACTTCTCCGCGCCGGCCGGCGCACCGTATTCGCAGGACCCGAACCAGAACCCGCGCGAATTCCAGTCGTATTCGCACTACGTGATGCCGGGCGGGCTCGTCGAGTCGTTCATCGATGCGATCGGCCCGCGCCGCGGCGGCACGCTCGCGCCGACGGTGAAGGTCAACATCAACGGCACGTCGACGGCGGTCGACCGCACGTATGGACGCGGCGGCCTCGGCGGCTACGGCGACATCCCGACGAACCTGCCGGCGACGGGGGCCGGCCACAACGACGGCCCGGGCACCCGCCCGTAACGGCGGCGGCAATCAGGATAGCCAACGATAACGATCGTCGCTGAAGGCACGAGGTTCAGGAGGCGCGTATCGCGCGTGTCGCGTGTGCGCCTCCTCTTTTTTCGACTTTTCTTTCGAACCCTTGCGCATGCCGCCGTTGCAGCCGGCGTGCGCCCTCCTTTCCCGCTTCGCCCGCCGAAGCGCCCGGCCCCGCATGAAATCGACGTCTTTCCGCTTTTCCGTCCGCCTAGTCCGGCTGCTGCTCGTTTGCATCGCCTGCACGCAGGCCGCCGCCGCTGCGTGCGACACGCAGGCCGACAACGGCACGCCGCAATGGCGGCCCGCCCTCCACTACACGCCGCAGCGCAACTGGATGAACGACCCGAACGGGCTCGTCTACGAGAACGGCCGCTATCACCTGTTCTATCAGTACAACCCGCTCGGCAACGACTGGGGCAACATGTCGTGGGGCCACGCGACCAGCACCGATCTCGTCCACTGGCGCGAGCAGCCGGTCGCGATGCGCGCGAACGCCACCGAGGAAATCTTCTCCGGCTCGATCGTCGCCGATACCCTGAACACGTCCGGTCTCGGCAAACCGGGCCACACGCCGCTCGTCGCGCTCTATACGAGCGTCTACAAGCCCGGCTCGGGTCACGCACCCGGCATACAGGCCCAGTCGCTCGCGTACAGCCTCGACCAGGGCACGACCTGGCAGCCGTATGCGCACAATCCGGTGCTGACGCTCGATCCGGAATCGAAGCAATTTCGCGACCCGAAAGTGTCGTGGTATGCGCCGGGCGGCTACTGGTTGATGACGACGGTCGTCGCCGATGCGCACGTCGTGAAGCTCTATCGTTCCGACGACCTGATCCACTGGTCGTTCCTGAGCGACTTCACGCTGCCGGACGTGCCGCATGCGGGCGCGCTGTGGGAAATGCCCGATCTCGTCCCGCTGCCGCTCGACGGCGATCCCCGCCGCATCAAGTGGGTGATGATCGTCAACGTGAATCCGTGGTCGATCGCCGGCGGTTCCGGCGCGATGTATTTCGTCGGCAACTTCGACGGCCGCACGTTCGTGCCCGACCGCGTCGCGCCGGCCGGCTCGGATCCCGCGCAATTCCGCTGGGTCGATCACGGCGCCGATTTTTATGCAGCCGGCACGTTCTCCGGCGCACCGGGCGCCCGGCCGGTCGCGATCGCATGGATGAGCAACTGGGATTACGCGGCAAAAGTGCCGACCACGCCATGGCGCGGCGCGACCACGCTGCCGCGCGAACTGTCGCTGAAGACGATCGACGGCGAACCGCGCCTCGTCGTCGCGCCCGCCGCCGCCTTCGACGCATGGGCCGACGGCCGGCCCGCCGTGCATGAAGGCGACGTCACGGTCGACTCCGCTACCCGGGTGCTGTCGGCCGCCACGCGCGGCGTGGTCCAGCGCATCACGGTGACGATCTCGCCGCAGCGTGCCGCGCGCGCGGGGCTGATCGTCCGGCGCTCGAGCGACGGCTCGATCGGCACCCGGATCGTGTACGACACGGCGAAGCGCACGCTGACGCTCGACCGCTCGCAATCCGGCGAAGCGAATTTCGCCGGCACGTTCAGCCGCGAGCACATCGTCGATCTGCCGCTCGAACACGGGCAACTGCGGCTCGAAATCGTCGTCGATCGCGGGTCGGTCGAGGTATTCGCGAACGGCGGCCGCGCGGTGCTGACGGACCTGATCTTCCCGCCGCTCGATGCGGATCGCGTGGCCGTGTTCGCCGAGCAAGGCCGCGCGACGTTCGCGGGGTTGACGGTGACGCAACTGGAAGCCGGCGGCGCCACGCGTGGTGCCTGTGCATCCCGATAGGGCATGTGACGGGGCCGCTCGCCCGGCGCCATATCGGCCGGTGACGGTCCCCGCCCCGCCTCGCCCCTCAGAGCAGCCCCATCCCGCCCGACGCGATGATTTCCGCGCCGACGATGAACGCGGATTCCGGCGCGCTCAGGTGCAGCACCGTCGACGCGATTTCATCCGGCGTGCCGAACCGGCCGACCGGTACGAGCCCCCTGATCTTGTCGGCGGTCTCGTCGAGCGCCGCCGCATCGAGGCCGAGCTTGCCGTACAGCGGCGTCTGCACGGGCCCCGGGCTGACCACGTTCACGCGTACGCCCTGCGGCAGCAGTTCCGCCGACAGCGTCCTCGCGAACGAATTGACGGCCGCCTTGCTCGCCGCGTACACCGACGAGCCCGGCATCCCGATATGCGCGTTGATCGAGCCGTTGATCACGATCGATGTGCCGCGGTTCAGCAGCGGCACGAGCGACTGGATCTGGAAATACGCGCCCTTCACGTTGGTGTTGAAGACGAGATCCCACATCGCTTCGTCGCTGTCGGCGAACGGCGCGAGTTTCGCGACGCCCGCGTTGACGAATACCGCGTCGAGCCGTACGCCGGCGGCGGCGATCGCGTCGGCCAGCGCGCGGGCCGATGCGACGCTGCCGGCTTCGTTGCGAATCGCCAGCGCCCCTTCGCCGAGCGTTCGACGGGCCGCTTCCAGCGTGTCGGCGTCGCGCCCGGTGATGAGGACCCGCGCGCCTTCGGCCGCGAATGCCTTGGCGGCCGCCAGGCCGATGCCGCTGTTACCGCCCGTGACGAGGACCGTCTTTCCTTCGAAGCGTTGCATGATGTTCTCCTGTGAACCGGTGAGTTGACCGTGAACACAGGATGCGCGCGGCGCACGGCATTGCCGTGCGGCCGGCACGACGAACATGTTCGAAAACGTCGAACATGTTGGCGTGGGCGCGCTCAACCGACCACGTCGATCCCGTCGAGCAGCCGCTGCACGAGTCTCGGCTCGCGCAGTTGCTCCAGCCACCATTGCAGCGCGCGACCGTCGCGATCGCCGTGCCACGCGACGTACAGCAGATTCGGCTCGCGCGGGTCCGCCGTCTGCTTCTCGACCAGTTCGCCGCGCGCGAGCAACGACGTCACGCGCCGGCGCGGCACCCAGCCGACGCCGAGCGCATCGCGCTGCGCGAGGATCTTCGCGCGCATCGACGGCGCCGCGAGCACCGCCTGCCCGCCGAGCAGGCCATACGCGCGGCCGGCCGCGCGTCGCGACGAATCGGCGACGACGACCGCGCGATGTGCACCGATCGCATCGCGCGTCAGCACGCCGCTCGCGGACGCCAGCGGATGGCGCGGCGACACCGCGAACACCCATTCCATCGCACCGAGTTCGAACCACTTGAGGCCCGGAATCGCCGGCGGCTCGTTGGTCGCACCGACGACCAGATCCGCGCGGCCGTCGCGCAACGCTTCCCAGGTCCCGCCGAGCACCTCGTGCGTGAAGCGCAGCGACACGCCGGAATCGAGCGCATCGAATGCACGGACGACCGGCAGCAGCGTATCGAACTCCAGCACTTCGTCGGTGACGATCCACAGCCGGTCCTCCCAGCCGCTCGCGACCTGCCGCACGCGCTGCGTCAGCCGTGCGACGTCGAGCGCCAGGCGCGCGGCCTCGTCGGCCAACAATTGTCCGGCCGGCGTGAGTTGCAGCCGGTAGCCGCGCCGGTCGAACAGCAGCGCGTCGAACCGCGTTTCGAGCTGGCGTGCCGCGTGCGACACCGTCGACGGCGCCTTGCCGAGCCGCGCGGCGGCACGCGACAGGCTGCCGGTGGCGCGGATCGCGTCGAGCAGCGCCAGTTCGTCTTCGGACAGCATGAGGTCGCTCCACGGTAAGGGTGTCGTGGATCGTAAGGCACTAACGGGCCGCGGTCCAATCGGGCGACGGCGGCGACAGCCGCCCGCCGCGAACCGCCGCCGGCGTCGGCGTCGGCGTCGGCGTCGGCCACTTCCGGTATGCTGGTTGGAGCAAAATCACCCCGATCGAGGTAACCACTGCGATGGACATCGCGATCCGCATCGAAGGCCGTCACGACCTGACGGGGCAAATCTTCCGGCAACTGCGCACCGCGATCGTCGACGGGCGTCTCGCAGGCGGCGCGCGGCTGCCATCGACGCGCGACCTCGCGAAACAGCTCGGCGTGTCGCGCAAGACGACGCTCGACGCATTCGAGCGCCTCGTCGCCGAGGGCTACCTGAATACACGCGCCGGCGACGGCACGTTCGTCGCCGACGGCCTGGCGCGCGTGCCGCACGCCGCGGCGACGTCGGCGCCGTCGATCGTCGACGAGACGCCGCGCATCGACGCGGTCGATGCGCGTGCGCTGTGGAACGACCTGCCCGATGCGCTCGCGATGCCCGCGCCGCACGACTCGCCCGGCTTCGACTTTCGCGGCGGCGTGACCGACAAGACGCTGTTCCCGTTCGACGCATGGCGGCGCTGCCTGCATCACGCGCTGCGCCAGCAGGCGCGCGGCCCGGGCCAATACCACGACCCGGCCGGCGACCCGCAGTTGCGCGGCGCGATCGCGCGCTACGTCGCATTCAGCCGGGCGGTCGCATGCGGTTGGGACGACGTGCTCGTCACGCAAGGCGCGCAACAGGCGCTCGACCTGCTCGCGCGCGTGGTCGTGCGGCCGGGCGACGTCGTCGCGGTCGAGGATCCCGGCTATCCGCCCGCGCGCGCCGCGTTCGCGTCGCTCGGCGCGACGGTGATCGGCGTGCCGGTCGACGCGCACGGCCTCGTCACGGAACGGCTGCCGGACGACGCGCGGCTCGTCTACGTGACGCCGTCGCACCAGTTCCCGCTCGGCATGCCGATGACGCTCGATCGCCGCGTCGCGCTGCTCGAATGGGCGCAGCGCCGCCGGGCGGTGATCATCGAGGACGACTACGACGGCGAATTCCGCTTCGAGGGGCGGCCGGTCGAATCGCTGAAGAGCCTCGACCGCACGGGCCTCGTCGCGTACGTCGGCACGTTCTCGAAGACGATCTTTCCCGAGCTGCGGATCGGCTACGCGATTCCGCCGCGCGCGTTGCGCGGCGCGCTGGCCAAGGCGAAGCAGATCGTCGACTGGCACACGTGCACGCTGACGCAGGCGGCGCTCGCGCGCTTCATGCACGAAGGCGATTTCGCGCGGCACCTGAAACGCGTGCAGAAGCACTACGACGCGCGCCGCAAGATGCTGATCGCGCACCTGCGCGGCGAACTCGCGCCGTGGTTCGACGCGATCGTGCCGACCGCCGGCATCCATCTCGCCGCGTACCTGAAGCCGGGGCTCGACGAAGCGGCGCTGGTCCGCGCGGCGCGCGCGCAGGACATCGGCCTGTACGGGATCTCGGCGTTCCACGCGGGCGTGCCGGTGCGCCCGGGGCTGCTGTTCGGCTATGGCGGAATCGACGCGCTGCGCATCGACACGGCGCTCGCGAAGCTGGCCGGTTTGCTGGGTGCCGGCCTCGCAGGCGGATCATCACTGGTTACCTGAATTTCCATAAAATTGGTTATTCAAGCAGGCCAGTACGCGTCCTAAAGTAGGTCCTGTCGCGCCACCGTGGCGCTACCCAACCGAAAAGGACCTGTCATGCAACCGCGCCTGAACTTCTATGCCGCCAGCCCGAATGCCATCAAGGTGATGCGCAACACCGAGGAATTCCTCGCGAAGAGCTCGATCGAGAAGCCGCTCGCCGAACTCGTCCGCCTGCGCGCGTCGCAGATCAACGGCTGCGCGTTCTGCGTCGACATGCATACGACCGACGCGCGCAAGGGCGGCGAAACCGACCGCCGTCTCGCGACCGTCGTCACGTGGCGCGAAACGCCGTTCTTCACCGAGCGCGAACGCGCGGCGCTGGAATGGACCGAGGCGCTGACGCTGGTGGCAAGCAACCATGTGCCCGACGCCGTCTGGGAAGCCGTGAAGCCGCACTTCACCGACGAGGAACTGTTCGACCTGTCGATGCTGATCGCGACGATCAACTCGTGGAACCGCTTCGCGATCGCGTTCCGCAAGATGCCCGAGTAAGGAGCCGACGATGATCCGTTCTCCGCTCCATCGCGTCGCGCCGTACGCCGGGTTCGTGCTCGTGCTCGCGGCGGCACTGCCGGCCGCCGCCCACGCGCACGACGCCGGCGACGCCGTGCACGCGATCATGCAGCAGGCCGTGCCCGAAGCGCCCGGCAAGCACGTCGTCGTCGCGACGGTCGACTATGCGCCCGGTCAGGCGTCCGAAGCGCACCGGCATCTCGGCTCGGTGTTCGCCGTCGTGTCGAAAGGCGAAGTGCTGTCGCAGGTGAACGGCGGCCCGCTGCGCCGCTATCGCGCCGGCGAAGGCTGGTACGAGCCGCCGGGCTCGCGCCATCAGGTGTCACGCAACGCGAGCGCAACCGAGCCCGCGCAGCTCGTCGTGTTCGGACTGACGGGCGAGCATCAGCCGCTGAAGTCGCCGATCGATCAGTGATCCCGAGGATCGGGCGAACGCTCGCGACGTAAACGAAAAAACCGGCTCGAAAGCCGGTTTTTTCATACCGCATGCCGTGAGCGGCGCTCGCGCGCCGCGCGACATCAGAAGCGGTGGATCAGGCCGACGCCAGCGGCGATCTGGTTCTGCTTCGAACCTGCGCCCACGCCGTCACCGATCGACGTGGTGGCCGCGATGATGCCGTTGCCCTTGCCGTTCAGCGTGTTGCCGCTTGCGTGCTGATAAGCCTCAACCGCATACAGGCCCGTGCGCTTCGACAGGCTGTAGTACTGCGACAGCGTGACCTGGTGGTACTTCGCCGCGCTCGAGACACCGTTCGACTGCGTTGCCGCCGTGTACGAGTAGCCTACCGCGAAGTCCCACTGAGCAGCTGCCTTCCAGTGCAGCACTGCGCCAGCCGTGTTGAAGATGGCCTTGTTCCGGAAGAACGAACCCGTGCCCGGCGTGTACTGGACGTTCGAGTACGACGCCGAAATATCCCATGCCGGCGTGAACTGATAGCCCGCCGTCACGGCGAGACGCTGCTGCGATTGCGCGGTCGCGTAGCCGTTGTTGATCGACGAAACTGCCGGCTGGTTGCCGTCGCCCGTTGTCGTCAGGCCGTTCTGAACCGTCGAGTTCGCGCCCCACACGCCGCCGCCGAGCGTCGAGTTGTTGACCTTCTGGTAGCCGACCGCGATGCCTGCCGGGCCGTTCAGGTACTGGATCGCCGCGCTCCACGTCGAGCCGCGGTTCGTCGCGCCTGCCACGCCGCCGAACGAGTACGAACCGCCGACCGTGAAGCCGTAGAACTTCGGCGACATGTAGACGAGCGAGTTGTTCGCGCGGTAGCTGGTATCCAGCGAGTCGATATCGCCCGGGTGCGCGCCGTAGTAACCGGTCAGCCAGGTCGTCGGGCTATACGGCGACAGCAGCGTGTAGTACGCCGTGTACTGACGGCCGGCCGTCAGCGTACCGTACGTCGCGTTGGTCATACCGACCCATGCCTGACGCGTGAAGATGCCGTTGGTCCACTGCGACGAACCGTTGTTCGCGTTGAAGCCGGCTTCCAACTGGAAAATCGCCTTCGTGCCGCCGCCAAGATCTTCGCTGCCCTTCAGGCCGAAGCGGCTGCCCGCCCAAATGCCGGTGGCCATCTGTACTTTCGAGTGACCGCCGGTGGTCGCACCGGTAGCCGACGAGTTGTTCTGCCAAGCGATGGCGTTGTCGACGATACCGTACAGGGTCACGCTGCTCTGGGCGTGGGCGGCGGTAGCGGCGGCGAGACCCACTGCCGTCATGGCGAAAGCGACGCGCTTTTTCATTGATTCTCCGTCCTCAAAGAATGTTTCTTTTCTGGTGTGGTTTTATGACCGACACATGTGCGAGTACATGCCGACGCGATTCTGACGGATTACCAATTGTTTCCCAACATGTGCGGTCGGTCATCGTATGATCGACGCAACGCGGCGGTTCACCAAACGGTTACATAACGGCCCGAAACGCTTGTGCGGTGGGCGTTTCCGGCATTTGCCGGTGAAAACCCTAGCTTTACATTTTTACGGGTGCAACGCGACCGTCCGATGTCGTCAGACGCCTTCGGCAACCAAACGTCTTACAAAAGCGCGATCGAAGCTGACGCCGCGATTCACGCCGCCGCGCAGGATCGCCGACGTTCGTGACATCCGCATTTCGAGACACGAAATCATGAAAACGTTTTAGTCGGCGTGCCGGAGAGCGGACGGAAACGGCCCGGCGAACGCGGGCCCGGAGGCGATGCCGGTGCTTATCGCGCCGGCGATCTTCAGTGCTGCGTCGCGAGCCGCGCGCTCACCGCCTCGGCGAGCGCGCTCAGGCGCGCGCGGATCGCCGTGTTCGAACCGACCAGCGCGAGCGACGCCGCCATGATCCGGTAGATGCGCTTTCTCGGCACCTTGGCCGGCTTCGCCGGATCGAGCCACGCAGCGTGGCCGGCCAGCAGTTCGAGCGTTTCGAGGCCGATCATGATCGGCCACAGGCAGGCGAGCCGCAGCCGAACGAAACGGCGCGGGATCGCGAGCGTATACAGACCTGCGTCGCGATACTGGTCGAGCGCGACGCGCAGCAGGTCGACCAGCACGCCGCGCGCGCGCGCCGAAGCCTCCGGCTGCATCAGGTCGGCCACGACGAGCCCGTGCGCGCCCAGCACGTCGTCGGGCAGGTAGCAGCGGCCGATGCGCAGATCCTTCGCGCAGTCGCGCAGGATGTTGGTCATCTGCAGCGCCTTGCCGAAACGGATGCCCTTCTCGCGCATGTCCGGCAGATCCCAGCCGCGCGCGGCGCGCGTGTGCGCGCCCGTCATGTCGGTCCAGAACTCGCCGACGCAGCCCGCGACGAGGTACGTGTAGCGGTCGAGCATGTCGCGCGTCGGCAGCGATGCGACCTGGCCCGACTGCTCGTCCGGAAACGTGCGCAGGTCGAATTCCATCCCCGCGGTGAGCGTCGCGACGACCTTGCGGATCGACGCGCGATCGGCCTCCGGCTGCGCGCGCAGCAGCGCGAGCATCGGCTCCATCGAGCCGAGCAGCAGGTGTTCGTGCGAATCGGTCTGCATCCGCGTCACGTCCTCGAGCGAACGCGACAGCGCCGCGCCGTCGCCGAGCCGCTCGACGTCGTCGCGCAGGTCGGTCAGCAGCGCCGCGCGGCGGTCGGGCGCGACGAGCGCCGTGTCGGCGATCGTGTCGGCCGCGCGCGCAAGCAGATACGCGAGGCCGACCGGGTCGCGCATGCCGTCGGGCAGCACGCGCAGCGTCAGGTAGAAGGAGCGGGAAACGTTCTTCAGCAGCTCGCCGAGCAGATAGGCGGGATCGGTATGGGTCGTCATGGGTCGGGAAAAATCGGCCGGCGCGGACCCCGGACGCACACGGGCGCCGGGCGCCCGCGCCGGCCCGCGAGTCGCCGCATCGTCGCGCCAGGCGGGCGTCGGTCCCGGTGCGGCGATGCAAAATTCCCGCAAGTTTAGTGCATCCGGCGCGCGGGCAGCCCCGCGGCGGCCGGAATGCGGCGCGGGCAAGCCTGGACTCGACCGCCCCGCCGCATGCTCCGCTCCCCAAAAACGAACAGAAAGGTCGAAGTAATACATATGTAATTATTCGGTGCGACGATCGCGCACCGTTCGATTCCGCGTAGCCCGGCGCCCTGCCAGGCCACCGGCGCGAGCGCCCTTTTCCGACTCCGTTTCGAAGGTCCATTGACATGCTCCTCAAGCGCCCGACCTCCCTGCGCTACGTCCCGTTCGCCTGTGCCGCCGCGTTCCTGCTCGCCGCGTGCGGCGGCGACGACGATCTGACGCGCGATCCCACGCAGCCGATTTCCGCGAAGGTCCAGGTGGTCGGCCATCGCGGCGCGAGCGCGCTGCGCCCCGAACATACGCTCGCGTCGTACCGCAAGGCGATCGAGGACGGCGCGGACGTGATCGAGCCCGACCTCGTGTCGACCCGCGACGGCGTGCTCGTCGCCCGCCACGAGAACGAGATCTCGGGCACGACGAACGTGTCGACACTGCCGCAGTTCGCGAGCCGCAAGGCGACCAAGATGATCGACGGCGCGCAGTTGACCGGCTGGTTCACCGAGGATTTCACGCTCGCCGAACTGAAGACGCTGCGGGCGCGCGAGCGCATTCCGCAGGTGCGCCCCGCCAACACCGCGTACAACGACCAGTTCGAGATTCCGACGTTCGACGAGATCGTCGCGCTCGCGAAACAGATGTCCGCGCAGACCGGTCGCACGATCCACCTGTATCCGGAAACCAAGCATCCAACCTACTTCCAGTCGATCGGCCTGCCGCTCGAGGACCGCCTCGTCGACGCGCTGCTGAAGGATTCGTACACGTCGCGCACGGCGACCGTCTACATCCAGTCGTTCGAAGTCGCGAACCTGAAGACGATCCGCAACCGGATCAAGTCGAGCCAGCCGAACTGGAAGCTCGTGCAGTTGATGGACGAAGCCGGTCAGCGCCCGTACGACTTCGTGAAGGCGAACGACAAGCGCACCTACGGCGACCTGTCGACGCGCGACGGCATGCGCGAAATCGCGGCCTATGCGAACGGCGTCGGCCCGTACAAGACGTCGATCATCGCGGTCGCCGCCGACGGCACGCTGCAGCCGCCGACGCCGTACGTGCGCTACGCGCACGAGGCCGGCCTCGTCGTGCACCCGTACACGTTCCGCCCGGAGAACAACTTCCTGCCCGCGTCGCTGAAGGACGGCGGCACGCCGGCCACGCGCAACACGGCCGGCTCGGTGCGCGAGATCCAGGCGTACCTGCGCGCGGGCATCGACGGCTTCTTCACCGACGATCCGGCCGTCGGCCGCACGGCCGTCGATACGTTCAAGCGCTGATCACGCTGAACGTGCCGAACCGTGCGGCAACCGGGTACGGCGCACGGCGTGCCGCGCCCGGTTGCGCCGCATCGTTCAGATCACGTTGAAGTGGTGCGTGCCGTCCCGCTTCAACTGATCGACCAGCCCGTATTCCCAGTCGAGATATGCCTGCATCGCCGCCGCCGCGTTGTCGGTGCCTTCGTACGGGCGCCGGTAACGATCGACGCGCGGCGACGCGAGGTGCGTCTCGCCGCTTTCGAGCGGCAGCCCGGCGTCGATCCATGCGGCCGTGCCGCCGGTCAGCACCGCAACCTCGGCCGAAGCCGGCAGCAACGCGCGTGCATCATCGGCCGCGAACCGCGCCAGCAGGCTCGATCCGCACGTGAACACGTAGCGCTTCGCGGGCGGAATCACCGCCAGCGCGTCGCGCAACTGCGCGCGCACGGCAAACCACGCGCCCGGGATATGCCGCTTCACGTAGTTCGCGCTGGCCGTCACGTCGACGATCGCGAGTTCGCCGGGCGCGGCCTCCTTCAGCCAGCCGGCGAGCGTCGCGGGCGACACGTCGGTCGCGGGCGGCGTCGCCGGCGCGTCGCGCGGCGGCTGGCCGCGCTCGACGAATGCCGCGGTACCGGCCGGTTCGACGACGCGCACGTCCCAGCCCATCTGCGCGAGCCACGATGCGGTCATGTCCGCGCGCACGCCGTCGTCGTCGGCCAGCACGATCCGCGCGCCGCGCACGGCCGCGTGATGGTCGGTCTCCTGCACGAGCTGGCCACCCGGCGTACTCAGGAAGCCCGGCAGATGGCCGGCTTCGTATTCCTCCGGCGTACGCACGTCGAAGCGGTACAGCGTGCGGCCCGGTTCGCCGAGCGCCGCGACGTCAGCCAGCGCGATGCGCGGCACGCCGGCGCGTTCGGCCACCGCGCGCGCGGCCCGACGCGCTTCGGCGCGCTGCGTCGCGTCGATCTCGTCCGGAAAACGGCGCGCCGCGCCGCGCTCGAGCGTCTGGCCGGCGAGCGTCCAGCCGATCGTGCCGTTGCGCAGCGCGGCGACCGGATTCGGCAGCCCCGCGTTGACGAGCGACTGCGTGCCGACGATGCTGCGCGTGCGGCCCGCGCAGTTGACGATCACCTGCGTCCGCGGATCCGGCGCGAGCGCGCGCACGCGCAGCACGAGCTCCGCGCCCGGCACGCTCGTCGACGTCGGGATGTTCATCGTCTGGTACTCGTCGAAGCGGCGCGCGTCGACGATCACGACATCGGCTTTCGCATCGATCAGCGCCTGCACCTCCTGCGCGGACAGCGACGGCGTATGGCGCTCGGCCTCGACCCATTCGCCGAACGACTTGCTCGGCACGTTCACGTCGATGAACAGTTCGCCGCCCGCGGCCAGCCAGCCCGCGAGGCCGCCGTCGAGCAGCCGCACGTCGGTGTAGCCGAGCCGCGCGAGCGTCGCGGCCGCGCGCGGCGCGAGATCCTCGCCGCCCGCTTCGCCGAACACGACGATCGGCGTGTCGCGGCGCGGAATCCGCGTCCACGCATCGAGTTCGAG
Source organism: Burkholderia sp. HI2761 (assembly GCF_002223355.1). Taxonomy (NCBI): domain Bacteria; kingdom Pseudomonadati; phylum Pseudomonadota; class Betaproteobacteria; order Burkholderiales; family Burkholderiaceae; genus Burkholderia; species Burkholderia sp. HI2761. The sequence goes on along the minus strand of NZ_NKFN01000007.1, from coordinate 1,744,584 downwards.
CTTCGACAACGGAAAGTTGGCGGCCCACAGCGGGTGGCCCTGTGCGTACGGATCTTCCTCGCGTACGTCGATCAGCGCGATCTCGTCGCGGGCCAGCAGGCGCGCGCGTACGTCCTGGTACGACGCGACGGGAAAGCGGGAGGTGGAATCGGCGGATTGCGTCACGATGTCTCTGTGTTGAATACGTTGAAGTCGGTGAAGAAAGCGGAACGGATCGAGCTTGGCCCTGCCGGCGCGCAATCGCACCGGGCCGAGCGAGCGGGCTTTGCGTCAGGCATTCGAATAGCCCGACACGAACGGCTTCACGGTACCGTCGTCCAGGTACACCGCGCGCTCGACCTTGCCGATGTTCGCGCCGTACACGTGGATGCTGATCGATACGCGGTCGGCGAACGCGTTGGTCACGCGATGCACGTCGCCGACGCGCGGCGACACGGCCTCGACCTCGCCCGGCTGCAGCCGCACGGCGTCGCCTGCAGGCACCGGCTTGCCGGTCGCGTCGAACCGGTACGGCTGCGAAAACTCGCCGCCGCGCAGCATCCCGATCAGCCCCCACACCGTGTGGTCGTGGATCGGCGTCGTCTGCCCGGGCCCCCACACGAAGCTGACGACCGAGAAGCGCTCGTCGGGATCGAGATGCAGCAGGTATTGCCGGTAACGCTCGGGATCGGGTTGCGCAAACGCGGCGGGCAACCAGTCGTCGCGCTCGACGAGCGCGGCGAGCAGCGCGCCGCCCTCGTCGAGAATGCGCGCCTCGTTCGCGCCGGACGCGAGCAGCGCATCCAGACCCTCGACGAACTGACGCAGCGGCGCATGGTGCAACGAAAGCGTACTCATCGGCCGTCTCCTCGAATATGATGCCGAATATGATGGATCGTCATGATGCACCCGAAAGACCATGCAAAACAAACATGAAAATTAGCGATATCGACGCTTTTGCAGCGGTCGTCCGCTGCCAGACCCTGAGCCAGGCCGCGACCGAGCTCGGGATGACGCAGCCCGCGATCACGCGGCGCGTCCAGAATCTCGAGGAAGCGCTCGGCGTGACGCTGCTCGACCGCAACACGAAGCCGCCGCGCCCGACCGACATCGGCCGGCAGGTGTTCGAGCAGTGTCGCGCGATCCTGCGCGAGGTCGACGCGCTGCGCGAACTGACGGCCGGCCAGCAGCCGCTCGCCGGCGAATTCCGGATCGGGCTCACGCAAGGGCTCGGCGAGTTGATGCTGCCGGCGCTCATCGCGGACCTCGCCGCGCAGTGGCCCGCGCTCGCGACGCACGTCACGACCGCATGGGGCGGCCTGCTCGTCGAACGCATCGCCCGCCGCGAACTCGATGCGGCGCTCGTCTTCCTCGCGCACGAAATGGTACTGCCGGCGCAGGTGGAAGGCGAACGGTTGCTGGCCACGCGGCTCGTCGCGGTCGGCCGCAAGGGCGACTGGCCGCGCCGCAGCTACCGGCTCGCCGATTGCCACGCGCGCGGCTGGGTGCTCAATCCGGATGGCTGCGGCTTTCGTGCCGGCCTGCGGCGTGCGCTCGACGCGCAGGGCCTGCCGATGCCGGTCACGCTCGATGCGTACGGCCGCGACCTGCAACTGCAAAGCGTTGCAAACGGCTTCGGCCTCGGATTGATGCCGCTGCCGCTCGTCGAAGGCAGCCCATTGCGCGATGTGCTCGATATCGTGCCGCTCGCCGATTTCAAGCCGCAGATCGACCTGTGGCTGCTGCGCCGGCACGATGCGGCCCGCTTCGACGCGCCGCTCGCGGCCGTCGCCGCGCATGCGCGCGCGGCGTTCGCGCTGCCCGAGCAATCGCACGACAAGGCCGCATAACGCGACCGCGCGGCGCCGGCGCCGGCATCGCTCCGCGCCGTTGCCGTGCGCGGCAACCCGGTCCGGCTCACGCATCGTGTCGACCGCGTTCGCCACCGTTGCGGGACGTTGCGTGCGCCTCCGCGCTCGTTACTCCGCGCATCGCCGCATCAAGCACCACCCGCCCCGCCGCCACCGCGATCGCATCGTCCTGCGGCGTATGCACGCGGCTGCACAGCACGTCGCGATAGTGGCGTTCGAGCGGATTGCCGCGGCTCAGCCCGTGATTGCCCGACAGCTTCAGCGCCTGCTCGACCGTCCGGATCGCCTGCTCGGTCACGGTGCGCTTGACGAGGCCGCTGGTCGTCACCGACGGCGCGTTGCCGGCATCGGTGCGCGCGATGTGATCGTCGAGGAGCACACGATTCGTGTGCAGCCAGCCTTCGATTTCGCCGACCGCCTCCTGCACGCGGGACAGCGTCGCGAGCGGCGCGCCAAGCCCGCTCGGGGCGCGCGTCGCCGCGAATTCGAGCAGCCAGTCCCGCGACGCGCGCGCCACCGCGTCGTACAGGCTGCCGAGCAGCGCGACCATCCACGCCTGCTGGTCCGCCTGCGCGTCGGCATCCGCCTGCGTGGCGGCCGACACGGCCCATGCGTCCGGCGCGCGCACGTCGACCGCATGATCGGCCGGCAGCGGCACCTCGTCGAACACGACTTCATGGCTTCCGGATGCGCGCAGGCCGAGGTGATTCCAGCTTTCGATCACGCGGATGCGATCGCCGTCGGTATCGCGGTCGCGCGGCACGAGAAACACGCCGACGCGCGGCGCCGGTTCGTCGGTGCGCGCCCACACGGCCAGCCAGCGCAGCGCCGGAATCCCGGTGCTGTAGAGCTTGTGGCCCGACAGCCGCCAGCCGTCGCCGTCGCGGCGCGCGATGGTGGCCGGCAGGCCGCCGCGCGACGGCGAACCGAGCGCGGGCTCGACGCGCAACGCATTGATCAGCGCGCCGTGCGCCACCGCGCTGTCGAACACCGCGCGCCGCACCTGGGCCGGCCAGCGATTGTCGGCGCGGCCGAGCGCGCGATGCTGCAGATACGTCATCGTCAGCACCAGCGCGGTCGCCGGATCGGCCCGCGCGACCGCGGCGACGATCCGGCTCGCCCGCGCAAGCGTCGCCCCGGCGCCGCCATGCTCGCGCGGCACGACCTGCGCGATCAGTCCGGCACGATGCAGCCGCGCGAAATTCTCGTGCGGAAAGCGGCCATCGACGTCGTTGCGAGCCGCATCGGCGGCAAGTTCGGGGACGAGGCGCTCGAGCAGCGCGGCGAGGCGCGCGTCGTTCGTCTCGTCGGCGACTTCGGCAGCTTCGGCAGCTTCGGCAGCTTCGGCAGCTTCGGCAGCTTCGGCAGCTTCGGCAGCTTCGGCAGACAGGAGACGCAGCGCAGGCTGCTGTGACGACGAGGAAGCGGCAAGGCTGGCGGACATCGAAACGGATTCCCTGGGTAGTTCGAACACGGTGACGAACACGGCGCCGACGCGCGCCCGATCATTCACGAGCCCACAGCGTATGCGCAACGCATGCGGCCCCAAACCATGCAAATCTGATATTCAAATCGGGATTGATTATTTCCATTCCGCATGATCGCGGCGTTAACCTGCGCTCCATTCCTGCCCGGCCGTGCGCCGGGAACGTCCCTGCACCGGAGACCCAGATGAGCGTCGAATTCATCGGCATGATCCAGAGCCAGAAGCAATCGGAAATCCACCCGGCGTCCGGCCCCGTGGTCGATCCCGACTACGTGCGCGACTTTGCCCGCGCCCACGAAACGGCCGGCTTCGACCGGATCCTCGTGCCGCACCACTCGACCGGCCCGTCGGCGACGCTGACGATCGCGTTCGCGGCCGCCGCGACCGAGCGCATCCATTTCATGCTCGCGCATCGCCCGGGCTTCACCGCGCCGACGCTCGCCGCACGGCAGATCGCGACGCTCGACCAGTTCAGCCGCGGCCGGCTCGCGGTGCACTTCATCTCGGGCGGCTCGGACAGCGAGCAGCAGCGCGACGGCGATTTCCTCGATCACGACGCGCGCTATGCACGTACCGACGAATACCTCGGCATCCTGCGGCGGATCTGGACCGACGCGCAGCCGTTCGATCACGACGGCGCGCATTACCGCTTCAAGCAGGGTTTTTCGGAAGTGAAACCGTTCCAGCAGCCGCACGTGCCGATCTACTTCGGCGGCGCGTCGGAAGCCGCGCTCGCGGTGGCCGGCAAGCACGCGGACGTCTACGCGCTGTGGGGCGAATCGCTCGACCAGGTGCGCGATCTGACGACGCGCGTGCGCGCCGAAGCCGCCAAGCACGGCCGCCAGGTGCGATTCTCCGTATCGTTCCGGCCGATTCTCGCGGCGACCGAGGACGAAGCGTGGGCGCGTGCGCACCGCATCCTCGACGAAACGCGCCGGCTGCGCGAAGCGGCCGGACTCGGCGCCGGCGGCCCGCAGCAGAGTGAAGGCGCGCGCCGCCTGCTCGCCGCGGCCGACCGCGGCTCGCGCGTCGACAAGCGGCTGTGGACCGAGATCGCGAAGCTCACCGGCGCGCGCTCGAATTCGACGGCGCTCGTCGGCACGCCCGAACAGGTTGCCGACGCGCTGCTCGACTACTACGACCTCGGCGTGACGACCTTCCTGATCCGCGGCTTCGATCCGCTCGAAGATGCGATCGACTACGGCCGCGAACTGATTCCGCGCGTGCGCGGCGCCGTCGCCGCCCGCGACGCGGCGCGCCGTGCCGCATGACGCCAGGGGAGCCGCACGCCATGTCCGCCGTCCTCGCCCCGCCCGCCCGAACCGCATCGGGCCTCGTGCTCGCCGACACCCCGCGCCAGCACTTCTGGTTCGATCCGCCCGCGCCGCGCGTCGACGTGGCCGCCGAGCGCCGCCACCGGCAGGAGCGGCTCGCGGCCGCGTTCCGCCTGTTCGCGCGCTTCGGCTTCGCGTCGGGCCTTGCCGGCCACATCACCGCGCGCGATCCGGAGCTCCCCGATCATTTCTGGGTGAACCCGCTCGGCGTGCATTTCTCGCAGATCAAGGTCTCCGACCTGCTGCTCGTCAACGCGCGCGGCGAAACCGCGATCGGCAAGCGGCCGCTGAACAAGGCCGCGTTCGCGATCCATGCGGCGATCCACGAAGCCCATCCGCACGTCGTCGCCGCCGCGCACACGCATTCGACCTACGGCAAGGCGTGGTCGACGCTCGGCCGCCCGCTCGATCCGCTCACGCAGGACGCGTGCGTGTTCTACGAGGATCACGCGCTGTTCGACGACTTCACGGGGATGGTCGTCGACACCAGCGAAGGCGCGCGGATCGCCGATGCGCTCGCGAAGCCGGACGGCACCACGCACAAGGGCGTGATCCTGAAGAACCACGGCATCCTGACGGCCGGCCCGACGGTCGAGGCCGCCGCGTGGTGGTACATCGCGCTCGACAACGCCGCGCACACGCAGTTGCTGGCCGAAGCGGCCGGCACGCCGCGGCCGATCGATCACGCGACCGCGCGCCATACGCACGGCCAGATCGGCGGCCCCGACGGTGCGCTGCATGCGTTCGACAGCCTGTTCGCGCGCGTCGTCGCCGACGAACCCGACCTGCTCGACTGAGCCGCCCTTGCGCCACACCGGAGACCAGACCATGACCCACACCACCGCACCCACGCCCGCCGACGCGCACGACGACCAGCGCCGCCGACTGCTGCGCGCGGCCGGCGCCGCCGCGCTCGCCGTGCCGGCGATCACGCTCGGCCGCAAGGCCTGGTCCGCGCCGCCGCTGAAGAAACTCACGTTCGCGTGGAACCAGAACGCGTTCTGCCTGACGCCGATCGTCGTCGCGCAGGAGCGCGGCTTCTTCGAGAAAAACGGGCTGAAAGTCGAGCTGATCAACTACAGCGGCTCGACCGACCAGTTGCTCGAATCGATCGCGACCGGCAAGGCCGATGCGGCGGTCGGGATGATCCACCGCTGGCTGAAGCCGCTCGAAGCCGGCTTCGACGTGAAGATCATCGGCAGTTCGCACGGCGGCTGCGTGCGGCTGCTCGGCGCGAAGGCGGCCGGCGTCACGACGCTGCAGGCGCTGAAGGGCAAGACGGTCGGCGTAAGCGATCTGGCCGCGCCCGGCAAGCACTTCTTCTCGATCCTGCTCGCGAAGAACGGCATCGATCCCGAGCGCGACATCACGTGGCGGCAGTATCCGGCCGACCTGCTCGGCGTCGCGGTCGACAAGGGTGAAATCCATGCGATCGCCGACGGCGACCCGAATCTCTACCTGCTCGAAAAGCGCAGCAACGGCGCCTACACCGAACTCGCGACCAACCTGTCCGGCGAATACGCGCGCAAGGTGTGCTGCGTGATCGGCGCGCGCGGCGACCTCGTGCGCAACGACCGGCCGTCGGCCGCCGCGCTCGCGCGATCGATCGTGCAGGCCACCGAGTACACGCACGACAACCCGAACGAAGCCGCGAAGGTATTCGCCAAGTATTCGCCGAAGATCAGCCCCGAGGATCTGCGCAAGCTGTACGCGACGCTCACCTACACGCATCACCCGACCAATGTCGACCTGCAGCAGGAAATCGCATTCTATGCGGACGATTTCCGCCGCATCAGCGTGTTGAAGAAGAGCACGGATCCGCAGCGCTTCGCGCAGCAGGTCTATGCCAACGTACTGGGGTAACGCGATGTCGACGATCGAACACGCTTCCGCCGCACGCGCAGCATCGGCCCCGGCCGGCGGCGCGGCCAACGCCGACGCGACCCCGCGCGCGGCCTGCACGACCTGCGACGCCACGCCGGCCGCCGACGCCCGGCGCGCGCGCACCTGGCCGACCGGGATCGCCGCCGCGCTCGCGTGGGCCGCGCTCGGCGCGCTCACGCAACTGTGGCCGAACCGGATCGTCGGCTTCAGCGACTGGGCGTACACCGACACGTTCGGCTCCGCCGCGTGGACGATCGCCGCGCTGCTGCTCGTCGCCGCGACGCTCGGCCATCTCGTTGCCGCGACCCGCACGCGGCTCGCGCGGGTGCGGCCGGCCGGCCCGTGGCTCGTCGCGCTGCCGCTCGTGCTCGCCGCGTGGGAAATCGTCACCGCGAAAATCGGCTGGCTGCCGACGCCGTTCTTCGCGCCGCCGCAGGCGCTGATCGAGGTCTACGTCGACGACTGGCCCCGCCTCGCCGGCAGCGCCGGCAACACGCTGAAACTGCTCGCGCTCGGGTTCGCGTATGGCGTCACGGTGGGCTTCGCGGTGGGCGTGTCGATCGGCTGGTCGCGCCGGATCGGCTACTGGGTGCATCCGGTGCTGCGCGTGCTCGGCCCGGTGCCGGCCACCGCACTGCTGCCGCTCACGTTCTACTTCTTCCCGTCGAGCTATTCGGCCGCCGCGTTCCTGATCGCGCTGTCGACCGGCTTCCCGGTCGCCGTGCTGACGTGGTCGGGCGTCGCGAGCGTCAACCGGCAGTACTACGACGTCGCGCGCACGCTCGGCGCGAACGCGCGCTTCCTCGTGCTCCACGTCGCGATTCCGGCCGCGCTGCCGCACGTGTTCGTCGGCATTTTCATGGGGCTGAGCGCGTCGTTCACGGTGCTGGTCGTCGCCGAGATGATGGGCGTCAAGTCGGGGCTCGGCTGGTACCTGAGCTGGGCGCAGGGCTGGGCGTCGTACGTGAACATGTATGCGGCGCTGATCGTGATGGCGCTGCTGTTTTCCGGATTGATCGCGCTGCTGTTCGCCGCGCGCGACCGCGTGCTCGCATGGCAGAAAGGAACCGTCAAATGGTAAGCGCCGCCGTACTCGAATCGTCCGCGGGCGTCGCGGCCGCCGCGCCCGCCGTCACGCCGCCGCGCGGCGCGCGCATCGACATCCGCCGCGTGAGCCATGCGTTCGACGGCCCCGGCGGCGCGCTGCCGGTGCTCGACGACGTCTCGCTGTCGGTCGCGGCCGGAGAATTCGTCGCGCTGCTCGGCCCGAGCGGCTGCGGGAAATCGACGCTGCTGCGCCTCGTCGCCGGACTCGACGCCGCCCGGCAAGGCACGATCGCGCAGGATGGCGTGCCGATCGAGCGCCCCGATCCGTCGCGCATCGTCGTGTTCCAGGACCCGACGCTGTACCCGTGGCGGCGCGTGCGCGCGAACGTCGCGCTCGGCCTCGAAGCGCGCGGCGTGGCGCGCACCGCGCAGCATCGCGTCGACGATGCGCTCGCGCGGGTCGGGCTGCAAGACTTCGCGAACGTGTTTCCGCATCAGTTGTCCGGCGGAATGGCGCAGCGCGTCGCACTCGCCCGCGCGCTCGTCAACGATCCGCGCCTGTTGATCCTCGACGAACCGCTCGGCAAGCTCGATTCGCTGACGCGGCTAACGATGCAGGCCGAGCTGACCGCCCTGTGGCGGCGCGACGGCTTCTCCGCGCTGCTCGTCACGCACGACGTGGAAGAAGCGCTGTTCCTCGCGCAGCGCGTGATCGTGTTCGGGCCGCGCCCCGCACGGATCGTCGCCGAACTGCGCGTCGACCTGCCCTATCCGCGCCATCGCGGCGACCCGCGTCTCGCCGAATTGCGCCACGACGCGCTGCGGCATCTCGGGCTCGATGCGAGCTGGTAGATGCCGGGTGCCGTTCGACGTTCGGGTGCGGTACGCCGCAAACGCGCGCGATGAACGCGCCGCCGTTCGCCGACTGGGCCATCGCCTTCCTGCAACTGCTGTATCGCGCGCAAATCGCGTTGGCGCGTGTGCTGCACGCGATCGGCCTGACCGGCGATGTCGATGGCCAGGCGGCGTGGCCCTGGGCACACCGCATCGCGCTCGAAACGCTGCGCATCGACGCGGGGCTCACGCGGCAGCTCGCGTGCGCCTGCGGCGTGACGGCGCTGGCCGTCGTGCTCGCCTGCATCGCGCTGGCCGCGCGCAAGTGGCGTGTTGGATCGGCCGTCGCCGCGCTGGCCCTCGCGTGGTGCGCGCCGTGGCCGCCCGCTTCGCTGTGGCTCGCGCCTGCCGTGCCGACGAGTTTCCAGCGCGATCCCGCGCCGTTTTCCGTCGCGAACGTGATGCGTGGCGCACACCTGTATACGCGACATTGCGCGGCCTGCCACGGCGCGGACGGCCGTGGCGAAGGGCCGCTCGCGGCCACGCTCGCGCACTGGCCGCCGACCTTCGCCGGCACGCTGCTCGCGCGCAGGCTCGACGGCGAACTGTTCTGGCGCGTGCGCCACGGCACCCAGGACGCGCACGGCGCGGCGACGATGCCGGGCTTCGCGGCCACGCTCGGCCCGCGGGACACGTGGGCCGTGCTCGACTACCTGAAAGCGCTGGCAGCCGGTAGCGGCGCGAAGGCCGAAGGCGCGTGGCCGGTGCCCGTCCCGCTGCCGGCACTCGACGTGCGGTGCGGCGACGCCGCGCCTCAGGCACTCGAACGCTGGCGCGAAGGCCAGCGCGTGCGCGTCGTCGCGCTCGCGCCGGGCGCGACGCCCCCGCCGGAGGACGCGCGCTGGCAGACCTTGCTCGTCACCGAACGCGGCGCGCCCGTGCCGGCGTCGGGTGACTCGCGTGCGAACTGCGTCGCGACGACCGCCGATGCATGGCTCGCGTTCGCGACGATTGCCGGCATCGCGCCCGATGCGCTCGGCGGCACGCAACTGCTTGCCGATCGACGCGGCTGGCTGCGGGCGCGTGCGTTGCCCGGCAGCGCCGGCTGGTCGGACGCCGACCTGCTGTGCCGCTCGGATGCCGCGCCCCGACCGGCCACGCGCGCGGCGAGCGGCGACGCACTGACCGCGCTGCTGCTGCGCGTCGACAACGAACCCGTGCGCGACGTACAGGCCGGGCTCCCGCATTGAACCCACCAATCCTTCCTTCGACGGAACTTCACGATGAATCCGACCCGACGCCACTTCCTCGCCCAGGCGAGCGCCCTTGCCACGATCGCCGCCGCGCCGGCCGCCCTGCGCGCGCAATCGGGCGGCCGCCCGCTGCTGCGCGCCGGCGACCAGAAAGGCGGCCTGCGCGCGCTGCTCGAAGCGGCCGGCGAATTGAACGGCCTCGCGTACGACATCGCGTGGACCGAATTCCCGGCGGCCGCGCCGCTCGCCGAAGCGCTGAATGCGGCCGCCGTCGACTGCGGGCCGATCGGCGACGCGCCGGCGATCTTCGCGCTGGCATCCGGTGCCCGCATCAAGGTGATCGGCGCGAACCGTTCCGATCCGTACGGCACGGCCGTGCTCGTGCAACCCGACGCCGCGCTGAAAGGCGCGGCCGACCTGAAGGGCAAGCGCATCGGCACCACGCGCGGCTCGATCGGCCATTTCGTCACGCTGAAGGCACTCGACGCGGCCGGCCTGCCGCCCGATGCCGTATCGTTCCGCTTCCTGCCGCCGGCCGACACGATGCTTGCGCTCGCAACCGGTTCGATCGACGCGTGGGCGACCTGGGAGCCCTATACCGCGCTCGCCGAAACGAGCGGCCGCGCGCGCGTGCTGGTCAACGGCCGCGGGCTGTGGTCGGGCCTCAGCTATCTCGCGGCGACCGACGCGGCGATCGCGTCGAAGCGCGATGTGCTGCACGATTTCCTGCGGCGCGTCGTGCGCGCGCAGGCCTGGTCGTACCGGCACGTCGACGCGTATTCGGCGGCGCTCGCGCGCATCATCGGCATTCCGCCGGCCGCCGCGAAGCTGCAGTTCGAACGCCGCGGCACGCGCTGGTTGCCGATCGACGCGGCCGTGATCGCCGAGCAGCAGCGCACGGCCGACTTCTACCTGAAGGCCGGACTGCTGCGCCGGCCGCTCGACGTGCGCACGACCTTCGACGCGGGCTTCCCGCTCGCCTGACGGGCGCGTGGCGGCGCGCGGCCGTCAAACGGCTTCGGCACGATCTGGCACAATCGCGATTCGACCATCCCGCCTTCAGCCAGCGTCATGCCAGCCATCACCGAACTCTTCGTCTATCCGATCAAATCCTGCGCCGGCATCGCGCTGACGCGCGCGCAATTGCTCGAAACGGGCCTCGCTTACGACCGACACTGGCTGATCACCGATCCGCACGGGCAGATGCTCACGCAGCGCACGCACCCGCGCCTCGCGCTGATCCGCCCGACGCTCGACGACGATGCGCTCGTGCTGAATGCGCCGGGCATGCCGGCACTCCGTACGCCGCTCGATGGCGACGCGACGCCCGCCACGCCGAAGATGGCCGCGACCGTGTGGCGCGACACCGTCGATGCGATCGACACGGGCGCCGAAACGGCCGCATGGCTCACCGAATTCCTCGGCGTGCCGACCAAACTCGCGCGCTTCGCCCGCGACGCCCGACGCGACTGCGACCGCAAGTGGACCGGCGAGATCGATACGCATACGCAATTCTCGGACGCCTATCCGCTGCTGGTGATCGGCCAGTCGTCGCTCGACGACCTGAACGCGCGGCTTGCCGCCAAAGGCGCGCCGGCGATCCCGATGAACCGCTTCCGGCCGAACCTCGTCGTGTCGGATCTCGATGCGTACGAAGAAGATTTCGTCGAGCACCTCGACACCGACGGCGACACGCCGGTGCGGCTGCGGCTCGTGAAGCTGTGCACGCGCTGCCCGATGCCGACGATCGACCAGGCCACCGGCACGCCCGATCCGGCGTGGCCGCACGAGCCGACCGACACGATGCAGACCTATCGCGCGAACCCGAACTACGACGGTGCGCTGACGTTCGGCATCAATGCGATCGTCGTCGAAGGCGCGGGCGCGTGGCTCGAAGTCGGCCAGCCGGTCGAAGCGGAGATCGGCTTCGGCGACTGAGCCGGAGAGCCAAGGAGCCCGTTCACGCTGATAACGGGCTTGCGCTGGCCCGTTCCCTTCGCGCGCCGTATCGTCACGCGGCGCACGGCATCGCATCGCGCATCGCCGCCGGCAGCCGGATCGTCACGACCAGCCCGCCGCCGCCCGCATCGGCAAGCGTCACGCTGCCCTGATGCACGCGCGCGATTTCCCGCACGATCGACAGCCCGAGCCCCGTCCCTTCGACCGTCTGCGTCTTGCTGCCGCGATGGAAGCGCTCGAACACCGCGTCGCGTTCGTCGGCCGGAATGCCCGGCCCGTTGTCGATCACGTCGAGCCGCGCCGCGCCGCCATCACCGTCGCGCGAGACGCGCACCGTGATCACCGCACGGTCGCCCGCATAACGGATCGCGTTGTCGATCAGGTTGCCGATCATCTCGCCGAGCAAGTCGGATTGCCCGAGCACGTCGACGTCGGCCTCGTGCTCGAAGCCGAGATCGATGTCGCGCGCGCGTGCGACCGGCGACCAGTCGAGCGTCACGCTGCGTGCGAGCCGGTGCAGCGGGACCGGCTTGTGCGCGACCGCATGACCGCTGTCCGAATCGAGCCGCGACAGCGACAGCAGCTGCTGGACGATTTTCGCGGCCTGCCGCACCGCGCCGTTCGCGCGGCGCAGGTGCCCGTTCGCGCGCGGTTGTTCGTCGGGCCGCAACGCGAGCTCGACGCCGGCCTGCACGGCCGCGAGCGGCGTCTTCAGTTGATGGGCCGCATCGGCGAAGAAGCGGCGCCGCGCCACCTGCATCCGCTGCGTGCGGCCGATGTACTGGTTGATCGAATCGACGAGCGGCGCGAGTTCGCTCGGCATCGCGCCCGTGTCGAGCGGCGTCGTGTCGTCCTCGCTGCGCGCGGCAACCGTGGCCGACAGCCGGTTCAGCGGCCGCAGCCCGCGCCCGACGCCGAGCCATACGATCCCGAGCGCCAGCACGACGAGGAGCCCCTCCTGCAGCAGCGACCCAACCAGGATCTCGCGCGCGAGCGCCTGACGCGCCTCGATCGTCTCGCCGACCATCACCCATACGATGCGCGACTGCGCGGTCGGCACGTCGTGCACCGGGATGCGCAGCGCGGCCATCCGCAACTGTTCGCCGCGATACACGACGTCGTAGTAGCGCGTGACGAACAGCGCGCCGTCGCCCGCGTCGCGCCCCTGCGGCAGCGGCAGATCCGGGTAGCCGGTGACCGTGCGGCCGTTGTCCTCCCGGATCAGGTAGTAGATCTTGCCGCCGTCGCTCGATTCGAGCATCTCGAGCGCGAGATACGGCAGGTCGACCTCGATCTCGCCGTCGTTGAGCCGCACGCCTTCGCGGATCGACTTCAGCGACGACGACAGCGTGCGGTCGAACGCGACGTGCGCGGCGCTCATCGCGCGCTGGTACGTGAGCCACGAATCGAGCGCGAGCAGGCCGAGCAGCGGCAGCAGCAGCCACAGCGCGACCTGCGCGCGCAGGTTCGGGCGGGTCATCGTGCCTCCCGCCGGGCCGCCCCGAGGGGCGTGACGGGGCATTCGCGGATCATCGCTGCGCGCGATCCCATGCAGAGCACGTGAGCATGGGGGCACTTCATTCGGTTCTCTCCGCCTTCGCTTCGAGCAGATAGCCGAGCCCGCGCAGCGTGACGATCGCGACGCCCGTGTTCTCCAGCTTCTTGCGCAGCCGGTACACGTAGATCTCGATCGCGTCCGCGTTGACCGATTCGTCGAGCCCGAAGATCTTCTCCGACAGCGTGTCCTTGTTGATCGCGCGGCCGTTGCGCAGGATCAGCACCTCGAGCACCGAGCGCTCGCGCGGCGTGAGCGACAGCGGCTCGCCCGCGAGATGAAAGCCGCGGTCGATACTGTCGTACGAAAGCGGCCCGCATTCGACGCGCGAATGCTCATGACCGAGGCTGCGCCGGATCAGCGCACGGGCGCGCGCCTCCAGTTCGGTCAACTCGAACGGCTTCGCGAGATAGTCGTCGGCGCCGAGATCGAGCCCCTTCACGCGATCCTCGACCGACCCGTGCGCGGTGAGGATCAGCACCGGCACCGGATTGCGGCGCGCACGCAGCCGCCGCAGCACCTCCAGCCCGTCGAGCTTCGGCAGCCCGAGATCGAGGATCACCAGCGCGTAATCCTGCGTGCGCAGCACGTGGTCCGCCGCCTCGCCGTCGGCCATGTGATCGACCGCGAAGCGCGCGGCGCTCAGCGCGTCGTTCAGCGACTGGGCCAGGTTCGGGTTGTCTTCGACGAGCAGCACGCGCATGGGGATTCCGGTAAGGTCAGCGACAGCCCGCTACATTACATGATCCTTTCCGCCTCCACGCCTCGCGCAAACACGGGGTTGCGCGGGCGCCGCGAAGCCGCCGCGCGGCGCCGGTGCCCCCGGTCAGCACTCAGCACTCAGCGCTCGGCGGCGGGCCGGTTGCGCGCCACGATGCGCGCCTGGCCGCTCACGCCTCGCTCGCGAAAACCGGCCACCACCGCGACGAACGCGACGCTCGCGCCGACCGTGACGACGATCATCGGGTGCGCGGTGCCGTCCGACAGCCACGCCAGCACGCCGCCGCACACGGCCGTGATCGCCATCTGGATAAAGAAGAACAGCCCCGACGCCGTGCCGGCGATCTTCGTGTACGGCTGCATCACCGCGAACTGGCAGGCCGGAATCGCGATCCCGACGGCGATCATCACGACGAACATCGGCGCGACGAGCGCCGTCACCGAAGTCGGGGCGATCGCGCCGCCGATCCACAGCCCGGCGGCGGCGACCAGATTGACGGCCGCCGCCGCCGCGATGACCGAATCGGCCGTCCAGCGCGCGCTGGTCCGCGCAAACGCACTCGACCCGATCAGGTAGCCGAGCACGGTCACGCCGAAGATCGCCGCGTAGACCGGCCCCGACACGCCGATTTGCCGCTGGAACAGCGTCGACGATTCCGCGATGAACGGGTAGTACGTGCAGTAAGCAAAGCTGATGGCGAGCGAATAGCGCAGGAACCGCCGCTCGCGCAGCAGGCCGGCGTAGGTCCGCAGCAGCCCCGCAGCGGCTGGCGGCCGCGCCTCGCGCTCGCGGGTCTCGGGCAGATAGCGCAGCACCATCGCGGTCGCGACCAGCCCGCCTGCCGCCAGCCAGCCGAACACGCCGCGCCAGCCGAGCCACTCGGCAATCGCGCTGCCGGCCAGCGGCGCGACCACCGGCGACAGCGCCATGCCGGCCGAAATATGGCCGAGCATCGTGGCCTGCGTCGCGGCCGGAAAGCGCTCGCGCACGATCACGCGGCCGATCACGGTGCCGCTGCAGCCGCCCAGCGCCTGGAATACGCGTGCGGCAATCAGCGCCGGGGTGCTGGTCGACCATGCGCAGGCGACGCTCGCGACGACGTACAGGCACAGGCCGCCGAGCAGCACCGGGCGCCGGCCGTAGCGGTCGGACAGCGGCCCCGACACCAGCATCGACAACGCATAGCCGACCATGTAGAGCGTCAGCGTGAGCTGCAACTGCGCGTCGGTGCCATGCAGTGTGTCCGCCATCGCCGGCAGCGACGGCAGGTACGCATCGATCGTGACGCGCGGCAGGCACACGACGAGCATCAACAGGAACAGCCAGCCCCATCGGGGCAATGAACGCGTCTTCATGCGGTAATTCCGTTTCGGTCGGATGGGTGGGTCGACAGCAATCTAAGGCGAAAGTGATATAAGCTGAAGGGCCATTAAATCGACTATTGACTGGACCACTATGCCGCGAGGCAAAGCCGCGATTCCGCTGGATCTGCCATGCCCTGCGGGGCTGTCGAGCGGCAGCCCGCAGTCGAAGCAGGAATGCATCGCCGACACGATTCGCGACGCGATCCTCCAGCGCCTGCTGCCCGGCGACAGCCCGCTGCCATCGAGCCGGACGCTGGCCGCGCGCTGGGATGTCGCGCGCGGCACCGTCGAAGCGGCGTACGACATTCTGTGCGCCGAGGGCTACATCGCCCGCACGCAAGGCTCCGGGACGCGCGTGTGCGCGGTCGTGCCGGACAGCTATCTGCGCGCGGCCGCGCGGTCGCGCGACGGCAGCCCGCGTCGTGCCGTCTCGCTCGCCACGCCGGCCGCCCCAGCCGAGCCCGAGTACGGCGTGCGTCCGGGCGTCCCGTTCGTCGCGCGGCTCGCCGATCCCGGCCTCCTGCCGATGCAGCAATGGAAGAAGGCGCTCGGCGCCAGCCTGCTTGCCGCGACCACGGACGATCTCGGCGCGACGCCGGCACAGGGCGTCGAAAGCCTGCGCGTCGAAATCGCCGCGTACCTGCGGGAATACCGCGGCATCCCGTGCGAGGCCGGCGACATCGTCATCACGACCGGCATCCGCAACGCGATCGACCTCGTCGCACGCACGCTGCTCGCGCCCGGCGCGACGGTGCTGATGGAGGATCCCGGCTATGCGTCGGCCTGGCAGATTTTCACGATCGCGGGCGCGACCGTGATCGACGTGCCGGTCGATCGGGAAGGCATCGACACCGCATCGCTGGATCGCTATCCCGATGCGCGCGCCGCGTACGTGACGCCGGCCCATCAGGCGCCGCTCGGCGTCACGATGTCGGTATCGCGCCGGCTCGAACTGCTCGACTGGGCGCAGCGCAACCGCACGTGGATCGTCGAGGACGACTACGACGGCGAATTCAGCTACCAGACCGCCCCGCTCCCCGCGCTGAAAGCGCTCGACGCGTGCGACCGCGTGATCTACTGCGGGTCGTTCAACAAGACGCTGTTTTCCGGGTTGCGCATCGGCTTCATGGTCGTGCCGGCGGAACTGCGGCCGGCGCTGTCCGCCGTGTGGCATGCGACCGCGCGCTCGGTCGGCGTCGCGCCGCAACTCGCGCTGGCCCGTTTCATCGGCCACGGCGATTTCGCGAAGCACCTGCGCGCCGCGCGCCACGCGTACCGCCAGCGGCGCGACATCGTGCTCGACCAGTTGGCGAAGCATGCTGGCGGCCGGTACACGGTGTCCGGCGAGCACGCAGGCTTTCATTTCGTGCTGTGGCTGCCGCCCGGCATGGACGAGGCAGCCTGTGTCGCGCAAGCCCGCGCGGCCGGCGTCGAGTTGCAGCCGATCCGCGCCTTCTGTCGAAGCGCCCGATGCGAGGCGGGCGTCGTCGTCGGGTATGCCGCACTGACGGCCGCGCATGCGCGGCACGGCGGCCGCCTCCTCGGACAACTGCTGGCCACGCCCGCGTAGCCCTCACGCCCCCTTTCAAGCGTTGCCGCGCGCCGCGAACCCGCGTGCGCCGCCGCTTCGACCTCGGGAAATCCATGACATGAACGGCGCGATTGCGAACGGAAATGAAAGCGGGCTGAAAGTGCCCCGCAATTAACATCCGCGTCACTCGAACAACATCGACGCATCACTGGAGGAAGACATGCCGTTTGCACCGAAGCACCTCGCCGCCGCGCTGGCGATCGTTCTGGGCACTGCCGCCGGCAGCGCCGTCGCGCAGGTTCCGGCCGGCTACCCGGGGAACTACCAGGGCGTGATCGACGCCGCGAAGAAGGAAGGCAAGCTGATCGTCTATTCGACGACCGACACGGGCCTCGTGCGTCCGCTGATCAAGGACTTCGAAAGCCTGTACGGCGTGAAGGTCGAGTACAACGACATGAACAGCACCGAGCTGTACAACCGCTACATCAGCGAGAACGCGGCGAGCAGCACCAGCGCCGACGTGCTGTGGAGCTCGGCGATGGACCTCCAGGTCAAGCTCGTCAACGACGGCCTGATGGCGTCCTACGATTCGCCGGAAAGCCCGAACGTGCCGCAATGGGCGCAATACCAGAAGCAGGCGTACGGCACGACCTTCGAGCCACTCGCGATCGTCTACAACAAGCGCCTGATCCCCGAGAACGAAGTGCCGACGACGCGCGCCGACCTGATCAAGCTCCTCACCACGCAAGCCGACAAGTTCAAGGGCAAGGTCACGACCTACGACATCGAGAAATCGGGCGTCGGCTTCAACTACCTGACCCAGGACGCACACGTGAACGAGAAGGTCACGTGGGAACTCGTGAAGGCGATCGGCGCGACCGGCCCGAAGCTGCAGTCGAGCACGGGCGCGATGATGGAGCGCATCTCGTCGGGCGAGAACCTGATCGGCTACAACATCATCGGGTCGTACGCGTATGCCAAGGCGAAGAAAGACAAGTCGATCGGCTATGTGTTTCCTAAGGACTACACGCAGGTCGTGAGCCGCCTCGCCACCGTGTCGAAGAAGGCGAAGAACCCGAACGCCGCGAAGCTGTGGGTCGACTACCTGCTGTCGAAGCGCGGCCAGACGCTGATCGCGAACCAGGCGAACCTGTACGCGATCCGCGCGGACGTGACCGGCGAAACGTCGGCCGCGAGCCTCACGAAGGAACTCGGCGATTCGCTGAAGCCGATCCAGATCGGCACCGGCCTGCTCGTCTATCTCGACCAGTCGAAGCGCCTCGCGTTCCTGAAGCAATGGCAGCAGGCGATCAAGCGCTGAGCCGCTGAGCTGCTGACCTCGGGCCGTCCGCCGCACGTCGCGCGGGCGGCCCCTTCCCCTTACCGACTTCCTTGAGGCGGCCATCCGGATGGCCGCAGGGGTGAACTCATGCTTTCAACCAGCACACGGGACACGGCACCGGCCGTTGCGCCCCCCACCGGCCCGCGCGACGCGATTCCCGCGCTGCCGGTCAGCGGCCTGCAGCCGCTCGCCGGCATGCTGCGCTGGATCGTCGTCGCGGTACTGACCATCGCGGTCGCGCTGCCGCTCGGCTTCATCCTGTTCCAGAGCCTGCTGTCCGCGCCGTTCTTCGATGCGAACAAAACGCTCGGCATCGAGGGCTTCCGTTTCGTATTCAGCGATCCCGACTTCTGGTCGGCCGTGAAGAACTCGTTCATCATCGCCGGCGGGATGCTGTTCATCTCGATCCCGCTCGGCGGCATCCTCGCGTTCCTGATGGTGCGCACCGACCTGCCCGGCCGCCGCTGGCTCGAACCGCTGCTGCTTACGCCGGTGTTCGTGTCGCCGATGGTGCTCGCCTTCGGCTACGTGGTCGCGGCCGGCCCGGTCGGCTTCTACTCGGTGTGGTTCAAGGAACTGTTCGGGGTGCAGAACGTGCCCTGGAACGTGTATTCGATCTTCGCGATCACGGTGATCGTCGGCCTCACGCACGTGCCGCACGTGTACCTGTATTCGTCGGCCGCGCTGCGCAACCTCGGCTCGGACGTCGAGGAAGCCGCGCGCGTGACGGGCGCCCGGCCGTTCCGCGTCGCGCTCGACGTGAGCCTGCCGATGACGATGCCCGCGCTGCTGTTCGCCGGCGTGCTGGTGTTCTTCCTCGGCTTCGAGGTGTTCGGGCTGCCGCTCGTGCTCGGCGATCCGGAAGGCCACCTCGTGCTCGCGACCTACCTGTACAAGCTGACCAACAAGCTCGGCGTGCCGTCGTATCACCTGATGGCCGCGGTCGCCGTGTGCATCGTCGCGATCACGTTCCCGCTCGTGCTGCTGCAGCGCCGCCTGCTGAAGACCGCGAGCCGCTTCGTCACCGTGAAGGGCAAGGCCGGCCGCGCGACGGTGCTGCCGCTCGGCGTGTGGCGCTGGATCGCGCTCGCGATCGTCGCGCTGTGGCTGATGCTGACCGTGATCGTGCCGATCTCGGGCATCGTGCTGCGGGCGTTCGTGACCAACTGGGGCGAAGGCGTGTCGCTCGCCGAAGTGCTGACGCTGTCGAATTTCATCGAGCTGTTCGAGCAGGACAACCTGGTGCGCGCCATCGTCAACACGCTCGGCATCGGCGTGATCGGCGGCGCGCTCGCGATCGGCTTCTACTCGCTCGTCGCGTTCGCCGGCCACCGCCGCCCCGACTGGGCGACCCGACTGCTCGACTATCTCGTGCTGCTGCCGCGCGCGGTGCCCGGCCTGCTCGCCGGCCTCGCGTTCCTGTGGATCTTCCTGTTCGTGCCGGGCCTGCGCGAGCTGAAGAACTCGATGTGGAGCATCTGGATCGCGTACACGGTCGTGTGGCTCGCGTACGGGATGCGGCTCATCCAGAGCGCGCTGCTCCAGGTCGGCCCCGAGCTCGAGGAAGCCGGCCGCAGCGTCGGCGCGACGCGCAGCCGCGTGTCGCTCGACGTGACGCTGCCGCTCGTGCGCTTCGGCCTGCTCGCCGCCTGGCTGCTGATCTTCATGATCTTCGAGCGCGAATACTCGACCGCCGTCTACCTGCTGTCACCCGGCACCGAAGTGATCGGCGCGCTGCTCGTGTCGCTGTGGGCGACCGGCGCCGTCGACCAGGTCGCCGCGCTCTCTGTCATCAACATCGCGATGGTCGGCGCCGGTCTCGGCGTGGCCCTGCGCTTCGGAGTGAAACTTCATGGATAAGCTCATCGTCGACGATCTGCACCTCAGCTACGGCGCCAACCCGATCCTCAAGGGCGTGTCGTTCGAACTGAAGGCCGGCGAAGTCGTGTGCCTGCTCGGTGCGTCGGGCAGCGGCAAGACCACGCTGCTGCGCGCGGTGGCCGGCCTCGAACAGCCGTCCGACGGCCGCATCCAGCTCGACGACCGCGTGTTCTTCGACGGCGCGCAACGCGTCGACCTGCCGGTCGAACAACGCTCGCTCGGCCTCGTGTTC
Organism: Burkholderia sp. HI2761; assembly: GCF_002223355.1. Lineage (NCBI taxonomy): Bacteria > Pseudomonadati > Pseudomonadota > Betaproteobacteria > Burkholderiales > Burkholderiaceae > Burkholderia > Burkholderia sp. HI2761. The sequence continues at coordinate 1,724,311 of NZ_NKFN01000007.1, read as the reverse complement.
CAGTCGTACGCGCTGTGGCCGCACCGCACCGTCGCCGACAACGTCGGGTACGGCCTCAAGCTGCGGCGTGTGGCGCCTGCCGAACAGAAGCGCCGCGTACAGAGCGCGCTCGACCAGCTCGGCCTCGGCCATCTCGCGGAACGCTTTCCGCATCAGCTGTCGGGCGGCCAGCAGCAGCGTGTCGCGATCGCCCGCGCGCTCGTCTACAACCCGCCGGTGATCCTGCTCGACGAGCCGCTGTCGAACCTCGACGCGAAGCTGCGCGAGGAAGCGCGTGCGTGGCTGCGCGAGCTGATCGTGTCGCTCGGGCTGTCGGCCCTGTGCGTGACGCACGACCAGACCGAAGCGATGGCGATGTCCGACCGCATCCTGCTGCTGCGCAACGGCCGCATCGAGCAGGAAGGTACGCCGGCCGAGCTGTACGGTGCACCGCGCTCGCTGTACACCGCCGAATTCATGGGCAGCAACAACCGGATCGACGCGCGCGTCGCCGCGATCGACGGCGAATGCGTGACGCTCGCCGGCGACGGCTGGGAGCTGCGCGCCGTCGCCCGCGACACGCTCGCGCCGGGTCAGGACGCACAGGCCGTGATCCGCCTCGAACGCGTCCAGGTCGCCGACGGCCCGGGCGCGAACCGGCTGCAGGCCGACCTCGTCACGTCGATGTATCTCGGCGACCGCTGGGAATACCTGTTCCATTGCGGCGACATGCGCCTGCGTGCGTTCGGCCATGTACCGCGAGCAGCCGGCAAGCACTGGATCGAATTCCCGACCAACGACTGCTGGGCGTTCGCGAAAGCGGGCTGACCCGATCGCGGCGGCCCGCGTGCCGCCGCGCATGCAGTCAAGCGCGCATCCGTTTCGCGCCTCGCATCGGCGCACGCTTCACGGCGTGCGCCGATGGCGCGCCGAGTACCCGTTTTCCGTTTCACCCACCCCACAACAAACCAAGGAGACACCGTCAAATGAAGTCACGCGCAGAACGTTCGATTCGAACAGTAGTCCTCACCGGTTCGGCCGCGGCAGCCTGCATCGTCGCGCCGGCCGCGCACGCGCAGTCCTCGGTCACGATATACGGGATCATGGACGCCGGCATCGAATACGCGAACCATGCGGCGCCGGATGGCGGCAATTCGTTCAAGCTGAAGTCGGGCAACAAGAACACGTCGCGCTGGGGCTTGCGCGGCGTCGAGGATCTTGGCGGCGGACTGAAGGCTGTGTTCCGCCTCGAAAGCGGCATCGACCTTGCGAACGGCGCGTCCGACGACGGCCCGGACTCGATCTTCGCGCGCCGCGCGACGGTCGGCCTGAAAGGCAAATGGGGCGAACTGTCGCTCGGCCGCAACTTCACCGTCACGTACGACTACATGCTGCCGTTCGACCCGATGGGTTACGCGCAGAACTACTCGTGGGCGACCTCGTCGATGGCGACCGGCGGCCGCAAGGACGGCCTGTTCACGCGCTCGTCGAACGCGGTGCGCTACGACGGCGAATTCAGCGGCTTCAAGTTCGGCGCGCTGTACGGCTTCGGCAACGTGCCGGGCAGCATGAAGACCAGCTCCAAATACGATTTCGCGATCGGTTACGAGACCGGCCCGTTCGCGGCGGTCGTCACGTTCGACCGGCAGAACGGCGCGGCCGACAGCGTCACGCCAGCCGATACCGTCAACTACGTTCAGGGTATCCATGCGGGCCTGAGCTACGACTTCGGCAACCTGAAAACGATGGCCGGCTATCGCAATTATCGGCGCACGTATCACACCACGGCCGCGAACCAGTTGAGCGACATGTATTGGCTCGGTGGGTCGTACCAGTTCACGCCGACGTTCTCGCTGATCGCGGCCGTCTATCACCAGAACATCAAGGGCGGCACGGATACCGATCCGACACTGGTGTCGGTGCGCGCGCAGTACGCGCTGTCGAAGCGCACGGTGCTGTATGCGGCCGGGGCGTTCGCGATCGCGAAGCACGATCAGAAAGTGGGCGTGTCGCGCGATTTCAACGGGTACGGCACCACTCAGGTCGGGGTCACGGCGGGGATTCAGCAGCGGTTCTGATCGTTGCGACGTGACGACGGGCGGAGGACCGTGCGAGCGTTTCCGGGCGCGTCGTCCTCTGCTTCGTCGCATGTCGGGGCGCGGCACGGGCGAACGACGTGCCGGCGATTCGCTGAGCACGCGGACGCCATGGCGGCCCGTTCAGAGAATCGCCCGGTAAGCTTCGAGCGCCTTGCAGGTCTGAACCATCCCCTGCCGCTGCAGGATGTCGAGGTAACGATCCACCATCATCGGAGGATGCTTGAGCATTTCGCGTTGTCGCCGTGCTGCGCCGACAACCGCAGCCGGCTCGAGATCGAAGAGATTGTCGACAAACACGTCGGGATGCTGCGCCTCCACCCCGTACGCCGACAGCACTTCGCAGGGAAAGTCCTTCTGGTTGAACGTCACGATCACACTGGCGTTGCAGCGGATCGCGGCGGCCAGTACATGCCGATCATCGGCATCCGGCAGCCTCAGGCCCTCGATCAACGCTTCGTACCCGGTCACCAGCGCATCAGGTATCGCCCGATCCATCAGACTCGCGGTACGGTCGAGTTGCGCGGCACTGAGGTCCGCGCGCTTGCGCAGCAGATTCCGTTTCCATTCGTTGTGGATATCGGCACTCCAGCGAGCCCTGAAACATCCGCTCAATGCGAGCCACATCAGGAAATCGCGCAGCGGTGCCGGGTACAGCACGCAGGCATCATAGACCGCCGTGAATGGCGAACTCGTCATTCGTAGCCCATCCCGAACGCCTGCGCTTGCCGACCCAACTCTTCCATCGCATCGGCGCTCGCCTGATCGCGTTCGGTCTTGTAACGCATCAGATCGGAAAAGCGCACACGACGATGCTTGCCGGTCTTGTGATACGGCAGCGCCTTCGATTCGAGCAGCTTGATCAGGTGTGGACGCGACACATTGAGCAGGTCGGCTGCTTCCTGCGTGGTCAGTTCCGCGTGAACGGGCACAACCTTGACCGCATTGCCATCGGCAAGCTCCGCGAGGATGTCGACCAGCAGACGCAGTGCAGAAGTCGGAAGCTCGACCTGATGCGCACGATTTTCGTCATCGAAAATCTGGATGCGCTGTATTTCCGTTCGCGTGGCCAGATAAGCCGCCAGCGCACGCTGTCCTTCGACCGCCGCCTGCACCTCGCGCTCCACCGGCAAGATCGTATCGGACATCGAGGTATGGGGCATCGCGCACTCCCAAGCAGGTTCTCAAATGCGCCATCTTATTCGAAATAAACGAAATTCGCAATAAACGAAAATTGATAGCTCCCTTATAAGACCACCGAACCTCGATATCAGTCAATGCGCGCCGTCACCCGGCTTCTGGTCCTTCTGCGTGGAGAGCGACGACCGCCGCACGCCCTCGCCGTTCAGTCAGCGCGCATCGTGAACACCGGACGCACGAGGCTGCTCGTATCGCCCCAGTGTTCGCCGACGTCCGCCAGCGGCACCGTGCGCGTGTCGATCGTGAGACCCGCCGGCCCCGCCGCTTCGAATACGCCGCGCACCGACGCCAGCAAGCGCTGCAGCGACACGCTGCCGATCCCGCTGCCCATCAGTTCGATCGCGGTCGCCCGCAGCACGGCGCCCGGCAGCAGCACGTCCGCGCCGCCGATCGAGCCGATCTGCACGAAACGCAGCCGACGGCCATCGGGTATCGCCTTCGCGGCCGCGCCCAGCAGCGCCTGCGCGGTGGCTCCCCACAGATAATCGAGCACGACATCCACGCCCGCGCGGAAATGCGGTTCGAGCGCCCGCGCCAGATGCGCGTCGTCCTGCTGCAGCGACACCACGGCGTCCGCGCCGGCATTCAGCAACGCCTGCAACGCGGCCGCGTTGCGGCCGGTCGCGACGACCTTCGCCGCGCCGAGATGCTTCGCGATCCGCACCGCGAGCCGCCCCGACGTGCCCGTTGCGCCATTGACGAGCACCGTCTCGCCCGCGACGAACCGCGCGCGTTCGGTCAGCGCCGCCCACGACGACATCCCCGGAATCGCGATCGCCGCCGCCGTGACATCGTCGAGCGCGTCCGGCAGCGGCACGCACTGCGTATCGGGCACGATCGTGCGTTCGGCCATCGCGCCGAAAGGAACCGGCGCACCGAGGAAGTAGACGCGCCGACCGTCGTCGAGACGCCCCACGCCGTCGACACCGACGACGAACGGATAGCGTCGGACCGACGAATAATGCGTGCCGGCCGCGCGCCCCTGCGCGAGGCGGCTCAGCGCCGACGCCGTCACGTCGATCAGGCGGTGGCCCGGCATCGCGTGCGGCGCGTCGAATTCCATATGAACGGGACGCTCGCCGACGCCCGTCACGACTGCTGCTTTCATGGTGGTTCCTTCAATCCTGGAGAATGGGTCTTTACCGGGCATCGAGCCACGCGCGCAGAGCGGGATCGCGTACTTCCAGCACGTCGAACAGGCCGAGCGCACGCAGGGCAGGCAGGGCGTCGAGCGCGTCGGCCTCCGCACGCGCCCTCTCGGCCGGCGCGGCGTCCGGATCGGTCAACACCCGCGCGTTGACCAGAAACGCGCCAACGGTCCCCTTGCGAATCGTCGTTCCGCCGGCATCGACCTGGTCGGCATGGTCGGGAAGCATCTGTTCGGCTCGCATCGCGTCTTGCTCCGGTTGTCATCGATGAATGCAGTGTAGGCGCGCCAATTCGGCCGATCTCCGGTATAACGGCCATTCGATACCGATATCCGGCCATGTCCGATCCGCTTCTGCCCGCCCGCTTCGTCACGTCCGACGACGGCCCGTTCGTGGCCGCCGCCGTCCTGTCGCAACGCGACCCGCGCATCACCGCGCCGCATTCGCATGCGCGCGGCCAGCTCGTGGGCGCGCTGAGCGGGCTCGTGACGATCGGCCTCGACGATCAGGAGTGGGTCGTGCCGGCGATTCATGCGATCTGGATTCCGCCGCATTGCCGGCATTCGCTGCGCTCGTTCGGGCCGATTTCCGGCTGGTCGGCGTTCATCGCCGAAGCCCGCTGCGCGGCGCTGCCGGCGACGCCGCGCGCGATCCGCACGACGCCGCTGCTGCGCGAAGCCGTGCAGCGTGCGGCGAGCTGGGGCGATTCCGAACTGAATGCCGCGCAGACGAGGATCGCCAACGTGATCCTCGATGAAATCGCGGCATCGGAAGCCGAGGCGCTGGGGCTGGTCCGGCCGCGGGACCCGCGGCTCGTAAGGATCACCGATGCGCTGGCCGCGGATCTCGCGAACGACCGGCGGCTGGAGGAATGGGCCGAATGGGCCGGCATCGGCGCACGGACGATGAGCCGCCGCTTCGTCGCCGAGACGGGGCTGACGTTCGCGCAGTGGCGTCAGCAGGCCAGGCTGCTGCGGGCGCTGGAGCGCGTTGCCGACGGCGTGCCGGTGACGACGATCGCGCTCGATCTCGGGTACGACAACGTGAGCGCGTTCATCGACATGTTCCGGCGCGCGCTGGGGACGACGCCGGGGAAGTATATGGAGGCGGGCCGGCGAACGGAAGGATAGGTGCGGCCGTCAGCAGGCATGAATGGTCGCGGCTCACTTACTGATATATCGGATATTCGAACTAAACGGCCCACACGGTTATCACGCTGCGCCGCGATTCGATATCGATCATTCGCGTCTGCCGGGTCCTCAGTGAAAGAACACTCCCGCCGACCTGTTTCAAGACATCTCACCGCACTGCCCTCGACGGTGTCCCTCTTGCGAGCGATGGGCTGGGAGTCAACGATGACCGCCCCAACCTACGTCGAATGCAGCACTACACCACTTTTAAAGAGTAATGGTGTAAATGCCGGGGGAGCCCGTTTCTGCATTCGGGCTCCCCAAATAGGTCCATTCAACATCATCGTTCGCAACGTCGATGAATTGTTCGATAGGTGATGGAAACGCCCGCCCCTTTTCGACAAACGTTTGCTGATTCCATTGGTTAAACAAAGCGGCCATTGAGTGGTCATCTGCAACGCGGCCTTCCCACACGCCTGTTTCCGTGCAGCGACGATCACCCGAGCACTTCACTGTCACCGGCTGCGCCGCTACCTCGCGCAATAATCCTGCTTCAACCATATTCGCCAAAAAATCTGCGCGCTGTGGCGGCAGACGGTACGCTTCGCCGAGGAAATGCCATTGCACTCGATCCGGCGATAGCCATTCGTGCAACGGCAACTCGAACCGCTCTCCCGTTTCAAAGCGCTCTGGCGAGCCAGAGCGAGCGATCAACCGCCCATCGGGCTCATTCGATGAACCATACAGTGCCAGCCAGTATCCCGTTTGGGGTACGCTTTGATCCCCACTGACTGCAAGCGTGCTCGCCTCCAATGCGGCGACCGCATAACCATCGGGTATAAAAGAACGTCCCTGAAGCGCACTACTCTTTTGCCGACTGACTGGTGGAGTAACCGCCTTCGCGGCATTGATCAGCGTTTGTCCATCACCGTTCCATTTGGGTAGCGGCGCCGGCGGTAACGGCAGTATCTTGTCTAGGTTGGGAAGTTTCAATCGTCCGTCGTAAAGTTTCAAGATATCAGCAATTTTTCCGTACCGTTGAGCGCGCGCTTTGTCGATATGGCCTACTAGATTGGTTCCATTTTCGAGATCCATCCCGTCAAATTCCGATACAAGGCTATCTGCACATTTGGTGCTCCCGAGCTTCACACCTTCATGCAAGACCTTCAGCGCGCGGAGCTTCGCCTCAAGTGTATTGGGACGCGCATAGATCAGACCCAGCTTCTCTGCGGCATCTCCATATCCCTGTGCAAAAGCGCATTCGAGCATCTTGGTTCCCACTGCTTGGTTGGCCCAAAAACCCTCACTGGGGTTATCGTAAGACGCAGCCAGCTTGTATCCCAGAAACGCCATTGCAGCCGGACTACCCATATCCGCTGCTCGCTGGAAAAAAGCGTAAGCGCTCGTAGCGTCCCCCTCCTTTACCACGCCGTTGAGATGATATACACCCATCCTGTCGTACGCGTCGGGGATATCGAGCCTCATCGCCTTCTCGACCCATTGAATGGCGACTTCCGGATTGTGGTCTGGTACGCCGGAATGATCACTCAAGATCAACGACGCCAGATTCAGCATCGCTTTCCAATGATTTTTTTCAGCTGCTTGTAGATAGAGCTGATATACCTTTGTATAGTCGACGTTGTCAGAAGGTACCCCCGGGGCATCTAGCCTCAACGCTTGCTGGAACCACATTTCTGCCTGTGGATCAACGGACGGCACCCGTTGCGCCTCATATACACAGGTAAAGTCTTTTCGGTGTGGATCAAAGAGCGGTAGTTTTTCGTTTCGTGGCAGATCAGACATAGCAGTGGTCAACTTATTGCCGATAGAAGTCAGGATGCCCGCATGCGCCGTAGTTGTTAACAACAAAGCGGCGAGGGCAAAACGCAACACGTAGATAAAAATATTCATGCGTACACATTTTCAGGAGAGCCACCGACGCCACCGCCATTTGGCACGGAGATCGCCCCGTACAGCGTCGTGGTCGAACGATGCTCGATGAATGGCAACAAAAAACCAGTCATCGGCTGCGTACCCGCTTGCTGGATGTCTTGATTCTTGCTCATCCGTCGATTCCAATTCCTGAATGTATCCGGCATATCTTTTGGGTGACCGCTATATTTAACATCGCCACCATAGAGCAATCCGAATACACGCTCGCGAAGATCAGCCGCATAAATACTACCGGTTGCAGCTATATTAATTTCACTATCAATAGCCATGCTTCGCTGATTCAGGTTTGCACTACCCACCGTAATAAACACATCATCAATGATCATCAACTTCGAGTGAATATAGATTTCCCGATAAGACATGTTTTGATCAGCATCGGGACCACTCGTTCGCAGTCTCGCGACACTGACAACGACACCCAGCGTTTTCTCAAGATTTTCCACACTAGGTCGATCAAGCACTTCACCACGACCTCTGCTGCCCTTTCCATAGACAAAATCAAGTTTTCCTTTATCGACAAGCCCCTTTTGCTCAGACATCGAATCACCAGCCCCAAGCAGGGTCAGAGTATCGTATGTTCGAGGCACCATTTCCTCCCGCTCCGGATGTGGAATCACGATAAAAAGATGCAGTTTCGGCATTTCAGTAACTGGCTTATTTGCCTTCTTCATCCAGTCATCGCAATATTTTTTCCGTGTTTTGATCAGGTGACGAGCGAATTCCGGGTAAAAGAAATACTGATTTTCCATGTAAATGTAGTTGCGTGCACTACTGGTAGCCTGAAAATACACCTCCTTGATTGATTTTTCTCGTTCACGAGGTTGCGTGCGCACAATTTGCACAAGATGTGCCGGATTTCCGGCTACCCGCGGAATCTTCGCTGGTGGTGCTGGAGGAATCTGGTATGGCAATTCTCCAACATTGAGTGCCGCAGCCCATGCGTTTTCAAAATTGAAATGCAGCTGCGCAAGCGCCGGCCCTACAACTCGGCACGCGTAGTCCTGAAAGGGACGTCCATGCACATAGTTTTCGTGGCCTATTCCGCGCTGCACGTCGTTTTTCGAAAACCTGTTTTTCAGGCCCTGGTACAAACTAGTTTTTGCTGGCGCAGTCTGCGTTGAAATTTCTCGTTTCAGCTCGTCTTCAATAAGTGGCGAAGACAAGATCTCACGCTTTCGATCGTCGATTTCGTGAACGATCCGATCCCAGTAGTCGGTAACCGAATTTAGCCCCATGACGTAACCAACCGCCTTACTTCCGTTGTCGTAGTCGTAATCGATCAGAATTGGTTTCTGGTGATGTGTCCCATAGTCCTCCATCCCGCTCCGCTCATCAACAACACTGAATGTACTGGTTACAGGCTTGTCCTCTTCCGCAGGCGCAGTAGTCATCAAGGCTTTCGCATCGGCAGGCGAAACTTCACGCAGTACAACACGAAGGCGAGGATTCTTTCCGCTATTGCTTCTTCCTCCGGGTAGGTTCTCGGCCCACCATGCAACACAGGCCTTGTGACGCTCGCTCTTCTCATCGCCATACGCAGGCCCCTGTCGAAGATGGTAAACAATAGGACCACTAGTCCAATTTTCCTGCACATCTGAAAAACCGGGCATATTGTTTTGGACAGCTGAGCCACGTGGGGTAGACCAGATCAGCAATCGCACTGTGACAGGATTTTCCTTGCGGGTAGTGATCTCGTCCAATAACTGTCCGTAGGTTTGTCCACGCGGCCACGTTTCACCGTCTCTCTCGAGCTCCATACCTGGATCAAAACCCCAGCAGACGATATCTGCCGATTTCTTCGCATCGCGCAAGTCTTTGGCTATCCGCTTGAATCCCTCTTCGCCGCAAATGATGAAGCTGAGCTTGTTTCCCTTTGTAATCGGGCAGGTGCCGTCCCCATTCTTTTCTTTCACGTCGCGGTGCTCAACCAGAAATTGCATCGCATTCTTCGCCGACCTTGATTGTTCATCGATCGCGACTGTTGCGTGTTTGTGAGTTTTAAGTGGGAAATCTGCCATGTCTGCTGTTCTCAGTAGTGGATGCGATTGGCATTGCTCTCAGACATACCGCTCACCTTGATTCGTGCGTTGATCCGGGTGATCAGATTCTTCGTTGAGCGCATCCTTGACGTTTAAATTGTATTCTGCGCCGTTGCTGAGTTTAGCAGTGTAGGCTTGAGTACCTGCCTGGTGATCGTCCACAACGATCCGACCGAATTCGTCAGTGACGCCTGCGCCGATCTTTGCGCTCCCCTTGTATAGCTCATAGGGCTCGCCGGAAATCAAATGCCCTTCACCCGGTAACGCCTGCAAAGCGAAGTGCAGTTGCTCCTTCTCTGGCGGCAAAGCAGGAATAATCGGCGCGCTTACGCTATCAGGACCAACGAACGTCTGGCTTGCCGAATGCACTTCAAAGCCGCCCGATGTGCCGCTCTTGATTTGCCCGCTTGTCCACCGGGTATAGCTCCCGCCCCCGTTGATCTCGACCTCCTGCTGCGCACTAATAGTGATTTTCGTGGCCGTCACCGTAACGTTCAGCTTCGCCAGCAGATTGATGCTGTCCTTTAGTGCCTTCACGTCGATGTCGCCGGCCGCCGCAACGAGCCTCATACCGGCCTCATAGGCGAACAGGCGCAACGCTCGACGTGCACTGGCGAAAAATCCACCGCCCGTACTGACGGACATATGTTCGCCAGTGGTAACTGCAGTGGTTTTGCCACTGCTCAGGTGAATCTGTTCGTCAGTCGTGGCCGCGACGCCTGCAGGGCTGGCCAACACCAAATACGGCCGCTCGAACTGTTTGAGCGTACCGCCACCTTTTATCGAGTTCGCCTGGCTCTTCAGCGAATTGGCAATAGCCTTTTGCTCGCCATCTTGCGCGCCTGCTGCCTGGGCCGACTGCGCGACGCCGGCGGCTATATCCTGCGCGTTCACAAGTTGGAGATTCACCTCGTCGACACTGAAAGTATCCCCAGTCGCTCCGGGGCGGGCATGCGTCGACAGGAGCATCCCGCGTGCGCCGCGTACCGCAACGTGACCATCCGTGCGCAACTCCGCGCCCTCACCACGCTTCTCGCCGCGCCCAGTGGGTTCGCTGACTCGCGTGAGGTAGCCCAAATGCAGTCCTGACTCAAGATGATCGCTCCGAATCTGGGTCTGCACTTGCCCCGCCGTGTCGTCTTTCAGCCAGACGTTGTTCTGCTCTCCACCAATCTCCTTGCTGACGAAGCCTGACAGGGCATGTTGATCGGGAAGATTCCACTGCGGCCGATGCGTGCCGTTCCCCACACGGGCCGTGATCACCGGCCTGTCAGGGTCACCATCGAAAAATGGCACGACCACCTCGTCACCGACTCTCGGTAACTGGATACCGCCAAACTGAGCGCTGGACCACGGCTGTGCAACCCGCACCCAGCACGAACTGCGCTCGTCACGTTTTCCAATACGATCCCAGTGGAACTGCACCTTCACGCGCCCCAGTTCATCCGTATAGACTTCCTGACCTTGCGGACCCACCACAGTAGCCGTCTGCATCTGCATGACCGGCTTGCGGTGTTCGAACGGGCTGCGATACGGAACGGCCTTTCTTTGCGCCTCTATCTCGACGAGAAAGAAGCCTTTGGCTCCATCATCGTGCACAATGATCGATGTGTTTCCGATGCCCCGGCTCGCCATTGCGTCGGACAGACGCTCCTGCAGTCCATGAGGGAAGTTAGCGTGATGACTTGAGCCTGGGAGGTTGTTCTCAATCAGCCATACGGTTTCGATAATCGCGAATTCACGCCGCTCGGCAGAATCCCGATCGTGCTCCGGATGCCCGGTGAATTCGAACCACCTGCCCGCATCGGCCGCACGCAGGCTGCCAGTACCGTAGAACCGCTTGGCGCTCGACTCCCACTCCTCCATTTGCACCTTGGCAAGGTAATCTCCTCGCTCTTGCTTCAGGTAGGTGTAGGGGCCGGTGTACTCGTACATCTCCAACTGTTCGGGCAATTCGGGCAACACTGTCGGTACATTAGTGCCCTTGGGATTTCCCAGGGAAGATGGATTCTTGTAGTCGAACGTGCGCGTCGTCAGCACGGCGCTATGTAGGACTCGCACTCCTGACCAGTGAACCAGTGCGTCGACCTCGCTATTTGCACCGTCTCGCGAAAATTGAACCGCTTTCGGCGTAGATTGCTCACAAGTGTCTAGGCGATCAGTAACTGTCAGCATGTGCGATTTGCCATCGCCAGCCTGCGTCCAGATGCCGAACAGTCCTTCTGCCTCCATGAGCCGGTGAACGAAGTTCCAGTCGTCCTCGTACTGAGTGCAATACGATCTTGGCGGCAGCGGCTTTGAAAGTGCGAACTTGAACTGTCCTTTCGCTTGCGGATGGGCGTTGAACACGTCGCTGAGGATTTCATCGACAGGCCTGTCCTGCCAGATACGTTGATCTCGGCGAAACTTGAGGAAATTCATCCACGATGCGAATCCGATCTGGTAGCTGGTCAGCCCACCTTCCGCTCCCAGCCGTCTTATCGAGTAAACATAGCCATGCCGAGGCAGATACGACTTGTTAGCCTGCTGGATCCACAGGGTGATGGGTTGCCCGATCAGTTTCTTCAGTTTGAGATCGTTGCGCGTCGACAACACATCGAGCGTGAAGTCGTACTGTCGTCCGATCCGAGACCAGCCCGCTACACGATGCGGTAGCAGCACGTTGGTGCCGAGCGGGGTATCGAGTTTCAGCAGACGGTCTTGCTGAAGCAATCCGCCGTGAAGGGCCCTCACAATATCTTGCGCGTCCATTCCCATCCCTTTATTACTTTTTGCTTACTTATTGTCATTAATATGACATGGGCTCTCTTGCGCGATTCTAACTGCACTCAGATCAGTATTGCATCAGGTTTACAAAAACTTGGCGTATCGAGGCACAACGGCTCGCGCGGCCACAGGGTCTGCGGTTCAGGAAGATCACCGATGTACTGGCTACGAACCTCGCGGACAACCGGCGACCGGAGGAACGGGTCGAATGGGCCGGCATCGGTGAGCGGACGACGTGCCGCCGCTTCGCCGCCGAGACGGGGCAGACGTTCGCGCAGTAGCGCCAGCAGGCCAGACTGGCGCGAGCGCTGGGGACAACGCCCGGGAAATATATGGACGCAGAACGACACGCAGAATGGGCAGCTCTGCACGCACATGAAGTTGCAGGACGGCAGGCCGGGGTTCGGCAGACCAAAACCGCCGTGCGCAACCGCTGCGTCAATACGTGCCGTCGCCCTGCTTCGCGGCGTCGCCGCCGCGGCCCTTGAACTGCGCGGCGAGCCGCTCCGCGCTCCGTGCCAGCAGCGTCGTATCGACGCCGACCGCGACGAACAACGCCCCCGCATCCAGATAGCGCCGCGCGGCCGCTTCATCCGCGCTCAGGATGCCCGGCGCCTTGCCGGCCGCCTTGATCGCGCGGATCGCACCGTCGATCGCGCCCTGCACCTCCGGGTGCCCGGGATGGCCGAGATGACCGAGATCGGCGGCCAGATCGGCCGGCCCGATGAATACCCCGTCCACGCCGTCGACCCGCGCGATCGCATCGATCGCGTCGAGCCCCGCGCGCGTCTCGACCTGCACGAGCACGGCCATCTCGTCGTTCGCGCGATGCAGGTACTCGCCGACGCGATTCCACCGCGATGCGCGCGCCAGCGCGCTGCCGACGCCGCGCATTCCATGCGGCGGGTAACGCGTCGCGGCCACCGCCGCACGCGCTTCGTCCGCGCTCTGCACCATCGGCACCAGCAGCGTCTGCGCGCCGAGATCGAGCACCTGCTTGACGATCACCGGATCGTTCCACGGCACGCGCACGACCGGATGCGACGGATACGGCGCGATCGCCTGCAGTTGCGCGAGGATCGTCGGCACCGTGTTCGGCGCATGCTCGCCGTCGATCAGCAGCCAGTCGAAACCGGCGCCCGCGACCACTTCGGCGCTGTACGGATTCGCGAGGCCGAGCCACAGGCCGACCTGCGCGTCACCGCGTGCGAGCGCGGCCTTGAAGACATTCGACGAAATCCGCATCGTTCCTCACCTCACTCGAAGTAGCACTGGATCGTCCCGAGCGGGCCGTAATCGACGCTGAACGTATCGCCCGAACGCGCCGCGCAGGGCCGCGTAAACGACCCGCCCAGCACGACCTGCCCCGGTTCCAGCGCGACGTCGAAGCGCGACAGCCGGTTCGCGAGCCATGCGACGCCGTTCGCCGGATGGTTCAGCACGCCGGCCGCGACACCGGTTTCCTCGACCACGCCGTTGCGCGACATGATCGCCGCCACCCAGCGCAAATCGACGTCCCGCGGGCGCACCGGCCGGCCGCCGATCACGACGCCCGCGTTCGCCGCGTTGTCGGCGATCGTGTCGAACACCTTGCGCGGCCGTTTCGTCTCGGGGTCGATCGACTGGCTGCGCGCGTCGATGATCTCGAGCGCCGGCACGACGTAATCGACCGCGTCGTACACGTCGAAGATCGTGCAGTTCGGGCCGGTGAGCCGCTTGCCGAGCACGAACGCGAGCTCGACCTCGACGCGCGGCACGATGAAGCGGCCGGTCGGGATCGTGCCGCCGTCCTCGAAGAACATGTCGTCGAGCAGCGCGCCGTAGTCGGGCTCGTCGATCTGCGACGTGTTCTGCATCGCCTTCGACGTGAGGCCGATCTTGTGCCCCTTCAGCGTGCGGCCTTCCGCGAGCTTGAGGGTCACCCACGCGCGCTGGATCGCATACGCGTCGTCGATCGTGATGTCGGGATGGTCGAGCGAGATCTGGCGGATCTGCGTGCGCGCGCGTTCGGCGTCGTGCAGACGGTGCGCGAGCTGGTCGATGATGGCGGGTTCGAGCATGGTCGGATCGGGAATGGAGTTCAGCCGGCCCGCTTGTAGCGGGCGTGAATGTTGTTGTGCTTGTACGAGCCGCTTTCGCTGAACTCGGTCAGTTCCATCGACAATGCAAGGTAGCGTTTCGCGTACAGCTCGGCGAAATGCACCTTGATCGCATCGAACAGCGCGTCGCACGCGGCTTTTTTCTGCGCGTCGGTGCGGCCCGAGCCGATCTTCAGTGTCACGTGGACGAACGCGTCGTCCTCCGTACCGTCGGCGACGCAGTAGTCGTGCAGCTCGAGCGCGCGCGAACGGATGCCGCCGGTCGGGAACACGCCGCCCTGCGCAATCAGCGTCGCGTTGATCGTGCGCAGCAGCACGGGAATGCGGGCGTCGTCGCGGATGTTCGCGGTGTATTCGACGACGATGTGGGGCATGGCAAGTCTCCGGTCGGATTCGAATGCGTGGCGGGCGGCCGCGCTCAGGGCAGCGGGAAGATCGCGTTGATCTGCCCGGTGCCCGAACTCGCGAAATAGTCGGTGACGATCTCGACGGGCCGGTCGTAACGATCCCAGCCGAGCAGCCCGAGCAGCATCGCCGTGTCGTGCATGCCGCCTTCGCCGTGGCAATGCACGTTGTACTCCGGCAGCATCGCGCAGAAGGTCTTGAAATCGCCCTGTTTCCACAGTTCGACCACGCGCAGGTCGACCTGCCGGAAGAATTCGCGGCTGATCTCGTGGATCGATTCCTCGGGGCTGCCGTTGTCGTTGAAGCGGTGCGACAGCGAGCCGCTCGCGAGGAACGCGACGTTCGAATCGCTCTTCTCGATCGCTTCGAGCAGCGCCTCGCCGAAGCGCCGGCTTTCGTCGAGCGTATGCCACATGCACCAGCCGGCGATCGACACGACCTTGAAGTGCTGGTCGCCGTTCATGTAGCGCATCGGCACGAGCGTGCCGTATTCGAGTTCGAGGCTGTCGATCTCGTGCGCACGCGTCGCGACGCCGCGCTCGGTGGCCGTTTCCGCGATCAGCCGGCCGAGCGCCGGGTTGCCCGGATACGCGTACTCCATGTCGCGGATGAAATGCGGCAGCTCGTTGCTCGTATAGGTGCCGGCGAACCGCGCATTGCAGTTCACGTGATAGCCCGCGTTGACGAGCCAGTGCACGTCCGACACGACGATCGTGTCGACGCCGAGCGCGCGGCAGCGCTCGCCGATCAGCCGGTGGCCGCGGATCGCCGCCTCACGGCAGCCGTGATGCCGGCCGGGCAGTTCCGACAGGTACATCGACGGCACGTGCGTGATCTTCGCGGCGAGGGACAGTTTGCCCATCGTTAAGTCTCCCAATCGTTCGTTCTTGCGGCGACACGACCCGCTCCCGTTACACGCCCCAGCGAGGAACGTGATGCGAACCCATCGAGATGCACACGTTCTTGATCTCCGCGAACACCTCGAAACTGTACTCGCCGCCCTCGCGCCCGGTGCCCGATTCCTTCACGCCGCCGAACGGCTGGCGCAGGTCGCGCACGTTCTGGCTGTTCACGAACACCATCCCGGCCTCGATGCCGCGCGCGAGCCGATGCACCTTGCCGACGTCCTGCGTCCAGATGTACGACGCGAGGCCGTACGCCGTGTCGTTCGCGAGCCGCAACCCTTCTTCCTCGTCCTCGAACGGGATGATGCACGCGACCGGCCCGAAGATCTCTTCCTGCGCGATACGCATCCGGTTGTCGACGTCGGCGAATACGGTCGGCCGCACGAAGTTGCCGTTGCGCAGATGATCGGGCAACCCTGCCGGCTTGTCCGCACCGCCCGCGACCACGCGCGCGCCTTCCTGCTCGCCGATGCGGATATAGCCCGTCACCTTCTCCCAGTGCTGGCGCGTGATCATCGCGCCGAGATTCGTGCCCGGATCGGCCGGATCGCCGACCACCAGGTTGTTCGCGCGGCGCGCGAATTCCTGCACGAAGCGGTCGTAGATCGCGCGCTGCACGAAGATCCGCGAGCCCGCGGTGCAGCGTTCGCCGTTGATCGAGAAAATCGTGAACAACGACGCGTCGAGCGCGCGGTCGAAATCCGCGTCGTCGAAGATCAGCACCGGCGACTTGCCGCCGAGCTCCATCGAGTACTTCTTCAGGCCCGCGCGTTCCATGATCCGCTTGCCCGTGACCGTGCCGCCCGTGAACGACACCGCGCGCACGTCCGGATGCCGCACGAGCGCATCGCCGGCCGTCGCGCCGTAACCCTGCACGACGTTCAGCACGCCGGGCGGGATGCCGGCCTCGAGCGCGAGCCGGCCGAGCTGGTCGGCCGTGAGCGGCGACAGCTCCGACATCTTCAGCACGGCCGTGTTGCCGAGCGCGAGACACGGCGCCGTCTTCCACGTGGCCGTCATGAACGGCACGTTCCACGGCGACACCAGCGCGCACACGCCGACCGGCTGGTACAGCGTGTAGTTCAGCATCTGGTCGTCGACCGGATAAGTGCGGCCGTTCATCTGCACGCATACTTCCGCGAAGAAGTTGAAGTTCTCGGACGCGCGCGGAATCAGCTGCTTGCTCGTCTGCGCGATCGGCAGGCCGGTATCCTGCGTCTCCAGCGCCGCGAGCATCGGCACGTTCCGCTCGATCAGCTCGCCGAGCTTGCGCATCAGCTTCGCGCGCTCCTTCGCCGGCGTGTTCGCCCATTTCGGGAACGCTTCCTTCGCCGCGCGCACGGCCGCGTCGACCTCGGCCTCGCCGCCCGACGCGACCTCGGTGATGACGTCGCCCGTCGCCGGGTTCAGCGTCGTGAAGGTTTCGCGGCTCTCCACTTCGCGGCCGTCGATCCAGTGCTTGATGGTCATGTGCTCTCCTTGGGCGACGGCCTCAGCCGGCGCGATAGTAGTCTGCTTCGCCGACGATCGTGTTCACGAGCCGGCCGATCCCTTCGATTTCGGTCACGACCTCGTCGCCCGGCTTCGTGTCCGCGAGCCCCTCGGGCGTGCCGGTCAGGATCAGGTCGCCCGGCGAGAGCGTCATGAAGCTGCTGATGTGCTCGATCAGCGCGGGCACGTCGAAGACCATGTCGCGCGTGCTGCCGCGCTGCGTCTCCCGGCCGTTCACCGTCGTGCGCAGCGTCAGGTCGCCCGCGTCGCCGATCTCGTCGCGGCTGACGAACCACGGCCCGAGCGGCGTGCAGGTGTCGCGGTTCTTCACGCGCAGGTTCGGGCGGTAGTAGTTCTCGAGATAGTCGCGAATCGCGTAGTCGTTCGCGACCGTATAGCCGGCCACGTGGTCGATGGCCTGCGCGCGGCTCACATGGCGCGCGGGCCGGCCGATCACGACGGCCAGCTCACACTCGTAGTGCATGTGCGTGGCGTCCGCCGGGCGCACCGTGCGCGACCGGTGGCCGACGAACGTGTTCGGCCCCTTCAGGAAGATCAGCGGTTCGCTCGGCGCGTTGAACGCGAGTTCCTTCGCATGGTCGGCGTAGTTCAGGCCGAGCGCGAACGTCGTGCGCGGCGCGACGGGCGGCAGCCACGCCACCGCGTCCTCGGCCACCACGCGCCCCGTATCGAGGCGGATCGCACCGTCGCCGGCCGGTTCGGCTGCATGCAGTGCCCCGTTGTAGATCACGCGCGCCGTCTTCATCGTGCTTCCTCCGCGATCAGCGTATGCCGCAACGTGCCGATGCCGGCCGCGGCGATCTCGATCGTGCTGCCCGCGCGCGCGCGCGGTGCGCCGCCCGCGACGCCGAGCAGCAGCACGTCGCCCGCGTCGAACGACATGAAGGCTGTCACGTCGGCGATCAGCTCGCGCACCGGGCGAATCAGCGTCGCGGTCGATGCGGACGCGGCCACCTCGCCGTCGATCCGCACCGTCAGGCCGATCGCGTCGACATCGGCGAGTGCGGCGGCCGGCACGATCACCGGGCCGAGCGGGCAAAAGCCGTCACGGCACTTGAAACGCACGGCCGGACGGTAGTAATCGGGATGCGGCACCGACACGTCGCTCGCGAGCGTGAAGCCGTGCACGTAGTCGAGCGCCTGCGCGGACGCCACGCGCGTCGCGCGCCGGGCGAACACGACGGCCACCGACGCGCCGATCTCCAGCGCGTCGACGCCGGCCGGCACGGCGACGGCGGCGCCGTCGGCCACATGCGTGTTGGCGGATTTGATGTAGAGGATCGGCGCCTGCGGCGGGCGGCCGTAAGGCGGCGCGTTCACGGCATCGCCGAGCGCGGCGAGGGCCGCGCGCTCGTTGAGCAGCGCGCCGTAGACGGTACCGATGGCGACCGGCAACGGCGGCGCCGCGGCGGTCGTGCAAGACAGCTCCATGCGTCATTCCCCTGCCGCGCGTCGCGGCGCATCGTCAATACTTAACATCTTAAGTAAACAATCGGGCGCTGGCAACCTCGATTACCCTGATACACGAAATTCATCAGCTCCGGCTGTTAAGATTGATGCGTCCCCGTCCTCTGCTCACCCTGATGAACCGTACGCTCGACCATCGCAACCTGGCCATGCTGCTGCTCGAGGCCCGCGAAACGCTGATGGGCCTGTTTCGCCCCATTCTCAAGGAATTCTCGCTGACCGAACAGCAATGGCGGATCATCCGCGTGCTCGACGGCGAACCGGCGCAGGCGCTCGAAGCCGGGCAGATCGCGAAACGCTGCTGCATCCTGAGCCCGAGCCTGACCGGCGTGCTGGAACGGATGGAGCGCGACGGCCTGATCACGCGCATGCGCGCGCAGGAGGATCAGCGCCGGCTGCTGGTCAGCCTGACGCCGCAAAGCAGGAAACTGGTGACGGAAATCGGTCCGCGCATCGACGAGCAATATCGTCAGCTCGAATCGCGATTCGGCCAGGACGGCCTCGAGGACATCTACCGCGCGCTCGACCGGCTCATCGAGCTCGGCAGCCACGCGTAAGGACGACGCCCGCCACGTGCGGGAACGGGCGCCGGTGCGACGCGGGCGTCAGTGGCGGTCAGTGGATCGCGCCGCGCATCAGTTCGGTCACGGCCACCCCGCGCGACGTGCGCATGCACTCCTCGACGTAATCGATGAACGGCAACGGCTCGAAATCGATTTCGTCGCGCACGCGGCGGTTGTCGAACACGCGATCGACCGTCGCGAATTCCCCGCAGCGCTGCAACGCCCGGCCGATCACGCGCTCGAGTGCCGGGTCGGGGCGCCCGAGCACGTCGCGCACGACGAGCGGCAGTTCGGCCGGCGCGCATGCCGCGTAGCGCGGCGCCCCGGTCATCCCCGCCGCCTCGTCCATCGCGCGCACGATCTGCGCGACCTGCGGCGCCTCGTCGCCGGCCGACACGTGATAGACGTCGTGCGCGAGCGTCGGCTTGACGGCCAGCAGCATCGTCGCGCGCGCCACGTCGTCCACCGACACGATGTCGATGCGCGTCATCGGCCGCGCGGTGAAGCGGCGCGCCGCATGCGCAAGCCGGAACATCCAGAACGAATTCGGCGCGGGCCGCGTACCGAGCACCGTGTGGCCGACCACGTGCGACGGCCGCACGACGACGAGCGGCAGCCCGAGCGCGCGCAGGCGCTGTTCCGTCTCCGCCTTCGCGTGCAGGTAATCGGCCGCGAGCACCGCGCCCGGCAGGCCTTCGTCGCCCGGCGCGGCATCGTTCCCGGCGTCGCGTTCCGCCTCTTCCCGCACGATTCCGCCACGGCCGGCATGCGCGTAGGCCGTGCCGACGTAGACGAAGCGCTGCAGGCGCGACGCGCGCGCGAAGCGTTCGGCGAAGCGCACCGCATCGGCGATGTCGGCCTGCAGGTGCGCGCCGTCGGCCGGCGACGCATGGCCCGCGCAGTGAATCACGTGGGTCGCGCCGGTCAGGCGCGGCGCATCGGCGCCGTGCCACACGTCGCCGAGCGCGCCGACGATCACGTTCGCGTCGGTCAGGCGCGACGCCCAGTACGGCGCGAGCCCCGCGCGCAGCGCGGCTTCACGCAGCCGCGCGACCGCGTGGCCGCGATCCTGCGCGCGCACGACGCAGACGATGCGTTCGAGCAACCCTGCATTGACGAGCGCGGTCAGCACGGTACTGCCGATGAAGCCGGTCGCGCCGGTCAGCACCAGCCGTCCGACGTTCGCCGCCGCGACCGGTGCGCTGGCCGGCGACACGAGGCTCGTCCGCCAGTTCAGCGACAACGCGGTTTTCCAGATCAGCACGATAGTCTCCTTCGAAGAGTCGGCCAGGCGGCGCGGCACCCGCGGTTGCGGGCGGCGCACGGCTCACTGGCCGGGCCGGGGCTGACGCGCGCCCCGGCGGCTCCCGATCGGGCGTGCGCCCTGCGATCGCGTCGATCGCGCTCTGGCACGAGGCAGCGGCAGCCGGCGCGGATGGGCATCCGCGGCACAGGATCGGGAAGGTCCCAGTGTGGGGCCGGACCGCATGCAAGTCTGTCCCGAAAGTTTCGTGAAAGTGTGCCGATTTGTACGCGATTGTCGGAGTGTGTCGTGCCGGCCGCTGCGTCAAAACGCAGAAATGCCTCGCCCGACTGCATTCGACCGGCGTCGGATGCGCGTCGCTCGCCCGGTTTCGACGGCGGCCGGCGCGCGACAGATCGACGCGGCGAGCGGCCCTGTCGTCCCATGTCCGGACCGTCGCGCGTGCCGGCCCGGACACCGCTGTCGCCGGTATCGCCCGCGTGTGCTGACGCCTCCGGAACGACCATGAATCGTCAGACGTCGTTTCATCTGAAATCGAAATGGACTCAATATGGATTTATTGCGGATTATCACTTGCGTTTCACACCAGTCTATCTAGACTGTTCAAGTCAAAACGGTCGGATGCGTCATTTTTTTCAGGAGACGATGCAATGCGCCTCACCATTCGGATTAATGGCAGCGAATCGGCAACCCGGCATTCGTTCGCGGTATTGTGGGTCGATACCGACGAGGGGCTGTGGTCGCGCGAGGCACATCAGGGCATCGACCTCCCGACCTGGGGCAAGGTCCGCGACGTGGAGGGCGCGATGGCGCTCTGCGCGGCCGACAGCGGCAATGCCGTCTGTCAGTTGAAGGGACTGTCGTTCGATGCGACGCGGCGTGAACAGGGCCGCGCGGTGCTCGCCGGCGAGCATCCCGACGGCGCGTGGCGCCTGCAGGCGGTCGATACCTGCACGACCCAGCCGGAATACCAGGAATTTATTTCCGTTGCCCGATAGGTATTATTGACATCTATCGTCTGCGGTTTTCGGGTTTATTCCGGTATCAGTGATATTCATTTCGATATTCAGTATGAATGGCGCCTCGGTGGGAGGCGCTTTTCATTTTCGAGATTAAAGAAATAACCGAAGTGCGGGCAATTGATCGCGCGCCGGGACGATCGCGATCGAACCATGCCGCAGACCATCCGCCCGCATCGGCATGCGATGGATCATCCGTGTTTCATCATCCGCACGTGGCGCGGAATCTCGCGCCGGCCCCCGCCTTTCTTGCTCCTTCCTCCCCCTTTTCAGACGGCCTGCCATTCGCCTTTTTGCGGGGCCGGAACATACTTTCCCCACACGATGTTTACTCATTTATTACAATCGCATTATTCAGACTGACCAGCCGCCATCCGGCGGCCCCACCCGGCCATTGCATGAGCTTGAAAAAGAAGACCCGCCCCGCCGCTCCGTACGCGGCGGCGACCAAGAATCCGATGCTCGCGGCGCGCCTGCCGATGTGGCGCTCGCGGCTGATCGTGGTCGTCGTGTTCCTCGCGTTCGCGGCGCTGATCGCGCGCGCTTTCTGGGTGCAGGTCGCGAACCAGGATTTCTACGTCGGCCAGGGCCAGAAGCGCTATCAGCGCACGATCGAGCTCGACGCGATGCGCGGGCGCATCGTCGACCGCAACGGCGCGATGCTCGCGGTCAGCCTGTCGACCTATGAAATCTGGGCGAACCCGAAACAGGTCGCCGACACCGATTACCCGCAGATCGCGAAGCTGCTCGACATGCCGCTCGTCGAGGTGAAGCGACGTCTCGGCAACGACAAGACGTTCGTGCTGCTCAAGCGACAGGTCGACGCGGACACCGCCGGCCGGCTCGACAAGCTCGCGATCGACGGCATCACGCAGATCGCCGATTCGAAGCGCTTCTACCCGGAAGGCGAATCGGCCGCGCACGTGGTCGGCTTCACGAACGTCGAGGACAGGGGCCAGGAAGGGGTCGAGCTCGCGGCGAACGCGCGCCTGCAGGGCACGTCGGGCCAGCGGGAGGTGATCCGCGACCGGCTCGGCCGCATCGTGTCGGACACGCGCCCGCTCGTGCCCGCGCAGCACGGCGCGACGATCGAACTGACGATCGACCGCCGCATCCAGCAGCTCGCGTTCAGCCAGCTCAAGGCCGCCGTGATCGAAAACAACGCGCAGGCCGGCAGCGTCGTCGTGCTCGACGCGCAGAACGGCGAGATCCTCGCGCTCGCGAACTATCCGACCTTCGACCCGAACGACCGCGCCCGCCTCACCGGCCAGCAATTGCGCAACCGCGCGGTGATCGACACGTTCGAACCGGGCTCGACGATCAAGCCGCTCGTCGTCGCGCTGTCGATCGACGAGCGCAAGGTCACGCCGAACACGATCATCAACACGTCGCCGGGCACCTACAAGATCGGCCCGGCGGTGATCCACGACACGTCGAATCATGGGTCGCTGACGGTATCGCAGGCGCTGCAGAAGTCGAGCAACGTCGCGCTCGCGAAACTGGCGCTGAACCTGCCCGCCGAAACGATCTGGAACAAATACCAGGAGTACGGGATCGGCCGCGCACCGGAACTGACGTTCCCGGGCGTCGCGTCGGGCCGGCTGCGCGGCTACAAGCGCTGGCGGCCGATCGAGCAGGCGACGATGGCGTACGGCTACGGGCTGTCGATGTCGCTGCTGCAGATCGCGCAGACCTACACCGCCTATGCGGGCGACGGCACGCTGCACCCGGTGTCGCTGCTGAAGAACGGCACCGACCAGCAGACGATCGACGCGCACCGCGGCCACCGCGTGACGTCGCCGCAAACGGCCGCCGCGATCCGCTCGATGCTGGAGATGGCGGTGGGTGAAGGCGGCACCGGGCGCCGCGCGCGCGTGGACGGCTACCGGATCGGCGGCAAGACGGGTACCGCGCGCAAGCAGGTCGGCGCGACCTATGCGAAAGGCAAGTACCGCGCGCTGTTCGCCGGGATGGCGCCGATGAGCGACCCGCGCCTGATCGTCGCGGTGATGATCGACGAGCCGCGCGGCAAGGGCTACTACGGCGGCACCGTGGCCGGCCCGGTGTTCGCGTCGGTCACGAGCGGCTCGCTGCAGCTGCTCGGCGTGCCGCCCGATGCACCGGTCGAACCGGAGAAGAACGCGCCGGCGAAGGCCGCCGCGCCGCAGAAGACGGTCGCCGCGCCGAAAACGGCGGCGGCAACCACGACCGTCACGCAGAAACCGCCGGCATCGCTCAAGACGGCCGCGCAATCCGGCACGCCCGCGCCCGCGAAGGCGGCTACCGCAGGCTGACGACGCCGGCGGCGATGCCGTCCGCCCCAGCCCGCTCTGCAGCAACACACCACAGAGACTGAAGCACGCAGGGCCGGCCGCCGCCGTACGCCGTCAATGCGCGGCCGCGACCGGTTTCGCCATCCGGCCGAGTACGTGCTCGGTCATCCCGCGCGCGAGTTCGGTCTCGCCCATGAACACGGTGCCGATGCCCTCGCTCGACAGCAGCGCGGCCTCGTCGCCGCTGTTCGTGCACAGCACGACCTCGAGCGTCGGGTTGAGCGTGCGCGAGATCTCGACGATCTGCCGCACGTCGAACACGTCGGGCAGCGTCACGACCAGCATCCCGGCGCGGGCGATATGTGCCTGCACGAGCACGATCGGCTCGATCGCGTCGCCCGACACGGCCGCGATGCCGTCCGCGCGCAGTTTCTCGACGAGCTCGCGATTCTGCTCGACGACGACATACGCGATCCCGCGCTCGTCCAGTGCATGCGCGATCCGCGTGCCGACCTTGCCATAGCCGACGATCACGACCTGCCCGGTCAGATGCGTCTGCGGCGTCGACATCGGCAGCGCGGCGAGCGGATCGTCGCGCGCCTCGAGCTTGCGCGCGAACGCCGAATGCTTGCGGATCCATGCGAGCGCCGGATCGATCGTCGCGAACAGCAGCGTGTTCATCGCGATCGAGATCAGCGCGACTGCGAGAATCAGGCTCTGCCCCTCGGCCGACAGCAGCCCGAGCGCCCGGCCGAGCCCCGCGAGGATGAACGAGAATTCGCCGATCTGCGCCAGGCCGGCGCCCACGGTCAGCGCCGTGTTCAGCGGATAGCGGAATGCAATCACGAGCGCCACGGCCGCGACCGTCTTGCCGATCAGCACGATGGCCGCGACCTCGATCACGTGCAGCGGCTGGTCGAGCAATATCTTCGGATCGAACAGCATGCCGACCGAAATGAAGAACAGCACCGAGAACGCGTCGCGCAGCGGCAGCGTCTCGTCGGCCGCGCGCCGGCTGAATTCCGACTCGCGCATCATCATCCCGGCGAAGAACGCGCCGAGCGCGAACGACACGTCGAACAGCTTCGCCGCGCCGAACGCGATGCCGACCGCCGCGGCAATCATGCAGAGAGTGAACAATTCGCGCGAACCGGTGCGCGCGACGAGCCACAGAATGCGCGGGAACACGCGCTTGCCGACCACCAGCATCAGCGCGATGAATGCCGCGACCTTCAGCATCGTGACGCCGAGCGTGCCCCACACGCTGCCGCCGGCCGCATGCGCGTCGCCGGGCGGCGTGCCGCCGAGCAGCCCCGCCACCGGCGGCAGCAGGACCAGCACGAGCACCATCACGAGATCCTCGACGACCAGCCAGCCCACCGCGATGCGCCCGTTGACCGTCTCGACGAGCCCGCGTCCTTCGAGTGCCCGCAGCAACACGACGGTGCTCGCGACCGACAGCGCGAGCCCGAACACGAGCGCCGCACCGAGACTCCAGCCCCACGTGAGCGCGAGCCCGCCGCCGAGCAGCGTCGCGACGGTGATCTGCACGATGGCGCCCGGCAGCGCGATCTTGCGCACCGCGAGGAGATCGCCGAGCGAAAAGTGCAGACCGACGCCGAACATCAGCAGCATCACGCCGACTTCGGCGAGCTGCTGCGCGAGCGACAGGTCGCCGACGAAGCCGGGCGTACCGGGGCCGATCACGATCCCGGCGAGCAGATAGCCGACGAGCGGCGGCATTTTCAGCAGCGACGCGAGGTAACCGAAGATCATCGCGAGACCGAAACCGGCCGCGAGCAACGCAATCAGGCTGACGTCATGAGGCATCCCCCCTCCCAAGTTCTTGTAACTATTTAGTAAGGTTCAAGAGTGAAAGGATACGGGATGAGGCGGAAAAATGTCGCGCCGCCGAGAAAATTTCACGCGGCGGCGCGTATTGGCGGGGTGCAACCCCGGCGAAGGGGAAAGACATCGCCGCCCGTCGGCGCTGACCGGGCGGCAAGTGGGTCGATGCCCCGTCAGCGCGACGCTTGCGGGAACCGCGCGCCCGGCGGCGGCTCGGGCCGCGTCGACGGCACGCTCTTGCGCACCTTCGCGACCTGCGCGGCGGTCACCGGCGCGCCCGTGTTGCCCCAGCTCGTGCGCACGAAGTTCGACACGTCCGCGACTTCCTGGTCCGACAGGCGCCAGCCGAACGGCGGCATCGTGAAGGTCGACGGCGCGGTACGCGTCCCTTGCAGCGCGCTGCCTTCCAGCACGACGTGGATCAGCGAGGTCGGATCGTCGCCCTGCACGACCGGGTTGCCGGCGAGCGCCGGGAACACGCGCGTGTAGCCGTGACCGTCGCTGCGATGGCAGGCCATGCAGTTGTCGCGATAGACGGCCGCGCCCGGCTTGCCCGCGTCGCCGCTCTGCAGCGCCTTCGCGGCGGCCGCGTCGTACACGTGCGGCTGCTCGCCCTGCACGCGCGGCGGCAACGTCTTCAGATAGCGCGCGATCGCGTTCAGGTCGTCGTCGGTCATGTGCTGCATGCTGTGGCCGACCACGTCCGTCATCCCCCCGAACGCGGCCGTGCGCAGCGTGCGGCCGGTCTTCAGGAACTGCACGATCTCGGTTTCGTTCCACGTGCCGAGGCCCGTGCGCGGCTCGCCGCGCAGGCTCGTCGGCACCCAGCCGTCGATCGCCGCGCCGCCGGCCAGGAAGTCGGGGCCGTCCGCATCGGTCAGCCCGCGCTCCTGCATCGTCGGCGCGCGCGGCGTATGACACGCGCCGCAGTGGCCGAGCCCCTGCACCAGATACGCGCCGCGCGCGACCACCGGGTCCGTGTACGGTGCCGCGTCGAACGGCTTCGGCGACGGCGCGAACATCTTGCGCCAGATGCCGAGCGGCCAGCGCATCGACAGCGGCCACACGATGTCGACCGCGCGGTTCTCGTGCTCGACGGGCGCGACGCCGTGCATGAAGTACGCGTACAGCGCCTTCATGTCGTCGTCGGTCAGCCGCGCATACGACGGGAACGGCATCGCCGGATACATCGTGTCGCCGTTCTTGCGCACGCCTTCGCGTACCGCGCGGGTGAAGTCCTCGTAGGTCCAGCCGCCGAGGCCCGTCTTCGGGTCCGGCGTGATGTTCGTCGAGTAGATGCCGCCGATCGGCGTGTCGAACTTCAGCCCGCCCGCGAACGGCTTGCCGCCGCTCGCGGTGTGGCAGGCGATGCAGTCGCCTGCGCGGGCAAGGTATTCGCCGCGCTTGACGAGGGCCGCGTCGGCGGACTGGGCGGCCGGTGCGGCCGCCGGGCCCGAAGCCGCGGCCGGCGCGGACGCCGGCTGCGCGAACGCGGCGCCGCCCGCGAGACCGAATGCCGCCCATGCCGTGCCGATCGCCAGCGCGCGCCGCAGCGGGGACGCGCGGCGCGCGGCGTTGTGGTGGTTCATCGTCCTCTTCATGCGGTCACCAGCGGGGCGGGATTCTTCAGATACTGCTCGCGGATCGCGCGTGCCGACCAGTAGGCCAGCGCCGCGATGATCCCGGTGGGGTTGTAGCCGATGCCCTGCGGCAGCGCGGACGCGCCCATCACGAACACGTTGTGCACGTCCCAGCACTGCAGATAGCGGTTCAGCACGCTCGTCTTCGGGTCGGTGCCCATGATCGCGCCGCCGACGAGGTGGGTCGTCTGGTACTGGCGCGAGTCGAAGTGCTTGCCGAACTCGCGCGTCGACACGCCGATCGCCTTCGGCCCCATCGCCTCCGCGATCTTCTTCATCTGCCCGGTCACGTACCGCGCCATCTTGATGTCGTTGTCCTTCCAGTCAAACGTCATCCGCAACAGCGGCTGGCCGTACGAATCGCGATAGGTCGGATCGAGATCGAGATACACGTCGCGGTACGACATGTTGGTGCCGTGCGCATCCATCGAGATCGTGTGCGCGTAGTTGTCCTTGACCGCCTTCTTCCACGCCGAGCCCCACTGCGGCGTGCCGGGCGGCGTCGCGATGCCGCTGATCGGCTTCACGCCGGCCTGGTTCACCCACAGCGGCGAGCCGCCGACGAAACCGAGCGGGCCGTGATCGAAGTTGTCCGCGTTGAAGTCGTCCACCGCGACGCCGTTGCCGCCCGCGCCGATGAACGGATTCGTATAGGTGTCCTTGTCGAAGAACGCCTTGATCGTCGACAGGTTCTGGTACGCGAAATTGCGGCCCACGACGCCTTCGCCCGACACCGGGTCGTACGGCTTGCCGATGCCCGACAGCAGCAGCAGATGCACGTTGTGATACTGGAACGCGGCCACGATCACGAGATCGGCCGGCTGGTGCACTTCACGCCCGGCCGGATCGACGTAGGTCACGCCGGTCGCGCGCTTCTTCGTGTCGTCGAGGTCGACGCGCAGCACGTGGCACTTCGAGCGCAACTCGAAGTTCGGCGCCTGCTTCAGTGCCGGCAGGATGTTCAGGTTCGGCGACGCCTTCGAGTACATGTAGCACGCGTAGCCGCTGCAGTAGCCGCAGAAGTTGCACGGGCCCATCTGCACGCCGTACGGGTTCGTGTACGGCCCCGACGTGTTCGCCGACGGCAGCCGGTACGGATGCAGGCCGAGCGAGTGCGCCGCATCGAAGAAGCGCTGCGCCGAATAGGTATTGAGCTGCGCGGGCAGCGGGAAGTTGTCGCTGCGGTTCGCCTCGAACACGTTGCCGTCGCCGACCACCTTGCCGCCGACCTTGTACGCCTGCCCCGACGTGCCGAACACCTTCTCGGCGAAATCGAAATGCGGCTCGAGCTCGTCGTACGTGACGCCCGTATCCTGGATCGTCATCCCCTCGGGGATGAACTTCTTGCCGTAGCGCTCTTCATAGTGGCTGCGCAGGCGCAGTTCTTCCGGCGTGATCCGGAAGTGCACGCCCGACCAGTGCAGCCCCGCGCCGCCGACGCCTTCGCCCGGCAGGAACGCGGCGAGCTGCCGGTACGGCAGCGCGGTGTCCTGCAGGCCGTGGCGGATCGACACGGTCGTCTTCGACAGGTCGAGGAACAGCTTCTTGCGGATGTTGTAGGTCAGCTCGTCGATCGTGTTCGGGTACGCGCCGTCCGGATAGGTGTCACGATATTCGCCGCGCTCGAGCGCGACGACGTTCAGGCCCGCTTCGGTCAGTTCCTTCGCGAGAATCGCGCCGGTCCAGCCGAAGCCGACGATCACCGCATCGACATGCGGCTTCTTATCCGTGGCCATTAGCTGCGCTCCCCGTTGATCGAGACGGGGCCGTACGGATAGGGCTTGCCGCTCTGGTTGACGAAATCCATGAAGTCCGCGCGCGCGCCCGGGAAACCGATCATCTTCCACGCGGCCATGTCGCGATTGCCGCCATGCACCGGATCGCAGAAGTAGCCTTCGCGCGTGTTCTGCAGCAACTGGCCGAGGAACACGCCGGGCGGGACGTCGTCGATCTGCGCGCCGCCCTTCTCCAGCGCGCCGAGCACCGTGTCGCGCGTCGGCGCGTCGAGATCCGCGAACGCCTTGCCGTGCGCCTTTTCGCAATAGCGGTTGACGGCCGCGATGCCGAGCCGGTAGATGTCGCGCGGCACCAGCTTCAACTGGTAGCCGAGCTCGGGCACGCCCTGCTGGAACGGCCCCTGCATATACCACGTCGCACCGTGCGCATACGGCGTCTCCATCTGGCGATCGATGAATTCGGGCACGCCCGCTTCGAGTGCGCCGGGGCCTTCGGCGTCGGCCGGAATCAGCCGGTCGACGGCGGCCTGGACGAATGCCCATTCCTTCGCATCGAAAAAGGTCGGCTTGTACGGCGCGCGTTCGGCGCTGGCCGACGCAGTGGACGCGTTGCCGGCCGTCGTCGCGGACGACGACGAGCGCAGGTCGCAGCCGGCGACCGACGCGATCGGCACGAGCGCGACCGAGGTGCGCAGGAAACGGCGACGCGAATTGGGTTTGTCAGGTGGCGTGGACATGGTCGGATGTTGATCGTTGGGGATCGGGTTCGGACGCGCGCATTCCGCATGCCGCGTGTCCGGCGGGCAGCCGTGCCGCAGTCGGCCGGTCGCCCTGTTCTTTCGTGTGTTGCGCACAACCTCGATGCAGGCGTCCGGCGGCGATCCGCGGTGGCCCGTCATTGCAGCCGCACGTCGCCCCGGTACCGGCGGCGCCGCGAGGATCGACCTCTTCGCGGGCCCTATCGTCGGACAAATACCGGCATCGGCCTGCATCTGCCCGCCATCGCCCATGGCCCTCGTTCAACTTAGACGGCGCGTATGCCGACGGCAAGCGCAACGTGCACGACCCTCTTTTCGGGCCCGGCGACGAATGCGGCGAATTATATATGGAACCGGTTCCAGTGCCAGGGGGTTCAATGCAATTCAGTGCATCGAAATTAGCAACAATGGGAAATCCGCAAGGCGGAATGTGCAAGGATGGCGAGGGGGCGGATGCCTGCGCCGGTCTGGCGGACGATCGAGCCGTCGGCGCGCGCTACGGCATGCCCGCGATCGTCGAAGTCGATGCGCAGCGCATGCACCGGGAGGGCCACACGTTCTTCGTCGCCGAAAACGGCATCTGGCTGACCGCTGCCGTGCCGGCCGAATACCTTACGCCGATCGAACCGCACGCGAGTTGAATCGCGCGCCGCTCAACCGTCACCACGGCCAGAGCATCGATCCGATCGACAACGCAAGCGCCGCGCACAGCGGCGAGTAATACAGCGTATCCATCCGCGCGAAACGCGACCCGCGAATCCGCTTGAAGAAGCCGACGTAGCGGAAATCGCCGACGGCCCGCACCGCGAAGATCAATGCGAGCGCAACGACCGCGAACGCGATCGTGCCGGGATACGCGTTGCGCCCCAGCCAGCCGGCACGCGCGGCGACCACGCCTGCGCCGCCCAGCAATGCCGCCGCGACGGCGAGCGTGCCGACGGCAGTGGGCCGCAACAGCGATACGCCGTCATGCTCCGGAATGGCCGCGCGCTTGCCCAGCCGCCCGCCGAACGCCCAGTAGACGTGCACCAGCGCGATGGCGCCAAGCGTCGGCACGCTGAAATACGCACCGGTCATGTCGATCAATGTCCTCGTCTCGTCGTGTCGTTGTTTTGCCGAAAGCATCTCGGCGCGCGGCCCCGGCCCCGGCACGCGGCACGCGGCACGCGGCACGCATGACGATACCGAAACCCGGCCGCGTGCGCATTGCGACGTCCGGTCGCAACCAGTAGCTGCGCATGCTGCGTTGCAGTGCGCATGCGTCGTCGCGCAGCCCGGCCGCTTGACTTCCCTCCGTGCGCTACTACCCTGTTATTCCAGTACTGCGGTCGGCACGCCGTTGCGCAAGCGGCTGCCCGCACGACGACGATAACGAAGGCCATGGAGGCGACTCATGCTGATCGGTGTGCCGAAAGAGATCAAGAACCACGAATACCGCGTCGGCCTCACGCCGGCCGGCGCGCGCGAACTCACGCGGCACGGCCATCGCGTGCTCGTGCAGCGCGGCGCGGGCACGGCGATCGGCCTGCTCGACGACGACTACACGGCCGCGGGCGCGTCGCTCAGCGACGGCGCCGACGAAATCTTCGCGCGCGCCGACATGATCATCAAGGTCAAGGAGCCCCAGCCGGCCGAATGCGCGATGCTGCGGCGCGGCCAGATCCTCTACACGTACCTGCATCTCGCGCCCGATCCCGATCAGGCCGCGGCGCTCGTGAAATCCGGCGCCGTCTGCATCGCGTACGAAACCGTGACGGGCCCCGGCGGCGGCCTGCCGTTGCTCGCCCCGATGAGCGAAGTCGCCGGCCGCATGTCGATCCAGGTCGCGGCGACCCACCTCGAAAGCCCGCGCGGCGGCCGCGGCCTGCTGATGGCCGGCGTGCCCGGCGTGCCGGCCGCGCACGTCGTCGTGCTCGGCGCGGGCGTCGTGGGCACCGGCGCACTGCAGATGGCGGTGGGTCTGGGCGCGCGCGTCACCGTGCTCGATACCAACGTGAACCGGTTGCGCCAGCTCGATCTCGTGTTCGCCAACCGGATCGCGACCGTCTGCTCGAATGCGCATACGGTCGACGAAGCCGTGCGCGATGCCGACGTGGTGATCGGCGCCGTGCTCGTGCCGGGCGCGTCGGCGCCGCGGCTCGTCACGCGCGACATGATCGCGACGATGCGCAAGGGGGCAGTCGTCGTCGACGTCGCGATCGACCAGGGCGGATGCTTCGAGACCTCGCATGCGACCACGCACGCGGCGCCGACCTTCGTCGTCGACGGCGTGGTCCACTACTGCGTCGCGAACATGCCCGGCGCGGTCGCGCGCACGTCGACCTTTGCGCTGAACAATGCAACGCTCGGCCATGCGCTCGCGCTCGCCGACAAGGGCTGGAAGCAGGCGATGCTCGACGATCCGCATCTGCGCGCGGGCTTGAACGTGTGCGACGGCCACATCACGTACGAAGCCGTCGCGCTGGCGCTCGGCCTGCCCTACGTCCCGGCGACCGGCATGCTCGCATGACCATGCCGGCAGCATGAGTCGAACGCATCGCGGCCGCCCGCGTTGCGTTCACGTGCCCTTCGACCGGCTCCGCTTCGCGCCGCCAACCGCGCTGCCCGCACCGCCCATCGTGCGCGCCAGCAGCGGCCGCAGTTGCGCGAGCGTGCGCGTGTTCAGCACGTCCTGCCGCGTCAGCCAGCCGCGCCGCGCCTGATCGATGCCGAACGAGAGGTTGTCGAGTTCGTCCGCACTGCATGCATCCGAACCGATCGCGACCGGCACGCCGGCCTTCGCGGCCTCGCGGCACCAGACGTCCGGCAGGTCGAATCGCCGCGGCTGCGCATCGAGTTCGACGAAGCAGCCGCGCGCGGCGGCCCCCGCCAGCACGCGCGGCACATCGAGTTCGCACGCGTCGCGCTCGCCGAGCACGCGGCCCGTCGGGTGCGCGAGAATCGTGAAATGCGGATGGTCCATCGCGCGCAGCATGCGATCGGTCTGCGCGCCGCGCGGCAGGCCGAAACCGTCGCGTACCGCGCCCACCACGAGATCGAGCCGGCCGAGCATCGCGTCGGGCACATCGAGGCTGCCATCCTCGCGAATGCCGGCTTCCACGCCCTTGAGCAACACGAAATCGTCGAACGTCGCGTTGACGCGATCGATCTCGTCGAGCTGGCGCGCGAGCCAGTCGAAGCCGTCGCGATCGCCATCGGGCGGCGCACGGTCGGTGACGGCCAGGTACGCGAGCCCGCGTGCACGCGCGGCGTCGGCCATCGCGCGCAGGCCATCGCGGCCGGCGGATGCATCGGTATGCGCGTGCAGGTCGCCATGCAGATGCTTGCGCTCGACCAGCGCCGGCAGCGTGCCGGCACGCGACGCATCGATCTCGCCGCGAGCCTCGCGCAACTCGGGCGGTACCTCGTGCAGCCCGATGGCCGCATAGACCGATGCCTCCGTCGCGCCGGCAATCCGCTCGTCGCCGCGAAACACGCCGTATTCGTTAATCTTCAGGCCGCCGGCCTGCGCGATCCTGCGCAGCGCGATGTTGTGCGCCTTCGATCCCGTGAAGTAGACGAGCGCCGCGCCGAACGCATCGGCATCGACGACGCGCAGGTCGACCTGCAACCCGCTGGCAAACGTCACGCTCGAGCGGGTCTTGCCGTGCGCGAGCACGCGCGCGACGTCGCCGTAGCCGACGAACGCTTCGGCGACGGCGGCCGGGTCGCGTGCGGTAACGAGGATGTCGAGATCGCTAACCGTCTCGCGGCGGCGGCGGAAGCTGCCGGCCGACACGGCCTTGCCGACGCCGGCCACCGCACGCAGGCGTTCGAGCAACGGCATCAGCGCATGCGCGGCGTCGGGCAGCAGAAAGCGTAGCGGCTCGCGCTGCAGGCGATCGTCGATCGCTTCGAGCAGATGCGCTTCGGTTTTCGCGCCGAAGCCCGGCAGCTCGCGCACATGCCCGCTCTTCGCTTCGGCGCGCAACTGTTCGAGCGAATCGACGTGCAGCGCGTCATGCAGCGCCTTCACGCGTTTCGCACCGAGCCCTGGCACATCGAGCAGTTCGACGATCGCGCCCGGCAGCGCATGACGCAAGGTCTGCTGCAGCTCGCAGGTGCCGGTCGCGGCGATCTCGCGCAGCTTCGCCGCGAGATCGGCCCCGATCGACGGAATCTTCCCGAGATCGTCGCCGTTCGCGATCATCGTCGGGATATCGCGGCCGTAGTCGGCGACCGTCCGCGCGGCGTTGCGGTACGCACGCACGCGAAACGGGTTGGCGCCCTGGATCTCGAGCATGTCGGCGATCTCGGCGAACACGGCCGCGCACTCGGCATTGTGGATCGGCATGATCGGCGTGGCTCCCTTCCACATGGATGGCGCCGCACGCGTGCGCGACGGCGTCTGCCCGCCCGGCGCCGCATGTCGACGCCGCCGGGCGCCCGTTGGTCATCCTACGCCGGCCGCGCGTCGCGTGCAGCGCGGTTGAAGCCGCGACGTCAGAGCGACGCGCGCGGCGTCGTCGCATAGCGTCGCTCGTAGAGCGACTGGCAATGCGTGCAACGTTCGGCGGTCGGGCGCGCCAGCAGGCGCTCGTAGCCGACCGAGCCATCGCAGTCGATGCATTCGCCGTAACTGCCGTCGCGCATCCGCTGCTGGGCGCGGCCGACCGCGCGCAGCTCGGTCAGCTTCATGCCGATCAATGCATGATCGACGTCGACGAACAGATCCGCGTTCGCCTCGTCGCCCTCGTCCGGCGCCGCGCCGGCAAGGTCCGCATAGGATTCCGACGCGCGCTGGTCTTCGCTCGTACGGATCTCCGCACGCAGCGCCTGCGCGCTCTCGTTCAGCCGCTGCTTCAGCGTCTGTCGTTGTTGTGGGTCGAGCGACATGGCCGTCTCTCCTGTTCCGGGTTCCGCGCGAAAAAAGAGCGGCGCGCGGTATCGCGCCGGTGCGCGGCACGCAGGCATGACTGCGCCGCCGCATCCGGATGGGCGGCCGGACGTGCGAAACACCGGACGCATTCGACGCAGGATAAACCCATTGAACACGCGTGTGTTGACCGGAATCAGCGTGCCCGTCATGCGGCGGCAGCGGTGCGGAAACTGGGGACGGACGCGCAATGCCGACCTGCGTCGCGCGCCGCGAAGCCCGCCGGCGCAACCGCAGCGCAGCAATTTTCCAGGCGGCCGCAGCGCTTCTTTCCGTGCTCGCGAACCGGCATCGCGCCATCGCCAAGATCGATCGCACGATCGCTGCCTGGATAATTCGCGATCCTCAGAATGCATTGCGCCCGATGAAGCCGCGCACCACCGTCATCAGGATGATCTTGATGTCGAACCAGAAGCTCCAGTTCTGCATGTAGAACAGATCGAACTTCACGCGGGCCTCCATCGCCTCGACCTTGCGCGTCTCGCCGCGATAGCCGTTCACCTGGGCCCATCCGGTGATGCCGGGCCGCACGCGGTAGCGGTACATGTAGCAGTCGATCAGTTGCCGATACAGGTCGTCGTGTTCGATCGCGTGCGGACGCGGGCCGACCACCGACATCTGCCCGAACAGCACGTTGAAGAACTGCGGCAGCTCGTCGAGCGACGTGCGCCGCAGGAACGCGCCGACGCGCGTGATGCGCGAATCGTTGCGCGACGCCTGCCGGACGACGCCCGGCTGTGCACGATGCACGCGCATCGTCCGAAACTTCAGGATATCGAACTCGCGGCCGTCGACGCCCTTGCGGCGCTGCCTGAACAACACGGGCCCCGGCGACGACAGCTTGACCGCGATCGCCAGCATCGTCAGCAGCGGCAGCAACGGAATCAGCACGCCGAACGCGAACAGCCGGTCGAACGCGAATTTTGCCCACAGCTCCGGCGCGGAGCGCGGCGTGGTCGCGAGATTGATCGCCGGCATGCCGAGCACGTCGGTCGCGGAGCGATCGACGATCGCCATCTGCCGCACGTCGGGCAACAGCCGCAACTCGACGAACTCGTCGCGCAACTCGCGCACGATGCGCTGGATCCGCCACTCGTGCGACATCGGCAGCGTGAGCCAGACCTCGTCGATGTCGCCGCCGCGAATCAGGTCGCGCAACACGTTCCAGTCGTCGATCATCGGTACGCCGCCGATGCCACCCGCGGCGGCCTGTGCATCGTCGTCGAATACGCACGCGGCCACGAACGGGCCGTTCGGCGCGAGCTGCATCCGCTCGATCGCCACGCGCCCGTAAGCCGTTGCGCCGACGACGGCGACGCGGCGCTGCCGCGCACGCGGGTCGCCGCGCGTCAGCGCGAGCGCCAGCAGCGCCGCACGGCCGAGCAGCACCGCCGCGTCGCCGGCCAGCACCGTGCGCACGATCCAGCGGGTCGTCACCGTGCCGCCGCGATTCATGATCCACATCGCGCCGGCCACCGTCAGCACGCTCGCGCACACCACCGCCACCAGCGTGTGCGCCAGCACGTGCGCGCCGCCCTGCACCGCCACGCCGCCGCGCACGGTGCGCAGGCAGCGCGGCAGCAACGCCACCGTCAGCACGCCCAGCAGCGCGATCGAACCGCGCTGCGCATCGGACAGCTCATGCCATCCGAGACCCGACGCCGCCTGAGCGACGAGCGTCCCGGCCAGCACGAGCAGCACATCGGCCGCCGCGATCGCGGCACGCCGCATTGCATTCGTTCCACCCGGCATCGACTGCATCGTCACGCACCGGGTGCGGAGAATCTGCGGTGCGCCTCCAGCATGCGCGGGCGAACCGCCGCCGGCCTCGCATTCCCGCGCGTGCCGAGCAACCGGCGATAGTCGGCGCAAATCAGGTCGTGGCATTCGCACGCCTGATGTTCGAGGCCGTGCCGGTCGAGCACCGTGATGCGGCCGCGGCGTTGCCGGATCAGCCCGGCTTCCTGCAGGTTCCCGGCTGCTTCCGTCACACCCTCGCGCCGCACGCCGAGCATGTTCGCGATCGTCTGCTGCGTGACGGCCAGCTCGTCGCCGTCGATCCGGTCGTGCGCGAGCAGCAGCCAGCGACTGAGCTGCTCGCTGACCGAGTGATGCCGGTTGCACAGCGCGCTGCGCGAGATCTGCGCCATCGTCGCCTGGCACGTGTTGAGCAGCAGCCGGTAGGTCTGCGCCGACCGCTCGAATTCGGCGCGCATCACGCAACTCGGCACGCGATAGGCCATTCCGCCGATACGCACCTCGACCCGGCTCGACGCGGCGAGACCGCCGACCAGCGTCCCCAGCCCGACCACCCCCTCGCGGCCGACCATCGCCACCTCGACCATCGCACCGTCCTCCATCAGGTGCTGCACCGACATCATCGCCGTCGTCGGAAAATGCAGATGGCGCATCGGCTCGCCGACCCGGTCGAGCATCCCGGCCTTGATCCTGACCAGTTCGAGATGCGGTGCGATGGCGCGGACGCTGTCCTCCGGGAGGGCAGCAAGGATGGCGTTCGCCGAATAGCTCGAGTGAAGATGAAGCATGTCTGTATCCCTTTTATCGTCCGCGCCGGCTGCGGCAGCCGGCATGGAACTCGTTATCTCGGTGCGCGTCCGGACATTGACAGCGGTTGCGGCCCACAACCCTGAATCCGACTGATCATCGGCTTGTCATCGCCGAATTGAGTCGACTGCCCCGTTTCGACACGCCAGCCCGAATAAGCGATTTACGTGCCAATACCCGTCCGTCCTTAATATATGAATCACATCCGATTTAGAGCCCCCGAATAACCGTCCCCAAATCCCAAAAAATGTCTCATTTCCGGACACTCCTCCGCGCGGCGGACACAGCGAGCATTCGACTGATCAATTCCCGTGCATCGGGGCGCGACGACTGCATTGCGGCCGCGACGCTTATCGTTCAATTACTTACAGCCGATTTTCAATTGTTTCCGTGATGTGCAGCGCAGCATTTCCCGCCGTCGCCGCACCTCACACGCTCGTTTCAAACTGTCTCAAATTTGAATCGGTACACTAATTCGAGGTTCTGTCAGGCATCGCACATATCACCTGCAAACCATTGATCCGAATAGAAAATCAGGCGCACCCTCTTTATTTGTCAAATAATGTTCAATGCCTTCTCGCCACTTTCTCTGTACGATTCGCCACGTTGATCGATTGATTCCCGGTCGACATAGAATGACGAGCAACCTCACGATTCTATTTCCGGATGATTAATTCCAGGAAAATGAATCATTAAATCGACATGACGTTTGCATTCAATCTCAACCGTCAAATTTTGTGAAATGACAGAATGCGGAATGGTTCGAATTCAATTGCGTGCTAGCCTTTTTCGCGAGTATCGTCATTCCGTTTTTGATCAACGAAAGTCCGCACGATCGTGCGAAATCCCGTTCCGGGATTCGCGGAGACGACGCGCGACCGCCAACCTGCGAGGATGCGCCGTGACTCACCAGGCCGCCGACGCCGTCGCGTATGCGAACGGCGTGATCGAGCTTTCCCACAGCTTCGACGCCAACCGGTTTCTCGCGGCCATCGACCGCGATGAACTCGCCACGCTGACACCCCATCTGCAACTCGTTCACCTGAAATCCGGGCAGGTGCTCTGCGAACCCGGCGAAATGCTCGCCGCGGTCTACCTGCCGGTCACGACCGCGATTTCGCTGCAGTACGTGTCGTCGGGGGGCATGACGCTGGAAGTCGCGGAGATCGGCAGCGAAAGCGTGGTCTGCGACGACGTGATCGGCGGCAGCGGCCGGATGCCCTGCCGGGCGGTCGCGTGCCGCGACGGTTTCGTCTACCGGCTCGACCGGCGCATCTTCGCGGCCGCGTTCGATGCGTCGCCGGTGATCCGCCACCTCGTGTTCGTCTGCGTGCGGCTGCTGATGGCCCAGGTCTCGCAGATCACGTTCTGCAGCCGTCATCACGTGCTCAAACATCAGTTATGCAGATGGTTCCTGCTCGCGTTCGACCGTACGCGCAGCATCGAGATCCAGGTGACGCACAGCATGCTCGCGCAAATGCTCGGCGTGCGGCGCGAAACGGTCACGGACGCCGCCGGCGAAATCCAGAAACTCGGCCTGATCCGGCAATACCGTAGTTCGATCGAGCTCGCGGACCTCGACGGCCTCGAAAAAATGTCGTGCGGCTGCCGCGCGATCGTGCGCGACGAGATGAAGCGCATCCTGTCGGCCGACTCGGGCGTGCCGGCCGCGTCGCGCGCGTGACCGGCGCACCGGACCGGGACGGCGCTTCGACGCCGTCCGCGTGCCGGGTCAGCTGTTTGTAGGGTGGCGAACAGAACGCCGTGTCTGCCAATGGTCTACTGATGCCGGACTGCCGGGGGGAATGTCAGCGCTTATCGCGCGTCTGCCCGAGCGGACGACACCACGCACGCCGGAGCAGCACGTGAAAAACGAAATCAGAACCATCCTGAAGCACGTCGCCCACCTCGAAGCCGCGATCGATTTGATCGGCGATGGGGACGACCTCTACGAAGCGGGCCTCTCCTCGCTCGATACGATCCAGTTGATGCTCGCGATCGAAAAGCAGTTCAATATCGAGATTCCCGACGAGATGCTGAACCGCAACCTGTTCCGCAGCATCGACGCACTCGCGGGCACCATCGCCACGCTGCAACGCACCGAGCACTCCGCATGAGCACGCTGCTTCCCGAACTCGCGTCCGACGCCGATTCGCATCGGCTCGACGAGGCCGCGCATGCCGTCGCACAGATCGCCGCCCAGCATGCCGATGCGGTCGATCGCGACGCGCGCTGCCCCGTCGAGGCGATCGAGGCGATGCGCGCGCGCCGGCTGCTCGGCGCGATGGTGCCGACCCATCTCGGCGGCGCGGGCGCGTCGCTGGAAGACATCGCGTCGGCCTGCTCGATCCTCGGCCAGGCGTGCGCATCGTCGGCAATGGTGTTCGCGATGCACCAGATCCAGGTCGCCTGTATCGTCGACCACGCCGCCGACCAGGGCTGGCACAAGCTGTTCCTGCAGCAGCTCGTGCGTCACCAGTGGCTGCTCGCGTCGGCCACGTCGGAAGACGGCGTCGGCGGCAACCTGCGCGCGAGCCAGTGCGCGCTCGAAATCGACGCCAGCGGGTTCCGGTTGCACAAATCCGCGCCGACGATCTCGTACGGCGACTACGCGGACGGCATTCTCGCCACCGCGCGACGCGATGCGGACGCGCCGGCCTCCGAGCAGGTGCTCGTCACGCTGCTGCGCGACGGCTATACGCTCACGCGCCGCGGCGAATGGGACACGCTCGGCATGCGCGGCACGTGCAGCAACGGCTTCGTGCTCGACGCGCAAGGCGCCGCCGTGCAATGCCTGCCGGTGCCGTTCGCGAAGATCGCCGAGGAAACGATGGTGCCGGTCTCGCACATCCTGTGGGCCGCGGTGTGGATCGGCGTGGCCGGCGACGCGTTCCATCGCGCGCACCAGTTCTTCCGCGCGCAGGCGCGCCAGACCGACGGCGCACCGTCGCCCGCCGCGCGACGCATCGCCGAATCGCTCGCGCTGATGCAGGCGATGCAGGCCCGCGTCGACAACGTGCTGCGCCTCCACGCGAACGCGTCGGCCCGCTCGTGGTCGGCCGGTATGGTCTGGGCCGCCGAGATCAATACGCTGAAGACCTACGTGTCGGCGACCGCGCTCGAAGTCGCGCACCAGGCGATGATGATCTGCGGGATGGCCGGCTACAAGCAAGGCACGCCGTTCAGCATCGGCCGCCACATTCGCGATCTGCACGCGGCGCCGCTGATGATCAGCAACGACCGCATTGCCGCCAATACTGCGAGCCTGTTGCTCGCGCTGCGTCCCGCGACGCTGGAGAAACATACGTGAACGATCGCCTCGCCGTGCCCTCCACCGCCACCGTTCCCGCCGATGCACCGCTCGACCGTGCGGGCGTCAATCCGCTGCGCGACGCGCTGATCGATGCGGGCCTGCTCGTTTCGACCGGCATCCAGGGCCTGTTCGGCCGCAGCGAACGATTCGAGCGCGTGGTGGAAGCGCTCGACGCGCTCATCACGCGCATCGGCGCCGACCAGCAGGCCGAAGTGCTGCGCTTCCCGCCGGCGATGAGCCGCACCGAGTTCGAGCGCAGCGAATACATGAAGAGCTTCCCGCAACTGGCGGGCAGCGTGCACGCCTTCTGCGGCGACGAAGGCCAGCACCAGCGCGTGCTGCAATGCCTCGATCAGGGCGAAGACTGGACCGAAAACCAGAAGCCGACCTACGTCGTGATGACGCCGGCCGCGTGCTACCCGGTTTATCCCGTCGTCGCACGCGCGGGCGCGCTGCCCGCCGACGGCCGGATCGTCGACGTGTTCTCGTACTGCTTTCGTCACGAGCCGTCGCTCGATCCGACCCGCATGCAGTTGTTCCGGATGCGCGAGTACGTGCGAATCGGCACGCCCGAGCAGATCGTCTCGTTCCGCGAGACGTGGATCGAACGCGGCACGCGGATGATCGAGGCGCTGCGCCTGCCGAATGCGATCGATCTCGCGAACGACCCGTTCTTCGGGCGCGGCGGCAAGATCGTCGCGAACAGCCAGCGCGAGCAGAACCTGAAGTTCGAGCTGCTGATTCCGATCGAACACGACGGCCGACAGACGGCCTGCCTGAGCTTCAACTACCACATGGACCATTTCGGGCTGCTGTGGGACATCCGCACCGCGACGGGCGACGTCGCGCACACGGGCTGCGTCGGCTTCGGCCTCGAGCGGCTCACGCTCGCGCTGTTCCGCCATCACGGCTTCGACATCGACGCATGGCCGCAAGCGGTCCGCGACGTGCTGTGGGGCACGCCATGAGGTTCGTTTCGCGCGACGGCGAAGACGCGTCGTTCGAGGGCGTGCGCCACCGCGCGCGC
Source organism: Burkholderia sp. HI2761 (assembly GCF_002223355.1). Taxonomy (NCBI): domain Bacteria; kingdom Pseudomonadati; phylum Pseudomonadota; class Betaproteobacteria; order Burkholderiales; family Burkholderiaceae; genus Burkholderia; species Burkholderia sp. HI2761. The sequence continues at coordinate 1,682,691 of NZ_NKFN01000007.1, read as the reverse complement.
CACTACCGGCCGCACCCGCTGCACAGTCAGGAGATGGTCTGGAAACAGACCAACTGCTATGTCGACATGTGGCTCGAGGTGCTCCGGTGGTGGGGCCTCAATCCGTATGCGGCGCTGCCGTTTACGATCGCGCTCGATTTCGAGGGCGACCAGTTCACGTTCTTCAAGTTTCCGCACGACGAGCTCGAGCGGCTCTACGGGATCGTCGTGCAGGAACATTCGATCTACGAGCCGCTCGACCAGCACATCGAGACGCAGGTCGCACGCGGCCACCTGATGATCGTCGAGGTCGACGCGTGGTTCCTGCCCGATACGCGCGGCGACAGCTACCGCACGCAGCACACGAAGACGGCCATCGGCATCGATGCGATCGACCGCGCGAAACACCAGATCGGCTACTTCCACAACAGCGGCTATTACGTCGCCGAGGATTTCGACTACAACGGGCTCGTCGGCGCCAGTTCGCCGATGACGCTGCCGCCCTACGTCGAATGCGCGAAGCGACGCTTTGCGCCGCTCGCCGAACGCGCGCTGTGCGAAGCCTCGCTCGCCGCGTTGCAGCGCCACCTGCGGCGCCTCCCGGTCGTCGATCCGATCGCGGCGTTCCGCCGGCAGTTGCAGACCGACGCACCCATTCTCGCGGAGGCGCCGCTCGAACGCTTCCGTGCGTACTCGTTCAATTCGGTGCGGCAGCTCGGCGCGAATTTCGAACTGTTCGGCCACTATGCACGCTGGCTGCAGGCGAGCGGGTGCATCGGGCCGTTCGCCGAAATCCGCGCCGCGTGCGATCGCATCGCGTCCGAAGCGATGGTGCTCGAATTCCGGCTCGCGCGCGCGTGCGCACGCGGCAGGGAAGAACGCGGCGATTCGACGCTCGACGCGATCGAGGCCGCGTACGCCGACCTCGTCGCGTGCGCGCGGCAGATCGGGGCGCCGCTGCGGCACGTGACGCCCGTGCGCGCCGGCACGGTGCCCGTGTCGGCCATGCGGTGACGCGCGCGCGCGCCCTGCCCGCGTGGTCGATGCTGGCGACGGCCGCGGGCGCCGTGCGCGATCCGCGCGAGCTCCCGGCCGACCACGACGGCTGGATCGCGGCGCCGGTGCCCGGCACGGTCGCGCAGGCGCTCGCACTGGCCGGCCGGCTCGACGAAGCCGCGTCGCTCGACGAGCGCGACCACTGGTACCGGCTCGAGCTGCGCGGGCGCGGGCCGCGCATCCTGCGCTTTCACGGCCTCGCGACGCTCGCCCACGCATGGCTCGACGACACGCCGATCCACCGCTCGGACAGCATGTTCGTCGCGCACGACGTGCCCGTGTCGCTCGACGGCACGCACCGGCTGACCGTCTGTTTCCGCGCGCTCGCGCCGCACCTGCGCGACGCGCACGCGCCGCGCCGTGCGCGCTGGCGCACGCGGCTCGCCGAACCGGCCGCGCTGCGCACGATCCGCACGTCGCTGTTCGGCCACATGCCGGGCTGGTTTCCGCCGTATGTGCCCACCGGCCCGTGGCGGCCCGTCGACGTGCTCGATCCGGCCGACGGCCCCGTTCTGGCCGATTGCAAACTGCAGGCACGTATCGAAGGCGACACCGGCTGGCTCGACGCGGAACTGACGTTCGCCGCGCCGCTGCCCGATGCGCTCGCGGCTCGGCTGTCGTGCGGCGAGCATCACGCGACGCTCGAACGTGCCGGCGCCGACCAACTGCGCGCAAGCGTTGCGATACCGAACGTGCGTCGCTGGTGGCCGCATACGCACGGCGAACCGGCGCTCTACGAGATCGCGCTGCATATCGGCGCAGCGCGCCGGCCGCTCGGCTCGACGGGTTTCCGCACGATCGAGATCGATGCCGGCGCCGACGGCAAAGGGTTCGGGCTGCGCATCAACGGCGTGCCGGTGTTCGCGCGCGGCGCATGCTGGAGCAGCGCCGCACCGCTCGCACTGCACGCGGACGACGCGACCTACGGCCGCCTGCTCGGGCTCGCGCGCGACGCCGGCTTCAACATGATCCGCGTCGGCGGCACGATGACTTACGAGGCCGACGCATTCCACGCATGGTGCGACCGGCTCGGGCTGCTGGTCTGGCAGGACTTCGGTTTCGCGAACTTCGACTACGCGCTCGACGATCCCGCGTTCGCGGCCAACGTCGATCGCGAAGCGAGCCAGTTTCTCTCGCGTCACGGCGCGTCGCCGTCGCTTGCGGTGCTGTGCGGCGGCAGCGAGATCGCGCAGCAGGCCGCGATGTCGGGACTCGGGCCGAAACAGCGCTTCCTCGAGCTGACGGCCGACCGGCTGGCCGGCCACGCAACCGCGCACCGTCCCGATGTCCCGTACGTGCCCGATTCGCCCGACGGCGGCGTGCTGCCGTTCACGCCGCGCGAACGCGTGTCGCACTACTACGGTGTCGGCGCGTACCTGCGTCCGCTCGACGACGCGCGCCGCGCGGACGTGCGCTTCGCGAGCGAATGCCTCGCGTTCGCGAACGTGCCGTGCGATGCGACGCTCGCGGAGCTCGGCTCGCCCGGCGTGCACGAACCGCGCTGGAAGGCGGCCGTCCCGCGCGACCCCGGCACGTCGTGGGATTTCGACGATATCCGCGACCACTATCTGCAAACGCTGTACGACGTCGCGTCCGACCGGCTGCGACGCGAGGATCCGGCGCGCTACTTCGAGCTGTCACGTGCGGTGATCGCGGACGTGATGCGCGAGACGTTTTCCGAATGGCGACGCACCGGTTCGCGTTGCGCCGGCGCGCTCGTGTGGCAGTTCCAGGACGTGATGCCGGGCGCCGGATGGGGCGTGATCGACGCCGCGCACCGCCCGAAATCGGCATGGTATGCGCTGCGCCAGGTACTGCAGCCGATCCAGGTGCTGCTCGTGGACGAAGGCCTGAACGGGCTCGACGTGCACGTGGTCAACGAGCGCCCGGCGCCGCTGTCGGCCGCGATCGAGCTGGTCGCGCTGCGCGACGGCCGCACGCCGGTCGCACGGGCCGGCTGCCCGGTGCGGATCGCCGCGCACGACACGGTGCGACTCGGCTCGGCCGAGTTGCTCGGCCGCTTCTTCGACTGGACCTACGCGTACCGCTTCGGCCCCTGCGAACACGATACCGTCGTCGCGACGCTGCGCGCCGACGACGGCACGCTGCTGTCGCAGGCGTTCCATTTCCCGTCCCGTACGCATCCGGCCGTGCTGGCGCGTCGCGAACCGGGAATCGAGGCGTGCGTATCGCGCACCGGCGCGACCTGGCACGTCGACATCGACACGCGGCATGTCGCACGCCACGTGCAGATCGACGCACCGGGTTTCATGCCGAGTGACGACTGGTTCCATCTCGCGCCCGGCACGCCGGCGCGCGTCGCGCTCATTCCATTGCGAATCGACGGGAAGCCGGCTGACGACGATGCGCCGCCCGCTGTGGAAATCCGGGCCGTGAACGCCGCGCGCGCGGTGCGGGCCACCCAGGCCGGCTGACGCGACGCTCGCGGCGGCCGCGAGCGTCGGGTTGCCGCGTATCAGTCGGACGAGCCCGTTCCGCGCGGCCGCTCGATACCGTACGCCTCCATCCAGCGATACAGCGTCGCGCGCGACACGCCGAGTTCGCGCGCGGAAGCGGCGACGCGCCCGCGCGTGCGCAGCAACGCGGTTTCGATCGCCTCGCGCTCGATCGACTTGCGGATGTCGGCCACCGACGGCGACGCCGCGTCGAGGCAGTATTCGAGCTCCAGATCCCGCGCGGTGATCAGGCGTCCTTCCGTCATCACGACCGCACGGCGCACGCGATTGATCAATTCGCGGACATTGCCCGGCCAGTCGTGCTTGTAGAGCGCCGTGATCGCATCCGTCGAGAACCCGCGCACGCGATGGCGCGCATCGCCGCGGAAGCGTTCGAGCATGTGGTGCGCGAGTAGTTCGATGTCCTTGCCGCGCGCGCGCAACGGCGGCTGGTCGATGCGCATCACGCACAGACGGTGAAACAGGTCGGCGCGAAAACGCCCTTCCTCCATCGCATCGCGCAGATCGACGTGCGTCGCCGACACGATCCGGACATCGACCGGAACCGGATCGCTGCCGCCAAGACGATGAATCGAGCGTTCCTGCAGAAACCGCAGCAGGCTCGCCTGGCTTTCGTGTGGCAGATCGCCGATTTCGTCGAGCAGCAGCGTGCCGCCGTTCGCGGCCTCGACGTAGCCGATCTTGCGCGCATTCGCGCCGGTAAACGCGCCGCGCTCGTAGCCGAACAGTTCGGATTGCAGCAGATGTGGCGGAATCGCGCCGCAGTTGACCGCGACGAACGGGCCGTTGCGCCGCTCCGAATGACGATGGATCGCGACGGCCGTGAGTTCCTTACCGGTTCCCGTTTCGCCGAACACGAACACCGGTGCGTCGGTGCGCGCGAAACGCCGCACCGTATCGAACAGCCGCAGCATCGCGCTGCAGGTGCCGACGATGCCTTTTTCCTCCGATTCGAGCTGTTCGCGATCGCGGGCGAACAGGCACTCCATGCCGTAGGCATGGCCGACCGTATCGGCGATCCGCTGGTGCGACGCCGGCAGCGTGACGTAGTCGAAGCAGTAGTCGCGCAACAGCGCGCGCACGTTCGGTGACGCGGTCTGGCCGGCGTCCACGAGCGCCACCCAGACGACGTCGCGCATCGACGCACAGGTCGACGCGATGCTGCCGATCGCATCGGCGTGGCCGCCGCTCAAATCGAGAATGCCGCAGGTAATTTCGCCGGACGTGTCGCGCAGCTCGTTCGCATGCGCGACGACCGACACTTTCCAGTCGCGGCGCGACAATTCCTTTCGCAGCATCACGGACGGCGACTGCGTCCAGTAAATCAGCGGACGCTGCCCGTTACCGCTCCCCGCGCCGGCGCTCTTATCGCGCGTTATTGGCATATTCATAACGAACCATCACTCTCTGCACTCCGCGAACCGTTCGCGTGCGCTGCGGCCGGCGGCGCATGGCCGCCTTTCCGCGCTGCGTTTCCGCAGCCTTGGCGAAGATCGAAACTGCACACGGCGAGAACCCCCGGAGGTCGAGCCGGATGTCATCCGGCCTCGTTGTCATCGAACTCGAACGGAATGCGCGACTGCAGGAGCCGTGACATTCCGGCTTTGATGCGACCCGCCGTCAGGCGGGGCACGCCGGCAAACGAAAACGCCGTCCGCATGTGCGTCGCGTCGTACACGACAGTCGCGCCCGATGCTGAACCGGAAGGCCGCCAAACCGCGCCGGGATTGGCGACCCCATTTCATCCGCACCTGAATTTACACCCCGTTTCGAGTTGGCCTTGTTACCAAAAGATAAACGTGAATCAGTCGGTTACGCTGCCCGTGGCCCGGCGCTGCGCGCTTTTGACCACTGAGATTTGATTATCTCTGACCATTCCCGTCAATCAGTGGCAAATACTACTTTTCCGCAAGATTGATCCTGTCGATTGCCCGCGGTTTCCATCGAAATCCCCAAAAAAGCCAAGTACCGTGCGCCACGGACCACATAATCGCGTGCGCCGCCGGGTCGCCGCATCGCATCGCGCCGGCGCGCGGGCCGCCCGGCCGTTACACGTCGTAATCACCGGCTTCACGCCGCGCGGCCCCTTTTTCGGCGAATTCCCGCCGAACCGGCTCGGATTCCGGGCGCCGGCCGCACGAGTCGTGCGGTGCAGCATGATGGCCGTCCTTGCACGATCCGCCAAGCGGACGCACCGGCCGATCACCACGGCGGTGCAAGCGCGCGAGCGTCAGCGTACCGATGCGGGTGAGCACGCCGTGCGGGCGGGCAGGATCGACGGGATGCCGAGAGATCACGTCGTCCGGCCCGCACCACGCGATCGACGGCGAACCTGTGCCCGGCACTGTCGTGCGCGGCCGGCCGTCGTCGTAGGCGATCGCACTGCCCGGTCCCGTCTCCCGGCGCCGCGTTTGCGTGCGATGTCTGCCGGCCCGCTTCATTGCAGCCGCCACGATGAATCCATTATGAAAAAGCACCGGCCCCGACGGTGTGTGCTACCGCACATTGCGGCGCTCCCGCGGCGCGCGCATCGCCTGGTATCCCGCGTCGCGCATGCGAATCCGGAGTGTGAGTACGCTTTCGAACAGACCGCTGCACCACGCATCCGGATGATGAAGATCGCCGCGCCGCACGGATCGATCGCATCCGTGCGATGCGGCATGCCGAAGGCATCACGCGAGGACAGCATCATGGAATGGCATTGTTGTGAATTCGAACATCTGAGCGCCGTCGATCTCTATGCAATCCTGCGCGCCCGCAACGCCGTGCTGGTGGTCGAGGACGCACACACGCATCTCGACATCGACGGCAAGGACGCCGGCGCGCTGCACGTCTATGCGAGCGTGCGCGACGGCGACACCACGGAAGTCGCGGCCTACGCGCGCATCCTGCCCGGCGACGACATCGATCCCGACGTGGTGATCGACAAGGTGCTGACGAGCGAAAGCTGCCGCGACGACGACACGCTCGAACGCTTGATCGGGCGCGCGCTCACCGCCGCGCAGGCCGCATGGCCGGACACCGCCGTGCGCACGCACGTGCCTGCGCCACGTCAGGCGTTCTACAAACAGTTCGGATTCCGCAAGGCCTACGGACCGTATCTCGAACAGGGCGCGCCGTACGTCGGCCTGATACGGTCGGCCGACCGTGCGGCCGGCGCGCTGCGGCATCTGCTGTCGCGTGCCGTTTCGGTCTCGCGCAACGACGACGCGCGCGCCGACGGCCGCGCTCGCCCCCTGCTACCCGCCGATACCGGAGCGAACCGATGACCCGCACCCTTCGTCCGGTTCCCGAACCCGATCTGCCGAGCATCCTGCCGGTGATTCTCGCCGGCGGCTCCGGCACGCGGCTGTGGCCGCTGTCGCGCGAGCAGTATCCGAAGCAACTGATCGAACTGGTATCGAACGAATCGCCGCTGTCGGCGACGGCGCGCCGCCTGAACGGTATCGCGAACGCGTCGCTCGGCGACACGCTGCTGCTCGTATGCGGCGAACAGCATCGCTTCATGAGCGCCGAGCAGGTGCACGGCCGCTCGGCGCCCGCCCGCATCCTGCTGGAGCCGGCCGCGCGCAACACAGCGCCCGCGCTGACGCTTGCCGCGCTCGACGCGAGCGCGCTCGCGGACGATCCCGTGCTCGCGGTGATGCCGGCCGATCACGTGATCGTCGACGTCGGCGCGTTCCAGGACGCGATCGCACGCGCGGCGCGCTATGCGCAGGAAGGCGCGATCGTCACGCTCGGCGTGCTGCCGCGCCGCGCGGAGACGGGCTACGGCTACATCCAGGTCGGCGAGCCGCGTTCGGGCCGCCACGGCAGCCAGGGCGGCTATGCGATCGGGCGTTTCGTCGAGAAACCCGATGCGACGCTCGCCGAACGCTATCTGCAATCGGGCGATTACTGGTGGAACAGCGGGATCTTCGTCACGCGCGCATCGGTCTGGCTGAAGGCGATCGGCACGCTCGCGCCGGACATCCACGCAACCTGCGAAAGCGCGTGGCGCGCGGGCGTCGCCGACGATCCGTTCTTCCGGATCGATGCGGCGGCCTTCGACGCGTGCCCGTCGGATTCGATCGACTATGCGGTGATGGAGCGCCTGGCGGAACACGGCGAGCTCGGCATCGAAGGCATCGTGGTGCCGCTCGCCGCCGGCTGGTCGGACGTCGGTACGTGGGATGCGATCTGGGAAATCATGCCGAAGGACGATCACGGCAACGTCGCGCGCGGCCCGATTGTGTTCGAGGATACGCAGGACAGCCTCGTGCGCTCGGAAGGCCGCCTCATCGCATGCGTCGGGATGAAGGACGTCGTCGTGATCGAGACGGCCGATGCGGTGCTGGTGGCGAACAAGCACGACGTGCAGCGCGTGAAGAACATCGTCGAGCGCCTGAAGACCGACCGGCGCCCGCAGGCGAGCGAGCACCGCAAGGTGCAGCGGCCGTGGGGCCATTACGATTCGATCGATCTCGGCGCACGCTTCCAGGTGAAGCGGATCGTCGTCGAACCCGGCAAGCGGCTGTCGCTGCAGATGCACTACCACCGCGCCGAACACTGGATCGTCGTGCGCGGCACCGCGAAGGTGACGCGCGGCGCCGAGACGTTCCTGCTGTGCGAGAACGAATCGACGTATATCGCCGTCGGCGAAGTACATCGCCTCGAGAATCCCGGCCGGATTCCACTCGAAATCATCGAGGTGCAATCGGGCGACTATCTCGGCGAGGACGATATCGTCCGCTTCGACGATCAGTATGGGCGGCCGACGTGCGCACCGCCCGAACCGGCTACACAGAAGGCGGTCGTGCTTGCCGCACCGTCGACGGGCGACGCGTGCTGACCGCACGGGCATTGCGCCCGCACGTCAGCGCACGACGATCGCTGTCGACACGACGTTCTGGATGAACGGTTTGCCGACCGCCTTGATGAAGTAGGTGCCGGCCCGGGCGCCCGGCAGCGGAATGCTCGTCGTATCCGTCGGATAGCGGCCGGCCAGCGTGAACGATCCGTCGGCGAGCCGCTCGTACAGCTCGAGATGGTCGACGGTCTCCGGATGGGTGATCCTGACGGTCACGCTCGCGCCCACGGGCTGCGCATCGATTGCGGTGCAACTTGCGATGCCGGTTTCGAGCGCACTGCCTTCTTCGTAGTCGTTCCAGGTGATCAGTTGAACGAACGGCAATTGTTGCCGCACGCTGTAGCGCTCGTTGATGCTCCTGAACGTGTCCAGCCAGGTCCGACCGCACGACGGCGCAAGAAAGCGCGGCGCCGCGGCGCCCCACGACGCCTTCGTATCGTCGAAGCCGCTCCACACGCCGCCGACCACGATCGTCCCGGGCGGCTGATTCCGTGCGATGTCGTAAAAGCGCTCGCGATACTGCAGGTCGCGCCGTATGCCGACCGCTCGCGGGGTGACCCACGACGACGGCTGCGCCCACACGTACGCGCCCTTGCTGTACGGAAGATCGAAGCCCTGCGTCAACGTATGAATCCAGTAGATGTCGGGGTACGCCGCGTGAATCCGTGCCCAGTCGGCCTTACCGACCGCATCCATACCGAACTCGGACACGACCGGATGACCTTCGTAGCGCAGATACTGGCTCGACGTGAAGTATTCGCGGCTGATGTACGCGAGGTTGTGCAGGATCGTTCCGGTCAGGTCGCAGCCACGGCACGCATTGAACTTGAAGGAGCCGCTGTCGATCATGATCGAGAACGTCATCCCGGGAAACTTCGCCAGTTCGGGCAGCGATGCCCGCCACGCGGTGTCGACGAAATGGCCCGCGCCGTACCAGTCGACGATCACGCCGTCGATCCCTCGCGACCGCATGTCGGCGAAGGTGCGAAACGCCTGGCGGGGATCGTCGGATCGATAGCCGACGTTCACGCCGCGCAGGTCGGGGCCCCACCACGGAAGGTAGTGCGCCAGCACCTGCGTCGTGCTGCCCGGGTACAGCAACGTATGCACGTCGATTTTCGATATCGACGACGTGCCGGCGAGCAGCCCGTTCGACGATCCCTTGAAATCGCGGCTGCAGGACGTATTGGCCGGCGCGAGCGTCGCCACCCGCTCGCCGCCCTGGCAATACCCGTCGACGGCCGACAACGCCAGTGCGCCAAGCGCGACCGCCACGATGCGTCGCAATGCCCGCATAACGCTCCTCTTGCTCAAGTATCGCGGCCGCGGGATGAACGCACGGCCGGTATGGAGACTAGCCGAACTCGCCCAGGTCGGCGAATCCGCCGCGCGCCACTAATCGCCCCGCTGTCCGCCGATTCCCATCCACGACGCAAGCTGCGCCGCATAGCGCGACAACGTGTAGGCCGAACAATCGTAGTGCCGATCGGCGATGTGCAGGTGACGCCCCAATTCGTCGAGCGCGCTCGTCAGGCCGGCCACCGAATTCCGGTACAGGATCTTGTTGCCGATCTCGCTGCCGAACGTCGACAGGCTGCCGATCTCGTGCGCGAGCACCGGCAGCCCCAGCGTGGCCGCCTCGACCAGCACGAGCGGCGCGTTTTCGGCCCACACGGACGGCAGCACCAGCGCATCGTGCGCGCGCAGTGCATGAAACAGCTCGCCGTGGCCGAGTCGCCCGGCGAAACGCAACCGGCCGGCCTGAACCAGATCCCGGTGGCGCGTTTCGAGCTCCGCGCGCAGTGTGCCGTCGCCGTACAGCGTCAGGCTGCCGATACGGCGGAACGCCGTCTGGCGCGCCAGCTCGACGAACTCGTGAATGCCCTTCTCCGCATCGAGCCGCCCCACGTATGCGAGATCGAACTGCTCGCGATCGCATACGCGCGGCGGGAACGGTTCCGCCAGCGTGCTCACCGGATTCGGCAGCAGTGCGGTGCGCGTGATGCCTCGCTGCGCCAGCGCCGTGCGCATGTACGGGCTCGGGCACAGGAACAGGTCGAATACGTCGCGCGGATTGCAATACGCGTACACCGCGTGCCAATGCAGTTTCTTCACGGTGTCGTACAGCCGCCCGCGCGGGCTCGCCAGTGCGAACAAGCGCGCGGGATTCGACAGCGCATCGACCGGAACCGGCACCGGATGCCCGTTGCGATAGGCGAGCAGGTTCGGGTTGTAGAACACCAAATGGTAGTCGTGGCACGTGAGATACGTGCGGAATCCCTGCTCGCGGCGGCGCCGCGCGAGTACCGGCAGAATCGATTGCGTCAGCAGATTGTGATAGTTGTGCACGAGCACGCGATGCGGACGCACGTCGTCGAGCAACGTCGCCAGTGCGCCCGCCGCGGCGCGGTTCCAGCCGCGCGTGAACGCGCCCTTGCCCGCCGGGAAGTTCGTCTCGTCGAACGAGTACACGTCCACGTCCGGGATATTGCGCAGCACCTCGATGGATGTCTGGTAGACCTCCTCCGCGCCAGCCTTGCGCGCGTAGTCGTTCACGACGACGACGCGCGTCGCTTCCGCGCGGGAGCCGATTCGCGATACCCCGTTCAATTCGGTATCCCGAACGTGTGTCGAACCATCCGGCATCGCGGCATGCCGCCGCCATCGTCATGCACCACCGTACTCGTCAGCATCGCCTGCGCTCCGTATCGTCCATTCCATTCGTATCGGCAACACGGGATCGCCGTTTCCAAGCCGTTCCAGGCCGTTTCATCCGTCCGCGCGCCATCCATTGCGTACCGGGTCCGGCGTCGCATCGACCGACCGATTGCCGGCCGGCAGATCACCGCGCTGCCGCGATGCGGTCAGGCGATGCGCGAGCCGCACACAGGGCGCCTCGCAATACCGGTAGCTCAGGTACGACAACGCAATCAAAGGCACGACCGGAACGATCATGTAGACGCCCAGCGGCCACCCGGTCCATCGGTAGTGTTCGCACAGCCAGTAGAACCCGAACAGCGGGATCGCGTGAAACAGGTAAATCGAGTAGCTGACCTCGCCCAGCTTCGCCATCGCGCGCGCACGGACTTTCAATACCGTCGCCATCGCCACGAAGATCGCAATGCCGGCTACATAGGCCAGCGACGATGGCAGATGATCGACGTTGTGATGCCGCCAGTCGTTGGCCGCGCCAACGAGCGCCACGCCGACGATCATCGCCGTCAGCAGACCCGCCACGGACCGGTACGTCAGCGTGATGCCGCCGTGTTCGCCGCGCCGCCATCTCACCCGCAGCGTATCGAGCGGCCGGTCGTAGGCCTGACGAAAACATGCGCCCCAGAACATGATCGCGAGGTGGTACGGCATGGCCTTGTACTGGCCCAACGTGTCGTCGGGAAAGACGTGCAGCGCGACGGTAATCACGAACACCGCGCACAACCCGATGCAGGCGAGCGACAGGTCACGCAGCCGGTGCAGCCCGCCCCACCAGAACAGCACGAGGCAAAGCCCGTAGAAATACAGTTCCGTTTCGAGCGTCCAGTAATGCCCCATGACGGGCTCCTGCCCGAACGCCGTCGGAATCATCGTCGCATTGGCGATCAGCAGCGCCGCGCTCACCGGTTTGCCGAACAACGTCGAGAAGACGACGCAGCCGATCGGAATGGACAGCCAGAACGCCGGATACAACCGCAGGAAACGACGGATCAGGAAGCGCCGCGTACCCGCTCGGGTCGGGCCGCGCAAACTGACCGGAATCAGCAGGCCGCTGATGCAAAAAAAAACCACCACGCCGATCCGTCCGAAATTGACGGAGCGCTGCAGCGTGTCGAGCCATTGCTGAGCGCCCGCCAGCGCGACGAACCGCTCGGCATAGTGCGTCCAGATGACGAGCAGGACCCCGACGGCGCGCATCGCATCGATATGGTCCAGACGTCCGGCGTGTTCGGAAGGCATCGTCAGGGTCGCGTGGTGGTCGGCGGTGTCGTCAGAGAACAGACAAGTTACCGTATCATCGCGCCGGTGCGCCGACTGTGCGACACGTGACACAGCCCGGCCCGGACCGAATCACGCCCTCGACTCCGTGTTGATGATCGTCGCCGCCGTCGCGCGACGCGATTCGAGTCCCTTGACGAACTCGCTGCACAGCCCGACCACCTCGTCGACGGCATGCGAACCGAACACGCTGTGATCGAGATCGTCGAGTACGACGGCGCGCGCCCCCGCGAATCGCGACATGCGTTTTCCGCGCGGGCCGAAATACATCGTCACCAGATCGAGGCTGCTGTCGTATGCGCCGCAGACGAACAACGTGCTCACCTCATTGCGTTGCAGCGTACGCAGGATTTCATGCGGATCGGCCAGCGCCGTCTCCGCGCAGGACCAGCGTGTGATCCGGCGTCGCCATGCGCCGATGCGCACGGCCAGCGCCGTCGTCGAACGCGTCAGCACGAGGTGGACGAACGGCATGATCTTTCGATCGCCGCTCAGTACCTGCTTCCATTTCTTCAGCTCGAAGAACGACGACCGGTAGCCCGCCATCGAATTGGGGCGATGCTCGCGCAGCGCGTCGGTCGAGATGTCGTCGGGCATATGGAAGCACTGCAGGTTCACCGATATGACGCCCGACAGTGCGCGTCCCGCGAGCGCCGCACGCAATGCGCTGTACGCGCCCGAGCAGATGCCGAACGACACGACCTGCCGATACCCCTGCTCCTTCAACCAGTGGGCTGCCGTCGCGACGTCCTCGACGAGGGCGCTTGAATAGACCGGCTGGCGCGCATCGTGCGGCGCGCTGCAGCCCTGCACCGGCGAACTGTCGCCGATTCCCCGTCCGTCGAATCGCAGCGATGCGATGCCGCGGCGCGCGAGCTCGCGGGCGATCCGCACCGACAGCCGGCTGTCGCCGACGTGCGGACTGGCCGATGTGTTCGTGATCAGCAGCACCGGCCCCCGGTCGTGTCTCTCGCCCGGCGTGCACAGGATGCCGAACAGACGGCCGGACGCCCCGAATCGAACCGGCTGCTCGCATGCTTCCGGTGTGCGCAGCATCAGGTCGGGATCCCAGTCCATTTTCTGCACGGTGCGCGACGACGGTTGCTGTCGGCCATCGGTGGCCGCGATCCAGTCGGCGACGGCGTCGAACACGCGCGTCGGCAAGCTGGAGAACGCCGTTTCCTGCATGAATGCCGCATAGCCTTCGAACGGCCGTTGTTCGACTTTGCTGCCTAGCGCTTCGAGCCGCGTGCGCAGCGGTTCGGTGCCGCCGACGCTCATGTCGACGATCAGCGTTCGCGATGCCGGCGCACCTGTGCGGTCGGTCAACGCGTCGATCGCGTCGAATGCATTGAGCCGCGTACGGAACGCAGCACTGTAGACCTGCCCGAGCACGTTGAGCGGCGCGTCTTTCGGCTGGGCCGCGCGCAGCGGCGCCGGCAACTGGTCGAGCCAGATATTGCGCATGATCGACAGCTCGCGCACGTAGCTGCGCCCGCTTGCCACCGGCGCCAGCAACACGAGCTGATCGACGTCGCCGCGGTTCGCCGCAAGCAACGCGAAAGCCGCGCCCAGCCGCAGGCCGCACAGCGTCACGCGGGTCACGCCGGTTTCCTCGCGCAATCGCGCGATGGCCGCGCACACGTCGTCGACCGCCGTTTCGAACTGGTCGTTCGCGCCATCGGCACCGGCGGAGTCGCCGGTGCCGCGGTAATCGAAACGCAGCACCGGCATCCCGCGCGCGGACAGGCGATCCGCCAGATTCCGCATGCCGCCGTGACTCCAGACGGATTCGTGTCCGTAAGCGTTGCACAGGACGACGCCCCGCGTCTCGTCGCCCGGATGCAGCCATCCGAACCGTCCGCCAAATATGATCGGTCTCATTTTCTATTAGGTATCGGTGAAAAATGGGTACGACGCCCTTCGGCCCGACTGCTGAATCGATCGGCCGCAGGACGGCAAGTCGCCCGCGCCAGCCTTCCCCTTTCAGGTATCCATGCCGCACATGCAAGGTCCTGCAGCCGGCCGGCCGCGAGCCGTTCGGATCACACCATCGAGGCTCTCCTCTTCGTTGCGGCGCCCGTCACGACGGGCTGCCTGCCGGCGGCGCGATGAGCTCGCGCCACCGACGATCGAATACCGGCGTGCTGAAATGCCGCTCGCAGTACGCGGCGAAGCGCGTGGCCGCCGCCACGACGCGATCCATATCCGCGGCCGGATCGGCGACGAACCGCTCCAGTCTCGAGTCGCTCATCGCAAGCGCGTCGTCGTGGAATCCAAGCCCCTCGAAGGCCACTTCGTTGCCGACCGGCACGCAACCGTACGAAACCGCCTCCAGCACCTTCGATTTGATGCCGCCGCGCAGAAATGCAGGACACAACGCGATCGAGCACCCGGTGTAGACATCCGCCTGCGTCGGCGCGAACCCGGCGAACTCGACGTTCGGAACGGGCGCGTACCGGCCGGCCATGCGCCCGTAGATCACCAGCGGCGTGGCCGGCCGAATACGCGCCCACAACGCGACCAGGAATTCGATCGCGAGCCGGTTCTGCAACTGCCGGTCCGAACCGATGAAGACGAACCGGAACGGCGCCGCCGGACGCCGCATCGGCACCAGCGCATGCATCGGCGGCGCGATCACGTGCGTCTTCACGGCCTCGTCGTTCGTGAGGGAGCGCCGCAGCGACTGCGCGTCCTCCGTCGAGACGAGCGTAACGGCATGCGACGAGTCGATCGCCGCGCGCTCCTGCCGTTTCAGCGCGAATGCTTCATAGCCGAGGAATGCGTTGCGGACCAGCCTCGCATTGACGAGCCGGACGAACGGCCCCGGAATCGACTTCTCCAGATACCCGGCCGACAACGGAAAATCCTGCTCGCGCAGGATGTTCGCGCGGCGCGACATGAGATCGTCGAAATCCACGACGATCCGGCAGCCGGGCACGCTGCGCCGCACCAGGATCGCGTAATCGACGAGCCGGATGCCGTCGAAATAGATCACGTCCGGCTTGATCGCCTCGACGGCGCGCAGCAGCGCCGTGCGCTTGCGCGGATGCGAAAACATCGCCACCTGAAGCGCGCACGGCGCGCCGCGCAGCACGCTCCATCCGACCCGCACCGCCGCGCCGATCTTCGCGCGCCAGCCGCCGTCCTCGAACACCGAGCGGATCTTGAATTCGGAAACGTCCATCTGGTCGCCGATTGCCTTCCGGATGAAGCTCAGCGTGCGCTCCCGTCCGTTCGATACGTCTTGCGGAATGTCCCGCGTCATCACCATCAGCACCCGGTTTTTCACGAGCGACCTCCCCAACGATCCGAAACCTTCCCGATTCCATGTTCCGCCGGCTCATGCCGGCGCGGCGAACAACCGCCCGCACACCGGCTCATGGCCGCTCCCGGGCGAACGCGAGATTCCCGAGCACCACGCACCAGAACACGACGAGCGATACCGCAATGCCCGTCGAAGGCGCGTACATCACCAGCGTGCGCGGCATGACGAACGGCGCGGCGACGATCGCCGCGACGATCAGCACCTGCTTGATCATGATGAGCCGGTAGCGCCGCACGGCCAGGAGCCACGTGCTCAGCCCCGCATCGACGAACGTGGCGATCGCGCAGCCGGTCGCGTAGATCATGACCGGCACGCCCTGCACGAACGCGGGCCCGTAGATCATCAGGAACACCTTGCGGCCGACAACGTAGCTGCCGACCCACGCGACACAGCCGACGAGGCCGAGATACAGGCCGAGCTTCAATGCCTTGGCGCGCACGAGCGGCTCGGTCCGCGCGGAAAAGACCATGCTCGGCGCCAACGCCAGCGCCAGCGTCGTGCCGACCGAGTTCCACTGTTCGACCAGCGACGCCGCCGACGCATAGATGCCGAGATCGGCCTTGGACACCAGCACGCCGAGCAGCAGCCGGTCCATGCGCAGGACCAGCACGCTGGCCGCAATGGCCGGCCAGATCCGCAGCCCGCGCACGACCAGCGCTTTCGTGACGGCCGCGCTGCCGCGAAACGATTTCGGCGACTTCAACGCCAGCTCGCGATAGCGGCTGAACGGCGCCGCGGCCGCCACGCAAGCCTCGAGCGGCCATGCGAACGCGGCGACGACCACGCCCAGCGACGCGTGTGCCGCGACGTACAGCCACAGCACGCGCACGCAGCTGGCGTACGCCCGCGCCCGCGTGATCACCCACGGCTTCGATTCGGCGTAGGCCATCAGCGAACCGAGGGCGATCGGCTCGACGATCAACGCAAAGGCCGCGATCAACGTGAGCTCGGAGACACTCGACGGCCGCATCACGATCACCACGATCCCCATGAACAGCAGCATGACGGCCAGCGTCAACGTGAGCCGCAGGCGGAACGCGCGGTAGACGACCATGTGCCGCAGGCGCGGGTGCTTGCCGAGGATCGGCTGGATCACCTGTGCGCCGAAAATCAGCGCGACGCTGCCGATCACGTAGGCCAGCGACAACGCGAACTGCAGCTCGCCGAACAGCCGCGCGCCGTAGATGTTCGCAAACAGGTGATTGCTCGCGATCGCCGCGAGCGCCCCGATGATCTTTTCGCACACCACGCCCGCGAACGACGAAAACAGAAGCCTGACGAACGCGTTCAAGATGTCCCCGTCCGCGTCGCATCGGCATGCACGCGCCGCGCGTCGATGCAATGCCACCAGATCAGCGCGATCGCCAGGTAGAACAGCGTGCGCGCGCCGAACAATGTCCAGTAATCGCCCTGCTGCATCGCATAGGTCGCGTAGGCAAAGATCTTCGTGGTCAGCCACAGCATCACGACCCCGCCGCGCATCGCGACCAGGATCAGCACCGCGCTCGCGCCGCCGTAGATCGCGCCCGTCAGCGCAATGAAGAGCGCGCCGCCCGCGTAGCCGAACCAGTAGACCGGCACCGCCATGTTGCCCATCGTGAACGTCACGTCGTCGAACACGTAGGCCTTCAGGATCTCCGGCGTGCCGTACGACAGCATCAGGTCGCGCAGCCCGCTCACCGGCGCATCGCTGAAGAACGTCGGCTCGGTGAACGAGCCCAGCGAACCAATGAAGCGCGCAAACGCCGCCATGCCCCCGAACGTCGGTGCGCTGAACAGGTGTGCGTCCGCGTCCACCACGTACCACGCCTGCCCCTGTTCGAGAAACCGCGATACCACCGTTTCCGCGACGTCGAGCCCCTGCCCGCGGTACGCATAGAACACCGACACGCTGCCGATCACGAGCGCGATGGCCGAGCCGATTCCCAGGTAGCGCATCACCGGCTTGCCGTTCATTGCATGGATCGCGATGAACGGGATCAGGACGGTCAGGCATACGTGCAGCACGGCCATGAACTGCTCGCCGTGCAACGCCTCGAGCACCAGATCGACCACGATCAGGCACACGGATGTGCAGCGCACGGCCCGCTTCGAACTCGTGCAGAAGGTGCCGAGCAGCACCGCGACGAACGTCTGGTTGTTCAGGAACAGGTTGAACAGCGTGCTGTTCGACGCGTCGTTGCGCAGCGCGTAGCGGTTCACGCCGTTCAGCACCGCGAAGCCGCCCGTCAGGCCGGCCAGCACGCCCGTCGCGAGGATCGCGCCGACCAGCCCCAGCCCGAGCGCCACGCTGACCGGCAGAAGCGTCATCCGCGCGCGGATAGGCGGATGGCCGGCGCGCACGTTCAGCAGTCGGTCGAACGTGAACAACGCGCACGCGACGAAAATGACGTAGAACGACAGCAGCCGGCTGAACGCGCCGTTCGCGACGCCGAAGATGTCCGTTTCCCGCAGGAATCCGCCGGACTCGATCCCCACGCCGGCAACGAACGCGGTCAGTCCGATCACCAGTGTGTACAGCACCGACACGGCGAACACCGGGCGCGCGACGATCAGCGCGATCACGCCCGCGACCGCCGCCAGCAACGTGCAGGTCGCGCTCGGCTCCATCGCACCGAGCGCCGGCAGCATCGCATTGACGCTCAACGCGAGCACGAGCAGCGTCGGCACGGTCACGCCCGTAAGCGCCGCGGCTCGGCCGCCGGCGTGAATCGTTCGCATCGTCGCCTCTTTCACACGTCCGCCCGGCCGGCGCGCGGCCGGTCATGCACGGCTCGCTCCAGCGCATCGTGCAGTTGCGCGCTGACGGCGCCGGACGAAAAGCGCCGTGCGTTCGCCCGCCCTGCGCTCACCAGAGCGGCGCGCAGCGACGGGTCGCCGGCGACCCGTTCGATCTGCCGGCCCCATTCGGCGGCATCCATCGCATCGGCGACGGCCACGAACGACTCGCCCATCGTGTAGCGGTACACCGGCAAATCGGACGCGACGACCGGCACGCCGACGAACTGCGCCTCGATCACCGTGCGACCGAAGCCTTCGTGCAACGTCGGCGAGACATACAGATCCGATGCCTGGAAAAAGTAGCCGAGATCCTCGTCACCGACGTTCTCGACGAAATGGGCGGCGAAGCCCGACTGCGCGGCAATGCCGCGGCATTCGTCGCGGTTCGCCTGGGTGTGTGCGCTGCCTACCCGCAGCACCATCACGTCCTTGCGTCCAAGCGACGCCAGCGCGCGAAACAGCGTCGCATTGTTCTTGCGCGTTTCGTCCGAGCCGACGTTCAGCACCACCAGCGCGTCGCCGACGTCGATACCGAAGCGCGCAAGCAGCATCGCGCGCGCCCGTTCTCGCACCGCGGCGTCGATCGGCGCATAGCGGTCGTCGAACGCATTGGGAACGACCTGGATCCGGTCGGCGCGGATGCGCAGCTCCGCCAGCGCCTCCTGCGCGGTCACGTCCGACGGCGCGAGCACCGCGTCCGCGGTCGCGATCAGCGACTGCGTCAATCGCATGTACGCATTCTTCAACTGCTCGACGACGCCGCGCACCTGCCCCGGACGCTGCACGTGATGCAGCACGATGCCGACGCGGCCGCCCGCCCACCGGATCGGCGGAATCATGAAGGCCAGGTCTTCCTGGTACAGCATCACGAAGTGTCCGGCGCGCGCCGCCGCGATCGCACGCAGCGGATACAGCACGAACTGCGTCCAGTAGCGCAGGAACGAACGCGGCTCGGCCGGAATGTCGACCGCCTTCACGTCGAATCCCGCCATTGCCGGGATGAAATCGATACATTTGAGGCTGTATCGCATGACGCCGTTCCAGCTCACCGGACGCGGGCCGAGAAACCACACGACCCGCACCGCGGGCGACTCGCGCCGCAGTCCGTCATTGCCCGCCATCGAATCACTCATGCGTCGCACTCCTCGCCCGATTGCATCGACTTCCCCGAGCGGTCAGGCGCGCGCCGCGGCGAAACCCGCGCCGATCCGGCGAACGCCGTGCAACGGCGACGGCTCGAAGCCGTTGAACACCAGCCCGTCGATGCGCACACCGATCTTGCGCAGGCCGTCGAGCGCGTCCGCCATGCCGGCCGAGTTCGCCGAACCCTGGCGCACCACCAACAGCGTCATGTCGGCCACGCGCGACAAGGCCGCGATGTCGGCCACCGGCAGCGCGGACGGCGCATCCACGATGACCATGTCGTAGCCGCTGCGCAACGACACGACCAGCTTGTCGAGACGCGCGACGTCGAAGAGGTTGCGCGCGGACGCGCGCTGGGTGCCGGCGGACAGCGCATCGAGCTTCCCGGCCACGCGCGTGATCGCCTCGTCGGCCGGCAGCGCGCCCTTCAGCACGTCGGACAGGCCCGGCGTCGCGGCGACCGGCAGATAGCGATGCAGTGCCGGCGCGCGCACGTTCGCATCGACGATCACCGTCTTGAGCCCCTTCTCGGCGAACAGGTACGCGAGGTTGGCGGCGATCATCGACTTGCCCTGGGCGGGCGCCGCGGACGACACGAGCACGACCTTCGCGTCGCCGCCATAGGCCGCCAGCCGGTGTCGCAACGTCAGCGCCAGGCTGTCCATCGCATCGGCCAGCGGCTCGTCGGCCGGCTCCTGCGTCGCGATGAAGGCCGGCGTGCGGTTCGCATCCGCATCGGCCTGGCGGCGCGAATTCGGCAGAATGCCGAGCATCGGGATGCCGAACGCCGCTTCCAGCTCATGCGGATCGCGAATGCGGCCGGACAGCAATGCACGACCCTGCGCCGCGAGAAACCCGAGCATCAGCCCGATCACCGCGCCGGCCAGGATCGCGATCAGGCGCTTCGGCCGGATCGGCTTGTCGCTCACGATCGCCTTGTCGACGATCGACGCGTTGCCGACCGTTCCGGCTTCCGCGATCTGCAACTGCTGCGTATTGTTCAGCAATCCGACATAGAGCTGGTTGTTGACCTCGACGTCGCGCGCGAGACGCAAGTACGTCTGCTGCTGCGACGGCAGGCGCGCGGCCTTGTCCTTCAACACGGCGGCCTGCTTGTCGAGTTCCTTCAGCTTGTTGGCTGCCGCAACGACCTGCGGCTGCCCCGGTACGTATTTCGACAGCAGATCCTGATACTCGAGCCGGGTTTCGAGCCGCGACTTGTCGACGAGCGCCAGTTGCTCGACCAGCAGTCGGATATCGCCCTGTGCGTCGATCGAACCCTGCTGATTGCGGAACGTGTTCAGCGCCTGCTCGGCCTGTTGCAGCCGGGCCTTGACGAGCGGCATCTGCGCGTTGAGGAACGTGAGGCTGCGCTCGGCATCGTCGGCGCGGCGTCTCGCGTTGAAGTTCAGGTAGCCCGCGGCGATCGCATTGAGCATGCGCGCGGCAAAGACGGGATCGGCATCCTCGAAACTCAGTTGCATGATGCCCGACTGGCGCTTCGTCTCGGTCACGCCGAGTTTCTTCAGAATCGCTTCGAGACGCACGTCGGTGGCGACGCGCCGCACGCGGAATTGAGCGCCGGGGCGCGCGACGATCCGTGCCACGTCCACGCGATAGCCGTCGCTCGCGCTCGGCACGCCGACCACCCCGCTCAGCACCACCTGGCCGCCGCGGTCCGTCAACCGGAATCGGTTGCCGTCGAGATAATCGAACGTCAGCGCCTTGCCGATCTGCGCGTCCGGCACCTCGAACGTCCTGAACTCCAGACGCTCGCCGCCCCATGCCCACGACGACATCCCGAGCGGCGCGTCGACGAGGCCGTTCGCGTCTTTCGGCAGGAACGAACCGATCAGCCCGCCGACGATCGGAAACCGGTTCTCGACCGACACCTCGGCCTGTGCGGCCGTCGCATTCATCGCTTCCAGAACGACCGAGCGCGAACGGACGATGTCGATTTCGCCGACCACCGCCGAATTCTGGATATCGAGCGCCTTGGAGATCGACGACAGCGACCCCAGTGCGCTGGCCTTGTTCTCCTCGATCTGGATCAGCGTGTCGGCCGAATACACGGGCGTTGCCGCGATCGCATAGACGATCGCCAGCAACAGGCAGGCGGCGAGCACGGCCGCGAACAGGCGCCCGTTGTCGAGCACGTTCTCCAGCAAATCGATCGGCGACAACCGCGTCGCATGTCCGGCGGCCTGTTTCGGTTCGTTCTGATGCCCGGTCAATGCAGGTCGGTCCATCTTCATGCTGAACTCCAGAATGGAAGATCCGGCTGGCTTCGCCGCTTTACGCGCGTTGTGATTCACGTTCATGTCTTTGAAAATCCGGCTGGAAACCCTTCGGTGCCGCCCCGGCGCGCGCTGCGTCGGGAGCCTGGATGCCCCGCGCGTGCCCGACCGGCGCAACGGCCGGCAAGCCGTTGTCGAGTCCTCGTTCGTTTCATCTCGGCGTGCAGTCGTCGAGGCCGCTGCCCGCTACACACCCGCCGCGACGATTCCCGTGCGTTGCAGCGCCGCACCGATGTCGGACAGCCGCGCGACGACGTCGGCCGCCGGATCGGCCGGCGCATGGCCCGCCCGGTCGCCCACGAACAGGAAACGACG
This sequence comes from Burkholderia sp. HI2761, assembly GCF_002223355.1. Classification (NCBI taxonomy): domain Bacteria; kingdom Pseudomonadati; phylum Pseudomonadota; class Betaproteobacteria; order Burkholderiales; family Burkholderiaceae; genus Burkholderia; species Burkholderia sp. HI2761. Next base: position 1,660,473 of record NZ_NKFN01000007.1, on the reverse strand, counting down.
CCCGACGCCGGCGCGCGCACCGGCATCGAGATCGGACGGCTTGTCGCCGACCAGGATCGACGCGGCCAGTTCGAGGTCGAGATCGCGCCGCGCGTCGTGCAGCATCCCGGGCTGCGGCTTCCGGCATGCACATGCCTGCCGGTAGCGGCCCATCCCGGCCACCGGGTGATGCGGGCAAAAATAGACGCGGTCGATTCTTGCGCCACGCTCGTCGAATCTGCGGCACATCCAGTCCATGAATACGGTGAACTGCAACTCCGAAAAATATCCGCGGCCGATGCCGGCCTGATTCGTCACGACGACCACCTGGTAACCGCTCGCATTGGCCAGCCGCACGAGATCGAAGATGCCGTCGACGAACACGCAGTCCTGCTGCCGGTGGACGTAGCCGTAGTCGATGTTGATCACGCCGTCGCGATCCAGGAACAGGGCTTTACGCTTCACTGGTTCCGGTCTCCAGCATCGGCGGAATCACGGTCTGCGCGCGCCGGTAGTCCGCCGGCACGCCGATGTCGATGAACGACGTGACTGCGGGGAATACGCGGATGTCGAGCGTGTCGACCCGTTCGGCGAGGAAATCCTGCTCGAACGAAAACTTCGTCGGCAGCGTGAAGCCGAGCAACTTGCTCGCGTTGACCACATACGTGCCCGCATTGATGTAGCCCCGCGCCGGGCGTTTCTCGCGGAATGCCGACAGCCGGTGCGACGTCGCATCGAATTCGAGCGTGCCGTAGCGCGACGCATCGTCGACGCACGTCGCCGCCACGACGAGATCGGGACGCGTCGCGTGATGAAACGCTGACAACGCGCGCAGATCCAGGTTCGACAACGTATCGCCGTTCATCACGATCATGTCGCGCGCGCCGTGAGCCTTCAGCGCGTGAACGATCGCGCCGCCGGTACCGAGCGGCTCGTCTTCCTCGATCACGGAAATCGCGATGCCGAAGCGGCGCGACGTCACGAACGACTTGATCGGCCCGCTGCCGTAGCCGAGCGACAGCACGACTTCCGTCACGCCCTGCTGCTGCAGCCCTCGCAGCATCCAGCCCAGAAACGGCTCGCCGTCGATCGACGCGAGCGCCTTCGGCAGCGCGTCGCCCAACACCGGGCGCAGCCGCGTACCGAGGCCGCCGGCAAGGATCAGGCAGGGCAGCATCGCGTTCATGCAAAGATCCGCTCTTCGACGATGCCGCAAACGATGTGGCCGCACACGAGATGCCCTTCCTGGATCTTCGGCGTCGACGCGGACGGAATCTCGATGCAGATGTCGGCACGCCTGCGCATCTCGGCGGCGCCCGGGCCGTTTCCCGTGAAGCCGACGGAAAACATGCCGGCCGTCCTGGCGACTTCCAGTGCGCGGAGAATGTTCGGCGAACGCCCCGACGTCGAATACGCCCAGAAGATGTCGCCGGGGCGTCCGGTCGCCTGAAGCTGGCGCTCGAACAGCTTCTCGTAACCGTAGTCGTTGCCGATCGCGGTCATGACCGAGCTGTCCACGGTCAGCGCAAACGCCGCAAGCCCAGGCCGGTCGAAGTTGAAACGGCTGACGAATTCGCCGGCGATGTGCTGGGCGTCCGCGGCGCTGCCGCCGTTGCCCGCGAGCAGAATCTTGTTGCCGGTTCGCAGCGCTTCCGTCACGCGTTCGGCCACCTGTTCGATCCGCGCCAGTTGCTCACGGTCGGATACGAGCGCCGTCAGCACCGACAGCGTCTGGCGAATTTCGCTCTCCACTCCGATCGTCATTGATTCTTTCTCCACGACTGCGCACCGATGTCGGTGAACGTACAGTTGAGCACCTGGCCATTGATCCCCTTGTACGCGTCCAGCGCGCGCATCACGGCCGACCGTTCGACCGGATCGACGAAGAACATCATGAAGCCGCCGCCGCCCGCGCCGGACACCTTGCCGGCCCTCGCGCCGGCCCGGACCGCGACCCGGTACAGATCGTCAATCATCGAGTTCGAGATGTTCTTCGCCATCCGCTTCTTCGATTCCCACGCGTCGCGCATCGACGCGGCAAACGCATCGAAATCGGCGCGCAGCACGGCTTCCTTCATGCGTACGGCTTCGTCCTTGACCTCGTGCAACGCGGCCAGCGAATCGACGACGCCCTCCGTCACGTTGCTGCTCTGTTCCTTGATGATATTGGCCGACTCGCGCGATACGCCGGTGTAATACAGCACGAGCGACGCCTCCATCTCGGCCTTGATTTCCTGCTTGATCCGCAGCGGATTGACGATCACGCGATCGCCGTAGAACTCCATGAAGTTCAGTCCGCCGAACGTCGCCGCGTATTGATCCTGCTTGCCGCCGGCGAGCCCGAGATCCTCTCGCTCGATGTTGTGCGCGAGGTGCGCGATGTCGTATTCGCCGAGCGGCAGCGACAGCAGTTCGCAAAACGCCCTGACCAGCGCGACGACGATCGTCGACGACGAGCCGAGCCCGGATCCCGGCGGCGCTTCGGAGCATGTCGTGATCGTGACGGCCAACGGATGACCGCCATGAAAATCCCGCACGATCCGGTTGTAGACGCCGACATGCAGCCCGAGCCCGTTCTGCACCTCGAGCACCGGCGACACCGCACCGATCCAGCGCGTATCCGTATCCGCCGCTACCAGTTCGACCTTCGCGTCGTCGCGCGGCGCGATCGACGCATACGCGAACTTCTCGATCGTGACATTGAGCGCCAGACCGCCGAACCGGTCCGAATAAGGCGGCACGTCGGTTCCGCCGCCGCCCAGACCCAACCGCAAAGGCGCCCTGGAACGGGCAATGAAGCGTGTCATGAAATCTCTCGCAGACAGTGAGTCGGACGCCGGCACGATGCCGTTCGCGCCTCCGCACATTCGGTCGCGAATGCACGACCATGTTCGTTGGCGCCACTATGCGATAGATGTCCGGCACGCTGCGTGCGATGGCTTACATTAAGCCGCCACCGCTCGATCCAGGCGTTCAACCTGCGTTACGCTTTGTTCGCGATCGGCACGGCGACGTGCGAACCGGCGTCGAAATCGCCGTCACGTCCCCGCCGCGCATGACGACTTCCTTCCGTCATTGGCAATGTTTGACAATCGATGCCGGGAGCCGCCTCGCCGTGAACGACGCGCGGATCGCCGTGCGCCCGAATGCTGCCCGCGCGTGTCGTCACGATGTGCAGAACGAAGCGAAAGGCGCGACACGCACCTTCGATTCGATCCGGATAACGTATCAATCGATTAAACGATGCTGGACACAAAAATGAAAATCGCTCAACCGCTGGACTCCGTGGCGCCGGGCCACCCTCGCACCACCATGCACCGCATGTGCATGGCGTTCTCGTTCGCGACCATCGCGACGCTGTCCGCCTGCACGGTGCCCGGGCAGCACATGAGTTCGACCGCGTTGCCGGTCACGACCGCCGACAACGGCGACGTCACCAGCGACATGCAAGTGCCGGTCAAGCAGATCGACTTGACGCAGATCGAGCAGATCCGCGCCGCACAGAAACGTGCGCCCGGTGCGACCATTGCGCCGAGCCTGTTCGCGAAGTCGGACATGTACAGGATCGGCGCCGGCGACGTGCTGCAGATCACGGTATGGGATCACCCCGAGTTCGCGACGGCCGCCGGGCAACCGGTGCAGAACACGAAGGCCGCGGACGCCGCGCCCGGCTTCGTCGTCGACGGCAACGGCAACGTGCAGTTTCCGTATGTCCCGCGGCCGATCCACGCGGTCGGGAAAACCGTCGCGCAGCTCCAGCACGAGGTCAGGACCGAACTCGCCAAGGTATTCGTCAAGCCGCAGGTCACGGTTCGCGTCGCGTCGTTCCGCGCCACGCAGGTCTACGTCGACGGCGAGGTGCGTAATCCGGGTGCACAACCGATCAACGACATTCCGATGACGCTGATCGAAGCCGTCAGCCGCGCGGGCGGCTTTGCGCCGACTGCGGATCAGAGCCGCGTCACGCTCACCCGCAACGGCACGATCTATCCGCTGAACGTCGCGCAGATGATGAAGACGGGCAAAAACCCGGCGGACATCATGCTGAGGCCCGGCGACATGCTGCACGTGAGCGCGCGCGACGACAATCCCGTGTACGTGATGGGCGAAGTGGTCAGGCCGCAAGCCGTCGCGCCGCTGCGCGACGGCTCGCTCACGCTGAGCGAAGCGCTCACGCAGGCCGGTCAGCTCAACCAGCAAACGTCGAACGCCAAGCAGGTGTTCGTGCTGCGCAAGGCCGCCGACAGCGCGCCCGTCATCTATCACCTCGACATGCAGTCGCCGGTGTCGATGCTGCTCGCGAACCAGTTCCCGCTCGCGTCGAAGGATGTCGTGTATGTCGACAACACCGGGCTGGTCCGCGCAAGCCGCGTGCTGAACCTGCTGCTGCCGGCGATCAGCGCGGGGTTGACCGGCGCACTCGTCACGAAGTAGCCAGGCCGGCCGCACGCGGGGAGCGGAGGCGCAGGACGCTCCCTCCCCGCGTTCGATGCGCACGCAACGAGTCGATCCCCATCCTGACGAATTACCCCGCAAGACCGCCTGCTCCCAAGTACTTCTTACCCGCCTTACCTCCCGCAATCGGGAACGATGACCGCCTTTTCATCCCGCCGCGCGCCCCTACGAAATAAAGATCACACGTATCGGTAGAAACACCGATGCTGTAGTCAAACTACATTCATACCATTAGTCGCAGCAGAGAATCGCTACATCCGATTCGACAGTGTCGGGCGGCCAGCGCGTCGCCGCCCGCATTGACCGGTCGAGCCCAACCGGCCGTAACGATTCCCCGCCTGGCCTGGCATGCCGACGCGCAACCACCCTGCATCGCCAGCCGAATGCGTCCGGTGCGAATCCACCTGGCGCGCGCAGCTCCAGACATCATCCGAACAACCGGCAATACGATCATGGAGAGCAACATGCGGGACACCCTCTGGCCGGCCGTCGTGCTGGCAGCGACCCTCTGCACCACCGCCTACGCCGGCGACGCCGATTTCAATGCGCAGGGCGACGCGACCGATGCGTTCGCATCGTCCGCCGCGCAACGGCGCGCCGACCTGCTCGTGCGCAAGATGACGCTCGACGAGAAACTTCAATTCATTCATTCGCAATACGAAATGTCCAAGGTGCCGGGCGGCGGCGCCGGCTACATCCAGGGCGTGCCGCGGCTCGGCATTCCCGATCTGAACATGGTCGATTCGGCGACCGGCTCCGGCAGCACGTCGCAGGCCAGCACGACGTTCCCGGCAACGATCGCGGTCGCCGCGAGCTGGGATCGTCGGCTGTCGTACGACTTCGGCAAGCAGGTCGCGATCCAGTTGCGCGCGCAAGGATTCAGCATGGGCCTCGGCGGCGGCACCAACCTCGCGCGCGAGCCGCGCGGCGGGCGCCTGTTCGAGTATCTCGGCGAGGATCCGCTGCTTGCCGGCGACCTGCTCGCCGAACGCACGATCGCCACGCAGCGGCAGAAAGTCATCGCCACGATCAAGCACTACGCGGGCAACGAGCAGGAGCACGGCCGGATGGGCGGCAATACGCAGATCGACGAGCGCACGCTGCGCGAGCTGTATCTGTTGCCGTTCGAGATCGCCGCGAAGCGCGGCCGGCCCGGCAGCGTGATGTGCAGCTACAACCGCCTGAACGGCACCTATGCGTGCGAGAACCCTCACCTGCTGAACGACGTGCTGAAGAACGAATGGGGCTTTCAGGGCCAGGTGCAGTCCGACTGGGGCGCCACGCACAGCACCGCCGCCGCGATCAACGCCGGGCTCGACGAGGAAGAAGACGTCGGACCGAGCGTGTATCTGACGCCGGCGGCCGTCAAGCAGGCGATCGCGAACGGCTCGGTGTCAACCGCGCGCCTCGACGACATGGTGCGCCGCAAGCTCGCCGTGATGATCCGCGTCGGCGTGATGGACGATCCCGCCAAAGGCGGCGGCACGATCGATTTCGCGGCCGGTAACCGGTTCGCGCAGGCGGCCTCCGAGCAGTCGATCGTTCTGCTGAAGAACGACGGCAATCAGTTGCCGCTCGTCGCGTCGGCGCTGTCGCGCATCGCCGTGATCGGTGGCCATGCGGATGCGGCCGTGCTGTCCGGCGGCGGCTCGGGCAATACGCGCGATCCCGTATCGGGTTCGTTCGCCGGTTGCGGCGGCCTGACGTTCGGCTCGTCGACCGGGTGCAGCTGGTGGCGCAATCCGTGGCTCAAGGTCGACGTGCCGATCGTCGCGGCGATCCGCGCGTTGGCGCCGGCCGCGCAGGTCACGTTCGCCGGCAACAGCGACCAGCAGTCGCCGTTCCGCGCGTACACGCAGCAGGAGATCGACCAGGCCGTGGCGCTCGCGGGCCGCTCCGATGTCGCGATCGTCGTGGTCACGCAGCCGGCCGGCGAGGATTTCGGCGATCTGCAGAGCCTGAGCCTCGCGAACCCGTCGAACCAGGATGCGCTCGTCGAAGCCGTCGCGCGCGCGAATCCGCATACGATCGTCGTCGTCCAGAGCGGCAACCCGGTGCTGATGCCGTGGAAGGACAACGTGTCGGCCATCGTCGAGGCGTGGTATCCGGGCGAAGCCGGCGGCAAGGCGATCGCGAACGTGCTGTTCGGTGCGGTCAATCCGTCCGGCAAGCTGCCCGTCACTTTCCCGGCGCGCGATCAGGACTCGCCGACGTGGGGGCAAAACGGCACGTTCGACACCGACCCGGTGTACGCGGAAAAGCTGAACATGGGCTACCGCTGGTATGACGCGCGCAACATCAAGCCGATGTTCGAGTTCGGCTACGGCCTGTCGTACACGCACTTCGCGTACTCGGGGCTGTCGGTGTCGAAGCAATGGGACGGCTCGTTGAACGTCGCGTTTACCGTGCGCAACGACGGGCGCGTTGCCGGCGCGGAAACGCCGCAGGTCTATCTCGGCGTGCCGTACAAGGACGAGCCGCCGAAGCGGCTGGTCGGCTGGGACAAGATCCGGCTGAATCCGGGCGAGGCGCGGCGTGTGCATGTGACCGTGTCGCCGCGCATGCAGAGCGTCTGGGATACGTCGCGCAACGGCTGGCGGGTCGTCTCGGGCGGGACCGTGTATGTCGGCGCGTCGTCACGCGATATCCGCTTGCAGGGCCACTGAGCGAGCGGCGATGAAGCACCCGGGGGCGCCATGCATCGCATGCTCGGCGCTCCCGCGTCAATCATCCCTGCGCTGAAGCGCTCACCGGAGCAACAGCGCCAGCACCGTCGCAAGCGCCGCAATCGCGGCGATACCCACCACCACACCCGCCAGATGCGCGGCAATCACCACACCGGCCGGCAATCGCGACGCGATGCCGGCCATCACGCGCCGCCCGCTTCCAGTGTGTCGAGCAACGGCCTCGCCAGATGCAGGACCTGGTACACCGTGCCGGCGCCGCCGTCGTCCGGTTCATGTTCCGTCACGAGCGCACGCGTCAACCGCCAGCGCAGCGGATCGAGACTGACGGCCGCCGCGACCACGCCCTGCCGAGCCGCCGCGTCGCGATTGCGTGCGATCTCCCGCGCCAGTGCCGCGTCGAGATCGGCGTCCGCCGGAATCTCGATCGTCTCCAGACGCGCGAAACGTCCCGTCGACGCGCTGCCCTTGCGCGCGTCGAGCGCAACCTGCGTGTCGATCGGCGCGCGGCCGAAGCTGTCCGTCACGATCCGATAGCGGCCGTCCGTCACGAACCGCGCGAACGCCTGTTCGTTGCGCCACAGGTAAAACGACGCGTAGCCGTTTTCCGTCGCGCCGTGGCGGCCGGCCTCGCGCAACAGGAAGCCCTTGAACAGCAGGTCTGGCGTGTCGTCCCAGAGCCGGCCGCGCTCGCGCACGCGACGGCGGATGATGTCGAGGTCGTAGCCCGCCGGCAGGCGGTGCACGTAGTACGCGGTCAGCATGATCGACTCCTGGCGAAAGAAACGAACGGAATGAAGGCAGCGTAGAAGACCTTGAATTATTTAAAAAGGCGATGGCAGAATATTTCAATGATTCGATTTTGAAATGAACGAGGGTGCGATGAAAACGCTCGACGTCGAAGCCGTGCAGGCATTCGTGCTGACCGCCGATCTCAAGAGCTTCACGCGGGCCGCGGAAGCGCTGGACACGACGCAGTCCGCGGTGAGCCTGAAGATCAAGCGGCTGGAAGACGGGCTCGGCCGCCGCCTGCTGGAACGTACGCCGCGGCAGGTTCGCCTGTCGGCCGACGGCACCGCGTTCCTGGAACCGGCGCGCGAACTGGTGGCCGCTCACCATGGCGCGATCAGCGCGTTCGGCACGAGCCAGCGACGGTTGGTCATCGGTGTCAGCCACCATGTCGTCGGCGCCGATCTCCCGATGCTGCTGCGGCGGATGAGCGAAGCGGAGCCGGCGCTCGTGCTGGAGATCCGCGTCGCCGCGTCGCGCGACGTGCTCGATGCGTTCGATCGCGGCCAGCTCGATGCGGCCGTCGCGCTGCAGCACGACAGCCGGCGGCTCGACGGCGAAACCATCCTGTCGGAGTCGTTCGGCTGGATGGCGGCGGCCGATTTCGAGTACCACCCGCCGCAACCGCTGCGGCTCGCCACGCAGGCCGAACCATGCAGCGTGCGCCGCATGGCGGTCGACGCGCTGAACGAAGCCGGTGTCGCGTGGACGGAAGTCTTTGTCGGCGGCGGCGTGGCGACGATCGGCGCGGCGGTGTCCGCGGGGCTGGCCGTCGCGGCGCTCGGGCATCGCGTGGCGCCCGCCGGCACCGTCGACGTGGGTACGCGGTACGGACTGCCGCCGCTGCCGACGCGCGACGTGGTGCTCTACTCGAGCTTGACTGACGCGCGAGCCAGACAGGCGCTGCGCACGCTGGGCGCGGCGCTACGGTCGTCGGTTGGCGTGCGCTGATGCCGCGCGCGGCATCGATGAATTGACTTGAGCCCATCGCGGGAAAGCAAACTGCGTGCGCTGGACGAACTGATAAACGAACAGGACTCCGCGCTTCCGTCCTTGATCGAGCGGACGACGGCAGCGAGTCATCGTTGCGAGATATTGCAGGTCAATTGGTCCTCTTCGTGCCCTCCGGAATACGCATCCGAGGCCGTCCCGTTTCGGATATGTATCCGACTGACGAATGACCGGTTGACGAGCCAGAACCGCTCGCTGTCGTGAAACTCGATTACCTCGCGCTTGACCATACTCTGCGACAGGTCGAGCCAACCACATCGGCCCGCGGCGCGCTTCGTCGATTCGTATCCGGCACGCCGCTCGAACCATGGGGTGACGGCATCGAAATGCCTCGACGCGCGCCACGGTAAAATCGCGTCTTCGCCCCGCGCTTATGCAGACGATATCCATCCGTCCCCGGGCCAACGTCAAAAGCATCCACCCGCCATCATCACCTTGATTTCCCTACGCTTTCCGCGTCGCGACGCATGAGTTACTCGCTCGCCACCTCGTACACCCGCGAACTCGAAATCCGCAAGAGCCGTTTCATCGCGTATGCCGTTCCCGTCGAGGATCGCGATGCCGCGATGCAGGTACTGCAGCGTCTGCGCGACGAGCATCCGGCGGCCACCCATGTGTGCTGGGCGTTGCTGGCGGGCGGCCAGTCGGGTATGTCGGATGACGGCGAGCCGTCGGGCACCGCGGGCCGGCCGATCCTCGAAGTGCTGCGCCATCACGACCTCGACGGCGTGCTCGGCGCGGTCGTGCGTTACTACGGCGGCGTGAAGCTCGGCGCGGGCGGGCTGGTGCGTGCGTACACGGATGCGATCGCGTCGGCGCTGCTCGATGCCGAGCGCGTCGAGCGCATTCGGCACACGCGGCTCGCGATCGAGATCGGCTACCCGGAAGAAGCGCGCGTGCGCCGCTGGATCGAACAGGCCGGCTACGCGCTGGTGGACAGCGCGTACGGGATGACGGTGAAGCTCGTGATCAAGCTGCCCGAAACCGCCGAAGCGTCGGCAAGAATCGAACTGTTCGATCTGACGCAGGGGCGCTCGGGGTTTCCGGAGATTTGAGCCGTTGCAGCGACAGACCCGAGCGGCGCACGCTTGGAGCGCTCGCCGCTATTGTTTTTCCCGGTGCGTCGGAATCGCACCGTTTCAACGGCATCCACGCACATCAACGCGCGCATTGGGGCACGCTGTCGAGACCGTCAGTCCGACATCTTGAAAGGCTGTAAACCCTGTCGGGCCGACTCGTCCGCCCTCAACCGGAAACAAAAAAACGCGCCGCATCACGCGGCGCGCTTCATCCCATCGCGATCGACCGGCGCGAACCGGTCAATAAACGTCCGGCACGATCATGTTGTCGGGCACCGGCCGGCGAATGTAATCCTCGTGATGCTCGCGCCGCGGCAGATCGATGCTCGGGCGCGGCACCTCGTGATACGGCACCTGGCCGAGCAGATGATGAATGCAATTCAGCCGCGCGCGCTTCTTGTCGACGGCCTGCACGACCCACCACGGCGCCTCGGGAATGTGCGTGCGCTGCAGCATCTCTTCCTTCGCGGCCGTATAAGCCTCCCAGCGACGGCGGCTTTCGAGGTCCATCGGGCTCAGCTTCCACTGCTTCAGCGGATCCGCGATCCGGCTCTGAAAGCGCATCTCCTGCTCGTGATCGGTGATCGAGAACCAGTATTTGACGATCTGGATCCCGCTGCGCACGAGCATCTTCTCGAACTCGGGCACCGACCGGAAAAATTCCTCGTACTCGTCGTCGGTACAGAAATTCATCACGCGTTCGACGCCCGCGCGGTTGTACCAACTGCGATCGAACAGCACGATCTCGCCGCCTGCCGGCAGATGCGCGACGTAGCGCTGGAAGTACCATTGCGTGCGCTCGCGGTTGTTCGGCGCGGGTAGCGCGGCGACGCGGCACACGCGCGGGTTCAGCCGCTGCGTGATGCGCTTGATCGCCCCGCCCTTGCCGGCCGCGTCGCGCCCCTCGAAAATGACGACGAGCCGGTGCCCGGTGTTCACCACCCAGTCCTGCAGCTTCACGAGTTCGCCCTGCAGGCGGAACAACTCGCGGAAATATTCCTTGCGCGCCTCGCGACGCTCGCGCGAGAACAGCAGGTCGTCGCCCTCGTCGAAGCGGCGGTCGTCGAGCTCCATCTCGAGCTCTTCGTCGTATGCGTCGACGAGATCCTCCTCGAAACGGCGCTGGCGTGTTTCCATCGAGTTCGTATCGGTACGGTCGTCGGTCTCGGTGCGGGTATCGTTGTCGCCCATGGGGCCTCCTTCCATCATTGACGCAGCCAAACTCGGCCATTATCCCAGTGTCGCGCGTCAAATTCATGAAAATAGGCGGCCGCGCCCGTCGGAAGCGGCATGCGGGCAGCCCGCCGGCCCGCCCGCGGTCCCGCCGGTTCGCCGCGTGTCAGTCGGGCGGCGGCAGCACGACCGTATCTTCCGGCCCGAGCACCCGCCCGTCCTGCGAACGCAACTCCAGCTTCCTGACCGGCAGCCCGGTTTTCCGGTCGACGAGCAACACGTGTGCCTCATCCGGTTCGAAGAAGAAATCCTCGCCCCACTGCCGCAGCGCGACGAGCAGCGGAAACAGCCCGCGCCCCTTCTCGGTCAGCACGTATTCGTGATGCGCGCCGCCGTCCGCGGCTGGCACGACGTCCATGATCCCGTGCGCGACCAGGTTGCGCAGACGCGCGGCGAGGATGTTCTTCGCGAGGCCGAGATTTTTCTGGAATTCGCCGAAGCGACGCAGCCCGTCGAACGCATCGCGGACGATTAGCAGCGACCACCAGTCGCCGATCGCGTCCAGCGGGCGGGCGACGCCGCAAAGGGAATCTTCGTGCGTGGTTCGTCTGTTCATCGGTGCATGCGGCGATGCCGTGGCCGGGATATGGGCTGAACGGCGGTCGGTTTCGTTGAATTGAACAGTTTCAATATAAAACCATATCATGAAAAGATCAATTCGAGGGGCCCGACTGCTTGGGATCGACGAACGGAACGATCGCTCTACCCGGTTTGGCACAACTATTCATACCGTTCCACGTAAGGAGTCAAGCATCGCAGCTTTCCATCGCGTGGTTCCACTCGACCGGCTCCGCACCTGACTACTGCCCTCTCGATTATTTGGTTGCAACTTGAAACCGTATGGCCTACGCTTCGATTCAGTTTCAACTTGAAACCACTCGTCCGACTACCGAAGGAGCGTTCGATGATCTGGTCCGATGCCACGTTCGACGGCACCTTTCCATTCGCCCCGCATTTCGACGACGCGTCCGGCTTCCGGATGCACTACGCGGACGAAGGCCCGCGCGACGGCGAAATCGTCCTGTGCCTGCATGGCGAGCCCACATGGGGCTATCTGTTTCGTCACCTGGTGACCGCGTTGAGCCCGACATACCGCGTCGTCGTGCCCGACCACATGGGCTTCGGCAAAAGCGCGACGCCGCAGGACCGCAGCTACTGGCTGCAGGATCACATCGACAATCTCGAGCATTTCGTGCTTGCGCGCGACCTCGATCGCATCACGCTCGTGATGCACGACTTTGGCGGCCCAGTCGGCATGGGGCTCGCCGCGCGGCATCCGGACCGGATCCGGCGCATCGTGTCGGCCAACGGCCCGACGCCGTTCGGTCAACCCGATCTCGGCGAGCGCGCGAGTGCGAACGGCCGCGATGCACCTTGGTTCCGGTGGATCATGCGCGCGGCGGCCGACGACACGCTCGAAACGGTGCTCGGACAGCTCGGCTTCAACATCCTGAGCACGCTGAAACTGAACGGCTTCGAGAACCACGCGATCATCACCGATACGTGGATCGCCGCATACGGCGCGCCGTTCGCGCAACCGGCCGACTGTCTCGGCGCGATCGGATGGGCGCGGGGGTACGCGGCCGGCGCGCATCGGTTCGAGGAACCCGACGCGGCGGCACTGCGCGCGATACGCGGCAAGCCCGCGCTCGCGATCTGGGGAGACGCCGACCGAACGCTCGGCGCCGAACACTTCCTGCCGCTCTTTACCGCACTGTTTCCGTCCGCGCCGATCGAGCGGCTGGCAGGCGTCGGGCACTACTGCTTCGAGGATGCGCCCGATGCCATTGCCGCGCGGATCGCGGAATTCCTCCGAACGACCGGCTAAAAAAATTCGACAGCCGGATCGAACCACCGGCTGCCGAACGGCGCGCGCGGCCGCTGTCGCCGACGCGCACGCATCGCTTCACGTCAACGTCAACGTCAACGTCAACGTCAACGTCAACGTCAACGTCAACGTCAACGTCAACGAATGACCCGCGTCACGCCCCGCCCGCGCGGATCGGCCATTGCTTCCGGCGTCTTGCCGTCGATCTTGATGACCTGGATGTCGCCGCTGAAATCCTGACCCTTCAGCGTATAGCCGCGCGCCTCGATCTGCTTCGCGAGTTCGCCTTCGATCGGATGGTACGGCTCCCAGAAGATCGTATTCGGCGGCAGCAGCTGGTGATGGAAACGCATCGCGCCAACGGCCTCCTTCAACGGCATCTTGAAGTCGTAGATGTTGTTGATCACCTGGAAAATCGACGTGAAGATGCGCGAGCCGCCCGGCGTGCCGATCACGAGCGACACCTTGCCGTCCTTGGTCATGATCGTCGGCGACATCGAGGACAGCGGGCGCTTCTTCGGTTCGATCGCGTTCGCGTCGCTGCCGACCACGCCGAACATGTTGGCAACGCCCGGTTTCGCGGAGAAGTCGTCCATCTCGTCGTTCAGCACGATGCCCGTGCCGTCGGCGATCACGCCCGAGCCAAAATAGCCGTTGATCGTGTACGTGTTCGACACCGCGTTGCCCCACTTGTCGACCACCGAGAAGTGCGTCGTTTCGGCCTTCTCCGGCATCGTCGTGCCGAGGCCCGGCTGCACGCTCTTCGTATCCGACGGCTCCTTCGGGTTGACCTCGGCCGCGCGCTTCGCGATGTAGGCATCGTCGGTCAGCTGCGCGATGGGCACCTTGTAGAAGTCGGGATCGCCGAGATACTGCGCCCGATCGGCGAACACGCGCTTCTCGATTTCCGCGACGAGGTGGACGTACTGCGGCGAGTTGAGCTTCACGCCCTCGAAATCCTGCTTCAGGTCGGCCTTCATCTTCAGCAGTTGCACGAGACCGATGCCGCCCGAACTCGGGGGCGGCGCGGTGATCACGTCATAGCCGTTCCACTTCGCCTGCACCGGCTGGCGCCACACCGCGCGGTACTGCGCGAGATCCTCGGTCGTGATCAGCCCGTTGCCGTCGCCGGTCTTCATCGACGCGGCGATCAGCTCGGCCGTCTTGCCCTTGTAGAAGCCTTCCGCTCCACCGTCCGCGATGCGCGTCAGCACGTCGGCGAGATCGGGTTGCTTGAAGTTCACGCCGGCCTTCAGCCCGGAGAAGTACTTGTCGAAGTTGGTCTTGCCGCCGAACTCCTTCGATGCGTCGACGCCGCGTTGCGCCAGTTGCTCATCGACGACAAAGCCGTCGCGCGCATAGTGGATCGCCGGCGCGAGCACCTGCTTCCACTTCAGCTTGCCGAAGCGCTTCTGCGCTTCCCACATGCCCGCCACCGTACCCGGCACGCCGACCGCGCGCGGGCCGTACAGGCTCATGCCCTTGACGACGTTGCCGTCCTTGTCGAGGTACATGTCCTTCGTCGCGGCGAGCGGCGCGCGCTCGCGATAATCGATGAAGTACGGCTTGCCATCCTTGTAGATCGTCATGAAGCCGCCGCCGCCGATGTTGCCGGCTTCCGGGTACGTGACGGCGAGCGTGAACGCGATCGCGACGGCCGCGTCGATCGCGTTGCCGCCTTCCTTGAAGATCCGCTCCGCCGCATCCGCGCTGTACTTGTCGGCCACCGCCACCGCGGAGCTCGTCAGGACCGCGGGCTGCGGCCCTTTCGCGTAGGCGGGCGCGTTCGGCAGGAAGCCGATGCCGGCCACCGTCGCGAGCACGGCGGCGGATGATTTGAAGCGATTCAGCGTAGTCATTGCATGTCCCCCATGTGGATCTCGTTCAGGCACGACGAGCACCTGATCCGTGGATGGCCGCTGGCGCGCCGGCGGCCATATGCCGGCTTCGTAGTATAGGGGGACAAAAAGGGTCGAACACGCGGCGGAGGCGAAAGCGTGCCGATCGTGTACGCGCGGTCACGTTGCGGCGCCGCGACGCGCACGGGGATCGCTCGACATCGCGAGCGGTGGGCGCCGTCGCGCAACGCACAAAACCGAAAGTTGCGAACCGTGGGGCAGCCCCCGCAGCGCGAGCAAAAAAATCCGCGAACGAGCCACCCGCGGCACAGGCCGATCTGCGAAGATAGCGCCCCGTTTGCGCGCCGCATCATCGTTTCGTGCACGCGCCGCTTCATGTTTCCTCGTCTCGCTCCCTATGGCATCACACAATGCGCATCACGCGTCCGGCTTCGCGGCCGGCGTCGCCGCCGCCGTCCTCGTCGCCCAAACCGGCGCAACCGGCCCCTGGCATTCGGGCATGCTCGCCGCGTTCGCGGCGGGCGTCGCGGGCGGCACCGCGCCCGACTGGCTCGAAGTCGCATGGTGGAGCCGCAAGCGCCGCCTGTGGATCACGCATCGCACCATCACGCACTGGGGCATCGGCTGGCTCGCGCTGCTCGCGCTCGGATGGCACGGGCTCATCCATCATCCGCATCCGCTTTGGGCCGCGCCGCTGTTCGGCTTCGCCTGCGGCGGCGTGATGCATCTGCTCGCCGACTGGCCCAATCCGCTCGGCGTACCGTGGATCTGGCGGCGCCACTCGCTCAACCTGTGGAACAGCGGGCATTGCGACCTGATCGTGGTGGCCGCCGCCTGGGGCGGCACGCTGTGGCTCGCGCAGTCGCTGTGGTCGCGTGCGCCGCTGATCGAACACTGGCTCGGCTGGCTGCATCGCGTCTAGTTGCAATTCGACACAATTCCGCACGCGATCGGCATGCCGACGGGCATGCAACTTTCCGTCCATTGAAAGCGCGGGGCAGGCCCCCATCTGAGTGTGAATCGCCGGCACGCACGCCCGGCACGCATGCGCGACGTCTGGCACACTGACGATTCGATTCGCGTGCGATACATCCGCACGCTCGCACCCCATTTCAACGCTCCGATGGACGTCACCGCTACCCGCCCAGCTACCCGCGCGATCGACGTATTCCACCCGGCCGTCGCCGCGTGGTTCCGGCGCACGTTCGCCGCGCCGACCGGCGCGCAGGCGCTCGCGTGGCCGCACATCAAGGCTGGCCGCTCCACGCTCGTCGCCGCGCCGACGGGTTCCGGCAAGACGCTCACCGCATTCCTGTGCGCGCTCGACGATCTGGTGCGCGATGCGCTCGCGCACGACGGTACGCTGCCCGACGCGACGCTGGTCGTCTATGTCTCGCCGCTGAAGGCGCTGTCGAACGACATCCACGTGAACCTCGATGCGCCGCTCGCCGGCATCGCCGAATCGCTCGGGCAACTCGGCCTGCCGGTGCCGGCGATCCGCACCGCGGTGCGCACCGGCGACACGACGCAGGCCGAGCGCGCCGCGCTGCGCAAGCGCGCGCCGCATATCCTCGTCACGACGCCCGAATCGCTGTACGTGCTGCTGTCGTCCACATCGGGGCGGCAGATGCTGTCGAACGTGCGCTCGGTCATCGTCGACGAAATTCATGCGCTCGCCTCGTCCAAGCGCGGCAGCCATCTCGCGCTGTCGCTCGAACGCCTCGACGCGCTGACCGGGCGCGCGCTGCCGCGCATAGGGCTGTCGGCCACGCAAAAGCCGATCGACGCGGTCGCGCGCTTCCTCGTCGGCGGCCCGGCCGACGCGCCGCGCGACTGCACGATCGTCGACACCGGCCACACCCGCGAGCGCGATCTCGCGCTCGAACTGCCGAACGTGCCGCTCGAACCGGTGATGGCGACCGACGTGTGGGAACAGGTATACGACCGCATCGCCGGCCTCGCGGCCGCGCATCGTACGACGCTGGTGTTCGTCAACACGCGGCGCACCGCCGAGCGCATGGCGCGCCATCTCGCCGACCGGCTCGGCAAGGACGCGATCGCCGCGCACCACGGCAGTCTGGCGAAGGAGCACCGCTTCGACGCCGAGCAGCGCCTGAAACGTGGCGAACTGAAACTGCTCGTCGCGACCGCGTCGCTCGAACTCGGCATCGACATCGGCGACGTCGATCTCGTCTGCCAGGTCGGCTCGCCGCGCGGCATCGCGCCGTTCCTGCAGCGCGTCGGCCGCTCGGGACACCATGTCGGCGGCGTGCCGAAGGGGCGCCTGTTTCCGCTGTCGCGCGACGAGCTGGTCGAATGCGCGGCGCTGCTCGACTGCGTGCAACGCGGCGAACTCGATGCGCTGCGAATTCCCGAAGCGCCGCTCGACGTGCTCGCGCAGCAGATCGTCGCCGAAGTCGCGTGCGCCGAATGGCAGGAAGACGCGCTGTACGCGAGCTTCACGCGCGCCGCGCCGTACGCGCGGCTGACGCGCGAACGCTTCGACGAAGTGATGACGATGCTCGCCGAGGGCTTCACGAGCCGCCGCGGCGTGCGCGGCGCGTACCTGCACCGCGACGTGGTCGGCGGCACCGTGCGCGGCCGCCGCAATGCGATGATGACCGCGACCACCTCCGGCGGCACGATCCCCGACATGGCCGACTACGCGGTGCTGCTCGAACCGCAGGGCATCCAGGTCGGCACCGTCAACGAGGATTTCGCGATCGAGAGCCTGGCCGGCGACGTGTTCCAGCTCGGCAACCAGTCGTACCGGATCATTCGCGTGGAAACGGGCCGCGTGCGCGTCGAGGATGCGCAAGGTCAATCGCCGAGCATTCCGTTCTGGCTCGGCGAGGGGCTCGGGCGCAGCGACGAGCTGTCGGCGGCGGTCGGCCGGCTGCGCGCGCGGCTCGACGGGCTGTTCGCGGACGGCGACCGCCAGGCCGGCACCGCCGGGCGCAAGCGCGCCGACCACGCGGCGAGCAATGCGGAAACGGAAGCCGAGGCAACAGCCGCAACCGCCACCGCGCTCGCCCCCGCCGAAAGCCGCCTTGCGCCCGCGTTGCGCTGGCTCGTCGACGATCTCCACTTGTCGCCCGACGCCGCGCGCCAGATCGCCGACTACCTCGCGCGCACCCGCGCGGCGCTCGGCGCATTGCCGACGCAGGACACGCTCGTGATGGAGCGTTTCTTCGACGAATCGGGCGGCATGCAGCTCGTGATCCATTCGCCGTTCGGCAGCCGGATCAACCGTGCATGGGGGCTCGCGCTGCGCAAGCGCTTCTGCCGCAACTTCAACTTCGAACTCCAGGCAGCCGCCACCGACGACGCGATCATCCTGTCGCTGTCGCTCGCGCACAGCTTCGCGCTCGACGAAGTGTGGCGCTACCTGCGTTCGGCCAGCGCCGAGCATGTGCTGATCCAGGCGCTGCTTGACGCGCCGATGTTCGGCGTGCGCTGGCGCTGGAACGCGACCACCGCGCTCGCGCTGCCGCGTTTCACCGGCGGCAAGCGCACCGCGCCGCAATTGCAACGGATGAAGAGCGACGATCTGCTGGCGACGGTGTTCCCCGATCAGGTCGCGTGCCTCGAGAACGTCGTCGGCGAACGCGAGATTCCGCATCATCCGCTCGTCGACCAGACGCTCGACGATTGCCTGCACGACGCGATGGACACCGACGGCTGGCTTGCGCTGCTGCGCCGGATCGAAAGCGGCGCGATCGAGCTCGTCGCGCGCGACTTGCCCGCGCCGTCGCCGCTCGCGGCCGAGATCCTGAACGCGAAGCCCTACGCGTTCCTCGACGATGCGCCGCTCGAGGAGCGCCGCACGCAGGCCGTGCAGTCGCGCCGCTGGAGCGACCCCGAATCGGCCGACGATCTCGGCGCGCTCGACGCCGACGCGATCGCCGCGGTGCGCGACGAAGCGTGGCCGCTCGTGCGCGACGCCGACGAAATGCACGATGCGCTGCTCACGCTCGCCTGCGTCGCCGACAGCGAAGCGCACGCCCACGCCGGCTGGCCCGAGCGACTCGCGGAACTCGCGGAACGCCGCCGCGCGACGAAACTCGCGACGCCGGGCGGCGCCGCGCTGTGGGTGCCGGTCGAACGGCTCGTGTGCCTGCGCGCGTTGCATCCCGACGCCCGCGTGACACCGGCGCTCAAGGTACCGCCCGCATGCGCGCAGCCGTGGGAAGCGGATGCGGCGCTCGTCGACGTGATCCGCGCGCGGCTCACCGGCTTCGGGCCGTTGACGCTCGATGCGATCGCCGCGCCGCTCGGCCTGCCGCCCGCGTCGATCGCGTCGATCGCGACGGCGCTCGCGGCGCTGGAGCGCGAAGGCTACGTGATGCGCGGCCGCTTCACGCCGGGCGCGACGACCGACGAATGGTGCGAACGTCACCTGCTCGCGCGCATTCATCGCTATACGGTGAAGCGGCTGCGGCGCGAGATCGAGCCGGTCGAACGCGCCGATTTCATGCGCTTCCTGTTCCACTGGCAGCATCTGACGCCCGACACGCGCGGCACCGGCCGCGACGCGCTGGCCGCCGTGGTCGAACAGCTCGAAGGCTACGAGGCCGCGGCGAGCGCCTGGGAGGACGCGCTGCTGCCCGCGCGGCTCACCGACTACACGGCGGGCGGCCTCGACGAGCTGTGCCGCTCGGGCAAGCTGGTGTGGACCCGTATCGGCGTGCCGGCGCGCGCGGCCGGCACGCCCGTGAAGACGACGCCGATCGTGCTGTTGCCGCGCCGCCATCTTTCCGCGTGGCAGGCGCTACGCGATCCCGATGCGCAGCCGGCGCTGTCCGCACGCGCCGCACAGGTGCGCGACGCGCTCGCCGCCCACGGCGCGATGTTCTTCGACGCATTGCTCGACGACCTGCACATGCTGCCCGTCGAGCTCGAACAGGCGCTCGGCGAACTCGTGTCGGCCGGCCTCGTGAATGCGGACAGTTACGCGGGCCTGCGCGCGCTGCTCAAGCCGGCCGTCAAGCGCAGTGCGACCTATGCACCGCGTACGCGACGCGGCGGTGCGCTGATCGGCGGGATGGACGACGCCGGCCGCTGGGCGCTCGTGCAGCGTCAGGCAGCGCCGGACGACGACACGCCCGCACCGAAACGCGGCCCCGCCACGACCGATCCCGACGCGCTCGAACACATCGCGTGGACGCTGCTGCGCCGCTACGGCGTCGTGTTCTGGCGGCTGCTCGAACGCGAAGCCGACTGGCTGCCGAGTTGGCGCGAACTCGTGCGCGTGCTGCAGCGCCTCGAAGCACGCGGCGAGATTCGCGGCGGTCGCTTCGTCGCCGGGCTCGCGGGCGAGCAGTTCGCGCTGCCCGAGGCCATCCCGATCCTGCGCGAACTGCGGCGGCAACCGGGCGATGGGCAATATGTATGCGTGACGGGCGCCGACCCGCTGAATCTCGCCGGCACGCTGCTGCTCGGCGACAAGGTGCCGGCGCTGGCCGGCAATCGCGTGCTGTTCCGCGACGGCGTGCCCGTCGCATCGCTCGTGGCGGGGTCGTTCCATTACGCACCCGAACTGTCGCCTGCCGCGCGCGAGGACGCGCGCCTGCGGCTCGCACGTTCCTGCTGACATCGGCTGACACGCACACGGCACACGACTACTGATCGCCGGGCCGCGCGGACGCCATCGTTCGGGTAGCATCGAACGATCGACCGCGCGGGCTCACGCGCCTCGTCTACACAAAACAAGACTTCCGGAGACTACCGCTCATGCCTTCGCATGCCGATTCGCCCGCTGCCGATCACGCGGGTTCGCTGACCATTTTCCAGGGCGCCGCGCTCTACATCGGCGCGGTGCTCGGCACCGGCGTGATCGCGCTGCCCGCGCTCGCCGCCGAAGTCGCCGGGCCGGCCTCGCTACTCGCATGGGCCGCGCTCGTCGTGCTGTCCGGGCCGCTCGCGGCCACCTTCGCCGCACTCGGCGCCCGCTATCCCGATGCGGGCGGCGTGTCGACCTACGCGCGGCGCGCATTCGGCCCGAAGGCCGCGGCCATCGTCGGCTGGTGCTTCTATTTCGCGGTGCCGGCCGGCGCGCCGGCCGCCGCGATGTTCGGCGGCGCATACGTCGCGGCCGTCACGGGCGGCGGACACACGACGGTCATCGTCACGGCCGCCGCGCTGATCGCGACCGTGTCGGCCGCGAACGCGTTCGGCGTCACCGTGTCGGGCCGCATGCAACTGGTGTTGTCGGCGCTGCTCGTCGCGCTGCTGCTTGCCGCGGTGCTTGCGTCCGCGCCGCATGCCCGCACCGCGAACCTGCATCCGTTTGCCCCGCACGGCTGGCTCGCGGTCGGCGAGGCCGCCGCGCTGCTCGTGTGGAGCTTCGCCGGCTGGGAAGCGATCACGCATCTCGCGGCCGAGTTCCGCCGGCCCGCGCACGACATGCCGCGCTCGGCCGGCATCGCGGTCGTGGTCGTCGGGTTCCTGTATCTGTCGGTCGCCGCCGCGAGCGTGATGGTGCTCGGGCCTTCCGCGGGGGCATCGGGCGCGCCGCTCGCCGAACTGATCGCGGGCGGCATCGGCGGCCATGCGCAGGTGCTGGCCGCCGCCGCCGCGCTGCTGCTCACGCTCGGCACGATGAACGCGTATTTCGCCGGCGCGGCAAAACTCGGCGCGGCGCTGGGGCGCGACGGCGCACTGCCCGCCTGGCTCGCGCAAGGCAGCCAGGTCGGCGGCGTGCCGCGCCGCAGCCTCGGCGTGATCGCGGTGCTCGCGGCCATCGCGTTGGCCGCCACGGCGCTGTCGGACGTCGGACCGAAGCCGCTCGTGCTCGTGACGTCCGGATGTTTCGTGATGGTGTACGGGCTCGGCGCGGCGGCTGCGCTGAAGCTGCTGCCGCGTGGCGGCATCGCATATCGCTGCGCGTGGATTTCGCTGATTGCGGTCGCCGGGCTGTTCGTGACGACCGGATGGTATTTCCTGTGCCCGCTGCTGCTCGCGGGCGGCGCACTGGTTTATCTGCAGGTGACCGGCCCGCGTCAATGACCGGCATGCGCCGGCTGCCCAACGCCCGCCTGCTCGCCGCGCCCATCGCGCGAACAATCACGTCGGTCGGGCCGTGCGCCGTTCGTTCGCGTCGGTCAGGCCGGCACCAGCTCGAAGCTGAGCCGTTTGCCGAGCGCGGCGGCCGCGCTCGCGAGCGTCGCCAGCGTGAGGCTCGTGTCGGTTTCGTCCAGCAGACGGTTGAGTGCGGCGCGGCTGGTTTTCATCCGCGCGGCCATCGCCGTTTTCGTGATGTGCTGCGCCTTCATTTCCTGCCCGATCTGCCACGCGATCACGCGCTTGATCGCGGTGGCGGTGGCCGCTTCGAGATTGCCGTCCGCTTCGAGGAAGGCGTCGAAATCGCTGCCGATATGCGGATTGTTCGTGGTCGTCATGTCGTACTCCAGGTGCATGGCGTTGCCGGCTGCCCGACCGTCGGAGACGGTGCATTCCGGCGCAACCGGGGAATTCAGATGGCGTGCGTCAGCGCTTTCAGGCGCGCGACGGTGACGTCGAGATCGTCCGACGGCGTGGCCCGCGACTGTTTGAAGAAGCCGTGCAGCAGCACCATCGTGTCGCCGACGACCGTGAACAGCACGCGCGCGCTTCGCCCCGGCACCATCACGCGGATCTCCCACAGATCCCTCGCCATCTTCCGGACCAGCGGCATGCCGAGCGGCCAGCCGAGTTGAACTGTCTTGATCTCTTCGCCGATCGCCCTTCGCTCCACTTGCCCGAGCGCGTTGAGCCATTCGCGCACCGGCTCGTGGCCGCGCGCCGTGCGGAAGAACCGCACGCCGAGCGTGACCTGAATCTGCTGTCTCGCCATCGTCTTGTCGTCCATCGTATCAAAAACGGTACGATA
Source organism: Burkholderia sp. HI2761 (assembly GCF_002223355.1). Lineage (NCBI taxonomy): Bacteria > Pseudomonadati > Pseudomonadota > Betaproteobacteria > Burkholderiales > Burkholderiaceae > Burkholderia > Burkholderia sp. HI2761. The sequence continues at coordinate 1,637,686 of NZ_NKFN01000007.1, read as the reverse complement.
TGCCAAGCACCCTGACGGCGGCTACTGACCGGATGGCCAATCCTGCAGCAAGGAAGGAGATCGAGCCCGGTGCATTGCCGAGCCGGTGGCCCGGTGGATCAGCGCTTGCCGCGAGCGGGATTGCGTGCCGCGCGGGGCGCCCGGTGCGGGCGCGCATCGCCGAACCGCGATCGCGCGATGTCGCGCACCGCGTCGATCAGCGTCCGCGCGACCGGCGACGGCTGCGCATCGGTACGCAACACGAGCCCGACCGGCTCGTCGGTGCCCGCCGACGGCAGCGGCAGGCGCGCCAGCGCACCGGCCGACAGATCGTATTCGGCTGCGTAGAGCGGCACGAACCAGACCGCGTCGTTCTCGAGTGCGAGCGCGCGCGCGACCGATACCGACAGCACCTCGATGAACGAATCGAGCGGCGGCGCGCCGCATGCGCCGAGCAACTGCTCGGCCGACTGGCGAATCAACGTGCCGAACGGCGGCAGCACGACCGGATAGCGTGCCAGCTCGGCGGCCGGCGCCGCGCTCGCGAGCAGCGGATGCCCGGCGCGCACGACCGCGACGAGCGGCTCGTTGTACAACTGCTCGAACGCGAGCCCGATCATCCGTTCCGGCTCCGACAGCCGGCCGACCGCGCATTCGATCGCCCCGGCTTTCAGACGCTCGAGCAACTCGGCGTTCGCGGCCGTCGCGATCCGCACGACGATGCGCGGCCAGCGTGCGCTCAGCGCCTTCATCACGGCCGGCGCGAGCGAGGCCGCGACGGTCGGCAGCATGCCGATTTCCAGCGTCGCGGCGGCGGCCCCGCCCTCGCGCGCCAGCAGCCCGACGCCCTGCCGCAGCGCCAGCACGCACGCATTCGCGTGCGGCATGAACAGTTGCGCTTCGCGGGTGGGCTGCGCGCCGTGCCGGCCGCGCTCGAACAGCTTCACGCCGAGGATCGCCTCCAGCTCGGCGATCGTCTTCGACACGGCCGGTTGCGTGATCGACAGGCTTTCGGCCGCCTTCTGCACGCCGCCCAGCTGCGCGACCGCGAGAAAGCACTGCAGGTGCCGGAATTTGACACGGCCGTCGGCGATACGGTTATTCATAACGAGTGGTTATGCGAATGACGATGAATCGCCATTTTGCATAACTTTCAGGAAAGGCCCAAGCGTTCGGGACGGCGTCATCCATGGCGCCGCAGCGCGTGGAATCCCGTCGGCTCCCAGATCCGTTTCGCGATCAGCAGGGCCGTGCCGTGCTTCTGCCCGAGCGGCGCGGACGACGACTCCGCATGCAGCGCCGCGGCCTTGCTGCTCAGCCGCCGCAGTTCCTGTTCGAGCTCCGCGGCGGCCGCATCCGTCAGCATCCCCTGCAGGAACGTCATCGTTTCGCCCGGGCCGTCGAAGCGGCTGCCGAGAAAATCGTCGAGCACGTGCGCATGGAAGTAGCGGCGAATCGGGCCGCCCGGCAGCCAGTCGAAATCGCGCGCCACGCGCACGCGAATCCGGTCGCCGGGCAGCAGCGCGATCACGTTCATCCGGTCGAGCATCAGCAGATATTTCACGCATTCGGCCTGCGTGAGGCGATAAGCCGACACGATGTCCTGCACGGTCCAGTAGTTGATCGCGCAGACGGCGACCAGCAGCAGCTTCTCGTCCGACACGAGCAACGCCTCCTGCGGCTCGGTCAGCACGCGCAGGCGCGGCGCGGACGCCGATGCTTCCTGCACGAGCTCGGCGAGCGTATAGCCGAGCAGTTGCGCGATCTCCGCGACGCGCTCCAGCGTGAAGCGGCCGCTCGCGAACAACCGCTTCACGCTCGTCTCGGAGACGTCGAGCGCCCGCGCGACGTCCCGATAAGTCATTCCCTGCGCCTTCAGCTGGCGCTTCAGCGTTTCGATGAGTTGGGCGGTTTCGGTCATATTGGTATCGGAAAATGATGCTCACGGTCGGATATTAGGCTACTCATGCATCTACATCAGCACTTTTGGATACTTGTCTGCATAATCCGCTCCGTCCTGTCATGCAACGACGGAGCCGAAATGACCACCCGAATCGACACAGCCGCCTGCGAACCGCACCACGCCGCACCGCGCGATGCCCGCGACACCGATCGCACGATGCCGCTCGCCACCGTGCGCTCGCTCGCCGCTTGCGCACATGTCGGCGATCTCGTGTTCATCCGCGTGCCGGCCGGCGCATCGGATGTCGCGACGGGCGCGCCCGGCACGTGGGCCAACCGTTTCGGCATCGTCGTCGATACGTCGGGCGACGAACCGGTGATCGCCGAATCCGCCGTGTTCGCATGGACGAAGCTCACGCTGCTGTCGCGCTTCGTCGCCCGTACCGACGGCGGACGCATCGCACTGGGGCGCCGCGTCGCGGCGGCGTCGGCCGATGCGCAACGCCACGTCCATGCGCTGGCCGAACGGCGAATCGATGCGCTGCTCGGCAGTCGCTTCAACCTGCGCGCGCGGCGCGGCTTCTGCGCGCAGTACGTGACCGAGGTGCTCGGCGCCGGCCACGCGACGGCACCGTCGGCCCTGCTGCGCGGCGGCACGCTGACGCTCGAATTCGACGGGATCGTGTTCGATCCCCGCCACCCATGACGACGGGCAGGCTCAGGGAGACCGGATAACAACGAGAACGAAAGACAAAAAACAGCGACGGGCTGGCTGGAGGGCCGTGCACGGGGTCGTCACCGACGACGCGAAGCCCGATCGCTTTTTCCGCCGGACAGGCTGCCTGTCCGGCGGAATTTTCATTATCGGGGCGAACATAACGAACAGTTATGCGATTCGCGAAAAAAGGTCATTTTGCATAACTTTCCGGATTGGTTAAAGTCGTGACCATCCCCTTCGCGAAATACCTATCAGGAGACGCCCGATGGATTCCCCCACGATCCTCACGCCGCGCGACTGGCCGTCGCATCCGGCCTATGTCCACCCCGAGTACCGTTCGTCGGTGAAGCGCGGCCCGACCCGTCCGCTGATCCCGCTGAAGGAGAAGCTGCGCGACCAGTACGCGCCCGTCTACGGCGCGGAAGATCTCGGCGCGCTCGACCACGATCTGACGAAGAACGCCGTGAAGAACGGCGAGCCGCTGGGCGAGCGAATGGTCGTCACCGGCCGCGTGCTCGACGAAGGCGGCAAGCCCGTGCGCAACACGCTCGTCGAGGTGTGGCAGGCCAACGCGGCCGGCCGCTACGTGCACAAGGTCGACCAGCACGACGCGCCGCTCGACCCGAACTTCCTTGGCGCCGGCCGCTGCCTGACGGACGACGAAGGCCGCTACCGCTTCCTGACGATCAAGCCCGGCGCGTATCCGTGGGGCAACCACCCGAACGCGTGGCGCCCGAATCACATCCACTTCTCGCTGTTCGGCGATTACTTCGGCTCCCGTCTCGTCACGCAGATGTACTTCCCCGGCGATCCGCTGCTCGCGTACGACCCGATCTTCCAGGGCACGCCGGAAGCCGCGCGCGATCGCCTGATCTCGCGCTTCTCGATGGACATCACCGAAGAAGGCTATGCGCTCGGCTACGAATTCGACATCGTGCTGCGCGGCCGCGACGCCACCCCGATGGAGCGCTGAACCATGACGACACTGAAGCAAACCCCTTCGCAGACGGTCGGCCCGTACTTCGCGTACGGCCTGTGCCCGCAGCAATACGATTACGACCTGAAAAGCCTGTTCACGCCGACGATCGCCGCGGCGCACGCCGAAGGCGAGCATGTGCTGCTGGTCGGGCAGGTATTCGACGGCGACGGCAACGTCGTTGGCGACGCGGTGCTCGAATTCACGCAGGCGGACGGCGCGGGCCGCTACCCCGCGTCGCGCGACGACATCGCGAAATCCGGCTTCACGGGCTTCGCGCGGGTCGGCACGGGCACCGACCCGCAGCAGCGCTTCGTCGTCGAGACGGTGAAGCCGGGCCGCCTCGCCGCCGACGAGGCCCCGCACATCAACGTGACCGTGATGATGCGCGGCATCCTCACCCATGCATTCACCCGCGTGTACTTCGACGACGAAGCCGCCGCGAACGCGGTCGACCCCGTGCTGAACGCGGTGCCGGCCGAGCGCCGCGCGACGCTCGTCGCGAAACGCGACGCGCAACCGGGCCGCCCGGTCGTGTACCGCTTCGACATCCGCATGCAGGGGCCGGAAGAAACCGTGTTCTTCGACGTTTGACGCATGCGCCGGCGCTGGCCGGCGCCGGGTGCAACCGCAACGCCGTGTGGCGCGATACCGACGGGCATCGCGCCACACGGCGTTTTGGAGGCGCCGTCGCCATCATTCGATGGTGCGCCGCATCGTGATCACCGAGGCTGCGGATGCTCGTCCGCATCGGCTTCCCGCCCCGATATCGAACGCGTCATCGAAACGCGTGCTGCGAAAGCACATCAATCGGGGTGCCGACACGATATCGCTTGCGCGTTATGCGGCGTATGCTTCGTTATCCACAACGAGCCGACAGGATTGAATCGGACGAGGCAACAATGACATGAATCATGCGCGACGCTGCCCGACAGGCGGCCCGCGCATTTTTTCAGACGGAGTGCCTTTAAACGCGTCCGGCCGAAGGTGGCGGGCGCGTATTTTTTTGCGCGACGGCGCGCGTACGGGCGCGGCCTGCGCCGGGCCTTGGCGCCTAGCGGCGCATTTCCAGATACCGGCTCGGCGTGTCGCCCAGAATGCGGCGAAACGCCGACGTGAACGCACTCGCGCTCGCGTAACCGAGATCGAGCGCCACGCGCGTCACCGGCTGCCCGTCGGTCAGGCGGGAAATCGCGGCGAGCATGCACACCTGCTGGCGCCATGCGGCGAAACTCACGCCCGTCTGCGCGCGAAACTGTCGCGTGAACGTGCGCCGGCTCACGCCCGCGTCGGCCGCGACCCGATCGAGATCGGCGTCGATCGACGGCGCGGCGAACAGGTGCCGACACACCTTCGCCAGCCGTGCGTCGGCCGGCAGCGGCGCATGCAGCGACAGACGCGGCATCGTCGCGATTTCCGCGACCAGCAGATCCATCAGCTTGCCCGCACGGCCGTCGACGTCGTACATGGCCGGCAGGTCGACCGCATCGTCGAGCAGTTGCCGCAGCAGCGGCGACACGCCATACACGCCGCACTGGGTCGGCAGCCCGGCCGCCTGCGCGGCGTCGATGGACACGAACGCGTTGAGCATCGTGACCGGCCCGGTCGTCGTCAGTTCGTGCCGCACGCCGGCCGGCACCCAGCACGCGCGCTGCGGCGGCACCAGCCAGCGCCCGTGCGGCGTGGACACGCTGATCGTGCCGCGCGACGCGAAGGCGAATTGCCCGCGTACGTGCGCGTGATCCGGAAACGTCGTGCCCGCCGCGAAGTCGTTGGCGAGCACGACCACGCTCCGGGGAATGTGTTCGTAGGGATCCAGCAGCGTATTTCTCAAGGCCCGAATTCCATCATCAATGACCCGCTATCGAAGGCGGCCCGCCCCGCCGTGATCGGTGGGCCGGCCACGCGCCGGCGGCATCGCGCGGCGCGCGTCACCGCAACATGAACGACATCGCCGACAGGCTGTTCAGCGTGCGCACCGCATGCTCGACCGACGGCCCGTCGAAACGCAGCGTCACCGCGTCGACGCGCTCGAGCGACGGCAGCACGCAGAACAGGTCGGCGAGCGCGGCCGTCTGCACGCGCAGCGTGCACGCGGCCGGCGCGGGACGATGAGCGCCCGCGCGCCGGCCGGACGACAGCGCATGCGTAACCGTCTCCCGTGCGGCGGTCGCGATGCGCGCGCACGACGCGGACGGCGTGAGCGTCTCGCCGCTCGACGCGCCGCCGGCCGTCTTGACCGTCTCGAAACGCGCGTCCGGAAACAGCGGCTGCGTTTCCTCGGCGAATACGTCGTCGCCCGTCGCCAGCGCGACATGCGCGCCGTATTCGCGCGCCAGCGCACCGTACAGCCCGGCTTCGCCGAGCTCGACGCCGTTCAGCCACACCTGCGTGAACGCAAAGCTGTTGATCGTGTGCGCGAGCACGCCGCGCGTCTGCGATTTCGCGTGATAGCCGATCATGAATACGAGATCGGGCTGCTGTTCGAGGCCCGCCATCATTCCGAGCGTACGCGGCTTGCCGAGGACGACGCGCGCCCGCGCATCGAGCCCGTCGGGCAGCAGGTTGCGATAGCCGCCATGCGAATCGTTGACCCAGACGGCCTGCGCGCCGCCGGCAAACGCGCCTTCGATCGCCGCGTTCGCCTCGGCGGTCATCCAGCGGCGCGCCCGCTCGTATTCCGGATTGCCGGCGCGCGTCTGCTCGGTGGCGAATACGCCGGCGACACCCTCGATGTCGGTTGAAATCAGGATCTTCATGACAGAGTCGAACGTCCTTCGTTGTCTTCGTTGAACCACCGGTCGAGATCGGGCACCGCGTCGCGCAGCGATTGCCGCGCGTGGCCGTCGCGCCCGGCGACCGTTACCGCCTGCAGCAACGCGTCGGCGATCGCATGCTCGACGCTTTCGGCCGCGGCCATGAACAGCGGATCGAGCGCCGCATCGGCCACGAGGGCCGGCAGCGCGATCGTCGATGCGTCGTGCGCGATCGTGTAGGCGGTCGAGAAGGCGAGCGCGATGTCGCCGCTGCCATGCCCGTACACGGAGCCCGTGCGGGCCAGCCCCGCCGCCGCGCGGCGCGCGAGCCGCGACAGTTGTCGCGCGTCGAGCGGCGCATCGGTGGCCAGCAACAGGATGATCGAGCCCTGCTCGGGCGGCGCCGGTTGAGCGGCTTCGGCCGCGCGCCGTTGCGCGACGATGCGCCCGAGCGGCACGCCGCCGAGCGTCAGCATCGGCAGCCGGCCGAAATTCGCGAGCACGAGCGCGCCGACCGTATAGGGCCGGCCGGCCGCGACGGCCACGCGCGATGCGGAACCGATCCCGCCTTTCAGGTCGAAGCACGACATCCCGCGTCCGGCGCCCACCGCGCCGCGTGCGACGTCCCGCGACGCCGCGCGGCATGCGTCGTCGTAATGCGCGCCGGTGACCGCGAATGCCTGGATATCGTTCAGGTAACCGTCGTTGCACTCGAACACGAGCGGATTGACGGTCGACCAGTCTCGGCCGATCCGCGGATTCGCCGCGATCGCCGCACGGATCTGCGCGTGGGCGACCGCGCCGACGCCGAACGTATTGGTCAGCGCGATCGGCGTATCGAGCGTGCCGAGCTCGTCGACCTGCACGAGCCCTATGCTCTTGCCGAAGCCGTTGATCACGGCCGCCCCCGCCGGCACCTTGCTGCGGTACACGTCGCCCGGATGCGGCTTCACGACGGTCACGCCCGTCTGCACGTTGCCGGCATCGAGCGTGCAATGGCCGACCGTCACGCCCGGCACGTCGGCGATCGTGCCGCGCGGCCCGGCCGGTAGCGTCGCCGTCCACATCGGTGCAGCCCGCATCAACGGCGCTCCAGCTTCGGGTCGAGCGCGTCGCGCAGCCCGTCGCCGAGCAGGTTGAACGCGAGGACGGTCAGGAAGATCGCGAGGCTCGGGAACACCGCGATGTGCGGCGCCGTCACCATGTCCGCGCGCGCCTCGTTGAGCATCGCGCCCCACTCCGGCGTCGGCGGCTGCGCGCCGAGCCCGAGGAACGACAGGCTCGCGGCGGTGATGATCGACGTGCCGATCCGCATCGTGAAGTAGACGACGACGGACGACACGGTGCCCGGCAGGATGTGCCGCATGATGATCGTCCAGTCGGACGCGCCGATGCTGCGCGCGGCCTCGACGTAGGTCATGTGCTTGAGCATCAGCGTGTTGCCGCGCACGAGCCGCGCGAACGCCGGAATGCTGAAGATCGCGACCGCGCAGATCACGTTGATCATCCCGTTGCCGAGGATCGCGACCACGCCGATCGCGAGCAGGATGCCCGGGAACGCGAACAGCACGTCGGCGATGCGCATCGTGATGCGGTCCCACCAGCCTTCGTAATAGCCGGCGAGCAGCCCGAAGAACGTGCCGATCACCGCGCCGAGCGCGACCGAGAAGAAGCCGGCCGCGAGCGAAATGCGCGTGCCCGCGATGATCCGGCTGAAGATGTCGCGGCCGAGCGAATCGACGCCGAACCAGTGCACGGCCGACGGCCCGGCGTTCAGCGCGTCGTAGTCGAAATAGTTCTCCGGATCGAACGGCACGATGTGCGGGCCGACGAAGGCGAGCACCACGAGCGCCAGCACGAAGCCGCCCGCGACGAGCGCGACGGTCTGCTTGCGGAACTTGCGCCAGAATTCGCGCCACGGCGTGCGGATCGCGGTCGGTGCGGCCGGCGCCGCGGGCTGGACAGTCGCGTTCATGCGCCCCTCACTTGAACCGGATGGTCGGGTTGATGACCGCGTACAGCACGTCGACGGTCAGGTTGATCAGGATGAATTCCAGCGAGAACAGCAGCACGATCGCCTGGATCACCGGGTAGTCGCGCATCGTCACCGCGTCGACGAGCAGGCGCCCGAGCCCCGGCCAGTTGAACACGACCTCGACGACGATCGATCCGCCGAGCAGAAAGCCGAACTGCAGCCCCATCATCGTGACGACCGGGATCATCGCGTTGCGCAGGCAGTGCTTGAGCACGACCATCGGCTCGTGCACGCCCTTCGCACGCGCGGTGCGCACGAAGTCCTCGTTCAGCACCTCGACGAACGACGCGCGCGTGAAGCGCGCCATCACGGCCGCGACCGCGGCGCCCAGCGTCAGCGACGGCAGCACGTAACTCTTCCACGAGCCGTCCGGCACGACCGGCAGCCAGCCGAGCTTCACCGAGAAGATTTCCATCAGCAGCATGCCGAGCGCGAACGCGGGGAACGAGATGCCCGACACCGCGAGCGTCATCCCGAGACGGTCGGGCCAGCGATTGCGCCAGACCGCCGACGCAATCCCGATCGCCATGCCGAACAGCGTCGACCACACCATGCTGACGAGCGTCAGCATCAGCGTCGGCATGAAGCGTTCGCCAATCTCGGTCGAGACCGGCCGCTTGCTGCGCGTCGACATGCCGAAATCGCCGTGCGCGATCTTCGTGAAGAAGTTCGCGAACTGCGCGGGCAGCGGCCGGTCGAGCCCGAGATCGGCCCGCACGAGCGCGATCGTCGCTTCGTCGGCTTCGGGGCCGGCCGCGAGCCGCGCGGGATCGCCCGGCAGCAGGTGCACGAACAGGAACACCAGCACCGCGACGATCGCGAGCGTGGGCAGCAGGCCGAACAGGCGTTTGACGAGGAAATTCAGCATGGGACACCGATCGAATCAGCGCACCGGCGGCTCGCGCCGCCGGCACTGCGTGGCGGACGAACCGCCGTCATTTCAGCGAGATCTCGTCGAAGTTGAACGAGCCGTCCGGCATCACGTATGCGCCCTGCAGCCGCTTGCTGCGCGCATACACGATCTTCTCCTGCACGAGGAAGATCCACGGCGCGTCGGCCCAGATCTGCTTCTGCGCATCGGCGTAGAACTCGGCCTTCTTCGCGCGATCGGTCGTCTCGAGCGCCTTCGTCAGATCGCCGTCGACCGCGTCGTTCTTGTAGTACGCGGTGTTGACGAGCTTCGGCGGCGCGGACGCGCCGGCCAGCAGCGGCGTGATCGCCCAGTTCGCTTCGCCCGTCGACGACGACCAGCCGATGTAGTACATCCGCACCGGCGCCTTCGCCGGATCCGGCGCGCTCTCGACCTTCGCGACGCGCTCGCCGGCTTCCAGCGCCTGCACCTGCACCTTCACGCCGACCTGCGCGAGCTGCTGCTGCACGAATTGAATCGCCTTCTGCGACGTCGAGTTGTTATAGGCCGACCACAGCGTCGTCTCGAAGCCGTTCGGATAGCCGGCTTCCTTCAGCAGCGCACGCGCCTTCGCCGGGTCGTACGGCCACGGGCCGAGCTTCGTCGCGTAATCGACGCCCTGCGGCACCACGCCGGTCGACGGCGTCGCGAAACCGGAGAACGCGACCTTCGCGAGCGCTTCCTTGTTCACCGCGTAGTTCAGCGCCTGGCGCACCTTCGGGTTGTCGAACGGCTTCTGCAGCATGTTCAGCGACACGTAGCGCTGCACGATCGACGGCCGCTCGACGACGTCGACCTTCGGGTTGCCCTTCAGGTCGGCCGCCTGCTCGAACGGAATGCGGAACGCGAAATCGGCTTCGCCCGTCTTCATCAGCGCCGCGCGCGTGTTGTTGTCGACCACCGGCTTCCAGTCGATCGCGTCGATCTTCGGATAGCCCTTCTTCCAGTAGCCCGCGAACTTCTTCACCTTCAGGTCGTCGGTCTGTTTCCACTCGACGAACTCGAACGGCCCGGTGCCGACCGGATGCAGCGCGATGTCGCGGCCCCACTTCTTCAGCGCGGCCGGCGAGATCATCACGGCCGACGGGTGCGCGAGCGTGTTGATGAACGCCGAGAACGGCTCGCGCAGCGTGACCTTCACCGTGGTCGGATCGACGACCTCGGTCTTCTCGATCACGCGGAACATGTTGTAGCGCTTCAGGTGGTTCGCGGGATCGGTCACGCGGTCGAAGTTCGCCTTCACGGCCGCCGCGTTGAAATCGGTGCCGTCGTGGAACTTCACGCCCGAGCGCAGCTTGATCGTGTACGTCTTCGCGTCGGGGCTGGCTTCATAGCTCGTCGCGAGCACGTTGACGAGCTTCATGTCCTTATCGAAGCCGAACAGCCCCTGGTAGAACGACTTGACGACGGCCTGCGACACCGTGTCGTTCGCGTCGTACGGGTCCATCGTCGTGAAGGTCGAATCCACCGCCATCACCGCGGTCTGCTGCGCGTACGCGGGCAGCGCGGCCGACAGCGCAAACGCGCCGGCGAGCGCGACGAAGCATGCGCGCGGACGAAACATCGGAAACGGATGCTGCTGGGTCATTTTGCTGGGCTCCTATCGGTGAATCGGTGACGCCTCACGGGCGTTTCGGTTTCGACTGCCTGCGGGTTCGTGCGCCGTCGTCGCGGCGCACGATTCCACCACTCAATACGCGCCGCCGACGCGATGCGTCGCGACGTAATGATCGGGGCCGACCGCGACGAGCGGCGCGACGACCGGCTCGTCGCCGACCGCGCGGATCGGGCTCGGAATCTCGTCCGCCGCGAGCTGGCGCGGCGCATGCCGGCGCGCGGGGTCGGCCACCGGCACCGCACTCATCAGCTTCCTCGTGTACGGATGCTGCGGCGTCTCGAACACCGCGCGGCGCGGGCCGATCTCGACGATCTGGCCGAGATACATCACCGCGACGCGATGGCTGACGCGCTCGACCACCGCCATGTCGTGCGAGATGAACAGGTACGCGACGCCCAGCTCGCGCTGCAGGTCGAGCATCAGGTTGACGATCTGCGCCTGCACCGACACGTCGAGCGCCGACACCGACTCGTCGGCGATCACGACCTTCGGGTTCAGCGCGAGCGCGCGCGCGATCGCGATCCGCTGGCGCTGGCCGCCGGAGAATTCGTGCGGATAGCGGCGTGCGGCTTCCCGCGGCAGGCCGACCTTGTCGAGCAGCCAGTCGACCCGCGCCTGCGCTTCGCTGCCGCTCGCGACGCCGTGCACGAGCAGCGGCTCCATGATCGAGAAGCCGACGGTCAGGCGCGGGTTCAGCGACGCGAACGGGTCCTGGAAGATGAACTGGATGTTGCGGCGCAGCGCCTGCAGGTCCGGGCCCTTCAGCGCGCTGATGTCGCGGCCGTCGAATTCGATCGAGCCGCTTTGCGATTCGACGAGGCGCAACAGCGAACGGCCGGTGGTCGACTTGCCGCAGCCCGATTCGCCGACGAGCGCGAGCGTCTCGCCCGCGCGCAGCTCGAAGCTCACGCGCTCGACCGCATGCACGTATTGCGACACGCGGCCGAACACGCCGCTCTTCACCGGAAAGCGCGTGACGAGATCGCGCACGCGCAGGATCGGCGGCGCGGCAGGATCGACGAGCGGCTGCGCGTCGTTCGCGGCGGACGCCGTGGTCGAGGCCGTCGCGTTCGTGCCGTCCACCTTGAGCAGCGGGAATTTCTCGGGTACGTCGGTGCCCTGCATCGAGCCGAGCCGCGGTACGGCCGCGAGCAGCGCCCGCGTGTAGCGATGCGCGGGCGTCGCGAAGATGCGGTCCGACTCGCCCTCCTCGACCTTCTCGCCGCGGTACATCACGAGCACGCGGTCGGCGACCTCGGCCACCACGCCCATGTCGTGCGTAATGAAGATCACGCCCATGTTCATTTCGTCCTGCAGCCCGCGGATCAGTTGCAGGATCTGCGCCTGGATCGTCACGTCGAGCGCGGTCGTCGGCTCGTCGGCGATCAGCAGCGCGGGCCGGCACGACAGCGCCATCGCGATCATCACGCGTTGCCGCATCCCGCCCGACAACTGGTGCGGATAGCGTGCGAACACGCGGCGCGCTTCCGGGATGCGCACCAGATCGAGCAGCCGCAGTGCTTCCGCGCGCGCTTCGGCGGCGCCCTTCGACTGGTGCAGCGCGATCGCCTCGCTGATCTGGTCGCCGACCGTAAACACCGGGTTCAGCGACGTCATCGGCTCCTGGAAGATCATCGCGATGTCCGCGCCGCGGATGCCGCGCATCGTCGCGCCACTCGCGCGCGCGAGATCGACCAGCGCGCCGCCACGGCGCCGGAACGCGATCCGGCCGCTCGTGATTTCGCCGCCGCCGTGCTCGACGAGCCGCATCAGCGCGAGCGACGTGACCGACTTGCCCGAGCCCGATTCGCCGACGATCGCGAGCGTCTCGCCGCGATCGACGTGAAACGACACGTTGCGCACCGCGTCGAACGTCGCGCCTTCGCGGCGGAACGTGACCGACAGATCGTCGACGGCCACCACGCGCTGCTCCGGCAGCGTCAGGACCGACAGGTTACGGCTCGAAGTCATGCGTATCTCCTCGTGCGATCCGGGATCAGGCCGCGTCGTCGCGGTAGATGCCGACGACCGGCGCTTCACCGACGCGCGCATAGCCGCGGTACATCCCTTCGGTGTTGAACGGCATCGCGACGTTGCCGTGTGCGTCGACCGCGATGATCCCGCCGCGGCCCGCCAGGCGCGGCAGCTTGTTCATCACGACGTCGTGCGCGGCATCGGCGAGCGACGCGCCGCGATATGCGATCTGCGCGGCGACGTCGTAGGCCGTCGCGAGCCGCATGAACATCTCGCCGGTGCCCGTCGACGATACCGCGCAGGTCGCGTCGTCCGCATAGCAGCCGGCGCCGATGATCGGCGAATCGCCGACTCGCCCCGGCTGCTTGTTCGTGATGCCGCCCGTCGACGTCGCCGCCGCGATGTGGCCGTTCAGGTCGCACGCGACCGCGCCGACCGTGCCGTGCTTGCGGTCCGGATCGAGCGGCTCGGCCGGCTGCGGCTGTTGCTGCGACTGGCCGAACACGAAGGTCGCCGCATCGTGATCGAGCATCGCGCCGGCCGCCGCGCGCGCCTTCACCCACTGCGCATGCCGCGATTCGGTGTCGAAGTAGCCGGGTTCCGCCAGTTCGAGCCCCTGCGCGGCCGCGAACGCATCCGCGCCCGCGCCGGCGAACAGCACGTGCTCGCTCGCCTCCATCACGCGCCGCGCGGCGAGCACCGGATTGCGCACGCGGGTCGCGCAGCAGATCGCGCCGGCGCCGAGCGTCGCGCCGTCCATGACCGCCGCGTCGAGTTCGTGCTTGCCTTCCGCCGTATAGACGGCGCCGCGCCCGGCGTTGAACAGCGGACAATCCTCGAGCATCCGCACCGCGACGGTGACGGCGTCGATCGCGCTGCCGCCCTCGGCCAGCACCTGTTGCGCGGCCTGCAGGATCGCGGTGAGTTCGGCGCGGTACCGACGTTCGGTGTCGGTATCCATCGCTTCGCGCAGGATCGTGCCTGCGCCGCCGTGAATCGCGACGATCGCGGGTGAAGTCATGATTTTTTCGGACGTGGGAAAGAAGGGTTGGCGGCCGGCAAGGCCGCTTGCGGCTGCACGAGCCACGGCAGCAGGAATTCGGTCATTTCGGCGGCGGATTTCGCGGACCGGTGAGTGCGCAGCGCGACCGCATCGATCAGCGCCTCGATCATCGTCAGCACGGCGGCTTCCGACGTGGCCGCGAAACGCCGCTCGGCCTTGACGTACAGGTTCAGCGACGCGATCGGCGCGAGCGGCGATTGCGGGCCGTCGGAGATGCCGAGCACGCGCGCGCCGCGCGCCGCCGCACGACGGGCCAGCTCGATCGTGTCCTTCACGTAGCGCGGAAACGCGAGCGCGATCACGAGATCGCGCGAATCGGCCGTGTACAGACGTCGCGCCGCATGCGACGGGCCGCCGAGCAGCGCGAGCGATTGCACGCTGTCATGGCAGACGGACAGCCCGTGCTCCATCAATCCGGTCAGGAACGCGCTCGATCCGGCGCCGAGAATCAGCACGCGCCGCGCGCCGACGATCGCCTCGACCGCCGCCTCGACATCGGCCGCGTCCAGCTGCGCGCGCGTGTTCTCGATGTTGGCGGCAGCCTGGTCGAACACCGCGTCGATCCATGCGGCGCCGCGTACGCCGGACTCCTGCTCCTGCGCGGAACGCAGCCGTTCGACCGGCCCGAGCGTGGCCTCGAAGCCGCGCACGAGCGCCGCGCGCATTGCCGGATAGCCGTCGAAACCGAGCGCCTTCGCGAAGCGGTTCGCGGTCGCGATCGACGCATTCACGGCCTGCGCGAGCTCGTCGATCCGCATCGTCGCCGCGCGAAACGGGTTCGCCAGCACGAATTCGCCCATGCGCCGGTGAATCGGCGTCAGCAACGGCATCGCCGACGCGATCCGCTCGGCGATCGCGGGTTCGTCGTGACTGACATCGGGCGGAACGAGAGGCGTCATGCGAAGGGTCGTTGCAAGGTTCGATGAAAATCAATTTACACAATCTGCTCCATGAAAAGAAATAAATTTTCATCAGGGTTGTCACGCCCCGTCCGGCATGCGCCGACCGTCCGGACGATCCTCCGGCCCGCCGCACGGGCCTTTGACGGGCGACTGCCTGCGCCGCCGCTCGTGCGGCCGCCACCGCTCCCCGGGAAAACCCCGAGTACGTTCGTTCGAATGCAGATTCACGTTGACCGGATTCGTATTCGAACATAGGATGTTCGAAAATGATCAGTCGTCAGATAACATTGCAGTTCGATGACGATGAAATGTTCGCTCGAACACCGTAATTTCGATATGAACCGGTAAAAACCGGCACGCATCAAGATCGGACATCGTACGAACAAAACGAAACAAGCCATCCTGGACGGATGGCCCTCATGGACCGGGCAGGCGCCGCGCGCCGCCCTCCCTGACAGGAGACAGCAGTGAAGACAGTCAAGGCGTTGCGCTGGTGGATCATCGTGCTCGTGTGTCTCGGCACGATCCTCAACTACCTCGCACGGAATTCCCTCGCGGTGCTCGCGCCCGAGCTCAAGCAGGTGTTCGCGATCTCGACGCAGCAGTACTCGTACATCGTCGGCGCCTTCCAGATCGGCTACACGATCATGCAGCCGGTATGCGGGTTCATCGTCGACCTGATCGGGCTGCGGCTCGGGTTCGCGCTGTTCGCGATGCTGTGGTCGGTAGTCGGCGTCGCGCACGGCTTCGCGTCGGGCTGGCTGTCGCTCGGCGTCCTGCGCGGCTTTCTGGGCCTGTTCGAGGCGGCCGCGATTCCGTCGGGGATGAAGGCCGTCGCCGAATGGTTTCCCGATCGCGAGAAATCCGTCGCGGTCGGCTACTTCAACGCGGGCACGTCGCTCGGCGCCGCGATCGCGCCGCCGCTCGTCGTGTTCCTGTCGATGCGGTTCGGCTGGCAGGCCGCGTTCATGGTCACCGGCGCGCTCGGGTTCGTGTGGGCGGCGCTCTGGTACACGCAGTACCGGTCGCCGGCCGACCATCCGCGCCTCACGCCGCAGGAACGCACGCTGATCCGCGAAGGCCAGGCCACGATGCCGCCCGTGTCGAAGCGCCGCATCCGCGACGTCGTCACCGCGCGCCGCTTCTGGGCGATCGCGCTGCCGCGCTTCTTCGCGGAACCCGCCTGGCAGACCTTCAGCTTCTGGATTCCGCTGTACCTCGCGACCGAGCGCCACATGCCGCTCACGCAGATCGCGGTGTTCGCGTGGATGCCGTTTCTCGCGGCGGACCTCGGCGGCATCGCCGGCGGCTACCTGTCGCCGTATCTCGCGACGCGCTTCAAGCTGCCGCTCGTGTGGTCGCGCGTCGCCGGCGTCGCGCTCGGCGCGGTGCTGATGCTCGGCCCCGCGCTAATCGGCCTCGTGTCGTCGCCGTACACGGCGATTGCGTTGTTCTGCGTCGGCGGCTTCGCGCATCAGATGATCTCCGCGCTCGTCAACACGCTGTCGGCCGACGTCTTCGATCCCGAGGAAGTCGGCACCGCGAGCGGCTTCGCCGGGATGGCCGCGTGGATCGGCGGCCTCGGCTTCTCGCTGCTGGTCGGCGCGCTCGCCGACAAGATCGGCTATGCGCCGCTGTTCGCGTGCCTCGGCCTGTTCGACATCATCGGCGTCACGCTGCTCGCGGTGCTGATCCGCGGGCAGTCGAAGCAGGAACGCCTGCTCGCGCAGCACGCCTGACGTCCGTTTTCACCAGGAATCGCATTCATGACTTCGCTCCTTCATCCGCCCGTGTTCCGCGTCGCCGGCCACCACGCGAACCGCGTGCTGCTCGCATCCGAAACGGGCGCCACCCTCGAAATCTTCGTGCTCGAGGACGACATCGTGCGCGTGCGCGTGCTGCCCGACGCGACGGCGCGCACCCCGCGCACGTGGACGATCGCGCCCGGCCTCGACGACGTGCCGCTCGACGGGCGCGACCGCCTCGACCTGAGCGACTTCACGCTGCCCGCGTACGAGCTGGCCGAAGACGACGCCGCCGTGCACATCGAAACCGCGCAGATCCGGCTCGCGGTGCGCCGGCAAGGCGGCCATTGCACGTGGTCGATGCGCGGCGCGGACGGCGCATGGCGCGTCGCACTCGCCGACCGCGCGACGCAGGCGTACAACTTCGGCTGGTGGGACGATCGCGCGTATCACTACGTCGCCCGCGAGCGCGGCGACCAGGTATTCGGCCTCGGCGAACGCGCAGGCGAACTCGACCGCACGGGCGCACGCTTCGAGATGCGCAACATCGACGCGATGGGCTACAGCGCGAAGCACACCGACCCGCTGTACAAGCACATCCCGTTCTACATCACGTGGTCGTCCGAGGCGTGCCAGGGTTTCGGGCTGTTCTACGACACGCTGTCCGACTGCTCGTTCGACATGGGCCGCGAGCTCGACAACTATCACGGGCTCTACCGCTATTTCGTCGCCGAGCACGGCGATCTCGACTACTACTTCATCGCGTCGCCCGATACGCCGCTCGCGGCCGCGCGGCGCTTCACGTGGCTCACCGGGCGCCCCGCGCGCACGCCGAAATGGGGGCTCGGCTATTCGGGCTCGACGATGAGCTACACCGACGCGCCGGACGCCCAGCAGCAGATGAACCAGTTCGTCGAGCACTGCGACGCGCACGACATCCTGTGCGATTCGTTCCACCTGTCGTCGGGCTATACGTCGATCGGCGCGAAGCGCTACGTGTTCAACTGGAACCGCGACAAGTTTCCCGATGCGAAGGGTTTCGTGCAGCACTATCGCGACCACGGCATCCGCCTGTGCGCGAACATCAAGCCGTGCCTGCTGCGCGACCATCCCGCCTTCGACGAAGCCGCGCGGCGCGGCCTGCTGATCCGCTCGGCATCCGGCGAACCCGCATGGGTGCAGTTCTGGGACGAAGTCGGCGCGTATCTCGACTTCACGCAGCCGGACACCTACCGCTGGTGGCGCGAGCAGGTCACGTCGGCGCTGCTGGAATACGGGATCGAGTCGACCTGGAACGACAACAACGAATACGAGATCTGGTCGCCCGACGCGATCGCGCACGGCTTCGGCCAGCCGTTTCCGGCACGCGAGGCGAAGGTGCTCCAGACGATGCTGATGATGCGCGCGTCGCGCGACGCGCAGCGCACGCATGCGCCGACGCGCCGGCCGTTCCTCGTGTCGCGCTCCGGCGGCGCGGGCATGCAGCGCTACGTGCAGACGTGGTCCGGCGACAACTTCACCTCCTGGGAAACGCTGCGCTACAACCTGAAGATGGGCCTCGGGCTCGCGCTGTCGGGCGTGTCGAACATCGGCCACGACATCGGCGGCTTCTCCGGCCCCGCGCCGTCGCCCGAGCTGCTGCTGCGCTGGGTGCAGTTCGGCATCTTCATGCCGCGCTTCAGCATCCATTCGTGGAACGACGACGGCACCGTCAACGAACCGTGGATGTACCCGGAGATCACCGCGCAGGTCGCGTCGTTGATCAAGCAGCGCTACCGGCTGCTGCCGTACCTCTATCACCTGTTGTGGCTGTCGACGACGCGCTACGAGCCCGTGCTGCGGCCGACCTTCGCCGATTTCCCCGGCGATGCGCGCTGCTACGACGCATGCGACGACATGATGCTCGGCGACGCGCTGCTGGTCGCGCCGGTCGTCGATCCCGGCCAGACCGAACGCACGGTGTACCTGCCGTCGGGCGCACGCTGGACGTGCTGCGCGAGCGCGCAGTCGTTCGACGGCGGCGGGAGCGTGACGCTGCCCGCGCCGCTCGACACGCCGGTGATGCTGCTGCGCGAAGGCCGCGTGCTGCCGCTGAACGTCGCGGAACAGCATTTCGGTGCGCGCGCCGATATGCGCGGCTTCCTCGTCGCACCGCGGATCGAGGACGGCGTCGCGTCCGGCGAATGCGTCGAGGACGACGGCGAGACGGAAGCATGGCGCGATGGCGAATACGGACTGTGGCGCATCGAGACCGGCCGCGAGGCGTCGGGCGTGCTCGGCGTGTCGGTCCGCTGGGAAGGCCGCGCGGCGCGCCCGGCCGATCGCGTCGAGATCCTGCTGCCCGCGTCGCTGCACGGCCAGGTTGCCGTGCGCGGTGCGCGTGTCGAGCAGGATGCGCGGGACGGTGCGTGGCGCCGCCTCGTCGTCGCGTTCGACCACTGAGCAAACCCGATCAGGCGGGCCGTTCGCCCGGCCTGCCGCCTGCCACAGAGGAGGCATTCAACCTCCCGCCCCCTTGAAAAGATGAAGAGACCCGGAGATCGACAATGAAAGCACCCGTCAACCGTTACGCAATCCTGATTTTATCGGCCGCGTCGCTCGGCACGGCCACCGCCCACGCGCAAAGCAGCGTCACGCTGTACGGCGTCGTCGACGATTCGCTCGCGTACGTGAACAATCAGCAGGGCCACTCCAACGTGTACATGCGCGACGGCAACCTGTATGCGTCGAAGTTCGGGCTGCGCGGCGACGAGGATCTCGGCGGCGGCACGCACGCGATCTTCGACCTGCAGTCCGGCTTCAACCTGAACAACGGCGCGCAGGCCGCCGCCGGCACGATCTTCAACCGCCAGGCCTTCGTCGGCCTGCGCAACGTTCGCTACGGCACGGTGACGGCCGGCCGCCAGTACACGCCCTACTTCCTGTTCGTCGGCCCATACGCATCGAGCAGCTGGCTGACCGGCGCGACCGGCGCGCATCCGGGCGACATCGACGGCCTCGACACGACGATCCGCGTGAACAACTCGGTCACCTATACGTCGCCGACCTTCGCCGGGCTGAGCGCGAGCGCGATGTACGCATTCGGCGGCATTGCCGGCGCGACCGGCAAGGGCAACACGTTCAGCGCCGCGCTGCGCTACGCGAACGGGCCGATCGGGATCGCGGCCGGCTACCTGCGGATCAACAGCTCGGGCTCGTCCACGGGCTTCCTGAATCCGGCCACCGCATCGTCGGGCAGCTTCGCGGTATCCGTGCTGAATCAGGGCTACCTGACCGCGAAGGCCGTCGAGCAGGTCGCGGCGGCCGGCAACTATACGCTCGGCGACCTGACGATGGGGCTCAACTATTCGAACGTGAAGTACCTGCCCGGCAACGGCTCGACCTTCACCGACACGGCCGTGTTCAACACCTACGGCGCGCTTGCCGCGTACCGCTTCACGCCGACGTTCTCGGTGGCCGGCGCATTCGCGTACACGCTCGCGTCGAAGGCGAACGGCGTCGCAAGCGCGGCCCGCTATCAGCAGTATTCGCTGAAGGAGTCGTACAGCCTGTCGAAACGCACGACGCTCTATGCGCTGCAGGCGTACACGCATTCGAGCGGACAGACGCTCGGCGCGCAGGGCGCCGGCCACGTCATCGATGCGGCGCCGATCGTCGGCGATTCGCAGCAGCTCACGCCGTCGACGACGCACGGCCAGTTCGTCGGCATGGCCGGGATCGCCGTCACGTTCTGAACCCGTCCGACGGCGCCTTCCGCGCGCCGTCTCCGGCACGGACGATGCGCTTGCCGCGCGCGTCGTCCGGCCGCCGGCTACGCATTCGCCGCGTGTTTTCCCCGCCTCGCCGGCCCGCCGCGCGCACCGCGCGGGTTTTCTCGATCGCCCCGATACCTTACAATCCGTCAGGTTTTTCCTTTCTGCATGCCCCTTCTTGCAGTCCTGACACCGCGGTACACTCGACGCACGCCGTATCAGGGTCCGACACGCGACGTGCGCGCCGGACGGCGTCGCGCTTCGTTGCGCCCACAACTGGATGCCCGCCATGCCGGATTCCCGTCCATCGCCCCGCACGACATTCAAGCCGCAGGTCGTCCTGCCCTCGCTCGCGGTCATCGGTGCACTGCTGGCCGTCTGTGCACTGCTCCCGAGCGAAGCCGGCACGCTGTTCTCCGCCGGCCAGCAATGGGTCATCGCCCGGTTCGACTGGTTCTACGTGCTCGCCGTCACCGGCTTCCTCGTATTTCTCGTGCTGATCGCCGCCAGCGACTTCGGCAATATCCGGCTCGGCCCCGACGATGCCGAACCCGAATTCAGCTTCGTGTCGTGGACGGCGATGCTGTTCGCGGCCGGCATGGGCATCGGCCTGATGTACTTCGGTGTCGGCGAGCCGATGCAGCATTTCCTGAAGCCGCCGACCGTCGATCCCGGCACGTCCGCCGCTGCACGCGAGGCGATGCTGATGACCTTCTTCCACTGGGGCTTCCATGCGTGGGCGATCTACGGGCTGATGGGGCTCGTGCTCGCGTACTTCGGCTTCCGCTACAACCTGCCGCTCACGCTGCGCTCGGGGTTGTATCCGGTGCTGCGCGAGCGCATCGACGGCTGGATCGGTCACACGGTCGATGCGTTCGCGCTCGTCGGCACGGTCGCCGGGATCGCGACGACTCTCGGCTACGGCGTGATGCAACTGAGCGCGGGGCTGCATACGGTTGCCGGGTGGGACACGGGCAGCAACGTGTTTCGCATCGGGCTCGTCGTGATCGTGGTGCTGCTCGCGGGCCTGTCGGCCGCCAGCGGCCTCGACAAGGGCGTGCGCCGGCTGTCGGAGCTGAACCTGCTGCTTGCGTTCCTGCTGCTCGCATTCGTGGTGGTCGCGGGCCCGACGGCATTCCTGTTCCGCGCGCTCGGCGACAACATCGGCCAGTACCTGTCGAGCCTCGTCGACCTGTCGTTCCGCACGTACGCATACGCGCCGCCGCGCGAGGAAGGCTGGTTCGGCGGCTGGACGATCCTCTACTGGGCGTGGTGGATCTCGTGGTCGCCGTTCGTCGGCATGTTCATCGCGCGCATCTCGCGCGGCCGCACGATCCGCCAGTTCGTGATCGGCGTGCTGCTCGTGCCGACCGCGTTCAACCTCGTCTGGATGACCGTGTTCGGCAACAGCGCGATCTGGCTCGACACGCACGGCGCGGCCGGCGCGCTCGCGCAGACGGCCACCAACGTCGATGCGCTGCTGTTCCGCTTCTTCGATTTCCTGCCGCTGTCGCAACTGCTGTCGATCGCCGCGATCGTGCTGATCGCGGTGTTCTTCGTCACGTCCGCCGATTCGGGCGCGTTCGTGATCGACCAGATCGCGACGCGCGGCAACGCGCATTCGCCGGTCTGGCAGCGGCTGTTCTGGGCCGCGCTGCTCGGCGTGACGGCCGCGGTGCTGCTCGTCGCGGGCGGGCTCGGCGCGCTGCAGGCGATGACGCTGATCGCCGCGCTGCCGGTCGCCCTCATCATGCTCGCGCTTTGCTACGGGCTGTGGCGCGGGCTCGCGGCCGACCGCGCGCACTATTCGCAGGACATCGCGCCCGCGGCGAGCTTCTGGACCGGCCAGCACTGGCGCCATCGCCTGACGCACATCCTGCGGCAGACGACCGAGGTCGAGGCGCGCCAGTTCGTCGCCGAGACGGTCGAGCCCGCACTGCGCAAGGTCGCCGACGAGCTGCGCGCGAGCGGCGTCGATGCGCACGTGCAGCGCGACGGCGACGATGCGGTGCGGCTCACCGTGCCGACCGCCGAACACCGCGATTTCGTGTACGGCGTGCGCGTCACCGCGAAATCCGCGGCGGCGTTCCTGGTGCGCGAGGCGGCCGAGCCGGACGAGTCGCGTGCGCACGTCCATGGCATCGTCACGTTCTTCGAGGACGGCCGGCTCGGCTACGACGTCGAATACCTGCGTGGCGACGAAGTGATCGCCGACGTGCTGCGCCAGTACGAACGCTACGTGTCGCTCGCCGCGGACAAACGCACGCACCTGCTGAGCCGTGCGCCGGGGCACGCGACGGAGGCCGAATGAGCGGGCTGCTGCAAAGCCGCGCCGTCGACGTCATCGCACTCGGCACGCTCGCCGTGCTGTACCTCGGCGGCGCCGGCATCGCGCTGTGGCGGATCCGCGCCGCGGCGCCGCTCGGCAAGGCCTACTGGATCGTCTGCGCGGCGCTGCTCGCCGGCGGCGCCGTCGCGATGGGCGGCAACCTGTCGCCGGTACCGAACAGCGGCGAAATGCCGCCCGGTTTCGCGCTCGGTGTCGAGGCCGTCCTGCTCGGACTCGCATTGGTCGCCGGTGGCTGCGCGTGGCTGATGCTGCGCGCGCGCAAGCGCTGACGCCCGCGCGTCGCGCGGCCCCGCTTCGTCACGCGGGCACGGTCGCGCGCGGGGCGAACGGGCGGCCGATCCTTCCCTGATCCGCGGCCTTCACGCTACACATCATGCGATCGGCGCACGCGCCGTCACGAGCCAGCACGCCGCATCGAAACGCACCTCGGCGCCATGCACGTACGGCTCGAACGCCGCGCGCATCGTGTCGATCACGCGCCGCCGCGTCGCTTCGTCCGTCGCCGGCAATGCAAGGCCGACCGGGCCCAGCCGGGCAATGTAGTCATCCAGCGAGGACGCCGGCAGCACGCACGCCCGGTCGACCGGCTCGATCGCAACGTCGGCCCAGCCACTGTCCGACAGCACCGATGCGATCCGCCGCCGGTCACCGAACGCAAACTGCCCCGGTGCGCCGGGCTGCCGCGCGGGCAGGTTCGGCAGCAGCGGCGCGGCCGCCCGCTCGGCCGTCGTCATGAACGGGTTGTCGGCCGCGCCACGCCATGCGACGAACCGCATCGGCGAGCCCGGGCGCGCCGCCCGCCGCAGGTTCGCGAACGCCCGCACCGGATCGTCGAAGAACATCACGCCGAGGCGCGACACGATCAGGTCGACGCTCGCCGGTTCGAACGCATGCGTCTGCCCGTCCGCGCACACGAACCGGGCGCGCAGGCCGCTGCGTTCGGCACGCGCCCGAGCGGCGTCGATCATTCGCGCCGAAATATCGATGCCCGTGCACTGCGCGTTCGCACCGAGCCGCCGCGCGATCGCGAGCGTGACCGCGCCCGTGCCGCAGCCGACATCGAGCACGCTGCTGGCGGACGACGCTGCCGCGGCATCCGCCAGCAGCGTTTCGAATGGCTCGAACATCCGGTCCAGCGGCGCCTGCGCATCGACCCATGCGCGCCCCGACGGACCGTTCCATAGCGCCGATTGCGCTTCGTTGGGCCGGTTGGCTTCCATCGTCGATCCCCTTCCGATTCATTGATGACGAACCGGACTGTGCTGCTTCAAGCCGGCTTGAAGTCAAGGCCGGCCAGTGCGCGCCCCGTCAGCCCCGTTTTTCACATTTCTTACATTCGCGCTGCGTATCGTTGACGACTTTCCTACGGTGCCTCCGCCTCCCATGCGACGATTCCTCACGCGCGCGCTGCTCGTGCGCTGCGCCCCTCTTGTTGCCCTCGCTGCATTGTCCGCGTGCTCGAATCACATCGATACGCCGGACGATCCGGCCAGCGCGTCGACCAACGTCCAGGCCGCATGGGTCGAGATCGGCGATGCGAACCAGGCGATCGCGCGCGTCATCACCAACTACACGCCCGCGTCGGCCGGCGATCCGCCGTGCCCGCAACTGGCCGTCGACGGCAAGCTGTCGCGCATGGCGCTGCGCGCGGGCGCCGCGACCGTCGCCCAGCGGCCGACCGCCAGCGACCCGGCCGATTCGAAACCGTCGAGCTTCCCGGTGTCCGTCTGCGAGGCGACGTTGCCCGCCGGCGCGCAGGCGGCCAGCGTCGCGGGCCGTATGCTGCCGCTGCCGAAAGCGCAGCCGCAGCGCATCGCGATCATCGCCGACACGGGCTGCCGGATGAAGAAGGCCGACAACGCATGGCAGGCGTGCAACGACGCCGCGGTCTGGCCGCTCGACACGATCGCGGCCAACGTCGCGAAGCTGTCGCCCGATCTGGTGCTGCACGTCGGCGACTACCACTATCGCGAGAACGCGTGCCCGCCGGACATCGCCGGCTGCAAGGACAGCCCGTGGGGCTATGGCTGGGATACGTGGCAAGCCGACCTGTTCCGCCCGGCCGCGCCGTTGCTCGCGAAGGCGCCGTGGGTCGTCGTGCGCGGCAATCACGAGGAATGCGCGCGTGCCGGCCAGGGCTGGTTCCGCTTCCTCGACCCGCGCCCGTATTCGGCCGCACGTTCATGCGACGATCCGGCCAACGACAACAACGCGAACTATTCGGAGCCCTATGCGGTGTCGCTCGGCGGTGGATCACAGGTGATCGTGTTCGACACCGCGAAGGTCGGCCGCGCGCCGCTGAAGACGACCGACGCGCAGTTCGGCATCTACCAGAAGCAGTTCCAGACGGTCGCATCGCTCGCGTCGAAAGCCGGCATGACGACGACAATCTTCACGAACCATCATCCGATCCTCGCGTTCGCGCCGATCGCCGGCAGCACGCCGGCGCCGGGCAATCTCGCGCTGCAGTCGGTGATGTCGAGCCTCAACGCGCAGGCTTACTACCCGCCGAGCGTGCACGTCGCGCTGCACGGCCACGTGCACGATTTCCAGGCGATCAACTTCTCGTCCGGGCACCCGGCGACGATCGTGTCCGGCAACGGCGGCGACAACCTCGACGTCGCGCTGCCCGACCCGTTTCCGGCCGGCCTGACGCCCGCGCCGGGCGCCGTGATCGAACGGCTGTCGCACAACAACAGCTTCGGCTTCCTCATCATGGAGCGCCGCGCCGGCGACGGGCTGGGTTTTCCATGCGTATTCGGCGGCAGGCAAGCTGCTCGCGTCGTGCAACCAGTCGGGCACGACGCTCGCCTGCGACAAGACGGGGTTCATCGCGCCGTGAGTGACGAGGTTCGACGGAATGGCGATTTGATGCGTGCGGTCGGTTGGCGTGCGCTGACGGTGAAAACACGGCCGTGCACCGGCTCGGTTCCGGCGGCGGGTTCCGCTGCCGCGCGCGGCCGGCGAACGGTTCGCACGCTTTCGGCCGCGACGCTCGCCGGCCTGGCGCTCGCGGCCCACGCCGCGCCGGCCGAAACGGTCCTGCTTCCCGGCGCGCCGCCGTCGCGCGTCGTCGACACGATCGGCAACGGCACGCCGCAGGTGACGGGCAAGATCGACGCGGCCACCGCGCGCTTCGCGCCCGACCCGACGCTCGTCGCGCTCGGCCGCCGGATCTTCTTCGACCCGCGGCTGTCCGAGCCGCGCGGCATGTCGTGCGCGGGCTGCCACGATCCCGGCCGCGCGTTCGCGCCAACACTGTCGGCCGCGTCGCTCGCGGGGCCCGGCGTGCCGGAAGGCAGCCGGCCCGGGCGCTTCAGCCAACGCAATGCGCCGTCGCTGCTGTATGTCCGCTACGTGCCGCGCCGCCACTTCTACCAGGACGACGACGCACCGGCCCCGGCGCCGTTCGGCGGCCTGTTCAGCGACGGTCGCGCGGATACGCTCGCCGAGCAGATCCGCGGGCCGCTGTTCGATCCGAACGAGATGAACAACCGGTCGCCGGCCGCGCTGCTGCGCAAGGTCGATGCGACCGAACTCGCGCCCGATCTCGCCGCGCGCTTCGGCGCGCCGGTGCGGCGCGATCCCGAGCAACTGGTGCGCGCGCTGGGCTCGGCCGTCGAAGCCTATCTGCAGAGCGACGAGATGGCGCCGTTCACGTCGCGCTTCGACGCGTTCCTGCGCACGCGCACGCCGCTCGCGCCGGCCGAGATGCGCGGCCTTGCGCTGTTCCGCAATCCGGACAAGGGCAATTGCATGACCTGCCATACGCTGTCGGACACGTCGAGCCGCCCGGAGCGTTCGCTGTTCACCGATTTCGGCTACGACGCGATCGCGGTGCCGCGCAACCGTGCGCTGCCGGCGAATCGCGATCCGCGCCATTTCGACAACGGGCTGTGCGACACCGCGCGTCGGCTGCGCTGGCCCGAACCGACGCAATGGTGCGGCTACCTGCGCACGCCCGGGCTGCGCAACGTCGCGGTCAAGCAGACGTTCATGCACAACGGCGTGTTCACGACGCTGCGCGACGCGGTCGCGTTCTACAACACGCGCTCGACCGATCCCGGCTTCTGGTATCACGGCGCCAGGACGTTCGACGACGTGCCGGCCGCCTATCGCGGCAACATCAACGTCAACTCGACGCCGATGAACCGCCGGCCCGGCACGCCGCCCGCGTTGACCGACGCGGAAGTCGACGACATCGTCGCGTTCCTCGGCACGCTGACCGACGCGCGCTATACCGGCCGCGCCGCCTCGGCCGCTCCCGACGCGCGGATCACGCGCACCGCCGCGCCGGCGCGCTGACCTTGGCCGAACGGCCAGTCGACGTGTCCCCGCTTGCAGTTACCGCAAACACTGGTTATATTTACAGTACTGTATTTATGAACAGTGAGGCGCACGATGGAACATCTGGTCCGTATCGTCAACGACACCGATCGCCAAGTGCTGGCGTGGCTTCGTGCCCAGGTCGGCGATGCCCGCGTCGAGCGGGCGGCGCGTCAGCTCGGGCATACGCGCAAGCCCTTTCCGTCCGCCGTGTGCCGGTATCTGGGCATGAGCGCGCCGGCCACGCTGCGGCCGGCGCCCGCCCGGCCGCGCGCGGCCCGCGATTTCTCGGTCGGCGATCGCTACCTGTCGCTGATCCGCCAGCACCTCGCCACGCACTCGGTCGGCCGATGAAATGGCGGCGGCTTGCCGCTTCGGTACCGCATCCGGCCGGCGCACTCGCGTATTCGCAAGTCCGGCCGGCCGCCACCGTCGCACTTAGGCGGCCGCCATGGCTTCCCGTACGAGGCGGCCGAGTGTGTCGAACGCTGCCTCGTGCGCCGCATCGAACACGCACATGCAGGCGAGCCGGATATAGCCGTCGAAACGGTCCGAATGCGAGAAGATCGAATCGGGCGCGATCTTGATTCCGTACGCCAGTGCGGCATCGAACGGCGCATCGGGGCGCATGCCTTCCGGCAACGCGATCCACGGCAGCATCCCGCCCGGCGGCGGGGTCATCCACGTTGCCTGCCGGGAAATGCCGTGCAATCGCGTCAATCCAATCGTCACGTCGCGCTGTGCGCGCAACCGTTCGCGGAACCCCGGTGCAGGTGCTGATCGAACACACCCAGCGAGCGTGCCCCTGCCTCACCGCCCGTTCCGCCGGCGCTCGATCCACTCGAACAGCGCCATCCCGGCCAGCATCGCGACGACGAACCCGAGCCCCTTGGCCGACCCGAAGCCGATCGACACGATCGCAGGTCCCGGGCAAAACCCGGCGAGCCCCCAGCCGATGCCGAACACCGCACTTCCAGCGACCAGGCGCACGGTAATCGCCCGCAACGCCGGCAACTGCATCGGCAAGCCGAGCCATGACCGTGTCCGGCGCTTCGCCCACGCGAACGCGAACACCGCAACACCGGTCGCGCCCGCCATCACGAACGCGAGCGACGGATCCCAGCGGCCCGCCAGGTCGAGGAAACCGAGCACCTTCTGCGGATTGGCCATGCCCGACACGATGAGGCCGACGCCGAACAAGAGGCCGGCCAGAAACGCGAATCCTGCCTGCATGTCAGCCCCCCAGCACGTGCCGCCGCACGAATACGGTCACGAAGCCCGCGACCATGAAGGTCGCCGTCGCGACCACCGAACGCAGCGCGCCACGCGACATCCCGCATACGCCGTGGCCGCTCGTGCATCCGCCCGCGTACCGCGTGCCGATCCCGACCAGCAGCCCGGCCGCCAGCAGTTCGAACCAGCCTGCATCGACCTGCGGCGTCAGGCCTGCTCCGGCAACGCGCATCACGAAGGGGGCGACGATCAGCCCGGCGATGAACGCGACGCGCCAGCCGCGCTCTGCGCCGCCCGCCGTCAGCAAGCCGCCGACGATCCCGCTGATGCCGGCGATCCGGCCGTTGAACGCGACGAGCCATGCCGCCGCGAGCCCGATCAGCACGCCGCCGGCCAGCGACAGCCATGGCGTGAAATGAAGCGCATCAACCTGCATCGCGCGCCTCCTTCGCGGCCGTCCCGCAAAACTGTTCGTAGAGCACGCCCATCACCGCGATCGCGGCCGAGCTGTCCAGCGAATAGTGGATGTTCTTGCCTTCGCGGCGCGTACGAACCAGCGCGTTGTCCCGCAACACACCGAGCTGCTGCGATAACGTCGGTTGATGGATGTCCAGTCGCGCCTCGAGATCGCTCACGCAGCGCTCGCCCTGCGACAGTTCGCAGAGCAGCAGCAGCCGGTCGGGATTTGACATCACCTTGAGGAGCGCGCAGGCCGACTCGGCGGCGGCGCGCATTTGATCGGGCCCGGGCGGCCCGGCGGGGAGATCGTCGTTCATCGGAGCGGGGAATACGGTTAAAGAATCAATATTATATTATTTTGTATATTGTCGTATCCCGCTGCTTGCCGGATCGCCAATTCGCTGCCCCCTTTCGATCAGCACTGCCTGCCCGCCATTCCGTCGGCGGCCGCCGCACGTACAGCATCGGGGCGCACCACGCCGAGCGCCGGCGCCGCGATTGCCGCGATCACGCATGGCGCGGTAACGACGGTGAACGCGCTCGCGCCGCACGGCGCTTCGCGCAACTGAACGCGATCCGGATTCTGCCGATGGAGCTAAAGGGCCAGGGCGCGGTGTCGATGTACTGGCGCCCCGACAGCGTGAACCGCGCCGCCGTGGCCGCGACGATCGAGTGCCTGCGCGCCAATGCGGCGCCGCAGGTCTGCGAATGGGAAAAAGTGAAGATCGAGTAACGGGCACGGCCCGCCGCGAACCGGCCCGCTTCACTGCGACGCTGCACGCGTCATGCGCCGTCGCAAGACCCCGTGCCGTCGAGCATCAGCGTGCCGACCCGCGCGGGCACGAGCGGCGTGCGCGGCGCCGGCGGCGTCCAGCCGAACAGTGCCTGCGCGGCCGCGCCGCACACGCGGCCCTGGCACGCGCCCATCCCGCAACGCGACTGCAGTTTGGCGGCCGTCCAGCCCGGTTCCCGTGCGACCGCATCGAACCGCACGTCCTCGCAACGACACAGCAGCGTGTCGGGCCGTGCGAGCCGGCGGATCGGCTCCCGGATCGCGAAGCGCTCACGGACGGCATCCGCGAAAGCCTGCCAGTGCGCGCGCCGTGCGACGAGTTCTGCCAGCCGTGCGGTCTGGCCGGTCGCCGCGTAGCCGGCGATTTCGCCTTCGGCCATTGCCAGTTCGCTGCCGCCGACACCCGTGCATTCGCCCGCCGCGAAATACCCGTCGCGGCTGGTGCGCTGGTGCGCGTCGACCGCCACCGCGCCGTTCTCGACCCGGCAGCCGAGATGGCGCGGCAGCACGGTGTTCGGCACGAGGCCGAAGCCGCACGCGAGCCGGTCGCAGTCGACGTCGAATTCGCGGTCGCCGTGCCGGATCCGCACGCGTTCGAGCCGCTGGTCGCCGAATGCCTCGACGACGTGCGCAGCGGGTCGATACGCCGACGTGACGAGCTTCGCGGCCTGCGCGAGCTTCGACGGCCAGCGCCACAGCCCCGCGCCGAAGCGGGCCACGTCGCCCCATGCCGCCTGTTCGAGCACGTGCGATACATGTGCGCCGGCCTGCCGGGCCGTCGCCGCGCTCGCCAGCAGCAGCGGCCCGCTGCCCGCGATCACCGTGCGCTGCCCGCGCACCTCGAGCCCGTACTTGATCAGCGCCTGCAAGCCGCCCGCACCGGTCACGCCCGGCAGCGTCCAGCCCGGAAACGGCAGCAGCAGTTCACGGGCGCCGCAACAGAGAATCAGCGTCCGGAAATCGAGCAGCAGCCCGCGTTCGTCGTCTTCGAGCAGCAGCGTGCCCGGCTGCGTTTCGGCGACGATGCGCGTCGCCGCGAGATGCGTGACGTTCGGCTGCCGCAGCACGGCGAGGCGTTCGGCGGCGGCCGGCGTCGGTGCCGCCGCTGCCGGCTGCCGCCAGATCTGCCCGCCCGCGCGCGGATTGTCGTCGACGATCGCAACGGTCGCGCCGCTGCGCGCGGCGGCCCGTGCCGCCGACAACCCGGCCGGCCCCGCGCCGACGATCGCGACGTCGACGCTCAGTCGTTCCTGTTTCATCGCGTGCGCTCCACCCGCATCCCGTCGCGGCACAGCGTCTGGCAAGCCAGCCGGCGGCGGCCGTCGATCGTCATCCTGCACTCCTGGCAGATGCCCATTCCGCAAAAAGGCGCACGCGCCGAGCCCGTGCACGACACGCGCGTCGTGTCGTCGCCGCTCGCCGCGACGGCGGCCGCGACGGTCGCGCCGTCGGCCACCGTCAATGCACGGCCGTCCAGATGAATGATCATGTCAGCCTCCGCCGGGCCATCCCAAGGTGGCTGACCGCCCCCGTCGGGGACGCCTTGCATGGGACCGGAGTAAGCGCTGAAGCGCCAACTTCGGTCGGCAGCGAACGAACTGAACGTGGAGGTCGTTTCATGTCAACCTCCGCCGGGCCGCGCCAAGGAGGCTAACCGCCCCCGTCGGGGACGCCTTGCACGGGACCGGAGTAAGCGCTGAAGCGCCAACTCCGGTCGACAGCGAGCGAAGTGAGCGTGGGGGTCGTTTCATGTCAGCGCTCCGGCTACAAGGGACGCGGTCAGGAAGCGTCCCGGCAAATACGGTTCGATATCGATGGGCGGCCGTTCGCCGGCCATCAGCGCGGCGACGAGCCGCGCGCTGCCCGGCGCGGTCGTCACGCCGAGCCCTTCGTGCCCGAGCGCGAGCCATACGCCCGGCCGCGCCGGGTGCTCGCCGAGCAGCGGCAGGCCGTCGGGGCTCGCGGAGCGAAAACCCGTCCATGCACGGATCCCGTTCAGGTCGGCCAGATCCGGCAGGTAGCCGACCGCGCGGCGCAGCATGCGCGCGAGCACGGGCGGCTCGACCTGTGCATCCTCGGTGTCGAACTGGCGCGACGAGCCGATCAGCAACTGGCCGGTCGGCCGCGGCTGCACGTTGAACGCGACCGACGTGCCGTCGCTCGCATGCGCGCTCGCCGCATAGCCGAGCTCGACGAGCTGGTGCGACACATGGCCCGGATAGCGGTCGGTAATCAGCAGATGGCCCTTTTTCGGGCGCAGCGGCAATTCGGGCAGCAGCGTGCGCGCCGCCACGCCGTTCGCGACGACCACGCGCTCCGCGCGCAGCACGTCGCCGCTCGCGAGCGTCACGTTCGGGCCATCGACCGCGACGGCCCGCTCGCGGCGCAACGTGACGCGCGGCGCGCGCTGCAGCAGCCAGTTCGCCGTGACGGGCGCATAGAGGATCGCGTCGCCCGGAATCTTCAGCGCGCCGCCGAGGCCCGCGCGCAGCATCGGCTCCAGTTGCGCGAGCGCTGCCGCGTCGATCAGCTCGCCGGCCACGCCGTGCGCGGCGAGCGTCGCCTGCTTCGCGCGGGCGAGATCCATCTCGTGCGCATCGGCCGCGAGCCATAGCGTGCCGCAGTTGCGGTATGCGCAGCCGTCGGGCATCTCGCCGCTCAACGCGCGCCACAGTTCGATCGAGTAATGGCTCAGCGCGAGCTCGGCCGCGTTGTCGTCCATCGCGACGAGGTGCCCCATGCCCGCGCCGGTCGCGCCGCCGCTCGCGTCGTCGACGACGAGCACACGCAACCCGCGCTGGGCGAGTTCGTGCGCGCACGCCGCGCCGACGATGCCGGCGCCGATCACGACGACGTCGGTCTTCGTTTCGCTCACGACCCGATGCCCCAGCCGAACGGATCGTCTTCGTCGATCAGCAGCGTCGCTTCCGCGCTCAGGTGGGCGCTGCCGCGAATCGTCGGCACGATGCCGCCGTCGGCCAGCTCGTAGCTCGCCTGGAACACGCTGCCGATCACGCTCGCCTGCCGCCACACGGCGCCCGGCGCGAGCTTGCCGTCGGCCGCGAGGCACGCGAGCTTCGCGCTCGTGCCAGTGCCGCACGGCGAACGGTCGTAGGCGAGGCCCGGGCACAGCACGAAGCTGCGACTGTCGTGCTGGGGATCGTCGGCGAACAGTTCGATGTGATCGATCTCGCCGCCGTTCGCGCCGGTGATGCCCGCGCGTTCGAGCCCTTCGCGCACGGCCGACGCATACGCGGTGAGCGCCGCGACGTTGTCGCCGGCGACGCGCTGCCCGTGGTCGCTGATCAGGAAGAACCAGTTGCCGCCCCACGCAACGTCGCCCTTCACGGGGCCGTATCCCGGCACGTCGAGCGCGACGCCCTGCGCGTGGCGATACGCGGGCACGTTGCGCACGCTGACCGACAGGTCGTCGTGCAGCGTCGCCTCGACGGTGCCGACCGGTGTCTCGATCCGGTGCACGCCGGGCGCGATGCGCCCCATGTGATGCAGCGTACGCACGACGCCGATCGTGCCGTGCCCGCACATCCCGAGATAGCCGCTATTGTTGAAGAAGATCACGCCGGCCGCCGCGTCGGCCGCGACCGGGTCGCACAGCAGCGCGCCGACCAGCACGTCGCTGCCGCGCGGCTCGAGGATGCACGCGGTCCGATAACGGTCGTGTTCGCGCGCGAGCACGTCGCGGCGCTCGGCCATCGTGCCGTTGCCGAGCGCCGGAAAACCGGACACGACGAGCCGAGTGGGTTCGCCGCCCGTGTGCGAATCGATGATCTGGATACGCTTCATCATGAGCTGTCCGAAGTGGGGAAAGGAGCATAGCTTCCTCCGTCGCGCGTCCGTCCGCTTGTGGCTTTTCGATGAGGACGACGACGAAATCGGCATAGTGCGATGCGCCCTTCGCGCCCCCGCCGGTCGCTGTGCCGATTTCGTCATTTTGCTCCGCGATACGACTCAAGCGTGATGGGCGTTTGCGCGGCGATACTGGTTGCCACACCGACACACCCGTCGGCCGACCGATACGAACGTAGGAGATTTCAGTGAGCCGCAAAGCCATTCAGTGGACCGGGGTTTTCCCGGCCGTCAGCACCCAGTTCAAGCCGGACTTCTCCCTCGACATCGACGCCACGCACCGCGTGGTCAAGAACCTGGTGAACGACGGCGTGTCGGGCCTCGTGGTCTGCGGCACGGTCGGCGAAAACACGTCGCTGTCGACGAGCGAGAAGCTCCAGGTCATCGAAGCCGCACGCGACGCGGCCGCCGGCAAGATTCCGGTGATCGCCGGCATCGCCGAATTCACGACCGACTTCGCGCGCAACACGGTGCGCGAAGCGCAGCGCGTCGGCGTCGACGGCGTGATGGTGATGCCCGCGCTCGTGTACTCGGCGAAGCCGCACGAAACCGCCGCGCACTTCCGCGCGGTCGCGACGAGCACCGACCTGCCGGTGATGGTCTACAACAACCCGCCGATCTACAAGAACGACGTGACGCCCGACGTGCTGATCGCGCTGCAGGATTGCGAGAACATCGTCTGCTTCAAGGATTCGTCGGGCGATACGCGCCGCTTCATCGACCTGCGCAATGCGGTCGGCGATCGCTTCGTGCTGTTCGCGGGCCTCGACGATGTCGTGGTCGAGAGCATCGCGGTCGGCGCCGAAGGCTGGGTGTCGGGCATGTCGAACGCGTTCCCGAAGGAAGGCGAAACGCTGTTCCGCCTCGCGAAGCAAAAGCGCTTCGACGAAGCGCTCGCGCTGTATCGCTGGTTCATGCCGCTGCTGCACCTCGACGCACGCCCGGACCTCGTACAGTGCATCAAGCTGTGCGAAGAGCTGGTCGGCCGCGGCAGCGCGGTCACGCGTCCGCCGCGCCTCGCGCTGCAAGGCGACACGCTCGCGGAAGTGAAGGCCATCGTCGCGAAGGCGCTCGAAACGCGCCCGGCGCTGCCCGACGTCGGTCTCTGATCGACGCCCCTGCGGCGGCGCGCGGGCTTGCCCGGTGCGTCGCCATCCGCGGTCCGGCATGGCCTGCGGTCCCGCTCGCCCCGGCGCCAGCCCGCGCCGCGCGTGAACGGGCCATGGCCCGCCCCGGTCGTTCGAACCGGGCGACGCCGGCCGGCAGGCGTGCGCGCTGCTCCGTCGGAGCGCGCGCCACGCGCGCCTGCACCGACATTCTCCAGGAGACACGCCCATGCCAGGCCAAGGCAATGCTCACCCGTCTGTCCCGCTTTCCCGTTCCGCGCACCCCGACGCGGGTCACGGCAAGTTCAAGAAACAGCTGTCGCTGACCGATCTCACGTTCATCGGTCTGGGCGCCATTTTCGGTTCGGGGTGGCTGTTCGCCGCGAGTCACGTGTCGACGATCGCGGGCCCGGCCGGCATCTTCTCGTGGCTGCTCGGCGGCTTCGCGGTGCTGCTGCTCGGCATCGTCTACTGCGAACTCGGCGCCGCGCTGCCGCGCGCCGGCGGCGTGGTGCGCTACCCGGTGTTTTCGCACGGCCCGCTGCTCGGCTACCTGATGGGCTTCATCACGCTGATCGCGTTCTCGAGCCTGATCGCGATCGAAGTCGTCGCCGCGCGCCAGTACGCGGCCGCGTGGTTTCCGGGCCTGACGGTCGCCGGGTCGAGCGACCCGACCACACTCGGCTGGCTCGTGCAGGCCGCGCTGCTCTGCTTCTTCTTTTACCTGAACTACTCGAGCGTGAAGACGTTCGCGAAGGCGAACAACATCATCAGCATCTTCAAGTTCATCGTGCCGCTCGCCGTGATCGGCGTGCTGTTCACGTTCTTCAAGCCGGCGAACCTGACCGTGCACGGCTTTGCGCCGTTCGGCATGCCCGGCATCGAGATGGCCGTGTCGGCGGGCGGCATCATCTTCGCGTACCTCGGGCTCACGCCGATCGTGTCGGTCGCGAGCGAGGTGCGCAATCCGCAGCGCACGATCCCGATCGCGCTGATCCTGTCGATCCTGCTGTCGACGCTGATCTACGTGCTGCTGCAACTCGCCTTCATCGGCAGCATCCCGACGGCGATGCTCGCCGCCGGCTGGCACGACGTGAGCAAGGCATTCTCGCTGCCGTACCGCGATATCGCCCTCGCGCTCGGCGTCGGCTGGCTCGCGGTGATGGTCGTCGCCGACGCGATGATCTCGCCGAGCGGCTGCGGCAACATCTACATGAACGCGACGCCGCGCGTCGTCTACGGCTGGGCGAAGACGGGCACGTTCTTCAAGGTGTTCACGCGCGTCGACGAAGCGTCGGGCATCCCGCGCGCGGGCCTGTGGCTCACGTTCGGCCTCGCGATCTTCTGGACGCTGCCGTTCCCGTCGTGGGAAGCGCTGATCAACATCGTGTCCGCCGCGCTGGTGCTCAGCTATGCGGTCGCGCCCGTGTCGGTCGCCGCGCTGCGCCGCACCGCGCCCGACCTGCCGCGGCCGTTCCGCGCGAGCGCGTTCGGCATCACCGGCCCCGCGTCGTTCGTGATCGCCGCGCTGATCGTCTACTGGTCGGGCTGGAGCACGGTGTCCTGGCTGCTCGGCCTGCAGATCGTGATGTTCGCGATCTATCTCGCGTGCCGCCGCTGGGTGCCGACCGCGCACCTGAGCCTCGCCGAGCAAGTGCGTTCGTCCGCGTGGCTGATCGCGTTCTATGCGGCGATGATCGTGCTGTCGTATCTCGGCGGCTTCGGCGGCACGGGCCGGCTCGCGCATCCGTACGACACGGTCGTCGTCGCGGCCGTCGCGCTCGTCATCTACTACTGGGGTGCCAACACGGGCGTCCGTTCCGACAAGCTGCAGCTCGACGACGACGAGGACTGACGCGTCCGCGCCCTTTTCCCCTTCCATCGGCCGGGCGCAGCACGCCCGGCCCTGCTTTTTTCCGAGGAAAACCATGCAACTCACAGGTCAGTTCCTGCTCGGCCAATCGGCCGTCGCCGGACAGAACGGCACCCTCCACGCGATCGCCGCCGCGACCGGCGAACCGCTCGAACCGGCGTTCGGCGGCGCGAGCCTGCACGACCTGGAAACGGCGTGCGCGCTCGCCGACGACGCGTTCGACACGTATCGCGAAACGTCGCTCGACGCGCGCGCCGCGTTCCTCGACGCGATCGGCCGCCACATCATGGCGCTCGGCGACGATCTGATCGAGCGCTGCGTCGTCGAAACGGGGCTGCCGCGCGCGCGCATCGAAGGCGAGCGCGGCCGTACGGTCGGCCAGCTCGCGCTGTTCGCGTCGCTCGTACGGGACGGCGGTTTTCTCGACGCACGCATCGACCCGGCGCGCCCCGAGCGCAAGCCGCTGCCGCGCGTCGACCTGCGCCTGCGGAACGTCGCGGTCGGGCCCGTGGCCGTGTTCGGCGCGTCGAACTTCCCGCTCGCGTTCTCGGTGGCCGGCGGCGACACGGCGTCGGCGCTGGCGGCCGGCTGCCCGGTGATCGTCAAGGCGCATTCCGCGCATCCGGGCACGTCGGAACTCGTCGGCCGCGCGATCCAGCAGGCCGCGCGCGAATGCGGGATGCCGGCCGGCGTGTTCTCGCTGCTGTTCGACGCATCGCGCGAGATCGGCCAGGCGCTGGTCGCCGATCCGCGCATCAAGGCGGTCGGCTTCACCGGCTCGCGCCGCGGCGGCGTGGCGCTGATGCATATCGCGGCCGCGCGAGCCGAGCCGATCCCCGTCTATGCGGAAATGAGCTCGATCAACCCCGTGCTGCTGTGTCCCGCCGCGCTTGAGGCGCGTCACGACACCATCGCCCCGCAGTTCGTCGCATCGCTCGCGCTCGGCGCCGGCCAGTTCTGCACGAATCCGGGCCTCGTGCTCGCGGTCGACGGCCCCGCGCTGCGCGCATTCGAAACCGCGGCGGCCGACGCCGTGCGCGCCGTAGCCGCACAGACGATGCTGACGCCGCCCATCCACGCAAGCTATGCGCAAGGCGTCGCGGCGCTGCGCGATCACGATGCGGTCGAGCTGCTGGCCGAAGGCGCGGAAGGCGGCCGTCACCAGGCCCGCGCGGCGCTGTTCGCGACATCCGCCGACGCATTCATCGCGCACCCCGAATTGCGCGACGAAGTATTCGGCCCCGCGTCGCTGATCGTGCGTTGCCCGGACGCCGACACGCTGCACCGCGTGCTGAAATCGCTCGAAGGCCAGTTGACGATCGCCGCGCATCTCGCCGACGGCGACGCGGCGCTGTTCGCCGCGCTGCGCCCGACGCTCGAACGCAAGGCAGGCCGCATTCTCGTCAACGGCTTCGGCACGGGCGTCGAGGTCGGTCACGCGATGGTGCACGGCGGCCCGTTCCCGGCGACGTCCGACACGCGCACGACGTCGGTCGGCGCGCGCGCGATCGAGCGCTTCCTGCGCCCCGTGTCGTATCAGGACCTGCCGGACGCGCTGTTGCCGGAAGCGATCCGCAGCAGCAATCCGCTGCACGTGCCGCAACGCATCGACGGCGTGCCTGCCCCGCGGGAGGTGAACCATGTCTGAGCAAACCGCCAAAGTCGTCCTGTCGCTCGATGAAGTCCATGCGCTCGCGCTGCGCGTGCTGACGCACCACGGGATGTCCGACGCGCATGCGCGCGCGATCGCCAACGTGATCACGCAGGGCCAGCGCGATGAATGCCATTCGCATAGCGTGTATCGGCTGCTCGTCTGCGTGCGGTCGCTGAAGAAGGGCAAGGTCGATCCGCAAGCCGTGCCGACGCTGCGCCGGCTGTCGTCGTCGATCGTCGCGGTCGACGCGCATCGCGGCTTCTCGCTGCTGAGCTTCGAGACGGGGCTGCCGGTGCTCGTCGAGATGGCGAAGCAGCACGGCATCGCCGCGATGGCGATCAACCACTGCTATCACTTCTCCGCGCTGTGGCCCGAGGTCGAGGCGATCGCCGCCGAAGGGCTGGTCGGCATCGCGATGAACCCGAGCCACAGCTGGGTCGCGCCGGAAGGCGGCCGCGAACCGGTGTTCGGCACCAACCCGATCGCGTTCGCGTGGCCGCGTCCGTTCGGCGAGCCGTTCGTGTTCGATTTCGCGACGAGCGCGATCGCGCGCGGCGACATCGAGCTGCACGCGAAACAGGGCAAGGCGATTCCGCCGCACTGGGCGATCGACGCGGACGGCCAGCCGACCACCGACCCGAAGGCCGCGCTGCAAGGCGCGATGCGCACGTTCGGCGGCCACAAGGGCTCGGCGCTCGCGGCGATGGTCGAGCTGCTCGGCGGTGCGCTGATCGGCGACATGACGAGCCGGGAATCGATGGACTTCGACGAAGGCGTCGGCGCGACGCCGTGCCATGGCGAACTCGTGATCGCGTTCGATCCGAAGGTATTTCTCGGCGACGATCTCGATGCGGGGCTCGTGCGCGGCGAGCGGATGTTCGAATCGATCGTCGCACAGGGCGCGCGGCTGCCGTCGCAACGGCGCTTCGACGCCCGTGCGCGCAGCATCGCGAACGGCGTGCGGATTCCGAAGGCGCTGTACGACGAGATCCTGACGCTGCTCGACTGACGCGCGACCGAGCGGCACGGCGCGGCTTCATCGTCGGCGGAACGAGCGACGATGAAGCCGCCCGGTTGCGCCGGCAACGGCCTGCGTCGGGCTTCGTGCCGGGTGAACTGCGTGAGCTTGATGCACTCGGCGCCCTTGGCCGCTGCCCGGCACCACCCGCGCCGCTCGCCCGTTCCCGCCGGCGCCGCAGGCCCGGCGGCTGTGGGATAATCGTGGGGTTTGCCCAGGGCGCAGCTCAAGAGGTTGTTCGCACGGGCGCGAGAGAGGCCTTTATTCCCGAGCCTCCACCCTTTTCCCGCGATATTTCTTCAGCAACCACAATGCCCACTTACCGTTCCAAAACCTCCACCGCCGGCCGCAACATGGCAGGTGCGCGCTCGCTGTGGCGCGCCACCGGCATGAAAGACGACGATTTCTCGAAGCCGATCATCGCGGTCGTCAACTCGTTCACCCAGTTCGTGCCCGGGCACGTGCACCTGAAGGATCTCGGCCAGCTCGTCGCGCGCGAGATCGAGGCTGCCGGCGGCGTCGCGAAGGAATTCAACACGATCGCGGTCGACGACGGCATCGCGATGGGCCATGACGGCATGCTGTATTCGCTGCCGAGCCGCGACATCATCGCCGACTCGGTCGAATACATGGTGAACGCGCACTGCGCGGACGCGATGGTGTGCATCTCGAACTGCGACAAGATCACGCCGGGGATGCTGATGGCCGCGATGCGCCTGAACATTCCGGTGATCTTCGTGTCGGGCGGCCCGATGGAAGCCGGCAAGACGCGCCTCGCGAACCCGGTCACCAAGACCGTCGAACTGAAGAAGCTCGACCTCGTCGACGCGATGGTGATCGCGGCCGACCAGTCGTATTCGGATGCCGACGTCGCCGAAGTCGAACGCTCGGCGTGCCCGACCTGCGGTTCGTGCTCGGGCATGTTCACCGCGAACTCGATGAACTGCCTGACCGAAGCGCTCGGCCTGTCGCTGCCCGGCAACGGCACGGTCGTCGCGACGCACGCCGATCGCGAGCAGTTGTTCAAGCGCGCCGGCCGCCGCATCGTCGAACTGACGCGCCAGCACTACGAGCAGGACGACGAACGCGTGCTGCCGCGCTCGGTCGGCTTCAAGGCGTTCGAGAACGCGATGACGCTCGACATCGCGATGGGCGGTTCGACCAACACGATCCTGCACCTGCTGGCGATCGCGCGTGAAGCCGGCATCGACTTCACGATGAAGGACATCGATCGCCTGTCGCGCATCGTGCCGCAGCTGTGCAAGGTCGCGCCGAACACGAACAAGTACCACATCGAGGACGTGCACCGCGCAGGCGGCATCATGGCGATCCTCGGCGAACTCGACCGCGCCGGCAAGCTGCACACCGACGTGCCGACCGTGCACGCGCCGACGCTGAAAGATGCACTCGACCAGTGGGACATCGTCCGCACGGAAGACGAAGCGGTCCGCACGTTCTACATGGCCGGCCCGGCAGGCGTCCCGACGCAGGTGGCATTCAGCCAGAACACGCGCTGGCCGAGCCTCGACCTCGACCGCGCCGAAGGCTGCATCCGCTCGTACGAGCACGCGTTCTCGAAGGAAGGCGGCCTGGCCGTGCTGACCGGCAACATCGCGCTCGACGGCTGCGTGGTGAAGACGGCCGGCGTCGATGAAAGCATCCTCGTGTTCGAAGGCTCGGCGCACGTGACCGAGTCGCAGGACGAAGCGGTGGAGAACATCCTGAACGACAAGGTCAAGGCCGGCGACGTGGTGATCGTGCGCTACGAAGGCCCGAAGGGCGGCCCGGGCATGCAGGAAATGCTCTACCCGACCAGCTACATCAAGTCGAAGGGGCTCGGCAAGGCGTGCGCGCTGCTGACGGACGGCCGTTTCTCGGGCGGCACGTCGGGTCTGTCGATCGGCCACTGCTCGCCGGAAGCGGCGGCGGGCGGCGCGATCGGCCTCGTGCGCGACGGCGACCGGATCCGCATCGACATTCCGAATCGCACGATCGACGTGCTGGTGTCGGACGAGGAACTGGCGCGCCGCCGCGAAGAACAGAACGCGAAAGGCTGGAAGCCCGCGCAGCCGCGTCCGCGCAAGGTGTCCGCGGCGCTGAAGGCATACGCGAAGCTGGTC
Source organism: Burkholderia sp. HI2761 (assembly GCF_002223355.1). Taxonomy (NCBI): domain Bacteria; kingdom Pseudomonadati; phylum Pseudomonadota; class Betaproteobacteria; order Burkholderiales; family Burkholderiaceae; genus Burkholderia; species Burkholderia sp. HI2761. Next base: position 1,596,557 of record NZ_NKFN01000007.1, on the reverse strand, counting down.
ATGTCGGCCGACAAGGGCGCCGTACGCGACCTGTCGCTGCTCGACGACTGACGCAGCGGGTTGCGGGCGGCCGGTGGCGCGTTGCCTCGGCCCCGCTTGCCCGATCCCAAAGCCGCTCTTCGGAGCGGCTTTTTTTCGTCCGGTGCCCGGAGAACCCGCGGCACCCCAGGCCATCAGTGCCGGAGCTCGTCGGGGCCGCCGCCTCCACCGCCGCCGTGGTTACCGCCGCCGTTTCCACCGCCTTGAGGTCGTGCATAACCGCCGCCCCCGCCTCCCTGCCGCACCGGCGGCGGCATCGTATGGACCTCGCCGCCCGGCGCGGGCGGTGGACGCAGCACGGCCGGCGGCGGGCCGGCCGGACGCGCGTTGCCCGCTCCACCCGGCATCGGCGTCGGCGCAGCCGGCGCCGGCACGCGGTTCGCGCCATTCCAGCCGCCGCGCGTCGCCGACGGCCGCGTGTCATGCCCGGGCGGCGGGCCGCCCGGCGCGACCTGCATCGGCGCGCCCGGTTGCGGACGCCCTTGCCCCGGCGGCATGCCTCCGGGGCCGAGCCTCGGCTCCGGACGACGCGCCCAGCGATCGCGGTCGGGATACCACGGGCGGTGCCGGTAATAGCGATCCCAGTACGCGCCGATCGCGAAGCCGGTCACCGGCACGCCGATGATCGCGCCATACTCGAGCAACGGCACGTAGCTGCCCTGGTAGGGATAGTCGAGCAACTGCGCATCGATCCAGCCGCGCACGCCCGGCAACGCGACGTCGCACCACGCGTAGTTGCTCAGGCAGCCGAATACGTCCAGCGCGGTGCCGGGCGGAATCTCCGCGACCACCGGATAATCGGGCGCAGGCCCGGCATACAGCTCGGCCGGCGAATTCGTGTAAGCGCTGCTCTGCGCATCGGCGACGCCCGGTGCGGCCGCGAGGCCGGCCAGGACGACACACAGACTTCGGACAATCGTGTTTCTCATGATGCTCTCCCGCGCCGTGCCGCCGTGCGCCGCTCAGTGCCGATGGCCGCCGCCCCAGTGACCGCCACCCCAATGCCCGCCGCCCCACGGACGATGCCAATACCCGCCGCGCCCGCCCCAGTATCCGCCGCCCCAGCGGCCCCAGAAGCCGATCGTCACGGGCGGCCCGTACCAGCCGGAGTAGTACGCCGGGTAGTAATACGGATACGGCGGCGGCACGTAGGCCGGGGCGACGTACACCGGCACCGCCGCGCCGGCATCGACCTGCGCCTGGGGCACGGTCGACGGGGCCGGCCCCGGTGCGGCCGGTGCGACTGGAATCTCGCGCTGCGTCACCGTGGCGGGCACCGGCGCGTAATAAGGTGCATAACCGTACGGGCTCGTGTAGTAGCAGCCGCCAAGCGCCAGTGCGGCCAGCATGGCTGCGGCGGGCCTCGCGGCGGAAATCGGGTTCATCTCGTACTCCGGCAGAATCCGCGCGTCGCCGCCGGCGCGCGCCTGACTCTAGCTTACGTCCCCTGCAGATTTCCGCGCGTATGATCGGTTACTTTTTGTTTCCTGCCCCGGACGCCGAAGCAGGCACGCCGCGTGCTGGCCCGTCCGCGGCGCCGGCGTTGAAGTTGGCGCAAATGCCCTCAACTTGAACGATGTCGGGCTGACCGGCGCGGACGGGCGTCCGCGACCACCGGCAACCGCAAACCGGCGAGCTTCGGCCCGCCCAGACAGGAACGCGGCTCGCGCCGCCATCGACATGACTACGCCACGCCCCACTTCCCGGGCGGACACACCGCTCGATCCGATCATCCAGCTGCTGGCGCTCGCCGGCGAGCAGGGTTATCTGACGCACGCCGACCTCGTCGACGCGCTGCCGCCTGAAAGCGACAGCCCCGACGCGCTCGACGTCGTGCGCGCCGCGCTTGCCGATATCGGCATCGCGGTACTCGACGAGCCGGCCGTGCCTGCACCGTTCGCCGGCGCGGCGCCGGTCGAGGTCGATCGCGAGGCGCTCGACGAAGGCCGGGCCATGCTCGGCGACCTCGCGCGCGGCACGAGCGCGTCGACCGATCCGCTCGCGCTCTATATGCGGCGCATGCACGCGGTGCCGTTGCTCACGCGCGAAGGCGAAATCGTGCTCGCCCGCGAGATCGAGACGGGCCGCCATCAGGTACTGCACGCGATTGCCGGTTATCCGCCCGCGGTCGACGCGCTGCTAGCGCGTCATCGCGCGACGGGCGGCACCGCCGCAACCGGAACAACCGGCTCGCCCGATGACGACGACGCCGGCGCGCACGCGCCCGCCCGCTACGATGCGCTGCACGCAGCGGTGTCGGCGCTGCGCGGCGCACTGCATGCGCATGGCAGCCGTTCGGCCGAATACCGCGACGCACGCAACCGCGTGGCCGCGCTGCTCGGTTCGCTCGCCTGGGTCGCGCCGGCCGCCGACGACGCGAGCCGTACGGTGCGCGCACTCGCGGCCGCCCCCCACGATCCGTCGGCGGTCGACGCAGCGTGCTTCGACGCGGTCGCACGGCGCGCGCTCGCGGCGGCGCTGAGCGACGGCCAGCAGAAGGTGCGCGACGCGACGCGTGCGATGCTCGAGGCGAACCTGCGGCTCGTGCTGTCGATCGCGCGCAAGTACCTGAACCGCGGCGTCGACCTGTCCGACCTCGTGCAGGACGGCTGTCTCGGCCTGATGCGCGCGATCGAGAAATTCGAATATCGGCGCGGGTTCAAGTTCTCGACCTATGCGACCTGGTGGATTCGTCAGGCGATCGCGCGCTCGGTCGCGGATCGCTCGCGCACGATCCGCGTGCCGGTGCACGTCGGCGACCAGTACCAGCGCGTGCAGCGGCATGCGCTGCGCTTTCGCCAGCGCACGGGCCGGCGGGCCACGCCCGCCGAGCTCGCGGCCGAAACCGGTCTCGACGAAGACAAGCTCCGCGCGGTGCTCGCGCTGCCCGCAGAGCCGGTCTCGCTCGACACGCCGCTGCCCGACGCGGACACCGGCCTCGTGGAACTGATCGAGGATCAGGCATCGGCCAGCCCGTTCGAGCAACTGGCCGACACGCGCATGCGCGAATGCGTGCGGTCGCTGCTGCGGTCGGTCACGCCGACCGAGGCCGACGTGCTGCGCCGGCGGTTCGGCCTCGGCGGCGCCGAGCCGGACACCTACGACGCGATCGCGCAGGACGCGGGGATGTCGCGCGAGCGCGTGCGGCAGATCGAGAAACGGGCGCTCGCCGCGCTCCGTACGGCCGCCGAGGCCGAAAACGCGCAGTCGTTTCTCGACGCTTGACCGCATCGCGGGCGGCGCACGGTCGTGCCCTATTCCGGCACGACCGTGCGCTTCGCGCCTGTGCTACGTTTGCCATTGACGCGCATCAAATTTTCTTCATCGCGCGTCGCGACAATGGTTGACAGCCGACCGGCGCACCGCTCGCCGCGTCCATTCCGTTTGTGCTTTCCGGGTCCCTCGCCATGCAGTCGACCGTCAGCCAGACGTACGAGGAAAACCAGCCTATCGCGGCCCGCCTGCGCGAGGCAGCGCAATGGCTTGTCGCCCAGGGCGCGAACCCGTACCGGGCCGCCGCATACCGCGCGGCGGCCGATACGGTCGACGCGCTCGACCGCGACATCCGCGGCGTGTTCGAAACCGGCGGCGTCGAGGCGCTCGGCGCGCTGCCCGACATCGGCGCGGGCGTCGCGCAGGCGATCGCCGAGCTGCTGGTGACGGGGCGCTGGCGCCAACTCGACCGCCTGCGCGGCGACGCGGAACGCGCATCGGCCTTCGAGGCGGTGCCGGGTATCGGCCACGCGCTCGCGCTGCGCATTCATGACGCACTGCACATCGACACGCTGGAGGAACTCGAGCGCGCGGCCCGCAACGGCCAGCTCGAAACGATCGCGGGTGTCGGCCCGCGACGCGCGGTCGGCATCCGCGCCGCACTCGACGACGTGCTGAGCCGCCGGCGGCGCTGGCAAGGTCACATGCAGAACGCCGGCCCCGGCACGGAACCGCCCATCGAACTGCTGCTTTACATCGATCGCCAGTACCGCAACAAGGCGGCCGCCGGCGTGCTGCCGAGGCTCAGGCACCGGCGCCTGAACGCGGACGGATACGTACCGCCGCCCGTGATGCACATGACCAAGGGCGGCTGGCATTTCACGGTGCTGAGCCAGCATGCCGCCATGCGCACGCCGGAAGCCGGGCGCCCGACCGACTCGGTCTCGCTCTACTTCTACGACGCCGTGCAGTGCGAGCACCAGCGCACCGTCTTCACCGAAACGGTCGGCGCGCTCGTCGGCAAGCGGATCGTGCGCGGGCGCGAGATGGAATGCCGCGTGTATTACGCGGGGTGAGTCATGCATCAACGGTTTGCCGACGTCGAAGGCGGTGCGGACGGCATCCCCTTTTGACGATCCGGCACGTCGACCCCGTTACGTCGCCCCGTAGCCGCCCTCCTGTCGAACCGCTACCGCCACGCCCACCGTCGCGCAGGCTCGCCGCCTACGCACTGTCCGCCTTCGCGCGGCGCGCCGGATGACGATGCGCGGCAATGCGCAGCAGCTTCTGGAACGAGGGGCATTCGAGATGGTTCGCCGCCGGGCACACGGCCGCATGCCGCAGCGCATCGCGCACCGCGCCGAGGCGGCGGATCGTGCGGTCGAGCTCGTCGGCCTTGCCATCGAGCTTCGCGCGATCGATCGCGGGCCGGCCGTCCGCGCCGACCATCGCGAAGATGTCGTCGAGCGAGAAACCGGCCTCCCGGCCGAGCGCGATCAACGCCAGGCGCTCGAGCACCGACGCGTCGTACTGCCGCCGCAGTCCGTGCCGGCCGATCGGCACGATCAGCCCCTTTTCCTCGTAGTAGCGCAGTGTCGATGCGGGCAATCCCGTGCGCCGCGCCACGTCCGCGATGTCCAGTCGGCTCATGCTTGATCTCACGTTAACTTGAAGTCGCAAGATAGTTGCTCGACTCCGTGAAGACAAGCCCGGACCGCCATGAAACCGTTGAACCCGCGTCGTATTCCGCCGTGCCGCATCGCCATTGCCGTCCGCCGCGGAGGTGGGCGGCTTCGGCGTGATTCCGCTCGATGCCGTCGCCGTGCTCGTACATCAGCGCAACGCTGAATTCGCCGTCCAGAGCGCCGCGCTTCGCCATCGCCATCGCCATCGCCATCGCCGCGTCGAACGCCGCGGGCGCATCGCCGTGCCCGAGCCAAGCGGTGCCGATCCCGAGGATCAGTACCAGCGCGAGCGCGATGAGGATCGCAATACGGTCTTCCGGCCGATTCGTCGTGCCTCGGTCATCTCTCGACGTTCTCTTTTTTTGTGGTTGCAAGCGGTACGCCCGACCGGGCGCCCGCGTCACTCGCCGCCGCAGTCGATCAGGTTGCGGCGCACGCGGCCGAGCAGCCGCACCAGCGTATCGCGCTCGTCGGGCGTGAAGCCGCGCAGCCCGTCGTCGGCGACGGTATCGCCCACCTCCAGCATCTGCGGAAAGATCTCGCGCGACTTGTCGGTCAGCCGGATCACGAACGCCCGGCGGTCGTCGTCGTTCGCGACGCGCTCGATCCAGCCATAACTTTCCATCCGGTCGAGCAGCCGCGTGAGCGAGATCGGCGTGATCTCGAGCCATTCGGCGAGCCGCGCCTGATTCATCTCGCCCTTCCACGTCAGGTACGCGAGCACGCGGCTTTGCGCCCGCGTCAGCCCGATGCGCTTCGCGCGCCGGTCGAACAGGCGCCCGTTCAGGCGGGCCACGTCGGCGATCAGGTAACCGATCCGGTTCTCGTAGGTCTTGTCCATGCGGCGATTATAGGGTCAAGCCGGAACCGGCCCGAGGCTCGCGACGCGGCGATAAGCGGCTATATAATAAGCACGCTTATAATTTGCGCCATACCGATCGCCGCCCACGGCGGCCGCCCCACGGAGACTCCCGCTTGAACCCCGCCGCCGACGCCCCCGCCTCGCCCGCGCTGAACCGGCCGATGCTGACCCTGTCGATCATGCTCGCCACGCTGATCCAGACCCTCGACAGCACGATCGCGAACGTCGCGCTGCCCCATATGCAGGGCACGCTGTCCGCGTCGCAGGACGAGATCACGTGGGTGCTGACCTCCTACATCGTCGCCGCGGCGATCGCGACGCCGCTCACCGGCTGGCTGTCCGACCGGCTGAGCGTAAAGCGGCTGCTGATCGTGTCGATCGCCGGTTTCACGGTTGCGTCGGCGCTGTGCGGGCTGTCGGAGACGCTCGTGCAGATCGTCGGCGCGCGGCTGCTGCAGGGTGTATTCGGCGCCGCGCTGGTGCCGCTGTCGCAATCGATCCTGCTCGACATCAATCCGCGCGAGAAACAGGGCCAGGCGATGGCGATCTGGGGAATGGGCGTGATGGTCGGCCCGATCCTCGGCCCGACGCTCGGCGGCTGGCTCACCGACAGCTACAACTGGCGCTGGGTGTTCTTCATCAACGTGCCGATCGGCGCATTCGCGCTCGCCGGCGTGATGACCTTCCTGCCGGCGCGCGCGCCGCGCCCGCACGTGAAATTCGACGCGTTCGGCTTCGCGACGCTCGCGCTCGCGATCGGCGCGTTCCAGGCGATGCTCGACCGAGGCGAGCAGCTCGACTGGTTCGGTTCGTACGAGATCCGCATCGAGGCGCTCGTCGCGGCGCTCGGCTTCGCGTTCTTCCTCGCGCATACGGCGACCGTCGGCAAGGCGTCGTTCTTCAAGTCGGAACTGCTGCGCGACCCGAATTTCGCAACGGGCACGCTGTTCATCTTCGTGGTCGGCGCGGTGCTGTATGCGACGCGCGCGCTGCTGCCGCCGATGCTGCAGAACCTGATGGGCTATCCGGTCGCGACGACGGGCCTCGTCACCGCGCCGAGCGGCGCCGGCACGATGATCGCGATGCTGTTCGTCGGGCGGCTGCTGAAATACGTGGATGCGCGGCTGCTGCTGCTCGCGGGACTTGCGATTTCCGCGCTCGCGCTGTGGCAGATGATGCAGTACACGATCGTGCTGTCCGAAGCGGACATCGTGTGGCCCGGCGTGATCCAGGGCTTCGGCCTCGGGCTGGTGTTCGTGCCGCTGAGCGCGCTGTCGTTCTCGACGCTGCCGCCCGACCTGCGCGCGGACGGCACGGCCACCTACAGCCTGATGCGCAACATCGGCAGCAGTATCGGCATCTCGATCGTGCAGACGCTGATGACGCGCAATACGCAGGTCGCGCATGCCGACCTCGCGACCCACGTCACGCCGTTCGACCCGGCCGTGCAGGCGATGATCGGCAGCCGCGTCGACATTGCGCTGCTCGACCGCACGATCAACCAGCAGGCGACGATGATCGCGTACCTGAACGATTTCAAGCTGATGTTCGTCGCGACGCTGCTGATGATCCCGTTGTTGCTGCTGATCCGCCCGCCGCAGAAAACGGCGAGCGTCGACGTCGCGCATGCGGCGATGGACTGACGGGCACGCATGTGCCCGTCCGAGGCCCCGTCAGGCCTTCATCGTCCCGGTCCGCACGTAGCGCTCGTGCCACGACAGCGCCTCGGCGAGCAGATGCGGCGTGTGCTTGCCGAAGCTTTCGCGCGACGCGCGCTCGAAGTAGTCCTCGAGCATCGGCCGATAGTCCGGGTGCGCGCAGGTCGCGATGATCTTGCGCGCGCGCTGCTTCGGCGACAGGCCGCGCAGGTCGGCCAGCCCCTGCTCGGTGACGACGACGGCGACGTCGTGCTCGGTATGGTCGACGTGGCTCGCCATCGGCACGATCCGCGAGATCGCCCCGCCCTTCGCGGTACTTGCCGACATGAAGCACGACAGGTAGCCGTTGCGCGCGAAGTCGCCCGAGCCGCCGATGCCGTTCTGGATCTTCGTGCCCATCACGTGCGTCGAGTTCACGTTGCCGTAGATGTCGGCCTCGATCATCCCGTTCATCGCGATGCAGCCGAGCCGGCGCACGAGTTCCGGATGGTTGCTGATCTCCTGCGGGCGCAGCACGATCTTCTCGCGGAACGTCGCGATTTCATCGGCGAAACGCTGCACGGCGGCCGGGCTCAGCGACAGCGCGGTGGCCGATGCGAAGCTCAGCGTGCCGTCGTCGAGCAGGTCGAGCATGCCGTCCTGGATCACTTCCGTGTACGCGGTCAGGTTCGAGAAGCCGGCCGAGCTGAGCTCCGCGAGCACCGCGTTCGTGATGTTGCCGACGCCCGACTGCAGCGGCAGCAGGTTTTCCGGCAGGCGGCCGCGCTTCACTTCGTGGCGCAGGAAGTCGATCAGTTGCAGCGCGATCTGCTTCGACGTCTCGTCCGGCGCGGTGAACGCATTGCTGCGATCGGGCGCGTCGGTCTCGACGATCGCGACGATCTTGTCGGCCGGGCAGCGCAGATACGGCTCGCCGATCCGGTCGTCGCTCTTCGTCAGCGGAATCGGCTTGCGGTGCGGCGGCAGCGCGGTGCCATAGTAGATGTCGTGCATCCCGTCGAGGCCGAGCGGCTGGCGCGCATTCACTTCGAGGATCACGTGCTTCGCGCGCTCGAGCCAGGTCTTGTTGTTGCCGATCGACGCGGACGGGATCAGCAGGCCGTCCTCGCGGATGCCCGCGACTTCGACGATCGCGACGTCGAGATCGCCGTACAGCCCGAACCACGCGTATTGCGCGACGTGGCTCAGGTGGACGTCCTGGTAATCGACTTCGCCGGCGTTGATCTTGTCGCGCAACGTCGGGTCGGACTGATAGGGCAGCCGCATCGAGATGCCATTGGTGCGGGCGAGCGCGCCGTCGAGTTCCGGTGCGGTCGACGCGCCCGTCAGCACGTTGATCCGGAAGTCCTCGCCGCGCGCGTGCGCCGCGTCGATGTGGGCGGCAAGCGCGGCCGGCACGGCCTTCGGATAGCCCGACCCGGTGAAGCCGCTCATGGCGACGGTCATGCCGGGGCGGATCAGCGCGGCGGCTTCGTCGGCGGTGCGGACGAGCGAACGCAGGGCGGGAGCGAGGATGCGTGATGAAGACATGGCTGGTTTCTTGACGCTTTGGTCTGTCGTTGACGTCGCGGGGGGTGTCTCCTGAGCGACGCGAAGCCCTTTGGGGCCGCGAGGGGCGGCCCGGCACCACGGGCACGGCCGGAGTATCGCAGAGGCCATCGCCGCGAAATGTCCGCCGGATGCAAAAGATCCTTGCCGGATTTGCCGGGTATCGAACGAGCGTTCCGTGACAGGCGATCCGCCCCCGCCGAAGGCACGCGAAAGGCATGCGAAAGCATCGGGGCGAATCACCGGTTCGCGATCGCCGACCGTCGCGCATCAATCGATGAAATTTCATCGGCATTGACGGCATTTGGTTCGGTAATCGCCGGTACCCGGCCGGCGCGGCCGATTGTCGCCCGATGCGGCTTTTCCGGACCTGACGGAGATCAAGGTCGCATGCGCTGCGCTACGCCGGCCGACCGGCCCGAAAAATCCTGCCGTATCGGCCTGCGAGGCCCGTCCGGCCTTGACAGCCGCGCGATGCGAACCACACTGGAAGACGGGTCCGGCCGCCCGGTTGGCCGTCCCGTTCGCACCTGCGTTTTTGAACCGGCCGATACCCGCAAGACGCGGTAACACTCCCGCATGTCAGGACATTGATCGAAGAAAAAGCAACAAATTACAATTCCGTATATATTTCGCCGATGGACCAAAGAAAAACCGCCACACGCCCCGAGCCACCGCTGCCACGCACCTGGGATGCGCGGCTCGCGCGCTCGCTTGTCCGACCGCTCGTCGATACGCCGGTCACCCCGAATCACCTCACCACCCTTCGTCTGCTGATCGGCCTCGCCGGCGCCTGGTGCCTCGCGCACGGCGGCTTCGGCTGGAGCAATGCAGGCGCGTTCCTGATCGTGCTGTCGAACTTCGTCGACCACACCGACGGCGAACTCGCGCGCATCAGCGGCAAGTCCAGCAAGATCGGTCATTTTTACGACCTGGCGGCCGATGCGCTCGTCACGGTCGCGCTGTTCGTCAGCATGGGCGTCGGCATCGTCGCCCAGGGCGGCCAGATGGCCGCGTCGCCGGTGCTGCTCGGCGCGGCGGCCGGCGCGGCCGTCGCGCTGATCTTCTTCCTGCGCATGCGGATCGAATCGATCGCCGGCAAGGCCGGCACCAAGCAGGCGTTCGCCGGCGGCTTCGAGACGGAAGACGTGCTGTACCTGCTGCCGATCGTGACGCTCGTCGACGGCGTCGAGCCGTTCCTGCTCGCGGCGTCGATCGGCGCCCCGCTGTTCGCCGCCTGGGTCGTGATCGACTGGTGGCGCATCGTGCGGCGCGGCAACCTTCCGCAGAACCCGGCCGCGCAGAACCCAACCGAAATCCAGGCTTCCAAATGACTCCTAGCACGCGCGACGATTCCGTGCTGAGCCCGGCACGCCCCGCGCCCGTGCGCGCGGCCGCGGCCGATCCCGATCGCACCGTGGCCGACCGTGTCGGCCAGCTCGACCTCGACCGCCTGCGCGGCGACTACACGCGCCAGGGCTCGTTCCTCTACCTCGACACGTTCCTGCCGACCGACGCGCACGCGAAGCTGGCGAACGCCGCCCGCGCGATGCAGGCCGGCCTGAACCGCAATTACCTGCCCGGCCACAAGCAGGGCGGCAGCGTGAGCCGCCATACGATCGACGCGCAAGCGCCGTACATCGCCGAGCTGTATCGCTCGAAGGCGCTGATCGGTTTCCTCGAGAAAATCACCGGCGACAAGCTGATGCCGTCGCCGGACGACGATCCGCACGCGTACGCGCTGTATTACTACACGAAGCCCGGCGACCACATCGGCTGGCACTACGACACGTCGTACTACGATGGCCGCCGCTACACGCTGCTGATCGGCGTGATCGACGAATCGTCGTGCCGGCTCGACTACGAGCTGCATACGCGCAACCCGGACGTCGCCGACGAACCGGGCTCCGTGCAGATCGCCGACGGCGGCATCGTGCTGTTCGACGGCGACAAGCTGCGCCACCGCATCACGCCGCTCGGCCAGAACGAGATGCGCGTGTCGCTCACGTTCGAATACGTGACGAACCCCGGCATGCGACCGTGGAAGCGCTTCATCTCGAACATGAAGGACGCGATCGCGTATTTCGGTTTCCGCCAGGTGTTCAAGCAACTGGCGACGCGACGCACGAGCGGGTCATGACACGCGCGGGCCTCATCCTGCTGTCCCTCGGGACCGCACTCTTCATCGCACTTCTGGCCTGGCAAGGCGTCGGCGCGGTCGCGTCCACGTTCCTCGCGGCCGGCTGGGGTCTCGCGCTCGTCGCCGTGTTCCACGTCGTGCCGCTCGCGATCGACGCCGTCGCGATTTCCGTGATGTTCCGCCGCGGGCAGCCGGGCGCCGACCTCGGCAACGCGCTGCGCGCGCGCTGGGTCGGCGAATCGGTGAACAGCCTGCTGCCCGCCGGGCAGATCGGCGGCCCGGTGCTGATGGTGCGCCACCTCGCGCAGCGCGGCACACGGATGGCCGATGCGGCCGCCGCCGTGACCGTCAGCACGACGATGCAGGCGCTCGCGCAAATGGCCTTCGCGCTGATCGGCATCGCCGCATTCAGCCTGTATGCCACGCACGAGTCGGTCGCGTACCTGCGTACGCCCGCGCTGATCGCCACCGGCGTGCTCGGCGCGCTCGCGGTGATGTTCTATCTGGCGCAGCGGCGCGGGCTGTTCGGCCGCGGCCTGCGCCTCGCGTCGAAGCTATTCGGCCCGCGCGACTGGTCGTCGCTCGCCACGCGCGCCGACGCGATCGACGACGCGGTCGGCGCGCTGTACCGCGATCGCGCGAAAGTCGCGAAGACCTTCGCATTGAGTCTCGCCGGCTGGATCGTCGGCACCGCGGAAGTGTGGCTCGCGCTGCACTTCCTCGGGCATCCGGTGAGCTGGCTCGACGCGTTGCTGCTCGAAAGCGTCGGCCAGGCGATTCGCGGGGCGGCTTTCGCGATCCCGGGCTCGCTCGGTGCGCAGGAAGGCGGCTACCTGCTGCTCGCGCCGCTGGTCGGCCTGCCGCCCGACGCGGCGCTCGCGCTGTCGCTCGCGAAGCGCGCGCGCGAACTCGCGCTCGGCCTGCCCGGCCTGCTCTATCTGCATTTCAGTGAAAGAAACTGGCAGCGGCGCCATGCGCCGCAGCCGCTCGCCGACTGATCGTTCAGATCGCCGGCTTTTTGGTTGGAGAACCCATGCGAGCCATCATTCTTGCGGCAGGCCTCGGCTTGCGCCTGCAACAACCGCCCGAAGCGCAGTTCCCGAAGTGCCTGCTGCGCTTCGACGACGTTTCGCTGCTCGAGCGCCATCTGCGCGTGCTTGACGCCGCGGGCGTCGACGAGATCGTGCTCGGGCTCGGCTTTCAGCACGAGAAGGTCGAGCAGGAACTGAAGCGCCTCGGCCGCCAGGCCGAGATCGTGATCAACGACCGCTACGACCTCGGCAGCGTGCTGACCGTGCATACCGTCGCCGACGCGATGACGCGCGGCGGCGACGTGCTGCTGATGGACGCGGACGTGCTGTACGACGAGAACATCCTGCACGCGCTGGTGGCCGATTCCGACCGCGCGGTCGACCGCCTGCTGATCGACCGCGACTTCGAGGCCGGCGACGAACCCGTCAAGCTGTGCCTGAAGGACGGCGTGCCGGTCGAGCTGCGCAAGCAGCTCGCGGTCGACCTCGACTACGACACGATCGGCGAATCGGTCGGCTTCTTCCGCTTCACCGAAGGCACCGCGCGCCGCCTCGCGACGATCGTCGCGGGCTACGTCGACGGCGGCCGCGCGAACATGCCGCACGAGGAAGCCGTGCGCGACCTGCTGCTCGAAGGCGGCCATTCGTTCGACGTCGCCGACGTCACCGGCTCGCCGTGGATCGAGATCGACTTCCCGAACGACGTCGCACGCGCGACGCAAGACATTCTTCCCCTGATTCAACGCACTACCGCCGGAGCCGCACGATGAACGCACGCGAACCCAACTTCACCGAATCGCGCAGCGCGCGCCTGCGCCGCATGCTCGTCAGCAGCGACCTCGAATTCCTGATGGAAGCGCACAACGGCCTGTCCGCGCGGATCGTCCGCGAGGCCGGCTTCAAGGGGATCTGGGCGTCGGGCCTCGCGATCTCCGCGCAGTTCGGCGTGCGCGACAACAACGAAGCGAGCTGGACCCAGGTGGTCGACGTGCTCGAATTCATGGCCGACGCGAGCGACCTGCCGATCCTGCTCGACGGCGACACCGGCTACGGCAACTTCAACAACGTGCGGCGTCTCGTGCGGAAACTCGAACAGCGCGGCATCGCGGGCGTCTGCATCGAGGACAAGCAGTTCCCGAAGACGAACAGCTTCATCGACGGCGAACGCCAGCCGCTCGCCGAGATCGACGAGTTCTGCGGCAAGATCAAGGCCGGCAAGGATTCGCAGACCGATCCCGACTTCTCGATCGTCGCGCGCGTCGAGGCGCTGATCGCGGGCTGGGGGATGGACGAGGCGCTGCGCCGCGCGAACGCGTATGCGGAAGCCGGCGCCGATGCGATCCTGATCCACAGCAAGCTGTCGCGCCCGGACGAAATCCTGCAGTTCGCGCGCGAATGGAGCGGCAAGGCGCCGCTCGTGATCGTGCCGACCAAGTACTACAGCACGCCGACCGACGTGTTCCGCCAGGCCGGCATCAGCACCGTCATCTGGGCGAACCACCTGATCCGCGCATCCGCGTCGGCGATGCAGGCCGTCGCGCGCGAGATCCACGAGAACGAAACGCTGATCAACGTCGAAGACCGCGTCGCGTCGGTCAACGAGATCTTCCGCCTGCAGGACGCCGACGAGTACTCGGCGGCCGAGCGTATCTACCTGTCCTCGTCGTCGCGCGCGTCGAACGCGGCGGTCGTGCTCGCCGCGAGCCGCGGCAAGGGCCTTGAGGCCGTCACCGAAGACAAACCCAAGGTCATGCTGCCGGTCGCCGGCAAGCCGCTCCTGCGCTGGCTCGTCGACGGCTTCAAGAAGCAAGGCGTGAACGACATCACCGTGGTCGGCGGCTACCGCGCCGATGCGATCGACACGTCGGGCATCAAGCTCGTCGTCAACGAGCGCCACGCGCAGACGGGTGAGCTCGCGTCGCTCGCATGCGCGGCCGAACGCCTGACCGGCGACACCGTGATCTCGTACGGCGACCTGCTGTTCCGCAGCTACATCCTGCGCGACCTCGCGGAGAGCGAGGCCGAGTTCAGCGTGGTGGTCGATTCGTCGCTGACCGAGCCGTCGAACCAGAGCGTGCGCGACTTCGCCCTCTGCTCGGCGGCCGACGATCGCGGCCTGTTCGGCCAGAAGACCTACCTGCAACGCGTGTCGAGCGACGTCGCCGCGGGCACGCCGCACGGCCGCTGGATCGGCCTGCTGAACGTGCGCGGCGCCGGTGTCGACCGCCTGAAGGCGATGCTCGCGACGCTGCAGGCGCGTCCCGATTTCGACACGCTCGACATCCCGTCGCTGCTGAACGAACTGATCGCCGCCGGCGAAAAAATCGAGGTGCAGTACGTGCATGGCCACTGGCGCGGCGTCAACGACCTGGAAGACTTCCGTCGCGCGGGCGATTTCGCGCACGGCCAGACACCGCTGTCCGAACCGGGCACCGGCAACGGGGGCGCGCAATGATCGAAGCGGCCCAGTTCGTCGAGGCCGCGCGCGAACGCGGCTTCGACTGGTACGCGGGCGTGCCCTGCTCGTACCTGACGCCGTTCATCAATTACGTGCTGCAGGACCCGACGCTGCACTACGTGTCGGCCGCGAACGAAGGCGACGCGGTCGCGCTGATCGCGGGCGCCACGCTCGGCGGCAAGCGCGGGATCGCGATGATGCAGAACTCGGGGCTCGGCAACGCGGTGAGCCCGCTCACGTCGCTGACCTGGACGTTCCGCCTGCCGCAGTTGCTGATCGTCACGTGGCGCGGCCAGCCGGGCGTCGCCGACGAGCCGCAGCACGCGCTGATGGGCCCGATCACGCCCGCGATGCTCGACACGATGGAGATCCCGTGGGAGACGTTCCCGACCGACCCGGAACAGGTCGGCCCGGCGCTCGACCGTGCAATCGCGCACATGGACGCGACGGGCCGCCCGTACGCGCTCGTGATGCAGAAAGGCAGCGTCGCGCCGTATGAACTGAAGGCGAACCCGGCCGCGAAGCCGCGCGCGCACGTCGCCGCGCAATCGGCGTCGCGCGTTGAATCGGCCAATGCAGCGGCCGACGCGTGGCCGACCCGTCACGAGGCGCTGCAGCGCGTGATCGCGCATACGCCGGTCGATTCGACCGTCGTGCTCGCGTCGACCGGTTTCTGCGGCCGCGAACTCTACGCGCTCGACGATCGTCCGAACCAGCTGTACATGGTCGGTTCGATGGGCTGCGTGACGCCGCTCGCACTCGGCCTCGCGCTCGCGCGCCCCGACCTGCGCGTGGTGGCCGTCGACGGCGACGGCGCCGCGCTGATGCGGATGGGCGTGTTCGCGACGCTCGGCGCCTACGGCCCGGCCAACCTCACGCACGTGCTGCTCGACAACGGCGCACACGAATCGACGGGCGGCCAGGCGACGGTGTCGCAGCATGTGTCGTTCGCGGGTGTCGCGGCCGCGTGCGGTTACGCGTCGGCCGTCGAAGGCGATACGCTCGACGTGCTAGATGCGACGCTGACCGCAACGGGGAACGGTGCGCAATTCGTTCGCGTGGCGATCCGCACGGGCGTGCCCGACGGCCTGCCCCGCCCGACCGTCACGCCGGTCGAGGTCAAGACCCGTCTGATGCGGCACATCGGCGCCGCGCAGACCGAAGCCCACGTTGAAGGAGCTCATTGATGCTGTTGCTGAACCCCGGCCCGGTCACGCTCACCGAACGCGTGCGCCGCAGCCTGCTGCAACCCGACCTGTGCCATCGCGAAAGCGAATTCTTCGATCTGCAGGATGAAGCGCGTGCGCGCCTCGTCGCCGCGTACGAACTCGATCCGGCCGAATGGGCCGCCGTGCTGATGACGGGTTCGGGCACGGCCGCCGTCGAGAGCATGATCGCGGCACTCGTGCCGCAGGACGGCAAGCTGCTCGTGATCGAGAACGGCGTGTACGGCGAGCGGATCACGCAGATCGCCACGCAGTACGGGATCGCGCACGACGTACTCAAGCACGAGTGGATGCAGGCGCCTGATCTCGCGCAGATCGGTGCGACGCTCGATGCGGGTGGGTACTCGCATGTCGCCGTGATTCATCATGAAACGACGACGGGCCGGCTGAACGACCTCGGCGCGATCGCGGAAGTGTGTCGCGCGCGCGGCGTGAAGATGCTCGTCGATGGCGTCAGCAGCTTCGGCGCTGAAGCGATCGATTTTGCGGGCGGCGTGATCGACGCGGTTGCCGCGACCGCGAACAAGTGCCTGCACGGCGTGCCGGGCGCGGCGTTCGTGATCGTGCGCCGCAGCGCGCTCGCGAAGGCCGCGAGCCGGACTTACTACCTCGATCTCGGTCGGCTCGCGAAGCTGCAGGATCAGCGGAATACGCCGTTTACGCCGTCCGTGCATGCGTATTACGCGCTCGTCGAGGCGCTGCGCGAGTTCGATGAGGCTGGCGGCTGGCGGGCGCGGCATGCGCATTACAAGGCGCTTGCCGATCAGGCGCAGGCGGGGCTGGCGGCGCGCGGGATGCCGCTGGTGCTGCCGGAAGGCGCGTCGTCGGTTGTTCTGCGTGCGTATCGGCTGCCGCAGGGCGTCACGTACGAAGCGCTGCACGACGGGCTGAAGGCACGTGGCTTCGTGATTTATGCGGGGCAAGGCGGGCTGTCGAAGGAGCTGTTCCGGATTTCGACGATGGGCGCGATTCAGGCGGCCGATGTCGACCGGTTGCTGGAAGGGTTTACGGCGCTGACGCGGTAGGCGTTGTCCGCACGTTCTTCGACGAAAGGCCCGCGAGGGCCTTTTTTGTTATTTTCTGATTTCTGCGGGTTTCGCTTATCGACTGAGAATTCAACCGGTGGATGCAGCGAATGGATGAAATCGCTCAGCGGGTGTATCGAAGATTGGTGTCTTTCGCGGCCGCTCCCCGGCCGCGTGCTTCCCGCCGACTTCGATCAGAGCTTGACATCCCCGGACTTGGAACTACCGGATCCAGCCAGATGGCTTTGTACGGCGACGAGCTGGTCGTCCGTCGTCGCCACCAGCCACAAACGCGAGTGCTCTGCGATCTGGCGGTTGTGGTCCTTCAACGGTCCCAATGTGGCAGCGGACTTCCAGGTCACGGGGCCAATCCGGCTGCTCCGGCCCGACGGCGCCCCCACCAGCAGGCAGTAAGGTCCGAGAGGAAGCGACACGACCGGAAGGGCCGGACTCGCCCGCAAGCGCCAGTCGACGAACGGCGCCTCGCTGATGAGCAGCGGCATGGGCAAACCGTAAAGCACGCTGAAATCGTACAGCAACAGTTTCTCGCGCGCGCCCACGTAGCTACGCCGGATATCGTCGACAACCGCGGCGCGAATTTCATCGTCGAACATGGGCTCCTGCGAGTAGCGTGCAAAAGCCTGCTGCGCTTCGATCTGATAGGCACTGAACAGACCGAGTTCCACGCAGTCCTGCACTGCGCGCTGGACCTCCACCATGGAGCCGGCTTCTTCCGGCTTGCCCAACTGCGCTGCCCTCAAAAAGCGGGCAAGTCCCGCCTCGTGGATCACCGGGCCGTCGGCAGAGGCGTCGATATCCGCATCCTTGTCGAGCGGCACGTAAAAGTATTCTTCGTTGGCGAAGTGCGACTTCTTGCCTTCGTCGAACTTGATTTCGCCATCGGTGCGATCCAGATAGCGAGTACCGATTCGACCATGCTCCCAAACCCAGTTCTTGAGGAACGGTCGTAACGGATGCAGCCTGTCGTGAGTAGCCATTGGTTCCTCCAGGTGCCCAGTATAGACCCAGGTGGTCGCTTGCCCGGTTGCATCGACGGGTTGAATCTGCAGGGCGGTGTAGACAGTAGAGCGTCCGCATGAAAGCACGTTTCAATGGTCGTAAATGGCTGCGGATTCAACCATTCCCGGAAAATCTGCGAAGCACCTCTTCTTCCATGATGACAATAAAGATCCTTCGCTGCGCCTCGTTGCTGGCATTCGTTGCCACGCCCATCGCTCACGCCGCCGACAGCCAGTCCTGTAGCGACGCAACCGTCACGGCCATCGCCCGCTGGGCCGGCATCGCGAGCGCACGCATCGCCACGCGCGATGCGGACCGGCTCGTCGTCGCGTCGTCGTGCAAAGCCATGCCGAATGCACCGGAAACGACGATCGCGGCCGTCGCGTTCGATTCGCTGCCGAAGAGCAAGGACCCCGACGAAAGCAAAAAGCTGCAGGTCATTGCGCTCGTCGAGGGCAGCAAGGTCGTGGCGGCCGATCGGTCGGTGGTCGAAGAGGATGCGGCGACGGAGATCGGCGAGAACAGCTACCGCATCGACACGGCGCCCTACCGGCTGTCGCCCGATGTGCGCGCATTCGGCGTCGTATTTACCAGCAGCGCGCGCGGGCCGAGTTGCCCTGATGCCAACACCAGTGAAGAGTTGACACTGTGGGTGCGCGAAGGCGGCCGTATCCGCCCGGTGTTCGGCACCAACCTCTACGGTTGGGTCAGCGTCGAAGGCGACGCCTGCAGCCCCGGTGTCGGCGATGCGCGCAGCGAAGAGGCCCGCATGACGATCGCCGTCGAGAAAACGTCGAGCCACGGCTTCGCCGACCTGTCGATCACGGCACACATCGTTGAGACGCAGCGCAAGAACGGGGATTACTCGGATACGGGCAAGCGCACGGCGCGCACGGTCGTCCACTACGACGGCAAGTCATACGGCATCGATATGTTCCGCGACTTCTGGTATTCACCCGCTTCGAAGAAGCGCTTCAAGTAAGACCGCCACCCCCCTCGCCTACTCCACCACCTTCGGCCCGATCGCATCGGTCGGCGCCGGCATCCGCAACGCGTCGTCCCGCACGCGTCGCACCTCGCGCGCCGAATAGCGATCCTTCAACCTCAGGAACGGCTTCTCGACGAGGAAATAACTGACAGTCGCGGCAATCAGCGCCCACACGATGCCGAGCGGAAATGCGTGCGCGACCGGCAAATCCGGGTTCGCGAACGGCTGCTGCCACAGATAAAGGCTGAACGAGATCGTGCCGATGAACACGACGGGCCGCGCGCGCAACCACCGCGCACACCAGAACTCGCTGCGGAAATTCAGCACGACGATCACGATCGCGATCAGCGCGGCTTCGAGCGTCACGCCGTACGTCGCATTCCAGAAGCCGCCCAGCCGATGTTCGGCGAGCGGCATGCCGAGCAGCACGACGAAGACGAGCGCCGTCACGATGCGCGCCTCGCCGCGCCACGAGCCGATCCACGCCTCGAGCCGTTCGCGGTTGAGCGACGCATAGCAGCCGATCAGGATCGGGTCGACACCGGTATGGAGCATCATCCCGAGCTGCCCGCGCAGCGCGGGCGCAGCGAAATACGTGACGGCGCGCACCAGCGGCACGATCAGGATCAGCGCAGCCAGCCAGCGCGTGCCGGCGCGGCGCATGCCGAACACGAACAGCAGCGGCCAGAACCAGTAGAACTGCTCCTCGAGCGCAAGCGACCAGAAATGGCCGAGGTACCACGCGCCGTCCGGATGCAGCGCGTTGTCGCCGGTCAGCCCGAACCATGCCGAGTAATTCCACAGGTGCAGCGCCGCATAGAGCCATTGCCGGCGATCGACGTCGAACCAGCCGGCGAACGCCACGATCGCGACGGCCGCGAGATAGACGTAGCAGGCCGGCCAGATCCGCAACGCGCGGCGCACGTAGAACGACGTCAGCGCGATGCCGCCCGTGCGCGCGAACTCGGCGCGCAGCACGTTGGTGATCAGGAAACCGCTCAGCACGAAGAAGATCAGCACGCCGAGCCGGCCATCGGCGATCAGCCGCAACGGCGCGTACCAGCCCGTATAGCCGCCGGGCAGCACATGCTCGGCATGACCGACGACGACCATCGCGACCGCGACGGCGCGCAACCCGGTCAACTGCGTGACGCGATGGTTCATCGGCTGGTTTCCGTTGGCACGGTAAAGAAACGGGAGTCGGCCGGCGCCCGATTGGCCCGCCGACCTGCCGCCGGGATTTTGTATGAAAAATATCGGAATGAAATTGCTTCAAAAATCCGTGTGACCAATACCGCCCGCGACGCTGCACCCCAGCGTGCCAACGTCCAGCGCGACGAATGGGCATAATGACAAGCCTTGCCCGGCGGCGGCCGGTCCGATGCCCACGCAACAAATTTTGCGGCGCAGCAGCATCCGCGGCACCGTACCTCGCCCGCCCTCCGGCCCGCGCTTCGTCCGCCTCCTGTCGCCCCTTACCCGGAGCCTGCCTGTGTATCCACCGATCGAACCCTACGCCCACGGCCACCTCGACACCGGCGACGGCCATCGCATCTACTGGGAGCGCTGCGGCAACCCGGCCGGCAAGCCCGCCGTGTTCCTGCACGGCGGCCCCGGTGCCGGCTGCGGCCCCGACCATCGCCGCCTGTTCGATCCCGAGCGCTACGACATCCTGCTGTTCGATCAGCGCGGGTGCGGGCGCTCGACGCCGCATGCGAGCCTCGAGAACAATACGACGTGGCATCTGGTCGCCGATATCGAGCGCCTGCGCGAGATGGTCGGCGCCGAGCAGTGGCTGGTGTTCGGCGGCTCGTGGGGCAGCGCGCTGGCGCTCGCGTACGCGGAAACCCACCCCGAACGCGTGAGCGCGCTGATTGTGCGCGGCATCTTCACGATGCGTCGCGCGGAACTGCTGTGGTACTACCAGGAAGGCGCGTCGTGGCTGTTCCCCGATCACTGGGAAGACTTCCTCGCTCCGATTCCGGAGGCCGAGCGCGGCGACCTGATGGCCGCCTACCATCGCCGGCTGACCGGTGACGACGAAGCCGCGAAACTCGAAGCCGCACGCGCGTGGAGCATCTGGGAAGGCCGCACGATCACGCTGCTGCCCGATCCCGCACTCGCCGCGCACTTCGCGGACGGCCACTACGCGCTCGCGTTCGCGCGGATCGAAAATCACTACTTCGTGAACGAGGGCTTCGTCGAGGAAGGCCAGTTGCTGCGCGACGCGCATCGTCTCGCCGGCATTCCGGGCGTGATCGTGCAGGGCCGCTACGACGTCGCGACGCCTGCACGTACCGCATGGGAGTTGTCGAAGGCGTGGCCAGGGGCGACGTTCGAAATCGTGCCCGGCGCCGGGCACGCGTACAACGAGCCGGGGATTCTGGAGGCGCTGGTCGCCGCGACGGACCGGTTCGCGGCCTGAGCGGCGCAACAACGCGACGCGGCACGTGCTGCCGGGCCTACCGGCATACGCACGCGCCGCCGGTCACAGCGCGGCTTCGACGATCGTCCGGCCGCTGATCGCCTGCTCGACGAGCTGTTCGTCACCGACCTTGCGGATCGCATCGTCGAGCAACCCTTCCGGCTCTTCGGTCGCCACCTTCAGGAGGCCCGACAGCCCGCGCGCGTCGAGCACCACCAGCGTCTCCATCGAATCCGCGCGGCTCACGAGCACGCGGCGGAACGCCGGGCCCGCGCCGAAGCTCGCACAAAGCTCGATCGTCTCGTTGCCGAGCGTGTAGTCGAAGTGCTTGATCATGGTCTGCCGCCGTTGCGTGGAAATGGCGACGCGCGACGGCGCGGCGCCGTGACGTCGACGCACCCGCGCGTGCCGCCGGCGTGCCGGACCGGGGTCCGAACGTTCGCCGGCATCACCATGCTAGGCGTGCAGAATTAACGAAGACTTAAAGCGCACGAGGGCCGCCCGGCGTCCGCTCAAACCGCATCGAGCGGCTCGACCGTCACGCCGACCTTCAGCTCCTGATCCGCGCCGCCGCCGCGGATCACGCCGCGCAGCGGCGTCACGTCCGCGTAGTCGCGGCCGACGGACAGCATCACGTAGTCGTCGCCCGGCGCACGATCGTTGGTGGGATCGAGCTGCAGCCAGCCGCCGTCCTCGGGCCACGCCGGGTCGTACACCTCGACCCACGCATGCGACGCGTCGGCGCCGATCAGCCGCGGCTGGCCGGGTGGCGGCTGCGTGAGCAAGTAGCCGCTGACGTACCGCGCGGCCAGCCCGAGCGAGCGCAGCGCGCCGATCATCACGTGCGCGAAATCCTGGCAGACGCCCTTGCGCAACCGCAACGCGTCGAGGGCCGACGTCGTGATGTCGGTGCTGTTCGGCGTGTACGCGAAATCGGCATGCACGCGCCGCATCAGGTCCCACGCAGCCTGCACGAGCGGGCGTTGCGGCGTGAAGCTCGCGGCCGCGTACGCGGCGAGTTCGGAGTCGCATGCCACATGCGGCGACGCGAACACGAACTCGCTCGCCGGGTCGTAAGGCTGTCCCGCGCGGAACCGCAGGCGGTCGCGCACGGCCTCCCATGCGGTGGCATGCGCGGCGTCCGGGTTCGCGATCGCGGCCGGCGGCTCGCCGCGCGCGCCGAGCGACCACACGGGCGGCGTCACGCGCACGGTGCTGCGGCTGCGCACCAGCAGCGTGTCGTGCGGCAGGTTCAGCGCGAACGATGCGCGCGCATTGCCGAATGCATCGAGTTCGGTGCCGACCGATTCCGGCGCGGGCTCGATGTCGAGCGAGAACGACAGCACCTGCTGGCGCGGCGTCGCGAGCGGTTGCAGGCGTGCCTGATGCTGCGCGGATTCGACGCGCGCCGCGTAACGGTATTCGGTGTCGTGCGTGACGCGCAGCAACCGGCCCGGCGCGACGGCGGCCGGCGCATCCGTTGCGGCCGGAGCCGACGGCGGCGCCTGCCGTGCGTTTCCGGAACCGGCCGGTGTTTTCGACACGCCTTTCGTCACCATAGCGTCCTGCCCGCCTCGCGCACGTGGCTGAAATAGCGCTCGCCGATCCGGTTCGACAGCTCCCAGACCGCCTTCACCGTCGTGTCGAGCGCGGCAAGCAGCTTGTCGTGCCGACCGCCTTCGGCGGTCTCGCACAGCTCGTGCAACGACCACGCGGGGATGTCCGGAACCGTCTCGGCCAGCTCGGACAGCGCATAGCCTTCGCCGCGCTCGACCTTCGTCAGCCGTCCGCGCAGCGCCTGCACGACCCAGCCGAGCGAGCGCGGGTTGTCGGTATCGAGCACGACGAGCGACAGCAGCGGCGCGACGTCGAAGCCGCGCTGGAACCGCGAGCGGAACGTGATCGTGCTGTCGAACAGTTCCAGCACGAGTTCGAAGCCGTCCTGCCGATGCACGGCGCCTTCGTCGAACGCGAACTTCAGCACGCTGCACAGGAAGTCGAGCCGGTCGATCTGCCGGCCGATCGACAGCAATCGCCAGCCGTCGTCGCGCGTCATGTTGTCGGTCTGCGCGCCGGTGATCGCGCCGAGCAGCAGGCCGACGCGTTCCAGCAGTTGCAGCGCCTCGTTGCCGATCTGCTCCTCCGCCTCCGGTTGCCCCGCGCTGTCCGCGAACAGTTGCGTCGCGTCGTCAATCAGCCGCCACTGATCGCTCGACAGCCGTTCACGGATCGCGGCAGCCGCGCCGCGCATGCCGAACAGGCACGACGCGATCCCCGACGTGCGATCGGCGCCGCGCGTCAGCGACGTCGCCAGCTCATGCTGGAACGCGCGCGGCGCATCGACGGCGTGCGGCGCGTCGGCCGCGATCAGCCCGGTGTCGCGGCACAGCGTGTCGAGCAGTTCCAGATGCGCGGGGCTGTCGACGTCGTCTTCGCCGCGCAGCCGTTCGAGCGCGGCACGCGCCAGGCGCATCAGATTGGTCGCGCGCTCGGTGTAGCGGCCGAGCCAGAACAGGTTCTCGGCCGCGCGGCTCGCGATCGCGCGCGGCCGCTCGACGAGGTCGTCGGGGCCGAGATGCGTCTGCAGCAGCGTCGTCGAATCGACGATGCCCTCGGTCATTACCCACGTATCGACGGTGCTGCCGCCGCGCGGCATCGGCGCGTTGAACAGCGTGTCGCGCGTGCCGACTCGCGACAGCCCGCCCGGCAACAGCCGCCAGCGCTGCGCGCCGTCGGCGAGCGCGAAGACGCGCAGCAGCAGCGGCTTCGGCACGATGCGCGCGCTGCCGTTGCCGTCGGGCGCATCGGCTCGCGGCCAGGTCGGCGCCTGCGACAGCGGCAGATCCGCCTGCACCGTGTAATGTTCGGGCCGCGCGAGAATCCGCGCGCGCCATTCCGCCAGTTGCGCCTGCGTGAGCCGCGCGCCGATCACCGGTTCGAATGCCCCGCCATCCTGCACGTCGGGTGGATAGGAGGCCTTGACGATGCCGCGCGCGAGCTGCGGCAGCGCGTCGTCGCACGCGGCCGCCTCGCCGCACCACCACGAATGCACGGCCGGCAGCGTCAGCGTTTCGCCGAGCAAGCCTTCCGCGAGACGCGGCATGAAGCCGAGCATCGCCGGCGATTCGAGGAAGCCCGAGCCCGGCGCGTTCGCGAGCAGCACGTTGCCCGCGCGCACGGCCTGCAACAGCCCCGGCACGCCGAGCATCGAATCGGGCCGCAGTTCGAGCGGATCGAGCCACGCATCGTCGACGCGCCGCAGGATGCCGTGCACCGGCTCGAGCCCGCTCAGCGTCTTCAGGAACACGCGGTTGTCGCGCGCGGTCAGGTCGCCGCCTTCGACGAGCGTGAGGCCGAGATAGCGCGCGAGATACGCGTGCTCGAAATAGGTCGCGCTGTGCGGCCCCGGCGTCAGCAGCACGATCCGCGAATTCTTCGCGGCGGGACTGAGCGATTGCATGCTCTGCAGCAGTGCACGGTAAGCGGACGCGAGCCGCTGCACGCGCAGCCCGCGAAACCCGCGCGGAAAGAGCCGCGACACGATCAGCCGGTTCTCGAGCAGGTAGCCGAGCCCGGCCGCACCCTGCGTGTGTTGCGCGACGATCCGCCACTGGCCGTCCGGGCCGCGCGCGAGGTCGAACGCGACGACGTGCAGCCACGTATCGCCCGGCACGCGCGCGCCGCGCATCGCGCGCAGGTAGCCGGAGTGGCCGGTGACGAGCGCTGGCGGCAGCAACCCGCGCTGCAGGATCGTCTGCGGCCCGTACAGGTCGGCCAGCGTCGCGTTGAGCAGTCGCACGCGTTGCAGCACGCCGCGCTCGATCGCGACCCAGTCCTCGGGCGTGACGATCAGCGGCAGCAGGTCGAGCGACCACGGGCCGACCGCGCCGTCGCCGGCGCGCTGCTCGTGCAACTGGTAGAACAGGCCGTTCTCGCGCATGCGCCGATGCAGCGCGTCGGCACGGCGGTCGAGGTCGGCCACGCCGTCGCTGCCGATCGACGTGAAGAAGCTGCGCCACGCGGGCGCGAGCGCAGGCGCGTTCAGGCCGGCCGCGCTGCCGCGCAGTTCGTCGTAACGGCCGGCGGCCGCCGGTGCCGCGAGCGCGGCGGCCAGTTCGGCGGCGTCCGGCTGGGCGCCGGAATCGAAGAGCGTGGGCATCGCGTCGAGGGCGGCGAGATGATCGATGTCAATGGGCGGCACGATGTCGTTCCGTCGTCAGGATGCAGCCGCGCAAGCGCGCCGCCGCACCGGCGGCAAGCTACCGCGGCGCGCGGCCGCGATCTGCCCGCATCCTAGCATTCCGGCGCGGCCGCCGGGAGGTCGGAAACCCCGCATCGTCGTCCGCCCTGTCATCGATGGATCACGGCCGCCGCAAGTCGAGCGTGAACGGGAATTCGCGGCTCGGCGCGGCAGCCGCGACATCCATCCGCCCCGGCGTGTGCCCGATCTCGACGAAGCGCGCGAGCCGGCGGCTCTCGGCTTCGTACGCATTGACCGGGAACGTCGCGTAGTTGCGCCCGCCCGGATGCGCGACGTGATACCGGCAGCCGCCGAGCGAGCGTTGCAGCCACGTATCGACGACGTCGAACGTGAGCGGCGCATGCACGCCGATGGTCGGGTGCAGCGCAGACGGCGGCGCCCACGCCTTGTAGCGCACGCCCGCGACGTACTCGCCGACGGTGCCGGTCGGCTGTAGCGGCAGCGCGCGGCCGTTGACGGTCACGACGTGCCGGTTGTCGTTCAGCCCCGTCACGCGCACTTCGAGCCGTTCGACCGACGAATCGACGTAGCGCACCGTGCCGCCCGGCGCGCCCTCCTCGCCCATCACGTGCCACGGCTCCAATGCGCCGCGCAGCGACAGCTGCATCCCGTTCACCGCGATCTGCCCGAACAGCGGGAAGCGGAATTCGAAGTGCGGCGCGAACCACGCCGGATCGAACGCGAAACCGGCGTCGCGCAGCTCGGCCAGCACGTCGTCGAAATCCATCTGAAGAAATTCCGGCAGCATGAACCGGTCGTGCAGCGCCGTGCCCCAGCGCGTGAGCGGCGTCGTGTACGGCGCGGCCCAGAAGCGCGCGACCAGCGCGCGCAGCAGCAGTTGCTGCACGATGCTCATCCGCGCATGCGGCGGCATCTCGAACGCGCGCAGTTCGAGCAGGCCGAGCCGGCCGGTGGACGAATCGGGCGAATACAGCTTGTCGATGCAGAACTCGCTGCGGTGCGTGTTGCCCGTCACGTCGATCAGCAGGTTGCGCAGCACGCGGTCGACGAGCCATGGCGGCATGTCCTGCCCGTAGAGCAGCTTGTTGCGCTGGATCTCCGCGAACGCGATGTCGAGCTCGTAGAGCTGGTC
The DNA here is from genome assembly GCF_002223355.1 of Burkholderia sp. HI2761. NCBI lineage: Bacteria > Pseudomonadati > Pseudomonadota > Betaproteobacteria > Burkholderiales > Burkholderiaceae > Burkholderia > Burkholderia sp. HI2761. The sequence continues at coordinate 1,569,885 of NZ_NKFN01000007.1, read as the reverse complement.
GTTGCGCGCCTCGTCGACACGCGGCGCCTGGCTCGTCGGCCCGATGAACAGCCCCGAGAACAGGTACGACAGCGACGGATGGTTGTGCCAGTACGCGATCAGGCTCGCGAGCAGATCCGGGCGACGCAGGAACGGGCTGTCGGCCGGCGTCGCGCCGCCGAGCACGAAGTGGTTGCCGCCGCCGGTGCCGACGTGCCGCCCGTCGACCATGAACTTCTCGCTGCACAGCCGCGTTTGCCATGCGGCGTCGTACAGGAATTCGGTGTGGTCGACGAGTTCGTCGAAGCTCGCGGCCGGATGGATGTTCACCTCGATCACGCCGGGATCGGGCGTCACCTGCAGCAGCTTCAGTCGTGCGTCGCGCGGCGGCGGGTAGCCTTCGAGCACGAGCTTCACGCCGAGTGCGTGCGCGGTCAGCTCGATCGCGCCGAGCAGATCGAGATAATCCTCGAGCGCGGCGAGCGGCGGCATGAACAGGTACAGGATGCCGTTTCGCACCTCGACGCACAGCGCGGTGCGCGTGATCCACGCGGCCGATTCGAAGCGCTCGGGCTGGCGATGCGGGTCCGCGGCGCCTGATCGGCCGCTCGCGGCCGCGTCATCGGCACGCCACTGCATCACGGTCTGCGCGGACGCTTCGCGATGCACGCCGGACAGGTAGCGCGGCGCGTCGGCCGGGCCGGTATAGCGCGCGCGGATGGCCGCGGCTTCCGGCAGCGCGTCGCGCGGCGCGAACGGATCGCGATCGACGAGGTACGGATGGTCGGCGCGGGCCGCCCACGGCAGCGAATCGAGCGGCAGCCGATAGCCCATCGGCGAATCGCCCGGCACGAGGTACATCCGCTCGTCGCGGAAGAACCACGGGCCCGTCTGCCAGCGCGGCCCGTCGAGGCGCGACCGATCGCGGCCCGACCGATCGCGGTCCGACTCGTCATCCGTGCACTTGACCGGCAGCACGTAGCCGACCACGCTGTCGAGCTGCTGCTCGAACACCTTGCGCAGCCGCGCGCGTTCGAGCTCGTCGTCGAGGCGCGCGTCGAACGGATCGACGTTGACGGGCAGCCGACGCTCGCGCCACAGGTAGTACCAGACGTCCTCGTAGCCGGGCTGGATGAATTCGCCGCTCAGGTTCAGCCGCGCGGCAAGCGCATCGATGAAACGCTTCGCGTCGTCGGTGGTGTACGACGACGGCTCGCGTTCGTCGGCGAACAGCGACGGATCGTGCCACACGGGTTGGCCGTCCGCGCGCCAGAAGATCGACAGCGCCCAGCGCGGCAATTGCTCGCCCGGGTACCACTTGCCCTGCCCGAAATGCAGGAAGCCGCCGTCGCCGTATTCGGCGCGCAGCCGCTGCACGAGTTCGGTCGCATAGCCGCGCTTGGTCGGGCCGAGCGCATCGGTGTTCCACTCGGCGCCGTCGCGATCGTCGATCGACACGAAGGTCGGCTCGCCGCCCTGCGTGAGCCGCACGTCGCCGGCGGCCAGCGCGCCGTCGACCTGCGTGCCGAGCGCCAGCACGGCATCCCACTGCGATTCCGTATACGGCTTCGTCACGCGCGGCGACTCGTACACGCGCGTCACGCTCATCTCGTGCTCGAACGACACCTCGCACTCGTCGATCAGCCCTTCCACCGGCGCGGCGCTCGTCGGCTGCGGCGTACACGCGAGCGGAATATGCCCTTCGCCGGCGAGCAGGCCCGAGGTCGGATCGAAGCCGATCCAGCCGGCGCCCGGCAGGTAGACCTCACACCACGCGTGCAGGTCGGTGAAATCGACCGACGTGCCGCTCGGGCCGTCGAGCGATTTCACGTCGGGGGTGAGCTGAATCAGGTAGCCCGACACGAAGCGCGCGGCGATGCCGAGATGGCGGCACAGCTGCACGAGCAGCCACGCGCTGTCGCGGCACGAGCCGGACGCGAGTTCGAGTGTCTGCGCGGGCGTCTGCACGCCCGGCTCCATCCGCACGAGATAGCCGATGTCGTGCTGAAGCTGCTGGTTCAGCGCGACGAGGAAGTCCACGGTGCCGGCCGGCGTGCGGTCCACGCCGTCGAGATACGCGCGAAACAGCGGCGCGGCGCTCGTCTGCGGATCGCACGCGAGATACGGCGCGAGCTCGGTCTTCAGCGCGTCGTCATAGCTGAACGGATATTGGTCCGCGCTCGCCTCGAGGAAGAAGTCGAACGGGTTGTACACCGACATCTCTGCGACGAGGTCGATCGTGATCTCGAAGTGGTCGGTGCGCTCCGGAAACACGAGCCGCCCGAGATAGTTCGAGAACGGGTCCTGCTGCCAGTTGACGAAGTGCTGCGCGGGCTCGACCGTCATCGAATACGCGAGGATCGGCGTCCGGCAATGCGGCGCGGGCCGCAGCCGCACGACCTGCGGGCCGAGGTTGACGAGCCGGTCGTAGCGATAGCGGGTGGTGTGATGCAGCGCGACGTGGATGGACATGGGAGCTCGAGTCGGGTTGGGCCGGCCGCGCACGCCGCGTCGCTTTGGACGCGGCGGCCCGGCATGGCGGATTCGGCGAAAACGCGCGCCAGGTCAGACGAATTCCGGCGTCTGCACGACGCTGATCTCGACACCGACGGCCGTCGCGCCGAGCCCCGTTACCGGCTGCGCGTCGCGATGGTCGAGGCCGACCGCGATGCGCACGTAGCGTTCGTCCGGACAACGGTTCATGAACGGGTCGAAGCCGACCCAGCCGAGCCCTTCGACGTAGGCCTCGGCCCATGCATGGCCGGCCGGCTGCTGCGTCAGCGTGGCGGCTTGCGGCTGCGCGCCGAGCGCCGCCTGCGACTGCCCCTGCGATTGCGATTGCGATTGCAACTGCGACTGCATGGCATGCGACGCGCCGAGCGCCTGCTGCATGCCGTCGCCGCTCTGCAGCGCGAGCGCTTCCTCGTCCTCGACGTCGCCCGCATGCTGTTTCGCATCGGCGATGCGCTGCATCGCGCTGTCGGCCAGCACGTAGCCCGAGATGTAGCGCGCGGGGATCTTCAGCACGCGCGCGGCCGCGATGAACGCGTGTGCATGGTCGCGGCTCGTGCCCTCGCCGCTTTGCAGCGCGGTTTCCGCATCGACGGCGGGGTCGGCGGCCAGGTTCGGCGCGTACGCGATGCGGCCGTGCACTTCCGTCATCAGCCAGTGCAATGCGTCCAGTCCGAGCGGCTCGATGGGCAGTGCGTCGGTCAGCGCGCGCACGGTGTCGCCCGCCTTCGTGAGCGCGGTCTCGCGCTCGAAGACCCACGGCGGCGCATAGCCTTCGGAATGCCCGAGAATGCCCGCGCGGTCCTGCGTCTCGACGACGCCGGCCGCCACGACGACGATCTCCGCCTTCGCGCCGCGATCGTGGCGCACGAGGTCGATCCGGTTGCCGAGCCCGTCGGCGTAAGACAGCGTCGGCTCGACGCCGTCGATCGTGACCTGCCACGCGCGCACCGTCTGCCCGGGGCCCGACTGCGGGCGCAGCCGCAACCGTTGCAGTGCATGGGTGGCCTGATCGTCGAACTGGTAACGCGAAATGTGTCGGATGGCGAGTCGCATGGCAAGCCTCAGTCGAAGTTGTAAGCCTGGGCGATTTCGAGCCCGAGGCTGTTGTTGCGGCCGATGAAGTCGGTCAGGAACTCGTGCAGGCCGCTCTTGAAGATCCGCTCGACCGAGGTATCGGACAGCATTTGCAGGATCTTCGTGGCCGTGTCGTGACACGGGTGTGTCACGCCGTAATCCTTCGCGAGCAGGTTCAGGCTCGACACGACGCGCCCGTAGCAATAGCGCAGCGAACGCGGCATGCGGCCGTTCAGGATCAGGTAGTCGGCAATGTTCATCGGCTTGTACTGCACGTCGTACACCCAGCGGTACGAACGGTGCGCGGCCACGCAGCGCAGGATCGTCTCCCATTGGTAGTTGTCGAGGATCGTGCCGACGTGCGATACCGACGGCAGCAGCAGGTGGTATTTCACGTCGATGATCCGCGCGGTGTTGTCCGCGCGTTCGATGAACGCGCCGATCTGCGCGAAATCGAAGATCTCGTTGCGCAGCATCGTGCTGTAGAAGCTGCCGAGAATCAGCGCGGTTTCGCGCTTCACTTCGTCGAGCACGGCCGGCAGCTCGCTTTCCGGCACCGGCTGCGCCAGCGCGCGGCGCAGCGCGAGCCACGCGCCGTTCACGCTTTCCCACGCCTCGCGCGTGAGCGCCGTGCGCACCATCCGTGCGTTCGAGCGCGCCGCCTCGATGCACGACAGCACGCTCGACGGATTGTCGCGGTCGCGCAGCAGATAGTCGGTTACGGTATCGGCCGCATACGCGTCGTATTTCTGCCGGTAGCCGTCGTCCGCGCCCGAGCTGACGAGCACCGACGACCATTCGGCCGGCGCGTCGGCCGTGCGCGTGAGCGCCATCCGCAGCCCGGCATCGACGATGCGCGCGATGTTCTCCGCGCGCTCGATATAGCGGTACATCCAGAAGAGACCGCTTGCAGTACGTCCCAGAAGCATCTCGTGTCCACTCCGTCTTCGTTCGGTTCGCGCGCCGGCTCCGGCGCGCGCGGTCGTGCCCGGCTCAGTCGGCCAGCACCCAGGTGTCCTTGGTGCCGCCGCCCTGGCTCGAGTTGACGACGAGCGATCCTTCCTTCAGCGCGACGCGCGTGAGCCCGCCCGGCGTGATGCGGATGCGGTCCGACACCAGCACGAACGGACGCAGGTCGACGTGGCGCGGCGCGAGGCCGGCGTCGGTCAGGATCGGCGTGGTGGACAGCGCGAGCGTCGGTTGCGCGATGTAGTTCGCGGGACGTGCGCGCAGCTTCGCGGAAAACGCCTCGAGTTCGGCCTTCGACGCGCACGGCCCGACCAGCATCCCGTAGCCGCCCGAGCCGTGCACCTCCTTCACGACCAGTTCGTCGAGATGCTCGAGCACGTACTTCAGGCTGTCGGCCTCGCCGCAGCGCCAGGTCGGCACGTTCTCCAGCAGCGCCTTGCGGCCCGTGTAGAACTCGACGATCTCCGGCATGTACGAGTAGATCGCCTTGTCGTCGGCGATGCCGGTGCCGGGCGCATTCGCGATCGTGATGTTGCCCGCGCGGTACACGTCCATGATGCCCGCCACGCCGAGCACCGAATCCGGGCGAAACGTGAGCGGATCGAGGAACGCGTCGTCGACGCGGCGGTACAGCACGTCGATCGGCCGGAAGCCTTCGGTCGTGCGCATCGCGACGCGGCCGTCGATCACCTGCAGGTCGCTGCCCTCGACGAGGTGTACGCCCATCTGGTCGGCGAGGAACGAATGTTCGTAGTACGCCGAATTGTGGATGCCGGGCGTGAGCACCGCGATGGTCGGATTGTCGGCGTTGCCGCCCGGCGGGCACACGGCCGCGAGCGACTGGCGCAGCATCTGCGGATAGGTTTCGACCGGGCGCACCTTCACCTGCTGGAACAGCTCGGGGAAGAGCTGCATCATCGTCTCGCGGTTTTCCAGCATGTACGACACGCCGGACGGCGTGCGCGCGTTGTCTTCCAGCACGTAGAACGCATTCTCGCCGGTGCGCACGATGTCGACGCCGATGATGTGCGTGTAAACGTTGCCGGGCGGCCGGAAGTCGATCATCTCGGGGATGAACGCCTCGTTGTGCGCGATCAGGTGCTTCGGCACGATGCCCGCGCGCACGATTTCCTGGCGGTGGTAGATGTCGTCGAGGAACGCGTTCAGCGCCATCACGCGCTGCTCGATGCCGAGCGACAGCCGGCTCCATTCCGCCCCCGAGATGATGCGCGGGACGATGTCGAACGGAATCAGCCGCTCGGCGGCCTCCGCGTCGCCATAGACGGCGAACGTGATGCCCGTCTTGCGGAACACGCCTTCCGCGTCGTGGGCCTTCTGGGCGAGGCTCGCAGGGTTCTGCGTGTCGAGCCATTGCTTCAGGCGCGCGTAAGGCGCCCTTACCATGTCGCCGGATTGCAGCATTTCATCGAATGGCTTCATCGATCTTTTCTCCATCGATCGTTTTCCCGGCATTGCGCATGCCGGACCGGCGTACTGAATGCTTTGCAAGGAACGTGCCTTGCTCGATCCCCTCGATATCCCCCCTGTTTTGCGCCGCCCAGGCATGCCCGCGCGGCATTGCGCACCACAACGGTGCAACGCGCGCCGCAACGGGCGCTTGCGGTGCGCCGCGAACGCGCACGGCCGATGCTGCGCCGCGTCCAGCGAACATAGTTCTCCCGCGTGTCACGTATGTGCAATCTGCACTGCACCAAAAGCGGCGAGCCCGAGCTCCCGGAATGGCCATGAACGGGCGGGCCGGCACACACACGGCGCAGCCGGCCCTGGGGGAAGTGCCGTCCCGGCCGGTCGGAACAGTCCGACGCGATGAACTGTCCGGTTAACCAGTACGGCCCCTCAACGCTATGTAGCCGTAATCCCGCCGACAATGCCCATGCATATTTCGACTGACACCGATCGAAAAAAAACATCGGCCCGAGCGGCGCGAGGCGCGGTACGCTAGAACGTTGGTGCAGCGGACGGCGCCGCCTTTCCGGCGCCCGACTATAAAAAGCGAAGATCGAAATGGAAGCAAAGTGGCTGGAAGATTTCCTGAGCCTTGCGGATACCAAGAGCTTTTCCCGGGCCGCGCGTCACCGGCACCTGACGCAGTCGGCGTTCAGCAGGCGAATCGCCGCCCTCGAAACCTGGATGGACGCGAAGCTGGTGGACCGGAGCATCAATCCGATCGCGCTGACGCCCGCCGGCCAGATGTTCCGCGGGCTCGCCGCGGACATCCTGCGCAGCATGTATGCGGCGCGCAATCTCGTGAACGGTTATGACCAGTTCGCGGCGAGCGACCAGGTCGTGCGCTTCGCCGTCGCGCATACGCTCGTGTTCACGCTGTTTCCCGAATGGCTCAAGCAGCTCAACGACGAGGTCGGCCACGTCACCGCGCGCGTCAATGCGGTGAACGTGCCGGAAGGCGTGCAGCAACTGGTCGAAGGCGAATGCGACCTGCTGCTCGGCTATCACCATCCGCAGTTGCCGATCGTGCTCGACCCGAACCACTTCCCGTTCGTCAGCCTCGGCGTCGAGCGGATCCTGCCCGTGTCGTCGCCCGACGCGCGCGGCAAGCCGGTATTCCAGCTGCCCGGCACGCCCGACGCGCCGTTGCCGCTGCTCGCGTATTCGTCGGGCGCCTTTCTCGGCAACATCGTCGAGATGCTGCTGCTGAATGCGACCGAACCGTATGTCCTGCACCGGTGTTTCGAGACGCACATGTCCGAAGCGCTGAAGGGCATGGTCGTGGCAGGGCACGGCATCGGCTGGCTGCCGGAAAGCTGCGTCGCGAAGGAGCTCGCGGACGGCACGCTCGTGTGCGCGGGCACGGGCGACTGGATCACCGAACTCGAAATCCGCCTGTACCGATCGGCGCGCAAGCGCGGGCTCGCGGCCGAGCAGCTGTGGGTCTACATCATGAACCGGCCGCGCACGGCGATCGACGGTGCGATCGGCCATGAAGAGGCGGCCGCGCCCGCCATGCGCAGCGCGCGGCGAAGCGCGGGCGGCAGCCGCTGACCGAGCGTTCGCGCCGTGGACGTCCACGGCGCGCATGGGCGGTCTTTCAAACTGCAATCGAACATCCCGTCCCACTCCGTGAAACCGCTCCCCGTCTGTAATCGATCTCGATAAAACGCAAACGTTTGCGTATTCATGTCGTATTTTTTACTGTTTTCCGTATCAGGTAAGAACATTCAGCCCGCTTTTCCGGGCAGAAATACCTTGTTACACAAGTTTCGATTTACCTGTAACTGTCGGAATGCCTAAAAACGTCGCACCCTCATTTCATGATGTGCGATCTGTATCCCGATTTTGATTGCTTCGCGTCGAATACAGGCGCAATAGTTTCTTTTCTCAGTCGTTATTTTTCGGCACGAACGTCGATACCTCCGATGTGATTCAAAGCGTGCTCGATCATCGCTACCGATGAGCAATTTTCATGTTCGGCAATATCGACTTTATTCTGCATTAAGCGATCCTCACCAATCCCTCCTTATCCTATTTAAATAGGATCTTTCACCCTCGTCCCATTCGGGCCACACGCGGTTGTTGGTTCAAAAACCATCGTGTATCAATAGCGTGTCGCAAAAGAACGTTGGCAAATTCGACTCGGAATCGATGCGCGTCATCGACTCCGAACGGGAGATGGAAATGTCACCCTCGCTTCGACAGCATGCTCGCCCTTTCCTGAGCGTCGCGCTCTCCGTGCTCTGCATGAACGCCATGGCCCAGACACCGGCGGCCTCGTCGCCGGCGTCCGGGCCGGGGGCAAACCGGTACATGATTTCGTATATCTGCGGCGATGCGCGGATCGACGGTACCGCGCCGCTTCCCCCGGACGGACGCCCGTACAACCTCGGCGTGTCTTTCTTGTCCGGGAGCACCGGGCAGCCGCTCTCCAACGTACAGGTGCGCCTGCGCCGGCACGGGCGCGTGCTCGTCGAATTCAATGCATCGGGATCGCGCTGCCTGTTCAGCGTGCCGGATGCGAGCTATCGGGTCGAAGGAATCTACCAGGGCGCCACCCAGTTCGCGATCGTCGAGACCGGGACGCTCACGACGCAGTTGCGATGGTGAACGTCGCGCCGCCCCGCATCGATCACGTCATTCGTGGAACGCATCGAATCAAGGAGTCTTGAATGCCCCGTGCAGAACGACCGGACGACTCGCCCGCCCGCCAACCGAAACCCTCGTGGGGTCCGGGAAAGAATGCGGCGCTCAGCATCGCCGCGTTTGCCGCGATCTTCGGTGCTTTCGCGTATGTCGAGCGAGACGCGAGGGTCGGCCATGCGAGCGTGACGCACGATGTCGCCGGCGTGATCGGCAACGCCGTCGGCAAGTACCGCGAGTTCATCGTCGCGGCGACGGGCGGCGCGTCCCGCGCAGCGGCGCCGGCCGGTTCGACGTCGACGGTCGCGCAGGCCGCGCCGGTTCCGCCATCTGCATCGGCTGCGCCCGCGATGTCGGCCGCCGCCGAACCGGCCGCGCCGCCGCTTGCGACGGCCCATTCCGACACGAAACACACGCGCCGCGCGCATGTGCCCGCGACGAAGCTCGCGGCCGACCCGCACGCCGCGTCGGCCGGCAGTCGTACGGCGCGCCCCGGCGATGCGCATCGGACGTCACGTTCGCAGGCGCTGGCGCGCACGAGAAAACACCCCGACCCCGTGCCGAGACAGCAACCGCAATCGTATCTCGCCGGCACGTCGCACATGGAGGCTGCCAGCGTCACGCACGATGAACTGGAAGGCGCCCGCGCTCTGGCCAAGGCGCGCTGGTGCGCACAGATCGACGAATGGAGCTGTGTAGAACAAAACGCGAGCCGCGCACTCGCCATCGACCCGAAGAACAGCGAATCGCGCGCGCTGCTCGGACAAGCGATCCGCAACCGCCTGTGAACCGGTCGGAGGGCACCGGGCATCGCTGCCCGGTGGTACGACGGCCGGCGACGAGCGTCGTCGGGCGTGCAACCGATGTGATCGTTTCAAAGTGAGGACACACCGTGGCCAACAATCGTCAACAACAATGCACCACCGTCACTCCGTCGAATCGGCGGATCCTCCTGCATGCACCGCTGCTGTGCCTGCTCGTCGCGTCCGGCTCCTGCCTTGCCGGCGAAGGCGACGCGGACCCGCGCGGCACGAGCGAAATCGCCGGATCCCGCGGCGCGCCGGATGCGCTGCCACCCGACCTGCCGCCGATGGGCGCGGCGATGCAGGCCGCCCAGGGTTCGGCCGGGCAGCCCCCTCATGCGCCGACGCCGATCGCTCGGGCCTCGGATGCGTCGATGCAGATCGCACAAGGATCGAACCCGGCGATGCCGACCACGGTCGTCGTGGATCCCGATGCTCCGCAGCCGAGTGCCGCGGCGCCGGGGGCAACGTCGTCGAATGCACCTGCAGCGGTCACGCATGCGTCGAATCAACCGATGCTGCTTGCCCAGGCATTCGACACCTCGCCGCCCGATACGTCTGCGCCGCGCGCGCGAAGGTCCGATGCACCGCAGCAGCTCGCCCAGACCGCGATCACTGCACCGCCGGCTACGCCCACGACGCCGACGCTCACCGCGCAGGCATCCGGCACGCCGATGCCGAATTCGCCCACACCCGCGACCGGGACGCCCGGCTCGCAACCGCCGTCGTCCCAGCAACCGACTTCACAGTCACCCGGTGCGCAACTTCCCGGTGAGCCGACCCAACGATCGCAGGGACCCGACGTCGAAGTACCGAACGCGCAGGCGCCGAATCTCCGCACGGCCGATGTCCCGACGGTGCGCAACGACGTGTTCGGCCTCGCGGCGAGCGGCGGCGCGGTCAAGGCGCTCGACGAAGCGAAGGCCCGGCCCGACGCCTTCTGCGCCGTCGACATCGCGCAACTGGAAGAACTGTCGATTCGCCAGCAGGTGCGCGGCGGACGCGACAAGTCGCGTTCGATGACGAGTGCGGACCGCTTCGACGGAATCGACAGCGCGCTGCATGCGGCCGACGACCTCGACAAGCGGATGCCGGCCACGCCGGAGTACACGCCGGTCCGCACCGCACTCGCGGGCGACCGGGTAGTCGCCCTCGCGGCACGCGGCGACATGAAAACGGCGGTCGCGACGTTCGAGACGATTCCGTCCAACGCGGAAATCTCGATCGACGCGCTGGCGGCCGTCGGCGACGCATACCTGTATCTGAGCGAACCGGCCAAGGCGAACGCCGTGTACGCCCGCGCGCTGCAGCAAGCCACCGCGTCGCCGACCGATCGCGCGACCCGCGGCTTCCAGTACGGCTCCCGCACGCGTCCGATCGAACTGCAGGAAGGACTGTTCTGGTCGTACGTCGACCAGGGCCGCGCGGCGCAAGCGAAGCAGGTGCTCGACGAGATGGAGAAGTCGCTGCCGCCGGCCAAGCAAGTGACCAACGTCGGTCCGGGAGAAAGCGATTACCTGCGCTACTACCGGCTGCGTGCGCAGTACCTGATCTTCACGGGTCACGTCAACGAAGGGATCACCGCGCTCGAACAGCTCGAGAAACAGGTACCGTTCAACGCGGAGATCCGCGCCGCGCACGCCGACGCGGTGTCGGGCCAGTCACATCCGCGCCAGGCGATCTCGATGTATCGCGCGTCGCTGACCGATCACCCGGACAGCGTCGAGATGCTCGCCGGCCTCGGTCGCGCGTCGCTCACCTCGGACGATTACGCGACCGCGAAGACCGTCGACCAGACGCTGGGCAACACGTTCCCCGATAGCGGCGCCGTGCGCGGCTTCAAACGCGACTACAACGCATACCGCAGCCCGGTGTTCACGACCGACCTGAGCTTCGAGCACGGCAACAGCGCACTGGCCGACAACAGCTTCACGTCGGACAGCTATGTGTATTCGCAACCGTTCGGCGACAACTGGCGCGTGTTTTCGCACACGTTCTACGGTTTCGCGCAGACCGACGGCGGCCACCTCAGCCGCACGCGCACGGGCATCGGCGGCGACTACCGGCACGGGCCGCTCACCGTGCTGGGCGAAGTCACGCGCTCGATGGGCTCGGACGGCCGAACCGGCGGCCGCGGGACGATCGCGTACGCGCTGAACGACTACTGGACGGTCAGCGCCGGGCTCGACACCAACGACAACTCGCTGCCGTGGAAGGCGTATGCCGCGCACATCTGGGGCCGCTCCGCGAACGTCGAGGTCGTGTATCGCCAGAACGACCGACGCGAGGTCAAGCTGAGCTACGGCGTGAGCCGCTACAGCGATTCGAACCTGCACCAGGAGATCGCGGCGACCGCCACGCAGCGCGTGTACACGTCCGCGAACCAGCTCGTGAACGTGTCGCTGAATCTCGGTACCGACAGCAACACGCGCCACGACGCGCCCTACTTCAGCCCCGGTCGCGATTACGCGGCCGCCGCGACCGTCATGCATCAGTTGACGCTGTGGAAGAAGGGCGACATGGGGCTGCAACAGCGCGTGTCGGTGTCCGGCGGCGTGTACAACGAGCGCGGCTTCGGCACCAGCCCGCTGTGGAGCGCGCGCCTCGAGCACGCGTGGACGTTCAAGCACGACATCACGCTGAGCTACGGCGTCGAGATCAGCAGCCACGCGTACGACGGCCAGCGCGAGCGCTCCGAAACCGGCTTCCTGTCGCTCAACCTGCCGTTTTAGCAAGGAGCTCTGAATGCAAACCAGACGGACCTTCATGTGCGGATGCCTCGGCACGTTTGCCGCCTGTTCGCTATTCCCGGGCGTGACCAATGCCCGGATGATCGACCTGCTGCCGCCGTCCGATCCGGCCGACGGCAAGACGTTTCGCGTGATCTGCATGCACGACGTGCGCGACAACCTGATGGCGTCGTTTTCGTCGCCGACGGCGATAATCGATCCGTTCGCGGTCGATACCGGCACGCTGACCGCGATCTTCTCGTGGCTGCAGACCAACAACTACCACACCATCACGGTCAAGCAGATCGAGGAGTCGCGCCACGGCGGCAAGCCGCTGCCGCCGCGCTCGGTGCTGCTCACGTTCGACGACGGCTTCCGCAGCCACTACACGAAAGTGCTGCCGCTGCTCGAGCGCTTCAAGTATCCGGCCGTGATGGGCCTCGTCACCGCGTGGATCGACACACCGGCGGATACGCCGATCCGCATCAGCGACAAGGTTCAGGTGCCGCGCGACTACTTCCTGTCATGGGACGAGGTGAAGAAGCTCGGCCAGTCGGAATTCGTCGAACTCGGCTGCCACACCCACAACCTCCATCATGGCGCGATCGCGAATCCGCAAGGCAACGAATTGCCGGCAACCACGTCGCATCTCTACCTGCAAGACCAGAAACGCTATGAAACCGACGCCGAATTCCACGCACGCGTGCACGACGACCTGCAGACTTGCGTGCGGCAGATCCGCGAACGCACCGGTCTCGTCGCACGCTCGATGGTGTGGCCATACGGCGCGGAAAACCAGCCCGTGCGCCAGATATCGACATCGCTCGGCATGGACATCCAGTTCAGCCTCGATGCCGGCCCGAATACGCCGGACGTGCCGCTCGACCGGCTGAGACGGATCCTGATGATGTACGACGTCGATATCGGCGGGTTCGAGCGCTCGATGCGCGAGCCGGCGTCCAATCGCGGCGACGTCGACGTGCCCGAGCGCACCGTGCAGGTGGATCTCGACCAGGTCTACGACCCCGATCCCGCGCGGCAGGAAGCGAATCTCGGCAAGCTGATCGAGCGCATCTACCGGATGCAGCCGAAATCGGTGTACCTGCAGGCGTATGCGGACCCGAAGGGGACGGGCGTGGCCGAAGCGGTGTACTTCCCGAACCGGCACCTGCCGATGCGCTCCGACCTGTTCTCGCGTGCCGCGTGGCAGCTCAATACGCGCTCCAACGTGCAGGTGTACGCATGGATGCCGGTGCTCGCGTTCCGGCCGCCGGCCGACAAGCAGCGCGCGCTCGAGGCCGTCAGCGCATACGGCGGCGCGCCGGCCCGCGAGAACGGCACGCGGGTGTTCCGGCTGAGCCCCTTCGATCCCGATGCGCGGCTGATGATCCAGCAGATCTACGAGGATCTCAGCAAGCACGCGTCGTTCAGCGGCATCCTGTTCAGCGACGACGCCGTGCTCGACGATTACGAGGATGCGGGCCGGCATGCGCTGCGCACCTATTCGCAATGGGGGCTGCCGGCCGACGTCGGCAAGATCCGCGAGAGTCCCGACCTGATGAAGCGCTGGACGCGGCAGAAGACGCGCTACCTGATCGACATGACCCGGCAGCTCGCCCAGATCGTGCTGGCCCACCAGAACGTCGGTGACGTGCTGACCGCGCGCAACATCTTCGCGATGCCGGTGCTCAAGCCCGAATCGGAAGCGTGGTATGCACAGAACTACGACGATTTCCTCGCGGCCTACGACTACGTCGCGCTGATGGCGATGCCGTACATGGAGCAGGCGAAGGATCCGGAAGGCTGGCTGGACCAGCTCGTGAAAGCGGTGCGCACGAAGCAGCGCGGGCTGCAGCGCACCGTGTTCGAACTGCAGTCGTACGACTGGCACGCGCACAAGGACGTGCCGGCCAGCACGCTGCTTGCGCAGATGCGGCGGCTGCGCAGCGAGGGCGCCGTGAATTTCGGCTACTACCCCGACAACTTCCTGAACGGCCAGCCGGAGCTCGACGCGATGCGTGACGTGATGTCGCTGAAGTCGCGCCTCGACCCCACCTCGATCAACGCGCTGATGCAGATGCAGCAATCGCCGGGAACCAAGACGCCATGAACACCCACAGCCTCATCCAGCGCCTGCAGGATTTCGTCTTCTACTATCCGTTCTTCATGTCGTATCTGTGGATGATCGGCGGTGTCGTGCACTACTTCCTGCTCGAGGAGGGCCGCGAGCTGTCGATGCGCACGATCGCGTCGAGCGGCATCCCGAAGGTCTCGATCGTCGTGCCCTGCTTCAACGAAGCCGCGAACGCGCGCAGCGTGATCACCCATCTGAACGGGATGCAGTATCCGAACTACGACATCATCGCGGTCAACGACGGCAGCAAGGATCGCACCGGCGACATCCTCAACGAGCTGGCCGTCGAGATCCCGCGGCTGCTCGTGATCCATCATGCGCGCAACGAGGGCAAGGCGGTCGGACTCACGACCGCGGCCGCGGTATCCAACGCGGAATACCTGCTGTGCATCGACGGCGACGCGCTGCTCGCGCACGACGCGATCGGCTGGATGCTCGAGCACTTCCTGACCGATCCGGGCGTCGGCGCGGTGACCGGCAATCCGCGCATCCGCACGCGCACGTCGCTGCTCGGCCGCATGCAGGTCGGCGAATTCTCGTCGATCGTGGGGCTGATCAAGCGCACGCAGCAGGTGTACGGCCGCATCTTCACGGTGTCGGGCGTGATCACGATGTTCCGCAAGACCGCGCTCGCCGACGTCGGCTACTGGAGCTCGGACATGCTGACCGAGGACATCGACATCAGCTGGAAGCTGCAGTGCCGCGACTGGCGCGTCGTGTACGAGCCGCACGCGCTCAGCTGGATCCTGATGCCCGAGACGATCAAGGGGCTCTACCGGCAGCGGCTGCGCTGGTCCAAGGGCGGCATCCAGGTGCTGCTCAAGTACGCGGGCACGTTGATGCGGCCCACGCAGATGATGATGTGGCCGCTGTTCGCCGAATACCTGATCGGCATCGCGTGGGCGTACTCGATGTCGTTCATCCTGCTGCTCGCGCTGATCGACGTCGTCTACCCGCTTCCGCCGAACTGGCATGTGTCCGTGGTGCCGCACTGGCACGGGATGCTGCTGGTCGCGACCTGCATCCTGCAACTGATCATCGGCAGCATGATCGATCGTCAATACGACGAGAAACTCCTGATGTACTTCCTTGACACCATCTGGTACCCCGTCGCGTTCTGGCTGATCAGCATGATCACCACCGTCGTCGCCCTGCCCGCCGTCGTACTGCGGGGCCGCGGCAAACGCGCCGTTTGGGTCAGTCCCGACCGAGGCATTCAACATGAAGAACGCGCCGATTATTGACCTTTCCCTGCGCGCACCGCGCGACATGATCGCCGAACGCGGCGGTATCGTCGGGCCCGTGCTCGTCGCGTGGTTCCGCCTCGTGCGGCCCGCGCTGGTCGGGGGTGTATGGGCATCGATCTGCATCTACACGTACCGCTATCTGTTGCCGTTCAACGAGGCCGAGATGCCGATCGAGCAGATCGTGTTCTACGTGACGAGCATCGCGCTGATCGCCGGCACGATCGTCATGTGGCTGATCGCGGGACGCGTCGTGCATCCATTCGCGTACCGGTTGCGCGTGTCGAAGATGCTGCGGCGCTCGGCCAGCGTGAAGGTGCGCTCGGTGCCGCCGAACGCCGTCGCGAGCGCACGCCGGCGCGGCGCGCGGCGCACGACGCGCATTCTCGTCGCATCGCACGATGCGAACGGGTCGATTTCGGGCATCGAATGGGTCGCGCACGCCGGGCCGCAGCCCCGCGAATGAATCGCCGAAGACGTGCCGCGCCGCGCGCGACGCTTGGCCGCGCGGCGTGGCACCGCTTCTGACATCGGGCTGCCGCGCGTCGCGCGCCAGCCGGCAACTTCCTGGAGACGAGGTGAATCATGTGCGGAATCGTCGGAGCAAGCGGCCTGAACAATCAGGTGCCGCAACTGGTCAATGCGTTGAGCCGGCTCGAATATCGCGGCTACGATTCGTGCGGCATCGCCGTGCAGGGTGATGGCCGCCTGCGCAGCGAACGCACGCTGCGGCGCGTGACGGACCTGCAGGATCGCGTGCTGACGCTCGGTCTCGAAGCGCAGACCTGCATCGCGCATACGCGCTGGGCGACGCACGGCGCGCCGTCGGAAATGAACGCGCACCCGATCATGTCGGGCGACACGATCGCCGTCGTGCACAACGGGATCATCGAGAACCACGATACGTTGCGCGCCGAACTGCGCGAACGCGGCTATACGTTTCGCGGGCAGACCGACACCGAGGTCATCGCGCACCTGATCCACAGTCTCTATCGAGACGACCTGTTCGACGCGGTGGTGCGCGCCGTCAAACGGCTGCACGGCGCGTACGCGATCGCGGTGCTCGGCGCGCGCGAGCCGCAGCGCCTCGTCGCCGCGCGCGCCGGCTCGCCGCTCGTGATCGGCATCGGCGCCAAGCAGAACTACCTCGCGTCCGACTGCGCGGCGCTCGGCGACCTGACCGACCGCTTCGTGTACCTGGAGGACGGCGACGTCGCGCTGATCACGCCGGAGCGCATCGCCGTGGTCGATGCGGGCGGACAGGAAGCGCGGCGCCCGTTGTGCGAAGTGAAGGCGCGCGCGGACGACGCCGCGCTCGGCCCGTACCAGCACTTCATGCAGAAGGAAATCTTCGAGCAGCCGAAGGCGATCGCCAGCACGCTCGACGGCATCGACACGATCTCGCCGGCGCTGTTCGACGCGACGGAAGGCACGCACGCGCAACTGTCGCGGGTGAGAAGCGTGCTGCTGCTCGGCTGCGGCACCAGTTACTATGCGGGCCTGACCGCGAAGTACTGGCTCGAAAGCATCGCGGGCGTGCCCGCCCAGGTCGAGATCGCCAGCGAATTCCGTTACCGCGACACGGTGGCCGATCCGCGCACGCTCGTCGTCGGCATCTCGCAGTCTGGCGAAACGGCCGATACCATCGGCGCGATCGAGCAGGCGCGCGCGATGGGGCAGGACCTGTCGATGGCGATCTGCAACGTCGCGACCAGCACGATCGCGCGCAACGCGCCGCTGCGGTTCCTGACGCGGGCCGGCACCGAGCTCGGCGTCGCGTCGACCAAGGCGTTCACTACGCAGCTCGTCGCGCTGTTCGTGCTGACGCTGACGCTCGCGCAACTGCGCGGCCGGCTCGATGCCGCGCAAGTCGCGACGCACCTGAAGCAGTTGCACGCGCTGCCCGACCGCATCGGCCACGCGCTCGCGCTGGAAACGCAGATCATGGGCTGGGCCGCGAAGTTCGCCCGCACCGAGAACGCGCTGTTCCTCGGGCGCGGCATCCATTTCCCGATCGCAATGGAAGGCGCGCTGAAGCTCAAGGAAGTGTCGTACATCCATGCGGAAGGCTATGCGGCCGGCGAGCTGAAGCACGGGCCGCTCGCACTCGTCACGAGCGCGATGCCGGTGGTCACGATCGCGCCGGACGATCGCCTGTTCCAGAAGCTGAAATCCAACATGGCCGAGGTGCGTGCGCGCGGCGGCCGGCTCTACGTGCTGGCCGGCAATCAGCTCGAAATCGACGCCGACCGCGACACGCACCTGATCCGCGTGCGCGAATCGGGCGACCTGCTGTCGCCGATCGTCAACGTGATTCCGCTGCAACTGCTCGCGTATCACGTCGGCTGCGCGCGCGGCGCCGACGTCGACAAGCCGCGCAACCTCGCGAAATCGGTGACCGTCGAATGAGGCGGCGAACGCGCCCGGTACGGGCGGTCATGCGGCTGGCCGCGGCCGTGCTCTGCGGCGCGGGCGGCCTCGGCGCGGCGCCGCCGGCCCTCGCCGGCGCGCCGGCCGTGCATACGGTCACCGTGTCGAGCGCCCCGTCGTCGTCGCAGGACACCGGCGACCCGCGGCGCTTCATGCACGGCATCGGCGTGGCCGACGCCGGCGACGGCAAACGCTGGGTGTTCTTCAGCAGCTCGGGCGTCGCGCCGCGTGGTGCGCTGCGCAGCGGCAACTGGCCGCACGACGTGTACGTCGGCGAATGGCAGCCCGACAAGCCGCGCGTGCTGCACGTCCGCACGTTCATCAGCCGCCCCGAGGCGCAGGAACCCGTATCGATCGCGCAGAACGCGCACGGCGACATCTTCGTCACGTTCGAGGACGGCTGGGACACGCCGCAGGAAGTCAGCCAGCGCTACGGCGTCTACCGCCGCGACCTGAAGCCGATCAAGCCCTACCCGAACGACGTCGAATCGGGCGGCCATTCGGGGCATGTCGCGACGGTCGGCGACCGTTTCGTCGTGTTTTATTCGGCCGACTGGGTCGACGGCGGCGGCGTCGACAACCTCGGCAGCGGCAACGGCGTCTACCTGAAAACCTACGACGCGGCCGGGCGCGTGCTGAACCATGTCGCGGTCGCGCCGCACCGCCGCGAGTGGTGGCCCGTGATCGCGGGCTCGCCGCGCAACGCGCTGCTCGTGTGGCAGAAGTTCATCGAAGGCAGCACGAACGCAACGCTCGAATACGCGATGTTCGATCCGGTCACCGCGAAGCTGGAAAAACTCGGATCGCTGAACGACGCAGTCCAGTATTACGTGTATTCAGCCGCCTATGTGCCGGAGATCGACCGTTTCATCGTCGTCACGACGACAGCGGACGATCGCGGCGTCGCGATGCTGATCGCCCCGGACGGCCGCCGCACGGCGACGCTCGATTGCCTGCCCGCTTCGGTGCGCGAATCGGGCATCGGCGTCGCCGGCACGCACGCGTATGTGCCGACCCGCGACGGGCGGCTGCTGACGCTCGCGCTTGCGCCGGCGGACATTGCGGTGAGCGGCGTGCAGCGCTCGCCGATTCCGTGGGGCTCGACCGGCATCGCCGGTTTCCCGGCGCGAGGCACGGCGATGCATTTCGTATCGCTGACGCCGTCGGGGGTACGAGAAGCCGATTTCGAACCGGAGCAACGCACGCCGATATCGAAGAACGAAGTGTCGTGTTCGAGTCACTGACGGCAGTCCGGTAACGCAACGTCGCGAACGTGCGCAGACCGCGTGTCGCCATCGGCCCCCCGCCTTCCCTGGTCCGAAACGCGTTACGCCAACACCGCGCTCATTCAGCCGCCAGGTGGCCGGGCGCGGTGTTGCGGGCCTGTTCGAGCATGACCGCCGCGCCTTTGCGCGCCGAATTCGCCAGCGCCGCCCGTACCGGATAGACTGTCGCCCGATTCCTTCCATCGGCCGCGGCGTCCCGCCTCCTGCCGCCGCCGGAACGCCCCTTCCCGGAGAACGAATGCTGAAGCGCCAGTGGTTTTCGCTCGTGCTGCTGACGGTTTGCCTGCTCGGGCAACGCGCGTCGGCCCAGTCCACGCTCGAACTCGACACCGACGGCACGGCCCGCGCCCTCACCCGACAGACGCTGCTCGCCCGGACGGACGCGACCGACATCCACGTGCCGCGCGACATCGCGTACGGCCGGCCGATGACGTTCCGCGCGGTGCCGTTCGCCGCGCTGCTCGGCGACACGCCGCTGCCGGCCGACGGCGTGCTCGAAACGCGCGCGGCCGACGGTTTCGCCGCGCAACTGCCGCTCGATCTCGTGCGCCGCCGCGCGCCGGCCGGCGCGATCCCGTGGCTCGCGATCGAGGATCCGGCCCATCCGTGGCCGAAGCTGCCCGGCAAGCAGGTCAGCGCGGGGCCGTTCTATCTCGTCTGGCTCGGGCCGGACGCGTCGTCGGTGCGTGGCGAGCAGTGGCCCTACCAGATCGTGCGCATCACGATCGAATCGTCGCCGCTCGCGCGCTGGCCGTCGCTCGCCGTCGATGCCGCGTTGCCCGCGAACGACCCGGCGCGCGCGGGCCAGCACCTGTTCGTCACGCAATGTCTCGCGTGTCACCGCATCGACGGCGCGGGCAGCAGCCAGGCCGGCCCGGATCTGAACGCGCCGATGAACCCGGTCGACTACTTTCAGCCCGCCGCGTTGCGCCGCTACATCCGCAACCCTGCGTCGGTGCGCGACTGGCCGGGCCGCCGCATGCCGGCGTTTCCGCCCGATCAGTTGAGCGACCGGGAGCTTGACGAGATCGTCGCGTATCTCGCGTACATGGCGCGCCGCAAGGCCGGCAAGTAAGCCGCGCGCCGGTTACCCGCCCGTCGCGCTTACGCTTCCTGCGCACTCTGCAGCACCGCGCGCAACAGCACGTCGGCGCCGGCCGTCGCCCATTCCGGCGTAATCGCTTCGGCCTCGTTGTGGCTCAGCCCGTCGACGCACGGCACGAAGATCATGCCGGTCGGCGCGACACGCGCGACATAGCACGCGTCATGGCCCGCGCCGGACACGATGTCCATGTGCGGCAGCCCGAGCGCGCGGGCCGCGTCTCGCACCGTGTCGATGCAGCGCGGCGCGAACGGTATCGGCGCATACGTGAATATCTGCTCGATCTGCGCGCCGAGGCCGGTTTCGTCGGCCATGCGCGCGAGTTCCGCGCGCAGCGCCGCGTCCAGTTCATCGAGTACCGCATCGTCGGGGTGACGGAATTCGACCGTGAAAAAGCAGCCGCCCGGCACCGTGTTGCGCGAATTCGGCCGCGCGTCGATCATCCCGACCGTTGCGCGCGCATCCGGTGCGTAACGGCGGCCGAGCACTTCGACGAACGAGATCATCCGCGCCGCGCCGACCAGCGCGTCGCGACGGAACGCCATCGGCGTCGTGCCCGCGTGCGCGTCGACACCGGTGAGCGTCACCTCGTACCAGCGCTGCCCCTGCCCGGCCGTCACGACGCCGATCGTCTTGCCGGCCCGCTCGAGAATCGCGCCCTGCTCGATATGCAGTTCGTACGCCGCGTGCACTGGATAGCCGCCGACCGGCTCCGCGCCCGCGTAGCCGATCCGTTCGAGCTCCTCGCCGATCGTGCGGCCTGCGCCGTCGGTGCGCGACAGGCCATATTCGAGCGTGTAGACGCCCGAGAACACGCCGGCCGACACCATCGCCGGCGCGAAGCGCGATCCTTCCTCGTTGGTCCAGATCACGACGTCGATCGGGCGCTCGGTCTCGATCCCCGCGTCGTTCAGCGCGCGCACGACTTCGAGCCCGCCGAGCACGCCGTAGATGCCGTCGTAGCGGCCGCCGGTCGGCTGCGAATCGGCGTGCGAGCCAGTCATCACCGGTGCGGCGTCGGGATTGCGGCCCGCGCGGCGCGCGAACACGTTGCCCATCCGATCGACGCGCACTGTGCAGCCAGCGTCGCGCGCCCACTGCACGAACAGGTCGCGCGACTCGCGGTCGAGATCGGTCAGCGCGAGACGGCAGACGCCGCCCTTTGGCGTCGCGCCGATCCGCGCCATCCGTTCGAGCGACGCCCACAGGCGGTCGCCGTCGACGCGCGGCATGGTCACGGTGGTGTCATGCATCGCCGTTCTCCGGCGCACCTTGCAGCGCATAGCGGAAGTCGCAGCGCTTGCCGCCCTGCATGATCGTGCTCGTGCGCGTGAGCGCGATGTCCGGCGCATAGCCCTGGATGAAATAGCTGTCGCGCGCGCAGCTCAGCAGGTGCCCGATCTCGCCGAGCCCCATCGCGTGATACATCTCCGCGTAGCTGCAGCGATGCACGTCGTAATCGTAGTGCGCGTCGTCCGCGCGCCGCACCTCGACGTCGAGCGCATCGTCCTTCTCCCACAGCACCTGCAGCGCGATGAACGACTTCACGCTCGTGCCGCCCGGCTCCTGCGCGGCGAACGTGCGGCCCGCGTCGACGGCCGCGCCGCGCACGGCTTCGGCGATCACGGCCTGCGCGCGCTCGGCGCCGAACTCGCGCTTCATGATCTCGTAGATCGGCTTGATGATTTCCGCTTCGATGCGGCGCCGCGCGAGGATGCCGAGGCGCGGGTCCTCGGGTGTGGCGGCGGATGTCGGGTTCGCTTCGGTCATGGGGATCGTCTTTATCGTTTACTTGGTTGCGGTACGCGAGCCGCCGAGCACGTCGACGACGGCCCACTTGCCGCCGCGCACCTGGTAGATCGTGAAGGCCGGATCCTTCAGGTTGCCTTCGCCGTCGAACGCGATGCGTCCCGTCACGCCGGGCCGCTCGATTGCGCGCACGGCCGCGACCAGCTTCGCCGGCTGGGTCGTGCCGGCCTTCTGCGCGGCCGCGATCAGCGTGGCGGCGGCGTCGTACGCGAAGGGCGCATGCAGCTCGATCGGCGCGTGAAAGCGTGCCCGGTATTGCGTGTCGAACGCCTTGCCGCCCGGCATCCGGTCGAGCGGCAGGCCCGGCTCGAGCGCCGTCACGCCGTCGCCGTCCTTGCCGGCGAGCGACAGGAAGGTCTGGCTCACGAAGCCGCCCGCGCCGAGCAGCGGCGCGTTCACGCCGAGCTGGCGCATCCGGCGCGCGATCGGTGCGGCCTGCGCATCGAGGCCGCCGAAGAACACGAGATCCGCGCGCTTGCCCTTGATCGCGGTCAGCACGCCGCTGAAGTCGGTCGTCTTGTCGTTCACGTACTGGCGATCGACGATCGTGCCGCCGTTCGCCTGCACGCCCTTGATGAACTGGTCGGCCAGCCCCGCGCCGAACGACGTGCGATCGTCGATCACCGCGATGCGCTTCGCGTTCAGCTTCTTCACCGCGTACGCACCGGTGAAGTTACCGCCCGCATCGTCGTGCCCCATGATGCGGAACGCCGTCGGATAGCCCTGCTGCGTGTATTGATGGCCGGTGGAAGCCGGGGCGATCTGCGGGATGCCCGCATCGCGGTACACGCGCGACGCCGGCACGCTGCAGCCCGTGTTCCAGTGCCCGACGACGCCGATCACGTGCTGGTCGACGAGCTGCTGCGCGACCGCGACGGCCGTGCGCGGGTCGGACTGGTCGTCGGCCGCGACGAGCTTGTAGACGACCGGCTTGCCGCCGATGGTCGGATGCTTCGCATTCGCGTCGTCGATCGCGAGTTGCGCGCCGTTCTGCAGATCCTTGCCGATCCGCGCGGACGGGCCGGTAAGCGGCGCGGCGAGACCGATCAGGACCGTCTGCGGCGCGGACTGTGCGAACGCGGGAACGGAGGCGACCAGGGCGGCCGCCGAGAAAGCGAGACTGGCGGGAAGAAAAGCGATTTTCATATGCGGGGGATCGGGAGTCGAATCAAAACATGAAAAATATTAAATATTCAACACCCAAACCCCAAATACCCAATCGTTGGATGCTTATACCGTTCCTGACAGATTAGCGTACATCACTGTAAATGCAGGATATTTTCATGTTGTCGCTTACCCTGACTTTTCGATAAAATTCGATACATGAAAAATATAGAACAATTGCCGCACGATCCGCCGCTGCGCGCGGTGCGTGCGTTCGAAGCATTCGCGCGCCTCGGCTCGGTCACCGCGGCGGCGGGCGAACTCGACATCACGCCGTCGGCGGTCAGCCACCAGCTGCAACTGCTCGAAGCGTTCATCCAGACGCCGCTGACGGTGCGCGAGGGCCGGCTGCTCGCACTCACCGACGAAGGACGCGACTACTACCGCTCCATCAGCGCCGCGTTCTCGGTGCTGCGCAGCGCGACGCGCTTCGTGCGCGACCGTTCGTCGCTGCGGCAGATCACCGTCAGCCTGATTCCGCTGCTCGGCATCGGCTGGTTCATTCCGCGGCTCCACGCGTTCCTGGCCGACAACACGGACGTCGACGTGACCGTGCTGTACGCGCATCACCGCAACTACCGAAGCGATGCGTCGGACCTGTCGATCCGCTTCGGCACCGGCGACTGGCCCGGCTACCGCTGCGAGCGACTGCTGCCGGGCGCGATGGTGCCGATGTGCAGTCCATCATTCCTGAAGCGTCACGGGCCGTTCCGCACGCCGGTCGATCTCGCGCGCGCGCCGCTCGTGCACGACGAGGATCGCAGCACGTGGGTCAACTGGCTGCAGGGCGCCGGCGTGCGGCACGTGTCGCACGCGGTGGGGCCGATGTTCGAGGATGGCCAGCTCACGCTGAGCGCCACGCGCGCGGATCTGGGCGCCGCGCTGTTGCGCGCGCCGCTGGTCGAGCGCGAGCTGGCGAACGGCGAGCTCGTGAAGCTGTTCGATCATGTGCTTGACGACGGGCGCGACTACTACCTGTGCACGCGCGAGGAAGCGGACATGCCGGACGGCGCGCGGCGGCTCGCGGCGTGGTTGCGGAAGATGGCGGGGATTTGAGCAGGCCGGGCCGCCGCTACGCTGTCGGCCTGCTTATCAGGAAATGCCGCGACCTTGCCCTTCCTCTGCCGGATAGCCAGGATGGGCGTGTCACCTAACGGAGGTTGCAATGACCAGAGTTCCCATCGATCTGTCGGATGACCAGCACGCGGTGCTGACCAGCATCGCGGCGATCAATGGCAGTTCCCCGGCCGAGCTCATCCGCGATGCAATCGATGCGTATATCGCCCAGCACGCGGTGACACTCGCTGACGATGTGTTCGGTCTATGGAAGGGCCGCGCGGTCGTCGATCTGGACAGACTGCGCTCGGAATGGTGAAAAGCCCACCCAATCAAGGGCCGGAAGCAGATAGGAATTTCCGATGCCGCGGATTGAAACAAGCAATTTCACAACTTCAGGGTGAACCCGGATACTGGCAACACTCCACTCACCACTGAAGCAAAGGAAATCACCAGATGCCGATCATCAACACCCAAATCAAGCCGTTCAAGGCAACCGCTTACCACAACGGCGATTTCGTGACCGTGTCCGACGAGAACTTCAAGGGCAAGTGGTCCGTCGTCGTGTTCTACCCGGCCGACTTCACGTTCGTCTGCCCGACCGAACTGGGCGACCTCGCCGACCGTTACGCGGAATTCCAGAAGCTGGGTGTCGAAATCTACGGCGTGTCGACCGACACGCACTTCACGCACAAGGCATGGCACGACACGTCGGACACGATCGGCAAGATCAAGTATCCGATGATCGGCGATCCGACGCTCACGCTGTCGCGCAACTTCGACGTGCTGATCGAGGAAGAAGGGATGGCGCTGCGCGGCACGTTCGTGATCAACCCGGAAGGCGAGATCAAGCTGTGCGAAATCCACGACAACGGCATCGGCCGCGACGCGGGCGAACTGCTGCGCAAGGTGCAGGCGGCGCAATACATCGCGGCGCACCCGGGTGAAGTGTGCCCGGCCAAGTGGACGCCGGGCGCGGAAACGCTGACCCCGTCGCTGGACCTGATCGGCAAGATCTGACGATCGCTGCGCGCCTCGCACGAGGCGCGCGACGGCGGGCCGCCGCATCGCGCGGCCCGCGCCCTCCTCCGGCACGACGTGCCCGACCATAATTATCAATACGGAATCCGAAACGCCATGCTCGACGCCAATCTCAAGACTCAACTGAAAGCGTACCTCGAAAAGATCACGCGCCCGATCGAACTCGTCGCCTCGCTCGACGACAGCGCGAAATCGCAGGAACTGCATGCGCTGCTGAACGAGATTGCGTCGCTGACGGATCGCGTGACCGTAACCGAACGCCGCGACGACGCCGAGCGCAAGCCGTCGTTCTCGATCGGCGAGCCCGGCAAGCCGGCCGGCATCCGTTTCGCCGGCATCCCGATGGGCCATGAATTCACGTCGCTCGTGCTCGCGCTGCTGCAGACGGGCGGCCACCCGATCAAGCTCGACGACGACGTGATCGAACAGATTCGCGCGCTCGACGGCGACTACGCATTCGAGACGTATTTCTCGCTGTCGTGCCAGAACTGCCCGGAAGTCGTGCAGGCGCTGAACGTGATGTCGCTGATCAACCCGCGCATCCGCCACGTCGCGATCGACGGCGCGCTGTTCCAGGATGAAGTCGAGTCGCGCCAGATCATGGCCGTGCCGACGATGTTCCTGAACGGCGCATCGTTCGGCCAGGGCCGCAGCAGCGTGAAGGAAATCCTCGCGAAGCTCGATACGGGCGCCGGCGAGCGCGCCGCGAAGTCGCTCGAAAACAAGCCGGTGTTCGACACGCTGATCGTCGGCGGCGGCCCTGCAGGCGCAGCCGCGGCAATCTACTCGGCGCGCAAGGGTATCGCGACGGGTGTGGTCGCCGAGCGTTTCGGCGGCCAGGTACTCGATACGATGGCGATCGAAAACTTCGTGTCGGTACAGGAAACCGAAGGGCCGAAGTTCGCGACCGCGCTCGAGCAGCACGTGAAGCAGTACGACGTCGACATCATGGACGTGCAGCGCGCCGACGCGCTGATTCCGGGCGACGTGCACCAGATCCGCCTCGCGAACGGCGCGGTGCTGAAGGCGAAGACGATCATCCTGGCGACCGGCGCGCGCTGGCGCGAAATCAACGTGCCGGGCGAGCGCGAATACCGCAATCGCGGTGTCGCGTACTGCCCGCACTGCGACGGCCCTCTGTTCAAGGGCAAGCGCGTCGCGGTGGTCGGCGGCGGCAACTCGGGCGTCGAGGCCGCGATCGACCTCGCGGGCATCGTGAAGGAAGTCACGCTGATCGAATTCGGCGCGCAACTGCGCGCGGACGAAGTGCTGCAACGCAAGCTGCGCAGCCTGCCGAACGTGACGATCGTCACGCAGGCGCAGACGACCGAGCTGACCGGCGACGGCAGCAAGCTGAACGGGCTCGTCTACAAGGATCTGCGCTCGGGCGAAACGCAGCGCATCGAGCTCGAAGGCGTGTTCGTGCAGATCGGCCTCGTGCCGAACACGGAATGGCTGAAGGGTACGGTCGAACTGTCGAAGCACGGCGAGATCGTCGTCGATGCGCGCGGTGCGACGTCGGTGCCGGGCGTGTTCGCGGCCGGCGACGTGACGACGGTGCCGTTCAAG
The DNA here is from genome assembly GCF_002223355.1 of Burkholderia sp. HI2761. Taxonomy (NCBI): domain Bacteria; kingdom Pseudomonadati; phylum Pseudomonadota; class Betaproteobacteria; order Burkholderiales; family Burkholderiaceae; genus Burkholderia; species Burkholderia sp. HI2761. The sequence continues at coordinate 1,542,869 of NZ_NKFN01000007.1, read as the reverse complement.
CAGATCGTGATCGCGGTCGGCGAAGGTGCGAAGGCGTCGCTCGGCGCGTTCGACCATCTGATCCGGCAGGACGTGACGCCGGTGGCAACCGCGCAGCCGCAGGCCGAAGAAGCGGTCGCCGCGTAACGCACGTCAGCCCGACGACATCAAAGTTTGTCTCTCTTGGCCCCGCATGCCTTGGTCGGCGTGCGGGGTCCTTTTTATGCCGAGGCCGATTGCGATTACTTGGTCGCGGTCGGGCCGCCGGTCGCCGGCACGGGGGTCGTCGTCTTGATATGGCTCGACTCCCTGACCAGCTGCTCGGTCATCGCGGCGGCTACCGGATTCGCGCCGGACGACGCACTTCCCTGCCGGTACGAACCGACGCTCGCCGACGTCGACGGCATGGATGAGATCGGCGGCGGCGGCAACGACGGGTCGAGCTTCGCCGATTCCCTGACGAGCGCGGCCGTCTCCGGCGTTTCGGATTTTGTCGCGGTCTGCGCGGTCTGCGCGGCCGGGGCGGCGGCTGCGTGGCGTTCGAGGCCGTCGCGCTTGCGCGGCGCACGTTGCGTGACCTGCGCGGGCGCAACCGACTGAGCAGGCTTGGCGGCCGGGGCCGGGGCTGGCGGCGGCGCCGATGGGGTCGAATCCTGCGCATCAACCGTCACGACGGTAACCTTCGGCGGCGGTGCGGCCGGCTTCGCTACCGGTTGCGGCTTGTCGCTAACCATCGGAACCGCTGGAGCAGGCGCGGCGCCGACGCGCGCGGTTGCTGCCGGCGCTGGCGTGGGTGCGGAGGGAGGCGGCGCTGCAGCCGCCTGTTTCGGGGCCGTCGCGGCGGCCGGTGCCGGCGGCGCAATGGCGCCCTGCACCGCGTGATCGTTGCCCGCGGGCGCCGCGGCAACGGGCGCGGCTGTATCGCCGATGCCGGCGTCTTCGATCGCGCGATGGTCCGCGCGCAGGAGCATCACGTACGCAGTGCCGGCCGCGGCTACCAGGAGCCCGCCGGCGATCATCATGGTTTTACGGGTACTCGTCATGCTTGCTCACCGATCATATCGACGTGAACAAGCCATCATACGCGGCCATCGGCCGTTGATCCCGCAGGAATACATTTGGTTGCATTGACGTCGGCACGCGTCGGCAACGCGTTCGTCAGACGTATCGCCACCGCTGTTCCGGCACGATCAACCCACGGCCGTTACTCCGGAAACGGCAAATCGGTTTGCCCGTCCGCACGCATGCCGAACGTGTTCAGTGTCATCGCGACGAGCGCGTAGTAGCCGAGCAGCGCGACGAGATTCACGACGGTTTCATGGCCGAAGCGGGCTTCCGCACGCGCGAACGTCGCGTCGCTCACCCGCCGCGTGTCGTACAGCTCGCTCGCGAACGCATGGATCAGCGCATCGTCGTCCGATTCGAATGCGGGTTCGACGCCGCGCCGGATCGCGTCGGCCGTCGCGGCCGGTACACCCGCGTCGAGCGCGATCGGATGGTGGATGTGCCACTCGGCCTGCGAGCGCCAGCGCGCGGCCGTCACGAGAATCGCGAGTTCCGACAGCCGCAACGGCAGGCCCGTGCGATAGCGGCAGAACGCGCCGAGCTTCTGCGCGTGCTGGGCCAGCTCGGGGCTCGCGATCCAGCCGAGGAACGGCCCGTTCAGGTTGCCGCGCGGGCCGCTGAGGATGTCCGCAAGCACGGCCTTCTGTGCGTCGGTGGCCGATGCGGGATCAAAAGGAGGCAGTCTGTCTGTCATGGTGATGATCGGATGAGGTTCAGTACAACGATGCCGTCACGCACGCACCGACGCGAGCGCCGCGTCGATCGCGCCGGACAACCGCTCGACGATCGCATCGATCTGCTGCGCGGTGCAAACGAACGGCGGCGCGATCAGGATGTGATCGCCGTGCACGCCGTCGATCGTCCCACCCATCGGATACACCATCAACCCGCGCTGCATCGCTTCGCGCTTGACCGCCGCATGCAGCTTCAGCGCGGGATCGAAGGTCGCCTTGGTGTCGCGATCGCGCACGAGTTCGACGCCGACGAACAGTCCGCGGCCGCGCACGTCGCCGACATGCGGATGCGCGCCGTAGTGCTCGCGCAACGACGCGCGCAGTTGCTCGCCGCGCGCCTTCACGTTGTCGAGCAGCTTCTCGTCCGCGATCACGCGCTGCACTTCGAGCGCGGCCGCGCACGCGGTCGCGTGGCCGAGGTAGGTGTGACCGTGCTGGAAGAAGCCCGAGCCGTCGACGATCGTCCGGTAGATACGGTCGCTCACCAGCGTCGCACCGATCGGTTGATAGCCCGCACCGAGCCCTTTCGCGATCGTCAGCAGATCGGGCGCGACGCCGTCTTCGTCGCACGCATACAGGTAGCCCGTGCGCCCCATCCCCGACATGATCTCGTCGAGAATCAGCAGCACGCCGTACTTGTCGCACACCGCGCGAATCTTCTTCAGGTAGGTACGCACCGGCGGCACCGCGCCGGCCGTGGCGCCCACCACCGTTTCCGCGACGAACGCCGCGACGTTTTCCGCGCCGAGTTCGACGATCTTGTGTTCGAGCTCGTCCGCGAGCCGCTGCGCATACGCTTCGTCGGTTTCACCCGCCAACTGGTCGCGGTATGCATAGCACGGGCTCACGTGATGCGCTTCGATCAGCAGCGGCAGGAACGGCTCGCGCCGCCACGCGTTGCCGCCGATCGCGAGCGCGCCGAGCGTGTTGCCGTGATAGCTCTGGCGACGGGCGATGAAATGATGCCGCTGCGGCTCGCCCTTCTCGACAAAATACTGGCGCGCGAGCTTCAGCGCGGCCTCGATCGCCTCGGACCCGCCCGACACGAAGTACACATGCTCGAGCCCGGCCGGCGCTGCATCGACGAGCCGGTCGGCCAGCTCCTCGGCCACGTCGGTCGTGAAGAACGACGTATGCGCGTACGGCAATTGCTGCGCCTGCCGCTTGATCGCGTCGATCACGCGCTGGTTGCTGTGGCCGAGACACGATACGGCCGCACCGCCGCACGCGTCGATATAGCGTTTGCCGGTCGAATCGATGATCTCGATGCCGTCGCCAGCGACGGCGACGGGCAAGGTGGCGCGCGGAGCGCGATGAAAAACGGTCGTCATGCGTGGCCTCATGGATCAGGATGCGCGATGTGCGCGTCCGGACGGCACGATGCGCGTCGCGAAGCGCTGCGTGCCGTGTTGATGGACGGTGAAGTCGATCGCGGTGTCGTGAATCGCGAACACCGCGGTCGCCAGCGTGTTTTCGTCGTCGGGGTCGGCCGGATCGTCGCGATAGATCGGCAGTCCTTCCGGCGCACGATCGCCGAGCACGCGCAGCAGCGCGGCTTCGTCGATCGCGTCGATGCCGGGCGTGAGCGCGTCGACGCGTCGCTGGCGGTCGGCCGACGATTGCGTGACGATCTGCGCTTCCTCGTCGCAACCGGGATGCACCAGGTGATTCGCATGGCCCGCAAGCCATGCGACGTCGACGACCGAACAGCGTGCGACGCTCGCTTCGATACTCAGCACGCGCGTGTCGCCGGTCGCGCCGAGCGTGTGATGAAAGCCGCTCGCGCGCGCATGCGTGCGCAGCACGTCGGCGGCCGCGTCGAGCGACGTCGCGTCGAGCACCGCCCGCGCAAGAATCATGCGCGGCACGCCCGGCGCCGGCGTGCGGATGCGCAGGTTGTTGATCGCCTGCGCGACGCCCGCGCGGTTCGCGGCGAACGTATGCCCCGGCAGCGAACCGGGGTAATAGAAACTGATGAACCCGGGCTTGCCCGCCGGTTGCACGTCGACGAGCAGGCAACGTTCGCGCAGGTACGGATCGCCGTCCTCGTTGTGCGCGATCCAGCGCGTGCCGTCCGCGCCGCGCGCGGCGAGCGTCGTGCAGCCGTCCGGTGCGTTGTGAATCAGCTCGCCGCGGCAATTCCACAGAAAAATGTCCTCGGCCGGCCAGCCGACACCCGCCGCGATCCCGTCGAGTTCCGCGACGAGGTCGGGGTACGCGGCCAGCGCGGCCTGCCGCAGCGCATCGACGAACGGATGGCCGCGCCAGCGGCGCACGGCCTGCCATGCACTGCTCTGCTGCATGTACGTATCGAACACGGGACGGGCAAGCTCGCCGAGGCGCACGCCGATGTCGAACGGCGTGCCGGCGATGACGGGAGAAAGGGAAAGCGGCATGTCGGATGTTTCGGTTTCGTTCAGGACACGTGTTTCAGGAATTCCTTCAGGCGCGGTGTCGGCGGCCGGTCGATCAGGTCGACCGGATGGCCGTCCTCGGCGATGCCGCCCTGGTCCATGAACAGCAGCCGCGTGCCGACCCGCTTCGCAAAGCCGATCTCGTGCGTGACGACGATCATCGTCATCCCTTCGGTCGCGAGATCCTGCATCACTTTCAGCACTTCGTGGCGCAATTCCGGATCTAGCGCGGAGGTAGGCTCGTCGAACAGCATCAGCCGCGGCCGGATCGCCAGCGCACGCGCGATCGCGACGCGCTGCTGCTGGCCGCCCGACAGCTCCGGCGGGTAATGATTCGCGCGCGATTCGAGGCCGACCTTGTCGAGCAGCGCCATCGCCTGATCGCGCGCCTCGGCGCGCGACGCGCCACGCACCTGCATCGGCCCGAACATCACGTTCTCGAGCGCGGTCATTTGCGGAAACAGGTTGAACTGCTGGAACACCATGCCGGCTTCGAGCCGGATGTTGCGGATCGTCGTCGCATTGCCGCGCACGCTCTGGCCGTCGACCAGCAGCTCGCCCCCGGTGATTTTCTCGAGCGCGTTGATACAGCGCAGCATCGTCGATTTGCCCGAGCCCGACGGGCCGACCACGACGACCACCTCACCCGCGTCGATCTTCAGGTCGATGTTCTTCAGCACCGGTACATGGCCGAAGCTCTTCGACACGTTCTGGAATTCGATCATGCTCATAAGATTTTCATCCGCTTTTCGACGAGCCGAAGCGTCAACGTCATCGCGCCGGTCAGCAGCAGGTAAATGACGGCCACCGCACTCCAGATCTCGACCGCCTGGAAATTGCCGGCGATGATCTCCTGCCCCTTGCGCGTCAGCTCGCCCACGCCGATCACGATGAACAGCGACGTGTCCTTCAGGCTCACGATGCACTGGTTGCCGAGCGGCGGAATCAGCCGCCGGAACGCCAGCGGCCCGACGATCTTCAACAGCACGCGCGGCATCGACAGCCCCATCGCGAGCCCCGCTTCCGTCAGTCCCTTCGGGATCGACAGCAGCGCGCCGCGCACCACCTCCGCGAGATACGCGCCGGAATTCACCGTGATCGCGATGATCGCGGCCGTCAGGCCGTCGATGCGGATATGCGCGAGCAGCGGCAATGCGAAATACAGGAACATCACCTGCACGACGATCGGCGTGCCGCGGATCAGTTCAATATAGACCTGTGCGAGCACGTTCATCGCCTTCGGTCCGTACGCGCGGAACATGCCCGCGATCATCCCGACGACGAAGCCGCCCACCAGCCCGAAAAGTGCGATGAACACCGTCAACCGGACCCCGTCCATCAGGTCCGGCAGCGCCGCCCAGATCGCCGACCAATCGAAATTCACTTGTCGCTCCCCGTTCGATTCAAGACCCGCGCGGCCCCGAGGCCGCGCGCTGTTGCGCCGTCACGCTCACATCTTCGGCGGCTCGGCGCCGAACCACTTCTTGTAGATCTGCGCGTAGCGGCCGTCGGCCTTGATCTTCACGAGCGACGCGTTGACCTTCGGCACGAGCGCGCTGCCCTTCGGGAAGCCGATCCCGTACTTGTCGCCGCTGACCGGCTGGCCCGCGACCTTCACCTTGCCCTTGCCTTCGTTGTTCACGAAGAACAGCACGTTCGGCGTGTCGTGCATCGCCGCGTCGACGCGGCCCGCCTCGAGCGCGAGATACGCCTGGTCGATGTTCGGGAACTGGCGGACCTCCTTCGGCTTCAGGTGCGCCTTGATCCAGTCGATCGTCGCGGTGCCCGTCTTCGCGGCGATCACCTTGCCGTTCAGGTCGTCGATCGACTTGATCGACGTATTGCCCGTTTGCACCATCGCGGCGAGCCCGCTGTCGTAATACGGCGCGGAGAAGTCGATCGCCTTCTTGCGCTCTTCCTTGATCGTCATCCCCGACAGCGCGACGTCGATGTTCTGCGTCTGCAGCGCCGGGATCAGGCCCGCGAAATCCATCGGCTGGATCGTGTATTTCCAGCCCTGGTCCTTCGCGATCTCGGCCCACAGGTCGAGATCGAAGCCGACGTACTTGTCGCCCTGCTTGAACTCGAACGGCATGAACGACGTATCGGTCCCGACGACGAGCGTCCTGGTGTCCGCGTGCGCGAGGCTGGCGCCGAGCGCGGCGACGACCGCGACGGCTTTCAGGAAGGAACGGCGACTCATGGTTTCTCTCCGCATGATTGAGCGATGTAACCGGCCGACGGGCCGGCGGAACGACGACATCAAGCCGCACCGCAACATGCGATGTTGAATTAGACCTTAGTGCAACAAGTGTTGTCAATGGCGATACTACGACAACAAAAAAGTCCGCAACAGATAAATGGATCGAGACAAACCCGCCCCCGCGGCGCGGATAGATCGGAAGAAAACGGGAGGACGGCGGCGCAGAACGCCCCGTCGGATCGCGCCGCGCCGATGGAGGGCGGCACAGGGAGAGAAGAGGTTGCGCCCGCATCCAACGACAGTCGGGCACGGGACACGGGCGGCGCCTGACGGGCCGGCTTGCACGGCCGGCCTCGCGTCACCGGTCGGCCGCTTACGGCGTCGCGAAGAACAGCGCGACGACGCACGCCATCCCGCCGAACCACACGAGCGAACGCAGCGACGCCCAGTTCAGCAGGTACATCAGCGCATAGACGATGCGGATCGCGACGAACGCGATCGCGAGCTGGTCGACGCGATGCACGTTCGCGCCGTTGTGCCACGCCACCACCAGTGCGGCCGTGAACAGCGCGAGCGCTTCCCACGCATTCTGATGCGCGGCCTGGGCGCGTGCGCGCCAGCCTTCGAGCTTCGCCAGGTACGCGCGCGGCGTGCGGTTGTCGTAACCCTTGCGAGCCTTGGCGAGAAACGTCATCGGGAACGGCAACAGCGCCACGATGAACAGGCACAGCTGGGACGTCGTCATCAAAAGTCTCCTCCGTTATGATTACATTGATCAATGACAAGATCGCCGAGAGCTTAGCATCGTGCCGTGCCGTTCGCGCACCGGTTTTCTAGACGGGAGACTCGGCCGCGCAGGCTGCGGAGGACGTCGCCCGGCTCGCAACGACGCCAAAATTTCCACCAAATCGTCGACAAATACGTTAATTAAAACTGGTCGAACACCAATAAGATAGCGATCGACACTGGCTTGATGCGCGATCGCGCCAAGCCTGCCGTTTCCCCGCGCGCCGCCGTGCGCCGAACGACATCCGACCCGAGCCCTTGCCATGCCCCGTCCCATCGTCGCCCATATCCGCCCTGACGCCGTCCGCCACAACCTCGACTTCATCCGCCGCACCGCCGCGCAATCGCGCGTGTGGGCCGTGATCAAGGCCAACGCGTACGGCCACGGCATCGAACGGATCTTCCCGGGCCTCGCGACCGCCGACGGCATCGCGCTGCTCGATCTCGACGAGGCCGTGCGCGTGCGCGAGCTCGGCTGGGACAAGCCCGTGCTGCTGCTCAAAGGGATCTTCGAGCCGGCCGACGTCGAGCTGGCCGATCGCCATCGGCTGACGGTCGCCGTGCACTGCGACGAACAGCTCGACCTGCTGATCGCCGCGAAGCCGCAGCAGCCGATCGACATCCAGCTCAAGATGAATTCCGGCATGAACCGGCTCGGCTACCGGCCGGCCGCGTTCAGCGACGCATGGGAACGCGCGGCGGGCGCGCCGTCGATCGGCAAGATCACGCTGATGATGCATTTCGCGAACGCCGACGAAGGCGAGGTCGACTGGCAGCTCGAACAATTCGACGCGACCACGGCCGGGATTCCGGGCGAGCGCTCGGTATCGAATTCGGCGGCCGTGCTGTGGCATCCGCGCGCGCACCGCGACTGGGTGCGGCCCGGCACGATCCTGTACGGCGCGTCGCCGACGGGCGCGTCGCGCCATATCGCCGACACGCCGCTGACGGCCGCGATGACGCTGACCAGCAAGATCATCGGCGTCCAGACGCTCGCGCCCGAAGAAACGGTCGGCTACGGCCGCCGCTTCACCGCCGACCGGCCGATGCGGATCGGCGTCGTCGCGTGCGGCTACGCGGACGGCTATCCGCGCCACGCGCCGACCGGCACGCCGATCGCGGTGGACGGCGTGATGACGCGCGTCATCGGCCGCGTGTCGATGGACATGCTGACCGTCGACCTGACGCCGTGTCCGAACGCAGGCATCGGCGCGAGCGTCGAGCTGTGGGGCGACCAGGTGAAGGTGGACGATGTCGCGGAAGCCAGCGGTACGATCGGCTACGAGCTGATGTGCGCGCTCGCGCGCCGCGTGCCGGTCGTGATCGTGCCGCCCGGCGCGTCGACCGTGCAGCCGGCGCTGCGGACGGGCAGCTACGGACGCTGATCGACGTTGATGCGGCGGCGCTGCCGCGTCGCCATGCATGCCGCGTCACTTGCGGGCCGCCTCGGGCGGCCCGTTCGCATTCCGGCGGACGGGAAACGCGCGCCGGCAAAAACGCGTCATGGCCCTTCCGGCTCGTTCCCCGCCTGCTTCCGCCGACGCATCACGAACGCCACGTCGGCTTGCGCTTCTCGAGGAACGCGTCGATGCCCTCGCCCGCATCCTCTTCCATCATGTTGCGCGCCATCACGTCGCCCGCATACGCGTAGGCTTCGTCGAGCGGCAACTCGCGCTGGCGGTAGAACATCTGCTTGCCGACCCGCACCGCGGCCGGGCTCTTCGCGACGATATCCGCGACCTTGCGCGCGACGGCCGCATCGAGCGCGTCCTCGGGCACGGCTTCGTTGACGAGCCCCCATGCGGCGGCCGTCGCCGCATCGACGAAGCGCCCGGTCATCAGCATGTCGAATGCGCGCTTGGCCGTGACGTTGCGGCTCAGCGCGACGGCCGGCGTCGAGCAGAACAGCCCGACGTTGATGCCCGACACCGCGAAGCGCGCGGTATCGGCCGCGACCGCGAGGTCGCACGCGGCGACGAGCTGGCAGCCCGCCGCCGTCGCGATGCCGTGCACACGCGCGATCACCGGCACCGGCAACGCGCGCATCGCGAGCATCACGCGGCTGCACTGCGCGAACAGCGTGCGGTAGTAGTCGAGTTCGGGCTTGCCGCGCATCTGCCGCAAGTCGTGGCCGGCGCAGAACGCCTTGCCTTTGGCGGCCAGCACGACGCAGCGCACGTGCGGATCGGCGGCAAGCGTATCGAACGCATCGTGCAGGGCCGAGAGCATCGCTTCGGACAACGCGTTGAACTGCTGCGGGCGGTTCAGGCGCAGCGTGACGACGCCGTCGTGGGTGTCGCGCAGCAGGATCGGCTCGGCTGTCTCGTGAATGGGTTCCATGGTGTTCCGCTCGACGGGGTTCGACAGGATTCGATGCGGCGCGGCCGGACGGAAATCGCATCCGTCCGTTCGCGGCATCGTGACGAAATGGTCCTCCACATTCCGCACGGCGTCCAGCCGCGTCGCCGCACGCGCCTGCGCGGCACGCCTGCCGGCCGCTGCGCCGCGACCATGCCGCTCGCAGGTCAGTGGCGTCGTTGCGCGGCTTGCGCGCGACCTGCCGTCCTCGCCGCCAGCGCGGCAATCGCATAGGCGACGCACCCGAGCGCCGCGACGGCCCACAGCGCATCGGTCAGATCCGGCAGCAGTATCGTCGCGGCGCCTGCGACGGCCACGCCGAGCAGGCTGCCGGCCTGCCGTGCCGCGTTGAGGAACCCGGATGCCACGCCCGCTGCGTCGGCAGGCACCTGTTCGAGCACCGTCGCGATCATCGGCGCGACCGACAGCGCGGTCCCGGTGCCGAATGCGACCATGGCCGTCCAGACCACCGGCCACGGCGCGCGCAGCGCGAGCGCCATCGCGATCGCCGGAACGGCCAGCGCCGCCATCGCGAGGCCGCTTGCCATCAGCCTGACCGGTCGAACACGGTCATGCAGTTTTCCCGACAACAGATTGCCGAACGACAGACTCAGCGCGAACGGCAACAGCGTCAGCCCCGTCTGCCGCGCACTCATGCCGAAGCGCCCGTGCAGGTACAGGCTCAGCACGAACAGCAGCCCGAAGTAGCCGACATAGACGAGACTGCCCATCAGGTTCATCGCGACGAAGATGCGGTTGCGAAACCACGCGAGCGGCACCATCGGATGGCGGGCACGCCGCTCGACGACGACCAGCACGGCGGCGGCGAGCGCGGCGACCAGCAACGCGCACCGGACCTCCGTGGCGCCCGGCGCCGCGCGTCGGCAGTTCGATCACCGCGAAACACAGCGCACCGAGCGCCGCCGCACCGACGCACTGTCCGGCCCAGTCGAAGTGGCGCACATCGCGCACGACCGATGCCCGAACGAGCGCCGCCGCGCCGGCAAAGGCCAGCGCGCCGGTCGGCACGTTGATCAGGAACGCGCTGCGCCAGCCGAAATCGTCAACCAGGATACCGCCCAGCACCGGCCCCACTGAGACCGCGACCGACGCGATGCCGGCCCACACCGCGATCGCCCGCGCACGCTCGGCCGGCACGTCGAAGGTGCTGCGCACGATCGCGAGCGACGCAGGCAAGAAAAGCGCGGCGCCCATGCCCTGCACGAAGCGCGCGACCACGAGGATCGCCACCGACGACGCGACGCCGCAGGCCGCCGATGCAGCGACGAACAGCGCCAGCCCGGCGAGATACACGTGCTTCGCACCGAACCGGTCGGACAGCGCGCCGCCCGCGAGGATCAGCGCGGCGAAGCTGAGCGTATACGCGTCGACGATCCACGCGAGTTCCGCGACCGTCGCGCCAAGGCTCGTGCGCATCGCCGGCAGCGCCACGTTGACGATCGTCGAATCGAGTACCGCCATGAACATGCCGACCGCGACGAGTGCCAGCGTCCAGCGCTGCTCGCGCGCCGTCGGGCGGCTCGGTGCCGCCGCGGCGACGGGGACGGGAACGGAACGGCAATCGGACATGACACCTCCAGACAGATGCCGGAAGTCTAGGACCGGGCGCGCGATGCGGAAAAGTGATAACTTCGCATCGGTCTGATGCAGATTTGCATCATCCATTCCCCGCCCGTCGCCGCCTGCCCGATGACACAATCGCTCCGCATGAACTGGGACAACGCCCGCTTCTTCCTCGCGTTGGCGCGCACCGGCACGCTGCGCGGCGCCGCGGCGCAACTGAACGTCGATCAGGCGACGGTCGGGCGCCGGATCGCCGCGCTCGAGGACGAACTGTCGGCCCGGCTGTTTCTCCGCACACCGTCCCTCTACGTGCTGACGACCGCTGGCGAAGCGCTGCTCGAGCCGGCCGAAACGATGGAGCGGGCGTCGCTGACGATCGAACGCCGCGTGATGGGGCTCGACGAGCAACTGGCCGGATCCGTGCGCATCGCCACAACCGACTCGCTCGGCAAGCGTTTCGTCGTCCCCGCCATCGGCCGCTTGCGGCGCAGGCATGCCGGCATCGACGTCGTGTGCGTGACGTCGGCGGAAATCGCCAACCTCACGCGTCGCGAAGCGGATCTCGCGATTCGCACGTTGCGGCCGGAATCGCCGGACCTGATCGTCAGGCGGCTCGGGCATCTCGAAACGGGCATCTACGCATCGCGCCGTTACCTGGCCGAACGGGGCGAACCGGTCGCCGGTAGCGCGTTCGACGGGCACGATCTGGTGATGTACCAGCAACCGGTGGTGCCGACAATGTGGGACGCGCTGTGCGGCGAACCGACTTCGCGCGGCCGCGTGATGTTCCAGACGTCGTCAACGATGATGCTGGTGGAGGCCACGCTGGCGGGGCTCGGCATTGCGGAGCTGCCGTGCTTTCGCGCCGACACCGAGCCGGAACTGGTGCGCCTCATGGCGCGGCGGTGCAATCATTTCGACGTGTGGCTCGTCGCCCACGCCGATCTCTACAAGACCGCGCGCGTGCAGGCGGTGATCGAGGCCGTCGTCGACGAATTCGCAACTGCGGCGGCGGGCCGGTAGCCGGCTTCCGGGCCTCTACGTCAGCGCCCGGCCGCGTTCCGCCCCCTCCGCGATGTACGCACGCCCCGCCGCAATTGACCGACGCCGACGAGGAGAAACGCCGCCCCCATCGCGCCGAAAGTCAGCACGCCGCCCCAGATCGCACCGAACGTATCGATCCGCGCGGTCATCCTCGGCGCGTCCGGCGCATAGCGCACCTCGACCGTCGCGCCGTCCTGCACGCTGACGTCGCCGCCTTGCGGATATTCGACCTGCTCGCCCGCGAGCGTCGTAAACGCGATCTCCGGATGATGCGGGCCTGCATTCAGCTTGACGACCTTCCCCGGCACGACGACCGACGTTCGCAGGAACGCAAGCGTCGACTGCGCGTTCAGCGCGACGCCGATCAGCATGCACGTGCCCACGAGGGTAAAAACGACGCCCTTCGCGACCAGCATTCCGGTGTGCTGCGCAGCGGCTCGCCCGGATTCGGATGTCATCGGTTTCGTTCCGTTTCTGATGTTCGTCAATGCCGGGCGTGCGGTGCATGATGCACAGCCACGCCGCCCTCGGCATCCGGCAGGATACGAACATCCCGGCGCGCTGTAAATTGCGCACGCAACCGCGAGCCGGGCCCGCCGCGCGTCACCCCGCCAGCTTCTTCAGCGCATCAAGCACCGCATCGCCCTTGAACGGCTTCACGATCCAGCCCTTCACGCCGGCGGCCTTGCCGCGCTCCTTCATCGCCGGGCTGCTTTCGGTCGTCAGCATCACGACGTTGACCGCCGTGTTCGCCAGCTCGCCGCGAATCTTCTCGACCATCGTCAGGCCGTCCATGTTCGGCATGTTCACGTCGCTGATCACGAGGCGCACGCCGGGTGTCGCCTTGAGCTTCGCGAGCCCGTCCTTGCCGTCGACGGCCGTCGCGACGTCGAGCCCGTGATTGCGCAGAAAGCCGGCCACTTCGTCGCGCACCGTGCCCGAATCGTCGACCACCAGAATCTTTGCCATGTCGTATTCCCCTTTCTTCGTTGCTGACTTCAACATTCAAAACAGTTCGAGTTCGCCCGATTCGACCATCGGCCCGACGTCCTGCACCGATTCGCGGAAGTCCTCCGGCGACCAGCTCAGGCTGAACACGAAACGCTGATCGAGACAGACCGAGCGTCCCGATGCCGGATCGGTCATCCGGTACTTGAAACAGAGCTGCGGGCAATCGCCGCCGAACGAGATGAACTTCTGCTTGTGATTGACGACGAGCGGCACCTGCACCGGATGGCGCGCCAGCGCCTCGGCGTCGCCGAGATAGCGGTTCTTGAACGCGCCCCACACGAGATTGGTCAGCTCGCCGAGCACGCTGTTCACGTCGCGGAAATCCGGCGCGCGGCCGTCGTCGCGCGTGCGGCCGAGCATGTCGAGCAGCGGCTGCTCGCTCGTCTGCAAGAGCATGTAGCCGCGGCACCACGCGCTTTCGAGCGCGATCAGGCTGAACACCTCGCCGAAGATGATCTGGTCGCGGACGATGCACGGCGTGTCGTGCTCGATCGCCATGCCCGGGAACAGGCTGTCGATGCGCGCCTCGGTGATCTCCGAGATGCCGCGCACGAACGCGTTCGGGTAGTCGCGGCCGAACAGGTATTCGTCGATCGCGCGCTCGAGCGGCGTCATGTCGTCGGCGACGTAGGCCGCGCACGCGACACGGGCGAGCGCATGGGGCAGCCCCTCGCGCGACGCGAGCGACTCGCGGCGCAGGATGATCGGCAGCTCGGGCCGCAGCGCGTCGATCTGCGTCGCGATGATCTCGCTCTCGGCCGGCGAACCGCCGTAATCCTCGGCCAGCAGGATCGCGCCGAGATCGATGTTCGAGCGCAGCACCTTCAGCAGCCGGCTGCGTCGCACGGTCAGGCCGACCAGGTTGTGCTCGTCGCAGAAACGCTTGATCGCGTCGGCATGCACGCGGCTGTCGTCGAGCACGAGCACCTTGCTGACGGGTTGGTCTTCGGTCATCTGATGGATTCCTGATGGTCGGTCAGAACAGTTCGAGCTCGCCGCCGGTTTCCGCCGTGGCCCCTTCCGGCACATGGAAATCGACCGGCGCGTTCGCGCACACGCACAGCGTCGCGCCGACCCGCACGTCGCCGTCGAGCGTCAGGTCGTACGCGGCCACGTAATCAGGCGCGAGCACGCGCATGTAGTCGATGCTCGCGCCGCTCAGCAGATAAGGCGTCGACATCCCGAGATCGGGAAACGGCACGGTCAGTGCCTGGTTGATCGCGCCGCAACACAAGTTCGCGACTTCCATGAACGCCTCGGTCAGCGGCCGCTGGCTGCTCGTGGCCGCCGTCGTGCCTGCGAAATGGCGACGTGTCGCGTCGTCGTCGCTGAAGCGCAGCGCGAGCAGCAGACGAAAATGCAGCGCCGAAATCGTCAGCACAACGACATGCTCGGGTACTGTCGGTTTCGATCGCGACTTCGTATGCGCGCGATCGGGCGCGTCGTGTTCGTGTTCGGCGGCCGGCCGGATGTCGCACGCGCCGCCGGCTGCGAGCCGCGTGCGCGCGGCATCGAAAAAGATCCGCTCGAAACCGGCCCTCGCCTGCGCGCTGATCACGCGGCCTCTCCTTCGATTCGCGCGTGCAGTTGCCCGGCCAGCGTCTCGACGGTCGCGAGCGCGGCCGTGATCATCTTGCCGCCGGCCTGGATGTCCTGGAACGTCGCGGCCGTCACGAGATCGTTGCGGTTCAGGCTGTCGCGATAGCTGTTCGACAATTGCTGCGAGCGCGCGGCCAGCCCGCGCACCTCGCTCGCGACGATCGAGAAGCCGCGCCCGGCCGTGCCCGCGCGCGCGGCCTCGATCGACGCGTTCAGCGACACGATCGACACGTGCGCGACGATCGCCGACAGCTCCTGGTTCTTCGAGCGCATGTCCTGGTTCTGCGTGGTCAGCGAGATCATCTGCTCGTGCCAGCGCTCGAACGTGCCGGCGAGCCCACGCAGGCGCGCGGCTTCGTCGGCGATCTTCATCGCGTGCTGTGCGAGCGCCGCGCGGTCGGCCGACAGCGTCTGCAACGCGTCGCGCTGCGCGCCGTTCGCGGATGCCTCGCGCGTCAGCGCCTCCTCGAGCTGCGCCTCGCGTTGCGCCCATGCGTCGGCCGCTTCCGCATGCGCCGACGCCGTTTCCTCGGCGCGTGCGCGGGCGGCGTCGAGCGCATCGCGCAACGCGTCGGCCTCGCGCGCCAGCGCCGCGACGAGCCGCCTGCGCGTCACGCGCAACACGACCGCGGCCGCCACCGCGACGACCGCGCCGCCCGCCAGCGCGGCGGCCATCTGAATCACCCACGCCTGCACGATCACGCCGTCACTCCGCTGCGCCGATATCCGCGCTGCGCGCCCGCTGCGCGTGCCCGGCGCCATGCGCGGCACCGTCCGCCGCGAAGCGCGCCGGCAGCGACACGATCGTCTCGAACGCGCGATACGGCGCGCCGACGCGATCGTCGGTGAAGCGCAGCGCGATATCGCCGCCGTCGCGCTTCAGGAAATTGCGCACCGCGTCCATGCCGACGCCGCGCCCGGATACCTCGGTCACCGCCTGCGCGGTCGAGAAGCCCGGCCGGAAGATCAGCTCCGCGACATCCTCGTCGGACAGCGCCGCTTCGTTGTCGACATCGATCCAGCCGCGCTCGCGCGCGATGCCGCGAATCCGGTCGAGCGCGAGGCCGCGGCCGTCGTCGCCGAGCACGAACCACAGCTCGCCGCCGCCCACGCCGACCGCGATGTCGATCGTGCCGGACGCCGGTTTTCCGGCTGCCCGCCGCGCGTCGGACGATTCGATCCCGTGGTCGATCGAATTGCGCAGCAGGTGCATGAATACGTTCTTCAGCGTCGCGACGATCTCGGTGCGCACACGCTGGCCGTGGCTGTCGATATGCACGACGGGCGCCGGCTTGCCGAGCTCGGCCGCGAGCGACGGCAGCGACTCGATCACGCCGCCGAGCGCCTCGCCGATGCCCTGGGTGCCGAGCTGGCTCAGCATGCGCCGCACCGCATCGCGCGCCGCGTGCCAGTCGGGCGCATTCGCCGGATCGGCGCCGTCGAGCACGCGCAAGCTCTCGCTGATGTGCGCGCGCTCGACCATCAGGAAATCGGCGCCATTTTGCGCCGGCTCGCTGCCGCGGCCGAGCGTGACCGCGTTGATCGTCGCGTAGTGGTCGACGGCTTCGCGCACGCGCGCCAGATCGTCCATCAGCGCGTCGCGGTTCCATTCGGGGCCGCTGTCCGCGCGCCGCAGCGATTCGTACGCCTGCTCCGCTTCGTGGACGATGTTCGTCAGGTGCTGGAGGCTGTAGGTGCGCGCATTGCCCTTGATCGTGTGCATGTTGCGGAACAGCGCCGCGACGATCGAGTGATCGACGCGCTCGTGCTGGCGGATCATCCGCTCGTTCTCGCTGAGGAAGCCCTTCGCGCTGTGCACGAAGTCGTGGAACTTGTCCTGGCTGATCGACAGGATCTCGCCGATCATCTCGAGGCGCCGCTGCTGCTCGCCGGCCTGCGCGGTCAGCTCGCGGATCTCGGTCACGTCGCGCACGCACAGCATCAGGCGCACCACCGTGTCGGTCTCGTCGGTGATCGCCGACCAGCTCAGGTCGAGCCATTTCTCGCGGCCGTCCGGCATCCGCTTCGCGACTTCGTTGACGAGCAGGTGCTCGTTGAACGCGAAGTTCATGCTGTCTTCGCCCAGGCAAGCGTGCACGGCCGCATCGACCTGCGAACGCGCGTCGGCGCCGATCGCCGAATCGTCGAAGACGAGGGCCATCAGCTCGCGGCCGGCGATGTCGTTCGTCTCGAAGATGGTTTCGAGGTACGCCGAATACTCCGCATGCACGACGCCGCCTTCGACGACGGTCAGGATGCCCTGCTGCATGTTCTGCAGCATCGCCTGGATGTCGGCCGTCTTCTGCTTCAGTTGCGCGGCGTTCTCCTGGATCTTCTCGATCATCCCGTTGAACGCGACGATCGAATGGCCGATCTCGTCCATCCGGCCCACCGGCACGCGGCGCGTGAAATCCTGGCTCGTCGCGATCTCGCTCATCGCCGTCTGCATCCCGATCAGCGGACGCGTGATCTGGCGATACAGCACGAAGCCGAGCGCGGTCAGCAGCACGATCACCGTGCCGGCGACGGCCGCGATCGCGGTCGCCGTGGTCGCGAGCATCCCGTTCAACGCACCGATCGCGTCGTCCTTCTGACGGTTCTTTTCGACGCGCAGCGTGTCGACGATGCTTTCGAGTTCGTCGCGATACTGCGCGACGTTCGCGAACAGGTAGGCCTGCGCCATCTCGGCCTTGCCGTCCGCCTTCATCTTCACGGTGTCGTCGATCGCCGCGAAGTAATTGGCGGCGCTGTCCTTCGCCTGCGTGACGAGCCCTTCCTGCGCGCGGCCGACCGCCGATTTCGCCTGCGCGTCGAGTGCGGCGCGCAATGCGGCCTGCTTCGCCTTCAACTCGTCGCGCGCCTGCGCGGCGGTGTTCGCGTCGGGCGCGTAGACGAGCGTCATCGTCGCGATCTGGATGTTCTTCACGTCGGCGACGAGATCCGCCGACGCGAGCGCGCTCGGCACGATTCCCTGGGTGACCTGACGCACCTCGGATGCGCTCTTGCGCGTCTGGTACACGGCATAGATGCCGATCGCGGACAGCGCGAAGAACGTGAGGACGACTAGCAGCGTAATGCGATGACGGATGGTCATGAGTACAGCTCCCCGCAGCGATCCGGCTTCGATCGCCCTTTGGTCTAATGAAAGAATATGAGCGGCGAATTATCGGGGATGGTGTATGACTGTCCGATGACCGAAAATCAATCGTTCATTGAGGAAATTGAAATGAATAATTGCGAGGGGAAAAACCTAAAGTTTTTCGCGGACTTGCCGTTAACTTTGGGCCGCCATACCCGGCATGGCCGCAGCGCTCGACGCATTGCCGGAATAGCGGATATTCATCGTTTTATTCGTGCTCCGCAAAATCCGTTTTATTGAATGCAGGTAAAACGTTTGCGCATTATCGGCGCGCCGGTTCGTTTTGGTATTTTTTTAATAGTCGATGCGGCGTTCGCCCGGCAGGTTCGTGGATGTCGCCGCTGCATGATCCGCCGTTCAGCCTTCGCTCGGTTCGGCGAGCCAGTCTTCGAATTGCAGCCGCGGAACACGCGCGAATTCGCGGGCGTTGTGCGTGACGAGCACCAGGTGCCGGGCGCGTGCCTGCCCCGCGATCAACGCGTCGTAAGGGTCGATCGGTGTGCCGGCCGCGATCAGATGCGCACGAATTTCGCCCGCATGCTGCGCATCCTCGGTGTCGAACGGCACGACCTCGAATTGAAGCGCGTCGACACGCGCAACGTTCGCTGCCGCTCGCTGGCTCTTGTACGCGCCGTAATAAAGCTCATGCGCGACGATCGCCGGGATCCCGAAATCGGCCGGCTGCCAGGCATGCAGACGGGCCAGCATTGCCGGCTCGCCCTTGAGCATGGCGATCACCGCGTTGGTGTCCAGCAGGAACTTCATTCGAACACATCCAGGCCCGAGCGCTCCTGAGCGGACGGCTGCGTGGTCGCGGCAGCCTCGAAGTCGGCATCGACCGGGCCGATCAGCGGCGTCAGCCATGCCCAGTCCTGCGGCACCGGTTCCAGAATGACGGACGCCCCATGGCGGCGAATGCGCACCTCGGCCGTATCGAAGCGGAAATCCTTCGGCAGCCGGACCGCCTGCGAGCCGCCATGCTTGAAGATCTTTGCCGTATCCATCGTCGCGCCCTTACGTATCTACAAAACGTATCTATTTTATCAACTGCACGCGAGAATGACGAGTCGTCCGATCGGCCTGCTGTCGAGGAATTGTCGGGGTGTCGGCCCATACCTGGCCGCGTGATGTCGCGATCCGTTCCCGCAACGAACCGCAGCCCCGATTCGTTCCCGCAAGGAAATAATCAATCCCTTCGCGGCGATTCCCCTCCCGATCCGCCCGCTCTAGACTGTCGCATCGTTCCCTTTCTGACCCACGCAATGACCGACGCCCAGCCGCTGACCACCGATCCCGATTCCGGCCTTCGATATCTGCTGCGTCCGGCCACCGGCCGCCCGGCCGGCCGCCTGTTGCTGCTGCACGGCGTCGGCGGCAACGAAACCAACCTGCTGAACGTGACCGACGCCATCGATCCGCGCATCGAAATCGCGTTCCTGCGCGGCCCGCTCACGTTCGGGCCCAATCAGCATGCATGGTTTCCGGTGCGTTTCGGCCCGAACGGCCCTGAAATCGATGCGGCGCGTGCCGATGAGAGCCGCGTGCAACTGATCACGCTGCTGCACGCACTCCGCGCCCGCGATGGCGCAGCCCCCGCGTTGGCGACCGTGGTCGCCGGCTTCAGCCAGGGCGGCATCATGAGCGCGAGCGTCGGCCTCACGTCGCCGGGCGACGTGAGCGCGTTCGCCGTGCTGTGCGGCCGCATCCTGCCGGAAATCGATCCGCTGATCGCGCCGCGCGATGCGCTACGGCCGCTTCACGCGCTGATCGTGCATGGTCGCTTCGACGACAAGCTGCCCGTCGCGTGGGCGGACAAGGCCGATGCGAAACTCGCTGCGCTCGGCGTCGCGCACGACACGCGGCGGTATGCGGCCGGACACGAGCTCACCGCGGAGATGGCCGGCGATTTCGGCCGATGGGTCGGCGAGCGCGCCGGCTTGAACTGAAATTGAACCGAACGCACCGCAGGCGCCGGCCCGCAAACTGACCAGCGCCCCGGGTGCATGGCATCACGCGTTCCGCGCAGGCTCGGCAACGGCACGCGCGGATGCGGACATCGCCGCCGCCTGCTCGCGCACGGCCCCGCGCTTCGCCAGCTTCCAGCCGATCACCAGCGCGAGCACGACAACCGGAATCATCGAGACGGTCCACGTGCCGCCCGGATAATCGAACGCCATCAGCACCAGCACAGTGACCAGAAACCCGAGCGTGAGCCACGACGTGAAAGGCGCGCCGGGCATCCGGAACGACACCGGGCTCAGTTCGCCGCGATTGACCGCGCGGCGGAACAGGATCTGGCACATCACGATGAAGCCCCAGGTCGTGATGATCCCGAGCGACGCCATGTTCAGCACGATCTCGAACGCCTGCGCCGGCACGATGTAGTTCAGCGGCACGCCGATCGCATTGACCGCGACCGTGACGAGGATTCCGCCGTAAGGCACGCCGCGCGCGTTCATCCGCGACACGAAGCGCGGCGCCGAGCCGCCCATCGCGAGTGAGCGCAGCACGCGCCCGGTCGAATAGAGGCCGGAATTCAGGCTCGACAGCGCGGCGGTCAGCACCACGACGTTCATCACCGTGCCGACGTACGGCACACCGAGCTTGCTGAAGAACGTCACGAACGGGCTTTCGTGCGCGCTGTACGCGGTCCACGGCAGCAGCATCGTCAGCAGCACGACCGAGCCGACGTAGAACAGCGCGATACGCCACATCACGCTGTTGATCGCCTTCGGCAACACCTTGCGCGCATCGGCGGTCTCGCCCGCGGCGACGCCGACGAGCTCGATGCTCGCGTAGGCGAACACGACGCCCTGCACGATCAGCACGGCCGGCAGGACCCCGTGCGGGAAGATCCCGCCGTGATCCGCGACGAGATGCAGCCCCGGCATCTGGCCGGCGACCGGGTGCCCGCTCGCGAGAAAGACGGCGCCGACCGCGAGGAACAGCGCGAGCGTCCCCACCTTGACGATCGAGAACCAGAACTCCATCTCGCCGAACACCTTCACGCCGATCATGTTCATTACCGACACGATCCCCAGCGCGCCGAGCGCGAACACCCATTGCGGCACGTCGGTGAACACGGCCCAGTACTTCATGTAGATCGCGACCGCGGTGATGTCGACGATACCGGTCGTCGCCCAGTTCAGGTAGTACATCCACCCGGCGACGAACGACGCGCGTTCGCCCATGAACTCCCGTGCGTACGACACGAAGCTGCCGCTGGTCGGCCGGTGCATCACGAGTTCGCCGAGCGCGCGCATGATCAGGAACGCGAACACGCCGCACACGAGATACACGAGCGCCAGCGCGGGCCCCGCACTCTGCAGGCGGCCGCCCGCGCCGAGGAACAGGCCGGTGCCGATCGCGCCGCCCATCGCGATCATCTGCACGTGGCGCGGCTTCAACTTCTGCTCATAGCCGGCCTCGTGCGACGCGAACATCGCATCGCGGTCGGCATGACGGGGATCCGCGCCGCCGGCCGTCTCGGCCGGGCGCTCGCTGGCGTGCTTCATGGTGTGTCTCCGTTTCTTGATGTATCGCGCCCGTCGACGAGCGCTGCGGGGAACCTGCGGGGAGCGGCCCGCGCGCGGGCCGCCGGCGGCATGGGCCGGCGCCGCGCGGCCGGAATCAGTACGCGCGCGGCCGGATCAGCGCTTCGGGGTGCAGCGCCTCGTCCAGTTGCGCGTCGGTCATCAACTGGTGATCCAGCACGACTTCGCGGATCGACTTGCCGCTCTCGTGCGCTTCGGCGGCCACGGCGGTCGCGCGCTTGTAGCCGATGTACGGATTCAGCGCGGTGGCGAGCGCGACCGAGCGCTCCATCGTCTCGCGCAGCCGCTCCGGATTCGCGGTGATGCCGCTCACGCATCGCTGCGCGAGCGTCGTGCAGGCGGCCGTCAGGTGGCTGAAGCTGCGGAACAGCGCGCTCGCGATCACCGGTTCGAACGCGTTGAGCTGAAGCTGGCCGGCCTCGGCCGCGAAGGTGATGGTCAGGTCGTTGCCGAACACCTCGAACGCGACCTGGTTGACGACTTCCGGGATCACCGGATTCACCTTGCCCGGCATGATCGACGAGCCGGCCTGCACCGGCGGCAGGTTGATCTCGCCGAAGCCCGCGCGCGGGCCGCTCGACAGCAGCCGCAGGTCGTTGCAGATCTTCGACAGCTTGACGGCGATCCGCTTGAGCACGCCCGACACCTGGACGAATGCGCCGCAATCCTGCGTCGCCTCGATCAGGTTCGGCGCGGTGCTCAGGTCGAGCCCGGTGATACGGCGCAGCGCGGCCAGCGCCTTCTCCGCGTACTGCGGATGTGCGGTGATGCCCGTGCCGATCGCGGTCGCGCCGAGGTTGATCTCGCGAATCAGCCAGCCGGCCTCCTGCAGCCGCGCGATGTCTTCCGTCAGCATGACCGCGTAGGTCGAGAATTCCTGGCCGAGCGTCATCGGCACCGCGTCCTGCAATTGCGTGCGGCCGAGCTTCAGCAAGCCGGCGAACGCGTCGGCCCGCTCCGCGAATGCATCGCGCAGCCGCGCCATCGCTTCGAGCAGATGTTCGACCGCGAAGCACGTCGCGATCCGGATCGCGGTCGGATAGACGTCGTTGGTGCTCTGCGCGAGATTGACGTGCTCGTTCGGGTGCAGGTATTCGTACTGTCCGCGCGCGTGCCCCATGATTTCAAGCGCGCGGTTGCAGATCACTTCGTTCGCGTTCATGTTGGTCGACGTACCGGCGCCGCCCTGGATGACGTCGACGACGAACTGGTCGTGCAGCCGCCCTTCGCGGATCTCGACGCATGCGGCGGTGATCGCATCGCGGTACGGCCGCGGCAGCAGCCCGAGTTCGCAATTGGCGTCGGCCGCCGCTTCCTTCACGGATGCGAGCGCCATCACGAGGTACGGCAGCGACGCAATGGTGCGGCCGGAAATGTCGAAATTCTCTTTCGCGCGCAGCGTGTGGACGCCGTAATAGGCGGCATCCGGAATACTTCGTTTGCCTAAAAGATCCGCTTCGACGCGGAAGCCGTTTTCGGTCATCGTGCCCTCCTGGGTGTCTCGTGCCGCTCGTCGTTCGCCGCTTGCCGACGCGACGGGTTCGCATTCTATGCCTTTGCAAAAACAAGCTCCCTTCTGTATTATCGAAAGCGGTTTTGCGTGGGACGCAACAGCGAGAATCGAATGAAAAAAGGCGCGAGAGAAACCGGCATCGATCATCTGGGCGCGATGCGCGCGTTCGTGCGCGTGGTCGAAACGGGGAGTTTTTCGGCGGTCGCGAAGGAGATGCATGTGTCGACGTCGACCGTCGCGCGCAAGGTGACGGCGATCGAGGAGGCGCTCGGGGTCGCGCTGCTGCACCGCTCGACGCACAGCGTGACGCTCACCGAAGCCGGTCATATCTATCTGGAGCGCGCGGTCACGCTGATCGCCGATCTCGACGACACGTTGCGTGTCGTCGCCGAGCTGAATGCGCAGCCGAGCGGCCCGCTGAAGCTCACCGCGCCGGTCGCGTTCGGCCGCCGTCATCTCGCGCCGTTGATCGCGCCGTTTCTGGCGCGCTATCCGACGATCCAGCTCGACGTGCGGCTCACCGACAACCACAACGATCTCGTGGCCGGCGGCTTCGACCTCGACATCCACGAAGGCGAGAACTATCTGGACAACCTGGTCGTTCACCGGCTGTCGCGCAACGACAGCATCCTGTGCGCGACGCCCGGCTACCTCGACCGCTGCGGTCGCCCGGCGACGCCGGACGACCTGACGCGCCACAACTGCCTGCGCTACGTGCACCCGGAAGGCGATCCGCGCTGGGCTCTCGTGAACGGCGACACGCAGCACAGCGTGCTGCCGGCAGGCAATCTCGTCACCGACCATTCGGAGCTGCTGCTGGAAGCGACCTGCTCGGGGCTCGGCATCGCGGAATTCGAGATCTGGCTGGTGCGCGACCTGCTCGCGAGCGGCCAGCTCGAAGCCGTGCTGCCGCGCTACCGGCTGCAGAACCGGCTGACCGGCGAATTCATCTACATCGCGTATCTGGCGAACCGGCGCAGCTCGGCGAAGCTGCGCGTGCTGAAGGATTTTCTCGCGGAACACCTCGCGCAGATCGGCGAGCTTTCGGATCGGGAACTGGCGAAGATTCGCGACACTCGCGCATAGCACGCGCCGATGCGAGGCCCGGATCGCGGGCCGGCGGCATCGGCGCGGCGGGCGCGCTCAGGCCGCCTGCAATTCGAACGGGAACGTGGCGTGCCCGAACTCGACGCCCTGCGTGTTGAGCATCGGCGGCCGATGGAAACCGGCCAGTTGCGCGCGCTGCTCGGCCGTGCCGATCCGCAGCCGCTCGAGGATTTCGCTGACGACCATGTAGAGCACGTCGAGATTGCCGTCCTCTATCTTCACCGAGATGCCGAGCGCACCGTCCGCGCCGAGTTGCCGCGTGCGTTCCGACGCGCGCACGCCGATCCCGTAGCAAGCATCCGCGCCGAGCTTGCCGACCACCTGCCCGCCGAACGCGTTCATCAGTACCGTGCAATAGCGCCCGTCGCCCGCGACCAGTTCCGGATAGGCGGTCATCGCGCGGTGAATGCGCGCCAGTGCGCGCACGCGATCGGTGAGCGCGCCGCCAGCTTCCGCCGCGTCCGCGCCGTCGGCCAGCGACGCGTACAGGCGCGCCAGCCGATCCAGCGAGAACGCCGGCGTCGGCAGGTTGCAGCCGTCGATGCCCCATTCGACTTCGTCGTCGCGCAGGCCGCACGCGTCGGCCACCACCTGCTTCACGCGCACCTGCATCGGATGGTCGGGCAGATGGTAATCGGCGATCGCGGCGCCGATCGCCTGCGCGCCCGCCAGCATCCCGACATGCTTGCCCGAACAGTTGCTGCATACGCCGGTCGGCGTGTAGTCGCGCTTGATCCACGACCGGTACACCGCGTCGGACAACGGCGGATGGCCGCCGCAGCGCAAATCCGATTCGTGCGCGGCGACCTTCTCCAGCATCGCGCGCGTGCGTTCGATGTGACGATCCTCGCTGCTGTGCGACGCGCACATCAGCGCGATGTCCGCGTCGTCGAAGCCGAAGCGTTCCGGCGCGCCCGTCTCGATCACCGACAGCGCCTGGGCCGGCTTGGCCGCCGACCGCGCGAGCGTCATCCGGAACGGATCGCCGAACCGGGCCAGCAGCCGGCCGCGTGCGTCGACTACCGCCACATGGGCGACGTGCGTGTTCTCGATCGCATTGCCGCGGTACGTGACGACCGCTGCGCGTGGGGTGTCCATCCTCTTCTGTCTCCTTGCTCCGGGGCCTGATGCCGGGGCCCGTCCAACCGGTACGGCAGTGTAGCGAGTCGTCGCCGCCGCGCGTCGGCCCTGGCATGGAAAGCGGTGTTGCACACGGCGCAAAGCCGGTCGCCCTCACGAAAGCCTGACCGATTCAGTACAAGAACCATTCAATCGTTTACATATTTGATACCAATCCGTAGAATTGCGGACGCAAACGCGAATCATACGCATTTACATTGACGTTTTCCGATGTGCCGGGCGTGCCCCGCCGCCATCGAGAAAACGCACCCGATCACCGAACCTTCCGCTGCTTCCCGATATGCCTGCCCAGTTCAAGACGAGGCCTCGCACCCTCGTATCGGCACTGACCTGCTCCGTTTTCCTGACGCCGCTGCTCGCCTCCGCCGAAACCGCTCCCGCCTCCGTTTCCGCCGCCGACGTACCGGCGCCGCTGCCGACCATCGCCGTGCAGTCGTCCGCGCTGTCGGACATGCAGGTGAAGCGCTCGCCCTCGTACAAGTTCACCGCGCCGCTGCTCGATACGCCGCGCTCGGTCACGGTGATCCCCGAGCAACTGATCAAGGAAAAGAACGTCACGTCGTTCGCGGACGCGCTGCGTTCGGTGCCGGGCATTACCTTCCTCGGCGGCGACGCGGCCGCGAACCCGTCGGCCGACCGTCCGGTGATCCGCGGCTTCGAATCGCGCAACTCGATCTTCGTCGACGGGATGCGCGACTCCGGCTTGCAGAATCGCGAGACGTTCGCGGTCGAGCAGATCAGCGTGATCAAGGGCCCCGATTCGGTCTACGCGGGCCGCGGCTCGGTGGGCGGCAGCATCGACATCGTCACGAAGACGCCGCAGAACGACAACTTCATCAACAGCAGCATCGGCTTCGGCACCGACGGCTACAAGCGTGCGACGGTCGACGCGAACCGCAAGATCAACGACACGACGGCCGTGCGCCTGAACGTGATGGGGCACGACGCGAACCAGGCCGGCCGCAACGACGTGTACAACAAGCGCTGGGGCGTCGCGCCGTCGATCGTGTTCGGGCTGAACACGCCGACCACGGTCACGGTCAGCTATTACCACATGAATTCGTACGACATGCCGGACTTCAGCGTGCCGTTTCGCGCATCGGGCGGCACGCCGGTGCCGACCGATCGCGGGCAGTTCTTCGGGCTGAACACGCGCGACTATCGCTACGGACAGACCGACACCGGCGAAATCCGCGTCGAGCACAAGATCAACGATGCGTGGAAGCTGAGGAACACGACGATGTTCGGCCGCTCGACGCTCGATTATGTCGCGACGAACCCGCAGATCCTCGCGTCGAACCCGGCCATGCTCGGGCTGCAGGCGAAGAGCGGCAAGTACGCGCTCAACGGCTTCTCGAACCAGACGGAAGCGACCGGCAGCGCGAGCCTGTTCGGGATGAAGCACACGATGACGGCCGGCGTCGAGTTCAGCCACGAGCAGGCGCGCTACGAGGGTTATCTCGTGTCGGATTCGGCCGGCAACAACATCCGCTCGAACAGCCCATGCGCGGTGGCCGGCAACTGCACGCCGCTCGCCGGCGGCTGGAACCCGAACAGGCCGTGGACCGGCAGCATCGTGCTGAACGGCGACAAGGGCTTCCCCGGCCCGACGACGAACACGCGCACCGACACCGTGTCCGCGTACCTCTTCGACACGGTGAAGCTGTCCGAGCGCTGGCAGTTCAACACGGGGCTGCGTTTCGACCGCTACGACACGACCGGCAAGCAGGCCGGCGTCGCCGACCTGTCGAACACGTCGAACCTGTTCAGCTACCAGTTCGGTCTCGTGTTCAAGCCGGTGACCAACGTGAGCCTGTACGCGTCGTACGGCACGTCGTCGAACCCGCCGGGCTCGAACGGCGGCCTCGGCGGCGGCACCGACCAGATCACCGCGACCAACCAGGACCTCGCGCCCGAGCGCGCGCGCAACATCGAGATCGGCGCGAAGTGGGACGTGCTGCAGGATCAGCTGTCGCTGACGTCGGCGCTGTTCCAGACCGAAAAAACCAATGCGCGCGTCAGCGACGGCCTCGGCCACACGGTCAACGCGGGCAAGCAACGCGTGCGCGGTGTCGAATTCGGCTTCGCGGGCAACCTGACGCCGAAGTGGCACGTGTTCGGCGGCTACTCGTACCTGAACGCGATCACGACCGACGCGGGGCCCGGCAGCCCGGGCGCATCGGGCCTGCCGATGGTGATGGTGCCAAAGCACAACTTCACGCTGTGGACGAGCTACGACGTGATGCCGAAGCTGACGCTCGGCGCGGGCGCGACGGTGATGAGCCAGACCTATGCGTCGGTGTCGGCGACGACGAAGAAGTGGACGCCCGGCTATGCACGTTTCGATGCGGCCGCGACGTGGCGCGTGAACAAGACGATGGACGTTCAACTGAACGTGCAGAACCTGTTCGACAAGCAGTATTACGCGAGCGCGTACCCGATCTACGCGACGTGGGCGCCGGGCCGTTCGGCGATGGTCACGCTCAACTTCTATCAGTAACGCCGCCGGCGACGGGCGGGCGTGACGCGCTACGCGAAGCGACCCGAGCGGCCCGAGCGGCGCGTATAGCCGCGCGCCGAGGGCCTTGCCGCCGGCGTGGCGTCGCGCGCTACGCGTCCAGCGCGAGCAACGCGAACGTCGCGAGCCAGTGTTCGCCCATGTAATCGCCGGCCACGTGCGCGAGTGCGCTCGCGAGATGCCGGTCGGCCGCGTCGAGCAGCTTCGCGCGCCGTGCATCGCCTGCCGGCAGCGCGCCGGCCAGCGAGCGCTGACACCACGCGCGGCTCAGGTTCAGCCCGTCGAGGTGCGCGATCTTGCCGTCGCTGCGGTCGCTGACGGTCGCCGGCTCGAACAGCGTCGCGGGCTCACCGAGCGCGAGATCGGGCAGGAAGCGCGCGAACCAGCCCTCGAATTCGGCGGCCGGCAGCACGCGCCGCATCAGTTCGGCTTCCATCAGCGCGGGCGACAGGAATTCGTCGCCCGACGGCTCCCACGCCTGGCATGCGACGTCATTCAGGTGCCAGCGCTTCGCGGCATCGACGATCAGCGCGGCAAGCCCGTCGCGCTGCGTGTCGCGGGCGAAATCGAGCGCGAGCGCCAGCGCGAACGCGGTGTTGAAGTGCGTGCCGACACGCAGCGGATAGGTCGCTTTCGGCAGGAAAGTCTCGAAGCGCGACACGAACAGGTCGGCCAGCGGCGCCATCGTCTTCGCCCAGCGCGCGGCCTGCGGCAGCACGCCCTTCAGCGCGAGCCGCTCGAGCTGCGCGGCGAGCGCGAGCAGCCACGCCCAGCCGTACGGCCGCTCGAAGCCGGCGTTGTGCGGCAGCGCGAGATACGCGCGCTCGCCGGCGACGTTCGCGTCGGTGAAATGCGCGTCGACGATCGCGACGATGCGTTCGGCTTCCGGCAATGCCGGGTAGCGTTCGAGCACGCGCAGCACGAGCCAGTAGCCGTGCACGCACGAGTGCCAGTCGTAGCTGCCGTAGAAGATCGGGTGCAATGCGCGCGGCCCCTGCACGTCGTGCGGACCTTCGAGCGCATGCGTGAGCTTGTTCGGATATTCGCGGGTCAGGTGTGCAAGCGCGAGCGACGCGAATTTCGACGCGAGTTCGGGGGTGAGTCGGTCGGTCATGAGAATCTCGTCCATCGAGTCAGAAGCGGAATACGAACGCATACATCAGCAGCGTGTTCACGGCCAGCAGCAGCACGGCCGTCGGCCACTGCACCTTGATCACGCCGTTCTTGTCCTTCAGTTCGAGCAGCGCCGCCGGCACGATGTTGAAGTTCGCGGCCATCGGCGTCATCAGCGTACCGCAGAAGCCGCTCAGCATCCCGATCGCGCCCATGATCGCCGGGTTGCCGTGGAACTGGTGGACGATCAGCGGCAGGCCGATGCCGGCCGTCATCACCGGGAACGCGGCGAAACCGTTGCCCATGATCATCGTGAACAGCGCCATGCCGACCGTGTAGGCCGCGACCACCGCGAACGGCGAATCGATCGGCACCCACTCCTTGACGAGCCCCGACACCACCCCGCCGACGCCCGCGACGGCGAACAACGCGCCGAGCGCCGCGAGCATTTGCGGCAGGATCGCGGCCCAGCCGACCGCATCCATCGTATGACGCGCTTCCTTCAGCGCATGCACGGGCGAATCGCGCAGCATCGCGAGCGCGACGACGAACGCGACGATCGTGCCGAGCACGAGCGAGATCAGCGTCACGCTCTTCGGGTCGACGAACGGCACGAGTTTCAGCGCGAACGTGCCGATCAGCGTGACGACCGGAATCAGCAGCGCGGGCAGGAACAACCGGTTGCCGAAGCGTTGCGCGAGCGTCTCGCGCCGCACGGCCGCCGCTTCGCCGGCCTCGTCCGACTGGCCGCGGCCGAGCTTGCCCGAACCGGCGATCAGTGCGAGTGCGATCGCGAGGCAGCCCATGACGAAATGCGGCAGCAGCGCGCCGAACAGGAACGTGACCGCATAGACGGCCCAGAACGCGAAATTGACGACGCGCCGCGGGTTCGTGCGATCCGTCAGGTTGAAGTAGGCGAACGCGGCGAACATCAGTCCCGCGAGCGTGTACAGCGATTCGAGGCCGATCATCGCGCGCCCTCCTGCTTCACCAGGCCGAAGCCGCGCGCGAGCCGGCGGTCGAGCAGCGCGAGGCGCGTGCAGTGAATCAGCAGCGCGGCGATCGCGGTCGGAATCGCCCACACCGACAGGTGCAGCGGCTCGATGGAGATGCCGTTCTGTTCGAGAAAGCCCTTGATCAGCAGGATCGACTGGATCGCGATGAAGATGTCCTCGCCGAAGAACACGGCGACGTTGTCGGCGCCCGACGCATGCGCGCGGATCTGCTGGCGCACCGACTCGGGCAGCTCGCCGTGCCGGCTGACCGCGCCGGCCTCGGCCATCGGCGCGATCAACGGCCGCACCATTTGCGCGTGGCCGCCGAGCGACGTGAGGCCGAGTGCGGCCGTCGCCTGGCGCAGCACGAAGTACAGCATCAGCACGCGGCCCGTGGTGGCCGCATGCACGCGCGAGATCATCCGCTTCGCCTGCTCCTTGAGCCCGTTGCGCTCGAGCAGCGCGATCACCGGCAGCGTGAGCCAGATCAGCCCCATGTAGCGGTTCTCGGCGAACGCCTTGCCGAACGCGCTGACGATGTCGACGAGATTCAACCCGCCCGCCAGCCCCGTCGCGAGCCCCGCGATCGTGACCACCAGCAGCGCATTGAAGCGCAGCGCGAAGCCGATCACGACGATCGGCACCCCAATCAGCACCAGCATTTCCCCTCCTTGTGTTGGACGCGCGGCACGCCGGCAACGCGCTGTCGGCCCGGTTTGCATCGGGCTCGGTCGGCGAAAATCTAACACGAGACTTTATCGATAAAAAGTCGACGATTTGCCGGTTCGGGTAAACGTTGAAGCCGGCGGAAACCGTGCACGCGCCGTGTGCCGGCCGCATTTCGTCGGACGAATCGGGCCGGCCCGCGTGGCGCAGCCCCGCGCCGCCGACTACACTGAAAAGCATCGGCAACGTACGGGAGAGCCGCCATGATTGACGTATTCCAGACCATCGGCAGCCGCGCGTTCTCCGCTCATCTGGCGAAGGACGGGATGGTGACGCTGATGGAGCAACGCCATGAAGTCGACCGCGTGACGCTCGCGACCGCTTATGCCGCGCTCGTCGAGGAAGCCGAGCAGGAAGGCGACCTGCGCGACGCGACGGTCGAAGGGATGATGCGCGCACTGATCCAGGGCTACGCGCGCAGCCATTGACGGTGCGGCGCGTCCGCTGCCTTCTACGGCCCGATACGGCCTCTACGCGGCCGGCGCGCCCGTGCCCGCGCCCGTACCGAAAACCCCCGGCCCTCGCGCGGTTGTCGGTAGCCGGCCTGCGTGAAGCGCCTCGGCAAGTTCGCCACCGCGCCGTGGCTGGCGCGATCGCGTTCCGTCATGAAGGCTTCGACCTCGTCGCGGCCGGCAAACATCGCGCTGAAATAACGCTTGCGCTCCGCATCGCGTTCGACCGGACGATCGCGATAAAACGACGCGTGCCCGCTTTCGCCGTCGATCCTCTACAGCAAACAGCCAACGCGCCCGATCACGATCGGTGCGAACGGGGCGCGGCGCACGACGAGCAGGGTTTCAGGCGCGCTCATCCGGTTCTCCCCTTTCTTTTTGTCGATGCCGGCACGGTAACATGCGGACTTTTGCGGCCTGTCCGGACAGGATCGACTGGCCCGCTTGCAGGCAATGCGGCACAGTCATAGAGGAAACGCACTGAAACGGCATCATGCGCACATTTTTCGATTGCCGCCGCCCGCGCTGCATGACAGCATTCGGGCGTCGTCAACCAAAAGAATGCCGCGCCGTCCGGCCGCCGATGCCGCCCGGCCGCGCCGAACAGGCAGCCCCCTCCATGAACCCGGCCCACCTCCAACACTACGAACCGACCGGAGAATTCCGCTTGTGAACATCGGCATCGTCAACGACCTCCCGCTTGCCGTCGAGGCGATGCGCCGCGCGATCGCGCGACGGCCCGAGCACCGCGTGCTGTGGGTCGCGACCGACGGCGCGCAGGCCGTCGAACTGTGCGCCGCGCAGCCGCCCGACATCGTGCTGATGGATCTGATCATGCCGAAGTTCGACGGGATCGAAGCGACGCGGCGGATCATGCGCTCCGAACGACCGTGCGCGATCCTGATCGTGACGAGCTGCATCGGCGCGAACGCGTGGCGCGTGTTCGAGGCGATGGGCGCCGGTGCGCTCGACGCGGTCGACACGCCGCAACTCGGCGACGGCGCCGCCGGCGACACGACGAAACTGCTGCTCGCGAAGATCGACCAGATCGGCCGCCTGCTCGACGTGCCGGGCGGCACGCGCGTCGCCGGCGCGGCCGCGCGCGGCGGCGGCCCGCTGGTCGCGATCGGCGCCTCGGCCGGCGGCCCCGGCGCGCTCGCGTCGATCCTCGGCAGCCTGCCGGCCGATTTCAATGCGCCGATCGTGATCGTGCAGCACGTCGATCGCGCGTTCGCCGAAGGCATGGCGCAATGGCTCGACGGTCAGACCCGGCTCGCCGTGCGCGTCGCGCGCGAAGGCGACCGCCCGCAGCCGGGCGTCGCGCTGCTCGCCGCGACCGACGATCATCTGCGCATCACGCGCGCCGGCACGCTCGAATACACGCGGGAACCAGCCGCCACGCCGTATCGACCGTCGGTCGACGTGTTCTTCAACAGCCTGACCGAGCACTGGTCCGGCCGCGTGATCGGCGTACTGCTCACGGGGATGGGACGCGACGGCGCGATCGGCCTGAAGGCGCTGCGGATGAAGGGCTACCATACGATCGCCCAGGACGAGGCGACGAGCGCGGTGTACGGAATGCCGAAGGCGGCCGCGACGCTCGGCGCGGCGCGTGCGATCCTGCCGCTCGGGCGCATCGCGGGCGAGCTGGCGGCGCTCGCGCGGATCTGAGCCCGACGATGACCGCGCGCAACGCCCATGCCTGCCCCTGCAACGACCGCAACGACCGCAACGACCCGCATCGCCCATGACGATTGACCTGACTCGCCCGCCGGGCGGCCCGACCGCGTCGCCCGCCGACACGCCGGCGATGGTGTTGCTGGTCGACGACCAGACGATCGTCGCGGAAGCCGTGCGGCGCGCGCTCGTCGACGAGGAAGGCATCGACTTCCACTACTGCCCGCGCTCGGACGACGCGATGGCCACCGCGATCGAGACGCGCCCGACCGTGATCCTCCAGGATCTCGTGATGCCGGGCATCGACGGGTTGAGCCTCGTGCGGGCGTACCGCGCGAATCCGGCGACGCGCGACGTGCCGATCATCGTGCTGTCGACGCAGGAAGAACCGGTGATCAAGAGCGCCGCGTTCGCGTCCGGTGCGAACGACTATCTGGTCAAGCTGCCCGATCGCATCGAGCTCGTCGCGCGCATCCGCTACCACTCGCGCTCGTACATGAACCTGCTGCAACGCGACGAAGCCTACCGTGCGCTGCGACAGTCGCAACAGCAACTGCTCGAGGCCAATCTCGAACTGCGGCGCCTCACGCACTCCGACGGCCTGACCGGGCTGGCGAACCGGCGCTATCTCGACGAATACCTGGCCGCCGAGTGGCGGCGCGGCACGCGCGAGCGCAGCGAGCTGTCGCTGCTGATGATCGACGTCGACAACTTCAAGCTGTACAACGACACGTACGGGCACGTGTCGGGCGACAGCGTGCTCAAGCAGATCGCGTCGACGATCGAGCGCTGCCTCGGGCAGTCGGGCGATCTCGCCGCGCGCTTCGGCGGCGAGGAATTCGCGGTCGTGATGCCGGCCACGTCGCCGGGCGCCGCACGGCTGCTCGGCGAGAAGATCCGGCTCGCGGTCGAGGCGCTGCGGCTGCGGCATGCGCATTCGTCGACGGGCAACCACACCGTGACGATCAGCATCGGCGGCGCGAGCATCGTGCCCGCGCCCGGCCTGCCGACGACACTCCTGATCGAGGCGGCCGACCGCGCGCTCTATCGCGCGAAGCATGAAGGCAAGAACCGGGTCGAGATCGATCCGCCGCCGGGCGCCGGCGGGTTCGGCGCGCGCTAGCGGGACACCTGGCGAGCGCGCGCTTATGCGGCGCCTAGCCGGCGCGCGTAGTCGTTCGCGTCCAGCGGGCGGCTGAACAGATAGCCTTGCTGCATGTCGCAGCCGATCTGCTGCAGGAACCACGACTGCGCCTGCGTCTCGACGCCCTCGGCCGTGACCTTCATCCCGAGCGAATGGGCCATCGCGACGACCGCCTGCGTGATCGCCACCGAGTCGTGATGATCGGGCACGCCCGACACGAACGAGCGGTCGACCTTCAGGTTGTGCAGCGGAAAGCGCTTCAGGTACGCGAGCGACGAATAGCCGGTGCCGAAATCGTCGACCGAGATCCGCACGTTCATGTCCGCGAGCGCTTCGAGCATCGGCAGCACGGTATCCGTGTCGTTCATCAGCACGCCTTCGGTGATCTCGAGTTCGAGCGCGGAGGGATCGAGCCGCGTTTGCGCGAGACAGCGGGCGACCGATTCGACGAGCCCTTCGTGAAACTGCCGCGGCGACAGGTTGACGGCCAGCATCAGGTCCGGCGCGATCGTGCGGCGCCACTCGGCCGCCTGCCGGCACGCGGTTTCGAGCACCCACTGGCCGATCGCGACGATCAGCCCCGTGTCTTCCGCGACCGGAATGAATTCCGCCGGCGACATCGGCCCGAGCTCGGGGCTCGTCCAGCGCAGCAGCGCCTCGGCGCCGACCGTGCGGCCGCTGCGCGCATCGACGACGGGCTGATAGGCGAGCCGCAGCATGTCCGACGTGAGCGCGCGCCGCAGCGACTGCTCGATCGCGAAGCGGCGCTGCAGCCGCAGGTTGAGCTGGGCGGTGAAGAACGTGAAGTGGTTGCGCCCGCGCTGCTTCGCGTCGTACATCGCCGAATCGGCGTTGCGCATCAGCGTCACGGCGTCGTCGCCGTCGCGCGGCGCGACGCTGATCCCGATCGATACGCCGAGCCAGTATTCGTTGTTCGCGACCGCGAACGGCTTCGCGATCGCCTCGATGACCTCGCGCGCGAGCACCGCGAGACGCTCCGGATCGTCGCAGTCGTCGACGAGCATCACGAACTCGTCGCCGCCGACGCGCGTGAGCGCGTAGCGGCCGTCCGCGCAGGCCGCGAGCCGCGCCGCGACGCTGCGCAGCAGTGCGTCGCCCGCGTCGTGGCCGGCCGTGTCGTTGACCTTCTTGAAGCCGACCAGATCGATGAACAGGATCGCGACGCGCGCGGGGCCGGCCGCCGCATCGTGCTCGCCGAACAGCTCGCGCATGCGGTCGCCGAGCCAGCGGCGGTTGTAGAGGCCCGTCAGCGCGTCGCGGGTCGCGAGATACCGCAACTGCTGCTGCGCCTCGCGCACGGGGCCGATGTCGTTGAACGACACCAGCACCGAGTCGGCCTGCGTCTCGCCCGGCTTCACGATCGGCACCGCGTTGCCGCGCACCCAGATGACGTCGCCGTCCGCGAGGCCGAAGCCGACCGTGTAGCCGAGCTGCGGCGTGCCCGTCAGGAGCGCGATCCGGCTCGGCCAGTCGTCCGGCGCGAGCAGCGTGCCGTCTTCGTGCAGCTTGCGCAGGATCACCGTCGACAGCCGGCGGCCGACGGGGTCGCGCTTCACGCGCATCATCCGGTTCGCGCTCGGATTGCTCGCGACCACGACGCCGTCGCGCGACACGACGAGGATCCCTTCGTTGAGGCTGTTGACGACGAGCCGGTGATGTTCCTCGCTGCGCGCGAGCTGCCGCGCGATCCGGTCCTGGTGCACCGCGAGGCCGACGCTGTTGCCGATATCGCGCAACAGTGCGGTTTCCTCGTCGCTCGGGCAGCACGGCCAGTGGTGATAGATGGCGAACGCGCCGAGCACGACGCCGGCATCGTCGATGAACGGCACCGACCAGCACGCGCGCAAGCCCACCGGCAATGCAATGGCGCGGTAGTCGGCCCACAGCGGATCGGTTTCGATGTTCTCGACGGCGACCATGCGGCGCTCGTACATCGCGGTGCCGCACGAGCCGGCCGCGGGCCCGATCGCCGCGCCGTCGATCGCCGCGCTGTACTGTGCGGGCAGCGACGGCGCCGCGCCGACGCGCATGTGCACGCCGTCCGTATCGAGCAGCAGGATCGTGCACGACGCGCCGTCGCCGAGCAAAGCCTCGGCACGCCGGCAAACTTCGGACAACAGTTCCGGCAGCGGCGTGTTGCGTGTGATCAGCCTCAGTACGCTCTGCTCGGATGCGAGGACTTCCGCGGCGAGCCCGAGGCTGTAGCGAGAACTTTGCGGTTCGGTATTCAAGATGAATCCTGCCGTCTGTCCGATCGGGTCTGATGCGCCCGATTCGTTATCGATTTCGTGCCCCTGTCCCGCCCCGGGTTTACGCCGATGCCCGGTGCGCCCCGTTTGCGCGCCGTGCCAGGACGCGCCGAAATGTATTTAACACCAATCCGTGACGATCGGCATACCTGCTTCCATCAGGGGATACGCTCGGTCGCCGCGAAGCTCGCAGGCGGCGGCTGGTGCGGCGCCAGGTTGCTGCGCTGCACGAAGGCGCGGGCGCCGCGCGTCAGTCCTTCCGGATGGGCTCGGCCGGGAAATCGATCGGCAAGCGCACGCGCGGCAGCAACCCGCGCCGCGACGGGAATACCAAGCCGCGCATCGCGGCCTCCCGGGCCGCGTTTTCGTATCCGTGATTCAATGTCCGTCGAACCGACGTCGCGCCATCCGGCGGCACGGCGATGTGAACCCCGTCGAACGACCTTCACTGGATCACCATGACGAACCCTGCCGAAATCAAGGCGCTCGTTTTCGATGTCTTCGGAACGATCGTCGACTGGAGAAGCGGTGTCGCACGCGGCGCCGCCGCATTCCTGGAGCGCCACGCGCCGACGCTCGACCCGTTCGCGTTCGCCGATGCGTGGCGCGCCGAGTATTCGCCGTCGATGGAAGAAATCCGCAGCGGACGTCGCCGCTACGTGCGGCTCGACGTGCTGCATCGCGAGAACCTCGTGCGCACGCTCGACCGTTTCGGGATCGACGACGTGCCCGATGCCGACATCGACGCGCTCAATCTCGCGTGGCATCGGCTCGATCCGTGGCCCGATTCCGTCGCCGGGCTGCAGCGGCTGAAGCAGCGCTACATCATCGCGCCGCTGTCGAACGGCAATATCCGGCTGATGGTCGACGTCGCGAAACACGGCGGGCTGCCGTGGGACGCGATTCTCGGCGCCGAGGTTGCCCGCGCGTACAAGCCGTCGCCGGCCGTCTATACCGAAGCGGTCGAGATTCTCGGCCTCGCGCCGGCCGAGCTGTGCCTGGTGGCCGCGCACAACGGCGATCTTGCCGCCGCGCGCCGGCTCGGGCTGTCGACCGCGTTCGTGCTGCGACCGACCGAGCACGGGCCCGGCCAGACGACCGACCTGCAAGCCGACGATGCGTGGGATTTCGACGTCAGGGATCTGAACGAACTCGCGGATCGGCTGGGTTGCCCGGGTTGAATGCCGGGTCAGGTGCGCGATCGCGGAGCGCTGTCGGCCGCGAAGCAGCACCGGCGGAACGGCGCGTCGTGCACAAACGCAGACGGCTGGTAGACTCCGCAAACCCTGTCCCTTTGCGGCCACCTGCCCCATGTCATCCTCCCTGCGTCTCGTCGAAGGCAAACTGACCGCGTTGCGCTTTCTCGAGCGCCCCGACCAGGACAGTGCCGGGAGCCGTCAGGTACCGCCCTTCGACCGCGAAGCCCGAAAGAAATCGCTGGGTTACTGGTTCACGCACAGCGCCGTGCCGATCATGGCCGCACTCACCGGCAACGGTGCCGCAGCCAATGCGCTGGTGTTTCAGCAAACCGATGAAGACCTCGTCCTGGCCCGGTTGAATGCCGCAGCCGACAAGATCGAGCATCCGGCGACGTGGTCGTACGCGAACATGCGCGAGACCAGGACCTTCGTGTCGGCGAACGCATACGTGACCGTGGGGAAGAACGGCAAGATCCTGTTCGCGAAGCTTCCGGTCGAAATCGAAACGGGCGGCAAAACGTACCGCGGGTTCCTTGGCGGCCAGTGCTTCGACGTTGGCGACGACGTGGTTGCGGTGGTCGATCGTCGCGGTCGCCTGCTCGCGCTGTCGTCCCCCGACCGGCACCGCATGGTCATGGATCACGCGTGCAGCGACACGGGGCTGGCCGGCCTGACGCGCGACCTCTGGCTGGCGTGGAAATGGTCGTTCATCGGCATGAACTGCTTTCTCGTACCGATCATGGCCCTGGTGCTATGGACCAGCGACGGCGGCTTTTCCGACCTGGGCCTCGATCTGGCCATGCTGCTGGGCGGACCGCTCACGGTGGGCATCCTGCTCGCGCTGCTCCTGGGCGTGCGGCTGTCGTGGTCCGACTGGCTGCCGGCGTGGCGCACGTCGAGCATCCTGAAGGCGCTGGGACGCGCGGATCTGTGCACGGTCGATTTCCTGGCTACGTGCACCGAGGCCGAACGCAACGGCCAGGCGCGCGACACGGATATCGGGCGAATCTACTACGCGCCCGCGGGCAAGGCCTAACGCGCCGACTCCATCGCGACCGCCTGCTCCTCCGCGGCTATCGCATCCAGTTCGATCATCACGCCGCCGTCGCGACATGCCCGTCCACCGCTATTCCGGCTCGCCGAGGAATCGCAGCATCCCCGATTCTCCCGACAACAACGCCCGATTCGCGTCCGCCGCCGCACGCAGGTAATCCCACAACGCGGTCACGCGCCGCAGCTTGCGCAGATCCTCGCGGCACGTCAGCCAGAAACACCGCGTGACGACCACGTCGTTCGGCAGCACCGGCACCAGCGCCGGCTGCGTGGCCGCCATGAAACACGGCAGGATCGCAAGCCCGCCGCCCTGCAGCGCCGCGAACAACTGCGCGATCACGCTCGTCGTGCGCAGCCCGGCCGTCGCGCCGGGCACCGCGCGGTCCAGGTACAGCAGCTCGTTGCTGAACGCGAGATCGTCGACGTAGCTGATGAACGCGTGCCGCGCGAGATCGTCCGTGCACGCGATCGGCGCGTGGTTCGCCAGATAGTCGCGCGTCGCATAGAGCCGCAACTGGTAGTCGCACAGCTTCGTGACCACGTAAGGCCCGCGTTCGGGCCGCTCGAGCGTGATCGCGAGATCGGCCTCGCGCTTGGGCAGGTTGACGAAATGCGGCACCGGCAGCAGGTCGACCGTCACGTGCGGATGCGCGGCGCGAAACCGCGCGAGCTGCGGCGCCAGGAAAAAGCAGCCGAACCCCTCGGTCGATCCGATCCGCACGTGGCCCGACAGCGCCGCGCCCGTGTTCGCGACC
Organism: Burkholderia sp. HI2761; assembly: GCF_002223355.1. Classification (NCBI taxonomy): domain Bacteria; kingdom Pseudomonadati; phylum Pseudomonadota; class Betaproteobacteria; order Burkholderiales; family Burkholderiaceae; genus Burkholderia; species Burkholderia sp. HI2761. The sequence continues at coordinate 1,503,737 of NZ_NKFN01000007.1, read as the reverse complement.
TGGTCGCACGCGGACTGCACGGTCGTCTCCATCGCATCCGCATACGCGACAAGCCGCTGCCCTTCGGCCGTCAGCGTGAAGCCGCCGGAGCGCGACTTGTCGAACAGCAGCGTGCCCATCGCGGCCTCGAGCGCGCGGATGCGCCGCGCGACGGTCGTGTAGTCGACGCCGAGCCGCTTCGCGGCGCCGCTCGCGCGCTGCGTGCGCGCGACTTCGAGGAAAAAGCGCAGGTCGTCCCAGTTCAGGTTGCCGGAAACCGGCTCGGTGGCATGTCGCATCGGCGAGGGAAAAAAGGGCGGGCGTCTCCGGGCCGGCTATCGATATGCATAAATGCACATCCAACCGGTTTCTTTATCGGTACATCATGAATCTGCGCATAACTATACTCGACCGTGACCTGCGGACCACGAGCCGCGGCAACTACCACGGAGACACCATGCAGACCCGATCCACCCTCGATGAGCATGCGACAGTCGCGACGCCGGCCCCCGAGCGCACCGCGAAGCACTACCTGCTGGCCGGCTGGGCCAGCATGGCCGGCACGACGATCGAGTGGTACGACTTCTTCCTCTACGGCACGGCCGCGGCGCTCGTGTTCAACCGCATCTTCTTCCCGTCTCTGGACCCCGTCGTCGGCACGCTCGCCGCATTCGGCACGTTCGCGGTCGGCTTCATCGGTCGGCCGATGGGCGGCATCCTGTTCGGCCACTTCGGCGACCGCATCGGCCGCAAATCGATGCTGATGATCACGCTGCTGCTGATGGGCGTGCCGAGCATGATCATCGGGCTGATCCCGTCGTACGACAGCATCGGCTACTGGGCCGCCGCGCTGCTGATCGCGATGCGCTTCCTGCAGGGCATGGCCGTCGGCGGCGAATGGGGCGGCGCGGTGCTGATGGCCGTCGAGCACGCGCCGCAGGGCCGCAAGGGGCTGTTCGGCAGCCTGCCGCAGACGGGTGTCGGGCTCGGCCTGATCCTGTCGTCGGTGGCGATGGCCGCGGTGGCCGCGCTGCCGGAAGCCGACATGCTGTCGTGGGGCTGGCGCGTGCCGTTCCTCGCGAGCATCGCGCTCGTCGGCCTCGGCTGGTTCATCCGCGCGAAGGTGCCGGAATCGCCCGACTTCGAGAAGATGCAGCGCCAGGGCAAGGCCGAGAAATCGCCGGTGATGGCCGCGCTGCGCCGCCATCCGCGCGAAGTGCTGACGATCGTCGGCGCGCGCGCCGCCGAGAACACCTGGTTCTACATGGTCGTCACGTTCGCGCTCGCTTACGCGACGCAGCAACTGCATCTGCCGAAGGCCGAGATGCTGCACGCAATCACGGCCGGCGCGGTGCTGTCGCTCGTCACGATGCCGCTGTGCGGGCATCTGAGCGACCGCATCGGCCAGCGCCGGATGTTCGCGATCGGCCTCGTGCTGATGTGCGCGTTCGCCGCGCCGTTCTTCATGATGCTCGGCACGCAGCAGACGTCGTACGCGTGGTGGGCGATCGTGCTCGGCCTCGGCGTCGTGTTCCCGATTCTCTATGCACCGGAATCGCTGCTGTTCGCGCAGCAGTTCCCCGCGGAAATCCGCTACAGCGGCATCTCGCTGTCGGTGCAGCTGGCCGGCGTGATCGGCGGCGGCTTCGCGCCGATGATCGCTACGTCGCTGCTCAAGGCCGGCGGCGGCCAGCCGCACTACGTGATCGCGTACCTCGTCGGCTTCGGCGTGTTCGCGCTCGTGTGTACCGCGTTGATGCGCCCGGCGCGCGCCTAGCACACCGGCCGCCTTCATTCGATTTCAGTATTTCAGTTCGACCTGCCGTCCGCCGTGGCCGCACGCCCGGCGGACGCAGGCCACCGTTTTTCTTCGCACCACCGTTTCCCGGAGAGTTCCATGAACGCCGCAGTTCCCCAGACCACCCTCGCCCTGCCCACCGCCAAGCTGCTGATCGACGGCGCGTTCGTCGATTCGCAAAGCGCCGAATGGGGCAACATCGTCAACCCCGCGACGCAGGAAGTCATCGGCCGCGTGCCGTATGCGACGCTCGACGAGGTCGATGCCGCGATCGCATCCGCGCAGCGCGCGTTCCAGACCTGGAAGACGACGCCGATCGGCGCCCGGCTGCGCATCATGCTGAAGTTCCAGGATCTGGTGCGCCGCAATCTCGAACGGATCGCGCACACGCTGACGGCCGAACAAGGCAAGACGCTGCCCGATGCGCAGGGCGACATCTTCCGCGGTCTCGAAGTGGTCGAGCACGCGTGCTCGATCGGCACGCTGCAGCAAGGCGAATTCGCGGAGAACGTCGCGGGCGGCGTCGATACCTACACGCTGCGCCAGCCGATCGGCGTCTGCGCGGGCATCACGCCGTTCAATTTCCCCGGGATGATTCCGCTGTGGATGTTCCCGATGGCGATCGTGTGCGGCAACACGTTCGTGCTGAAGCCGTCGGAGCAGGATCCGCTGTCGACGATGCAGCTCGTCGAACTCGCGATCGAAGCCGGCGTACCGAAAGGCGTGCTGAACGTCGTGCATGGTGGCAAGACGGTGGTCGACCGCCTGTGCACGCATCCGGACATCAAGGCGATCTCGTTCGTCGGCTCGACGCGCGTCGGCACGCACGTGTACAACCTCGGCAGCCAGCACGGCAAGCGCGTGCAGTCGATGATGGGCGCGAAGAACCACGCGGTCGTGCTGCCCGATGCGCACCGCGAGCAGTCGATCAACGCGCTCGTCGGCGCGGGCTTCGGCGCGGCCGGCCAGCGCTGCATGGCGACATCGGTCGTCGTGCTGGTCGGCAAGGCGCGCGACTGGCTGCCCGATCTCGTCGAGAAGGCGAAGGCGCTGAAGGTCAACGCGGGCGCCGAAGCCGGCACCGACGTCGGCCCGGTCGTGTCGAAGGCGGCGAAGGAACGCATCCTGTCGCTGATCGACGCCGGCGTGAAGGAAGGCGCGACGCTGCTGCTCGACGGCCGCGACGTGAAGGTGCCCGGCTACGAGCACGGCAACTTCGTCGGCCCGACGATCTTCTCGGGCGTGACGACGGACATGTCGATCTACACGGAAGAAATCTTCGGGCCGGTGGTGGTCGTACTCGAGGCCGACACGCTCGACGACGCGATCGCACTCGTCAACCGCAACCCGATGGGCAACGGCGTGGGCCTGTTCACGCAGAGCGGCGCGGCGGCGCGCAAGTTCCAGAGCGAGATCGACGTCGGCCAGGTCGGCATCAACATCCCGATTCCGGTGCCGGTGCCCTACTTCAGCTTCACCGGTTCGCGCGGCTCGAAGCTCGGCGATCTCGGCCCGTACGGCAAGCAGGTCGTGCAGTTCTACACGCAGACCAAGACGGTCACCGCGCGCTGGTTCGACGACGACGCGACGGCCGGCGGCGTGAACACGACGATCGCGCTGCGCTGATGCAAGGCATGGGGAGCCACGACATGGAAATTGCATTCATCGGACTCGGCAACATGGGCGGCCCCATGGCCGCCAACCTGCTCAAGGCCGGCCATGCGCTGACGGTATTCGACCTCGACGCGCACGCGGTCGACGCCGCGGTGCGCGCCGGCGCGACGGCGGCCGCCTCGCCGCGCGACGCCGCGGCGCGCGGTGCGGTCGTGATCACGATGCTGCCGGCCGCGCAGCAAGTGCGCGCCGTCTACCTCGGCGACGACGGCGTGCTGGCCGGCGCGCGCGCCGGCGCGACGCTGATCGACTGCAGCACGATCGATCCCGGCACCGTGCGCGCGGTGGCCGAAGCCGCCGCGCAGCGCGACTTCCCGCTCGCCGACGCGCCCGTGTCGGGCGGCACCGGCGGCGCGCAGGCCGGCACGCTGACCTTCATGGTCGGCGCGGACGGCGCGCTGTTCGAGCGCATCCGCCCGGTGCTGCTGGACATGGGCAAGAACGTCGTGCACTGCGGCGGCACCGGCACCGGGCAGATCGCGAAGATCTGCAACAACCTGCTGCTCGGGATCTCGATGATGGGCGTGGCGGAAGCGATGGCGCTGGGCGCCGCGCTCGGCATCGAGCCGGCCGTGCTGGCCGGCATCATCAACACGTCGACCGGCCGCTGCTGGAGCGCGGACACGTACAACCCGTATCCGGGCGTGAGCGACACGGCGCCGGCCGCGCGCGGCTATGCGGGCGGCTTCGCGGCGAACCTGATGCTGAAGGATCTCGGGCTCGCGACCGAAGCCGCGCGCAGCGCGCATCAGCCGGTCTGGATGGGCGCGCTCGCGCAGCAGCTGTATCAGTCGATGAGCCAGCAGGGGCTCGGCACGCTCGACTTCTCCGCGTGCGTGAAGCTGTACGAGGCGCAGCCCGCCTGACCCGCCCGGCCGTCGCCGGACGTGCGCCGACCCGCGATGTGCCCTGAACGGCATCGCGGGTCGGTTTGCATGCGGGGGGAAGAAAAACGCGGGCGGCGTAATCATGCCGCCGCTCGGTCAACCGCGCGGGTTCGACGCCGTCTCGAAGGTCGGATGGCACTCGAACGCGAGTTCGGAACGTGCGTCGATGCGGCGGCCGGCGGTCAGCGATTCCTGCTTCACGCTCGCGCGCATCCCGCGCTGCGTGCAGTAGTTGGTGGCTTCGCTGACGGCCTTCTCGTGGGCGTCGGCCCACGTCGTCGACACGCCGACCGTGCGCGTCGTCACGGTATATACGTTCGGGTTCGACGTCGCGGTCACGTCGGAAGCAGTCGAACACGCGGCGAGCAAGCATGCAGCAGCCGCAATGGTCAACCATCGCAGGGTTCGGAAAGAGACTGGAATGGACATGGAAGGCAAGCGCACGCCGGTCGACGTGCATTGAGCAACATAGGCGACAGTATGCCTGCTGGATCGCCGGAGATCATGCCCCTTTCAGTGAACACATTGTTTCGAATGGTTAAACGATGGCCGAATCAGGCAAGATTTACAGCCGTCGCCGGCCATCGTTTTCGTCCGGCAGGTCATTTCGCCCGGCACGCCCGCCGGCCCGGGCGCTCACGCCGGCGCGACGGTCAATGCGCACCCGCCTGCCGGATTCCCGCGGACGCTTGCGCGACGTTTCGCCACGCCGGCTGCCGCGGCGCGTAGCGAGCGCGAATGTATGCGGCAGGCTCGGCCATCTGGCGATCGTCGAACGCATCGCCGAAGCCCGGCATGTAGCCACGCCGATCGGTGGCCGGCTGGTCAACCCGGTGGTGCAGCACGCGCAGCAAGTTGTCCGGCGTCGCCTGGCTGACGCGCTCGTGTTGAGTCCCATCAGCGGACCCACGCCGCGATGCCCGACGCCGCCCGATTTCCGCAGGACAGACCGCGCACGCCGCGTCGCACGCGCGCCGCTGTCGAGGCCGAGCGTCGCGATGGCTTCCGCTGCCTTTTTACAATCTCGCCGATCGCGCGGCCTGCCTCACGTTCTCCGCGTCGTCCCACGCACGCCGCCATCCCTGTGCATAGCGCTTTTCGCCTCCGCGCCGCCGTCGCTCGCCGCTTTTTTCTCCGCACAGGCACGTCGATTGCGCCATCCCCGCGCCCGCCATCCGGTGGACAGCCATCTTCCTTCCAACCGGCGCTGCGCCCCGCGCGATTCCTTGCGCGGCGGTCCGGCATCGCAATGCAGGTTTCCTGAACGAGAGGACGACATGAAATCAATACGAACGATAGTGGCCCTGTGCTCGGTCATCTCCGTGCTCACAGCATGCGGCGGCGGCGACGACGCCGGGACCGAACTCGGCATCTCGAAGCCGCAGGCGCGCTTCATCAACGCGGTGCCGGCCGGCCCGAACCTCGACTACTACCTGAATGCGAAGATCGACCAGTCGGGCGTCGCGTACAAGGGCGTGACGCGCTATCACGACGTCGATTCGGGCACGCAGAACGCGAGCTACGACGTGTCGGGCACGACCTCGACCATTGCGTCTCAATCGTTCAGCGCGGCGAACGGTCACCATTACACGACGATCGCGCTGCCGAGCACGACGTCGCTGATCTCCGTCATCGACGATCCGTACGCCAAGGGCCTGCTGTCGGACAAGGCGCGCGTGCGCAGCTTCAACGCATCGCCGAACGCGCAGAACGTGGACGTGTACGTCGTGCCGCCGGGCACCGACATCACCACGCAAAGCCCGACGATGGCGGGCGCGGCCTACCAGAATGCCGTGCCGGCGACGACGCAGGATTCGGTCTACCTGAACGGCGGCACCTACCAGGTGATCGTCACGACGGCCGGCAGCAAGTCGCCGATCCTGAAGACCGCGCCGGTCAGCATCGGCAACAACGCCGACTGGCTGCTCCTGACGATTCCGTCCGGCGGGGTGGGCGACGTGACGCCGAACGATATTCACGTACTCGTCGCGCAGGGCAACAACGCCGATACGTCCGCGCAAGAACTGGGGCCGCAGTAAGGGCCGAAAACGGTTGCGGCGGCCGATGCAACATGCATCGGCCGCCGCGTGTCGAATACCGGTATCAATCCGGTATCAGTCGTCGGACCGTTCGAGGCAGATCACATGCTCCGCGCGCGTCCCGTCGCCGTGCTCGATGTCGACATCGCCGACATGGCGTACGCGCCAGCCCGGCCGCGTCGCGATCTGCGGCATGTTGCCGGACGGCCGGCTCTCGATGCCGCCGAGCCCTTCGTCGGGCGTATCGACCGCTTCGTCGAGCGACGCGTTCGAATAGATCACGTTGTCCTGCAGCTCGGACGCGCCGGTGCGGGCCTCCATGCCCTTGCCGTCGACGTCGACCGTGTTGTCGGTCATCGCCATGTTCGCGTTGTCGAGCGTGACGATCCGGCCGGCCGCCCGGCGCACCGGATCGCCGCTGTCGACCGCATGCGCGCTTACGTCGATCGCCGGCAGGCCGGTCGGCATTTTCCCGGCGACCGCCTCCGGCGTCAGCGGACGCCGCGCCGTCTGCGCGGCCTGGGTCGCCGCGTCGGGCATGTCGCCGGCCGCCGGCGTCTTCACCGGGCTCTTCTCGATCTGTTCCCGCTGCTTTTCGGGGGTAGGGTTCGATTCCGCGTTCTGCATCGCACCTCCTTGGCCGGCCCGCGGACGCCGGCGTCACGCCAACGCCGCCGGGCCGGAAATCGCTACAACGGTCCTTGCAAATCTTTCATGCGCACGGCCGCACACGCGCGCCATCCGGCGCGCGTGGCACCGGCACGGCACCGCCGGCGGACGGCACGCTCGCGCGCCGCCCGCCCGACCGCCAACCGTGCGTCAGCCGCCGCTCGCGCCGGCCGGCGCGGAAGCAGCGCCCGGCATGCTTGCACCGGTATCGCCGCTGCTGCCGGCCGCCCCGCTGCTCGGCATGCCCGATGGCGCGGTCGAAGGCGCGGCCGACATGCCGCTCGCCGCGCTCGAGTCGGAACTGGCTGCGCCGTTGTCGCCCTTCTTCTGGCAACCCGCGCCTGCCGCCAGGCCCGCGATCAGGATGCCGGCGAAGACGGCTCGCGATACGTGACGAAATGAATATCGCTGCATGACACCTCCGCTGATGTCGATGTGGATGGAACCCGCTAATTCGCAATTTGCGTGCCGTCCCCGGCCGCCGCGGCCGCGTGCGTCGCATTCATTTTTCGAATGACGCCCAGCCGAATATTTAATTTCCCATCGTCAGGCCCGCCGCCCATACTCGGGAACAAATCCGAGACATAACGTCCACGGCGGCCGGGGCCGCGCTGCGTACACACGCGGCGCGGTTTCGCGCCCCGCACATGGAAGGAGACAACGGCGTGCAACTGGAAGCCATCCACCGCGCGGGCCTCGGGCTCGGCGCGGACGACACATCGCATCGAACCGACACGGCCGCGCGCGATCCCGCGCTGAGCCCGCGGCTGCACAACCCCGATCTCGCGCCGACCAAGGCCGAAGGCCGCACATGGGGCCGCTACAGCATCTTCGCGCTATGGACCAACGACGTGCACAACATCGCGAACTACTCGTTCGCGATCGGGCTGTTCGCGCTGGGCCTGTCGGGCTGGCAGATGCTCGCGTCGCTCGCGATCGGCGCGGTGCTCGTGTACTGCTTCATGAATCTCACCGGCTACATGGGCCAGAAGACCGGCGTGCCGTTCCCGGTGATCAGCCGGATGAGCTTCGGCATTTACGGCGCGCTGCTGCCCGCGATGATCCGCGCGGTGATCGCAATCGCATGGTTCGGCATCCAGACCTATCTCGCGTCGGTCGTGCTGCGCGTGCTGCTCACCGCGATCTGGCCGGGCCTCGCCGCCTTCGACCAGAATGCGATCTTCGGGCTGTCGACGCTCGGCTGGATCACGTTCGTCGCGATCTGGCTGGTGCAGATCGGCATCCTCACGTACGGAATGGAGACGGTCCGCAAGTACGAAGGGCTCGCCGGCCCGGTGATCCTCGTCACGACGCTGTCGCTGGCCGCATGGATGCTCAGCCGCACCGGCGGCCATCTCGCGATGTCGATCGGCAAGCCGATGACCGGCCTGAAGATGTGGACGCAAATCCTCGCGGGCGGCTCGCTGTGGCTCGCGATCTACGGCACGCTGGTGCTCAACTTCTGCGACTTCTCCCGTTCGTCGCCGAGCGCGAAGACCGTGCGCGTCGGCAACTTCTGGGGCCTGCCGGTCAACATCCTCGTGTTCGCGACGATCAGCTTCGTGCTCGCGGGCGCGCAGTTCAAGCTGAACGGCCACATCATCCACAGCCCGACGGAAATCATCGCGACGGTGCCGAACAAGCTGTTCCTCGTGCTCGGCTGCCTGGCATTCCTGATCGTGACGGTGGCCGTGAACATCATGGCGAACTTCGTCGCGCCGGCCTTCGTGCTGACGAGCCTCGCGCCGCACCGCCTGTCGTTCCGCCGCGCGGGCCTGATCAGCGCGACGATCGCCGTGCTGATCCTGCCGTGGAACCTGTACAACAGCCCGATCGTGATCGTCTACTTCCTGTCCGGCCTCGGTGCGCTGCTCGGCCCGCTGTACGGGATCATCACGGTCGACTACTGGCTCGTGCGCAAGCAGCGCGTGAACGTGCCCGATCTCTACACCGAAGCGCCGTCCGGCGCCTACTTCTACACGCGCGGCGTGAACCGCAAGGCGCTCGCGGCGCTCATGCCGTCCGCGCTGATCTCGATCACGCTCGCCGTCGTGCCGGCCTTCAGCGCGATGACGCCGTTCTCGTGGCTGCTCGGCGCCGCGATCGCGGGCAGCGTGTACTGGCTGCTGGCCGATCGCAAACGGCACTACGAAGCGCGCTCGGGCGAACCCATCGCGGTCGCCTGCGCGCAACACTGACACACGCATACGGAGTCACCGATGAGGATCCTGGTAGTCAACGTCAACACGACCGAGTCGATCACCGACGCGATCGCCGCGCAGGCGCAGGCCGCCGCGTCGCCCGGCACGGAGATCGTCGGGCTGACGCCGCGCTTCGGCGCTGAGTCGATCGAAGGCAACTTCGAGAGCTACCTCGCGGCGATCGCCGTGATGGATCGCGTGTTGAGCTACGACGAACCGTACGATGCGGTGATCCAGGCCGGCTATGGCGAACACGGCCGCGAAGGGCTGCAGGAACTGCTGACGGTGCCCGTCGTCGACATCACCGAAGCGGCCGCGAGCATCGCGATGCTGCTCGGCCATCGCTACTCCGTCGTCACGACGCTCGACCGCACGGTGCCGCTGATCGAGGATCGCCTGAAGCTCGCCGGGCTCGACGCGCGCTGCGCGTCGGTGCGCGCGAGCGGCCTCGCGGTGCTCGAACTCGAAGAGAACCCGGCCCGCGCGATCGAGTCGATCGTCGGTCAGGCGCAGCGCGCGGTGAAGGACGATCACGCGGAAGTGATCTGCCTCGGCTGCGGCGGGATGGCCGGCCTCGACCGGCAGATCGAGGAATGCACGGGTGTACCGGTGGTCGACGGCGTGTCGGCGGCGGTCGCGCTCGCCGAGTCGCTGGTGCGCCTGAAGCTGAAGACGTCGAAGGTCCGCACGTACGCGCCGCCGCGCCCGAAGCGGATCGTCGGCTGGCCGGGAACCTTCGCAAAATGATGGCCCGCCGGCCGGTTGCCGCGTGGCGCGCACGCCCCGTCTCGCCGGGAAGCGTATCGGCATGCGGAACCCGCTAGACCCGCCGGCCCTGCCCCGCGACGCGTCCGACGCCGCGGGCGCGCTCGACGTGCTCGATGCACGGCTGATGCGCGTCCTGCTCATGCTGCTGACCGAGCGTACCGTGTCGCGTGCGGCCGTGCGCCTGAACATGTCGCAGCCGGCGACGAGCGCCGCGCTCAAACGCCTGCGCACGCTGCTCGGCGATCCGCTGCTGGTACGCAGCCGCTACGGGATGGTGCCGACCGAGTTCGGCGCGCGGTTGATCGAGCCGCTGCGTAACGCGCTGCGCGTGATCGACTTCATCCGCATCCAGCAGCCGATGTTCGACGCCCGCACGTCGGTGCGCACCTACCGGGTCGGCTGCCCCGACTACCTGAACGTGCTGTTCGTGCCGAAGCTCGTCGCACTGTTTCGCGAGCGGGCGCCGAACGCGCAGCTGGTGTTTCATCCGCTCGGCGACGGCTTCGACGACGAGCGCGCGCTGGCCGACGGCGAACTCGACGTCGTGATCGACAACCGGCCCGCACGCCGGTCGCGCTTCCGGCAGGACGACCTGTTCGACGATCGCGTCGTGTGCCTGATGCGCGCGACGCATCCGCTCGCGCGGCGCGGCGCGATGACGGCGGCCGGGTTCGCGGCGGCCCCGCAGCTGTGCCCGACGCCGTCGTGGCTCGAAGCGTCCGGCGCGATCGACCGGCAGCTCGAACGCGTGGGCCTGCAGCGGCGCATCGTCGTCACGCTGCCGCACTTCGAGCTCGCCGCGCATGCGCTCGTGCGCAGCGACCTGATCCTCACCACCACGTACCGGCTCGCGCGGCACTACGCGAAGCTGCTGCCGCTCGCCGCGGTCGCGCTGCCGGCCGAGCCGCCGGACATCGTGTACCGGATGACGTGGAATGAATCGGGATCGTGCGCGGAAGGCGGTCGGTGGCTGCGCGCACTGATTGCCGAAGCGACGCGCGCATGGCTCGACGCCGAGGCGATGCTGCCGGCGGTCGCAGCGTTCGCCGCGGACGTCGCTTCCCGGGCCGATGCGGACACCCCGACGACCGCGCCGGCCGTGGTCGATCCGCCCGAGCCCACCCGGCGCACGCGCCGCGAACCGGCCGCGCATTGTCACGCATCACACACGGCGCGCGTCGCGCAGGCGGCACGCATCCATCGCATCGCGACGAAGTCGCACTGACTGGCGCCGCACCTGGGCCGAAAGCGTGCGCTCGACCGCTGCATGTCAGACCGGTCCTATTTACCCGCGCCGCGTCGACTCGTCAGAATGGCGCCTTGAACACGTACCGACGGACGTCGCCTCGCGAACGCCCGTAGCCGCCGTATCGAATCGAGGAAATCCGCATGAAGAACGCACTCATCGCGCTGGCCGTCCCGGTCGCGCTATTCGCGAGCACCGGCGCATTCGCCGGCACTCAGGACTGCGCGACGCGCATCCGCGCGCTACACACGCAGATCGACAACGCGAAGCGCTTCGGCAACACGCAGCAGGCGATGCACCAGCAGGCCGCGCTCGAACGAATCAAGGCCAACTGCACGGACGCCGGCCAGCTCGCACGCGCCGAACGCAAGCTGACCGACAAGGCGCGTGACCTGCGCAACGCGGAAGACGAAGTACGCAACGCGGAGGCGCGCGTCCACCAAGCCGAAGCACTCGGCGACGCAAAGAAGCTGAACAACGCGCAACGCAAGCTCGCCGACAAGCAGGCGAAACTGCGTAACGCCACGCGCGACCTGCACGACGCGCGGATCGATCGCGACGCGCTGAAAGGCTGACGGATCGAAACGACGTGCCGCGCGAGTACGGGCAGCACCGATAGCGACACGCTCAACCCGAACGTCGACAGCAGAGCGTGCGCGACGTCACGCCCCTCCGCGCACCGGTTGCGCAAGCAACTTGTACGCGACGACGGCCGCACCGAGCGCCAGCACGCCGCTCACCGTCAGCGCAGCGGCGAACCCGCTTGCGAACGCGACCGGCGCCGCCTGCGCGAGCGCACCGGCAGCCGACGGCGGCACGCAGTCGAGCGCCCGCGCGAGGTCGCCAGCCAGCAGGCTCGACATGAAAGAGGCATCGGCGAACGCGCGCAGGCCGGGGGTCGCGGACAACAGGCTCACGAGCCGGGCATGCGTACTCGCGGCCAGCACCGCGCCGAGCACGCCGACGGCCGTGACGATCGCCGAGAAGCGCGTCGTCGTGCTGATGCCCGACGCCATGCCCGTGCGATTCGGCGGCACGCACGCCATGATCGCCTTCTGCGTGTCGCCGTTCATGATGCCGGCGCCGCACCCCGTCACGAACATGCCGAGCGCGACGAGCCGATAGTCGCCGCTGGCGGCCAGCGCCGCGGTCGCGAGGTTGCCCGCGCCGATCAGCGCGAGCCCGCCCGCCAGCACGCCGCCGGACGACACGCGCGCGGCGAGCGACGGGCCGGCGATCATCGCGACCGCGAACGGCAGCATCCCGAGCCCCGCGTCGATCGCCGACATCCCGAACGCGTTTTGCAGGTACAGCGGCAGGAACGTCATCATCACCTGCGCGCACGCCGCGTAACCGAACATCGCGAGCACGGCGCCGACGAAGCGTGGCTGGCGGAACAGCGCGAGATCGATCATCGGCCGCGCCTGCCAGCGCTCCGCGCCGATGAATGCCGCCAGCAGCGCGGCCGCGAGCGCGAGCCGACCAAGCGTCGCGGCCGACAGCCAGCCGTGCGACGGCGCGCCGATCAGCGCCGCGATCGCACAGGCGAGCGCCGCGCCGAACAGCAGACTGCCGGCCGCGTCCACGCGTTTCGCATGCGGATCGTTCGATTCGTCGATCGCGACGCGTGCGCCGGCCGCCAGCAGCACGCAGACGGGCAGGTTCAGCAGGAACACCCAGCGCCACCCGATCCATTGCGTGATCGCGCCGCCGACGAGCGGCGCTATGGCCGTCGCGATCCCCATGCACATGCCCCAGATCGCCCACGCGCGCGCCCGTTCGCGTCCGTCCGGGAAACGGTTCGCGATTACCGCGAGCGCCGCGGTCAGCAGCAGCGCGGCGCCGCCGCCCTTCACCGCACGTGCGGCGATCAGCCAGCCGGCCGACGTCGCGATGCCGCAGCCGAGCGACGCGACGAAGAAGAGCGCGAGCCCCGCGAAGAGCATCCGCTTGCGCCCGAAGCGGTCGGCGAGCCCGCCGGCCGGCAGCAGGCACGCGGCGAACGCGGTCATGTACGCGCTCACGACCCATTCGATGTCGGCGAAGCTCGCGTGAAAGCCGCGCGCGATGCTCGGCAGCGACACGGCCACCACGTTCGTATCGAGCACGATCAGCGAGCAGGTTGCGGATGCGACGGCAAGGGTCGCGGCCGCAGGCAGGCGGGTGCGCGCGTGCGGGGCGACAGCCGCGCTCGCGCGCGACGCCGGTGAAGACTGGGACATCGGCCACTCCGGAACAGGACGAACGAGCCGTATGCTAGGCTTGTCCGGTATTGCCTGTCATTGATGCTTCAATGCTGTTTTATTGACGAAAATTGCAACCATGGGCCAGCTCGAATTCCGTCACGTACGCGCGTTCCTGAGCGTCGCGCAACACCTGCATTTCGCGCGCGCGGCCGAAGTGCTCGACATGGCGCCGCCCGCGCTCACGCGGCAGATCCAGGAAGCCGAGCGCGTGCTCGGCGTGCGGCTCTTTCACAGGTCGCGCCGCGCGGTCACGCTGAGCGCGGCCGGCGAGGCCTATCTCGCGCAAGCGCGCGCCGCGCTCGACCATCTGCAGCGCGGCCGCGAACTCGCCACGTTGGCAGAACGCGGCGAACTCGGCCGGATCGAGATCGGCTACGTGTCGTCGGCCGTCTATTCGGGCACGCTGCAGCGCACCGTCGGCGCGTTCCGCGCCGCGCATCCGCGCATCGAGCTGAACCTGCGCGAAGTGCCGATGGACGACGTCGCGAACCAGCTCGACGTGGGCCGGCTCGACCTCGCGTACGTGCGCCCGCCGCTGCCGCTACCGGGCGGGCTGCGGATCGTCACGCTACAGCGCGACGTGTTCGTCGCGGCCGTGCCGGCCGATTCGCGCTATGCGGCGATGGCGGCCGTGCGCGCGGCTGACCTCGCCGACGCGCGCTTCGCGGTGCCCGAACAGGAGCTCGGCACGCTCGAAGTCGCGCGCCGCGGCCGCTTCGCGCCGGTCGTCGCCGCGCGGCCGGGCGGCCTGCTCGCGGTCCTCGCGTGCGTATCGGTGAACGGCTGGGTCGCGGTGATTCCCGATGCGCTCGCCGGTTGCGTGTCGCTGCCGGGCGTCGTGTACCGGCCGATCGCCGGCAAGCCGATCAAGTCGGAACTCGCGCTCGCGCACCGGCGGTTCGAAAAGGCGCCAGCCGTACGGGCCTTCCTGCGCACGATTGCGCCGGCCGCGTAAGGCGGCCGCGCAAGCGCCCGGGCGTCGGCGCGCCACCGGGCCGCACCGCCCGCCCCGTGCGAATATGCATTTCACGATTCGATGTTTGTCGGCCGGAAACCGATTCCGTAACCTGCCCGGCAGCCGCGCCGCCCGCGCGCGGATCACCGAGGACACGCCGCCGATGAATCACTCTTTCGCCACGACACGCCGCCGCGCGCTGCAGCGCCTTGCCGCCCTCGCCGCCGCGCCGCTCGCGGGCGGCCTCGCACTGCCCGCCCGCGCGGCCGGCGCCGACCTGTCGGGCGTCACGCTCGTGCTCGGCGACCAGGCCGGCGGCCTGCGGGCGCTGGCCGAAGCGGCGCGCGTGCTCGACGGCACCCCGTACCGGTTTCGCTGGGCCAACTTCCAGGGCGCCGCGCCGCTGTTCGAAGCGCAGCGCGCGGGCGCGATCGATCTCGCGCCGGCCGGCGACCTGCCCGTCCTGACGGCCGCGCTCGGCGATCCGTCGTTGCGGATCGTCGCGACGCGCGTCGGCTCGCCGACGTCGCTCGGCATCGTCGTGCAGCCCGACTCGCCGGTTCGCACGGTGGCCGATCTGAAAGGGCAAACCGTCATCGTGTCTTCGGCGCGCGGCAGCATCTCGCAATACCAGTTGTACGGCGCGCTGCGCGAACACGGGCTCGCGCCGCGCGACGTCGACGTGCGCTTCGTGCTGCCGGTCGACGCGTTCGCCGCGTTCGAGGCGAAGCGGATCGGCATCTGGGCCACGTTCGATCCGTACTACGGGCATGCGGTGCGACGCGGCGCGCGCATCGTCCGCGACGGCAGCGGCATCAATTCGGGGCTCGCGTTCCTCACGTCGCCGGTCGAAACCCTCGACGATCGCGGCAAGCGCGCGGCGCTCGCGGACGTCCTCGCGCGGCTCGCCCGTGCGGGCCAATGGGCGCTCGCGCACCCGGCCGACTACGCGAGCGTCTATGCCTCGCTCACGCGCCTGCCGCCCGACGCGGCCACCGATATCGCGCGCCGGGCCGCGCTCGCGCAGCGCAGCCTCAGCGGTGCCGACATCGACGTGCTGCAGCGCGTCGCCGATCGCGCGGCGGCGGACGCGATCCTGCCGCGCCGCGTCGACGTCGCGTCGATCGCCATCCGGAACGTGACGGCCTGAGTGGTACCACGCGGGGCGGCGCACGCGTTCAGCGCGGCCGCGCCATATCGAGATCCGGCACGTCGTCGCCGAACGTCGACGCGACGAGCGTGCGCATTGCGGCGATCAGCAACGTCGGCCCCGACTGATTGAACGTGCAGCGCTCGCCCGCGGCCGGCACGGCCCGGTGCAACACCGCGCGCCACGCGCCCCGCCCGCCGTCGCGCTCGAACGCGGCGAACGGCAGCCGCTCGACGATCGGGCCGCCGTCCGCCCACGACGACGATGGCGCGAACGGCGTCGGCACACCGCCCGGTTCGCGAATCACCGTGCATGCCGACGTGTCGATGCGCGGGTCGACGAGGTCTTGCGCCATCGCCACCCAGTAGTCGAGCGTCGCGCCTGTCAGGTCCTGGACTTGCATGGCTGTCTCCGTATGACCGTTCTCTTGAACGACATCCTGGCTGTCGCGTGCGCTACGGCGAGGACTGCGTCCCGTGCGCGACGTGGTTTCGTCCCCCGTCGCACTGCGATAAGCATAATTCAACCCCGCCGCATCGCGTTCCGGGGCAACCTTGCGGCCGCGCATCTCGCACCCCGTCGACCTCTTCGATCTCGACTGAGACCGCCAGCGCTATCGCACGACGGACACCGGCAACGTGCCGATCGGCCCCGACGGCCGGCCGTCGGTCACGTGCGAAGGCACGCCGATCGACACGGCCGCGGCCGTCGCGCTCTGCTGACGCGGCGAACGCCGGCGCGCAAGGGCACGCCGGTTTTTCCCGTCAATCGAGCCACACGCCGTCGAACCGGTGTCCGCCGAGCGGCGAGAACGTCAGCCCGTGTACGCGTTTGGAAATCGGCAGCGACACGATCGACGTCGCGATCGGCGTGAACGGCACCTGGTCCTTGAACACCACCTGCGCCTGCTCGTACAGCGCCGTGCGCTTCGCGACATCCGCATTCGCACGCGCCGCCGTCACCAGTTGCTCGAAGTCCTTGTTGCACCACTTCGCGAGATTGCTGCCGTGCACCGCGTCGCAGCCGAGCAGCGTGCCGAGCCAGTTGTCGGGGTCGCCGTTATCGCCCGACCAGCCGTACAGGATCGCGTCGTGCTGCCCGTCGTGCTTCGCGCGGCGGTTGTATTCGCCCCATTCGTAGCTGACGATCTTCGCGCGCACGCCGATCTTCGCCCAGTCCTGTTGAATCAGTTGCGCCATCAGCTGTGCATTCGGGTTGTACGGGCGCTGCACGGGCATCGCCCACAGCGTCAGATCGAAGCCGTTCGGAAAGCCGGCCTGCGCGAGCAGGGCCTTCGCGGCGGCCGGATCGCGCGGCGCGTCCTTCAGGCGCGGGTTGTACGACCATTGCGCGGGCGGCATCGGGTTCGTCGCGATCGTCGCATCGCCGTTGAACACGGTCTTGACGATCGCCGTCTTGTCGATCGCGATGTCGAGCGCGCGCCGCACGTCGACGCGATCGAGCGGCGGGTGCTGCGTGTTGTACGCGACGAAACCGACGTTGAAGCCCGTCCCCGAAAACAGCGTCAGCTTCGAGTCGCGCCGCACTGTCTCGAGATCGGCCGGCCGCGGAAACACCGACACCTGGCACTCGCCGGCCACGAGCTTCTGCAACCGCGCGGCCGGATCGGGCGTGATCGCGAACACGAGACGCGCGAGCTTCACGTCGTCCGGTTTCCAGTAGTCGGGATTCGCGTCGTAGCGGATCAGCGCGTCCTTCTGGTACGTGCGCAGCAGGAATGGCCCCGTGCCGACCGGGAACTGGTTGATGTCCGACTCGCGATGGCGTGCGGCGAGCTGCGACGCATATTCGGCCGACAGCACCGACGCGAACGCCATCGCGAGATTGCGCACGAATACCACGTCGGGCGACTTCAGCGAGAAGCGCACCGTATAGTCGTCGACCTTCTCGATGCGCTCGATGTTGCGGTCGAAGCCGAGATCGCTGAAATACGGGAAGCTGACCGGATAGGCCTTGCGAAACGGATCGTCCGCGTCGAGCATCCGGCGGAACGTGAACACGACGTCGTCGGCCTGGAATGGCCGGGTCGGCTTGAACCACGCGGTCGTCTGGAATTTCACGCCGCGCCGCAGGTGGAACGTGATCGTGCGCTGGTCGGGCGACACGTCCCAGCTCGTCGCCAGCGACGGTACGAGATCGAGCGTGCCGCGCTTGAACTGCACGAGCCCGTTGTAGATCGTGTACGTGCTCGCGTCGAAATCGGTGCTCGTCGTGTGCTGGCCGGGATCGAAGCCGGCCGGGCTGCCTTCGGAGCAGTACACGAGCGTCTTGCCCGCGGGTGCCGCGAGCGCGTGCGTCGCGGCGCCGGCCAGCAACAGCGACGCGACGATCCAGCACAGCGCGGCGCCGGCATGCGATACGCCGCGCGTACGGCGCGCGGCTGACGAAACGAAAGGATTCTTCATGGTGGCGGAGGGGAAGAAAGGGTGTCATGCGAATGACGACCGTCGATCTTCGCGCGCATCCCGCCGATCGCTTACCAATTAATTCCGCGTTGCTTATCGTCACGGATGCATCCCGCTGCCCCTGCATGAGAATGTCCATGCGAGCGCCGCGGACATGCTCGCGAACACCGCCGCGACGCGCCCGGCGCTGCGTCATGACGCAGCGCCATTCGCTGACGGCGGCGGGCGTCCTTCCGGCCCTCTGCAGGTTCCGCGAAATTGGCGCATCGTATCGGTTGGCCAACGCCGGCACCGGTGCGCGGGAATCCGCCGGCGCACGCGTGTCGGCACGGCGCGCCCGCGGGTGCGCCGCCCTTTCCTGGAGGACCCACGATGTCGATCAACCCCGATACGCCCTCTCGTCCCGTGAAGTCGCCGGGCCCCGATCATCCGATCCTGATCGAGCCGCACTCGTCGCGCGTGGTCGTGAAGGTCGCCGGCAAGGTCGTCGCCGATACGCGCCATGCACTGGTGCTGCGCGAGGCCAGTTATCCGGCGGTGCTGTACATTCCGCGCGAGGATGCCGACATGTCGCTGCTCGAACGCACCGATCACGCGACCTACTGCCCGTACAAGGGCGATTGCGCGTACTACTCGATTCCGGCCGGCGGCGAACGCGCGACCAATGCGGTGTGGACGTACGAGCATCCGAATCCGGCGGTCGAATCGATTCGCGGACACCTCGCGTTCTATCCGGACCGCGTCGATTCGATCGAGGAAAGCCTGCTCGTCACCGAGTGAGCGCGGCGGCGCCCTGCCGCGTCATCGTTCACGTATCGTCCGGCCGCTGATTTGCATATGTGGATTCATTGGTTGGCCGCCGTCCCGCATGGCCGTATCGTCTTGAGTCCGGCGCGGGCCGGCCGCGCGCATCGCCCGCGACCGGCCGCGTCCCGTGCCGGTCGCGCCATGCCCGCGCGACCCGTGAACCCGCCAGCAGGACGCCTCGATGAACGACACACCGCACGCAGACCTTGAAACGACCCCGGCGAACCCGCGCCGCCGCCGGTGGCTGCACGGCGCGGCCGCCGGGCTGGCGGGGCTCGCGCTCGGGCCGCTCGCGGCCGTGCCCGCGCGCGCCGACGCCAGCGGCACGCGGTTGCGCATCGGCTTCCAGAAATACGGCAACTTCGTCGTGCTCAAGGCGCGCGGCACGCTCGAGAAGCGTCTCGCGGGCCAGGGCGTCACCGTGCAATGGCTCGAATTCCCGGCCGGCCCGCAACTGCTCGAAGGGCTGAACGCCGGCGCGATCGACGTCGGCACGGTCGGCGAAACCCCGCCGATCTTCGCGCAGGCCGCCGGCGTCGATTTCGTCTACATCGGCAACGAGCCGCCCGCTCCGCAGGGCGAGGCGATCGTCGTGCTGCCCGATTCGCCGATCCGCACCGTCGCGCAACTGCGCGGCAAGAAGGTCGCGTTCAACAAGGGCTCGAACGTCCACTATCTGCTGGTGAAGGCGCTCGAGCATGCGGGCCTCACGTATGCCGACATCCAGCCGATCTACCTGACGCCGGCCGACGCGCGCGCCGCGTTCGTGCAGCGCAGCGTCGATGCGTGGGTGATCTGGGATCCGTATCTGGCCGCCGCCGAACGGCAGCTCGGCGCGCGCGTGATCGCGAACGGCGATGGGCTCGTGCGCAACACGCAGTACTACCTCGCGGCGCGCAAGTACGCGGCCGCGCACCCGCAGGTGCTGCGCGCGCTGCTCGACGAAGTCGACGCGGTCGATCGCTGGGCGCGCGATCACGTGCCCGAGGTGGCCGCGCAACTGTCGCCGCTCGTCGGCCTCGACGCGCCGACGCTCGAAGTCGCGCTCAAGCGCGCCGGCTACGGCGTGCAGCCGATCACCGATGCGACGGTCGCGTATCAGCAGAACATCGCCGACGCGTTCAGCACGCTGAAGCTGATTCCGGGCAAGCTGTCGGTGGCCAGCGCGCGCTGATGTGTTACGGCGCAGGCACGCGATTCGCGATGGGACGCGTCACGACGCAGGCGCCGCGCCGATGCGCCGCCATTCGTCATAGTCGGTGACGAGGCCCGCGTCGTCGATCGCGATATCGGCCGCATAGGTACCGCTCTCGTATCGATACACGTGCGGCGCCGTGCGCGTATAGCGCTGCTCGCCGCGCACGATGTCGAAATCCGGAAAACGCAGCCATGCGGTGAGAATCGCGACCGATTCGCCGACGGCGAGCGCCAGCCGCCGGATCGGCAGCGTATTGGTCGACGGACTGAAGCCGAGATCGATGTCGGTTGCGCCCGCAAGCATCGGCACATCGACGCCGTCGATAGTCCACCGCCCTGCGTCACAGGCGATGTCCCATTGCCGGGGCGGCTCCGTACCGGTCCACCGCGTCACGCGCGCCGAGCGCGTGAGCCAATCGGTCCCGCATGCGATCGCGTACTCGATGCGAAACGGCGTGCCGTCGATCGCACCCGCCACCGCCCCCGACAGCGCGATGCCCGTTTTTGACTCGTCGAGCCGGCACCATTCGGCCGCCTGCCACGTCTGCACGATCTGCCATGCAACGCAGTGCGTCCGTCCGGCTTCATTCCGTTGCGTCATGTCGGGTCTCCTGTCGGTCGCGCGGAAGGAAGCCGATTTTCGCTCACGGCGTGGATGAACGCACGCGGCTTCGACGGCGCCGGTCGCGTTCCGGCCGATAGTCAGTATCGGCCCGGCACACACCGTCGCCCGTGCGCCGCTTTGGTACCATCCGTCGATCGATAAAAATCGAACCGGAAGACAAAAGGCGCGATTTCATGGATTTGTTGGCGACGATGCGTATCTACGTCAGGGTCGTGGAGCGCGGCACGATGTCCGGCGCGGCGCGGGATCTCGACATGGGCCAACCGGCCGTCAGCGAGCGCATCGAGAAACTCGAAAAGCATCTCGGCACGCGGCTGCTGATGCGCAGTGCGCGGACCCTCGCGTGCACGGAGGAAGGCCGCATCTTCTACGAACGCAGCAAGGCGCTGCTCGAAGCGGCCGAACTGGCCGTTGCATCGGTCTCGAGGACGGAGAATGCGCTCGACGGCACGATCCGGCTCGCGGCGCCGCAATGTTTCGGCGAGGTCGCGATGCCGGCCGTGCTGATGCGGATCCGCACCGCGTATCCGAAACTGCACATCGACCTGGTGCTGAACGACGATATCGTCGATCCGGTCACCGAGGGCGTCGACATTTCGATCCGGGTCGGCCAGCTCGGCAATGGCGGATTCGTCGCATATGCGCTCGGCGCGGTCGGCCGCGTGCTCGTCGCCGCGCCTTCGTATCTCGACCGGCACGGCCGGCTCGATACGAAGGCCGATCTCGCGAACCATCCGTTCATTCGCGTGAAAGGCGTGTTCGCGAACGAACAGATGCCGCTGCAGCGTGACGGCAACGCAGTCGAATACGCGCGCATCCGGACGGTCATGACCACCAGCCACTGGCGCCCGATGTTCGACACGATCGCGGCGGGCGGCGGCATCGGCGTGGTCCAGCATCCGGCTTGCGCCGATGCGCTCGCGCACGGCCGGCTCGTCCGCGTCCTGCCGCAATACGACGTCCCTGACTTCGCGCTCAACGTGCTGGTGCATGCGCAGCGGCCGCTGCCGCCGCGCGTGCGCACCGTCGTCGATCTGTTGAAAACGGCGCTCCCGCCGCTGCTGACGAAGCACGACAGGTAGCCGTCACGCCTGCAACGACTTCCCCGGTTCCTTCACGTGCGCGTCGACTTCCATCTGGTAGAAGCGCGCGCTGACGAAGCCGAACAGCGTCCAGCCGAGGAACACGCACAGGCCGCCGAGCATCAACGCCTGCTCGCCCGAACTGAACAGCGCGTAGAAGCTGTACGCGGTCGCGACCATCGCGATCACGTTCGTCACGAGCGCCTTGCCCGGCGGCACCTTCGCGACCTTCTGGATCGTGATCAGCGCGGCCATCGACATCACGTACGGCACGAGGTTCGTGACGACCGCGAGATCGACGATCTTCTGGAACTGGCTGCTCAGCTCCGGGCTGATCGTCATCAGCGCCAGCGCGACCTGCGCGACCAGCAGGATCACCATGCCGACGATCGGCGTACCCGTGCGCGTCGCGCGTGCGAACACCGGCAGGAAGTAGCCGACGTCCGCCGAGCTCTTGAACACCTGCGCCACCGTGAACTGCCAGCCGAGCAGCGAGCCGATGCACGCGATCACCATCAGCGCGGTGACGATCGTGCCGACGGTCGGCGTGAACATCGTCGCGAACGCGATGCCGAACGGCGCATTCGATTTCGCGAGGATCGCGTTCGGCACGATCCCGGCGATCACGTTGGTCGACACGATGTAGAAGATCGCCGACGCGATCGTGCCGCCGAGCACGGCGATCGGCACGTTGCGCTCCGGATTCTCCACGGCGTCCGAGTTCGCGCACGCCGATTCGAGCCCGAGAAACGCCCACAACGTCACCGCGATCGAGCCGCCGACGGCCGGCCCGAACGGCATGTGGTGCGGATTCCACGCCGCGCCCCAGGTCGCGCCGCTGAACCAGAACCAGCCGATCAGCGACACGACGACGACCGGAATGATCACGCCCCACACCGTCACCGCGCCGATCCGGCCGGTAATGCGCGAGCCGCCGAAGTTCGCGACCGTCGTCAGCACGAGCAGGAAGATCGTCCACAGGCCCGTCTGCAGCGGCGACAGCGTCGCGTCGAACAGCACGGTGCCGTAACCGACCGCCGTGACACCGATCGCGACGTTGGCGATCACGAGCGACAGCCCGTACGTGTAGTTCGCCATGTAGTTGCCGGCCTTGCCGAACGCGTACTCCGCGTAGCCGCCCATCCCGCCCGGCTTGCGGCTCAGCATCCCGCAGCGCGCGAACGCATAGGCCAGCGCGAGCGAGCCGCCGGCCGTGACGATCCACGACAGCAGCGAGATCGTGCCGACCTGCGCGAGCTTCGACGGCAGCAGGATGATGCCGGAGCCCATCATGTTGACCGCCGTGAGAATGGTGAGCTGCCAGACGTTCATCCGGTTCTTCGGCGCGGCCGCCGTGACCGCGTCGGACATGCGCGCTGCGTTTTCCATGGTGTCGATCCTTCGATGTGAGGCCGCCGCGCGGCCGGTCGCTCGTTCGTTCGTCCGGCGGGGCTTCAGGCCGTCAGGCAGTACACGCGGTACGTGCCGTCCTCGACCTCCACGCCGTGCGTGTCGTGCGCGAACCCCGGGAAACGCCGGTCGTACGCTTCGAGCGCCTTCAAATAGCCGAGCACCGGACCGCCGGACGGCCCCGCGTTCTCGCCCGGCATCAACAGCGGAATGCCCGGGGGATACGGCACGACGCCGGTGGCGACCGTGCGACCGGCGAGCTCGTCGAGCGTCACCTGCTCGATGCGGCCCTGCACGAGATGCTCGTACGCGCGCACCGGGCTCATCTCAGGCTTCGGCAGGATCGAGAACGCCTCCGACATCAGGCGCGTCGTGCCGAGCTGCTCCATCGCCGCGAACATCGTGTCGGCCAGATCCTTCAGCCCCATGCCCGCATAGCGCGAGCCATGCTCCTTCGCGAGCGACGGAATCGCCATGTCGAGCGGCAGGTTCGCGTCGTAGTCGCGCTTGAAATCGCACAGCGCGCTGACGAGCGAGCCCCACTTGCCCTTCGTGATGCCGATCGAGAACAGGAACAGGATCGTGAAATCGGTCGTCTTCTCGACGACGATGCCGCGCGCATCGAGATACGCGGTCACGACACTCGCCGGGATACCGACCGGCATCAGTCCGCCGGCCGCCGCCACACCGGGCGTGACGATCGACACCTTGATCGGGTCGAGCATGCAGTAGCCGTCCTCGATATTGCCGAAGCCGTGCCATTGCGCGCCGGGGCGCAGCACCCAGCATGCCGGGTCGCTCGCGAGCAGTTCGGGTGGCGCGTCATGGAACGGCAGCGTGCGACCCGTGCGCGCCTCGAGCACGGTATCGGGCTGCCAGCAATCGAAGAACCAGTCGCCCTTCGCGCCGAATTCGCCGTTCATCCGCGCGATCATCTGCCGGAACGCGACGGCCTCCTCGATCGACTCGTGCGTCAGCGCTGCGCCGCCGGGGCCGTCCATCATCGCGGCCGCGACGTCGTTCGACGCAATGATGGCGTAGTTCGGCGACGTCGACGCGTGCATCATGAACGTCTCGTTGAACTGGCCATGCGGAATCGGGCTGCGGCCGTCGCGCACGTGGATGTACGACGCCTGCGACAGTGCGGTCAGCAGCTTGTGCGTCGACTGCGTCGCGAATACCGTGGGCCGATCCTTGTGGTGGTCACGCGGGTCGCCGTGCATCGCATGGCGGTCGCGGTAGATCGGATTGAAACGCGCGTAGCCGTACCACGCTTCGTCGAAGTGCAGCCGATCGACGCTTGCGCCGAGCAGTTCCTCGACACGCGTCACGTTGTAGCAGAGGCCGTCGTACGTCGAGTTCGTGACGATCGCATGCTTCGGCTGGCGGTCCGCCAGCCCCGCCGCGAGCGGATTCGATGCGATCGCTTCGCGGATCGCCGCCTGCGTGAGGCGCTCCGACGCGATCGGCCCGATGATCCCGTAGCGGTTGCGCGTCGGCACGAGGTAAGTCGGAATCGCGCCCGACATCGTCATCGCGTGCTCGGCCGACTTGTGGCAGTTGCGGTCGCATAGCGCGATCTGGTCGCGGCTCACGCTCGCCATCAGGATGATGCGGTTCGACGTCGACGAGCCGTTCGTCACGTGATACGTGCGATGCGCGCCGAACACGCGCGCCGCGTAGCACTCGCTTTCGCCGATCGGGCCGGAGTGGTCCAGCAGCGAGCCGAGTTCGCCCACCGAGATCGACAGGTCCGAGCGGAACAGCGATTCGCCGAAGTATTCGAAGAACGCCCGGCCGACCGGCGATTTCAGGAAGCCGGTGCCGCCCGTGTGGCCGGGCGTATGCCACGAGTATTCGTAGACGCGCGAGAACTTCGCGAGTGCGCCGAACATCGGCGGCAGGACGGTCGAGCGATAGCGTTCGATCGCCGCGTGGATGCGCCCGCCGATGAAATCGGCCGTATCCTCGAGCAGCCACACGAAATCGTCGACCTTGCCCATCACCGCCGCCGGTACCGACGACGCGACGCTGCGGTCGGCCAGCAGGAAGATCGGCACGCTGCCGTTGCGATGCCGGATTGCATCGACCACCGCCTCGGACGGCCCGTGGCCGTCCACGCCGAGATCCCAGTCGAGCAGGACGCACTGGATCGACGGATCGGAGCGAACCAGCACGATGGCATCGTCGGCGGATGTCGCCGTCAGCACGTCGACACCGCGTTGCGCGAGCTCCGCGCTCAGCGTGCGGACCGCACGCCCGGTCGCGGTTTCCTGCGCGATTTCGTCGTCGACCAGTAGCGCACGCATGCCGAGACGACGAATGCCGCCGACAGAAGTATTCATGGTGTTGCCCTCGCTGTTGCGTTGCTTCGATTGGTATTGTTCGTCTCACGAGCACGCGGACAGCAGGTCACGGGCAGCGGCATGAGACGCTCGCAATTCCGGCTTGATTCGCCATCCAATTCGGAGCCGACTATGCCATAGATGCCTTTCTCTGAAAAGCTGACGATCCGGTAAAACCATCGGCACCTTTCAAATCAGTTTTCATCATTGGATCATTTTTATGTGCACCGCAGCACACCAATTGCCGATTATTTGATCGCGCTCATGCCGCCATGGCATTGTCGATTCGACTCGATTGAATTCGCGTGCCTTTGTTGCTACGATCGGCTGCGCCGGGCACCGCCCGATCGTGGCGGTGCCGCGCCGCGCAAGGGTTCTTCATGCAGTGCGCATTCGCGGGATCGTTTCAATCGGCTGCAATGCGTGTCGGTTCGGGATTTCGCGCCGGCGCGAATGCGGCTCCCGTTTCAGGTCATTTACCGGAGAGTTCGCGTGAGCCTGTTGAAAATCGCAGTCGAACCCGCGCTGATCGGCGCCTTCCTCACCACGCATGAACAGGTCGACGTATTTCAAAGCGATTTCACGAATATCGCGGCAATCGTCGTCGGAATCGATTCCGCGGAAAAGGTGCTGAAAACCGTCGAAAGAACCGGTTTCGCGATTCCGTTCTTCGTCGCGGTCGAGCCCGACCAGGAAGTGCCGCCGTCGGTCCTGCCCAGCGCGAGCGGCGTGATCCAGCTCCGGCACGGCGGCCGCCATTACTACGGCCGGCAGATTTCCGCCGCCGCCGACATCTACAGCGAGAATCTGCTGCCGCCGTTCTTCAAGGTCATGCGCGAATACGTGCAGCGCGGCTACGTCGAATTCGACTGCCCGGGCCATCAGGGCGGCCAGTTCTTCTCGAATCATCCGCTCGGCCGGATGTTCTTCGATTTCTTCGGCGAGACGCTCTTTCGCGCGGATCTCTGCAACGCGGACGTTCGGCTCGGCGACCTGCTGATTCACGAAGGCCCCGCACTGGAAGCGCAGCGCAACGCCGCAAGGATCTACAACGCGGACAAGACCTGGTTCGTGCTGAACGGCACGTCGACGTCGAACAAGGTCGTCACGAGCGCGCTGCTCGCGCCCGACGATCTCGTGCTGTTCGACCGCAACAACCACAAATCGGTGCACCTCGGCGCGCTCGTGCTGTCCGGCGCGCGGCCGGTCTACCTCGAGACCGCGCGCAACGCGTGGGGCCTCATCGGCGGCGTCGACAGCGCGGCGCTCGGCGAAGCGCGCATTCGCGACGCGATCCGCGACGTCGCACCCGAGCGCGCCGACCTGCCGCGCCCGTTCCGGCTCGCGGTGATCCAGCTCGGCACCTACGACGGCACGATCTACAACGCGCGCGAAATCGTCGACCGGATCGGGCATCTGTGCGACTACATCCTGTTCGATTCGGCGTGGGTCGGCTACGAGCAGTTCATCCCGATGATGCAGGACTGCTCGCCGCTGATGCTGACACTCGGCCCCGACGATCCTGGCATCTTCGTCACGCAGTCGGTGCACAAGCAGCAGGCCGGCTTCTCGCAGACGTCGCAGATCCACAAGAAGGACAGCCACATCGAAGGGCAGAAGCGCTTCTGCGATCACCGACGCTTCAACAACGCGTACATGATCCACGCGTCGACGAGCCCGTTCTACCCGATGTTCGCGGCGCTCGACGTCAACGCGCAGATGCACGCAGGCCCGGCCGGCAAGCGCCTGTGGCGCGACTGCGTCGCGCACGGCGTCGATGCGCGCAAGCTGCTGCTGAAGACCTGCCGCCAGATCCGCCCGTTCGTTCCGCAGCATGTCGACGGCCGCCCGTGGGCCGACTATCCGACCGAGCAGATCGTCGACGACCTGCGCTTCTTCCGCTTCCATCCGGCCGACGCGTGGCACGGTTTCGAAGGCTATGCGAACGATCAGTACTTCGTCGATCCGTGCAAGCTGCTGCTGACGACGCCCGGCATCGATCGCGACACGCACGAGTACGCGCCGTTCGGCGCGCCGGCGCCGATCCTTGCGCGCTATCTGCGGGAGCACGGCGTCGTGCCCGAGAAGGCCGACCTGTATACGATCCTGTTCCTGCTCACGCCGTCGGAAAGCCTCGGCAAGCTGCAGCATCTGGTCGCGCACCTCGCGCAGTTCGAGCGCCATCTCGATCAGGACACGCCGCTGCGCGAAGCGATTCCGTCGCTGTGCGAAGCGTATCCGGAGCTGTACGGCACAATGCGCCTGCGGCAGCTGTGCCAGCGCATGCACGATTTCTACTGCAGCCACGACATGAAGCATCTGCAGAAACAGATGTTCCGGCGCGCGCAGTTCCCGAAGCAGGCGATGCTGCCGCAGGCCGCGAATGCCGAGCTGATCCGCAACAACGTCGAGCTCGTCACACTCGATCGCATCGAAGGCCGGATCGCGACCGAAGGCGCGCTGCCCTATCCGCCCGGTATCTTCTGCGTGGTGCCCGGCGAAGCGTGGGGCGGCCCTGCGCTCGACTACTTCCGTGCACTCGAAGCCGGGATCAACGCGCTGCCGGGCTTCGAGCCGGAGATCCAGGGCGTGTACCTGCAGACGAAGCCGGATGGCACGAAGCAGGCATCGGCCTACGTGGTCGCGGCCGGCACCGACGCGTCGCACATGTAAGGCCGGTGCGCGGCCGCGGGCTCGTGGCCGTCGCGCCGGCATGCGCGTGCGTTGCAGCACGGTTCGCGCAGCGAGCCGCGTGCGCATCGTGAGCCGTGACGGCCGACACCGTGCTGCCGCCCCCTCACCAGGCCTGCCGGTAAATCTCCAGCGCGTCGGCCTCGGTCACCTCGCGCGGATTGTTCACGAGCAGGCGCGTCTGCAGCATCGCGTCCGACGCCATCCTCGGCAGGTCGTCCTCGCCGACGCCGACCTCGCGCAGCGTGCGCGGGATCCCCGTCGCAACGATCAGACGGTCGATCTCGGCGATCAGCGCATGCGTTTTCGCTTCGTCGCTGCCCGTGGTCGACGGCGCGACGATGGTCGCCAGTTCCGCATACAGCGGCGCGGCGGCCGGCGCGTTGAAGCGCAGCACGTGCGGCAGCACGAGCGCATTCGACAACCCGTGCGGCACGTGGAAGATCCCGCCGACCGGATAGGCCAGCGCATGTACGGCCGCGACCGGCGCATTCGCGAACGCCTGCCCCGCGAACATCGCGCCCACCAGCATCGCTTCGCGCGCATGCCGATTCTGCCCGTCGTCGCATGCGGCCAGCAGGTTGCGCGACAGCAGCGTCAGCGCGTGCGTGGCCAGCATGTCGGATACCGGATTCTTCAGCCGGGCGGACGTGTACGCCTCGATCGCATGCACCATCGCGTCGATGCCGGTGGCGGCCGTGGCCGCGCGCGGCAGGCCGAGCGTGAGTTCCGCGTCGAGGATCGCGACGTCCGCGAACAGGTGCGGCGACACGACGCCCATCTTGCGCGCCTCGCCGACCGTGACGATCGACACGGCCGTAACCTCGGAGCCGGTGCCGGCCGTGGTCGGCATCTGCACGAGCGGCAGCCGAGCGCCGGCGACCTTGTCCACGCCGTACATGTCGGCCAGCGCCTGCCGCCCCGGCGCGAGCACCGCGATCAGCTTCGCGACGTCCATCGACGAGCCGCCGCCCAGGCCGAGCACGATCTCGGCATCGGCCGCGACGGCCCGCTCGGTCGCTTCGAGCACCACGTGTTCGGGCGGATCGGCGATCACGTCGTCGATCACGGTAACCTGCCAGCCGTGCGCGGCGAGGCTCTCCAGCGCGGGCACGAGCACGCCGCTGCGATGCAGGAACGCGTCGGTGACGACGCACAACCGCACGAGCGCCGGAAAGCGTTCGCGCAACAGCGCGCCGAGCCGGCGCGCGGCGCGGAATTCGACGATCTGCGTCGGAACGGTACGGAATTGAAACGGGTTCATCGGGTGCCTCCCGGTGGCGTCGCCGTGCCGGTGTCCGGCTGCACCATGTAGCGGATCACGTCGCGACGATCGAGCAACGGCATGATCGCGCCGACACCGATCCGCTGGAAATGCGGCGTTTCCCGATGCACGTCGAGGCCGTCGGCATCGCTGTAACGCTCGAGGATCACGATGTGGTCGGGGTTTTCCGGCGAACGGAAGTACGCGTAGTCGAGGTTTTTCGGCTCGGTGCGCGTGGCCGGCGCGAGTTCGGCAAGCAGTTCGACCACGCGGTCGCCGTTGCCGGGTTTCGCGAAGAAATGCGCGATGACCTGCAGATAGGGTTCGTTCATGCTGCGCTCCATGTTCGACACAAGCCCGTCGCGACGGGAGCGCACCCCATCCGCCATGAACCGGATGGATTCAAACGCGATGAGGTGGCACCGTATCAGTGACGCGTCGTCGCATTGTATTGAATCGGCACGGCCTTCGCAGTGCCGCGACCGGGCCGCGAACAGCAGGCCGAATCGCGCAGCACGTTCACGGCGAGCCGGAACCTGGCCGGCCGCCGCGCGCTTGCGCCGCCACCCCGGCTACCACGGCACCGTCCGCCCCAGATAGTCGAGGTATTCGAGCCCGGGCCGCGCCCGCTTCGCCAGCAGCACGTCGACGAGGCTCGGCACGCTCTCGTCGATGGTCAGGCGCGCATCTGGGCCGCCGAGTTCGGTGCGGACCCAGCCGGGCGCCATCAGCGCCATCGCGCGGCGCGTATCGGCCTGACGCGCCGCGAAGCTGCGCATGAACTGGTTCAGCGCGGCCTTGCTGCCGCGATACACCTCGCGCATCCCGCTGACGTTGTTCGCGACGCTGCCCTGCCCCGACGACATCGCGCCGATCAGCCCGTCGTCGGTCACCAGATCCTGCAGCGTCTCGATCGCACGCATCGGCGCGAGCGCATTCGTGATCATCACGCGCACGAATTCGTCGGTTGTCACTTCGCCGATCGTTTCATTCGGATCGTTGGTCGTGCCCGCATTCACGAACAGCATGTCGAAGCGCCGGCCCGACAGACGCTCGCGCAGCGCAGCCAGTTGCGCGGGCTCGCAGATGTCGAGCGTGCCGATCTCGATGCGGCCGTCGAAGCGGTCGGCCAGGTCGTGCAGCTTCGTGCGCCCCGATCCTTCGCGCACGGTACCCGTCACGTTCCAGCCCTTGTTCACGAATGCCTCCGCCATCGCCAGCCCGAGGCCGCGCGACGCCGCAACGAGCAGGATCGTGGGAACGTTTCGTCGATTCGATTCCGTAGATTGCATGGGTTTTTCGCCTTTGCCGTGTTTCGTCATGCGCTCACTATAGGCGTGCACCACGACATGCGCCAGACGCACCGAATGCAATCCATCATTGCACCAGACGCCATGTCAAACCGCATGATGGCGTATCCTGTCCCCATGGAAGACATCGACCTGAACCTCGTCACCGCCCTCGACGTGCTGTTGTCGGAAGGCAGCGTGACCGGCGCCGCGCGCCGGCTGGGCCTGAGCACATCGGCGATGAGCCGCACGCTCACGCGGCTGCGCATCGCGACCGGCGACCTACTACTCGTGCGCGCCGGGCGCAAGCTCGTGCCGACGCCGCACGCAGCCTCATTGCGCGATCGCGTGCATGCCGTCGCGAGCGACGCGCGCGCCGTGCTTCGGCCGGCGGCCGCCGACGTCGACCTCGCGACGCTCACGGCCACGTTCACCATCCGGGCGGCCGCATCGTTCATGGAAATGCTGGCCGGCCCGGTCGTCGCCGCCTTGGCCGACGTCGCGCCGCACGTGCGGATTCGCTTCGTCCCGAAGCTCGGCCGCGATCCGCAAGCGCTGCGCGACGGCACGGTCGACCTGGAAATCGGCAAGCGCGGCGACGACGCACCCGAACTGCACACGCGCATGCTCTTTCACGACTGGCACGTCGCGGTGGCGCGCGCCGGGCATCCGCTGTTCGCGTCGGCCCGTATCACGCGCGCGCGCTATGCAGCCTGCCGTCACGTCATTGCGGCCCAGTTCGGCGATTTCGGCGGGCCGGCCGACGGCTCGACCGGCGAGACCGACCCGGGCCTCGCCGTGCACGTCGTCGTGCCGGGCTATCCGGACGTGATGCGTGTCGCGGCCAGCACCGACCTGATCGCGCTGGTGCCGCGCTCGAGCCTCGGCAACGCATGCTCGCCCGGGCTCACCGAAGCCCTCGGGCTACGCAGTTTCGAGATCCCGGTCCGCCTGCCATCGATCCTGGTGTCCGCGCTGTGGCATCCGCGCATGCACGGCGACCCCGTGCATCGCCGCCTGCGCGACACGGTCATCGCCGTCTGCCAGCGCGCGTATCCGGATGCCCGCCCGCCACGCGCCACGGCGCGCGGCACGGGCGCACGCGCCGCCGGCTGACGTCACGCGGCTCAGACCAGCCGACCGCCGCCATCGATGTGCAGGATTTCGCCATTCATGAAGCGGTTGCCCAGCAGGAACGCGATCGCTTCCCCGACTTCGTCGGCACAGCCGACGCGGCCGCCCGGCAACGCCGCGGCGGCGCCCGCGTATGTGGCGCAGGCACC
This sequence comes from Burkholderia sp. HI2761, assembly GCF_002223355.1. Taxonomy (NCBI): domain Bacteria; kingdom Pseudomonadati; phylum Pseudomonadota; class Betaproteobacteria; order Burkholderiales; family Burkholderiaceae; genus Burkholderia; species Burkholderia sp. HI2761. The sequence continues at coordinate 1,471,706 of NZ_NKFN01000007.1, read as the reverse complement.
GGGGATCCGCCGTCCGGAAGATCTCGCGAAGCACGAGTATGTCGGCTACGCCCGCGCGGACATCATCGGCAGCGATCTGACCTTCGCGCGGGGCGACGAGAAGGTGGGCGTCGCGGTACGCGGCCGGTATCGCGTGAACAGTTCGATCGCGCTGCGCGAATGCTTCCTGGCCGGCCACGCGGTCGGCAGCGCACCGGCGTGGCTGGTCCAGGATCTGGTGGACGCCGGGCGACTCGTCCGGCTGCTGCCGAAGTGGCACATGCCGTCGCACACGCTGCATCTCGTGTACGCGTCGCGCCGGCATCTGCCGCTACGGACCCGCACGTTCCTTCAGTTCATGGCGCAGCGCATTCCGGAACTGCCCGGGTTCCGCGCCATCGCGACGCCAACCGCGATCGCCACGCAGCCCATGCGCTGATCGCCGGGCGCCAATCCGGCTTCCTTTCTGCGCGCCGCCGAATCTCCACCATTGCGGGCCGGCGCGACGGCGCCGGCAGGCCCTTCGGCTAAAATGCCGCACTTTCCACCTTGTCCGGCCCGCTCGCCATGCAACCCGCCTCCTCCGCCCCATCCGCCTCCCACGGCGCCGACGCCGCAGAATCGGCCCGCGACCTCGTCTACGGCCCGAACGACCGGCCGGCGCCGATGATCGCCTTCGTTGCCGCGCTGCAGCACCTGCTGGCGATCATCGTGCCGATCGTCACGCCGGGCCTGCTGATCTGTCAGGCGCTCGGCGTGTCCAGCCGCGATACGACCCTGATCGTGTCGATGTCGCTGGTGATTTCCGGCATCGCCACCTTCGTCCAGTGCAAGCGCTTCGGCCCGCTCGGCGCCGGCTTGCTGATCGTCCAGGGCACCAGCTTCAACTTCGTCGGCCCGCTGATCGCCGGCGGTAGCCTGATGGTCAAGCAGGGCACGCCGGTCGAGACCGTGATGGCCGCGATCTTCGGCGTCGTGATCGCGGGGTCGTTCGTCGAGATGGGCGTGTCGCGCATCCTGCCGTTCGTGAAGCGCCTGATCACCCCGCTCGTCACCGGCATCGTCGTGCTGCTGATCGGCCTCACGCTGATCAAGGTCGGCCTCATCAGCATGGGCGGCGGCTACGGCGCGATGGCCAAGGGCACGTTCGCGAGCGCGGAGAACCTCACGCTGTCGGGCCTCGTGCTCGGCACGATCATCCTGCTGAACCGCGTGCCGGTCGTCTGGGTGCGCAGCACCGCGCTCGTCATCGCGCTCGCGATCGGCTACTGCGCGGCCGCGTTCCTCGGTCGCCTCGACTTCACCGGCATGCACCAGGCCGCGCTGTTCCAGGTGCCGACGCCGCTGCACTTCGGCATCGGCTTCTCGTGGGCGCTGTTCGTACCGATGCTGATCATCTATCTCGTCACGTCGCTCGAAGCGATCGGCGACGTGACGGCCACCAGCAAGATCTCGAACGAGCCGGTCGAAGGGCCGGTGTGGATGCAGCGCATCAAGGGCGGCGTGCTCGTCAACGGGGCAAATTCGCTGCTGGCCGGCGTGTTCAATACGTTCCCGAGCTCGGTATTCGCGCAGAACAACGGCGTGATCCAGATCACCGGCGTCGCGAGCCGCCACGTCGGTATCTGGATCGCGGGCATGCTGGTGGTGCTCGGCCTGTTCCCGGTCGTCGCCGGCGTGCTGCAGGCCGTGCCCGAGCCCGTGCTCGGCGGCGCGGCGATGGTGATGTTCGGGGCGGTGGCCGCGTCGGGCATCAATATCCTCGCGGGCGTCCACCTCGATCGTCGCGCGCTGCTCATCATCGCGGTGTCGCTCGCGCTCGGCCTCGGCGTGTCGCAGGTGCCGGACATTCTGAACAGCCTGCCGCATGCACTGAAGAACGTGCTGGAATCGGGCGTGGCGACGGGCGGTATCTGCGCGCTCGTGATGAACTGGTTCCTGCCGGAAAAGAAGTAAAGGCAATCGCGGCGCGAACCGCATGACGACGTGGCGCGCGGGACGGGCCGGGCCGGTCGTCGTGCCAAACGGCATCGGCAGTCCGGCGCACGGCCCCGCCGCCGGCCTTGTGCATTGGACGTGCACGTAGCGTACCGACCACGCATCGGCGGCAATCAATCGTCAAACCGCGTCAGGCCGCCTTGGCCGATCGATTTGTGCTGGTTAGAATCGCGGCATGCCCCAAACCCTCGCGCCCGACCAAGCCCCCCAAACGACTGCCGTTCCGATCAAGGAACGCGCGACCGTCGTCTGCTATCGAGACGCGCGCGTGTTGCTCGTCACGCGTGCCGCGTCGCGCTGGGCCCTTCCCGGCGGCACGATCAAGCGCGGGGAAACACCGCTCGAAGCCGCGCATCGCGAATTGTGCGAAGAAACCGGCATGACCGGCCAGGATCTGGTGTACTCGATGCAGTTCACCGGGCTCGCGAAGATTCATCACGTGTTCTTCGCGGAAGTCGGGCCGGACCAGACGCCGCAAGCGAGCAACGAGATCGAGAAATGCAAGTGGTTTCCGATCGATAGTGTCGACCGTCTGCGCGCGAGTATTCCGACGAAGCGAATCGTCGAACTCGTCTACAACCACGAAATCCGCAACGCGTAGCGCCCCCGAGCCGTCGCCTGGCTCGAGTCGATTGTCGTGAATCAGCGGCGCGCGAACGCTCAATGCGCGCGCTTTCTTCGCAGTTCGCGTGTGGAATAGACGACGAGGAAGATGCCCAGCATCGCGGCGCCTGACGCCATGAAGTCGTTTGCGCTGCCCGAGCTGCGCAACGCCGCCGGGAAAATACCCAGACTCAATCCTGCACCAGCAAGAAGCAATCCTGCTGCTACACCCCAGATCGGTCCGACGGTCTTGTCGATTTTGTTTTGCATACAGCACCCTTCTACGGTCATGACCTGGCCAGCATCGGTACCGCACCCCTGACCAGCCATTCCACTATAGCCGGGAAAAAAATCACTGCGTTTCAGTGCTTTTACCGATCAAGTTTTTCCAATCTCGACCGTGAGCACGGTTTGGATCGCGCAACTGCTTCGCGTTCAACCCGGTGCTGCCGATGGGGAGCGGTGGCAGTCATCGTCCTTCCCGCGCAGTCGAGCCGCCGCGTCGTGAGTTGCCGGCGCGCCAATGGCGCGGTGACGACGCCGGCAACCTCGTCTCATTGAAGCGGCGGATTTGCCAGACCGCCCAGCGCGGTTCGCGCCTGTTGGACCCGCGCAAGCACGCCGGGATCATTGGGGACATCGAGCCTTGTCCCGCGCGCGTCGCCCGACGATGCCGACCTGAACAGGTTTTCCTCCCAGTCACAGATCGCATAGACGCTGTCGCGAATCGATGTATCAAAATCGACCGGATTGGTCGGCTGACCGAGCGCCGGCAGCCCTATCCGACCCAACAGCGCGGAAACATTGGCGACGACGGTCCTTCTCGTGTGGCCAATGACATGGTTGTCCGCAATATTCTTCATGATCCAGTTGTACGGAACGTAGTGCTTCAGCGAGCCGTTGTTGTCCCCATCCGTCTTGCTGTAACGAGGGTTGCTCACCGGGCGGTCGATGACGACATTACCGATCGTCTCGTCAAGCCAGTTTTGCGCCTGATCGTCATAGCCAAGATGTTTACGTGTTTGTGGAGTGAATGTCATGATATGTGATCCTAACAAATTATTGGGTTTGCAGAGGCAAGGTGTCGAGCTGCAGGCGAGGCATCGCATCAGCGCGACGCCCTGCTGGCGGAAAGCAGCTCATGCCTGCACTGCGCATATGCAGTATAAAAAGCGTAGGGGCACTCCGTTCAGATTCACGTTGTCATGATCTTGCCCTCCGTTGGTTGGTCATGCTTCACCGCATACCGCACGCTCACAGACACATCGCCTGCTTCGCGACCGCCCATCGGCGCATCCGGTCCTCGAGTCCGTTGACGCCGCCGTTGATGCGTCTCGTCAGCGACACGAAATCGCCCGAGTCGGCGATCGCGTTGCAGCCGTGCCGCGCCCACCACCAGGCCGCCGAACGCGCGGCCAGCGGTTCGTGCTCGAGCCATTCCGGCTCGCGTTCGAGATCGACACCCAGCGCGTTGCCGCATTCGCGATAGTTCGTACGCCCGGTGATCTGGATGAGCCCGCGTCCAAGGAAGCGCCTGCCGTCACCCGGCTGAACGTTGCCAAGCTCGGCAGCCTTGCGCGCGGGCGGCTCATACGCGCGCTGCGCGGCTGTCGGCCCCCACAGTTCGCGCGTGAGCGTGAAGCCGAGCGTCTCGTGACCGGTTTGCGCGACGAACGCCGCCATGCGCGCAGGCGTCGAAATACCGAACTCGGCCATCGCGGCGGCAAGCGCCGGATGCCAGCGTTGCGCGAGCGCGGCGGATACGGCGGCGGCGGCCCGGAATTCATCGAATGTCATCGTGGTCTCCTTGCGGCATCTGATCAGGCAGGCTCGCGGTGCGCTCGCCCGGCGGTGGGGAAATGGTCGAGGCGGACGCCACGGCTGCGTCGTCCGCGCGAGTTCGCCGCCGACTGCGCGGCAACGCCGGCACGTCGCGCGGCGCGGCCGCCCCGCTACGCCGCGATTGCCCGTCCATCGCAGCGACGATCGCGCGCAGCGGCTCGGGCCTGACGCTGACTTCGCCCGCGAACGGACGGTCGACGGCCAGCACGAAGAAGAACGCGAGGCCGAGCGTGAGCGCCCAGCTTGTCACGAGCGCGATGTTGAAACGCGTGCCCGGCAGGATGTAGAGCAGCAGAAACGACAGGACGCTCGTGAGCACCACCACGCCCCACAGCGTGCCCGGCATCGCGGCGTCGAGCGTCAGCAGGCGCTGTTCGCGATGCTTCGCCATTTCGTTCGCACGCGCGAGCACCTCGCCGAGCAGCACGCGCTGCCGCTCGCTGCGCGGCTCGATCCGGTTCGCCAGGTCAAACAGGCGATCGAAACGGGCCGCCGTCTGGGCATCGGCACTCGCCTGCTGCTGCATCTTCGGCCACTCGTCACGGACGACGCCGTCGAGATAGACGCGCAGCGCCCCCCGTGCCGCATCCGCGACCGGGTCGCCGAACGCGGCGAGATCGCGCGACAGTTCGCCGGCCGCGGTCGCCTCCGCCTCGACGGTGTGCTCCGCGCCGTTGTAGGCGTCCCACACGCTGATTGCCGAAAACGCGATGAGCAACGAGTTGATCGTCGTGATGACCGACACCATCGTGATCGCCATCGCCCGCTGCTCGGGCACCAGGTCGACGGGCAGGATGCGCCGGAACAGCGCATAGCCGCCCAGTGCGGCCGACGCGGTTGCGATCACGATGAGCAGCCCCATTAGCCACGACGGCCAGTTGTAAAGAAAGAGCATGGTCATTCCCCGATTGCGCTTGCGCCGTCGCGACGTGCCGCCTGCGGCACGTCCGCCGACAGCATCGCGCGCGTGAATTCGGCGAGCCGCTGCTTGATCGCATCGGGCGGCATCCCCGCTTCAAGCGATTGCTGAAGCCGCAGCAGGTCCGCCGCCAGTTCGCTTTGCCATTGCACGCGCTCGGTCGCCGCATGGGCGCGATGCGCTTCGAACGTCGCCTGCGCGGCGGCTGCGGTATCGCCGCGCACGAGCGTCTCGAGCGTCTCCACGAGCCGGTGCAGCAGCCGATGCACGGCCGTCGCCGAAAACCCGCCGAGCATCGCCAGCGCAGGCTTGCCGAAACTGCGCATGCTGCCGCTGTCGTACAGGTGCGGCGGCAGCAGCTCGACCAGGATCAAGCCGGCGATCACGCCGAGAATCAGCCGCGCACCGTACGACGCGTCGTACTTCGGGTCGTAGGTCGAATTCGCGACGTAGCGGTGAGCCTGGAACAGCGTCGCAAACGACGCGCCGAGCCCCGCGCAGAACAACAGGAACAGCGCATTCCACAGCAGTTGGGTGCCGTGCGAATCGAGAAACCCCTGGTCGATGTTAGCGACGGACACTTCCGGCGACAGCGACGTCGCGATCACGGCGACGAGGAACGTCGCGGCGGCAAGCGTCAGCGCGCGAATCAGCGGAACGGGGCCGAGCCAAGCGAAGCGCGAGCGGACGCGCAGTTCGCGGTCGAGCAGCGTGATGGCCTGCGGCGTCGCCGGCGCGATTGCAACCGCCAGCCGGCGATGAATTGCGGCAAGCGCATACGATGCGCTGTGCACGGACGACGCCTCAGTCGCCGCGGTATCGGCCGCGCCATGCGATACCGCGGCCATCAGCATCGACAATTGCGCGATCAGATCCGGCGCAACCGCAATCCCGTGCTGCAGCGCGTAGCGCGCCATCGCGTTGCATTCGATCAGCAACTGCCCGACCAGATCGGGCCTCGGCGAGGCCGCGTTCGCACCGTCCGCTTCGGGCGGTGCGTCCATTGCTGTCCTGAACCACGAACGATGCGTTTCCATGTCGACTCCCCAGCGTGTCGGCTCGCAACGTGCGCTACAGCCGCACTTCGGCGCCGCAATTGCCGCCCTGCGCCGCGACGAGCATCCCGCCCTTGTCGCGATACACGAACACGTCGGACCAGTCGCGCAGCCGGTAGCGCACTTCCGCGAGCCGTCCGTCGGGCGTGCACAGGAACTGCACGGATTTGTCCGCGCCGAGGAAGAAATCATGCAGTTGCGCGTTCTTCAACTCGTCGAGCGGCACCACCTTGTTGTCATGCTCCCCGAGGTAGCGGCCGAGATTCGTGAGGCCGACCGCACGCGCCATGGCGGCGAGCTCGGCGGCATAACCGGCGGGCGCGTACCCGGTGCAGCTTCCGTAGCGATTCCAGTGCTGCTGGAAGTCGTCGGCGCTCGCGGGCGCGATATACGGCGCGGCATCGTCGGACAGCGTGCCGGCCGGCACCGGCGCCGCGTCGCAATCGCGCCGCGGCGTATACAGGCCGATCGCCGTGATCCGGATCGGCGCGCCGTCGGCGGCCTGGCGCACCGACGGCGGCTGGCCTGCCGTGCACGTCTGGGCGCCATCGCCGCCGACGCACGTACCGAGCTTCCAGGACAGCGCCAGTGTCCAGTCCTGCGCGTGCGCGCCGGCTCCGGTCAGAATCAGGCTGGCGACGCAGGCAGCCCGGGTCATGCGCAACAGGGTCGACATGATGTGGTTCTCCTCGTGTGTGACGATTTGCGCCGGTCGACGAATCGGCCGGCGCGGCTCGCTCGCCGTCAGCGGCCTGCCTGCTGCAACAGCTGCCGAAGGTTCTGGAAGCGCGGCAGGCCAGCGCCGAAGCGGTTCGTGACGTCGTACTGAACGATCGGCGTGCAGATCATCCGGATCAGCTGAAACAGCGCGGCGACGCGCTCCGGCCTGCGCGGCCCGAGATGGCCGGCGATCTGCGGATCGCTCACCAGCAGCGCCGCGAGCCCCGTGATGTGCGGCGCCGCCATCGACGTGCCGGATTCGGCGTTGAACGCCGCGCCCGGCACCGTCGATACGACACCCACGCCCGGTCCGCACACGCCGATCTGCGGGCCGTGGCACGAGAACGTCGGCGAGAAGAGGCCTTCGGCCGTCGCAGCCTGCGCGACGATCTGCGTTTGCTCCCACGTATTGACGGGCAACTCGCGATGCAGTCCCAGCGCCGACACCGCGAGCACGTACGGCGACGACGCCGGGTACTGGACAGGTCCGCCCGAATTGCCGGCCGCGACGATACATGCGACGCCGGACTGCACGGCCTCCATCAGCTTCTGCTCGACCGCGAGCGACGCCTGCGGTGCGCCCAGGCTCAGGTTCACGACGTCGATGTCGTGATCGATGCAATAGTCGAGCGCCTGGATCAGCGTGCTGAACTGGCCGCCGGGAAAGATCTTCAGCACATGAATCTCCGCGTCGGGCGCGAAGCCGCGCATCGCCATCTGCGCGTCGGCAGCCTGCGGGCTGATGCGCGCGGCGATCACGCCCGCGCAATGCGATCCGTGGCCGATCGCGTCGTCCTTCCACGTATCCGGGTTCTGATCGTTGGTCAGATCGACGCCGCGCACGATATGGTTCAGCAGCGGATGGGACGCGTCCGCCCCCGAATCGACGATCGCGACGCGGACACCGCGCCCCGTCGCCGTGGCGGGAAGCTCGTCGAGGCCCATCAGGCGCTGCCCCCACCCGAAGGGAGCATGCGGCGGCACGTTCGGGTTCGGCTGCGACAACGGCGTAAGGCGCACCACATTCGCCTGATCGCTCGACAGCAGCGGCGCCGACAGGTGGACATTCCAGTACGTGTGCGACGGCCGCACCGCCAGCGACTGGAGCGGACCGGGCGCCATCTGCGCGACGACCAGCGTCGTTTCGCCGCGCGCGTCGGTCGTGCCGCTCACCGGGAAGCCGTCGCCCGTGATCGTCACCGGAACGCCGGGTTGGGGTTGATCGTCCGCACCCAGCACGCGGACCGTCACCGGGCGCAGGATGGTCGACGCAATCGCCGCCTGCGGACGAAGCTCGGCGCCGGACTCCGGTTGCGGCTTTTTCCCGTAGCCGAGCGGATGGTCCTCCTCGACGATCATTTCCGGCGGCGCCGTCGCCTGCAGCAGCTGCGCGTGTGCGGGGTCCATCTTGACGACGTACGTGTCGGTCGCCTCGTCGGGCCGCGCGGACATCATCTGCGCGTTCTTGTGGCTGTTGATCACGCGAACGACTTCGACGCCGGGCAGTCGGCCGACCGCATTGTCGAGGTCGTGTGCCGACATCGGCGTCACCGCGGCCTGGCGAGCGAGCACGCCGCGCCGGGGCGCAATCAGGTACTGGCGCTTGCCGCTCGTCACATGAACCGCTTCGTCGGCCGAATCGGGCGGCACGACAGCCGGTGCGGCGGCATCATCCGTCGGCACGGCAGCCGCCTTCGCGGCGGCGGGCTTCTTGTCCTTATCCATCGCAATCTCCTTCGTGGCGCGACACTCGAGCCACGCCGTGGGTCAGTCGGTCGCAAGCGACGGACGCGCATCCCGAAACGATCGGGTCGGTGCGCGACGCGCGTCCGTCGGGTACGCCACCGCGGAGGCCGCGGGTGGCGCAGGTCTACCGTCGCGACAGGTCAGTGGTATGCCGGCTGGGCGGGGATCGCGGCGAACGGCAGCAGGCCGCCGAGCCGGCCGAGCAGCTCGCCGAGTACCGGGGCTGCCGTGCCGATCACCGCGCCGCCGATGCCTTGCGGTGCAAACGCCGCCTGCGGCTGGGCCGAGAACGGAAGGAGCCCGCCCAGTTGCCCGGCGACCGTACCCACCGTCGGCGCGACCGATTTCAGGATGTCGCCGAACACACCTTGCGGTGCGAACGCCGCTTGCGGCTGCGCGGCGAACGGCAGCAGCCCACCGAGCCGGCCGAGCAGTTCGCCGAGCACCGGCGCGGCCGTGCCGATCACCGCGCCGCCGATGCCTTGCGGTGCAAACGCCGCCTGCGGCTGGGCCGAGAACGGAAGGAGCCCGCCCAGTTGCCCGGCGACCGTACCCACCGTCGGCGCGACCGACTTCAGGATGTCGCCGAACACGCCTTGCGGTGCGAACGCCGCTTGCGGTTGAGCCGAGAACGGCAGCAGCCCACCGAGCCGGCCGAGCAATTCGCCGAGCATCGGCGCGGCCGTGCCGATCACCGCGCCGCCGATACCTTGCGGTGCAAACGCCGCCTGCGGCTGGACCGAGAACGGCAGCAGCCCGCCCAGTTGCCCGGCGACCGTACCGACCGTCGGCGCGACCGACTTCAGGATGTCGCCGAACACGCCTTGCGGTGCGAACGCCGCTTGCGGTTGAGCCGAGAACGGCAGCAGCCCACCGAGCCGGCCGAGCAGTTCGCCGAGTACCGGCGCGGCCGTGCCGATCACCGCGCCGCCGATACCCTGCGGCGCGAATGCTGCCTGCGGATGGACCGAGAACGGCAGCAGCCCGCCCAGTTGCCCGGCGACCGTACCGACCGTCGGCGCGACCGATTTCAGGATGTCGCCGAACACGCCTTGCGGCGCGAACGCCGCCTGCGGCTGCGCGGCGAACGGCAGCAGGCCGCCGAGCCGGCCGAGCAGCTCGCCGAGCACCGGCGCGGCCGTGCCGATGACCGCGCCGCCGATGCCCTGCGGCGCGAACTCCCCTTGCGCAACCGTCGTCGCGTAAGCCGGAACATATCCCGAGACCGCGTGCGGAACCCCCGGCAATGCATGGTGTACATGAGTCATTTTCGAATCCTTAATGAAGAGGAATCAGTCGGAGCACGACTCGCAGGCCCTGCGTCGTGTGCGCCGTCGACATGCCGGCCGTCGACGCATCCATCGCTCCGCTACGTTTGGGTCGGCGGAAACATCGGACGAATCGGCAGATCGATTCTGCGAGTCGGATCCTGTCGGTTCCATACGGCAAATGCGGTATGCGTCTCGCTACGGCGAGCCGGGCTCGGTGACGGGAGAAGGAGCGGTGAGCCAGCCGGACAGCACGGCCGTATGGAGGAGCGCGCAGATGTTGGGCGAGCCGGTCTTGCCGAGAAGATGTGCGCGATGCTTGCGGGCGGTCTGGTCGCTGATGCCGAGCGCGCGAGCGACCTGCTTGTCGCTCATGCCGGCGGCGAGCAGGTTCAGGATCTCGCGCTCGCGCGACGAGAACGGGTCAGGATGAGGCTGAGGACCGTTTTTTTGAGCACATCAGGAAAAAGCGTGAAATAACGCATGGTCAGCTCCGCCGATTTCCTGACGCCGAATTTATTGAGGAGATTTTCGCGATGCTTGCGCGCGGTATAGACGGAAATGGACAGTTCGGCCGCGATTTCATGGTCGGTGAGGCCTCGCGAAATCAGGCTCAACACGACTGTCTCACGTGCGGTGAGTTTCAATATGGATCCCCGTCGACAATTGAAAGGGCATCCCCTTCTTTGTCACGGGAGCGGCGGTCTCCTTTGAATATTCACGACAACCTCACGGGCGACCGGACATCTCTCCTGATGCACGCGACATACCAAGGTGGATGCGCTTGGAAATGCTTTGTTATTTTCGGGTCGCCCATTACAAACCGATTTTTTGATTATTTTCGGTCGCAGGATCGTGAGACCCGCCGTGTGCCGACCATTTGAATTCCGGGCGATCGTGAGCCTGCATCATACGCTCACCACTCGATTTCTCATGATGATTGATATCACTGATTGAATCGACCGACGTCGCATGCATTCAATTTCCATTTCATTAGTGAATTTATATTTTTGTTTATTATTTACTCTATTAAAAACAAAATAGAAATTTTCGCGCAATCGTTACAAAATGGCGACATCGAATCCGACGATTGAAAGCGATCCGGTTGTCGCAACGCGGAACTCGAAGCCGTCCGAACACCATCGCTGACTGCTACGCACGACGGCCACCTTGCCACCGTGGCGACGTCGGGGTCGAGGCCGAGCGGGACGATATTGCACAACAGTCCCACGCCCGGCGATGCCCGTAGCCGGGAGAATCGCCGATGACCCGGCGAATTTCCTCGACTGCGGCCGCGTCGTCGGCCTCGATTGACGGTCATCACGCGACGTCACCGGAAGGACGCGGCATGCAACTGTCCGCGATCAATCCGGTGACGGTTCTCGGGCCCGTGCTCGGCGACGACTATTCGCATCCATCCGCCTGATCCGGGGCATGCTGGACGGCCAGCCTGGCAATCCGCGAATCAATTCCGGTTTCGTCGACGTGCGCGATGCCGCCGACCTGCACGTGCGCGCCATGACCCACGAAGCCGCGAACGGCGAGCGCTTCATTGCCATTGCCGGCGAAAGCATGTGGCTCGCCGAAGTCGCGCAAGTGCTCAAAGCGCGCATGGGGGACGCTGCGCGCCATGTGTCGACCCGCGTGCTGCCCGACTGGCTGGTGCGCATCGGTGCGCTCAGGGATCCCGCGCTGCGAGGATCGCTGCCGCTGCTCGGCCGCAATCCGAACGCTACCAGCCAGAAGGCCATCAGCTTGCTCGACTGGTCGCCCCGTCCGCGCGAGGACGCCATTGTCGCCACGGCCGAAAGCCTCGTGCGCCTCGGGCTGCTGCGTGATGCCAGCCGGCGATAGCACCCGCACCGCCTACCTGCCGGTGCATGGCGAAGCAGGCCGTGGCTAGTTCGCCCGCGCCCCATCGCGCCGGGCGCGGCATCAGCGTGTCGACGCACGTTTCAGGGTTCAGTGGCACCTATCCGCGCCCGATCGCGGGCGCTGCGAGCAGCGCCTGGGCGGTGCGCGTCGCCATCGGGTCGTCGGATTTGTACGCCGCCGCGTAGGCATAGGTACGCCACGATGCATCGCCAAGCGCGTAACGACAGACAGCCGCGAGCGCCATGCCGCGCGACGACAGCGTGCCATCGCGCTCCACCCGGCGCAATTCGCTCAGCGCCTCGCCCCAGGCGCGTGCACGCACATGCCACCAAGCCAGCACCTCGCGCATTTCGCCGTTCCCGGGACGCAGCACCGCCATCGCATCGAGCAGGTCCTGAACGTCCGAAAACGTATCCAGCGCCGCGCCAGCCCAGAGCACGTCCATCATCCCCGTAACGATCACGTTGTCGCTCAACGTCTCGATCATGTTCTTCTCCAGGCTTTTTCAGCCAATCGCCACCGACGAACGCATATTTGCGCCCGCTCGCGCATTCAGCGCGTTTCACTTGCCGCTCGCGAGCGCCTTCGCCTCGGCCGCGATGCCCACGAGCGACAGCTGATCGCGTACCTGATCGATGAAAATCGCCGCCATCAGGGCGAGCATCAGGATCGTGAGCGCGCCTTTCACGGGCTGCGCCAGCGACGGCAGATCGAGCTTTTGCGACACCTTTCCGGTAAAGCCGAAGCCGATATCGATCAGCAGCAGCATCAGCATCATCGGCGTGGCGAGCTTCGCCACCATTTCCATCAGCGAGTCGGTCTTCACCAGCACGAACGATTCGAGTACCGCCCCCCCGGCCGGCGTGAGGTTCGCAAGCGGCCACCAGGTATACGATTCGTAGATCGCGCCGAGCAGGAACGTCATGCCGCCCAGACACCAGAACGCCGCGATCGCGAACTGGCTCAGGAGCGTGGAAGTCAGCGACGTCTGCTGCCCCTGGCTCGGGTTCTGCATCTGCAGTTGATTGAAACCGGTCAGATCGTCGACGTACGTGCCGACGCTTTCGGCGGCCCAGAACACCGTCGACGCCGCGAAGCCAAGGCCGACGCCGATCAGCGCCTCCTTCAACCCGATGCCCACGAGGATCATCGCCTCCCCCTGCTCGAGCAGGCCGCGTTGCCCGTAGGCGATGAAGCTGCCCCACAGCAGCGCCAGCGCGGTGCGCACGCGGCCTTGCACGACGTTGTCGGACGTCGGTGGAAAAATCATCATCAGGACCATCAATCGTTCGCTGCAAAGGCCCAGCACGATCAGAAACCTGACCAGTTGGTGGCTCGATTCGATCGATGCGAATGTAATCTCGCTCATTTCAGTCGCCTGTCGTTCAATGGATGCCGGCTGGCGAGCGCGCTCGCCGCTTCAAAACGCCGGGTTGGGCCGCCGGCTCTCCGATGTTTCCTCGTCCTGCGCGTCCTCGATCGCGAGCTCGATGGCCTTGACGAGCGTGTCGCGCCGCTTGCCGTAGATGTCGATGCGGGCACGGTTGCGCAGGATCTCCGTGCGCAGCGCCCCGATCTGCGCCTCCTTCGCCGCCAGCGCCTGCCCGGCCTGCGCCGCCCGGGCCTCGAGCATCGCGTGCTGCTCGGCCGCGTGCGCCCGGAATTCGCGCAGCTTCAGATACTCGTCGGCCCGGAAGGAAACGCCGCCGAGCATCGCGTCGATCTTGCCATCGTGCGCGGCGAGCCCGGCCGCATGCGCGCGCACCGCCGCGCGGCTTTCCTCCAACGCGTCCATGAGCCCCTGCAGCTCGCCGCGCAAACCGCCCAGCGCCGCATTGAGCTTGCGATCGAGCTGACGGCGACGCGCGAGCACGCGCTCGAACGCGGCAACGCGGCGGTCTTTCATCGCTTGCCTCCGGCGTCAGGACTGCACGATCTCGTCGAGGGCCGCGAGCGTGTCGCCCGGGTCGACGAGCAGATCGGTCGGTTGGCCGAGGAAAGCCCGAATCGCGTCGATCTTCGCAATGGCTTCGTCGGCCAGCGCATCGGTGCCGCTCTGATACTCGCCCACCTGCAGCAGCAGTTCGACCTCCTTGTGCTTGGCCATCAGCCGCCGCACGTGCCCCGCCGCCGCCACGTGCTCGCGCGGCACCACCTGCGTCATCACGCGCGACAGACTGCCGAGCACGTCGATCGCCGGATAGCGGTTCTGTGCCGCAATCTCGCGCGAAAGAATCATGTGGCCGTCGAGAATGCCCCGTACTTCCTCGGCGATCGGGTCGCCGCCCGATTCGTCCTCGGCCAGCACGGTATAAAGGGCGGTGATCGAGCCGTGCTCCGAGCGGCCCGCGCGCTCCAGCAGCCGCGGCAGCTCCGCGAAGATCGACGGTGGAAAGCCGCGCCGCGTCGGCGGCTCGCCCATCGCCAGGCCGATTTCGCGCTGCGCGCGCGCAAAGCGCGTCAGCGAATCCATCATCAGCAGCACACGCATGCCGCGGTCGCGGAAGTATTCGGCCACCGCCGTTGCCGCGTAAGCGGCCTTCGCGCGCTCGATCGACGAGCGATCCGACGTCGCGCAGACGACGACCGAGCGGGCCATTCCGTCGGGCCCGAGAATGTGCTCGCAGAATTCGCGCACTTCGCGGCCGCGTTCCCCGATCAGCGCGATGACGTTGACGTCGCAGCGCGCCCCGCGCGCGAACATGCCCATCAACGTACTCTTGCCGACGCCAGCCGGCGCGAAGATGCCCATGCGCTGGCCCTCGGCCAGCGTCATCATGCCGTCGACGACGCGCACGCCCGTCGGCATCGGGGTATCGACGACGGGCCGCGACATCGGATCGGGCGGATCGGCGATGACGGGCTGCCACTCGTCGCATTCGAGCGGCCCCTTGCCGTCGATCGGCTCGCCCAGGCTGTCGATCACGCGGCCGAGCAGGCGGGGGCCGATGCGCAGCGAAAGCGGACGCCGGAGTCCCACCACGCGTGTCGCGCGCGACACGCTGCCGAGCCTGCCGAACGGCGAGAGCAGCGCGACGTCGCGCGAGAAGCCGACCACCTCGGCACGCTGCAGCAACGCGCCGTCGGGCGAGCGCAGCTCGCACAGCTCGCCGAGCGTCGCGTCGAGCCCCGATACGCGTACGAGCGTGCCGATCACTTCCTGCACCTTGCCGCATGCCGCGGGTTGTGCGCGGGCGCGCAGTTCGCGCTCCATCGCATCCATCAGCGCCGAAAAGCCGCGTCCGGCCCGTGGCTGCGCGATGCGCACCCCGCTCGCTTCGTCGGTTCCGAAATCGTCCGCGCTGTCGATCATGGCGCTCCCTTCCTTGTCATGTCTTCTTCCATGTGCCGCTCGAAGGCCGGTTCAAATGGACATCGCGCCGGCGTCGGCATACGCGGCATCGGCCCAACGCTCGTCGCGCGGGTCGCCCGCCGTTTGCAGGGCCGCGGCATCGTCTTGCCAACCTGCTTCGTCGCCGATGTCGTCGTCGCCATCGCCGCCGTCGTCCGCGTGCGCATCCGGGTCCGCCAAGCCCTCGCCGGCTGCGACGGCGTACTCGCCGATCGGCGCCTCGGCGTTGCCCGCGACACAAGCCTGCGCGTCGACGGCTGGTGCGTCGTCGCCAGGCCGCGCATTCGGCGCCTCGCGCCAGCAGTCCTCCTCCACGCTTCGCACCGCGCGCGCCAGGGCGCCGCGCATCGCCGCCAAGTGCAGCGACAAGCTCGCGTCGATCGCGCCCAGGTCGGTTTCGGCGACGCATGCGCCGGGCGCAAGCGTCGCGTCGGCCGCCACGCACAGCCGCACGGAGAGCCCGGCCTCGCGCCACGCCGCGGCCGCTTCGTCGAAGGCCGCCCTCGCCGCGGCCAGATCCGACGGATGAACACGCAGATGAACGGGGCTGCCGTCGGCGACGATCCGCTCGACCGTCGCGGCCGCGCGCGCGAAAAGCGCCTTGGGATCCACCGACGCGACGATCTGCTCGACCGCCAGCGTCACCAGCCCGGCCAGCCGGTCCTGCTGCCCGGGCGCGAGCCGGCAGGCTTCGGCGTGCGCGGCCGCCGCGCGTTCGTGCCAATCGGTCAGCCCCCGCCGCAAACCGTCGTCGTAGCCCCGCTCGGCCGCTTGCGCGAACTCGCGCAGGGCACGCTCGACGAGCTCGTCCGCGCGGGCGCGGGCTTCGTCGAGCAGCATGCGGGCCTGGGCGCGTGCCGCGTCCAGCGCCTCGTCGCATTGCCGGCGCATCTCGGCGTACGCCGCATCGATCTCGACGATCGCCGCGACGCGTTCATGACGCAGGATGTCGCCTTCGACGCCCACGCCGAGGTCCGTGCCTTCGGCCTGCGGATTGCGTAACCAGATCACCATGACCCCTCCGGAAACAAGTCGGGCAGTTGCGAGACGATCGAAAGGCTCGGGCTCGCGCCTTCCGAAGACGGTCGTGACAGCGGCAACGAAGGGGACGACAACGCACCCCCGTCGTCGCGCGCCGGCATGGCCAACCGCAGGATCGCGAGCGGACTACCCGGCGCCCATCGGCAGTCGCGCTCGAACAGCCGAAAACCCAGCCACGCGAGGGCATCGCCATCGGCCGCGTCGAGCGGCGCTTGCATGACCGATGCCGCGTGGCGTGCGCGCGCGGCGAGCGAGCGCGCATCGCCAGCAAGCTCGCGTCCGCGCGCGAAGAGCAGATTGACGCCGCGCGCCCCGATCCAGCCCGTCAACTTCTCGCGACGCGGCCGGTCGATCCAGGCGCGCAATGGCTCCGCCTGCTCCACGAGCGCGCGCAAGCGGAACACGGTCAGACAATCGTGCGCCGGCAGCAAGGCAAGCGCCGTTTCCGGCGCGTTGAACGCGGCAAGCGGCGGCGCGGGCATGCCCCATTCGTCGAGCAGCGCATCGGCAAGCGCCTCGGCCTGCGCGGGGCTGCATGCGCCGAGCCGGTCCGCACAGGGCACGCGTGCGAGGCACGTCGGATGCATCCAGTCGAACAGCGTACGCCGGCGCCGATGGTAGGCGGCCAGTCTCGCCGCCACGGCCGCCGGCGTCTCGCCGTTCGGGGCGGCAACGCTGTCGGCGGCTGCGTCGTATGCATCGGCTGCGTCGTATGCGCTCATCATCTGCTCACCGTGCTTGCCATGCCGGCCATGCGCCCGTTCGGATCGAAGGTCATGCCGGCGCCTTCGCCGCACGCCCCGCCCGGCGCGCGAGCAGGCCCGCAAGTCCGCCGCCGCCCTTGAGCAGGTTGCCGCGCAAGAGCGCGAAGCCGCCGGCGATCATCAACAGCAGCACGCCGAGCGCGCCGCCCGCATAGACCACCCAGCCATCCTGGCGGTGCGGGTGGGCAGGTGGATCGAGCGCATCGGCCGGCACGCTCGTCACGCTGACCTGATCGTAGGTCAGCCCCTCTATGCTGTGCACGACCAGGTTCTTGATCGCCGGCGTCATCCGCTCGAGATTCGCGTCGGGCCGGTACTTGATGAAGACCGATGCGGACGACGGCTTGACCGACTGTGCGAGCGGGTCGTTGTTCGGCAGCACGATCTGCACGCGCGCCACGACCACGCCGTCGATCTTCGACAACGTGTCGTCGAGTTCCTGCGACAAACCGTAAATGAAGCGCACGCGCTCCTCGGTCGGCGTGGAAACGAGCCCGTCCTTCTTGAACAGCGAGCCGAGGTCGTCGAATTTCTTGCGCGGCAGGCCGCGTGCGCGCAGCACTTCCACGGCATGCACGATCTGCTTTTCGTCGACGCTGACCGACCAGGTCTTGCCGCCATCGGGCGTGCTCTTTTGCGCGTCGACGCCGGACATCAGCAGCGCGGCCGCCATTTCGTTGCAGTCGCTTTCGGTCAATTGCCCGTAGAGCTCTTGCTTGCAGGCTGCAAGCGACAGCACGAGCGCCGCCACCGCGACGAGCCGCCATGCGGAGGGCAGCTTCGAAGGCATGAGGTTCGGTTTCATCAGTTGCTCCGAGAAACCCCGTCCTTCAGAACGGGGAGGAAAGGATTGCTGTTGACAGACAGCTTCTTCCACGGGTTAGGATCACCGACATGATCCTTGTCTACCGCTACCGCGTGAAGTCGCGCAACGGGCGCGAAAGCACAAGCGGCATATCGCGAAGCTGCACGCCAAGGTCGCGAATGCGCGTGCCGATTTCCAGCATAAGCTCGCGCTCGATCTGGTGCGGCGTTTCGATTACATCGCGGTCGGCAACGTGTCGGCCGCAAAGCTCGCCAGAACCAGGATGGCGAAGAGCGTCTACGACGCATCCTGGTCGTCCTTCCGAAACAAGCTCCGCTACAAAGCGATCGCGCACGGAGTCACGTTCGAGGAAGTCGACGAAAGCGGTTCTACCCAGTCCTGTTCGTCGTGCGGGTCGAAAGACAGCACGACGCGGCCGAAAGGTATCGCGGGACTGCGAGTAAGAGAATGGGCCTGTAGTGACTGCGGTGTCGAGCATGATCGAGATACCAACGCTGCGTTGAACATTCTCCGATGCGGACGTGCATCGCCAGGTGTGGGAATCCTCTCCCTTTAGGGAGACGAGGACGTCAAGTCACTGGTTCTTCATGAGCGTCTGCACGGCGTCCTTCGACGACTGCACGGTTGCCATCTTCACCTGCAGATCGGCATTCAGGCTTGCGATCTCGAGCTGGATGGTCATGTCGGCGGCGGCAAGGCGCTCCATCGACAGCGCGCTCATGTGCTGAGTCATATAGAGCACGTCGTTCGGCACTTGCCGGTAGTAGTCCGCCTGCTCCTCGACTGCTTTCGCCACGAGGTCCGCGCGCTCGGTCGGGTGGACGGCTGCCGCATGCTGGCGCTCCGAAGCCATCATCGCCTGGAATTTGTCGACGAGCGGCTGCGATACCGCGTCCGCATTCGGCGCCGCGGGCGTCGTGCCGGTGACGCGCGCCAGTTCGTACTGGAGTTGCGATGCAGTCGTGATGCTCATTTCGTTTCTCCTGGTAGGGGCAACAGGCTCAGACGCGCATGTACTGCATCGTCAGCAGCATGTCGCTGGATGAGGACGACGGCGTCGCGACCGCTTCGCCGTCTTCGGCATGCGCTCCGTTCTCGAACGCGAGCGCGGAATCCGGCGCAACGAAGCGGCCCGTGCGCTTCGCGGTCGCGACCGCCTGCTTCAGCTCCTCGCTCGCGAGCAGAACCTTCGCGAGCCGTTCGACCTCTTCGTTGCCGCCTTCCTCCAGCAGGTGTCGGGCCTCCTCCTGCCAACCGAACTCCTGGCGGGCCTTCAGGCACTGCAGCAACATTCCCTTGCTGGCCGGCAGGCAGACCGAGCGCTCGACCAGATCGCGAAAGAGCCGTTCGGCCTCGCTCCATTCCTCGCGCACCATATGCAGCCAGCCGTCGAAAAACGCGAATTCGGCGGAATCCGGGCGCAGCAGATGCAGTACTTCGACGAGGTGCTCGAGATCGTCGATATCGACTTGCTCCGGCGTGCCCGCGCGGGCCATTGCCACCCTGACCAGGTCGACGATCGCGCCGACGACTCCCGATGGGCACTGCGGCCGATCCTTCAGAACGTCCATCCTTTCCCCCAAGGAAATCAGATTCGATCCGATGGGCCACACCCGATGAGGCGTGGCCTTCCGTTGACGCTAAGTTACGCAACGCGATGGGCGCGCCACCTGCCGGGCACGAAGTCGCACAACGAATTGCGAAGCGCCGCATGCGATGGGCGCCGGTCGGTGCCGCTGCCGCGAACGTCTGCGCTCGTGCCCGCCGCCACGCGGGTTGCCTTGCTCATGCGGCCTGCGCCCGAGCGACGCGCCGTCGCGCCGCCTCGCTTCGCAGCCCTCGTCCTTGCTTCGCATCGCCATCGCGCCGGATACCGCGGCGCCGCTAACGTTGCATCGGGCCGCCCCATCCCGGGTGCGCGCCTGAGACAAGCGAAGGACAGCGGTCATGAGCGACGAGAAAACCGAAGAGCCCACAGACAAGAAGCTGGACAAAGTCCGCGAGGAAGGCCAGGTCGCGAAGAGCTCGGACCTCGTCGAAGTCGCGTCGCTCGGCTCGATCGTGCTCGTGCTGACGGCGGGCCAGCATTACCTGGCCGATACGCTGCGCGCGATCGTCAAGGAGGCGGTCGATTTCACCCACGGCGAGCGCGAGTTGCAGGACCTCTGGACCGTCCTCGTTCATATCGGCCTGCAGGCGCTCGGCCTGCTGTGCGGGATCGCGGCCGTTGCGCTCGTCGCCGCCATCATCGCGCTCGCCCCCCAGACGGGGCTCAAGTTTTCGCTGAAAGCCGTCATGCCGAAGCTTGCGTCAGTCAGCCCCGGGTCCGGCTTTCAGCGCATCTTCTCGATGAACTCGGCCATCGATCTCGCGAAGATGGTCGGCAAGGCCGCGGTTCTCGCCGCCGTCATGTGGCAGACGATCAAAAGCGCGATGCCCGTGGTGGCGAGCGCGCTCGATCAGTCGGTACCGCAGTTGATTGGCGTGCTGTGGTCCGTGCTCATGCATGTGGTCGCGGTCGCGCTCGGCGTGTTCGTCGTCATTGGCGCGTTCGACTACAAGCTGCAGAAGTGGCTCTTCATCCGCAAGAACCGGATGTCGAAAGACGAGGTGAAGCGCGAGCACAAGGAGAGCGAAGGCAACCCCGAACTCAAGGGCGAGCGCAAGCGCATGGCCAGGGAGATGTCGCAGGAAGGCCCGAAAGGCGGTGTCGCGCGCGCGAACGTCGTCGTGGTCAACCCGGTTCACTACGCGGTCGCGCTGCGCTACGACCCGGCGGAGTTTCCGCTGCCCGTCGTCCTCGCCAAGGGCCTCGACGAACAGGCGCTGCGGCTGCGCCAGCAGGCGATGCACGCGCGCGTGCCCATCGTCGCGAACCCGCCCGTCGCGCGCATGCTGCACAAGGTGCCGCTCAATCAGCCGATTCCCGAAGAACTGTTCGAAGTCGTCGCCGCGATTCTTCGCTGGGTGGACGGCCTCGCGCCTCAAACCGCCACCACGGAGTAGTGGACATGTTCAAGACCATGAAACTGCCCGGCATCGGCGAGGCCGGCATCGCCGTCCTGCTGATCGCGATCGTCTCGCTGATGATCCTGCCGCTGCCCCCCGCCATCATCGACGGGCTGCTCGCGATCAACATCATGATCAGCATCACGCTACTCATGGTGACGATGTACGTGGGCCATATCGCCACGCTCTCGGCGTTCCCGTCCGTGCTGCTCTTCACGACGCTTTTCCGGCTCTCGCTGAATATCGCGTCGACGAAGTCGATCCTGCTGCATGCCGATGCCGGCGAAATCATCGAAAGCTTCGGCCAGCTCGTCGTGGGCGGCAATCTCGTCGTCGGCCTCGTCGTGTTCGTCATCATCTCCGTCGTGCAGTTCATCGTGATCGCCAAGGGCTCGGAGCGCGTCGCCGAAGTGGGGGCCCGTTTCACGCTCGATGCGCTGCCCGGCAAACAGATGAGCATCGACGCCGACTTGCGCGCGAACATCCTGACGCCGGACGAGGCCCGCAGGAAACGCGCGAGGCTCGCCATCGAAAGCCAATTGCATGGCGGCATGGACGGCGCGATGAAGTTCGTGAAAGGCGATGCGATCGCCGGCCTCATGATCACGATGATCAACATCGTCGCGGGCATCGCCGTGGGCGTCGCCTATCACGGCATGTCGGCCGGCGAGGCGGCCAACCGCTTCTCGGTCCTCTCGATCGGCGACGCCATGGTCTCGCAGATTCCCTCGCTGCTGATCTCGGTGGCCGCGGGCGTCATGATTACGCGCGTGGACGAAGGCGGCGACCATGGCAATTCCTCCCTCGGCGAAGACATCAGGCGCCAGTTCACGAGCAGCTCGCGCGCGCTGTACTTCGCCGCGCTGCTGCTCCTCGGCTTCGCCGCCGTGCCCGGTTTTCCGGCGGCGCTCTTCGCGCTGCTCGCCGGGCTGCTCGGCTTCGTCGGCTACCGTCTGCAGAAAAAGCAGGACGGTCCGGCCAAAGGCGCCGGCAAGCCCGTCGGGGCACTGCAGCGCGCCGGTGCCAAGGGCGACGCGCCCTCGATCCTGCCACGCCCGCCGCAGTTCACCTGCCCGCTCGGCGTGCGCCTCGCAGCCGATGTCAGCGCGCGTCTCGCGGCCGATGCCCTTGACCGTGCGTTCGACGCACAGCGCCATGCGCTGCAATCGGAAGTCGGCCTGCCGTTCCCCGGCATCATGATGTGGTCCGACGGCACACTGCCCGAAGACAGTTACGAAGTGCTCATCTTCGACGTGCCGCAAGGACGCACCACGCTCGCCGAAACGCGCGCGGTACACGCGGCGGCCGACTGCGGCGCCGCGGACGCGCCTGCCGCCGCCGCGACACCGGAAGCATTGATTGCACGCCACACGATCGACCTGCTGCGGCGCAATGCTCATCTCTTTCTCGGCATTCAGGAAGCACAGTGGATGCTCGATCAGCTCAACGAGGACTACCCTGGACTCGTCGCGGAGGTACAAAAGGCACTGCCGCTGCAGAAGATGGCGGACGTGCTGCGCCGGCTGCTGGAGGAAGGCGTGCCCGTGCGCAATATCCGCAGCATCACCGAAAGCCTGATCGTCTGGGGACCGAAGGAGAAGGACATGCTGATGTTGACCGAATACATCCGCATGGAGCTCGGCCGGCTCATCGCCTATCGCGCGACGGGCGGCGTGCGGGATTTGCCCGTCGTACTCGTCGACGTTCAGGTCGAGCAGCACATCCGGCAGTCGATCAAACAGACCCCCACGGGCAACTTCCTCGCGCTGCCGCCCGACGAAATCGCCCAGCTCGTCGGCAAGATCGCCGACATCGTCGGCGATACGCCGCGCCAGCCGCTGGCGCTCGTCGCCTCGATGGATATCCGGCGCTACATCAAGCGCATGATCGAGGCACCGCTGCCCTGGCTGCCCGTGTATTCGTACCAGGAGCTCGGCGCGTATGTCGATCTCCAGCCCGTCGGCCGCCTGGCGATGTGATCGAGCGAGCCGCGCCATGCACTCCTCCGCCCCTCATCGCGCCCGCGTCATCGCGGCGCCGGCCACGCACACCGACCCCGCACCCGAGATGCCGGCCGCGCAGTTGAGCCGCCAGGCCGCCCTTTTTCAGCGCCTGCGCGAAGGCGTGCGCGCCGGCGCCTCGGAAACGCCCGGCGACGAGCAGACATGCGCCGCACCGGCCGCGCCTCCCTTCGCCGAGCAAGCCGCCCCGCTCTACCCGGTCGCCGGGTTCGCCGCGGACGAACATCGCGACGATGCCGGCAGCGGCGAGCGCGACGACGACGCACAGGCCGGCTCCGGCGACGAACGCGATGACGCTGCCGCGCACGCTCCATCGGCAGCGCAGGTGCCGGCTCCGGTACCTGCGACGATTCATCCGCCCATGCATTCGACGATGCGCGTACCGGTGCATTCGGCCATGCATGCGCTCATGCATGTGCCGGCCTATTCGACGATGCCCGCGCCGACGCCGATGCCGGCGCCGATGCCGGCGCGCGGCGCGGCGCCGCTTTCACCGCCGAGGCCGCCCAACGCCCGGCCATCGACGGCTGCGCCGGACACGCCGCGCGTACAAGCCGCGCGCGGGCCGCAGCGCCCCGGAGCAGGCGGCCCGCACGCCGTGGTCGCCGTGCGGGCACCGGCGCGCACGGGCCAGGACATGAACCGGTTCGTCGATTCGATCGTCGCCGAGGTGTCGGACTTCTGCGCCAATCCGATCGTGTTCGAAAGCGGCGACTGGCAGATCACGATTCCCGTCGATCCCGCGCTGCTGCCAGGCTGCACGTTGAGCCTCGCGCTTTCGCATTTCCAATTGACGCTTCGCTTCGACACCACGGACGCACGCTCGCGCGAACTAATCTCACAACATGCAGCGACGTTGCGCGCCAGCCTCGAAGAAGTGATGCAAAACCGCTTCGACGGCGCGCGCAGCGTCGAGATCATCGTCACGTAAAACCAATATGGACACCACACGAACGCTACTGACGGACCACGTTGCGGCGGGCGCCCAAGCGCCGGCGGCGGCCGTCTTGCTCGATCCCGCGCGGCTGCCCGCGCTTGCGGCCGCCACCGCGCGCCAGCATCGGCTCGCCGTCGACGCGCGCCTGAGCGCACTGCTCGCTCACGCACTCGGCGTCTCCGCCTTCAGCGTCGGTGCGCACGATTTCGTCGAGCCGGAGCGCGCCGCCGTCGTGCGCGTGCGCTGGGGCATGGAGACGGCCTCGGTACGCATCGACGTCGGACAGCACACGGGGCTCGCGAGCGTCGTCGCGTCGGACGAGCCCGTCAACGAGCGCTTGCGCCATGCCGTGTGCGCCATCCTGCTCGATCCGCTGCGGCGCGCGCTGCAAGCGCTCGGCTTCGACGGCGTGGAAGTCGTCTCGCTCGAACGTGCCGCGCGTCAGCCGCTGAGCGCGCCTTGCTGCGCGCTCTCGCTGCGCGTCGGCGATACCCGCTTCGATGCGGTTATCGAGCACATCGACAGCGGCTGGCTCGACGCGCTCGAAACGCTCGTGGCCCGGCAATGCACGCCGTTCGCCACCCACGTCAGCGAGATCGCCGTACCGGGCCGGCTGCAGATCGGCGAGAAAACGATGAACGTGACGACGCTCGATTCGCTGCGCGCGGGCGACGTCATCTTGCGTGCCGTACCCGAAGCCACCCGCGCGCTCTTCGCGAGCGAGCGGTCGTCCGCCCCGATTCAAGTCGTCTGGGGCCGCTACGGGACGCGGCAGCTGCGCGCCGTGGCAGACGTCACCCACCACCTGATGACCTTGAGCGAGGACCCCACCATGAGCCACGAGACGCAGTTCAACGCGCCGCTTACCGATTCGATCGACACGCCCGTCGAAATCAGCCAGCTGGACCTGCCGCTGAAGCTGGAGATCGACACGGTTTCGATGCCGGTCGCGCAGCTCTCGGCGCTGCGCGCGGGCTATGTGCTCGAGCTTCCCACCGCGCTGCCCGATGCGCGCGTGCGGCTCGTCACCTATGGGCAGACGATCGGCTTCGGCGAACTCGTGAGCGTCGGCGATCATCTCGGCGTGCGTCTCGTTCAGCTGTCGCGCGGCCATGGTTCAGTTTAGCGATCTCACCGGGCTGCTGATCACCGTCGTCGCGATCAGCCTGATCCCGTTCGTCGCCATGGTCGCGACCTCGTACGCGAAGATCGTGGTCGTGCTCGGGCTGTTGCGCAACGCGCTGGGCGTGCAACAGGTGCCGCCGAACATGGTGCTCAACGGCATCGCGGTCCTCGTCTCCGCTTACGTGATGGCGCCGATCGGCATGCAGGCCATGCAAACCATGCAGACGATGCACCGTACCCCCGGCGGCGACACGTCGCTCGTCGTGCTCGATGCCTTCGATGCGGCAAAGGAGCCGTTTCGCGCCTTTCTGAAGAAGCACGCGCACGAGCGCGAAAAGCGGTTCTTCGTGCGCTCGGCAACCGTGGTATGGCCGAAGGACATGGCGGCGAAGATCCGTGAGGACGACCTCATCGTCCTCGCCCCGGCCTTCACGCTGACCGAAATGGCCGACGCCTTCAAGATCGGCTTTCTGCTGTACATCGCATTCATCGTCGTCGATCTCGTCATCGCCAACGTGCTGATGGCGATGGGCCTGAATCAGGTCCAGCCGACGAACGTCGCGATTCCGTTCAAGCTGCTCTTGTTCGTCGTCATGAGCGGCTGGTCCACATTGATTCACGGTCTTGTCATGACCTATCGCTGAGGCGCACCATGGAAACCGATACGCTCGTTCGCATCACCTCGCAGGGCCTGCTGCTCTGCCTGTCCGTCTCGATGCCGGTGGTGGCCGTCGCCGCGCTCTCCGGCCTCGCGATTTCGTTCGTGCAGGCCATCACGTCGATGCAGGACCAAAGCATCTCGTACGCGGTGAAGCTCGTGGCCGTCGTGGCCACCGTGCTCATGATCGGCGCCTGGGGCGCCGCCGCGATCCTGCGCTTCGCCAATCAGATCATCACGCTCGCGGTGCCGTCGTGAATTCGCCGATCCGCAACAACCACGGCCACCACGCCGCCGATCTCGCGCAGCAGGCGCAGGCCGACGCCGAGCACACGGGGCAGATGACCCAGGCGCGCGGCTTCACGGGCGTGAAGGTGCAGCACACGAAAATGCAGCGCGTGCGCATGCAGCACAACAAGATGCTCGCCGCCGCTTTCTACCGCGGCAAGCGTTTTGCCGAAGGCATGCACAAGCCGCCGGCCCCTTCCGCGCAAAAGCTGATGCGCCAGCTCGGCCAACGGCCGCGGCCGGGGGGGTCGGCGAAGGCGCAAGGCAAAGACCCATCGGCTCACGAACGGCCGGACGACCCGCACGCGCTCGAGCCCAGGCACGAGCACGAGCACGAACACCCGCACGAGCGCGAACGCAAGCACGAGCAGGGGCAGCAGCAAAAGCGCGAGCGCGATCGGCAACACGGCGACGGGCAGCAACAGCATCGCAACGGCCATGGGCACGATCGCGGCTCGAATCAGCAAGGCGAAGAGCAGGGGCAGCCGCAGCAGCGTGCGCCGCGCGACGGGCAGCCTGAGCGCGACGGCCGTCAGTCCGGCGAAGGCCGCGACAAACCGCGCAAGTTCGCGATCGGCAAGGCGGGCCGGGCCAAGGCCGCCGCGCGCAGCCAGCCGCTCGCGGCCACGATGCAACTGCTCGCGAGGCAAAGGCTCGGTGCGCCGGACTTGCCGGCCGAGCTCGCGGCGACGTGCGCGAAGGAGGTGCTGCGGCTTGCCGCGCAGATCGAGCTGGGGCCCTTGCTGGCGGTGCCGATGCTGCTCGCCATGCGCTCGCCGATGGCGCTCCGGCGCAATGCCGCCCGGCTTCACGCGCACCGCCATGCGGCACTGATGCAAAGCGCCGCGACCCCGGGCAAGGCCGCCGCGGTGGCGGGGCTTCTCGGCGTATCGCTCGACAACACGCTCGCGCGCCAGAGCGCGGGCATCGAATACTCGTACGACGATCAATCGATCGCGGCAGTGAAGCAACGCATTCTCGAGACGCAAGCCGCGCTGCCGGCCAGCGGGGCACCAGCCGGTGCCGCCGTCACGGGCGGCGCGACGGGCGGCGCGATCGGTGGTCAAACCGGCGCCGCGCGGCAAGAGGCGGCCAAGCCCACGGCCGGCGCTTCGGATAAGACGTTCGAAGTTCGCATGGCGCCGGCTGCGCCAACGGCAAAACCCTAAACTGATTTCGACGGTCAAGGCCTGGCGGCCCGATGCGCGAAGCAGCGAAACGCCGGAGCGACGACCAGCAAGAGCAACCGCAACCGCATGACACACGTCGGATACACGGATACCACGATCATGAAAGCGCTTCGAGTACTGACCGGCACCCACGCCGGAGCCCAGGTCCGGCTCACGAGCGGCGCCTACCGGATCGGCGCCACCGAGCACGCGGATGTCTGCATCAGCGACTGGACGGTCGAGGACATCGAGCTTTGCGTGGGCGAGGACGGTGTGGCGCGGATCCGCTCGGCGAACGGCGACGAGGTGCTCGTGGCGGACTTCGTGGCCGTGCCGTTCGGCGATGTCGTGTTGTGCGTGGGCCCCGATGGCGAAGTCTGGCCGCGCGATCTCGATTTGCTGGCGGGCCTCTGGAAGACGGCCGAGCCGCCTGACGCCGACACCGCGACGGGGGCTGACGCGGAAAGAGGCGCGCCGGATCGGGGCCCGGCCCATGCGGACGAAGCCGGCGCCGACCATGCGCCGGCCGCTTCGCCCAAGGTGCGCTGGCGCACGGCCGTGCTGGCGCTCGCCTGCACCGCTGCGATCGGCGGCATCGCCGTGGCCGGTGTGATGTTCGCGGGCACGCAGTCGAGCGAAGCGGCGAGCGTGAGGTTCGACGCCGACGCGCTCGCACGGCAGTTGCAGGAGGCCCTGCACCGCGAAGGCCTCGGCGATCTGCAGGCAATGGCACGCACGAACAGTGTGGCGGTGCGCGGCATCGTGACGAGCACCGACGAAAGCGCGAAGGCGCAGCGGATCATGGACAGCCTCGCGCGCGGCAAGGTGCGGCGCGAATACGACGTCGCGCAGCAAGACGTGGACAACATCCAGCAGTCGCTCGCCAGCACGGGCGCGGCAGTAAGTTACCAAGGCCACGGCATCTTCCGCGTGAGCGGCAGCGTGCAGTCGATGACGACCTTCCGCACGCTGATAGCAGGTATCAGGGCCGACCTCGGCGACAACGTCAAGCGCGTCGACGTCGATGTCAAGGAGGCGCAGGCGCTCACGCCCGATGTCGAGTACACGGCAGTGATCGCCACGGGCGGGCTGCGTTACATCGAGACGCCCGACGGCACGAAGCATCTGTTCGCGAGCAGCAGGGACGAAGCAAACAATTGACCTCGACCACCAAAGGAACCGACATGTACGACGCATTGCTTCCCATCGCGCAGGATCTGAACGCGCTCGATGCCACGCTCTCGGCGCCCGACGGCGCGCAACGGGTCGCGCGCATCGCGGCGGCCTTCGATGAAACCGCGCGCCGGATCAGTACGGCCACGCAGTCCGCGGCCGACGAGCGCGAGCGGCTCGATCTGCAAAAGCTCTATCGCGGGATGATCGCGGCGCGCCGCATCGTGCTCACGCTGCAGGAGCGCCACAGCGCCCGTGGCGCGGCGCTTTGACGGCATCCGCGGCGATATGGAAGACGGTTGAACAGTTTGCAGTTGCAGCATCCGGCTGCGCGTCAGCCGGTCCGGACCGGCGGCCATCACGGCCAAGGGCCTTTTACCGAAGCATCAGGCGTCAATCCACAGCAGTGCTTTTTCCATCACTTTCTTGATAAGGGGAATACATCATGTCTTCATCGATCGGAAGCTCGGGCGTCTCGCAAGCCGGTTCGCAAAACGCCGACATGGTCGGCCAGATGCAAGCCATGGCCAACCAGAACAACGCCATGACGATGGCCGCCATGCAGATCAACATGCAGCAGCAGGAAACGTCGGCGCTCGCGTCCGTCGGCAACAACGGCGCGAAGAACATCGCCGACGCCGCGAAGGGCCAGTAAGCCACTCGCGTTGCCGCGGTCCGTTCGCGCGAGGGGCACGAAAGCGGAAAGCCTGGCTTTCCGGCTACGTGCCCCCGCTTTTTTGCAAGCGGGCCGCCCTATTTTCGCCGGAGATTGCCGCCCATGGGCAGGGAACGTTTCGTCGAGTTGATTCACGAGGTTTGCGCGGTGGTCGGGCTGCCCGACGCCGAGTATGTCGTCGAGACGCAAACGCTCGAGATCGAAGGGTTCGACGTCCATCTCGACCACCACGAGACCGACCCCGATTCGGTCTATGTCAGCTTTCATTACGGCGCCGTCACGCCCGGCCGCTCGCTCGTCGTTTTCCGGCTCATGCTCGAGGCCAACTTGCTGGTCTACGCGCAGGATCAGGCGCAACTGTGCCTCGAATCCGATACGGGCAACGTCGTGCTGCTCGTCCATCTGCCGATAGGCCCGACGATCACCGGCGATTATCTCGCCGATCTGTTCTCGCACTACGCCGAACACGGCCGCTACTGGCAAAACAACATCCTCGAATCGCCCGACGAAATGTTCGAGGGCATCGCCTCGGGCAATTTCATGTGGCTGCGGGCGTAAGCCCGGTGAGCGCAAGCGTGCCTCAGCCAAGGGGCGCATCCGCGCGCGCATCGACGCCTGGCCAGCCATCGCATCCGTTCGTATCCGGCACGTCGCTTCACACTCACGCCATCGCGGGCGCTCGCCCGATCGGCGCTAGAGCCTGTTCACGCTAATAACGGGCTTGCGCTGGCCCTAGGCTGCCACGCGTGGCATCAGCAAGACGAGACGGCGACGCGTACCCTCCTCTCCCGCTCTGCCCGAATCGGGATCGTCCGCGCGGCGCTCGACATCGCTCCCGTGCCGCGCCGGTCCCTCGATGACGAGGCACTCGCCCGGCGCCAGGCTCTCGTCGACGGCCCGATAGCGGCGCGCATCGCGGCGGCGCCCCAGTTCCACGCGCAAGCCGATACGCGGCATCGACGCGGCGCCTTCGACCGTCGGTGCAATTGAGAGCCACAGATCGCGGGCATCGTCATCGGGCAGGTCATCCTCATCGCGGCGGGCGAGACGTGCCTCGTGGCGGTCGATGACGGCCGGCGAGCGGTCGTGCGTGAGCGCCGTTTGCGACACCTCGATTTCGGCGCGGCCGCTCCTGGCCAATGCCTTGAGCTGCGCGAGCAGCGCGCGGCCGCCGTCGGGCGCGATACCTGCACGGTGCTCGCGCGCGGCCGCCGTTGCCTGCTCCGCGCCTGCCCCGTCGGCCATGGCCGGCGGCAGCGCGGATCGCAACGTGTCGAGCGCGTCGCCATCGACATCCACCACCCACGTCTGGACCGATACGAGCTGTGCACGCACGTCCAGGCTGGCGACGAGCGCGCCGTCGGCGTCGATGCGCTCGGCCCGATCGCGGACCAGGATGGAGTTCGTGGTCGCATCCGCTTCGATCGCCGGCAACGCTGCATCGAACTCGACGATCCGCGGTGCATCGGAAACGGCGGCCCCGCTCGCAACGGCCGGGCGCTCGAAACGGCGCCGCAAGAGCGTGGCCACACCGGGTACGACGAGCGTGCGGCCATCGACCACGCGCGTTTCGTCGGCGGCATTCGCGGCACTCAGGCGAAACACCCGCACGGACAAACGCACGCGCTTTCGCGCGTCGCGCTCGAAGCGCTCGGCCGCGGCACGAATACGTTCCACGTAGGTCGCCGGCCCGCGCACGTTCACCGTTTGCGCGGCGGCATCTACCGTCAACGGGAAGTGGGTATCGGCAAGACCTGCCTGCTCGAGCGACGCACGCAGCGCATTCGCCAAAAGGAAGTGAGGCCGGATGGCGACATGCGCCTGCTCGTTCGCGGGCGACACATGCAAGACCGCACCGTCGTAGTACCAGACGAATCCGTACGACCGGCTCATGACATCGAGAAAGCGCTGCGGCGGCATCGCGAAACGGCCGCTCACGGCGCCCTCCACTTGACCGTCGATGCGCAGGGCAACGTGCTGCCCCGCGGCGAAGGCATTCAGGACCTCCGCGAGACTCGCACCGTTCGTCACGTAGACGAAGCGGGCGCCGGCGCCCCCGGCCCACACCATGCTCGCCGCCTGCGCATGCACGGTGACCGTGCAGACGAAGGCAGCGACGGCGCCGCGCGCGAGCGCTCGCATTCGTGCCGCGCTCATGCGGCGCCTTCCGGCGACGCATCGGCGCCCGACGCATCGGCGCCCGTCTGATCCATATCCGGCTTGAGGGTCAGGCGGTAACCCGTCGCATAGACCGATTGCACGGTCCAGCCGACGCCAGCGGCCTTCAGGCTCGCACGCAGCCGGCTCACGTACATGTCGACGGAGCGGCTTTGCACGGCCGCATCCCAGCCCCAGACCACGCTCATCAGATCCTGCCTCAGCACGACGGCGCCCGTGTGCCGAGCGAGATGCCAGAGAATGTCGAACTCCTTGGTGCCGAGCTTGTGCGCCACCCCCGCCACCACGAGCGAGCGCGCCTGCTGATCGAGCGCGCATTCGCCGTCGACGAACATCTTGCGGCCGTGCACGTTCATCGGCGCGAAGCGCCGCAGCAGCGCGCGCATGCGCGCGAGCAGCACCTGCCTGTCGTAGGGCTTCACGAGATAGTCGTCGGCACCCGCATCGAGTATGCGCACGATGTCGGACTCCGCCGAGTGCACGGTCTGAAAAATCACGGGCATGATCGATTGCGAACGACTGCGGATCTTTTGCAGCAGCTTGTCGCCGGAAACGCCCGGCAGGTCCCAGTCGAGAATCGCGAGATCGGCCCACTGCTCCGAGAGAAATTGCTGCGCGTCGAGCCCGCTGTGAAAAGCGTCGACGTGGTAGCCCTCGCTCTTGAGCCAGGAATGGATGAGCGCGTGGTGCGCGACGTCGTCCTCGACGAACAGAATGCGTACGGGTTTGCCTGCAAGCGATTTCATGTGAACCCTTGGTTCCGACGGCCGCGCGGGAGCCGGTGCCCGGTCCGCGCAACGCGTGTCAAACGAATACGGGCCGCGCGCTGGCGCCTCACTCGCCGCGCGCCGCGCGCAACGCGCGGTCGGCATCGACAAGCGATGTCGCGTGCGGCTTCGCGGCGACAGGATTCAGGCACGGCAGACGCAGCACGAACATGGTACCGCCTTGTCCGTTGAGCTCGGCGTAAAGTGCGCCGCCGTGCATGCCGACGATCTGCACGGCGAGCTTGAGCCCGAGACCGAAGCCCGTTGCCGTCCGCTTGCCGAGCTTCTCGAAGTCGGTCAGCCGATCGCCGTCGACGAGCCCCGGCAGCCCGCCCGCGCGATCGTCGACGACCACCTCGGCGAAACCGTCGGCCTGCCGGATCGACACCGTCACCGCCTCGCCGCGCGGCGACGCACGAACGGCATTGTCGATGACGTTCTGGACGGCGCGCGCCACGAAGTTGCGCATGCCGCTCACCCACAGCGGCGCGCTGTCGGGCAGCCACAAGTGTAGCGCGACGCCGCAATAGACGGCGGTGACCTCCAGTTGCGAGATGATCTGGCGCAGCGTCGCGCGCAGATCGAACCGTTTGAAGTCGCGCGCCTGCAAATGCTCGGTCACCGACGAGAAGATGAACTGCTCGCCGAGCGAGAGCACGTACTGCGCGAGCGCGGTGATCTGCTGCATGCCGCCGCAACGCTCGAACGCCTCGGGGTCGCTCGCATCGAGCTGCGTGAGCGCGCTGATCGAATTGAGCGGCGAGCGCAGATCGTGCAGCAAAAAGCGCAGCGACATGGCTCGCTCGTCGAGCGAGCGTGCGAACGGCGTCACGTCCGTCACGGCGATGACGGATTCGCCCACCCCCGCACCGGCGCACGCACCGGCGGGACCCGCCTGAATCCAGAAGGTCGAATCGTCCACGCGTACCTCGCGGCCCGCTTCGAGATCGCGCAGCCGCGGCACGTCCGTCATCTCGAAGCGCTCGCTCAGCGCCACGCTGAAATCGACGCCCGCGGGCAGCGTCATCGCCAGTATCTCGAGCGAGCGCGCGTTCGCGTGCACGACCGCACCCGCGCGATCGAGCACGATCACCCCGCACGGCAGCCCGCGCAGCGTGCCGCGCAGGCGGCGCGCCTCGTCGTCGGACAGGCCGCGATCGGCAGCGCCCCCGCCGCATGCGTCGGCGGGCAAGCCCGGTTGGGTGGGCCGCGGCTCGGACTGCTGCCCAGGCTGCACGTCGGGCCGCGAATGCGGCTGAGTATGGGATTCGTTCACATGGCCTCCTGCATTCTCCGGTGCGGGCGGTTGCGGTGAATCACGGCGAGATGACGCGCGGCGACAACAGGAAGAGCCGCTCCATGTGGCTCTTCTGGCGGTTGTCGGTCCTGAAGAGCGCGCCGATCAACGGAATCTTCGAGAGCCCGGGCACCCCGGTCACGCCCATCGTCGCGCTGTCCGCGCGATAGCCGGCGATGAGCAGCGCCTGCCCCTCCTCGATGAACGCCTGCGTGTTGATCGTGCTGTTCTGGATCACCGGCAGGTTGCTGACCGTCTGATCGGTGAGCTGGCCGTCCTGAATCGCCACGTCGAGCTTGATGCGCGTGCGCCCGTCCTCCTCCACGACCATCGGCAGCACACGCAGCGAGATGCCGGTCGACACGCTGTAGAGATCGCCCGAGGTGTATCCCGACACCGGCACGAAAAACTGCGTCTGGTTGTCCATCACGGCCTCGATGTTGTTGAGCGTGACGACCTTCGGACTCGCGTCGATCTTGGCGGCCTTCGTCTGCTGCAGCGCCGAGATGCGTGCCATCAGATAGCGGCCGGCGTCGCCGAGCACGGCGGCCACCGATGCGCCCACGGGCGTCGCCGCCGCGAGCAGGTTGCCCGGCAGCGCCGTCTGGCCGAAGGTCTGCGAGAGCGTGCCGTTGTAGGTGCTCTGTGCGAGCGTGCCGGTACCGGTCTGCACGTCGACGTGGCTGTTGTGCGCGGTCCAGTCGACGCCGAGCTGATGCAGCGCGTCGTCGTCGATCTCGATGATGTGCGCCTCGATCTCGATCAGTTGCGGTTTGACGTCGAGGCGATCGATCAGCTTGCCGTACTGATCCATCCGGTCGGCCGTATCGCGAATCACGACGGAGTTGGTGCGCTGGTCCGCGACGATGACGGGCAGTTGATCGTCGCTCGCCGGCGCCGTGCTCGTGTTCTGCGGCGGCGGCGGCTCGCCCACCGCCGCCGCCACGGCCGGCGATGGCTGTCCGGTGAGCCCGGCGAACATGCCCTTGCCGGCCGCGCCCGACGGCACCGGCGGCGGAACGTACGGGCCGTTGTAGGCATTGCCGTTCACGTCGTTGATCGGCGTGTTGCGCTTCACGCCGCTCGCCGCGCGACCGCCCTCGCCGCGTTTGTCGGCGGTCTTGGCCGTGCCCGGGTGGTAGATGCCGTTGAGCACGGCCACCACGCCCTGCAGCGTGACCTGCTGGCCGTCGATGGGCACCGTGCGGTCGTGCGCCCACGCGTGATAGAGCGGAAAGACGCGTACCTGCGTGCCGCTTCGATGCGCGGCGTTGTTGTCGAGCCGCGAGGCCACGTTCGTCACCATCTGCACGTAGCGAGGCGGCCCGCTCACGAGCGCCGTGCCCTGCGCGCTGTCGTAGACGATCGGAAAACGCTCGTCGGCGATGCGCAGGCGGTCGAGCGCATCGCGCAGCGCGCCCGTATCGGCCGAATCGAGCTTCACGAGCGTGCTCTGCAGTTCGGCAGCCGTCGTGACGTCGAGCACTTCGCCGTCGTAGTACCACACGAAGCCGAACGACGCCGCGAGCGTATCGAGAAAGCGCCGCGGCGGCAGATGGAACTTGCCGCTCACGGTGCCGCTCACATCGGCCGCGATGCGCGTGGGGACGCCCTGGCTCGCGCCGAAGTCGCGCAGCACATCCTTGATGTCCTTGCCCTGCGCTTCGTAATCGACGATCGACGACTTCCAGCGCACGGCCGCCGCCTCGGCAACGGGGGCGGTCGCCCCGAATGCGAGCGCGGCGGCGAGGGCCACGGTGCCCAGTCGGCGAGCCCAGTTCATGACGCGCCGCCCGCGATGAAACGTACGCACCGCCGCCCGGTGCTTCTTCGACACATCGACAAAATTTTCATGTAAGTTCCGACTATCTTTCATAGGAAGGGCACTGACGATGAACGCTCCGAGTCACGAACGTCGCGACCTGACGCGCGAGATTCTCGAATTGATCGACCTGCGGCAGACTTTCACCGACATCCATATCGAGCAGGACCGGCCGATCATGATCAAGGCGCCGCGCGGCTGGCTCGCCGTCGGCGAGGAGCCCGTGCTCCACGATGAAATGCTGCCCACACTGGCCTCGATCGAACCGGACTGGGAGGCGCAGCTTCAGCACGGCGCGATCGATCGCCCGTTCGTGCTCACGCGCTGCCGCCTTCGCTGCAACATCTACCGCACCAATGGCGGCCGCAAGCTCGTCATCTCGATCCGGCGCCTGCCGCTGCAGCCGCTCGCGCTCGACAAGCTCGGCCTGCCCGCCTACGTGCGCTCGATGATCGACAGCGCCAAGGGGCTGATCCTCGTGACGGGCCCGACCGGCTCGGGAAAGACGACGACGATCGCCTCGCTGCTCGAGCACATCAACCGCACGCGCAACAGCCACATCGTCACGATCGAAGAGCCGATCGAATACGAACTCGAGGGCCGCACGTCGATCGTCTCGCAGCGGCAAGTGCCCACCGACACGCCGAGCTTCTCGGCCGGCCTGCGCGAGGCGCTGCGGCAAAAACCCGACGTCATCATGGTGGGCGAGGTGCGCGACCCCGAGACGGCGGAGACGGCGCTGCAGGCCGGCGAATCGGGCCACCTCGTGCTCGCGACGATGCACACGGGCAGCGCGATCGGCACGCTCACGCGGCTGTTGTCGTTTTTTCCGGCCGAGCAGCGCGAGCGCTATGCGGCCGCGCTCGCGAACTGCCTCATCGGCGTGATCTGCCAATGCCTCGTGCCGACGGAGGATGGCGAGAACTTCGTACTCGCGAGCGAACTGCTCTTCAACAATAATCAGCAGATCAGCGGCCTGCTGACCGATCCGGGCAAGCTGCCGTACCTTGCCGAGTTCATGAAGCGCAAGGAAGACAACATGTCCCGCATGCTCAACGATCACCTCTTCAGCCTCGTATCGAAGCAGCAATGCCTGCCGCGCGACGTGCTGCGCGCGACCTACAACCGGCTCGAGCTGCACGAAATGCTGCAGACGCTCGCGCCGCACTGAGCCCGCGCGAAGGCGGTGCCGGCGCAATGGCGTCGCTTTCGCCGGTCGCGCCGTGCGTGGCGGTGCTGCGAAGGTGTGCGGTGTCGATCGGTTCACGGTTGGGCGCTCAGTAGTAGGAGTTGATCGTCCAGCCCGCCGCGACGGGCGTGTTCCAGACCGTCTGGCCGGACTCCCCGCAAAAGCTGCTGACCCACGGCGTCGTGATGCCGGCGTACGTCGCCCAGTTCGTCGTCACGATGATCGTGTAGGTGCCAGGCGTGCCGGCCTGGGACAGCGCGTTGTTGATCCCGCCCGAATCGTCCTGAAGCGTCGGCGTCTGGCTCTCCGTATGCCCGAGGTTGTGGTTGCCGCCGTCGGTGATGTCGATGCTCTGCGAGAGCTGCCCCCGGTTGCCGGAGGGGCCGTTGCACATGCCGTCGTTCAGGTGCGCCCAGGTGGACGCGACGATGATCCCCGGCTTGGTGAGGTTGACGGTCGTCCTGAACGTATACGAGTACGTACCGTTGCTGCCGTTGTACGAATAGGCGCCCGATTGGAAGTTCGTCGCCGGCTGGCCCGTGCAGGCCGAGTAATCGCCCGCGCCGTTCGGGTTGGCCATCACGAGCTGACAGCCGGTGAGCGACGACGCCGGCTCGATTTCGCTTTGCGTTTGCCACCGGCCGCCGCGGCACGACAGCACGCGCCCGTTCGCATCGGTGGAGACGAGCGTCGTGCTCGCCGACGCCGGTGCGATGGCCGAATTCTGCGGCGCGGGCGGGCATGGGTCGCCGACGTTGTGCGCGTTGCCGAGCGCGAGATTGCCCGCTTCGTCCACCGCCAGCGCCTGCCATGTGGCGCCGTCGTACGCATAGGCCCGATTCGTCGCGGCGGTGAGCCGCACGTCGCCCTGATGCGCGACAACGCCCCCGAGCGCCGCTTCGTTGGCCACCGGTTCGCGCCAGTGATAGGCCGCCTGCGGCACCCAGAGGTTCTGCGTTCCATCGCAATTCAGGACGTTGCCCGAAGCGTCGGCCGCGATGGCGCCGGGCTGCGTGCAGGCGGCATAGTCGATCTGACGCGCGAGCACGATCGGCACTTGCATCGTGTTCGCCTGCGGATTGCCCGGCACGGCCACGCGGTACAGATAGTCGACGTTCTGCGCCTGCGTGCCGTCGTAGAAAATGAGGCTCGCCAGATGTCCCGTGCCCGTTTTCTTGTTTGTGCAGGATGTATTCGCCGGGTTCGGCGTATCGACCTTCCAGGTGCCGAAGGCGCCGGTGGCCGCGCCGGTCGCATTGTTCGTCGCCTGGATCGAACCGCCGCCCGGGCCGGCATTCGCCGCGATGTAGCCGAGTTCGGGATCGGGAATGGTCCGGCCGCCCTCCGTGACGAGCAGCGCCTGCAACGCCACCGGATTGGCGCCGCCCGGGGCCGCGTAGACGAGCAGGCACGGCGCCTGACCATAGGGGTTGGTGCCGCTCAACGCATTCGGAAGGTAGGTCGACAGCTGATACGTCGAGCCGGTCATTTTCGCGATCACCGGCGAGGTAGTCGTGGCCTGGGCCGCGAGCGCCGTGTAGTTTTGCCGAACGAGCCGCGTGGCAGCCGCCGTCAGCTGCGACTGATAAAGCGCGGCCTGCTGCGCGCGCGTATCGTCGAGCGACGAGTTCGTGAGCGCGACGAGGCCCGCCATCATCAATGCGGCGAGCGCAAGCACGGCCAGCATCTCCACCATCGTGAAGCCGGCCATACGGCGAGCCGGCCACGCGCGGGGGCCGGGACGACGCATGCCGGTGCGGGCAACGGTATGGGTGCGCTCAGTCATACGCTTGCGCCATCCATACCGGCATGCCGTTCGGGATCGCGTTCGCCAGGGCGGCCGGCAGCGGCACCGCCGGATTGCCGGGGGACACGAGGTTGGCGCCGAGCGCCACGCCGGCCAGCGCCGAGCCCTGCGCAATCTGCTCGATGCCGTCGACCGCCGCCGCGGCCGCCGCGGATGCCGCATAGACCACGACCAGGCTGCCCGCATAACCGGTATTGGGTTGGACGTAGTTCCGCCACATCGGATCGGGAACGGTCGCCCCGAGGTAAGCCGCGAGGCTCGCCGCCGGCACGCTGCCCGCGAACGACGGGTTGGCGCGCGCGAAGGCCGCCACGGCCTGCCGGTAGGCGCTCATGTTCGCCGCGAGCGCCATCGCCGACGGCGCGAGCGGTGCCGGCGCCGCCTCGGCGCCGAGCAGCGCGTAGGCACCGGTAAGCATCGCGAAGGCGGCGACGATCCAGATCAGGAACATGGCGGGCGGCGCGTGGCGTCAATCGGAGCGAAGGCCGAGACTCGGGCCGCGATCAGGCGGAGGTCCAGATGATGTTCTTCGCACCACCGGTACAAGCCGCCTGAGCGGCGGCGGGCGTTACCGGCACGGTTTGCGCCGTACCGCCGATAGAGACGGCCGTCCACGTTCCGCCCGCAGATGCCGCGTTGATGCATACGTCCGTCGGCACGGAATCGAATTCGATCGTGAATGTACCGGTGCCGGTGCCCGTAACGGTTACCGCGCCACCCCAGGCATCGGTGACGGTATTTGCCGCGGTGTCGATGACGAGCGTCGTCGGGATGATGCCGGCCGAAATGGCGACGGTCGTCGCCAGCCCGGTGTAGCCGTTGGTCTGCCCCATATACAGCTTCTTGACGCCGGTCTGGATGGCCGTCACCTGCTCGGCCGTCTGATTCGACGAAGCACTGCCGAATGCGCCGCGCAGCAGCGCAATGGCGCCGATGACGACGATTGCGGCGATCCCGAGATAGGCGATCGCCTCGAGCAGGGTGGCGCCACGCTGCGTGCGCCGCGCCCCCCGGCTGCCCACCCTGGCGCGAATCGATGCGACGGTCTTGACCTTCATGTTGCTCTCCTTGGTTTCCTCAATCGGCACTCGAGAAAGACGTGCCCTCTCCTTTCAACACCCGTTCGTTTGCGCTGCGCCTGCACGTCATTACACGGCAGGCTCAATGCAGACTCCGAGCCAAAGCCGCAATTTCCTGCTGAATTCCGAAGAAGCCGCTGATGAGCCACGACAGCACGAGCGCGAGCACGACGATCGCCGCGCCGTTGATCACGCGCATCTGCGCCTCGATCGTCTCCACGCCGTCGGTCATCCATTCGTTGGCGATCGCGTGCAGCGCCTCGGCGAAGCCTTTGTATTCGGCATACACGCACAGATCGTCGACGATCTCCTCCGAAGGAAACCGGTAGCCGGCATTCTTCATCGCCTCGCCGACGTTGAGCCCCGACTTCACGCCGAACAGCATGTCGTCGATTCGCTGCCTGAGCCACGGCTTCGCATCGGTGGCCAGCCGCGCGAGAGAGCGCTCGACCGTGAAGCCCGCCGCCTGCAGCGACGAAAACGCGACGAGAAAACCGCAGCCCGTAATGAGCCGATAGATCGAGTAAGGCGGGTAGCGGTCGAGCCAGACCCGCACGTTGCCGGACCAGCGCGGCATCGAGTAAAAGAGCGCCGCGACGAGGATCGCGAGCACCACGAGGCAGTAGATCATGCCGCCCTGCACGAACCGGGACAGCTCGTAGAGCGACTTCGCCACGCCGTGCCAGCGCTCCGGGCTCACGATCGACGCGAAGCGCGGAATCACGAGCTTGCCGAAGAGGTACACGTACCCGATCGTCATCGCCACGATCACGCACGGGTAGGTCAACCCGCCCACGATGGCCGTGCGGATCCGGCGGCTGTACTGCACGACGTTGCACACGTTCAGCAGCGCGGCCTCGAGGCGCCCCGACTGCTCGCCGGCCATGACGATCATCTGCTCGGTATGCGGCACCCACCACGCCATTGCCTCGGCCAGCATGCCGCCGTTTTGCACGACGCTGCGCCAGTCCGCGAGCGTCAATGCCAGCGGCTCGTTCGGCTTGCGGCCCTCGTGCGACGCACGCAACTCGAGCTCCTCGAGAATCTTGAGCAACGGCAAGCCGTTCGCGAGCATTTTCGCGATCTTGCGATAGAGCCGCAGGCGCGCCTGCGTCGTGAGTTGCAGGCGCGCCCAGCGCCGGTTGAGCTCAAGTGCCATAGCCGCTTCCGAGCGGCTGCGGCCGCCCCCCGCTGCCCGGCATGAACGGGCCGACCACCCGCTCCGCCATGCGCGGATCGACGAGACCCGCCGCCACTTTTTCGAGCGCGTGCTGCGCGACCGTCTGCCCCGCGAGCTCGCCGAGCCAGTACGCCTGCGCATCGGGCTTGCGCCCGGCGCGCAGCAATTCGCAAAACGTCGCGTCGGTGCGCACGACCTCGGCCACCACGGTCCGGCCGACCGTGCCGTTCTTGCAATGCGGGCAACCGGGCCCGGCCACGCGCACCGCGTCGAACCGCGCGCCGACGGCCCGCTTCACGCGCGCGACGAGCCCCATGTCGAGCTGCGCCATCGCCTCGGCCAACGGGCGCGAGCAGTGCGGACACAGCAGCTTGACGAGCCGCTGGCTGATGAGCCCCGTGACGAGCGATTCGTCCGTCACCATCGCGATCGGCAAGCCGAGATCGACGAGACGGTCCACGATCGCGAGCGCGCCGTTCGCGTGCACCGTCGTCCAGACCTGATGGCCCGTCATCGCGGCGCGCAACGCGCTTTGCGCCGATGCGCGGTCGCGCACCTCGCC
The DNA here is from genome assembly GCF_002223355.1 of Burkholderia sp. HI2761. Classification (NCBI taxonomy): domain Bacteria; kingdom Pseudomonadati; phylum Pseudomonadota; class Betaproteobacteria; order Burkholderiales; family Burkholderiaceae; genus Burkholderia; species Burkholderia sp. HI2761. The sequence goes on along the minus strand of NZ_NKFN01000007.1, from coordinate 1,430,781 downwards.
GATCATGATCGTATCGGGATCGAGCCGCATCGCATTCGCGATCGCGGCGGCGAACGCGAGCGAGCGCGCCTCTTCCGTCGGCGCGTTGACGACGGGCGTCTGCACGGCGCCCTCGATCGGGTACTCCACCGGATCTTCCACGGTGATGACGTGAATCGAGCCGGCCATCTCGCGCAGTTGCTTCGTCAGCACGCGCTGCAACGTCGTGGATTTGCCCGAGCCGGTCGGGCCGCTGATGATGTTCATGCCGTGCGGCTGCTGCGCGAGCAGCTCGAACGCGTTCGCCTGCGCCGCCGTGAAGCCGAGCTCGGTCAGGGCAGTCGCCTCGCCCGCATCGTTGTAGAGCAGCCGCAGCACCATGACGCTGCCGACGCTCGTGGGCGCCGTCGCGATCCGCACGCCGAAAAGCCGGTCCGGCAGCTTGTCGCGATCGCCGATGGCCGCGTCCTGGCGTTCGTTCGGCTTGTAGGTGTTGTCCGATACGCTCGACATCGCCGCATAAAGCGTGGCGAGCAGCCGCTCGCCGTACTCGCGCGTCTGCTCCGACATGCGCACGAGTTCGTTGTGGATGCGAAAAAGAATCTCCGTGCTGAAGCGGTTCACGCGGATATGGATATCCGAGGCACGCGCGTCGCACGCCCGCGTGATCAGGTTCTTCGCGACGACCTGCATCTGCGTGTGATCGATGCGCTCGGCACTGCCGTCGCGGCGCGGGCCCTGATAGCTGCGCCTGATCGCATCGAGTGTCGCGAGCCGCGTCGTATAGCGGCAATTGAGCCGTTCGAGTCTCGCGCAGTACGACAGCACGAACGGATTCATTTCGTGCCCTTCCGCAACGAGCAGCGTGCCGTCGTCGAGCAGACAGAGAAACTTGCGCTCCTCGTCGCTCGCGGCGAATTCGCCGCTGTCGGAAAGCGGGCGCGCCACCGCGGCGAGCGGCAGCGCCTGCCCCGGCGGCGGGTTTTGCGACGCCGTTTGCGCGGGCAGCACCGAAGCGGCGGCAGCAGCGGCCACGGCGCTCAGCGCCGGCTCGCGTGGCCGCGCAACGGGCGCGAGCGCCGGCGCGGCGGGAGCCGCGGGCTGAACCTCCGCAAGAGACGGATCGGTTTCGATCGGCTTCACGGCACGCGAGAGAATCAGCGGCGTCACGCTTGCAGGCGTCTTGCCCGGCGGTGTCGGAGACGAACTCATCGCATCACCTCGCAGGCATCGGCAAAGCAGGCAGCGGCGGCACGCCGGGCGAGCCTGTCGACGCCAGGTTGCGGGCGGGCTGCTGCCGCGCGCTCGCGGAGACGGTCAGCGTCGTGCGCCGTCCGTCTTGCGATGCGAGGACGATCGCACCCGGGCGAATGGCCGCCACGCGCATGCCGTTGGGCAGCGTATCGCCGGGCCCGACGTCGAACTCCGCTCCGTCGCTCGTCGCCACCGTTGCGCCGAGCTTCTTGCCGAGCCCTTGTGTCGCCACGAGCGACACGTCCGAATACGAGGAGACGGTACTGCCCATCCGGTGCAGCGCTTCTTGCCGCTCCGCCACCTGCGCCTGCGCATCGAGCTTTTTCAGCTGTGCCTTGAGGATCATCGTTTCCTCCTGTAGCCGCATCAGTTCGTTGGCGGCCTGCACGGCGGCCGGTGTCGGAACGACGTTCATGCGCGGCGCCGCTTCAGCGGGCGCGGCGGCCGCGGCAGCTGCGGCGCTGGCCTCGCCGAACGCGGCCAACGGCCACGCGCAGCAGCAGGCGAGCACCAGCACAGTCCATGCTTCGTCATTTCTCATAAAGCACTCCGTCGAGCGTCCACTGCCCGGATTTGTATGAAAGCGTCTCGACGCGCACGCCCGGCTCGTCGAGGTACCTGATGAGGCTGTCGGGCCGCACGTCGCCCAGTTGCGCGGACATGCGCCAGGTCTGCCAGCTCGGCGCCGGGGGCGGGCCGCCGCCCGGATGCAGCCGGTCCAGCGTTTGCGAAGCGAGGCTGCGCTGCGGCGCGCTTGCCGGCTGCAGCGTGAACGTCAGACCGATGCCAAGCAACTGGAAGGCGGAAAGCATGCGCAAGCGCACGCCGTGCACGCCATCGAGCACTTCGTCTCCCCCCACGGGCAATGCCAGCGGCTCCACGTAGCTCGCATGCTCGCCGTTGCCGTCGATCGTCGCGCGCGGCTCCGTCGCCATCAACATCGCCACGTTCGATCCGCCCCGCGACCAGCTGTAGCTGACGTTCGAGGCGCGGCAAACGTAGTCGTCGAGTTCCCAGCCGCCCGGCGCGATGTGCGTGAAGTGATCGAGGCACGCGCGAACGAACGCATCGGGCCGCGGCTCGCCGGCCCAGGGGTGCGCGGCTTCGGGCGGTGCCGCGGGCTTGGGCGGATGCAGCGCGAGCTCCGCGCGCATCCGCTCGAACGCCTGCTGCCGCTCGAGTTCCATACGATGGCGCCGGTACGCGACGATGCCGGCCACGACCGCGGCCACCACCACGATCGCAACGGCGACCAGCAGCACCTCGCGCCGCGGTGCGCGCCGCGAGACACGCGACAGGTTGAGCCAGCGCGGCAAATTCGGCTTGCCGCCCCGGCGCGGGATCATGTCCTCGATACGCCGCGCGTAGAAGTTGTGGAACCCCTGCACTTCCAGCTGCGGATCGCCGATGACGACGTTCCAGCCGCCGAGGCTGTAATCGCTGTGCAGCCGCTCGAACACTTCTTCGCTGGAACCGATCCAATCGCCGTTCGGCAGGAACGCGCCGTCGCGCACGGCGAAGTAGGCCCAGCGCCCGTCGGGCAGATGAAACGCGCCGAGCCAGTTCGGCGCCGGCTGCTGGCGCCCGTCGTAGAACGCGCCTTCGGCCGCGATCGTCTTCGACACGAGCGCGCCCAGCGACGGCAAGCCCGGTTGCGCGCCCTCGCGCGTGCTCGCGAAACCCGCGCCCGCGAAGGTGCGGTCGATACGCAGCACCATCGCATCGAAATTCAGGCGCGCGGCAAGTTCCACCGCCTCCGCGCGCAGCGCGTGCCGGCGCGACAGCGATTGCCAGAAAAGGCCGCATATGAAACGCTGGCGGCCGATCTCGATGATTTGCGTCGCCATATGGATCCTGTGCCCGAGCGCGCGTCAAGCGCCGTTGATCGCGATCGGCGAAAGCAGGATGACGATCACCTCGCGCGTGCCGGAGGCGTTGAACCCGCCCATCGCATAGTTCGACGGATGGCCGACGCCTTGCCGGTTATCCAGATCGGTGATGCCCTCGTAGCCGCTGATGACGAGCGTCTGCCCCGACTTCACGGCGATGCGCTGCAGGAAGTTGCGCGTATCGACGGTCGGCAGCTGGATCTGCTGGTTCGTCGGGCCGAACGGCACAAGGTTCACGAGCGACGAAATGTTGCTGTAGAACTGCATCATGATCGTGCCGTCGTCGAGGATGTGCGGCAGCACCGTGAGGTTGAAGCCGGTCGTGATCGTGCCCGGCGTGAGCGACGTCTGGCTGCCGACGTTGACGGTGTTGGTCGTCGAGATCTGCGCGAGATAGCCTTGCTGCTCGGCCACCTGCACGGGAACGGGCTGATCGTTGAGCGTCGTGATCGAGGCCGAGGTCTTGCGGTGCACCGTGCCCTGCGTCGAAAGCGCATCGATGATGGCCGTCGTGCTCGACGCGCGGCTCGACGGCGTGATCACCGTGGCCGAGAGCTCGCTCGGGTTCTGGATCATGCTCGTGAACGCGGTGGTGATGCCGAACTGCGTGCCGAGCGCCTGATAGACCGCGTGCCAGTTGATGCCGTAGCTGTCCTGTGCGGAAAGCGTGACCGAGAGCACCGTCACGTTCACGAGCACCTGCCGCGCGAGCACGCGGTTTTGCTGCTCCATGAACTCGCCCACGCGCTCGAGCACATCGGGCGTATCGGTGACCGAGATCGAGCCCGTGGCCGGCGAGGTGATGACCGAGCCTACCGGAGAGAGCATCGCCTTGATCGCCGTCTGCAAGCCGTTGTACACCGAGAGCTGCGCGTTCATCGTGATGTTCGCGGTGTTGTCCGACGACACGGACGGCGAACCGGACGTCCCGCCGCCTCCGCCGCCGATGCCCGCGCCACCGGCGCCCGATCCGCCCGCGCCCCCCGCGCTGTTGCTCGACGCGCCGCCGCTGTTGCTCGCACCGCTCACGACGTTCGTATCCAGCTTCGAGTCGCCCGGAATGGCGACGACCTGATAGACGCGCGTGGCCGTGTAGAAGAAGACGATCGCGCCGTCCTCGTACTTCCAGTAGACGCCGAAGCGCGCCGACGCCGTGTCGAGCAGCCCGCGCAGCGTGCCGCCCGAATACGCGATACGCACGGGCGAGGATACGCTCGGCACGCGTGCGGCCACCGTCGCGGCGCTCGTGCTCGGCGCGGGCCCCTGCAGCAGGCCGGCGGGCAGCGGCGGCACGCCGGGATACGCGCCGGCGCCTCCCGTATCGACCGCGGTCTGCGTGGCGCGCGCGGCCGCTTCGCTCGTGCCCGGCGCAACCTTGGCCGGCAGGTGCGCGAGGCGCGAAATGCGATCGGCAAACATGCGCAGCGAATCGACCGTGCCGTCGAAGCTCGCCGGCTCGTCGAAGAGCTTCGGCAGCGTCGATTTCGTCGCGATCTTGATCGTCTTGCCCGAAAGCCAGAGTTCGTCTTTGACGATGACGCCGTCACTGCCCGGCACCGCGCGGTTGTCGCCGTTCGAGAGCTTGCCGAGCAATTGCCCCGCACGCGCGGTATCGGCCTGCGAGTTGCGCTCGATCTTGTCCAGCAGACCGGTGCACCCCGCGAGCAGCGAGAGGCATGCGGCAAGGATGACGAAAGGACGACGGAGGACGCTCATCAACTTGCTCCTTTGGGAACGACGCGCATGACGCGGTTGCGCTGGTACAAGACCACCTGAATCGGCACCTGCGAGCCGGCGAGCGCATTGGTCACCTGACGCAGCGCTTCGGCGAGCGTGCCGTGTATCGTGGCCGTCGCGTCGACCTGAAAATCGGTCGGCACGTCCCAAATGAATTGCCAGCCGGCTTCGCTCGCCCAGCGCGCGAGCGCATTGCGCACGGAGCCGTCCGACAGGCGCATCTGCCACTCCGTGCGCTCGGGCGGCGCGGCGGGTACGAACGCCGGCGTCGCGGCGGCCGCCGACGACGGCGCCGGCGAGTCCGGGCCGGACGCCGGTTGCGTGGCGGCGAGCAGCGGGGGCGCCATGGCGTCACGCTTGGCGGGCGCGGGTACCTGCGCTCGCGGCGGTGCTGAAACAAGTGCGGGTACCGATGCCGGCATGGCCGGCCCGGCTGCCGGTGCGGGCGACATCACCGGAGCGGGCGCCGGTGCCGGCACGGGCGGGACCGCCGGTGTGCGAGCCGATGCCGGTGTTGCAGGCGTCGACGTCGAAACGCGCGCCTGCGCCACGGTCTGCGCCTGTGCAATGGCAAGTCCCGCCGCGGGAGCCATCGGCGCCGCGCCCGTGGGCAAGGTGGAAGACGCATTCGTCGCAGCACCGTTCATGCGCGAGGCCGCGCCGGGCGCAGGCGAGGAAGGCTGCGACGCGTCAACGTTTGCACGCCGCGCATGCGCCGTCACCGTGAGCAAACGCATATCCGTATCGATGCGCGCCTGCAGCGCAGGATCGCCCGACAGCACCTCGCCGAGCGCGTGCACGACCGACGAGCCGGCGCGCCAGCTCACGGGCGCGTCGGCCCATGCGCCCGCGTTCGGCACATTGATGCTGTAGCTCGTCGGCATGATCTGCTCGAGCGCGCGCAGCAGCGGAACGTCGTGGCCGCCCGAGCGCACGACGCCGCCCAGGCGCTGCCCGCCGTCGACGATGACTTGCTGATCGGAAGCGTGCGCGACCGTGCAGGCGAACCAGACGCCGCACGGCAGCGCCCGAATTGCCAACGGCATCACCGCTCTCCAGACATTCGCCCTCGCCCGGTTCCACCTCTTGTCGCTCACGCACCTCGGACGCACCGGAAGCTCTATTTTTTTTGTTGCCACGTTCTTTTCAATCTGCTTGAACCATGTCAATAGCTGCCCTGAAAGCAGTACCGAAAGGCGTCAGGAATTCGAAAGAAATTCTGTAAGAAAACAGTAACGACGCGTAAGGATAGCACTACAGCTCAATGAATGTTTACGACAAAGTAAACCGCACCTTTAAGTAAAAAAATACTCGCGGAAAATCATTCATTCTCGGCCGGCATGGATGATACAGGCACTGACGCGAGCGCGTCGTCCTCGCGACACAATCCCCGCCCAGCAAGGCGCTGCGGCATCCGACACGCTTTTTGGAACGTTTCGACGCGAATCGTGGAATCGCGGCCCGTGGAAATATGCCAGATACAATAATGTGCTACGGCACCGTTCGCGGGCGAGTCGCCAATTGGGTGCCGCGCAGGAGATATCCGAATTTCCGTGTGTGAGTCGGATTGAGATTAAGACTCCAATGTTTAATCGTTCTTGATAAACAAGCGCGAACCGATTCATGGCGCTCTTCCAATCGTGACGGGAGCGCACGACGCCTTCGTCGCGCAGACAGGCTCGCCGTGCACCGCGCCAAACAGCGCACGGCGCGGCAAACGTAACAAATCATCAAACAACCGCGACGCACGCCTCCCGCTCGTGCGTGAAAGTCCACCGCGGCACCGCCCTCTCCGACAAATGCCGATGCCGAGCCGAAGGTAACAAACCATCACAAACACGCGACTGAATCGGCCCGCGATGAAAACATGCTCTCACTGCTTCACGAATCGTTTCACGCCGCGTAACGCATCGCTCATTGAGTCAGGAGCACGACATGTTCTCAACGATCTACTTCGCCGCCGCCTCGGCCCTCGCTTTCGACGACACCCCTGCGGACGTCGCCTCGAAAATGCTCCAAGGCCAGTTTCTCGACGCTGTCCGCCACGCCGCACGCCATGCCGATACCGACACGGCGCAAGCTCAGCCCGGCTACGCACTGCTGCAAGTCTGCGCCGACCTCGAGCTGATGCTCGGCCGCCATGAAGAAGCGGAGGAAACGTATCGCCGCGCGCAAAAAGCCATTCGCGCCCATCGCGACGATCTGCGGATCGCGTCGTGCCGCAATACCGGCTGGCAAGCCTTGTTCCGCAACCAGTTCAACGTCGCGCTCAGTTGCTTCAAACGTGTCGGCGAGGAAAAGGCAGCCACGCCGCGCCAGCGTCTCGACAGCCTCGTCGGTGCGACACTCGTTTCGTTTCATCTGGGCTTGATCCAGGCGGCGTGCCATCGCCTCGGTGAGCTGGCCGCGCTGGCGGCAACGCATGACGATCGCCGCTGGAGCTACCTCGTGGAGGCGCTGCGGCGGGACCTCTTCGCGCAGCACGAACTGCACGGTGCCGAGCGACTCGCCGACCACATCTACTGGCGCTCGGCTATCGCGGAGTTCGAGCCGAGCGAGGCACCGGTACCCGGCTCGCAGCCCGCCGGGACCGCGCTGCCGCTGCTGGCCGAACGACTCTCGCACCTGAACCGGCTCGTTTCGCTGGCCGACGGCCGGACGAGCGCGGGCGAAACGCTCAAGCAATACGTGAGCTGGAGCCGCCAGGCAGGCCTCAACGATTATCACCGCAGCCTGTGCCTCGAAATCACGCTGGCCGCGATCGCCGGCCACGCGACGCCGTTGGCCGAAGCGATGCTCGATGCGTCCGGCGCGGCGAATTCGCAAGGCAGCCAGCATGCGCGCTGGTACCTCGACTACCTCTACTGCCGCGCGAAGATCATGCAGCAGCAGATGCGCACGCAGGAATTCGCACAGTTCTACGGCCGCTACGCGCTCGCCTCGATTCAGCATGTGCGCTCGGACAGCATGTCGATGCCCGCCGCCGCGGCCGATCACATGCAGGCATCGCGCACGGCGCAGCGCTCCGACGACGTGAGCGCCCGCCTGCCGGCGAAATACCGCCGCGCCTATCGCTACCTGATGGACAACCTCGACCAGAAGGACCTTTCGGTGCGCGAAGTGGCATCGCATGTGGGCGTGACCGAGCGCGCGATGCAGGCAGCGTTCAAGAACCACCTCGGGCTGTCGCCGAGCGAGCTGATCCGGCGCCAGCGGATGGAGCGCATTCGCGACGATCTGCTCGACGACGGCGCACCGGCCACGCGCGTGCTCGACGTCGCGAACAAGTGGGGCGTGCGCCATCGTTCGACGCTGGTCAACGGCTACCGGCGCGTGTTCCAGGAAGCGCCCTCGGAGACGATGGGCCGCTGAGGGCAGCGGTGTGCGGCGCCAAAGCGCCTGCACCACCGATCGGTAACACGGCCGGCCCGCGGCATTTTTCCGCCCACGCCGTCCGACGAAACGCAAACGCGTGGGTCGGACGGCGTTTTCATTCGCACGTCGGTGCGAAGCGATTCCCGCACCGCTGCTCTTACCGGATGATCCATGATGCGACTATTCACACCCAAGCCGGCGCTCGCGCTGGCGCTTGCCGTTCTGTCCGCGCGGCCCGCCGACGTGCGCGCGCAGACCCCCGACTGCTTTGCGGCGGCCGCGGCCTATCAACATGTGAGCCCCGTCGTGCTGCGCGCGATCGCGTGGCAGGAATCGCATGCCAATGCGAACGCGCTCCATCGCAACCGGAACGGTTCGACCGATTACGGCATGATGCAGATCAACTCGATTCACCTTCCGCTGCTGTCGCGCTACGGCGTCTCGGCGGACGACCTCATGAACCCATGCTCGAGCGTCTACGTGGCTGCGTGGCACCTGCACAAGATGATGGTCAAGTACGGGAATACCTGGGCGGCGATCGGCGCCTACCATTCGGAGACACCTGCCGAGCGCGACCGCTACGCGCGTTCGGTGGAACGCATCGTCGAGCGCATGAAGCTGGCGGATGACGGGCAGTAGACCGAGCAGGGGCAGCCGGGGAGACCCGGCTGCCCGCGAACGTCATCGAGAGAGAAAGCGACGTTGCATGAGGAAGTCGTCCCGTATCGCGAGCGCCAAGGCAAGCGCCAAGCGGGGACGAAGCAGGAACAAAGCGTGGACGATCGGACCGGGGCGTTCGCGAGCCGCGCGCGAAAACGCCGCGGCCCGCTGCAGCCGTTACTGCCCCTTGGCGGCGTTCGAAATGTTGCTGGCGCCCTTGTTGCCCACCGACGCCAGCGCCGACGTGAGCTCCTGCGACTGCTGGTTGACCGCGGCCGCCATCGTGTTCGCGTTGTTGAGCCGCGTCATCTCGTTTTGCTGCTTCATGAAGTCGTGTTGCATCGCAGCCATTTGCGTCACGGGGTCCCCTGCGCCAAGGGCCGATGGACGCACGATGTCACCCGCCGCATGCATGGCGGTGGACGCGACGCCGGGCGGCAGAAAGTGACTTCCGGCATGAAGCGCCGAACTCAGCACCTGTGCGCCGACGTTCCCCGCGCGCCCCGGCAGGCTGGCAAAGTTGCGGGGCGGCGGAGGCGGAGGTGGCGGCGCGCCATCGGCCCCCTTGAAGCTGGATAGCCCGTCCAGTTGGCCTTTGCTGCGCGCGGGCGATTGCTTTTGTGCGCCGTCGGCCGCACCGTTCTTCGTCCCTTTCTCGAACTCCGCGACACGGGACTGGACGAGCCCCGGCCGAATTCCTAAGTTGTTCATGGCGAACTCCTTGAGTGACATGACGATTTCCGTCGCCAGCAACATCGCTCGATGTCGGTGCGGCACGGTCCCCGCATCCCACTCACGCGGAGCGATATCGAGGAATGCAAGCGCAAGCTTATGCGCCACGGCATTGCGCAACGCAAGCGACGCGACGCGGCGAGCGAAATTGCGAAGCGCGCATGCGGCAAATGCGATGAAGTGCGCAAAGAGATCCGCGGTCGTAGCACCGGCGCTGGCATCGACGTGCGTTTTTTTGCACGCCACTTCGGAATCGGCAGGCTGTCACCGTGATGTCGTTTTACCTTTCCACCACGAGAACCCACGTTCGCAAAGCGCGAAGACGGAATCGACGGGCGAAGGCACGTCGCGACCGCCTGGACGCGATGAGGCAGCGCGCAAGTCCATCGAGGCCTTTGTCGCGAGGCGACGTCGAACGATCGAAATCAACCGAAAGGAAACGTCATGCCGATCAGCAATAACACGCAAGTACGGTCTTCATCGCTCGACCTCCCGCGCAACGACACGCAGCCCGCGCCGGCCCCGCGCCAACGAAGCGCATCGATGCCCGGCCCGCGCCCCTCCGGCGGCGCATTGCTCGGTGCGCTGAGCAATGCACCCGCCTTTCCGGCGCATACCGGCACCCATGCACCGGCGCAGGCGGGCCCGCTTTCGACAACATCGCAACCGGCTGGGACGGCGCAGCCCCCATCGCCGGCGCTGCCGGCATCGTTGCCCGTCAGGCGCAACTCGCTGCCTCCGCGCGCATCATCGTCGTCAGGCTCCGCGATCGGCCGCCACGGTGGAGGCTCACGGTCGCTGCCCGGTTCGGGCAAGCTGGACGCTCAACGTGCAGCCCTGGGAGACGAGACGGTGTCGGTGCTCGACTTGTCGGGGGGCGGGCAGTCGAGCGAAGCATTGCCCGTACACGAGGAACTGCAGCCACACACGCCGGCATCGCGGCACGACAGTGCGGCGCCCGTTCGACCTCAGGAGCCGGTGGAAACGAAAACTGCCGGCAAGCAACCGGCCACGTCGCGTTCGGCCAGCCCGCTGCCGCACGAGAAGGACGCCACGGGGCTGACAACCGCGACGACGAGCGAGGCCGAATCGAAACCCGAAACGTCCCGCGCGGCCGGCACGCTGTCGCTCGACAAGGGGGCGAACCCGGCCTTGCTCCACCGCGCCGCATCGGACGCCTCGTCATCCGCTCCGTCCAGCCCCGTCTTCGATCAACATAAACCTGCGCTGGGAAAAGCTGTTTCCGAGCCCCCCGAAGACAAACCCGTGCCGGCAAAAAATACTTTCACGATGCCTTCCCACGCGGAGGCGTCATCGTCGCGCCTACCCGAGACACCTTCGTTGCCCGAGGAGCACGACACGACGTCCCGGAGCCCGCTCTCCCCGAATCCGGCCAACTTCTCGGCGCCTCACCTCGTCGCGCACGATACCGACATTCAGGATTCCGAAATCTGGCCCGAGACAACCGTTCCGAGTTCGTCGTCCCGGATAGCCCTGGAAACCCGCACGCTGGCCCCCGCCGGGACATCGGCGGTCGCGGAACCCGAAGACATACGTCCGGCATCGGCCGCCGCGATCAGCGACCACCTGTCGGCCGCGCTGTCCCGGCCGGGGCAAATCCGGTCGTTCATCTCGAACGTCGGCGACATGCTGACTCGGAACCCCTACGGCGCCGCGCAACCGCTCAAAGGGTGGACGGCCAATCTCGTCAACGCGTTCAGTCATGAATTCGTCGCGACCGGCGGCGCCACGCTCTTCCGGGAGCTGTGCTCGATGGCGACCGAAGCCGTCCTCGACAAGACCGGCGCCGGGCCCGAAACACGCGGCGTCATCACGGCCTCGCTGTTCACTGCGGCGGCGATGGGCAACCTGGTCGCGATGTTGCACAAGTATCACACCGGCACCGCGGACAAGAAGACCTACGCGGGCCACGGTGCGCAGCTCATCGCACTGGTAATGACGGTGGGGCTCGCCGCCCATGCCGGCAAGAACGACGAGGGCAACGGGCATCTTGGGCAGCTCGCCGGCATGCTGCCTAGCGCGATCAAATCGTACGCATATCTGGCGCGCGACGTGATCAACGTGTTCCGCCCGCTCGAAGGCAATCACGACGCAGGCTACGAGCGCCCCGTCAGAGGCCAGGCGCTCAACGGCGCTCCGTATTTCGTGAACCAGCTCGCCGTGAACACCGCGCAGGCCAGCTCGCAATGGTCGGCCACGTCCTACGTCGACAGCCTCATTCACCACACGAAGACCAACGCATCGATCAAAGGCCTGTTCGGCTATTCGGCAGCGAATGCCGCCGGCGAGGGGCTGGATGCGATCGGGGGACGCGTGGCCTCGGAAATCTCGACGCACGGCTTCACGGGCAAGGCGCTCGATGAACTGAAGTCGCTGCGCCTGAGCTGGGGCAAGATCGACACATCCGAAACCAGCACGGCCAGGCAGCTCGGGGACAAGGCGGCCGGCGCGGGAATCGCGCGTCTCAGCCTGTTCCTCTCCCTTTATGCGGCCACCGCCGTGGTCAATCACGCGGTGGGGGGTAGAAGCGATTGGTCCGCCGGCGATAAGAACTTCACGGAGAACGCGTTGGGCGCACTGCTCATCATCGCGGGATGCCTGCCGTTTGCCGCGAGCACGTCGAGCCCGTCGAACCGGTCGAACGAGCGGCGAACGGTCGACGCCGACAACGCGGTGGAACTCGGCGTGATGCATCGCACGACCGCCTGATCACACGGGCCGTGCCGAGCTAGCGAAACGAAAGGTTCGTGCGGGTGGCCGCATCCGTGGCGCGGCGGCTCGCCTGCCGCAAGCCGCTTGCATCGGCATCGCGGCCGCCACCCGGTTCGGCGGTTCGGCGGTTCGGCAATCCGGCGACGGCTTCGCATCCGTCAAGGCGCCGTAAGCGCCGGGCAATAAATTAGGTTTCGCAGGCGGCCGCTATCGGCCCTCCATCGGCAGCTGATGAATAACGTCATTCTCACGCGGAGAAAATCATGTCCACCACGGCAGTGCAAGGCTATAACGCCGGCTATCTGAACGGCATCGACGATGTCGGCGGCATCGGCGGCACGAACGAATCGCAGCTCGCACAACTGCTCGAGTTGCTCATCGAAGAAATCAAGCAGATTCTCGACCCCTCCAGCCAGAATTCAGGCGATGCGGGTGGTGTGGGCGGCATCGGCGGCGGTACGCCTTCGTACTCCGCGCCGCCCGCCTATGCCGGCGGTGGCGGAGGCGCCCCCGCGGGCATGAGTGGCGGCGGTGGCGGCCAGGGCGGTGGCGGCGCGTCGCCGGGAATAGGCGGCGGTGGAAGCGGTGGCGGCGGCAACGGCAACACGCTGCCCAATGTATCGGGCGGCGACGCCGCGCACGCCATCGCACAGGATCTCAAATCGCGCTACGGCCTGACCGACGCGCAGGTCGCTGGCGTGCTCGGCAACCTGCAGCAGGAAAGCGGGCTGCAAGGCAACGTCAATCAAGGCGGAGCGACAGGCGCGCCCTCCGGCAACTTCGCGGACGACAACGCCAACGGTTGGGGTCTTGCACAATGGGGCGGCACGCGCAAACAAGGCGAAATCAACTATGCGAAGCAGCACGGGCTCGACCCGGGCAGCCTCGAAGCCAACATCGGCTTCATGAATCAGGAACTCGACACGACGTACAGCAAGACGATCACGGACATCAAGCAGACGACGACGGCGGAACAAGCGGCACTGGTCTGGGACAAGGACTACGAACAGGCCACCGATCCGCAAATGGAAAACCGCAACAAGTACGCCGAGCAATTCCTCGCGCAAGGTCTCTGAACGCGAACGCGTCCGCCCCTGGGGCGTTTGAAGCTCGCACGATCCCGCCCGATGTCCGGGCGGGATTTCTTTGCACGGCATTTTCCGCCGCGCGAAACGCCGCTCGTCGTCAATACATCGACTACCCGGATTCGACGGAAACGACTCGATGGGGTTCGCCGAGCGGGGCCGAAGGCCCCGGGAGCGGTCATCAGTCTCTTTCGAGCAGGCGCCGCATGGCAAGGCGCACGTAGGGATCGGTACTGTCCTCGTGTGCCGTCGCATAGCCATGCCACGACGGATCGTCGAGGAGTTTCAGGCAGATCGCCTTCAGTTCGGGCGCGCGATCGTCGGGCAATCCGTTCACGATCTGCCACGCTTCGTGCGGACGCCCGCGCACCAATGCGATCGTCACGGCAAACACGTGCACCTCGCGCGTTTCGGGGTAGACATCGTCCATGCGCGCCAGCAGCGCCTCGGCCTCGTCCAGCTCGTTGGCCTCGATATGCTCGATGATCGCCTGCGCCATGGCCGGCGCATCGGCCGGCCGTTCGGTAAGAAGCTCCATCATGCTCGTCACCGTCCGTGCATCAGGCGGCGCCCGTGCCTGAGGTCAGCGTTCGCACCGCCTCCTTGCCGCCCGCCAATGCGAGCGCGGTAGCGGCGCCCTCCGGCGTCAGGTTTTCCGCGAGCGCCGTGCCGCCCTCGAGCGCCTCGAGCCCACCCTTCGCAATGGCCCCTGCCCCCGCAAGGGCTTCCTTCGGGTTGCCGCTCAGCAGCCCCTTGCCGAACGTCGCCGCGCCGTGCAGCGCGTTGCCGACACCATGGAGAACATCCCCTGCAGCCTTGGTGACATCCCCGACTACGCTCTTCACAATATTGCCGATGAAGCTCATTCGTTTTCTCCTTGATCGTGAACGAAACGCGCGTTCGATGAAACGCGCGACACCGAACCGCATGAAGGCGGCCCTCGTTCCAATCTAATGAATGCGGATGCGAAAGCGTTCGCGCGCGCGAAGCCGCACCGCGAAAACCGAATGAGCAACACCCGCGAGACGGCTCGGCGGTATGCCGCCGCGAACCTGCTTCGCCAATCCGAACGATGCTTCGCGCGGTTCACGGGAGTGTCATGACCGGCTCGCACAGTGCAGTCCATCTTGTCTCCTGGTCCGAAAACATCATGGCGCCCCCACCCAAGATCGCGTTCCCGTCGCATGCAATCGAATCCGCGTCCCTCACCCGCACGCCGAGCGACCCCGGCCCCTCCACCGGAGCGAAACCCGCGCCGATGCCGACGCGGCGCGCGAGTGCCGGCGCGCTCATCGAGGAACTCGGCAGCATCGGCAAGCGCCCGTGCGCGGAAGGTCCGCCCGCCGCGCCCGCTGCTCCGAAGCCCGCAGCGGCTATCGCGCCGCAAAAGCCCGGCGTGGACGACATCGGCGCATTCGTGCCGGGCGCCGGCGGCAAGGGCCGGCTCTTCGCCGATTTCGCGCACGCGATGGGCGTCAACCGCAAAGGCATGACGTTGACGGCCTTCGCCGCCAAGCGGCCCGCGAAAGATGGCCTGAACGGTGCATCGACGGCGGCGCACGGACAGTTCGGCTACGACGCGGCGCCCGCCACCGACCTCGTGAACGCGCTGGCCTCGGGCTCGAACGCCGCCGCCGCGCATTCGATCCATAGCCGTTACGAAACCAAGGTCAAGGCGATGCTCGCCGCCGACGTCGAACGCTTCGAGCACCCCGAAAAACGCCCGCCGGGCGCGCCAATGCCGAACCAGGTCGACAACCTGCTGCTGACGAAAAACAGCAAGGGAGAATGGCAATACGACAAAGGCAAGCTCTCGCGCATTGCGCGAGACGACGCGCATCCGCTCACGCAGCATGCCCGCGACGTATTGACCGCCATGAGCATCGCGGAGAACAAGGGCAAACAACGTAACGGCGCGCTCTACCAGTCGGTCACGTCCGCCATCGGTCTGACGGCAAGCGGGCTGCTCATTGGCGGCTCGCACGGCGCGCTGGCACCGCTCGCGGCATCCGGGCACCTGACCAACGCGGTCAAGGAAGCGCTCGATTTGAAGAAGCCGTTTGTCGAAGGACGGCAAAACCTGCGCAATGCGAAGGCCGCCACGATTCAACGCTACGTCGACACGGTATTGGCCCCGCACGACTACACGGGCCAGACGCAGGACGAGCGCCTGCGCGCGGCGCTGCAAACGAGCCGCGCGAAGATCGACGATCTGCGCGCGATGGAGGCTCGGCCGGAGGACGAAGGCCTGCCTGCGGACTTGCGTAGCCCGCAGGCGCAG
The DNA here is from genome assembly GCF_002223355.1 of Burkholderia sp. HI2761. Classification (NCBI taxonomy): domain Bacteria; kingdom Pseudomonadati; phylum Pseudomonadota; class Betaproteobacteria; order Burkholderiales; family Burkholderiaceae; genus Burkholderia; species Burkholderia sp. HI2761. The sequence goes on along the minus strand of NZ_NKFN01000007.1, from coordinate 1,415,056 downwards.
GCGGGTATCTATGCGTCGCTCTATGACGATGCACGCCGCTACGCCAACAGCGCGACGTCGTTCAGCAAGCGCCTGATCTCGGGCATGCATGCTGAAGACAAGGCGAAGGTACACAAGGATGCCGAGCGCGACATCGTGGTCAAGCATATTCTGTCGATGGTCACCAAGAGCATCGGGCGCCTCGATCCAGCCTCGCTTGCGGCGCTCGCGGGTGCCGACATGGCAGTCGATGCATCAGGCGCACAGCGCGCGAGGCAGGCGCTCGCGATCGTGGGCAACCATCCGCGCGCGAGCCGCAATCAGGATCTGATCGCCGCGCACACGCTGCTGACAGACAGCGGCATTCCGAAGGGCGAAGCGGCACTGCTGCTTTCGCAGCTGGCACGCGCGCGGCGCGAAAAACCGCAAGCGGCGACGGCGCCGCGCGATACGTCGGCTTCCAGCCGGAGCGCCGCACCGCTGACCGACAGCGAGCGGCTCAAGCAGATCGCCAACATCATCGGGCAGCCCGGCCTCACGGCAACCGCCGCCAAGACGGCCGAGGACGCCATCAAGAAGAACCTCGGGCTGAGATCTTGACGCGCGGCGCGGCGTAAGGCGCAATAGCGACGTCCTCGCCGCGGCGCGCAATCGGCGATTCATTTGCCGGTTCGCGGCACTCGACGAAACTTCGGAATGCACAGGCTGTCCTCCACCGTGCGCGCTTACCGTGAAGCGGGGTGTGGCCGTCGGCCGTCATCGCCGTCCATGCCGCCATGACCTTCATTGTGAAAGGGAGAACCGACCCATGCGATTCGCGTTCGCCGGCTTCGATCGCTGGCGTGTCGTCTTCGACGCGTTCGTGGCCGCCGGCTGGGAGCCTGTGGCGCTCTACTCGATTCCGGTCGACAACCGGCTCGACTTCAATAGCGAACTCGTCGAGCGCGCGGACAAGCTGCGCATTCCGGTGCAGCTGTCGCGCATCGACGAAGACGATCTGCGCTGGCTCGCCGAACGGCAATGCGAGGCACTGATCGTGGCCGGCTACAACTGGAAGATTCCGGCGTGGCAGCCCTATCTGCGCCATGCGGCGAACTTTCATCCGTCACCGCTGCCCGACGGGCGCGGCCCGTACCCGGCCATGCGCGCCATCCTCGAGGGGCGGCGCGAGTGGGGCGTCAGTTGCCATCGAATCGATGCCGATTTCGATACCGGTGAGATCGTCGATTCCGAATGCTTTCCACTCGATGCCGACGAATGGCACGAGACGCTGCAGCTGAAGCTGCAGATGGCTGCCCTTCGGCTGGCCACGCGCGTGGCCCGCGACTTCGATCGGCTTTGGAACGAACGGCGTCCGCAAGGTGCGGGCAGCTACTGGCCGCGCGTTGCCGATGCCGAGCGCACGATCGATTTCGCGCAGCCCGTGGCCGAGGTGATGCGCGTCGTGCGGGCCTGCGGGAACGTCGAATCGATCGCGCCGCTCTTCGGCACGACCGTCCACGTGCGGCGCGCCACCGCCTGGCAGGAAGCACACACGTACGAGTCCGGGCAGATCGTGCATCAGTACCGGCGCTGGGTCGTGGTCGCCGCGCAGGACGGCTTCGTCGCCTTGCTCGAATGGAGCCCGCTGAACGCGTCCCTTCGTCAGCAGATGGCGGGCTGAATCGGGACGTCGGTTGCGCCGGTAAACAACGAAGCGGCCGCGCTGCGGTGTTTCGCAGCGCGGCCGCCGATTGTCGCCGATCATCGCTTCCTGCAGCCCCCGATCGGCGGCCGCTCGGGCCGCCGATCGGGATGATCGCCGGAACTGCCGGCGACGTTACTTCGTGCTGACGCCGGCGATCGTACCCGTGTGAATGCCGGTGATGTTCTCGAAGGCGACCGCGGCGCGCGTCTTGCCCGGCGTCAGCACGTTCGCGCCGCCCAGCGCATCCGAAAGCGCCTTGCTCGCGTCGTGGCTGATCTTGCCACCGCCATGCGCGTTCGCCGTCTGCTGCAGTTGTGCGCCGATCGCCGCCGCATCCGACTGGCTCAACTTGCCCGACTTCACCGCGTTGGCGAGCGTCTTCGCCGCGGCATTGCCGTCGCCGTGCGACAACGCGCTTTCCATGGCCTGGAAGTCGGCACCATCCTGCGCGTTGAAGTTGGCCAGCGCCTTGCCTTCGTCGGCCATCTGCAGCGGCTTGCCGTCCTTCAACAGGTCGCCCGTACCGGGTGTGAAGCCTGCCGTCGCGCCCGTTGCCGGCAAGCCGCCCGTCGTCGGCAGCGTACTGGTGTTCGCCGGAAAACCGCCCGTGCCAGGCAAGCCGCCGGTCGTCCCCGGCTGCCCCGCCACGCCGCCCGCGCCGCCCGTTGCGTTGCCCGCCGCACCGAGTCCGCCTTGAGCCGCCCATTGGAAATTGCCGACCCCGGACTTGCCGTCGGTGCCCGCCACGTCGTGCGTCTCGATCTGCTGGTAGGCACCCGGGTTCGCGAGCATCGTCTGCGCCGCTTGCTGCACCGTGGGCGGCGTGCCGCCGTCGGCGTTCGACGCGAGTTTGTACATCGCGTTCGGGTCCGACGCACTGATGCCATGCTGCCCCATGTACGAGGCCAGCACGCCCGCCGCGTTTTGCACCGTCATCCCCCCGGTGCCGCCCGGCATGGCGCCCGCGCCCCCCATGCCGCCGGGCGTCGCCCCCATACCGCCGGGCGTTGCTCCCATACCGCCGGGCATTGCGCCCGCGCCGCCACCGGGCATGCCGCCGGCCTGCCCGTTCTGCCCGGTCTGCATCTGCTGGAGCAACTGGCTGATGAGGCCGATGAGATCCTTGAGCACGTCCTGCGTCGAGCTCGCCGAGGCACCGCTGGTCAGCCGTTGCAGGTAGCTCGCCGGATCGGTGGGGTAGGTGGTCATACTCGGAACGTTCAGATTCATGATGTCTTCTTCCTGTCGGGTAAGTGTTTGCGTGACCGTCGGTACTACGAGGCAAAGTCAGTCTAGGTTGCTGCCGCTGCTACAAGCGCACCGATGCGAAGGCCGCAATTGAAATGCGAATCGCCCGGCGCGCGGAAAAGGTGAAAACGGCTGCTCATGCGCGGACCCACGTCATCGACGCGGAGAATCCGCTGTTGTCGGCCGGCACGCCGTGCGTGCTCGCCGGTGCGTCGGTGGACGCAGGCGCTCGAACGCTGGCGTCGAGCTTTGCGGCGCGCTCGAGCAGACGCGCGCCGATCTTCGCGCCCTCGATGCTTTCGCGCTGCTCGGCCGCGCTGAGCGCATAGCTATGCCACAGCGGGTCTTCGAGGCCGAAAAGACACACCGCCATCAGTGCGGCATGAAGCCCCGAGCGCTTCGCTTCGGTGTCGTCGTCTTCGAGCACGCGGCGCGCATCGCCCCATGCCTGGCGCCGGACGTAGCGCCACGCGGCGACCGTCCCCGCCCCGGGCCACCTGGGCCAAAGCACGCGGATCGCTTCGAGGAGATCCTCGAAGTCGGCTTCGTCGTCGAGTTGCGAAGCCGTCCACAGCACCTTGGTTAGGCCGCCGGCAATCTCATCCCTGCATCCTGTGTAAGTCACGATGTCCTCGTCTGCTGGAGTGCTGCAATCAAAAAGCGCACGGCGGCGCTGCGCACAGCCGTGCCGCGCTTGCTGTCGGCTCGTGCGTGTGGGCGTCCCCTGGCGGTTAGTCTCTTGTATCGGGTCGGCTTTCGCCGACGCGATGCGAACGGAACGATCGGGATGCGAAGAGAGCACGGAGAAGAAAACCGACCGCGACGGGATCGATCGGTGCGATAGGCCGGATCGCTCGCCGTGTATCGAAAGGCGGGGACTTGCTCGATGCCCGGCGTCGAAGACGCCCCGCCATCGGTCGATGCGCGCCGGCCATCGGCCACGCTGTGCCCGTCGAATCGCCCCCGGCGACCGATGCAGCGTCCGCACGCAACCGGCTCATAAAATGGAGCGGTCACCACGGACACGAGGCGCTGTCCATGGAATGATGCTCGACGTGCGAACGCTTCTTCGAGCGTGGCAACACAAGTTGTCGGTGATCGACGTACCGGGCCGGATTCGCGCCGGTAGTACGCCGGTGCAATCTTTAGTTGCACTACTTCCAGTCAATTGCCGCTTTCAGATTGAAGCGTTCTCTGGTTCGCGTTTCATGCTTTTATTGCGCGTGAGTGAGGCTTCCGGGTCGGCCTACATCATTAATATCGGTAGTACACCTTGTGGTTAACCGGAGAAACCCACATGACGGGCAACAACAGCTTTCCTCGAGTGACGTACGGCAACCAGGCTTACACGACTGATTTTCATGAACCGTACCCAGCGCCCGGCTCGGGGGCAGGGTCGGGGACTTGGCCCGCCTCTCACACGCAGCCTCCTATCCATGGGATGCCGCCGGCATTCCACGGGCGTCCATCTTCTGCGCCAACGACGACTGATCCCGCGTTTGCCGCCTCCTATAGCAGCGTAAGGCGACACGGTGTCCTTTCTCAAAACCAGATGCGAGATCGGAACATTGCATTTAATCAATCACACGACGGCCGAGTGGAGCGGGACGATATTGATGTTACCCGGATACGGGGTAGCTCGGATCCTCAACAGCGGGCGCGCGCCGCGCGCATGGCTCTGGAAAATCCTGCGCATGGGGCGCTGTCCGTCGCGCTCGAGCGCCATGGATACGGCCGGCTGCATACTGAAACACACGCGCCATCAACGGAAGAGGTGCTTCACTCGTTGAGTCCCGAACAACGTAAGGATTTTGAAGAATTGGTGAATGGCGGTATGGAGCCTGAGCAGCTTCTCGCGATGATGGCGAGGAATCAACAAACAACAGGTTTGTCACCTCACGGGCAATCGCAGGCCTACCATCGGATGCAGAATACTTTTATGGTGACAGCGCACGCAAGTGCCCCAGCGGCATATGCATCCCCGTACGAAGACACCCGTCACGGTATTCCGCCGTCAGAGTTTCGTGGCGTTTACGTCCCGCAATCGCATGCGCACACCGCTCGTCAAGTTGATCGGGAATTAGCCGCGCGTCAGTCGGTATATCCGCAGGCCGTCGTCGTGCCAGATCGGTCCGGAATGAACCCGTATTATCAGGCGCCGAATGGTAGCGAACATCAGATCCATGGTGTTCAAGCTCCTGACTATTACAATGCCCTTAGAGCCCAGCTCAGTTCCGAGGAAGACTATGACGCGCACATCGTGAAGACCGGTATTCAGCGCGGATGGTAAGAACGCCTTTAGCCGATCGGCAAGGAACGTTGGGAGCGTAAGGCATGACCTTGACGTCCTCCCTGTCTGAAGGCAGGGAGGACGTCAAGCCCATTGCACATCTGGTCGGAATCAGATTGCCCGTGTCGCACGCTCATGAACAGACGGTGTGCATCGAGCGCTCACCGCCAGTACGATGGCCCATGACTGTTTCAGCGTCGAATATTGCCTTGATACGGCCGCGTACGCGACGTGCGGTCGCTGGCTTCGTCCATATCGGTTGGAGGAGCCGCCGAAGCCACCGAAATGCGCACGAAGCCATGATTGGCGGAAGGCAGCCAGAGTCGAACTGACCCGGGAGTGTCTGACACCCCCAACCGGGTTTGAAGCCCGGCCGTACCACCGGATACGAATGCCTTCCGCGGAGAAAAAACACAAGAACGACGAGCGCCTACGCCTGAATACCCACCCAACCGCTGTCAGGCCGCAGGTAGTGAAGATCGCGGCGGAAGCGAGTATACCCAACCCGATCGAAGAACTCGAGAATCTGGATCGCGCGCTTGCGACCGAGGCCCGTCGCATCGCGGAACGTCGCGGCATCGAGCCCGCCGCCGCGCGACGGCGCGAGATGCGCGATCAGTTCCGCCAGTTCGCGTGCGACGTCCGCATGATAAAACAGGTCGCGCACGACCTGCTGCACGTCGCCGCGCCGTGCGAGCTTGCGCAGCAGCGCGCGCACCGCGTCCTCGGCCGTGCCCGTATCGCGGGCCAGGTCGCGCACCCACGGCGGATCGAAGCGCCCCGCGTGGATCAACGGCAGCAGTTGCCGCGTCAGCGCTTCCTCGCGCGGCTCGAGGCTCACCGAATGCGACGGCAGATGCAGCCACGGCCCGCTGCGCGCGACTTCGCCGCCCGCCACCAGCGCATCGACGAGCGCGCGCCACAGCGCATCGCCGACGAGCGGCGCGGCCATCCGCCGCAAGCGTGAGGCGTCGAGTCCCTGCTCGTCGGGCATGCGCTCGTGATACACGCGCAGCGTATCGACCGCCCGCGTCTGCAACGCACGCCAGTGCGCATGCGCAATCACCGCGCCTTCGTTCGACGCGGCATCGCGTTGCCCGATCGCCAGCGCATCGCCAGGCAACGCCAGCGCATCGGGTGCGAATCCCGTCAGATGCGTGAGCGTCGCGCGCGCAATGCCGAGCGGCGCCTGCACGAGCAGCGCATCGAGGCGCCCTTCGTCGAGCCACGTCGCGAGCGCATCGAGCCATGCGCGGCGCGCAGGCGTGCGGCGCTTGCGCGCCGGCCCGAACGGATCGAGCACCCGGCCCCCGCCGACGGTGCGCGTCGCCTGCGGATTGCGGACGATGAAGCGGTCGCCCGGCAGTGCGAACACCGGCTCGTCGAAGATCAGTTGCACACGCATCCGCTGGCCGGCCGCGAGCGTGTCGCCGTCGAGCAGCGCGACATGGGCCATGCGATGCAGCGTGCCGAGATGCACGTGCAGCGGCGCCCAGTGGGTCAGCGTCAACCCCGCGTCCGCGAGCAGCGTCAGCTCGACGTCCAGACGCGGCGACGTCGCGACGAGCCGCGCATCGGCGACGGTGTCGCCGCGCTCGACGTCGGCCTTGTCGACGCCGGCCAGGTTCAGCGCGCAACGCTCGCCCGCATGGCCGGCCTCGACCGGCCGGTTCTGCGCATGGATGCTGCGCACGCGGGCCGCGCCGCCCGTGCGCACGATCGCGAGCGTGTCGCCCGTCGCGACGCGGCCCGCGAACGCGGTACCCGTCACGACGGTGCCTTGCCCGGCGAGCGTAAACACGCGATCGACCGCGAGCCGGAACAGCCCGTCGTCGCGACGCGCGCGCCATGCGATCGCCGCGTCCGCCAGATGCTGCTTCAACGTGGTGACGCCCGGATCGTCGGCCACCGTCGCACGCGTTTCGAAGATCGGCACGCCGGCCAGCGTCGAGTCGTGCAGCCACGCGGCGATCTCGTCGCGCACCTCGGCAACGCGTGCGGCATCGACGCGATCGCATTTCGTCAGCGCGACGGCGCCATGCGTGACGCCGAGCAGTTGCAGGATCGCGAGATGCTCGCGCGTCTGCGGCATCACGCCGTCATCCGCGGCAATCACGACGAGCGCGAAGTCGATGCCGCACGCACCGGCCGCCATCGTATGAATCAGCTTCTCATGGCCCGGCACGTCGATCAGGCCGAGCACGTCGCCGTTGTCGAGCGGCGTATACGCATAGCCCAGTTCGATCGAGATGCCGCGCGCCTTCTCTTCCTTCAGCCGATCGGTGTCGACGCCCGTCAGCGCACGCACGAGCGTGGTCTTGCCGTGGTCGATGTGTCCCGCGGTCCCGACGATCATGCAGCGGGCCCCGCGAGCGGCACGCATTGCGCGACGAACGCCGCTTCGTCGGCCGCTTCGAGGCAGCGCAGGTCGAACCGCAGCGCGTTGTCGGCCACGCGGCCGAGCACCGGACGCGGCCATTCGCGCAGGCGTTTTTCCAGCTGCATGAGCGCGCGGCCGCTGCGCTTGCCGTCCGCGGAGCGCACGACGAGCCCGGCGCTCGGCAACTGGTCGACCGGCAGCGCACCGCTGCCGATCTGGCTGAACATCGGCTCGACCGTCACGTCGAAATCGCTGCCGAGCGCGGCCTGCAGCACCGGGCGCATGCGTTCGGCGGTTTCGGCGATCTCGCGCTGCGGGCGCGTCAGCAGGCGCAGCGTCGTGAGCCGGTCGCGCAGGAATTCGGGTGACTGATAGAGGCGCAGCACGGGTTCGAGCGCCGCGAGCGTCAGCTTGCCGACGCGCAGCGCACGCTTGAGCGGATGCTTCTTGATCTTCGCGATGAGCGCGCGATCGCCGACGATCAGGCCGGCCTGCGGGCCGCCGAGCAGCTTGTCGCCGCTGAACGTGACGACGTTTGCGCCGGCCGCGACGGTTTCCTGCACGGTCGTCTCGTGCGGCAAGCCCCATTGCGACAGGTCGGCCAGCGTGCCGCTGCCGAGATCGACGGCGATCGGCACCCCGTGCTCGCGCGCGAGCGGCGCGAGTTCGGCGAGCGTCGTCTCCTTCGTGAAGCCGCTGATCGCGTAGTTGCTGCAGTGCACCTTCATCAGCAGCGCCGTGCGCGGGCCGATCGCGTCCGCGTAGTCGCGCAGATGCGTGCGATTGGTCGTGCCGATCTCGTGCAGCTTCGCGCCGGCACGGCTCATGATGTCGGGAATGCGGAACGCCCCACCGATCTCGACCAGCTCGCCGCGCGACACGACCACTTCCCGCTTCGTCGCAAGCGCCGACAGCGTCAGCAGTACGGCCGCCGCATTGTTGTTGACGACGGTCGCGGCTTCCGCGCCCGTCAGTTCGCACAGCAGATCGTCGATCAGGTGGTCGCGGTCGCCGCGGCGGCCGGTGGCGAGATCGAACTCGAGGTTGACGGGCCGCGTGAGCGCGTCGACCACGGCGCGCACCGCGTCGTCGGGCAGCAGCGCGCGCCCGAGGTTCGTGTGCAGCACGGTGCCGGTGAGGTTGAACACGGTGCGCACGGCGCTCGCGCTCTGTGCGGCCAACGTGTGCGCGACGGCCGCGGCGATGCGCGGCTCGTCGAGCGGCTCGGCCGCCGCGGGATCGTGCTGCGCCGCCGTGCGCCAGCGTTCCAGTTCGGCGCGTACGGCATTGAGCACGCGCGTGCGGCCATAGTCCGCGACGAGCGGCTGCAGCGGCGCCGACGACAGCACGCGTTCGACCGACGGCACGCGCGCCAGCACGGCGTTCAATTCATTCACTCCCGGTTCGGTCACGTCGTGGTGGCTCCAGTCTCATGCTTCGCAGTCGGCCGGGGCCGGCGCTCGCGCCCCGCCCCGGCCCCGTGCCGTCAGTCCGCTTCGCGCGACACGTCGGGCCACAACAGCGGGTTCGGTGAACTGCGCTGGTAGCCGGCCTCGTTCATCAGCAGGTCGAGCGTGAGGCTCGCGAGATCGTCCGCGAGCGGCTCGAACTCGTAGTCCTTCTCCTGATAGCCGATCTTGCGATAGGTCTTGCACTCGTCGCACGATTCGGCCTTGACGGCTTCGCTGCCGCCTTCGATCCCGTGATACGCGATGCCCTTCGTCGAATCGCAGTGCGAGCACTTGGTGCGCACCATGTGCCACTCGGTCGTGCACAGCCCGCACTGCAGGAAACGGTAGCCCTGATACTGGCCGCCGACCCGCACCACGCTCGCGACCGGATGTGTGCCGCACACCGGGCACAGCCCCGGCTGGTCGAGATACGGGACATCGGCCGGCGTCACGCGGCTCGCGAGACCCGTCCACGCGACCTGCAGCGCGGCCATCAGGAATGGCGCGGTGGCCGGGTCGACCTCGGCGAAGCGCAGCGCGAGGACCGCATCGGCCTGCGCGTCGAGTTCGGCGGGCGCCATCAGGCGCAGCCGGTCGAGCAGCTTCGCGAGCGGCGGATTGACGAGCCCGGCGCTTTCGACGCGATCGAGCAGTTCATACAGCACGGCGCGCCAGCGCGAATCGCGCTCGCCGTCGAGCGCCGGCACGAGCGGCATCGAATGTTCCTGCGCGCGTGCGATCGATTCCTTCGACGGCAGCGGCAGCTCCAGCGTCTGCAGCGTCGCATGCTGCGCGTCGGCGACGGTGGCCATCAGCCGCAGGTAGCCGCTGATCGGGTTCAGGTCGGCAAGCTTGCGCAGCCGCGCGGCGCGCGCGGCGAACGCGGTCGCACGCTCCGGCAGGCGAAAGCGCGGAATGGCCGAATGATCGAGTGCCGAGATCTCGGTCGGCTCCAGAATGCGTTGTGTCACGAAAATGTCTTCCAAAAAACTAAGCGCCGACGAATCGGCGCTTTCGGGCGATTCCGGCGGTGGGCGGAACGATACGCCGCAATCGGCTTACCGCCCCGCTCCGCTGCGTTACTTCACGCTTTCACGGAACCACTTCGGGTGATGCTTGCGGGCCCAGCCCAGCGTGACGGTGCCGCGCACCATCGCGCCGATCGAACCCTTCACCCACAACGCCGCGTAAATGTGCACGATGATGCTCGCGATCAGCACGAAGGCCGCCACGGCATGCACGACAGCGGCCGCGCGGATCACCCCGATCGGGAAGTAGAACGAGAAGTAGCGCCGCCAGATCACGATTCCCGACAGCAGGAGCAGCAGCAGGCACGCCACCAGCGTGAAGAATAGCAGCTTCTGCCCGGCGTTATAGCGCCCGACCGGCGGCAGCTTGTCTTCCTGGTTGGTCAGCACGTCGTCGATCTGCCTCAGCCACTGCCGGTCGTCCGCGTCGAGCACATTGTGGTGCCAGAAGCGCACGACGAGGATCGCGAACGACACGAACATCACGAGACCGACGAACGGGTGCAGGATCCGCGTCCACTGGCCGCCGCCGAACAGCGCGGTGAGCCAGAACATCGACGGATGAAACAGCGCGAGCCCGGACAATGCGAGCAGCACGAACGTGATCGCGGTGATCCAGTGGTTCGTGCGCTCGTTCGGCGTGTAGCGGACGATCAGGTTGGGGTCGTCGTGGTTCATTTCGCGTCCTCCTTGATGCGTCGCGCTTCGTCGCGCGCGGCCGATTCCTCTTCGTCGCTCACCTCGTTCGGACCGACGCGGACGTAGTGGAAGAATCCGGCCAGCGCGGTCAGCGCGAGGCCCGCGACCGCGAGCGGTTTCGCGATGCCCTTCCACAGCTTCACCATCGGGCTGATCGACGGATTGTCGGGCAGCCCGTGGTACAGCGACGGTTTGTCCGCGTGATGCAGCACGTACATCACGTGCGTGCCGCCGACGCCCTGCGGGTCGTACAGCCCCGCATGCTCGAAGCCGCGCTCCTTCAGGTCCTCGATTCGCTCGGCCGCGTGCTGCTTCATGTCCTCCTTGGTGCCGAACACGATCGCGCCCGTCGGGCAGGTCTTCACGCAGGCCGGTTCCTGGCCGACCGCGACGCGGTCGGAACAGAGCGTGCACTTGTACGCGCGATGATCCTTCTTCGAGATCCGCGGCACGTTGAACGGGCAACCGGTCACGCAGTAGCCGCAACCGATGCAGTTCTCCTCGTGGAAATCGACGATCCCGTTGTTGTACTGCACGATCGCGCCCGGCGACGGACACGCCTTCAGACAGCCCGGATCCTCGCAGTGCATGCAGCCGTCCTTGCGGATCAGCCACTCGAGGTCGCCCGCCGGGTTCTCGTATTCGGAGAACCGCATGACCGTCCAAGAATGCTCGGTCAGGTCGGCCGGGTTGTCGTACACGCCGACGTTGGTGCCGACCTCGTCGCGCAGATCGTTCCACTCCATGCATGCCGTCTGGCATGCCTTGCAGCCGATGCACTTCGATACGTCGATCAGCTTCGCGACGCTCCCGGTCACCGGTTCGCGCACCGTGGGCGGTGGCGTCGTGGTGGCCGAGACCCGCTTGATATCCAGCGATTGCAATGCCATCTCTTCCCCCTTACGCCTTTTCGACCTTCACCAGGAACGACTTGAATTCCGGTGTATAGGAGTTGCCGTCGCCCACGGACGGAGTCAGGGTATTGGCGAGATAGCCGGGCTTCGTCAGGCCCTTGAAGCCCCAGTGCAACGGGACGCCGACCGTCTGGACCTTCTTGCCGTCGACCGTCAGCGGCTTGATCCGCTTCGTGACGAGGGCGACCGCGATGATGTAGCCGCGCTTGGACGACACCTTCACGTGTTCGCCATGCGCGACGCCGACTTCCTTCGCGAGGTCTTCGCCGATCTCGACGAATTGCTCGGGCTGGATGATCGAGTTCAGCCGTGCATGCTTGGTCCAGTAGTGGAAATGCTCGGTCAGCCGGTACGTCGTCGCGACATGCGGGAACTCGGACACCTTGCCGAACGACGCACGATCGTCCGGGAACACGCGGGCGGCCGGGTTGTTCAGCGCCAGGGGGTTGTTCGGGTGCAGCGGATTCGCGGCGAGCGGCGTCTCGAACGGCTCGTAGTGCTCGGGGAACGGACCTTCGTTCATCGCCGCGCGGGCGAAGAAGCGCGCGACGCCCTCCGGGTTCATGATGAACGGCCCCATCCCGTTTTCGGGCGGTTCGTCCACCTTGAAGTCCGGCACGTCCACGCCCTTCCACGCGCTGCCGTTCCAGCCGACCAGCTTGCGGGTCGGGTCGAACGGCTTGCCGGCGACGTCGCACGAGGCGCGGTTGTACAGGATCCGCCGGTTCGCCGGCCACGCCCACGCCCAGTTCAGCGTCTGGCCGATGCCGGTCGGGTCGGAGTTGTCGCGCCGCCCCATCTGGTTGCCGGCCTGCGTCCATGCACCGCAGAAGATCCAGCAGCCGCTCGCGGTCGTGCCGTCGTCCTTCAGTTGCGCGAACGCGGCGAGCTGCTCGCCCTTCTTCACGAGCGGCTTCGCCGGATCCTTCGGATCGGGCAGATCGGCGAGCGCTTTCCCGTTGAACTCCATCGCCAGTTCTTCGGGCGTCGGGCTTTCCGGGTTCGCGTACGGCCAGGTCAGGTTCACGATCGGGTCCGGGTACTTGCCGCCGTCCTTCTGGTACAGCTTGCGCATGCGCAGGAACAGCCCCGACATGATCTCGAGGTCGCTCTTCGCTTCGCCCGGCGGCTCGGCGCCCTTCCAGTGCCACTGCAGCACGCGGCTCGAACTCACGAGCGAGCCGTTTTCCTCCGCGAAGCAGGTGGTCGGCAGGCGGAACACCTCGGTCTGGATCTTCGACGCATCCACGTCGTTGTAGTCGCCGTGATGCTTCCAGAACTCGGACGTCTCGGTCGCGAGCGGATCCATGATCACGAGCCACTTCAACTTCGCGAGACCTGCCGCCGTCTTCACCTTCGACGGCGCCGCCGCGAGCGGATTGAAGCCCTGACAGATGTAGCCGTTCATCTTGCCGGCATTCATCAGCTCGATCGCCTGCAGCAGATCGTACTGCTTGTCCAGCTTCGGCAGGTAGTCGTAGGCCCAGTTGTTCTCGGCGGTGGCCGCGTCGCCCCACCACGACTTCATGAAGCTGACGTGGAACGCCTTGTAGTTCTTCCAGTAACTCAACTGGTTCGGCCGCAGCGGCAGCTGCACGCGCTTCTTGATGTACGCGTCGAAGTCCTGCTCGGCCTGCATCGGCAGCGTCATGTAGCCCGGCAGCAGGTTCGACATCAGCCCGAGGTCGGTCAGCCCCTGGATGTTCGAGTGACCGCGCAGCGCGTTCATCCCGCCGCCGGCGATGCCGATGTTGCCGAGCAGCAACTGCACCATCGCGCCGGTGCGGATGATCTGCGCGCCGATCGAGTGGTGGGTCCAGCCGAGCGCGTACAGCACCGTGCCGGCACGGCCCGGAACGGCCGTGGTCGCGAGCATCTCGCACACCTTCAGGAACTTGTCCTTCGGCGTGCCGCAGACCTGCTGGACCATGTCCGCCGTATAGCGCGCGTAGTGCTGCTTCAGCAGGTTGTAGACGCAGCGCGGATGCTGCAGCGTCGGGTCGACCTTCACGAAACCGTCGTCGCCGCGCTCGTAGTCCCAGCTCGACTTGTCCGGGTACGCGTGCTTGTCGGCGTCGTAGCCGGAATAGATGCCGTCGTTGAACGCGTAATCCTCGCGCACGATGAACGAGAAGTCCGTGTAGTTCTTCACGTACTCATGCTGGATCTTGTCGTTCGTCAGCAGATAATTGATGACGCCGCCCAGGAAGACGATGTCGGTGCCGGTGCGGATCGGCGCGTAGTAATCGGCCACCGAGGCCGTACGCGTGAAGCGCGGGTCGACGACGATCAGCCGCGCCTTGCGGTGCGCCTTCGCCTCCGTCACCCACTTGAAACCGCACGGATGGGCCTCGGCTGCATTGCCGCCCATCACGAGAATCACGTCCGCGTTCTTGATGTCGACCCAATGGTTCGTCATCGCTCCACGGCCAAACGTCGGGGCAAGACCTGCCACCGTCGGGCCATGTCAGACACGCGCCTGATTGTCGAATGCGAGCATCCCGAGACTGCGGATGGTCTTGTGCGTCAGGTAGCCGACCTCGTTGCTGCCCGCGGATGCGGCGAGCATGCCGGTCGTGAGCCAGCGGTTGACCTTTGCGCCGTCCTCGGCCGTCTCGACGAAGTTCTCGTCACGGTCGGCCTTCATCAGCTTCGCGATGCGGTCGAGCGCGTCGTTCCACGAGATGGGTTCCCACTTGTCCGAGCCGGGCGCACGATACTCGGGATGCGTCAGGCGGTTCGGGCTGTGGATGAAGTCGATCAGGCTCGCGCCCTTCGGGCACAGCGTGCCGCGATTGACGGGGTGGTCGGGATCGCCTTCGATGTGGATGATGCTCGGTTGCGCATTCTTCGCGCCGTCGCCGAGGCTGTACATCAGGATGCCGCAACCCACTGAACAGTAAGGACAGGTGTTGCGCGTTTCGACTGTGCGCGCCAGTTTGTACTGTCGGACCTCGGCCAGCGCTTCGGACGGAGAAAAGCCCATCAGGGCAAGACTCGATCCGGCAAGCGACGTGGCCGTCACCTTCAGAAACTGGCGCCGGGACATTTGTAGCATGGCGGTCTCGGCGTTATTGTGGGGTGGGGGGAAACTGAAAGGAATTATAGACAGTTCAGGCAACTATGATCGAATCCTCGGATCAATACCGATTTGTCCGATTAACCTGCGATCAAACTCCGATGATCCGCGTTCCGCGCGCAACCGAACCGTCATGAAACGACAGATCACTTCCGAAGCCACCCGTCTCGCCCAGCAGCAGGCCAACTGGGCCCTCACCGCGTTCAAGCGCTTCTCGTCCGATCGCTGCTCCGCGATGGCCGCGGGCATCGCGTTTTTCTCCGCGTTCTCGCTCGCGCCGACCCTCGTGATGGTCATCGCGGTGGCCGGCTGGTTCTACGGCGACGACGCCGCGCGCGGCCAGGTGTTCGAACAGGCGCACCAGTTGATCGGCGACGACGCGGCGGCCAGTATCCAGACGATCGTGCAGAACGCACACCGCGCGGGCGAGCGCGGCGGCCTCGCCACGCTGATCTCGTTCGCCGCGCTCGCGGTCGGCGCATCGGCCACGTTCGCGTCGCTCAGCGCGGCGCTCAGCGTGATCTGGCCGGCCACCGAAAGCCGCTGGTCGAGCATGCTCGGGCTGGTGCGGGTGAGGCTGATCTCGTTCGGCCTCGTGCTCGGCGTCGCGTTCCTGCTGATCGTGTCGCTCGTGCTCGACACCGCGATCACCTTCATTGGCACCTGGCTGCTGGGCAATTCGCCGTACGTGGTCGTCACGAACCTCGTGCAGTTCTTCGTCGGCATCGCGGTGCTCGCGGCCGCGTTCGCGTCGTTGATGAAGTTCCTGCCCGATGCGCGCGTGGCGTGGCGCGACGCCGCGATCGGCGGCATCGTGTCGGCGATCCTGTTCTCCGGCGGCAAGAAGCTGTTCGCGCTGTACCTCGCACGTGCGGGCACGGCGAGCGCGTTCGGCGCGGCCGGATCGTTCGCGGTCCTGCTGATGTGGCTGTACTTCTCCGCGGTCGTGCTGCTGCTCGGCGCGGAGTTCGCGGCGGCCCGCGGCAACGCGCATCGGGCGGCAGAGAATTCGGCACCGGGAGCGCCCGCTCAAGCTGCCGATCAAGGCCATCAAGCCGGTCAAGCGGAAAATCGCCCGCGCGACGACTGATTCACCCGTCCGCTGAAAACGGCCGCACATCGATCTCTCTCGCGCCCCCGGCACACTCGCTCGCGCCTTCACAACCCCGACGTCCGCCGCGCATTCACGCGGCGTCGGCGCTTCTTGCCACGTCGACGCGCACGTACCTGCAACCGCAAACGTTTGCACACCCTCGTTTTCCTGCTGCCACGGGCCGAAACAGGGGGTCTGCCGACATGCGCGTCAACTATTGAAACAATCGCGGCGCAGCAATTGTCAACTATTTCATAAATAGGAACAGTTGCTGATGTGCTTGATATATATAGACTTTTTCCCGCTGTTACCTTTTCGAGACACTTTATTTTTTAAGCTTTCTTGCGTGTATGGCACTGAGCTATTCTCCAATCCGCAACAAATAACGATGAATCACTTGCGTGGAGAAACTCAACGATGAAGAAACTTGCTCTCTCGACCCTCTCGCTCGCCCTGCTGGGCGCTGCCGGCGCTGCTCAGGCTCAGTCGAGCGTGACGCTCTACGGCGTGATCGACACGTCGATCACCTACGTTCACGGTAACGATGGTCAAGGTAACAATTCGTGGTCGATGGGTAGCGGCAACCTGCAAGGCAGCCGCTTCGGCCTGAAGGGTTCGGAAGACCTCGGTGGCGGCCTGAAGGCGATCTTCCAGTTGGAAAACGGCTTCAACTCGGCATCGGGCGCACTGGGCCAAGGCCAGCGCATGTTCGGCCGCCAGGCTTTCGTCGGCCTGCAAAGCGACCAGTACGGTACGCTGACGCTGGGTCGCCAGTACGATCCGCTCGTCGACCTGGTTCAGGCAGTCACGGCTGACAACTACTTCGGCAGCGTGTTCGCCACGCCGGGTGACGTCGACAACAACGACAACAGCCTGCGCGTCAGCAACGCGATCAAGTACACGTCGCCGGTCTGGGCAGGCCTGCAAGTCGAAGCGATGTACGCACTCGGCGGCGTCGCGGGCGCAACCGGCAAGGGTCAGACGTGGGCGGCAGCGGCAGCGTACAACAACGGCCCGCTCGGCCTGGCTGCCGGCTACTTCCACGCGAACAACTCGGCTCCGCTGAGCGCAACGGGCCAGCGCACCGGCTGGGCCGGCACGTCGGACGCGATCTTCGACGGCTCGGGCACCTTCATCAACAACGCGTACTCGTCGGCATCGTCGATCGGCATCGCACAAGTCGCTGGCCAGTATGCATTCGGCCCGGTGACGTTCGGCCTCGGCTACAGCAACGCGCAGTACAAGGCTGATGCGAACTCTGGCTTCGGTACGAACCAGAAGTACAACACGGGCCGCGCATTCGTCACGTACCAGGCATCGGCACCGCTGCTGCTGGGCGTCGGCTACATCTACACGAAGGGTAGCGGCCAGACGGACGCCAAGTACCACCAGGTTTCGCTCGGCGCGGACTACTCGCTGTCGAAGCGTACGGACATCTACCTGGTTGGCGCGTACCAGCACGCAAGCGGCCACAACGCCGATGGCAGCGATGCGCAAGCGTCGGTCGGCTCGTACGGCATCGCCGGCAAGAGCTCGCAGGAAATCGTCGCACTCGGCCTGCGCCACAAGTTCTAAAAACGAAGTATCCGGCGTGCACGGCGTCTCCGACGCCTTGCGCACCGACCTGGAAAGCCAGCCCCGGTTTCGACTGCGGCTGGCTTTTTTTCGTCCAACTCCAGCCGGCGGAGGGCCGACATCGCCTACAGGGCCTTCGCGCGAAAGCCGACGCCCCGACATGGGTCGGCGAACCGGCAGCGGCACATGGCGGCTGCAATGCACCCGCAACACCGTTTTCCATGTCCAAAGAGGTCGCCGTTTCTCCGTAGGACGACTACCATCCGCACAGCCGGCGTCGCCCGGCTCGATCGATGCGGGATTTGTTTGCGCCGCGTGTCGATTCCGGCAGGCGTCGTCCGTCGTATCGATGGCGGCATACGGTTTGCCCCCGAACCCATACAGACAGGAGATTCGTCATGACGATTCAGAAGATCACGCCTTTTCTCTGGTATTCGACTGAAGCCGAAGAAGCAGCGGCCTTCTATGCGGGCATCTTTCCGGATTCGCGCATCGTGCGCGTCACGGCGGTGACTGGCACCGACGGCACGCGGATGGTCGAATTCGAGCTGTTCGGGCAGCCGTTCCTTGCGATGAGCCACCCGCGCACGGAGGCGTTCAACCATTCGATCTCGCTGCTCGTCAGTTGCGCGGACCAGGCGGAACTCGACCGCTACTGGAGCGCCCTGCTCGACAACGGCGGCACGGCCGACGGCTGCGGCTGGCTGAGGGATCGTTATGGCGTGTCGTGGCAGATCGTTCCGGAAGCGCTCATCCCGATGATGGCCGACCGCGACGCGGTCAAGGCGGGGCGCGTGGCCGCCGCGATGATGCAGATGACCAAGTTCGACGACGCCGCGCTGAAGGCCGCCTTTGCGGGCACGGCGGGCTGACGACCGGCGGCGAGCAACGCTTATGTGACGCCGCGCCGGGCCGGGCCGCCCGCATGCACGCGGCTCGACGGTTTGCGCATGGAGCCGGCTCGCAGGCGTTCGCTATCCGTGGCCGGCCGCTGAACCGGTAGCGTGCATCGTGGGCGCCCGTTGCTCCGCCGACAGCATCGACTCGACCGTCCGCCGCGCGTAGCCGATGAATTCGGCCAGCGGCTCGCCCGACAGGATCGCCGCGCCCGCTTCGCCATCGAGATAGGCAGCACGTGCAGCCGCTACAACCGGCCGGTGCACGTCCGGCAAGCGCTCCAGCACCCATGTCGCGGCGACGTCCTTCGGCGCGATCCTGCCGGTCGCGGCGCTGTACCAGATGCGTGCGAGCGCGAGCACGACGTTGCATTCGTCGCCGCGCCAGGCCGGCTCGGCCTTCCACTGTGCAACGGTCGCAAGCAGCGCGGCGACGAAGTCGCGCGCGGGCACCGGCTCGAACAGCACGTTCGCGGGCGGCCCGACCAGCGCGACACCGTGCTGTCGCACCTTCGTCAACAGAATGGCCAGATCGTGATCGACCAGCGGCGGCTCGACGATGCCGGCTTCCAGATCGCTGCGCAGCCATTCGCCGAATTGCAGCTCGCGTCGCGCCGGATGGCGCCACGGCACCACGTCGCCGTGTGCGATGACGGTGACCTCCAGCGCACGCATGTCGCCGCCGCAACCGGGCGGTGCCGACGCGCCGAGCAGGTCCGACATCAGCGCGCGCCGCACCGCTTCGTCCGGGCGCACCGCTACCGTCACCAGCAAATCGATGTCGCTGCGCGGTTTCAGGCCGCCGTCGAGCGCCGATCCGAACAGGTGGATCGCTTGCAGCGTCGCACCGAGCTGCCGTTCGATCGTGGCGCGGGCGGCGGCGACCTGTCCGGCGATGTCGTGCGGGATGAGGTCAGTCATGATGGCGAACATGGCGATGCGCTCGCAACGGAACGCGACGAAACAACGCGTCGCGCGAATGCAGGTTGCCGCTCGGCGATGCGGATGCGAATGCGAATGCGCGGCATGCGAGCCGCTGCCCATCCTGCGTCGGGCAACCCGTCATCGCCGGGCCGGCTATTCGCCGCCGCGCGATTTGCGCAGCGCAATAAAAATCCCCGCACGCTGTCGCGTACGGGGATCTCGGGACATCGCAACGGCTGCCGACTTGCATTCGGCAGTCGTTGCGCGGCATTACGCTGCCGCGTCCTTCAGCTTCTTCAGCGCACGTGCCTTCACGCGCACGCTGGCCGGCTTCGCCGGGAACCAACGCTCTTCGCCCGTGAACGGATCCTTGCCGAAGCGCTTCTTCTTCGCCGGCACGACTTGTGCCGTGATCTTCAGCAGACCCGGCAGCGTGAACTCGCCTGCGCCCTTCTTGTGAACCGAGCCCAGCACGACGTTCTCGAGTGCGACGAGCACTGCCTTGACCGCCTTCACTTCGACAGCTGCGCGCTCAGCGATGTGCGTTGCGAGCGATGCCTTCGTGAACTTGTCCTTCAGCGGCGTCGGAGCAGCCGGTGCTGCCTTCGCGGCAGCCTTCTTGGCCACTACTTTCTTCGCGGGCGCAGCCTTTTTGGCAGCCACTTTCTTGGTGGCCGGTGCGGCAGCCTTCTTGGCCACCTTTTTTGCGGAAGTCGCCATGTTTCTCCTACCAGGTGTGGTCGTTGGATACACGAAGCGTGCAACGCGCGCGCTTCAACGCCGGATTCTACAAGCGCCTTGACGCTTCGTGCAGTACTTTTATGCGTTTTCACGGGGTTTCCCGCAGGTTTTGTTGCGCGCGACCGACTTCATCGACGCTCGAGCGTAAAAAAACACCTTCACGTATACGTCCGAACGCGAATTACGTTCGATATTTGCGCACCTATACTGGGCTCGCTCAATGCCCGGATGCCTCCATGCGCGAAGTCAGATACGTCAAAGGACTCGACGGCCTGCGAGCCCTCGCCGTCATCCTCGTTTTCCTGTCCCACAAGGGCCATGTCCTTGCCGTCGACGTCGGCAAGCTTGGCGTGTGGACGTTTTTCCTCATCAGCGGATTCCTGATCGTCGGCGAGCTGCATCGCAACCGCCAGGCGATCGAGCGCGGCACCATGACGCGCCGCCACGCGCTGGCGCTGTTCCTCGCGAAGCGCGCACTGCGGATCTTTCCCGTGTATTACCTGCTGCTCGCGGCGCTCGCGATCGCGCACGCGCTGTTCTACCAGCGCGGCGTCAACCTCGGGCTCGCATGGCACGCGGCGTTCCTGTCGAATTACTGGATCGGCGTCGTCAAGGACGGCTGGCCGGGCTCCACGTCGCACTTCTGGAGCCTCGCCGTTGAACAGCAGTTCTATCTGATCGCCCCGCTCGCGCTGCTCGCGGTGCCCGCCGCGCGACACGTCGCGCTCGGCGTCGCGGCCGTCGCGCTGTGTGCGCTCGCGCATCTCGCGCTCTACCTGTCGGACGCGTCGCCGGTGCTCATCTACGCGTTTTCCCCGTGGAATTTCGCGTTGATCGCGCTCGGCGGCGTCGGCGCGATGGCGCTCGCCGATCGCGGCGCGGCCGCCGCGCGCCGCGTGCCGCCCGGCTGGCTCGGCGCGGCCGGCGTCGCCTTCTTCCTGGTGCTGCCCGCCTGCACGGCGTTGCCCGATGCGGTCGCGGGGCTCGCGGATCTCGGCCTGTCCGTGTCGCTCGGCGCACTGATGCTGTGGATCGTCAGCGAACCGGAGCATCCCGTCGTCGCGCTGCTCGATTGGGCGCCGCTCGCCTATCTCGGCACGATCAGCTACGGCTTCTATCTGTTCCACAACCTGATTCCGGCGCGCTTCGGCGTGCTGCCCGCGTCGTTCGCGCACGTGCCGATGCCGGACATCGTCCGCGACGCGCTGCCGGAAATGCTGCAATTCGCGCTCGCCGTGCTGCTCGCGCACCTGTCCTGGCGCTATCTCGAGAAGCGCCTGCTCGACTTCAAGAAGCCGATCGCCGCGATGCTGGCCCGGTACTTCGCCGCACAGCCGAGCGCGTCGCCGCGCTGAGCGGCACACGGGCGCGGTGTGCGGCCGAGGTCAGATCGCAACGCCGCGATACCGGTGACGACGCCGGCGGCCGATGGCATGACAGCCGATGCCGCGTCATCGGGCAACACCGGCGCAAGCGTCGTGCAGACCGCCCCCCCATCCACCGATCCACTCGCCCGGCGAATGCTTCCGCACCGGTTTCACGCGCGACGTCCCCCGTCATCGGCACGCTTCGCGTGCCGCGTGCCGCCACCTTCCGGACATTCCCCGCACCACATGCAGACGTCGCGCACCATGCTCGTGCGCCCGCAAAAACAAAAAAGCCCCGGCGCGCGAGCGGCCGGGGCCAACGGAACAACCACCACCTGAAACGACGGAGCGCGCGGCCGCTTAAGCGACGGCAGCCAGCGCGGGCAAACAGGTACGCAGGTACGCCTCGAATTCGCGGCTCACTTCCGGATGCTGGAGCGCGAGCTCGACGGTTGCCTTCAGATAGCCGATCTTGCTGCCGCAGTCGAAACGCGTGCCGTAGTAGCGATACGCGAGCACCTGCTCGTTCGCGAGCAGCGACTGGACGGCGTCGGTGAGCTGCAGTTCGCCGCCCGCGCCCGGCTTGAGCTTGCGCAGGTGATCGAAGATCGTCGGCATGAACACGTAGCGGCCGACCACGCCGAGGTTCGACGGTGCATCCTCGGGCGCCGGCTTCTCGATGATGCCCGACAGCTTGATGATGTCCTCTTCCCACTCCCGGCCTTCGACGACGCCGTACGAGCGGCTGTCCTCGCGCGGGATCGTCTCGACCCCGATCACCGAGCTGTGATAGTGGTCGAACACGTCGACGAGCTGCTTGAGCACCGGCTGTTCGCCGTGCAGCAGGTCGTCGGCGAGGATCACCGCGAACGGCTCGCCGTGCACGAGCTTCTCCGCGCACAGCACCGCGTGGCCGAGGCCGAGCGCTTCCGGCTGGCGCACGTAGAAGCAGTTGACGTGGCTCGGCTTGATGCCGCGCACGAGCTCGAGCAGCTTTTCCTTGCCGCGCGCCTCGAGCTCGGCCTCGATTTCGTACGACTTGTCGAAATGATCTTCGATCGCGCGCTTGCTGCGCCCGGTCACGAAGATCATCTCGGTGATACCGGCGTTGATCGCTTCCTCGACCGCGTACTGGATCAGCGGCTTGTCGACGACGGGCAACATTTCCTTCGGGCTCGCCTTCGTTGCCGGGAGGAACCGCGTGCCGAGACCGGCAACGGGAAACACGGCCCTGGTGACTTTCAACATGTTCGCATCCTGATAGCGTTGACTGCGCCGCGTCGACCCACGACCCGGCGCGATTGTGTTCCGAACGGCATATCGAGAATCGACGGCACCGCCAATTCCACTCCGCTCATTTTCGATATGAACTGGTTGCCCAATTATTTCTGAAAAAATATAATCGTTTCAAGCCGGTCGATATTGCCGAACCGATTGCCGAAGCAGAAACAAATTACCGATTTTTCAGATACAAATTCTTACGATTCGAATTCCTCGATATAGGGCACGCCGCCCCGCTCGAAGCCCGGGCGGATCGGTTCGTTCTTCAGCGCCTCGCGGTACGCCGACAGCACGACCATGACCAGCAGTACTGCAGCGCTCGCGATCCAATGCATGTCCATCTTGCCGCTCCTTGCATCAATCAACTGGAGCTTCAAATTATCAGAAAAAAATCGGCAAATAATTTGAGCTCGTCGAGAGCCTGCTTTCAGACCGGGATAAATCCATGATGTGGAATACCGGGATTTCCGGGGCGAGATTTTTTTATTCATTGACCGAATTCTTGCGCATTACGATTGGATGAAACTTCCCGTCCATCCGTCGCAAGGAATCGAATCGCATGCAAGCTTTCAGCGGATCGTCTCTGGCCGCGCCGCCCGTCGCCGATCACAAGGAACACGTGATCGACGCGATGCGCGGCTTCGCGGCGCTGCTCGTCGCCTATTTCCACTGCCGCCAGGTCGTCTGGGTCGGCATGCAGAGCTTCCATCATGCTTACGGTCATGCACTGAGCCCGGGCGTGATCGCCGGCTACCTGACCTTCCCGTTCGCGTGGGGCTCCGCCGGCGTCCCGATCTTCTTCGTGATCAGCGGCTACTGCATCCACCGCAACGCGGCGCTCAAGCTCGCGGCCAACCCCGCGTACCGGCTCGACGCGCCGAACTTCTGGGTGCGCCGCTTCGCGCGCATCTATCCGGTGCTGCTCGCCGCGCTGCTGTTCACGCTCGCGCTCGATGCGGTCAGCCTGCAGATCGAGCCCGTCAGCCACAAGATCCGCGACGTCGGCCTCGTCGCGTTCCTCGTGAACCTGTTCTCGCTGCAGGGCGTCGCCGGCTACACGTACGGGTCGAACGGCGCCCTGTGGACGCTGTCGCTCGAAGTGCAGTTCTACGCGATCTACCCGCTGCTGTTCGCGCTGCGCCGGCGCATCGGCATGCCGGCCGTCGTGGCCGCGGTCGCGCTCGTCAACGTCGCGTCGGCGTGGCTGCTCGAACGGCACGACCTGCAGTTCTTCACGTCGTACTGGCTGTCCTGGACGATCGGCGCATGGATCGCGGACGTGCGCGCGCAGCAGTCTCGCGGCACGGCCGTCGTGCCGTCGCGCGCGTGGTACGTCGCGGCCGCCGTGCTGCTGGCCGCCGGCTGCGGCGCATTCCATTTCGGCCAGTACGGCGCGTTCCAGCTGTGGTCGGCCGGCTTCGCGTGCTTCCTGTACCGCGCGCTCGCCCGCCCGCCGCGACCGACGCCGCCGCTGCGCGTGCTGAGCTGGTTCGGCGACTTCAGCTACTCGCTGTACCTGGTCCACCTGCCGCTGTTCGTCTGCCTCGGCTCGGTGCTGTTCCACTCCGAACTGCAACTGTCGATCTGGCCGTCGTTCGCGTTCATGGCCGTCGCGATTCCGGTGGCGTACCTGTTCTACCGGATGTTCGAACGGCCGGCGATGATGTGGTCGGCCAGCTTCAAGCCGACCCGCACCGCCCGCGTCGTCGCGTCGGCGCCCGAACAGGCCGTCTGACGCGGGCCGGCCGGGTCGGTCGGCCCGTCCGGGTCGAAGCCCCCGCGCGGTGTCTCGCCGCGCGGGGGCTTTTTCATGGCCGGCACGCGGTTGCCGGCCGGGTCGAGAGGGACCCGGCAGACTGCTGCTGTCCGACCGCGCCACGGCCCGTGTGGCGACCCCTGGCGATATCCACGGCGCCGGATCGCATCACGTTCCCGACGGCCCGATCCCGTTCCAGATGACGACCGGCCACGCTCGCGCCCAACTCCGACCCGGGCGCGCAACCCGCCCGTCCGTCACGACCGACGCTCCACCCGCTGAAAAGCAAAGCCCCCACGCAGCGCAACGCCGCATGGGGGCCCGTTTCCCGCCGGCTCGCGCCGACCGCTGCCGCTACTTCTTCGCCTTCGCAGCCTTGGCGGCCTTGGCGGTATCCGAGAGGATCTTCTCGACCCGCTCCACGTAGGTTTCGGTCCCGAACCGGCGCACCGCGGTCGCACGCCCGCTCGCGACGAGCCGCTCGCGCAGCGCGCCGTCGCGCTTGAGCGCCGCCAGCGCATCGGCCAGCGCGGCCGCGTTGCCCGGCTCGCAGAGCAGCCCGTTGTCACCGTCCTCGATGATCTCGACGACGCCGCCCGCGCGGGCCGCGACGACCGGCCGGCGCGCGAGCATCCCCTCGACGATCACGCGCCCGAACGGCTCCGGTGTGATCGACGTATGCGCGACGACGTCGACCGCCGTCATGCATGCGGCCACGTCGCGCTGGAACCCGAGGAAATGCACGCGTTCGTCCATCCCGTGCTGCGCGACGTATTCGTGCAGTTGCGCCGCATACTCGTCCTCGCCGAACAGCGGCGCGCCGACCAGCACCACGTGCATGTCGGGATGCCGCTCGGCGGCCTCCAGCAGCACGTGCTGCCCCTTCCAGCGCGCGAGACGGCTGAACGAACCGACCAGCCAGGCGTCCGTGGGCAACCCGAGGCGCGCGCGCAGCGCGGCCTGGCTCACGCCTTCCAGCGCATCGAACGGTTCGGCCGAAATGCCGTTGAACACGACGTCGACGTGCTGCGGCGTGAAACCCGTCAGCGCGCGGAACGCCTGCGCGGAGGCGTCGGAGTTCGCGATCACGCGCGTGATGCCGAACCGCGCGCAGTACTTGATCGCCCGTAGCTGCTTGCCGCCGAAATGGTCGGTGCTGACGATGTCGCGCAGGTGCCAGACCACCGGCTTGCGCGCGAGCCGCCCGGCGAGCGCGGCGACCACCATCGCGCGTTGCGTGTTCGCATAGATCACCTCGGCGCGGCGCGCGCGCCGGGCGACGTCGCGCACCAGCCGCACGAGCTGCTTCACCGCGCCGAACGACACGCCGCCCTGCTTGCGCACGCCCGCGAGCGCGCCCTGCTCGACCACGTCGACGCGCGCGCCGATCTCGTCGAGCGCCGCGCGGAACGGGCCGTCGTCGAACAGCAGCACGTCGGCGTTCGCGCGCATGTGCTTCATGATCTCGAGCAGCGACAGCTCGGCGCCGCCGAGCACGCCGCTCTGGTCGAGCACGAGCGTTGCCGGGCCGCGCGCGGCCGGCATCGGGGCGGCCGTGCCGCGCTGCGCGGTCGAGCCGGGCAGCGCCTGCTCCACGTAGTCGAGGAAGCGCTGCCGGAACGTATCGGCGGAAAACCGCTCCGCGTTCGCGCGGCAGGCGTTCGGCGTGAAGCGCTGCGGTGCGCGCTCGAAGTCGTCGACGGCCGCGACGACGGCGTGCGGCGTCTGTTCGTCGAAGAAGAAACCGGTCGGATTCGGGCTCGATTGCGGGTCGAGCACCGTTTCGAGCGCACCGCCCTTGCCGTACGCGATGACCGGCGTGCCGCATGCCTGCGCCTCGACGACCGAGATCCCGAAATCCTCCTCGGCCGCGAACACGAACGCCTTCGCGCGCCGCATCCGGTCGTGCAGCACCGCGAACGGCTGGTAGCCCATGATCTCGACGTTCGGGCCGGCCTTCGCGCGGATCTTCTGCATCTCGGGGCCGTCGCCGATCACGACGAGCTTGCGCTCGGGCGTGCGCGAAAACGCTTCGACGATCAGGTCGATCTTCTTGTACGGCACCATCCGCGACGCGGTCAGGTAGAAGTCCTCCTTCACCGCGTTCAGCGAGAACGCGTCGACGTCGACCGGCGGGAAGATCACCGCCGCGTCGCGGTGATAGACCTTCTTGATGCGCCGCGCGATGAACGCGGAGTTCGCGACGAAGCCGTCCACCGCGTTCGCGGTACGCGTATCCCAGTTGCGGATGTAGTGCAGGATCATCCGCGCGAGCAGCGATTTCGGCCCGTGCGTGAGGTTCGACTGTTCCAGATACTGGTGCTGCAAATCCCACGCATAGCGGATCGGCGAATGCACGTAGCTGATGTGCACCTGGTCCGGCCCGGTCAGGACGCCCTTCGCGACCGCGTGGCTGCTCGAGATCACGAGATCGTACTCGGACACGTCGAGCTGCTCGATCGCGAGCGGCATCAGCGGCAGGTAGCTGCGGTACTTGGTACGTGCGAACGGCAGCTTCTGGATGAAGGACGTCGTCACCCGCTTGCCGCGCACGAACGCGCGGTCGTCGAGGAAATCGACGAGGCTGAACAGGTCCGCGTCGGGAAAGCACGCGACGATCTGTTCGAGCACGCGCTCGGCGCCCGCATAGGTGACGAGCCAGTCGTGGACGATCGCCACGCGCAGCGCGCGCGCCGGCTGCCGCGCGCCGGCGCGTTCTGCCGGCACCGCGCGGTGCAGCGCGGCGGCATCGCCCGCGTGGGCCACGGCGGCATCGGCCGTGGCGAGATTCAATACGGCGTGTTCCGCCAGATCGCGATTCATACGGTTTTCCTCGCATTGAGACGGACAAACAGGTCGCGCACGAGCGCGCGCAGCCCCGGCGTCATCGTGAGCGACCACGCGACGTTCAGCACCAGCACGACCGCGCACAGGCCGATCGACTCGCCGAGCCCCGACCACGCCTGCGCCAGAAACAGGCTCGCGAGCAGGAAGGCGAGATGGGCGAGCATGTCGAGCACGATCGCGCGCATCCGGATCGCCGACAGGTACAGCAGCACGCCGTAGTCGACGAGCGCGCGCACCGCGACGACCACCGCCGCGCCGATCAGCCCGAAGTGATGAATGCCGAACCACAGGCCGCCGACGAAGAACGGCATCTCGACGAGCCCGGCGAATGCCGCGCGGGCCGGGTTGACCTGCGACTGGATCAGGATGCGCGTGACGCTCGCCTGGCCGACGAGCCACACGCTGATCACCAGCACGCGGCCCACCGGCGCCGAATGCGCGGCGAGATCGGCGCCCACCCACAGCGTGAGGAACGGCGCGAGCGCGAAGATCGCGACGATGCCGACCGGCGTGAACACGCCGTTCAGGAATTCGAGCGACTGGCGCGCGAGCGTGTCGGCATGGTCGCGGCCGACTGCCGACAGGCGCGGGAACAGCGTGCGCACCAGCGCGTTCGGCAGCATGTTCAGGCGCGTGACGAGGTTCTGCGGCACCGTGTAGTAGGTGACGAACTTCGCGCCCATGCCGGCGCCGAGCATCACGCGATCGAGCGTGTCGGCGATCATGCTCGTCATGCTCGCGATCAGCATCCAGCCGCCGAAGTTGAACAGCCCTTTCGCGGTGCCCCACTGCGGCGGGTCGATGCGCCGGATCCCGAGCACCTTGATGCTCGCGTGACCGAGCATCACCGCGGCGATCAGCCGAGCGACGACGGCCGCGGCGAGCACCGTCTGCAGGTTCGGCGCGATCCACCACGCGGCGCCGAGCGGCAGCAGCTGGAACAGGAACGTACCGATCGTCTGGTTCGTGTTGAACACGCCGAACCGTTCGGCGCCGTTGATCGCGCCGGCGAACACCCACGACACGTTCGCGAGCGGAATCGCGAGCGCGAGCCACGGCAGCGCCAGATACACCTCGTGCTGCATCGCGGCCGACACCTTCGTGAAATACGCGGTGTAGACGAACGCGCCAAAGTAGATCAGCAGCCCGCCCGCGATCCCCGTGCCGAGATTCAGCCAGAACGCGCTCCAGAACACGCGCGCGCTTTCGTCGGCGTTGCCGCTCGCGAGCGCCTTCGAGATGTGGTTCTGCGCGGCCATGCTCATCCCGAGATCGAGGATGCCGAAATAGCCGATCAGCGTCCATACGAGGCTGACGACGCCGTAGCGTTCGACGCCGAGCGCATGGATATAGGCGGGCACCGTCACCAGCGACACGAAGGTCGGCAGGATCAGCCCGATGAAGTTGATCGAAACGTTCTTGAGTATGCCTTTGTCCATGCTTGTGCCTTGTGTGACGGCGACGATGTCGTGAGCCGCGCGCCGCCCGTCACGGTTTCCAGCGATACATCAGCACCTTGCCGCGCGCGTCTTCCTCGACGAACACGAGGTATTCGCCGTTCTCGCGCCGGAATGCGCTGATGCCGAAGGGCACGTCGACCCAGCCGGAGGCCTTGCCGACCTCGGCGCCCGGGCTCATCACGCCCACTTCCTTGCCGGTGTCCTTGTCGTACACGTGGATCTTGCCGACCGGCTCCACGGTGAAGATGTAGCGGCCCTCGACCGTGATCCCGATCAGGTCGAAGATCGGCTTCGCATCGAGCTTCCACGGCAGCGCCACCTGGTAGCGCACGACCGGCGAGCCCGTCGACCACTTGTCGAAGCGGATCAGCACGCGCCCCACTTCCTTGTTGATGCCCGGCTGCGGCGGCGCGTCGGCCGTGTAGCCGGTCACGTACAGCGTGTCGGTCTGCGGCTCGTAGATCGCCCGGCGCAACTGCGTGAACGGCTGCGGCATCGGATAGGTCGTGACCTTGTCGTACGAGTAGATCGGGTTGCCGGCCTTGTCGACGCCGCCGTACTGGAAGCGGTGGATGCCGCGCACGTCGCTCGTGCGCCAGATGTCGCCCTTCGTGTCGACCCACCAGCCCCAGCCGCCCGCCTTCGCCTTGCCGGTCGTGTTGATCTCGGACTCGTCGGCATCGATCCGGCCGTTGCCGTTCGCGTCGCGCCACAGCCAGTCGCCGCCCGGCGGCTTGTTCGGCACCTTGTCGACCGGCCGCGCACGGCCCGCGATCAGGCCGGACGGAATCGCGACCTCGCCGTCGCGCTTCGCGTCGAAGCGGTAGATCTTCAGGTGATCGGCGTACATGTCGGTCAGGTACAGGAACGTACGACCGTCGATGCGCCGCGCGATCGGCATGCCCGGATACTGGTCCGTGTGGAACACCGGATCGTCCGGATACTTGAAGCGGTTCGACAGGAAGCCGACGTATTTCCAGTCCTGGCCCGGCGGCTTCGACAGGTCAAGCTCGAAGCGCTTGTTGCCCGTGTACACGCTGTTCGGCCGCGCCGGGTCGAGCCACGCGCCATCGACGAACAGCAGCCCCTGCACCTGCCAGCGCAGCTTGCCGTCCGGCGTGTAGCTTTCCAGCACCGCGCCGAGCCCCGCGCCGATCGTGTCGTGGCGCGGCCCGATCCCGTTCATCGACACATAGATGTTGCCGGCACGATCGACGCCGACGCCCGTCAGCCCGTTGAAGCGCTGCGGCCCCGGCCGGCCCGGCACCGGGCCCGCGAAGATGCCGCCGCGCTCGCCGAGCGTGCCCGACTGCGCATAGCCCTTGCCGCCTTTCGAGAAGATCAGGATCTGCTGGCGCGGCCCGTTGTCCGCGACCAGCACGCGCCCTTTCGCATCGACCGCCACGTCCACCGCGTCGGTGCCTTCCGGCAGCGCCGGCGCGTCCTCGAGCTTGCGGCCGTCGGCCCGCACGTGCACGAGATGCGCGGGACCGCCCAGCGTATCGGTCAGCAGCCACAGCGTGCCGTCGCCCGCGAGCGCGATGCGACCCGGCTCGTGCGCGCTCCACGTGCCCTTCTGCTGCATCGTCTCCGCGTCGTACACATCCACCACGTCGCGCGACGGATTGGTCGCGAACAGCGTCTTGTCGTCGGCCGCGAGGCCGCCCACTTCCGCCTTCGCGTCGCCCACTTCCGAACGTGCGGGCGCCGGCACCTCGTTCATCATCATGAAGCTCGCGGCCATCCGCGCGCGGCCGGCATCGGCGCGGCCGCCCGGCGCGACCTGCGGCGACGCGCGAAACGGCGCGGGCTGCTTCATGTCGCCGATCGTGCGCCGCGAGATGCCGAACCATTGCTTGCCCTTGTCCGGCCAGATGCCGGGCGACTGCAGGTGGCCGCGCTCGTTGCCCACGCCGATCGCGACATACGCGTACTTGCCGTTCACCGCGATCGCGTTGCCGCCGAGATTGCCCCAGCCGTGCGTGCCACCCGCGAAGCCGAGCATCTTCCCGTCCTGGTAGACGCTCGCCTCGGCGCCGCTCTCGTCCCACGGCGCATTCGTATACACCTTGCCCTCGGGCGTCACCGCGATCGCGCGGATGTCGATCTGCGTCCATGTACCGTCGCCATAGCCGAACGTGTTGCCGATCCACGACGTCGTCGCGGGCAACACCGTTTCGGCCGGCACGGCGCTCGTCAGCAGCGCCGCGCATACCGTCATGCCAACCAGAATCAGACGTCGCAATGCGCTTCTCCAGACTCGATGCAACAGCGGCCGGCGCCGCCACGGATCGCCCGCGGCCGCGCCCTGTCGCTAAATGGGTTTCAAACGTCGCGATGCAGGTTACAAGCAAAAATAATCACAAGAAATTTGGAAATATTTGGGGATGTTTCTGCCTGAAATATCGAACCGGAACAGCGTGTAAATGACGTCCGGAAACGGCAATAACGACCGCCTTTCAGTCGCTGCCATGTAGAAAATTCCGCTCCGCGCCGCCTGTCGTGGCCGCCCGGGTGCCAACCTTTCATCACGCGACCGTAATAAACGGCATTTTGATATTTGTCGGCGGATAAATGTCGCGCGTTTTTTTACCGATTTATTTTCCCTAGAATCGATTTCGATTCCATATTCCATTTAAAGGCATGCAATACGTACACGCATCGGATGCGGGTCGTGAAGGAGCCGCGCGATGACGGCCCTGTCGCGCCCCGCCGACCTCGCCCCGCCGCAACACGGCCGCATCGTCCAGCTCGACGGGCTGCGCGCGATCGCCGTGGGCGCCGTGTTCCTGCAGCACGCACTGAAGGCGCCGCTATGGATGGGCGTCGATCTGTTCTTCGTGCTGAGCGGCCTGCTGATCACCGGCATCCTGCTCGATCGTAAGGCGCGCGGGCAGTCGTACTTCAGCCACTTCTATGCGCGGCGCGTGCGCCGCATCCTGCCGCCGTACGTACTGCTGCTGGTGGTGTCGACGCTGCTGTTCGGCGCGAGCTGGCTGCCGCACTGGCCGTGGTTCGCGTTCTTCTCGACCAATATCGGGCTGTCGCTCGGCAGCATCGGCCATGACAGCCTGAACGTGCTGTGGTCGCTCGCGGTCGAGGAGCAGTTCTACATCTTCTGGCCGTTCGTCGTGCTCTGGTGCTCGGAACGCGCGCTGCTGTGGGTCGCCGCCGCGCTGATCGTCGCGGCACCGGTGCTGCGCGCGATCGCGACGCCGTGGTTCGATTCGTTCTGGCCGATCTACTACCTGACGCCGTTCCGGATGGACCTGCTCGCGGCCGGCGCCTTGCTCGCGATCGTGCTGCGCCGCGACCGGCGCGCGCTGGAGCCGTTCTATCCGCTCGCGATCGTCGGCGCGCTCGTGTCGCTGGCGATTCTCGGCTGGCTGCACCTGTCGTTCCCGCGCTTTCGTGCGGCGAACACGCCGACGTCGAATGCGGCGCTCTACAGCATCTCGCTGCTGCTGTGCACGTCGATCGTCGTGATCGCGCTGCGCGGCCGCGGCCTCGTGCAGCGCGTGCTGACGAACCCGCTGCTCGTGTACGTCGGCACCGTCAGCTACACCGTCTACCTGATCCACCTGAGCGTGCTGTACGCGCTGTGGCCGCTGCACCTGAACCGCTTCGTCACGGCCGCGCTCGCGCTGGCGATCACGCTCGCTTACGCGACCTTGAGCTGGTACGGCTTCGAACGGCGCCTGACGCGCGGGCCTGCGCGCCGCGCGGTGCCGGCTGCCGCCGGCACGACCGCCTGAATTTCATCATCCATCGCTTCTACCAGGACAACGCCATGAGCCAAACTCGTAAAAAGGCCATCATCACCGGAATTTCGGGGCAAGACGGTGCGTACCTGACCAAACTGCTGCTCGACAAGGGCTACGAGGTCACCGGCACCTACCGCCGCACCAGCTCGGTGAATTTCTGGCGCATCGCCGAACTGGGCGTCGATACGCATCCGAACCTGACGCTCGTCGAACACGATCTCACCGACGCCGGTTCGAGCCTGCGCCTGCTCGAACGCACGCAGCCGGACGAGCTCTACAACCTCGCCGCGCAAAGCTTCGTCGGCGTGTCGTTCGACCAGCCGGCGACGACCGCCGAAGTGACCGGCATCGGCCCGCTGAACCTGCTCGAGGCGATTCGCGTCGTGAGCCCGAAGACGCGCTTCTACCAGGCGTCGACGTCCGAGATGTTCGGCAAGGTCCAGGCCATTCCGCAAACGGAAACCACGGCGTTCTATCCGCGCAGCCCGTACGGCGTCGCGAAACTGTACGCGCACTGGATGACCGTGAATTATCGCGAGTCGTACGGCCTGTTCGGCAGCAGCGGGATCCTGTTCAACCACGAATCGCCGCTGCGCGGCCGCGAATTCGTCACGCGCAAGATCACCGACACGATCGCGAAGATCAAGCTGGGCAAGGCGACGCGCCTCGAACTGGGCAATCTCGACGCGAAACGCGACTGGGGCTTCGCGCTCGAATACGTCGAAGGAATGTGGCGGATGCTGCAGGCCGACGAGCCCGACACCTACGTGCTGGCAACCAACCGGACCGAAACCGTGCGCGACTTCGTGCGGATGGCGTTCGCGGCGGCCGGCTACCAGATCGAATGGACCGGCAAGGGCGAGCAGGAGCGCGGCCTCGACGCATCGACCGGCAACGTGCTCGTCGAAGTGAACCCGAAGTTCTACCGCCCGGCCGAAGTCGACCTGCTGATCGGCTGCGCGGACAAGGCGAAAAGCAAACTTGGCTGGGCACCCAAGACGACGCTCGAACAACTTTGCCAGATGATGGTCGAAGCGGATTTGACGCGGAACCAACACCATGACACGTTCTGAAACCGGGCGTCCGTCGCGCCGTGCATTCGTCACGGGCCTGACGGGCTTCACCGGTCGCTACATGGCCGAACGCCTGCAGGCGGCCGGCTATGACGTCTGGGGCACGGTCGCGCCCGGCACGCCCCGCCCGGCCGATCCGGCATTCGCACACTGCACGCTGCTGCCCGTCGATCTGCTCGACGCGGAGGCAATGCGCGCAGCCGCGGCCGACGCACGACCCGACGCGGTCGTGCATCTCGCCGCGCGCGCGCATGTCGCCCAGGACGAGCCGTCGCAAACCTACGCGGTCAACATCGTCGGCACGCGCAACCTGCTGGCGGCGCTCGCCGGCCTCGACCGCCGCCCGTCGGCCGTGCTGCTGGCGAGCAGCGCGAACGTCTACGGCAACTCGACGGCCGGCGTGCTCGACGAAGCCGTCGTGCCTGCCCCGGCGAACGACTACGCGGTCAGCAAGCTCGCGATGGAATATGCGGCGAAGCTATGGGCCGACCGGCTCCCGATCGTGATCGCGCGGCCGTTCAACTACACGGGCGTCGGCCAGAGCGACGCGTATCTGCTGCCGAAGCTCGTCGCGCACTACGCGTCCAACGCACCGCGGATCTCGCTCGGCAACCTCGACGTGAGCCGCGATTTCTCCGACGTGCGCGACGTGACGGCCGCCTATCTGAAGCTGGTCGAAGCCGCGCCGGCCGGCGAGACGTTCAACGTCTGCTCGGAGCGCGCGTATTCGCTGAAGGAAGTGCTGGCGATGCTGTCGCGCATCGCCGGCTACGTGATCGACGTGACGATCGATCCGCGCTTCGTGCGACACAATGAAGTGAAAAGCCTGAGTGGGTCGCGCGACAAGCTGCGGCGCGCGGTGGGCGAATTACCTGTCACGCCGCTCGACGAAACGCTGCGATGGATGGTGGACGCGATGCGTGCCGAACCGCACGGGCACGCCGCTGGCTGAACGGCAAACACGCGCGACGGCATGCGCCAAAACGACGACGGGCCGCTCTCTCGAGCGGCCCGTTTCATTGATGCCGAGCAAACATCGGCTGTATCGATCAGCCGCCCAGACCGCGCGCCAGATCGTTGCGAATGTCGGCTGCGTGCTCGAGGCCGACCGCGAGGCGGATCAGCCCCTCGGTGATCCCCGCCGCCGCGCGCGCTTCCGGCGTGATGCGGCCGTGCGTCGTGGTCGCCGGATGCGTGATCGTCGTGCGCGTGTCGCCCAGGTTGCCGGTGATCGACACCAGTTGGGTGCCGTCGATCACGCGCCATGCGTTCGCGCGCTGCTGCTCGGGCGTGTCGCCCTTCAGCTCGAACGACACGATCGCGCCGCCCGCCTTCTGCTGGCGCTTAGCGAGTTCATGCTGCGGATGCGATTCGAGCCCGGGATAGAACACGCGCGCCACCGCCGGATGCGAGTCGAGCCAGCGCGCGATCTCCAGCGCGTTGGCCGATTGCTTCTCGACGCGCAGCGACAGCGTCTCCATTCCCTTCAGCAGCACCCACGCGTTGAAGGCCGACAACGTCGGGCCCGCGCTGCGCACGAACGGGAACACCTTGCCCATGATGAATTCCTTCGAGCCGACCAGCGCGCCGCCGAGCACGCGGCCCTGCCCGTCGAGGAATTTCGTCGCCGAGTGCATCACGACGTCCGCGCCGAGCTTCAGCGGCTGCTGCAGCACCGGGCTGCAGAAACAGTTGTCGACGACGAACAATGCGTTCGCGGCCTTCGCGATCTTGCCGATCGCTTCGATGTCGGCGAGCTCGGTCAGCGGGTTCGACGGCGTCTCGAGGAAGAACATCTTCGTTTCCGGCCGCACGGCTTCCTGCCAGGCGTTCAGGTCGGTCGGGTCGACGAAGGTCGTCGTGATCCCGAACTTGCTGAAGATCTGCGAGAACATCCCGAGCGTCGAGCCGAACAGGCTGCGCGAGCTGACGAGGTGGTCGCCCGCCTGCAGCGCGGACATCACGACCGACATGATCGCGGCCATGCCCGACGCCGTCGCGATGCACGCCTCGCCGCCCTCGAGCGCGGCGAGACGCTCCTGGAACATGGTGACGGTCGGATTCGTGAAGCGCGAGTAGGTGAAATAGTCTTCCGAATTCGCGAAGCGCTCGGCAGCTTCAGCCGCGCTCGAGAAGCAGAAGCTCGACGTGAGGAACAGCGCTTCCGAATGCTCGTTGAAGTCGCTGCGCAGCGTGCCCGCGCGCACGGCAAGCGTGTCGAAGTTGAGGGAGTCGTCCATGTTCCGTTTTCCGTATTCGATGGCCGCGCCGACGGTCATGCATGAGGCGCGGACCCGGTCAAAACCCAGGCCAAAAAACAAAAAGCCCGCTATGCGTCTGCATCAGCGGGCTTCGGTGCGGTACGACAGCGATCGACTCGGGCCGGCTGCCGCCGGCCTTCGCTTTAGCTGTTTTGGGAAGTTGCCCCGCGTCCGCAAGCTGATATCAAATCGACGCAAGGCCACATCCTATCACGCCTCGATAAAAGCGTGCGCCGGCGTTACTCCACCGACAGTTGCAGGTTCATCTGCGAACGCTCGGTTTCGCCGGCCGTGTCGCGATCGGCCTGCGACGCCGGCGTGAGGCGCGCGCGCTCGATCGCATCGAGATACTCGGGCGTCACGGCGCCGGTGATGTAGTTGCCGTCGAAGCACGACGCCTCGAAGTGCTCGAGCTTCGGGTTGATGTCGCGCACCGCGCGGCGCAGATCGTCTACATCCTGGTAGATCAGGTGGTCGGCGCCGATGATCTTCGCGACTTCCTCGTCGGTGCGGCCGTGCGCGACGAGCTCGCCGCGCGTCGGCATGTCGATGCCGTACACGTTCGGGAACTTCACGGGCGGCGCCGCCGACGCGAAGATCACCGACTTCGCGCCCGCATCGCGCGCCATCTGCACGATTTCGTGCGAGGTCGTGCCGCGCACGATCGAATCGTCGACGATCAGCACGTGCTTGTCCTTGAACTCGATGCTCATCGCGTTGAGCTTCTGGCGCACCGACTTCTTGCGCACGGCCTGCCCCGGCATGATGAACGTCCGGCCGACGTAGCGGTTCTTGAAGAAGCCTTCGCGATACTCGACGCCCAGCTTCGCGGCGACCTGCATCGCGGCCGGGCGCGACGAATCGGGAATCGGCATCACGACGTCGATCGGCACGTTCGGCAGTTCGCGCTTGATCTTCTCGGCGAGATAGTCGCCCATGCGCAGGCGCACGTTGTAGACCGGCACGCCGTCGAGGCACGAATCCGGACGGGCGAGATACACGTATTCGAACATGCACGGATTCAGCGTCGGGTTCTCCGCGCACTGCTGGCTGTGGAAGTTGCCGGCCTTGTCGATGAAGATCGCTTCGCCCGGCTCCAGGTCACGCACGAATTCGAAACCGATGCCTTCGACCGCCACCGACTCCGACGCGACCATCCATTCGGTGCCGTTTTCGGTCTCGAGCTTGCCGATGCACAGCGGACGGATGCCGAACGGGTCGCGGAACGCGAGCAGGCCGTAGCCGGCGATCAGCGACACGATCGCGTACGAACCCTGCAGGCGGCGATGCACGCCCGAAACCGCCTTGAACACGGACGCCGGATCGAGCTCGAGGCCCGTGGTCGACAGTTGCAGCTCGTGCGCGAACACGTTGAGCAGCACTTCGCTGTCGGAGTTGGTGTTGATGTGCCGGCGGTCGATCCGGAACATCTCGTCCTTCAATTGCTGCCAGTTCGTCAGGTTGCCGTTGTGCGCGAGGATGATCCCGAACGGTGCGTTCACGTAGAACGGCTGCGCCTCGGCCTCGCTCGACGCCGAGCCGGCCGTCGGGTAGCGCACCTGGCCGATGCCGTAGGTGCCGGGCAGACTGCGCATGTTGCGCGTGCGGAACACGTCGCGCACCATGCCGTTCGCCTTGTACATGTGGAAATTGCTGCCGTCCGCCGTCGCAATGCCCGCCGCGTCCTGACCGCGATGCTGCAGCAGCAGCAGGCTGTCATAGATCAGCTGATTGACCGGGGATTGGGAGATAACGCCTACGATGCCGCACATGGCATGTCCTTCAAGATGACAAAATCGGTTCCGTCCTGCCCGGCCGCGTCGTCACACGCGTACGTACGTACTGGGCCATGCCGTCGGGCAGGAGCTGCTTCAGCTCGTGCACGCCCTGTTCGGCAAAAGGACGCAATAGCGCATTGCGCCAGAAATCCTGTTTGGGCAGTTCGGTCAGCCCGGCCGCCGCGACCAGCAGCACCACCAGCACGCAGCCGCGCACCAGCCCGAACATCATGCCCAGCGAGCGGTCGACGCCGCCCAGGCCACTCGCCTGCGCGATCCGCGACAGCAGCGCATTCGCCACGCCGGCGACCAGCACGACGCCGATCACGAGCAACGCGAAGGCGATCACCCACTGCGTCAGCGCGCCGCCCGGCCAGTTCGCCGGGATGTACGGCACGACCAGCCCGACATAGCGGCCCGCGATCACGATCGCCGCGATCCAGCCGATCAGCCCGAAAATCTCGGACACGAAGCCGCGCCACGCGCCGCGCAGCGCCGACAACACGATCACCGCCAATACAGCGTAGTCGAAAGCCGTCAGCATCGTGGCCTTACTGCGTCAGACCGGCTTCGCGCACCTTCGCGATCGCGGCGGAGGCCGCCGAGCGATCCGCGAACGGGCCGGCACGCAACAGTGTAGCCGTGCTGCCGTCTGCCTGCTTGCGATGCTCGACATATGCGGGCACACCCGCCGATTTCAACTTGGTCGCCCACGAACGGGCCGTCGCGTCATCCTTGAACGAACCGAGCTGCACCGCGAAGCGCGCACCGGCCGGCGATGCCGGCGACGACGCGTCGCCGCTGTCCGGGCTGGCGGCGTCGGCATTCGCGACGGTTGCGGGCGCAGGCTTCGGCGCGGCCGGTTTTGCCGCGGGAGCAGCCGGCTTCGGCGCGGGCTTCGGCGGCGTCACGCTCGCCGTGGCGGTCGTATCGGGTTTCGCGGCCGGCTTGGCGGCATCCTTCGGCGCGGGCGCCGGTGCGGCCGCAACGGCCGTGTCGGAGGCCGGCGGTTCGTCGTGCGCGACGCCTGCCTGCACGTCGGACACATCGTCGTCGCGCGGCGCGACCGCCTGGTGGGCGGGCCGGTTCGGGATGTCGATCGCGATGTCGTCGGTGACCGGCTTCGGGTGCGAATCGAGCACCATCGGCAGCACGATCACCGCGGCCACGACGAGCGCGATCGCGCCGACGAGGCGACGGCGCGCGCGTTGCTTTTCTGGAAGGGTCGGATCGAGGAGCAGTGCGTCCGATTCCGGACGCTCGGTGCGGCGCGAGCGTCGCTCGACGCGTTCAGTGCGCTCCGTGCGCACGTTCCGGGAGGCCCCGGTGCGACCGCCGCGCCGCGGAGGCGCGTCGTCGTCTTTTTTGCCGAACGAGAAAATTCCCATGAATGGCTGAATCCGAAACTGCCCGTCAGTCAGTGTTGCTGCGATTTACGGTAGGCCAGCACGCCGGCAACCGTATGGAAACTGCCGAAAACCACGATTCTATCATTCTCGGATGCTCTTTTTAGTGCATCGCGAAACGCTTCCGCGGGCGACGCGTAACGCGTCACGCTCGAATCGGGCCCCTCCTCCACGCCGGCCTTGCGCAGCGCGGCTTCGAGCTGCTCCGCGGAAGCCGCGCGCGGCAGCGGCAGGTCGGTCACGCACCAGTGGTCGATCTCGCCCTTCAGGTGCTGCAGCACGCCGTCGATGTCCTTGTCGTGCATCGCGCCGAACACCGCGTACGTGTACGGGAAGAAGCCCATGTTGCCGAGGTTCTGCTCGAGCACGGCCGACGCATGCGGATTGTGCGCGACGTCGAGCACGATCGCCGGCTTGCCGGGCAGCACCTGGAAGCGCCCCGGCAGCTCGACATTCGCCAGCCCGAGCCGGATGTCCTGCGCGGACACCGGCAGCAGCGGGCGTAGCGCTTCGAGCGCGGCGAGCGCGGCCGACGCGTTGATCAGCTGATTCGCGCCGCGCAGCGCCGGATACGCGAGTGCCGGATAGCGCTTCTCGCGGCCGAGGTAGCTCCATTGCTGGCGCTCGGCGCCCGCCTGGGCCTCGTAGCGGAAATCGCGGCCGACGAGCCATAGATCGGCGCCGATCGCTTCGGCGTGGTCGATCAGCGTCTGCGGCGCGGCCGGATCGCCGCAGATCGCCGGCTTGCCCGCGCGGAAGATCCCGGCCTTCTCGAACGCGATCTTCTCGCGCGTGTCGCCGAGGTATTCGGTGTGGTCGATGTCGATGCTCGTGACGATCGCGCAATCGGTATCGATGATGTTGACCGCATCGAGCCGGCCGCCGAGGCCGACTTCGAGAATCACCGCGTCAAGCCCGCGCGCCGCGAACAGGTGGAGGATCGCGAGCGTCGTGAATTCGAAATACGTGAGCGATACGGGCTCGGCCAGCGACGTGCGCGCGGCTTCGACGGCCTCGAAGTGCGGCAGCAGTTCGTCGTCGGTCACGTTCTGCCCGTTCACGCGTGCGCGCTCGTTGAATTCGAGCAGGTGCGGCGACGTGTGGCAGCCGACCTTGTAGCCCGCGCGCACGAGAATCGTCTCGAGGAAGGCGCAGGTCGAGCCCTTGCCGTTCGTGCCGCCGACGGTGATCACGGGGCACGCGAATTCAAGCTGCAGCGCCGCCTTGACCTGCCCGATGCGGGTCAGGCCCATGTCGATGCCGACCGGGTGCGCGCGTTCGAGATGCGAAAGCCACGCGTCGAGAGTGGGAAAAGTGCTCATCGGATCAAATCTGGATCGGTACGGCTACTACGCCCAAAAAAACGAAGCGCGCCGCCTAGGGCCTGTTCACGCTAATAACGGGCTTGCGAACGTGCCTTTGCGCCCGCAGGGCAAGGAGTGAGGAGGCGCAATAGCCGTTGCTATTGCAACGACGAACGACGCCGCCATGCGGGCGCAAAGGCACGTTCCCCTGTTTAGAAAAATGCATTCGTGGGGCTGGCCCCCAGAAGGGGCGATCGCCGCGTCATGCTCCTCGCCAATACGTCGAGTATTCGCTTCGTCGCAATCCTCGCGCTCGGCCCTTCTGGGGGCCAGCGCAAGCCCGTTATTAGCGTGAACAGGCCCTAGCTAAAGCCAGGCGACGCGCGGAGTTCACAACCTTGCGCCGGTCAAGCCAGCGCGTCGGCCGGCTGTCGCTGCAGCAGCGCGAGCAATTGCGCGATCTCGTCGCGCATCTTGCGGCGGTCGATGATCATGTCGATCGCGCCCGTCTTCAGCAGGAATTCGGCGCGCTGGAAGCCTTCCGGCAGCTTCTCGCGGACCGTCTGCTCAATCACGCGCGGGCCGGCGAAGCCGATCAGCGCCTTCGGCTCGGCGATCACGACGTCGCCGAGGAACGCGAAGCTCGCCGACACGCCGCCCATCGTCGGGTCGGTCAGCACCGAGATGAACGGCAGCTTCGCTTCGGCCAGCTTGGTCAGCATCGCGGTGGTCTTGGCCATCTGCATCAGCGACAGCAGGCTTTCCTGCATCCGTGCGCCGCCCGATGCGGTGAAGCAGATG
Source organism: Burkholderia sp. HI2761 (assembly GCF_002223355.1). Lineage (NCBI taxonomy): Bacteria > Pseudomonadati > Pseudomonadota > Betaproteobacteria > Burkholderiales > Burkholderiaceae > Burkholderia > Burkholderia sp. HI2761. The sequence goes on along the minus strand of NZ_NKFN01000007.1, from coordinate 1,373,974 downwards.
AACGGCACGTGCTGTTCCAGCGCGTTCTGCGCACCGCGCGCGAAGCGCTCGCCGACGACCGAACCCATCGAGCCGCCCATGAACGAAAACTCGAAGCAGGCAGCCACGACCGGCAGCGTGTGGATCGCTCCGCCCATCACGACCATCGCGTCGGTCTCGCCGGTTTCGTCCATCGCTTCCTTCAGACGATCGGGGTACTTGCGGCTGTCCTTGAACTTCAGCGAGTCGACCGGCACGATTTCCTGGCCGATTTCGTAGCGGCCTTCCGGATCGAGCAGCCCGTCGAGACGCTCGCGCGCGCCGATGCGCATGTGGTGATCGCACTTCGGGCACACGTGCAGGTTCGCGTCCACGTCGTTGCGATAGAGAACGGCCTCGCAGGACGGGCACTTGACCCACAGGCCTTCCGGAATGCCCTTGCGGCTTTTCGGGTCGGTCTGCTTGATCTTCGGCGGCAACAGTTTGTCGAGCCAGCTCATCGTATGGTTTCCTGTTCCGTGGCGGGCCGGGCGACATGCACCCGGGCCCGCTTTCATCTGTTGTTTAGGCGGCCGTCTTGCCCGCGCCGTCCAGCGCGGCGCGCAGCTCGGCAATGAAGGCCTGCAGCGCGGCCGCGGCACCTTCCGGCGCAGCGCTTTCGAGCAGCTGCACGAGGCGGCTGCCGATCACGACGGCGTCCGACACCTCGGCCACCGCGCGCGCCGTTTCGGCGTCGCGGATACCGAAGCCGACACCCACCGGAACCGGCACGCGCGACTTGATGGCCGGGATTTTACCTGCAATGCTCGAAACATCCAGATTTCCCGCGCCGGTCACACCCTTGAGCGACACGTAATAGACGTAGCCGCTCGCGATCTTGCCGACGTCGGCGATGCGTTCGTCGGTCGACGTGGGCGCGAGCAGGAAGATCGGATCGATCTGCGCGGCGCGCATCTTTTCCGCGAACACCCCCGCCTCTTCAGGCGGATAGTCGACCACCAGCACGCCGTCGACGCCGGCCGCGTGCGCTTCGGCCGCGAACGCGTCGACGCCCATCCGTTCGATCGGATTCGCATAGCCCATCAGCACGACGGGTGTTTTGGGGTCGGTTTCGCGAAAACGCTTCACGTCGGCGAGCACGCTCTTCAACGTGACGCCGCGCGCGAGCGCGCGTTCCGACGAGCGCTGGATCACGGGGCCGTCGGCCATCGGGTCCGAGAACGGCACGCCGAGTTCGATCACGTCCGCGCCGCCTGCTGCGAGCGCGTGCATGAATTCGACGGTTTTCGCGGGATCGGGATCGCCGGCCGTGATGAACGGGATCAGGCCCTTACGGCCTTGTTCGGCGAGCGCGGCGAAGGTCTGCTGAATACGGGACATGGCAATTTTCCTTGAGGCGATCGGCAACGCGGCGGCGCGACTCACGCGCACGCCGGTGCGGCGAGCGCGTTCACGCGCTCGTGCGCGATCGCGCAATAACTTTCGTTGATCTCGTAGCCGACGAAGTCGCGCCCCTGCCGTGCGCAGGCCACCGCGGTCGTGCCGCTGCCCATGAACGGATCGAGCACGCGGCCGCCCGGCGGGCAGCTCGCGAGCACCATCCGCTCGATGATTTCCAGCGGCTTCTGGGTCGGATGATCGACGCGCTCCGCGTGCTGCCGGTGCAGGCGCGAGACCGACCAGACGTCCTTCGGGTTGTAGCCCATCTCCAGCCACTTGCTGCCTTCGAACAGCTTGCGCGAGCGGGCCTTCTTCGTGTCGGCGTCGTACGGGATGCGGACCGGATCGAGATCGAAGTAATACGCCCTGGAAACCGCGAAAAAGCCGATGTTGTCGTGCACCGACGTGAAACGGCGCGTCGTGCCGCCCATGCTCGGCACGCGCCGGTCCCAGATGATCTCGTTGACCATCGTGAGCTGCGTCTTCAGGAAACTGAAGATTTCCGGCGCGTACTGCCACGTGCAGAAGATGTACATCGACCCGCTCGGCTTCAGCTTCGGAATCGCGAGCTCGAGCCACTCGCGCGTCCACGCGAGGAAATCGTCGCCCGAACGCTTGTCCGAGTCGTTGCCGTAGTCCTTGCCGAGCCCGTACGGCGGATCGGCGACGATCAGGTCGATCGACGCATCCGGCAGGTGCGCGGCATCGGTCAGGAAATCGCGGTTGTGCAGTTCGATACCGGGCGGCAGCACGCGCGGCACGGCAGCGGCGGGCTGAGCCGCCTCCGCCTCGCTCGCGGCGCCGCCGCCCGGCTCTTCGATCAGGTCACGCATCGGTGGGGGTCAGAGCTCGATGCCCGATCGCTCGGCGACCGTGTGCATGTCCTTGTCGCCGCGGCCCGACAGGTTGACGAGCAGGAGCTTGTCCTTCGGCAACGTCGGCGCGAGCTTCACGCCATACGCGATCGCGTGGCTCGACTCGAGCGCGGGAATGATCCCCTCGATCCGGCAGCAGTCGTGGAATGCCTTCAGCGCTTCCTCGTCGGTGATCGGCACGTACTGCGCGCGGCCGCTGTCCTTCAGCCATGCGTGTTCGGGGCCGACGCCCGGATAGTCGAGGCCCGCCGACACCGAATGCGTCTCGATGATCTGGCCGTTGTCGTCCTGCAGCAGATACGTACGGTTGCCGTGCAGCACGCCCGGGCTGCCGGCGATCAGCGATGCCGCGTGATGGCCCGTGTCGAGACCGTCGCCGGCCGCTTCGACGCCGATCAGCTGCACCGAACGATCGTCGATGTACGGATAGAAGATGCCCATCGCGTTCGACCCGCCGCCGACGCAGGCGATCACCGCGTCCGGCTGCCGGCCTGCGAGCTCGGGCATCTGCACCTTGCACTCGTCGCCGATCACGCGCTGGAAGTCGCGCACCATCATCGGGTACGGGTGCGGGCCCGCGACCGTGCCGATGATGTAGAACGTGCTTTCGATGTTCGTGACCCAGTCGCGCATCGCCTCGTTCAGCGCGTCCTTCAGCGTGCGCGAACCCGATTCGACCGGCACGACCGTCGCGCCGAGCAACTTCATCCGGTAGACGTTCGCGGCCTGCCGGCGCACGTCCTCCGAGCCCATGTAGACCACGCACTCCATCCCGAAGCGCGCGCAGATCGTCGCGGTCGCGACGCCGTGCTGGCCGGCGCCGGTTTCCGCGATCACGCGCTTCTTGCCCATGCGCTTCGCGAGCAGCGCCTGGCCGATCACGTTGTTGATCTTGTGCGCGCCCGTATGGTTCAGGTCTTCGCGCTTCAGGTAGATCTGCGCGCCGCCGAGCATCTCGCTCCAGCGCTGTGCGTGATAAATCGGCGACGGGCGGCCGACGAAATACTTCAGCTCGCGCTCGAATTCGGCGACGAAGTCGGGATCGTTCTGGAACTTTTCATACGCGGCGCGCAGCTCGTCCAGCGCGTGAATCAGCGTCTCGGCGACGAACACGCCGCCATACGGGCCGAAATGGCCGCGATCATCAGGAAGGTTGTACATGGTGTCTCTCTCGATCGGTCGGTGCGCCCGCTTGGGGGGCCGCACCGGCTTGCATCACCCGGCGTCCGCTTCGCGCACCGCGCGTACGAACGCCGCCATCCGGGCGTGATCCTTCACGCCCTTCGCGCCCTCCACTTCGATGCCACTCGAGACATCGACAGCAAACGGACGCAGCTGGCGGATCGCATCACCGACGTTTTGCGCGTTCAAGCCACCACTCAAAACGGCCCGACGCGCGAGCTCTGCGGGAATAAGAGACCAATCGAAGACCTTGCCGCTACCGCCGTAATCCGGCACCAGGGTGTCGAACAGGAGGCCGCGCGCTTTCGAATAATGAAGAGCCGATTCTACCAAATCGGACGGCTGCGTCGAGGGGCCGACGCGCACCGCGCGCAACCACGGCAGGCGCGCCGCGCGGCCAAGGGCATCGCACTGCTCGGGCGTCTCGTCGCCGTGGAACTGCAGCACCGTGAGCGGCACGTCGCGCACGACGGCCTCGATCTCGGCTTCGGTCGCATTCACGAACAGCCCGACCACCGATACGAACGGCGGCGCCAGGCTCGCCAGCTCGGCCGCCTGCGCGATCGTCACCGCGCGCGGGCTCTTCGGGTAGAACACGAGGCCGATCGCATCGGCGCCGAGCGCCGCCGCGTGCAGCACGTCCTCGCGGCGCGACAGCCCGCACAGCTTGATGCGTGTGCGCGGCGGCAGGGCCGCCGCGGCGGAATTCGAAGAAGGCACCTCGTGATCCGTCATGATAGTGGGTCCAGATCGGCCCAGACGCTGCTCCACGGCACGCTGCCGAGCTGCGCGGGCGGGACGGCGAATTCCGCCGGGTAGCCGACGTGGGCGAGGTACAGCCCGTCGGCCATGAACGTGGGCGCCGCGAGATTGCGGTCGCGGCCGGCCAGCACGTCGGCGAGCCAGTCGGCCGGGTAGCGGCCGCGCCCGACCGCGACGAGGCAGCCCATCAGGTTGCGCACCATGTGATGCAGGAACGCGTTCGCGCGGAAGCGGAAATGGATGAAATGCCCCGCGCGCCGCACGTCGATCTGATACAGGTGTTTGACCGGCGTCTTCGACTGGCATTCCGACGACCGGAACGACGAAAAATCGTGCTCGCCGATCAGGTGCGCGGCAGCGGCGCGCATCGCGTCGTCGTCGAGCGGCGTGTGGATCCAGCCCGCGCGGCCGGCCAGCATCGGCGAGCGCACGGGGTGCACGTACAGCGCGTAGTAGTAGGTGCGCTCGAACGCCGAGAAACGCGCGTGGAACGTGTCCGGCATCGGCTTCGCCCATTGCACCGAGACGGTCGGCGGCAGGAACGCGTTGGTGCCGCGCACCCACGAGAACACTTCGCGCTCGAGGTCGGTGTCGAAATGCACGACTTGCCCGAGCCCGTGCACGCCGGTGTCGGTCCGCCCCGCGACCGTCGTGTGCAGCGGCACCCGCGCGAATTCGGCCAGCGCATGTTCGAGCCGATCCTGCACGGTCTTGCCGTGCGGCTGCGCCTGCCAGCCGCAGAACGCCGCGCCGTCGTACTGGATGCCCAGCGCGATCCGCATCACGCCTCGTCCGCCAGTTTCGCGAGCAGCGCGCGTGCGTCGTCGCGCGTCGCGGCGTCGTTCGCGTCGACCACTTCCTGCAGCAGCGTCCGCGCGCCGGACAGGTCGCCCAGTTCGACGTATTCGGCAGCGAGGTCTAGCTTGTTGCGGGCGATGCGCGCGAGCTCGTCCGGGGTGAGCGCGGGCAGCGCGGCGCCCGGCGTGGACGGCAGGTCGAGATCGAAGTCGAGCTTCAGCGCGCCGAACTGCGCGCCGCCGAGCGGCGGCAGCGACGACGTCGTGGGCAGGTTGCCCGCGTGGCCGGCAGGCGTCGCCGCATCCGGATCCCAGTCGAACTCGTCGTCCTGGTCGGCCGGATGTTCCGGTGTCGTCTCACCCGAACCCATCGATGGGTGCTCGGCGGGTTGACCGTTAGTTGCGATTTTATCGGCGTCGGACTGCGCTGTCCGTACAGACGGTTCCTCTTCCGTCGACGACGGTTCGTCTGCCGTCCGCGGCGGCAACGGCATGTCGAGACTGTTGAGCGCGCTGATCGCGTTCTGCATCAGCGTCGCGTGCTGCGCTTCGGTCGTCGAAGGGGCTGCGGATGCGGTGGCGGGCTCGGCGGGTTTGTCGGCGGCAGCGGCTTTTTCGACCGGTTCCGCGTCGTGCGAAGCCTCGGTCGGAGCCGGGGGTGCCGCGTTCGCAGGCGGCTCCGCGGCGTGAGCAGGCGGCAATTCAGGCGACGCGTCGCGCGGCGCCGTCATTTCGGGCGCGGACGATGTGTCTGCGGGCGGCTCGACCGTCTCCGCCGCAGCGGCAGTCGCCGCGGCGAGATTCATGTCGGACGCCGCATCGCGTGCAACCGGCATCTCGGGTGTGATCGGCAGTTCGCGTTCGACGGACGGCGGGGCTTCCGCTTCTACAACCGCGGCACCGCCTGCCGCGGTCGCAGCCGTACCCGCATCGTCCGCGCGGCGACTCTTCCGGCGCTTGCGCCACGCGAAGCCGGCCGCGAGCACGATCACGGCGGCGCCGGCCACGGCGGCCGGGCGCCAGTCCATCTGTTCGGTACGACGTGCAGGCGTCGCGACGGGTGCGGCCGGTTGTACCGAAGCCGATGCCGGTTGCGGCGCACTGGCGGCCACACCCGACGCGGCTTCGTCTGCCGTCGAGGCAGCGGCCGACGCACCGGCGTCATTCGCGGCCGGACGCGGCGCGGTGGGCGCGGGCGCAGGCGCAATGCCGGTCGTCGTTGCCGGTTTGCCGAAGCCGTGCTTCTGCAACTCCATCAGCACGCGATTCTTTAATGCCAGCAATTGCTGCAGGCTCGACGGCCGCGGCTGCGACGCACCCACGGCGGGCGCCGCACCGGCCGGTTCGTGCACGCCGGAAACCGGGCTGCCCGGCATCGACGGCCCCGCGGCCTCGCTCGCCGACGACGGCGCCGACTGGATCGCACCGCTCCATACATGCGGACCGCTTGCCCCGGCCATGGGCGCCACCGGCTGCATGCTGTCGACAGCCGACGCGCCATATGCGGCCGACGCGCCGGTCGAAGCCGAAGCACCGATTGAAGCCGAAGCCCCGCTCGAAGCCGATGCCCCCGCCGCCGCACTCGCCCCGTTCACCGGAGCGGCATGTACGGCCGGCGCCATCGACGCGGGCTGCACTGCCGAGCCGGGATGCGGCGCGGATGCGCCATGCTGCGCGCTCGCCGCCCCGCCCGATGCGGCGGCGGGCATGGAAGCGGCCGCCGTGCCGGATGCAGCGGACACAGCCGACGCCCCGGCCGGCACGAGCGCCGCGCCGGTGGCATCGAGCGCGGGCACGGTCAGCGTCGCGCCGACTTTCAGGCGGCTCGCGTCGCGCTTCATGAAGGCCTGCGGATTGGCGTCGAACAGCGCACGGCCCGCGCGCGCGAGCACGCCCGGATCGTGCGACTGCGTGGCCGCTTTCGCGATGTCGTTCAGCGACTGGCCCGGCTGGACCGTCACGGTAAGCGGGGCGGCGGCGCCGGCGGCGGACGCCGGCAGTTCGCCGGTGCCGGCTGCCCACGCCGATACGGCCGCGCCGAGCGCCAGGATCGCCAGCGCGCCATGCACGGCGCGCGACAGACGGGACTGACGCGGAAACAAGGAAATTCGGGACATCGTTGGCTCTATCGCCGCGCGCGGGCGCAGCTCGGATTCGCGGTTGGAAGCGTCAAAAGTGGCTGCAGAAATGCAAAAGCGTCGCGCGGAACGCGACGCTTTTGGCGGCTCTGTGCGTCGTAACCGCGTAGTTTACTTCACGTGATCGGGTTCCGGCCGAATTCGTCGCTCGCCAGTGCTACCGGCCGCGGGCGGGCGCTCGTGTCGCGCGAGTCCGCCGGGCCTGCCGCAGCCCATGCATCCGATCGATCGAAGCGAACCTGCGCGTGCTGTCGAAAACTCCCTCGCGGCGACATCGCCCCGCCGTTCGAATGATGCGGCTTTCTGGTGTTCACCGTGTGTACGCCGCAGGATCGCGGCGACGGAATCGCAAGCGCGCCCTCAACCATCCACCCTGCCCGCCGTTAATGAATCAACAGCCGAAAATCAAAACAAATCCCGACCGGCAATCAATCCCCTTCCAACCAATTCCAATTCATCGATAAGAAGACAATTCCCCTCTCTTATCGAAGAAATGAAAATTTACACCACCAAAGCACCACCCCATAAGGCTTTCAGCCCACTCTGCACGCCCCATTATTCATATAAAAACGGTCATTTCTGCATCAATTCAATTTCATTACACAAAATTACACAGATCCGATAATCACCGCCGATACGATCGTCTTCAAACAGCAATCGGCACATTTCGACCATGCGCGTGCCCATGCCGGAAAGGCGGGCGCGCGCTTGGCCGGGCTGATGCCGTGAAGTACCGGAGGGCCATCGCGCAGTCGCACGACTGCATCCACTCACCAGCTCGTTACGGGGACGAACATGGGCTATCAGCAGGGTTTGAGCGGGTTGGCCGGTGCGTCGAGCAATCTCGACGTGATCGGCAACAACATCGCGAACGCAAACACGGTTGGCTTCAAACAGGGACGCGCGAATTTCGCCGACATGTACGCGAATTCGGTCGCGACGTCGGTCAACACGCAGATCGGCATCGGCACGCGGGTCGCGTCGGTGCAGCAGAATTTCGGCCAGGGGACGATCGATTCGACGAAATCGTCGCTCGACGTCGCGATCAACGGCAACGGCTTCTTCCAGATGTCGAGCAACGGCGTGACCACGTACTCGCGCGACGGCACGTTCCATCGCGACAAGAACGGCGCGATCGTCGACTCGCAAGGCCGCAACCTGATGGGCCATGGGGCAGGCGCGGGCGGCGTGATCAACACCGCGCAGACCGTGCCGCTGCAGGCGCCGACCAGCAACATCGCGCCGCGGGCGACGAGCAAGATCACCGGCCAGTTCAACCTGAACGCGCAGGACAAGGTGCCGACCAAGACGCCGTTCAACGCGAACGACAACACGACGTACAACTACAACTCGTCGATCCAGGTCTACGATACGCTCGGCGGCTCGCAACAGGTCACGATGTACTTCGCGAAGAGCGCGCCCGGCACGTGGCAGGCCTACGCGGGTGCACAGGGCCAGACGCCGACGAATCTCGGCACCGTCACGTTCGACGCATCGGGCCGGATCAGCTCGACGACGTCGGCCGCGACCGGCCAGCCGACGCCGAGCCTCGGCCAGTTCGCATTCGCGATCCCGAACACGACGGGCGGCGCCAATCCGCAGAACCTGACGCTCGACCTGGACGGCACGACGCAGTACGGCGGCAAGGACGGCGTGAACAACCTCGCGCAGGACGGCTTCGCGAGCGGCACGCTGACGACGTTCTCGATCGGCACCGACGGCAAGCTGACCGGCAACTACTCGAACGGCCAGAGCGCGGTGCTCGGCATGATCGCGCTCGCGAACTTCAACAACCCGAACGGGCTCGTGAACATCGGCGGCAACCAGTATGCGGAAACGGCCGCGTCGGGCGTGCCGCAGATCTCCGCGCCGGGCAGCACGAACCACGGCACGCTGCAGGGCAGCGCACTGGAAAACTCGAACGTCAACCTGACCACCGAGCTCGTGAACCTGATCACCGCGCAACGCAATTACCAGGCGAATGCGCAGACGATCAAGACCCAGCAGGCCGTCGACCAGACGCTGCTGAACCTGCGCTGAACCGCGCATGAAAAAACGCGCCGCGCCGGCCCTGAATCTCGAGGCCGACGCGGCGCGTCATGTGGTGCAGCCCGGCCTGCGGGCCGGACAGCGGAGCGGGCTTACTTGTCGAGCAGGATGCGCAGCATGCGGCGCAGCGGCTCGGCCGCGCCCCACAGCAGCTGATCGCCGACCGTGAACGCCGACAGGTATTCGCCGCCCATCGCGAGCTTGCGCAGGCGGCCGACCGGCACCGACAGCGTGCCGGTGATCTTCGCCGGCGACAGGTCGCGCATCGACGCTTCACGCTCGTTCGGCACGACCTTCACCCAGTCGTTCGCCGACGCGAGGATGCCGTTGATCTCGTCGAGCGGCACGTCCTTCTTCAGCTTGATCGTCAGCGCCTGCGAGTGGCAGCGCATCGCGCCGATCCGCACGCACAGGCCGTCGACCGGGATCGAACCCGGCTCGCCCATCGCCGGCTTGCCGAGGATCTTGTTGGTTTCCGCGCCGCCCTTCCACTCTTCCTTCGACATCCCGTTGCCGAGATCCTTGTCGATCCATGGAATCAGCGAACCGGCGAGCGGCACGCCGAAGTGGCTCGTCGGCATCGCATCGCTGTTCATCGCGGCCAGCACGCGGCGGTCGATGTCGAGGATCGCGGAAGCCGGATCGGCGAGCTGTTCCTGCACCGCGCCGTTCAGCGTGCCCATCTGCGACAGCAGCTCGCGCATGTTCTGCGCGCCCGCGCCCGATGCGGCCTGGTACGTCATCGCCGTCATCCAGTCGACGAGGTTCTCGCGGAACAGGCCGCCGAGCGCCATCAGCATCAGGCTGACCGTGCAGTTGCCGCCGACGAAATTCTTCGTGCCCTTGACGAGCGCATCCTTGATCACGTCGAGGTTGACCGGATCGAGGATGATGACCGCATCGTCCTTCATCCGCAGCGACGATGCGGCGTCGATCCAGTAGCCGTTCCAGCCGGCCGCGCGCAGCTTCGGGAACACGTCGTTCGTGTAGTCGCCGCCCTGGCACGTGATGATCACGTCGCACTTCTTCAGCTCGTCGACGTTGGTCGCGTCCTTGAGCGTGGTCTCGTTTTTCGCGAACGACGGCGCCTTGCCGCCCGTGTTGCTGGTGCTGAAAAACACCGGTTCGATCAGGTCGAAATCGCCCTCTTCCTGCATACGCTGCATCAGGACGCTGCCAACCATGCCGCGCCAACCTACGAGACCTACGTTCATGACTAACCCTTTGCTTTGAATGGAGCTTCCCCGCCATTTCCGTCCCCGCGTGACCGCGCGGGGAAACAGGCGGGCACGACGGCGATCAGCGTTTAATGATCGTTTTCGTGGTAATGGTTTTCGTGATGACGATGGCGCGCGCACCCGCACGGGCAGTGTTGCCGTGGAGTTTCAGGACCGGGGAGATCAGGGAAATCAGCGCCATCGTTCGAGTCTACACAAAGCCGGTGGCCCGCACAACGGCCAACCGCGCGCGAACCGGCCGATTTTTACGGCTCGTTCGCGCCCTTTTCCACATTAATTACCGCACTTCATTTCCACGCGCTTACAGCGCGGCGACCACCGCGTCGCCCATCGCGGCCGTGCCGACCTGCTTGCAGCCCGGCGTCGCGATGTCGCCCGTGCGGTAGCCCTGTTCGAGCACCGTTTTCACCGCGCGCTCGATGCGATCGGCCTGCTCCGCGCGATTCAGCGAGTAGCGCAGCAGCATCGCGGCCGACAGGATCGTCGCGAGCGGGTTCGCGATGCCCTTGCCCGCGATGTCCGGCGCCGAACCGTGCGACGGCTCGTACAGGCCCTTGTTGTGCTTGTCGAGCGACGCCGACGGCAGCATGCCGATCGAGCCCGTCAGCATCGACGCTTCATCCGACAGGATGTCGCCGAACATGTTGCCGGTGACGATCACGTCGAACTGCTTCGGCGCCTTCGCGAGCTGCATCGCCGCGTTGTCGACGTACATGTGCGACAGCTCGACGTCCGCGTACTCCTTCGACACGTCGATCATGACGTCGCGCCAGAACTGCGACGTCTCCAGCACGTTCGACTTGTCGACCGACAGCAGCTTCTTCGCGCGCTTCTGCGCGGCCTGGAACGCGACGTGCGCGATGCGGCGCACTTCCGGCTCCGAATAGCGCATCGTGTCGAAGCCTTCGCGCTCGCCGGCGAACGGGCCGTCCGGCGCCGCACGCACCCCGCGCGGCTGGCCGAAGTAGATGTCGCCGTTCAGTTCGCGCACGATCAGGATGTCGAGGCCCGCGACGAGCTCAGGCTTCAGCGGCGACGCATCGACGAGCTGCGGATAGCAGATCGCCGGGCGGAAGTTCGCGAACAGCTCGAGGTGCTTGCGCAGCCCGAGGATCGCCTGCTCGGGGCGCAGCGCGCGCTCCAGCGAGTCGTACTTCCAGTCGCCGACCGCGCCGAACAGGATCGCGTCGGCCTGCTTCGCGAGCGCCAGCGTCGCGTCGGGCAGCGGATGGCCGCTCGCCTCGTAGCCCGCGCCGCCGACCGGCGCCTGTTCGAGTTCGAACTTCTCGTCGAGTGCGTTCAGCACCTTCACCGCTTCATTGACGATTTCCGGACCGATGCCGTCGCCGGGCAGCACTGCAATCTTCATGCGAAATTCCTGACTGGGTAGGGTGTTGGGGAGACCGGCGGCCGGGCGCACGCGCGGCGCGCCCGCCCGCAGCGCGCGATCAGCCGACCAGCTTGGTGTTGAGCCACGGCTGCTTCACGAGCCGTTCCGCTTCGAACTGGCGGATCTTGTCCGCGTGGCGCAGCGTGAGGCCGATGTCGTCGAAACCGTTCAGCAGGCAGTACTTGCGGAACGCGGCGATCTCGAACGGATACTCGCGGCCGTCGCCCGCACGCACGACCTGCGCGTCGAGATCGATCGTCAGTTGAAAGCCGTTGAACGCGGCCGTCTCGTTGAACAGGTGATCGACCTGCTGCTCGGTCAGCACGATCGGCAGCAGACCGTTCTTGTAGCAGTTGTTGAAGAAGATGTCCGCGAAGCTCGGCGCGATGATCGCGCGGAAGCCGTACTGCTGCAGCGCCCACGGTGCGTGCTCGCGCGAGCTGCCGCAGCCGAAGTTCTTGCGTGCGAGCAGCACCGATGCGCCCTGGTAGCGCGGCTGGTTCAGCACGAAGTCCGGGTTCAGCGGACGCTTCGAGTTGTCCTGGCCCGGCTCGCCGTGATCGAGGTAGCGCCATTCGTCGAACGCGTTCGGACCGAAGCCCGTGCGCTTGATCGACTTCAGGAACTGCTTCGGGATGATCGCGTCGGTGTCGACGTTCTCGCGATCGAGCGGCGCCACGACGCCGGTATGTACAGTGAATTTTTCCATGATCCGTCTATCCGGTTGAAGGGCCGGCGTTCAGCCGGCGCACATCGACAAATTCTCGGTGGCGGCGTCAGTCCGCGGCGCGCTGCAGCGCGTTGCCGGCGGAATGGACGTCCTCGCCGAAGCCTCGGACGGTATTGCAGCCGGCCAGGCCGAAGCCCAGCCCCGCCAGCGCCAGCACGGCAACCAGCCGCGCAATGATTTTCGATGCCGTCACGTGTTACCCCAACTGGCGAATGTCGACGAAGTGACCTTCGATCGCCGCGGCCGCGGCCATCGCGGGGCTCACGAGATGCGTGCGACCGCCCGCGCCCTGCCGCCCTTCGAAGTTGCGGTTCGACGTCGACGCGCAGCGCTCGCCCGGCTCGAGCCGGTCGGCGTTCATCGCGAGGCACATCGAGCAGCCCGGCTCGCGCCATTCGAAGCCCGCATCGGTGAATACCTTGTCGAGCCCTTCGCGCTCGGCCTGCGCCTTCACCAGGCCCGAGCCCGGCACGACCATCGCGAGCCGCACGTTCGGCGCGACGCGGCGGTTCAGCTTCTTCACGACATACGCGGCCGCGCGAATATCTTCGATCCGCGCGTTCGTGCACGAGCCGATGAAGATCTTGTCGACCTTGATCGCTTCGATCGGCGTGTTCGGCTCGAGCGCCATGTAGGCCAGCGCGCGCTCCATCGCGTCGCGCTTGACCGGATCCTTTTCGCGCTCGGGATCGGGCACGCGCCCGTCGATCGACGTGACCATTTCCGGCGACGTGCCCCACGTGACCTGCGGGACGATCTCGGCCGCGTTCAGCTCGACCACGCGATCGAACTGCGCGCCGTCGTCCGACTTGAACTGGCGCCAGTATTCGACGGCCTGATCCCATTCCGCGCCGGTCGGCACGAACGGACGGCCCTTCAGGTAATCGATCGTCGTATCGTCGACGGCAACCATGCCCGCGCGCGCGCCGGCCTCGATCGCCATGTTGCAGACGGTCATGCGGCCTTCCATCGTCAGCGCGCGAATGGTCGAGCCGCCGAATTCGATCGCGTAGCCCGTGCCGCCCGCGGTGCCGATCTTGCCGATGATCGCGAGCACGATGTCCTTCGCGGTACAGCCGCGCGGGAGTGCGCCCTCGACCTTCACGAGCATGTTCTTGCTCTTCTTCTGCAGGAGCGTTTGCGTCGCGAGCACGTGCTCGACTTCCGACGTGCCGATGCCGTGCGCGAGCGCGCCGAACGCGCCGTGCGTCGACGTATGCGAATCGCCGCACACGATCGTCATGCCCGGCAGCGTCGCGCCCTGCTCCGGCCCGATGATGTGGACGATGCCCTGGCGCATGTCGTTCATCTTGAACTGCGTGATGCCGAATGCGTCGCAGTTCGCGTCGAGCGTGTCGACCTGCAGCTTCGAGACGGGATCGGCGATGCCGTGGCTGCGGTCCGTCGTCGGCACGTTGTGGTCCGACACGGCCAGGTTCGCGCTGATGCGCCACACCGGACGCTGCGCGATCTTCAGCCCTTCGAATGCCTGCGGGCTCGTGACTTCATGCAGCAGCTGACGGTCGATGTAGAGCAGGGTCGTGCCGTCTTCCTCGGTGTGGACCACGTGGGTGTTCCACAGTTTGTCGTAGAGAGTCTGTGCCATGGGTATGCGGGGTCGTTGTGACTACAAGCCTTGCGGATGCGGTCGATTATGCCACGCGGAACCCGCCACGGCGCAGGCAGGACGCGAAAAAACCCATTAAAAACAGTGGTTTGGCTGGTAGTGCCAATACCTGTATCGGCATTACCAGCCAAAACGGGGCACGCACGAGCCGGCGCGCGGCGAGCGCGCGTGCGGGGCCTGTATCCGTGCCCTCGCTCAGCCGTTCGGATATTCGCGATTGATCAATTCGAGCCGCAGCATCGCGAGCTGCATGCCGGCGTTGCTCATCAGGTAAAGATCGCGCCGTCGCATCGCCGCCTGCTGCGCCGATGTATCGTAGACGTTCGGCAGCGACAGCCCTCCCGGCACCGCTGCCTGCATCCCCGCCGCGTTCGATACGCGCACGGCGATCGACGCCTGATCGCGATGGGTGACCACGCCGATCTTGCCGAGCGCCGCGGCCGACCCGGCCTGCCTGACGATCGAGGCGGCCACGCCATCGGGCGTCGATATCGGGCTGCCTGCGACCGCGGCAGGCGTCGGGATCGACGTCACGCCGGCCGCCAGTCCGTACTTCGACGCGAGCACGCTCGCGACTTCCTGCTGCGCGAAGATCGGCACCGCGACTTTCTGCCGGAGCTGGAACACGGTATCGGCGATCGCCTCGTTCACGGGGCCCGGCACCGGCGCGGCGGCCGATGCCCCGGCGCGACCGCCGAAGCCGAACGCGACGATCGTGTCGATGGCGGCGGGGTCGACGGTGGGCGGCGTCCACGAGAAAAACGTGTCGAGCAGGTAACCAGTTTCGTCGGCGGCGGTCGCGCGATCGTTCAGTTCGTTGGTCAGCTTGCCGAGCATCTGGCGCTGCAGTTCCGCATCGGAAACGGGGACGTCGCCCGCGAAAGCGGGTGCGGCGGCGGCGGCGCACGATGCGGCGAGCAATGAAGTGGAAGCCAGGAAATGGCGGCGGTTCGTCATGGTCACGGGAGTCGAATGAAAAACAATGGAAAGCATCAGCCCTTGGGGAACGCCTGCATCGTCGCGGTCATCGCGTGCGTCAGCATCTGCGCATACATGTCGTGTACGAGATAGAGGCTGCGGTTGCGCGTCCACGGCTGGCCCGACTGCGGGTCGTACGTCGTCGGCAGCGGCACCTCGGCGACCGCAGCGGCCGTCATGCCCGCCTGCTGCGAGGTCTGGATGCAGCGCTTCGCATGATCGCGATGGCCGACCACCGCGACGGTGCCCATCGCCGCCGCCCCGCCCGCGCGCGATACGGCCACGGCCGCGACACCCGCGGTGCTCAGGTACACGATCGAGCCGTCGCTCGCGATCACCGGCTCGATCGACGACAGCGCGTCGGCGCCCAGCCCGTATTTCGACACGAGAAAACGCGCGATTTCCCACTGCGCGTAGATCTTGACGGGTTTCAACTGGCGGATGCGGTACACGGCGTCCGCGAGCGCTTCGTTCACCGGCCCTGGGTCGGGCAGCGCCGACTGGTTGCCGCCGGTGCTCGACGTATTGCCGCTCGCCGCGTTCGGGCGATTGCCGAAGCTGTACGCGACGATCGCGCCGATCCGCGCGGCCGGCGCCGTCGGCAGCGCCCATGTGAAGCCGACATCGGTCATCGCCGGCACGATCGCATCGACCGTCGCCGCATCACCGAGCTGGGCGTTCAGTTTCGCGGACATTTGCGCGGCGAGCGCGGCGTCGCCGATCGGCGCCGACGTGACGTCGTCGCCGCCACACGCGCTGAGCAATGAAGCCGCCGCGACGGCCGGCGCGGCGGACAGGAACGTTCTGCGGGACGAAACCGGGGAATGCTGACTCATGAGTGCGAGACGAAAGAATGCGAATAACGAGCGCGCATGACTGCAGGCACGATCGCCGGATTTCGCGGGATCAAAGGGAAAGGCCATCGGGCAATCACGCACGAATCGGCATCGCGACGTGTGGTCGACTGACGAAGCGCGATCGTAGGCGGCGTCGGTTAAATTGCGGTGAAAATACCGGTCGAATCCGCTCGGCTGCTGCTCCGTTCCGCCGATGGTCGAATCCGTTTCACATGTGGCGAGCTGATCGCGCCTTTGTTTCGCCGATGGCCATCGCGGAGTTTCGAGATATCGACATGCGCGCTACGATGGCGCAACGCACGTTCCCGTGATCCGGACCCGGAGTCCCCATGAAGCTCGGCCTGAACGAATCGCTTGCGCGCCTCGACGAGGCGGGCACACTGTTCACGACGCTGTTTCGCCACGGCACGCTCGACGTCGAGCTGTACCGGCCGCGCATCGAGGACCGGCAGGCTCCGCATGTGCGCGACGAGATCTACGTGATCGCCGCCGGCACGTCGCGCTTCGTCGTCGACGGGCGCGAATGCGACGTCGCGGCCGGCGACGCGCTGTTCGTTCCCGCGCACGCCGAGCACCGCTTCGTCGGCTTCTCGGACGATTTCTCGACGTGGGTGTTCTTCTACGGCCCCGAAGGCGGCGAACGCGGCGCGTGACGCACGACGCGCGCGGCACTTTTCAGACGATCTCCTAGACTGTCTATTCGCAGCGGGCGCGCATGGCCGCCCCACCGTCACGCAGCCGGCAGCATTCGGTGCAACGAACAGGAGAACAGCATGCGATATGAACTCTATTACTGGCCCGAGATCCAGGGTCGCGGCGAATACGTGCGGCTCGCGCTCGAAGCGGCCGAAGCCGATTACGTCGACGTCGCGCGCGAATCGGGGCGCGGGATGGGCGTGTCGGCGATGATGCGCATGATGGACAGCACGAAAGCCGAATGCGTGCCGTTCGCGCCGCCGTTCCTGAAGGCGGGCGACGTGGTCGTCGGGCAGACCGCGAACATCCTGCTGTTTCTCGGCGCGCGGCTCGGGCTCGCGCCGGACGACGAAGCCGGCCGGCTGTGGGTGCACCAGATCCAGCTGACCGCCGCCGATTTCATCACCGAGATCCACGACACGCACCATCCGATCGGCAGCGGCCTGTACTACGAGGACCAGAAGGCGGAAGCGGCCGAGCGCGCCGCCGATTTCCTCGAGAACCGGCTGCCGAAATTCCTCGGCTACTTCGATCGCGTGCTCGAGCAGAACCCGCACAAGAGCGGTTATATCGCGGGCAGCGCGCTCAGCTATGCGGACCTGTCGATGTTCCAGTTGATCGAGGGCCTGCGCTATGCGTTCCCGAAAGCGATGAAGCGCGCGGAGCGCAAGGTCGCGGCGCTCGTCGCGCTGCACGATCGCGTCGCGCAGCACCCGCCCGTCGCGCGCTACCTCGAGTCGGAGCGCCGCATCCCGTTCAACGACATGGGGATCTTCCGGCACTATCCGGAGCTGGACAAGTAACGCCGGCAAGGTCCGCACCCGCGCGGGCGGTCAGTGCGGCTGCCCGTGCTGCGCGGCGGCCGCGTCGACGGCCTCGACCGAGCGCGTGAGCCACGGCCCGATGTCCATCTCCTCGTAGCACACGAGCCGGCTCTTGCGCGCGCGGCGATACGCCCACCAGATCGCGACGAACAGCGGAATCCACACATAGATCGACAGCACTTCCATCCAGTCGATGCGCGCCGCGAAGAACGCCTGGTAATCCTGGCCGAGCGAAATCACGATGCAGACCGCGATCGCGAACACCGGCCCGAACGGAAACCATTTCGCGCGATACGGCAGTTGATCGAGCCGATAGCCCTGCTTCAAAAATCCCTTGCGGAACCGGTAATGGCAGACCGCGATGCCGAGCCACGCGATAAAGCCGGTGATGCCGACCGTATTCAGCAGCCATAGATAGATGCGCTGGTTGTTGGTCAACGACGTGAGGAAACACAACCCGCCGACGGCCATCGTCGCGTACAGCGCGTTGCGCGGCACGCCGCCCGGCGACAGCCTCGCGAACATGGCCGGCGCACGCCCTTCCGATGCGAGGTTGTACAGCATCCGCGTCGCCGCGTAGGTGCCGGAATTGCCGGCCGACAGTACGGCCGTCAGGATCACCAGATTCATCGCGCCGGCGGCGAGCGGGAACCCCGCGTGGCTGAACACCAGCGTGAACGGGCTCACGCCGATGTCGGTCACGTCGCTCTTCAGCAGGTTCGGATCGGTGTACGGCACGAGCAGGCCGATCACGAAAATCGCGAGCACGTAGAACAGCATGATCCGCCAGAAGATCTGCTTCACCGCGCGCGGGATGGTCTTGCGCGGGTTTTCCGATTCGCCGGCCGTGATGCCGACCAACTCGGTGCCGAGGAACGAAAAACCCGCGATCAGCGCGACGCTCATCATCGCGTGCACGCCGCCGACGAACGGCGCGTCGCCGGCCGTGAAGTTGCGCCAGCCGACCGGATGCCCGGTGCCGGTATGCCCGCCGCCGGTATGCCCGCCGCCGAGCACGCCGGCCGCGATCAGCAGCCCGGCCGCGATGAACGCAATCACGGTGACGACCTTGATCAGCGAGAACCAGTATTCCGATTCGCCGAAGCCGCGCACCGACAGCGTATTGAGCAGGAAGATCAGCACGAGGAAGCTCGCGCCCCACCACACGCCCGGCACCGACGGAAACCAGTAGCGCATCACGATTTGCGCGGCGACCAGCTCGATCGCGATCGTCACCGCCCAGCTGTACCAGTAGGTCCAGCCGAGCGCGACGCCGAAACCTTCGTCGACGTACTTCTCGCCGTAGATCGCGAACGAGCCCGATACCGGCATCAGCGCCGCCATCTCGCCGAGCCCCGTGACGACGAAGTAGACCATGATCCCGATCGCGAGATACGCGGCGATCGCTCCGCCCGGCCCCGCCTGCGCGACGGACGCGCCCGACGCGACGAACAGCCCCGTGCCGATCGAACCGCCGATCGCGATCATCGCGATGTGGCGGCCCTGCAGCCGGCGCTTCAGCGTCGCCCCGGACGGCGCGGCCGTCTGCGCTGCCGCTTGCATAGCATCCATAGTGTTCATCCTGATTGTGACCCGGCCAACCGATTTGATTTGGAATGCAAATCGATTGATCCGGTCATTCGCGTTGAAACCGGCCCTGCCGGGCCGGTCGCCTCACACGAGGCTGCGCTTGATCGCCTGCAGTTCGGCCGTCGTCACGATCTTCTCGATCCGGAACCGCGGACTTTCCAGCCACGCGTTCGCGATCCGCCGGTACTCGTCGAGATCCTCGCACGCGAGCCGCACGAGAAAATCGAACGTGCCGCTGACGAGCCAGCAATCGAGCACGGCCGGATTCGCGCGCATTTCCTCCTCGAACGGTGCCTGCGAGCGCCCATGATCGGCCAGCACGATCTGCGCGATCACGACGATCGGCTTGGTCGCGCGCGGCGCCTTGATCACCGCGCGATACCCTTCGATCACGCCGAGCGCCTCGAGCCGCTCCACGCGCGCCTGGCACGGCCGCGGCGTGAGGTTCACGCGTTCCGACAGCTTCCGGTAGGAAATTCGCCCGTCGGTACGCAGAATGTCGAGGATCCGGAGATCGATCTTGTCGAGCTGCATCTTCTTGTCGGTCATCCGCGTTCGCTCCGGTCGGGTCCTGGCTCATGCGCGGAGCGTCTGCCGTTCCGCGCGGGGGGCCACATTATCCGGCCGAAGCGGCCGCGCGCCAATCGGCTAGAACCGCAGCGACAGGCAGGTCAGGCCGCCGTCCATCTTGCGGAACTCGCTCGTGTCGATCACGTGCAGCGGCAAACCGAGCGACGCGATCGCGTCATGCACGCGCGGATAACCGGCCGGTGTGATCAGCGTGCCGTTCACGCGCAGCGTGTTGCCCGCGTATTCGTCCGCGGCCGCGATCGCGATCCGGCGATAGTCGGCGAACGCCGGATGCGCGGCCAGCGCGTCGGTCACGAGCAGCGTGTCGTCGCCGAGCGCGTTGACGACCGATTTCAGGTGCAGGCCTGCGCCGACCGGCACCGCGACGACCGAATAGCCATGGCGCGACACCAGCGCGTCGAATGCGGCGATGCCCTCGGCATCGGTGCGGCTCGTCAGGCCGATGAAGAAGCGCTTGCCGACCAGCATCACGTCGCCGCCGTCGAGGCGGCCGGACTGCATCGGCAGCAGGTCGCGATGGGCGGCCAGCGCCGCTTCGATATGAACCGTCTCGCCGCGCCGGGCGGGCGCGCCGGGGCGCGTGATCACCGCGAATTCCGGCGTGACGACGGCGACGTCCTCGACGAAATGCGAATCGGGAAACGCATCCAGAGGCGGTAGTTCGGTCAACTTGACGCCGAGCCCGCGCAGCGCATCGCAGTATGCATGGAACTGCGTGAGCGTCTTGTCGTAGTCGGGCGCCCCGAGCGCGGCGGTGGTGAGGCCCGCGCCACAGGACGGCGCGGGACGGCGAACGATCGCTTGCGTGAATTGCATCGACTCCTCCATGATCTGCGCCGCCTCCGTGCGGCGCACGGGCCGGCGGCGTTGTGTCCGGACCATTATCGGAAGCCAAATTGCGCAATTCGCGTCGATTTCGGCGGCACCGACAGCCGTTTGCGTCGAATTGCGCGCACCCCGCAGCGGATTCGGGCCGCTCGCCGTCTCGCGAACGGCCGTTTCGCCCGCCGCACGCGCGTTACACGCCGGGCTCGAATCCCATCTGCGCACGGCCGAGCGCCGTGAGCTCGCCCTCCCCCGCGCGCCCGTCGAATTCGACCTCGAAATGATCGGCCGGGAAATCGGGCGGGCTGTCGCCACGCAGGAACGCGGAACGCTGGCGGTGCAGGTACGCGTCGTTCTTCGCGCAGCCGGGCGCGGCCGCGATGTACATCACGTTGCTGTCGCCGCTGCCGCGATGCGCATCCTCGACCGCATGCACGACGTCGCCGTGCCAGAACACCGCGTCGCCCGGCGCCATGTGCGGGATCGGCACCAGCGCGTCGAGCAGCAGCGCATGCCATTCGGGCCGGATGGAAAGCGCGCGGCCGGGACGTGCGCCGCACAGGTCGTCGTCGGCGACGTCGTCCTGCAGCGCACGCAGCACGACATAGGCCATCGCGTTCGCGACCGGGATCAGCTGCAGCGTGCCGTCGCCGGGCCCCTGCAGCGTCAGTGCGGTCCAGCCCTGGAAGGTGCGGAACATCGAGCACACGGCCGGCGACGGAATCTCCTCGACGTCGGGACGAAACGCCGCATCGAACGGATCGTAATCGCGCCAGCGGCCGGCCAGCACGTGGCGATAGACCCGGCGAAAATTCGCGCCGAGCCAGCGCTCGACGGAGCCGCCGTCGACATGCGGCGACAGCCCGAGCGACGTCGAGCCGGGCGGCCGGCGGCGAATCCGGTCCGCATAGGCGGGCACCTGGTCGGGATCGAAATGCGCGCGTGCGCCGTCCGCATGCCGCCACAGGCGATTCAGGAACACCCGCGCCTGCGTGAGCGCCGGCGACTGGCGCGCAGCGACCTGCGGCTTCGACCAATAAACGCCGTAGATCTGCGGCTTGCCCGATGCGAGGTTGCCGAAATAGCGGTCTTCCGCGCGCGCGTGCAACCGGTCGGCGAAGCGGTTCGCCTCCAGATACGCGCCGATCTCGTCGTTCCAGTCGCGCGCCTGCCGCGCATCGAACACACCGCGGATCACGACCGCGCCATGCGTGCGGATCGCGGCAATCGCGTGCGGATCGACCTTGCCGGCCGCGATATCCGCGAACGGCACGACCGGAATCACGTCGCGGCCCTGCGCGTGCGCGCGGCGGATCGCGTCGACCTGCCGTGCGATGTCGCCTTCCAGCTCGCGGAACGTGGCCGCATAACCGGGCAAGTCGGCGCGCAGCGCCCGTTTGGCCGCTTGGATCGCGGCCGGCAGATCGTCAATCGTCAGTTGCATCGTCGTCTCCTCGCTGAAGCGTGTCGTGATGTGCTGTCAGCGTACGGCCGGCGCATGGCCGATATCACTACGATCCGGTCAATGATCGATACAATCCTGACAATCGTGCATCACTCGCGACGATGGCAGACCACGCAGAGCTTGTTGCCGTCCGGGTCGCGGAAATAGGCGCCGTAGTAGTCGCGGTGATAGTGCGGCCGCAGGCCCGGCGGCCCTTCGCAGGCGCCGCCCTGTCGCAGCGCGAGCGCGTGGCAGCGATCGACGTGTGCACGGGTCGGCGCATCGAACGCGATCGTGTGGCCATTGCCCGGTTCGGGCGGCCGGCCATCGAGCGGCTTGCCGAAGAAGAACAGCGGCCGCTCGGCGTCGGCCGGCATCCAGCCCGACCAGCCGTCCGGTTCGCGGAATTTCAGACGCAGCCCGAGTTCCGCGAACAGCGGCGCGTAGAAATCGTAGGCGCGCGCCGTATCGCTGACGCCCACGCAAACATGTGAAAACATGGCATCGCTCCGTGGTAAGGATCGCTCACGATCATGCCACGACGCGCTGCCTGCCCCTACCGGAGGCCGCGATGAAACCGCAATACGAGCACGTGACGTTCGCGCCCGGCTGTTCGATCCGCGTCTATCACCGTCAGCTCGCGCGCATTCCGTTCGAGTGGCATCGCCACCCCGAGTACGAACTGACGCTGACGCTCAACAGCCGCGGCCAGCGCTTCATCGGCGATCATGTCGCGCGCTACGCGGACGACGATCTCGTGCTCGTGCCGCCCAACCTGCCGCATACGTGGTCGTCGAACGCGCGCATCGATCGCGACGCGCCCGAGGTCGCGCTCGTCATCTGGTTCGACGGAGACTGGGTGCGGCGGCTGGCCGACTGCTGCCCCGAATACGCGCCGCTGCGCTCGCTGCTGCGGCGCGCGGCGCCGGGCCTGCGCTTCGACGTGGAGACGGCCCGCGCGATGCGCGCGCGACTGGCGTTGTTGCTCGATCCGTCGCCGCGCGTGAGGCTCGCGGCCACGCTCGACACGCTTGCCGATCTCGCGCAAGCCGGCGGCGAACCGCTCGCCACCGCGCACGCGTACGACCGGCCCGACGGCGCGTCCTCGGCCGCCGACTCGGCCGCGCCCGAAACCGAACGCCTCGATCGCGTGCTCGACGCGATCGACCGGCATTTCCACGAACCGCTGCGCATCGACGCACTCGCCGCTGCCGCCCACCTGTCCGAACGCACGCTGCAACGGCTGTTCGTCCGGCATCTCGGCGAAAGTGTCGGCCGCTACGTGCAACGGCTGCGGCTCGCGCACGCCTGCCGCCATCTCGTCGGCACCGACTGGCCGATCGCGACGGTGGCCGAGCGCTGCGGCATTCCGAATGCCGCGAACTTCAATCGCCAGTTCCTCGCCGCGCGCGGCACGACGCCCGGCGCGTACCGGCAGTTCTTCAAGCAGCACGGCCACGCACCCGACGACGATGCGCCGGCGCTCGGGACCCGGCCGCCGTCGCTGGAGCGCCGCGCCGGATCGGGCCAACGTCGGCCGCGCAAATGAAAACACCCCGACGGGCTGACCCGTCGGGGTGTCGTGGCGTTGCGATTGCCCGACGCGAGCGGCCTGCCGGCCGTTCGCGCCGCACACGGTTCAACGTGCGTTGAGCGGCTTTGCTTCGCGCGGCGTATCGCCGATGAACAGCTGACGCGGACGGCCGATCTTCTGTTCCGGATCGGCGATCATTTCGTTCCACTGTGCGATCCAGCCGACCGTACGTGCCATCGCGAAGATACACGTGAACATCGACGTCGGGATGCCCAGCGCGCGCTGGACGATGCCCGAGTAGAAGTCGACGTTCGGGTACAGCTTGCGCGACACGAAGTATTCGTCTTCCAGCGCGATCTTCTCGAGCTGCATCGCGAGCTTGAACAGCGGGTCGTCGTGCAGGCCCAGTTCGTTCAGCACTTCGTAGCACGTTTCGCGCATCAGCTTCGCACGCGGGTCGTAGTTCTTGTACACACGGTGACCGAAGCCCATCAGCTTCACGCCCGAATTCTTGTCCTTCACCTGCTTGATGAATTCGGGGATGTTGTCCGGCGAACCGATCTGCTCGAGCATGTTCAGCGCGGCTTCGTTCGCACCACCGTGCGCCGGGCCCCACAGACACGCGATACCGGCCGCGATACACGCGAACGGGTTCGCGCCCGACGAACCGGCCAGGCGGACCGTCGACGTCGATGCGTTCTGCTCGTGATCGGCGTGCAGGATCAGGATACGGTCGAGCGCGCGAACCAGCACATCATTGACCTTGTACTCTTCGCACGGGTTCGAGAACATCATGTGCATGAAGTTCGCGCTGTACGACAGTTCGTTCTTCGGATAGACGAACGGCTGGCCGATGCTGAACTTGTACGCCATCGCGACGAGCGTCGGCAGCTTCGCGATCATGCGGATCGCCGACACTTCGCGGTGGCGCGGATCGTTGATGTCGAGCGAGTCGTGATAGAACGCCGACAGCGCGCCGACGGCCGCCACCAGCACCGCCATCGGGTGCGCGTCGCGGCGGAAGCCGCGGAAGAAGAAGTGCATCTGCTCGTGCACCATCGTGTGCTTCGTGACGGTGTCGACGAATTCCTTCTTCTGCGCGGCGTTCGGCAGTTCGCCCTTCAGCAGCAGGTAGCAGCTTTCGAGGAAGTCCGCGTTCTGCGCGAGGTTGTCGATCGGGTAGCCGCGGTACAGCAGTTCGCCCTTGTCGCCGTCGATGTACGTAATCGCCGAATTACAAGCTGCCGTCGACATGAAGCCCGGGTCGTATGTGAACTTGCCGGTCTGGCCGTACAGCTTGCGGATGTCGATCACGTCCGGGCCCATCGTGCCCTTGTAGATCGGCAGTTCGACGCTCGGCGAGTTGTCGCTGAACGATAGCGTGGCTTTAACATCAGACGGAGTCATGGCACATCCTCAATCGAAATAAAGAAACGGGATTCGATAACGGGCGTAACGTGTTACACGTTGCGCAGCATCTCCAACAGCCGGCGGATGTCCGGGCTGTCTAGGTCGCCCTCTGGTTCCTTGCGCGCGAGGAGCAAGTCCATCAGGTCGTTGTCGCTCAGATCGAGCAGGCGCGACAACGCGCCTACGTCTGCATCGGTGAGGTCATGCTCGTATCTGCCGAAGAAACGCTCGAATACGATGTCGTTTTCCAGCAGACCCCGCCGCGCGCGCCAGCGAAGGCGCGCGCGGCGGTGCGGGTCGGATTGATGCGAATCGTCGCTCATTGCTCCGGCCTTAAACCGCGCGGCGAACCATCAGTTCCTTGATCTTGCCGATCGCCTTCGTCGGGTTCAGGCCCTTCGGGCAAACGTCGACGCAGTTCATGATCGTGTGGCAACGGAACAGACGGTACGGGTCTTCCAGATTGTCGAGACGCTCGCCGGTGGCGGTGTCGCGGCTGTCCGCGATGAAGCGGTAAGCCTGCAGCAGGCCGGCCGGGCCGACGAACTTGTCCGGGTTCCACCAGAAGCTCGGGCACGACGTCGAGCAGCTCGCGCACAGAATGCACTCGTACACGCCGTCGAGTTCGTCGCGCTCTTCCGGCGACTGAAGGCGTTCCTTCTCCGGCGGCGGCGCGTCGTTGATCAGGTACGGCTTGATCGAGTGGTACTGGTTGAAGAAGTGCGTCATGTCGACGATCAGGTCGCGCACGACGGGCAGGCCCGGCAGCGGACGCAGCACGATCTTCTGCGGCAGGTCGTTCAGGTTCGTCAGGCACGCGAGACCGTTCTTGCCGTTGATGTTCATCGCGTCCGAACCGCACACGCCTTCGCGGCACGAACGGCGGAACGACAGCGTCTCGTCCAGTGCCTTCAGCTTGACCAGCGCGTCGAGCAGCATGCGCTCATGCTGGATATCGAGCTCGTACGTCTGCATGCGCGGCGCTGCGTCCTTGTCCGGATCGTAGCGGTAGACTTCAAAAATGCGTTTTGCCATTTCGGATTCCTTTGACTCGGCTTAGAACGTGCGCGGCTTCGGCGGCACGGATTCGACCGTCAGCGGCTTCATTTGAACCGGCTTGTAGTCGAGGCGATCGCCTTCGCTGTACCACAGCGTGTGGCGCAGCCAGTTCTCGTCGTCGCGGTGTTCGTAGTCGCTGTGCGCGTGCGCGCCGCGGCTTTCCTTGCGCGCTTCCGCCGACACCATCGTCGCGCGGGCCACTTCGATCAGGTTCTCCAGCTCGAGCGCTTCGACGCGCGCGGTGTTGAACACCTTCGACTTGTCCTTCAGGTGGATGCTTTCCACGCGCGCCGCCAGGCCGGCCATCTGGTCGACGCCTTCCTTCAGCAGCGCCGACGTGCGGAACACGCCTGCGTGCTTCTGCATCGTCGCGCGGATGTCGTTCGCGACGTCCTGCGTGTATTCGCCCGACGTCGACTTGTCGAGCTTGTTCAGACGCGCCAGCGAGAATTCGCCTGCATCGGCCGGCAGCGGCTTGTGTTCCTTCTGGCTCTTCACGTGCTCGACGATGTGGTTGCCGGCCGCGCGGCCGAACACCACGAGGTCCAGCAGCGAGTTCGTGCCGAGGCGGTTCGCGCCGTGCACGGACACGCACGAGCACTCGCCCACTGCGTAGAAGCCGTTGACCGGTTCCTTGTGATCGCGCGACGTGCCGACGACCTGACCGTGGATGTTGGTCGGGATGCCGCCCATCTGGTAGTGAATCGTCGGGACGACCGGGATCGGTTCCTTGATCGCATCGACGTTCGCGAACTTCAGCGCGATTTCGCGGATCGACGGCAGACGCTTCATGATCGTCTCGGCGCCGATGTGCGACAGGTCGAGCAGCACGTGATCCTTGTTCGGACCCACGCCGCGGCCTTCCTTGATTTCCTGGTCCATCGAACGCGACACGAAGTCACGCGGCGCCAGATCCTTCAGCGTCGGCGCGTAGCGCTCCATGAAGCGCTCGCCGTTCGCGTTGCGCAGGATGCCGCCTTCGCCGCGCACGCCTTCGGTGATCAGCACGCCCGCGCCGGCCACGCCGGTCGGGTGGAACTGCCAGAACTCCATGTCCTGCAGCGCGATACCCGAGCGCGCCGCCATGCCGAGGCCGTCGCCGGTGTTGATGAACGCGTTGGTCGATGCCGCGAAGATCCGGCCTGCGCCGCCCGTCGCGAACAGCGTCGTCTTGCCTTCCATGATGTAGACGTCGCCCGTCTCCATCTCCAGAGCCGTCACGCCGAGCACGTCGCCGTCCGCGTCGCGGATCAGGTCGAGCGCCATCCATTCGACGAAGAACTGCGTCTTCGCTTCGACGTTCTGCTGGTACAGCGTGTGCAGCAGCGCGTGACCGGTACGGTCGGCGGCCGCGCAAGCGCGCTGGACCGGCTTCTCGCCGTAGTTCGCGGTGTGGCCGCCGAACGGGCGCTGGTAGATCGTGCCGTCCGCGTTGCGGTCGAACGGCATGCCGAAGTGTTCGAGTTCGTACACGACGTTCGGCGCTTCACGGCACATGAATTCGATCGCGTCCTGGTCGCCGAGCCAGTCGGAGCCCTTGATCGTGTCGTAGAAGTGGAAGTGCCAGTTGTCTTCGCTCATGTTGCCGAGCGACGCACCGATACCGCCTTGCGCGGCCACCGTGTGCGAACGCGTCGGGAACACCTTCGACAGCACGCCGACCGACAGGCCCGCGCGCGACAGTTGCAGCGCCGCGCGCAAGCCGGAGCCGCCCGCACCGACGATCACGACGTCGAACTTGCGGCGCGGGAGGGAAGTTTTGATTGCAGCCATTCTTTACACTCTCCAGAGAATCTGCGCGGCGTAGCCCGCACATGCGAGCAGCCAGACGATGGTCAGCGATTGCAGCAGCAGGCGCACACCGACGGGCTTCACGTAGTCCATCCAGATGTCGCGCACGCCGACCCATGCGTGGTAGAAGAGGGAAAGCAGCATCACGAAGGTTGCGAGCTTCATCCATTGCGCGGCGAAGATCGAGGCCCAGCCTTCGTACGAAAAATCGTGCGCGCCGAAGAACAGGACGAGCAGAATGACCGTGTAGACCGCCATGATCGTGGCGGTGACGCGCTGCGCGAGCCAGTCGCGCAGGCCGTAGTGGGCGCCGACGACGAGGCGCTTCGAGCCGATTCGGTTATTGGCTGCCATTTTCTTAGAATGCTCCGAACAGTTTGAGTGCCATGGCGATCGTCAGTGCGATCGAGACGACAAAGACGACGACGGCCGTCCGCTTGCCGCCTTCCTTCGTGACGGCGTCGTGGTTGACGTCCATCAGCAGGTGGCGAATGCCGGCGCAGAAATGGTGGAAGAAGGCCCACGACAACGCGAGGACGATCAGCTTGACGACGATGTTGGAGAGGAAAACCTTGAAGACTTCGAAGCTGAGCTCGGAGGTGAGGCTCTGGTCGAAGAGGAACAGCAGGAACGGCAGGAACAGAAACAGCAGCGCGCCGCTGACTCGGTGGAGAATCGACAATGTCGCCGCCAGCGGCATGCGATATTTCAACGTGATGTCGCCGATTCCGATGTTCCGGTATTCCGGCCTCGGCTTTCTTACTGCGTCAGTCATGCTAGACCCCTACTATGTTGTCACACTAATCCGCGATTTTAGCGCCTTTTTATATCGCGCTGCAGCGAAAGTCTGCTCTGGATAGTTGCGCGAACTAGAATAAAGGCGGCCCGAAACGTGCTTCGCGAGCGTGGGAAACGCGAACGCACACGGCTGAGCCGAACGTCGTCAGCTCAAGTCATTCTGATAGTAGTACCCGGTTGTGACATACCAGCCGCGACGCACTTCCACCGGCCGGTCCCCGTACGTATAGGACACGCGCTCGACCGACAGCAGCGGGAAGCCCGCCGGCACGTGCAGCAGGTCGGCCACCGCCGGATCCGCCGCCACCGCGCGGATCTTCTCCGTCGCGCGGATCATCCGCGTACCGAACTCCGTCTCGAACATCGCGTAGAGCGGCCCCTTGTACTCGCTCAACCGCTCGAACGTGAGCCCGCGGAACATCGCGCCCGGCAGCCAGATCTCGTCGAGCACCGTCACTTCGCTGTCGAATTCCAGCAGGCGGCGCACCTGCACGACGGGATCGGCCGGCTTCAGGTCGAGCTGCCGCGCGATCTCGGCCGGCGCGCGCAAGCGCCGGCATTCGAGCAGACGGCTCACGTGCGGGTGCTCGGCGCCGTCGTCGGCCAGCAGACGCAGGAAGCGGAATTGCGCGCGATCCTCGTTGTGCGTTGCAACAAAAGTACCCTTGCCCTGGCGCCGGACCACGAGGTTTTCGGCGGCCAGCTCGTCGATCGCCTTGCGCACGGTGCCCTGGCTGACCTTGTAACGGGCCGCGAGCTCCACTTCGCTGGGGATGATCTCACCCGGCTTCCATTCGCCGGATTCGAGGCTTTGCGTGATCAATGACTTGATCTGCTGGTATAACGGGCTGAACGTCGGCGATGCGGACGCCGCGGGCGAGGCCGCGGCGTCGCCCGCGCTCGGCTGCCCTGGGCCGCCTGCGCCGGTCTGATTCGCGGTGTTCGCCTGGTTCGATGTCATGGCGCGCATTTCATCACAAACCGCACTTTTTCGTCCACTCAATTTCCGCAAAACATCTGTCTTATATAAGACATATGATACCGTTTGACTTTGCGCGTGACGCCTCCTACACTCCCGGTCGAGCAAGGGTTCGCGGGTGCAACAGCGCGTCCCCGGCTACGTGCCACGGCCGTCTCCAGGTTCACCGCGTCTGCCATCGCGAGTCCTCCGCCCTGCTTCAATGCAACGCTACGCACAACGCGCATAGAATGGCGTTTTCACTCGCGTCCAACGCTTCACCCGTCCTGGAGATTTTCAATGGCTAAGCCCGCAAAGCGCGTTGCCGTCACCGGCGCCGCAGGTCAAATCGCTTACTCCCTGCTGTTCCGCATCGCGAACGGCGACCTGCTCGGCAAGGACCAGCCGGTCATCCTGCAACTGCTCGACCTCCCGCAAGCCCAAGGCGCCGTCAAGGGCGTCGTGATGGAACTCGACGACTGCGCGTTCCCGCTGCTCGCGGGCGTCGTGATCACCGACGATCCGAAGGTCGCATTCAAGGATGCAGACGTCGCGCTGCTGGTCGGTGCGCGTCCGCGCTCGAAGGGCATGGAGCGCAAGGACCTGCTGTCGGCGAACGCCGAAATCTTCACGGTTCAGGGCGCCGCGCTGAACGAAGTCGCGAGCCGCGACGTGAAGGTGCTGGTCGTCGGCAACCCGGCGAACACGAACGCGTACATCGCGATGAAGTCGGCGCCGGATCTGCCGAAGAAGAACTTCACGGCCATGCTGCGCCTCGACCACAACCGCGCGCTGTCGCAGCTCGCCGCCAAGTCGGGCAAGCCGGTCGCGTCGATCGAGAAGCTCGCCGTGTGGGGCAACCACTCGCCGACGATGTACCCCGACTTCCGCTTCGCGACCGCAGAAGGCGAATCGCTGCTGAAGCTGATCAACGACGACGTCTGGAACCGCGACACGTTCATCCCGACCGTCGGCAAGCGCGGCGCGGCGATCATCGAAGCGCGCGGCCTGTCGTCGGCCGCGTCGGCAGCCAACGCGGCGATCGACCACGTCCGTGACTGGGTGCTCGGCACGAACGGCAAGTGGGTCACGATGGGTATCCCGTCGGACGGCTCGTACGGCATCCCCGAAGACATCATCTACGGCGTGCCGGTCACCTGCGAAAACGGCGAATACAAGCGTGTCGAAGGCCTGGAAATCGACGCGTTCTCGCGCGAGAAGATGGACGGCACGCTGGCCGAACTGCTCGAAGAGCGCGACGGCGTCGCCCACCTGCTGAAGAACTAAGCATCACGCATCGCGCCGGGCGGCCTGCGGGCGCCCGGCTTCGGCACGGGCCGGCACGCCGCCGGCCCTGCCGATCGATCCGATCCGCGCACGTTTTGCCGCCCCGCGCCCGACGCTGCGGCCCAGAACCTGCCCGAATCCGATTTTCTCCACGTTGACCCGCTTCCCTGACGTAGAAGAGATGGCCGCGCTCACTCCTGCACAAGTGCTGTACGACGGGGCGTCACCGCCCGGGATCCTGCCCTGCTGCGATCACTACGCGGGCAGCGAGAAGCTGATGCGCAAGTCGCTTGCGCTGCAGGCCGAACTGGGTCCGGTGTTCGACCTCACGCTCGACTGCGAGGACGGCGCGGCCGTCGGCCAGGAAGCCGCGCACGCGGCGCTCGTCGCCGAGCTGCTCGGCAGCGCCGAGAACCGCTTCGGCCGCGTCGGCGTCCGCATCCACGATTTTTCCCGCCCGCACTGGCGCGACGACGTGCGCATCGTGCTGCGCGCATCGCGCGTACCCGCCTACATCACGCTGCCGAAGGTCGCGAACGCCGCCGACGCGGCCGAAATGACCGCGTTCATCGAAGGCACGCGCCGCGAGCTCGGCATCGCGCAGCCGATTCCGGTCGACGTGCTGGTCGAGACGCACGGCGCGCTCGCGCAGGCGGCCGCCCTCGCCGCGCTGCCGACGGTCGGCACGCTGAGCTTCGGGCTGATGGATTTCGTCTCCGCGCACCATGGTGCGATTCCCGATTCCGCGATGCGCTCGCCCGGCCAGTTCGACCACCCGCTCGTACGCCGCGCGAAGCTGGAAATCGCCGCGGCCTGTCACGCGCACGGCAAGACGCCGTCGCACAACGTGACGACCGAGGTGCGCGACATGGGCGTCGTCGCCGGCGACGCGCGCCGCGCGCGCGACGAATTCGCATTCACGCGGATGTGGAGCATCCACCCCGCGCAGATCCGCCCGATCGTCGACGCGTTCGCACCGCGCACCGACGAAGTCACGCTGGCCGCCGAGATCCTGCTGGCCGCGCAGGCCGCCGACTGGGGCCCGACGCGCCACGGTGATACGCTGCACGATCGCGCGAGTTATCGTTATTACTGGTCGGTGCTGCGCCGCGCGCGGGCCACCGGCCAGCCCGTGCCGGACGAGGCCGCGCCGCTGTTCGGCCCGGCCACCGCGGGCGCTGCGCGTTGAGTGCGCGCCGCCCGCCGCTACACGAGTTTCATGCATTCGCCGAGGCGCGAACCGGACAGACGTTTGCGAAACGACAAAAAACGTAACGGAGCCCGAAAACCTGATATATGCGCGGCCAAATAGGTGAAAATAGCGGCCGCTGCGCGCTTTCGGGGCGCGTGCAGTTTCAAACCGGCCGGCAGTTTCGATTGCCGGCCCTTGTCAACTGATTATCGAAAGGTTCTGACTCCATGAAGAAACTCCTGATCGCTACCGCCATCGGCGCCTTGTCCGCCACGATGCTGGTGTCGGCTCCGAGCGCGTTTGCCCAGGGTACGGCCACCACGACCGCGAAGAAGGCAACGGCCAAGCGCCCGGCGCCGGCCAAGCGCATCATCCCGCGCAGCAAGAAGGCGCAGGCGCGCGCAGCGGCCAAGGTCGATCCGGTACCGGACGGCGCGGTCAAGTGGTCCTGTAAGGAAGGTCTGTCGTTCGACCTCGCCGGCGACATGAAGCGCGACCAGGTCGTCACGGTTCACTGGGCGAAGAAGAACTACAAGCTGCCGCGTCAGGCCACGACGACGGGCGCCGACACGTTCTACGATCCGGCAGCAGGCTTCAAGCTGGTCGTGATCCCGACCAAGGCGATGCTGTTCTCCGACGCAAACGGCGGCGAGCGTCTCGCGGACGAATGCGTGACGCCGGAAATGGCGCAAGGCACGGCAGCACCGACGCAGGCGAACGAGCTGAAGCCGGCAACGAACTAAGCGCGCGCGTTTTTCCGCTCCCCCGCCCCTCGATGTCCGCCCCGGTCTCCAACGTCCGCCCTGTTCCGGATACGGTACTCGTCGATATCGTCGACTACGTGCTGAATGCCGGTATCGACAGCGCGCTCGCGCTGGAGACGGCGCGTCATTGCCTGATCGACACGCTCGGATGCGGACTCGAGGCGCTGTCCTACCCTGCCTGCACCAAGCTGCTCGGCCCCGTCGTGCCCGGCACGATCGTGCCGAACGGCGCGAAGGTGCCGGGCACGTCCTTCCAGCTCGATCCCGTCCAGGCCGCGTTCGGCATCGGCGCGATGATCCGCTGGCTGGACTTCAACGACACCTGGCTCGCCGCCGAATGGGGTCATCCGTCCGACAACCTCGGCGGAATCCTGGCGACGGCCGACTGGCTCTCCCGCACGGCCCGCGCGGCCGGCCGGAAGCCGCTTACCATGCGCGACGTGCTGGTCGCGATGATCCAGGCCCACGAGATCCAGGGCTGCCTCGCCCTCGAGAATTCGTTCAACGCGGTCGGGCTCGACCACGTGCTGCTCGTGAAGGTCGCATCGACGGCCGTCGTCGGGCGCCTCCTCGGGCTCACGCGCGACGAGCTGATCAACGCGGTCTCCCATGCGTTCGTCGACGGCCACGCGCTGCGTACCTACCGCCATGCGCCGAACACCGGTTCGCGCAAATCCTGGGCGGCCGGAGACGCCACGTCCCGCGCGGTGCGCCTCGCGCTGATCGCGAAAACGGGTGAAATGGGCTACCCGTCGGCGCTCACCGCCAAGACCTGGGGCTTCTACGACGTGCTGTTCGACGGCAAGCCGTTCCGCTTCCAGCGCCCGTACGGCACGTACGTGATGGAAAACGTGCTGTTCAAGATTGCGTTCCCCGCCGAATTCCATGCGCAGACGGCCGCCGAGGCCGCGCTGCAACTGCACGCGCAGCTCGCCGCGGCGGGCCGCACGACCGACGACATCGGCCGGATCACGATCCGCACGCATGCGGCCGCGATCCGCATCATCGACAAGCAGGGCCCGCTCGCCAATCCGGCCGACCGCGACCACTGCATCCAGTACATGGTCGCCGTGCCGCTGCTGTTCGGCCGGCTGACCGCGGCCGACTATGAAGACTCGGCCGCGGCGGACCCGCGCATCGACGCGCTGCGCGCGAAAACCGTGTGCGTCGAGGATCCGCAGTTCACGAAGGATTATCACGATCCGGACAAGCGATCGATCGCGAATGCGCTGACGATCGAGTTCACGGACGGATCGAAGCTTGCCGAAGTGGCGGTCGAGTACCCGCTCGGCCATCGGCGCCGCCGTGCGGACGGCATCCCGCTGCTGGTCGATAAATTCCGGACCAACCTCGCCCGCCGCTTCCCGGCCAAGCAGCAACAAGCGATTCTCGACGTGTCGCTGGACCAGGCAAAGCTCGACGCGATGCCGGTCGATGAGTACGTCGACTTGTATGTGATATAGCCCTACAGGACTCTTTGTTTCCTAGCCTCAAACCCAGGAAAATCACCATGGCCCACAATCTCCACAAGACCCTCAAGGAATTCGACAGCGGTTCCGGCAAAGGCAAGTTCTACTCGCTGCCGCAACTCGGCAAGGAGCTGAAGACGAAGATCGAACGCCTGCCGGTGTCGATCCGCATCGTGCTCGAGTCCGTGCTGCGCAACTACGACGGCAAGAAGATCACCGAAGAGCACATCGAGCAGCTCGCGAACTGGAAGCCGACCGCGAAGCGCGTCGACGAGATTCCGTTCGTCGTGTCGCGCGTCGTGCTGCAGGACTTCACGGGCGTGCCGCTGCTCGCCGACATCGCGGCCATGCGCGGCGTCGCCGAGCGCACGGGCAAGAACCCGAAGAAGATCGAACCGCTGGTCCCGGTCGATCTCGTCGTCGACCACTCGGTCCAGATCGATTACTTCCGCCAGAAGGACGCGCTCGACCTGAACATGAAGCTGGAATTCCAGCGCAACAACGAGCGCTACCAGTTCATGAAGTGGGGCATGCAGGCGTTCGACACGTTCAAGGTCGTGCCGCCGGGCGTCGGCATCGTTCACCAGGTGAACCTCGAATATCTCGCGCGCGGCGTCCACAAGAAGGCGGACGGCGGCGACACCGTGTACTACCCGGACACCCTCGTCGGCACGGACAGCCACACGACGATGATCAACGGCATCGGCGTGGTCGGCTGGGGCGTGGGCGGCATCGAGGCGGAAGCCGGCATGCTCGGCCAGCCGGTGTACTTCCTGACGCCGGACGTCGTCGGCGTCGAGCTGAAGGGCAAGCTGCGCGAAGGCGTGACGGCCACCGACCTGGTGCTGACGATCACCGAAATGCTGCGCAAGGAGAAGGTCGTCGGCAAGTTCGTCGAATTCTTCGGCGAAGGCACGAAGTCGCTGTCGCTGCCGGACCGCGCGACGATCGGCAACATGGCGCCGGAATACGGCGCGACGATGGGCTTCTTCCCGGTCGACGAAAAGACGATCGACTACTTCGAAGGCACGGGCCGCACGAAGGCCGAAATCGCCGCGTTCGAAAACTACTTCAAGGCGCAGCAGCTGTTCGGCATTCCGAAGGCCGGCGACATCGACTACACGAAGACGGTGACGCTCGACCTGGCGACGGTCGCCCCGTCGCTGGCCGGCCCGAAGCGCCCGCAGGACCGCATCGAGATCGGCCACGTCAAGTCGACGTTCACCGATCTGTTCTCGAAGCCGGTCGCGGAGAACGGCTTCGCGAAGAACGCGGACGACCTGAACGCGCAATACACGACGAGCAACGGCGTCGACGTGAAGAACGGCGACATCCTGATCGCCGCGATCACGTCGTGCACGAACACGTCGAACCCGAGCGTGCTGCTGGCCGCGGGCCTGCTCGCGAAGAAGGCGGTCGAGGCCGGCCTCACGGTCGATCCGAAGATCAAGACGTCGCTCGCGCCGGGATCGCGCATCGTCACCGAGTACCTGACGAAGACGGGCCTGCTGCCCTACCTGTCGAAGCTCGGCTTCGAAGTCGCGGCCTATGGCTGCACGACCTGTATCGGCAACGCGGGCGACCTGACGCCGGAACTGAACGAAGCGATCACGACGAACGACATCGTCGCGGCGGCCGTGCTGTCGGGCAACCGTAACTTCGAAGCGCGTATCCACCCGAACATCCGCGCGAACTTCCTCGCCTCGCCGCCGCTCGTCGTCGCGTACGCGATCGCCGGCAACATCACGCGCGACCTGATGACCGAGCCGGTCGGCAAGGGCAAGGGCGGCCGCGACATCTACCTCGGCGACATCTGGCCGACGAGCGACGAAATCCACGCGCTGCTCAAGTTCGCGCTCGATCCGAAGAAGTTCGAGGACAACTACTCGAAGCTGACCAAGAAGGGCGACCTCTGGAGCAAGATCGAGGGCGAATCGGGCGAGGTCTACGACTGGCCGAAGTCGACCTACATCGCCGAGCCGCCGTTCTTCGGCAACGACTTCTCGATGGAGCCGGCTGCATCGATCCCGACGGTCAAGGGCGCGCGCGCACTGGGCATCTTCGGCGACTCGGTCACGACCGACCACATCAGCCCGGCAGGCTCGATCAAGGAAGATTCGCCGGCAGGCAAGTGGCTGAAGGAAAACGGCGTGCAGAAGGCCGACTTCAACAGCTACGGCTCGCGCCGCGGCAACCACGACGTGATGATGCGCGGCACGTTCGCGAACGTCCGGATCAAGAACCTGATGATCCCCGTGAAAGCGGACGGCACGCGCGTCGAAGGCGGCCTGACGATCCACCAGCCGAGCGGCGAACAGCAGTCGATCTACGACGCGGCCATGCAGTACGTTGCCGCCGGCACGCCGACCGTCGTGTTCGCGGGCGAGGAATACGGTACGGGTTCGTCGCGCGACTGGGCCGCGAAGGGCACGCAGTTGCTCGGCGTGAAGGCCGTGATCGCACGCAGCTTCGAGCGCATCCACCGCTCGAACCTGGTCGGCATGGGCGTGCTGCCGCTGCAGTTCAAGGGCGCGGACAGCGTCCAGTCGCTCGGCATCACCGGTGAAGAGACGTACGACATCGAAGGCCTCGGAGACGACTTCAAGCCGCAGCAGGACGTCACGCTCGTGATCCATCGCAAGAACGGCGAAACGCAGCGCGTGCCGGTGCTGCTGCGCATCGATACGCCGATCGAAGTCGACTACTACAAGCACGGCGGGATCCTGCCGTTCGTGCTGCGCTCGCTGCTCGCAGCGTAAGCGCCCTGCTTTTGCAGGTGCCGCAGCCGCCTCGCGGGCGGTTGCGGCCGATTTGGATGCCCGACCTCGTGTCGGGCTTTTTTTCGCCCGCGCTTCATGCGGCCTTAAGCCGCCTTGTCCGCGCGCGCCTTCGCGCCCGCCCCTCGCGCATTCTTCTTCAGGTGCGTCCGGTTGTATTCGATCGCCGCGCGCACGAGGTTCTTCAACGCCCGCTTGTCGAGCTTGTCGCCCTCGAACAGATCGATCGCGCGTCGCGCATTGCCGTCGAGGCCGTCGTTGAACAGCTTGTCGGGATCAGGAAGCTGCGCGCCGTGCATGAAGGTCACTTTCACCTTGCCCTTGTGCGCGTTCGCAACCGCGATCATCCCGTCGCATGACCAGACGGGGCTGCCCATCCATTTCCATTCCTCGACGATGCCCGCTTGCGCGGCGAGGATCGTCTGGCGCACGTCGGCGAAGGTCTTGCCGCGCCAGTCGGCGATGCCTGCGATCAGCGCATCGATGCGCGCCGACGGGGTGAGGTCCGTTGCACTCATGCGCGGGCCTCCGTGCCTTCGTCGGGACGCGACAGCACCTGTTCGAGCGATTCGAAGAACCGTACCCAGCCGTACTGCGCGCCGCGGTATGCCTGCTCCTGGTCGGGGCGGAAGCCGACCTGCTCCATGCGCAGATGCGTGCCGGCCGGCGTCGGCGTGAGCGTCCACGTCACGATGCTTTCGAGCCCGTGGGCCGCCCACGTATAGGACAGCGCGCGGTGCGGCTCGATCGTGAGGACCGTGCAATCGACCGAGCCCCAATCCGCGCGGAAACTGAAGGCATGGCCCGCGACGGGCTCGAAGTCGCTCTTCATGAGCCACGCCTCGATCAGGTGCGGTTGCGTGAGCGCGCGCCAGATCTTCTCCGGCGGATGGGGCAGCTCCCGGTCGACGACGACGGAGCGCGTTTCGGTAGTGGCTGGGTTCATTACTGATCCATCCTTTTGAGCAGATCTTCGAGGGCATCGAACCGGCTCTGCCAGAAGGCTGCCATCTGGCTCGTCCAGTCGATCAACGGGGCCAGCGCTTGCGGCTGCGCGCTGTAGTGGGTCTGCCGGCCTTCGTGACGGTCATTCACGAGCCCGGCCTGCTTCAGGACGCCAAGGTGCTTCGACACGGCCGGCTGCGAGACACCCGCATGGGCGGTCAGCGCGGCGACCGTCAGTTCCCCTTCCGCGCACAGCCGCTCGAAAAGCGCGCGGCGCGTGGGATCGGCAAGCGTCCTGAAAAGCGTGTCTTGAGTAGTTTGCATGTCGTCCAAAATCCATAACCGGTAGGTTATGGATTGAAGGATATCCGTTGATCGGCGCGCGTCAAGGCGGAATTTCGCGAACACCGTCGTTCATTCCTGCGCGCCCGGCGCGCGCGTCGCACCGGCTCGCGCCGACGCCGGATTCGAGCATTTCCTCTAATCCGCGACTGCGACACGCGATCCGAAAGCAGCCTGCAAGGCTGGCCGATGCGCTGTTCCACAGTTCGGGAAACGTTCGGGTTCGGCCGGCCCCATTCGCGTCCCCGCACGAATCCGTTCCTGACGAGTCGCTTCCAATGACCACATAGTGCGATACGGCGCGCAGCCATTGACACGCAAACGCCATGCATCCCCGCGGCGCGCCCGTCCACGACCGCGCACGTTCCGATGCTGCAACGAACGACTCGTGCGTGTGCGCGACGCGCGTTGCCGCGCTGTCGTACCGCGAACCGGTTCCGCTCGCCGGCCCCGCCACGACCGGCGCGTACCGCGCCGCGCACGCACGCGTGCGCCCCCGTTGTCAGAACTGACAGCTATGGAAACTGGCAGCTACCCGTTCGGCACCGACGCCCTACGCTCGTCACCGCTCGCGGCCCCACAAGGGCCGGGGGTTCCAGTAACGTCGCCTCTCCTAAAAAAGGACTCCCGATGAAAAGGAACGCCTGGTTTGCCCTTCCCCTTCCGTCGCCCCGCCGCCTTGCGTGCGTGGCACCGCTCGTGTTCGCCGCCGCTGCGGCGCACGCGGCGACGGATTGGGTCGATACCCATACGAAGGCCTTTCTGACCGGCCCGCAGTTGATGGCGCGCAGCGCGGCGCCGTCGCTCGAACTCGCGGCCGGCGAGACGACCGACGTCGTCGTCAGCCTGAAGCTGCGCAACGCCGCCCAGCTCAAGCAACTGGCGCGCGACGTGAACCGGCCCGGCAGCGCGCATTACCGCCAGTACCTGACGCGCGAGCAGTTCCTCGCGAACTACGCGCCGACCGAAGCGCAGGTGAAGTCGGTCGTCGACTATCTGCACAAGAGCGGCTTCGTGAACGTCGAAGTCGCGCCGAACCGGCTGCTGGTCTCCGCGCACGGCACGGCCGGCACGGTGAAGACCGCGTTCAACACGTCGCTCGTGCGCTTCCAGTACGCGGGCCGTTCGGGCTTCGCCAACACGTCGACCGCGCAGGTGCCGCGCGCACTCGGCGACGTCGTCGGCTCGGTGCTCGGGCTGCAGAGCGTCGCGCGTGCGCGGCCGATGCTGCGCATCGGCAACGTGGCGAAACCGCAGGCGCTCGCCGCCGGCACGGCGACGGGCCACTATCCGAAGGAATTTCCGGGCCTCTACAACGCAACCGGCGTGCCGACCGCGGCCGGCGTGACCGTCGGCATCATCACGATCGGCGGCGTATCGCAGACGCTGCAGGACCTGAAGCAGTTCACGTCGAGCAACGGCTACGGCACGGTCACGACGCAGACCGTCAAGACCAACGGCACGGGCGGCAGCTACACCGACGACCAGGACGGCCAGGGCGAATGGGATCTCGACAGCCAGTCGATCGTCGGCTCGGCCGGCGGTCAGGTCGGCAAGCTGGTGTTCTACATGGCGGACCTCAACGCCGCCGGCAACACGGGCCTCACGCAGGCGTTCAACCGTGCGGTGTCGGACAACACCGCGAAGGTGATCAACGTCTCGCTCGGCTGGTGCGAAACCGATGCGAACGCGGACGGCACGATCGACGCCGAGGAGCAGATCTTCATGACGGCCGCGGCGCAAGGCCAGACGTTCTCGGTATCGTCGGGCGACGAAGGCGTGTACGAGTGCAACAACCGCGGCTATCCGGACGGCTCGAACTA
This sequence comes from Burkholderia sp. HI2761, assembly GCF_002223355.1. Classification (NCBI taxonomy): domain Bacteria; kingdom Pseudomonadati; phylum Pseudomonadota; class Betaproteobacteria; order Burkholderiales; family Burkholderiaceae; genus Burkholderia; species Burkholderia sp. HI2761. The sequence goes on along the minus strand of NZ_NKFN01000007.1, from coordinate 1,333,813 downwards.
CACGGTGTCGTGGCCGGCTTCGTCGCCGCACGTGCTCGCGATCGGCGGCACGACGCTCTACACGACGTCGGCCGGCGCGTTCTCGAACGAGACGGTGTGGAACGAAGGGCTCGATTCGAACGGCAAGCTATGGGCGACGGGCGGCGGCGTCAGCACGATCCTGCCCGCGCCGTCGTGGCAGTCGGGCAGCAATCGCCAGTTGCCGGACGTCGCGTTCGACGCCGCGCAGAGCACGGGCGCGTACATCTACAACTACGGCCAGTTGCAGCAGATCGGCGGCACGAGCCTCGCCGCGCCGATCTTCACGGGCCTCTGGGCGCGGTTGCTCGCGGCGAACGGTACGGGCCTCGGCTTCCCGGCAGCCAATTTCTATGCGGACATTCCGTCGCATCCGTCGCTCGTGCGCTATGACGTCGTGTCGGGCAACAACGGCTATCAGGGGTACGGCTACACCGCCGGCACCGGCTGGGATCTGACGACCGGCTTCGGCAGCCTGAACATCGCGAACCTCAACCAGCTGATCAAGTCGGGCGGGTTCTGAGCCATGCATGAGGACCGGCACGCGGCGATGGCTTGCCGCGCGCCGGTTCGTGAGTGACGTTCCCGTGATCGTCGTTGCGTCGTCAACGTGCGCCGCGTTCGCGCACGCCCCTACTCCGTCGCCCGCTCCTTCACGGGCTCCGACACGACCGGCGCGCCGGCCCGATGCGACGGCGCGAACAGCCGCAGCCCGCTCGCGACGCTCGCCGCGCCCGCGAAGCCCGCCCCGAGCATCAACGCAAGCGTCGGCCCGTGGCGCCCAGCGATTCCGAACGACAGCGCGACCAGCGCCGCGCCCGTCGCCTGCCCGATCAGCCGCGCGGTCGCGATGATCCCGCTCGCGCCGCCGCTGCGCTCGGGCGGCGCGCTCGACATCAGCGCTTTCAGGTTCGGCGACTGGAAGAAGCCGAAGCCCGCGCCGCACAGCATCATCCGCCAGCCGATGTCGACGACGCCCGGCGACACCGGCAGCGCGGCAAGCGACACCATGCCCGCACTCAGCAACGCCAGGCCGATCGCACCGAGCAGCCCGGGCGGATAACGATCCGACAGCCGGCCCGCGATCGGCGCGGCAAGCGCGACGATCGCCGACCACGGCGTCATCAGGAATCCCGTCTCGACCGCGCTGCGATGCAGGACGGTTTCGAAATAGAACGGCAGCGACACGAACGCAAGCCCCTGCGCGGCGAACGCGCACACGGCGGTCAGCGCCGATAGCGTGAACACGGGCCGGCGGAACAGGTCGACCGGCAGCATCGGCGCCGGATGCCCGGCCTGGCGGCGGATGAGCAGCCAGCCGAACGCGAATGCGACCGCGGCCGCCGCGAACACGACGGTCAGCGGCCCACGCTGCGCGAATTCGCCGAGCGCGAAGATCAGCGACGCGAACGTGATCACGTTGAACAGCGCGGCAACCGGATCGAACGCATGCTTGCCGCGCGCCGTCCGCGGCAGCGACGGAATCGCCACCGCGAGCGCGAACACGCCGAGCGGCACGTTCACCGCGAACAGCCATGGCCACGCGGCCACCGACAGGATCAGCGAAGCGATCGTCGGCCCCACCGCGAACGACACGCCGACGACGAGCGCGTTGAAACCGACGCCGCGCCCGAGCCGGTGCGCGGGAAACAGGCCGCGGATCAGCGCGACGTTGACGCTCATGATCGCGCTCGCGCCGAAGCCCTGCACGATGCGCGCGGCCGTCAGCATCGGCAGCGTCGACGCGAGCGAACAACCGAGCGACGCCAGCGTGAACACCGCCAGCCCGGCGACATACACGCGCTTGTGGCCGACGATGTCGCCGAGCGACGCGAACGGCAGCAGCGTCGCGACCATCGCGAGCTGGTATGCGTTGATGATCCACACGGACGCGGCCGGCGACGCATGCAGGTCGGTCGCGATGGCGGGCAGCGCGGTGTTCGCGATCGCGGTGTCGAGCGTCGCGAGCGCGACGGCCAGCAGCACGGCGGACATCGCGCGCCAGTTGACGGCCGGCTCGTGCGCGCCGGCGGAGGAAGCGAGTTCTGACAAGATGGGCTCGGCTGACGAGCGACGCGCGGCGTCGCGGATTGAGCGGCGCGGCACCGCATCCTCCGTGCAACGGCAACGGGACGCGCGGAACCGCGAGCCGTATTGTTGCAGAGCCGCATCGAACGTGCAGGCGGCCGCCCCGTCGGTCAGCCAAACGAAAGCTTCGCCATGCCGTGTCGGGTCCACGGCATCGTTGAAGACGCAACGATCGGCGGCCTCGCGGCCTGGCGAACGGTGCGGCCGGCGCCGCTATTTACGACACCGCACGCCGCGCATTGCGGCCGCGCAGCCATTCGAGCGCGAGCAGCAGGCTCGTCGAGAAGACGATCAGGATCGTGGCGAGCGCGGCGATCGTCGGGCTGATGTTCTCGCGGATGCCCGTGAACATCTGGCGCGGCAGCGTCGTCTGGTCCGCGCCCGCGAGGAACAGCGTGACGACCACTTCGTCGAACGACGTCGCGAATGCGAACAGCGCACCCGACATCACACCCGGCGCGATCACCGGCAGCGTCACGCGGAAGAACGTCGTGACCGGATTCGCGCCGAGCGACAGGCTCGCGCGCACGAGGTTCTGGTTGAAGCCCTGCAGCGTCGCGGCCACCGTCGTCACGACGAACGGCACGCCGAGCGCCGCGTGCGCGGCGATCAGCCCCGTGTAGGTGTTCGCGAGCCCGAGCGGCGCGAAGAACAGGTACATGCCGACGCCGACCACGACGACGGGCACGATCATCGGCGACAGCAGCACGGCCATCAGCAGCCCCTTGCCGCGGAAGTCGGCCTTCGTCAGGCCGATGGCCGCGAGCGTGCCGAGCACGGTCGCGACGACGGTCGCCGACGGCGCGACGATGAAGCTGTTCTTCGCGGCCATCCGCCACTCGTCCGATGCGATCAGGTTCTCGTACCAGCGCGTGGAGAAGCCCGGAATCGGATAGACGAGGAACGTGCTCGACGAAAACGACAGCGGCACGATCGCGAGCACCGGCAGGATCAGGTACAGCAGCGTCAGCACGACGAGCACGCGCAACGCGACGTACCACGCGCGCTCGACGAACGACATGTGCGGCGCGAACAGCGGCCTGGCGAGTTTCATGGTCGGCATCCCCTTCCCGTTTCCCTGTGCCCGGCGCTCAGCCGAGGCTCACGTTGGTGCGCGTGAAGCGCCCGTACACCGCGTACAGCACGAGCGTCGCCGCGAGCAGCAGCCCGCCGAGCGCACATGCCATGCCCCAGTTGATCGTCACGTTCGTGAAGTACGCGACGTAGTAGCTGACCATCTGGTCGTTCGGCCCGCCGAGCAGCGCGGGCGTGATGTAGTAGCCGATCGCGAGGATGAACACGAGCAGCGCGCCCGCGCCGACGCCCGGATAGGTCTGCGGTACGTACACGCGCCAGAACGCGGCGAACGGATGGCTGCCGAGCGACACGGCCGCGCGCTGGTAGGTCGGCGGAATCGACTTCATCACGCTGTACAGCGGCAGGATCATGAACGGCAGCAGGATGTGCGTCATCGAGATGTACACTCCGACGCGATTGAACAGCAGCGTCAGCGGATGCGAGATCAGTCCGCTGCCGATCAGCGCCGTGTTGATGAGCCCTTCGCTCTGCAGCAGCACGATCCATGCGGCGACGCGCACGAGCACCGAGGTCCAGAACGGGATCAGCACGAGGATCATCACGAGGTTCGCGCGTCGTTCCGACAGCGTCGAGATCCAGTATGCAAGCGGATAACCGAGCAGCAGCGCGAACAGCGTGACGGCGATGCCGATCACGAACGTGCGCCCGAAGATCGCGAGGTAGATCGACTGGTCGGGATCGGCCTGCACGATGCGGCCGAAGCCGTCCTGCTTGTGATCGAGCGCCGCGAGCAGGTAGAACGGCGACACCTGGCTGCCGTTCTTCGCGATCGACTGCCAGTACGTGATCTCGCCCCAGCGCGCATCGAGGTCGATGAATTTCGCGCGCGTCTGCGCAGGCGTCAGCGCCGCGTCGCCGTCGCCCTTCAGCGGCATCGCGCGCGCCGTCTTCGCGACGAGCGAGCGATAGCCGGGAATCTCGGTGTTCAGGCGCCGTGCGAGCGCACCCATCGCCTCGCTGTCGGCCACCTTCGTCATGTCGGCCGCGAGCGCGGCATACGCGGCGTCCGCCGGCGGCGTCTTGCGGTCCCAGCCCGACAACGCGGCGACCGTGTTCGGCAACGCGGTCGCGATCTCCGGGTTCTGCACCGCGCGCGTGAGCAGCGTGCCGATCGGCACGACGAAAATCAGCAGCAGGAAAATCGCGAGCGGCGCCACCAGCAGCAGCGCCATCGTGCGCTTGCGGGCCTCGGCGGCCTTCAGCTCGCGCTTGAGCGCGGCGGCCGACGGCGGGGAAGGCGCGATCGTCATGGTATTCAACGGTTCTCTCCGGCCGGGCACGTTCCGGCGGAATGCCGCGCGACACGATCGACGCGTCGCGCGGCCGGTTGCATCACGACACCCGTGAGGATGCCTGACCGGTTACTTCGTTGCCCACGCGGCGAAGCGCTGTTCGAGCTCGTCGCTGTGGTCGGTCCAGAAGCCGATGTCCTCCAGTACCGCGTTCTTGCCGTTGGCCGGCGAGTTCGGCAGGTTCGCGAGCGTCTTCGCGTCGAGCGACTTGATCGCGGCGACGTTCGTCGGGCCGTACGCGATGTGCTGCGCATACGCCTGCTGCGGCTTCGGCGTCAGCGTGTACGCGATGTACTGCTCGGCGAGCGCCTTGTTCGGCGAGCCCTTCGGAATCGCCCAGTAGTCGAGGTCGTAGATGCTGCCGTTCCACACGACCTTCAGGTTCTTGCCTTCCTTCTGCGCGGCGTCGATGCGGCCGTTGTACGCGGTCGACATCACGACGTCGCCGGCGACGAGGAACTGCGGCGGCTGCGCACCCGCTTCCCACCACTGGATGTACGGCTTCAGCTCGTCGAGCTTCTTGAACGCGCGATCCTGGCCGGCCTTCGTGCCGAGCACCTTGTAGACGTCCTTCGTCGCGACGCCGTCGGCCATCAGCGCGAATTCGAGGTTATAGCGCGCGCCCTTGCGCATCCCGCGCTTGCCGGGGAATTTCTTCACGTTCCAGAAATCGGCCCAGCCGGTCGGCGCCGACTTCAGCTTGTCCGCGTTGTACGACAGCGCCGTCGACCACACGAAGAAGCCGACGCCGCACACCTGCGGCGATTCCGGAATCAGGTCGGATTTCTTCGCGATCTTCGACCAGTCGAGCTTCTCGTACAGCCCTTCGTCGCAGCCGCGGTTCAGGTCGCCCGATTCGACTTCGACCACGTCCCAGTTGACGTGCTTCGCCTCGACCATCGCCTTCACCTTCGCCTGCTCGCCGTTGTATTCGACGGCCGTGACCTTGTTGCCGGTCGCCTTCTCGAACGGCTGGTTGAACGCGGCCTTCTGCGCGTCGCCGTTCGCGCCGCCGAAGTTGACGACCGTTAGCTCGGCAGCCGCGGCCGATGCGCCAAACGCGACCAGTGCCAGCGCGAGCGCCGTGCGGCGCGCGGTAAAGCTTGCTCGTTTCATGATGGTTCCTCTCCTCTCGTGGTGGAAGTGGGCTTGTTGTTGACGACGTGCTGCGGAAAACCGGGTAAACCATGCTCACGCGAATACGCGCAGGTGTTCGGGCGAGAACGCAAGCGAGACCGGCGCGCCGGGCGAGAACGCGTCGAGCGCGCCGGTGCCGAGCGGCACCTTCACGAAGCATTCGTCCTGGCCAGGCAGCGCGCAGCGCATGCGCACGTGATCGCCGAAATAGATGAGGCTGCGCGCCTCGCCGCTCACGCAATTGGCGGCGGTGCCATTCACACCATTCGCGCCGTGCGCCGCGAGGCTCATGCGTTCGGGGCGGATGCACGCGACGGCCGACGCGCCCTCGGCGGCTTCGCCGATATGGCGGCCGACGAGCTTCGTGCCGTCGTCGAGCCGGAATTCGCAGAATTCGCCGTCGACGCGCGCGATGGTGCCGCGCAGCCGGTTGCTGTCGCCGATGAAGTTCGCGACGAATTCGTTGCACGGCGATTCGTACAGGCGGTCGACGGTGTCGAGCTGCTGCACGATGCCCTTGTCGAACACGGCGACGCGATCGGACATCGTCAGCGCCTCGCCCTGGTCGTGCGTCACGTACACGAAGGTCACGCCGAGCTTTTCGTGCAGCGCCTTCAGTTCGTACTGCATGTGTTCGCGCAGCTGCTTGTCGAGCGCGCCGAGCGGCTCGTCCATCAGCACCAGCTTCGGCTCGAACACGAGCGCGCGCGCCAGCGCGATGCGCTGCTGCTGGCCGCCCGACAGTTGCGCCGGATAGCGTTTCGCGAAGCGCTCCATCTGCACCATCTTCAGCGCATGCGCGACGCGCTCCGTGCGCTCGGCGGCGGGCAGCTTGCGCACCGTCAGCGGATACGCGACGTTCTGCTCGACCGTCAGGTGCGGAAACAGCGCGTAGTTCTGGAACACCATGCCGATGTTGCGCTTGTGCGGCGGCACGGTGTTCAGCAGCTCGCCGTCGAGGCGGATCTCGCCGCCGGTCGGGAATTCGAAACCGGCGAGCATCATCAGGCAGGTCGTCTTGCCCGAGCCCGACGGCCCGAGCAGCGTCAGGAATTCCCCGCGGTGGATATCGAGGTCGAGCGATTTGACGACCAGCGTCTCGCCGTCGTAGGTCTTCCGCACGCCGCGAAAGCTGACGATCACATCATCGGACTTCATCGTGGCTGTCCCCTTGCTTCGCGACAATTGATTTTGAGATGCGAGCCACTATACGGCGCGCACGGTTCTACAATAGGGAACCATTTCAATATTCCAAGTAGGACCACTTTGGATACCGTGATCGTCGCCGACTGGCTCTCCGCCCGCATCGACCGCAGTTCGCCCGAACCGATGTACCGGCAATTGCTGCAACTGATGCAGCAGGCCATCCTGACCGGAGAATTGGGGCCGGGAACAAAGCTGCCGAGTTCGCGCACGCTCGCGGGCGACCTGTCGATCGCGCGCAATACGGTCCTCCACGTGTACGACCAGCTGACGGCCGAAGGTTACGTGCTGACGACGACCGGCAGCGGCACCTACGTGGCCGACACGCGGCCGGACGCCGCCGCGATCCGCGTGCCGGGCGCCGCGCCGCCGCCGTCCGCCACGGACGAACCGCCGCCCGACGCGCAGGGCAGCCTGTCGATGCGCGGGCGGCAGTTGATCGAGCATGCGGGCGTCTCGCGGCGCCAGTGGGGTGCGTTCATGCCGGGCGTGCCGGACGTGTCGGAATTCCCCAGCCGCACGTGGAGCCGCCTGCAGGCGCGGCTGTGGAAGGAGGCCAATCCGGAACTGCTGACCTATGCGCCGGGCGGCGGCTACCGGCCCCTGCGGCGGGCGCTCGCCGATTACCTGCGCGTCGCGCGCTCGGTCAAATGCTCGCCGGACCAGGTGATCATCACGACGGGCATCCACCAGTCGATCGATCTCGCGGTGCGGCTGCTGTCCGACATCGGCGATCGCGCGTGGGTCGAGGAACCGTGCTACTGGGGCGTGCGCAGCGTATTGCAGGCGACCGGCCTCACGCTCGCGCCGGTACCCGTCGACCAGGAAGGGCTCGACCCGAGCGCCAGCGACATGCAGCATCCGCCGCGACTCGTGCTCGTCACGCCGTCGCATCAGTACCCGCTCGGGATGGTGATGAGTCTCGCGCGGCGCCGCATGCTGCTCGAATATGCGCGCCAGCACCGCTGCTGGATCATCGAGGACGACTACGACAGCGAATTCCGCTACGGCAGCCGCCCGCTCGCGTCGCTGCAGGGGCTCGACGACGGCGGCCGCGTGATCTACGTCGGCAGTCTCGGCAAGATGCTGTTCCCGGGGCTGCGGATGGGCTACATGGTCGTGCCCGAGCATCTGGTCGACACCTTCCGCACCGGGCTGTCGGAGCTGTACCGCGAAGGCCAGCTGATGCAGCAGGCCGTGCTCGCCGAATTCATCATGGACGGCCACCTCACTTCGCACGTCAGACGAATGCGCACGCTGTACGGCGAGCGCCGGCAACTGATGATCGACGCGATCCGCGCGCGCTTCGGCGACGCGCTGCCGGTGATGGGCGACGAGGCCGGCCTGCATCTGGTGCTCGGCCTGCCCGACGCATGCGACGATCGCGCGGTCACGCAGAGCGCATTCGACGCCGGTGTCATCGTGCGCCCGCTCACCAGCTACTACAGCAACCTCGATACCGCTCGGCAGGGCCTGCTGCTCGGCTATGCATGCGTCGCGCACGAAGGCATCCGGCCCGCGTTCGACACGCTCGCCGATACCATCGAGCACCATCTGCCGCGGGACATCACGCGCGCGGCATAGGGTTGGTCATACGCGGCGGCGCCCGGTTCACTGCATGCCGCCGGCGCCACGATCGAGCGACGCCGCGCGCACGGCTTCGCCGGGCTTCGTGAACACACGCTGCCGCAGCGCCGCGATCCGTGCGTCGCGCTCCTGCGGCGATAGACCGGCCGATTCGATCTGCGCACGCTGGGCCGCATAATCCGCGTAACGGCCCTGCCACGACGCATCGTCCTGCTGCATCTGCGCGACGCGCGCCGCCGCCTCGGGGCCGAGCGTCTGCGTCAGTTGCGCGCGCATCGCGTCGGGCGTCGCGCCGCTCTTCTGCAATTGCGCGATCTGGTCGATCGCGGCACGCTGCCGCTCCACCCTCTGCTGCGCCGCGCGCTCGTCGGCCGGCATCTGCTGTTCGAGCGCCGCGAGCCGCTCGGCCTTCTGCGCATCCGTCAGTGAGCGATCCTGAACGATTTTCAATCGTGCGAGGTCGTGGCGCTGCCGCCACTGCTCCGCACCGAAGAACGGCTGGCTCCAGTCGCCGAGCGTGCGATACGCGATCGACGCGCGCTGATCCAGCGCCACCTGCAACGCGCCCAGATCCGACTTGTCGACTGCTCCGGCATCGCGCAATGTCGCGAGCGCGTCGAGATACGCGCGATACCGGTGCCACACGTCGAGCGCCTCGGCCTGCGCGACCGTGCCGTCGAGTTGCGCCGCGATCTCGCGTACGACGAACGCATCGAGCGCGGGCGCGCTCAGGTCGCTCCGCGCGCTCAGGCAATAGTCGAAGAAGTCGCGCACCGCGCGCGACTTCGCGAGATGGCCGCCCGCATCGAGCGGCAATCGCGGCGCGCTGGAGCCGGCGAGCGACGGCGGGAGGCCCGCACTCGCCGGCACGGCGGGCTGCGGCGCGGCGGCCGCCACGCCGCCCACCGCGGCCGCATCCGGCGCGTCGCCCGCGGCGCCCGTGCCGCGATGCGATCCCGCACCGCCCCACATCGCGACGCCGGCAATCGCAGCCAGCCCCACGACACCATAGATCGCCACGCGCCGCGCCAGCGGCGCGCGCCTTTCACGTGCCGCCATCGATCACACGCCCGCGAGCTTCAACCGGTTCGCATGCGTGCGGATCACCGCGACCGGATCTTCCGCATACGCGCCGCGCACGCCGAGCAACTGGTTGATCTCGTCGAGATGGTTCCACTTGTAGCTCGTGCTCAGCACCTTGCCGTACAGCGCGCTGCACTTCGACACGAGCCCGTCGTTCTGGCCCGAGGCGCGGTTGATCATCACCGTGCCCGTGCCATACAGCGCGAGCGTCGACAGGTCGAGTGCGTTCGCCGGATCGACGACCGGAAGCGTGCTCGTGTCCGTCGCGCCCGTCACGCCGAGCACGGAAAGCGTCGGCTGGATCGCCGTGCCGGCCCACGAATACAGCAGATGCGTGTTGCCGCCGACGGTTTCCGTCGACGCGCCGGTCTGGCAACTTCCGGGCGCGCCGAGGCCCGCGCTCGGATAGTTCTGGTTGTAGGTGGCGGCCTGCGCGGTCGTCAGCGTCTTCAACGACGCGAGGGCGTCCTGGTTCGTGTTGTGGCTGCTGCTCGTCAGGATCCCGAATACATTGACGAATGCGGCGATCACCGTCGACGACAACCCGGTCGGATCGTACGCGAGCACACCCTGCACGAAATCGGCGAACTCGGAGCCGCGATGCGGCGTGCCGATCGTCGTCACCGACGCGACGAGATCGGGCGCGACGGCCGCGACATAGCGCGACGTCAACCCGCCCTGGCTGTGACCGACGAGATTGACCTTGGTCGCGCCGGTCGCGGCGAGCACCGTCTTCACGTAAGCCAGCAACTGTTCGCCGCGCCCGTTCGGGCCGTCGTCGCTCTGGAAGCCCGACAGGTTCGCGACGTAGACGGTCGCGCCATGCTGCTCCAGGTCTTCCTGGATGCCGTACCAGTACTCGAGTACGCCCGCATACTTGTCGGTGCCGGTCAGCCCGTGCACGAGAATGATCGGATAGCGCGTCGTCGCATAGTCGTCGACGGGCGCGGTTGCCGCCATCGCCGTGTGCGTCGTCGCGAACGTCATCAGCGCGGCCGTCCCCGCGAACGGCGCGACGCTCATCGCGCATGCCACTGCCCCTGCCATTACCCTGGAACGCATCGATCTGGCCATGCATGTTCTCCTGATTATTGTGCTGCCGGTGCGAATGACACCGGATCGACACGCACGCCGCATCGCGCGCACCGCGTGTGTCGAATGCGGGAGTGAAGCACGACTCGCGAACGTTTGCTCCCCGACTAGATACGGTTCTCTAATCGGTTGACGCGCACCGCCCGTTCGGGCGGTGCGGCGTTCACGCATGCGCATGCTGCGACGCACATGCGCGATGCGCGCTACAGCTTCGCGCTCACGCGCACCCACGCGGTACGCCCCGGCTCCATCACCGGCGCGTTCGCCGGATAGCCGAAGCCCGCGTTGCCGGCGAGGTTCAGATGCTCGGTGTAGGCCTTGTTGAGCACGTTGTCGACGCCGACCGAGATCTGCACGGTCTTGCCGACGTTGTACTGCGTATGCAGCGACAGCACGCCGAATCCGGCGCTCGGGCCGAAGTCCTTGCCGACCACGTTGCCCTCATTCGGTGCATAGCGATGCTGCGGCGCAACGATGCGCCACAGGCCGCCTGCCGACCATGCGCCGCGCGTGTATTCGAGCCCGATGCGCGCCTCGAGCGGCGGCATCTGCGGCAGCGGATCGCCGCTCGCCACGTTGCGCCCCCACGCATACGCGAGCGACGTCTCGACGCGCAGCGGCGCGACCGGCCGCCACGACACGCCCGCTTCGCCGCCCATGATCTGCGCGTTGACGTTGGTTGCCTGCGTGGTCGGCCCCATCATGCCGGCCGCATAGTTGAACAGGATGAAGTCCTGTACGTAGCCCGCGTACGCCGACACCCATGCATCGAGCCGGTCGCTCTTGTATTGCGCGCCGACGTCGAGCTGCGTGGTCTTCTCCGGCTGCACCGCCGAGAACGCATTGACCGAACCGGCCGGCCCGCGCGTCGCGGAGAACAGTTCCCAGTAGTCCGGATAACGCTCCGCATGGCCGATCCCCGCGTACCACGTGACGGGCAGCGACGCGAGATCGCGCTCGTAGCGCACGAAGCCGCTCGGCAGCACGCGCGCGCGATCGTCGTCGAAGGTCGGGTTCGGCTTGCTCGTCATCATGCCGCGCTTCGTCGCGCGCTTGTCGCGTGCGCTCGCATGGTCGACGCGCGCGCCGCCGATCACGCGCGACACGTCGCTCGCATACCACGTCAGCTCGCCGAACACGCCCGCATTCCACATCGTCGCCTGCGCATCCCACGGCTGGTTGCCGTAGTTTTGCCAGCCCATCGCGGAGCGCGAATCGAGCCGGTTCGATTGCGCGTCGACACCCGTGACGAACTTGAAGTCGTCGCCGAAGCGCAACGTCGCGGCCGCACGCGCGCCGAGCGTGCGGCGTCGCACGTCCGCGGCCATCCGCATCGGCATGCTGCTCGTCGGGTCGGGCTGCCGCAACGTATGGTTGTCCATCACGTGATCGGCTTCGTTGTAGTACACGCGCGCCTCGATCCGGTCGAGCACGTCGCCGAGATGCCGCTTGTCGAACGACAGGCCGAACGTCTCTCGGCGGAAATGCGCGCCGTCCATCCCGCGGCCCGCGTAGCGCGCATAACCGTCGCCGGTGCCGGCGGTCAGCTCGACGCGCGTATGGTCGTCGGGCGTCCAGCCGAGCGCCGCGTCGGCGTTCCACTTGTCCCACTGCGACGGCACCGTGTTGCCGTTGCCGTCCTTGTAGTCCTGCGAATGCGCGTGGTTCGCGCTCACGCGGCCATAGACGTCCGGCGTGCCGGCGCTCAGGTCGATGTTCAGGTCGTTGCGGCCAAACGACCCGCCGACGAGACTGCCGTCGAAGCGCATGCCGGGGCGCTCGAAACGCGGCGTCACGCGCTCGAACAGCACGGTGCCGGCCGACGCGCCCGGGCCATACAACACGGTCTGCGGCCCCTTCACGACGGTGACCTTGTCATAGCTTTCCGGCGCGATATACGACGTCGGCGCGTCCATCCGGTTCGGGCACGCGCCGAGCGTCGGCATCCCGTTCGCCAGGATGTTCAGCCGTGACCCGAACATCCCGCGCAGCACGGGGTCGCCGTTCGTGCCGCCGCTGCGGATCGACGTGAAGCCGGGGATCGTCTTCAGGTAATCGGCGCCGTCGCTGGCGGGCAGCGGCTGGCGCGGCGCCTTCGGATCCGTGACGACGACGAGCGGCGTCGACAGCGGCGATGCGACGACTTCGACGGGCGGCAGAAGCACGCCGGCGTCGTTCGCCGTCGCACCGGCCGCGTGCGCGGTTTCGGCTGCGGCAGCGCTCGCGGCCAGCGCGCCGACGGCCAGCGCGGGAACGGTAAGTTTCAGCATGCGCGGCAGCGGCCGCACACCGGTAGTGCGTGACGCACACGGCGCACGCAACTGGAAATTGATCATGATCGAAAGCCCGAGTGACGCCCTCCACGCGGCCTCGACGGGCCGCACGGATATCGGCGGAAGTAGGAACGGCGGGAAACGCGTCAGGCGCGCTCGGGCGGTGCGCGCGGATAGGCGCGCGGATAGCGGTCGCTGCGCGCCGCGGCGGCAGGCGACGCGGCGGCGAAAACGGAAGCGACGGGCATGGCGCCGACCGATGCGGCGGCAGGCGCGCCGATGGCCGGGCTATGAGCAAAGAAGCCGCAGTAGCCGCACGCGTCGAGATGCAGCGCACGATCGTGCATGCCGCCCGCATCGGACGAACGATGCGCACCATGCTCGGTACTGCAGACGATCGCATCGGGCGTGGCCGCGTGCGCGATACGCCACTGCGACACCAGCGGCGCCGCGATCGCGATCCAGATCACGAGCAGGCCAAGCCAGGCAGTCAGGTGACGATGTCGGTGCAGCATGTACGGCGACGAGTAAGCGAAATGTAAAGGCAGCCGCGATGTTACCGAATGTTCGACGTGGTGACCAGTGCGCATGACGGTAAACGAAGCGGGGGCGCATGGTTGTCAACACAACCATGCGCCCCCGTGTGCCGCGCGCTCCGGAGACGGGACGATCAGGGTGCCATGCGCCGCAGCACGTCGTCGCGCCGGATGAAGTGATGGTAGAGCGCGGCCAGCGCATGCAGGCCGATCACGAAATAGAACGCGTTGCCGATCAGCTCGTGCGCTTCCTTGATCGTCGGCCGCAACGCCTTGTCGGGGCCGAACAGCGTGAACGACACGCCGAGCCAGTCGAGCGACACCGGCTTGCCGCCCATGTTGATCATCATGATGCCGAGCAGCGGCTGCGCGATGATGAACACGTAGAGCGCGACATGCGCGAGCTTCGACAGCCAGCGCAGCAGCGTCGCCTGCGGAATGGCTTCCGGCACGCGGCTGACGACTCGCCACAGCACGCGCAGCACCGACAGCACGAGGACGAACGTCCCGGCCGTCAGATGCACGTTCATCCAGAACGCACGGCTGTCGCTGCCTTTCGGCCCGCGAATCTCGATGGCCAGGTAGGCCAGCGCGACCAGCAGGAAGATGGCCCAGTGGAAGAAGATCGCGGGCGAGCTGTAGCACGTCTGTTTCGCGAGGATGTTTCTCATGCTTGGTCTCGTGTTGTATTCGGGGAGGGCGCCAGTTGCGATCGGCCTGCGCCAGTCAACGCCGTGACGATTGTAGCCGCACGGGCGTCCGGTTTTGCACGGCCCGATCAAATATCCGACGAATCGTCAACGCGCGCCCTGCAAGGCCGCCCTATGGAAAATCCGCATCGCGCGCGCGAGCGGCTGTGGCACGATGAAGCTTTGGTGCGACGGCGCGCGGGCATCATGAGCAAAGCGTTCTTCGTTGCGGCCTATCGGCTGATCGCCGCGTTGCTCGCGGTGTCCACCACGCTGCACAGCATCGCCGACTACTGGCGCCTGCCGAACTTCCATCTCGGCAACTACCTCAGCTACTTCACGCAACTGAGCAGCCTCTACGCGGCCGCGATGCTGGCCGCGGGGCTGTGGCGCCTCGCGCGCCCCGGCTCGGCCCGCTACGAATCGATGCGCGGCGCGGCGGTGCTGTACGTGCTGATCACCGCGATCGTCTACGAGCTCCTGCTCGCGCGGCTCGATGCGCTGCGCCACGTCACGCCTGCGTTCAACAACTGGGTACTGCACCGGATCGTGCCGCTCGTGATGCTGTGCGACTGGCTCTATGTCGAACCGCGCTCGCCGATTCCGCGCCGCAGCGCGTTCGCGTGGCTCGGCTTTCCGGTCGTCTATCTCGGCTATACGCTCGTGCGCGGCGCGGTGGAGAACTGGTATCCCTACCCGTTCGTCGATCCGCGGCCGCACGGCTACCTGCCCGTCGCGATCCAGTGTTCGCTGATCGCGCTCGGCGCGGCGGCGCTCGCATTGGGCATTTGCTGGCTCGGCAATCGTGCGAGACAGTCCGGCGGCGCGATGCTCAAGGAAGGATGAAGACGGAAAAGGTGAAAAAGGCGGGAACGTGTGCGCCACCCGGCGCACACGTGGCGATGCCGGCGATCAGCCGCCGTTGCGCGGCAGGAAGTTCATCGGATCGACGACCTTGCCGTTCTGACGGACTTCGAACTCGAACGTCGAGCGACCGCTCGCGTCGGTGCCCATTTCGGCGACCGGCTGCCCCTGGCGCACCGCGTCGCCTTCGTTGACGAGCAGCTTGCCGTTGTGCCCGTAGGCCGTGATGAGCCCGTTGTCGTGCTTCAGGATCACGAGCGGACCATACGCCTTGACGCCGGAGCCGGCGTACACCACGCGCCCGTTTGCCGCGGCCCGCACCGAATGGTCGGGCCCGGATGCGACGATCACGACGCCGCGCGTCTTGCCGGCCGAGAACGGTGTCGCGACGACACCCGTGGCGGGCCATGCGAGCGAGCCCGGCTGGGCGGCCGCCGCGGGCGGCTGCCCGTACGAGGTCGCGGCCGGCGGCGGCGCGACCCGCAGCACCTGCCCCGGCGACACCGCGTCGGTGGGCGACATGTGGTTCCAGCTGGCCACGTCCTGCACGCGCTGCCCGTAGGCGTTCGCGATGCCCGCCAGCGTATCGCCCGGGTTCACGCGGTAATAGCCGGCAATCACGCCCGGCGTCGCAGCCGACGTGGGCGCCGATTGGCGCGTGGGTTGCCAGCTGTCGGTCCACGGCGTCATCGTGCAGCCCGTGAGCGCGATGGCCGCGGCAACGAGCGCCGCCTGCGGCAGCCACCGCGTGAGCGCGTCGTGGATGGGAATAGTTTCTCTCAAGGGTCCTCCCGGATTTGCGTCGTTGCGCCGCCCACCGCCCCCGGCACGCGACGCACGATGTCCGGCCGAACGGCCGGCTCAACCAGTATCCGACCGCTTTCGCGGCCATCGGTTTCCACAGCGGAACGTCGGCGCGAACGAGCTCACCGGCCCCTTTTTCGCGTCATC
This sequence comes from Burkholderia sp. HI2761, assembly GCF_002223355.1. Taxonomy (NCBI): domain Bacteria; kingdom Pseudomonadati; phylum Pseudomonadota; class Betaproteobacteria; order Burkholderiales; family Burkholderiaceae; genus Burkholderia; species Burkholderia sp. HI2761. Next base: position 1,317,902 of record NZ_NKFN01000007.1, on the reverse strand, counting down.
CCGACCGGCAAAGATACCATTTGTCGCGCTCGAGGCCCCGACAGTTGGCTGATCCGGAAACAATCTTGCGGCGTCGCACGCGCGCCAGTGGGCCGCGAGCCGTGCCAGGCGGGCCGTCCGGCGGGCGCTCGTGGGGGGTTCCCGGGCGCCGTCGCCCTCGCCGCCCGTATCGGCCCCGTCATATTCTCCGCTTCGATCGCCGCCTATACTCGGTGATGCGCAACGCGATCCAACGACAACGAGGAGCACGACAATGAATAACGCGACGTTTCTCTCCGTGCAGCTCGACGCCGACGATTTCGCCGATTCCAGCGGTCTGGTCGAATTGCTCAACCGGCACCTGGTGTTCGCGACCGACGTCGCCGAAGCGGCCGATGCGCTCGTCCAGCTGGCGAGCGTCACGCATCTGACCGGCGCCACGCGCCACAGCGTGGAGCTGCCGGTCCTCGCGATCGAACGGTTGCGCGACGCACTCGATACGCTGAGCGGTTACGACGAAACGTGGCTGCAGGTGCTGGAACCGGCCGAAGCGCTGTTCCGCGATATCGGGCGCGGCAGGCGTCCGCTGCACTGAACGCCGGCGCATCGCGCGCCGCCAATGAAAACAGCCCGTCGTACCGCTATGCGGTGCGACGGGCTGTCGTATTACAGGGGGTCGGATGCGGTCGCCAGCGCGGCCGTACCATTAACGACCCTTGTAGACCGGTGCGCCATCCGCGATGCGCTTGACTTGCCAGCCGGCCTTGGCGGCAGCCGGTACGCCCGATTCCTGGCCTGCGGCCGGTTGCGCACCGTAGCCGGTCGTGTCGGCAGCGGCGACGTTCTGTTGCGGGTTCACGCGGGCTTCAGCAGCCTGGATGCCTTCCGGATAGTTGGTCCGGTCGCTGCCCAGCTTGTAGCCGGCCTGTTGCAGCTGGGCCAGTTCGGCCTTCACCTGTGCACGGGTGACGGGCGCGTTCTGTTGGGCGAACGAGACGGCGGGGACGGCGAGGACAGCAGCAGCAGCGAACGTTGCGATCAGCGATTTCATGATTACCTCCGGGATTTTTTTGCTCCGCCGCACACACCATGTCTGCAGCGATGGAACAGAGTTTAGTCCCGACAGCACCTAGGGAAAACCATGAAAGAACGAAAACACTGTTTCCCCGGAGCCAACAATGTCGGCATCCGGGATAGAAAAACCCTATTCAAAGAATAGATTTTCGCAACAATGCCGCCACCGCCAGCCGGTTACGACCAGTTCGCGTGGAAGCTGCCCGGCTTGTCGGTGCGCTCGAACGTATGCGCGCCGAAGAAGTCGCGCTGCGCCTGCACGAGGTTCGCCGGCAGCCGCTCGGAACGGTAGCTGTCGAAGTACGCGACCGCCGATGCGAACGCCGGGACCGGCACGCCGGCCTTCACCGCGGCCACCACGACGTCGCGCAGCGACGTCTGGTAGTTCGCGGCGATGTCCTTGAAGTACGGGTCGAGCAGCAGGTTCGCGAGCGCCGGATCCTTCGCATACGCGTCGGTGATCTTCTGCAGGAAGCGCGCGCGGATGATGCAGCCCGCGCGGAAGATCTTCGCGATCGTCCCGAGATCGAGGCTCCAGCCATATTCTTCCGACGCCGTGCGCAGTTGCGCGAAGCCCTGCGCGTACGAGATCACCTTGCTCAGGTACAGCGCGCGGCGCACCGCTTCGACGAACGCGGCACGATCGTCGTCGAACGGCGCGGCGGCCGGGCCCGACAGGATCTTGCTGGCCGCGACGCGCTCGGTCTTCAGCGACGACAGCACGCGCGCGAACACCGACTCGGTGATGAGCGGCAGCGGCACGCCGAGATCCAGCGCATTCTGGCTCGTCCACTTGCCGGTGCCCTTCTGCGCGGCGCGATCGAGGATCACGTCGACGAGATGCTTGCCGGTCTCTTCGTCCTTCTTGCCGAAGATCTTCGACGTGATCTCGATCAGGTAGCTGTCGAGCTCGCCCTGGTTCCATTCGGTGTACACCGCGCCGAGTTCGTCGTTGGTCAGGCCCGCGACGTCCTTCAGCACCGAGTAGCTTTCGGCGATCAGCTGCATGTCGCCGTATTCGATGCCGTTGTGAACCATCTTCACGTAGTGGCCCGCGCCGTCCGGCCCCATGTACGCGACGCACGGCTCGCCGTCGGACGGCGCCTTCGCGGCGATCTGCTTCAGGATCGGCTCGACGAGGTCGTACGCGTCGCGCTGGCCGCCGGGCATGATCGACGGGCCGCGCAGCGCGCCCTCTTCGCCGCCCGACACGCCGGTGCCGATGAAGTGCAGGCCCGACTGCGCGAGTTCCTGGTTGCGGCGGATCGTGTCGGTGAAGTGCGTATTGCCGCCGTCGATCAGCACGTCGCCCTTCTCGAGCAGCGGCTTGAGCGATGCGATCGTCGCATCGGTCGCTTCCCCGGCCTTCACCATCATCAGGATCCGGCGCGGCGTTTCGAGCGACGCGACGAATTCTTCGAGCGTATAGGTCGGCACCAGATTGCGGCCGGGGAATTCGGCGATCAGTTCGTCGGTTTTCTCGCGGCTGCGGTTGAACACAGACACCGCGTAACCGCGGCTCTCGATATTGAGTGCGAGATTGCGGCCCATCACCGCGAGCCCGATCACACCGATTGCTTGTTTGCCCATTAGTCAATTCTCCGGAAAAAACGGGGCGCGACCCGAGCCGGGCCGCGCGCACAGGCGAAAGGATAGTGGAAACCCGGCGGCGTTGCGCGCTTGCGTGTCATTGCTCCGCGTGCGGCAAGCGCCGGAATACGACGCTCAGGTTGTTCGCCGGCATCTCGACGACCTCGATGCAGTCGAGCCCGCGATCGAGGCCGAGCGCGACCACGGTCTCGAGATCGCGCACGCCCCACGACGGGTCGCGGCTGCGCAACTGCCGGTCGAAGGCTTCGTTCGATGGCGCCGTATGCCCGCCTTCGCGACGGTAAGGACCGTACAGGAACAGCACGCCGCCCGGCCGCAGCACGCGCGACGCGCCCGCGAACAGCGCGTCGGTACAGGCCCACGGCGAGATATGAATCATGTTGATGCAGACGATCGCGTCGAGCGCCGCGACCGGCCATGGCGTGTCGCGCACGTCGAACGCCAGCGGCCCGGCAACGTTCGCGAGGCCCGCATGCGCGACCCACGCGGCGATCGAACGCCGCGCCTGCGCATCGGGATCGCTCGGCTGCCAGTGCAGGCCCGGCAAGGCCTGCGCGAAGTGAACGACGTGCTGCCCGGTGCCGCTCGCGATTTCGAGCACGCTGCCGCTCGCCGGCAGCACGCGACGCAGCACGTCGAGGATCGGCCCGCGATTGCGTTCGGCCGCCGGCGCCGACAGCCGCGCGGACAGATCGGGGGAAGGAGCGGCGCCGGTCACGATGCATGCTCCTTCATGTCGCTGTCGCGGCCGAGCCCCAGCCGCGCCACGAGTGCGTCGAGCGCGGGGGCGCAGCGCGCCTCGACCTTCAGCGTCAGCATCGGGTCGGCGCGCGTATGGCCGAGATTGAGTGCGGCAACCGGCTTGTGCTGCGCCTGCGCCCACACGCAGAAGCGATAGCCGGAATACACCATCAGCGACGAGCCGACGACGAGCAGCGCGTCGGCCGCCTCGAGCGCCTGCGACGCCAGCGCCACGCGCTCGCGCGGCACGTTCTCGCCGAAGAACACGACCGCCGGCTTCAGCAGGCCGCCGCACGTGGGGCACGCCGGAATGCGGAACGTATCGAGCGCCGCCCATTCGAGGTGCGCGTCGCCGTCCGCGGCCGGCTCGGCCTGCGCGCCCAGCAGCTCGGGATTGTCGGCTTCGAGCACGGTCTGGATCGCGGCCCGCGCGTGATGCGCGCCGCATTCGAGGCAGGTCACGCCGTTGATGCCGCCGTGCAACTCGATCACGTCGCCGCTGCCCGCGCGCTGATGCAGACCGTCGACGTTCTGCGTGACGAGGCGCTCGATCCGGCCCGCGCCGCCGAGCCGCGCCAGCGCGACGTGCGACCCGTTCGGCCGCGCGCGGCCGACGACCGGCCAGCCGATCATGCTGCGCGCCCAGTAGCGGCGCCGTGCGGCATCGGAGCCGAGGAATTCCTGAAGCTGAATCGGCGGCGAGCGCATCCATTGGCCATTGCGGTCGCGGTAACCGGGAATGCCGGAATCGGTGCTGATGCCCGCGCCGGTCAGCACGAGCAGGCGAGGATGACGCTCGACGAACGTCTGCAGCGCATCGAGCTCGGCAGGACCAACGTCGGCGATGGGGGAATCGGGCAAGGCTTTATCGTTCATGTTGGCAACGTGATCGGTCGCGCCGGCAAGCCATGCGCCCGCACGGGCGGCCAGGCACGCCAGCACATGATACAGAACGTCATGCGATCGGGCGCGCCGCCGCGGACGGCACGCCGGTGCACAAAAAGACGCCCGTCGCCGCTCGGCGACGGGCGCTTCAACAATTGATCCATCGGGGTAGTGGATCAACTGACAGCACAATATTGCGACGTCCGTCATGCCGCGATCGACGGACGCTCCCCGGACTCCGCGTGTTCCGGCGCTGCCGCGCCCATCGGCGCGTTACCGGCTTCCCGACCCGATCCTGATCGCCGCGCCCGTCACGCCGGCGCAATGCGCGGCGTGCAAACGCATTCGCCGCGCGACGACGTGCGTTGCGCCAAGGCATGACGATTCCGGGATTCGGGCCGGGCCATCCGCCTGCGTTCGCGGTTCATCCCCGACGGCCGACCGGCACCGGTCGGACTCGTGCGTCACGCATGCACGCCGTCGTTCAGAACGGACCCGATTGCTCGGATGGAACGGAAAGCCGCTCGCTCACGTCGCCGCGATCCACGGCGAAGCGAATACCCTGGGAGGTCGGCGATTCATGTTTGCAACACGACGCGTTGCGTTTCGGTCTTTTTTCATTCTCTTGTCCCCGTCTTCGATACGTCCGACCCACTGAAGCGATTGCCGAGCCGACTGCACCCGCGATCGCACTCACGGCCCATACAACCATGCAAGGAGCGCACCATGTCTCATGCCGCAAGGCCTCGCGGGGCCAGGCCAGCCCGCGGGCAGGCATCGCGCCCCGTCAAAAAGCGCGAACGTTTCGAAACTGAAACGCACCGCCGGCATCGTCGCGTCGTTGCTGCAGGGTGCATGCCGGTCACGTTACAAGCGCCCCACATCCAGCGCTTGCCCGCCGTCGGACGCGAGCGGCCGGCCTCGCAGCTTCCCGCGACTCGCCACCGACCAGCCGGAACCGGCACTCGCCGCATGCCCGACACGAAGCAGCGGCTGGATATCGACTCCCGCACGCCGGTCTACCGCACCGGTCGCGACAACCGCGCGGTGCGGCGCGCGGCGTCACGCCCGGGACTCGTGCCGCGCGGCGCGCTCCCGCGGGTCGGGTAGCACGAGGCTTGGCCGTCCCGCTCGGGCATCGCACAAACACGCTAGCATTCGGACACGAAGCGCCGCACGTTCCCGCTGCCTCGCTCCTAAGGATTCGCCATGACCCCACCCACTCCGGCCCGCCCCGACGTGGCGCAGCGTGTCTTCTCGGCCGGGCGGCTGTCGATCGGCCTCACGCTTCCGCTGCTTCGCAGCGGCCGCATCGTCGCGGACTTCAACGAACAGCTCGAACTCGCGGCGCTGGCCGATTCGCTCGGCTTTCGCGCGCTGTGGATTCGCGACGTGCCGCTGAACAGCGCCGACTATCCCGACCCGGTCGGCCACCTCGACCCGTGGGTCCTGCTCGGCGCACTGGCGTCGCGCACCCGCGGGATCGCGCTCGCCAGCGGCGCGATCGTGCTGCCGCTGCGTCATCCGCTGCATATCGCGAAAGGCGCGCTGTCGGTCGCGACGCTGTCGGGCGGGCGCTTCATCCTCGGGCTCGGCTCCGGCGACCGGCCGCCCGAATACGCGGCGTTCGGCGTCGATGCGGAAACCCGGCGCGACCGCTATCGCGCGCACTGGGACGTCGTCGCGGCCGCGCTCGGCGTGCCGTCGCGCGTGCTGCCCGACCAGGCGCCGCCCGATGCGCCCGAATTCACGCTGCTGCCGCGCGACGGCGGCGCGGTGCCGATGCTTGCGGTCGGCTCGGGCGGACAGAGCGTCGACTGGATCGCACGGCATTCGATCGGCTGGATGACGTATCACCGCGATCCGGATACGCAGCGCGCCCGTTATTCGATGTGGCGCGCGGCGGTCGACCGGCTTGCGTCGCCGGAATTTCGCGCATTCGGCGTATCGATGCGGCTCGACCTTGCCGTGCATGCCGATACGCCCGCCACCGCGCTGCCGCTCGGTTATGCAACCGGGCGCCGCGCATTGGTCGACATCCTGCATGAGATGCGTGCGGCGGGGACGCACCATGTCACGCTGAACCTCGGATCGGACCGGCCCGTGCGCGACGTCATCGAAGAAATCGCCGAGCATGTCTTGCCGGTATTTCACGACGAGCAAGCGTGATTCATCAGGAATCCATATGGTGCGGTGCAAGGGCCGATCGCGGCCGGACGAACGCTCACGCAGCGGCGCATCGCCGACCGGCACCGGCGAACACGCGTTACAGATACCTTACGACGAGGCGAGCGGCACGTTCGCGGCGATATCGGATGTCCGGCAGCCCGTATCCGGCACATGGGTGCGCGCATGCCGTGCCAAGGCCCGCGCCGCCTCGTTCATGCTCGATTCGAATAGTGGTCGACGGAACTATTCGGTGCCGATCGCGATCATGTTAACTTCCGTCCATCATTCAGCCTCGCGGGCCGCGTGACGAGACGCACCCGCATGCCCACTCCATGCGACATATCCTCCTCGGCTGGCTACTCGCCGCAGTCGTCTCGGCCGCCCACGCGGCCGCTCCTGCTCCGGCCGCCGCGTCGGCCGCCTCCGCCGCCGCGCCCGCACTGACGCCACAAGAAGCGCGGCAGGCCCTGAACGTGCTGGAAAACCCGCGCGAACGCGCGCAGGTCGAAACGACGCTGCGCGCCATCGCGGCCGTCGGCGCGTTGAGCGCGCCCGCCGTGCCGGCAAGCGCGGCGGCGGCGGCCAGCGGCGCATCGGCTGCCGCGGCGCCGGGCGCGCTAGCGTCGAACGGGCTCGCATCGATGCTCGTTCGCCAGGGATCGCGCTGGGCTGCCCAGATCGGCAACGCGCTGCAGGAATCGCTGCGCTCGCTGCTCGATATCGGTTCGGTGGGACGCTGGTGGCACGACACGCTCGTGCGCGCCGACCAGCGTGCGGATCTGACTCACACGCTCGGGATCCTCCTCGCGGTGCTCCTGCCTGCGCTCGTCGTCGAATGGCTCGCGAAGCGGCTGCTGCGACGCGCGCTGGCTACGGTGGCCGCGCGCCGCGCCGACACGTCGCGCGACACCGCGCCCGATTCCGCCGCATCGGACGAGGACCACGCGCCGCCGCCCGATACTTCCACGCCGCCCGCCACCGCGGCCGCGGAGACAGCGGACACCGCCCCCTCGTCGTCGCCGAGCCGAGGCCACGCACGCCGACACACGACGCTGCTGCACCGGATGCCGCGCGCGCTCGTCAGTCTCGCGCTGCGCGCGGTGCCGCTGCTCGTGTTCGTCGGCATCGCGAGCCTGACGATGTCGTTGCTCGTCGAAGCAGGCACGCCGATCGAAGCCGCGCTCGAAGCATTGATCGACACCTACGTGATTTGCCGGCTCGTCACGATCGTCAGCCGGCTGTTCTTCCAGCCCGAGGCGCGGCAGTTGCGGCTGCTGCACATCAGCGACGCATGGGCCGAGTTCGCGCAACGCTCGATCGCGCGAATCGTGATCGTGGTCGGCGCGTGCACGGCGGCCGTCGAGGTCGCCGCGAACTTCGGCCTGACCGAAGCCGGCCATGTCGCGCTGCTGAAGGCCGTCGCGCTCGTCGGGCACGTGATGGTTTCGGTGCTGATCCTGCAGTGTCGCCGCCCGGTCGCGGCACGGATCCGTGCCGCCGGCGCGGATCGTCCGACCTTCATGGTCGTCGGCAACGCGCTCGCGGACGCGTGGGCGCCCGTCTCGGTCTTCATCGTGATGGCACTGTGGTTCGTGTGGGCGCTCGACGTCCACAACGGCTACCGCGTGCTGATCACGCTCGGCGGCCGCTCGATCGCCGTGATGATCGCGATGCGGATGGTGTCGATCGTCGTGTTCGGCGCGCTCGCGCGGCTGTTCCAGCGTCGCGAGGACGACCGCACGCTCGTTCATCTGCACGCGTACCGCTACTACCCGCTGTTGCGCCGGATCGTGTCGGGCGCAATCGGCATCGTGACCGTCTTGCTGTTGTTGCAGATCTGGGGCGTGCCGATCTTCCGCGCATTCGAGACGGGCACGATCGGCCACCGGCTCGCGTCCGCGCTGGTGACGATCGCGATCGCGGCGATCGTCGCGCTCGTCGTGTGGGAAGCGGCCAACATCGCGATCGAGCGCCGCCTGCAAGGCTGGACGCGCGACGGCAACCTGGTGCGGGCCGCGCGGCTGCGCACGCTGCTGCCGATGCTGCGCTCGCTGCTGTTCGTGATGATCGCGCTCGTCGTCGTGCTGACGGGCCTCAGCGAACTCGGCGTGAACGTCGGCCCGCTGCTGGCCGGCGCCAGCATCTTCGGCGTCGCGCTCGGTTTCGGCTCGCAGAAGCTCGTGCAGGACTTCATCACCGGGATCTTCCTGCTGATGGAAAACGCGATGCAGGTCGGCGACTGGGTCACGCTCGCCGGCGTGTCGGGTACGGTCGAATACCTGTCGATCCGCACCGTGCGGTTGCGCGCGGGCGACGGGTCGCTGTACACGATCCCGTTCAGCTCGGTGACGACCGTCAACAACACGAATCGCGGGCTCGGCAACGCGGCGGTCAAGGTCAGCATCGCGTACGGCGAGGACATCGACCGCGCGATCGCGACGCTGAAGGAAATCGGCGCCGCGTTGCGCGACGATCCGAAGTACCACGACGGCATTCTGTCGGACTTCAGCTACTGGGGCATCGACCAGGTCGACGGCGCGGCGCTCGCGCTGTCCGGACAGATGCAGTGCACGGACTCGGCGCGCTGGAGCGTGCAGCGCGAATTCAACCGGCGGATCGCGCAGACGTTCCGCGAACGCGGAATCCGGATCGCCAATCCGCAGCGCAGCCTCGTGGCCTATGCGGACGGATCGCAGCCTGTCGGCGACGATGAAAACGACCGGAGCCCCGACACGCGGAACGCCGCCGATACGGCAGCCCGGCCGCCGTCGCCCGACGGGGCGCAGCGCAAGCCGGGTTGATCGGCGGCAGCAAGCGATTCGCCGCGCTCAACGCGCGGCAGGCTTCTTCACGCGCGCCGTGCTTTTCGCCGCGGGAGGCACGGCCCCCGGCTTCGCTGCGCGTTTCGCCGCCGCACCCTGCCCGCGCTTCGGGGCGGATTCCGCATCGGCGGCACCCGCATCGCGCTGCGCATGCCATTGCTCGAGCAGCACGCGCGTCTGATCGGCGATCGTTTCGGTCACCAGGGCCGCGCGCTCGCCGTCGAACGCCTCCCATTCGAGCAACTGCAGCGCCGAACGCTGCGCGATGTGGAACACCGTGATCTGCCCGAACAGGCTCAGCGCGCGCAACCGCGTGACGGGATCGTCGACCGGCCGCCCCGTGATGCGGCCGATCAGCTCGGCGCTCACGTCGTTCAACGGCTTGCGCATGCGCTTCATCAGGATTTCGCTCGCGCTCGCCGGTTCCTGGCCACCCTGCTCGCGCGCGAAGAACATGCGCTGGTTCATCGTCTTCGGCGCGGTGAACATCCGGTCCGACAACGCACGCAGCAGCCCGACGAACGCATCGATCAGCTCGTCGACGCTCGCATGGCCGTCGAGCATCGCCCGCGCATGGCCGACCGCCGGCGCGAACACCTGCCAGCCGCTCTCGGCGATCGTCTCGACGCACGCGCGGTACACGCCTTCCTTGTTCTCGAAGTAGTACTGGAGCGCCGGCGCGTTCACGCCCGCCATCGCGGCGATCTCGCGCGTCGACGCGCCCGCGAACCCGCGTTCGCCGAACAATTCGATCGCCGCCTCGATGATCCGCTGGCGCGTTTCGTCGCCGCGCGCGTAGCCGCCCGCCGACGTGCGGCGCAGCTTCTTCGCTTCGTTCATGCCTTCCTCGTCATTCGATCGATCGACATTCTACTTGACACAATTTTATCAACTGGAATAATTCTTCCACTTGGAATAAATTGGATCCCGCATGTCGACGCCACAAGACCCGCCACAGAAAGCAGATCGTCAGGAAAACGGAACAACGCCGCGCAACGGCAACGGCGGAACGAAGCGGCGCATCCTGCTCGTGGTCGCCGTGCTCGCGGCCGTCGGCGGCGCGGTCTGGCTCGGCCGCTGGTGGACGGTCGGCCGCTTCATCGAAAGCACCAACGATGCGTACCTGCAGGCCGACAGCATGACTGCCGCGCCGAAGGTCGCCGGCTACGTGACCGACGTCTACGTGCGCGACAACCAGCCCGTCAAGGCCGGCGACCCGCTCGTGCGGCTCGACGTCCGCCAGTACCAGGTGGCGCTCGCGCAAGCGCTGGCAACCGTCGACGCCCGCCGCGCCGATATCGCACGCGCCGAAGCCGACATCAGCCAGCAGCACGCGAATCTCGAACAGGCCGACGCACAGGCGAAGGTGTCGAGGATCAACGCGCAGCACGCGAGCGACGAGTACACGCGCTATGCGCCGCTCGCGGCGACCGGCGCCGAAACGCACGAACGCGTGGCCGACCTGAAAAGCACGCGCGACCAGGCGCTCGCGACACTCGCCGCGAACACCGCGTCGATCGCCGCCGCCCGCACGCAGATCGCGTCGTTCACCGCGCAGCTCCAGCAGGCACGCGCGCAGCTCGAGGCCGCGCAGGCCAGCGCCGCACAGGCGCAGCTCGACCTCGACAACACGATCGTGCGCAGCACGCTCGCGGGCCGCGTCGGCGATCGCACGGTGCGCGTCGGGCAATACGTGCAGCCCGGCACGCGGCTGCTGACCGTCGTGCCGGTCGATTCGATCTATCTCGTCGCGAACTTCAAGGAAACGCAGATCGGCAACATGCGTATCGGCCAGCCCGTCGAGCTGCATGTCGACGCGCTGCCGGACGGCTCGCTGTCCGGCGTCGTCGACAGCTTCGCGCCCGGCACCGGCGCGCAGTTCGCGCTGCTGCCGCCCGAAAACGCGACCGGCAACTTCACGAAGATCGTCCAGCGCGTGCCCGTGCGCATCCGTCTCGCCGCGAATGCCCGCGCGCAACGCATGCTGCTGCCCGGGCTGTCGGTGACGGTCGACGTCGATACGCGTTCGGCCCGCGACGAGCAGCGTCATGGCTGATACGTCCGCCACGATACCCATGCCGCCGCACGAAGGTCGCGCGAGCGTGACCGACTGGATCGCGGTCGCGGCCGGCGCGCTCGGCGCGCTGATGGCGACGCTCGACATCTCGATCACGAATTCCGCGCTGCCGCAGATCCAGGGCGAAATCGGCGCGACCGGCACCGAAGGCACGTGGATCTCGACTGGCTACCTGATGTCGGAAATCGTGATGATCCCGCTCGCCGCATGGCTCACGCGCGTGTTCGGGCTGCGCAATTTCCTGCTGACGAACTCCGCGCTGTTCATCGCCTTCTCGATGATGTGCGGCTGGTCGCATTCGCTGCCGATGATGATCGCCGGCCGGATCGGCCAGGGCTTCACCGGCGGCGCGCTGATCCCGACCGCGCAGACGATCATCCGCACGCGCCTGCCGCTGTCGCAGTTGCCGGTCGGGATGACGCTGTTCGGCCTGATCGTGCTGCTCGGGCCGCTGTTCGGCCCGGTGCTCGGCGGCTGGCTCGCGGAAAACGTGAACTGGAGCTGGTGCTTCTTCCTGAACCTGCCCGTCTGCCTGCTGCTGATGGCGCTGCTGGTGTTCGGCCTGCCGTCGGACCGCCCGCAATGGAGTGCGTTCTTCAACGCGGACTGGCTCGGCATCCTGGGCCTCGCGATCGGCCTGAGCTCGCTGACCGTCGTGCTCGAGGAAGGCCAGCGCGAACGCTGGTTCGAATCGCAGATGATCGTCACGCTGAGCGTCGTGTCGTTCGCCGGGATGATCCTGATCGCGCTGTCGCAGCGCTTCGCGAAACGGCCGATCATGCGGTTGTCGCTGATGCGCAACCCGCGCTACGCGAGCGTGATCGTGATCGTGTCCGCGGTCGGCGCCGGGCTGTATGGCGTGTCCTACCTGCTGCCGCAGTTCCTCGCGATCGTCGCCGGCTACAACGCGGAACAGGCCGGCGCGATCATGCTGCTGTCGGGGCTGCCGGCCTTTCTCGTGATGCCGATCCTGCCACGGCTGCTCGGCAAGGTCGATTTCCGCATTCTCGTGATCACGGGACTGCTGCTGTTCTGCCTGAGCTGCATGCTCGACATCAGCCTGACCGCGCAGAGCGTCGGCCACGACTTCGTGTGGTCGCAGCTGATCCGCGGCCTCGCGCAGATGCTCGCGATGATGCCGCTCAACCAGGCGTCGATGGCGGCCGTCGCGCGCGAAGACTCGGGCGATGCGGCCGGGCTCTACAACATGGCGCGCAACCTCGGCGGCTCGATCGGGCTCGCGATCATCGGCACCGTGATCGACCGGCGCACGACCTTCCATACGACCGCGCTGCGCGAATCGGTCACCGCGAACGCGTCGATCGGACAGGATCGACTGTCGGCCTATGCGGCCAACTGGTTCGCGCATACCGGCGATCTCGCGTATTCGAACATGCGCGCGCTCGGCCAGCTGGCGCAGCAGATCCAGATCCAGGCCGTCGTGATGACCTACTCCGAAACCTTCTATCTGCTGGGCCTGGCGCTACTCGCCTGCGTGCCGCTCGCGCTGCTGCTGAGAACGCCGCGCGGGCCGCAACCGATGTCGTCCGGCCATTGACCCGTCATACGCGATGAAACCCTTCTCCCTGCCCCGCCGCCCCGCGCTCACCCTGTGCGCGACCGCGTGCCTGCTCGCCGGCTGCACGGTCGGCCCCGACTACCGCGGCGCGCCCGCCGCGCCCGACGCACCGACCTTCGTGCGTGCGCCGGCCACCGGCGTCGACACCGCCGCGCCCGCGCCGAGCGCATGGTGGCACGCGCTGAACGATCGCCAGCTCGACGAGCTGATCGTCGCCGCGCTCGTGTACAACCCGGATCTGCACGCCGCGCAGGCACGCTTGCGCGCGGCACGCGCGCAACTCTCGCAACAGCGCGCGGCGCAGATGCCGAAATCCTCGGCCACCGTCGCGGCCATCCGCATGCGCGAACCGGATGTCGGCGCGCTCGGTTCGCTGCTGCCGTCGAATGGCGCGGGCCAGTCGGGCGGCGCGTCGCCGTCGCTCGGCGGCTCGGGGCCGCTGCAACTCTATTCGGCGGGCTTCGACGCGACCTGGGAAATCGACCTGTTCGGCGGCACGCGGCGCGCGGTCGAAGCCGCTTCCGCGCAGGCCGAAGCCGTCGATGCCGATCTCGCCGACACGCAGGTGTCGATCGCGGCCGAAGTCGCGAATGCGTACGTCGACCTGCGCGACCAGCAGCAACGACTTGCGTTGTCGCGGCGCACCGCGCAATTGCAGCAGCAGATGCTCGAACTCACGCAGCAGCGCCGCGCGCGCGGCGTCGCGGCCGATGCGGACATCGAGCGGCTGACGACGCAGGTCGAGAACACGCGCGCATCGCTGATCCCGCTCGATGCCCAGGTAACCGAAGCGCTCGACCGGCTCGCGATCCTGACGGGCCGCGCGCCGGGCGCGCTCGACGCCGCGCTGTCGGCCCCGGACGCGATATTGCCGACGCTGCCCGGCAGCGTCGCGATCGGCGATCCGGCCACGCTGCTGAAACGGCGCCCCGACATCCGCGCGGCCGAACGCCGGCTCGCGTCGAGCCATGCGCAGATCGGCGAGCATATCGCCGACTATTTCCCGAAGGTGACGTTGCTCGGCGATCTCGGCTTCAGCGCGACCGACCCCGGCCACCTGTTCCGCAAGCAGAATTTCACGTGGATCGGTGCGCCGTACCTGCAATGGAACATTCTCGACTTCGGACGCACGCGCGGCGCGGTACGCGCAGCCGAAGCGTCGCGCGACGAAGCGGAAGCGAATTATCAGAAGGCCGTGCTCGGTGCATTGCAGGATGCCAATACCGCGCTGCAGCGTTACGGGCATCAGCGCGAGCACGTCGTCGCGCTGACGAAGGTGCAGACGTCCGCCGTGCATTCGCGCGCGCTGATGGACCAGCGCTACCGCGCGGGCGTCGCGTCGATGATCGACCTGCTCGATACGCAACGCGAAGCGCTGTCCGCGCAGCAAAACGTGATCGCCGGGCAAGCCGAACTGATCAAGGACTACGTGTCCGTGCAGAAGAGCCTCGGGCTCGGCTGGCAGGCAAGCGCCGGTTGACGGCGCCGACGCAAATCATGCACGCCCGATGCATCATGCGCGCCGCGACGACTCATTGCGCGCGCAACGATACCGCTTCGTTTCTTGCGCAACGAACGGGCGCGCGCCACATCGATGCCACGGCTATCGAAAACATATCGAATATCAATTAGCCAATCGTCTGACGATCTCTTCTAATTCAGTCGGCTTCCCCACCACCGATCGGATTCAAGGAGTTCCATCGTCATGTCCTCAACTTCCCATCGCGTGCTGCGGCACGCAGTCGCCGCGATCTGCGTGGCCCTCTCCGCTTCTCCGTACGCCGCCGAACTCACGCGCGACACCGGCGCGCCCGTGGGCGACAATCAGAATTCGCAGACGGCCGGCCCGACCGGCCCCGTGCTGCTGCAGGACTCCGCGCTCATCGAGAAACTGCAGCGCTTCGATCGCGAGCGCATTCCGGAACGCGTCGTGCACGCACGCGGCACCGGCGCATTCGGCGAGTTCGTGCCGAGCGCCGACATCTCCGACCTGACGAAAGCGAAAGTCTTCACGCCGGGCACCCGCACGCCGGTGTTCGTGCGCTTCTCCACCGTGATGGGCTATCGCGGCTCGCCCGAGCAGGCGCGCGACCCGCGCGGCTTCGCGGTGAAGTTCTATACGCAACAGGGCAACTGGGACATGGTCGGCATCAACTGGCCGGTGTTCTTCATTCGCGACGGCATCAAGTTCCCCGACTTCGTGCACGCGAACAAACCGAGCGCGGTGACCGGCGTGCAGGATCCGAACCTCGCGTTCGACTTCTTCGCGCACACGCCTGAAGCGACTCACATGCTGACGATGCTGTATACGAACGCGGGCATGCCCGATGCGTATCGCCGCATGGACGGCTTCGCGGTGCATGCGTTCAAGTTCGTCAATGCGCAGGGCGACGTGCACTACGTGAAGTTCCACTGGAAGAGCCAGCAAGGCGTACACGGCCTTCGCCCGCAAGAGATCGCCGCATCGATCGGCCGCGACTGGAACATGATGACGAACGACCTGTACGGCGCGCTGAAACAGGGCGATTTCCCGAAGTGGGACCTGTACGTGCAGGTGCTCACGCCGAAGGACCTGAGCCGCTTCGACTTCGACGCGCTCGACGATACGAAGGTCTGGACCGGCGTGCCTGAACGCAAGATCGGCACGATGACGCTCAACCGCGTGCCCGACAACTACTTCCAGTCGACCGAGGAATCGGCCTTCGCGCCGTCGCGGCTCGTGCCGGGCATCGAACCGTCCGAAGACCGGATGCTGCAGGATCGCCTGTTCGCGTACGCCGACACGCAGATGTACCGGCTCGGCGCGAACTACATGGATCTGCCGATCAACCGCCCGGTCGTGCCGGTCGTCAACAACAACCAGGACGGCAAGATGAATGCCGGCGACCGCAAGGGCGAGGTGAATTACGAACCGTCGACGCTGAACGAACTCGCGCAGGATCCGCAGTACAAGTCGGTCCGCATGGCGCTCGGCGGCACGACGCAACAGGAAGCGATCCGCAAGAAACTGCCGTTCCGTCAGGCGGGCGAGTACTACCGTAGCCTGTCGCAGCAGGACAAGGACGATCTCGTCACCGCACTGTCCGGCGATCTCGGCCAGGTGAAGAACGCGCGCAACCAGTACGCGATGCTGTCGTACTTCTACAAGGCCGACGCCGATTACGGTACGCGTCTCGCGCAGGCCGTTCACGCGAACGTCCAGCAAGTGCAGTCGCTCGCGGCGAAGCTGAGCGACGACTGATCCCGCGGCGCCGGTCGCCGCCGACGTGTGCGAGCGCGCCGCGCACGTCGGCCGCCCCCCTTCATCAGGACTTCCTCCCCATGCGATCAGAACGCTTCACCCATGCGATCCGCGCGGCCGCGGCGGCGCTCGCGCTGGCCGCGCTCGCCGGCTGTGCGCACCTGCCCGACCGTCCGGCATACGGCAAGGCCGACCCTGCCGCGCTGCGCCGCTATGACGGCGACTGGTTCGACGCCGCGCGCGTCGGCCGCGTCGATATCCTGCGCGCGTTGCACGACGCAGGCTACCCGGTCGACGCCGTCGACAGCCACGGCTACACGGCCGTGATCCTCGCGTCGTACGACGGCCAGCCCGCGGCGCTCGATTACCTGTTGTCGGCCGGCGCCGATGCGTGCGTCGGCGATCGTCACGGCAACACCGCGCTGATGGGCGCCCTCTTCCGAAACGAGCCCGCCATCGCGCGACGCCTGCTCGACACGCGCTGCCCGATCGACCAGACGAACGGCGCCGGCGAAACCGCGCTGGGGTTCGCGACGCTGTTCAACCGCTTCGAGCTGATTCCGCTGCTCGTCGCGCGTGGCGCGAATCCGAACCATGTCGACCGGCGCGGCCAGTCGCTGCTTCAGCTCGCGCTGACGCACGACAACACGTATGCCGCGGACGCACTGCGACATGCCGGCGCCAAGCCGTAGCGCGACTACGTATCAACCGTCTGAACAATGCGGACACCCCGTGCTATCGTGCCGTTGGTTTCATCGCACGGAGACAGGAAAATGCTGAATCGCTTCGCCATCGTTCTTGTTGCCGCCGGCGCGGCAACCAGTCTCGCGGCAACTGCCGCGAGCCCCCAACCGGACGGCGCCAATTCGTATCGTCAGTTGCGCGCGCGGCTCTTTGCCGGCGTGACGGTCACCGCGATCTTTTCGCCGAACCAGTGCCAGCACGCGCAGCAGGCGGCCACCCAGGCAGCGGCGCCCACCGTGTCGGGTGGCTTCGCGATACGCGACTTCATGGAAGTCGCCGGCAATACGCTCGCGTTCGCCAACCAGCACCTCACCGTCCAGCCAAGCGGCGCGACCGTACTCGAGCTGATCCAGTACCGCGTGATGCAGGATGAAAGTGCAACGGTGACGGTACGTTCGCTTTCGCCCACCACGTACCAGCCTGTCGCGCCCGCGCAGGTTTTCCAGTGCACGCTCGGCGACGGCCTTCGTTTCTCGTACGCGTGGCGAGATCGCGACTGACGCAGGGACTTCGTAGCGGATGCGGAATTTCGCACGGAAACAGCAGGAGTACTACGAAACTAGGGTGACGTACGGAACAGGCAAATCGTCCCGGACGTCATCCGAACACACGTTCAGACTCAAAAACGCGTCGGGAAGACGTTAGAACGCGATCCGCTCCGGATCGGGATGTTCGAACCCGCCCCCCCTGAAGAAAGACGCGCCCCATTCGCTGCACAAGGCCACTTCGATATCTCGCAACGCCAGGGCCGGATCCTGACAGCGACCGGCCGATGGCGCGGTTGTCTCCGCGCCGCACTCGACAGCATCCAATCACACCGCGCCGCCGACGCGACGCCGAGCCCCTGCGTGCGCGCCAGGCCCGTCGTCGCCAGCCAGCGTCGCCGCCACGCCTCGTCCGACCACTCCCCCCGCCGCGATCGTTTTTCGCCGCCTCCATCGAATCTCCATCTTTCCGCATAAAAGACACCAACTACGCGCGTCAGACTCCAGTCCGTCAAAGCAGGCAGTGGTCTGCCTGCGCTTCCTGGAGTCGCTATGAAGAATCAGAAACGATGCTGCCCCGGCGCCGTATGCGCGCTGGTGGCGGCAATGCTGGCGGGTTGCGGGCCGTCCGAACGGCAAGCCGCCGCGCCGGCCACACCTGTGGCGTCCATGACCGTGGCCGCCACGCGCGTCGACGTGACCGAAGACCTGCCGGGCCGCGTCGCGGCCGTGCGGGTGGCCGAGATCCGGCCGCAGGTGAGCGGCATCGTGCAACGCCGGCTGTTCGAACAAGGCACCGAAGTACGTCCGGGCCAGCCGCTGTTCCAGATCAATCCGGCGCCGTTCAAGGCGGAGATGGACACGGCCGCCGCATCGCTGCAGCGTGCGCAGGCCGCACTCGAACGCGCGAAGGTGCAGACCGCACGCTTCAAGCCGCTCGTCGAGGCCGATGCGATCAGCCGCCAGGTATACGACGACGCCGTATCGCAACGCGACCAGGCCGCGGCCGACGTCGCGCAGGCCCGCGCGACGCTTGCGCGTCGCCAGCTCGACCTGAAGTTCGCCACCGTGGAAGCGCCGATCGCCGGCCGCATCGACCAGGCGCTCGTGACCGAAGGCGCGCTGGTGTCGAGCGGCGACGGTCAGCCGATGGCGCGCATCCAGCAGATCGACCAGGTATACGTCGACGTGCGCCAGCCGGCCGCCTCGCTCGAAGCGCTGCGCGACGCACTCGCCGCTCAACCGCAAGCGCCGGACAGCAACGGCTTGCCGGTGGACGTGCTGCGCGACGACGACACGCGCTACGACGTAAAGGGCCGCATGCTGTTCTCGGGCGTCAACGTCGATCCGGGCACCGGTGACGTGCTGCTGCGCGTGCTGGTCGACAACCCGAAGCGCCAGTTGCTGCCGGGCATGTACGTACGCGCCCGCATTCCGCGCGCGCACTACGCCAACGCCCTGATGGTGCCGCAACAGGCCATCGTGCGCGCCGGCGGCAAGCCGCAGGTGTGGGTGCTCGACGCGAAAGGCAACGCGCACCTGAAGGCCGTCGAAGTCGGCGAGCTCATGAACCGCAGCTACCGCATCAAGTCGGGCCTGCAGGCCGGCCAGAAGATCGTCGTCGAAGGCATGGAACGCCTCGCCGACGGCGCACCGGCCGCCGCAACCGACTGGAAGTCGCCTGACGCGGCCGCCGCCGCGTCCGCGCACTGAGTCACGAGGAGCCTCCCGTCATGGCTGAATTCTTTATCCGCCGCCCGGTCTTTGCGTGGGTGATCGCCCTCTTCATCATCCTGATGGGGCTGATCGCGATCCCGCAACTGCCGGTCGCGCGCTACCCGTCGGTCGCCCCGCCGTCCGTCACGATCACCGCGAACTATCCGGGCGCCACGCCGCAGACGATGAACGACGGCGTGCTGAGCCTCATCGAGCGCGAACTGTCCGGCGTCAAGAACCTGCTGTACTTCGAATCGTCGGCCGACACCTCCGGCAGCGCGCAGATCACCGTGACGTTCAAGCCGGGCACCGATCCGGCGATGGCGCAGGTCGACGTGCAGAACAAGATCAAGTCGATCGAGCCGCGCCTGCCGGCCGCCGTGCGCCAGAACGGGCTGATCGTCGAATCCGCGTCGTCCGGCTTCCTGATACTGATCGGCCTGCGCTCCGACAGCGGCCGCTTCGACGAAGGTGCGCTCGCCGACTACATGGCGCGCAGCGTATCCGAGGAGCTGCGGCGCATCGACGGCGTCGGGCGTGTGCTCCAGTTCGGCTCCGAACGTGCGATGCGCATCTGGGTCGATCCGCAGAAGCTGATCAATTTCGGCCTGTCGATGGGCGACCTGACGACCGCGATCGGCCAGCAGAACGTGCAGATCGCGCCGGGCAGCCTCGGTGCGCTACCCGCGCTGCCGGGCCAGCGCGTGACCGTGCCGCTCACCGCGCAGGGGCAGCTCACCACGCCGGAAGAATTCGCGAAGGTCGTGCTGCGCGCGAACGCGGACGGCTCGAAGGTCGTGCTCGGCGACGTCGCGCGCGTCGAACTCGGCTCGCAGAACTACATGTTCGTGAGCCGCGAGAACAACCGGCCGGCCACGCTCGCCGGCGTGCAGCTCGCACCGGGCGCCAATGCCGTGAAGACGGCGGACGCGATCCGCACGCGCATGGCCGAACTGAGCAAGTCGATGCCGTCGGGCATGACCTACTCGATCCCGCTCGACACGTCGCCGTTCGTGAAAATCTCGATCGAAAAGGTGCTCGCCACGCTGTTCGAGGCGATGGTGCTCGTGTTCCTCGTGATGTACCTGTTCCTGCAGAACGTGCGCTATACGCTGATCCCGGCCATCGTCGCGCCGGTCGCGATGCTCGGCACCTTTGCGGTGATGCTGCTGACCGGCTTCTCGATCAACGTGCTGACGATGTTCGGCATGGTGCTCGCGATCGGCATCATCGTCGACGATGCGATCGTCGTCGTCGAGAACGTCGAGCGCCTGATGGCCGAGGAAGGACTGTCGCCGAAGGACGCGACGTCGAAGGCGATGAAGGAAATCACGGGCGCGATCGTCGGCATCACGCTGGTGCTGACCGCGGTGTTCCTGCCGATGGCGATGGCGAGCGGCTCGGTCGGCGTGATCTACAAGCAGTTCACGCTGTCGATGGCCGTGTCGATCCTGTTCTCCGCGCTGCTGGCGCTGACGCTCACGCCGGCCCTGTGCGCGACGCTGCTCAAGCCGCTTGCACCGGGCCATCACGAGAAGCGCGGCTTCTTCGGCTGGTTCAACCGCCGCTTCGATCGCCTGACGAAATGGTACGAGACGCGCGTCGGCCGCCTGGTCGGTCGCATGGGCCGCATGATGCTGGTGTTCGTCGCGATCGCGGGCGCGCTGGTGTTCGGCTTTCGCAGCCTGCCGTCGTCGTTCCTGCCGGACGAGGACCAGGGCTACTTCATCACCAGCTTTCTGCTGCCCTCGGACGCTACCGCCGAGCGTACGCACGACGTGGTCAAGACGCTGGAAAAGCATCTTGCTTCGCGTCCGGCCATCCAGTCGAGCATTTCCGTGATTGGCTACGGCTTCTCGGGCCAGGGTCCGAACGCGGCGATCAACTGGTCCGTGATGAAGGACTGGAAAAACCGCGGCGGCGCATCGACCCTCGAGGAAGGCATGCTCGCGCAGCAAGCGATGGCCGGCGTGACCGAAGGCACGGTGATGAGCCTGCTGCCGCCGGCGATCGACGAACTCGGTAACAGCTCGGGCTTCTCGATGCGCCTCGAAGACCGCGCCAACCAGGGCACGGCCGCGCTCAAGGCCGCGGAAGCCAAGCTGCTCGAACTCGCCGCGCAAAGCAGGATCGTGACCGGCGTGTACCCGGACAGCCTGCCGGCCGGCACGAGCATCCGCCTCGAGATCGACCGCGCGAAGGCGCAGGCGCTCGGCGTGTCGTTCACGACGCTCAGCGACTCGCTGTCGACCGCGATGGGCTCCACCTACGTGAACGACTTCCCGAACGCCGGCCGCATGCAGCAGGTGATCATCCAGGCCGACGCGCCGGCGCGCATGCAGATCGACAACGTGATGAAGCTGTACGTGCGCAACGCGGCAGGCGGCATGGTGCCGCTGTCCGAAGTGGTGCGCCCGGTGTGGACCGAAACGCCGCTGCAGATGGTGCGCTTCAAGGGCTACCCGTCCGCGCGGATCTCGGGCACCGCCGCCCCCGGCCAGTCGAGCGGCGCGGCGATGGCCGAGATGGAGCGTCTCGCCGCGCAACTGCCGCCGGGCTTCGCGGTCGAGTGGACCGGCCAGTCGCTGCAGGAACGCCAGTCGGCGTCGCAGGCGCCGATGCTGATGGTGCTGTCGATGATCGTCGTTTTCCTGGTGCTCGCCGCGCTGTACGAAAGCTGGTCGATCCCGCTGTCGGTGATGCTGGTGGTGCCGCTCGGCCTGATCGGCGCGATCGGCGCGGTGCTGCTGCGCGGCTTGCCGAACGACGTGTTCTTCAAGGTCGGGATGATCACCGTGATCGGCCTGTCCGCGAAGAACGCGATCCTGATTGTCGAGTTCGCGAAGCAGTTGCGCGAGGAAGGCAAGGGATTGATCGAGGCAGCCGTGCAGGCGTCGAAGCTGCGCCTGCGCCCGATCCTGATGACCTCGCTCGCGTTCGGCCTCGGCGTCGTACCGCTGATGATCGCGACCGGCGCCAGCGCCGAGACGCAGCACGCGATCGGCACCGGCGTGTTCGGCGGCATGGTGACCGCCACGGTGCTGGCCATTTTCTTCGTCCCTGTTTTCTTTGTGTTCGTGATGAGCATCCAGGAGCGCATCGGCGCATGGCGGGCTTCCCGCAAGCAGCCGGCCGCCCCGAATCACGGACAGGAAGGTTGATGCCATGCGATTGCTTATTCTTCCCCTCGTCCTCGCGCTGTCGGCCTGCTCGCTCGCGCCGACGCTGGTCAAACCCTCGATGCCGGTACCGACGGCCTACACGTCCGCCGCTGCCGCCGATCTCGCCGCGAATGCCGCCGATCTCGGCTGGCGCACGATGTTCGGCGACCGCCGCCTGCAGCGCCTGATCGAGCTCGCGCTCGACAACAACCGCGACCTGCGCGTGGCGGCGCTGAACGTCGAGGCCGCCGAAGCGCAGTACGGCATCCAGCGCGCCGCGCGTCTGCCGTCGATCGGCGCCGGCGCGAACTTCACGCGCCAGCGTACGTCGGACGACACGCAGTCGAATCCGCCGCTGCTCGGCACGACGCAGAACCAGTACGGCGTGAACGTCGGCATCAGCGCGTTCGAGATCGACCTGTTCGGCCGCGTGAAGTCGCAATCGGATGCCGCGTTCGCGCGCTATCTGGCCACCGATCACGGCCGCCGCGCGGTGCAGATCTCGCTCGTCGGCGGCGTGGCGGACGCGTACTTCGCCGAACGCCTCGCGCACGAGCAACGCCGGTTGTCCGAGCGCACGCTCGCCGACTGGCGACAATCGCTCGATCTCGCGCGCCGCCTGAAGGAAGCGCATCAGGCGAGCGGCGTCGACATCGCGCAGGCCGAAGGCCAGGTCGCGAGTGCGACGGCCGATCTCGAAGCGCGCACGCGCGCCGTCGAGCAGGCGCGCAACGCGCTGCGCCTGCTGGTCGGCGCCGAGTTGCCGAAGGATCTCCCCGAGCCGCTGCCGCTTCAGCAGCAACCGGTGATGACGCAACTGCCGGCCGGCCTGCCGTCCGAACTGCTGTTTCGGCGCCCTGATATCCAGCAGGCCGAACAAAATCTCGTCGCCGCGAATGCGGACATCGGCGCCGCGCGCGCCGCGTTCTTCCCGCGCCTGTCGCTGACGTCGTCGATCGGTTTCCTCAGCCCCGCGATGGGCAGCCTGTTCGACGGCGGCCAGCGTGCGTGGAGCTTCGCGCCGCAGGTCACGGTGCCGATCTTCCAGGCCGGCCGGCTGCGCTCCGAGCTGCGTCTCGCGCAAGTGCGCAAGTCCAGCGCGATCGCCGAATACGAACGCGCGATCCAGGCCGCGTTCCGCGAAGTGGCCGACGGCATCGCCGGGCGCGAGACGTTCGGCCGCCAGATCGAAGCGCAGACGCGCGTGGTCGGGTCGGCCGAACGCCGCACCGACCTGTCGAACCTGCGCTATCGCGCGGGTGTCGAGGGGCGGCTGGAGTTGCTCGATTCGCAGCGGCAACTCTATGCGGCACGGCAGGCGCTACTCGACCTGCGCCGCAGCGAGCTCGGCAACGCCGTTGCGCTGTACAAGGCGCTCGGCGGCGGCCTGACGGACCAGGACGTCGCGCCGTCGAAGCGCGTGGTGCAGAACTGAACGACCGACGCCGTTGCGTCCCGCGCGGCAGCGTGGCGGAACGGCGCGCCCCGGCCCGGCAACGGGCCGCCCCGACTGTTCGACATCGCACGGCATACTCCATGACGAATTCGCTGATACTGATTGCAGAAGACGAGCCCGACATCTCGGACATCCTCGATGCGTACCTGAAGCACGACGGCTTTCGCACCTACCGCGTCGCCGACGGGCAAGCGGTGCTCGACATGCAACCGCACCTGAAGCCCGACCTGATCCTGCTCGACGTGAAGATGCCGCGAAAAAACGGCTGGGACGTGCTCGCCGAGCTGCGACGGCGCGACGATACGCCCGTCGTCGTCGTCACCGCGTTCGATCGCGACCTCGACCGGCTGCAGGCACTGCACGCCGGCGCGGACGACTACATCGTCAAGCCGTTCAACCCGGCCGAAGTCGTCGCGCGGTTGCGCGCGATCCTGCGCCGGTCCGCCGCGCCACCGACCCTGCGCATGCTGCGCGTCGGCGACCTCGAGATCGACACCGACAGCTACCTGGCCCGCGTGCGCACGGCGGGCACCGAGGTGCCGATCACGCTGACGCTGACGGAGTTCCGGCTGCTCGCGCACATGGCGAGATCGCCGAGCCGCGTGTTCACGCGCGGCGAGTTGCTCGATGCGTGCATGGCCGACACGAGCGCGCTGGAGCGCACCATCGACAGCCACATCTGCAGGCTGCGCAAGAAACTCGAACAGGCCGGCGCGCCGGGCATGCCCGAAGTGATGCGCGGCGTCGGCTACCGGCTGCGAGGCGTGCAGTGACGCCGTCGGCACGACCCGGCCGGCAAATCGGACGGGCGATCGGCCTCGCCGCGATCGTCGTCGTGCTGCTCGCCTGCACCGTCGCGTTCTTCGTCCATGCACTGCATGCGCCGGCAGCGTTGCCGCACGACGCGCCGGCCGAGGCGATGCTCCGCGGTGCGTCCACTTGCCTGGTGCCGGCGACGGTGCTGTTCGTCTGCCTGCTGGCCGCCGCGTTCGACCTGCTCAGGCTGATCCGACATATGCTCGCGACGCTCGACGCCATCGCGGACACCGCCGGCCGGATCGTCACCGGCGATCCGTCGGCGCGCACGGTTTGCCGCGACGGCTGCCCGGCCGACCTGTCGCGTTTCATCGAGCATTTCAATGCAATGACTCATTCAATGAAACCCACGAACCCATCCGACGCGACGGCCACCGTCGCCAGCAACGATCACGTCACGAGCACACAGCTCGCTGAACTCGAAAACCGGCTCGACGCCATCAGGACGCTCGCCACCGATGCGGACGCTTCCTCGCGCGACGCGCTGCTTCAGCATGTCGACGAACTGTTCCGGTTCGTCGACGACCTTCAGGTCACCGAACGACAGGCGCGCGCGATTCGAGCATTGCCTCGATGACGATCCGCCGTTTAAACACGCATCGGAAAGGATCGGCGAGTCTCGTTCGGCATTCCAGCGTAGTCGGTTTCGAACATTACAAAATACCGCCGATCTTTTCAAAATCATTGCGACTTATTCGATTTAATTTTATTTCATATAATCAAAAAAAGTTTGACATCGCGCTTTCATTCTTGATACCGTCCGATGCAAGCAATCCGACGGATTGCCCGCCACGCAATCGATTCCGCTCCACGCTTTTTCGTTTCCGCTGCACCGAAGTACGCGCCGCCGAATGATTCGTTCGCCCGCCGGCGCGTGCAGGATCCCGATGTATTTCACTGGACGGCTGCCATCCGGCAGCGGGTCGAAGGATCGAATCAAATGAGAAGGACAACGAAGCTGTTGCTCTAGCAATCCCGCCCGCGCCGAATCCGGCGCGACTGCCCCGCCCCGCGGCGCAGCCTTTCCGTTACCGCTTTTCGTATTTCGCCCCCGGACAAAAAACGCTTTCCGGATCGGGCGAAAGGCCCTGTCGCGTCCGTGCCATCCGCGCGCATGCGACAGAAAACTGCGGTGCATGACCCGCACCGCTGTCGACCGTTGTTGTTCGTGCCGTTCGTTGTTCAACCGGAGGGGTAATTCAAATGAATCAGGTTGCAGACAAGAAACAAAAGCACATTCGCATCGCCAAACTCGCATTCGCCGCCGCAGCAGCCGCGTCGTTCGGCATGGCGACCGCCCATGCCGCGCCTGCGGCCGGGTGGACGGAAACGCGCACCAAGGGGTTCCTGCCGCTCGTGCAGCAGAACGAAGCCGGCACGGCCGGCGCGCCCGCCGCGAGCACGGCTGCCGCAGCCGCCGCGGCGATCGACATGGCGGCCGGCGAATCGGTGGACATCGTGCTCGGGCTGAACCTGCGCAACGAAGCACAGCTCGACCAGTACCTGCGCGACCTGCATACGCTCGGCTCGCCGCACTACCGGCAGTTCCTGACGCCGGCACAATTCGCCGCGCAATATGCGCCGACCGACCAGCAGGTCGCGTCCGTCGTCGCCCATCTGCGCAAGGCAGGCTTCGTGAATATCGTAGTCGCGCCGAACCGGCTGCTGGTCTCCGCGTCCGGCACCGCGGGAACCGTCCAGTCCGCGTTCCGCACGACCCTCAAGCGCTTCACGCGCAACGGCCGCAACGTGTATGCGAACACCGACGCCGCGCAAGTGCCGAACGCGATCGGCAACATCGTCGGCGCGGTGCTCGGCCTGCAGAACGTCGAGCTCATGCATACGGGCGCGGGCGGCAAACCGCAAGGCAACACCAGCAACCTGACGATCCCGGCCGGCGCGTCGGCGGTGCCGCACAACCCGACCGAGTTCTCGTCGATCTACGGCGGCGACGGCACGCCGACGGCCTCGCAGACCACGGTCGGCATCATCTCCGAAGGCGACCTGTCGCAGACGGTGAGCGACCTCGATACGTTCGCCGCGAACAACGGCCTCGGCACGATCAGCAGCAGCATCGTGAAGACGGGCCCGGCCGGCAGTTCGTACACCGACACCGACGGCACCGTCGAATGGAACCTCGACAGCCAGTCGATCGTCGGTACGGCGGGCGGCAGCGTGAAGCAGGTCGTGTTCTACGCCGCGCCGTCGATGACGCTCACCGCGATCACGGCCGCGTACAACAAGGCCGTGACCGACAACGTCGCGAAAGTGATCAACGTGTCGCTCGGCGTATGCGAATCGTCCGCGTACAGCACCGGTTCGCAGGCCACCGACGACACCATCTTCAAGCAGGCGGTCGCGCAAGGGCAAACCTTCTCGGTTTCCGCCGGCGACCACGGCGCGTACGAATGCGCGAGCGGCACGCCGTCGCGCTCGACCTACACGGTGAGCGAGCCGGCCACGTCGCCGTACGTGATCGCGGTGGGCGGCACGACGCTGTTCACCAATACGTCGACCAATGCGTACAACAGCGAAATCGTCTGGAACGATCCGAGCTGGCAGCCGGGCACCGTATGGTCGACGGGCGGCGGGTACAGCAAGTACGAGGCCGCGCCGACGTGGCAGTCGTCGACCCTCACCGGCTCGACCAAGCGCGCGCTACCCGACGTCGGCTTCGACGCCGACCTGCGCACGGGCGCGATTCTCGTCGTGAACGGCCAGACGTCCGACACGCTGTGGGGGTCGGGCTACCTGAACAACGAAGGCGGCACGAGCCTCGCCGCGCCGATCTTCACGGGCATCTGGGCGCGGCTGCAGTCGGCCAACAACAATGCGCTCGGGTTCCCCGCGTCGAGTATCTACAAGTATTTCCCGACCAACGCGGCGCTGCTGCACGACGTCACGTCCGGCAACAACGGCAGCGGCACTTACGGCTACAAGGCGAAAGCCGGGTGGGATGCGACGACGGGCTTCGGCAGCGTGAACATCTCGAAGCTGAACGCGTTCATCCAGAGCACGTCGGATTTCGCGCGCTGATGGGCCATTGACCGAACCGGATGCGGGAGCGCGACGTATCGTACGCAACCGCGTCCGACGACCCGCGAAGGCTGCGAAGCCGTCGCGGGTTCCCTGCTTGCGGCGTCCGATGCCGGCCTTGCCGCGCCGCTCAATCGGCCCAGTTCCGGACATAATCCGGCACCGGCACGTTACCGTCGGCATGAACCGGCGCGCCGCGTGCCGTCTTCAACGGCAAGATCCCGGCCCAGACCGCGAGCCCCAGATCCTCTTCCTTGTCGGACGGCAGCGAATCGCTGATTTTCACGGCCGCTTCCGCCATCGACATCCGCAGCACGCTGGTCGCATTGATTTCCTTCGAATTTCCCGGCCGCGCTTCGTGCTTGCGGCCCGGCGCGATCTTGTCCATCAACGCATCCAGCGCGGCGAGTTTTGCCGCGCTGCCCTCGATCACGTCGAACTGCCCGTAGATCACCGCGGATCGATAATTCATCGAATGATTGAAGGCGGACCTCGCCAGCACGAGGCCGTCCAGCAGCGTCATCGCGACGCAAGCCTGCGTGCCGCCCGCCAGCGCCTTGATCATCCGGCTGCCGTTGGACCCGTGGATATAGAGGTCGTCGCCCCTTCTCCAGTGCGCGGTCGGGATGCAGTGCGTGTCCTGCCCGTCGCCGAACGCGATGTGACAGACGTACGCGTCGTCCACGATGCGGTGGAGCATCGTGCGGTCGTGGCTCGCCAGCTCAGGCAGCCGGCGAATGGTCGTACGGGGCGTGGAAGAGAGAGTGGTCCGATCGTTCATATATTCGTACTGCGAAGTTAATTGTATCGGCATCGTGCCGTATCCGTGCGTGAACGCGTGGCTGCCCGGCCCATCGACAGTCGCTTGCCGAATCGAGCAAAATACGCGCGTACCCCAATCCGTGCCGATTGCTAAAAATGCGCGTGCACCGGCCTGCCCCGCGAGAACGTGAACGATACGATGCGCGCGGCATCGTCGAAAGAACCAGCACAAGGAAAATTTCTGGAACCAGCCCATGGATCTCGCGCTGCTCATCTCCTCGCTTTCCAGACAGGACAGCGCGACAACGCATAGCCGGCAAGAAGCCCTCTACCGCAGCCTGCGCGACATGCTGCTGGACGGCCGCCTTCCGCCCGGCACGCGGCTCGCGTCGACGCGCGTGCTTGCGGCCGAACTGGGCATCGCGCGCAATTCCGCGGTCTATGCGTACGAGCGCCTGGCCGAGGAAGGCTTCGTGGCGGCCACGCGCAACGGCACGATCACGTTGTGGGACGGATGCGGCCGGCCGAGCGCCGGCCATGAGGACGGCCCCGCACCGGTTCACCTGTCGGCGCGCGTGCACGGGCTGGAGAATGCCGATCCCGAGCCCGAACGCATGCTGCCGTTCGTCCCCGGCCTCCCGTCCCTCGACGAATTCCCGGTCGCCCAGTGGCGCCGTTGCATCGAGCGTGCGTGGAAGACCATCACGCCCGCCCGGCTGGCGTACGGGCCGGTGGAAGGGCTGCCCGAACTGCGGCGCGCGGTGGCCGCGTACATTCGCGTCTCGCGCGGCGTGCGCTGCGACGCGGACCAGGTATTCATCACCGACGGCACGCAGAGCAGCCTCGAACTCTGCGCGCGCATGCTCGCGAATCCCGGCGAATACGGCTGGCTCGAGAACCCTTGCTACAACGGCGCGCGGACCGCGTTCCGGTCGACCGGCCTGATTCCCGTGCCGATCGAGGTCGATCGCGACGGCATGGCGCCGACCGACGAGCAGTGGCGCACCCGCCCGCCCCGGCTGATCTATACGACACCGTCGCACCAGTACCCGCTCGGCGCGCTGATGAGCCCCCGGCGGCGCGCGGCGCTCGTCGAGCGCGCCCGCGCATGCGGCGCATGGATCATCGAGGACGATTACGACAGCGAATTCCGTCACGGCGGCCAGCCGCTGCCCGCGATCCAGGGCCTGCATGCCGATGCCCCGGTGTGCTATCTCGGCACGTTCAGCAAGACGATGTTTCCCGCGCTTCGGCTCGGTTTCATGGTGGTGCCGCCGGTGCTCGTCGAACGCTTCACGAGAACGCTGCGCGAACTCGTCCATCGCGGTCACTCGGCCGACCAGTTGGCGATGGCCGAGTTCATCGATACCGGCCTGTTCGCGCGGCATCTGCGGAAGATGCGGGCGCTCTACGCCGACCGGCGCAGCAGCCTCGAAGCGGCGCTCGCTCGCCATCTCGGCACGTCGCTGAGCGTGCGGGAAAGCCCGGGCGGCATGCATCTTTCCGCGGATCTCGCGGCGCCGCTGCACGATACCGACGTCGCGCGCACGGCAACCGCCCAGGGATTGTTGCTGCAACCGTTGAGCAGCTACTGCGTCGGCGACGGCCTCCGGTACAACGGCTTCGTGCTCGGCTATTCCGGGCTGAGCGACGCGACGATCGAGACAGCCGCGGTACAGTTCGCGAACGTCATCGACCAGCACCGCCGCGCGCGGCGCTGAATGTCGCTCACAATTGCGATTCGATCGGAAACAGCCCGAGAAACCACACTTCCATCCGCCGCGGGGCGGACACTTCCGGCTCATGATCGATCTCGGTGATCTTCCCGTCCGCATCGGTCTGAATCCACTTGAGTTGCCCTTTGCCGGCCGGATCGGTTCTCGCCTCGACACGCCATGCGATCTGGTCGAGCCGCGCCTCCAGATCGTTGGCGACCTGCGACGCGATCGCGGGACTCTCGCAGTAGACGCCGATCTCCGTATTGAGGTTCAGCGAGCGCGGATCGAGATTCATCGACCCGATGAAGATGCTCGTGTGATCGAACACGTAGGTCTTGGCGTGCAGCGACGCGCGCGACGAGCCGACGATGACCTGCTTCGAAATGCTCTTGTCGCCCGATGGCCGGCGCTCGTAAAGCCGCACGCCCGCGTTCACCAGATCGCTTCGATAGCGCCGGTAGCCGGCATGCACGGCCGCCACGTCGGTCGAGGCGAGCGAGTTGGTCAGCACCGTCACGCGCACGCCGCGCGCCGTGAGCGCGCGCAGCCGCTCGACCACCTCCTTGCCCGGCACGAAATACGGCGACACGATCAGCAGGTCGTGCCGGGGCTGCAGCGCCAGCGCACGCAACTGCGGCATCAGGTGCCCGTCGCTGTCCTTCGGCGCGTGCGCGATCTTCGACGGATCGTCGTACAGCACCGTCGCATGCCCCCACGACAGCTCCGTGCCTTGCCCGTGGACGATCCGGTCGAGTCGCTGCCGGGCCTCGAGCACGTACGGATTGTCCTCCATGGCCCTCAGGTAATCGCGCAACCGTTCGCGCTCGCGGTCGAGCCCGCCCGGCGCCGCATCGTGCCCGACCAGCGTATCGACCGGATACGCGTACGGCGAATTCCAGAACGTATCGAATTCGGTCGAGATGTCCTTCACGACCGGGCCGTGAACGACGACGTCAAGATCGCCGAACTCCAGCATCGACGATGCGCCGAAATATTCGTCGCCGATATTGCGGCCGCCGACGATTGCCGCCTGGTTGTCCGCGATCATCGCCTTGTTGTGCATGCGCCGATTGACGCGCGAGAACTCGAACACGGTGCCGATCTTCTTGAACCGGCGCGTGGCCACCGGATTGAACAGCCGGATCTCGATGTTCGGATGCGAGCTGATTTCGAGCAGCTTGCGGTCGTCCGCGTTGGTGCCGAGATCGTCGAGCAGTGCGCGCACGCGCACGCCGCGATCGGCCGCGCGAATGATCGCATCGGCCAGTTCGTGCCCGGTCAGGTCGTCGTGCCAGATGTAGTACTGCAGGTCGAGCGAGCGGTCCGCGCGATCGGCGAGCAGCACGCGCGCATCCAGCGCGTCGACCGGATCGGTCAGCAAATGAAACGCGTCCTGCCCCGGATGGGCGGCAGCCTGCTGACGAAATGCCATGCCGAGGCGCGTATCGTCGGTATCGGTGAATGCATGCGTCAGCGCGCGGTCGGCCTGCGGCGGCAGGCTCGCGCATGCGACGAGCATCAGCAACGAAAGAATCGCACCCCACGAACGCAGCATGATCATGTTGGCCGCCCAATGTCGGGCGAAGTCGGATTGTGTTTGTTCTGGCTGGCTGCCGGACGGAGCGCGGCGCTGGTCCACGGTATGCGCGCTACGGACCGGCGTGCGACCGGATCGCGCTACAGCATACTTCGATTGATATCGCGGCGGCACGCTTTCGGTGTTTCCGCGGTGGCGAAGATGCGACATGCGGCGCCGGCGCGCACGCGTTCAATACGTTCGACACATTCAGGCGACGCACCCAAGAAAAAACCCGCGACGCCGTGCGGCATCGCGGGTTTCGACGCTTCCCCGGACAACCGTGGAAGCGAATCTGGTGGGCCCCCCGGGAGTCGAACCCGGCACCAACGAATTATGAGTTCGCTGCTCTAACCAAGCATGAGCTAGGGGCCCAGACGAGAAGCAAAGCGTGCTACACGCTGCCCCGGCAACGAGGCCGGGCCGGCATTGTAACAACAAAGACGACGGAGGGAACGAACGCCGCCGGCATCATGCGGATACCGGCGGCGTTCGTGGCACAGACGCTGGAAATCAGTTCCCTTCGAGGAACGACTTCAGCTTGTCGGAACGGCTCGGGTGACGCAGCTTGCGCAGCGCCTTGGCCTCGATCTGACGGATCCGCTCGCGCGTGACGTCGAACTGCTTGCCGACTTCCTCGAGCGTGTGATCGGTGCTCATCTCGATACCGAAACGCATCCGCAGCACCTTCGCCTCGCGCGGCGTCAGCGAATCGAGCACGTCCTTCACGACGTCGCGCATGCTGGCATGCAGCGCGGCATCCGCCGGCGCGACCGTGTTGGTGTCCTCGATGAAGTCGCCGAGATGGGAATCGTCGTCGTCACCGATCGGCGTTTCCATCGAGATCGGCTCCTTCGCGATCTTCATGATCTTGCGGATCTTGTCTTCCGGCATCTCCATCTTCTCGGCGAGCGTGGCCGGATCCGGCTCGAGACCGGTTTCCTGCAGGATCTGCCGCGAGATGCGGTTCATCTTGTTGATCGTCTCGATCATGTGAACCGGAATACGGATCGTGCGCGCCTGGTCGGCGATCGAGCGCGTGATGGCCTGACGGATCCACCACGTCGCATAGGTCGAGAACTTGTAGCCGCGACGGTATTCGAACTTGTCCACCGCCTTCATCAGGCCGATGTTGCCTTCCTGGATCAGGTCGAGGAACTGCAGGCCGCGGTTCGTGTACTTCTTCGCGATCGAGATCACGAGACGCAGGTTGGCCTCGGTCATTTCGCGCTTCGCCTGACGCGCCTTCAGTTCGCCGGCCGCCATCTGGCGGTTGGTTTCCTTCAGGTCCTTCAGCGGCAGCACGACGCGCGCCTGCAGGTCGAGCAGACGCTGCTGCTGTTCGCGGATCGCCGGGACGTTACGCGACAGCACCGCGCTGTACGAATGGCCTTCCGCGGTGATCTTCTCGGCCCAGTCGAGATCCGTCTCGCTGCCGGGGAAGCGCGCGATGAATTCCGAGCGCGGCATGCCACACTTGTCGACGACGATGTGCAGGATCTGACGCTCGACCTGGCGCACTTCGTCCACCTGCGCACGCAGCGTGTCGCACAGGCGTTCGACGGTACGCGCGGTGAAGCGGATCGTCATCAGCTCGCTCTGGATCGTTTCCTGCGCCTTCAGGTAAGCCTTCGACTTGTAGCCTTCCTTCTCGAACGCGCGGCGCATCTTGTCGAACCACTCGCTGATCTGCGAGAACTTCTCGAGCGACGCGCGCTTGAGGGCTTCGAGTTGGGCGGCGTTGGCCGATGCCTGCGCGGCACCGTCGTCTTCCTCCTCTTCCTCTTCTTCCTCTTCCTCTTCGGCTTCCTCGTCCTCGTTCTCGATGGCTTCCGCTTCCTTCGCGGAGAAGCCGTCCGTATCGGCGGAGTCCGACGCATTCGGATCGAGCAGGCCGTCGACGAGCTCGTCGACGCGGATCTCTTCGTTCGCGACGCGTTCGGCCATCGCGAGGATGTCGGCGATCGTCGTCGGGCACGCGGAGATGGCCATCACCATGTGGCGCAGGCCGTCCTCGATCCGCTTCGCGATCTCGATTTCGCCTTCGCGCGTGAGCAGCTCGACGGTGCCCATCTCGCGCATGTACATCCGGACCGGATCGGTCGTACGGCCGAATTCCGAATCGACGGTGGACAGCGCGACTTCCGCTTCCTCTTCGACTTCATCGTCCGACGACGCGGCGGGCGCGTTGTCGTTCAGGAGCAGCGTTTCCGCGTCCGGCGCCTGCTCGTATACCGCCACGCCCATGTCGTTGAACGTGCCGATGATGCCCTCGAGGGCTTCGGTCTCGGTGAAGTTGTCCGGCAGGTGGTCGTTGATTTCGGCGTACGTCAGGAAGCCGCGCTCCTTGCCGAGCTTGATCAGCGCGCGCAGTTTCACGCGGCGCTCTTCGAGCTCCTCGGCCGTGCCCGGCGTGCTCGTCGCGAACGCTTCCTTCAGCAGCGCCTTTTCCTTGGCGCGACGATCGCGCACCTTGGATTTGCCCGGGGCAGCCGCAGCTGCGGCTGCGGGCTGCTCGTCGCTCTGATTTGCGTCGTCTTCGACGGTTACTTCGTTCAGCTTTTTGGTCATGGAGTTCGCCGTACCGGCTATATCGACTCGCGGCTGCTGGACGACAGCCGGTTGAACCGTGGGTGCATGAGTAGTACGTACTGCCGTTTCGTCCGCGTCGGCAGTCGTGTCCCTTGCGCTTTTCGCACTTGCCCGCTTCGCCGCCGGCTTGGCCGGCCCGGAGTCGGGTCTGGCGGCAGCCCGTGTTCTGGCTGCCGGTGCCGGCGCAGCCTGAGCAGTGCCGGCCGCGGTTTTCTTTCCCGCAGGGGCTGACGTGGCCGAAGACGTTGTCCTGGAGGAAGAAGCAGACTTGGCCGCTGTGACCTTCTTGGTCGGCTCCGTCGAGCCCTTGCCTGTTGCTTTCTTTCCGCCTGTCGTCTTTGCCATCGCGATTCTCGCCTCTGCTTGGAAAACAAACCGCTGGAAACCTTATATTATAGCACGCTGGGGAGCCCTCTCTAAGCGCCCCGGCCGCCTACAGCCCGAGCCGACGCTTCATGTCGGTTCGCTGCTGGTTCAATTCCGTCAATTCGGCCAGTTCCTCGGGGGTAAAGGTAGATTGCCGCGCCAGCCTGTCCAGCCGGTCGCAGCAGGCGTCATAGCGCATCTTGAGCACCGCTGCCTGCAGCTCCTCCCCCGCAATCCGCTCCTGCTCACGCTGCCGCTCGGGCACCGTCTCGTCTTCCGGATTCTGTAACAGCAAATCGCGGACGTTTTCATCATAGTCCAGAATTTCGCGGAAGATTTCCTCGTAAGTCGCCCCGTTGGAGGACGTCCTCAGGACATCCGACAGTAGCCGGAACTCCGCGCCGTCGCCCAGCGCACGCGCATGATCGACGACTTCCGCGAACAACTCGCCGATGCGCGGCAGCGCGCGCAGGGTCGCAATCTGTTCGTCGTCGAGCTGCGATGCGATGCGCGGATGCATCACCAGCGTGCGCAACGCGCGCTTTTCGCTGTCCGTCACGCGGCGCCGCTCGCTGCGCGCGGGCGCCTGGCGCGGCGGCGCCGCGATACGCGTATCGACGTCCGACAGCGCCGCGACCTCTTCGAACGGGATATCGAGGCGATCGGCGAACATGTGCATGATTTGCGCACGCAACGCGTTCGCGGGCAGCGCCTGCAACAGCGGCTTCGCATCGAACAGCGCCTTCGCGCGGCCTTCCGGCTGATCGAGCGCCTTGCCGGCAATTGCTTCGTTCAACAGAAACTGGGACAGCGGCATCGCGCGTTCGACCTGCTCGGAGAACGCGTCCGCGCCGAACTCGCGCACGTAGCTGTCCGGATCGTGCTCGGTCGGCAGAAAAAGGAACCGGATCGTACGGTTGTCGCCCGCATGCGGCAGGCATGCCTCGAGCGCGCGCCGGGCCGCGCGCCGCCCGGCCGAATCGCCGTCGAAACTGAAAATGACCGTGTCGGTCTGACGCAGCAGCTTCTGCACGTGAATCGGCGTGCACGCGGTGCCGAGGGTCGCGACCGCGTTCGGGAACCCGAGCTGCGCGAGCGCGACGACGTCCATGTAGCCTTCGACGACCAGCACGTACTTGCGCTCGCGAATCGCGAGCCGCGCCTCGAACAACCCGTACAGCTCGCTGCCCTTGTTGAACAGCGGCGTTTCCGGCGAGTTCAGGTACTTCGGTTCGCCGCTGCCGAGCACGCGGCCGCCGAAACCGATCACCTGCCCCTTCACGTTGCGGATCGGGAACATGATCCGCTCGCGGAACCGGTCGTAGCGGCGCGCGACGCCCTGCGCATCGGTTTTCTCGCTGACGATCACGAGCCCCGCCTCGACGAGCGACTCGTCGCGATAGTCGGGGAATGCGGCTTCGAGGTTCTGCCAGCCGTCGGGCGCATAGCCGAGACCGAAACGTGCGGCGATCTCGCCGGTCAGGCCCCGGTTCTTCAGGTACTGGATCGCGACGGTCGCGCCGCGCAACTGCTTGCGGTAGTAGTCGCACGCGGCCGTCATCGCGTCGGACAGCGCGGTCGCCACCGATTTCGACACGGGCGCCGGATAGTCGCCGCCCCCGCCTGCGCCCCCACCGCCGCCGCGCATCGACGGCTCGTGCGGCACGGTCAGGCCGACGGATTGCGCGAGCTCCTGCACGGCTTCCGGGAACGTGAGCCCAGCGTGCTCCATCAGGAAGCCGATCGCGGTGCCGTGCGCGCCGCAACCGAAGCAGTGGTAGAACTGCTTGGTCGGGCTGACGGTAAACGACGGGCTCTTCTCGTTATGGAAGGGGCACAGCCCCATGAAATTGGCGCCGCCCTTCTTGAGCTGCACGTACCGACCCACCACGTCGACGATATCGACGCGGTTCAGCAAGTCCTGCAGGAACGAATGCGGAATCACCGTGGGATCGAGCGAAAAAAAGACAATACGACGCCCGGCGCACACATCGCTGGGCGCGCCGGGAACGGGTTTTACTTCGTGAGCGCGGCCTTGACCTGCGCGGAAACGGCCGTCATGTCGGCACGGCCGGCGAGCTTGCCCTTCAGCACGCCCATCACCTTGCCCATGTCCTGCGGGCCGGCCGCGCCGGTTTGCGCGACCGCCGCCTGGACTTCGGCCGCCACTTCGGCGTCCGACAGTTGCGCGGGCATGTAGCCGCCCAGCACGACCAGCTCGGCCTGCTCCTTCGCGACGAGATCGTCGCGGCCGGCCGCCTGGAACTGGCTGATCGAATCCTTGCGCTGCTTGATCATCTTGTCGATCACGGCCGTGATGCCGGCGTCGTCGAGCGTGACCCGATCATCGACTTCGCGCTGCTTGATCGCGGCCATCAGCAGGCGAATCGTTGCCAGGCGCTCGCTTTCCTTCGCACGCATCGCGGCCTTCATGTCTTCGCTGATCTGCTCTTTCAAACTCATCTTTCACCCGGGATGGAAACGTGAATCCGACGCCCGCGAATGGGCGTCAACACAAAAACCCGCTTGGGACAGTGTCTCAAGCGGGTTGCTCGAATCCGGCATCGGCGACTCGCCACCTGATCGGCTGCGCGATCGCACCCGATCGCACGGAGTCGCCGGTGCGCCGCTCAGCGAACCGCGCGGCGCCCAATCGTTCAGTACAGCTTCTTCGGCAGCGTCTGGCTGCGAATACGCTTGTAATGACGCTTCACCGCAGCGGCCTTCTTGCGCTTGCGTTC
The DNA here is from genome assembly GCF_002223355.1 of Burkholderia sp. HI2761. Classification (NCBI taxonomy): domain Bacteria; kingdom Pseudomonadati; phylum Pseudomonadota; class Betaproteobacteria; order Burkholderiales; family Burkholderiaceae; genus Burkholderia; species Burkholderia sp. HI2761. Next base: position 1,280,555 of record NZ_NKFN01000007.1, on the reverse strand, counting down.
TGCGGTCGGCTTCTCGTAAAACTCGCGCGCACGAAGCTCGGTCAGCAGACCATTCTTCTCGATCGTGCGCTTGAAGCGACGCATTGCAACTTCGAACGGCTCGTTCTCTTTAACGCGAATGATCGTCATGATCCGACACGAATAAAGGTTTGCAGGGAAAGACTACTGAGTATAGCAGAGCGATTATCCAAAGGCACGGGGCCGGGCCCCGCCGGAACGGCGCGGCGCCGGGCGTCACGCGGCTCGCGCGTACTCGGCCGCGGCCTGCCCGGCCGCCGTGCCGGACGCCCACGCCCACTGGAAGTTGTAGCCGCCGAGCCAGCCCGTCACGTCCACCGCCTCGCCGATGAAGAACAGCCCCGGCACGCGTGCGCTCATCATCGTCGCCGACGACAGCTCCCGCGTATCGACCCCGCCCTTCGTCACTTCGGCCTTCTTGTAGCCTTCGGTGCCGTTCGGCGTCAGCGTCCAGCCGGACAGCGCGTCGCCGATCTGGCGCAGCGTCTTGTCGGGCAAATCCGCGAGCCGCGCGTCGGCCGCGACGCGATGCGTGTCGAGCCACGCATGCGCGAGGCGCGACGGCACCCAGTCGGCGAGCAGCGAACCGATCTGGCGCTTCGACGTGCGTTTCGCGTCGAGCAGGTCGGCCACCGTGTCGCGCTGCGGCAGCAGGTCGACGCGGATCGGATCGCCCGGCTGCCAGTAGCTCGAGATTTGCAGAATGCCCGGCCCGGACAGCCCGCGATGGGTCAGCAGCAGGTCCTCGACGAATTCGCCGCCGCGCTTTTTGTCGCCGGTCGAGACGCGCACTTCGAGCGATACGCCGGACAGCGGCGCGAACGGCGCCCAGTCCTGCGGCGCGAACGTCAGCGGCACGAGGGCCGGCCGCGTATCGACGAGCTTGTGGCCGAACTGCTTCGCGAGCCGGTAGCCGAAGTCGGTCGCGCCGATCTTCGGGATCGACAGACCGCCGGTCGCGACGATCAGCGCGCGCGCGCCGATCGGGCCGGCCTGCTGCGTGTCGAGCGTGAAGCCGTCGGACGGCGCATGGCGCACCGCGTCGACGACGACGGGCCGGCGCCACGCGATGCCGCCCGCGTCGCACTCGTGCTTCAGCACGTCGATGATCGCATCGCTGCCGTGGTCGCAAAAGAGCTGACCCTTGTGCTTTTCGTGCCAGGTCACGTGATGGCGCTTGAGCAGCCCGAGGAAGTCGCGCGGCGTATAGCGCGCCAGCGCCGAGCGCGCGAAATGCGGATTCGACGACAGGTAGTTGTCCGGCCCGGCATACAGGTTCGTGAAGTTGCAGCGGCCGCCGCCCGAGATGCGGATTTTCTCGGCGAGCCGCGGCGCGTGATCGATCAGCACGACGCGGCGGCCGAGTTGCCCGGCGACCGCGGCGCTCATCATGCCGGCGGCGCCCGCGCCGATCACGGCGATGTCATAAGTTTCCATGGCGCGGATTGTTCAGGAACTTTGCATAGGTTAGGAAAATTATGTAGATTTATCAGCTACTTAGAGGTGGGCGACTGATGACGATCTTGAGGAAGGGCGAATGATACATGCGAAGGCGGAGAACGCAACGCTTAGATGGTGGCGCAGCCTCGATTCGCAGGTGAGGCCGCACACAACCACCAATCGACGGTCTTCATCCTTGCTGATCGGCGGGAGAACCTGAATGCGGCTGATCTCTTCCACCAGCGACTTCCTCATCAGCGGCCGGCCCTATCCCTGTTTCCCGATTCTGCTTTGGGACAACATGGAGGGTTGCCGTCCAGTCAATGAATTTTTCCGGTTCTATCTCTTGCGCGGCGCCATCGGCTCAAAAAAGTCATGGATCAACACTGCACGAGCGCTCTACGACTATTTCAGCTTTCTCCAAACGCATGATCTCCGCTGGGACGATGTCAGCCGTGGGGAGCAAAAAACACTTGTTGCCGCTTATCGTGACTATTGCCTCGAGGAGTACGACCTAGCCCGCGCGACGGTGCGTAATCGTCTGGTCTACATCTGCAAGTTTTATGAGTTTGCGATGCACCAGCAATGGATTCCGACACTGCCGTTCTTGTACGACAATCGTCGAATGAGCGTCGGTGGGAGATTTCTTGCACACGTGAAAACCTCTGGCGGCGTCTTGGCAACACCCGACGTAATGCCGCGAACCCACAAAGGGTTGCCGAAATTTCTTTCGCCGGCACAAGTAAAACAACTTCTGCATTCTGCTGAGAATCCGCATCATCGGATGATCATTCGCCTCGCTTTGGGAACTGGTCTTCGCAAAGAGGAACTCGCAACGTTCCCACTGGTATATGTCTTCGATCCAGACCGCCCCTACCGTCACGGGCCTGTCAGGAATTTTGTGTTTAAGGCATAACATGCTCCCAAGGAGAGTGTATGCCTCGCAAACCGAAAGCCCAGCCGGCAATTCTGCCGGCGATTCCGGCCGAGCTGCTTGAACAGTTCGGCAACGGTCCGATGACGGCTGAAGCCATCAATGCCGCGACGCTGGCGCTCAAGAAGGCGCTAATCGAGCGTGCGTTGGGCGGCGAGATGAACCATCATCTCGGCTACCCTGCCGGAGCTGCCAAGCCGGCCAACGTCACGAATCAGCGCAACGGCAAAGGGGCCAAGACGGTTCTGACCGAAGACGGGCCGATCCGCATCGAGGTGCCGCGTGACCGCGACGGCAGCTTCGAACCCATCCTGATTCCCAAGCACGAACGGCGCTTCACCGGCTTCGACGACAAGATCGTCGCCATGTATGCCCGAGGCATGACCGTACGCGAGATCCAGGGCTTTCTGCTGGAACAGTACGGTACCGAGGTCTCGCCCGACTTCATCAGCTCCGTGACCGACGAGGTCATGGCCGAAGTGACGGCCTGGCAGGCCCGACCGCTCGAGCCGATGTATCCGGTCGTGTTTTTCGACGCACTGCGGGTCAAGATTCGTGAAGACGCCGTCGTACGCAACAAGGCGGTGTACCTGGCGCTGGGCGTGCTGCCCGACGGCACCCGGGAGATCCTGGGCCTGTGGATCGAGAATACCGAGGGTGCCAAATTCTGGATGAAGGTGTTCAACGATCTGAAGACGCGCGGCGTTCACGACATCCTGATCGCGGTCACTGATGGTCTTAAGGGCATGCCCGAAGCGCTGGCGGTAGTGTTTCCGGCCACGACGCTGCAAACCTGCATCGTCCATCTAATCCGCAACAGCCTCGATTACGCCAGTTGGAAAGACCGCCGCGGATTGGCCGCCGCGATCAAACCGATCTACGCCGCTCCCAGCGCGGAAGCCGCTCAGGCCGAACTCGATGCGTTTGCGGATGGTCCGTGGGGTCAGAAATTCCCGACCGTCAGTAGCGCGTGGCGCAACGCCTGGGATCGCGTGATCCCGTTCTTTGCGTTTCCGCCGGGTGTGCGCAAGATCATCTACACGACATCTACACGACAAACGCGATTGAAAATATCAACTCGCAACTGCGCAAGATCATCAAGACCCGTGGTCACTTCCCGACCGACGAGGCCGCCACCAAACTCATCTGGCTGGCCTTGCGCAACATCACCGCGAATTGGGGAAGCGCTGCTCATGACTGGAAGACGGCTATGAACCAATTCGCTATCCTTTACGCAGATCGATTCGTTCGGCCTTCCGTGTAATTACTCCACCCGCCTTGAACACGGAAATCCTGACACCCCCACCGTCACGAGCGCAACGTCCGAGTGAGTCTTGATCCTCGCGATGGTCACGGCATGAGGACCAAAGGTAGCAAGGCCCGCGACATATACGTCAGCCGGCAACTGATGCAAGACCTCCATCACTATTCAGTCCATCAGCGAGGTCTTCGCTCCGCGCTGAGCTCGCATGAACGCTCGCCGCTTTTCCTGAATCAGTCTGGCGAACCATACAGCTCGGACGGTAAGAGTCTCGACCGGATCGTACGTCTGATCGGACAGAAGATCGGACTCCACGTGTGGCCCCATATGCTGCGACACACGTACGCAACTCACACCCTTGTAGCGCTGCAGCGTGAACGCAACCGCAACCGGATCGAGCCGGTGGTGTTCCTTCAGCGCCAGCTCGGACATGCATCGATTCAAACAACAATGGTGTATCTGCACCTGATCAACGAACTGGCCGACGACGCTGTACTCGCCTACGACGATGAATTGAACAGGTTTGCGGCGGAGGAATGATGGGAAAACGTAAAGCCTTTGTGAAGTCCGATCTCGCCACGATAGAGGTCGAACATGCTGCCGGAGACGACGGATATATTTCCATCCCGGCCGACGTGATACCTCCTGCTGATACCGTAGTCCGCCTCGGCATAAACGCATCAAAGCGTCGCCAGTTCGATTTCGGTCCGTGGTACACCGTTGGCATTGATCCAATCACTTACGCGTGCCAGCGTCAGATCGAGCGCTTTCTCGACAAACAGGACCTAGACGTCGAGATCTCAACAGTAGCGGGCTACTGTACCGGAGTCAGGCACTTCCTCGACTACCTGCTCATACACGCGGCAGCAATCGGTCGAGCACTCCAACTACACGACATCAATCGCGACGTGCTCGACAGCTACCTCGCTTTCTTGCGCGACAGAGGTGTTTCGACACTCACCCAGCGGGTCTGCTACGCCTACACGAAGTCGGTCCTAGTTGCCCTTGGCCGACGCGGCCTGTTCGAGCTCATGATTAGCGGTGACAACGCTACATTCCCTAGCAATCCATTTCCGGGTAGCCATCGACACGACAGAGGCGAAACCCCTCTCACGCGGGCAGAACGTAAGGCGTTTACTGCAGCCGTGAAAACGGCCGTGATACCGATTATGACAATCGACACCCCGCCGACTAGTACATTGCTCGCATATGCACTATTGGTCGTCGCGCTCCACACCGGCAGAAATACCACGGCCCTGATGGAAATGCCCATCGACTGCTTGAGGCCTCATCCGAAAGATGGCCTCGAATTCCTGGTGCTATACAAGCGGCGCGGCCATACGACAACAAAGGTCGTGATCCGCTCCGAGACAACGGCAGAACGATCTGTAGAATCAAATCCAGCACTACGGCCAGCCGTCAGCCGCCTGATTCGCAGAGTCATCGAACTTACCGATCAGATTCGGATGGAAGCACCTCCGGACATTCGCAATCGGGTTTGGTTGTACCCGACTCGACAGATCGACGGACAGCGCCAGATTGTAAATCTGAAAATTGGAGTGCTCGATGAAGCGATCAAGAAACTCGTACATGGTAACAATCTCGTGGACAACGACAGCAAGCCGTTGCGCATCAATATCAGCCGTCTACGCAAGACGTTCACAAACCGCGTCAATGAAATCCTAGAAGGCGACATCGTCACCACAGCCGTCACCGCAGGAAACACCGCGCCGGTGACATCGCGCCACTATCTACGCCCCGGGGAAGACGCAAAGCAGGACTGGCGGTTCATGGGGATATGTCTTGTCGACGAGTTGCTCTCAGGGACACTTGGGGCGACCGAGCGCACGCCGCTCGGCAAGTGTTCCGATATCAAAATGGGGGAATACGCCCCCAAGCGCGCAGACGCGACCTGCGAGCGCTTTCTGAACTGCTTGCGCTGCAGAAACTATGTTGTGACCGGCGACGATCTCTGGAGACTCTACTCTTTTTACTGGCGCGTGCTTAGAGAACGATCACGCATGGATCAACATCGCTGGGATAGGCAGTTCAAACACATCCCCCGCCTAATTGAACGAGACGTAATCGCGGCAGGCATTGCGCGGAAGATATTCAGGAAAGGCGATGTCACAGCGGCCCGTGAGCGCGCTCGCCATGATCCCCATCCTTTCTGGGCCAGTCAGACAATCCTCGACGATTTGGAGTCACTGCAATGAACCACTCTCCTGCGGCCTCCTCAATGGAACATATCCATCAGCATCAGCCGCTGACAGTTCGTGACATGCCCGAACATGAACGTGATGCGTTGATTATTTCAACACAAGAGGTTTCTGGTTACTCGATTGTGCTCTCCCACTACGGCGACGATCGGTGGCAATTCCTTGGTCAACCGACGAACACACTGGACTCCGTTCAGAGGCTAGATTTCCGCAAAATACCCAAATCTTATCGGGCAACGATGAAGGCAATTCTCTACCGCTACATTCGCCGGGGTCGTCCCGGGCAGAAGCGCCCGTCCGCTCGGAGCATAGCGAAATTGGCCAGTGACGCACTCCCGTTCCTACGGCACCTGGAACGCCTCGGTATCGCGAAACTGGCGGACGTCACGCCGCTAGTATGCTCAGCCTATGTCGACGCATGCAAACAGCGCCGAACAGGCCGGCTTGGCCAACCTCTAAAAGCTTCTTCACTGGGACACTGCTTCGGCGTAGTCGAAGCCATATACGAACTCAGTCAATATACCGACGACCGAATGCGCAGCCATCCATGGCCAGGCACCTCTGCCACACACCTCGCAGGCCTTACCGGCGCAGGTAGCGGCAGCCGCGGAGGCGCGACGCCACTAATCCCAGACGACGTATTCATCGTGCTCTTTCAAAAGGCCTGGTCGATAGTCGAGAAAGGTAATGCATTACTCGATCTCCGCGACCAAATGGGTCCCGCGGGAGCACTTAGAGCCGACGACGCGACTCCGGCAGATTCCGTCATTGACAAACTTATCAAACGCAACGGCTTATCAATTAGCGTAGGCGACTTCAGAAAATCCCTGCGCGACCTTCGTACCGCTTGCTATATTGTGGTCGCATCGGTCTCGGGCTGCCGAAATCATGAACTCGCTTTCATCCAAGCAGGATCCTGCTATAGCACGCTAGAATCGCCAAAGAGTGCGAATAAGGATGAAAGCGAGGATGATAGAGCGATTACTCATTGGTGGATGCGCTCGCAGTCAACAAAGACAGACGCTGGCCATACCGAATGGATGGTTCCTGAGGCTGCCGTTATTGCTCTTCGAATCATGGAGCGTTGGGCTCAGCCATATCAGAATATGATTACAGCAGAAATCTCCGAACGCCGTGCGATCAATCCTTTTGATCCTGAGATTATCGAGACCAAGCGACACGCAAACGCAGTTTTCTTGTCCATCGCGCCGCGCAAAAACAATAGGGTTCGCACAATGTCTCGAGGGGCATGGGGTAGTACCCTCAAGATCTTCGCTCGGGAATGCGGCCTTACCTGGGATTTGGCTACTCATCAATTCCGACGGAAATTTGCCAACTACGCTGCTCGCAGCCAGTTCGGAGATCTACGTTACCTGCGAGAGCACTTCAAGCACTGGTCGCTGGACATGACACTTGGCTATGCACTCAACGAATCACAAGAGTTAGCACTTTACGTCGAGATCCAAGATGAGCTTGATGAGATTAAAGCCGGCGTTGTTGATACTTGGTTACAACGTGGAGAACCGCTTGCTGGCAGCTACGGAAAAAATCTCGTAGCGTGGCGAGGGGACGAAGCCGTGACCATCTTCAAGAATCACAAACAGATGGTTCGATCGCTTGCGAGTAGCACATCTATTCGGAGTAACGGACACGCATGGTGTACAGCCGATGATGATCGCTGCGTCGGAAACGACATGGAGCGTACTCGTTGCAGCAACTGCAATCATTCGGTGATCGGCCGCCGACACGAAAAGCTCTACCAAGGTCTCCACGATCATCTTAAGGAAGTCCTGAGCTGTAACGATATCGGCGAAGCAGGTTTGAACATAGTTCGCCGAGATATGGAACGCTGCCGCGACGTGTTGTCGTCGCTCGGCCACGACATTCAGGAGGTAACGTAATGGCCGAAACCCGCAAGAGCGGTGAGGCACGTGAAAAGGAATTACGCCTCGCGATCCATCGCATCCAGAGGGGCCGCGCGCATACGAAAGCGACAACGCTGAATATCGCGACTGTTGCCCGAGAAGCGGGTGTAAGCCCGGCTCTCATCCACAATCATTACCCAGGCATCGCAGAGATCATCCGGAATGCTCAAGGTCGCGACAACCGCGCTCAACGCGAAAAAGCACCAGGAACTTATCGATGAGCGGAATAAGCTCGCTATGCTGCGCAAAGAGATTGCCGCCCTTCGATTCGATATCGCACGCCTTTCATCTATCAATGAAGTGTTGACGTTCGAAAATTCAATACTGAAGTCAAAGCTCGACAACCCAAAAGTCATCGAACTTCGGCGAACTCCGACGAATTGAATCGCACCGAATTTTGTGGAGGCTCGGATTCTTGAGAGAATCGAGCCATGAACAAGAAAGCAACCAAATTTTCCCCGGAAGTCTGGGAGCGCGCAGTGCGTCTGGTGCGCGAGCAGCGTAGCGAACATCCGTCGATGTGGGCGGCGGTCGAATCGATTGCGCCGATGATCGGCTGCACGCCGCAGACACTGCACGAGTGGGTCAACCGCGACCAAGTCGACCACGGTGAGCGCGATGGCATGACCACAGACGAGCGCGAGCGTCTCAAGGCCCTGGAGCGCGAAGTCAAAGAATTGCGTCGTGCCAACGAGATTCTCAAGGTCGCGAGCGCGTTTTTCGCCCAGGCGGAGCTCGACCGCCGTTTCAAGTCCTGAAGGCCTTCATCGATCAGCATCGCGACACCTTCGGGGTCGAGCCGATCTGCAAGGTCTTGCGGATCTCCCCGTGGGGCTACCGACGCCATGCTACGCAACTTCGCGATCCGTCGAAACGCTGCGCCCGCGCGAAACGCGACGAGCTTTTGCAATCGGAGTGTGGCGCTCTGCACGGTCGGACGGTTGATGAAACTGCAGGGCTTGCGTGGCACAGTTCGCGGTAAGCGTGTTCGCACGACGCTGCTCGATGTGACCGCGCCGCGTCCGCTGGACCGAGTCAACCGGCAGTTCAAGGCTGATTGACCGAATCAGCTCTGGGTGTCGGATTTTACGTATGGTAGCCCAGCCAGCGTAACCCGCCCGTATGTGGTGAAGCTGATTGAGCATGTCTGGAATGCACTACCCGGAGGAGTTGATGTTGTAGTATCGGAGCATGCCCTTCCTCTGCGGCGAGAAGAAGTGAGTCGAAGCGGCGGTGACTTGCTGACACTGGCAAGGTGACGTAGTCCGTGGGAAACGGGGCTTGCGGCGAAGCGATTAGCCAGGCATCGACCGGATCGCTCACCCGCGGCTCCGGAACCGGCAGCGAGGGAAGGAGGTCCAGCGCCCGGTTGGCGGCCCGGCGGCAGCGGGTACGTTCGCCGGCCACGCACTGGAACGGCTGGGCGAGATCGCCACGGTGCCGGCTGAGGGCGAAATCGGCGAGCTGCCGGCGAATCCGGCCGATCACGCCACGTGCCGACTGGCCGTCCCCAAGCGTCCGCGGGCAGTAGCGTTCAACCGCCTCGCGTGAGCTAACCCCCGCGTACCACGCGCGCAGCGCGGACAGGGACGCAGAGTCGGGAAACGGTAGTGACGGCGGAACGTTCGGCATCCGGAGATTATAGGTAACAGAATGGGCGCGGTGCGCCGATCGGGTGTGATGCATTTCGCGAAACGGCAGTTTTGTTCAGAAATGCATCTGTATCGCTAACACTAGTTATCGATAGTATCGTTACAGCGTATAGCAAGTATTTATAAACATACTAAAACGTCTTGGTTTGGCCCCATGTGTAGTTACGTCAACTCGACTGCGTCACAATACGAATGAATCGATAAATTCAATTTCCTTATCGACATCAAAAGGCCAGCTCACGGGCTGGTAACATTCTAAAAAAAACATCAAGCAACTTGGATCGTTGGTCACGTTTCGACATATTCAACCATCCACCCTCCACTTGAGATAGGAGCAATGCGTCGCGGCTTATTTCCCAGATTCCGGGATATCCTGCGCGAAATGCTTTTGTAAGATATTCAGTGAATCTATAAAACTAGAAAAATATTTAGCGCCGCGTGTTTTTGTGGCGATTTATCAATCTCTTTGAATGCTTCTCACCAAAAAACATCGTTTTTGGTAGATGATCCTCGCCAATTATGTACCGATCGCAATGCTTATTGCGATCGTTTTTTAGACCGGTCAATATGGTGTCAAGATGAGTGAGGCGATGCCCGGCAATAAGCAGATGACCGATCCCGGCGTGATTGCGCTGATCCTGATCGCCCAGTATTACGGAATTGCCGCGAACGCAGAACAGCTTCGGCACGCGGCTGCGGCCCATACCGATCAGTTATCGATCAACGACCTGGAACTCGCCGCGCGATCTCTGGGGCTGAAGGTGCGTCGCACCCGGATTTCCGCTGACCGACTGGCAGAGACGCCTAAACCCGCCCTTATGCTAGACGCATCCGGTCGACATTTCGTGCTGGCTGCATGCGACACCGAGAAAGCTCTGATTGTCGAGGCCGGGGCGTCCCAAGCGGAGATCGTCGCCCCGGCCGACGTGATGGCGCGAACAAGTGGTCAGCTATTGCTCTTGGCTTCACGTGCATCACTGGCTGGTACTCTCGCGCACTTTGACTTTTCCTGGTTCGTGCCGGCTGTTGTCAAGTACCGGCGCATTCTGCTCGAAGTGCTGATCGTGTCGGCCGCCTTGCAAGTGTTTGCGCTCGTCTCACCTCTGATGTTCCAGGTGGTGATGGACAAGGTGCTGGTCAACCGCGCGTTCGACACGCTGAATGTCGTGTGCGCCGCGTTGCTGATCAGCGGCCTGTTCGAGATTCTGCTGTCGGGCGTGCGCAACTATGTGTTTGCCCATACCGCGAGCCGGATCGATGTCGAGCTCGGCGCGAAGCTGTTCCGGCATTTACTGAAGTTGCCGTTGGCATACTTTGGCGTGCGTCGCGTGGGCGACACCGTCGCGCGGGTACGAGAACTTGAGAGCATTCGCACCTTCCTGACCGGACAGGCGCTGACGGCCGTCATCGACCTGTTCTTCTCAATCATCTTCCTAGGCGTCATGTGTCTGTACAGCGTCTGGCTGACGCTAGTCGTGGCCATCTCGCTGCCGATCTATGCGGCGATTTCGATACTGATCACGCCAATCTTGCGCAAGCGACTCGACGAGAAGTTCGCCCGCACTGCAGACAACCAGTCGTTCCTAGTCGAAACCGTGTCCGGCGTCGAAACCGTCAAGTCGATGGCGATCGAACCGCAGTTCACGCGTCGCTGGGATAACCAGCTTGCAGACTACGTCGCGGCAGGCTTTCGAGTCACGACGCTCGGCAACGTCGGTCAGCAGTTGATCCAATTGGTTGGCAAGTTGGTGTCGTTAGTAACGCTGTTTCTCGGCGCACGTTTCGTGATCGAAGGCAAGCTCTCGGTCGGCCAGCTCATCGCATTCAACATGATGTCGCAGCACGTGGCCGCTCCCGTGCTGCGCCTCGCGCAGCTCTGGCAGGACTTCCAGCAGGTCGGGATCTCGATGAGCCGGCTGGGCGACATTCTCAATACCCGTACCGAGCTCGCACAAAGTCGGCAAACGCTGCCGGCGGTGCGCGGCAACATTAGTTTCCAATCGATCCGTTTTCGCTATCGTCCGGACGGGCCCGCAATTCTTGATGACGTGTCGCTCGACATCGCGGCCGGTGAGGTGATCGGCATCGTCGGCCGCTCGGGCTCGGGCAAAAGTACGCTCACGAAGCTACTGCAGCGGCTCTATTTACCTGAACAGGGACGGGTTCGCATCGACGGCATCGATCTGGTGCTGGCCGAGCCCGCCTGGCTACGTCGACAGATTGGCGTCGTGCTGCAAGAGAACCGGCTGTTCAACCGCTCGATTCGCGAAAACATCGCGGTAACCGATCCGGCCGCGTCGCTCGATATCGTGATCCGGGCGGCCCAGCTCGCCGGCGCCCACGACTTTATCTCCGAGTTGCCGGAAGGATACGACACGATCGTGGAAGAGCAAGGGGCGAATCTGTCGGGTGGTCAGCGACAGCGGATTGCGATCGCGCGGGCGCTGGTGACGAATCCGCGCATCCTGATTTTCGACGAAGCCACCAGCGCGCTGGATTTCGAGACTGAACACATCATCCAGATCAACATGAAGGCGATGTGCTCGGGCCGAACGGTGATCATCATCGCCCATCGCCTAAGCTCGGTGCGCCGTGCCAATTGCATCATTGCAATGGACAAGGGACGCATCGTCGAACGGGGTACCCACGAGGCGCTGCTCGATAAGCGTGGCTACTACGCACATCTGGTTGCCCTTCAAAACGCTTGATGTGTCTTCTGCGCGACATGGTTATGAAACTTCAGGCGCTGGCTACACATTTTAGTCAATACAGAGCTGTTTTCCGCGAGGCGTGGCGAGCCCGTCTCGAGAACGATACGAAGCCGCGTCTTGCTCACGAGCGGGCCTTTTTGCCTGCACACCTCGAACTGGTCGAGACACCAGTCCATCCGCTGCCGATGTGGACAATGCGGATTGTTGTTGCACTTGCGGCACTTGTCGTGCTGATTGCGTTGATCGGCAAGCTAGACATCGTCGCCGTCGCTTCCGGCAAGCTGATTCCAAAACAGCAGGTCAAGACGATACAGCCTGCACTTACAGGTGTGGTGCGGCGCATTCTCGTTCGTGATGGGCAGCGCGTGCAGGCCGGCCAATTGCTGATGGAGCTCGATACGACCCAGGCGGCGGCCGATGCCGACAAGGCTCGTCAGAGCCGCGTCGACGCTGCGTTGACAGCCGAGCGCAGTAGTGCGCTGTTGCAGGCGCAAGCACAAGGCTCGTCGCCCACGCTGGCGAAAGTCGATGACGCGAGGGACGAGCAGCAGCTCGAGGCGCAACTCTTCGCTGACGGCATTTACTTCGAGTATCGGGACAAGCTGAACAGCGCACAGGCCGAGTTACTGAAACGCGAGGCCGAACTAGGCACTACGCGCCAGCAGATCGCGAAGCTCGAGGCGACAGCACCCTTGTCCCGGCGGCAGGCGAACGACTACGCGTCGCTGGTGGCCGACAAATATGTCGCGCGTACCGACTACCTCGACAAGGAGCAAACCGCGCTGAATCAGGAGCACGAGTTGGCGGCGCAACGCAGCCATGCGCAGGAATTCGTTGCCGCGATCGCCCAGCAGCGCGCCGAGGTCGCGGCTCTGACGTCCGAATATCGTCGCCAGCAACTCGATACGCTGGATAAGGCCAATCAGCAGCTGGCACAGAGCCGTAACGATGAGACAAAAGCCGACACACGACAGAAACTGTTGAGCCTCACGGCACCGGTTGCCGGCACTATCCAGCAGCTTAAGATTCATACACTGGGCGGTGTCGCTACGGCCGCGTCTTCAGTTATGGAAATCGTGCCGGACGATACGCTCGAAGTCGAGGCCGATATTGAGAACAAGGACATTGGTTTCGTGAAGGTCGGTCAACCGACAGTCGTCAAGATTGAAGCGTTTCCGTACACCCGCTACGGCTTCCTGCAGGGCACCGTCGAGACTGTCTCCAACGACGCAGTGCCAGATCGCCGGCGCGGACTGACGTTCCCAGTCCGCATTCGCCTGACGACGAACCGGATACGCGCCAACGACACGTGGATCAATCTGACACCCGGCATGACGGTCTCGGCCGAGATCAAGACCGGCAAGCGCAGCGTCGCGCATTACTTCCTCGATCCGGTGATCCAGACCGGCCAGGAGAGCCTGCGTGAGCGCTGAACGAAGAACGGCGGCCATCGGCGCGTTCGTCTCCGGCATGTTGATCGCAACGACGACGTGGGCATTCGATCCGTTGCTGACGAACAGTGCTGTGTCGACCGCGCCGACCGTGGATCTCCTGGGGGCCGGCGAGAGCGTGTGTACGTTCGTCGAACTGCCGACGCCCCTGAAGCTGCAGGACGCGGTCGAGCGGGCGCTGTGCAACCACCCTAAAACGCGTCAGGCCTGGGCCAACGTCAAAATTCAGGCGGCGGCCGTCGGCGTCGGGCGCACCGCGTTCCTGCCGACCATCAACGGCAACTGGCAAGGCACGCGCGACGTCGCACGCAATCACGTCACGGGGTATCCGCAATACGATTCGAATTATGGGACGAAACAGCAGAACGCGAGCGTGTCGCTCAGTTGGGTGCTATACGACTTCGGTGGCCGCTCAGCCGCGCTGCGTAACGCGACGGAACTGCTGGCGGCGGCGCAGGCCAATCAGTTAGCGACGCTGCAAACGGTGTTCGGGTCCGTCGCGAAGGATTTTTATGCCGCCCAGGCCGCACAAGGTGCACTGGCAGCGGCACGAGAGGTCGAGCGCACCGCGCAGGGCAGCGCCGGCGCCGCGACTGCGCGCGTCGATCGCGGTGTCGCCGCGATCAGCGATCAGATGCAAGCGCAGACCGCCTACGCGGAAGCGGTCGTGAGTCGAACCAAAGCGGAAAGCGACTGGGCCAGCGCAGTGGGCACGCTCGCGTCGGATATGGATCTGGCACCGACGACGTCGATCACACTGCCGGAGGTCGGCGACGGCGTGAAACCTGACCACGAATTCGGCAATTCGGTAGCGGGGTTGATCGAAGACGCGCAGCGGCACTATCCAGGCATCGCGGCAGCCGAGGCACAGGTGGGCGCCGCCCGCGCCAAGGCGGCGCAAACGCGCGCGGAGGGTTTGCCGCGGCTAAACCTGATGGCGCAGTACAACTTCAACAATCAGCCGACCAGCCTGCAGCTCGGGTTCCCGGTGTTCCCGGCCACGCACCGGGAGTGGTATCTCGGGTTCCAGGTGACGATTCCGATCTTCGAAGGGTTCGCACGGACGTATCAAGTCCGCCAGGCTGACGCGCAGACCGAACTGCAGATGGATCTACTGGCCGAAGCACGACAGCAGGTCAGACTCGACGTCTGGAACAGCTATCAATTGCTGCAAAGTACGACAAAAAATTTGAACAACAGTGCGAACCTACTTGCGTTGGCGCAACAATCCTATGAAGCCGCACGACGTCGATATCAAATCGGTGTGGGCAACATCCTCGAATTGCTCAATACCCAGTCGGCGCTCGCCAATGCGAAGAAGCAGCGCATTCAAGCGTTGACTGATTGGCGTTCGGCACGACTGCAGCTCGCATCGAAACTCGGACGACTGGGAATGTGGAGTCTATCAAGTGAGGCGGCACAGCTATGAAGAATATCCTTGATCGTTGGTACTGCAGTCGGAAGACGTTCAGGCGAATCGGCAAATCAACTAAACGTCTGTCCAAACTTCTCGCGCTCTGTATCGGGGTGAGCTTGATTGCATCATGTGATGAAGTGAAGTTTTCGATGCCGGACGACATCAAGCCAGCAGTTCAAACGTATCACCTATCGGGAGTCAGTGCGTCCGACCTAACGAAACCTGATATCCGTCGAGCGCTTGCACAGTTGAGCAGTGAGACCTGCAATCGAGACGCCATGGGCCGCATGGCCGCGCAGATCGATGATTTGGGCTATCGACGCGAGAGCGCGAATGCACTCATACAGTTCGTGGATCGATGCGGACGGGCTGACGGATTTTTGAGCGCTGCGGGCAATGACCTGATGTCCGTGAGCGACTTCAAAGGAGCAGTGGCGATATTTGATCGCTTGATCACGAATAGTCCGTCCGATCCCCAATATTACTTTGATCGCGGCCGCGCATACGAAGCTTGGCAGCACGATGATGCAGCACTTTCGGACTACATGCAGGTGTTGGCGCTATCGCCGAATCTCGCCTCGGTGATCAGTAATTTGTTCATTCGCATTGCCGACTTGCATGCCAAAGCCGGTCGATATTGCGATGCAGTAAGCGCTATCCGAATGTGGATGTCGGCCGATCCCGAGCGGGCCGATAACACACCGGCCAAAGACATGATCACGAAGTACGCATCTCATGCGAGTTGCCCATCTCAATACGCGTCGGGACAAGAAAGCTTTGCGCGACAATCAAACAACACGATTCAGGTCAAGGGGCGGATCAACGGTGTCGAAGGAACATTCATCGTGGATACCGGTGCCAGCTATGTATCGTTAAGCAAGGACTTTGCCAGACGCGCCAATATTTCTACGGAATCGGCAAAGCGGATTCATTTGCAGACGGCCAATGGCGTGCGCGACGGTATGTTGGCTCAAGCGCAATCAGTTCGTGTCGGTACCGCAGAGGCCTCGGATGTCCCTGTATCGGTAGATGCAGGAAACAAGTCGCCCTATGGTGCAAGGATCGATGGTTTATTGGGTCAATCATTCCTGTCGCGGTTTGAGATTTCGTTGACACCGACTCGTTGGTCGATCAGAAGGAAGTCTTGATCGCGGCGGTCGCTAAGTAGACCCGTACGCGAGGTAAAAACATGGCAAATTTTTCACGAATCCAGGCCAACCTCCGCTCAATCGCAGGAGGCCCGTGAGCCACTAACCGGATGAGCCGACGGCTATCGCCGCTGTAGTCCACGACGTGTCTAGAAAACAGAGCGTGGAGCGGCTCGATGGTGACAAAGCCTGATTTTTATCTATTACTATAGTGAATGGACATGACGAATCGCACAGAAATTGGGTTGCTCGAGGCATTTTTGATGATTTTGTCGAGCGATAAAAGAATAATTGGCTGCCGCTGGAAGAACACAATACTAATTGGCGCAATCGGCGGACTATTCATTTCTCCGTTTCTGACGTACAACATGTCGCGACCGTATCAAGGCGATCTTCCACCCAAAGTCCCAATTATGAAATATTTCGGAGAATTTTCAGAGAGATTGGTCGGAAGCGGCCCGAAATCTAGAATGAATATCGAATTCAAATCGGCCGACGGTGAAATTATCGAAATAGAAGATGGACCTGGATCTTCAGTTGGGAAAAAGTGTATCAGCGAAGGATGTCACGAGAAATTCTATCTCTATGGTTTCTATTTGTTGAATGGCCATGGAAATTTTTGGCCAACAATGGTCAAAGATGAGAATGAGCGAATTCTCCTCGATCAAAATATCACAATGGGTGTACTGACGGAAGAGAGGAGGACATTTGGAAGTTTATTTAGATTCTTCTATTGTATAACTGCAATTTTGTGGGTAATTTCACTTTCACATGCATTGAAGATACAAAACACCTATTTACCAGGAGTATGATATGCCGAATGTTAGTGAAGCTGAAGCTATAAATTCATTGATTAGCTTTTTGGTCGGTGGCGCGACTAATGAAGCTGACGCTGCCGCAAATTTGGCAACAATTCAAAATTCCAAGAGCGATTCAGCTGACAAGTTGGTTTCTTCAATTGGCGCGGGCGCTGATATTCTTGGTACCGGCGCCAGCGGATGGCAGATGTTGCAGCAATTTGCAACGTCATCTAATGAAGTAGGGATGGTCGCTGGAAGCGTCGCAAAGTTATCATCATTGACTGTTCTTGGGGCAAATATCGGCTCAGTGTGGAAGACATTATTTTTCGATAATAAAAATGAAATTGCACACGGAGATTGGGGAACAGCAATCGGCCAAGTAAAAGCTGGCCAATTGGATGAAATTGCAGGTGCCGCTCTAGCAGCAGTTGCTCTCGGAGCTACTTCAGAAGTTGTTATTCCACTGGCCATATTGAGTGCCGCATTAACTGCTGCCGGATGGGAGTCGTCGCCAGGGAGTCAAACAACTTTGTCGACGGCTTTAGGAAGCCTAAAGGGTATTATTCAGTCGATTTATGAGAAACTTTCAACAACTGATCAGCAGTTTTTTCAAAGCTCACTTTCGAATAGTATACAACAGTTGCTGTCTGGCGGAATGGTTGTGCCTCAGATTAACTCCAACGGCCAAATCAATGGTTACCAGATAGAAGCACCTACCTCCTCTGCCGTGCAGTCTGATGGAAGCACGCTGTATACTTTTACATCGGGCATTACTTGCCAGTCCGGCGTACCGACACAAAATGGTCCCCTAAGAGATCCCAGCGCAGCTGCTGAGAATATTTGGACAATTCCACCGGGTAGTACCTCGGACTCGACGAACACGTACAATTATCAAGCGTCCATCGGCACATTCGATGACGGAAGCTACTTTGAGAATTTGACCAAATCACAAAGTGCAACTCAAGGGCCTTTTTCAGGCAACAAAACGGATGAGAGCGTCGCACTGGTTTATGTTGACACTCCAGGTTCGGTGATTACGGCGCGTAGTTCGGTTTCGACAGTAATCGTGAGTGGTAAAAATGGAGTCGTAAACAACGACGCCGGCACATCACCGTCGGATCCATATCACTATATCGAAGGCGATGGCCTCACAGTTAATTCGAGCAGTGGCACATACATATTTACAGGAAATAATGATGTCGCCAAGATTGATAATGGTGATATTCATGTGCAAAATGGTGGGTTTGTAACGATTGACGGAGACGGCAATCAGATCTCTCTTCAGTGGGGAGGATCTGTAACGGTTAAGGCCACCGCCAATAACGAGGTATCGATCAACGGATTCAAAAACTCATTTTCCATCTCTGGAGATGGAATTTCGGGACAGGCGTTGGGTGGCGGAACGACAATCTCAGGAAGGCAGTTTACCGTAAGCAGCCGGGCAACCCGTCTTGAGTTGGGGTAAAGCTCTTGGGAGTATCGTGTCCACCTAACGAATAAGCGGACACGTGAACACTATCGAATCGGAAGCACTCCCCGAGCGTCGTCGCCGGCAACGGTACAGCGAGGAGTTCAAGGCGCAGGTGGTAGCTGCGTGCCAGGGAATCGGCGTATCGGTTGCTGCGGTCGCACTGGAACACCGGCTCAACGCGAATCTGCTGCGGCGCTGGATCGATCAGGCGGAGGGGCGACTTCCCAAGAGACCGCTGGGTCGTCCACCGGCCACGCCACCGTCGCTGCCAGCCTTTGTGTCGGTGCCGTTGGGAGCGCCGAGTCCGCACTCGGCAGAGATCCGCATCGAGGTGCGCCGGGGCGATCAGTCGATCACGGTCAGTTGGCCCGTGTCCGAAGCCGCCCAGTGTGCCGCCTGGCTGCGCGAGTGGATGCGGTGATCCGCGTCGACGAGATCTGGCTGGCGACCGATCCGCTAGACATGCGTGCCGGTTTCGACACGGCCTTGGCGCGCGTGGTCAAGGTATTCGGTGCCGCGCACCCGCACCATGCTTATCTGTTCGCCAATCGCCGCGCCAACCGCATGAAGGTCCTGATCCACGACGGGATCGGCATTTGGTTGGCATCACGACGTCTGAATCAGGGGCAATTTGCCTGGCCGCACGCCGGCAGCGAATCGAAGCAGCATGAACTGACGCACGAACAACTGGCCGGCCTGGTGCTGGGCCTGCCGTGGCAACGCATTGGCGAGAGTGGCGTGATCCGTGTCGTCTGAGTACGACAGAGGCGTAAACAGTTCAGCTTCCACCGCCTACAGCGTTCTGGCAGACTGGCCTGCATGAATCCCGCTGACCTCGACGCACTCACCCCGGAACAGTTGCGCGCCCTGACTGCGCAACTGATTGCAGAGGTCCAGTCGAAGGACCAGGCGATCCACGAGAAGGAGCGGGAAGCCAGTGAACGAGATCGGGAACTCCGCTACAAGCAGACCCGCATCGACCAGCTTACCCATGAGATCTCGATCCTCAAGCGCCAGCAGTTCGGCCGGCGCAGCGAACAGCTCAACAGCGAGCAGATGAACCTGCTCGACGAGGCGATCGATGGCGACTTGGTTGCCATCGAGATGGAGCTTGAGCAACTCGAGCCTACGCCAGCTGAACGGCAACGCGAGCAGCCGAAACGGGCACCACTGCCGCCGCAACTGCCACGCACCGACGTCCATCACGAACCGGACAGCACAACATGCCAGTGCGGTTGCGAACGCATACGGATCGGCGAGGACGTGAGCGAGAAGCTGGACTACACGCCGGGCCTGTTTACGGTGGAACGGCACATCCGCGGCAAGTGGGTGTGCAAAGCGTGCGAGACGCTGATCCAAGCGCCGGTTCCACCGCATGTGATCGACAAGGGCATGCCCACCGCCGGGTTGCTCGCGCAGGTGCTGGTCGCCAAGTACGGCGACCACCTGCCTCTGTATCGCCAGGAACAGATCTTTGGTCGTGCGGGACTGGCCATCCCGAGATCCACGCTGGGTGCCTGGGTGGGCCGGTGTGGCATGCAGTTGCAGCCGTTGGTCGACGCACTCGGCCAGGCCATCCGGCAACAGGCGGTGTTGCACGCCGACGAGACGCCGGTGCAAATGCTCAGTCCCGGCAAGGGCAAAACGCACCGGGCATACCTGTGGGCGTATACGTCGACTCAGTTCAGCGAACTGCGCGCGGTGGTCTACGACTTCGCCGAGAGCCGCGCCGGTGCGCACGCTCGCACGTTCCTGACGGGCTGGCACGGCAAACTGGTATGCGACGACTACAGCGGGTACAAGGCCTCGTTCCAGCACGGCATCACCGAGATCGGATGCGCGGCCCATGCTCGACGCAAGTTCTTTGAGTTGCATGCCAACCACAGCAGCCATGTTGCGGGGCAGGCCCTGCCGTTCTTTACCGCGCTCTACGACATCGAACGCGAGGCCGCAGCACTGGATGTCGACGAACGGCAGCGGCTTCGACAGCGTCGGGCCAAGCCGGTGTGCGACGCCCTCTATCAATGGTTGATGGCGCAGCGCAAACTCGTTGCGGACGGCTCGGCGATTGCGAAGGCGCTGGACTACAGCCTGAAACGATGGGACGCACTCACGCGCTATCTCGATGACGGCAATGTGCCGATCGACAACAACTGGGTCGAAAACCAGATCCGACCGTGGGCAGTCGGTCGGTCCAATTGGTTGTTCGCCGGATCACTGCGTGCGGGTCAGCGCGCGGCCGCCATCATGAGCTTGATTCGATCGGCGCAACTGAACGGGCTCGATCCGCTCGCCTATCTGAAGGACGTCCTCACACGCTTGCCGACCCACAAGGCCAACGACATCGACGCGCTACTGCCGCATCGTTGGCAACCTCTCTCGACTGCCGCCTAAACTCGCTCGTCAAGACGGGTTGGCTGGTCGCTTACAGTTTACCTTTGGGCTAGATGCAAATAGCACGCTTACAGTTGCGTCGACGAATCAAAATGGATTATTATCGGATAAGCTAATTTTCGATAATTTAACCGGCTGGATCAAACAAGATCAACATTATGAAAACGGTGTTATCTCGTCGATAACCAACTATAACAGCGATCCGACTAGTGGCGTATATGTGCCGGGGCGGAAAATCGATGTGATTTCGTTCGATTCGTCTGGAAAGGAGATAGGCGACACTCCATTGGGTGGCGATACTCCTCAACCATACTTGCTTTACACGGACCCGTCTGGGAAGCCCGTGATGCAGGAGGATTTCTCCAATGGAGTGGAAGTTGATAAAAAGCTATTCACTGACGGGCAATTGACATCCGAGATTTTCTACGCCGTAGGCGACCGGACGCAAGTGGAAACAGACGAGTTTGCGGCTGGCTCGACAACCCCGAGTTCAAGAACATTTCGTGATGGTACA
This sequence comes from Burkholderia sp. HI2761, assembly GCF_002223355.1. Taxonomy (NCBI): domain Bacteria; kingdom Pseudomonadati; phylum Pseudomonadota; class Betaproteobacteria; order Burkholderiales; family Burkholderiaceae; genus Burkholderia; species Burkholderia sp. HI2761. The sequence goes on along the minus strand of NZ_NKFN01000007.1, from coordinate 1,259,200 downwards.
ACAGATACCATCGCGTCTATTGAGACACTGGATAGCAGCGGAAATCTCGTTTCTCGGGAATATTACAATACAATTGGCGCCGTAACGGAAAAGGATTATTTTACGCCAGGCACCTCTAACCTAACCGCGAAAAATTATTACGATGATACCACAGGGCTTGAAAAATCTCAGGACAACTACGATGCAACAGGAGCGCGGATATCTACAGATATATGGAATTCGAATGGAAAGGAAACAGAAAGAGATGTCTATTCACTGGGCTCAGCGCTTGCTAGCTCAAGAAATTACTTTGACCCAGACTCTGGAAAGGCAACTTTTACGAGCAATTATAATTCCAGCGGCGAGATTATTTCGAATGACGTTTTTGATGCCGGCGGTCATACTATAGAAGAAACGTCTTATATACCGGGAACTTCAAAGATAACGGCAGCAATATTTTATGATAGAAATGGAAATGTCGCAACTCAAGAGACATTTGATCCGCAGACGGGGGACGTCACCACTAAATCTAACTTTAATCCCGGGGATCATTATGCAAACATGGAAGCATATTACAAGAATGGCGCCCTCGTGAAGCGCGACTATTTTGACCCCCAAACCGGCTCCCAAAAAATTCAGGAAAATTATACACCTGGAAATCAGTTCCCGGACTCCCAGTCGACTTTTTTTCCTGACAAGCAAGAGGCGACTCGCGATGCCATTAATTCTACCACTGGGAAGCGGACGGCGGAGTGGCAATTTGAGGATGGCCACAAATATGCGAATCGAGTTGTTTATTTCGATGACAATGGAAATGTGACAGATTGGAAAAACTACAATCCCGATACCGGCGTAGAGCCGACGCCCGGACAATTGTGGACGCCTGCGCAGATTCAGGGATTCAATGCACCGCCGATCGTGAATATTCCGCCACCTCCCCCTCCGCCGACGATGACCACATTTCCCAACGGGGGCGTTTATGTGCCGGTCGGGACCACACTGGGTTCAAATGGCCAGACGATGCCGGTGATTGGCGCCCCCCTACTCCCAGACAACCCTCTCGGGAAACTTGGGAATTCGGGATCAAGCTCCTCAGCCGGAGTCGGTGGCGAGGGTACTGGAGGATCTACAGGGCCATGGGATCCGGAGGAGCCTATTCCGTCGGAAATCATGTGTCCGCCGGGCGTCGTGTGTGTTTTGATCGAGGGCACCGGCACACCGCCTCCATCCAGTAGCGATGCCTCCGGGGCGGTATCTGCTAACTCGCTCGCAAGTTTGCAGGCGGAACAGTTGGTTCAAGCGATGGCGACATTCGTGGGGACGCCCGCGGCTATCATCGCCCCTAGTCTAGATCAAGGGCAAATGGTGCCGAAGCAGATTCTCGCCGCGAGTTCGCACATGTAGGCAGATGTTCAATCAATCGCTCCTGCGGACATCTGACTTTTCGGTGTCCGCAGGCGGCAGGTTGGCTTATGAAGTTTACTATTGCCGACGAGCAGCCTGTTTACTCGCATTCCGAATTGCACTACAAGGCAGGGCGGGAAAATGAAGAGGGCGAGCGTGATCCGAACATGGACATTTGCAGATCCAGAACTAGTGGACAACACCCGAGGGAATGGGATGGTTTGATGGATATTCGTCTCGTGCCAACGCTCGTCAAACTTTGCATTTGTTTTTCGTTGCAGTCAGGCAGCGTCAATGACGTCGACGGGATGTTCCTTATTGATACAGACGTCAGCTGAGGAAACACTATTTTTCCACATAAAATCATATAGTTATCGATAGATGTGGCGGATTTTTTATGAATCCCGGCCAACCCTCGAACTCGCGCGCGAGCGCGAGGCACGCCAACAGGCTGTTGGCGCAGGCAATGGTCGTCACGGTGTCGCTATCATTCGGATACCCCGGGTCCGAAGCAGACACAGGGCGGGTGGCGGCACTCGTCTTGCCCCCGCCTTAAACAGTGGCGTTCCGCCAGGCAGGTATGACAAGAATCGTTTTACGACCGAGGTGAAACGAAAGCGATTGTCACGGCATGGGGGAAGAAACGCAGTCTACGCACGAGGCGATTCACCCCTATTTATAGCCGGAGCCTGCCAGACTAGGACGTGGAACGGAAAATTGGAGCGGAATTGTGCGAGGCTTGCCCTTCGCACCTGAAATAAAAAAGGGACGCTTTCGCGTCTAGAGGATTGTGCATCGTTGAGAGGCGACCCCAGCGTTTTCATCGGTGATACTGTCGAAATTGGACTTCGGTACAATGTACTAAGCCCTAACTGGTTAGGAAGGTTCCAGAAGCATTATACCTGCCCGACATCGGGGCCGGGCCGCTGCCGGCGCCGGCCTGCCCCCGCCTGCTATACTTTCCGGTTACGTCGACCTATCTGCGGTGCGTCCGAAACGGCGCGCCCTGCCCGTACCCATGCTCGTTCTCGGCATCGAAAGCTCCTGCGACGAAACCGGCCTCGCGCTCTACAACACGCAGCGCGGCCTGCTCGCGCACGCGCTCCATTCGCAGATCGCGATGCACCGCGAATACGGCGGCGTCGTGCCCGAGCTCGCGTCGCGCGACCACATCCGCCGCGCGCTGCCGCTGCTCGAGGAAGTGATGGCGCAAAGCGGCACGCGCCGCGACGACATCGACGCGATCGCGTTCACGCAGGGCCCCGGCCTCGCCGGCGCGCTGCTGGTCGGCGCGAGCATCGCGAATGCGCTCGCGCTCGCCTGGAACAAGCCGACCGTCGGCATCCACCACCTCGAAGGCCACCTGCTGTCGCCGTTGCTGGTCGACGAGCCGCCGCCGTTCCCGTTCGTCGCGCTGCTGGTTTCCGGCGGCCACACGCAACTGATGCGCGTGACCGACGTCGGCGTCTACGAGACGCTCGGCGAAACGCTCGACGACGCGGCCGGCGAAGCATTCGACAAGACGGCGAAACTGATCGGCCTCGGCTATCCGGGTGGCCCCGAAGTATCGAAACTCGCGGAAACGGGCACGCCGGGCGCGGTCGTGCTGCCGCGCCCGATGCTGCATTCGGGCGATCTCGACTTCAGCTTCAGCGGCTTGAAGACCGCCGTGCTCACGCAGATGAAGAAATTCGAAGCGGCGAAGCTCGACGGCGAAGCACTCGAACGGGCAAAGGCCGATCTGGCACGCGGCTTCGTCGATGCGGCCGTCGACGTGCTCGTCGCGAAGTCGCTCGCCGCGCTGAAGAAGACGAAGCTCAAGCGCCTCGTGATCGCGGGCGGCGTCGGCGCGAACCGCCAGTTGCGCGCGGCACTGTCGGCGGCCGCGGCCAAGCGCGGCTTCGACGTGCACTACCCCGATCTCGCGCTCTGCACCGACAACGGCGCGATGATCGCGCTCGCGGGCGCGCTGCGGCTCGGCCGCTGGCCCGAACAGGCGAATGCCGACTACGCGTTCACGGTGAAGCCGCGCTGGGATCTCGCGTCGCTCGCACGCTGAATCGCGCCACGCGCCGCCGCAAGCGGGAAAACAAAAAGGCAGCTCGGTTCGGTTCCGAGCTGCCTTTCTCGTTGGCGCGGCGAAACGCCGCGGCGTTCATGCAGCGTGCCGCTTGTCGCGCTCGATCAGCGCATACGCGCTGTGATTGTGGATCGACTCGAAGTTCTCGGCTTCGAGCACGTAGGCGGCCACCCGCTCGTCCGCATCGAGACGCTGCGCGACATCGCGCACGAGATCCTCGACGAACTTCGGATTCTCGTAGGCACGCTCGGTGACGAACTTCTCGTCCGGACGCTTCAGCAGCCCCCACAGTTCGCACGACGCTTCTTCTTCGGCGATGCGGATCAGCGCCTCGACCGGCAGATCGGCGGCCAGCTCCGCATCGATCGTCACGTGCGAGCGCTGGTTGTGCGCGCCGTATTGCGAGATCTTCTTCGAGCACGGGCACAGGCTCGTCACCGGCACGAGCACCTTCAGGAACAGACGTGTGTCGCCGTTGCGGCTTTCGCCCGCGAGCGTCACTTCATAGTCGAGCAGGCTCTGCACGCCCGACACCGGCGCGGTCTTGTTCACGAAGTACGGAAACGTGACTTCGATGCGGCCCGCCTCGGCTTCGAGCTTCGCGAGCATCGACGCGAGCATCTCGCGGAAGCGCTCGACCGTCAGCGGTGCGCGATTCTCCTCGAGCAGCGCGACGAAGCGCGACATGTGCGTGCCCTTCTGATCGGCAGGCAGACGGACGTCGAGGTTCCAGACGCCGACGGTCGGTTGCACGTCGCCGCTTTCGGTGCGCACCGTCAACGGATGCCGGACCGCCTTCACGCCCACGCGCTGAATCGGGATCTGACGGGTATCCACCGTGCTCTGCACGTCGGGCATCACGAAGGCGGGGTTCATCTGGTTCATCTTTGTTCAATCCTTGTAAGCCGCGCGTCCGACGACGCGCACGCCGCGTCACGCGGCTCGGAAAAGCAACATGGGCCCGCAGGCCCATGTTTTCCGCATCAATGAAGACCGGTTGCGCCAGTCGCACCGCCACCGCCCGCGGGCGGCGCCGGCTTACGCGACGCGCTTCGCCTGATCGGCGACATCGGCCGCCGGGCTCAGAAAGCGTTCGCGAATCGATTTCGCGATGCCCGCGCCGTCGAGGCCGCATTGCGACAGCAGCTTCGCGGGGTCGCCGTGATCGATGAACTGGTCAGGGAGGCCCAATTGTATTACGGGTCGGATAACCCCACTCTCCATCAGGGCTTCGACGCAGGCCGAGCCCGCGCCGCCCATCACGCAGCCTTCCTCGACCGTGACGAGGTAATCGTGCGTTTCGGCCAGCTCGCGCACGAGCGCCGCATCGACCGGTTTCACGAAGCGCATGTTCGCGACCGTTGCATCGAGCTCCTCGGCAGCGGCGAGCGACGGTGCGACCATCGTGCCGAACGCGAGGATCGCGACGCGCTTGCCTTCCGGCTGCGACGTCCGGCGACGCACTTCACCCTTGCCGAGCGGGATCTCGGTGAATTCCTTCACCGTCGCCACGCCCGTGCCCGCGCCGCGCGCATAGCGCACCGCGGTCGGGTTCGGTTGCTGCAGCGCCGTGTGCAGCATCTGGCGGCATTCGTTCTCGTCGGATGCGGCCATGACCGTCATGTTCGGGATGCAGCGCAGGAACGCGAGATCGTACGCGCCCGCATGCGTCGCGCCGTCCGCGCCGACAAGGCCCGCGCGGTCGATCGCGAACACGACCGGCAGATTCTGCAGCGCGACGTCGTGGATCAACTGGTCGTACGCACGCTGCAGGAACGTCGAGTAAATCGCGACGACGGGCTTCAGCCCTTCGGTCGCGAGACCGCCCGCGAACGTCACCGCGTGCTGCTCGGCGATGCCGACGTCGTAATAGCGATCCTTGAAGCGCTTCTCGAATTCGACCATGCCCGAGCCTTCGCGCATCGCGGGCGTGATGCCGACCACGCGCGTATCGCGCTCGGCTTCATCGCACAGCCACTCGCCGAACACCTGCGTGTACGTCTTCTTCGCGGGCGTCGTCGAAGGCTTGATGCCTTCGGCCGGGTTGAACTTGCCGGGGCCGTGGTAGAGCACCGGATCGGCTTCGGCGAGCTTGTAGCCCTGGCCTTTCTTCGTCACCACGTGCAGGAACTGCGGGCCGCGCAGTTCGCGGATGTTCTGCAGCGTGGGGATCAGCGAATCGAGATCGTGACCGTCGATCGGACCGATGTAGTTGAAGCCGAATTCCTCGAACAGCGTGGCCGGCACGACCATGCCCTTCGCGTGCTCCTCGAGCTTGCGCGCGAGTTCGAGCACCGGGGGCGCCACGCTCAGCACGCGCTCGACGCCCGCACGCGCGGCCGCGTAGAAGCGGCCCGACATCAGGCGGGCCAGATGGCGATTCAGCGCGCCGACCGGCGGCGAGATCGACATGTCGTTGTCGTTCAGGATCACGAGCAGCTTCGCATCTTCCGACACGCCCGCGTTGTTCATCGCCTCGAACGCCATGCCGGCCGTCATCGCGCCGTCGCCGATCACCGCGATCGAGAAGCGATCGTCGCCGTTCAGCTGGCTGCCGATCGCCATGCCGAGCGCGGCCGAGATCGACGTGCTCGAGTGCGCGGTGCCGAACGTGTCGTATTCCGACTCGCTGCGGCGCGGGAAGCCCGAGATGCCGTCGTACTGACGCAGCGAATGCATCTGGTCGCGGCGGCCCGTCAGGATCTTGTGCGGGTAGGTCTGGTGGCCCACGTCCCAGACGATGCGATCGTTCGGCGTGTTGAACACGTAGTGCAACGCGATCGTCAGCTCGACCGTCCCGAGGTTGGACGACAAGTGGCCGCCCGTCTTCGACACGCTGTCGAGCACGAACGCGCGCAGTTCATCCGCGAGCGGTTGCAGTTGGCGACGATCGAGGCGGCGCAAATCCGCCGGGTCGTCGATGGTTTTCAGCAAGTCGTACATCGTCGTTCCATTGTAGGAAATCAAACGCGCCCGCATTCTTTTGCGCGCACCGTGACAGGTGCGCGGCGGCGGGCTTTCGCGTCAGCTGACCCGGTTCACTACCAGGTCGGCAAGTTCGGCGAGACGCTGTGCGCGTGCGCCGAACGGTTTCAGCGCGTCGTGCGCTTCGGCACGAAGCTGCGCTGCCAGCTCGCGCGACGCCTCGAGACCGAGGATCGATACATAGGTCGGCTTGTCGTTCGCCGCGTCCTTGCCGGCCGTCTTGCCGAGCGTCGCCGAATCGGTCGTGACGTCGAGAATGTCGTCGACGACCTGGAACGCCAGACCCACGGCCCCCGCGTAAACATCCAGCGCCGCCATCGTTTCCGCCGAAGGCGTCTCGCCGGCCAGTGCGCCCATCCGCACGGCCGCGCGCAGCAATGCGCCCGTCTTCATCCGGTGCATCGTCTCGAGCTGTTCGCGCGTCAGCTTCAGGCCGACGCTCGCCAGATCGATCGCCTGCCCGCCGGCCATGCCGATCGAGCCGCTCGCGAGCGCCAGCTCGCGCACGAGCGCCGCCTGCTGCACCGGCGACAGCGCATCGGCATCGGTCAGCGCCACGAACGCCTGCGATTGCAGCGCGTCGCCGACCAGCAGCGCCGTCGGCTCGTCGTACTGCACGTGCACGGTGGGCTTGCCGCGACGCAGCGCGTCGTCGTCCATGCACGGCATGTCGTCGTGCACGAGCGAGTAGACGTGGATCATCTCCAGCGCCGCCGCCGCGGCGTTGCGTGCCGCCTCCGTCGCACCGGTCAGCTCGCCTGCTGCATGGCACAGCAGCGGGCGAACGCGTTTGCCGCCACCGAGGACCGCATAGCGCATCGCCTCGTGAAGTTTCGCGGGCATCGCGGTTTCGGCCGGCAGATAGTGGCCGAGTGCGTCCTCGACACGGTCAAGCACGGACCGCATCCATTGTTCGAATGTCATAGATCGTCGTCTTCGCCGTCCGTGGCGGCCGTTCCGGACGAAAGCGGCTTCAGCGTCGCGCCGTCGAGCACGCGAACCTGCTGCTCCACTTTCTCAAGCTGCTGTTGGCAAAACGCAACGAGGGTCGCACCGCGGCGATACGCCGCCAGCGAATCCTCGAGGCTCAACGCGCCGCCTTCCATCCGGGCAACCAGCGTCTCGAGTTCCGCGAGCGCCATCTCGTAATTGTCCGGCAACGGTTCGGTGCCATTGCCGGGCGGCGTGGCGCCTGGGGATGCGGTTTTCGCCATGGACGAGGGTGTCAAATTTCAAAACAAGTCGGACATTCTACGGCAAAAGAGAATTTTCCGACCTGCCGTCGTGGGCGCCCGCGCACAAATCCGGCCCCATCTCCGATGCACAGTGTGCGCCTTTCGATGGTCGCCCGACAAAAAATTGACACAAATCAGGTACTTAATCCTAGCCTTGCGAGGCGAACCGGGTATAATTCCCCGTTTCCCTAAATCGATTTTTCGATGGTTGGGTTGTTCACTGCTTTCACGCTAACACCGGGAGTGGGAATGTCCAATCTGAGCGATGCGCTTCAGTTGAAGTCGGCCCACAGCCAGCTTCCAGTCACTGCATATTTCGATGAGGCGCTACTCGAGCGCGAGATCGAAACCCTCTTCAAGAAAGGACCTCGTTACGTCGGGCACGAGTTGATGGTGCCCGAGGCGGGGGACTATTTTGCGCTGCCGTCCGAGAAGGAAGGCCGCGTGCTGGTCCGTAACCAGACGAACCAGATCGAACTGCTGTCGAACGTGTGCCGCCACCGGCAGGCGATCATGCTCAACGGGCGCGGCCATGCGCAGAACATCGTGTGCCCGCTGCACCGCTGGACGTACGATCTGGAAGGCCAGCTGCTCGGCGCGCCGCACTTCCCCGACAAGCCGTGCCTGAACCTCGGCAAGAGCCCGCTGCAGAACTGGCAGGGGCTGCTGTTCGAGGCCGAGGGCCGCAATGTCGCGCGCGACCTCGCCCATCTCGGCACGAAGCATCACTTCGACTTCGCCGAGTACCAGTTCGATCACGTCGAAGTGCACGAGTGCGATTACAACTGGAAGACGTTCATCGAGGTCTACCTCGAGGATTATCACGTCGTCCCGTTCCACCCGGGCCTCGGCAGCTTCGTGTCGTGCGACGATCTCAAATGGGAGTTCGGCGACTGGTACAGCGTGCAGACGGTCGGCGTGCACAACGCCCTCGCGAAACCGGGCAGCACGACTTACCAGAAATGGCACGAGCAGGTGCTGAAGTTCCGCAACGGCGTACCGCCGGAGTTCGGCGCGATCTGGATGGTCTACTACCCGGGCCTGATGATCGAGTGGTATCCGCACGTGCTGGTCGTGTCGTGGCTGATTCCGCGCGGGCCGCAGAAGACGACCAACATCGTCGAGTTCTATTACCCCGAGGAAATCGCGCTGTTCGAACGCGAATTCGTCGAGGCCGAGCGTGCCGCCTATATGGAAACGGCCGTCGAGGACGACGAGATCGCGATGCGGATGGACGCAGGCCGCCGTGCGCTGATGGCCCGCGGCGAATCGCAAGTGGGCCCGTACCAGAGCCCGATGGAAGACGGCATGCAGCACTTCCACGAGTTCCTGCGCCGCCACCTCGGCGACCTCTGACAGCGGGTGCGGCGCCTTGACGCCGCGCGGCCGCCGGCAAACGAAAAGACGGGCTTCGGCCCGTCTTTTTTTGTTTAGACTTGGAGTGTCAGGCCATTTGCACTCCAGGGAGCCGTCATGCCACACACTCATTACACCACGCTCATTTCCGCCGCCAATCTCGCCGAGCGCCTGGCCGCGGCGCCCGGCAGCGTCGCGCTGTTCGACTGCCGCTTCGATCTCGCCGATCCCGGCGCCGGCGAAGCCGCCTACGCGGCCGGCCACCTCCCCGGCGCGCACTATCTTCATCTCGACCGCGATCTGTCGGGCCGCAAGACGGGCACCAACGGCCGCCATCCGCTGCCGACCCGCGACGCGCTCGCCACGCTGCTCGCCAGCCGCGGCCTCAAGCAGGGCCAGCAGGTCGTCGCGTACGACGCGCAAGGCGGCGCGTATGCGGCGCGCCTGTGGTGGCTGCTGCGCTGGCTCGGCCACGATTCGGTTGCCGTGCTCGACGGCGGCCTGCAGGCCTGGGAAGCGGCCGGCCAGCCGCTGACGACCGACGTGCCGCAACCGGCCGCCGGCGACTTCCGTTCGGCCACGCCGCTCGAATCGACGGTCGACGCCGCGACCGTGCTCGCGAACGTATCGTCGCCCGCGCGCGTCGTGATCGATGCACGCGCACCGGATCGCTATCGCGGCGAAAATGAAACGATCGATCGGGTGGGCGGCCACATTCCCGGTGCGCGCAACCGCTTCTTCAAGGACAACCTGGCCGCCGACGGCCGCTTCAAGACCGGCCATGAATTGCGCGAGGCATTCGCCGCCGTGCTGGCCGGCACCGAGCCGAACCGCGTGATCCTGCAATGCGGCTCCGGCGTCACCGCATGCCACAACGCGCTGGCACTGGAAGTGGCGGGCCTGCACGGCGCGTCGCTGTATCCGGGCTCGTGGAGCGAATGGAGCGCCGATCCGTCGCGGCCGATCGCGACCGGCCCGAATCCTTGAGCACCCGCGCGGCGCGACGATGACGATGCGGCGGCCGATGCCGCGGCGGCAGTTGCCGCCGCTTGTCGTTTACATCACGCCGTACTTGTGGAACCACTCGATCGCGCGCTTCCAGCCGTCCTCGGCATCGCCTTTCACGTAACTCGGCCGGTAATCGGCGAAGAACGCGTGACCGGCATCCGGATACACGACGATCTCCGATTCGCGCGCGAGCTTCGAATCGCTCGTCTGAATCGCCTTGCGCATGTCCGCGAGCGACGCCTGCGTGATGTTCTGATCCTTCTCGCCGTATAGCCCGAGCACGGGCACCTTCAGCAACGACGCGTGGTCGACCGGGTTGAACGGCGTCATCTCGTCGGTCTTGCCTTCGACGAACCCGTACCACGCCACGGCGGCCCGCACGTGCGGATTGTGTTCCGCATAGAGCCACGCCTGGCGGCCGCCCCAGCAGAAGCCGGTCACGCCGAGACGCGTCAGGTCGCCGCCGTTCTTGCCGGCCCACGCGACGGTCGCATCGAGATCCTCGGTGACCTGCCGGTCCGGCACCTTGCTGATGATGTGGTCGTAAAGCTCCTTCATCGTCGGATACTTCGCCGCGTTGCCCTGCCGGGCGAACAGGTCCGGCGCGATCGCGAGATAGCCGAGCTTCGCGAAGCGCCGGCACACGTCGGCGATATGCGCGTGCACGCCGAAGATCTCGTGAATCACGATGACGACCGGCAGGTTCGTCTTGTCGACCGGCTGGGCGCGATAAGCCGGCACGCTCGCATCGCCCGAGCGGATCTCGATGGTGTCGACGTCCAGCCCGGTGCTGTCGGTCGTGACCGTCTGCGCCGACACGGGCAGCACGGCCGCCGCGAAGGTGCCGCCCAGCGCGGCCTGCATGAACTTGCGGCGCGAGAACGGGACATGGGGGACCAGGCTGTCGACTTCGGGTTTCAACATGAATGCACTCCTCGATTGGGCGCCGCCGTCACGATCGCGGATACGGCATGACGGGGCATCGCACCGGCGCGCGGCGCGGATGTCGCGGCGGTTGGCACGCCGCCGCGAACGAAAACCCGGACAAGATGCCCAATAATCCGTTGTCGCGTCAACTGTCAGATGTGTAAGACTCGATTACGACGCGTGGCGGCGATCGGATCGACATGGCGCGGCAGCCTGCCGGCGGCCTGCCGAATCACCGCGTGGCTGCGCATATCGACGTACATCGCGCGACCCAATCCTTGCGAATCAAAAAAAAATGGGCGGCGAACCCGCACGACATGCGCATTCTCCACCCGCCCCACACGCGAGTACGCGATCAGTGCAGCTTGACGCGCGGCAACGTCGTGCGCCGCAGCCAGTGCGCGACCGTATCGAGGATCATCCGCGGATAACCGTGCAACGCCGCGACGTGCAGCCGGTACAGCGACATGTACATGAAGCGCGCGAACAGTCCTTCGATCAGCATGTTGCCGCCGATCAGCCCGCCCATCAGGTTGCCGACCGCGCTGAAGTGACCGAGCGACACGAGCGAACCGAAATCGCGATACGTGAATTCGGGCAGCGGACGCCCTTCGAGCCGGCAGCCGATCGCCTTCAGCAGGAAACTCGCCTGCTGGTGCGCCGCCTGCGCGCGCGGCGGCACGTTGCGTTCGTTGCCGGGCCATGCGCAGGCCGCACAATCGCCGAGCGCGAACACGTTGTCGTCGGTGAAGGTCTGCAGCGTGCGGCGCACGTCGAGCTGCCCGAGCTTGTTGACCTGGAGGCCGTCGAGATGCGAGAGCACGGACGGCGCCTTGATGCCGGCGGCCCAGACCGTCAGGTCCGCACGCACCGCCTTGCCGCTCGCGGTATGCACGAACCCGGGCGCCACCTCGGTCACGCGCTCGCCGAGCATCAACCGCACGCCGAGCTTCTCCAGCAGTTCGGCCGTCGCCCCCGACACGCGCTCCTGCAGTGCCGGCAGAATCCGCGGCCCCGATTCGATCAGCACGATGCCGACGTCGTGGCGCGGATCGAGCTTGTGCAGCCCGTACACCGACAGCACCTGCGCGGTGTTGCGCAGTTCCGCGGACAACTCGACGCCCGTCGCGCCGCCGCCGACGATCACGACCTGGATGCGCGGCTCGGCCGACTCGCCCGGCGCGGTCGGTGCCGGCGCCTGGTGCTCGGCGCGCATGCATGCCGCGATCAGCCGCTTGCGGAAGCGCTCCGCCTCCCCGACCGTGTCGAGTGCGATCGCGTTTTCCGGGGCGCCCTGCACGCCGAAGAAGTGGGTCGTGCTGCCGATCGCGATCACGAGCGTGTCGTATTCCAGCTCGCGTGCCGGCAACAGTTCCGCGCCGTCGCTGTCGTTGAGGGCCGACAGCGTGAGACGCTTCGCCGCGCGGTCGAGCCCGGTCAGCTCGCCCTGCTGGAACTCGAAGCCGTGCCAGCGCGCCTGCGCCGCATATTCGAGTTCCTGCGTGAACGGGTCCATGCTGCCGGCCGCGACCTCGTGCAGCAGCGGTTTCCAGATGTGCGTCGGATTGCGGTCGACGAGCGTGACAAGCGCACGCGCGGGACGATTGCCGCGCGCGCCGTAACGATCGCCGAGCCGCGTCGCCAGTTCCAGGCCGCCCGCGCCGCCGCCTACGATGATGATCCGATGCATCTGATTCCCCCTTTGCGATTCGAAACTGCTGCCGCCGGATGAAGCAAACGCGATGCACTCGCGCCGCCCGGTGGATTAACCGGTTCGGACATCATCGATGTGCAGTTCGAAGCACTTCGATGCGGCCGATCCGGAACGCGGGGCGCGCCGCCTCGCGTCAATGACATGACTGACATGCATTGTCCGGGAGCTTGCGCGTTGACCACAAGCAAACCATCTCGATATTCAGCATCCCTGCAACAATATGCCGCGGGAAACGGGAACCGCTCGGGGGTGCGTCAGTGTGCCTCTTCCCAGTTCGCGCCGGCACCTACTTCGGCGACCAGCGGCACCTTCAGCTTCGCGACGCCGCACATCATTTCCGGCAATTTCTCGCGCACGAGCGACAGCTCGCTTTCGGGCACCTCGAGCACCAGTTCATCGTGCACCTGCATGATCATCCGCGATGCAAGCCCGTCGCGCGTGAGCCAGTCGTCCACCGCGATCATCGACAGCTTGATCAGGTCGGCCGCCGTGCCCTGCATCGGTGCATTGATGGCCGCGCGCTCGGCCGCCTGGCGGCGCGGGCCGTTGCCGCCGTTGATCTCGGGCAGCCACAGGCGGCGACCGAAAACGGTTTCGACGTAGCCCTTCTCCTTCGCCGTCGCGCGCGTGTCTTCCATGTACTGCGCGACGCCCGGATAGCGGGTGAAATAGCGGTCGATATAGAGCTTCGCCGCGTCGCGCGTGATGCCAAGGTTCGACGCGAGCCCGAACGCGCTCATCCCGTAGATGAGCCCGAAGTTGATCACCTTCGCGATCCGGCGCTGGTCGGAATTGACCTCCAGCGGCGTCACGCCGAACACTTCGGCGGCCGTCGCGCGGTGGATGTCCTCGCCCTGCGCGAACGCGCGCAGCAGCGACGCGTCGCCCGAGATATGGGCCATGATCCGCAATTCGATCTGCGAATAGTCGGCCGACACGATCCGGTGGCCCGGCGATGCGATGAACGCCTCGCGGATGCGCCGGCCTTCGGCCGTGCGCACCGGAATGTTCTGAAGATTGGGATCGTTCGACGCAAGTCGGCCCGTCACCGCGACCGCTTGCGCATAGTTCGTGTGCACGCGGCCGGTGGTGGGGTTCACCATGCGCGGCAGCTTGTCGGTATAGGTCGACTTCAGCTTCGACAGCCCGCGATGCTCGAGCAGCAGCTTCGGCAGCGGGTAATCCTCGGCCAGCTTCTGCAGCACTTCCTCGTCGGTCGAAGGCGCGCCGCTCGGCGTTTTCTTCACGACCGGCAACTGCAGCTTCTCGAAGAAGATCTGCCCGATCTGCTTCGGCGAGCCGAGATTGAATTCGCCGCCCGCCAGTTCGTACGCCTGCCCTTCGAGCTCGATCAGACGCGTCGCGATTTCGGTGCTCTGCGCCTGCAGGCGCGCATCGTCGATCAGCACGCCCGTGCGCTCCATCTTGCGCAGCACGAGCGACACCGGCATCTCGATCTCGCGATACACGCGCTCGAGGCCCGGCTCGCGCGCGACCTGCGGATACAGCACGTGATGCAGCTGCAGCGTGATGTCGGCGTCTTCGGCCGCGTATTCGGCGGCCTGCGCGAGCGCCACGTCGTCGAACCCGATCTGCTTCGCGCCCTTGCCGGCCACGTCCTCGTACTTGATCGTCTTGACGCCCAGATGACGCAGCGCGAGGCTGTCCATGTCGTGCGTGCGGTGCGATTCGACCACGTACGATTCGAGCAGCGTGTCGTGCTCGATGCCGTTCAGCGCGATGTCGTAGTTCGCGAGCACCTGTGCGTCGTACTTCAGGTGCTGGCCGACCTTCTTGCGATCGGCCGATTCGAGCCACGGCTTCAGGCGCGCGAGCACGTCGTCGAGCGGAAGCTGCTCGGGCATGTCGGGGCCGCGGTGCGCGACCGGCAGGTAGGCTGCCTTGCCCGGCTCGACCGAGAACGACAGGCCGACGAGCCGCGCGAGCATCGGATCGAGCGCGGTGGTCTCGGTGTCGAACGCGGTCAGCGCGGCCGCGTCGATCTTCGCGAACCATGCGTCGAACTGTTCCCAGGTCTGGATCGTGTCGTATTCGCGCACGACGTCGGCCGGGATCACCGGGGCCGGCTCGCCTTCCGGCGCATCGGCGCCGCCGCCTTCCGCAGGGGCGCTATCGACTTCGCGCAGCCAGGTCTTGAAGCCGTAGCGCGCGAAGATGTCGCGCAACAGGTCGCGCGCCTCGCCGTCGCTCTTCAGCGATGCTTCGATCGATTCGAGATGCGGTGCGAGATCGCAGGCCGTCTCGACCGTCACGAGCTGGCGGCCGAGCGGCAGGAAATCGAGCGCGCGGCGCAGGTTGTCGCCGACCACGCCCTTGATGTCCGCCGCGTGTTCGATCACGCCGTCGAGGCTGTCGTATTGCGACAGCCATTTCACGGCCGTCTTCGGCCCGCATTTCTCAACGCCCGGCACGTTGTCGACGGTGTCGCCGATCAGCGCGAGGTAGTCGATGATCCGCTCCGGCGGCACGCCGAACTTCGCGATCACGCCGCCGCGGTCGAGCGTCTCGTTGGTCATCGTGTTGACGAGCGTGACGCGGTCGGTCACGAGCTGCGCGAGATCCTTGTCGCCGGTCGACACGATCACGTTCATCCCGTGCCGTTCGGCCTCGCGCGCGAGCGTGCCGATCACGTCGTCGGCCTCGACGCCTTCGACCATCAGCAGCGGCCAGCCGAGCGCGCGCACGGCGCCGTGGATCGGCTCGACCTGCAACGCGAGATCGGGCGGCATCGACGGACGGTTTGCCTTATAGTCGGCATAAAGGTCGTCGCGGAACGTCTTGCCCTTTGCATCGAACACGCAAGCGCTATACTCTGCACTGACTTCCTTGCGCATACGGCGCAGCATGTTGATGATTCCGTAGAGCGCTCCGGTCGGCTCCCCGCCAGGGCCACGCAAATCAGGCATCGCATGGTAAGCCCGATACAGATAGCTCGAACCGTCAACCAATAGCAGGGTCTTACCTTCCAGATTTCGTTCTTCAGGCATTATGAACAAGAGAAAAGTGATTCCGAGTCTGCGTTCGCTCGCAGATCAAGAACGCGCGACGGCCAAGAAGGCGCGCGCATCGTGGCAGATGTTCACGATTATGGCAGAGTTTATCGAGGCGACCGAGTACCTGTCGGAGATCCGCCCGGCCGTCAGCATCTACGGTTCTGCCCGCCTCAAACCCGACACGCCGCACTACAAGCTCGCCGCGCAGATCGCGCGCAAGCTGTCGGACGCCGGCTTCGCCGTGATCTCCGGCGGCGGCCCCGGCATCATGGAAGCCGCGAACAAGGGTGCGCACGCCGGCAAGGCGCCGTCGGTCGGCCTGAATATCGAGCTGCCGCACGAGCAGGCCGGCAACCACTATCAGGACATCTCGCTGCGCTTCCGCCACTTCTTCACGCGCAAGGTCACGTTCGTGAAGAACTCGGATGCGGTGATCGTGATGCCGGGCGGCTTCGGCACGCTCGACGAACTGTCCGAAGTGCTCACGCTGATCCAGACGAAGAAGTCGCGCCTCGTGCCGATCATCCTCGTCGGCAGCGACTTCTGGCAGGGGCTGCTGCAATGGTTCCGCGATCAGCTGATTCCGATGGGCCTGATCAATCCGGAAGACATGGATCTGATGCAGGTGATCGACGATCCCGACCAGGTGCTCGACGCGGTGCTCGCGTTCTACGAGGACAGCGGCGAGGAAGAAGGTTCGGACGAGGAAGATCATCCGCCGCGCCCGGAAGAAGACCGGATGTTCTATCTGTAACCGGTCAGTGACGACAGCCGGCCCAACGGCCGGCGTCGTGCTTTTCACGCAACGGACCTCGCGATCCGGCGGGCCGCCGGGCGGGAGTTTGTAACGCGCCGTTAATGCCCGTTCGCCGCCGCGCGCGGTCGAATGTCAAATCCCCGCGGTCGGCGCTGCGCGATGTGGCGGAATCAGCCATACCGGCGGCCGCCACTGTCAAATGGATGGCCCGTCGCGCGTCTGCGCGCCGCCAATCCTCCGTAATAATCACGACTCGCGTTTTCCATCGCACGGCAGCACACTGCATCGTGTCGGCGCGGCGTTCCCCCGGTGGAACGGTCCCCCTCGCTTCCATCGCGTCGCGTCGGCTCCTTCATCACGACACCACGGAAAAGAACATGCAACGCTCGCTGATCGCCCTCGCTTTCGCCGGCCTCGGCCTTTCGCTGTCCGGCCTCGCTCATGCCGTCAACGTCGACGTCAACATCGGCACGCCCGCGCCGGTCGTCGTCGCGCCCGCGCCCGTCGTGGTCGCTCCGGCGCCGGCGGTCATCGTCGGCTGGCACGGCGACCGATACTGGGACGGCCGCCGCTACTGGGAACGCCGCGAGTGGGAAGATCATCAACGTTATCGCGGCCATGGCGGCTATCACTGCCCGCCGGGGCACGCGAAAAAGGGCGAGTGCTGAGCGCCCAAGCACGGGGCCATCCGGCCTTCGCACCGACACGAAAAGAACGAGGCCGCACGCGAACGCGAGTTCGCGTGCGGCCTTTGTCGTGATGGACGCCGTTGCGCCGTGTCGTTACTGGAACGCCACTTCCGCGAAGCTTCTCAGCTTGCGGCTATGCAGCTTGTCGAGCCCGTTCGTGCGCAGGACCTCCATCGCTTTCACGCCGATCTGCAGATGCTGGTCGACCTGCCCGCGATAGAACGTGTCGGCCATGCCCGGTAGCTTCAGCTCGCCGTGCAGCGGCTTGTCCGAGACGCACAGCAGCGTGCCGTACGGCACCCGGAAGCGGAAGCCGTTCGCGGCGATCGTCGCGCTTTCCATGTCGAGCGCAATCGCGCGGCTCTGCGACAGCCGCTGCACGGGCTCGCGATGGTCGCGCAGTTCCCAGTTGCGGTTGTCGACGCTCGCGACCGTGCCGGTGCGCATCACGCGCTTCAGTTCCGCGCCCTCCAGCCGCGTGACCTCGGCCACGCCGCGCTCGAGCGCGAGCTGCACTTCGGCCAGCGCAGGGATCGGCACCCACAGCGGCAGGTCGGCGTCGAGCACGTGATCTTCCCGCACGTAACCGTGCGCGAGCACGTAGTCGCCGAGACGCTGCGTGTTGCGCAGCCCCGCGCAGTGACCGAGCATCACCCACGCGTGCGGACGCAGCACCGCGATGTGATCGGTGATCGTCTTCGCGTTCGACGGGCCGACGCCGATGTTGACCATCGTGATCCCGCTGCCGTCCGCGCGCTTGAGGTGATACGCGGGCATCTGCGGCAGGCGCGGCGGCGCGGTGCCCTCGGCCGGTTCGCCGCCGAGGTTCGCGTTGTACGTGACGACGTCGCCCGGCTCGACGAACGCGCTGTACTCGCTGCGGTACGCGCGCACCTCGGGATCGTCGCTCTCCGTCATCATCGCGCGGCCGAGCTTCACGAACTCGTCGATGTAGAACTGGTAGTTCGTGTAGAGCACGTAGTTCTGGAAGTGCGTGGGCGACGTCGCCGTGTAGTGGCGCAGCCGGTGCAGCGAGAAGTCGACGCGTGCGGCCGTGAACAGCGCGAGCGGATGCGGCTCGCCCGGCGCCGGCTCGAACGTGCCGTTGACGATGCGGTCGTCGAGATACGACAGGTCTGGCGTGTCGAAGATGTCGCGCATCGCGAGCAGGCGGTCGCGATCGAGTTCGCCCTCGAGATGAATGCCTTCCGGAAACGCGAAATGGATCGGAATCGGCTGCGACGACACGCCGATCTCGATCTTCACATGGTGGTTCTTCGACAGCAGGCGCAGTTGCTCGCGGTAGTAGTTCGCGAAGAGATCGGGGCGCGTGACCGTCGTCTCGAATACGCCGGGGCCCGCGACGAAACCGTATGAGCGGCGCGAATCGACGTGCGTGTTGACGTCGGTGCGGATCCGCACGAACGGGTAGCACGCGCGAACGTGCTCGGTGATCGCTTCGTGGCGGCGATAGCGCGCAAACGCATCGCGCAGGAAGCCCGTATTCGTGTCGTAAATGGCGGACAGCCGCGCGACGGCGGCGATCGGATCGTCGAAAGCCTCGACCGACGGGCTTTCGGGCGTCAGCACATGGTGCCGGCGGCTCAAATCGTTCTTCATTTTCATCACCTCGTCAGATCTGACGACATTACCACGGAACCCGGGCGCCTTTATGGCTGCCCCTGCGCACGCAGGGGCCGGACGGCGCGCAGTATTTGCTAAAATCGGTAGGTTCACTGGAGACTCATCATGAAGCCGCTCATTTTCGTCGCCGCTGCCGTCGCGTTTGCCGCCGCCAGCGTCGCTCACGCCGCCGGCGGCACGCCTGACGCCGACGCGCAGGCCCGGGCCGAGGCCAACGAAGCCGCCGGCCTGCCCGATCTCCGCAAGATCAACCGGCCGGGCGCCGAAGTCACGTCGAAAGTGGACTTCGCCGACATCCGCCGCACGCCGAGCTTCCACGAAAAAAGCAAGAACGGCACCGAAGTCACCGAGTACCGCGACCGCGGCAAGCCGGTCGAGATCGACGTGAAGTCGAACTTCGGCACGCGCTACCAGATGAGCTCGACGCCCGACACGTCGCCGAAGCCGCACGACGCGGGCGTCCCGATCACGCGCCTGCCGTCGCTGAACCTGCGCTACTGATCCCGTGGCGCCGCGCGCCGATCGCGCCGCGCCGCCCCTTCACCTGCTGTCGCGATGCACGCCGCCCGCGTGCCGACACCCTGACCTCACGCATCCCGCATGGCCGTTTTCACCGCTGTTTCCGACTCCGATCTCGCGCAATGGATGCGCCACTATGAACTGGGCGACGTGCTTGCGTTCCGCGGCATTCCGTCCGGTATCGAAAACAGCAATTTCTTCCTGACGACGACGCGCGGCGAATACGTCCTCACGATCTTCGAAAAGCTCACGGCGCAGCAGCTGCCGTTCTACCTCGACCTGATGCGCCATCTGGCCGCCCACGGCGTGCCGGTGCCGGACCCGGTCGCGCGCGACGACGGCGCGTTGTTCGGCGATCTGCACGGCAAGCCGGCCGCGATCGTCACGAAGCTCGACGGCGCAGCCGAACTCGCGCCCCGGATCGAACACTGCATCGAGGTCGGGCAGATGCTCGCGCGCCTGCACCTCGCGGGGCGCGACTATCCGCGCAGCCAGCCGAATCTGCGCAGCCTGCCGTGGTGGCAGGAGAACGTGCCGGCCATCGTGCCATTCGTCACTGACGCGCAACGCACGCTGCTCGAAGGCGAGCTCGCGCACCAGGCCGGCTTCTTCGCGTCGGACGACTATGCGGCGCTGCCGGCCGGGCCGTGCCATTGCGACCTGTTCCGCGACAACGTGCTGTTCGCCCACGCGGCGCCCGGCACCGGCCACGACGTACGGCTCGGCGGCTTCTTCGACTTCTACTTCGCGGGCTGCGACAAGTGGCTGTTCGACGTGGCGGTGACCGTCAACGACTGGTGCGTCGATCTCGCGACCGGCGTGCTCGACGTCGCGCGCGCCGACGCGCTGCTGCGCGCATACCAGACGGTCCGGCCGTTCACGGCCGAGGAGCGCCGCCACTGGAGCGACATGCTGCGCGCCGGTGCGTACCGCTTCTGGGTGTCGCGCCTGTACGACTTCTACCTGCCGCGCGCGGCCGAGATGCTCAAGCCGCACGACCCCGGTCATTTCGAACGCATTCTGCGGGAGCGTATCGCGCATACGCCCGCGCTTCCCGAGATCCAAACCGCATGCAACTGATCGAAGTGCCCGCCAAAACGGGCTATGTCTGGTTCCGTCAAGGCATCTGGCTGTTCCGCCGGAATCCGCTCGCGTTCATCACGCTGTTCTTCACGTACCTGCTCGCCATTACGCTGGTGTCGCTGGTGCCCGTGATCGGCGCGGCGCTGCCGCTGGTGTTCATTCCCGGCATCGCGGTCGGTTTCATGGCCGCGTGCCGCGACACGGTGGCCGGCAAGACGGTGATGCCGACGATCCTCGTCGACGGCTTTCGCTCGTACGGCGCCGTCGCGACCCAGCGGCTGCTCGCGCTCGGCGTGATCTACGTCGCGTCGATGGTGCTGGTGTTCGCCGCTTCGTCGTTCGTGGACGGCGGCGCGCTGTTCCACGTGATGATGGGCGCGGCCGACGAGGCAAACACGACGCCCGAGACGCTGGCTGCCCAAGGCACGCTCGGCGCGCTGTTCTTCGCGACGCTGCTCTATCTGCCGGTCGCCATGCTGTTCTGGTTCGCGCCGGTGCTGGTCGCGTGGCATGACGTCCCTCCCGCGAAGGCGCTGTTCTTCAGCGTGGTCAGTTGCTGGCGCAATCGCGGCGCGTTCATGGTGTACGGCGTGCTGTGGTTCAGCGTCGCGCTCGGCACGTCGCTCGCGCTGTCGCTGCTGCTGCAGGCGCTCGGCGCCGGTGCGTATGCGCTGACGATCATGATGCCGGTGACGATCATCATCGTCACGATGCTGTACTGCTCGTTCTACGCGACCTATCGCGGCTGCTTCGGCGTGCAGGAACCGGGCGCGACCACGACGATGTCGGGCCGCTGAGCCTCTCCCGGCCGGCGCGCGTCGCCGGCCGTCATGCCGTTTCTCGCGTCGGGCCGTCGCCCAGCGCGCGTTTGCTCTTCCCCCTTTTTCGGTATCGGCCGCCTCTGGCCGCCTCTGGCCGCCTCTGGCCGCCTCTGGTCGCCTCTGGTCGCCTCTGGTCGCCTCTGGTCGCCCTTGGTCGCCCCTGATCGCCCCTGGTCGCCCCTGGTCGCCTCTGGTCGCCCCTGTTCAACGCGATCTTTTGCGCGCAAAATAATTTGCGTACAAATCGTTCGCGCAACCATCGCGCTTCCCCGAATCATGGATCGCCTGCCTCCGCTGCCCCAGACGCTCGACGAGCAACTGTGCTTCGCGCTTTACTCGACTTCGCACGCGATGACGAAGGCGTACAAGCCGCTGCTCGACAAGCTGTCGCTAACCTACCCCCAATATCTCGCGATGCTCGTGCTGTGGGAACGCG
Source organism: Burkholderia sp. HI2761 (assembly GCF_002223355.1). Lineage (NCBI taxonomy): Bacteria > Pseudomonadati > Pseudomonadota > Betaproteobacteria > Burkholderiales > Burkholderiaceae > Burkholderia > Burkholderia sp. HI2761. The sequence continues at coordinate 1,237,549 of NZ_NKFN01000007.1, read as the reverse complement.
ACGACATGGCCGTGAAGGACGTCGCCGCGCGGCTCGACCTCGATCCGGCCACGGTTACGCCGCTGCTCAAGCGGCTGGAAGCGCTCGGTTACGTGGAGCGCGTGCGCAGCGCGACTGACGAGCGCGTCGTCAACGTGCGCGTGACGCCGGAAGGCCGTGCGCTGAAGGATCGCGCGCGCTCGGTGCCCGCCGACCTCTTTTGCGCGATGCAGCAAACGCCCGAATTCCTGATCAGGCTGCGCGCCGATCTGCAGCAGTTGCGCGACGCGCTGTCGGTGGCCAACGACCGCTGACACTCGAGCGCCGACCGACTCGCCCGGCGCCGCCGGGTTTTTCTTGCAAATTTCATTTGCACACTAATAATTTGTGTTCTATATTTTACTCGTGGCCGGCGACACCCCGTCTCACCGGCCCGCTTTTTCCCCTCTTCCCGACAGGAGCTGCACGATGAACATTCTGTACAAGACCAGCGCCACGAGCACGGGCGGCCGCGACGGCCGCGCGGTATCCGCCGACCACAAGCTGGAAGTGAAGCTGGCCGCGCCCCGCGAACTCGGCGGCACGGGTGCGGAAGGCACGAATCCGGAGCAACTGTTTGCCGCAGGTTACTCGGCCTGTTTCCTGAGTGCGATGAAATTCGTCGCGGGCCAGAACAAGCAGGCGCTGCCGGCCGATACGCAAGTCACGGCGGAAGTGGGCATCGGCCCGAACGATGCAGGCGGCTTCGGGCTCGACATCGAGCTGCGCGTATCGCTGCCGGGGTTCGACAAGGCCGACGCGCAGGCGCTGGTCGACAAGGCGCACCACGTGTGCCCGTATTCGAACGCCACGCGCAACAACGTACCGGTGCGCCTGACGGTCGTCTGACGCGACGCAGGTTCGGCAAAATGCAAAAAGGGCGCGTGCGGCATGGTGCCGCACGCGCCCTTTTTTTGCGCGAATCGTCGAAATGGCGGGCCGGCAGGCCCGCGTGCGCCGCTTAGCGCGCGCCGATCGAATACGGGCGGTTCAGCGCCGCGTCGCGATCGATCTTGCGCATGCGGAATTCGAGGTCGTAAATATCGGTGGCTTCGGCCAGGTACGCGTCGGCGCGCTCTTTCGCGGCCTTTTCAGCATTCTTGGTCAGCATCAGGAAGAGGTGGCTCAGCAGGTACATGTTCGATCTCGCAAAGGTTCTATGACTAGGGTTTTCCCGAATTATAGGGAAAACCCTAGTCTTTGGCCAGCGTCAATCAAACGATGCGTCGTTCGGCCGCCACAGTGCGCTGATTGGCGGCAAAAAAGGCCCAGATCATCGCACTTGCGTCGGGGCCGACTGCCGCGTGAAACGGCACGGCTTCGTCGCCGCCGGCCCACGCGTGATCGAGCCCTTTCACGTGGCAAAGCCGCACCACCGGCTCGCCGTCGCGGCACACGTCGGTAATCTGGGCGCCGGTTTCGCGCGTCTCGACCCGCTCGCCGCCGCGCAACGCGCCCCGGCTGTCGGCGAGGCCGTTCAGGCGCATGAACTGCACGGTCAGTTGATCGGCATTCTTCGGCGCGACGACCCGATCGCCGTCGCCCTGGACGATCAGCGCGGGCATGCCCGGATACGCGCCGGCTTCGACCAGTGCATCGACCGCCGCGGCCGGATTCTCCCGCAGGCCGCGCCGCATCACGTCCATCGCGGCGATGCCGGAATTCGCCTCGCCGAGCGCGGGACCGGAGTGCAACGCGACCGCCGCGAAGCGCTCCGGATGGTGCAGCGCAAGAAGCGATGCGAGGCCCGCGCCGGCCGACAGCCCCGCGACGTAGACGCGCGATGCGTCGAAGCCGTGCTCATCGACCAGCGCGTCGACCAGTGACGCCACCGCGTCCGCCTCGCCCCGCCCCGCACGATCGGTGTCCTCGTACCAGTGCCAGCAACCATGCGCATGCGCGCGCAGCGACTGCTCGGGATACAGCACCGCGAAGCCGTGCTTGTCGGCCAGCAGGTTCATCCGCGTGCCCTGCGCGAATTCATCGACGGACTGCTGACAGCCGTGCAGCATCACGACGAGCGGCATCGCGCCACGCCGGCGGCCGGGCGGCACGTAAAGCCCATACGCGAGATTCTGGACGAGGCGGCCGAGCGCGGGCGCCATCGGATGTTCGCCGCGCGTCCACTCGCCCGCCGCCCATGCCGCCGCGCGCGGCCGTACGCGCGATTCGCGTGGCGGGGACGGATCGGACACGGCTGGCGAGGCCGCAGCCTCGAGTGCGTCGCGGGTGATGCGCTGCGCATCGCGCGCCGCTCGCTTGGCGGCCGGAGACAGCATGCGTTTCACGCCGCCCAGCCACACCTTGGTCAGACTTTTGGTCATCGATCGGGCTCGCAGTCAGGAAAAATAGGGGCGCCATCAGAGCGCTATAACGGATGCATCGTTCGACTTTGTGCAATGCACCATAACATTGTTTCCAGGATTTTTCCTGCACGCCGATCGTTCCCGCCGGCGATGCAAAAACGGGCCTCATGCGGACGCGGCGCTATACTGAGGGCTTGGTCGCTTGTATCCGTTGTAGTCGTTCTGCCCGGCTCGCGCGTTGATTTAAGCATTCTCCCCGCCTTCGTTCGCCCCTTCCCGATGTTCGACTTGCCCGTTCACCTGTGGATCATGATCACCGCGTTCGGCGGCGCCGGCCTGACCTTGCCGCTCGCGATCACGATCGCCGTCTGGCTCGCGCTCGGCTACTCGTGGCAGCGCGCGGCCGCGTGGCTCGGCGTGCTCGCGGCCGCTATCGGCGTGGTGGCGCTCACGAAGATCGCGTTCCTCGGCTGGGGCATCGGCATCCGCGCATGGGATTTCACCGGGTTCAGCGGGCATGCGATGCTGTCGACGTCGGTCTATCCGGTCGCGATTTTCCTCGCGCTGATCCGCACGCGCACGCCGGTGCGGATCGCCGGCATCGCGCTCGGGCTCGCGGCCGGCGTCGCGGTCGGCGTGTCGCGGGTCGCGCTCGACGCGCATTCGCCGTCCGAATCGGTCACCGGCTGCATCGTCGGCGCGATCGCCGCGCTCGCGTTTATCGCCGGCTCGTGGCGCGCGACGCCGCACCGCTGGTCGGTACCGGCGGTCGTCGCGAGCCTCGCGCTTGTCACCGTGGCGCTGCACGGCCTCACGGTGCCGTCGCACCGTTGGGTCACCCAGGTCGCGCTGCAACTGTCGGGCCACGAGCGCCCGTTCGTCCGCGCGCGCTGGAAGGCCAACCCGAACTACCACCCCGCATCGCAACCGTCGTCGCTGCAGCGCACTGAATCGGCACCGCATACGCTTCACGCGTGACGGCTACCCCTTTTTACGTCTGACCATTTCATGCGCACCGTCGCATGAGCAGTATGTCGAGCGTTATAACCCGCCCTATATTACGATTACGGTTTCCACCCATTCAAAACGAATTCGCCATGCGCTCAACCGTCCGTCCGCTTCGCCGCGCCCTGCTTCGCCTGCTGCCGATCGCCACGCTTGCCGCCGGGGTCGCGTTCAGCGCGCCTGCTTCCGCCGCTGACGAACTGGTCGTGTCGGCGGCCGCCAGCCTGACGAATGCATTCAAGGCGGTCGGCGACGCGTACGAGAAGCAGCATCCCGACACCAAGGTGCTGTTCAACTTCGGCGCATCGGACGTGCTGATGCAGCAGATCGCCAAGGGCGCGCCGGCCGACGTGTTCGCGTCGGCCGACCAGAAGGCGATGGATCGCGCGGTGAGCGAGAAGGTGATCGTGCCCGGCACGCGCCGCGATTTCGCCGCGAACTCGCTCGTGCTGATCGTGCCGGCGGACAGCCACGCGGCCGCGCCGACGTCGCTGAACGACCTGACCGCGCCCGGCGTGAAGCGCATCGCGTACGGCGACCCGGCCTCGGTGCCGGTCGGGCGTTACACCGAAGGCGCGCTACGCGCGGCCGGCGTGTGGGACGCCGTCAGCGCGAAGGGCGTGCTGGCCGCCAACGTGCGCCAGAGCCTCGACTACGTCGCGCGCGGCGAGGTCGACGCGGGCTTCGTGTTCGGCACCGACGCCGCGATCATGCCGGGCCGCGTGAAAGTCGCGCTGACGGTGCCGACCCAGACGGCCATCACCTACCCGATCGCCGTGGTCAAGGACAGCCGCCACGCCGCGCAGGCGCAGTCGTTCATCGATTTCGTCGCGTCGCCGCAGGGCCAGGCCGTGCTGTCGACGTTCGGCTTCAAGCCCGCCAAGTGAGCGTATCGCGATGCAAGACGCCTGGGTCCCGCTGCTGCTGTCGCTGAAGGTTGCCGGCTGGGCGACCGCGCTCGACATCGTGCTCGGCGTCGCGGCCGCGTTCGTGCTCGCGCGGTGGCGCTCGCCGCTGCGCGACGTCGTCGATTCCGTGCTGACGCTGCCGCTCGTGCTGCCGCCGACGGTGCTCGGCTATTACCTGCTCGTGCTGCTCGGCCGGCGCGGCGTATTCGGCGCATGGCTCGACAAGCTCGGCATCGAGCTGGTGTTCACGTGGCAGGGTGCGGTGATCGCGTCGATGGTCGTCGCGTTTCCGCTGATCCTGAAATCGGCGCGCGCGGCGTTCGAGGGCGTCGATCCGCATCTGGAGCGCGCCGCGCGCACGCTCGGGCTCGGCGAAGTCGCGGTGTTTTTCCGCGTGACGCTGCCGCTCGCCGCGCGTGGGATCCTCGCGGGGGCGCTGCTCGCGTTCGCGCGCGCGCTCGGCGAATTCGGCGCGACGCTCATGATCGCCGGCAATCTGCCCGGCCGCACGCAGACGCTGTCGGTCGCGATCTACGCGGCCGTGCAGGCCGGCGACGACGGCACGGCCAACTTCCTCGTGCTGGTGACGTCGATCACCTGCGTGCTCGTGCTGCTCGCGACCGGCTGGCTCGTGCCGTCACGCGCCCGGCGAAGCCAGCTGACATGAAGCGCCCGTCCCGTCCGTATCGCCGGCGTCGCCAGGCGGCCGGCTTGCTTCGGCGGAGGGTCGAATGAGCCTCGTCGTCGATATCCGCAAGACCTATGCGAACGCCGAGCGCCGCTTCACGCTCGACATGTCGTTCACGGCGACGACGCAGCGCGTCGTGCTGTTCGGACCGTCGGGCGCTGGCAAGAGCATGACGCTGCAGGCGATCGCCGGACTGCTGACGCCCGACGAAGGCACGATCGCGCTGAACGGCGAGCCGCTGTTCGACGCCGCGCGCCGCATCGACGTGCCGACCCGCGAACGCCGTGTCGCGTACCTGTTCCAGGACTACGCGCTGTTTCCGCATCTGAACGTGCGGCAGAACATCGCGTTCGGGCTCACGTCCGGGCTGCGCAACCCGCGCGCGAAGACGGCGCCGCCGGAGGTCGCGTACTGGCTGCGCGCGTTCGACCTCGAATCGCTCGCGGGGCAATATCCGTCGCAGTTGTCGGGCGGGCAGAAGCAGCGCGTGGCGCTGGCGCGCGCGCTGGTCGCGCAGCCGCGCATCCTGCTGCTCGACGAACCGTTCGCAGCGCTCGACGGCGCGATGCGCCAGCGCATGCGTCATGAGCTCGCCGAACTGCAGGCGCGGCTCGACATCCCGATGGTGCTGATCTCGCACGATCCCGACGACGTCGCCGCCTTCGGCGATCAGGTCGTGCAGTTGAGCGAAGGACGCGTGCGGGCGAGCGCGCCGCACGCCGAGTGGCCGACGCGCGTCACCTGAGCGCGCGACGCCGTGGTCGTGACCGTGGCGCTGGCCGCCACGTTGAAGCCTGAGAGACGCCGCGTTGCGGCACATGCTGAAAGCGGAAACGAAGCCGGTGCGATGCAGACGGGTGCGGCACCGGCTTCGCCCCGCCCCGCGGCGAGCCGCGCTGCCCGCCGGGTCAGCCCGTCACCGCCAGAATCACGCTCGACGCCTTGAACAGCGCGATCGCGCGCCGGCCCGCATCGAGCTGCAACGCGTCGACGCTGTCGTTGGTCACGACGGCCGTCAATGTCCCGCCGCCGTCGAGCGCCAGCGTCACCTCGCTGTTCAGCGCACCCGCCGCGACGGCTTCGACGCTGCCGCACAGCTGGTTCCGCGCCGACACCTTCAGGTCGGGCCCGCCATCGTCGACCGCGAGCACGACCCACGACGCCTTCACCAGCGCGCACGCGCTCGCGCCTTCCCGCAGCCCGAGCGCCTCGGCGCTTTCGTGCGTCAGCACGGCGACGACGGATTGCCCGCCAGGCAACGCAAGCGTCACCTCGTCGTTGACGGTGCCGCGCACGATCGCCGCGACCTTGCCGAACAACTGGTTACGCGCGCTCGTCTTCATCCCGATCCGGCCGATCAGCGCCCAGTCGACGTCGAAGCCGGCAACGGCCGCGCTCGCGGCCTCGATGAAGCGGCGATGCTCGCGCTCGATCGTGCTGAATGCGGCGATCAGCGACGTCGCGCGCGGCGTCAGCGTCGTGCCGCCGCCGCCCTTGCCGCCGGTCGAACGCGCGACGAGCGGTTCGCCGGCGAGATTGTTCATCGTGTCGACCGCGTCCCACGCGGCCTTGTAGCTGAGGCCGACGGCCTTCGCCGCGCGCGTGATCGAACCGGTGTCGCCGATCGCCGCGAGCAGTGCGATGCGCGTCGCGCCGCCGAGCGTCTGTTCGCCGGCGCGCAGCCACAGCTCGCCGCCCAGTTCGAGCGGTCCGGCAGACGAGGAAGAATGCGGTGCGTCGGTCATCATCGGCATGCGTGCGGGAAACGGGCGGCCATTATAGGGGCGGCGCGCGGCGCTCAGCCCGGCTTGCCGCCGAGCTTCGGCGCCCGCAGGCTGGCCAGTAGCGTCTCGGCGTCGCGCGCCGCCCGCTGTTCGAGCGCGGCGCCGTAGCCGCGAACGAAACCGAGCTGGTACGGCGGCGCCGCCAGTTGCTCGAGATGATGCAGCGCGACCATCGCGTCGTTCGCCTCGCCGAGCACGCTCTGCACGCGCGCCAGCGTCTTGATCGTCTCGTTGCGCGTGCGGCGCGACGCCAGCGACGCGAAGAATTCGAGGGCGTAGCGCAGCCGCTTCGCGTCGATCCGCACCTGATGGCGTGCCGCGGTGTCGAGCGACGTGAGCGACGGCGATCCGTAGAGATGGCCGAACAGCCGCCGCACGCGCTTGGTCGCGTGACGCCGCAGCGACGGCGCGGCGTCGCCGTCGGCCGCCGGCAGCGCGAGCGCGCTCAGCCATTCGAGCCAGCCGAGCGTGAGCCGCGCATAGCGGGCCGAATGCAGCGCCTGCCGCAGCTCGACGCGCGCGGCCGTCGACTGCGCGCGGGCGGCGTCGAGCGTGCCGTCCCAGTCGCCGCCGCCGCCGTCGGCCTCGATCAGCGCGGGCAGACTCTCGGTCGCGAACACGTCCCAGTCGCGCACCGTGCCGAGCAGCGCGGCGAGCCAGCGCAGGTCGACGCCGAGCGTGTCCTTCCATTGACGGTCGGTGAAGCGCGGGAAGAAGCGCATCAGCGTACGCAGTCGGCGCAGCGCGACACGCATCTGGTGCACGAATTCGGGATCGTCGCGATCGAGCACGCCGCATTCGTTGCCGAGCCACTGCGCGGTGATGTCGCCGGCCAGTGCGAACAGCGCGGCGCGCTGGGTACGGATGCCGGTCAGGTCGACGGACTGCGCCTTGACCAGCGCGGCAGCCACCGGCCCGCCCGAACAGGCGCGGTCGATCACGCTCGTCAGTTGCACGAAGGCGGGCCACGCGCCGCTCAGTTCGCGCGCCGCGGCAAACAACGCGTGCAGCGCGGCCGTGCGCGCGGCCACGGTCTCCCAGTCGGGCGCGGCCAGGCGCAGCTCGACGTAGCGGCGCGGCGGCTCGCCGCCGCCGCCGTGCAGCGTGATGTCGTCGAGCGTCATTTCGACCACGACGCCGCTGTCGTCGGCCCAGCGCCCGCGCCGCCGTTCGCTGACGAGGCGCAGCGCCGACGCTTCAGGCTGCGCATCGGCGGCGTGCGCGGCGGCGTTCGGCGCGACGCCGTTCACTTCGGCAGCCGGCGCGTCGGCATCGGCTGCGTTCGCTGCAGCGGTCGCGAGCACCGGCCGCGGCGTCGCGACGACGATACCCGCGTGCTCCGCGTCGAACAGCTCGCGCTGTGTGACACCGGGGGCGAACGTCCCGGTGCGCGATGCGACGACCCGCGTGCCATGCGCGTTCGATTCGACCCAGGTCCACCAGTTCGCGCCGGGGCTCCGCTCGGCCTCCTCGATCTGGCATGGCTCGATCGTCACGCGCTCGTGGCCGCGCCGCATCCGGACCTGCGGGCAGATCCGCCACGCACGCACGAGTTCGGCGCCGAAGTCGCGCTGCGCGCCCCGGGCGCGGCTTGCGCCCTTGACCGGCCACCCTTCCAGCGACAACGACAACACGATTTCCAGCACACGCGACATGGAGGCTCCTGCACATGAAGGATCGCCGGCGCATCGACCGCGCCGGCGTCGCTCGTGAAGCAGCTTCCATAGTACACGCCGCCAAAACGCGCAGGTGTCGATCCGGCCCCGTCGCCCTGCGGCAGGTCAAGCCGGCACGTCATACGGCGTATTGCGCGATGCCGTTGCCGAACGACCAGTTCTCCTTCAGCACCTCGACGAGACCGATGAATACGTCCTGCTGCCGTACGCCGGGCTCCTGCGCGAGGTTCTCGACGATCGTCCGGTACAGCGCCCGCTTCTGCTCGAGCGTGCGCGTGTTGTTCGCGGTGATCTGGATCATCACGAGATCGTCGCTGCGCTCGATATCGTAGTAGTGACGGCCGAACACGAAGTTCTCGGCCGCGTGCTCGGTCACGACCATGAAGATGTCGTCCTCGGGGACGTTGAACGTCTGCATCAGCGCGCGGTGCACGCCGTCGACGAGGGCCCTGCGGTAGGCGGCCGGCTTGCCTTCGCGTACGGCGATACGGGTGAATGGCATGGTCCTGCTCCTGTCGGTGAGTAGCGTTGAAGAACGAAAACACAGCGTCAGGTTAGGCGCGCCGATCTATAATGAACAGTCATTGATCAATATTTCATTTATTTTCATTTGAAATGAAAGTCCTCGATCTCGATGCCGTCCGCGCGTTCGTGCTGGTCGCCGATCTCGCCAGCTTCACGCGCGCCGCCGAAGCGCTCGGCACCACGCAATCGGCCGTCAGCCTGAAGCTGAAACGGCTGGAAACCCATCTCGGCAAGCCGCTGCTGGCGCGCACGCCGCGCGTCGTCAAGCTGGCCGCCGACGGCGAGAATTTCCTGCCGGCCGCCCGCGCGCTGCTCGACGCGCACGAGCATGCGCTCGGCGCGATCTCGAACGGCACGGTTCGCCTGTCGCTCGGCGTCAGCGAGCACGTCGCGGTGCCCGACCTGCCGGCCGTGCTCACGAGCCTGCACCGGCAGGATCCGGGGTTGTCGCTGGAAATGCATCTCGGGGCGTCGACGGGCCTGCTCCCGCAATACGACGAACGGCGGCTCGACGCGGTGATCGTCCGGCACGAGCCCGGCGAAGATCCGCCGCGCGAAGACGGCACGCCGCTGTTCACCGAGCCGCTGGCCTGGCTCGCCGCGCCCGACTGGGCGCCGCGCGCCGGCGAGCCGCTGCCGCTCGCGGTGCTGGCCGGCCCGTGCGGCGTGCGGGCCGCCGCGCTGCGCGCGCTCGACCGCGCGGGGCTGCCATGGCGCGAGCGCTTCACGGGCGGCGGGGTCGCGGCGGTCACGGCGGCCGCCGCGGCGGGGCTTGCCGTCTGCCCGCTCGCGCGGCGCGTCGCCCCGCGCACGCTGGTCGACGTCGGCGCGAAATTCGGGCTGCCGCCGCTGCCGCCATCGCAGGTCGTGCTGTATTCGCGCGTACGCGACGCCCGGGCCGCCGCCGCGCTGCGCAGGTTTGCCGACAGTCTTGCAATCTCGGCGTAAACTAGCGGGCGCCGCCACAATCTCCAGACGAATTCCGTTGACGTCCTCCTCTCCCTAAAGGGAAAGGATTCCCACACCTGGCGATGCACGTCCGCATCGGAGAATGTTCAGCGCAGCGTTGATATCACGATCATGCACGACACCACAGCCATCGCAGGCCCACTCTCTCATTCTCAGTCCCGCGATACCTTTCGGCCGCGTCGGGCTGTCTTTCGATCCGCACGCCGAACAGGACTGGGTCGAACCGCTTTCGTCCACTTCTTCGAACGTGGCCCCGTGCGCGATCGCTTTATAGCGGAGCTTGTTTCGGAAGGACGACCAGGATGCGTCGTAGACGCTCTTCGCCATCCTGGTTCTGGCGAGTTTTGCGGCCGACACGTTGCCGACCGCGATGTAATCGAAGCGCCGCACCAGATCGAGCGCGAGCTTGTGTTGGAAATCGGCACGCGCATTCGCGACCTTGGCGTGCAGCTTCGCGATATGTCGCTTGTGCTTTCGTGCTCGCTGCGCTTTCGCCAGCTTTTCCGCCGCTCGTCGACCGAACTGGTCATTGGGCAGTTTCTCGCCGGTCGAAAGTGTGGCGAAGTCTTTCAGGCCGAGATCGATGCCGACACCGGAGCGGATCGAGCGGGCCTGCACATCGGGCATCTCGATCACGATATTCAGGAACCAGTTGCCGCGCGCATCCCGCGCGAAGTTGGTCCCGTCCTTGATCTTGCCTTCGGGAAGCGGTCGGCTGTTAAACACGCGAAAGGTGTTGCCGGCGAAACGGAACGCGTCGCCCTCGCGCTTCAGGTCACGTCCCTTCAGCGGCACCCAGCCGAGCGATTTCCTGCCGCGATAGCGCAGGTAGGGCCGACGGTGCTGACTGCGCGACTTCGCATATTGCTCGCACGTCGCGTTGATCGTGCCGGAGTGGATGTCGAGTTCCTTGCTGCTCCCCGTCGTCAGCACGTTCAGGTCGAATCCTGTAGGCCACTTCTTGCCCCACTTGAGCGCGTGCTTCTGCGTGTCATTGCAGAAGTTCCAGACGTAGTTCACCGCGCGGCTCTGCTTGTTAAGCAGTCCGTTGAGCGATTTCACCCGGTAGCGATAGACAAGAATCATGCAGGTGATCCTAACCCGTGGAAGAAGCTGTCTGTCAACAGCACGCCTTTCCTCCCCGTCCTGAAGGACGGGGTTTCTCGGAGCAACTGATGAAGCCCGACGCCCGCAAGCACCTCCGCGCCAATCTGCTGATGCTCGCCGCCGCCGCGATCTGGGGCTCCGCTTTCGTCGCGCAACGCCTGAGCCTCGACGTGATCGGGCCGTTCCTGTTCACCGGGCTGCGCTTCCTGCTCGGCGCGCTCGCGCTGGTGCCGCTGCTGATGGTGAATCCGGCGTCGCGCGCGCAGCTCGCGGCAATCCGGCGCGAACCGGCCCTGCTGCTGCCGGGTCTCGCGCTCGGCGCGCTGCTCGCCGTGTCGATCTCCCTGCAGCAGTTCGGCCTGCAATACACGCGGATCGCCAACGCCGGCTTCATCAGTTCGCTGTATGTCGTGATCGTGCCGCTGATGGGCGTGTTCGCGCGCCACCGGATCGGCGCGGGCACGTGGTTCGGCGCGTTGCTGGCCGCGATCGGCCTGTATTTCCTCAGCATCGACGAGCACTTCTCGGTGCTCTACGGCGACTGGTTCCAGCTCGCGGGCGCCGTCATCATCGCCGGGCACGTGATGGCGGTCGGCCATCTCGCGAAACGCCACGATCCGCTCGTGCTCGCGTTCCTGCAGTTCGTCGTGTGCGGCATGGCATGTCTCGCGGTCGGCCTGGCGGTCGAACCGGTCAGCGTCGCGATGCTGCGCGGCGCGCTGCCGACGCTGCTGTACGGCGGGCTGCTGTCGGTCGGCGTCGGCTATACGCTGCAGGTCGTCGCGCAACGCGACGCGGCGCCCGCACACGCGGCCGTGATCTTCAGCATGGAAGGCGTGTTCGCGGCGATCGCCGGCTGGGCCGCGCTCGGCGAAACGCTGACGCTGCGCGCGCTCGTCGGCTGCGCGCTGATGCTGGCCGGCTTGCTCGCGTGCCAGTTGCTGCCGAACGGCGACGCACGGAAAAAGGACGAGGACGCGCTGCCGGCGTGACGCCCACCGTCCCTATAATGGCGATTCGCGTGACTTCCACGCCAACCGCTTCCGACAGGCCTGCTCCGTGACGTCCACTTCCGTCGATCCCGCCGCCGACCTGCTGCGCGAACGCGCAGCGCACTACGCCGCCCAGGCGGCGCTGTTCCTGCGCGACCAGGCGCTCTCCACCGCGTCGCACGACCTGCGCAGCCCGCTGAATGCGATGCACAGCTGGGCCTACGTGCTCGAGCGCCAGCTCGCCAATGCCGATCCGAACCTGCAGCGCGCGCTCGCGGGCATCCGCACGGGCATCGACCAGCAGGTCGCCCTGATCGACGACGTGCTCGACGCACCGCGCGCGGAAACGCGCATGCTCGCGCTCGCGCCGCGGCCGTTCGCGCTGCGCGCGCTGCTCGACGAGACGATCGCGCTCGTGCGGTTCGCGCTCGCCGACGCACGGCAGGTCGCGCTCGACACGACGCTGCCGGACGGCGAGCCGTCGCTCACCGTCGATCGCGAACGTGTCGCGCAGGCGCTCTGGACCATGCTGACGACGGCCGTCGAGGCCAGCGCCGCGGGCAGCCGCGTCGCGTTCGCATGCACGCGCGACGGCGCGCAGTTCACCGCGCGCGCCACCTGCACCGTGGACGCCGGCGTGCTCGTCGATCCCGCGCAGCCGCACGCGCTCGAATCGTTCGCCCGGCGTGAAATGCTGCGCGAGCGCGACGCGAAACGCAGCGCGTGGACGCTCGCGCTGTGCCAGCGCGTCGCACTCGCGCACGGCGGCACGTTCGCGCACGACATGTTCGCCGACGGCGCCGCCACCACCCTCACGTTCTCGATTCCCTGCGAGGCGCCGGTGTAAGCACGCGGCGGCCAACACATTACAAATTCCTTTCCGGCTCTATACTGATGGGCCTGTCATAACCGGAGCGATTCTTTGTTACAGATCTTCGCGCTCATCGGCGCGTTGTTCCTGGTGGCCCTGAACGGGTTCTTCGTTGCGGCCGAATTCGGCCTCGTCAAACTCCGCGCGACGCGCGTCAAGACCCTCGCCCGCAAGCACGGCCTGCGCGGGCGCATCCTCAGCATCGTGCATGGCCGGCTCGACGCGTATCTTTCCGCGTGCCAGCTCGGCATCACGCTCGCGTCGCTCGGCCTCGGCTGGGTCGGCGAACCGGCGTTCGCGCAACTGATCGGCCCGCTGCTCGACGTGATCGGCGTCCACTCCGAACGCGTCGTGCACCTGATCTCGCTCGTGTTCGCGTTCTCGCTGATCTCGTTCCTGCACATCGTCGTCGGCGAACTCGCGCCGAAATCGATGGCGATCCGCCAGCCGGAGAAGGTCGGCCTGTGGGTCGCGCTGCCGCTCTACGCGTTCTACTGGGCGATGTATCCGGCGATCTGGGTGCTCAATACCAGCGCCAACGCGGTCCTGCGGCTCGCGGGGCTGTCGGCCGACCACGGCGGCGACGCGCACTATTCGACCGACGAGCTGAAGCTGATCCTGCGCAGCCGCCGCAGCGCGGCCGGCAATGCGGCCCAGCCGGCGCGCGGCACGTACACCAACGACGAGTGGAACACGCTCGCGCACTCGCTCGATTTTTCGTCGATGACCGTGTCGGACCTGATGCGGCCGGCCCATGAAATGATCGGCCTGCGGCGCGACCTGCCGCTGCCCGACAACATGGAGATCGTCGCGCGGCACCGCTTCAGCCGCTATCCGCTGTTCGAGGATGCGTCGCGCGAACAGGTGAGCGGGCTGATCCACCTGAAGGACCTGTTGCTCGCGCGTCACGCGGGCGCCGCGCTCGAGGACCTGTCCGACTACGTGCGCCCGGTCCAGTACGTGAAGCCCGACACGCCGGCGCTCGAGCTGTTCCGCCGCTTCCGCAAGGGCGCCCCGCACTTCGCGCTGGTCGGCAACAAGGGCGAGAAGCCGATCGGCTTCCTGACGCTCGACAACCTGCTCGGCGCGCTGGTCGGCCAGATCCACGACGAGTTCCGCCAGGGCGATGCCGACTGGAGCCGCCTCGACGACGGCACGCTGATGGGCAAGGGCAGCCTGCCCGTCGTGTCGCTCGAACAGGCGCTCGGCATCGACATCGACGAAGGCCGTGCGGAATCGGTCGGCGGCCTCGTGATCCAGGCGCTCAGCGACCTGCCGACCGAAGGGCAGCGCGTGGCGTTCGATCGCTTCGACGTCGTCGTGAAGAAGATGAACGGGCCGCGCATCGTGCTCGTGCGCGTCTACCCGAGGGTCGCGAAAGAGGCCGACGAATGACGGCCGCGCGTCGCGTCGCGCGATGAACGGGCCGCTGCCGCGCTGCTGCGTGATCACGCCGGAACCGGCGTCCGCGTCGGCGGCCGATCGGGCCGCGTTTCTCGACCGGCTGTCGGCCGTGCTCGCGCGCGGCGAAACGCTCGTGCAACTGCGCGTGAAATCGCTCGACGCGGCCGCGTTCGCGTCCCTGGCCGCCGCGGCGCTCGCGCGCTGCGACGCAGCCGGCGCGTATCTGATGCTGAACGGCCCGATCGATGCAGCCGGCGTGATGCGGCTCGACGGCGCCGGCTGGCATCTCGACGGCACCGCATTGCGCGCCGTCGCGCAACGGCCGCTGCCGGCCGGGCGCCGGGTGTCCGCCGCGTGCCACTCGCACGACGACCTGCTGCTGGCCGCGCACGCGGGCGCGGATTTCGTCACGCTGTCGCCGGTGCTGCCGACGCTCAGCCACCCCGGTGCGCCGACGCTCGGCTGGGCGCAATTCGGCACGCTGGCCGCACAGGCCGCGATGCCCGTGTTCGCGCTCGGCGGCATGACGCGCGCGCATCTCGACGACGCGCGCCGTCATGGCGCGTACGGCATCGCGGGCATTCGCGGGTTCTGGTAATTCGGTGCCTTCCGGCAGCGCGGCCGGGCAGGACCGCCCGGCTTCGGTGCTTCACGCGTTCATCGCGTCAGGCGTTCAGGTTCGGACGCATCCCGCGCCACGAACCGTCGTCGACGCGACGCACATCGTGCGTCAGCGCGTAGCGATTGACGTCGCCCGTCAGCCACGCGACGAGCGAATACGGCGGCAACTCCCCATCATCGACCCGGTCGCGCGCGCGCGCCGGCGTCTCGAATACCACCCGCCCTCGCGGCGCGTCGAACGGCACCGCATCGGGCGACAGGTTCAACGCGATCGTCAACGTTTCGTCGTCGGCGAGCCGCCATGATGCGCACAGCGCGTCGGCATCGCCGTCGCCGTCCGCTTTCAGCGCACGGGCGTCCTGCGGCCGGCAATCGGACAGCCTCGGCGCGATCAGCTTCGCGCGCACCGCGAGCGCCGACTGCACGAAATGCGCGCGGTCGATGTCGCGCGCGGTTTCGTCGAAGATCAGCGGGATCTGCGGCGTGAGCAGCGACAGCGCAAGCCCGGCCAGACCGGCCGCCTGCCCGTGATCGCCCGGGCCGCTGTCGCGCCATGCGCCGTCGGACAATACGAGCGACGTCAGCGACAGGCCGCCGTCGACGCCCATCCCGTCCGCCGACGCGGCCGGCTGGTACGCCGCGCCGGCCGCCGTCAGCGCGCGGGCGAGCGTGTGAATCGACTGGTGCGTGGAAATGCCTTCATGCGCCGACGTGTCGCGCCCCGTGAGCCGGTGCAGCGCGCGTTCGCCGCAGCCGTTCCACTGGGCATCGAAATGGGTATCGGCGAGATGGGCCGGATGCCGCTCGCTGCCGAGTACGAGATGGATCAGCCGGTCGGCCGGCACGGCGGCGCGCACGCGATCCGCGATCTCGCGCAGCCACGACACGCCGATCCGGTCGGCTTCGCGCAGGCGCAGCCCGTCGCAGCGGTATTCGTCGATCCAGTACAGCGCGTTGTCGCAGAAGAAATCGCAGACTTCCGGATGATCGAGCGCGAGCGGCGCGGCCTGCAGCGGATCGTCGCGCGTATGGAAGAACGGCCCCGCGTAGTGACGCAGCGCATCGGTGCCGCTGCCGAAGCGCGCGTAGTCGAGCTCCAGCAGCACCGCGAGACCGTAGCCGTGCGCATCGTCGATCAGCGCCTTCAGCGCATCGGGGCCGCCTTCGGCCGCGAGCGGCGCGAACGGCAGGCTGTCGTGCGGCGACGCGAGCAACTCCAGCGCGGTCACGCCGAGCCGCGCGAGCTGCGGCAGGCGGCGGCGCACGCCGTCGAAGCCGCCCACCGCGTGCGGACGGATCGCATAGAGCGCGATGTCTTCCCACGCGCGCCCGTGCCAGAACGTATTGCGCCACGTGAACGCGCGCGGATCGACGACCTCGCTCGGGCCGTTGAGCCCCTCGGGTTGCGAGCGCGATGCGGGATCGGGAATCGACACGGTGTCGTCGAGGCGATAGCGGTAACGCGCGCCCGCGCCGCAGTCGACGAAGACTTCGAACCAGTTCGGGCCGGCGCTCGACATCGGGACGAGCGTCGGGCCGTAGCCGGTATCGAGTTCGAGCTGAACGTGTGCGCTGCCGGGCGCCCACACGCGGAAATGCGTGCGCGGTGTCGTGCAGAGCGCGCCGCAGGGCTGCGCGCCAAACGGCAAACAATGGATGTAGTGCTGCGCGTACGGATCGTGCGGACAATCTGACATCATGCGCTCCTCGTGCGTACCGAGCGGCATGGCCGCGCCGATGGCGCAGCGCATCGGGGCCCGGCATGCGAAGCCAGGCTGGGGGAGAGAAACGAGTATGCGCTGGATTCGCCATCGCGATGCATCGTGGTCAGACATTTTTAAATGCGAATCGACCCCGGCAAAGCGCCCCCTTGGAAACCGGCCGACGCACGCCGACGAGTCGGGTAGTCGGCATACCGGAATGACCGCTCGCCTTGTTGCGCCGGCCGCGTGCCCCTACGCTCTGCGTCATGCCCCGCGGACACGTCGTCCGCTCCCCGACCCGAGGAACTCCGCCATGTCGCTTCCCGCCAGCGCCGCGAAATTCGATCCGTCGCGCGCACACGAATACGCCGAGCAATCGCGCATCGCGCTCGCCGGCTACGATGCCTGTCACGAACTCACCGCATGCATGCTCGCGTCGGCAGTCGGCGTGCCCGATGCACGGATGCTCGTCGCGGGCGCGGGCGGCACGGGACAGGAAATCTGCGTCGCGGCCGCGCTCGAACCGGGCTGGCGATTCACGGCCGTCGACCCATCCGCGCCGATGCTCGCGCTCGCGCGCTCGAACGTCGAAGCCGCGGGGTTCGGCGCGCGTACGACGTTCGTCGAGGCCGGCGTCGACGCGTTGCCCGACGCGCCCGCGTTCGACGGCGCGACGCTGATCGGCGTGCTGCATCACGTGCCGGGCGACGACGCGAAAGCCGCGCTGCTGCACGCGATCGCACGACGCCTGAAGCCCGGCGCGCCGCTCGTGCTCGCCGGCAACCATCGCCGCTACGCGGACCACCCTCGCCTGCTCGACGCCTGGCAGCAGCGCTGGCGCATGAAAGGCGCCACGCCCGACGCCGTGCGCGCGCAACTCGGGAAGATCCTGCAGGGCGCCGATCCGCCCGCGTCCGAGGAAGCCGTGTTCGCGCTGCTGCGCGAGGCGGGCTTCGATGCGCCGCTGCGTTTTTTCGCGAGCCTGTTCTGGGGTGCGTGGATCGCGGTGCGGCGCGCATGACGGGTCGATGCGGCGCGCAACGCCATTCAGGCACGCGCCGATGCCGTTCTTCTCGCGGCCGATCGCGCGCGCTCTCGCCGCGATCGATGCCCGGCCGGCCTACGGGCGGGCGCTGGAACGCGACCGCCGGCACGCCCCTCCCGAGTAACCGGCGTCAGTTCAGCAACCCCGCCGCGACGTTGATCGACAAGCCGAGCACGGCCATGTTGAAGTAGAACGACAGGACCGACTGCGCGAGCACCGAGCGCCGCGCGGAGCGATTCGCGAGCGACACGTCGGCCGTCTGCGACGCGACCGCGAGCGTGAACGCGAAATACAGGAAATCCCAGTAGTCGGGCTCCGGGTTGCGGTCCGGGAAACGGAGCGCGCGATCGCTGCTCGGCGAGCCGTAATAGAGCCGCGCATAGTGCAGCGTGAAGATCGTCGGAATCAGGAACCACGCGCCGAACAGCGTCGCGCCCGTGATCGCGTAGTGGCTGAGTCCCGCGCTGAAGCCGACGCTCTTCACGGTCGCGAGTTCGATCGCGATTGCCGCCACGCTCGCGACGGTCGCGAGGCACACGACGGTCAGCACGGTCGTCGCGTTTTCATCCTCGCGTATCGCGACTTCGCGCACCTTGTGATGATGCGCGGTGACCATGCGCACCCACATCAGCACCAGGTACAACCAGACCGCGCAATCCCAGCCGATCAGCGCCCGCGCTGTGGGGCGCAGCTGAAACGGCAGCAGCACCGCGCACAGCACGCCGGCGACGAAAGCCGCGACCATGCGCGGCCGGTTGCGTAATACCTGCGGATAAAACGTCATCGCGTGATTCCGAAAGCAAATGGAAAGGGTTCGGCCGGTGCACCGCACCGACGGGTAACGCGCCCCGATTATCGCCATTCCATCGTTGCGTGGCGATGGGCGCGAGCGCCTAAGATAAGGGGATGACTGCCCCCCCCCTGCTCTGCCGCCACCCCGCGAACACGGCCGGCCGCGACTTCGTCGTCGGCGACCTGCACGGCTGCGTCGACGTACTGCGCGCGCTGCTGCACGACGTCCGCTTCGATCCGGCCCGCGACCGGCTGTTCTCGGTCGGCGATCTCGTCGACCGCGGCCCGGCCTCCGACACCGCGCTCGATCTGCTCGACCGGCCGTGGTGCCACGTCGTGCGCGGCAATCACGAGGAAGTGCTGAGCCTCGTCGCGCGCGGCAAGCTGCCGCCCGACGCGTGGCGCGGCATCGGCGGCGACTGGGGCGCCGACCTGCCGCCGGACCGGCTGCGCGCGCATGCGGCGCGGGTCGACGCACTGCCGCTCGTGCGCGTGATCGGCGACGGCCCGGCCCGCTTCAACGTGCTGCATGCGGAATTCTTCGGCTCGGACGCGGATCTCGATACGGGCAACTATCCGCACGACGTGCGCGAGCGGCTGATGTGGGGCCGCGATCTCGTCCAGGGGCTGGCGGATCCGACGCGGCAGGCCGGACTGTCGCTGACCTGCACGGGCCACACGCCGGTGCGTGCGCCGCAGCGGATCGGCGCGCAATGGTTCATCGATACGGGTGCGTTCGCGCCGGCCGGCCGGCTCACGCTCGCCGAGCCGCGCACCGGCCGCACATGGTCGATGACGCAGGCCGAAGCGCGCGAACGCCATGCGCACGACTGGCCGCTGCCCTGACGCGCCGGCCGGCGCCCGCGCCGCACAACGCACCGGCCCACCGCGCCGGCCAGGCGAACGCTAGCCGACCTGATTCAGTTCGAACACCGCATCGACGGCCGAGCCGTTCCAGTTGTATTCGAGATAGGCCGCATGCTGGCAGTCGCGCAGCAGCGTCGTGCGGAACGCGGCGAGACACTCGCCGTGCGGATCGCGCACCGACGGATAGACGATCCCCGCGCCGCCCGCATGACGCACCGCGCGGCCGAATGCCTGCCCCGCGCCGTAGTCGACCGGATCCAGCAACGCGGGATCGCGCTGCGGCCACGTGCGCACGTCGGCGACCTCGCCGTGCGCGAACACGGTATAGAGCCGCATCTGCTGGCGCATCGGCGGCTCCTTCGTCGCGGCGAGGAACAGCCCGCTGTGATAGCGCGTTTCGGCGATCGCCGTGTCGCGCGCGCGCGTGCAGTAGAACACGCCGTAGCTGCCGTCCGAAAAGCGGCTGCCCAGCGGATTCAGGTGCGTGAACGCGGCCATGATCGGCCCCCAGCCCTGCCCGTAGCGGCGCTCGGCGCGCGGCACGAGGTCGAGCGTGCCGACTTCGTTGCGGATGCGGTCGTTGGTCAGCGATTCGAGCGCGTAGAGCGCGTCGAAGTCGTCCGCCGACGCGACGCGGTCGAACAGGTTGATGGCCGGAAAACGGGTAGGAATCACGCGATAGGCTGGCGCCCAGTCGACGGTGGTCGTGGGCCACCGGCTGACTTCGATCGGTGTCGTCACGCCCAGCCACCCCGCATCGCGTCGAGATATTGCCGGACGGCCACCAGATCGCCGACGTTGCCGGCCAGCATCCGGTCGAGTGCGCGCTTGCCGCCGAACGGCGCCGCATCGTTCGGCCGCTTGACCCACGCGTCGGCCGCGGCGGGTTGCGGCAGCAGGATCTGCAGCCCCTTGTAGATGCCGAGTAGCAGCGATAGCCGCTCGAGCGTATCGCGCGGCAGGCGCGCCGATTCCGGCGCGGCCTTCCACTTGAAGAACGTCGAGCGGCCTGGCGACCCGAGCAGCACGATCTGCTCGTCGATCGTCAGCTCCCAGTCGCGCGCGATGTTGAAAAACGCACGCAGGCCGGCCGCCGACATCTGCGCGACCGAAGCGTGCGGCACGGCGGAATGCGAATCGTACGCAGGCTGTGACATGATCGTTAGTCTCGAAACGAATTTACTAACAAGATTAGTCCATTCTCGTATTTTTGCAAGGGTCGCACCCACCGATCGCGCATGGGCCTCCTACGAATCGATATTTTTTGTCCATTCTGGACTCAAATTTTATTTTCTGCGTTAATGGCCGGGCGGACACCGCGTCACGGCGCGAGTCGTGTCCGTGGAGACCGTGTCGTACAGAAACCGGATGCACCACGCCAAGGAACGCACCATGAAGAGACTCATTGCCGTTGTTTCGATCGCCCTGCTCGCAGTATCCGCAGGCCCCGCCGTCGCGAAGGACTGGACCACGATCCGCTTCGGCACCGACGCCAGCTATGCGCCGTTCGAGTCGAAGGCGCCCGACGGCAAGCTCGTCGGCTTCGACATCGACCTAGGCAACGAGATCTGCGCGCGCCTGAAGGCGAAATGCGTGTGGCTCGAGAACGATTTCGACGGGATGATTCCGGCGCTGAAGGCGAAGAAGTTCGACGCGGTGCTGTCGTCGATGTCGATCACGCCGCAGCGCGCGCAGCAGATCGGCTTCACGACGAAGATCTACAACCAGCCGACGCGGCTCGTCGTGAAGAAAGACTCGTCGCTGCTGCCGACCGCCGAATCGCTGAAGGGCAAATCGATCGGCGTCGAGCAGGGTACGACGCAGGAGACGTATGCGAAGACGTACTGGGGCAAGCAAGGTGCGAACGTCGTGTCGTACCAGAACCAGGACGGCGTGTATGCCGACCTGATCGCCGGTCGCCTCGACGCGGCGCTGCAGGATGAAGTGCAGGCCGCGATCGGGTTCCTGAAATCGCCGCGCGGCGCGAACTATACGTTCGTCGGACCGGAACTCGTCGACGAAAAGGTGCTCGGCATCGGCGCCGGCATCGGCTTGCGCCAGGAGGACGCCGACCTGAAGGCGAAGATCGACCGCGCGATCGTCGACATGGTCAAGGACGGCACCTACAAGCGGCTCGCATCGAAGTACTTCGACTTCGACATCTACGGCGGCTGAAAAACGGCGTCGCGCGCGTACGGATGACTGCTTCCGTCGCGCGCGTCCGACCGCCCCTCCCCTTCAACCGGACGGCAACGGCATCGAGCGGTTCGCCGTTGCATCGAATGCTTGTCGTGTTGCGTCGTATGCAGCCCGCGGCACGACGCTGCGGCGATCGTTCGGATTACCGATCAATCGTTCGGGGCAACGTCGGGCAACGCGAGCGGACGTCGTGCTGCTCTGCTCGAGTCAATAGGCGAAGATCGGGCGTCGCGGTACCGGCGCCCGTGTACACATGCCCATGCGGACCGGATTCGCGTGCAAGAAAGTGCCGACCCGGCGCGGATGACCGGCAACCAGCCGGATCCGCCTCGCACCGGGCGCGGAGAGATGGCCTGTCGAGGCATGCCTGCCGGCCGCAAGCGCGACGGTCGAGCGGCGATGTCCCGAATCACGGCGATCGCGGCCTGCGGACTGCGGCGTGTGACGATCGATCATTTTTCTACCCCGTTTGCTGTCTGATGTTTGTTCCGGCAACCGGACGATGCCGATGCCCCGGCGATCAGGCGACGACGCTCCGTGCTCGCCGTGACGCGGCCGCTGCACCGCGCTCGGCCGCCGCATCCCCGCGGACTGCGTCCTGGCCGGTACTGACGGCTTTTGCTGCCTGACCGGACGGACCTCGCGTCGTCGACTCTCGCTCGCCCTTCTTCGCAAGGACCGGGCCAGCGCTGCGCGAGCCCGGCCGGACAAGGCGGTGATCGGGCCGGCTCGCGGCCGGAACGGGTGCGGGATGCCGGAAGTTACGAAACTGAAACATCGGGGCCGCGACACGCGGCCGGCCGTGTCACGGCGGGGCCTTGCGGAATAAGGCTGAACAATGGAGCACGGAATTCTTACCGGCGACGGATCGGCCGATCGGCGCGGTTCGCGGCGGAAATTCGCCCGCCGGCCGACGCGAAATGTTTCATGCGCTTTACATGCCGCCGGCGGCAACGCGCACCGCACGTCGTGGCTGGATGCTGAACGCGGCGGCCGATCGCAACGCGACACTGCGACATCGCTTCACGCGACCTCCGCGACCTCACGCTACCCGAGCGACCGCCCACGACGATCCGCCGAGCGCGCCAGGCCGATCCGCTTCGGCGTGTCGGGCCTGGACTCGCGCCGCTCAACCGACCCGCCGATGCCCCGCGTCGTCCGACGGCGCGCCATCGTTACCGCCGTCGTTGCCGCCGTGGTGATCGCGATCGTTCAGCCCGTGCTCGATCATCATCCGGTAGAGTGTCACGCGTGAAATGCCGAGTTCGGCGGCGGCCTTGTTGATCCGGTGGTCGTTGCGCAGCAGCGCATTCTCGATCGCGGTGCGTTCGGCCAGCGCCCGCGCCTGTTCGAGCGTCACGGGTTCGGTTTCGCCGGGCGTGTCGAGCCCGAGATCGTGCGGCGTCAGCAGCCGGCTCTCGGCCATCACGATCGCGCGCCGCACGCGGTTGATCAGCTCCCGCACATTGCCGGGCCACTCGTAGCGCCGCATCGCGTCGAGCGCGGCCGACGTGAAGCCGCTGATCTTGCGACCGCTGTCGGCCTTGAATTTCTGCAGCACGTAGTGCGCGAGGATGTCGATGTCCTTGCCGCGTGCGCGCAGCGGCGGCTCGTGGATGCGCAGCACGCACAGCCGGTGATAGAGATCCGCGCGGAAGCGCCCGGCCTCGACCGCGCCGTCGAGATCGACGTGCGTGGCCGAGATGATCCGCACGTCGACCGCGATCGATTCCTGCCCGCCGAGCCGCTCGATCTTCCCTTCCTGCAGAAAGCGCAGCAGGCTCGCCTGGCTTTCGACCGGCATGTCGCCGATTTCGTCGAGAAACAGCGTGCCGCCGTTCGCGGATTCGATCCGGCCCGCGCGCCGCTGGTTCGCGCCGGTGAACGCGCCGCGTTCATAGCCGAACAGCTCCGACTGCAGCAGGTGATGCGGAATCGCGCCGCAATTGATCGCGACGAACGGCCCCTTGCCGCGAACGGAGCGCTCGTGAATCGCGAGCGCCGTCAGCTCCTTGCCGGTGCCCGACTCGCCCGAGATGAACACGCTCGCGTCGGTCTTCGCGACCTTGCGGATCGTGCTGAACAGCTGCTGCATCGCCTCGCAGTTGCCGATCATCCCGTGTTCGCCAATCGACGCCGCATAGGCGGCCCCGTCGACGCGATCGAGCGCGGCCATCCCGCGCGCATGGCCGAGCACGTGCGAAATCCATTCGTACGGCAGCGGCAGCGTCACGTAATCGAAACAATAGCTGCGAATCAGTTCGCGCACGGCAGGGCTAATCGTGACGCCGGCCTGCGCGATGGAAATCCAGCCGATCGCCGGCTGGCTCAGGCACATCTTCAGTGCGGGATAGTCGCGCGACGTGAACCCGGTGAAATCGACCAGCCCGGCGGCCACGCTCACGCCGGACGCGATGTTCTGCGCGGCGCCGGCCGTCTTCGCGACCGCGATCTCCCAGCCGAGCCCGCGCAGTTGCGCCAGCAACGGCTCGTCGGGCGTGCGCATGATCACGAACAGCTTGCGTCCCGCCTCGGGAGCGGTGACGGACACGTCCGCCATCTCGGGCGCCGCCTGCCCGTTTGCGTCGGGTGACCTTGCAACCATCGTTGTTCCCCGCTTGGCGTTGGTATCGCGCGCCGGCTTGCCGCCGCGTACGACGGACATGATCGAACCGACATATTGGGCGTATTTCCGTCCGAATAAAATCCCCCTGTGCATGAATCGCGCCGGAGGTCGACGTCGTCATGAACGGTATATCGATGCGGCAGGCTTGCGGCTAAATGGGTGTTATCCCGGGGGCGGACGCCGCGCGCGACCGGAAAGAACCGGCGCCGCGCGCGCAAAGCCACGCCGGTGCTGGCGCGAGGCGATCGTGCGGGAGGCGGCGCACGCCCGAGCGGCGCGCCGGTGCATGTGCGCGCAACCGGTCTGCCGGGCATGCGGACGCCCGTGCAACCGGTTTCGGTTGATTTTCGTCAATCGTCGGAACAAGCCGGCCGATGCACGAACGCAACATGCGCGGCACCCCGCCGTGCGGCGGGGTGGCCGGGTCAGCGGCGGGTCAGCAGTGGGTCAGCGTCCGGACGCGAGCGGCGCCGGCGTGTGCGCGCGGCCGCGGCCGGCCGGCGTGCCGCCGTGTTCGCCGTAGGTGGCGGCCAGTGCGTCGATCCGCGCGAGGTGGTGGTGATTGTCGTGATCCCACGGGTGGAAGCCCGGCCGGAAAAAGCTCAGCCATTCGCCGGCGATGCGAGGGAACAGCCCGCGGCGCGGCCCGTACAGGAACGCGATCATTCGCAGCATGCCGCGCGCGTGATGCCCGGCGCCGCGATCGCGCCACAGCAGCGTCGCATGCATGACGAACACGGTCGGCCAGAACGTCAGCGTCGTCAGCAGATACACGCCGACGCGGATCAGGTAGCGACGCAGCCCCGGCTTCATCGCGGCATTCCACACGTCGAACGACACGGCCTTGTGCTCGGTTTCCTCCAGCGCGTGCCAGATCCACATCTGCCGGTAGCCTTCGACCGACCCGCCGAGGCGCGTCGGGTCGCGCAGCAGCCAGTCGGCGAGCATCGCCGTGTAATGTTCGGCCGCCACCGTGTGCGCGAGCTGCACCGAATGCGGCAGCTTGCGCTTGATGTAGCCGAGCACCGCCCACACGCGCCGGTCGAGCTTGCGCGCGGGCAACCGGTTCGCCTGCATCAGTTCGTTGTATTCGACGTGCTCGCGCGTGTGCATCGCCTCCTGGCCGATGAAGCCCAGCACCTGCTGCTTCAGTACGGGATCGTCGATCCGGTCGCGGTAGTTGCGCACCGAATCCATGAAGAAGCGCTCGCCGGCCGGAAACAGCAGCGACAGCGCGTTGAAGAAATGGGTTACGTGCGACCCGAGGCCATGCCAGTCCTTCGCGCGTTCGACCGGCAGATCGAAGCGCAGGTCGCGGCGCACCGGCATGATCCCGGCTGCGGTGACGGAAGCGGCTGACTTCATGTTCATCGTTCTCCTGTTGCGGAGCGGCCCGGCGCGTCGTCGGACGCGGCCGGCGCAAGCCCGGGCGACGCGTCGCGCGCCGCCAAAATCCTGACATCGACAGATGTAAAGATAGGCCCCGCGCGTCGACGCACGCAAGCCGTGCGGTAGATGCGCGCTTCCAAACAGGGCATGGTCGGGAAGACGGAAAAAACGGCGCTCGAACGACGCCCGGCCACGTTGCGATTCGAACGCGCGGGCGCGTGGATGGGCAGGATGTCGGATGCGGCGCGGCGCCCCGCCATCGGCCCGCAAGCCCCGTGGGCCGGGCATTTCGCCGCATCCGGCGACGGTCGCCCGGCAGGCGGCAACGCGTGCGGATCGCGTCGATTCATACGCGGGGCGCACTGCCGTGGTGCAACCTCGGCCCCGCCGCTCGCGAAAAATTCAAACGCGCGTTCCAATTGCGTGTCGGCCGATCCTGCGCGCGGCGCCCCGCCACGCGGGCTACCACGCGTACGACAGCATGAATTCCACGCGCGCCGGCCCGCTGCGCGCTCGCCTACAATAGCGGTTTCACGCAACTCTCTTTCAGGAGAAATCATGTCCGTCATCACGACCGAATCGGGCCTCAAGTACGAAGACCTGACCGAAGGCACCGGCGCGGAAGCGCAAGCCGGCAAGACCGTCAGCGTCCACTACACGGGCTGGCTGACCGACGGTCAGAAATTCGATTCGAGCAAGGATCGCAACGACCCGTTCGCGTTCGTGCTCGGCGGCGGCATGGTCATCAAGGGCTGGGACGAAGGCGTGCAGGGCATGAAGGTCGGCGGCGTGCGTCGCCTGACGATCCCGCCGCAACTCGGCTACGGCGTGCGCGGCGCAGGCGGCGTGATTCCGCCGAACGCGACGCTCGTGTTCGAAGTCGAACTGCTCGACGTCTGACCCCGCATCCGGCCGTTTCCTTCCGATGGAACGCATCGCCTCCCCCGCCATCGCGCTGCGCCGCTACGCCCCGTGCGAAGCGTCGGACGTGCACGACTTCCACCAGGTCGTGCTCGGCGTCGACGGCGCGATGGTGATGGCGGTGGACGGAATCGGCCGGCGCATCGACCGGCACGCGGCCTGGCTGATTCCGGCCGGCGCGCGCCACGACTACGCGGGCCTCGGCGACAATCGCCAGCTCGTGATCGACCTGCCCGCCGCGTCGCTCGCGGTACCGCAGCGGCTGTTCGACCATGCCCGCGCCGTGTCGATAAACCCGACGCTCACGTCGCTCGTCGCGCAGGTCGCGGCGGCCGCCGCGCAACACGATGCGCCGGCCGGCGACGCACGGCAGGCCGCCGCGCACCGCTTTCAGTGGCAGGCCGCCGCGCGCCTGTGCGACGCGCTGCTCGACGATGCGGGCATCGCCGCGCCCGCGTCGGGCCTCGATTTCGCGCGTATCGACCGCTGGCTGCGCGCGCGGCTCGCCGAGCCGCTGCGCATCGCCGATCTCGCCGCGCACTGCGGCTACGGGATGCGTCGGTTCCATCAACTGTTCGTCGACGCGTTCGGCGAAACGCCGCATCGCTACCTGCAGCGGCTGCGGCTCGACGCCGCGATCGTGCTGCTCGCCGAGCGCCGGCATTCGCTCGTCGACATCGCGGGCAGCGTCGGCTTCGCGGACCAGAGCACGTTCACGCATGCGTTCACGAAGCGCTTCGGCGTAGCGCCGGGACGCTGGCGCGGTGAACGGCATTGAGCACCTTGGCCTCGCCGAATCCGCATCGGCGCACGTAGCCAGCAGTACGAGTCCGCATCCGCATCGACGCTTCACGTCCCGCTGAAACATCGCATGTCCGTCGCCGCCTACGATGGACGCATGGATACGACCACACCGTCCCCCGCTTTCCCGCCCGCGCTCGCGCGCGTCGTCGCCACCGTCAGCATCGGTTTCGTCGTCACGCAGCTCGACGTGACGATCGTCAATATCGCACTCGCGCATCTCGCCGCCGACCTGCGCCTGCCGGTCGCCGGCCTGCAATGGGTCGTCGATGCGTACACGCTCGCGTTCGCGGTGCTGATGCTGTCCGGCGGTGCGCTCGGCGACCGCTTCGGCGCACGGCGCCTGTACGTCGCGGGCCTCCTGCTGTTCGCGCTCGCGTCGCTTGCGTGCGGCGCCGCCGTCGCGCCCGCGATGCTGATCGCGGCCCGCGCGCTGCAAGGCGTCGGCGCCGCGGCCATGCTGCCCAATTCGCTCGCACTGCTCAACGACGCGTGCCGGCACGACCCGCGCCTGCGTGCCCGCGCGGTCGGCGGGTGGACGGCGGCCGGGTCGATCTCGATCGCGGCGGGGCCGGTCGTCGGCGGCCTGCTGATCGCGGCATGGGGCTGGCGCGGCATCTTCCTCGTGAACCTGCCGCTGTGCGCGGCGGGGCTCGCGGCTGCATTCGCGTGGGTGCCTGTACGCCGCGAACGGGCCGCACCGACGCGCTCGCTCGATCTGCGCGGCCAGTTCATCGCAATCGCGATGCTGACCGCGCTGACCGGCGCCGTGATCGAATGGCGGCCGCTCGGCTTCACGCATCCGGTCGTGGCCGGCGGCTTCGCGCTGGCGGCGCTGGCCGCGCTCGCGTTCGTCGCGGTCGAATCGCGCACGGCCACGCCGATGCTGCCGCTCGCGCTGTTCCGCCACCGCACGTTCAGCGCGGCCGTGCTGTTCGGGATCTGCGTGAACCTCACATACTACGGCACCGTGTTCGTGCTCGCGCTGTACCTGCAACGCACACGCGGCGAGTCGGCGCTGCAGGCGGGGCTCGCGTTCCTGCCGCTCACGGGCGGGTTCCTGCTGTCGAATCTCGCGAGCGAACGGGTCGTCGCCCGCCACGGCCCGCGCATGCCGATGCTGGCCGGCGCGCTCGTCGCGGCGCTCGGCTACGGGTCGCTGCATTTCGTCGACGCGGCGACGCCGCTCGGCGTGCTGCTGGTGCCGTTCCTGCTGATTCCGTCGGGCATGGGGTTCGCGGTGCCCGCGATGACGACGGCCGTGCTCGCATCGGTCTCGCCCGACCGGGCCGGCATCGCGTCGGCGGTGCTGAATACCGCGCGGCAGGCCGGCGGCGCGATGGGCGTCGCGGCGTTCGGTGCGCTGGCCGGCGGCGGCGGTGCATCGCAGGTCGTCAGCGGGCTGCGGATCGAAACCGTCGTGTCGGTCGTGCTGCTGGTCGCGGCCGCGCTGCTCGCGACCCGTGTGCGGGCCGATACGCGTCGCGGCACGGCGCCGGCCACTCGGGCGACGCCGTCAGCCGATCGTGCGCGTGCGGTCATGCGTCGCCGGGGGTGAGGCTGGATCAGGCAACGCCAACGAACGAAGGTCGTCGTGAATCGACTCGCGTAGCCGGCCACGCCGGGCCGCGCTCGTGCGTCCATGCCGAATGCCATCCGACGGCACAACCCTCGCGCATGACGCTCAGCGACGCGTCGTGCCCGCTTCGTCGCCGATCTTCTTCACGACAGTCTCGGCCGCTTTCAAGGGGCGGCCGTCGTCGTGCCGCAGCGCGAGCTTGCGAATCGCGCGCCCGGTGCCGCGGTCGACCAGCACGGAATGCGGTTCGCCGCGCGCGAACAGGTTGGCCTCGCCCCACTGCCGCAGCATCACGATGACCGGAAACAGCCCCTCGCCCTTTCGGGTCAGCACGTACTCCTGATACGCGGTGCCGTCGGAGGCCGGCACGACGTCGAACACGCCCGCGTCCACCAGCATCTTCAGCCGGTCGGACAGGATATTGCTCGCGACGCCGAGGCTCGCGCGGAAATCTCCGAAACGGCGCACGCCGTCGAACGCATCGCGCACGATCAGCAGCGCCCACCGATCGCCGACGATATCGGTCGCGCGCGCCACCGGGCACGGCGAATTCGCAAGACTTTTCTGCCTGGCCATCTTCCTCTCCGCAATCGTTCCGGCCGCCTTCGCGGGCATGCCGACCATTCGTGCACGGGCCCCTGGCCCACCGCATAACAGGTTGCATTTTAAAACCAGTTTCCCTACACTTCAAACTAGTTTTAAATTGCAACTACATTGCGCGAGGAAACCATGGAGTCGTCCTGCCATTCCGACACCGTTGCATCGAACGCGCCAACCGGTGCGATCCAACCGGCCGACGGCGGCCGCCTGTCGTCGGCGCGCGTCGCGCTGCTGGCCGTCTGCTGCGCGGCGAGCGTCGCGAACGTCTACTACGCGCAGCCGCTGCTCGATTCGATCGCGCGGGATTTCGGCGTGTCGCAGGCCGCCGTCGGCGGCGTCATCACCGCGACGCAGCTCGGCTGCGCGCTCGCGCTGCTGTTCGTCGTGCCGCTCGGCGACTTGCTGAACCGCAAGCGCCTGATCGCCGTGCAGCTTCTGCTGCTGAGCGCGGCCTGCATCGGCGTGGCCGCGGCGTCGACACGCGTCGCGCTGCTGGCCGGGATGGTCGCGGTCGGGCTGCTCGGCACCGCGATGACGCAAGGGCTGATCGCATGCTCGGCCGCCCTCGCCGGCGCGGGCGAACGCGGGCGCGTCGTGGGCGCCGCGCAGGGCGGTGTCGTGGTCGGGCTGCTGGCCGCGCGCTCGCTGGCGGGCGTCGTCACCGACATCGCGGGGTGGCGGGCGGTCTATCTCGTGTCGGGCGTGCTCGCGATCGCGATGCTGGTCGTGCTGTCGCGGCTGCTGCCCGACGGGCACGAACCGCGCGAACGCATCGGCTACGCGGCGCTGCTGTGCTCGATGGTGTCGCTGCTGCGCGAAGAACGCGTGCTGCGCGTGCGCGGCGCGATCGCGCTGCTGATGTTCGCCGCGTTCAGCATCTTCTGGAGCGCGCTCGTGCTGCCGCTGAGCGCGCCGCCGCATGCGATGTCGCACACGCAGATCGGCGCATTCGGCCTCGTCGGCGCACTGGGCGCGGCAGCCGCCGCCCGTGCGGGCCGGCTCGCGGATCGCGGGCGCGGCGAGGCGACGACCGGCGCCGCCCTCGCGCTGCTCGCCTGCTCGTGGCTGCCGCTCGCGTTCGGCAATACGTCGATTGCGTTGCTGATCGTCGGCATCGTGCTGCTCGACGTCGGTGGACAGGCCGTGCACGTCGTCAATCAGAGCATGATTCTCGGCGCGCGGCCCGACGCGCATGCACGCCTCGTCGGCTGCTACATGCTGTTCTATTCGGCCGGCAGCGGGCTCGGTGCGATCGCGGCGACGATGACGTATGCGCGCGCCGGATGGACGGGCGTCTGCGTGCTCGGCGCGGGGGTGAGCGTGGCCGCGCTCGGCGCGTGGGCCGCGACGCTGCGGCGTGCGTGATGCGCGCCGGCCATGCGGATCGAACGGGAAAAGCCGGCTCGCCCTCGACGGGCGGCCGGCACGCGAACCGGCCACGCATGCGCGCCGGTCGGGGTGTCGATGCGGCGCGCGCGGTGCGCGCCGCGGGCGTTCAGCCTGCCGCCTGGATCGCCTCTTCGTAGACGCCGGCCACGCGCCGCGCGATCACCGCGTTGTCGAAATGATCGCGCGCATAGCGCTTGCACGCGGCCTCGTCGGGCAGCGCGATCGCGCCCGACAGCGCACCGCCCAGCCCTTCGGCGATCGCATCCGCGCCCGTCGACGGCAGCACGAGATCGTTCGACAGCCCGGCAACCGCCTCCGGCAACCCGCCGACCGGCGTGACCAGCACCGGCGTGCCGGACGCCAGCGATTCGACGGTGATCAGGCCGAAGCCCTCCAGCGCGACCGTCGGCACGACGCTGACCGTCGCCGCGCGGTACAGCGCCGCGAGATGATGGTCGGGCACGAAGCCGAGCAGCTTCACGTTGTCCTGCAGTCCTGCCGCATCGATGCGCTGCTGCAGCTCCTCGCCGATCTTGCCCTTGCCGGCGATCAGCAGCAGGACGTCCGGGTGACGGCGCTTGACAAGGCCGATCGCGTCGATCAGATCCTCCAGCCCCATGCGCCGCACGAGCCGGCGCACGGCCAGCACGATCGGCCGGTCCTGCGGCAGTTGCAGCTTGTGCCGCGCCTCGGAGGGCGTGAGCGGCGTGTCGAACTGCGCGGTATCGACGCAGCCGGGAATCACGCGCACGCGCGACGGATCGATCCCGTAGCGGTGCGTCAGGATCTGGCCGAACGCCTGAGACAGCACGATCAGCCGCGACGAGCGCGTATAGACGGCCTGTTCGAGATAGCGCTTCGCGCGCTGCCCGAGCGACGCGGCGCCCTCGACCTGGCTTTCGTCGGCCCACGGCCCCTGGAAGTGCGACACCTGCGGAATCCCGCGCGTCACGTCGAGGCCCGGGAACGTGTACAGCGCGAAGTGCGACGAAATCACGTCCGGCCGGTCGCTGCGGACCTCCTCGCGCAGCGCGCGCCGCGCGGCGAGCATCCGGCGCGCGAGCGGCTGCGACGCGGGCCCGAAGCCCTGGATCGCCCCGCCCGTGTCGTCGGCGACCTTCGGCGAGCCGGCGACGAGCCCGCGCACCTCGACGCCCGCGCCGGGCAGCGCGCCGACGAGCGAGTAGTACATCCGGTCGAGGCCGCCCGCGCGTTCGGGGAACCAGTGCATGCCGATCTGCAACGATTTGATCGGCCGGGAAGATTGGGACATCACGGTTGCTCCTGCGTGACCGCATGCTCGACCCGCTCGAAGGCGGACGGCTGCGGGGGTTGGCCGATGCGCCGGTAAAGCGCGACGTACTGGGCACCCATGTGCGCCCAGCCGAAACGGGTCATCAGTTCGCGGGCCGCGTCGCCCATCGCGCGACAGGTGTCGCGCGATGCCGCGAGCGAGCCGATCGCCTGCGCGAGCGCGGCCGGATCGTCCGGATCCTCCAGCACGATCCCGCATTCGCGCGTGATGATTTCCGCGCCGCCCGCCGTGCGCGCGGTGACGACCGGCAGCCCGGCCGCCATCGCCTCCAGCAGCGACAGGCTCATCGCTTCGTAGCGCGACGGAAAGACATACGCGTCGACCGAGCGCATCAGCGTCGGCATGTTCTTCACGAGACCGAGGAAATGCACGCGCGAATCGATGCCGAGCGCGCGCGCTTCGTCGGGATACGGGCTGCCAGGCAAGTAGCCGGCTACCGCCAGATGAACGTTCGCGGGCAGCTTCGTCAGCGCCTTCAGCACGGTGCCGAGATTCTTGCGCGGCGTGCGCAGGTCGCCGACGAACAGCAGCAGGAACGCGTCGTCCGGCAGCTTGAACGCCGCGCGGTCGGCCTGGGCGCCGGCGAACGCGCTGCCGTCGACGCCGTTGTAGATCACGCTGATCTTGCGGCTGTCGATGCCGAGCCCGGCGATCTCGTCGGCCACCTTCTGCGACACGGCGGTGATCGCGCGCGAGCGCCGGTAGGCCCAGCGCTCGAGCACGGTATTCACGCGCGTATAGACGTACTGGTAAGCCGACCACAGCCCCTTGGTGAGCCCGAACGGATAGTACGGGCTCTTGAACCAGCCGCCGTGCACGAAGTGCGCGGTATTCACGTCGGCCTTGATCCACGAAATGAAGCCGTTCACGTGCAGCACGTCGTATTCGCCGCGGTGCGCGCGCAGCCATGCCGCGCTTTTCAGCGCGAACACCTGCTGCTTGACGAGATTCGACGGCCAGAAGCCGCCGACCTTCACCGGCACCCAGCGCACGCGCGGGTCGGCCAGCAGCTCGGGCGCGACGTGCGACGCGACCAGCGTGACTTCGTAGTTCTCGGCCAGCGCCGCGCGCGCGATTTCGTAATTGACGCGGCCCTGCCCGTCGTTATGTCGCACGACGTGCGTGACGATCGCGATTCTCAATGGTCGCCTCCCCGTGAACGCGCGGCGGCCAGCAGGCGTTGCGCCTTCTGCCAGTGCGCCGCGGCAAGTATCGAAAAAATGGCTGTGAACATCAGCAGGCCGCCGGTGCCGATCAGCGAGTTCGTGAACACGAGCATCGCGAAGGTCGACAGGCACAGGCTCAGGCACGCGCCGACGAACTTGTCCTTGCGCAGCTTGAACGCCGCGCGCAGCGTGCGGCCGAACAGCATCACGACGCCCGCGAGATACAGCAGCGTGCCGGGCCAGCCCAGCACGAACGGCACGTTCATCACGCCGCTGTCGAAGCTGCCGTACTTGCCGAGCTCGCCGCTGTCGCTCGACAGCTTCGTGGACGCGCCGGTCGCGCCCATCCCTTCGCCGGCGACGTCGGTGAACGCCGTCTGCGCGAAGGTCGCGTAGAACTTGTTGCGGTCGTCGTAGCTGCGATCGTCCTTCAGGTTCGTGATCGATTGCAGACGCTGGCCGAGCCGGTCGGCCACCGGCCCGACGGTCAGGAGCGGCACGCACAGCCCGACCAGCACGACGCCGCTGATCAGGATCCGCATCCGCACGCGGTTGCTCGATTGCACGAGCTGGATCGCGAGCGCGATCACCCAGCCGCCCCAGGTCGAGCGCACGAGACACAGCGCGAACGACACGAAGCCGGCCGCCCCGGCGAACCAGCGGATTTTCTGCGGCGCGACCAGCACGAACACCAGCGCGCCCATCATCGCGAAAGCGAACGGTCCGGACGAATTCATCGTGCTGAACACGCGCACGCCGTACGGCACCGGCTCGCCCTGCGAGCCCATCTGCGAGCCGACCATCCATAGCACGTCCCACTGCGGCATCACGAAATACTGCACGACGCCGTACACGCCCATCACGAGCATGCCCCACATGAAGGTGGACAGCAGCACGTCGCGGTACTCCGGATAGTTGCGCGCGTTCACCATGATGTGAAAGCCGATCAGGATCGGGTACAGCCAGTTCGCGAGGTCGTAGGTCGCGGCCATCACGCCGCTCGACACGATCCCGACGAGATACGCATACACGAGCCCGAACAGGATCAGCAGCACCGGGATGCCGCGCCGTTGCGCGAGCACGCGGTAATGCCTGAGCAGCCCGAAGCCGGCGATCATCGTCACCGCGAGCGGCGCGACCTGGATCAAGCTCGTCGGCGTGAACGCGCCCTTCGACCAGTCGGCCAGGCGCCGCACTTCCGGGCTCAGGAACCACACCCACCACATGAAGCCGACATAGCGCGCCGGGCTCTTGAAATACAGCCAGATGCCGACCCCGATGGCCAGCACCGGGAACGCGAGCGTCAGCACCTTGCCCTGGTGGATGGCGATCAGCGCGGCGGTAAACGTCCACAGCCCGGCCTGCCCGGCCCAGTGCTTCGGCTCGGCGAACCAGCTGCGGGCGCGCGACGGCGCGCGTTCGGCGGCAATCGTACTCATCGATCCGCGCTCACTGCGACGAAGGACGCGAATCGGCGAGCGGCATCGCCACGCCGGCCGCCGCGGGTGTGCGGCGCCGGCGCAGCATGTCGCGCGTGATGCGCACGTGCTGCTCGGCGAACGCCTGCGTCGTCAGGTCGCGTTCGCGCAGGCACGCGGCGGCCGCCCGCGCGCACTCGAGCGCCGCTACCGGGTCGGCGACGAAGCGATCGGCGGCCTCGCGCATCGCCTGCGCGTCGAACGCCGGCACATAGGCGGCCGTATCGTGCGGAAAGTAATCGCTCAGGCCGCCCACGTCGGACACGATCATCGGTTTGCCGACGGCCGCCGCCTCGAGCATCACCGTGATGCCCGACGCGTGGAAATTCGGCCGCAGCGGCACGACGATCACGTCGGCCCACGCGTACAGCTCGTGCTGCTTCGCGAGCCCCGACGCCGGGCCGATCTTCACGTTCGGCGCGTGCAATTCGCGCGGCACGCGGCGGCGCGTCGCGAGCCGCACGTCGTAGCGCGCATCGCCGCCGAACGCGGCGAGGAACGTGCGCCAGTCGCGGTCGCGGTCGTTGCCGATCGCCGCGATCCGCAGCGGCCGGTTCGGTTGCCATTGCTGCGGCTCGACCGGCGGGAAGTCCTGCGTGTTCAGCCCGTAATAGACGAACTCGGCTTCGCGCCCGAGGTAGCGGCGGCACAGCTCGGCGTTGTCGCGAGCCAGCGTGGTCAGCGCGTCGGCGCGCGCGAGCAGCTTGCGGTACAGCCAGCGGCGCGGGCCGCCGAAGCCGTCCCATTTGTCGAACAGCCACACGCTCTGCGCGAGCAACAGCTGGCGCTTGCCCTGCTCGCCGGCGAGCTTCAGGATCAGCGCGGCGGCCAGATGCTCCTGCTCGGTGTGTGTCCAGATCACGTCGGTAGCGAGCAGCGCCGCGCGGTTGCGCCACGCATGCACGACGTCGAAGCCGAGCGCGGCCTTCAGCGCACGGCGCGCGAGGCTTACGACGCGGTTCTCGCCGCCGTCCTGCGAATAGGTCAGCCGGAATTCGTCGGATTCGGCGTGGTGATAGCCGTACAGGCAGCCGATGTCGTCGCCTTTCCGGTAGGTACGCGGATCGGCGCCGTAGAACAGATGGACGTGGACTTTGGTTGCAGCTTTCGATGCAGTCATGCGAGCCCTCCGGGCGTGGCCGCGCGCAATGCGCGCAGGCCGTTCAAGACGTCACCGGCGGCATGGCCGCACGGTGGGGGGCGAGGTTCGTGCGGCGCGCGTCGCGCGCGCCGCGGCGCACCGCGCGCCAGTGCGCGAGCACGCGGGCGCGCCGCGCGCTCGGCAGCGACAGCAGCACGTGCGCGAGGCCCGGATAGACGCGCGTGCCGATCAGCGCCCACCACCACCACGCGATCTCGCGCCGTACCGGCGGCAGATGCTCGCGCAGCGTCAGTTGCAGGTTGTACGCGCCGTTGCTGATCGCGTTCAGCGATGCCGCATCGCGCCGGTCGTCGTCGAAGCGCTCGGCCGGGAAATGATCGACGGCGATCGCCGGGTCGTACAGCAGCGTCCAGCCCGCGCGCTGCACTTCCATGCTGAACGCCATGTCGTTGTGCACCTGCGCGCCGGCGCCGCGCAGCCGTGTGTCGAAGCGCAGCCGTTCGATCGCCGCACGGCGGTAGCTCATGTTCGCGCCTTTCAGCATGTCGACTTCACGCGCGCCGCCGACGCCGAGGTGATGATTGCCGATGATCTTGCCCGACAGCGTGAGCTGGCCGACCTGCTCTCGCGATTCGTCGAGCAGGCGGCCCTTCTCGTGCACCCAGTCGCGGCCGCCGACCGCGCCCACGCGCGGGTCGGACAGGAACGCGGCTTCGATGCGCGCGAGCCAGTCGGGGTGCGGCGCCGCATCGTCGTCGGTGATCGCGACGATGTCGCCGTTCGCCGAGTCGAGCCCCTTGTTCAGCGCGGCGACCTGCCCGGCCACGTCGACCGGCACGATGCGCAGCGGCAGCGCGCCGCCGACCGCCGGATCGGCGAGCCGTTCGTGCGTGGCGTCGTCCTCCGGGCGCGCGACGACGATCACCTCGTCGGGCAGCCGCTGCTGGCGCTGCAGCGCCAGCAGGCAGCGCGCGAGGTCGGCGGGACGCCGGTAGGTCGGAACGAGCACGGAAATTTTCATCGAGGGTTCTCCATTCGGCCGGGCCGATGCGGCTCGCGCCGGCCCGGTTTCGTGCAATGCGATCAAGCGCTCAGGTATTCGTGCACGGCCGCATAGCCGCGGCCATAGCCGCGCGCCTTCGGCGGCATGCCATTGAAGATCCCGCCGTCCAGATCGACGCCCGCGGTGCGCAGGCGCTTGATCGCGTCCGCGATCTCGCCTTCGGTATGCATGCCCGAGCGCAGCACGAGGAACGTCGAGCCGGCCATGCGGCCGATGATGGTCGCGTCGGTCACCGCCAGCACCGGCGGCGAATCGATCAGCACGACATCGTAGCGCTTGCCGAGCCCTTCGAGGTATTGCGGCAGGCGCGTCGACATCAGCAGCTCCGACGGGTTCGGCGGGCGCGTGCCGGCCGCGATGAACGACAGACCCTGCACCGGCGTCTCGCGGATCGCTTCCTCGAGCGGCGATTGATCGCTCAGCAGCTCGGACAGGCCCGGCTGCACGGTCAGGCCGAAGTAGCGGTCGAGCATCCCGCGACGCATGTCGGCGTCGATCAGCAGCACGCGCTTGCCCGAATGCGCGAGCAGCACCGCGAGGTTGACCGTCAGGAAGCTCTTGCCGATGCCCGGCGTCGGGCCGGTCAGCACGATCACGCGATTCTTCGCGTCCATCATCGCGAACTGCATCGCGGTGCGCAGGCTGCGCAGGCTTTCGACGCTCAGGTCCTTCGGACGCAGGCTCGCGAGGATCGGCCGCGCGCGGCCGCCGCCCTTCTCCGCCGCCGCGTCGAGCTTCACCTGTTCGGCGCTTTGCGGCACCAGCCCGTACAGCGGCAGGTTGAACGTGCGCTCGATGCGGTCCGGATCCTCGATGCCCTGGAACAGGTTGCGACGCAGGAACACGACGCCCGTGCCGAGGATCAGGCCGAGGAACACGGCGGCCGACAGGATCAGCACCTTCTTCGGCTTGACCGGCGCGCCCGGACGCAGCGCCGAATCGATCAGGTGGATGTTGCCGCCCGTGCCGGCCTTCTGCACCGACAGCTCCTGCACGCGGTTCAGCAGCAGCACGTAGATGTCCTCGGCGACCTTCGCGTCGCGCTGGAGCTGGACCGCCTTCACTTCGGTCGCCGGCAGGCTGCGGAAGCGGTTGCTGAACTTGTCCTTCTCGGCCTGCAGTTCCCCGAGCTGCTGCTTCGCGGCGATCACCATCGGGTGCGAATCGGTGAAGCGCTGCGCGAGCGACGCGAGCTGCAGGCGCTGCGCGGCGATCTGCTGTTCGTACTGCACGCTGCCTTCGAGGTAGACCTTCGCCTCGTCGCTCGCGTTGATCGAGCCCGAGGTGCGCTGGTACTGCGTCAGCGCGGCTTCCGCGCGTTCGAGGTCGGCCTTCAGGCGCGGCTCCTCGCCCTTCAGGAAGTCGAGCATCTTGGTCGCTTCCGCCTGCTTCGCGACCACGTGCTGGTTCAGGTACGACTGCGCGAGCGCGTTCGCGATCGCGGCGGTCTGGTCCGGATCCTTGCCTTCGAGCGAAATCTGCACGACGCCCGTCTGCTTGCCCTGCTCGGTCACCTGGATGCCGGCCTGGAAGCCGCTGATCGCGTCGAGATCGTTGTAGCGAACCACCGTGAATTGCGTGCCGGGGCGCGCGACGAGCTTCTGCACGAGCAGCGTCACGCCGCCGCCCTGCGCCGATTCGCCGACCCGGCCGGCCAGCAGCCGCGTGCCGTTCTCGTCGACCAGCGAATAGGTGCCGTTCGGGCCGGCCGTCAGCGTCAGCTTCTTGCCTTCGAGCGCCGGCGTGACGCTGATCGAGTCGACGTCGGCGAGTTCGCCGCCCCACGCATACGACTTCAGACCGAGCCACGGCCGCGACGGCTCGCCGGGCGTCGCGAGGCGCGCGGCGAGGCTGCCGATCACCGGCAGCGTCTTCGGCGTGACCGAGAAGTTCAGCTTGAACTGCTCGATGACCGGCGCGACGACGCCGCGGCTCTTGATGATCTCGATTTCCGCATCGGTCGGCGCCTGCTGCGGGCCGCTGTTGATCGACGCGCCCGTCTGCGTCTGCGTGAGCGCCTGCGACGTGTTGTCGTTGCCCTCGACCCGCACGTGCACGTCCGCCTGGTAGACCGGCTTCGCGATGAAGCAATAGAGGCCGGCGAGCGCGACGACCGTCACCGCGATGCCGAGCAGCAGCCAGATGTCGTCCATGATGACCTGGAGCAACTGGCCGAGAACGACGTCCTCTTCCTCGGTTTTCGCGGTCAGATCCGCGTAGGAGTGTTTCGCTTGCGTGTTCACCATTCGTTCCCGCTTGAGTGGTGCCGGGGGGCGGACGCCGCCCCGGCGGGCTATCAGCGCGTGATTTGCCGCATGTAGAAGATCGTCTGGATCGTCGGCAGCACCTGCTGCAGCACACGGTTGAACTGCACCGAGCCGGCCGTGCTGACGTAGACGACGTCGAGCGGTTGAAGCGGGAAGCGGCTCGACAGCATCAGCGCATCGGGCTGCGTCATGTCGAGACGGAACACTTCGGGCTTCGTCGGGTTGTCGCGCATCCCGCGCATCACGTAGATCTTGCGCGGGTTCGCGTCGGTGTCGAGAATCCCGCCGCCCGCGGTCAGCGCATCGGCGATGGTCAGCCGGCCCTTGAGCATCGGCACCGTGACAGGCGTCTTGACCTCGCCCATGATGAACACGCGGCTGTCGCTGCGGTCCGGCACGTTGACGATGTCGCCCGGCTGCAGCATCACGTTCTGCTTCACCTCGCCGCGATCGAGCACGCCGTTCGCATCGAGCGTGTACAGCTTGCCGTCGCGCGTGAGCCGCACGCGCTGCAGGTCGGCCTCGGCGGTCGAGCCGCCCGAACGCGAGATCGCGTCGACGAGCGTGAGCGGCACGTCGCTCACCGCGAGCGGCCCCGGCTGCTTCACCTCGCCCGTCACCTGCACCTTCTGGCTGCGGAACGACAGCACGCGCACGTCGAGTTGCGGATTCTTCACGTAGCGCGACAGGCTCGACGCCATCTGGTCGCGGATCTGCGCGACCGTCTTGCCCGCCACGCGAATGCGGCCGACGAACGGGAAGAAGATCGTGCCGTCGGAGGACACGGTCTGGCCGTACGGATCGGCCTGACCCGGCAGCGCGGTCGTATACGGCTGCTGCAGCGCGCCCGCGACCGATTGCGTCGTGTTGCCGCCGCTCGAGAACGACTGGCCCTGCGGCGTCGTCAGCTCCGGGTGATCCCACACGGTGACGCCGAGAATGTCCTGCGGGCCGACGCGATACGTGTACTGCGACGGATCGGTATAGCGCCCGGGCGGCAGCGGATGGTCGACCTGCGCTTTCTGCAGCTGATCCATCACCACTTTGGCGTCGATGTAATGAACCGGATAGGTTTCGGCCGCTTCCTGCCGGCCTTCGTCCTTCAGGTTCGACGAGTCGAGGTAGTTGCCGGGCGCGGTTGCGCAGGCCGACAGGAATGTCGTCAGCGCGACGGCGAGCGCCAGCGGGCGCATGGGACGTTTCAGCATAGTTTTTGCAGCCATCCTTGAACCAGACGTTCGATCAATGAGTAGCTCTCGCGATAGTCGGCCTCGGGGCCGCCATGCGGATCCGTGATCTCGGCGTCCTCCCACTTGCCCAGCAGGTGGACCTTGCCGCGCGCGAACGGATCGACCGTTTCGACGGCCTTGATCTGATCGCGCTCGCTCACGAGAATCAGGTCGGCGTCGCGCACGATCCGGCGCGACAGCCGCCGCGAGCGATGGGTCGTCGCATCGACGCCCCGCTCGGCGAGCAGTTGCCGCATCACCGGATCGATGCCGTCGCCGTCGTTCGCGTACACGCCGGCCGAATGAAACGTCGGGCGCGGGCCGCCGCGCGACGCGGCATGCGACTTGAACAGCATTTCCGCCGCCGGGCTGCGGCAGACGTTCGCATGGCAGACGATCAGGATGTTCCGGAACATGGCGTCTCGTAACGAGTGACGGAAAACGGGTTACGCGCTGGCGCGCGCGGCGCCCGGCACGCGGGCGGCGACGGCCTGGCGCGAGCCCGGCCGGCCGATCGGGTGATACTCGATGCCCTGCTCGCTCATCGTCTCCGGCTCGTACAGGTTGCGGCCGTCGAAGATCACGGGCGTCTTCCACAGGCGGCCGAGCGCGACGAAGTCCGGGCTCTTGAACGCCTTCCATTCGGTGACGATCACGAGCGCGTCGGCGTCTCGCGCGGCCTGCGCCTCGTCGTCGACGAAGGTGAGACGTTCGAGCCAGCTCGGGTGATCGGCGAGATCGAGCGCGATCACGCGGCGCGCTTCCTGCTGCGCGACCGGGTCGTAGGCCGCGACGCGCGCGCCGCGCGACAGCAGCTCGGCGATCAGCTCTCGGCTCGGCGCCTCGCGCATGTCGTCGGTGTTCGGCTTGAACGCGAGGCCCCACAGCGCGAACGTGCGGCCGCTCAGGTCCTCGCCGAAACGCGCGACGATCTTGTCGGCGAGCACGCGCTTTTGCGTCGCGTTGACCGACGACACCGCCTTCAGGATCTGCAGCGACTGGCCGTGCTCGTCGGCCGTGCGGATCAGCGCCTCGACGTCCTTCGGGAAGCACGAGCCGCCGTAGCCGCAGCCGGCGTACAGGAAGTGGTAGCCGATGCGCGGATCGGAGCCGATCCCGCGGCGCACGGCCTCGATGTCCGCGCCGAAGCGGTCGGCGAGGTTCGCCAGTTCGTTCATGAACGAGATGCGCGTCGCGAGCATCGCGTTCGCCGCGTATTTCGTGAACTCGGCCGAACGTACGTCCATGTATAGCGTGCGCTCGTGATTGCGGTTGAACGGCGCGTAGAGTTTCTTCATCAGCTCGCGGGCGCGCTCGCCCGGCACGTCGTCGTCGCAGCCGATCACGATGCGGTCCGGCCGCGTGAAATCGTCGACGGCCGCGCCTTCCTTCAGGAATTCCGGATTCGACACGACCGAGAACATCTGCTCGCCGCCGCGCTTCGCGAGCTCCTCGGCGACCGCCGCGCGCACGCGCTCGGCCGTGCCGACCGGCACCGTCGACTTGTCGACGATCACCTTGAAGCCGGTCATGTAGCGGCCGATATTGCGCGCCGCCGCGAGCACGTATTGGAGGTCGGCCGAGCCGTCCTCGTCGGGCGGCGTGCCGACCGCGATGAACTGCACGTCGCCGTGCGCGACCGCGGCCTCGATGTCGGTCGAGAAGCGCAGGCGGCCGGCCGAGCGGTTGCGCGCGATGACTTCCTTCAGGCCCGGCTCGTGGATCGGCACGCCGCCGTTGTTCAGGATGTCGATCTTCGCCTGGTCGACGTCGAGACAGAACACGTCGTGCCCGATGTCGGCGAGACAGGCGCCGGTGACAAGCCCTACGTAACCGCTGCCGATGATAGTCAGATTCATGATGTGTCGGACCCCTTGACCAATGATTCGAAATTCGGAAAAACCGGAATGCCTGCGTGACGCGGTGCGTCGGTGTCAGTACGCGTTGCTGCCGGTGAAGCCTTTCCACAGCGTCAGCACGACGATCTTGATGTCGAGCCAGAAAGACCAGTTCTGCATGTAGTACAGGTCGAGCTTCACGCGGCCCATCATCTTCTCGATCTGGTCGGTCTCGCCGCGAAAGCCGTTGATCTGCGCCCACCCGGTGATGCCGGGCTTGATCCGGTAGCGGAACATGTAGCCCTTGACCAGATCCTTGTAGATGTCGTCGTGCGCGAGCGCATGCGGGCGCGGGCCCACCACCGACATCTCGCCCTTCAGCACGTTGATGAACTGCGGCAGCTCGTCGAGGCTCGTTCGCCGCAGGAACCGGCCGACCGGCGTCACGCGCGAGTCGTTCTTCGTTGCCTGCGTGACCTGCCCGGCCACTTCCTCGTGCACCTTCATCGAGCGAAACTTGTAGATCTCGAACTCGTGCCCGTCGATGCCCTTGCGCTTCTGCCGAAAGAACACCGGCCCGCGCGAGGTCAGCTTGATCAGGGCCGCGATCAGCACCATCACCGGCGCGAGCGCCGTAAGCGCCGCCAGCGCGAACAGCCGGTCGAACACGAACTTCGGCAGGATCCGCACGTCGGTGATCGGCGACGCCGCGAGGTTGATCGCCGGCACGCCGAGCACCTCGACCACTTCCTGGTTGAAGAACGACAGCGTGCGCACGTCCGGAATGAAGCGGATGTTCACGAAGTCGTGGCGGAACACCGTCACGATCTGGTGAATCCGGCGCTCCTCCGTGATCGGCAGCGTGAGCCACAGCTCGCTGATCGCGCGGCTGCGCACCAGCCACACCAGCGATTCGAACTGCCGCTCGATACGCACGTCGTCGAGCGCGACTTCGCCCGGCGCCTCGCTTTCGTCGTACACGCACACCGGGTTGAAACCGGCTTCCGGCCGCGCCCGCATCTGCGCGATCAGCCGCCGCGCCGCCGGCGTGCCGCCGACGATCGCGACCGCCTTCAGGTTGTAGCCGCCGCGGCGCAATTGCCGCAGCACCACGTGCACGCAGGCTTTCGAGCCGGCGAGCAGCGCCGTCGTCGTGAGCGCCCAGTAACCCAGCCACAGCCGCGACAGGTCGCCCGACTGGTGAAAGCTGAAACTCATCAGGATGCCCGCGAGCTCGACCGCGAGCCACGCGAACGCAACGCGGACCACCAGCCCGACGAGACGCTTGCCGCGCCACGACTGGTAGATGCCGACGGCCGGAAAGAACACGACGACCAGCAGGCAGTCGAACAGCACCGTCGTGCGCTGCAGGTCGCCGAGCCCGATGCTGCCGTCGTGCAATACGGCCGCGATCAGCGCGCCCGTCACGACCATCGCGATATCGATGACTCTCGCCAGCACGCTCAACATGTCTGTTTCCTCTTCTTTGAACAGGCGAACAGCGCCTTGTGCAGCCCGTGCCGCACGTTCGATTCAAACGTTGCATGACGCTATTGAAGCGACAAGAAAATTCCTCCTCAAGCGCACAAGTATTTCGAAAAATAATCGGAAATTCTTGCCGCGATCTTTTTTAATTAAATCGGCAGGTTTTCCCGAATCAGTCATGAAAGGGGATTTTTTCGGAATCGTTACGCTTGCCGGGCGCCCTTTGCGGGCGGCCATGTCCGGCCAGCGCCCGGAATTATTTTTTATTTTTTTATTTGCGGCCGGTGCTATCGCGGAAAATTCTCCCGGATCAATGCCTGGCGGATATTCGGCATTGGGTCCGGTTTTATTGTCGATTTACTTCATGCTACAACGACAGGCACTGACTTCAACCGTGGAGAGTGTCATCATGAATGCTCCGGCAGTGGCCGCCGAAACGCGCCATTCTTCTTCCGCCGCACCCGCCGCCGGCACGCCCGGCGCCGGTATGCGTCTCGCCGTACAGCCCGTGATTCTCGCCGGCGGTTCCGGCACGCGCCTGTGGCCGATGTCGCGCGAGCGCTTTCCGAAACAGCTGATCGGCCTGCTCGGCGATCACTCGCTGCTGCAGTCCACCGCGCTGCGCCTCGACGGCCTGACGGCCGATCACCCGCTCAACGACGACGTGCTGATCGTCTGCGGGGAGGATCACCGCTTCACGACCGCCGAACAACTGCGCCTGACGGCCAAGAACGCGACGATCATGCTCGAGCCGCTCGGTCGCGACACCGCGCCCGCGCTGACGCTCGCCGCGCTGCGGCTCGTCGCCGGCGGCAACGACGCGGTGATGACCGTGATGCCCGCCGACCATGCGGTCGCGGACGTGCCGCGCTTTCACGCGGCCGTCGCGGC
The DNA here is from genome assembly GCF_002223355.1 of Burkholderia sp. HI2761. Lineage (NCBI taxonomy): Bacteria > Pseudomonadati > Pseudomonadota > Betaproteobacteria > Burkholderiales > Burkholderiaceae > Burkholderia > Burkholderia sp. HI2761. Next base: position 1,192,930 of record NZ_NKFN01000007.1, on the reverse strand, counting down.
CGGCGTGCACTGCGCCGCGCAAGGCAAGATCGCGACGATGGGCATCGTGCCGAAGCACGCGGAAACCGGCTACGGCTACATCCGCGTCGGCGCGCCGCTCGGCGACGCCGGAACCGGCTCCCTCGACGTACGCCGCCTCGACCGTTTCGTCGAGAAGCCGCACCTCGAACTCGCGCAGCAGTACGTCGCGTCGGGCGAATACTGGTGGAACAGCGGGATCTTCATCGTGCGCGCGTCGGTCTGGCTGAAGGCGATCCGGCAACTCGAACCCGAGATCTACGCGGCCTGCGAACAGGCCGTCGCGCAGGGCAAGGAAGACGGCGATTTCTTCCGCGTCGACCGCGACGCATTCGCCGCGTCGCCGTCGAACTCGATCGACTACGCGGTGATGGAACCGCTCGCGAGCCTGCCGGAACTGTGCGAGAGCGTCGTCGTGCCGCTCGACGCGGGCTGGTCGGACGTCGGTTCGTGGGATGCGATCTGGCAGATCTCGCCGAAGGACGATACCGGCAACGTCGGCCGCGGCCACGTGCTGTTCGAAGGCGCCGAATCGACGTTCGCGCATTCGGAAAGCCGGCTCGTCGCCTGCGTCGGCACGCAGAACCTGGTCGTCGTCGAAACGCCCGACGCCGTGCTCGTCGCGGATAAATCGCGCGTGCAGGACGTGAAGAAAATCGTCGGGCGCATCAAGGCGCGGCAAGGCTCCGAAGCGACCGACCACCGCAAGGTGCATCGTCCGTGGGGCCACTACGACTCGGTCGACATGGGCGAGCGCTTCCAGGTGAAACGCATCGTCGTGAAGCCGGGCGCGCAACTGTCGCTGCAGATGCACCACCACCGCGCCGAGCACTGGATCGTCGTGCGCGGCACCGCGCGCATCACGCGCGGCGACGAAACGTTCCTGTTGTCCGAAAACGAATCGACGTACATCCCGCTCGGTGTGTCGCATCGCCTGGAGAACCCGGGCAAGATGCCGCTCGAGCTGATCGAAGTGCAGTCGGGCGCGTATCTCGGCGAGGACGACATCGTCCGCTTCGACGATACCTACGGCAGACAGTAACGCGTCATACCGTCATGCACCACAGGGCGCCGCTTCGACAGCGGCGCCCGGGCGAGGCAGACATGGAGACACTGGACTTGCGCGCGGGCGTCGTGGCATACGACGGCCCGCGCGTTGCACGGGAACGGCGATCAGCCCACGCGGTACTCGTATTCGCGACGCTCCGACTGCACGGGATCGTTGCGGCTTTCCGACAACGCGCCCGCGCGACGCTCGGCGATGAAGCGCTTGATGTCCGATTCCGCGCGCGCCAGCGCCGACAGGCCGGCCAGCACTTCGCCTTGCGGCTCGCGCGCCGGCGCGTCGCTCGCACCGTGGCGATCGATCCACTGGCGCGCCCAGTCGAGCGCGTACTGCTCGGCTTCCTCGGCATCGGTGAAGCGCGGGCCGATCAGGCCCGAGCGTTCGACGCGGCGGTCGTCCTGCGAGATCTCGGCCCACGCGCGATACATCAGGTTCTGCACGGGCTGCGCGATGCCGCTGATCGTATAGCCGCGATACTCGTCGACCTGCGGCTCGGCCGCGGCGAAGCTCGCCGACGACGCCCGCACATGGCGCGGCTCCGTGCCCGGCGCGCCGGGCACCGTGAACGACACGTCGGAGCGGCCGTCCATCCGGTCGTCCGGCATCGTGCTCAGCGACGCACCCTCGCCCGCCCAAACGTTTGCCTGCGCAACAGGCAATTGCCACGACTCGGGGTTCTGCCAGAACACGCCGCGCAGACGGTCGTTGTCGGGCACGGGCTCCGCGCGACGGGCCGGCACGACCGCCACCGGCGGCGGCGGAATATACGCGAACGTGCGCCCGCTGAACTGCGTCAGCACGTCGATCATCTTCAGCAGCGTGCCATTCGCGAGCCACTCCTCGTAGCGGCGGCGGCACGTCGGCCCGGACGGATAGCGACCGGGCAGCTTTGACCAGGCTTCCCCGGTCGTCAGGATCCACAGCACCGCGTTGGCGACGACGCGCGGTTCGGCGCGTGGACGCCCACGACGGTTCAGCCGGATGGGTTCATCGGCGATCAGCGCTGAAAGGCGAAACCACTCTTCATCGTTAAGCTCATCGAAGAACATAGTCGATCTCTCCACGCAGCCAGGCCGGGGCTGCGATTGGCGGCGCCGTCGCGACACATCGCGTCGCAGGGCGGCCAGGTTGCACATTATGGTTATCCGGCGTTGTGCATACCGGGCGACACCGCACTTTCACGGTGCCGCGATTCCCGGCAATGGCGCACAAATCGCGGTCTCACTCCAATGTGGGAATTTTTGTGCACGAAGCATACCATCCTCAGGGTTTATCTCAATATGACAATGACTTAATGTTACGCACTGAAACAACCTGCCATGGGCGGGCAATCCATTTACGCTTGAATTTTTTTGCGAGATCTTTATGCCGACGGCTGCAAAGGCCCGTCCGGCGGGGCTCCGCAGCGTCTGAAGAATGCCTGTAAACAGGCCGTTGTGGCTTGCTCCGACCCCTGCCGGCAACAATCGCCGGCATGGTTTCCCGGAATCGGTAAATCAGGGAAAAATTCGTAACAAGATATTCACGAATCGGTAAATCATTCGATTCGCAGTGAATCGAATTATCTCCATGCACAATCTTTTTATTGTTTCTCTGCGAGTAATGAAAACACACTGACGCATTGCGCCCAATGTGTCCCCGCATGCAAATCCGTCACGCTTGTTACATTTTCGGTGCAATAGACGTACGGCCGCGCCGCGGCGTGTGCGGCGCGCCGGTTTCGGGTCGGAACGGAAAAGCCGGAGCCGCCAGGCGAAGCGTGCGCCGCCTCAGCTCAGATCGCCGGCCAGCGACGCGGCGACGTCCGCGTCGACGCGCTGCGGCGGCATCGTATAGGCCGGATGATCGCAGCCGATCGACAGCGCCGCCCCGCCCTTGAGCGCGGCGCGCATCGGCGCATCGAACTCGAAGCGGACGAAGTGCACGGCCGACGTTTTCTCGGCGTTGTCGCGCTCGAGATCCTCGTCGGCGATCGCATAGACGCTCGCGTGCCCGTCGACCTGCAGGTACACGCGATCCTCGACACCGATCAGCCGCGCGAGCGCCGCGCGCCGTTCGATCTCGTGCTCGTACTCGATCTGCATCGTCGCCTTCAGGTTGGTGCCGTCGGGCACCAGCGGCAGATACGCGTCGAGCTCCCCTTCGATGCCGGCTTCGTCGAAGATCTTCTCGATGTGCAGCATCTCGTGGATCTGGTAGCGGATCGTCGTCTCGTCCTCGAACAGGAAACGCAGGTGATTGCCGAGCGCCACCGCGCGGCGGCGCTTGTACGCGACGAGCCGCGCGTGTTCGGCCTTGCGGATCTTCGCGTACGCTTCGAGCGTCAGCAGGGAGTCGCGGGTCAGCGTCATGGGATGTCCTCGTGAGTCGGCCGCGGCGGCTCAGATGCCGTACGCGCGGCGCAGCAGCGTCAGCGGATGCGCGAGCGGCGCTTGCGGCAGCCCCTTCTCGCCGATGCCCTGCACGATGTGATGGCCGGCGAGTGCGCAGTCGGACGACACGACATCCGGCTGCGGCTCGGCCATCGCCTTGAACACGGGCGCGCCGATCCGCATCGCGTCCGCATGGAATGCCTTCTTTACGCCGAACGTGCCCGCGTGGCCCGAGCAGCGCTCGACGACGTTCACGCGCGTATCGGGCACGAGCGACAGCGCATCGGCCGTCTTGCGGCCGATGTTCTGCACGCGCGCATGGCACGGCACGTGATACGACACGGTGCCGAGGCCGGTTTTGAAATCGGTCTTCAGCAGCCCGTCGCGATGCCGCGCGATCACGTATTCGAACGGATCCCAGAACGCATCGGCCACCGCGCGCACGGCTGCGTCGCCGGGGAACATCAGCGGCAGCTCGCTCTTGTACATCAGCACGCAGCTCGGGATCGCGCCGATCAGCGCATAGCCTTCACGCGCGTAGCGTTCGAGCACCGGGATGTTGACGGCCTGCTTCGCCGCGACGCCCTCGAGATTGCCCTGCTCGAGCAGCGGCATCCCGCAGCACGCTTCGCGCGTGACGAGTTCGTACGGGATCTCGTTGTGCGCGAGAATCGCGAGCAGGTCGTGGCCGATGCCGGGCTCGTTGAAATTCACGTAGCACGTCGCGTAGACCGCGACCTTGCCGGGCGTGCGTTCGCCGTCGCGCACGGGCGAATCGTCCGAGCGCCGGGCGGCGCGCCGGAACGTGCGCGGCGCGAATTCCGGCAGCCATGCATGGCGATCGACGCCGAGCGCCGCTTCGAGCGCGTGGCGCGCGGGCGGCGTGCGGTTCACCGCATTGACCGTCTGCGTGACGACCGGGATGCCCGCGAAATGGCCGAGCGCATCGGTATTGGACAGCACCTTGTCGCGCAGCGTCGCTTCGCCGCGCTTGTAACGCGCGGCCTTGCCGCGCAGCATCAGGTGCGGGAAGTCGACGTTCCATGCGTGCGGCGGCACGTACGGGCATTTCGTCATGTAGCAGAGGTCGCACAGATAACACTGGTCGACGACCTTGCCGAACGCGGCCTTCGGCACTTCCTCGATGTCGCCCGTCGGCGTGTCGTCGACCAGGTCGAACAGCGCCGGAAACGCGCCGCACAGCGACACGCAGCGCCGGCATCCGGCGCAGATGTCGAAGACGCGCGTCATTTCCGCATCGATCGCGCCCTGGTCGTAGAACGCTTCGGACTGCCAGTCGAGCGGATGCCGGGTCGGGGCTTCGAGACTGCCTTCCTTGTGGGGCATGGGGCGCTCCCGCGTGGCGCGCATGTGCGCAAGCGCACCGCCCGCGCGGTGCGGGCGGCGATGAACGAACAGCCGGCCGCGTGCCGGTCGCGCGGCGCTGCCGTGCGGCCGGCGGCGGCCCCGTCAGTCGACGAGACTGTCCAGCGCCTTCGTGTAGCGGTTCGCGTGGCTGCGTTCGGCCTTCGCGAGCGTCTCGAACCAGTTCGCGATTTCGTCGAAACCTTCGTCGCGCGCGGTCTTCGCCATGCCCGGATACATGTCGGTGTATTCGTGCGTTTCACCGGCGATCGCCGATTCGAGATTCAGCCGCGACGAACCGAACGGCAAACCCGTGGCCGGATCGCCGACGGCTTCCAGGTATTCGAGATGGCCGTGCGCATGGCCGGTTTCGCCTTCGGCGGTCGAGCGGAACAGCGCGGCGACGTCGTTCTGCCCCTCGACGTCGGCCTTCGAAGCGAAATACAGATAGCGCCGATTCGCCTGCGATTCGCCCGCGAATGCGGCCTTCAGGTTCTCTTCGGTTTTGCTGCCCTTGAGTTGAGCCATTTGCGCCTCCGTTCGAGTCGGCGCGGCCGCGTATGACGCCGGGCCGATCAGATATGTGGGGAACGATGCGTGTGCCGGGTGCGCATCGTGCTCTTCAATCTAGGCGCTCGCGCTCGCATCCCCCAATAGGCTTTTTCAATGCGGACGATAGTGTCGGGGCGCAACGCGGCGAATGGCCGGAAGACGGGCGCCGCGGGCACCGCGATCGTCATGCGCGAGGCATCACGCATCCATCGCGCGCCTGAGCAGCAGTTCGCGCTCACGCTCGTTGCGCGTCAGTTCCGCCGCGCGGCGGAACTCCAGCTTGGCCTCGTCGGCGCGGCCGAGCTTCGCGAGCAGATCGCCGCGCACGCTCGGCAGCCAGTGATAGCGCGCAAGCGCCGGATCGTCGCGCAGCACGTCGACGAGTTCGAGCGCCGCGGCCGGCCCGAACGCCATCCCCACCGCGACCGCGCGATTCAGCTCGACGACCGGCGACGGCGCGACTTCGGCGAGCGCGTCATACAGTGCGACGATCTGCGCCCAGTCCGTGTCCGAAGCGTGCCGCGCCCGCGCGTGGCACGCGGCGAGCGCGGCCTGCAGCGCATACGGCCCGCGCACGCCGCCGAGCTTCGTCGCCCGCTCCAGCGCCGCGAGGCCGCGCCTGATCAGCAACGGATCCCAGCGGCTGCGGTCCTGGTCGAGCAGCAGCACGGGCCGGCCCTGCGCGTCGATGCGTGCATGCATGCGCGACGCCTGCAGCTCCATCAGCGCGACGAGCCCGAGCACCTCGCTTTCGTCCGGCGCGAGCCCGGCCAGCACGCGGCCGAGCCGCAACGCCTCGTCGCATAGCGACGGACGCATCCAGTCGTCGCCCGCCGTCGCCGCATGGCCTTCGTTGAACACGAGGTAGATCACTTCGAGCACCGAGGCGAGCCGCGCGGGCCGCGCATCGGCGGCCGGCACCTCGAACGGCACGTGCGCCGCCGCGAGCGTGCGCTTCGCGCGCACGATCCGCTGCGCGATCGTCGGCTCGGGCGTCAGGAACGCCCGGGCGATCTCGCCCGTCGTCAGCCCGCCGAGCAGCCGCAGCGTCAGCGCGACGCGTGCGTCGGTCGACAGCACCGGGTGGCACGACGTGAAGATCAGCCGCAGCAGGTCGTCGCCGATGTCGTCGTCGCGCGCGTCGGCGAGTGCGTCCGCGATATCGGGGACGACATGCGCGTCGAGCGCGTCCATCTCGTGACCAAGCTGGTCGCGCTTCGCCGCATGAAGCGACTCCTGCCGGACCCGGTCGAGCGCGCGACGCTTCACGGCCGTCATCAGCCAGGCGGCCGGATTGTCGGGCACGCCGTCGACGGGCCAGTGCTCGAGCGCGGCGACGAGCGTGTCCTGCGCCAGTTCCTCGGCCACGCCGACGTCGCGCACCACGCGCGCGGCGCGCGCGATGATCTTCGGCGCCTCGATTCGCCAGACCGCTTCGATCGCACGATGAGTCGCCTCATGCGTCACGACGCCTGCCCCTGGGCGGACGCATCCAGCGGCATGGCCATCAGTTCCCACGTATGGCCGTCCGGATCGGTGAACCCGTGGCCGTACATGTTCGGATACTCGCGCGGCGCCTGCGGCGCGGTCCCGCCGGCCGCCAGCGCCTTCGCGACGATCGCGTCGACTTCGGCGCGGTTGTCGCACGACAGGCACGACAACACCTGGATGTGCGTCGCCGGATCGATGATGGTCTTGTCGGTGAAGGTCTGGAAAAACGGCCGCACGAGGAGCATCGCGAAAATCGTCTCGCTGATCCGGATGCAGGCGGCCTGATCGTTGGTATAGGCCGGCACGATCTCGAAGCCGAGCGCCTGATAGAACGTCTTCGCGCGCGGCAAGTCGGCTACCGGCAGATTGATGAAAACCATCTTGTGCATGACGGGTGCTCCCGGTGAGGGTGGATTCAGGCGTGGCTACGGCCGACGTGGAGATCGCGGAACCGCTCGACCGCCTCGCTCGGCGTGAGGTCGTCGAGCTCGAACAGCGGCCGCACCTCGATCTCGCAATCGAGCTCGGCGCCGAACGGCGCGGGGAACCGGCGCGTCCATTCGAGCGCTTCGTCGCGCGAACGCACCTGGATCAGCGTATAGCCGGCGATCAGTTCCTTCGTTTCGGCGAACGGGCCGTCGATCACCGTGCCCTTGCCGCCCGTGTAGCGCACGCGCCAGCCATGGGCGCTCGGCCTCAGGCCGTTGGCGTCGAGCAGCACGCCGGCCTTCGCCAGTTCCTCGTGATAGACCGTCATGGCCTCGACCAGCCGGTTGTCCGGCAACGCGTCGGATTCGCTGACGGCGTTCGCCCGGATCATGATCATGAATCGCATCGTTCACTCCTTGTCGTCGGTGGATGGCGGCGCCCGTTCCGCGGCGCCTTACCCGGACGACGGGCGGAAGACGGCCGGATCGACACGCGCCACGACGAATCAGGGTAAATACCGAGTCGTGACGCTCACAGGAAGCACGGGCCGACCGCGCGCACCTCGACCGTGCACCATTGCGCGGCCGGGCACTGGCGCGCGATCTCGATCGCTTCTTCGCGCGTGTCGACGTCGACGAGGAAGAAGCCTCCGATCATCTCCTTCGCCTCCGCGAACGGGCCGTCGAGCAGGCGCGTCTCGCCGTCGCGCACCTGCACGCGCGTGCCGCGCTCGGACCGCTCCAGCGACTCGACGCCGCGCAGCACGCCGCGCGCCTTCAGCGACTCGGCGAAATCGACCATCCGCGCGTAGAGCGCCTGACCTTCGTCGAGCGTGCGCTCGGCGCGCTGTTCGGTCGGTTCGACAATCAACAGCATGTAAGACATGGATTTCTCCTGTGGGGACGGGGTGCTGCGGCATGCGCCGGGTGAGCGGCATGCGACGCTCGATGCGAAAGCGTAACAGCCGCGGGGCGGCTTGCCGCATCGTTGGCCAACCGGCACTGGCCGGACGGCCATTTCGGCCGCAGCCTGACATTTTGCCTTCAAGATGCGGTCCCGAACTGTCGGATTCTCATCCCGTGGACCGTCTCATGTCACGCCCGCTCCCCCTGTTTGCCGCTGCGCTGCTCGTGGCGTTGTCCGTCGTGCTCTGCGCGCCCCTCTTCGCCCGGCTGGCCGCCGCGCCGCCGCTCAGCAGCGGCTGCGGCGGCGCGGCCACGGCGATTGCCGAGATCCGCCGCGCCGGCCGGCCGTCGCCGCTCGCCGGGCAAACGACGTCGATCGAAGCGGTCGTCACCGCGGCGTTCGGCGGCGCCGACGGCCTGGGCGGCTTCTTCGTCCAGCAGGCCGACGCGCAGCGGCAACGCCGGCCGGGCGTTTCGGAAGGCCTGTTCGTCCACGCGCCGAGCGCGCGCGCCGAACCCGGCGATCTCGTGCATCTGACGGGCAGGGTCGACGAGCAATACGGCCGCACGCAGTTCACGCTGTCTGGCCGCGTGACCGTCTGCGCGCGCGGGCAGACGGTCACGCCGGCGGTGCTCGCGCTGCCGGTCGCGTCGCCCGCCGTCCTGGCCGCGCACGAAGCCATGCGCGTACGCCTGCCGCAAACGCTGACGGTCAGCGATACCCACGAACTCGGCCGCTACGGCAGCATCGTGCTGAGCAACGGCCGGCTGCGCGTACCGACCCAGGTCGCACTGCCGGCCGACGCTGCCGCGCAGGCGGCAGCCAACGCGCTGAACCGCATCGTGCTCGACGACGGTTCGAGCCGCCGCGACCCGGCGACCGTCCGCTATCCGCCGCCCGCGCTGAGCGCCGCCAACACGCTGCGCGCGGGCTACACGGTACGCGGCGTCGAAGGCGTGCTCGAGTTGCGCTACGGCGCATGGCGGCTGCAACCGGTGGCCGGCACGCCACCGGTATTCGACGCCGCCGCGAACCCGCGTACCGCGGCACCGGCCCGGCATCCCGATGCCGACGTGCGCGTCGTATCGTTCAATGTCTTCAATTATTTCAACGGCGACGGCCGTGGCGGCGGATTCGGCGCGCCGGCCGACCGCGGCGCGAAAACGCCTGCCGCGTTCGCGCGGCAGGAAGCGAAGATCGTCGCGGCGTTGCGCGCGCTGCGCGCCGACGTGATCGGACTGATGGAAATCGCGAACAACGGCCACGGCGACGCGAGCGCCGCGAGGCGTCTCGCCGCGCAACTCGGCGACGGCTGGCGCGCGGTCGATCCCGGCACCGCGCGGCTGGGCCGCGATGCGATCGCGGTCGCGCTGCTGTACGACAGCCGCACGGTCGAGCCGGTCGGGCGCGCCGCCACCGTCGCACTCGGCGGCCGGCACCGCCCGCCGCTCGCGCGGACGTTCCGGCGCATCGGCGGCACGCGCGCGTTCACGGTCGCGGTCAATCACCTGAAGTCGAAGAACTGCCCGCATGCGAGCGGCGCCGATCTCGACCAGTCCGACGGCCAGGGCTGCTGGAATGCGGCGCGTACCGAGGCGGCCGCGCGCGTCGCCGACTGGCTCGCCACCTCGCCGACGGGCGTCGCGGCCGATGGCGTGCTGCTGATCGGCGACCTGAACAGTTATGCGAAGGAAGACCCCGTGCGCACGCTGGAAGCGCGCGGCTACGCGAACCTGGTTGCGCGCTTCGTCGGCGATGCTGCGTACAGCTACGTATTTCGCGGCGAAGCCGGCAGTCTCGACCATGCGCTTGCCACGCCGCCGCTCGCCGCGCGCGTGAAGGCCGTGCAGATCTGGCACATCAACGCGGATGAACCGCTCGTCCTGCAACCCGTGCCCGATTACAAAACGTCCGCGCGACGGTCGGCTTATTACGCGCCCGACGCCTACCGCTCGTCGGACCACGATCCGGTCGTCATCGACGTCGCGCTGGACGGCAGCGGGGTGCAATCGGCGCCGGGCACGAATCGTGCGCCTCGATCCGGTGTGGATTAGTGCAATTGCATCAGTACGCGACCTGCAACGGCACTATTTACCTGATGGGCCGGCAACGCCATATTTACCGGGCCTTCACTGCGATCCGCTGCTCGACATGCTGCCTCGTCCGAGACGCGAAATTTTTTCAACCACCGCCCCGCCCCGCGTGACGGGGCTTTCCGGCGATCCCGCCGACGAATTGAAAATTTGTCTCGAAACTCGGGCGGATCAAGTGAATCACACTAGTTGCTGGGATTCGTCTTATCTTCAAATTAGCCTGGAATCAAAGGAGGATAAACACCATGGCGCTTACCGACTCGATCGAACACAAGCTCGACCGCGGCTTGTCCGACATCCGCCGCACCGGCCGACGCGTTGGCCGTACGACCCGCTCCGCCGCCCGCGATCTGCAAGCCGACGTGAGCGACGATCTGCGCGGGCTGGTCGATGAATTGGAAGATTTGCTGAAAAACGATGGCGATGGCGATATCGCCGCGTTGCGCAAGCGCATCCAATCCCGGATCGACGAAGCGCGCGGCGCGCTCGACTACGCATCGGGCAGCGCGGCCGCCCGGCTGCGCGATTCGGCCGAACGCATGTCGCAGGTCGTGCACGAGAATCCGTGGCAGACCGCCGGCGTCGTCGCTGGCCTCGCGTTCGTCGCAGGGCTGCTCCTTTCCCGCCGTTGAACGGGGCGACCGGCACCGCCGCCCGCCCCGCTGCCCGCACCGTCCGTCCTCAATCAGACAACGAAGGAGAAACCGCCATGCAGAAATCCCTCGCCATGAAAGCCGCCGCTGCCGTGATGCTCGGCAGCCTCGCCCTCGCCGGTTGCACGACCACGTCCGACAAACCCGATAGCGCCGCGGCCAGTGCGTCGAAACGCCAGTCGATCGACGCCAGCGTGAATGCAACGCTGTCGCGCCTGTATTCGACGGTGCCGGGCTCGCGCGATCTGGTCTCGAAGGCACGCGGCGTCCTCGTGTTCCCGAACGTGCTGCAGGCCGGCTTCATCGTCGGCGCCCAGTCCGGCAACGGCGCGCTGCGCGTCGGCGGCAGTACCGTCGGCTACTACAACACGTCGTCGCTGTCGGTCGGGCTGCAGGCCGGCGCGCAGTCGAAGGCGGTCGTGTTCCTGTTCATGACGCAGGATGCGCTCGACTCGTTCCGCAAGTCGGAAGGCTGGTCGGCCGGCGCCGACGCGTCGGTCGCGGTCGTGAAGGTCGGCGCGAACGGCGCGGTCGACACCACCACGGCCACCGCACCGGTGGAAGTGCTGGTCCTGACCAACGCGGGCCTGATGGGCGACCTGTCGGTGAACGGCACGAAGGTCACCAAGCTCCACATCTGACGACGCGGCACGCGGCCTCGCGCCGCATTCGCTTCCCGGCAGCGCCGCGGCCCCGGCCGCGGCGTTTTCGCATGTGTCTCACGCAGCGGCTATGATGGCGGCACCTTTGCGGGCATACTCCGCAAGGGCCGCCCCGCCGCGCATTTCGCCGCGAACCCGTGAGGTTCGCGAACCGATCGCACACAGGGCAACGCGATTCAATCAAACCACGCATCAATCTGCGCGAATGTCTCCCATGGATAGCGGACAAGACCACCAAAAATTTTTATATTTCCTGCTGTTCGCGGTCACAGTCGGACTCTGCTGGATCCTCGCACCGTTCTTCGGCGCCGTGTTCTGGGGCACCATTCTCGCGATCCTGTTCCAGCCCGTGCAGCGCTGGCTGGCCGCGCGCTTCGGCAAGCGGCGCAACCTGGCCGCGCTCGTCACGTTGTCGTTGATCATCCTGATCGTGATCCTGCCGCTCGTGTTCGTCGCCGGGACGCTCGTGCAGGAAATCGCGTACGTGTACCAGGAAATCAAGACCGCGCAGCCGAACTATTCGCAGTACTTCCAGGACATCATTCACGCACTGCCGTCGTCGATCCAGCATCTGCTGCAGAAATACGGGCTGACCAACATCCCGGGCATCCAGAAGAAGCTGACCGACGGCGCCGCGCAGATCAGCCAGTTCGCGGCCACCCAGGCGCTCAGCATCGGCCAGAACACGTTCCAGTTCATCGTGAGCTTCGGCGTGATGCTGTACATGGTGTTCTTCCTGCTGCGCGACGGCGGCGAGATCGGCCGCCGCGTGCGCCGCGCGCTGCCGCTCGACGACGAGCACAAGAACCTGCTGCTCGCGAAATTCACGACGGTCGTGCGCGCGACCGTGAAGGGCAACATCGCGGTCGCGCTCGTGCAGGGTGCGCTCGGCGGCCTGATCTTCTGGATCCTCGGGATCGAGGGCGTCGTGCTGTGGGGGGCGTTGATGGCGTTCCTGTCGCTGCTGCCCGCGATCGGCGCGGGCCTCGTGTGGGTGCCGGCCGCGCTCTACCTGCTGATGATCGGCGCGGTCTGGAAATGCGTGATCCTCGTCGTGTTCTGCGTCGGCGTGATCGGCCTCGTCGACAACCTGCTGCGCCCGATCCTCGTCGGCAAGGACACGAAGATGCCCGACTGGGTCGTGCTGATCTCGACGCTCGGCGGGATGGCCTTGTTCGGCATCAACGGCTTCGTGATCGGGCCGCTCGTCGCCGCGCTGTTCATGGCGAGCTGGGACATCTACGCGCGCGCCGAACAGGGCGAATGACGCGCGGCCGGCCGCCGGCGATCCGCACGCATGCGGAAAGCGCCGGTCAAGGATGACGGATATGGATCACGACGGGCGCCGCGGCGCCCGTTGCTTCATCCGCCGCGACCGTCATCACGCCGCCGTACGGCCCGACGCGATGAACGTGGCCCGGCGCCAGCCGCACGCTTCGTTCGTCGCGCGCATCGCGCCACGTCACACGCACCGCCGCGCCGCCGTCCGACGCGAACGGCGCGCCGTCGGGCCCGACCAGCGCCACCTGCACACCGGCCAGATGCCGGCCATGCGCATCGAACCGGAGCGTGGCCGTTGCCGCGCCATCGGCCGCCTCCCGCGCGTCGATCTGCACGCCCGCCGGCGCATCGAGCGTCACGTCGTAGAGATCGACGAGCGAACCGGTGAACCGCACGACGCCATCCGGCGTGGGCTGTCCAGCCGCCATCGCGTTCGGCATTGCATTCGACATCGCGAGTACGACACCGAGCCCGAACACCATCCTCCGTACGACTGCGGCGCCCACTGCCGTTGCCGATCGCTTCGCGTTGTCGCGCATGTTCCCTCTCCTCTGCCGCGTTACCGGAAAAACAGGCGGCGTGACGCGTCGGTCACGCCGCCTGTGTACTGGCAATCACTGTAGGGAGAGCGGCCCGGACAATATATGGGACAAGTCCTAAACTGCAGCCGGATGGATTGAACTCAGCGCGGTCGACACGGGCCCGCGGCCCGATGCGACCGATGTCGCATGCCCGTCACGCGTCCGGATCGACGCGCAGCACGAGCTTGCCGCGATGGTCGCCGTCGAACAGCCGGTTCAGCACGTCGGGCGCGTTTTCGAGACCGTCGGCCACGGTTTCCTCGGCCTTGAGGCGGCCGTCGCGCAGCCAGCCCGCGAGCGTCTGCACGGCTTCGCGGCTCTTGCGGTAGTCGAGGATCAGGAAGCCGCGCATCGTCAGCCGCTTCGAGATCAGCACGCCGACGTCGTCGGCCGCGCGGCCGCTGTTGTAGTTCGAGATCACGCCGCACAGCGCGACGCGCCCGCCGATCACCATCCGCGACAGCACCGCGCGCATCACCTCGCCGCCGACGTTCTCGAAGTTCACGTGCACGCCGTCCGGCGTCGCCGCCTTCAGTTGCTGGCGGAAATCGTCGGCCTTGTAGTCGACGGCCGCGTCGAACCCGAGCGTCTCGGTCAGGTAGCGGCACTTGTCCGCGCCGCCCGCGATGCCGACCACCCGTGCGCCGTGGATCTTGCCGATCTGCCCGGCGATCGAGCCGACCGAGCCGGCCGCCGCCGACACGACGAGCGTTTCGCCCGGCTGCACCGGCGCGATGTCGGTCAGCCCGTAGTACGCGGTCAGCCCGCTCATCCCGCATGCGCCGAGCAGCGTCGGCAGCGGCAGGCCCGACTGCGCGGGCAGCTTCACGAGCTGCGCGGCCTGCTCGGCCGGCACGACCGCATAGTCCTGCCAGCCGACGAGCCCCTGCACGAGATCGCCTTCCGCGAAACCCGCATGGCGCGACGCGACCACGCGGCCGATACCGAGCGCGCGCATCACCTCGCCGATCGCGACGGGCGGCAGGTACTGCGGCACGTCGCTCATCCATACGCGGTTGGTCGGGTCCATCGACAGATACAGCACGCGCACGAGCACCTCGCCGTCGGCGAGCGCCGGCACCGGCGTCTCGACGAGCGAGAAGTGTTCGCGGCCGACCCGCCCTTCCGGGCGCGTCTTCAGCAGCAACTGGCGATTCACGGGTGTCGACATGATGTTCTCCTCCAATCGTTGTGGTTCGGGATACGCGTCAGACCGCGCACATGCCGCCGTCGATCACGAGTTCGGCGGCCGTCACGAAGCGGCTCTCGTCGGACGCCAGATACACGGCCGCGTGCGCGACGTCGTCCGGCTCGCCGAGCCGGCGCAGCGGAATGCCGCGCGCGAGCTTGCGCGTCGCGTCGCGTTCGCCGAGCGACTGGAACAGCGGCTCGACGATCCCCGTGCGGATGAACGCCGGGTGAATCGAATTGCAGCGCACGTCGATCTCGCGGCGCGCGCAGTCGATCGCGACCGACTTCGTCAGCGACGCGACCGCCGCCTTCGACGTGTTGTACGCGGTGAAGTCCGGTTCGACCTTGAACGCCGCGACCGACGAAATGTTGATGATCGACGCGGGATGGCTCTCGGCCAGATACGACAGCGCATGCTTGCAGCCGAGCATGATGCTCTCGACGTTGACCGCCATCACGCGCCGCCACTCGTCCAGCTCGATTTGCGCGGGCGAGCCGACCGAGCCGACGCCCGCGTTGTTGACCAGCACCGACAGCCCGCCCATCGCATCGGTCGCCTGCGCGAGCAGCGCCTGCCAGCGCGCTTCGTCGCGCACGTCCTGGGTTGCGGCGAACGCGACCGGCGTCGCATGGCCCGCGTTGAGTTCCTGCGCGAACGCGTCGAGCACCGCCGCTTCCGCGATGTCGGTCAGGAACACGCGCGCGCCCTGCTCGACCATCCGGCGCGCGATCGCACGGCCGAGGCCGCCCGCGGCGCCCGTGATGTAGGCGCACTTGCCGGCGAGGCGCGGAGAAACGATTGTCATGTGACCTCCTCCTGTCGTGAATCGTCGTCGCGGAACGCTGCCGCGACGGGGTTGCCGTGCATCTTCCAGCCGACATGTGCCGGTCGCGGGTGTGCCGACATGGCGACGCAACGCACGGTTCCCGCGAGTATATCGAGATAACCTGGACGCACGCCGAACCGGCCGGGCGGCTTGCCCGCGGTGAAACGACAGCCAGCGTACGCGAATGCCGCCAATCGATGAAATGAATATTCGTTATGCCCGGTCATAGGCGTCGTTCATGACTTGCACGTACCGGCGCCCATGCGCAAACCGCTCGGCGCGGCCGGTCGGATGGGCTGCGTCGAGTAATAGTCGATCATCGGGAGAACGTGCGTTGCGTTGCGCACGGAGGAGAACGCAATCGGGAAGCTGATCCGGCGTGGAATCGTGCAACCTGCCGGAAAACGCCGGACGAACGCCGGGGGCAAGAAGGCGCCAGGCAGGCGGCGCCGGAGCGCCCGCCCTCGACGACCGTCAGAATCCGTCGCCCGACGGCGCGCGCACGAATGCGCAGAGCTGCGGCGAATGCGTGTCGATCATCTGCTGGAACGGCGCACGGTGCCCGTACGCGATACCCGACACGAGCAGCAGGCAGACGGCCGCGACGCGCGGCGAGAACGCGCGCTGCCGCGCGCCGTCGTAGCCGCGCAGGAACACCAGCGCGACCAGCGCGCCGAGCATCCAGCCGACGACGACTTCCGGCACGGTGTGCGAATGATCGAACACGCGCGCGACGGCCGTGATCGCGCCGACGGCCAGCCCGGCCGCGATACCGGGCGCCTTGCCCGGCCGGAACGCCTGCCACAGCATCGACAGCGCGACCGTCCACACGGACGTCGACAGCATCGTATGGCCGCTGATCACGCGGAAATCGAATTGCGGCAGCTCGATGCCGCATCCGGCATACAGGATCTTCGTGGCGCCGACGATGCCCATGGCGGCGGCCAGCAGCACGCCCCAGCGGGCGGCGAGGCGCCAGTCGGTCAGCGCGAGCCATGCCGCGCAGGTCAGCGCGATCGGCAAGGTCAGCGCGGCATCGCCGATGTTGCTGATTTCACTCCACATGACGGACTTCGGGAACGATCGAAAGGCCGCAGTTTACCGCATGCGCGCGGCGCACCTGTGTCAGCCTGTGACAGGCTGTATCAGCCCGCGACACCGGTAATCAACAGCAGGTTCGTGCCGGTGATCACGGCGAACAGCGCCCAGGCGGCCACCTGCATCCCGCGCCCGATCGCGTGTTCGCCCATCGTGCCGCGGTCGCTGACCGAGCGGATCAGCGGCCACATCGCGAACGGCAACTGCAGGCTCAGCAGCACCTGGCTCCACACGAGCAGTTGCCCGACCGAGCCGTCGCCGAGCCACAGCACGCCGATCAGCGCCGGCACGAGCGCGAGCCCGCGCGTGATCAGCCGACGCTGGTAGCACGGGATCTTCGTATGCAGGAAGCCGTCCATGATGACCTGGCCGGCGATCGTGCCGGTCAGCGTCGAGCTCTGCCCCGACGCGAGCAGCGCGATGCCGAACAACAGCGCGGCCGCGCCGCCCGCGATCGGCGTGATCAGCCGGTACGCCTGCTCGATGTCGGTCACGTTGTGCTGGCCGGTCGCATGGAATGCCGCGCCCGCGACGACGAGGATCGCCGCATTGACGAGCATCGCGACGAACAGCGACACGATGGTATCGATGCGCACGATTGCGAGCGTGTCGCGGATCACGCCGCGCGCGCCGCCGACCACGTGCCGCGTCTGCACGACCGACGAATGCAGGTACAGGTTGTGCGGCATGATCGTCGCGCCGACGATGCCGAGCGCGAGCACGATCGCATCCTTGCGGTCGTGACCGGGATCGCCCGGCACGAGCCCGCCCACCACCGCATGCCAGTCGGGCGGCGTGATCGCCACCTGCGCGACGAAGCAGAACGCCATCGTCGCGATCAGCCCGAGCACGATCGCCTCGATCTGCCGGACCCCCTTGCCCTGCAGGCCGAGCACGATCACCGTGTCGAGCGCGGTCAACACGACGCCCCACGCGAGCGGCACGCCGAGCAGCAGCTTGAACGCGAGCGCGCAGCCGAGCACTTCCGCGATGTCGCACGCGATGATCGACACTTCGGCGGTGATCCACTGCACGACGCGGCCGAGGCGGCCGTAACGGTCGTAGCTGGCTTGCGCGAGATCCTTGCCCGCGACAAGGCCGAGCCGCGCCGCGAGCATCTGCAGGAAGATCGCCGCGAGGCTCGAGAACGCGACGACCCACAGCAACGAATAGCCGAACTGCGAGCCGGCCTGGATATCGGTCGCCCAGTTGCCGGGATCCATGTAGCCGATCGCGACCAGCAGGCCGGGGCCGAAAAAACGCCTGAGCTTCAGCCAGCGCGGCGCGGCGGCGTCGATCGTGATGCTGCCCTTTACTTCCGACGGGCAGAAAGGGGCGGTGGCGGTGGTGGGGAGGAAGGGCATGGAAACCGGGAATCGAGATCGCGACACGACGATTCTACGGGTATCCGGCCCGTTTTTCCGCGCCCGGTCACGCACGCGTCGCAACACGCGGCGGCGCGCCCGTCATCCGAATCGGGCGACGCCGCGCCGTGCGCGAGGATTTTTTCCCGTTCGGCGACGCGAAATTCGGTAGGCGACATCAACAGGCGCTGGCGAAACAGCTTCGCGAGCCGCTCGCCGCTGCCGAGCCCGGTACGCCGCGCGACCTTGTCGGCCGGCAGCGTCGTATGGATCAGCATGTGGCACGCACGTTCGAGCCGCACGTGCTGGACGAACTCGGTCGGCGTCACGCCGATTTCCTTCTTGAAGCGCCGCAGGAAATTGCGCTCGCTCATCGCGGCCGCGTGCGCGGCGTTCGCGATCGAGATGCGGTTCACGCTCTGCGCGCGCAGCCGCTGCGCGGACATCCGGATCGACGGGCTCGCGCTCAGCTCGCGGAACGCCCACATCGACTGCACGTAGCGCTGCTCGACCGGCCGCATCATGTTGCTGGCGATCTCCTGCGCGGCGCCGTCGCCGAGGTCGGCGCGGAACATGTCGAGCGCGGCGGCGAACACGTCGGTCTCGCCGGGCCGCGATTCGATCGTCGTGGCGGCGGCGCGCCCGGCCCTGCCCGGCCGCACGTCGATCGACGACGACGGCCGCCGCGTGGCGGCGAGCGCGGGCAGATCCATCGCGTCGACGATCCAGCGCGCATGCTGACGAATGTCGGCCAGGCGTCGCTGCAATGCGTCGTCCCAGTTGACGGCCGCGCGGTCGCCATGAAGATGAAAGAACGCGAGCGCACGGCGGCTGTGTTCGTCGCCGAGCGGATCGGCCGCGATTCTCACGCCGGACGACGACTGCAACAGCCCCCCGCTTTCGGACACGTACTTAAGCTGGTAATCCACGCCGTATCCATGCAGGCGATTCGCCAGATTGAAGGCCTCGCCAAGACGCGCGGCCTGGGCCAACGAAAACCCCGTACTCAAATAGATAACGACCCACCGCTGATCTGCTGCATTCACTGGCCAAGCCCCCGACTTGTTCGACTTCTTCTAATACCGTCGAACTGTCAGGCTTATATTTGGTTTGAATGCGTGCGACAGGACGGCTATCCCGAAATATGAAGCGACGGCATCTTAGCCGAACGGGTAGTGCCTTTGGCGCGAAATGGCCGACGGGGACAGCATGATGGCGGATTACTACAGGCTGCCGCGCGCCGCCGGTATGCCGACATGGAATCGCGTATGCGATGCGGTAGATTATTGCGGCCGTCATGCTTAATGACGTGCGTGTTCGATGGCGTTGCGCAGCGGTCAAGCGGATGCTCGCGTATCGGCGCGAACGGCATCGACACGCATCGACATCCATCGAATAGGAGCGAGCGCCGCGCATGCCAACCCGCGCATCCGTTGCCCGCGCATCCTTTAGAATCGATCCGTCCTTCACCACGCCGCCCGCGCTCCGTGCCCGCCGATCACCGTCTCGACCTGAACCTGTTCCGCGTGTTCGACGCCGTCTACGTGCACGGCGGCATAGGTGCGGCCGCCCGCGCGCTGCACCTGACGCAGCCGGCCGTCACGCATGCGCTCAATCGGTTGCGCGCGCACTTCGACGATCCGCTGTTCGTGCGCCAGGGCAACCGCATCGTGCCGACCGAGCGCACGCGCGCGATCATCGCGGACGTGCAGCTCCACCTCGCCGGCCTGCAACGCACCGCGCGCGACCCGGCGGCGTTCGAGCCGGCGACGCTCGACCTGAGCATCGCGGTCGGCATCCGCGACGTGCTCGAATCGATCGCGCTGCCGCAGATCGTCGCCGCGTTCGCGGACGAAGCGCCGGGCCTGCGCTTCGTAAGCCGCCGCGTCGCGGTGCACGACATCGAGCGCGAACTTGCATCGGGCAACCTCGATCTCGCGGTCGATCGCCGCGTGCAGACCGGCCCGCGCATCGCGACCGAACACCTGCTCGACGATTCGCTGGTCGTCGCGATGCGGCACGATCATCCGCTGACGAGCGGCCCGCTGCGGCGCGGCGACTATTTCGCCGCCCGGCACGTCGCGGTGTCGTCGCACGGCGAACCGCAATCGCTCGACGTGCTGCTCGGCAACGACGGACGCTTGCGTCATATCCAGCTCGTCTGCCAGCACTATTTCGCCGCATGTCAGATCGCCGCGGCGGGCAATCTGCTGCTGACGCTGCCGCGCACGTATGCACTGCGCATGGCCGCGATGCTGCCGATCGCCGTGCAGCCGCTGCCGCTGCGGCTGAAGCCGTTTCCGCTGCTCGCGTACTGGCACGAATCGCGCGAAACCGACCGTGCGCACCAGTGGGTGCGCGAACGCGTCGCGGCCCTCGTGCGCCGGAGTGCCGGCGTCAGGGCCGACTGATCGCGTCGAACGTCGTCGCAACGCGCTGCGCCCGCGCTTTCCGGCAAGACGGTATGCTGACGGTCGACATGCCGCGCGTCGACGCGGCCCCTCTTTCCCGCTTACCGGAGATTCGCCATGCCGCTCATCCACGCTGCCGCCACCCTCGCCGCCGACGCGCCGAACTACGTCGTCCAGCTGCAGGCCGGCACGCACGCGCTGACCGGCGACGAAGCGCTGCGCGAAGGCGGCCAGGGCCTCGGGCCGGCGCCGTTCGAGCTCGTGCTCGCCGGCCTCGCGCAGTGCACGGCCGCGACGCTGCGCATGTACATGCAGCGCAAGACGTGGCCGGCCGTGCGCATCGACGTGCACACCGAGCTGCATGCCGATCGCGACGGCCAGCAATACGTGCGCCGCATCGTGACGCTCGACGGCCCGCTCGACGACGCGCAGCGCCAGCGCCTCGCGGAGATCTGCGAGAAGACGCCGGTGACGCTGTTCATCAAGCGCGGCACGCGCATCGAAACGACGCTGACCTGACACGCCGCGTGCCCGGCGTGCCTGGCGCGCCGGCCGTGCCGGTCCGCACGCATCGGCACGCAACAAGCAAAACGGGCGGGCCGCGCACGATGCGCGGCCCGCCCGTTTGCGGATGGGGTTCGGCGCTTACAGTCCGAGCGCGGACAGGTCCAGCTTGCCGTCCTTCATCGGCGGGCACCAGAAGTACGCGCCCGTCAGCGGCCGCGTGAAGCGGAACAGGCCGTCGACGATCCCGTCGTCCGCGCCGCTCATGCGGCGCATCTGCACGTCGAACGCGCGGAACGAGCAGCCGAACGCGACGAAATAGAGGCCCGCGCGGCGCGTGTCCGACCACGGCGACGAACGGCGCAGCATGAACGCCTCGGGCTCGAAGCTCTCCTGCGCGGTGCGCTTCACGTGCGCGAAGTCGGGCGCGTCGTCGAGTTCCTCGTTGTCCGAACGGCGACGCCCGACGATGTGGTCCATGTCGCCCGACGCAATACGCTCCATCTGGTCGAAGTCGTGCACCCACTGCTGCACCGCGACGAAGCTCGAACCGTCGAGCCCCGCGCCCTGCCCCGTCACGATCGCCGCGGCCACCGCGTCGTCGCCTTCCGGGTTCTCGGTGCCGTCCTCGTAGCCGGACAGGTCGCGATCGTTCGAATAGCGAAAGCCGTCGACGGCTTCCTGCAGCGCGAACGCCGGCGCGAGCGCGCGTTCGATCGCCCGCGCGCGCAGCACGATCTCGCCGCGGTCGTCCGAGCGAAGCCAGACCCACACGTCGGCCGGCGTCGCCGGCAGCGTGCGGTCGTTCACCGCGAACGCCGGATAGTCGGTCAGACCCGGCACCGGATGCCCGAGATAGGCAGCCAGCGCGTGCCCGAAGCCGACGACCGTGTCGCGTCCGTCGGCGATCTCGCGCAGCGCGGCTAGCGCCGCGGCGATATTGCCGTCATTCGACATCGTGAAAGTGAGGTATCGGGCTGCCGTATCGATCGGAGCCAGGATGCCTTGCTGAACGTCGCTCATCGTTTCCTCGGGAATGGTTCGGAATGAATCCGGGCGGGCGCGCATCGTCGCGCGCCGCGGACGCCGAAGTGTAATCGATGCGCCCGCCGGCCCGTGCCCGCCATCGCGGAACGTACGCGAAAAGGGGCCAAAACCTCGAATACTAACCGTATCGACGCCGCAACGTCGCATTCGTCAGACATTGCGGCGCGCGCGACACTCCTGATAAAATCATTGCACGTCTTTTCGGCGTCCTTTCAACCGTTCACTTCAGGGGAGGTGCAGATGTTCCGAATGCCAGCAGCCTTCCCGAACGTGGTCCCACGGCCCAGCTGATCCAGCCCGCCGTCCGCGCCGGCTCCCGAGTTTTCCGCTGACCCGTCAGCCGCGCTTTCCCGACAGCCCGTTTCGTTCCGCCCGCGTGTTTCGCGCGGCCCGGCTGTTGCGTTTTCGACGTTCTCCGAACCGGAAAGTCCCGTCGCGCGATGCGACGGGCAACGATACATGACCAGAAAAACCTCCCATCTGGGCGGCCACGCGTTCCGGGCCGTCTTCGGCTTCACCGTCCGTTACTGGCGCAAGCAGCCGGCGCGCATCGCAACCGTCGCGAGCCTCGCGCTGCTCGCCGCGCTCGCCGACGTCCTCACGCCGCTGTTCGCCGGCCGCCTCGTCGACGCGCTGTCGACCGGCCTGACCGACCGCGCGGCCGCGTGGCATTCGGCCCTCGTCGCGTTCGGCACGCTCGCCGCGCTCGGCATCGGCGCGACGGTGCTGCGCCAGGGCGTCTACCTGAACATCATCACGCTCACGCTGAAGATGATGAGCGAGATCGCCGCCGCGTCGTTCCACCGCGTGCAGCGCTTCTCGACCGACTGGCACGCGAACAGCTTCGCGGGCTCGACCGTGCGCAAGATCACGCGCGGGATCTGGGCGCTCGACCTGCTCAACGACACCGTGCTGATCGCGCTGCTGCCGTCGGTCGCGATGCTGGTGGGCGCGACCGTGCTGCTCGGCGCGCACTGGCCCGTGATGGGGCTCGTCGTGGGCGCGGGTTCGCTGCTGTACATCGCGGTGACGGTCGCGGTGTCGCTCGGCATCGTCGCGCCGGCCGCCCGGCTCGGCAACCTGTGGGACACGCGCTTGGGCGGCGCGCTCGCCGATGCCGTGAGCTGCAACGCGGTCGTCAAGGCGTTCGGCGCGGAAACGCGCGAGGAAGCGCGGCTCGCGCGCGTGATCGGCAAATGGCGGCAGCGTACGCGCCGCACGTGGGTGCGCGGCACGTTCAACGGCGGGCTGCAGGGCGCGATGCTCGTCGCGATGCAGGCCGCGATGATCGGCGTCGCGCTGCGGCTGTGGGCGAACGACGAAGCGAGCGTCGGCGACATCGCGTTCGCGCTGACGATGTTCTTCATGCTGCAGGGCTACTTGCGCGACGTCGGCATGCACATCCGCAACCTGCAGCGCTCGGTAAACGACATGGAAGAGCTCGTCGCGCTCGAACGCCAGCCGCTCGGCATCGACGATCGCCCCGGCGCGCCGGCCATCCGGATCGGGCAAGGCGAAATCCGCTTCGAGCACGTGACGTTCCGCTACGGCAACCATCCGGTGCCGCTGTACGACGATTTCTCGATGCGGATCGCGCCCGGCGAACGCGTCGGGCTCGTCGGCCATTCGGGGTCGGGCAAGACGACGTTCATCAAGCTGATCCAGCGCCTGTACGACGTGTCGGGCGGCCGCATCACGATCGACGGCCAGGACATCGCGCAGGTGCGGCAGGAGTCGCTGCGCAGCCAGATCGCGATCGTCCAGCAGGAGCCCGTGCTGTTCCACCGCACGCTCGCGGAGAACATCGCGTATGCACGCCCCGACGCGAGCCGCGCCGACATCGAGCGCGCCGCGCGTCTCGCCAGCGCGCACGACTTCATCGTCGCGCTGCCGGACGGCTACGACACGCTCGTCGGCGAACGCGGGATCAAGCTGTCGGGCGGCGAGCGCCAGCGCGTCGCGATCGCGCGCGCGTTCCTTGCGGATGCGCCGATCCTGATCCTCGACGAAGCGACGTCGAGCCTCGACAGCGAAAGCGAGCTGCTGATCCAGCAGGCGATGGAGCGGCTGATGGTCGGCCGCACGACGCTCGTCGTCGCGCACCGGCTGTCGACCGTGCGCGCGCTCGACCGGCTGCTGGTGCTCGATCGCGGCAAGGTGATCGAGGAAGGCAACCACGACGCGCTGATCCGCATCGACGGCGGCATCTACCGCCGGCTGTTCGAGCGGCAGGCGCTGGAGCTGGCGAAGGGGCTCGCCGATTCGCCGCGGCACATGGCGGATCGCGATGCCGGGCCGCTGGGAGAGCCGGCGGAGGTCTGACGCGGGCGCGTCGCGACATGGCCCGGCGGCGCGGTCATCGCCGCTGGGCCATGTCGGCGGCAATCGGTTCCGGATCGAGACCGTGCCCCGCGCACGGCCTTTTTCGTGTGCGCGGCACGGGTTCGGCGGCGCCGAACCGCGCGCCGCCGCGTGTCCGCCGCCGGGATCACTTATCATGTCGGCCAGGCAATTCGCGACGAAAGGCAGACCATGTTTACAGGCATTGTTCAGGGCATCGGCACCATCGACGCCATCAAGGATCACGGCGAGCTGAGGACCTTCAGCATCGCATTCCCCGAGCGGTTCACCGACGATATCGAGATCGGCGCGAGCGTGTCGGTCGATGGCGTGTGCCTGACGGTGACGACCATCCATTCGCCGGAGCTGATCGACTTCGACGTGATGTTGCCGAGCCTGAAAATCACCACGCTGGCCGACCTGGCGATCGGCTCTCGGATCAACGTGGAGCGGGCCGCGAAGGACGGCGCGGAAATCGGCGGGCATCCGCTGTCCGGCCATGTCGACTTCCCGGGGACCATCCTGCACATCGCGTCGTCCGAGCACAACCGGATGATCCGCATCGGCGTGCCTGCCGAGTTCAAGCGCTATGTGTTCGCGAAGGGCTACATCGCGATCAACGGCTGCAGCCTCACGGTTTCGGACGTCAATCGCGACGAAGGCTGGTTCGACGTCTGGCTGATTCCCGAAACGCGCCGCGCGACCACGTTCGATGCGAAGGGCGTCAACGACAAGGTCAACATCGAGATCGAGCGCAGCACGCAGGTCGTCGTGGATACGATCCGGGAAGCGGTCAAGGAAACGCTCGGCGAGTTGAACGGCGTCGTCACCGCGCTGCTGGCGGAAAAAGGCATCGATATCGAGGAATTGCTGGCGCGCAACGTCGCGCGGCTGCCGAAGCAGTAAAGGGGAATTACCCGCGTGCTAGGTGATCCGCTGGATCACCGAGTACCGGGTGCCGTCGGAAAACACCTCGATCCACGGCTCCGATTCCTCGAACGTCCAGAGGACGAGATCGAGATCGATCGGCTCATCGCCGTCGTCGGGCCACGCCATGTTCCATCCGCCCGCGACGGCCACCACCCCGCCCGTGTAGAGCGGGCATTGCGCCATCCACGCGCGCGCGTAGTCGTGCGCGGCAGTGCCCTTGAAGTTGTCGTTGAACCCCCAGTCGCGCTGCCAGCCGCATGCGTCGAGGTAGGCGTCGATCGCGGCGGAGCCGAAGCGGAACACCGCGTCGACCGGCGGAAGCGACGTTGCATCGGATCGGCACAGCGGGCGATCCGAACGAACAGGTTGCGTGGCAGTCTCCACGCGGCCGCCCGTACCGCTTTCGTCGAGATACACGTTCAGCCAGATGCCGTCGCGCTCGACGGAGATGCACAACGCGCCGGCGTCGATCCCATGCCAGTAGCCGGTGACGGCTTCGCCGTCGGCCGCGAAGCGGTACGCACGGCATGGCCTGGCGAGGCGCTTCGCTTCGGTCAGAAAGTCGTCCAGTGTCATTGGATGCCTCTCCTGTTCGAGCGTCCCGGGTATCGTATCGCGCCGCTGCGATCGAACGACGTCAAGCGTGGCCGCACCCTCACTCCGCCTCCACCCGCGCCCCCTTCCCCACCGCCACGCGCTGCGCGCGATAAATCCCCGCGTGTCCGGAGAACAGATACGCGACGACACAGGCGACGATCGCATACACGCCGATATCCGCGCCGAACAGTTCGATCGCCATGATCGTCGACGCGATCGGCGTGTTGGCCGCGCCCGCGAACACCGCGACGAAGCCGAGCCCCGCGAGCACGGGCACCGGCAGCGCCAGCACCTGGCCGAGCGCGTTGCCGAGCGTCGCGCCGATGTAGAACAGCGGCGTCACTTCGCCGCCCTTGAATCCCGACGCGAGCGTGACGACGGTGAACGCGAACTTGCCCGCGAAATCGTAAAGCGGCAGCGGGCCGTGAAACGCGGCCTCGATCGTCGGGATGCCGAGGCCGAGATACTGCGGCACGTTCAGCACGGTCGCGGCCACGGCGACCACCAGGCCGCCGAGCACCGGCTGCAGCGGCGCATGGCGGATCACGCGGCGAAACCACGCGGTCAGCGCATGCGTCGCAAACGCGAACAGCCGCCCGACCACGCCGAACGCGATGCCCGCGACGATCGTCACGGCCAGCCCCGTCGCCGATACGGCCGGCACGAACGAAATCGCATAGGCCGTGTGATGGACGCCCCACGCGCGGCACACGACGTCCGCGACGATCGCCGACGCGACGCAGGTCAGCAGCGCGTCGTATCGCACCCGTCCGATCGCGAGCACCTCGAGCCCGAACACGGCGCCCGCGAGCGGCGTGCCGAACACCGACGCGAAGCCGGCCGCGATGCCGCCCATCAGCAGCACGCGGCGATGCTCGCGATCGAGACGAAACAGGTGCGTGACGCGATCGGCGAGCGCGCCGCCCATCTGCACGGCCGTGCCCTCGCGGCCGGCCGACCCGCCGAACAGGTGCGTGACGACGGTCGCGACGAGCACGAGCGGCGCCATCCGCTTCGGCACGAGCGCCTTCGGGTCGTGAATCTCGTCGATCAGCAGGTTGTTGCCGCGCGCGACCGACTGGCCGAAGCGATGGTAGACCCAGCCGGTGGCGAAACCGGCGGCCGGCAGCCCCCACAGCAGCCACGGATGCGCGACGCGCGTACCGGTCGCCCAGTCGAGCGCGATCAGGAACAATGCGGAAGCCGTACCGGCCAGCGCGCCGAGCAGCGCTGAAAGCGCGAGCCAGCGGCACACGTAGCGCACGGTCGCGAAAAGATCGGCAGAAGTCGTGAAGAACATGATTTCCAGATTCGACGGAACATCAAAACCTGGGCGGCAGAATACCGGATGGACGGCCTGCGACCTCCTGACGACCCAGGAACACGCAGGCATCATCAGCCGGGCGAACCGGCGGTTGAGGGCCGCACCGCGCGCGTCATGCGCCGCGAACGACCACAGGGAGGCATGCCATCTCCGCAGGCCGCGATTGTACGCGACGCCGCGCCACGCACGCAATGCGGACGCCGGCGCGCCACGAAACGACGGCGCCTGCCCGATGCGCCGCCGTCAGTCGCGCGGCGCGAGCGCGATTCGCGCGATCAACCGGGGCGCGATCTGTTCGAGCGGCAGGATCGCCGACGCCGCGCCGACCGCCGCGGCCGCCTTCGGCATCCCGTACACGGCGCTGGTCGCTTCGTCCTGCGCGATCGTATAGCAGCCCTTCGCACGCATGGCCTTCAGGCCGAGCGCGCCGTCGCGTCCCATGCCCGTCAGCAGCACGCCGAGCGCATCGCCCTGCCAGCCGTCCGCGACGCTGTTGAAAAACACGTCGATCGACGGCCGGTACGGCGTTTCGGCCGGATGCCGCGTATAGCCGAGCACGCCGCGCGGCGACAGCGTCAGATGGTCGTTGGTCGCCGCGAGCAGCACCTCGCCCGCTTCCGGCACGCTGCCCTGCCGGGCGACGCGCACCGGCAGCCGCGTATAGCCGTCGAGCCATTCGGCCATGCCGTACGCGAATGCCTGGTCGACGTGCTGGACGATCACGATCGCGGCCGGAAAATCGGCCGGCAGCGCGCGCAGCAGTGCGGTGAGCGCGGTCGGCCCGCCCGCCGACGCACCGATCGCGACGAGCGTCGGCTGTCCGCGCGTGGGCGCCGGCCCCGGCGGCACGAGCGCCGCGGTGCGGCTTTCGAGCAGCCGGCCGATCTGGTCGATCTTCGCGAGCAGCGCCTGCGGCGGCGCATCGGTCGACAGTCCGAGAGCGAGCGTCGGCGTGTCGACCGCGTCGAGCGCGCCGGCGCCCATCGCTTCGTACACCGACGACGTGTTCGCGCTGACGCTCGCCGTCACGATCAGGATCGCGCATGGCGCGCGCGCCATGATCCGGCGCGTCGCGGCGACGCCGTCGACCTTCGGCATCACGAGATCCATCAGGACGACGTCGGGCGGATGCGCGACGCAGAAATCCACGGCCTCGTCGCCATCGGTCGCCACCCACAGCACGCGATGGTCCGCGCGCAGCGCGATCACGCGGCGCAGCGCCTCCACGGCCAGCGGCAGGTCGTTGACGATGCCGATGTTCATCTGCGCGCGTCTCCGATCAGATCGTGCACGGCATCGAGCAGCGCCTCGTCGTGGAAGCTGCTCTTCGCGAGGTAGTAATCGGCGCCGGCGTCGAGCCCGCGACGGCGATCCTCGTCGCGATCCTTGTACGACACGATCATCACCGGCACGCGCTTGAGCATCGGGTCGCTCTTGATCAGCGTGACGAGTTCGATGCCGTCCATGCGCGGCATGTCGACGTCGGTCACGACGAGATCGAACGCATCGCTGCGCACCGCGTTCCACCCTTCCATCCCGTCGACCGCGACCGTCACGTCGTAGCCGCGCTTTTCGAGCAGCTTGCGTTCGAGCTCGCGCACCGTCAGCGAATCGTCGACGACGAGCACGCGGCGGCGCCGGTCGGCGAGCGCGAGTTGCGGATCGCGCGTGAGCCGCGCGAGTTGCCCGCCGCGCACGAGCTTGTCGACCGAGCGGATCAGATCCTCGACGTCGACGATCAGCACCGGGTCGCCATTCTCGAGCAACGCGCCGGCCGCGATGTTCTGGATCTTGTGCAGACGGCTGTCGAGCGGCTGCACGACCAGCATCCGTTCGCCGAGGAAGCGGTCGACCGCGACGCCGTACAGCTCGGGTTCGCCGCCGACGACCACGACCGCGGTGGTGGCGCGCGCGGCATCGGGCTCGCCCGCGTCGAGCAGCTGATGCGCGGCGACGAGGCCCGCGCGCCGGCCGTCGAACGGAAAATGCGGCTGCCCTTCGAGCACGTCGATGTCGTCGTGCGCGAGTTCGAGCGTGCGGCGCACATGCGCGAGCGGGAACGCATACGGTTCGCCGCCGACCTCGACGAGCAGGCTGCGAATCACCGACAGCGTGAGCGGCAACTGCAGCACGAAGCGCATGCCCGCGCCCGGCTCGTTGAAGATCCGCACCGCGCCGCGCACGCCGCGCACCATCTCCTGCACCGCGTCGAGGCCGACGCCGCGCCCCGATACGTCGGTCACCGCATCGCGCATCGAGAAGCCCGGCAGCAGCAGGAATTCGAGCAGTTCGGGATCGGACAACCGCGCGGCCGTCTCGTCGTCGGTCAGGCGCTGGCGCACGACGGCCGCGCGCAGCGCATCCATGTCGACGCCCGGCCCGTCGTCGATCACGCTGACGAGCAGCGAGCCGGCGCTGTGGCGCGCCTCGAGCGTGACACTCGCCTCGGCCGGCTTGCCGCGCGCGTGGCGCGCGTCGGGCGAATCGACGCCGTGGTCGATCGCATTGCGCAGCAGATGGCCGAGCGGCGCGTCGAGCAGGTCGAGGATGTCGCGATCGACCTGCGTGCCTTCACCGACGATCGAGAAACGCACCTGCTTGCCGAGCGAGCGCGCGAGATCGCGGACGATGCGCGGATACGCGCGCGTCGCGTCGCCGAACGGCCGCATCCGGCATTGCAGCGCCTCGTCGTACAGTTGCTCGGCGATATGCGTGCTGCGCCGCTCGAAGCGGTCGAATTCGTCCATGCGCTCGGCAAGCGAGCGCTGCAGGTCGTTGAGCATGTGCCGCACTTCGTTCATCGACGCGAGCATGCCGGCGTCGAGATCGTCGGCGAACTGCTCGTACATCAGGTCGAGCGAACGGGCCGCGTCGCGCTGCGCGCGCTTCACGCGCAGCATCGATTCGGCGAACGGCTTGAGCCAGCGCGATTCGACCAGCGATTCGCCGGACAGGCTCAACAGCCGGTTCAGCGTGTCGGCGCGCACGCGGCGCATCGCACCGGCGCCCGCCATGCGGCCGGCCTGGGCCGGATCGGGCACCGTGCCCGATACGGCGAGCGGCGGCACCGCGGCACTCGCGCCGACCGGCTCGTTGGCGGCGCCGTCGTGTTCGCGATACGGCACGAACGACGGCGGCACCGGCGGCGGCACGGCGGCCGGCGCCTGCATCGTCCGCGCGCCGTCGGCGCCCGTCAGCGCCGCGGCGAACACGTCGATCTCGGTCTGCGACACGGGCTGCCCCTGCGGATCGCCGACGCGCACCAGCAAATCGACGCCGGCCAGCAGCACGTCGACGTGCGTGGCCGTCAGCGCGATCGTGCCGGCCTGCGCGGCGACGAAGCATTCCTCCATCCGCCCGGCGATCTCGA
Source organism: Burkholderia sp. HI2761 (assembly GCF_002223355.1). Lineage (NCBI taxonomy): Bacteria > Pseudomonadati > Pseudomonadota > Betaproteobacteria > Burkholderiales > Burkholderiaceae > Burkholderia > Burkholderia sp. HI2761. Next base: position 1,162,458 of record NZ_NKFN01000007.1, on the reverse strand, counting down.
CGCCGAGCGGCACGCCGACGATGCGCGCGGCGCCCTTCAGCGAATGCGCGGCGCGCATGCACGCCTCGAGCGCGACGGAATCGGGCTCGCCCGACTCGAGCGCGAGCAGCCGCTCCGACAGCGCCTGGGTCTGCGTGCGCGTCTCCTCGCGATACAGCTCGAGCAGCGACAGGTGGCTCAGGTCGTCATCGCCGCTCATCGCATGCTCCGTGTCACGGCGTCGAACAGACGATCGTCGTCGAGCAGCCCCACCGACTTGCCGCGCCACGACAGCACGCCGCGCGACAGGCCCGCGCTCGCGCGCCCGACCGTGGCAGGCACCGGCACCCAGTCGGAGGCACCGAAGCGCAGCACGCCCTCGACTTCGTCGACCGGAAACACGATCGGTTCGCCCTGGTGCGCGGCCACCAGCAGCCGCGTGAAACGGCCGTCGCCGCTGCCGCTGCCGGTGTTGCCGGTCGTGCCGGCATCGAGGCCGAGCAGCGCGCCGATCGAGATCGCGATGCGCAGCGTGCCGCGGATGTTGACCACCCCGCGCACGGCCGAATGGCGGCGATGCGGTAGGGAATGGATCGGGCGCGTGCCGGCGATCTCGCGCAGCACGCCGATCGGCAGCGCGAGCCATTCGTCGGCCACCCGGAACGCGAGCGCCGCATGGCGCGTATCGCCGTCGTCGTCGCGCGCATGCGCGGTGCCGAACGCGCTCATCCGGCGCGTGACGTCCGCCATTTCGGCGACGTCAAGCGGACGCTCGAGCAGCTTCGCCGCGTGACGGGCGTAGACCGGGCAGTTCAGGCAGCGCAGGCAGTCGTTCAGCCGCTCGCACGAGCGGTCGCCGCGCGTGCCGATCCGGTTCCAGCAATCGTCGACGTCGAGCGTCGCGTCGTCAGTGGCAGCGGCGGCGCGGTTCATGAGTTTCTCTGGTCATCGCGGTGTCGGTCCCATTCCCGTCGTGTCAGCCGGCCGAACGCCGGGCGCGTTCGAGCAGCCATTGCGCGCCCGCACGATCGCCGCCGACGTCGAGCAGCGTCGCGAGATGCGTCAGCGCCTCATGATGCGTTGGGCGCAGGTACAGCGCCTTCCGGTAGAAGTCGCCCGCTTCCGAGGCGCGCCCGCGCGCATCCGCGATCAGTCCGTTCAGGTAGAACGCATCGGCATGCGGGCCGACGCGCGCCGAGAACTGCGCGAGCACGCGCTCGGCCTCGTCGAACGCGCCCGCGTTCGCCAGAGCCTGTGCATCCTCCAGCGTCGGGGCATCGTCGATCGCCGGCGCGATGCCGTCGTAGGCCGGCGCGGCCGCCACGGCGGTTGCCACCGCCAGCGCGGCCCGTGCGTCGATTGCGGCCGTCCGCACGGCCGGCGCCGCCGCGAACGGCTGACGCACGTCGCCGAGCCAGGCCGACGGCTCGACGGCCACCGCCGGGCGCGGCGCGGTGAGCGGTGCGACCGTGAAGCGCTCCGCGCGCCGGGGCGCGGCCGCCGCGGGCAACGGCGCGACCGGCCGGGCCGCGCATGCATCGGCCGCCGCAGCACCGGCCGACTCGCGATGAAACGCGAACGCCAGCGGCACGCGCGCCGAGCGCATCCCCTGCCGCATCGCGACACCCGTCTCCGCCGGCCCGACGAACAGCATGCCGTCGTCGGCGAGACGCGCGTCGAGCGAGCGGATCACGCGATCCTGCGCATCGCGGTCGAAATAGATCAGCACGTTGCGGCAGAACACGAAATCGTAGCGAATGCCGTTATCGGCGACCGGTTCGACGAGGTTCGCGTGACCGAACTGCACGCACGCGCGCACGCGCTCGTCGAGCAGCCAGCCGTCGCGGGTCGGCGTGAAGTACCGCGTACGAAACTCCGTCGCCGTCCCGCGGAACGCATTGCGTCCGTAACAGCCGAGCCGCGCCTGCTCGATCGCGCGCGCGCTGAGGTCGATCGCGTCGATCGCGAAGCTGGCCGGCTCGAGCCCCGCATCCAGCAACGCCATCGCCGCCGAATACGGCTCCTCGCCCGTCGAGCACGGCGCGCTCAGCACGCGAATCACGCGGCCGGGCATCGCGGCGAGCCGTTCGGCGGCCTCCCGCGCGAGCGTGGCGAAGGCTTCGCGGTCGCGGAAGAACCACGTCTCCGGGACGACGAACAGCTCGATCAGCGCGCGCCGTTCGTCGGCCGACGCGTTGAGCTGCTGCCAGTACGCGTCGAGCGCTTCCGGCGTCACGGGCAGCCGCGCGGCCGACGGCACGCGCTCGCCGTCCCCCTGCAACGCATGCACGCGATCCGTCAGCGCCCGCATCAGGAAATCGTTGCCGAGCGAATCGGGGTCGATGCCGGTCTCGCGCAGCAGCCAGCCGCGAAATCGCGATTCGGACACGTTCATGCGGATTCCCCCCCGTGGCCCGACAGGCCGTCGAACAGATACAGGCGTGCAACGTCGTCGATCAGGTCGGACACGGACATCTGCTGCACGACACCGTCGGGCGTGTTCGCGACCTGCCCGAGCCAGCGCGTGCGCGCGGTCGAGACGCCGCTGGCGCGGAACGCCGCGCGGTCGATGCGCATCGTCTGCGTCGCGCGCTCGACGATCAGGCCGAGCGTGCGCTCGCCCCCGGTGTGACCGGAGCGATAGCGGACCATCACGAGCCGCGTCGAGCGCAGCGCCTGCGCGCGCCGCCCGAGCGCCAGCATCGGCACGTCGATCACCGGCACCGGCTCGCCGCCGCGCATCAGCAGCCCGGCGATCCAGTCGGGCGCGCCGGGCACCGCCTTCGTGACGGCGAGCGGCAGCACCTCTTCGATGCCGGCCGCGTCGAGCGCGTAACGCTCGCCGTCGAGCTCGAACATCAGGAACAGCGCGTGAGCGCCGTTCTGCGTGTCGGCGCGCGTCACGCGTCGACCTTGAAGCGTGACACGCTGGTGCGCAACTGGTTCGCGACGAGCGTCAGGTCGTCGATGGCCTGCGACGACTGGCGCAGCGACTCGGCCGTCTGCTGCGCGGCCTCCGACAGCTGCGACAACGCCTGCGTGATCTGCTCGGCGCCGTTCGCCTGCGTCTGCATGCCCTCGTTGACCATCTGGAAGCGCGGCGAGAGCGTCTGCACCTCGGAGATGATCTGCGACAACTGCCCGCCGACCTGCTGCACGTCGAGCATCCCGCGGCGCACTTCCTCGGAGAACTTGTCCATTCCCATCACGCCCGCCGACACGGCCGACTGGATTTCCTTCACCGTCTGCTCGATGTCGTAGGTCGCGACGGCCGTCTGGTCGGCCAGGCGGCGGATCTCGGTCGCGACGACCGCGAAGCCGCGGCCGTACTCGCCGGCCTTCTCGGCCTCGATCGCCGCGTTCAGCGACAACAGGTTGGTCTGGTCGGCCACCTTCGTGATCGTCGCCACCACCTGGTTGATGTTCAGCGCCTTCTCGTTGAGGATCGCGAGCTTCGCGTTCACCGAGCCGGCCGCGTCCATCACGCTGCGCATCGTCTCGCCCATCCGCGTGAGCCCGCTCTGGCTCACGCCCGCGAGCGTCGCCGACTGCTCGGCCACGCCGGCCACCTCGTTCATCGTGCGCAGCAGGTCGCGCGACGTGGCGAAGATCTCGCGCGAGGTCGCGCCGATCTCGGTCGTCGTCGCCGCGGTCTCGTTCGCGGTGGCCTGCTGCTCGCGCGACGTCGCCGCGATCTCGGCCACCGACGTCGTCACCTGCAGCGACGACTGCTGCGCGCGCGAGACCAGCTCCGTCAGTTCGTCGGCCATCCGGTTGAAGCCCGTCTCGAGCGTGCCGAATTCGTCGCGGCGGCGCAGGTCGAGGCGACGCGTCAGGTTGCCGGTGCGCATCACGTCGTGCACCTCGACGAGCCGCGCCATCGGCACGGTGACCGAGCGGTACAGCATGTAGCCGAGCCCCAGCGCGGACAGCAGCATGAACGCCAGCGCGGTCGCCAGCACGATCTCGGTGTCCTGCACGGATTCGCGGATCAGCTTCGCGGACTGCTCCGCGAACTTGCGGTTCTCCTGCACCAGCACGTTCGCGTTGCGCACGACCTCGGTCCATGCGGGCAGCGCTTTCGCGTACGCGGCGACTGCCTCGTCGTGCGATGCGCGGCTCTTCTGCATCGCGTCGTTGAGCAACGGCACGTAGTGATCGTAGGCGCCGCGGAACGCCATGAAGCGCTGCCGGTCGTCGTCGCGGAACGTCGTGTTCTGGTAGTCCACCGACAGCGATTCGGTTTCCTTCAGCGCGTCGGCGATCTTCGCGAGATCGCGCTGCACGGCTTCGGGCCCGGTGTCGACGAAGGTCGCCTGCTGCAGCAGCATGAACGATTCGTTGACCGAGCCGCGCAGCGACGACGCGAGATAGACGCCGGGCAACGAGTCGCGCTCGATGCTGACGGCTTCGGCGTTGATCGCGCGCAGTCGCTCGTACGACACGCCGGCTGTCACCAGCATCAGCACGAACAGCACGCCGAAGCTGAGCAGGATGCGATTGCCGAGCGTCAGCCGGGCAGCGCCGATCGTCGGATGCAGGCTTTCATTGGTCGCGCGGGGCGTCACGGTGGCCATGTTCGTTATGGGCTTTCTAGATTCAGCGTTGAAAAAATCCGCGCCCGCGTGCGCGCCGGGGGGCGCGCCACGAGCGCATCGGGGTCTCGCGGGCGGCGCGGCGCCGGCAGGCCGCGCCGCGACATCACTGCTCCGCTTGCGCCGGCAGCCGAAGCGCGACCATGAAGCCGCGCGCCGTATTGCGCATCAGGATCTTGCCGCGATGCCGCGCCGCCGTCGCGCGGACGAACGCCAGGCCGAGGCCGAAACCGCCGCGCGCCGCGCCGTGCGCGGATTCGAGCTGCACGAACGACTCGGTCGCGGCCGCGCGCTGTTCCGGCGCGATGCCGGCGCCGGCATCCTCGACGCCGATCAGCCAGGCGCCGTCGTCGCCGCTCAGCGTGCAATGTACGTCCATCCCGGCCGGGCCGTACTTCAGCCCGTTGTCGATCAGGTTCGCGACCGCGCGTGTCAGCATCATGCGGTCGCCCATCGTCACGCACTCGGTATCGGGCACGTGCGCGATCACCCGGCAGCCGAGCCCGGCCGCCTTCTCCCACAGCTGGTCGACGGCGTCGAGCACGATCTCGTTGAGACTCAGGACCTCGTGCGCGCGGCGCTCGGACTGCGCGCGGGTCAGGTGGATGAAGCCGTCGGCGAGCGCGAGCGCGCGCCGCGCATGGCCGGCGATGCGCTCCATGATCGCCGGCATGTCGCCGTGTTCGGTCCGGTAGACGTCGAGCAGCGCGAGGATCGACGTCTGCGGCGAGCGCATGTCGTGCGACAGGAAATCGAGCGCCTCGTCGCGCTGCCGCGACATCAGGTACGAATTCGAGTGATAGCGGATGCGCGCGGTCAGCTCCATCGCGTCGGGAAGCTTCACCAGATAGTCGTTCGCGCCGGCGATGAACGCCTCGCGCTTGACGATCGGCTCCTCCTTCGCGGACAGCACGATGATCGGCACGCGTGCGGTGCCGGCGTCGGCGCGCCACGCGCGCACGAGATCGAGGCCGTCGATCTCCGGCATCACGAGATCCTGCAGGATGACCGTCGGCTTCACGTCGCGCGCGACCGCCATCGCCCGATGCGCGTCGGTGCACACGTGCAGGTCGATGTCGTGCTCGCTGCGCAACGCGCGGCGGATCACCTCGCCGACGAACGGCTGGTCGTCGACGAGGAGGACCGATAACCCCGGTTCGAGGCAATCCGAGGCATTATCACTGCTCGATTCTTTCATAAATACAGTTTCAAACGCCGAATCTCCAATCGATTCTTTCATAGGAGTTGTTTATCCGACTTGGACACTATCTTATATTGGCAGTTGTAAAACCCGCCTGATTTCGCCGATTTGGCCTGTCGGCACTGCCTTGCAGGGCTTCGGACGCCGCTTGTTTCCCCGTCGACGACCGCATTACCTCCGCATTCTTTCTCTCAATAAACATAACCGGCTGATTCTAAATGAAATTAGAACACAGCATCTATCTCCTTCCGGTTTAGTTTTGCCGAATATGCGGAAAGAGACGGAAACAGATAAATCAGATCATTTCCGGATTCGAAAGACGATAACGTTTGCGGGACCGCCGCGATGAGGTTTGCATGCGCTGCAAGGCTGGCGTCCAGTGTCTTATTGGGGCCGGATTCGGATGCCCGACAGGTCGACCCGCACATCGAGCCGACGACGCTTGCGAACCATCCGACTCGAAAGGCCGAATACCGGCAGCAGTGCTGCACGCAGCGGCGCGATGACGCCGAGCGCAATCGTCACGTGGCAACGCGCCGGCCCGCCAGCGCGCCAGCGGGGCATCCGGGCATCCGGGCATCCGGGCATCCGGGCATCCGGGCATCCGGGCATCCGGGCATCCGGGCATCCGGGCATCCGGCACGATACATCTGCCCCTCGGCGGCCAATCGCAGACGAAATCCTCTCGAACACCGCCCGCCTGTCGAAACGAGGCGCTTTTCGACAGCCTGCTAGCCGCGCGCGTGCTGCGCGGATACTTCCTGCAGGTCGAGGTCGCGTTCGAGCGTATGCAGCATCTCGTCGTGGATGCGCCCGGACCGGTGCAGGCGCAACAGTTCGGCGCGCCCGGCCCGGATCGCGGCCAGCACCACGTCGTAGTGCGCGACGCGCACTTCCGCCGGATACGCGGGCTCGTTCTTCGTCCGTTCGGTCAACTGGGCGCGATACGTGTATTGCTCGAGCAGGCGCGGATGGATCACGACGCCGTTCTCGTCGTGCACGAGCGGCTGGATCGCGGCGAGCTGCGCGGCCTCGACGTACGCCCACGTCTGCGGCTCGGTCAGGTGGTGCGCGGCGCGCTCCTCGCGCTGCGGCAGGCGCAGCAGCCGGATCAGCGGCCCGATCGTCGTACCCTGCAGCAGCACGGTGACGAGAATCACCGCGAACGACGCGACCAGGATCACGTCGCGGCCGGGCAGCGCCTCGGGCAGCGACAACGCGATCGCCAGCGTCACCACGCCGCGCATGCCGGCCCAGCTCATGATCGTCGCGGCCTTCCAGTCGGGCGCCGGCCCGCGCCGCGCGAGGCCGCGCACCGGCCACTTCAGCGCCTCGACGGCGTAGATCCACACGAAGCGCGACACGATCACCGCCGCCAGCACCGCGAGCACGGGCGGCACCATCGTGCCGAGCACTTGCTCGAAGCCGCCGAGCCGGTGGATCGCGCCGCGCAGCGACAGCCCGATCAGCACGAACACCATCGCCTCGAGCAGGAACACGATGACCTGCCAGAACGCGGTGCCCCGCGTGCGCACGGCCGCCGAGAATACCTCGTGCTGATGCCAGCCGACGATCATGCCGGCCGTGACCGTCGCGATCACGCCCGACACCTCGACCATTTCGCCCGCGATGTACGCGATCCATCCGGCAATCACCGCGACGGTGATCACGAGGTAGTCGTCGTCGAGCAGCTTCAGGAACCACACGACGAGCTTGCCGACCACGAAGCCGACCACCACGCCGCCGAGCCCGAGCTCCGCGAAGCGCACGACCGCGTGCTCGAGGCTGAACGCACCAGTGAGCGCGGCCGCGACCGCGAAGCGGAACAGCACGAGGCCGGCCGCGTCGTTCAGCAGGCTCTCGCCTTCGAGCAGCACCATCAGCCGGCGCGGCAGCGCGACGCGTTCGAGCACGGCCTTCGCGGCGACCGCATCGGGCGGCGACACGATCGCGCCGAGCGCGAAGCACGCGGCCCACGGCAGCGCCGGCACGACCCAGTGCACGGCGAAGCCGACCGCGAACGTCGTGAACACGACCGCGCCGATCGCCAGCATCAGAATGCCGCCGACGTTGCGCTTGAATTCTTCCCACACGGAGAAGTACGCACCGTCCATCAACAGCGGCGGCAGGAATACCAGCAGCACCAGCTCGGGATCGAGGTTGACCGGCGGCAGACCGGGGATGAACGCGATGCCGATGCCGCCGATCAGCAGCGCGGCCGCGGGCGGCAGCCGCAGCCGCTTGGCGATGTATTCGAGCGCGACGATCGCGAGGAATGACAACAGAACCAGCTTGAATGCCGAGACGGGGGACATGAATCGACCTCGTGGAGAATGAATTCGCGCTTTCCGGCGTCGTACCCCGGTCGGCAGTTTCGCGCGATTACATCACGAGGCGAGGCCCATAGTCGAGCCTGTTTCCGGGCGGCTGCGCAGGACGCGTGCGGTGTGGTGCCGTGCCGCTCTGCGCCACCATGAAAAAACGGCACGCGGGCCGGCCCGATCGCCCGCCCGCGTGCCGTCGCGGCACCGCACCGCACCGCCCGTCGCGCGTTACCGACGCCGCACCACCATCAGCCGCGGCTCGGTCATGTCCTCGATCGCGTAGCGGACGCCTTCGCGGCCGAGGCCCGAATCCTTCACGCCGCCGTACGGCATGTTGTCGACGCGGAACGACGGCACGTCGTTGATCACGACGCCGCCGACCTCCAGCTCGTCCCACGCGCGCTGCGCATGCGTGAGCGAATCGGTGAACACGCCGGCCTGCAGCCCGAAGTCGCTGTCGTTCACGCGCGCGAGCGCGTCGTCGAAGCGGTCGAACTTCTCGAGGATCGCGACCGGGCCGAACGCCTCCTTCCGGTACAGGTCCTGCTCGCGCCCGACGTTTTCCAGCAGCGTCGCCTCGAACATCGCGCCGTCGACCTTGCCGCCCGCGACGATCTTCGCCCCCGCCGCGACGGCCGCGTCCATCCAGCCCGACAGCCGGCGCGACTCGGATTCGGAGATCATCGGGCCGACGAACGTCGACGAATCCTTCGGATCGCCCATCTTCAGCGAACGCGTCTTCGCGATCAGCTTCTCGCGCAGCGCGTCGTAAAGATCGGCATGCACGAGGATCCGCTGCACGCCGATGCAGCTCTGGCCCGACTGGTAGTACGCGCCGAACGCGAGCCGCTCGACCACGTAATCGAGCCGGTCGCGCTGGTCGGCATCGACGATCGCGGCCGCGTTGCCGCCGAGCTCCAGCACGACTTTCTTCTTGCCGGCCTTCTCCTTCAGCGCCCAGCCGACGGCGGGCGAACCGGTGAACGACAGCAGCTTGAAGCGCTCGTCGGTCGTGAACAGGTCGGCGCCGTCGCGATGCGCGGGCAGCACCGAGAACGCGCCCTTCGGCAGGTCGGTTTCCGCGAGCACCTCGCCGATGATCAGCGCGCCAATCGGCGTGCGGCTCGCCGGCTTCAGCACGAACGGACAACCGGCCGCGAGCGCGGGCGCGACCTTGTGCGCGGCGAGGTTCAACGGAAAGTTGAACGGGGAGATGAACGAGCACGGGCCGACCGGCACGCGCTTCGTGTAGCCCGTATAGCCCTGCGCACGCGCGGAGATCTCGAGGTTGACGATCTCGCCGTCGATGCGCACCGATTCCTCGGATGCGACGCGGAACGTATCGATCAGCCGCGTGACTTCGCCCTTCGAATCGTTGATCGGCTTGCCGGCCTCGATGCACAGCGCCTCGGCCAGCTCGTCGAAACGTTCGCGAAACCGCGCGACGCAATGATCGAGCACGGCCTGCCGCTTGTAGGCCGGCATCTCGCGCATCGGCTTCGCGGCGTCGACTGCCGCGGCGATCGCCGCATCGATCGCCTTCGCATCGGCCAGCGCGACGCGCGTGGCGACCTTGCCGCTGAACTTGTCGGTCACCTCCAGATCGGTGTTCGCGTAGACGGCTTCATTGGCGAGGTAGTACGGATAGGTTTCCTTCAACATGGAACGACTCCTTCCTGTGAACGGGGATTTCAGAGTTGCGCCGACAGGCGCTTGATCTCGCGGTTCAGCACGCGCTCGTTGTCCGAGTAGTCGATCGGCACGTCGATCACGTGCACGCCCGGCGACGAGAAGCACTCGCGCAGCAACGGCTCGAGATCGTCGGCCGACTCGACGCGATGCCCGTGCGCGCCGTAGCTTTGCGCGTACGACACGAAATCGGGGTTCTGCAGCGTCATCGCGAAATCGGGGAAATTCATGTTCTCCTGCTTCCAGCGGATCATCCCGAACGCATCGTCGCGCAGGATCATCACGACGATGTCGAGCTTCAGCCGCACGGCCGTTTCGAGCTCCTGCGAATTCATCATGAAGCCGCCGTCGCCGCACACGGCGATCACCTTGCGCTGCGGATGCACGATCTTCGTCGCGATCGCCGACGGCAGGCCCGCGCCCATCGACGCGAGCGCGTTGTCGAGCAGCAGGGAATTCGGCTCGTGCGCACGCCAGTAACGCGCGAACCAGATCTTGTACATCCCGTTGTCGAGACAGACGATGCCGTCGAGGGGCAGCGCGTTGTACAGATCGTTCACGATCCGCACCGGATACATCGGGAAGCGCGGATCGTGCTGGCCCTTTTCCAGATGCGCGTCGAAATGCGACTTGATCATCGTGAAGCGCGTGAAATCCCAGTGCGGCTGCGGCGACATGGCCTCCTTCATCTGCCACACCGCGTTCGCGATGTCGCCGACCACCTCGATCTGCGGGAAATAGACGGGGTCGACCTGCGCGCCGAGGAAGTTCACGTGGATCACGGTCTTGTCGTCGGTGCGCATGAAGAACGGCGGCTTCTCGATCACGTCGTGACCGACGTTGATGATGCAATCCGCATGCTCGATCGCGCGATGCACGAAGTCGCCGTCGGACAGCGTCGCGTTGCCGAGCCACAGCGGGTGCGTCTCGTCGATCACGCCCTTGCCCATCTGCGTCGTGAAGAACGGGATACCCGTCTTGTCGACGAATTCGAGCAGCATCTTGCAGGTGGTCTTGCGGTTGCCGCCCGCGCCGATCATCAGGAGCGGATGGCGCGCGGCCTGGATCGCGTCGACCGCGTGCGCGACCGCCTTCTCCTCCGCGACCGGCCGCCGGCTGTAGCTGCGCGGGATCGGCTTGCCGTCGCCCTCCTCGTGCGCGATGTCTTCGGGCAGTTCGAGGTGCGCGGCGCCCGGGCGCTCCTCCTCCGCGCGGCGGAACGCTTCGCGCACGGCCGACGGGATGTTGCCGATCGACACGATTTGCCGCGTGAACTTCGTGAGCGGCTGCATCATGTCGACCACGTCGACGATCTGGAAGTGGCCCTGCTTGCTGGACTTGATCGGCTTCTGCCCGGTGATCATCAGCATCGGCATCCCGCCGAGCTGCGCATACGCGGCGGCCGTCACGAAATTGGTCGCGCCGGGCCCGAGCGTCGCGAGACACACGCCGGTGCGGCCCGTGAGGCGGCCGTAGGTGGCGGCCATGAACCCGGCCGCCTGCTCGTGCCGGGTCAGCACGAGCTTGATCTTCGAGCGCCGCAGCGATTCGAGCAGATCGAGGTTTTCTTCGCCTGGAATGCCGAACACGTACTCGACGCCTTCGGCTTCCAGGGCCTTCACGAACAGATCCGATGCTTTCATGGGGACTCTCGGTTATGCCGCCTGCCCGGCCTACGGACACGCGGCGTTCAGGACGCGCGCCGGCCTACGGCACGCGGACGCCTTACCTACTGGACACAGACCACGGCACTGCTCACCGCGCGATGCACGGTGCCGCCTCCCGATACGGGAGGACGAACGGATCCGCCCGCATGCGGGGGCACACACGGGCGGCAAAGACGTTTTTGATTGTAGACGGATTCGGGAAATACCGACTTTCATCGACCGCGAGACTCTCGCGCGCCGGACATGCATCGGCCTGACGGCCATTGAGCCGACAAATGACGCGCGCGGCCTTATGGTGAGCGCCATGGAAACCGCCCGACGACTGTGAACCATGGTTGACAAACCGCTATCGATGACATACAGTGCTCCAGCATTCAGTATCCGAACCACCGACGTCTTCGACGCATGGTTTGCCGGCCTGCCGGATCGCGTCGCAAAGCGCCGCATCCAGGCACGCATCGACCGTCTCTCGATGGGCAATCCGGGCGACTGGAAGTCCGCCGGCTCGCCGGTCGTCGAAATGCGTATCGACCATGGCCCCGGCTATCGCGTCTACTACGTCCGGCGCGGAACGATCTGGGTCATCCTGCTCTGCGGCGGCGATAAATCGACGCAACAGGCCGACATACGCGCCGCGCATGCGATGCTCGCGCATCTCGACATGGAGTAATCGATGGACAAGATCAGAACCCGGCCGTGGGATTCGGCCGAACACCTGAAAACCGCGGACGACATGGCCGATTACTTCGAAGCATGTCTGCAGGAAGCCGGCGACGATCCGGCCTTCATCGCGCACGCGCTCGGCGTCATCGCGCGCGCGCACGGCATGTCGCAGGTCGCGCGCGACACGGGCCTGTCGCGCGAAGGGCTGTACAAGGCGCTGTCGCACGACGGCAACCCGAGCTTCGGCACGATCCTGAAGGTCATCAAGGCGCTCGGCCTGCAACTGCACGGCGCGAAAGCGCACGCGTGACGTGCGGGCGCACGGCATCGCGCCCTTTGCGATGCCGGCGGCCGCGTCAGTGCAGCCACCGCCCGGCACAGCATCCGCATCAACGAGCGATGGCGGATTTGTTTCGAATGGTGCGACGATGGCCCCGCCCAGGTCGAGATCGTCGACTATCACTGACTGGAGCTTCGCATGCTCGAGAATGGAATGCGCCCGATTCATCCAGGCGAAATCCTGCGAGAAGAATTCCTCGTTCCGCTGGAACTGAGCGTCAATGCGCTGGCGCTCGCGTTGAACGTGCCGGCAACGCGGTTGCACGAAATCGTCAAGGAACGGCGCGGCATCACGGCCGATACGGCCTATCGGCTCGCGCGCTACTTCGATACGTCGCCGGAATTCTGGCTGAACCTGCAAGCCGCGTACGACCTCAAGACGCTGCCGACGCGCAGCGAGATCGACCGCAAGGTCGAACCGCGCGAGCGCACGCACGCGTAGGCACGCGGTCCGCCGTTCGTTCGCGTCGCCGCGTCAGTGCAGCCACCCGGCCGCCCAGCGCGGCGCGAGCGACACCAGATACAACCCAAGCCCGATCAGGCCGCCGACCAGCGTGCCGTTGATGCGGATGTACTGCAGATCCTTGCCGATGTTCAGTTCGATCTGCCGCGACATCTCGCGCGCGTCCCAGTTGCGCACCGTGTCGCGAATATGACGCATCAGGAAATCGGCGAAATCGGGCGCCATTTCGTGCACGGCCTTCTCGACGTGCTCGCTCAGCGACGCACGCAGCGCCGGGCTCTCGGCGAGCCGGGCGCCGAGCCAGCCGCCGAGCGTCGCGGCCTGCCGGTGCAGCGCCGAATCGGGGCGCGCGAGATCGGCCTTCAGCCACGCGCGCAACTGGTCCCACAAGTCGCGCACATACTCGTTGAACGCATCGCCGTCGCGAATATAGCGCTTGATCTCCTCGCCCTTCGCGATGAACGCGGGGTCGTGCTTCAGCCGCTCGGTCAGCCGCACGACCGTGCGGTCGAAGCGTTGCCGCAGCTCGTGCTCGGGGTCGGCCGCCACACCCTCCAGCACGCGGCTCACGGCGCTCGCGAGCATCCGCGCGCCGTTCTCGCCGAACCACTGCGTCGGCATGATCTTCTCGACCTTCGGGTATTGCGTCTTCAGCCATTCGACGATGAAGCCTGCGATCACCTCGCGGTTCTCTTCCTTGTCGAGCACGTCGACCACCTGGTCGATCGCGTCGTCGAGCAGCGCCTGGTGGCGGCCGTCCTTCGTCAGCGTGTCGAGGATCGCCCCGGCCGATTGCGACAGGTCGACCCGGTCGATCACTGCACGGAACGCATCGTGGACGAACGACTGGATCCGCGCGTCGTCGGTCATGTCGAGCGCGAAGCTCATCAGCTTCGTCACGTAGCCGCCGAGCGCGTCGGTGTTCGCCGGCTCGCCGAGCCACGCGCCGAGCTTGCGGGCGAGATCGTGCTGGCGGATCTGCGCGGCGAGCGCGTCGGGGCCGAGGAATTTCTCGCGCACGAACACCGCGAGGTTGTCGGCGATCTTGTCCTTGTTCTTCGGAATGATCTCGGTGTGGCGCGACACGAACGGGATCGGCACGCGGCGAAACAGCGCGACGACCGCGAACCAGTCGGCGAGCGCGCCGACCATCGCGGCTTCGGCCACCGCCTTGAAGCCGTCGACCCACGGGCCGCGCGGCAGCAGGATGGTCGTGACGAACACCGCGACCGCGGCCAGCAGCAGCCACAGCGCGCGGCGCTTGCTTCGTTTCAGTTCGAGGGCTTTGTCTGGCGTCATGGAGGACGGGCGGATCGGCGATGTCGTTAATATCCCCGATTTCGCCGCAACCGACAAACCCGCCGCCGGCGTCGGCACGCGCGGCGCACACGCGCCGTGCGTCCCGCCGCTACATGAACGTCTTCAGACTGACCGCCGGATCGGCCAGCCTCACCGGATCGGGCACCGCGCCTGCCGCGATCAACCGCCGCGACGCGCCGATGTCGCGCCCGAGGTTCGCCGCGGCCACCGCGACGATCCTGCCGTCGTCGCCGAGCCCGAACACCGTGAACGGCCCGCTCGCCGGATCGCCGCGCACGACGATCGTGCGTTCGCTGCCGAACAGCCCGAGCATCTGCAGGTTGCAGTCGTACTGATCCGACCACAGCCAGGGCAGCTCGGCATAGGTCTCGTCGGCGCCGAGCACGTTCGCGGCCGCGACGGCCGGCTGGTTTTCGGCCACCTGCCACGATTCGATCCGCACATGACGCCCGAGCAGCGGATTGAAATGCATCGTCACCTCGCCCGCCGCGAAGATCGCGGCATCGGCCGTGCGGCAACCTGCATCGACGCGTATCCCGTTGTCGACGTCGAGCCCGGCCGCCTGCGCCAGCTCGACGTTGGGCATCACACCGATACCGACCACGACGATGTCCGCCTGCACGTCGCCACGGTCGGTCTCGACGATCGCTCCACCGGCCGGCGCACGACGGATCGCGCGCGGCAGCGTCGCCATCTGAAAAACCACACCGCGCGCGTCGTGCAATTGCCGCGCATACGCGCCGACGACTTCCGGCAACGCACGCTGCAGCAAGCGCGCCGCCGGGTCGATCACCGTCACGTCGCAGCCGAGCTGGCGTGCGGCCGCCGCGACCTCGAGGCCGATGAAGCCGCCGCCGAGCACCGCCACGCGGCGCCCGGGCACAAGTTGTGCACGCAACGCACGCGCATCCGCAACGGTACGCACGTAATGCGGAACGATACCTTCGTCGACCGGACCGCCGAACGTCCGCACGCGCGAGCCCGTGGCAAGCACGAGCTTCGCGTACGGCAACGTCGCACCGCCGTCGAGCCGCACACGCCGTGCATCGCGCTCGATCGCATCGACACGCGTGCCGAGCCGCAGTTCGATGCGCTGCGCGTCATACCACGCGGCATCGCGGATGAACGCACGCTGCTCGCCGCCATCGCTCAGCAGCGCATCCTTCGACAGCGCCGGCCGGTCGTACGGCAACTCGCGCTCCGCGCCGATCATCACGATGCGCGCGGCCGCGTCGCGTTCGCGCAGCGCCTCGGCCGTGCGCCGCGCCGCGTGGCCGGCGCCGACGATCACGAACGGATCAGCCGACATTGACTTCCACCTGCCCGTCGACGATCCGGATCGGATAGGTCCGTACCGGCTCGGTGATCGGCGCGCATTTCGGCGCACCGGTGCGAATGTCGATCAGCCCCTGGTGCAGCGGGCACTCGACGCAGCCGTCCTCCACATAGCCTTCTGACAGCCGCGCATGCCCGTGCGTGCAGAGGTCGTGCATCGCGAACAGTTCGTCGCCGATCCGGAACACGGCGATCGGCTTCTGGCCGGCGACGCGCGCGGCCGGTTCGTCCTCGGAGAATTCGTCGAAAGCGCCGAGCGGATGCCACTCGGCCAGCGTTGCTTCTGTCATGTCGATTCCTTGCTTCGTCAGATCGGTCAGATCGGCGTCGCGAGCAGCGTCTGCACGCGCGACGTGTCGTAGATCACGCGCTTGGTCTTGTAGCGCAGCCCGTCGGGCGTGCGCACGACCGTGTCGTAGTACTTCCCGGCCTGGTACACGTTCGATTCGCCGTTGCTGCGGGTCTGCACGACCACGTAGTTGCTCTCGGTGTCGATTTCGCCGTCGCGTTCGGCGACGATCGTCAGGCCCGACGTCATGTGCCGGTACGTATGCTCTTCGTAGATGTTCGCGTGCCGCAACGACACCACGCGATCGCGCAGCATCCGCTGGTTCGTGCAGTGAACGATCCCGACCGGCAGCCCGAGATCGGCGTTCTCCTTCGGCACGATTTCGTACGTGCAGTCCTCGGTGAACATTTCCGGCCAGTGTTCGAGCCGGTCGTTGTCGAGATGCCCGATGTAGCGGTTCTGGAGCATGTAAATCTCGAACCACGTCTTCATGTCTTCCGTCATTTTTTGCTCCTGCCTCAATAGCCCATCAGCTTCTGGTAGCCGACCCAGAACTTGCGGATCAGGCTCTCGGTGATCACCGTGTCCTGCTGGTCCGGATTGCCGCGCGACATCTCGATCACCGACGTCGCGTCGGCATCGCGCACCGTGCCGCGCTGCACGAGCTCGGTCGCTTCCGTGTCCTCCATCGAGATATAGCCGGCCGGCCCGACGAGGTTCGCCTGCTTGATGCGCAGCGCGCGCAGCTCGGGCGTGTCGTCCGCATAACCGAAGAAGTGGAAGATCAGCTCGAAGTTGTCCGGCCCCTTCGGCAGGATCTGGCGCGCGACCAGCGTGTTGTGGATCTGCTGGATCACGAGCTGCGGGAAGATCGGCTGGATATGGTTCGTGCAGTCCTCGTCGTATTCCGACACGAGATCGAGGATCGATTCGTCTTCCAGATGAAAACCCTCGTCGAACGAACGGATGTTCTGCTGCTTGTACGCGGCCGACGTATCGTCGCCCGTCTTCGTCACCGTGATGATGCTGTGCAGCCCGTGGTTCGCGTCCGGAATCGAGCGCGCCTTCATCCCGACGCGGAAGATGTTGAAGGTCGTATGGAACAGGTGCAGCATGCTCGCGTGATACGGGTCCTTCACGTTCTCCATGTACAGCTTCCAGTTCGACTTCGAATACTGGCGCGTGCAGCCGAGATACTCGATCGGCTTGTGGAAGATCCGGTCGATCCACGGGCGCATCTGCTCGCCGAGATAGTCGGGCAGCGGCATCACGTCGTCGCTGAAGGTCGCGAACACGAGCCCGCGATAGCTGTCGACGCGCAGCTTGCGCAACCCGTGCTGTTTCGGATCGAAATCGGCCGGCATCCCGGTCATCCCCTTCTGGCCGCGCCGGAACGGCACGCCGAGCAGGTTGCCCTGGTTGTCGAAGCTCCACTGGTGATAGACGCACGTGTGCGAGCTCGCGTTGCCGCGCGACTTGCGGCACACCTGTGCGCCGCGGTGTGCGCAGCGGTTCACCCATGCGGACAGCGCGCCGTCCTCGGTGCGCGTGACGACCACCGGCGTGTCGCCGACGAACGTACTCTTGAAGTCGCCGGCGTTCGGGATTTCCGCTTCGAGTGCGACGAAATTCCACGTCGGCCCGCGGAAGATGCGCTCCTGCTCGCGATCGTAGACCGCCTGCGAGCTGAACACCTTGTACGGCACGCGCGAGCCGTCGTCGTGCGGGAAGGTCACGTCGGATGCGTCGCCGCGTGCGGCGAAAACGACGGGCGATTCTGTCTGCTCCATGTCGGACTCCTTGTCGATCCGTTGCGTTGAATGCATGGAGCCGATTTTTGAAAAGCTAATATTCGGCGTCTATCCGGAAAGTGCGATTGCGGCGGCGCAATATCCACTTTCGGCGGATTTCTGCGCTAGCATGACGGCACACGCGACCCGGCGCACGATCGCGACCCATTCGTCCGATCGAAGCGCACGTCGTTCATACCAAGGCTGAGGCCCATGTCCCCAACGTCGTTCGAGCCGCTCGCGCTACGCGCGCACCGGCTGTTCGAATCCCGCGATCTCGACGAGACGCGCGAGCGAATCTCGCGCGTGATGCAGCCGCACGCGCTGCTGCCGAACGGCCGCGTGCACGGTGCGTCGCACATGGATTTCGTCAAGCTGGGCGGCCTCGGGATCGGCACGATCGCGTTCGGCGACGCGATGCGCGTGCAGGTCGATGCGGTCGACGGCTACTACTTGCTGATGTTTTGCCTGTCGGGCCAGGCGGAAGTGCGCGCGATGGGGCGGCAGCTCGGCGTCGACGGGCAGACCGGCGTGCTATGCGCGCCCGGCGAGCGCTTCGACGCGGTGCTGTCGGCCGATTGCGAGCAGTTCGTGCTGCGCATCGACGCGGCGACCGTCGGCTCGCTGACCGGCGATCCGCGCGCGACGCTCGACCCCGTACTGCACATCAGCGACGCCGCGCTCGCCGCGTGGCACCAGCAACTGATGCTCGTCGCGCGGTCGCCCGAGCTGCTCGAACGCGCGAACGCGAACCCGCGGGTCGCGTCGCAGCTCGAGCATCTGCTGATTGACCTGCTGATCGAAGGCCATCCGCCGTCCGTGCTGCAGGCGTCGCATCGCGACCCGGCGCCGGGCTTCGTACGGCGCGCACAGGATTTCGTCGATGCGCACTACGCACAGCCGCTGCAGCTCGCCGATATCGTCCAGGCCGCCAACGTGCCCGAACGGACGCTGCGCGACGCGTTCCTGCAATTTCGCGGGATGAGCCCGATGCAATACCTGCGCGCGACGCGGCTCGCGCACGCGCGCGAACTGCTGCGCGGCGCGGCATCCGATCGGCGGATCGCCGATATCGCGCTCGACTGCGGGTTTACCCATCTCGGGCGGTTCGCGATCGCTTATCGGGAAAGGTTCGGCGAATCGCCGTCGGAGACGCTCGACGCGAAGCGTTGAGCGCACGCCCGTGCGTTTCCGGGCGGACTCGCCCGCGGCTGCGCAGGCAATTGCCCGTTACGTGGCAGGCGCGCACGACGACCGGCGGGGCCGACGATCACTGCGGTACAGCACGGCTGCTGACCGCTGCTGTGGCCGGGGCCGCCCCCGGCACGGGTTGTTGCGATGGCCCGAGCAGCGTGAGCGGCGTGAGCAGTTTGCGCCGGTTGTGCTTACGCCGGTGCCGCTCGCGTCGGCTGTGCCGTTTGCGCCGTTTGCGCCGCTTCCGCAGCGCCCGCGGACGGCAATCCCGGACCATCCAGTCGCGACGACGCGCAGGCCAGCGCGCGTTCGACCTGTTCGAACATCGCCCGCGTGGCCGGACTATGCGGGCACGCGCGTAGCAGCAGTTCCAGCCATTTCAGCCGCCGCGCCAGCATCGGCACGACCATCGTACGCACGATCAGCCGCTGATCCGCGTCCGACGGATCGAAACGCGCGCACATGTCGACGAGCGCGTCGAGCGTCAGTACTGCCTGAGTCAGGTTCGTCATGGGTGTCATCGGCAGATCCACCGCCCGCATCGCGGCGGACGGATCGTGAACGTGAACGGCGAACGCGCGCGCCGGCGTGTCTGGCGCACCGGCATGCACGTCGCCACAGGGGCGGACCGCGTCGCGTTCAAAGCGCATGCCATTCGGCGGACCCACCCACTGGAGCCACAGCTGCCGGCACGCTCGGCGGCCGCACTGCCGCGGGCGGCCACGCAACCGCCGGCGCGGCGGACGCGTCCGGGAAGGCACCCGCCAGCCTGAACGCCGACATCGCCGCCTGCAGATGGCCGGCCTGCTCTTCGAGCGAATGCGCGGCGGCGGCGGCCTGCTCGACGAGCGCCGCATTCTGCTGCGTCACGCCCTCCATCTGCCCGATCGCCACGTTGACCTGCTCGATCCCCTGGCTCTGCTCGCGCGACGCGGCCGCGATTTCGGCGACGATGTCGGACACCTGCTTGATCGCCTGCTTCACCTGGCCCATCGTCGCGCCCACGTCCGTAGCCTGCTGCGCGCTGTCGTGGATCATCGACACCGACGCGCCGATCAGCTCCTTGATTTCCTTCGCCGCCGCCGCCGAACGCTGCGCGAGGTTGCGCACTTCGCTCGCGACTACCGCGAAGCCGCGCCCTTGCTCGCCCGCGCGCGCCGCCTCCACGGCCGCATTGAGCGCGAGAATGTTGGTCTGGAACGCGATCCCCTCGATGACGCCCGTGATATCGGACACCTGGCTCGAGCGGTCGCTGATCTGCTCGATCGTCGCGACCATGTGCTGCACGGCGTCGTGGCCCGCATCCGCGATGCCCGTCGCACGCGTCGCGAGCGTATTTGCCTGCTGCGCGTTGTCGGCGTTCTGCTTCACGGTCTCCGTCAGTTGCGTCATGCTCGATGCGGTCTCCTCGAGCGACGCGGCCTGCTCCTCCGTGCGAGCCGACAGATCCGCATTGCCGCTCGCGATCTGGTGCGACGCGATCGCGACCGACTCCGCGCTGCGCTTGATGCCGCGCACCGTCGTGCCGAGCTGCCGGTCCATCGTCGCCAGCGCGCCGAGCAATTGGCCGAATTCGTCGTGCAAATCGATGTCGATCCGGTTGTCCAGCGTGCCGCCCGCGATTTCATCGGCCACGCGTACGGCCTGGCCGAGCGGCGTCGAAATGTGTCGCAGCAGGTGCACGGACGCCCACGCCGCGATCAGCACGCCGGCGCCGATCAAGCCGATCGCGATCCACAGAATGGTCCTGAACGTCGACTCGCTGTCGTCGACGAACGACTTCGCCTGCTCGGCGTTCAGCGCGATGTCGTCTTCGAGCACCTGCCTGAGTTCGCCCGCGGCCGGCAGCAGCCGGTCGATCGCCGCGTTGATCGCATCGGGGGCCGAGCCGCTCATCGCCGCGACGACGTCATTGACGCCTGCCCTGAAGCGCGGCAGCACGGCGTGGATGCGCTCGGCGATCGCGCGCTCCTTGTCGCTCGTGATCGATTCCGTGTAATAGCGGTTCCAGAGCGTATCGAGGCGGCTTTGCTCGGCACGCATCTCGTCGACGCCGCTTCGCGTGCGTACCGGGTCGCGCTCCGCCTGGATCCGGCGCATCCGAAGCTGAATCCCGAGCGAGATGGCGCGAATTTCGGTCAATTCACAGATCGGCAATGTATTGCCCTGATAAGCGCGATGCAGATTCGAATTCAGCCGGGACAAACCGAATACGCCGAACACGCCGATCGCGATCATTAATGCGACGCACGACGCAAGGGTGATAAAAATCCTGAATTTTATGCTTTTGGTAAATCGACTCATTTTCACGCTCCTCCGGCTTGTCAGGTCGATGAGGAATGGCAAGCGCCGTTCCATGACCGGGGTTTACGGAAGGAAAACGAGCCGATTTAGGTATCTCGATCCGAAATAATCAAAATCGAAAATGGCAAGAATTCGAATATCCACCGCGCTTTTTGGCGATCGATATCTCATTAACAAATCTCTCTATATATTAGAGACCGCCTTTTTCTCACTAATAATCTATCTCATTAATGGAGCTGGCATCATTCGGTCGACGACACGAGGCTGCGGCGACATGCCGAATTTCCATCCGCGGACGTAGCGCAGCTAGACCGTTAGTTGCACCGCAAGGCCGAAGCGACGTCCCGCTATGCCGCCGGCACGATCATCTCCCGCGCAATCGCGCAGAACGCCGCGGTGGCGGCGCTTTCGCCGTGCCGCCGGCGGCTCATGATGATCGGCGACGTCGCGCCCGGCTCCGGCAGCCGCCGATAGACGACGCCCTTCACGCGCACGCCCTCCACGCTCTCCGGCACCAGCGACACGCCCACCTGCGCGGCGACGAGCCCGAGCGCCGTCTGCAGTTCGCGCACCTCGTGCACGGCCGCCGGCACGACCGCGCCGTCGCGCAGCGCCGACAACTGCTGATCGGCGAAGCTCGGCCGCGGCGTGCTCGGGTAGACGATCATCGTCTCGTTCGCGAGATCCGCGAGCGTCAGCGGCCGGGCCGGATCGGCGAGCCGATGCCCGACCGGCAGCGCCGCGATCAGCTTCTCCTCGATCAGCGCCTCGCGCACCAGTTGGTCGTCGTCGAAGCGCAAGCGGCCGAACCCCACGTCGATCCGCCCGCCCTTCAGCGCGCCCAGCTGTTCCAGCGTGAACATTTCGATCAGCGACAGCTCGACGTCCGGCTGCGCCTCGCGAAACGCGCGGATCACGTCCGGCAGCGCGCCGTACAGCGTCGACGGCACGAAACCGATCACGATCCGCTCCGACAGTTGCGCAAGCCGCCGCGTCAGCGGCCCGAGTTCGTCGGCCTGGTCGACCAGACGTTTCGCCTGGGCATGGAACACGCGCCCGGCATCGGTCAGTTTCAGCGGCCGCGCGCCGCGCTCGAACAGCGGCAACCCGATCTCGTCCTCGATCGCCTGGATCTGACGGCTCAGCGGCGGCTGCGTCATGTGCAGCCGCTCCGCTGCCCGCGTGATGTTCATTTCCTCGGCGACGGCGATGAAGTAACGGAGCTGACGTAATTCCATTTCATGCCTCAAAGGTATGGAAGTAGTCGGAAAGAGTGTTGGACGACGCGGGGCGGGAATTCCTACCATGTGCACCAACAGGAGGAATCGCATGATAGCAACTGCCGCCACCATCGAACGCATCGAGACATTATTGGTCGACGTGCCGACGATCAGGCCCCACAAACTGTCGGTCGCCACGATGAATTGCCAGACGCTCGTGCTGGTCCGAATTCGATGCACGGACGGTATCGAAGGCGTCGGCGAGGCGACGACCATCGGCGGTCTCGCCTATGGCGAGGAGAGCCCCGAAAGCATCAAGGTCAACCTCGACACCTACTTCGCGCCGCTGCTGCAAGGCATGGACGCGACCCGCCCGGGCGCCGCCATGGCGCGTGCGCGCAAATTGTTCCAGGGCAACCGCTTCGCGAAGTGCGCGATCGAGACCGCGCTGTTCGACGCGCAGGCGCAGCGTCTCGGCGTACCGCTGTCCGAACTGTTCGGCGGGCGCCGGACCGATGCGGTCGACGTCGCATGGACGCTCGCGAGCGGCGACACGCAGCGCGACATCGCGGAAGCCGAAGCGATGCTCGAAGCCCGCCGCCATCGCGCGTTCAAGTTGAAGATCGGCTCGAACGCGGTCGCCGACGACGTGGTCCACGTGGTCGCGATCAAGCGCGCGCTCGGCGAGCGCGGCGACGTGCGGGTCGACGTGAACCAGGCATGGAGCGAAACCGATGCGATCTGGGCCGGCGCGCGGCTCGCCGACGCCGGCGTGAGCCTCGTCGAGCAGCCGATCGCCGCGACCAACCGCGCGGGGCTGAGACGCCTCACTCAGCTCGCGCAGGTGCCGATCATGGCCGACGAGGCGCTGCACGGCCCCGTCGACGCGTTCGCGCTCGCGCAGGATCGCGCGGCCGACGTGTTCGCGGTGAAGATCGCGCAATCGGGCGGCCTGCAGGGCGCGGCGAGCGTCGCGTCGATCGCCGCGGCGGCCGGTATCGAACTGTACGGCGGCACGATGCTCGAAGGCGCGGCCGGCACGATGGCGTCCGCGCAACTGTTCAGCACGTTCGACTCGCTGAAATGGGGCACCGAACTGTTCGGCCCGCTGCTGCTCACCGAGGAGATCCTCGTCGAGCCGCTGCGCTACCAGGATTTCAAGCTGCATCTGCCGGCGACGCCCGGCCTCGGCCTCACCTTCGACTGGGCCCGCATCGAACGGATGCGACGCGACGCCCGCTGATCCCCACACGACAACCGAAACCGGAGACACAGATGAACAAGCAAGCCATCGACGCACTGCTGAAGACCTTCGACGACGCCGCCGAGAAGCCCGGCAACCCGCGCGTACGCGCGATCGTCAACCGGATCGTGAAGGACCTCTGCTACACGATCGAGGACTTCGACGTGCAGCCGAGCGAATTCTGGACGGCCCTGAACTACCTGAACGAAGCCGGCCGCGAATTCGGGCTGATCGCCGCGGGCCTCGGCCTCGAGCGCTTCCTCGACGTGCGGATGGACGAAGCCGAGGAAAAGGCCGGCATCCAGGGCGGCACGCCGCGCACGATCGAAGGGCCGCTGTACGTCGCCGGCGCGCCGGAATCGGTGGGCCACGCGCGTCTCGACGACGGCACCGATCCGGGCCAGACGCTGATCATGCGCGGCCGGGTGCTCGGCCAGGACGGCGCGCCGCTCGCGAACGCGCTGGTCGAGGTGTGGCATGCGAACCACCTGGGCAATTACTCGTACTTCGACCCGTCGCAGCCCGCGTTCAACCTGCGCCGCTCGATCCGCACCGATGCCGAAGGCCGCTACAGCTTCCGCAGCGTGCTGCCGGTCGGCTACAGCGTGCCGCCGGGCAGCAAGACCGAGCAACTGCTCGATCAGCTCGGCCGCCACGGCCATCGTCCGGCGCACATTCACTTCTTCGTTTCCGCGGACGGTTATCGTAAGCTGACGACGCAGATCAACATCGACGGCGATCCGCATCTGTGGGACGACTTCGCGTTCGCGACGCGCGACGGGCTGATCCCGCCGGTCAGGCAGGCGGAAGGCGCGGAAGGCAAGCCGTACGGCGTCGACGGCCAGTTCGCGCTGATCGACTTCGATTTCTCGCTGCTCAAGGAAAAGCAGGACGTGCCGGGGAGCGAAGTGGAGCGGCCCCGCGCGCAGGCGTGAGCGCCCGTCCCGTTCGACGAATCGACAACGCAAGGAGTGCAGGATGCTGTTTCATGTGGAAATGACCGTTCGCCTGCCGGCGGACATGGATCCGGTCAAGGCCGCCACGCTGAAGGCGGAAGAAAAGGCGATGTGCCAGCGGCTGATGAACGACGGGACCTGGCGTCATCTGTGGCGGATCGCCGGGCAGTATGCCAACGTCAGTATCTTCGACGTCGAAAGCGTGCAGCAGCTGCATGACGTGCTGAGTCAGCTGCCGCTGTTTCCGTATATGGAGATGGAGGTGCGGGCGCTGTGCCGGCATCCTTCGTCGGTGCGGGAAGACGATCGGTAAGCAACGACGAATCGCGGCCGCGACCCACGGCTGCGCGATGCCATGAGATGCACGACCCGGGCGGCCGGCGATGTCACGCAGGCCGCCCGGGTCTTTTGCGTTTTGCGCTTGGCGTTTTGCATTCGGCGGCGGTTATCCGCGCCACCCCGCATCAGCGGTGCGCAGTCACCATCAGGCGGCCGAATGCACCGCGAACCCCACCTTCCCCGGCGCGATCTCCTCTTTCAGCGTCAACGCCGGAATCTCGTAATCACCCGCGTTCTGCCGGCGGAACGGAATCGGCGGCGTGGTCCACAGATCGTCGAGACGCCGGCCGAGCGCCATGCGCGTTTCGTCGAAGCGCGCGGCATTCATCTTGCCCGTCTGATAGATCACGAACGGCGGCAGCACGTCGAACCCCGGGTAGTACAGCATCCCGTGCTGGATCGGGAACAGCACGTCGTCGATCGGTCCGTTGATGCCGCGCGAGCTGTAGTGCGACTCCCACCCGCCCGTCGTGACGACCACCATCGCCCGCTTGCCGGCCAGCGAGCCTTCGCCGTAGCGGTCGCCCCAGTGCGTATCGGAATGTTCGCCGACGCCGTAGGCAAAGCCGTACGCGTACACGCGCTCGAACCAGCCCTTCATGATCGCCGGCATCGAGAACCACCACAGCGGAAACTGCAGGATCACCGCGTCGGCCCACTTCAGCTTGTCCTGCTCGCGCGCGATGTCTTCGCTCTGCGTGCCCGCCGCGAACGCACGCTTCGAATCGAGCGCCGGATCGAAGCGTGTGTCGGGCGCACGATCGGTCACGTCGTTCGCATCGAATGCCGCCTTCCAGTTCATCGCATACAGGTCGGTCACCTGCACCGCGTGGCCGGCCGCTTCGAGATGGCCGACGGCGAAGTCGCGCAGCGCGCCGTTCAGCGAACGCGGCTCCGGATGGGCATAGACGATCAGCACATTCATGTTCGGTACTCCGTGGATTGAATTGAATGACTGCAGGATGCCGTTGCCGCAGGTATATTGGAAATGAATTTCCGATATTCCAGGTATAGCCATGAATAATCTCAGAAGGCTCGATCTGAACCTGCTCGTCACGCTCGACGTGCTGCTCGCCGAGCACAACGTCACGCGCGCGGCCGAGAAGCTGAACATGTCGCAGCCATCGGTCAGCGTGCAGTTGCAGAAACTGCGCGACGTGTTCGGCGATCCGCTGCTGCTGCCGGGGCCGCGCGGGATGCGGCCGACCGCACGTGCGGAAGCGCTGCGCGAGCCGTTGCGCGACGTGCTCGAAGCGGTCGAGCGCACGGTGCTCCCGGCCGCGCCGTTCGATCCCGCGACCGCGACGAACACGTGGCGCGTGGCCGCGACCGACTACGGCGAATCGACGATCGTCCTGCCCGCGCTGCACACGCTGCGTTCGACCGCGCCCGGCACGCGGTTGGCCGTCATCGAGCTCGTGCCGCCGCGCATCGAGCAGGACACCGAACGAAATGGCATCGACCTCGCGTTCCATATGACCGAAGCGTCGCCGCCCGGCATGCGGCGCCTGCCGCTGTTCGTCGAGCGTTACGTGCTGATCGGCCGTGCCGGTCACCCGAAGCTGAAGCGGCGCCCCACGCTCGCGCAGTTCGGCGCGCTCGAGCACGTGATCGTGTCGCCGGACGGCGGCGGCTTCCTCGGCGTGACGGACGAAGCGCTCGCGAAGGTCGGTGCCGCGCGGCGCGTCGTGCTGTCGGTGCCGCACTTCCTGTTCGTGATGTCGGCCGTCGCGAGCACCGACCTCGTCGCGATGCTGCCCGAGCGGCTGGTGCGCGACGTGCCCGCGCTGCGCGTGGTGGACGCACCGGTCGAGGTGCCCGGCTACGAAATGTCGATGCTGTGGCACGAGCGCGTGCATCGCGATCCGGCGCATCGATGGCTGCGCGAAACCATCGCGGCGGCGGTGTAGATCGAATCCGGCGGCCGGATCCGGCGCGGCAAGGAACGGGCATGCCGGACGGCGCCCGACTGCCGGCGTCGATCGGCTTCGTCACGACCGCGTCGCCCTTCGATGCGATTCTTCATCGGGGACTTGAAACCGCCTCGAACACTGTATATATTTACAGTGCTTTTGAACCATTTGACCCGAATTCCGTCACCCATCGACGGACGGACTTTTGTGAGGCGACCATGTTTCAGTCATCCGCATTCGATCCCGAGCAACCCGGCTTCAACCCGAGCCACTTCGAGCGCGCCGCGCGGCAGGCGGTCGTCGATCTTCAGCGCGTCGTCGGCGCGCCCGCACAGCGGGCGCTCGGCCTGCGGCGGCGCAGCCATCCGGCGGCGGTCCGCACGATGAGCTGGCAGGCGCTCTTGAATGTCGAGGAGCTGGCGTTCTCGAACGCCGGTTTCCTGAACCGCAACGATCCGACCGTCGTCGACGCGTTCATCCGGCTGCGCGACAGCCGGATGGTCGCGGCGGACATCGAGGAAGCCGTCGACTGGAAACGCGACGACGACGATCTGCCGGCCGTCTATCTGATCGTCAAGGCAATGCTCGAAGCGGAAGAGACCGAAACGCAACGCGTCGAGATGGAGTAACGACGGCCGGCGCGGCCTTCCCTTCCGGTCAGGGCCACGCCGGTGCAAACGCCGATTCCCGGGGCAGCACACGCCATCGCGGCCACGCGCCGCCGCATCATCGGGCATCCGCTCCGTCAGAGCCGCGCGGCGAGCCGTGAGCCCTGATCGATCGCGCGCTTCGCATCGAGTTCGGCGGCCAGTTCCGCGCCGCCGATCAGGTGCACCGAGCGCCCGGCGGCCTGCAACGGCGCGAGCAACGCACGTTGCGGCTCCTGCCCCGTGCAGAGCACGATCGTGTCGGCTTCGATCAGTTCGTGATCGGTGCGCTGCTCGCCGTACGACACATGCAGCCCGCGCGCATCGATCAGCTCGTAGTTCACGCCGCCGATCATCTTCACCTGCTTCATCTTCAGCGTCGCGCGGTGAATCCAGCCGGTCGTCTTGCCGAGCCCCTTGCCGAGCGGGGCGGCCTTGCGCTGCAGCAGCGTCACTTCACGCGCCGGCGCCGACACCTGGGCACGCGTCACGCCGCCGCGCGTCGCGGCCGGGTCGGTCACGCCCCACTCCGCTTTCCATGCTTCGAGATCGAGCGCCGGCGATTCGCCGTCCTGCACCAGATATTCGGCGACGTCGAAGCCGATCCCGCCCGCACCTACCACCGCGACGCGCCGGCCCACCGGCTGCCTGCCCGCGAGCACGTCGATGTAGCTGAGCACGTTCGGCCCGTCATGCCCCGGAATCTTCGGGTCGCGCGGCGCGACGCCGGTCGCGAGCACGATCTCGTCGTAGCCGCCCGCGATCAGGTCGCTCGCGTCGACGCGGCGGTTCAGGTGCAGCTTCACGCCGGTCAGCTCGACCTGCCTGCCGAAGTAGCTCAGTGCTTCGTGAAACTCCTCCTTGCCCGGAATCCGCTTCGCCATGTTGAACTGGCCGCCGATCTCGGCGGCGCCGTCGAACAAGTCGACCTGATGGCCGCGCTGCGCGAGCACCGTCGAGCATGCAAGCCCGGCCGGCCCCGCGCCGACCACCGCGATCCGCTTCGGCTGCGATGCGGGCGTGTAATTCAGCTCCGTCTCGTGGCATGCACGCGGGTTCAGCAGGCACGACGCGATTCGGTTCTTGAACGCGTGATCGAGGCACGCCTGGTTGCAGCCGATGCAGGTGTTGATCTCGTCGGCACGGCCCTGTGCGGCCTTGACGACGAACTCGGCATCCGCGAGCAGCGGACGCGCCATCGACACCATGTCCGCGCAGCCGTCCGCGAGAATCTGCTCGGCCACTTCGGGCCGGTTGATCCGGTTGGTCGTCACGAGCGGGATACCGACCTCGCCCTTCATCTTCTTCGTCACCCACGCGAACGCGCCGCGCGGCACCGACGTCGCGATCGTCGGCACGCGCGCCTCATGCCAGCCGATCCCCGTGTTGATGAGGGTCGCGCCCGCACGCTCGACCGCCTTTGCGAGCTGCACGGTTTCGCGCCAGTCGCTGCCGTCCGGAATCAGGTCGAGCATCGACAGCCGGTAGATCAGGATGAAATCGCGGCCGACCGCTTCGCGCGTGCGCTCGACGATCTCGATCGGCAAGCGAATGCGGTTCTCGTACGAACCGCCCCACTGGTCGGCGCGCTTGTTCGTGTGCATCGAGATGAACTGGTTGATCAGGTAGCCCTCGGAGCCCATGATCTCGACGCCGTCGTAACCGGCTTCGCGTGCCAGCTTCGCGCAGCGCACGAACGCGCGGATCTGCCGCTCGACGCCGCGCGCGCTCAGTTCGTGCGGCGCGAACGGCGAGATCGGCGATTTGATCTTCGACGGCGCGACCGCGAACGGGTGATAACCGTAGCGGCCCGTATGCAGGATCTGCAGCGCGATCTTGCCGTCCTCCGCATGCACGGCGCCGGTGATCTCGCGATGCCGGCGCGCGGCGGCCGACGTCATCAGCGTGCCGCCGAACGGCTTGGTCCAGCCGGCCACGTTCGGCGCGAAGCCGCCCGTCACGATCAGGCCGACGCCGCCGCGCGCACGCTCGGCGAAATATTCGGCGAGGCGCGGCAGCGTCTTGCGGCTGTCCTCGAGGCCCGTATGCATCGAGCCCATCAGCACGCGATTCTTCAGCGTCGTGAAGCCGAGATCGAGCGGTGCGAGCAGGTGGGGAAAGGGAGTCGTCATGATGTCGGCCAATAAGCGATGCCTGCCATCGTAGGCGCGCGCCGCCTTGAACGTGAGGGGGCAAACAGCCATAATGCTTGTCATTTCCGGCCAAATCGACATGACTTCCCCGTCTCGCAAGGATCACCTCGGGCTGCGCCGGCCGACGATTCCGGTCGCCTATACGCGCCTGCTGCTGCAGGCGCTGGCCGCACGCGGCGTCGATCTGGCCGCCGTGCGTGCCGGCACGGGCCTGCGCGACGCGGTGCTGGCCGAACCGGACGCACGCGTCGCGCCGTCGCAATGGGGGCGGCTCGTGCTGAACGCGATCGAAATCGGCGGCGATCCGGGCATCGGGCTCGCGTTCGGGCTGCTGCTGAAGCCGACCGTGCACGGCTTTCTCGGCTACGCGACGCTGACCGCGCGGGACATCCGCGCAGCGCTGTCGGTCACGCAGCGCTACTTCCGGATGCGCAATCGCCAATACCGGCTGACCTATGCGGAAGACGAACGCGGCGCGACGCTCGAACTGCACGGCGTGCAGGCGAACCCCGTGCTGCAGCACCACGTGATGTTCGAATTCGTGCTGACGGGGCTCGCGCAGAACATCTCGCAATGGTCCGGCCGCGACGCGCCGCCGATCGAACTGCGGTTCGCGTGGCCGGAGCCGGCTTATTTCGCGCGGTATCGCCACCAGTTGCCGCCCGTGGCATTCGGCTGCGCGGCGAATGCGCTGTGGATCGCACGCGACGCGCTCGACTGGCCGCTGCCGCTCGCCGACGAAGTCGCGCACCGGCAGGCGCTCGTGCAGGTCGAGCACGAATATGCGCAGGTGCGTCAGGAAGAAGGCGATCTGGTCGAGCGCGTGCGGGCGGAACTGGCGCGCGCGGCCGGCGATTATCCGGGGCCGGACACGCTCGCCGACGCACTGCTCGTGTCGACGCGCACGCTGCGGCGCCGGCTGGAGGAAGCCGGATCGAGCTATCGGCGCTTGCTCGACGAAGCGCGGTTTCGGGATGCAAAGCAGTTGCTCGCCGCGTCGGATCTCGATCTGAAGACGATCGCCGAACGGCTGCAATTCACCGACCCGGCGAATTTCACGCGCGCGTTCCGGCGCTGGGCCGGGCAGACGCCGAGCGCGTATCGGGAAGCGGCGGCCGGCGTAGTCGTGTCGGCGGCAACCGGAGCATGGGTGCGCGAATAACGCCGGGTCGTCGACGAAAGGGGGCGGCTGCGGCTACGCGCGGACTTCAGCGTCGGACGCCGCGCAACCCGTCGCACGCAATACCGGAGGGGCGGCGAAGCCGTTGGCGTATGATGGGCGCCACATCAAAACGACACCGCACGAATCGGCGCCCTCCCCGACCCATGCCCAATCGCACCAACCTGATCGAGGCCACGATCGACCGCGTCGATACCAACCTCGTCCGAGTCAAGGCCGATGTCAGGAAAACCCCGTCATACCGTCTGACGATGCAGAACGTCTGCTACTTCGTCACGGCCAACGACCTCGACCCGGAAGCGTTCAAGCAGATCGGACAACTGAGGCCCGGCATGTCGGTGCGTGCCTGCACGTTCGAGCATCGCGGCCGTCGCCGGATCGCCTGGATCAGGAGCGGCAACCTTGCCATCGCGCCGTACGACGTGGTCGCGCAAAAACGGCGGAACCTGACGCTTCTTGCCTGGGCGTCGTGCCTGCTCGTGCTGAGCCTGGGTATCGCTGCCGCGGCACTTCATTCCGGTTGGGCGTTCGTCTCGGCACTGTCCACCGTCGCGGCCATCGTCAGTCTGACGGGCAGCCTGCTCGCCGTCGGCGGCTTGTCCGACCTGATCTTCCAGCCGCAGCGACGCGAAGCCCAGGATAGCTGGTCATGCGAACCGTCCGGTTTCGACGGGAGGCGGAGCAGCCCATGACGAACCACGCGATGCAGACCGCATCCGGCCGCGTGACGGCAATCAGCCAGCAATCGATCGAGACGAAGGTCTGGAGCAACAACCTGGGCGCGACCACCCAAAGTATCGAGGAAATCACGCTCCAGCTCGATTCGCTCGCGTCCCCGCTCGTGTTCAGGACCAACCGGACGACGCGCCTGTTCATCGCCGCCGGCGATCGATTGAACGTCGCCTATGCCGACGGCCAGGATCACCCGATCGTCTACGGCATCCGCAACATGACCGACGGTTCGACTTATCTGCTGCGCCCCGCCAAGGTCGCCAGCGCCCGGACCGATCTCGTCGTCATGTTCGGTTGCGTGGTCGCCGCCGCCGTGATGAGCGGGATCGTATCCGCGGTGACGCTCAGCACGGAGTCGACGTTCGACGTGTTCGCGCTGATCAGCGCGAGTGCGATCGGTTTGTGCGTGCTCAGTGCGATCCTGCGCATCCTGTTCGGCGTGATCCTGTGGCCCGAAATCAGAAGACTGGCGCAGCCGGGCGGCAAACGCGAAATGAACGCGGCAACGCAGGCACTCTCGTTCACGCAGGACGAAACCCGGCACGTGCGCTTCATCTGATCGGGCCGCGCGCGGCCACTGCGCGGCCGAACGACGCCGCACGCCCGGAATCGCATCGCCGCGGCCATCGCCCGACTCGCCGTCGACGCGCGCCGCTCGATCAGGTCGAACCGGAACCGCCGGAACGCGCATCGTCGCCCAGATAAATCCGCGCGCCGCCGTCGCCCTCGCCCGCTTCGATCCGCACGCTGCCCGTGGCGGCGACGATCGCGTCGTACACGTCATCGCTCACGCACACCACAGGCACCGCGATCGCATACAGCTCGGCGGCGACGATCGCGCCGATCGAGATGATCAGGTCGCGCTCCTTCAGCACGATCCCGACCGGCCCCGTGCCGTTGCGCACCGCTTCCGCGAGCACGCTGCTGCTCGAACTCGAACCCTTCGCGTGCGGCATCACCATCACCGTGCCGGCGAGGCTCGCGCCGGCCTGCGGATGCCCGCGATCGACGATCCGGCCCGCGCCCGAGTCGTAGCCGCCCCAGAAGCTGAGCGGCTTGTCGAGGATGAACGGGCGCGCGCACGCGCTGCCCGGTACGAGCGTGTCGCCCGTCAAGAAGTTGCCCGTCGCTTCAGTCATCGAATCGCACCTTGCCTTCGTACGCGGACCGCACGCATTCGCGCATGCTGCCGTAGGCGACCGTCACGCCGATGTTCGCGGGCGCATACGACGCCCATTTCCCCGAGTTGGTCATCACCAGCCCCGACAACTGCTTCATCACCGGCGTGATGTACGTGCAGGTATCGACGACGATCTGAATGCCGCGCGCGGCGAATTTTTCCGCGAGGCCGGCTTGCTCCAGCTCCCACAGAATGAAACGGCTCGTGTTCACGTAGAAATCGCAGGCCGGCTTGCCGTCGAATGCGTCGAGCAACGTGTCGAGCGTGCGGAATTCGGCCAGCGAAAAATGCGGCGTGCCGAGCGCGACCGCGACGAGCGCGTCGCCGGCCGCGCCGTGATTCAGCGTGCGGCGAATCTCGTCGAGATCGGCCATCG
Organism: Burkholderia sp. HI2761; assembly: GCF_002223355.1. Lineage (NCBI taxonomy): Bacteria > Pseudomonadati > Pseudomonadota > Betaproteobacteria > Burkholderiales > Burkholderiaceae > Burkholderia > Burkholderia sp. HI2761. The sequence continues at coordinate 1,129,367 of NZ_NKFN01000007.1, read as the reverse complement.
TGATATCGACCGTGCGTTGCGCCGCGTGCCCGTGCAATGCGGCGTCGAGTGTCGGCGCCTCGGGCGTCACCCCGACCGCATGGAACAGCGCGACGGCGCCGCTCGACGCGGCGGCCGCGCCGAGCGCCTTGAGTTCGTCCTCGGTGGTATCCGGCGGCAGCCCGACGATCGCCGGCACGACCGCGCCCGCGATCTTGCCAACCGCCAAACCGAGCGCGGCGAAATAGATGTCGCGCGACGGCAGGCCGGTGAAATCCGGCGCATTGAACACGATCCGCGCGGCGCGGTTCGCGTCGACATGCAGCCCCGCATATGGCGCACGCCCGGTGATCGCGGCGGCCAGATCGAGAAAATCGCCGTAGCGGCTCGTGCGCGCGCCGAGCACCGAGTTCGCGAACACGATCGCGTTCGATTCGGCCCATGCGATCTGCTCGCCCATCGCGGGACGATTCTTCAGTTGATACGGCGCGCACGTGAAACTCGATTCGCAGCCGAGCAGCAAATGCGCGTCCATCAGGCGCTGCGCATCGCGCTGGATCGTGCGGTCGCCGTGGTACAGCTCGGGATGGATCAGGTCGAGCGACCCGACGTTCAGCGTGGTCGGCACCGCGACCTTCGCGGCCGTCTCGACGAAATAGTCGACGAAATCCAGACTGGTCTGGCCGTGGTAAAGACAGCCGTCGATATGGGCCGACGTAATGTCGATCAGGTGCGGCGCGGACATCACGTGCGCCGTGCGCGCGACGATCCGCATCGCACGGGCGACGCCGTCGCCGAAATCCCCGCGCAACATCGCGTCGTCGCGGTCACTCAACTGCAGCATCGGTTGCTCCTCTGACGCGTGCCGGCGGCGCCGGCCCGTGAAATCCGTCAGCAGACTTTACAACTGGAAATAAAAACTGTCCAGATTACAGTCAAACCGGGTATTAACAAAACCAATTCCCGTGAACAAATGCTTCGACAACACCCGGTGGCTTGAATTTCGCACCAGTTGATCGCCGCGCCGAACCGCCAGCCTCGCCTAGCGTTCCGCCGTCAAACTGAACAGCTCGTCGCGCAACGCCTTCGCGCGATCGCGGCCGAACTGCGTGTCGAATTCGTCCTGTGCGGCCTGCCACGCGACTTTCGCCTGCGCGAACGTGCGCTCGCCAAGCTTCGTGAGGTGCAGCGCATGCGCGCGCGCATCGTGCTCGGACACGGCCGTCGAGACAAACCCGTCGCGCTGCATCGGTTTAAGCGCACGCAGCAAGGTCGTGCGATCCATCACGAGCATATCGGCCAGTTCGCTCATCAGGAGGCCGGGTTGGCGCGTGAGATTCGCCATGATCGAGAACTGGGCGGGCGTGATGCCGACCGGGGCCAGATGGCGTTCGTACAGTTGCGTGACGAAGCGCGCCGCCTGACGCAGCGCGAGACAGTTGCACGCGTGGACAATCGAGGTGTCGTTCATGTTCGGCAATCTATATGTGCATATGCATAAAGTCAATGTACACTCCGCCGTAACTGGGCCGGCGGCCGGCCATCGCGTCAAGGAGACGGACATGGACTACATCGACAAGCTGCGCATCTTCCGGTCGGTGGTGGAGATGCGCAGCTTCACGCGCGCCGCCGACATGCACGGCCTCGCGCGGCCGGTCGTATCGCGCGCGGTCGCGGATCTGGAGGCGCGCTTCGGCAGCCGGCTGCTGCATCGGACCACGCGCCAGGTGTCGCTGACCGAAACGGCCGAGCGCATCTACGAGCGTTGCGCGGCCGTACTCGACGAGCTCGACGCACTCGAAGTGCAAGCGCAGACGCACACGCGCGAGCCCGAGGGCCTGCTGCGCCTCGTCGCGCACACGACGGCCGCGCTGAACCGGCTCGTGCCGCTGATCGCCGGCTTCAAGCGCGCGCATCCGAACGTGCGCCTCGACGTCACGCTGACCGAGCGCCCGGTCGACCTGGTCGGCGAAGGCTACGACATCGGCATCGTCGTGCCGTACATGCTGACGAGCGAATCGACCGTCGTGCGGCTGGTCGAGCGCATTCCGGTCGTGATCGTCGCGACGCCCGCGTATCTGCACACGCATGCGCGCCCCGAGACGCCGGCCGACCTCGCCGATCATCCGTTCGTGCCGATCTCGCCGTCGCTGCGCCGCCCGGCGCTGTCGTTCCGGGTCGACGGCGACACGCTCACCGTGCCGTACCGCTTCGACATCTCGTCGAACAGCCCCGTGTTCAACCGCGAAATGGTGATGCACGACTTCGGCATCGGCATCGTCCCGAAAACGCTCGTCGAGGCCGAACTCGCGTCAGGCGCGCTCGTGCAGTTGCTGGAAGGCGCCGATCTCGTCGATGCGTTCGTCGAAATCAAGCTCGCATACGCAAACCGCGCGCTGCTGCCCGCGAAGGTGAAGGCGTTCATCGACTACACGGCCGCGTATTGCGACCGCGAAGGCTGGAGCGTTCCGGCGGCGGCTTGATCCCGCGCGCGAACGCGCCGTTCCGACGCCGATTGGTACAGCCACGACACCAATCTGATCCTACCGCGCCGCTCGCTTCGCGTCGTCTCGCCACCTAACATGTGCACATGCACAAGACCACGCTCAACGACGACGATTGCTTCGCGGTCCGGCAAGCCGCCCGGCGGATCTCGCAGTTCTACGAGCGTTACCTGTCGCGGGCGGGCGTCACGCCGTCGCAGTACAGCATCCTCGCGCTGCTGCGCGACCGGCCCGGCCTGACGATGGCGACACTGTCGAACGTGCTGGTGCTCGAACGCACCGCGCTGCTGCGCGCGCTCAAGCCGCTCGTCGGCGCGGCACTGGTGACGGAGCGCATCGAGCCGCCCTGCCGCGGCCAGACGTTCGCGCTGACCGCGCACGGCGAAACGAAGATCGCCGACGCGCATGTGCACTGGCTCGCCGCGCAGGAGGCGTTCGAGCGGTGCTTCGGGTCGACGCAGGCGGCCCGACTGAGAGACGAATTGTTCCGGATCACGCACAACCTGCCGGAACGCTAGCCCCTTCCCCGATCGACGCCGTGCCGTCGATCGGTTTGAATAGTGCATATACATAGGTGAATCGATGGATACGACCCAAGCCGCTGCCTCGTCACGTGAAGCAGCCACGACCGAGCGGCCCGCGAAACAGCAACGCCGCGTGCCGTGGATGCGCATCGCGGTGGGCGCCGTCGTCGTCGTGGTTGCGGCCGCCGCGATCGACTGGCTGTTCGTGTTGCGCTTCCAGGAAAGCACCGACGATGCGTATGTCGGCGGCGACGTGACGGTGCTCGCGCCGAAGGTCAACGGCTTCGTCGACAAGATTCTCGTGACCGACAACCAGCGCGTGAAGGCCGGCGACGTGCTCGTGCAGCTCGATGCGCGCGACTACGACGCGAAGCTCGCGCAGGCCGGCGCCGAAGTCGACAGCGCACGCGCCGCCGTGACCGAACTCGAGGCGAAGCAGCAACTGCAATTCGCGGTGATCGGCCAGCACGCGGCGGACAAGAACGCGTCGTCGGCCGAGCTGACGCGCGCGGCATCGGACCGCGCGCGCTACCGCGAGCTCGTGAAGTCGGACGCCGTATCGAACCAGATCGTCGAGCGCGCGGACGCCGATTATTCGAAGGCCGGCGCGGCCGTCGAACGCAGCGACGCCGCGCTGCTCGCCTCGAAGCGGCAGCTCGACGTGCTCGGCGCCCAGCTCGCCGATGCGCGGGCCCGCGTGAACACCGCGCTCGCCGCGCAGCGCGTCGCGGCGCTCAACGTCGAATACACGACGATCCGCTCGCCGGTCGACGGTTACGTCGGCAACCGCACCGGCCGCGTCGGGATGCTCGCGAACGTCGGCGTGCCGTTGCTGACGGTCGTGCCGGCCGCCGGCCTGTGGGTCGACGCGAACTTCAAGGAAGACCAGTTGCGCAAGATGCGCGCGGGCGATCGCGTCGACGTCGCGCTCGATGCGTCGAGCACGCGCCTGCATGGCCGCGTCGACAGCCTTGCCCCCGCGACCGGCGCGACCTTCAGCGTCCTGCCGCCCGAGAACGCGACCGGCAACTTCACGAAGATCGTCCAGCGCGTGCCCGTACGCGTGCATCTCGATCCGCAGCCCGGCATCGAGCAGGTGCTGCGCCCCGGCCTGTCCGCGGTCGTGACCGTGCATACCGACCGCAAGCACTGAGCGGGAGCCGACGATGACCACCGCGTTTTCCGGCGACCCGGCGTCGCAACCGACCAGGCAGCGCGTGTTCGCGTTCGCGCTGATGTGCGTCGGCTTCTTCATGGCGACGCTCGACATCCAGATCGTCGCGTCGTCGCTGCGCGACATCGGCGGCGGGCTGTCCGCGAGCCAGGACGAATTGTCGTGGGTGCAGACCGCCTACCTGATCGCCGAGATCATCGTGATCCCGATGTCGGGCTGGCTGTCGAAGGTGATGTCGACGCGCTGGCTGTTCGTCGCATCGGCCATCGGTTTCACGATCACCAGCATGCTGTGCGGACTCGCGTGGGACATCAACTCGATGATCCTGTTCCGCGGGATGCAGGGCGCGCTCGGCGCCGCGATGATCCCGACCGTGTTCACCACCGCGTTCGTGCTGTTCCCAGGCAAGCAGCGGCTGATCGCGTCGACGACCATCGGCGCGCTCGCGTCGCTCGCGCCGGCGATCGGCCCCGTGATCGGCGGCTGGATCACCGACCAGTGGTCGTGGCACTGGCTGTTCTACCTGAACCTCGTGCCGGGCATCGCGGTGGCCGCGCTCGTGCCGCGCTACGTGCACATCGACGCGCCCGATCTCAGCCTCATCAAGCGCGGCGACTATCTCGGCATCGTGCTGATGTCGGGCTTCCTCGGCTGCCTCGAATACGTGCTCGAGGAAGGCCCGCGCAAGAACTGGTTCGGCGACGACGCGATCGTCATCTGCGCATGGATTTCCGGCATCTGCGGCTTCCTGTTCATCGTGCACGCATTGACCGCCGACGATCCGATCGTCGACCTGCGCGCGCTCGCCGTGCGCAACTTCGGAATCGGCAGCCTGCTGTCGTTCGTGACCGGCATCGGGATCTTCGTGACCGTGTTCCTGACGCCGCTGTTCCTCGCGCAGGTGCGCGCGTTCAGCTCGCTGCAGATCGGCATCGCGCTGCTGTCGGTCGGCGCGTTCCAGTTGGTCGCGCTGTGCGCGTATGCGTTCGCCGCGCGCTACGTCAGCATGCGTGCGCTGCTCGTGTTCGGGTTGATCTGCTTCGGCCTCGGCTGCTACCTGTACACGCCGATCACGCACGACTGGGGCTGGCGGGAACTGCTGCTGCCGCAGGCGCTGCGCGGCATCGGCCAGCAGTTCAGCGTGCCGCCGATCGTGACGATGGCGCTCGGCTCGCTGCCGCAGTCGCGGCTGAAATCGGCGAGCGGGTTGTTCAACCTGATGCGTAACCTCGGCGGCGCGATCGGTATCGCGGTGAGCGCGACGATGCTCAACGACCGGCTGAATTTTCACTATCTGCGGCTGAACGAGCACGTGAGCGCCGGCGAACCGCAGGTCGCCTCGCTGCTCGATCGCCAGGCCGCGTACTGGGGATCGGTGGCCGGCAATACGTTGAATACCGCCCAGGCCGGCCTCGCGAACCTGCATCGGCTGATCTATCGCGAAGCGCTGACGCTCACCTATGCGGATGCGTACTACGCGCTGTCGCTGTGCTTCGTCGTCGCGCTGCTTGCCGTCGTGTTTTCCAAACCCATTACATTGAACGCGCCGCCGCCGGACGCGCACTGAGGCCAAGGGATCATCATGAAGAAGCTACTCGTCGCGCTGGCCGTCAGCGTGTTCGCCGCAGGGTGTGCGGTGCAGCCTGCGCAGCATCCGGCATTGAACGAATCCGTTCGGACGCTTGCGCCCACCGCATGGGATGCGGACGTGCCGCGTGCGGACATCGACGCCGCCGCATGGTGGGCGCAATTCCACGACCCGGTGCTGGACCGGCTGATCGCGACCGTGCTCGACGGCAACCTCGATCTGCAAGCCGCCGCCGAGCGAGTGAAGCAGGCGCAGGCGCTGACCGTACAGAAACGCGCGGTGCTGCTGCCCGAACTCGACGCGACCGCCCATGCGGCCGACGCACGGCAGAACACGCCGCCGCCGCTCGGCTATGTGCGGCAGGCGGGTGCGGGGCTCGCGCTGAGCTGGTCGCCCGACGTGTTCGGCGGCGAGCGACTCGATCTGCTGGCCGCAAAGGCCGAGCTGGTCGGGCAGAAGCATGCGGAAGATGCGATGCGGCTCGCGCTTGCTGCCGATGCGGCATCCGCGTATGTCGATCTGCGCTGGGCGCAGCAGGAATTGAAGATCCTGCAGGACAACGCGAGGATCCGGCAGCATGCGCTCGAACTCACGCGCAAGCGGCAAGCATTCGGGCTGTCGACCGAACTCGACGTGACCCGCGCGCAGAACCAGCTCGATGCGCTCGAAGCGCGGATTCCGCCGACGCAGGCGCAGATATCGCATCAGCTCAATCTGATCGCCGTGTATTCGGGGCGGACGCCGGAATCGGTCGATCGGCTCGTGTTGGCGCAGGCCGGGGAGATTCCGGCGCCGCCGGTTGGTGCGCCGGGGACGTTGCCGTCGCAGGCGTTGTTGCGGCGGCCGGATGTGCTGACGGCCTACGCTCAGGTCGAGCGGCGTGCAGCGCAAGTCGGCGTGGCGAAGGCCGAGCGCTATCCGAAGTTTTCGTTGAACCTGACGGACGGGATTCTGGCGGCATCCTATCTCGGGTTGCCGACGTTGACCGACAATCTGTTCAGCGCGGCGCTGAGCGCGACGAGCCCGATCTTCAACGCGGGGCGGATTACCGCCGATATCTCGCAGAGCGAAAGCCGGATGCGCGAGTCGGAACTCGGGCTACGGCAGACGATGCTGCAAGCGTTGAGGGAAGTCGAGGATGCGCGGGCGAATCTCGTCAGTTCCGACGAGGCGGCGCGGAGGCTGGGTAGTGCATTGGCGGCTTCCGATAAGGCGCTTGGGTTGGCGAATCAGCTCTATAAGGGCGGCGCGACGGATTTTCTCGACGTGCTTTCGGCGCAGGAGGTTTATTTGCGCGATTCGGATTCGCTCAATCAGGTCAAGCGCGAACATGCGCTGGCGGCGGTTGCGTTGTATCGGTCGCTGGGGGGTGGGTGGAGCAGGAATGATGGGGCGGGTGGGACGCAGCCGGAAACTCAGGCTGTGGCGAAAAACTAGGAGAGTCGCGATGCAGCGCCGGCCTCGATACTTGCCGGCCCCGCTATTCAGCCGCACGATCCGAGACACTGGACCGTCATCAACGCAATCGAGTAATCCACGATCACCGCAATAGCCAGCCCCACGATAACGGTGATGATCCGCGTGATGAGCATGCGCCAGAATCGGGTCGCAACGAACACGCCTGCCGCCAGCAGGAGCACGATGAGGATCGATTCATCGCTGCGTTACCGGTCCAGCGCCAGCTTCGCGCCGAGCCCTAAAAGGATCGTCCCCATCACCGCGTCGATCGGCTTGCGCAGCTTCGCGTAACCCGTCTGCACACGGTTCGTCGAGAACAGCACGGCGACCGTGCAGAACCACGTCAGTGAGACAGCGACGACCACGGCCAGCGTCGCGCCATGCACCCATGCCGGCGCGTGTGCGGGCAACAGCGTGACGAACAGACTGCCGAAGAATGCCGCGCCCTTCGGATTGGTCAATCCGACGAGCAGCCCTTTCCGATACGCGTACACGCCGCCGCGGACGGCCGACTGGCTCGGGGATTCCGCTTGCTGCGCGGACTGTCGCAAGCCTGAGAGCGTCTTGATACCGAGGTAAATCAGATACGCGGCACCGGCAATGCGGATCGCCTCATATAGCCATGCCAGCTTCGCGACGATCAGCCCGAGCCCGAAAATCGCCATCGCCGCCCAGACCGCATGCGACGATGCAATGCCCAACGCGGCCAGCAGGCCCGCGCGGCGACTGCCGAGCGCATGGGATGAAACGGCGATCAGGTCGGGGCCGGGGCTGACGCACGCCAGCAACATCACGCCGCCGACTGCGGCGAGTTGGGGAAGATAGCTCATGGCGGTTCGGGTGATTTCGAGGTGAAAGAGGGAGGCCGGCCTACTCTAGCATGCCGATTTCCAGTATGTGCCGGCGTGCGGCGCACTCTATCGAATCGCCGACACGCCCCAACCAGACCCGATTACTGCGGCGGCCGCTTCAGCTTCACCCAGCGCTGCACCGACGCCCGCTCCCACTGCGCACGCGCATAGTCGGCGAGGCGCTGCGGCACCGGATCCCCATTCAGCACCAGACGGTTCAGCATCACCGCCAGATCGACGTCGGCAATGCTCCACTCGCCGAACAGGTTCGCCGCGCCCGGCGCGAGCAGCTTGTCGGCAGCCGCGAACAGCTTCTGCGCGGCGGCCTGCGCGAGACTCGACAGCGGCTCGCTCGACGGCCCGTAGAACAACACTTCGGTCGACCGCTCCGTGCGAATCGGCATCAGGTCGCTGCGCAGCCACGCCTGCACCTGACGCGCCCGCGCACGCTGACGCGGCTCGGCCGGATAGATTCGCGTGCCCGGAAATGTCTCGTCGAGATACTCGGTAATCGCCGACGATTCCGACAGCGCGAAATCGTCGTGCACGAGCGTCGGGACGCGTTGCGTCAGCGACGTCGCCGCATAGTCCGGCGCGAAATGGGCGCGGTTGCCGAGATCGACGGTCACCAGTTCGTACGGTAGCGATTTTTCCTCGAGCGCGACGAAGACCGACATCGCGTAAGGGCTCGTGTATTGCGCATCGACGTAGAGACGGAGATTACCGGTTTGCACTGCTGGCTCCTTGTGGGTACGGAAGTCAGCGACCGCGGGTTCGCGCGTCGACAGGCTCCGGGTGGATCAATGCGGCGTGTTCGACAGATTAGCAGCGGCGGCACAGGTGTTGTTCGATGTTTCGTGTGCGCCGCTGCCGCGTGGTCATTCGGTGGCCGGCCAGCGGTAGCCGATTACTTCGTTCAACGGGTACGCAAGTTCGCGCACTTCTTCCAATTGATTGCCGCCGAACAGGTGCACGTGTTCGTCGTCGTGACTCAGGTAGAAACCGACGTGCCCTTTCCAGCTCGTCGGGTCGTCACGCGTCAGGATCGCAATGCAACCGTAGACCGGGCGCTCCAGCGGTTTGCCCCATTCGAGCCACGAGCGCGCCAGCGCGGAACCGGTGCCGCGAAATCCGGCATGCGCCATGCACCAGTTTACGAACGATGAGCACCAGGAAATTTTGTCGTCGTAGCCAACCAGGTTCGTCTGGTTGTTGTATTCGACGATGCGCGGGTTGATGCTGCCCGGCGGATGGCGGCGGATGCCGAGTTCGGCCAGCGCGACGGGCATCCAGGGTGGGTGGGCAGCTTTCAGTTTGCTCTCGGAATTTGATAGGGTCACGTCGTTCTCGGGCACGTGTCGGTGTTGTTTCGCTCAATCTTCGCACGAATAGGGCGAATCCACAGCGCCCTTCACAGGCTGCGATTTTCGTCGGGTGCGCCCGTATCATGGAGGCAGCGCCCTCGACTCCCTCCCCGCCATGCGCATCACGCCCCTGCCGCCTCTTCAGTGCCTCATCGCGTTCGAAGCCGCCGTGCGGCACGCGAGTTTCACGAAAGCCGCCGCCGAACTGCACCTGACCCAAAGCGCGATCAGCCGCCAGATCCAGCAGCTCGAGGAATTCCTCGGCCGCTCGCTGTTCGTTCGCGAACACCGTTCGCTGCGGCTGACGATCGCCGGCGAGCAGTACGCGGCACAAGTCCACCATCTGCTCACGCAATGCGCGCAAGCCACGCACGACGTGATGAAACCGTACGGCGATCTCGAACTGACGATCGCGTGCTCGTCCGGTGTCGCGCTGCTGTGGCTCACGCCACGGCTACCGGACTTTCGCGCCACGTATCCCAACATCAAGCTGCGCCTGATCGTGCGCGACAGCCTTGCATCGATGTCGCCCGCGGAATTCGACGTCGGCGTCTACTACGTGCGCCAGCAGGCGCCGGCCGAATACACCGCACGCCGCCTGTTCGACGAAGAAGTGTTCCCCGTCTGCGCGCCCGGCTATCTGGCCGGCCGCACGCTCGACGCGGCCGATCTCGCGAACGAAACGCTGCTGCGCCTCGAGGACGGCCAGCGCCAATGGATGTCGTGGTCCGAATGGTTCGACATGAACGACGTCGACCGGCAGAAGGCACAACCGCAGGACATCACGATCAATTCCTATCCGCAGATCGTGCAGATGACGATTCTCGGTCAAGGCGTGTCGCTCGGCTGGCGTTACATGATCGACGCATGCATCGAAGCCGGCCTGCTCGTGCGCGTGACGGAAGCGTCGGCGAGCCACGGCGGCGGCTATTACGTGATCTCGCCGAACGACCGCGCGCAGAACCAGGCCGCCCGCCTGTTCACCCGCTGGCTGTTCGAACAGGCGGAGCAACAGACCGAATCCTGAATGCCCCGAGCGCGACGCATGCGCGCAGCGCATGCCTGCATGCGAATCTTTCGTTTCAGAAAAAAATGCAGCGCTCCTTAGCATGGGATTCACGCGGGGCAGCCGTCCCGTCTTCTGACAAAAGGAAGAGACCATGCAAGGAACGCTTTCCCCGCGCGCCGCGCCTTCCGTCGATGCGGCAGTGCAACAGCGCCGCCGCGCCATCGTCGCGACCGTGATCGGCAACGGCCTCGAATGGTTCGACTTCACCGTCTACAGTTTTTTCGCGGTGATCATCGCGAAGCTGTTCTTCCCGACCGGCAACGAACTGACGTCCGTGCTGCTCACCGTCGCGACGTTCGGCGTGGGCTTCTTCATGCGGCCGGTGGGCGGCATCGTGCTCGGCGTCTATGCCGACAAGGTCGGTCGCAAAGCCGCGCTGTCGCTCACGATCCTGCTGATGGCGGCCGGCACCGCGCTGATCGGGATCGCGCCGACCTACGAACAGGCCGGCATCGCCGCGCCGCTGTTGATCGTCGTCGCGCGGCTGCTGCAAGGCTTCTCGGCCGGCGGCGAGATGGGCGGCGCCACCGCGTTCCTCACCGAATACGCGCCGCCGGAGAAGCGCGCGTATTACTCGAGCTGGATCCAGTCGAGCATCGGCTTCGCGGTGCTGCTGGGTGCGGCGACGGGTACGTTCGTCACGACGTCGCTCGACACGCAGGCGCTGCATAGCTGGGGCTGGCGGCTGCCGTTCCTGCTCGGGATCATCGTCGGGCCGGTCGGTTACTACATTCGCAGCCATATCGACGAGACGCCTGCGTTCAGCGCCGTCGAATCGCAGGCGAAGGAAAGCTCGCCGCTGAAGGAAGTGCTGCACACGTATCCGCGCGAGACGTTCGCGAGTTTCTCGATGGTCATCCTGTGGACCGTCTGCACCTACGTGTTGCTGTTCTACATGCCGACCTATTCCGTGCGCACGCTGCATCTGCCGCAATCGACCGGCTTCGCGGCCGGCATGGTCGGCGGGCTGATGATCATGTGCTGCTCGCCGATCGTCGGGCGACTCGCCGATGTGTGGGGACGGCGCGTGTTCCTGTCCGGCTCGGCGCTCGCGATCCTCGTGCTGGCGTGGCCGATGTTCTCGTGGGTCAACCATGCGCCCGGGTTCGCGTCGATGATCGTGTTCCAGGCCGTGTTCGGCGTGCTGATCGCGACCTATACGGGGCCGATCCTCGCGGCGTTCGCGGAGCTGTTTCCGACCAAGGTGCTGTCGACCGGGTTATCCGTTGCGTACAACTTCGCGGTGACGATCTTCGGCGGGTTCGCGCCGTTCCTGATCACGTGGCTCATCGCCCGCACCGGCAGCAACATGGCGCCGGCGTTCTACGTGATGCTCGCGGCGGCCGTCAGCTTCGTCGGCACGCGCTTCGTGAAGGATGCGAAGCGTGCGGCCTCCACGACTCGATAAGGATTTTTCCCCATGACCATTACCGTGCTTCAAGGCGGCAACGTGCTCGACCTTGAACGAGGCATGTTGCTCGAACATCATCATGTCGTGATCGAAGGCGAGCGGATCGTCGAAGTCACCGATCGGCCGGTGGATTTGCCGAATGCGCAGGTGATCGACGTGCGCGGCAAGACCGTGATGCCCGGGTTCATCGATTGCCATGTGCATGTGCTGGCGTCGAATGCGAACCTTGGCGCGAATGCGACGCAGCCGAATATTCTCGCGGCGATTCGGTCGCTGCCGATTCTCGATGCGATGTTGTCGCGCGGGTTTACCAGCGTGCGGGATGCCGGGGGCGCGGATTGGAGTCTGATGCAGGCGGTCGAGACGGGGCTGGTTTCGGGGCCGCGGATTTTCCCGTCGGGGAAAGCGCTGTCGCAGACCGGCGGGCATGGGGATTTTCGGCCTCGGGGGGATTTGCTGGAGCCTTGTTCGTGCTGCTTTCGAACGGGGGCGATTGCTCGGGTGGTTGACGGGGTTGAAGGCGTGCGGCTCGCGGTGCGTGAAGAAATTCAGAAAGGCGCGACGCAGATCAAGATCATGGCTTCAGGCGGCGTGGCTTCGCCGACCGATCCGATTGCGAACACGCAGTATTCGGAGGACGAGATTCGGGCGATCGTCGACGAGGCCGAGGCCGCGAATACTTATGTGATGGCGCATGCGTATACGGGACGGGCAATTGCGCGGGCCGTGCGATGCGGCGTGCGGACGATCGAGCACGGGAATCTCGTGGATGAAGCGGCCGCGACACTCATGCACGAGCGAGGGGCGTTCGTGGTGCCAACGCTCGTGACGTATGACGCGCTGGCCAAACATGGCGCGGAATTCGGGATGCCGGCGGACTCCATCGCGAAGGTGGCTTCCGTGCAGCAGAAAGGACGCGAGTCGCTGGAGATCTATGCGAGAGCCGGCGTAAGGATGGGGTTCGGTTCGGATCTGCTCGGGGAAATGCACGCGTTTCAGTCCGGTGAGTTTCGGATTCGGGCTGAGGTGCTCGGGAATCTGGAAGCGCTCAGAGCGGCAACGACGGTGGCAGCGGAGATCGTCAATATGACGGGGCAGCTTGGGGTGGTTGCCGTGGGGGCGATCGCCGATCTCGTCGTGCTGGATGGCAATCCGCTCGAGGATATCGGGGTCGTGGCCGATGAAGGGGCGAAGGTCGAGTATGTGTTGCAGCGGGGAGCGATTGTGAAGCGGCGTGCTGGCGGGCGTTGATTGACGCCATCCGGCTATTTCTGCACGCGCGGTGCGGCCTCACGGGCCTTGCGGTCGTGACAGTTGTTGAAAGTCGCTTTGGGTGCGAGTCGCGGCGTTTGCAGCAATGGCCGGGGCGGTGTCGCCCCGGCTAGTCGGTCGTGTTCGGACAACGCCTGCATTCCACTCGCTAGAGCCGCATCAAGCGGCCCTTGCAGGTGTTATAGCGGCGACGGTCCACCGTCAGGATCGTGGTACGGCTGCTCTCGCAGCGCCAACTGGCCGTAGTCAGGCGTGATCGTGATCGTCCGTTTGGCGTCGCAGACATTGAGGTACACACGGTCGCCCGGCTTGAATCCGAAGATCTTGAAATTGATATCGATCGCCTTCATCCACGGCAGGTACGGCCAGCCTCGCTTGGGAAGGTCCGGGTAGTTGCGCAGGACCAGCTCAAACGTCTTCTGCATGTTGACGGGTTTGTTCTTTCTGCGACGTGGCTTAGTATTGGTGTCAGCCATTTCCGACTCCTCATCTGAGTTGGTGGTGGTCAGCGGGTCGTATGGGTTGCCGCCCATGCGGCCCGCGCTTTTTTGTTGCCTCGGGTTTCCCCTTCTTTCTCCCCTCTTCGCTGGGTCTTGTTGGGCAAGACGGCTTTCTTTCGACCATCGGGCGGAGGGGACTGCGGGGGGTGTCAGGATTTCCGTGTTCAAGGCGGGTGGAGTAATTACACGGAAGGCCGAACGAATCGATCTGCGTAAAGGATAGCGAATTGGTTCATGGCCGTCTTCCAGTCATGAGCAGCGCTTCCCCAATTCGCGGTGATGTTGCGCAAGGCCAGCCAGATGAGTTTGGTGGCGGCCTCGTCGGTCGGGAAGTGACCACGGGTCTTGATGATCTTGCGCAGTTGCGAGTTGATATTTTCAATCGCGTTTGTCGTGTAGATGTCGTGTAGATGATCTTGCGCACACCCGGCGGAAACGCAAAGAACGGGATCACGCGATCCCAGGCGTTGCGCCACGCGCTACTGACGGTCGGGAATTTCTGACCCCACGGACCATCCGCAAACGCATCGAGTTCGGCCTGAGCGGCTTCCGCGCTGGGAGCGGCGTAGATCGGTTTGATCGCGGCGGCCAATCCGCGGCGGTCTTTCCAACTGGCGTAATCGAGGCTGTTGCGGATTAGATGGACGATGCAGGTTTGCAGCGTCGTGGCCGGAAACACTACCGCCAGCGCTTCGGGCATGCCCTTAAGACCATCAGTGACCGCGATCAGGATGTCGTGAACGCCGCGCGTCTTCAGATCGTTGAACACCTTCATCCAGAATTTGGCACCCTCGGTATTCTCGATCCACAGGCCCAGGATCTCCCGGGTGCCGTCGGGCAGCACGCCCAGCGCCAGGTACACCGCCTTGTTGCGTACGACGGCGTCTTCACGAATCTTGACCCGCAGTGCGTCGAAAAACACGACCGGATACATCGGCTCGAGCGGTCGGGCCTGCCAGGCCGTCACTTCGGCCATGACCTCGTCGGTCACGGAGCTGATGAAGTCGGGCGAGACCTCGGTACCGTACTGTTCCAGCAGAAAGCCCTGGATCTCGCGTACGGTCATGCCTCGGGCATACATGGCGACGATCTTGTCGTCGAAGCCGGTGAAGCGCCGTTCGTGCTTGGGAATCAGGATGGGTTCGAAGCTGCCGTCGCGGTCACGCGGCACCTCGATGCGGATCGGCCCGTCTTCGGTCAGAACCGTCTTGGCCCCTTTGCCGTTGCGCTGATTCGTGACGTTGGCCGGCTTGGCAGCTCCGGCAGGGTAGCCGAGATGATGGTTCATCTCGCCGCCCAACGCACGCTCGATCAGCGCCTTCTTGAGCGCCAGCGTCGCGGCATTGATGGCTTCAGCCGTCATCGGACCGTTGCCGAACTGTTCAAGCAGCTCGGCCGGAATCGCCGGCAGAACTGCCGGCTGGGCTTTCGGTTTGCGAGGCATACACTCTCCTTGGGAGCATGTTATGCCTTAAACACAAAATTCCTGACAGGCCCGGACTGCGGTCAACTTCCGATGGCGAGAAGCAAGGCTTCATGACCAGTGTAGTCGGGCTGGCATCTCAGAAATGATGAAATGAGGGGGATTGGCCGTTAGGCATAGGGTATTCTGAACACAAGACGGATGTTACGAGTTCGTCCGGTTACGCAACGACACCCGCTTCGCAGTCGCGTTCGCGCGAATGTAGCAATGAGGGCCGCACGACGCGGCCCTCATTGTTTATGCTGGTCCAACCGTGGAACCGCCCTCTCCAGTCCAGCTCACTGTGGTCGGACGTGATGATGACCATTGGGAGATTGCAATTGACATCAAGATAAACGGAATCATCAAAGTCAACAGGAAATTAAATAATTAATTTTATTTCTTGTACAAATCATTCAGTTTTTTTGCAACAAAACCATCCCTATCAAACATAGACGCCCCACCACCAAAGAAGAAATCGCTAATATCGAAATATATCTCCTTCTCCCTCCCACCATCGTCGTCAAGCTTAACCAGCAAACAATCGAAATGAATTTTCGACGAATCATATTCCGCCCCATTCAAGCGATCCAAAGTTGTCAGAGATTGACGAATTAAGGTGAATTCACCGTAGTTATGCCGAATCCATTCGTACTCAGCCCGAACACCAATCCGATGAGTATGCGCATTGACTTTTACGACATCCATAGTCAAACTTCGCATTTTCTCATCATATGTAACAACCTCCTCCCCAACCTCAAAAACAAACTGATTAGAATTATCTAGGCTTATTTTTTTATTTTCAGATACCTTCTTTTTAGGTTTTAAATCACCATCCTTCCCTGATTTTTCTCCGTTGTTTTGAACTTCAACATAGGCGCGCACAACTTGAATTGCGAATGCGACCGCATTCCGAGTAGCAGACTTCTGCTCGGAGTGCTTAACCTCTTGTGCCCTTGCGTCTGTAGCTTGCGGCTCTCCCGAATCAGCGACCGCCTTAATCCAAAGACACTGCTCACCATCGAGCGCCGAATAAAATCCGAAACCTTCCATATCATATGCAGCAGCATCCGGAAAGGTCTTTTCGATAAACTTAACGAGCTGACTGGTCGGATTTTCATTTTTAGAATTCGCACTCGCCAAGCCTTTATCAACAACCACCTTGTAGTCAAGCTCACTCGTTTCACTCAAAATTCTCGCAAGCCTATAAATTCCATTGACAACCCTATTACCATGGGGGCGAATCTGAACTCCCTTTTCAGTCACCCTTGTATGATCAAAACTAACAACTTCATTAGGTACTATGACCGTGCCCGCCGGATATTTCCTAGAGGGCATCCCCATGCACATTCCAATCATAAATGTAACGGAAGGTTTTAGCGCTCGAACTAAATTTGAAGAAGCCACCGCCGACTCCACTTGCCCCTGATACGAAAATCCCGCAAGCTGCCATTTTGTAGACGTCTCAGAATCAATGAACTCGATCGCGAAATCACCCAATCCATCTATATTTATTTTTTTCCCAACGCCGAACTCTTCAGCTAAATACTTATTTGTAGCCGAAAACTCCGAACTCGCCGCCACAACACAAAGAACCGACTTAATATTCTTCATCTTCTTCATCGAAATTCCTTTAATTATCAGCCAACATACAAGCCGCAATAACCAGACTCAAAATACAAATACCCCCACCAATAAACATTAATTTTTACAACCAATCCGCCATTATAGCAAGCAGAGATACGCAATCAATACAACTCATTCATTTAACCAGAGAGCATCACGAGATGAACATCATTTCTCGCGAAACAATTAACACGCACCGAACGCAGATGACCGAAATCTGAACAAGACTGATACCCGAATGACGCGACAGCACAAGTCACGAGCGACGATAATTGACGAATCCGGTCATCGAGGCTTCACATTCACGCAAGGAAAAGAATCGCGTAACTAACATACTTACGGCAACAGTTTATTGAATTTTCCGTATAACCCGAGAACTCTGTGGACTACACCTTATTGAACAACCGTATCGACCATCGCTTGCGCTTCGGACACAAACTGTGAATAGCGCCTCTGTTTGGGCAATCGCTGCGCGAAACAGGCTGGCCGATGCTCCTCCGCCAAGTGCTCCGCACTGCAAGCGACAATCGTCGGCAACGTCGCGTCCCTCCACAGGATATAAGCCCGTGCGCCCGGCTTGATCTACACCATCAACGTATTCGGCCCATCCGGCATCCCGTCCTGGCTGTCACCCAGCAGCAATGCTTTCACAACCGCATCAGCCGCCCTTCTCTTCACCGGCAATTCCGCAAACCGAAACTCCGCAGTGTCGCCACCCAGGCCTTCAAAAGCGGAACCGTCGTCAATCCTCCCGTCTTTCGACTCCATCCGGCCCGGGTGTCATCCCGTTGTCGATGTCGGGGTATCCACGGCACTCCCCGCTTTTGCTGAACACCCTTTCGCCCTGATCGTCCCGACAAGCTTAACCAGCCGCGCATTCACCCCAGCCGCGTATTCTTGTTCAGATCCGCCTGATCTTCCATCCGCGCCGCTGTAATCGTATCGACGGCTTTCTTCCGATCGGCAAGATAAGAATTGGTAGGCGACGCAATCACCTTCGCCGCCACCGCGACGAGCACCACGGCCCCTCGATCTTCCACTTGGAAATGCGTTTCGTTTTTATAAGCGTTATGCAATCCCGCGCAACCATGCAAAAACGGCTGCCGTGAATCCACGACAGCCGTCCCTCAGAAACGCCCTATTATAAATCGCGAATCAGACTTTACCCATCCACCTTAAAAGCCGAAACCAGCTTGGTCAATTCCGCCGCCTGCTGCTTCAAACTCTCCGCCGCCGCCGCGCTTTCCTCGACCAAAGCCGCATTCTGCTGCGTCATCTGATCGAGCGACTGCACCGCATCCCCGATCTGATCGATCCCGGCACTCTGCTCCAGGCTAGCCTCGGCGATCTCGCTCATCATCGCGCTAACACCTTGAACCTGCGCAACAACATCACTCATCACCTTCCCCGCCTCGCTAACGAGCCGCGACCCGGCACCAACCGTCCCCGCGCTATGCCCGATCAGCGATTTAATCTCCTTCGCCGCCTGCGCACTACGCTGCGCCAGATTCCGCACTTCCGAAGCGACAACAGCAAACCCCCGCCCCTGCTCTCCCGCCCGCGCCGCCTCCACCGCAGCATTCAGCGCCAGAATATTCGTCTGAAACGAGATACTGTCGATCATCACGATGATCTCGGAGATCCGCTGCGATGCGTCGCTGATCTGCTCCATCGTCGTCACGACTTCTCCCACAACCTGCCCACCCCGCGCCGCCGTATCCGCCGCGCCATTGATCATCTTCGCCGCGGTAGTCGCCGTCTCGGTGTTGTTACGCACCACGGCCGTGATTTCTTCCATCGACGAAGCCGTCCGCTCGAGGTTGCTCGACTGCCCTTCGGTGCGCTCGCTCAAATCCGCATTCCCCGAAGCAATCTGCGCGGACCCAGTCGCAATGGAAGCCGAAGCCGCACGAATCCGATGAACGAGCGTCGATAACGACGACACGAACCGATTGAACGCATCCGACAGCTGCCCGATCTCGTCCTCGCTCTCTACCGTCATCCGGCGCGTCAAATCACCCTGACCGCTCGCGATCTCCGACAGCAGCGTCGCTGCCCGACGAATCGGCGCGGCAATGGCGCGCCCCACCAGCCAGATCACGAGCAACGCGACCCCAAGCCCCACCACCGCCGCGACCAATGCCGCGCTCCGAATCGCACGCGTCACCGGCCCGAGCAGTTCGGCCTGCGGCACCTGAACGACCACATACGCGTTCAGCTCCGGAATAAACGACGTCGCGACGAAACCCGCACCACCATCACCCTCGTAACTGAGGTACGCATACGGCTTGCCCGCAAGCAACGTCGACGACGCATCGCCCGGCAGCCCCGGCTCATCCTTCAGAAAATGCTTGCCGTCGATCAGCGACGTATCGCGATGCATCATGATCGCGCCGTCGGGACGCACGAGGTACGCAAACCCGGTCTCGCCGATCCGGTAAGCCGAGATGCCCTTCGCGAGCGCATCGACGGACAGGCTCATGCTCGCCGCGCCGATCGGCACGCCGTCGAGTTCCACGCGGCTGTTGATGAACATCATGTAGCCGCCGACGATCACCTCGCGATCCATGTTCACGTCGTACGCCTTGCCCGACGACAGGAAGGTGGTCAGCCACTGATCCTTGTCGGTCACCTTTCGCTGCAGGCCGGCTTCGTTGTAGTAGTTGCCGCTCTTCACCGACACCCACTGCACGGACGCGGCCTTCTGCTCGTCCTTCACGTTCTTGGCAAGCTGAATCCAGTTGCGCGTGCCGGCGTCGGGCTCGCCCTCGGCTTCCCATTGCAGCAGGAACGCATCGCGCGCGAGAATGCGCGACGCGGCGATCGGGCCGGCCATCTGGCGCTGCACGTCGGCGCGAATGCCGTTGACGGCGGTCGGCAACTCTTCGCGGACGACGCGCTCCCGCACCGCGTTGCCGATCAGACGGACGCTGAGCCCGCTCGAAATCGCGACGAACACGAGCAGGCAACTCGTCATGCTGAGAATCAGCTTGTTCTGAATGGAAAGCTTGCGCCAGAAATGCATGGGGAACCCTCGATAACCGCTCGGTCTGAGCCAGATTGGGTTATCGGCAGGCGGGAGCAGAATCGCATCGCTGATTTCAGATAGCGATCATTCGAGATTCGTTATGTTGTTAAAGAGCCGGCATATGCATCCGCCCATATGCACGAGGAACAACGCAAATACAAAGCGCTGATCAGTAAGCAACGAAGATCGTGACGCGCCGATTGCGCGCCCTTGAAGCCGCATCGTCTCCCGCGACAAGCGGCTGCGTATCCGCCCGCCCGATCGCCGCCAGCCGATGCGGCGCGACACCGCGCTCGGTCAGATAGCGCACCACACTTCCCGCACGCGCCGACGAAAGCTCCCAGTTCGATTCGTACTTCGCGTTCGCGATCGGCACGTTATCCGTGTGACCTTCGACGAGGATGTCGCCCATCGCATGCTCGCTCAGCGCCTGCGCAATCTGGTTCAGCACCGGCGACGAATCGGGCAGCAAACGCGCATCGCCGACGTTGAACAGAATCTTCGCGTCGATACCGATCTCGACGCCGTGCGGCGCCTTCACCAGCGAAATGCGTCCATTCGACTTCAACGAATCGAGCAACGCGAGCCACGGCGGCGCAGGATCGGACTTGGCGGCATCGCCAGCGTTAGTCGCAACACCCCCGGCCTGCCGCGCAAGCGTCTGATACCGCGCATCGAGCACGTTGTATTTCGCGAGCTGAAGCACATACAGCGCGAGAAACAGCACCATCAGCGTCGTGATGAGATCCGCGTACGAAATCAGCCAGCGTCCGGACTGCGCGCCTTCGAGTTCGTCATCGTCGCGATCGGCAGCGGATGCGCCGTCAGTTCGAGCAGTCATGCTGTCGGGAATCCGGGTTCGTCATACAGTAGAAGCACGACGGATACGAGCGCACGGACCTTACGCGAGCGATTCCGTCGCCCGCCCGCGCACATCGCCGGTCAACCGCGTCTCGATCGTATGCGGCGACTCCTTGCGCGAGATCGCGAGCAAGCCGTCGAGATACAGCTTGCGGAACCGCATCTCGCTATCGATCTGCGCACGCAGCTTGCCGTACAGCGGCAGGAACACGAGGTTCGCAAACGCGAGCCCGTACAGCGTCGCGACGAACGCCACCGCGATGCCCGGCCCGAGCTGCGCCGGTTCGAGAATATGGCTCGTCACCTGCACGAGCCCGAGCACCGAGCCGAGAATGCCGAAGGTCGGCGCATAGCCGCCGGCCTGCTGCCACACGCGCACGGCAGCGAGGCGGCTGCGTTCGTACGCATCGAGTTCGCGCTGCAACGCATCCTCGAGCACCGCGGTCGACACGCCGTTCGCCAGCAGTTCGAGCCCGCGTCGCGCGAACGGATGAATGCCGCTCACGTCCATCGATTCGAACGCGAGCAACCCGTCGAGCTTCGCGCGGTCGCCCCATTCGAGCAGATCGGACAGGTTCTTGCGATCGACCTCGCGCGCCCGCACGAACGCGAGGCGCAACTGCTTCACCGCGTCGAAGAAGCGCGCCCACGTGTTCTGGATCATCACCGCGCCGAGCGTGCCGCCGAGCACGATCACGAGCGCCTCGAACTGGAACAGCATCGAGAAATGCCCGCCTTCCAGCGCGAAGCCGAACACGATCGCCGCGCCGCCCAGCACCACACCGACCAGGGTCAACAGATCCATACGCCTCCCCGTATCACGCATCCGACGATGAAGTCGACGCGACGGACGTCGCACCGGCCGCAGGCGCCTTCGCCGCACGTACAGCCTCCAGCACGCGCTGCTCGATCTCCTCGATCTCGACCGGATCGAGCTTGAGTTCGCGGCGCATCACCCACGACACCTCGTTGCGTCGCGCCTCGGTCATCACGGAAAACAGCTTGTCGGCCACCGCGCGATCGTCGAGGTTCGCGATCAGCTTCGCGAGATCGTAGGTATCGAACGCGCTGACCACGTCGAACAGCGTGCGCTGGTCGATCCACACGAGATCCTCGAGCGCGCGCACGTCGCCGCCGCGGCGCGCGTTGCGGCGCGAAAAGTATGCGACGCCCTTTTGTTCGACGTAGCTGAGTACCTTCGATTTGCGGAACGCAAACACTTCTTCCGCGATCTCGCCGTTCGACAGCTTGTTGAGCAGCAGCGTCTTGTCGACGCCGATCAGCGATTCGAGATCGGCCAGTTCGATGAGTTCGAGTTCGCTGTTGATCGACAGGTCGAGATCGTGATCGGCGACCTGCTGCGCGCGGTCGATCACGCGTGCGGCATCGAACGTGACGACCTGGCGCGCATCCGACGAAGCCGCATAGTCGGTTGCGCCGCCGGCAACGTCGCCCTGCGCGGCTTCGATCGTGACGAGGTTGAGCTTCTCCATGCGCCGCAGCATCGCGAGCACGTGCGGCCGCGAATGGCCGGCAATCGCGCGGCATTTGCGGATCACTTCGGCGAGCGGCACCGAGGTTTCGGCCGCATGCGCCTGCATCGGCCGGCGCGCCCACGTGTCGCCCGTTTCGCGCGCATCGGTGCCGGCCATCAGCGACAGCACGTGCGCATACGACAGCACGCCCGGCATGAAATCCGCATGGGTATAGGTCGCAAGCTGGTCGTCCTTGCGCTTCACGCGGCGGATCATCGTCCGCACGATATGGCGCAGCAGCGCGGACACGCGCTCGATCTCTTCATCGAGCATGCCGGCCGGCACGACCGTGAGCTGACAGAACGAAAGCGCCTTCGCGGTATGCGCGCGCGGTTCGGCCGCGAGCAGCGCCGATTCGCCGAAGAACTCGCCGCGGCCGAGCGTCGCGACGATCACGCGCTTGTCGTCGCAGCGCGTGGACAGCTCGACCTTGCCGTCGGTGATCAGGAAGATGACGGGCTCGCCCGCGAAGCCCTCCGAGTAAATGACTTCTCCGGGCGCCGCGGTACGCGTCCACGATTGCTGACGATTCAAGTCGGTTCCCCTGCTGCGCTGGTTATTGCGGACTGCGCGTCGCCTGTCTGAAGCGTGCGATCGCGAGTCGTCCCCGTGACTCGTTTACGTCAGGGGGCGCAACATCCTTTAGGGAATTCGTCCTCGTTCTTAACCGAAATCAAGGTAAAACGTTTGCGGATTGCGTGGGTACATCGCGGTATTCATTTCGATGCGCGCGCAGGTCGTGCAATTGAAAGCGTCGCGCGCTTGCGCACTGGCCGCACAAACTAAAACGCCCCGCCGAAATGGCGGGGCGTGAACCCGATCGTTCCCGGGCAGCGCGCGAGACGACCGCGCGCGAACCGCTTACGAGCAGGCCTTGCCGTGCGATGCGTGGTAGCCCTTCGCCTTCGCGTCGGCTTCCGACATGTAGCTGCCGTGCTTCGTCTTGCCGTAGTACTTGTCGGTCGAGCAGTGATAGACCTTCGTGGTGTCGTTCGCCCACACCTTGCCCGCGCCGCCGCCCGGCGCTGCGGCCGTGGTCGCCGCCGCGCTCTTCGCGGGGGCGGTGCCCGATGCCGGGGCAGCGGAAGCGGCCGTTGCCGGCGCCGCGGCCGGTGCGCTTGCCGCGGCTGCAGCCGATGCGCCGTACCACGTCTTCACGCCTTTATGACCGGCGCAAGCGCCCTTCTTCGATGCGCCCGAGTAGAACGAACCGTCCTTGCACAGGCCGGTCGTGCCGGCCGGCGCGCTGGCCGGAACCTGCGCGAACGCACCGATCGACATACCCATGCCGGCGACCAGCGCGGCGATCAACATCGTCTTTTTCATGGTCCTCTCCTGATTTGCCTGAATGATGAAAACGTCCGGGACATCCCGGGGAAAACCACGATTACCGCACCCAGCGGCACGCGCGGTGGTGGTGATGATCGAAATGGCACACGCGGTGCGAATGCGCTTCGGCCAGTGCCGGCACGAGCACGGCGCAAGCCAGTGCGGTTGCCGTCAGGATCTTCGCGATGCGGTTCATGGTGAAACTCTCCCGGATAGGTCAGCCGGTGATCCGGCTGGTACCTCCTTAACGCCGGGTGTCGACGAACCGTGCACCGCGCCCACGCGCAATTGACGATCTTTGACATCGCATCGTTAATCGACGGTCGAAGCTGACGAACGTCTTTCTTTTCTTTCCGGTTCTTCAGCTTCGCGACCGCTTGAAATCCGAAGCAACGCGTCGCATCGGAAAGCAGGTCGCGAATTCAGCAGAGCAATAAAAAACCGCCTGAATGAAGGCGGTTCGTCGAAAACATACATTAACGAGGCACGCTATGCACCGGCCCCGCCCCATAGCGTCGGCGGCGGCACCGGCATCGCGCACGTCACCGCTTGCGCCGCTTGCCGGTCAGCAGCGTCTGCGCGATCACCGCGAGCAGCAGGAACGCCCCGCTCGCGAGATTCTGATAGTACGGGCTCAACGTGCCGACCTGGTTGATCACGTTCTCGATCACGCCGAGCAGCAGCACGCCCGCGAGCGGACCGAACAGCGTGCCGACGCCGCCCGTCAGCAGCACGCCGCCGATCACCGCGGCCGCGATCGATTGCAGCTCGTAGCTGTTGCCGGCGCCCGGCAACCCCGAATCGAGCCGCGACGCCAGCAGCGCACCGGCCAGTCCCGCCAGCGCCCCGCTCAACCCGTACGTGACGACCTTGAGCCCTTCGACGTTCACGCCGAGCATGCGCGCCGCCTCCTCGTTGCCGCCGATCGCGAACACGCCCGCGCCGTAGCGCGTGTGATTCAGCACGAACGCGGCGACGAGATACGCGACGAGCACGATCCATACGAGATTGGGGACGCCGAACAGCGAGCCGTTCGCGATCGTCGCAAAGAAGCCGGGGTTCGCGATCAGCATGTCCTGGCTCGCGAGCACGAGCGACAGCCCTTTCAACCCGAGCAGCGCGGCGAGCGTGACGATGAACGGCGCCATCCGCGCGCATGCGATCAACCAGCCGTTCATGAGCCCGACGATCAGCCCGACGCAAACGGGCGCGGCCAGCGCGGCGCCCCAACCGTACGGCGCCGCATACGCGGCGATCACGGTGCCGAGCCCGACGAGCGAGCCGACCGACAGGTCGAACCCGCCGAGGATGATCACGAAGCTCTGCCCGATCGTGATCAGCGCGACGAATGCGGCGGCCGCGACGATATCGAGCAGGTTCGGTGCGCTCAGGAAATGCGGAAACACGCGGCCGGCGATCAGGCACACGAGCACGAGGATCGCGATCGCACCGCGCGCCTGCACGAGCCGGACGAACTGCGCGCGACGCGCGCGGCCTGCATCTTGCGCGGTGTGCGGAGAGATCGGCGCGGTCGACATGTCAGGCTCCCGAGCGTTGCAGGTACAGCGCGCCGAGGATGAACGCGGCCTTCAGGATCTGCGCATACGTGTAGCTGATGTTGTTCATGATGAAACTGGCATCGAGCAGTTGCAGCAGCAGCACGCCGAACACGGTGCCGACGATCGACACGCGCCCGCCGGACAGCGGCGTGCCGCCGATCACCGATGCGGCGATCGCATCGAGTTCGAAGTTCACGCCGACGTAGTTCGGATCGCCCGCGCCGAGCCGCGCGGTGGCGAACAGGCCGGCCAGCCCGGCCAATGCACCGCTCGCCGCATAGACCGCCAGCAGCGTGCGTCGCACGGGCACGCCGGCGAGATGCGCGGCATCGCGGCTCGCGCCGACGAGAATCGTGTAGCGCCCGAAGGTCGTGTTGCGCACGACGAAGAACACGATGGCCGCGCACGCGAGCGCGATCAGCATCACGACCGGCAGCCCGAAGCACGTGCCGATGCCGACGAAATCGAACGCATCGGACGGTGGCAGGCTCACACGCGAGCCGCCGAGCAACGCCTGCGCCAGCCCGCGCGCGGCGACCAGCAACGCCAGCCCGGAAATCAGCGGATCGATGCCGAGCCGCGCGACGAGCCCGCCGTTGAACAGGCCGACCGCGAGGCCGATTGCAATCGCCGCCGCGAACGCCGCGCCGGTGCCGTACGGCAAGCATACGGCGATGATCGCGCTCGACAGCGCCATCACCGAGCCGACCGACAGGTCGATCCCGCGCGTGGCGATCGCGAGGTTCTGCCCGAGTGCGATCAGCACGATCGGCGCGGCCTGGAACAGCAGACTGCGCGCGGCGAGCGGATTCGAGAAACCGGGCGTGACGATCAGGTTGAAGACGGCGAGCGCGACGAACGCGAGATACACGCTGTGGTCGCGCGCATGCGCGAACAGCGAGCGGCGCGACGTGCGGCGGGCTCGGTCCGGTTCGCTCATCAGGTTGGCAAGATTCACGCTTTCCTCATTCTCGGGTCGATGTCGGGCGCGTCACGTCTGGTTCGCGAGCAAGGCGGTCACGTCGTCGGGGCTCGCGCCGCGCGTGGACAATTCGCCGCTCGTCGCGCCTTCATGCAGGATCACGAGCCGGTCGGCCAGCTCGAGCAGTTCCTCCATCTCCGACGACGTCGCGACGACCGCCAGCCCTTCGTCGGCGAGCCGTTTGACGAGATCGTGCACCTCCGCCTTCGCGCCGACGTCGATGCCGCGCGTCGGATCGTCGAGCAGCAGCACCGACGGCTCGGTCGACAGGCACCGCGCGATCAGCGCCTTCTGCTGGTTGCCGCCGGACAGCGTGGAGATTGGCGCGCCCGCATGCGACGTCTTGATGCCCAGCTCGCGGATATAGCGCTCGACGAGCGCCTCCTGCTTGCGTACGGAAATGAAGCCGAAGCGTGCGATGCGCGGCAGCACGCACACGACGATGTTCTCGCGCACCGACAGCTTCGAGAAAATACCTTCCGAACGGCGATCCTCGGACAGGAACGCGAGCCCCGCGCGAATCGCCCGCGCCGGGTCCGCGCCGTCGAGCGCGTGGCCGCCGACGCGCACCGCACCGCCATCCGGCTGCTGCGCGCCGAACACGGCCTTGAACGTCTCGGTGCGGCCCGCGCCGAGCAAACCCGCGAGCCCGACGATCTCCTTCGGCGCGACGCGGAACGACACGTCGCGCAGGCGCGTGCCCCAGCGCAGCCGGTCGACGGCGAGCGCCGGCTCGTGCGTCGTGTCGGCGGCGGCCGCCTCCGCCTGTTCGCGCGGGCCGTGCGCGCCGACTTCGCGGCCGAGCATCGCCGAAATCAGCGCCATGCGCGGCAGCCGGTCGGGCGTATCGCTGCGTACGACCGCGCCGTCGCGCAGCACGGTGAGCCGGTCGCACATGCGGTAGCACTCGGACAGACGATGGCTCACGAGCACGATCGCGATGCCCGTCGCGCGCAACTGCTCGACGACGCCGAACAACACCTCGACTTCCGCCCCGCTCAATGCGGAGGTCGGCTCGTCGAGAATCAGCACGCGCGCGCCGAGCGACACGCCGCGCGCGATCGACACCATCTGCTGCTGGCCGAGCCCGAGCGAGCCGACCTTGTCGGCCGGGTCGACGTCGAGCCCGTAACGCTCGACGATCTCGCGGGTGCGTGCCCGCATCTCGCGGCGATCGATCCACGGGCCGAAGCGGCGCGGCTCGTGGCCGAGGAAGATGTTCTCGGCCACGCTGCGTTCCGGAATCAGGTTGATTTCCTGGTAGACCGCGCAGATGCCCGCGCGCTGCGCGGCACGCGGGCTGTCGAACGACACGGGCACGCCGTCGACGCGGATCTCGCCCGCATCCGGCTGGTGAAAGCCGGTGAGGATCTTGATCAGCGTCGACTTGCCGGCGCCGTTCTCGCCCATCAGTCCGTGTACCTCGCCCGCACGCAGCGACAACGACACGCCGGTCAGCGCGCGCACGACGCCAAACGTCTTGCCGACGCCGTGCGTCTCGAGCACGACCGGTTTGCCGTCGGCGCCGTCGGCGTCGGGTCCGGCGGGAAGCGTTGCGTCCATCGCGCGCCTCGCGTTCGCGGTTGAGCGGTTGAGCCGTTGGCGGCCGGTGCCGGCCGATCAGTAGACGAGGTTCGCTTCGAGCGAATGCTTCGCGTTCGCCTTGTCGTACAGCGCGTCTTCCATGATCTGCTTCTGCGCGACCGGCTTGCCGGCGAACCACGCTTCGAGCGACTTGAACGCGAGCGGGCCGAAGCGCGGGTTCGTCTCGACGCTCGCCGCGGCCGAGCCGTTCGCGATCGCGGTGACGAAATCCTTGGTGCCGTCGATCGACACGACCGTCACGCCGCGCTGCTTGCCGGCCTGCCGCAGCGCCGTCATCGCACCGAGCGCCATCGTGTCGGCCTGCGCATAGACGGCGTTCACGTCCGGATGCGCGAGCAGCACCTGCTCCATCACCTTCTGCGCTTCGGTGGCCGACCAGTTCGCGGTCTGCGACGCGACGATCTTCATGTTCGGGAATTTCTTCAGGCCGTCGGCGAAGCCGTCGGTGCGCTGACTTTCGACGGTATTGCCGTAGCCGCCCTGGATCTCGGCGATCGTGGCCTTGCCGCCCGTCGCATCGGCGAGCGCCTGCGCGGCACGCTGCCCTTGCCGGAAGAAGTCTGAACCGAGGAACGTGATGAAATCCTGGCACGGCGTGCCGGCCGTCTGGCGGTCGATCGTCACGACCGGAATGCCCTTCGCGCGCGCCTGTGCGAGCGCGGGCTGCAGGCCGGTCGAATCGTTCGGCGCGACGATCAGCGCCTGCGCGCCCTGGTTGATCATGCTTTCGATATCGGCGACCTGCTTCGCCTGGTTCGCGTTCGCATTCGTATACAGCAGCCGCTTGACGCCCGCCGCCTTCGCCGCGGCGCGCACCGACGCGGTTTCGGTCGCGCGGAACGGGTTCTGTTCGTTCTCCGATTGCGAGAAACCGACCACGAGATCGGTCAGCTTCACGCTGCCCGGCTTCGGATTCGTGCAGGTCTGCGCGGAACTGGCGCCGACCTTCTGCGCGTTGTCCTGCGCATGCGCGATCGCGACGCATCCGAGCGTCACACCCATCGTCACCACGATACGTTGCAGCTTTGCACGGCTCGGCATCATCGTCTCCAAGTGTTGTGATGTCGTGATCGGCCCGCGCCCCATGGCACACCCGCGGCGACGGCGTCACGAATTAATATTATTACTCGATATTATCGCCTGCCCGACTCAGGATAATCCCGTACCGCCGAACCCGTCAGGCGGGGCCCGGCGTCCACCGCAACGTCGCCTGCAGTGACTCACCCGGCGCCAGCACGCAGCCGCCGACGAGCGACGCGGGCTCCGCCGCATTGAAGCTGTCGGTCGTGTTGGTGACGGGCTCGACGCACAGCGCGTCGGCGCCCGACGGGGCGTACACGACGAGCTGATCGAACGGCTGCTCGGCCTGCAGCACGATCCGCCGGCCGCGCTCCGGCCAGATCACCGCGGCTTCGCGGGTCCAGCCGACGAAATTGTTGTCGAGCTCGAATGCATCGACCGGCATCCCGTCGCGCAGCGCGGCGACGGCCGGATGATCGCCGACGTGGGTGGGCAGCACATCGGCGTCGGCGTGCCACATCGCGTCGACGTGCGCCTTCACGACGGTGTGCGGCGTGCGCAGGTAATACGGGTGATGGCCCATGCCGAACGGCATCGGCGATGCGCCGAGGTTGCGCGCGGACAGCGTGATCGACAGCACCGGGCCGTCCAGCCGGATCGACTGGCGCGCCTCGTAATGGAACGGCCAGTCGCCAGCGCGGCCCGTATCGGGGCGATGTTCGAAGCGCAGGTCGACCTGCGTGTCGTCGCGCCGCTCGACCTGCCACGGACGCAGCCAGCCGTGCCCGTGCAGCGCATGGCGATACGCATCGTCCGGGCCGGACAGGTCGATCGTGCGGCCGTCGAATTCGAACTTCGCGTCGCGGATGCGGTTGCAGTAAGGAAACAGCGGAAAGCTCGCGAAGCGCAGCGGATCGCCGCTCGCGAGCGCCGCGTCGGAGGTCGGGCGGAACCAGTGCTGCGGGCCGTCCGGCGCGTCGTCGTAGTACGCGGCGATCGATCCGCCGGCCCGCGGCGCGACGCGTACGCGGGTCGACCCGCTGGCGAGTTCGATCAGGTCGGTGTGGCGGGGCATTCCCATCGGCATCGATCATCCCGGGATGAAGCTGACGATCCCGCCGGCCGGCGTGCAGCATCCGGCCGCGGGCATGTGCGGCCAAGGATGGCACGGCGCCGCCCGCGTGGTCAATAATATTTGTTGATATTATTATCTCGACATCCATGTATCCGGCGCAGCACGCGTAAAGCTTGATTGCCGGCCCGAATGGCCGATGTTACCGTCGGGTCAGATTGATCCGACCCGCTGTTCATCAACGATTTTATTTGCCTATCCTGCCGAGGCCGGACCGCGCTCCTACCGTGAAACGCTCTACTCAACGTCGCCCCACGATGACCGACATCGCCAAGCTTGCCGGCGTGTCGCAATCCACCGTCTCCCTCGTGCTGAACAACGCGGCGGGCACGAAGTTCTCGGACGCCACGCGCGAAAAAGTGCTGAAGATCGCGCACGAACTCGGCTACCGCTTCCTGCCGCGCGAAGTGACGATGACGCACAGCGGCGAGCGCGACCTGATCGTCTATCTCGCCGACGAAATCTCGACGAGCCCGCACCCGGTCGTCAATATCGACGGCGCGCGCGACGCGGCCTACGCGAACGGCAAGCTGCTCGCCGTGTACTCGACCCACGGCAACGTCGACATCGAGCGTCAGGTGCTCGAGTCGGTGCTCGCGATGCCGAACCTGCTCGGCGTCGTCTATGCGACCGTCTACACGCGCAAGGTCGCGCTGCCGGCCGAGCTGCTGCGCGTGCCGGCCGTGCTGCTCAACTGCTATACGACGGACAGCGGGCTGTCGTCGATCGTGCCGGCCGAAGTCGCGGGCGGCCATGCGGCGACCGAATACCTGCTGCGCGCGGGCCACCGGCGCATCGGCTACGTCAACGGCGAACCGTGGCAGGACGCCGCGAAGGATCGCCTGAAAGGCTATCGCACCGCGCTCGCCACGGCCGACATCCCGTTCGCGCCGGAACTCGTGCGCGACGGCGACTGGGGCTCGGACACCGGCTTCGAGCAGACGCTGTCGTTGCTGCGCGAGCCGCACCCGCCCACCGCGATCTTCTGCGCGAACGACCTGATGGCGATCGGCGCGATCGAGGCCGTCAAGCATCTCGGGATGCGCGTGCCCGACGACGTTTCGGTGCTCGGCTACGACGACCAGGAAATCGCGCGACACACGCACCCGCCGCTGTCGACGATCGTATTGCCGAACTACGAACTGGGCCGCTGGGCGGTCGAGATCCTGCTGCAGGAAGAACAGAACCGCGCGGTCGGGATGCCCGTGCGCCGCCGCGCGATCAAGCTCGACGGGCCGCTGGTCGAGCGCGGGTCGGTGCGGACCGTCGAGACGGCCGCGCAATCGGCGAGCGCGTAAGCACGCCCCAGCCTCCTTCCAAACCCCACACGACGCGATGCGGCGCATGCGCCGCCCGCGCGGGTCGGCGCTCGCCCGCTGCTTACCCTCCATCGCGCCATGCTTCAGGGTAAACACCATCACTAAATTATTAGTAATAATTTCAAAGCATTTCTATACTTGCGTCGGCATCGGGCAGAACCCGGTGCCACCACACAGCAACACGACGAGACGGTGACCGGAAGCGACTGCGCGCGAACCCGCCGCGCTGCCCGCTCCGTGCCGTCCGCACATCACACGCGCACCGTGCCGCGACGCTTGCCGTCGGGGCACCGCTTCATCCGCATCGAGTCACCAGTCGTCCGCTTCTCCTCATTCATCCGGAGTCCAGAATGACTATCACGTCTCGTCTCAAGCCCGCCGCGCTCGCGGTCGTCGTATTGCTCGCCTCGTGCGGCGGCGATGATTCGTCCGCCCCGTCGGCATCCGCACTCGCCGCGCGTGCGTCCGTCGATGCTGCATCCAGCGACAGTGCCGCCACGGTCAACGCCGCCGCGTCCGGCGATTTCATGAACATGGGGCACGGCGGCCCGTCGCATTTCCCGAACCAGCTCGTCACGCTCGGCCTGCCGGGGCCGACGCCCGCGCTGCGCGTGTCGTCGCGCGGCGTGCCGCCTTATGCGCCGCCGGCGCCGCCCGTCGCGACCGACACGCAAACGCTGACGCTCGCCGATTTCGATACGTACGGCCCGGCCTGGACGAGCGGCGGCACGAACACGATCCGGATCGACGGCACGAGCACGGATGGCGCGAAGCTCGTCACCAACGCGCAGCATCCGGCGTACGGTCACGCGTCGTACGAAGCGGACGTGACGATCGGCGCCCCGGCGCCGGGCGCGACGACCGCGAATGCGGGCTTCATCGTCCACGTGACGAACCCGTCGGTCGGCACCGATGCGCTGACGGGCTACTACATCGGGCTCGACGCGGTGCGCCACGTGGTGCAGGTCGGCCGCGAGCAGAACAACTGGACCGATTTCGTCGACTACCCGGCGCCCGCGGTCGTGCCGGTCAGCACACACCACCTGAAGGTCGTCACGCGCAACAACGCGATCGACGTGTTCGTCGACGGCACGCAGGTGATCAGCATCAACGACGCGACGAGCGGCCTGACGACCGCGCTGCGCGCGGGCGCGTTCGGGCTGCGCCGCTTCGGCGCGAGCGTCGCGTTCAGCAACGTGACCGTGAGCCGCTATCCGGACGTCGCGCCGAAAACGTACGATTTCTCGCGCGTGGTGGGCGCCGTGTACAACCCGTGGAATGCCGTCAACGCGATCGATTTCTGGCAGAACTACGATCCGGCGATCGTCGACCGCGAGCTCGACTACGCGCAGACCTACGGGATGAACACGATCACCGTGTACCTGCACTACCTGAACTGGGTCAACGACCGCGACGCGTTCCTCGCGAAGTTCGACAGCCTGCTCGAGATCGCCGCGCGCCACGGGCTGAAGGTCGCGCCGATCTTCTACGACGATTGCTGGCACGTCGATCCCGCGTACGGCCCGCAGCCCGCGCCGATCTTCGGCGTGCACAACAGCCGCTGGGTGCAGTCGCCCGGGCAGTCGGTCGAGCAGCAGTACCTGCAGCCGATCGCGGCGGGCACGTCGACCACGTACAAGCAGGACCTGCAGCACTACATCGCCGATTTCGTGTCCGCGCACCGCAACGACCCGCGCATCCTGTACTGGGAGCCGATGAACGAGCCCGGCTGCAGCGGCAACGGCGCGCTGCAACCGACGCGCGCGTTGATGATGAACGACGCGCGCATCGCGATCCTGAACGCGGGCGCGACGCAGCCGATCAATTCGCCGAACGTGCAGGAGCCGGAAGGCGATTACTTCTCCGACTTCCATGCGTTCCACCCGTACGCGATCAATGCGACGACGCCCGACTACTCGCTGCCGCCGAGCCTGCTCGACAGCCTGAACTCGGAAACGCTGCAGCGCGGCTGGCCGGGCGGCCAGGCGGGCCAGACGATGGCCGGCATCGCGTCCACCTACGGCGGCAAGACGGGCTTCCTCGTGTGGGAACTGATGATCGGCCGCACGAACACCCGCTTCCACTGGGGGCAAACGGCATCCGCGCCGGCAACCGTCGAGCCGGCGACGCCGTTCCAGGGAACGCTCTACCCCGACGGCCACCCGTGGAGCACGGCCGAGGTGCAGGCGCTCGCGAGCGCGTTCAGCTCACGGCTGCGCGTGCTGAACGCGACGTACTACAACGACACGACGTTCACCACGCCGGTGTTCTCGTCGATCACGCCGCTGGTCGATTTCGACCTGAACACCGAGCGCGGCACCGATTCGCCCGATGCGTCGAAGGGAATGAATGCGACGAACTATGCGATTCGCTGGACCGGCGCGCTCGACGTTCCGAAGGCCGACAACTACACGTTCAGCGTGACGAGCGACAACGTCGCGCGCGTGTGGATCGACGGCCGCAAGGTGATCGACAAGGAACAGCCGGGGCTCGCGACCGCGAAGGGCCGCATCCACTTGTCGCAGAAGCGGAACGTGCCGATCCGCGTCGAGTACGTGCACGCGAGCGGGCCGGCCAGCATGCACCTGCAATGGTCGAGCCCGAGTGCGAGCCGCGACAATCTCGTGCGGGTCGCGCAGCGGCCGTTGACGGACGCGCTCGCGCAACAGTAGGCATGACCTGCATCAACGCCCGTGAAGCCGCAACTGCGTCACGGGCGCTAATGCATCGCCCCGCCCGCACGCGGGTTTACTTCAACCGCCCCGACAGAAACTGCCCGAGCCGCTCGCTCTTCGGATTCACGAGAATCTGTTGCGGATCGCCTTCTTCCTCGATCTTCCCCTGATGCAGGAAGATCACATGATTCGACACGTTGCGCGCGAAGCCCATCTCGTGCGTGACGACCACCATCGTGCGGCCTTCCTCGGCGAGCTTCTGCATCACCTTCAGCACTTCGCCCACGAGTTCCGGATCGAGCGCCGACGTCGGTTCGTCGAACAGCATCACTTCCGGCTCCATCGCGAGTGCGCGCGCAATCGCGACGCGCTGCTGCTGGCCGCCCGACAGGTGCGACGGATACATGCCCTCGACGCGCGGCGCAAGGCCGACCTTCTCCAGATACTTGCGCGCCCGCGCGATCGCCTCGTCCTTGCCGACGCCGAGCACGGCCATCGGCGCCTCGATCACGTTCTCGAGCACCGTCATGTGCGCCCACAGGTTGAAGTGCTGGAACACCATCGACAGCTTCGTGCGCATCCGCTGCAGCTGCTTCTGGTCGGCCACGCGCAGCGAGCCGTTGCGGTCGCGCGTGGTCTGGATCGGCTCGCTGCCGATCGTGATCTGCCCCGAGCATGGCTGCTCGAGGAAGTTGATGCAGCGCAGGAACGTGCTCTTGCCGGAGCCGCTCGAGCCGATGATGCTGATCACGTCGCCGGCCTTCGCCTTCATCGACACGCCCTTCAACACCTCGTTGTCGCCGAATTTCTTGTGCAGGTTGTCAACGGTGAGCTTGTACATGCTTGGTCCTTCCTTGCTGATCTTGCGAATGCGTTAATGGCCGCGCGGCGAGAGGTACGCGAGCCAGCGCGTCTCCAGCTTGCGGAACGCCCAGATGAGCGTGAACACGACGGCGGCGTACAGCACGGCTGCGATGCCGTAGGCCTGGAACGACATGTACGTCGCCGAATTGACGTCGCGCGTGACCTTCAGGATGTCGGGCACGGTCGCGGTGAACGCGAGCGTGGTCGCATGCAGCATCAGGATCACTTCGTTGCTGTAGCTCGGCAGCGAGCGGCGCAGCGCGGACGGCAGGATGATCCGCGTATACAGCTTGAAGCGCGACATCCCATAGGCCATTCCGGCCTCGACCTCGCCGGCCGACGTCGCCTTGATCGCGCCCGCGAAGATCTCCGTCGCATACGCGCATTCGTTCAGCACGAACGCGAGCAGCGTGCAGTTCATCGCGTTGCGGAAGAACGTGTCGAGCAGCACGTGGTTGTGCACCACCTGCAGGCTGTAGATGCCCGTGTAGCACATCAGCAGTTGCACGTAGAGCGGCGTGCCGCGGAACACGTACGTATAGAGCCACACGGGGCCCGAGATCCAGCGATTCGACGATGCGCGCGCGATCGCGAGCGGCACGGCCAGCGCGAAACCGAGCACGATCGACACGACCAGCAGCCACAGCGTGATCGCGAGGCCGCTGAAGCGGTAGCCGTCGGTGTACAGATAGCTTTGCCAGTACTGGCTGACGAGTTCGATCACAGTGCGAGCCTCCGGACGCCGACGGAATAACGCTTCTCCAGACGATGCAGCACGAGGTTGGACACCGTCGTGATCGCGAGGTAGATCGCGCCCGCGGCCAGCGTGAAGAAGAAGAAATCGAGCGTGCTCTTGCCCGCGTCCTGCGACGCCTTGACGATGTCGGCGAGGCCGATGATCGACACGAGCGCGGTGGCTTTCACGAGCACCTGCCAGTTGTTGCCGATGCCGGGCAGCGCGAAGCGCATCATCTGCGGGAACAGGATGCGGCGGAACACGCGCCAGCCGCCCATCCCGTACGCGAAGCCCGCTTCGAGCTGGCCGCGCGGCACCGCGAGGAACGCGCCGCGAAACGTCTCGGTGAAATACGCGCCGTAGATGAAGCCGAGCGTCACGACGCCCGCCACGAACGGGTCGATGTCGATCTGGTCCCAGCCGAGCAGGTCGGTCACGTTGTTCAGCAGGATCTGGATCCCGTAGAACAGCAGCAGCATCAGCACGAGATCCGGCACCGCGCGGATCAGCGTCGTATAGAAGGTGCCGACCGCCTTGAGCATGCGGTTGGTCGACAGTTTTGCGGCCGCGCCAGCGAGCCCCAGCACGAGCGACGCGGCGAGCGACAGCACCGCGAGCTTCACGGTCTCGACCGTGCCGGCCCACAGCAGCGGGCCAAATCCCTGGAAAATCATGTCAGCGTATCCCGATCCGGAAAAACGAGCGGCGCAGCGCGACCGGAGCCGCGTGCGCCGCAAAAGCGTCAGCCGCCGTAGACGTCGAACGCGAAGTACTTCTTCTCGAGCTTCTTGTACGTGCCGTCCTTGATGATGTCGGCGATCGCGTGGTCGAGCTTCGCCTTCAGGTCGGCGTCGTCCTTGCGCAGGCCGATGCCCGCGCCGTTGCCGAGCGTCTTCGGATCGTCGATGTCGCCGCCGGCGAACTGGAAGTTCGCGCCGCGCGGCGTCTTCAGGAAGCCGATGTCGGCCTGCACCGCGTCCTGCAGCGCCGCGTCGAGGCGGCCCGACATCAGGTCCTGGTACACGCCGTCCTGGTTCTGGTAAGGCACGACCTGCACGCCCTTCGGCGCCCAGTACGCCTTCGCGTAGGTTTCCTGGATGGTGCCCTGCTCGACGCCGACCGACTTGCCCTTCAGCGATTCGGCCGTCGGCTGCAGGTTCGCGC
This sequence comes from Burkholderia sp. HI2761, assembly GCF_002223355.1. Classification (NCBI taxonomy): domain Bacteria; kingdom Pseudomonadati; phylum Pseudomonadota; class Betaproteobacteria; order Burkholderiales; family Burkholderiaceae; genus Burkholderia; species Burkholderia sp. HI2761. Next base: position 1,092,776 of record NZ_NKFN01000007.1, on the reverse strand, counting down.
CCTTCTTCGCGACGAGGCGCGTCGGCGTGTTGAACAGCTTGTCGGAGAACGCGATCTGCTCGGCGCGCGCCGGCGTCATCGACATCGACGACAGCACACCGTCGAACTTCTTCGCCTTCAGCGCCGGAATCATCCCGTCGAAGTCGTTCTCGATCCACACGCATTTCGCCTTCAGGCGCGCGCAGATCTCGTTGCCGAGATCGACGTCGAAGCCGACCACCTTGCCGCTTGCGTCCTTCGATTCGAACGGCGGATAGCTGGCGTCGACGCCGAACCGGATCGTCGACCAATCCTTCGCATGGGCACCGACCGCGATGCAGGCTAGGGCAATACTGAGCGCGAGTTTCTTCATGACGTTCCTGTCTGAGGCAAGCTGGGCAACGGGCTCCCGCCGGGAACCCTTCCAACCGGCACGCCATCCCCGCGACGGCGCCCCAAGTTGTACATACAACTTTGCCTTTTCCAGGGCATCGCCAGCAATCCGTGTTTATCACTAATTGTCGGCGGATTGATATCGTGGGCCGGAAATTTCCTTAGTTTTCAATTAATTAATGATTACATCCAGCTGAAATACGGCTTTCTCGACGCGTACGCATCCCAACGGTGGACGCCGCAGATTTGTCTAGACTGCTTTTGGCGGTGACGTTGGCAGCCGGCAACCGTTTCGCGTCCGACAAGCCGGCAGCCGGACTGCCGTTCCGTCAGCAGATGGCGGGCCGCGACGCCGCATGGACGCGCGCCGGCCGAACAGGGATGATTCCGGGAATCCGGGCCCGTGCGCTCGCGAAACCGGTACACTCGGCGCCGGGCGCGCGCCGGATCGACATTCGGCGGCGGGCCGCTGCCGACTCTCGAATCGTGATCCCATGACCACACCGATCTATCAGGAAATCAAGGACTTCATCCTCGCGCGCATTCATGCCGGCGAATGGGCGGAAGGCGACCAGGTGCCGTCGGAGAACGAGCTCGCGCGCGAATTCAACGTCGCGCGAATGACCGTCAACCGCGCGCTGCGCGAGCTGACGGCCGAACAGGTGCTCACGCGCACGCGCGGCTCCGGCACTTATGTCGCGTCGCCGAAATACGAATCGACGCTCGTCGCGATCCGCAGCATCTCCGATGAAGTCGCCGCGCGCGGCCACGGCTATCGCGCGCAGGTGCTGCAGGTCGGCGCGGCCATCGCCGACGCGAAGCTCGCCGACGAACTGCGGCTCGACACCGGCAGCCCGATCTTTCATTCGCGCGTGCTGCATTTCGAGAACGACACGCCCGTGCAACTCGAGGAACGCTGGGTCAACCCGGCCTGCGCGCCCGAATACGCGCTGCAGGACTTCACGACGACGACGCCGAACCAGTACCTGACGCGCGTCGCACCGCTGCAGCGCGTCGAATACCGGATCGAGGCCGCGATGCCCGACGCGGAAACACGCCGCCACCTGACGATGGAGGATCGCGAGCCGTGCCTGCTGCTGCATCGGCGCACGTGGTCGCAGGGGATGGTCGCGTCGGTCGCGAATCTGTGGCACCCGGGCAGCCGTTACCGGTTCACCGGGCATTTCTGATGCCGCTGCGCGGGCTCACCTCTCGCGCGGTTGTCCCCAGCGTTCGATCGCACTGACGGCCCGCTTCAACCCGTCTTCCTGCGCGAGGCGCGCACCGAGTTGCATCGCACGCGCCTTCGTCTCGCCTCGTTCGGCAAACGCGATCGCCCGCGCCAGCGCGGCAGCGTCCACGCGCCGCCCCGCGACCGGCGCATCCGCGACACCGAGCCGTTGCAGCCGGTTCGCCCAGAAGAACTGATCGCCCGCGAACGGCACGACCACCGACGCAATGCCGGCCCGCGCAGCCGAATGCGTGGTGCCCGAGCCGCCGTGATGAATCGCCATCGCGACGCGCGGGAACAGCCAGTCGTGCGGCGTGTCGCCGATTACGTGAACGTGCGCCGGCAGCAGCGATGCATCGATGCCGCTCCAGCCCGGATAGAACAGCGCGCGCCGGCCGGCCAGCGCCTGCGTCAGCGCCATGGCCATCGCCGCACGATCGAAGCCGGCCATGCTGCCGAAACCGATGTACACGGGCGGCTCGCCCGCGTCGAGAAACGCCGACAGTTCCGGCGGCGGCGCCCAGGCACGCGCCTCGATCCGCCACTGGCCGCATGCCTGCACGTTCGCCGGCCAGTCGGCCGGGCCGGACAGCAGCGCCGGCGACACGCCATACAGCATCGGATGATCGGTCCACACGTGCTTGCGCGGCGGCAATCCGCATACGCTGGCGCGCGCGGCATTGGTCGACTTCCTGAACGCCTGCCATAGCAGCGCATTCACGAGCCGATGGCTCGCGCGATTCAGCCAGCGCGGCACCTTTCCCGGCGGCAGGAACGGCGACGCGAATTCGGCGGTCGGCGTGATCGGGATCATGCCCGCGCCGATCGCCGGTATACCGCGATACTCGGCGACCGACAACCCGACGAACGACGCGAGCCCCGACACGAGAAGCGCGTCGCACCCGGCCGATGCGTCCGCCACTTCGCGCATCCATGCGGCCGTGTTCGCGTTCGCGATCGCCGCGAGCGCCTTCGATGTATCGCCGAAGCCGCCGCGCCCGCGCACCGCGTCGGCCAACGCGCCTTCCGGCGCAATCGCGCGACGGATATCGCCGGACAGCGGCGCCGACGGCACGCCGAGCGCGGCGGCCGAGCCGAGCGTCGCCGCATCCGCCAGCAGCCGGACGTCGTGACCGGCATCCAGCAGCGCGCGGCCCAGCGCCGCGAGCGGACGCGTGTCGCCTTCGGTGCCGTAGGTGACGATGACGAGTTTCATGCGGGGCTCCTCGTACACGGCATAAAGGTTGGATTCGTAAAATTGCACGTCGTATACTAATGCAATCCGTACACTTTCAGTCAATCCCCTGCCATGACGATTTCGACCGACGATCCGGGCCGCCGCGCGCGCAAGCGCATCCAGATGCTCGCGCATCTCGCCGAGACCGGCGCGCGCCTGTTCGATGCGCACGGCTACGATGCCGTCACGATGGAGCAGATCGCCGCGCAGGCCGATGTCGCGAAACGCACGCTGTACAACCACTTTCCGACGAAGGAAGCCGTGCTCGCGCACTGGCTCGAAGGCGAACTCGCGCGCGATCTCGCGCATTTGCAGCGCGACGTCGCGCGGCGCAAGACCTTCGCGTCGCGCATCGGCTGCGTGCTCGATGCGTCGGCCGCCTGGTGCGAACACCATCCGGCGTACCTGCTCGCCTACCTGCGGCACCGCTTCCTGAGCATCGGCGCTGCCGAACCGGGGCGTGCGGGAGAGAACGGCAGCGATATCGCATGGGTGTGGCAGCAACTGATCGCCGCCGGGCAGCAGGCTGGCGAGCTGAACCGCACGCTGCGGGCCGATCAGCTCGCAACCTGGTTCCATCACCTGTATCTCGCGGCGATGCTGCGCTGGCTGACCGTGCCGGGGCTGTCGCTGAAACGGGAGTTTCAGTCGGTCGCGAAGCTGTTTGTCGAAGGCGCGGAAGCCAAACGCTGACGCACGCATGCGAGCGTGCGTGTGCGTCACGCTTTTACAAGCGCCCGAGCACGACCGCGAGCAGCGAGCGCCCGAAACGGGCGACCGCCACGCCGCATACGACGAACGCGCGCTTCATTTTTTCCGCGGCGCTTTCACCGCCGGCGCACCGCGTGGCGCGGCATCGCCGCCGCCCGACGGCCATTGCGTCTCGTCGAGCAGCCGGTCGAATAGCCTCGCGCGCTCGTCGGCCGACAGCGGACACAGCCCGAACATCGCCGATAACGCGAGCCCCCACGCCGCTTTCCATCGCAGCAGCGCGAGCTCGGGATCGCCGGATTCGGCCGTGATCCGCTTCACGTTCTCGGCATCGGTCTCGCGCACCTTCTGCAGCGGCGCGGGATCCTCGACCAGCGCCGCCATGATCGCCAGCGCCGCCGACGGCTGCTGGTCGATCACTTCACGCATCGTCGCGATCTGCGCGGCCAGCGTCGGCTGCGCTTCGCCCGGGTCGCGCGCGGCCAGATAGTCGCGCTGGAAACGTTGGTAGGTGTCCTGCTGATGTTCCATCAATGCATTCAGCACATCGCCTTTCGTGCGGAACTGATGCATCAGCCCGCCCTTGCTGATGCCGCTTTCGCGCGAAATCGCATCGAACGTGAGCTTGCCCGGGCCGTCGCGCTCGAGGATCGCGAGCGCCGCCTGGATCGCGGCAGTGCGCGTTCGCTCGGAACGCGTCGGGTTGTCCATGAAGTTTTCCCGGTATGGAATGAGGCCACGCGGCCGAGCCGCATGAAGACAGTGCGCGGAGTTTATCACAAACAAACCGCCTGGTCGGTTTACATATGAAAATGGCGGTGCTACGATCGGCTCCCGCATCGACCCTGGCCGAATGACGGGCCGCGTCTCACATCACGTGACGCGACGGGAGGCCCGCAGGGCGCGGCTTTCCGGCCGCTCACCTTTATCGGACGGCCTGCCGCTCCCGCGATTCATTGCCCGTATTACGCCCTAAAAACAAACCGCCTAGTTGGTTTTTTTTGCAAATCCGAGCGGCGTTGCCGCCCCTGTTGCACCACCTTTCGTGTCGGCCCCGCCGGCGCGAATCCCGACCCCGGAGAATCAGATGAACCGATCGATCAAGCCCAGCCACCTGCTCAACGCCGCGCTGTGCGTCGCGCTCGCCGGATGCGCCGGCGTTCAGCCCGCCCGCTACAGCGGTATCGAATCGTCGCCGTATCTGCGCAGCGATCCGCAGGACAAGTCCGGGCGCATGCCCTACCGCTACGCGCTGCCGGCGGACTGGCACACGTACCGGAAGCTGATCCTCGATCCGGTGGCCGTCTATCGCGGCGCCGATCATCAGTTCGGCGACCTGACCGAGCAGGACAAGTCGACGCTTGCCGCGTACATGGGCGACACGTTCGCGAAGAAGCTCGGCAAGCGCTTCGAGCTGACGGGCACGCCGGGCCCCGACACGCTGCGCGTGAAACTGACGCTGACGGGCGCCGTGACGACGACGACGTTCGCCGGTGCGTTCGCGCATTTCGATCTCGCGGGGAACGTCTACAACGGCGTGCAGGCGATCCGCGGTCGCGAAGGGGCGTTCACGGGCTCGGTCATCTACGCGGTGGAGATCCGCGATGCGTCGACGAACCGGCTGATCAGCGCGTACGTGACGAAGCAGTATCCGAACGCGATGAACATCGGCGCGAGTTTCGGTGCGCTCGGCGCGGCAAAAACCGGAATCGACAAGGGTGCCGATGCGCTCGTCGCGCAATTCGACTGAACGCCGCGGGCGCACGTCGGCGCGTATTGCACCGTGGCGTGCCCGCTGGCCGCGTGCGGCGATCGTCTGGATCGTGCCGCTCGCGGCCGCTGCGTGCTGTCTCGCGTGGGGCGTGTCGTTGTTCGGCAGCCGCGGGCCGACGCTCACGATTGCGTTCGCGACCGCCGACGGACTGGAAGCCGGGCGATCGGCGCTGCGGCTGCGCAATGTCGAAATCGGCCGCGTCACGCGTGTTCGTACACGGCGCGGGCAACCGGGCGTGACGATCGACGTGCGGCTGGACACCGACGCACGCGCATTGGCCGTGGCCGACACACGCTTCTGGATCGTGCGGCCGCGCCTCGGGCCCGACGGCGTATCCGGTCTCGATTCGATGCGGTCGGGCGCGTACATCGCGGCGGCCGTCGGCCATTCGCACAATCCGCGCACCGCGTTCGCCGGGCTCGACGCACCGCCGGTCGCCGAAGGCGGCGGTCGTCACTACACGTTGCGCGCAACCTCGCTCGGCTCCGTCGCGATCGGCTCGCCGGTCTATCACCGGCGCGCGCGCGTCGGCCAGGTCGTCGGTTATGCGCTGGACGCCGACGGGCACGGCGTATCGATCGACGTGTTCGTCGCCGCGCCGTTCGATCGATACGTCGATGCCGATGCGCGCTGGTGGCAGGCCGGCGGCCTCGGCGTGCAGCTCGACGCGGGCGGCATGAAGCTCGGCACGCCGTCGATCGCCGCGCTGCTCGCCGGCGCGCTCGCATTCGCGTCGCCGCCGGGACGCACGTCGATCGCCGCGGCACCCGATGGCGCGCGCTTTCGCGTGGCCGACGACGAACTCGACGCGATGCGCACGCCGAATGCACCGGCCGCGCCGGTGGTGATGCGTTTCGACCGCTCGCTGCGCGGGCTCGAGGTCGGCGCGCCGGTGGATTTCCGCGGGATCGAGCTCGGCAACGTGACGGCCGTCGGCACCGAATACGACGCGGCACGCGGCGACGTCACGATGCGCGTGACGATGACTCTCTACCCCGATCGCCTCGGGCAGCGCTACCGCGACGTCCTCGGCAACGGCGATTCCGCTGCCGGCAAGGCGCTGTTGCATACGCTCGTCGCGCGCGGCTTGCGCGGCCAGTTGCGCATCGGCAATCCGATCGCCAACCGCTCGTATGTCGCGCTCGACATGTTTCCGCACGCGCCGCACGCGTCGGTCGATACGACTCGCGAGCCGATTGCATTGCCGACCGTGCCCGGTACGCTCGACGTGCTGCGCGATCAGATTGCCGATATCGCCGGCACATTTTCCCGATTGCCGCTCGACCGGATGGGCGCGGACCTGAACGTCGCGCTCGCGAACACCGACGCGCTGTTCGCCCGCCTCGATACCGAACTCGCGCCGCAGGCCCATGGCGCGCTGGGCACCGCGCGACAGGCGTTCATGGTCGCGCAGGCCATGCTCGGGGAAAAGGGTGCGGGTACATCGAACGTCCGCCGTACGCTGACACAATTCGCGCGCACGTCGCGCGCGCTGCGCGCGTTGGCCGATGAAATGGAGCAGCATCCGGAATGGTTGCGGCCGAGCGCATCAGGCATCGCGCAACCCGATCGCGCACCGCATCCGGCGAGTACGCCACGGTGAACCCGTCGCGCCCCGCATCGGCATTTTTACGACGATCGCACGCATCGCATGCCAAATTCCCCGCGCAGCAGTATGCTGATGTCGTACGGCTGCGCACTGGGCATCGGGTAACCCCGACGTTTGCACGCGATCGCGCCGCCGTCGCGACCGCAATCATGCGTTGCAAGGAGGGTTGTGATGGCCACCACGCATCAGCACTTCCATCTCGAACTACGGCACGCCACCGCGCCGACCTACATCATCAGTTACCTGTTCCCCGCGTTGCTGTTCGTCTACGAACTGCTGCGCGTCGGCCAGTGGATCCGCGATCACGGGATGCAATTCGTCGCGTTCAAGCAGATGGGCTACGAGTATCTGCTGATGCTGCTGTTCGTCGGGCTGCAGATCGTCGTCGAGGCGATCTTCCTGCTCGGCGCCGCGATGCGCAAGGATCATCGCGATTTCGAGCATCGCTTGCCGAACGTGATTCTCGGCATCGGCTGCTCGATCGCGCTGCTGGCGATCGATCTCGCGATCCAGCTTGCGTTCTGACGGCCGGCGGGCACGCGCCCGCTGGCAATGGCAGTGGCGCGCTCAGGCGAGCGCGTCGCGCAGGAACTTCGCGACGGCGGCCAGCACGTCGTCCGTCCGCTCGCGGTGCGGCATGTGTCCGCAGCGGGCGAGCAACAGGAACGACGACGGCCCGGCGACGCGCGCGGCGATCCGCTTCGGATGCACGTCCGACCCGTATTCGTCGTCTTCGCCGTGAATCGCGAGCGTCGCACACTGCACGCGCGGCAAATCGTCGTCGAGATTCCAGTCGCGAAACGCCGGCGACAGCCACGTGTCGACCCACGCGCGCAGCACCCATTCGGCCTTGTCGCCGTGATAGCGCGCGAGCCGGTCGAGCTGCCCCGGTTCGTCGAACTGCCGCCCCGCGTCGCGAATGCCGGCCAGCGTGCGCTCCTCGACGAACGCCTGCGCGGCGACCGTCACGAGCGCGCGGCACCGCGCCGGATGCACGGCCGCACAGCCGACCGCCATCCCGCCGCCGACGCTGTGCCCGAATGCGACGAACGCATCGACGCCGAGCCGTTCCAGTACCGCCGCGAACGCATGGTCGGCCTCGTCGCGCACGAACGTCGTACCGAGCGTGCCCGGATGACGGTCCGAGCGGCCGAAACCGAGGCGGTCGTAGGCGATCACGTCGCGTTGCGTCGCGCGTGCGAGCTGCGCGGGAAAGTCGCGCCACAGGTCGACGCAGCCGAGCGAATCGTGGAGCAGCACGATCGGCGCGGCCGCGTGCCGCGCCGGCCCCGCACGCCAGCGTTTCGCAAAGAGACGCCCTTGCGGCGTCTCGATGATTGTCTCCTCGGTCACGATATCGGTCATGTGTCGGTCGTCTGCATGAAAGCGGCCGCGCGTCGGCGGCCGCATCGAATCGGGACATGGTGGCCCGCCGGCGCGCGCAGCGTCAAGCATGCCCTTACCGCCCGCGCGCTCATTCGGGCTGCGGCGGCAGATACTCCATCTGCGCTTCGTCGTACAGCCGGTAGATCAGCGCCTGCATCGCGCGGATGTCCTCGGATTCGTCGAGCGCGCGCATGCTCATGATGATCGGCGAGACGAGGTTCGGATCGTCGAGCGGCTTGTAGCTGATGTCGTCGCGCTTCAGCCCGTACACGCTGTGCGGCACGACCGACACGCCCTCGCCCATCGCGACAAGGCCGAGCGCGATCTGCAACTCGCGCGTCTCGTAGATCCTGCGCGGTTGCAGCGCGCGATCGTGGAAGGCCGCGAGCACCTGGTCCGCGTAGCTCGGGCGCGGCGCCTTCGGAAAGATGATCAGCGTGTCGTTGACGAGATCGTGCAGCGACAGCACCGGTTTCGCGTTCTCGAGCACGTGGCCGAGCGGCAGCGCGACGATCATCCGCTCCTCGCGCAGCACGACGCGCCGCACGCTCGGATCCTCGTGGCGGATGCGCCCGAACCCGACGTCGATGCGCCCTTCCTTCAGCGCCTTGATCTGGTCCATCGTCGACATCTCGTGCAGGCTCAGTTCGACGGCCGGATATTCGCTGCGAAAGCGCCGGATGATCTTCGGCAGCATGCCGTACAGCGTCGAGCCGACGAAACCGACCGACATGCTGCGCTCGATCTTGCCGACCCGCTTCGTCATCGATTCGAGCTCGGTCGTCTGCGCGAGCAGCTGCACCGCGTGCGAATAGAAGAAGCGCCCGGCATCGGTCAGCTTCAGCGGCCGCGCGTTGCGCTCGAACAGCGGCACGCCGAGCGCTTCCTCGAGCTGCTGGATCTGCCGGCTCAGCGGCGGTTGCGCGATATGCAGCCGTTCCGCCGCCCGCGTGAAATTCCGCTCTTCGGCTACCGCGACGAAGTAGCGGAGATGTCTCAACTCCATGTTCGATGCCTCCCGGCGAGCGATCCGGCGCCCCACTCCGGCCGGATGATGTCGTCACGATACCGCAGGCGGGGGCGACCGCCACGTGCGCCGCTTCACGCCATCACGGCGCCGCCCAAAGCAAAACGGGAAGCCCGCGAGCTTCCCGTCGTTTCATCGCCGCCTCGCGGCGGCGGCGCGACCGCGCATCACACCTCGGTCGCGTACAGCGCGTCGCGTTGCTCGTGGCTCAGCGAGTCGAGCGGCACGTCGGGCAACTGATAGCAGATCATCGTGCCGTACAGCTCGGCCAGGCAGTTGCTGCCGGCGTCGAGCGCGTAGCCGTCCTCGCCGTCCGGCGCCGGCGGGTACACTTCGCGCCACGCGTTGATCGCGGCTTCGATTCGCACGATGGAAACGGGTCCGGCCTTCCGCTCGGCGGGTGATGCGCTCATGGATTCCTCTGGATTGCGCGCTCCGCGGGCCGTGCCGGCCCGGATGGAACGATGAAAACGCCGGGCCGCTCGCCGGCCGCCGCGCGCCGCGCGCGCCGGATGCCGATCCGCGCTGCGCCTGTCGCGCCGGCCGGACCACGGCCCGGTAGGGTCGGGCAATATAACCGGCTTTGACCCCGTGCAGGCAAAAGCCGGGCAAAAAAAACGGGAAGCACAAGGCTTCCCGTTTCGTCGTACCGTCGCGCGGCCGCTGCCGCGCCGGCGTCAGCCCGCGGTTTCGCGGTTCGCCACCGGCTGCCGCTGCGCGCCGCGGCTCGCGGCGATCCACGGCGCGATCTCCATGTCTTCGTAGCGCACGAACCGGCTCTTCTTCAGGAACCGGAAGCCGAGCCACACGACGACGAACAGCGGAATGCCGACATAGGTCGCGACCACGCCGGCCCAGTCGATCCGGTTCGCGAGGAACGCCTGATAGTCCTGGCCGAGCGCGATCACGAGACACAGTACGAACGCGAACAGCGGGCCGAACGGGAACCACTTCGACTGGTACGGCAACTGGTCGAGCGAATACCCCTGCTTCACGTAGCCCTTGCGGAACCGGTAGTGGCTGACCGCGATGCCGAGCCATGCGATGAAGCCCGTCATCCCCGACGTGTTCAGCAGCCACAGGTACACGGTCTTGTCGCCGTACAGCGACGTGAAGAAGCACAGCGCGCCGACGGCGGTGGTCGCATACAGCGCATTGCGCGGCACGCCGCCGGGCGACAGCTTCGCGAACACCTTCGGCGCGCGGCCTTCGGTGGCGAGGTTGTAGAGCATCCGCGTCGACGCGTACATGCCCGAGTTGCCGGCCGACAGCACGGCCGTCAGGATCACCGCGTTCATCACGCCGGCCGCGAAGGCGAGGCCCGCGTGGCGGAACACGAGCGTAAACGGGCTCACGCCGATGTCGGTCACGTCCGTCTTCAGCAGGTTCGGGTCGGTATACGGAATCAGCACGCCGATCACGAAGATCGCGAACACGTAGAACAGCAGGATGCGCCAGAAGATCTGCTTCACCGCGCGCGGGATCGTCGTGCGCGGGTGCTCCGATTCGCCGGCCGCGACACCGATCAGCTCGGTGCCCTGGAACGAGAAGCCCGCGATCATCGCGACGCCCATCAGCGCCGGCAGGCCGCCCGCGAACGGTGCGTCGCCGATCGTCAGGTTGCCCCAGCCGTTGGCCGGCGCGCCCTTCAGAATGCCGAAGATCATCAGCAGCCCGACGCCGATGAATGCGACCACGGTGACTACCTTGATCAGCGCGAACCAGTATTCGGCTTCGCCGAAACCGCGCACGGTGAGCGCGTTGAGCAGGAACATCACGGCGAGGAACGCCGCGCTCCACCACACGCCCGGCACGTCCGGAAACCAGTAGTGCATCACGAGCTGCGCGGCCACGAGTTCCACCGCGATCGTCACCGCCCAGTTGTACCAGTAGTTCCAGCCGAGCGCGAAGCCGAAGCCTTCGTCCACGTATTTCGCGCCGTAGGTCGCGAACGAGCCCGACACCGGCATGAACGCGGCCATCTCGCCGAGGCTCGTCATCAGGAAGTAGACCATCAGGCCGATCAGCATGTACGCGACCATCGCGCCGCCGGGGCCGGCCTGCGAGATCGACGCGCCGGATGCGACGAACAGGCCCGTGCCGATCGAGCCGCCGATGGCGATCATCGTCAGGTGGCGCGCCTTCAGCGCGCGATGAAGCTTGGGTGGGTTCGCGGACGAACCGGGTGGGTCGGAATTCGGAATGGCGGACATAAACGACACGAACGTTGAGCGGGCCGGCATCCGGAGCCGGCGCATGCGGAATCGGAGCGCGGAGCGCGTCCTGCGATGCATTCGATGCGGCCCCGATACGCGTTGCGCGGCGGGCGCCTGCGGCGAAGCGCGGATTCTACCTGATTCGACAGGGGGGACAGCTGAGGTCGCCCCGCCCGCCGCCATGCCCGAGATTTCGCGGAATCAGCGGGTTGGCCGCATCGGGCGCGGCCCCTGCCGCTCGCCGTCGTTAAAGCCCCGATTCCGTACGGGTCATTCGATTTTTCATTTCTTCCCGTCAGCACCTGATCCTGTCCCGATCCGCCAAATACAGCGTCAATACGCAAAATCGACCGATCGACGCGCCATTAATCAGACAAAAAGACCGACACTGCTCATTGATTCAAATCAAATCGCCCGCGCGCAATGCGGTAATGATGCGTAACCGTTTCGAATCGCCGTCTCCGCATGCATGTTTTGCATGCGCACACGAAATTCAGAAATTCGCGGGATAATGACGTTTAATTCGAAATAATCAGCGCACGGCACCGCCAACGACGCGAGTAACCGCCGCCCCCGACTCCCGAGGATGAAGTCATTCCCGCTGCCCGCCACGCTGCGCCGCCATACCGCGTCGATCGTGGCACGCATTCTGTCGCCCCGCGGCGTACTCGTGGCGGGCATCGTCCTGCTGATGTTCAGTTGGGGACTTTCCACGTCGCTATTAATCGAGGCACGGCGCGACGCGTATGACCATGCGGTCGAAAATGCGCGCAACCTGATGCTGCTGATCGAACGCGATATCGCGCGCAATATCGAACTCTACGATTTGTCGCTGCAAAACGTCGTCGACGGCGTGGCCGATCCGGAACTGATGACATTGCCGCCGCGCCAGCGCCACCGGCTGCTGTTCGATCGCGCGGCGACCGGCGCATATCTCGGCTCGATTTTCGTGATGGATGCGCACGGCAATATCGCGATCGATTCCAGCGCATCGCCCGCACGGCAAGGCAATTTCGCCGACCGCGACTATTTCGCCGTGCATCGCGACCGGCACGTCCCCAATCTCTACATCAGCCGGCCGTACGCGTCGCGGCTGCGCGGCGGCGCGCTGACGATCGCGCTGAGCCGCCGGATCGACCGGCCCGACGGCACGTTCGGCGGCGTCGTCGTCGGCACGCTCAGCATCGACTACTTCCGCGCGCTGCTCGACGGCCTCGCGGTCGGCCGGCACGGCAGCGCGGCCATCGTCGAGGACAACGGCGCGCTCGTGTCGCGCCTGCCGTACGACACGCGGGTGGTCGGCCTCGACCTCCACGACTCGCCGCTGTTCATCGACGCGCAGCGCAGCCGCGACGGCGAGCTGACCGGTGTCGGCGCCATCGACGGCGTGCGGCGCATCTATGTCTACAAGCATCTCGCCGGGCTGCCGCTGATCGTCGACGTCGCGCCCGCCGAGATCGACATCTACGCGTCGTGGCGCCACCGCGCGATCTGGACCGTCGTGCTGATGGGCCTGTTCACGGCGTTCATCGCGTGGGGCTCGCTCGCGCTGTCGCGCGAGCTGAAGCGCCGGCAGGACGCCGAATCGAAGCTGTACCGGCTCGCCCACACCGATTCGCTGACGGGTCTCGACAACCGCGGCACGTTCGACACGGTGCTCGCGAAGGAGGCGCAGCGCGCGTCGCGCAGCGGCCGCCCGCTGTCCGTGCTGTTCGTCGACGTCGATCACTTCAAGGCGTTCAACGACTACTACGGCCACCCCGCCGGCGACGATGTGCTGCGCCAGGTCGCGCACTCGCTGTCGCGCTGCCTGCGCCGCGACAGCGATCACGTCGCGCGCTACGGCGGCGAGGAATTCGTCGTCACGCTGCCCGACACCGACGCGCCGGGCGCGGCAACCGTCGCCGAAGGCATCCGGCGCGCGATCGCGGGGCTCGACATCGAACACGTGAAAAGCCCGTACGGGCGCGTCACGGCCAGCATCGGCACGGCCACCGCCGCCGACGGCCGGACGAACGCCGCGACGCTGCTGCGGCGCGCCGACGAAGCGCTGTACCGCGCGAAGTCCGGCGGCCGCAACCGCGTGCTGGACGCGCAATCGAGCGGGGCCGACGCGTGAGGCGCCGCGATGCGCCTTGATGCGCCTTGATACGACCGGCCGCGTGATCTGATGCGGCCACTCTGCCGCGCCGTGGACAGCCCGCACGCGTTCGGCTAGCGTTACGTCAGCTGCGCATGCGGCGCGGCGCCAGCCCGCGCGGGCCGCCGTGCGCATTCCGGCCACTCTCCGCTCCGCCATGACCGCCCCGCTCCCGACCCGACTGCCACCGCTCATACGCCACGCGCTTCGCCCGCTGCTCGACCCGTATCGCCGCTACCGGCATGCGAAGCTGATCCATGCGGCGCGCGTCGCGCTCGCGATTCTCGTGTCGATCGCGCTGTCCACCGGGCTGAACGTGCCGCATGGCGAATGGTCGACGATCACCGTGCTGATCGTCGTCGGCGGGCTGCAGCACCACGGCAACATCCGCAAGAAGGCGGCCGAGCGTGCGCTCGGCACATCGATCGGCGCGCTGGCGGGGCTCGGCCTGATCCTCCTCTACTCGTTTCTGCACGCGCCGTTCGCGATCTACCTGCTGATGGCCGTCGGGTGCGGTGTCTGCGCGTATCACGCGATCGGCAAGGCCGGCTACATCGCGCTGCTGTCGGCGATCACGATGGTGATCGTCGCCGGGCACGGCGACAACGAGATCGTCGACGGCCTGTGGCGCGCGGTGAACGTGCTGGCCGGCATCGCGATCGCGCTGGCGTTCTCGTTCGCGCTGCCGCTCTACGCGACCTATTCGTGGCGCTACAAGCTTGCCGACGCGCTGCGCGCGTGCGCGGCCGTGCATGCGCGGCTCGCGGGCGACCGCGACGTGAGCGACGACGCGCACCTGAAGGAAATGGCCGCGCTGAGCGCGCTGCTCGTGCAGTTGCGCTCGCTGATGCCGTCGGTGGCGAAGGAATGCGAGACGTCGATGGCGCAGCTCGAGGCGATCCAGCGCAGCCTGCGCCTGTGCATCGGTTATCTGGAGATCCTGTCGAGCGCGCTGCCGGCCCGCGACGACGTGGCGGCCCGCGAATACATGCGCGTCGAGATGAAGACCTTGAACCGGCGCATCCGCGACACGCTGATCGCCGCAAGCCGCGCGCTCAAGTTCGGCACGCCGAGCCGGCTTGCCCCGCGACGCCGGCCGGTCGACCCGCTGCACGATGCGCCGCCGCCCCAGTTGTCCGGCTACGTGTCGATCACCGCCAAGCTGGCCGGCGAAGTCGACCAGTTGCGCGAGCGGCTGCTCGATACCGCGCGGTCGTGGAATATCTGAAGCCCCGGCTTCACGCGTACGTCTTTCATATATCTTTCTGTGCGGCAAGGCGCCGCGCGGGCGACTGCGAGCCGGGTTGATGGCCGATCCGGCCCCGAAAATCCCGCCGGCGCCCGACTCGTCCGCACGTGTTTGGGCGGCGATACGACGCCATCCGGCACGCGGCTCTCCACCCGGTTAACCGCCCGTCAGGCCCGCCGCGACAGGCGCGACGCCGGTTCCGCACCAAAATCAGCCCTTGCCCCAACTTCCCGGACAGCCGATACTCGCATATTCCGCGAAATACGATCCCACCGGCTTCAATCCACGGTAATTCCTATGAGCACGATTCTCGAAAGCCTCCCGACCGGCCAGAAGGTCGGTATCGCCTTCTCCGGCGGCCTGGACACCAGCGCCGCGCTGCACTGGATGAAACTGAAGGGCGCCGTCCCGTACGCATACACGGCGAACCTCGGCCAGCCCGACGAAGACGATTACGACGCGATCCCGAAACGCGCGATCGAATACGGCGCAGCCGGCGCCCGCCTGATCGACTGCCGCGCGCAGCTCGTCGCCGAAGGCATCGCGGCGCTGCAAAGCGGCGCGTTCCACATCACGACCGCCGGCGTCACGTACTTCAACACGACGCCGATCGGCCGCGCCGTGACGGGCACGATGCTCGTCGCCGCGATGAAGGAAGACGGCGTCAACATCTGGGGCGACGGCAGCACGTACAAGGGCAACGACATCGAGCGCTTCTACCGCTACGGCCTGCTCGTGAACCCGGATCTGAAGATCTACAAGCCGTGGCTCGACCAGACGTTCATCGACGAGCTCGGCGGCCGCGCCGAAATGTCCGAATTCATGAACCAGGCCGGCTTCGCGTACAAGATGTCGGCCGAGAAGGCGTATTCGACCGACTCGAACCTGCTCGGCGCGACGCACGAGGCGAAGGACCTGGAAAGCCTCGAAAGCGGCATCAAGATCGTGAACCCGATCATGGGCGTCGCGTTCTGGCGCGACGACGTGAAAATCGCCGCCGAGGAAGTGACGGTGCGCTTCGAAGCCGGCCAGCCGGTCGCGCTGAACGGCGTCGAGTTCAAGGATCAGGTCGAGCTGCTGCTGGAAGCGAACCGCATCGGCGGCCGCCACGGCCTCGGCATGAGCGACCAGATCGAGAACCGCATCATCGAGGCGAAGAGCCGCGGCATCTACGAAGCCCCGGGCCTCGCGCTGCTGTACATCGCGTACGAGCGCCTCGTCACCGGCATCCACAACGAAGACACGATCGAGCAGTACCGCGAAAACGGTCGCCGCCTCGGCCGCCTGCTGTATCAGGGCCGCTGGTTCGACCCGCAGGCGATCATGCTGCGCGAAACCGCGCAACGCTGGGTCGCACGCGCGATCACCGGCGAAGTGAAGATCGAACTGCGCCGCGGCAACGACTACTCGATCCTGAGCACGAAGTCGCCGAACCTCACGTATCAGCCGGAACGCCTGTCGATGGAGAAGGTGGCGTCGACGTTCTCGCCGCGCGACCGGATCGGCCAGCTGACGATGCGCAACCTCGACATCACCGATACGCGCGACAAGCTGCGCGTGTATTCGCAAGTCGGGCTGCTGACGCCGGGCGAAACGTCTGCGCTGCCGCAGATCAAGGGCGATAGCGACAAGTAAGCCAGTCGCTTTCGCGAGCGGCCGGGCGGCGCGACAACCGCCCGGCTGCGTGCAGTACTTCCCCTTCCCGCTTTTTTCTTCAAGCACTGCCGGATCCGCAACGCGTATCGCGACGATCCTGCAGGCGCGTCAAGGTTATTTCGATGCCGTGGCTGTGGTGGTCGCGGTGGCCGTGGTGGTCGCAGTAGCCGCGGTCGTCGTCATCGTCGTGGCAGCAGTGGCAGGCGCCGGCGTACGTGCCAGATCCTGACCGATCATGTCCGCGACCGACTTCTCGCACGACTTGATCCCTTCCACCGACTTGTCGAAATTCTTCTCGAGATCGCTGAAGCTGCCGTACGTGTAAGCGAAATCGCTGTCGATGTGGACGCTGTTCGCCTTGATGTCGTAGCCGCACGCGAACGTCTTGTAATAGAGGTCCTGCTTCGTCTTCGCGTCGAGAATGCGCGCGCGGATGACGACCCACGGAATGTAGTCAAGCTGCTGAGGCGGCGAGATATAGCCGAACGACGTGAACCAGACGTTCATGATCGCATCCGCGTCGGTCTGGATCGCGGAGTAGTCGTCCGACTTGCCGTCATCGGCGAGCTTCGTCTTCTGGCCGTTCAGTTTCACGACCTGATAGCCGTTGCCGGTGAGGCGGCCCGTCACGCCGTCCACGATGTCCGGTGCGAAGACGATCTTGCCGGCCGCCACGTGGTCCGTGTAGGTGCTCGTATGGCTTGCGTTCACGGCGCCTTGCGCGAGCGCGCCGATCAGCCCGAACCCGGCCGCCGCGCCGCCGAAATTGACGACCGCGACACGCTTCGGCTCGATGACGTCGAGCATCGCGATCGAATGCAGCTTCTGACGCGCTTCGGGCTTCATGTCCGTGTTCGGCAACGTGGTGCAGCCGGACAGCAGCGTCACGAGCAGGCCGCAACCGAATACGGTGGCTTTGAATGAGTTCTTCATTGGATGAGTGGCTTTCGTTGTTGACGGAACGTTTTCGTCAGGCCGCCGCACGCGGCGTGTGAAAAAGCCGCGTGCGAGCAGACCGTGCGTTTATTGCTTGATGACCTGACCGTAGGCGACGAAGCTGTAATCAGCTGCGCGCAGCACGTACAGGATCGATCGCTGGAAGCCGTTGGTCCCCTTGATCGGCACGAACATGATCGCGGCGCTGCCCGACAGCGGAACGCCCGCCGGCAGCGTGCAGCCCGACGATGCCGAGGCTGCCAGCGTCATGTCGTACATGTTCTGGTTCGAGCCGGGCGTGGAAAGCTGCAGCGTGCCGCTCAGGTTGCAACCGCTCAGCGTACCGGTGACCGTGCCGCCCGATGCGATCGAGAAGGACGCGTTGGTGGTCGCCCACGTGCCCGTGACGCTGTCCTGCGTGACGCTCAGTGCGTTCGCGGCGTTGTAGCTCCACGTGAAATTCGACGCCGTACCGTTGCGGCTGATCGTGCCGGACAACGTCTGCTGCGGGCTGTATGCGCCGGAGCCGGAGTCGATTTTGGTGATCAGCCCGCCGGTGCCGAAGTTGACGCCCGAACCGAGCGACCACGTCGCGCCATTGACCGTCAGACTCGAGAAATCCTCGGACATCACGAACGATCCCAGCAGATTGAGCGCGGTCACGTTGTTGCGCGGATCGACCAGGGCGATGGTCGAGTAGCCGAGGTTGCCGGATGCCGACCAGATCCCGACCGGGCCGGTTGCCGTTGCGGCCGTCGAGCCGGCTTGCGGGGTCGTCAGGCTGGGTAGTGCTTCGCCTGCCGTCACCGGCTGCGACGAGGCGACGGGGGCGCTTGCGGGAGGTGCTGCGAGCGGTGTGGACGCGACGGCCGGTGTGCTGGCTGCGTTGTTGGCGCCGCCGGTGTTTGCGGGCGTGCCGCTGGTTGCGTTCGACGAGCCGTCACCGCCGCCGCAACCGGCGACGACGAATACCGAGATCGCGGCGGCTGCCAGCAGACAAAGGGAATGCTTGTTCAATTCAATCCTCGATTTTTTGATGCGTTTTTTTTAGTGGTCTAGATTCGAATCGCGTTACTTTTCTGGTGTGGTGCGTGGGCCTCCTCGAGCGACGGTGGATGCTTGGGGTGATGTGTTGGGGAAGGACGATGAGAGGGGCGTCGGTTGCCGGATATTCGGCACGACGGGTACGAGCGTGGAGGTGTGGTCGTGCGGGAACGCGCACGCAGCGGTGAGAATCGAGTGCAGCAGCAGGCATGCCGCGGCAAGGCACAGCGCGCGCCAGCCCCGGTGCCTGCGCGCCCCATCGAATCGGTGCATCCCATCGTCTGATACTGCGCACGGCTTCGACGGCCGGGCGCCCCCTCGGTTATCTGGTCGTGTGGTTTGGTGGTACGGCTCTGGTAATACTTTTTTTGAGCTACCGAAGAAGGGTAACGGCGGTGGGGGGGATTTCTTTAGGGCGGGTTATCGAGGGAATTTTCCAGGGCGATGTTGTTGATCCGCGTGATTCCGGACGAACGGGCCTGTCAGGAATTTTGTGTTTAAGGCATAACGGGCCTGTCAGGAATTTTGTGTTTAAGGCATAACATGCTCCCAAGGAGAGTGTATGCCTCGCAAACCGAAAGCCCAGCCGGCAGTTCTGCCGGCGATTCCGGCCGAGCTGCTTGAACAGTTCGGCAACGGTCCGATGACGGCTGAAGCCATCAATGCCGCGACGCTGGCGCTCAAGAAGGCGCTAATCGAGCGTGCGTTGGGCGGCGAGATGAACCATCATCTCGGCTACCCTGCCGGAGCTGCCAAGCCGGCCAACGTCACGAATCAGCGCAACGGCAAAGGGGCCAAGACGGTTCTGACCGAAGACGGGCCGATCCGCATCGAGGTGCCGCGTGACCGCGACGGCAGCTTCGAACCCATCCTGATTCCCAAGCACGAACGGCGCTTCACCGGCTTCGACGACAAGATCGTCGCCATGTATGCCCGAGGCATGACCGTACGCGAGATCCAGGGCTTTCTGCTGGAACAGTACGGTACCGAGGTCTCGCCCGACTTCATCAGCTCCGTGACCGACGAGGTCATGGCCGAAGTGACGGCCTGGCAGGCCCGACCGCTCGAGCCGATGTATCCGGTCGTGTTTTTCGACGCACTGCGGGTCAAGATTCGTGAAGACGCCGTCGTACGCAACAAGGCGGTGTACCTGGCGCTGGGCGTGCTGCCCGACGGCACCCGGGAGATCCTGGGCCTGTGGATCGAGAATACCGAGGGTGCCAAATTCTGGATGAAGGTGTTCAACGATCTGAAGACGCGCGGCGTTCACGACATCCTGATCGCGGTCACTGATGGTCTTAAGGGCATGCCCGAAGCGCTGGCGGTAGTGTTTCCGGCCACGACGCTGCAAACCTGCATCGTCCATCTAATCCGCAACAGCCTCGATTACGCCAGTTGGAAAGACCGCCGCGGATTGGCCGCCGCGATCAAACCGATCTACGCCGCTCCCAGCGCGGAAGCCGCTCAGGCCGAACTCGATGCGTTTGCGGATGGTCCGTGGGGTCAGAAATTCCCGACCGTCAGTAGCGCGTGGCGCAACGCCTGGGATCGCGTGATCCCGTTCTTTGCGTTTCCGCCGGGTGTGCGCAAGATCATCTACACGACAAACGCGATTGAAAATATCAACTCGCAACTGCGCAAGATCATCAAGACCCGTGGTCACTTCCCGACCGACGAGGCCGCCACCAAACTCATCTGGCTGGCCTTGCGCAACATCACCGCGAATTGGGGAAGCGCTGCTCATGACTGGAAGACGGCCATGAACCAATTCGCTATCCTTTACGCAGATCGATTCGTTCGGCCTTCCGTGTAATTACTCCACCCGCCTTGAACACGGAAATCCTGACACCCCCGGCATAACATGCTCCCAAGGAGCGTGTATGCCTCGCAAACCGAAAGCCCAGCCGGCAGTTCTGCCGTCGATTCCGGCCGAGCTGCTTGAACAGTTCGGCAACGGTCCGACGACGGACGGAGCACAAATCAAACGACAGCGCCGGCACGCTCGCCGACGCCATAAAGCACAAACCCGGCGCATGGCCGGGTTCGTGTCTCTACTGTTTTCGGGCAATAACAGGCGCACTCCTATCCGGCTTCCTTGTCTTTTGCAGCCTCAACAGCGGCTAGCCAGTCATGCCATTGAGCCGGATCATTTGTGCTTCCATCGGCCCAAAGAGTCTGAGACATACCGCTCAACAGGATCGCGATATCTTCGCTCTGGCAACCGCATCTCTCGTAGTAGCGATCCAAGAAGATCAACATTGCACGAAAGGCTTCTGCTGTCGTCAACGAATCGTTCATTTTCCCTTACCCGGCTTCGTCGATGAGGCCAGTCCAGTTTGCGGATTAAATGGCTTCGGCGTTTGGTTAATCCCGCCATAACCAACTTTACCACCTCGGATATCTACCCAAGTCTGAGTGCCATCCGGATTTAACTTTCCAGCCCACGAAGTCCCATACTTGTCGGCCCCCAAGACAGCCGACGGGTCGTTTGCAATACTCTCAAGAAGCTGGCGATTCGCTGGAGTATCACTGATATGCCCCTCCGAATCGCGGAAAAATATGTCCGGCTCGCGCTTCATCAATAGTAACCCCACCAAACGCCAGCGGATTAGGACTGAGGACGCTGACGCCATTCCCTTCATCGACGATCGAACTCTCGCCGAGTTGGGTTTTCTCCTTACTCTGCTGCTTATGTAGTTCGTCTTGCTCGCGCTGCGCCTCGCTCTCATTCTTGCCCCAGTGGTCGGCGGTATTGTTCAGCGCCTCGTTCTGCGCGGCCGTCGCGCCGGCCATCGCATTTTGGCCTGCGAGGCCGGCAAGGCCCCCGCCTGCAAACGTCGCAACTGCTGCGAGCACTGCCAACTGCGTCGCGCGCGTTCAGCGATTGCGTGATCGATACGTCGAACGCGTCGCCTGACGTGTGCGCGACGGAGATTGCTCGACGCGCGGTGCTGCCCGCGCATTGACGCGGCTGCTTCGGTCGCACGCGGCCGTCAGCGCATCACATGGACGTCCGGATGCATGACCGCGGATGCGCGCCGCTCTTAATGATGCTGCTGCACGCCCGGCACGACCTGCTCGTGCGCCGCCTTCCGGCTCAACATCAGCGTAACCACCGCCGACACCGCGAGCGTCCCTGCGACCACGTAGAGCCCCGCCGCATACCCGCCCGTCGCGTGCTTCAGCCAGCCGATCGCGAACGGTCCGACGAACCCGCCGAGATTGCCGATCGAGTTGATCATCGCGATCCCCGCGGCCGCGCCGGCGCCGGACAGGAACGCGCTCGGCATCGCCCACAACGGCGCCTTCGCGGCACTGATCCCGATGTTGACGACGACCAGCGCGAGCACGGTCAGCAGCGCGGTACTCGCCTGCCCCGCGAACACGAAGCCGATGCACGCGAGCACACACGGAATCACGACGTGCCATGTACGCTCTCCGGTGCGATCCGAATGCCGCGCCCAGACGATCATCGCGACGACGGCGGCGATGCTCGGGATGCCGGTGAGCAAGCCCGTCTGCAGCGCGGTGAAGCCGAACTGCCTGACCATCAGCGGCGCCCACAGGCCGAGCGTATACAGCCCCGCCGACGTGCCGAAGTAGATCAGCGCAAGCGCCAGCACGCGCGGATCGCGCAGCGCCTGCCACGCGCCGGCCGTGTGCCCGGCATGCGTGTGGCGTACGTCGGCTTCGGCTTTCAGCTTCGCGATCAGCCAGTCGCGCTCGTCCGCCTGCAGCCACGCGGCCTTCGACGGCGAATCGGTCATGCACCTGAGCACGACGAAGCCGAGCACGACCGCCGGCAACGCTTCGACGATGTACAGCATCTGCCAGTCGGCGAGGCCGAACATCGGCGGCATCTGCATGATCGCGCCCGACAGCGGCGAACCGATCGCGGTCGAGATCGGCGCGGCCGCCATGAACCACGCGGCGGCCACCGCGCGCTGCTTCGCGGGGAAGCACAGGCTCAGGTACAGGATGATGCCGGGGAAGAAGCCGGCTTCGGCCATGCCGAGCAGGAAGCGCAGCACGTAGAAGCTGGTCGGCCCGGCAGCAAACGCGGATACGGCCGACACGATGCCCCACGTGATCATCACGCGCGCGATCCAGATGCGCGCGCCGACGCGATGGAGAATCAGGTTGCTTGGCACTTCGAACAGAAAGTAGCCGATGAAGAACAGGCCGCCGCCGAACCCGAACGCGGTCGGCGACAGGCCGATCGCCTTGTTCATCGTCATCGCCGCGAAGCCGACGTTGACGCGATCGAGAAAGCTGACGAAATAAAGCAGCATCACGAACGGAATGATGCGCCACATCAGCTTCCGTGCGACGCGGGTTTCCAGATCCGCCTGCATGTGTCTCCTCCTTCGAGGTCGGGCCTGCGCCGTCGGTCGGTGGACCTCGAGCGCCGGCCGGCGCCCGGCTCGCGTCGCATGCGCGAGTCGCGGGCTGAAAATCCGTGAGTGAAGCGAGCGAGCGGCACTCGGCCGCGCACACACGCGACCGTCACCGCGTCACCGCTTCGCCGCTGTCAGGCCACGACCGCCGCGTTCGCGACGCGCGCGCAGACGGCCGCCGTCACTTGCGCGGTCGTCGCGCTGCCGCCGAGGTCGCGCGTGTGCAGCGACGGGTCGGCCGTCACGGCCTCGATCGCCTGCATCACGCGCGCGGCGGCATCCGCCTCGCCGAGATGTTCGAGCAGCATCACGACCGACCAGAACGTGCCGACCGGATTCGCGAGCCCCTTGCCCATGATGTCGAATGCGGAGCCGTGGATCGGCTCGAACATCGACGGATAGCGGCGCTCGGGATCGATGTTGCCGGTCGGCGCGATGCCGAGACTACCCGCGAGCGCGGCGGCGAGATCGCTGAGGATGTCCGCGTGCAGATTGGTGGCGACGATCGTGTCGAGCGACGCCGGGCGGTTGACCATGCGCGCGGTCGCCGCATCGACGAGTTCCTTGTCCCACGTCACGTCGGGAAATTCGTGCGAGACCTGCTTCGCGATCTCGTCCCACATCACCATTGCGTGACGCTGCGCGTTGCTCTTCGTGATCACGGTCAGCAGCTTGCGGGGCCGCGACTGCGCAAGTCGGAACGCGAAACGCATGATGCGTTCGACGCCGGCGCGCGTGAGGATCGACACGTCGGTCGCGGCCTCGATCGGATGGCCCTGGTGCACGCGGCCGCCGACGCCCGCGTATTCGCCTTCGGAGTTCTCGCGGACGATCACCCAGTTCAGGTCGTCCGGCCCGCAGCGCTTCAGCGGCGCGTCGATGCCCGGCAGGATGCGCGTCGGGCGCACGTTCGCGTACTGGTCGAAGCCTTGGCAGATCTTCAGGCGCAGCCCCCACAGCGTCACGTGGTCGGGTACGCCCGGGTCGCCCGCGGAGCCGAACAGGATCGCGTCCTTGCCGCGCAGCGCGTCGAGGCCGTCGGCCGGCATCATCGCGCCGTGCCGGCGGTAGTAGTCGGCGCCCCAGTCGAAATCCTCGAACTCGAACGCAAAGCGGTCGCTGCCGCGGGCCAGCGCTTCCAGCACCTGCTTGCCGGCCGGCACCACTTCCTTGCCGATGCCGTCGCCGGGAATCGTTGCGATACGGTAGGTCTTCATGCGGACATCCTCGATTGATCGTGAGCGTGAACGCACTTTACCGAACCAGAAGTGCAGAAACCGTGGCTATACTCAAAGCATCTTTAACTTAAATTCATGAATCCCGTCATGACGGATACCGTCCAGCCGGCCGATCTCGGCTTTTTCTCGACGCTGGCCGCCTCGGGCAGCCTGAGCGCGGCCGCGCGCGAACTCGGACTGACCGCGGCGGCTGTCAGCAAGCGGCTCACGCAGATGGAGCGACGCGCGGGCGTGACGCTGGTCAATCGCACGACGCGCCGGATGATGCTGACGCCCGAAGGCGACGTGTACCTCGACTACGCGCGCCGGATCCTCGACCAGATGGACGAACTCGGCGAGCTGCTCGGCAGCGCGAAGCAGCGGCCGAAAGGCCTGTTGCGCGTCAATGCGACGCTCGGTTTCGGGCGCAGCCACGTCGGCCCGGCGATCTCGCGCTTCGTCGCGCGCTATCCGGAGGTATCGGTGCAGCTGCAGTTGTCGGTGATGCCGCCGCCGCTCACCGACGACGCGTTCGACGTGTGCATCCGCTTCGGCGAACCGCCCGACACGCGCGTCGTCGCGCGGCGGCTCGCGCCGAACCGCCGGCTGCTGTGCGCGGCACCGGCGTATCTCGCGCGGCACGGGACGCCCGGCACGCCGCACGACCTGACGCGGCACAACTGCATCGGCATCCGGCAGGGCGACGAAGGTTACGGCGTGTGGCGCCTGACGAGCCGGCGCGGCGCGGCCAGCCATACGGAAGCCGTGCGGATCAACGGCAACCTGACGACGAACGACGGCGAGATCGCGGTGAAGTGGGCGCTCGACGGGCACGGGATCCTGATGCGCGCGGAATGGGACCTGCGCGACTATCTCGCCGACGGGCGGCTGGTTGTCGTGCTGCCCGGTCATGAAACGCCGAGCGCCGATATCTACGCGGTGTATGCGCAGCGCCACCAGATGTCGACGCGGATTCGCGCGTTCGTCGATTTTCTGGCTGAGGAATTGGGGCGCCTCAAGGCGACGTAGGGTGTCGGTTACACGCGCTGCGCGCCAGCATTGGCAAGTGATGCCGGGAGTGATCGTACAGCTTTCCGACTCACGATGGGTGGCCGAACGGGCGGCATCCTAAGCATGAAAGGATAATATTTTGGTAAATTATGCAATAAATAGCCAAAATATTTACATCATCCAACGCCCCTCCGTAGTGAAAAGATCTTGGTATGCCGCACCAAAGTGCTATTATTTTATCCTTATCGCCCCTGAAGCATCGAAATATTAGCGCCATCATGGCAAAGAAAACCGCCCCTCTCCTGCCCGCATCCAGCCGCCTGCTCGTCGAATTCGGCGAGCGGCTCAAGCTCGCCCGCTTACGCCGGAAGCTGACGGCCAAGCAGGTCGCCGAACGCGCGGGAATGTCGCCGATGACGCTTCGCTCGCTGGAGGGAGGTGGTCCGGGAGTCACGATGGGTGCCTATCTTTCCGTCATGCAAGTGCTGGGCCTCCAGGGCGATCTGGAAAAACTGGCCGCAGCGGACTCGTTCGGCCGCCAGCTTCAAGACGCACGTCTCGTCAAACCGCGATCCACGAAACGAGTGGTCCCGCTATCGTCCGCCGAGTCGCCCCGCATACCCGTTCGTGGCGATCGTGCAACCACGACCACAGCCAGGGAAGTGCCGGGAACGGCATCCAGCATCGAGGAACCCGAGCACCATCGCGGTACGACGGCCGCGGAACTGGCCGCGCTGTTGAAGCCTCCGACCAAACACCAGCGGAAATCTCGCGAGAAATGACGACCATCTCTGTTTACGCAGACTGGAGCGGCCTGCCCGGTCCGCGGAAACTCGGCCTTCTGCACGGCCGGCAGACGCGGGCAAGCGAACGTTTCGAATTCCAGTACGACGCAACCGCCTTGCGCTCCCCCGAATTCGCTCAAGTTCAACTCGATCCCGGCATCGGCCTCTTCGAAGGACCGCAGTATCCGCCGCCGCCGCGAGACTCGTTCGGCGCGTTCGCCGACTCCAGCCCCGATCGGTGGGGGCGCATGCTGATGGACCGCCGGCTGGAGCGGGACATTCGTGCAGGCCTTCGACCGAAAGGCACTCGACTCCGTGAATCGGACTACCTGCTGGGCGTCCATGATCTCTATCGCGTCGGCGCATTGCGCTACAAGCTCAACGACGAAGGAGATTTTCTCGACGATCGCGTTGATCTCGCCGCGCCGCCATTCGCGGAAATCCGTGAATTGGAACGCGTCAGTCGAGCGCTGGAAGAGGATGTCGACAACATCGCCCCGGATGGCCGCGACTGGCTTTCGATGCTCATCGCACCTGGCGGCTCGCTCGGCGGTGCACGACCGAAAGCAAGCGTGGCCGACGATCACGGACGTCTGTATATCGCGAAGTTCCCCAGCGCAAGAGACGATTACGACGTAGGGGGTTGGGAAATGGTCGTCAATGCGCTCGCGGTCGGCTGCGGCCTGAATGTCGCCCAGGCCGAGGCACGAAAGTTCGCCAGCGACCATCACTGCTTCCTGGTCCGTCGCTTCGACCGGACGGCCGATGGACGGCGCCTGCACTTTGCCTCGGCGATGACCATGACCGGTCACGTCGATGGCGACGATGCGTCCACCGGCGTCAGCTATCTCGAACTGGCGGAAGTCCTCATGCAACATGGTGCGCAACCGAATGCCGACCTGCGCGAACTTTGGGCGCGGATCGTCTTCAATCTTTTCGTGTCGAATACCGACGACCATCTTCGCAATCACGGATTCATTCTCGCGCCGGGTGAGGGCTGGCGGCTCTCCGCAGCTTATGACATGAATCCGGTCGCGATCGCCGACGGCCTCAAGCTCAATATCACGGAAGCCGACAACGCACTGAATCTCGAACTTGCCCGTGAAGTGTGCGAATTCTTTCGGCTTCGTCTGAACGATGCCGACGAGATCATCGACGATTTTCGCGGTGTCGTCAGTCAATGGAGAACGCTCGCGACACGACTCGCGCTGTCGGCTCGGGAACAGGATCGGATGGCCGGCGCGTTCCGCCTCGCAACCGCTTGAGGGCTTGCCGTCGGCATTCCGCTTTCAGGCCACCGCTACCAGTCCGCCGTAGCGATCGCCGGTAGCGGCTGCACCCGGCAGCGCCGGCCGCCACCCCACCGCCCCCGCCGCCGCCAGCCCTTCCTGCTCATACCCGGCCTGCACGAAACGCTCGGCGATCCAGTCGACGAACGCGCGCACGCCGGGCGACACATGCGGGCGCTTCACGTAGACGGCCGACACGGCCAGCGCATCGGGCTGCCAGCCCGGCAGCACTTCCCGCAACCGCCCCGCCTCGATCAGCGGCTGCGCGGCGACACGCGTCGGCTGGATCAGCCCGAGGCCGTGCACGCCGCATGCGAGATACGCCTGCTCGTCGTCCACGCCGACGATGCCGTCGAGCCGCACCTTGCGCACCGCGTCGTCCACCACGAACTCGAGTTCGGCCGGACGGTGGCCGGACACGTGCGACCCGCCTACCGCGCGATGCGCGCCCAGCTCGTCGGGCGTGCGCGGCACGCCGAAGCGGTCGAGATACGCGGGGCTCGCGCATGTCACGCGCTCGAGCGAGCCGAGCCGGCGCGCGACGAGCGACGAATCGGGCAACGTACCGAGCCGGATGCTGCAATCGATCGCGTCGCCGATGCGATCGACCGCGCGCCCGGCCACGGCGAGCATCAGCTCGAGATCGGGATGCCGTGCGTGAAATTCGCCGAGCGCCGGCAACACGATCGCGCCCGCCACCGACGCCGGCAATTCGACGCGCAGTGGCCCGCTCGGATGCAGCGCGGCGCCGCGGATGCTGGCTTCGAGCTCGTCGACGTCCGCCGTGATGCTGACGCAGCGCCGGTAGTACGCGTCGCCTTCGGGCGTCGCCCGCAACGCGCGCGTCGTGCGCACCAGCAACGGCATGCCGAGCGCCGCTTCGAGCTCCTGCACGGTGCGCGTCGCGGTGGCGCGCGAAATGCCGAGCGCCTGCGCCGCGCGCGTAAAGCTGTTCATTTCGACGATGCGCGTGAAGATGCGCATCGCGGCGATATGCCGCGGCGCGCGTTCGCGCCCCGTGCGTGCGTGTCGATGTCGATGTCGACGCAAGCCGCGCGACCCGCGCGGCCGTCGGTCAGGCGTTCGCCGCCGCGACGCGGCGCGCCGGTTCGGCGAGCAGCCGTTGCGCGAGCGCCAGCGCGTCGTCGCGGCTCGCCGCCGCATTCAGCGGATACCCCCAGACCTTCTCGAAGGCGCCCGAAAAGGCATTGAGCGCCACGCGCCGCGCCGCATTGGGCTCGATCGCGATCATCCCGGGAATCCATTCGCGCGACAGCGCGCGGTTGGCCTTGCTCCACTTCGCGAGCTGCTTGCGTATCTCGTGATCGTTGTCGGCGCGATCGTCGCTGGACGGCGCATCGTCGGTCAGAAGAACGAAGCGTTCGCGGCGCGCCAGCAGCGCGTCGAGTTCGGCAATCAGGCGGGTGGGATCGGTGTGGATCGAGCCGCTGTAACGCAGCCAGACGAACGGGAATTCAGTCGTGACGATTTGCATGTCGACCTCCAGATGAGAACGATTCTCATTTTATGGATCGACACCCGATGCGTCATTTCTCATCCCGGCCAACTGATTTTTCAATCCGGCCAAACGGTGCGCGGGCGCGCACTCCGGCCGTTCAGCGTTGCCGGTCGGTCAGGAATTGCGTCGGCGACTTGCCGGTCGCCTTGCGGAACATCGTGACGAAGCTGCTCGCGCTCTCGTAGCCGAGATCGATCGCGATCTGGTGCACGCGGCGGCCGGTCGTCAGCATCCGCAGCGACAGCGCGACGTGCAGTCGCCGGCGCCAGTCGCCGAGGCTCATCCCGAGTTCCTTCGTCGCGAGGCGCGTCAGGCTGCGCTCGCTGATGCCCGCGCGCCGGGCGAGTTCGGGCAGCGGCGACTTGTCGGCCGGATCGTCGAGCAGATGGTCGATCAGCTTGCGCAGCCGGCGGTCGGCCGGCATCGGCAGGTACAAGTCCTCGACCGGCGCCGCGACGAGTTCGTCGAGCAAGGTCGCCACCAGCCGCCCTTGCGGCCCGTCGACGTCGTACAGGTTCGGGAAGCTGGCCGCCTTCAGCAGCAGCTCGCGCAACAGCGGCGACGTGGCCAGCGTGCAGCAGCGCGTGGGCAGGTCGAGCGCCGCGTCGGGTTCGACCAGTACCGCGTAGAAGGTCGCGCCGGCCGAGCCGCGCGCCGCATGCGGGACGTCGCCCGGAATCCACACCGTGCACTGCGGCGGCGCGCTCCACACGCCGCCGTCGATCTCGCAATAGACGACGCCGCTCAGCGTGTAGAGCAGTTGCGCCTGACGATGGCTGTGCCGCTCCAGCCGCCATTCGGGTTCGACGACCGAGCCGCCGAACACCACGAGCGGACGCGGCACGTGATAGACGTCGGCGTCCGCGGCGGGATCGGTAATCGGTGGAAGGTCGCGCATGGAACGACGGGCTGTGGAAAAGGCCGGACGCCGGCGCGTCCTTTCGTGCTTATACCAGAAAGGTGCCGGCGCGGCCGTGCCGTTCGACGAGGCGTCTGCGGCCGTGCGCCGAACCGAATACAATGCGCCGATCCCCTGCCGCTGCGCCAACCTGCCGGAGCCGCCATGTTCGATCTGACCACGCTGACCACCTTCACGGCCGTCGTTCTGGGCCTGTTCCTGATCCCCGGGCCCGCCGTGCTGCTCGTGCTGAGCCGCACCGTGCAGGGCGGGCGCAAGACCGGCATCCTGACCGGCCTCGGCGTTGCGAGCGGCGACTTCGTGCATACGCTGTTCGCGGCCGTCGGGCTGTCCGCGCTGCTGATGACGTCGGCGCTCGCATTCAACGTCGTGAAACTGGCCGGCGCCGCGTACCTGATCTATCTCGGCGTGCGCGCGCTGCTCGAGAAGGCTGCCGATCCGTCGCTGCCGCAGGTGTCGCCCGTGACGCCGCTCAAGGCGTACCTGCAGGCGATTCCCGCCGAAGTGCTGAATCCGAAAACCGCGCTGTTCTTTCTCGCGTTCATGCCGCAGTTCGTGCATCCGGAGCGCGGCTCGACGTTCGTGCAGTTCGCGGTGCTCGGGCTGATCTTCGTTGTGCTGAGCTCGCTCTACACGACGCTGCTCGCATGCTCGATCCGCCCGCTCGGCCGCATCGTGAAGCGGCTCACGTGGCTCACGCGCTGGCAGGGCAAGATCATCGGCTCGATCTTCATCGCGCTCGGGCTGCGCGTGGCCGTGCAGCAGCGCTGATGCGCGCGGCCGCATGACGCGCGCCGGCGCCGACCTGCTCTACACCGACCCGCGCCTCGTCGCGGTGTACGACCTGTTCAACGCGGGCGATCGGGACTTCGCGTTCTACGCCGCCGCGATCGGCGCCGCGCCGCAACGCATCCTCGATCTCGGCTGCGGCACCGGCACGTTCGCACGACGGCTCGCGGCGGCCGGGCATGACGTCGTCGCGATCGATCCCGCACCGGCGATGATCGATTACGCGCGACGCCAGCCGGGCGCCGACGCCGTGCGCTGGTTCGCTTGCGGGCTCGACGGCCTGCCGCCCGGTGCGCCCTTCGATGCGGTCGTGATGACCGGGCATGCGTTCCAGTGCTTGCTGAGCGACGACGACATCGACGCGACGCTGCGCGGCGTGCGACACGTGCTCGCCGACGGCGGCCGCTTCCTGTTCGACACCCGCAACCCGCGCACCGAACCATGGCGAGCATGGACGCCCGCGCAGTCGGCACGCAGCGTCGAATCGCACGCATTCGGCATCGTCGATCTCCATCACGCGGTGCGGGCGATCGACGGCGCGATCGTGACGTTCGACACGCACTACTGCTTCCGCCGCGACGATACGGTGCTGACGAATACGAGCCGGCTGCGTTTCATCGCGCACGTCGAATTGCAGGCGCGCGTGGCGGCGGCCGGTTTCGCGTCGGCCGACTGGCGCGGCGACTGGCAGCATGCACCGTTCGACGAGGCGACCAGCGCGGAGATCATCGCGATCTGCCGCGCGTGAGCGCGCGTGCGGCGATTGCGTCAGCCGGCGGCGGGCAGCGTGTCCACCGCATACGCATACCGGAATCGTGCGGTGCAACCGCCCAACGCGGCACGAGCATCACGCGCACCCCTCTCGTCATCACAAGCCATCGAGCGAGCGCCGCACGCCGTCCCAATCGAGCCCGAACCGCGCGAGATACTTGCGCAACCGGTCCGCATCATTCGGCTGCTTCTTGTTCTGCCGCGACACCGCGAACAGCGTGCGGCCGGCATCCGACAGGCTCGCCGACGTACGGCACACGTCGAGCACGCGTTCGAGCTGCGCACGGTCGAACAGGTCGAGTTCCGCCGCACGCGCACCGAACACCGCGTCGACGCACGAATCGGATGCCCCCGCGCCGCCCGACGACGACCACGTGCGCGTCAGCCGCTCGACTTCCTGCCCGGCGAGCGCCTCGGTGATCCGCCCCGCCTCGGCCAGCGTTGCCATCCGCGTGACCGAGGCCGACAGTTCGCGGAAATTGCCGGCCCACGTCGCGCGCGGCGATGCCGCGAACGCAAGATAGCGCCGCTTCGCCTCCACGTTGAAACGCACCTGCTCGCCCTGCTCGCGGCCGAAACGGTCGAGCTCGAATTCGAGATTCGGCTCGATGTCCTCGCGGCGCTCGGCGAGCCCCGGCAATTCGTAAGTCCACAGGTTGATCCGCGCATAGAGATCCTCGCGGAACGTACCGGCCGCCACCATCTGCCGCAGGTCGCGGTGCGTGCCCGCGATCAGCTCGAAATCACTGGTCGCCTCGACGTCCGCGCCGACCGGCAGGAAACGCTTCTCCTCGATCGCCTTCAGCAGCATCGCCTGTTCGTCGAGCCCGAGTTCGCCGATCTCGTCGAGAAACAGCAGCCCGCCTTCCGCCGCGCGCAGCAGCCCCGCGCGCGCCGACTGCGCCCCCGTGAACGCGCCCTTCACGTGACCGAACAGCGTCGACATCGCCGCGTCGCCGCGCAGCGTCGCGCAGTTGATCTCGATGAACGGCCCCGCGAGCCGATGGCGGCCGCGCTTCAGCTCGTACACGCGCTTCGCGAGAAACGACTTGCCGGCCCCCGTCGGCCCGACCAGCAGCATCGGCGCGCGCGAACGCACGGCCACGCGCTCGAGTTGCTCGATCAGCGCATTGAAGCGCGCGTTGCGCGTCGCGATGCCGGCCTTCAGGAACGACACCGTTTCGTCGCGCTCGCGCGTGAAGCGCTGCGCGATCCGGTTGTAGCGGGACAGGTCGAGATCGATCACCGAGATCGTCCCCGGCCCGCTCGGCCCCTCGTCGGTTCGCTGCGGCGGCCCCGTCTGCACGAGGCGGGCGGGCAGGTAGCGCGCTTCCGCCAGCAGGAACCAGCAGATCTGCGCGACGTGCGTGCCAGTCGTGATGTGGATCAGGTAATCCTCGTGTTCGAGGTCGAACGGATACGCGCGTGCGTAGTCGTGCAGCGTCGCATAGACCTCCTCGAAATCCCGCGGATCGTGGATCGTGACCGGCGTGAGCCGCACGTCGGTGTGCGGCGACAGGCGCGCGAGATCGTCCCGAACCTGGTTGGCAAGGCGCGTGTAGCTCAGCGGATGCAGCAACTCGAGTCGGTCGATCGGCAGGTCGGGCTGCTCGCACAACGAGATCGTCGGCCGCCATTTGCGGTGGCGGCGCGGCGCACGACCGCCCTGATCGAGCACCGTGCCGAGAAAGCCGATTGCGACGGTTTTGCGCATGTTTATCTCATAGGATAAGAAGTGATCCAATTGTATCGGATATTCATGACGACACGATGCGGCAAGCATCGGTACCCGGCCGCGAGAGGCAAACAATTTCCCTTTAATTTCAATCACCTGAGAAATTTTGCGCAGGCCCGCGACGCCGCTGGCACGCTCCTCGCTAAATAAAGGCGCCGGATGTCCCGCTGGCCCACGAGCCAGGGTTCACACGCCCTGCTGGTGCGCCGCCGCCGAACCTCGTTCGTCGCGGCAGCGCATGCCGCCATGGACAGACGAAGGCAAAGGGGCGCGCGCCAGGATGCTTCGCCCGGGTTCGAATCCCGGGGCGCCCATTGTTCGGAAGCTCATTCAGGTCGAGCAGCCGGCGAAAGCCGGCCGGTGGCGGGTTCGAATCCCGCTCGAACGCTGTCCGCAAGGACGGTCTCGTATGAAAAGCAGTACCCGCCGGTGCGGGCCGCGAGGCCCGCCGCGCGTCGGACCGATTGCGGTTCCGCGCGATCGGCCGGGCGGCCGCACGGCCCGCGCGAATGCGCACGACGACGCAATGCAGGAGGCGTCGCCATGCACGTCGACGCCGGCCAGCGCGCCGCCTGCCCGATTGCGTCGCATCACGATCCGAACGATGCGCGTCACCCGGCGGCCATTGAAGAAAAGGACAAGAATATGTGGAAGCGTCATGTAGTGAAGAAGAACGAACGCGCGCTGCTGATGAGCGAGGGCGATTTCGTGAAGGTGCTGGAACCGGGCGTGTTCAAGGCCTTCGATCCGTTCAAGCGCCTGTCGGTGCAGACCGCGCGTCTCGACGCGCCGCTCGCCGACGAAGCGCTGGCCGATTACCTGCGGCACGACGCACAGGACGTGCTCGCGCGGTATTTCGTCGCGATGGATCTGGCCGACGACGAAGCCGGCTTGCGCTATGAAGACGACGTGCTCGTCGAAATCCTGGCGCCGGGCACGCGCCGGCTGTACTGGCGCGGCCTGACCGCGCATCGGCTGGAGCGCATCGATCTCGCGCAGGACAGCATGCTGCCCGCCGCGCTCGTGAAGCGCATCGCGCAGCCGTCGCTGCGTGCGCGCGGCGTGACGGGCCTGACGGGCGTGCTGCTGGTGCAAGTGCCGGCGTACCACGTCGGTGTACTGAAGATCGACGGCAAGATCGAGCGGTTGCTGGACGCGGGTACGTCGGGGTTCTGGCGCTTCAACCGCAACGTCGCGGTCGAACCGGTCGACCTGCGCGTGCAGGCGCTCGAAGTCGGCGGTCAGGAAATCCTGACGCGCGACAAGGTCGCGCTGCGGCTGAACTTGTCGGCGACGTGGCGCTATGCGGACGTGCTGCATGCGTTCGGCCAGTTGCAGAAACCGGTCGAGCACCTGTATCGCGAGCTGCAGTTCGCACTGCGTGCGGCCGTCGGTACGCGCTCGCTCGACGAGCTGCTGGAAGACAAGCAGTCGATCGACGAGGTCGTGATCGCACAGGTGCGTGCGCGCCTCGAAAACTCGGGCGTGGACGTGCGCAGCGTCGGGGTGAAGGATATCGTGCTGCCGGGCGACATGAAGACGATCCTCGCGCAGGTGGTCGAAGCGGAGAAATCCGCGCAGGCGAACGTGATTCGCCGCCGCGAGGAAACGGCGGCCACGCGTTCGCTGCTGAACACCGCGAAGGTGATGGAAGAAAACCCGACCGCGCTGCGGCTCAAGGAGCTGGAAACGCTCGAGCGCGTCGCGGAACGGATCGACCGCATCTCGGTGTTCGGCGGTCTCGACCAGGTGCTGAACGGACTCGTCAGCATCAAGGGCGCTTAGGGCATGAAACGGTGCGGCGCACGTGTGCCGCGCCGCGCAAATGAATGAATGGTGAAGCAAATGACTGAAACGGATTATCAGGTGATGGAACTGGCGAACGGCAAGCCGGTGAAGATGTGGACGCAAGGCGTCGCCGTCGAGGACGAAGCGCGCGCGCAACTGCGCAACACCGCGCGGATGCCGTTCATCTTCGGCCACGTCGCGGTGATGCCGGACGTGCACCTCGGCAAGGGTTCGACGATCGGCAGCGTAATTCCGACGAAAGGCGCGATCATTCCGGCCGCGGTCGGCGTCGACATCGGTTGCGGGATGATGGCGGCGCGCACGACGCTGACGGCGTCCGATCTGCCGGACTCGCTTGTCGGGTTGCGCAGCGCGATCGAGCGCGCGGTGCCGCACGGCCGCGCGCCGGGCCGCCGCGACCCGGGCGCGTGGGGCGATCGCACGCCGGCCGCCGTGACCGACGCATGGAAGTCGCTGCAACCGGGCTTCCAGCGGATCGTCGACAAGTATCCGAAGCTGGAAAAGACGAACCACTACGCGCATCTCGGCACGCTCGGCACCGGCAATCACTTCATCGAAGTATGCGTCGATGAAGCGGACCACGTGTGGTTCATGCTGCACAGCGGCTCGCGCGGCGTCGGCAACGCGATCGGCAGCCTGTTCATCGAACTCGCGCAGGCCGACATGCGGCAGCACATCGCGAACCTGCCGGACCGCAATCTCGCGTATTTCACCGAAGGCAGCCGGCACTTCGACGACTACGTCGAAGCGGTCGGCTGGGCGCAGGACTACGCGCGGCGCAACCGACAGGCGATGATGGACGCGGTGATCGGCGCGGCGCGCGGCGTGATCACGAAGCCGTTCGCGCTCGACGAGCACGCGGTGAACTGCCATCACAACTACGTGCAGCGCGAACGCCACTTCGGCGAAGACGTGCTCGTGACGCGCAAGGGCGCGGTGTCCGCGCAGAAGGGCCAGCTCGGGATCATTCCGGGCTCGATGGGCGCGAAGAGCTTCATCGTGCGCGGGCTCGGCAACCCGGAAAGCTTCTGCTCGTGTAGCCACGGCGCGGGCCGGACGATGAGCCGCACCGAAGCGAAGCGCCGCTTCACGGCCGACGATCAGGCGAAGGCGACGCAGGGCGTCGAATGCCGGAAGGACGCGGGCGTCGTCGACGAAATCCCGATGGCCTACAAGGATATCGACGCGGTGATGGCGGCCCAGCGCAGCCTCGTCGAAGTGGTGCATACGCTGCGCCAGGTGGTGTGCGTGAAAGGATAGCGCGGCGCGCGGCCGATGGCCGGCGGCCGCACGCAACGAAAAGGAAACAACAAGAATGAAAACGGATAAGGCAATGACAACCGTGCGCAGCGCACATCCGGTCGACCCGGCCGTGCGTGCGCGCGTTATGGCGGAACTCGCGGAAGTCGAGCGCCGCCACGACGTGAGCGTGCTGTTCGCATGCGAATCGGGCAGCCGCGGCTGGGGCTTCGCCTCGCCGGACAGCGATTACGACGTGCGCTTCGTGTACGTGCACCGGCGCGACTGGTACCTTAGTGTCGAACCGCAACGCGACGTGATCGAGCGGCCGCTCGACGACGAGCTCGACGTCAGCGGCTGGGAGCTGCGCAAGACGCTACAACTGCTGCGCCGATCGAACCCGACGCTGCTCGAATGGCTCGACTCGCCTGTCGTGTATCGAGAAGACGCGCGCTGGGCGCCGCGGCTGAGGTCGCTGGCGTCGGCGTTCTTCTCGCCGGTGCGCGGGCGCCATCACTACCTCGCGATGGCGAAGAAGAACTTTCGCGGCTACCTGCAAGGCGACACGGTGCGTTACAAGAAGTACCTGTACGTGCTGCGACCGCTGCTCGCGGTGCGCTGGATCGACATGGGACTCGGCATGCCGCCGATGCGCTTCGCGGATCTCGTCGAAGGCACGGTGCACGAGCCGGCGGTGCGTGGGGAGCTCGATGCGTTGCTCGCGTTGAAGATGAGCGCGAGCGAAAGCGAATACGGGCCACGTCGGCCCGCGATCCATGCGCTCGTCGAGACGATGCTCGCCGATGCCGAACACGATCGCGAATACAAGCGGCCGTGGGGCGATGTGGCGATGCTCGATACGTTCCTGCGCGACGTGGTCGACGGTCGATGAAAGACAAACGGTGCGATGCCTGCGGGCATCGCCGTTTCCGCATCTGCACGCGCCCGCCGGCTGCCGGCGAGCAACCCGCGTGCCCGCACGCTACGCGTCGTCTCGCCGAACGCAGCCCCGGTGCGGCGGTATACTCGTGGTCTCATTCGGCACAGCGCACCGCGTCGTGCGCGGCTGCACTCGACGTGCACCGCTTGCTGACGATGCGCTTGCAGTCCGACGTCTTCCGCCCGCCCGTTCACTGCCGATACGAACCGTCATGTCGCACCGCCTTTCGCTCGCCCTCGCCGCCCTCCTCGCCACTTCCCCGCTCGCCGCGCAGGCTCGCCCGCTCGCGCGGCCGCCGGTCGAGCGCGATTTCAAGAGCTGGTCGGTCGTCTGCGACAACGGCAATCGCTGTATCGCGGAAAGTCACGCCGACGATATCGACGATGCACGTCCCACCCTCATCCTGCGCGTGACGCGCGATGCAGGCCCGGACGCGCAACCGTCGCTCGACCTCTACGCATCGGCGCCGATCGACTTGCGCACCGCACGCGTCGATGGCCGGCCGTTCGATGCGATGCCGGCGCAATGGCATGCTTTCGGCGATACGGCCGACGACGAAGCGCACCCGTTCCGGGTCCGGACCAACGATCCGGCCACGGTGGCCGCGTGGCTCGCCGCGGCGCGCAATGCACAACTGCTGAGCTTTGGCGA
Organism: Burkholderia sp. HI2761; assembly: GCF_002223355.1. Classification (NCBI taxonomy): domain Bacteria; kingdom Pseudomonadati; phylum Pseudomonadota; class Betaproteobacteria; order Burkholderiales; family Burkholderiaceae; genus Burkholderia; species Burkholderia sp. HI2761. The sequence goes on along the minus strand of NZ_NKFN01000007.1, from coordinate 1,055,117 downwards.
TCCGGCGTCGGCGCACACCGCGCGGACGCCGTTGGCGGGATTGAATGCCGCGCTGCTGCTGATCGACGACACGCAGGGCCGCGTCGGCACGGTCACGGCGCTGTTGCGCCCCGGCACCCGGCCTGCGTCGTCGGTGCCGGCCGCGCCCGCACTGCCGCCCGCGGTCACGCCCGCGCCGCCGGCCGCCTCGACCCTGTCGACCGCCGAACAGCGTCCGCTCGTCGACGCGGTCCTCGCGAAATTCGGCGCCGACGTGAAGCAATGTGCGGCCGATGTCGAAGACGAAATGTCGGCGAGCGACCGCAGGAAAGCGTCGAGAGCCGTCGCGATTTCGTCCGACGAGGCGCTCGTCGCGATTCCGTGCCAGACCAGCAGCCTGTATAACCACACCGACCTGTGGTATCGCGTGCGCCGCAGCGCTCCGTACATGCCGGCCGCGATGAATTTCGGCGAGAACGCGAGCGCGGGCCTCGATTCGGCGTCGTTCGCGAACGAGCTGACCGACGCCGGCTACGATTCCGCCAGCGCGACGCTGTCGAGCACGGTCCGGTTGCGCAGCGCCGGCGATTGCGGCTCGACCGCGTCGTGGGTGTTCGACGGCCGGCGCTTCGTGCTCGACGACCTCGCGACGCACGGCACCTGCAACGGTCTGTTCCAGGCTCAATGGCCGCGCCTGTATCGCCGGGCCGATGCGGCCGACAGCCCGCACTGACGCGTCACGTCACGCGGCGCCGACGATCGAGATCGAGAATCCGTCCCAGCCCTTCTGCCCGACCGTCTGCACGGCGGTCGTCATGAGCGCCGGCTCGGCCGCGAGGCGCGCGAATCCGTCGCGCACGCCGACCACGTCCGGCTCGCGATTGCCGGGATCGGCCACGCGCCCGTTCCGCACGACGTTGTCGACGACGATCACCGTGCCGGGCCGCGACAACTTCAGCGCCGCGTCGAGATAAACGGCGTTGTTGTCCTTGTCCGCATCGATGAAGATGAAATCGAACGGCGCCTCGCCGGCGTCGACGAGCCGCGCGAGGCTCTCCTTCGCGCTGCCGACCACCACCGACACGACCGCCGCGAACCCCGCACGCGCGATGTTCTGCGTCGCGACCTTCGCGTGTGCCGGGTTCAGCTCGAGCGTCACGAGCGAGCCGCCCGGCGGCAACGCGCGCGCCAGCCAGATCGTACTGTAGCCGCCGAGCGTGCCGACTTCGAGGATCCGCCGCGCACCGCGGATCGTCGCGAGCAACTGCAACAGCTTGCCCTGGTTCGGCGCGACGTTGATCGCGGGCAGCCCGGCCGCGTCGCTCGCCGCCAGCGCGGCGTCGAGCGCGGCGTCGGACGGCACGAGCGTCGCCGAGAAATACGCATCCACCTGGTTCCACCGATCCTGATCCATCGCACACCTTTCGTCTGCGGAAAAAGGCATTCTATGCGCCGCGCCGCGATAAGCAACACACCATTCGTTCTAAGAGCAGCCGTACACGTGCTCCTATAATCGCCGGACGGCAGGACCCTCGACCTTCACAACAACAAACGGAGCACCCATGACCGATCAGGCCAATCCGAACTGGCGCCTCGAAACCATCGCCGTGCACGGCGGTTATCGTCCCGATCCGACCACGCGCGCGGTCGCCGTCCCGATCTACCAGACCGTTGCGTACGCATTCGACGACACGCAGCACGGCGCCGACCTGTTCGACCTGAAGGTCCAGGGCAACATCTACACGCGGATCATGAACCCGACGACGGACGTGCTCGAGCAGCGGATCGCCGCGCTCGAGGGCGGCATCGGCGCGCTCGCGCTCGCGTCGGGGCAATCCGCCGTCACGTACGCGATCCAGACGATCGCCGAAGCCGGCGACAACATCGTGTCCGCGAGTTCGCTGTATGGCGGCACCTACAACCTGTTCGCGCATACGCTGCCGCAATACGGGATCACCACGCGCTTCGCCGATCCGCGCGATCCCGCATCGTTCGCACCGCTGATCGATTCGCGCACGAAGGCGATCTTCGCGGAATCGGTCGGCAACCCGCTCGGCAACGTCACCGACATCGCCGCGCTCGCCGAGATCGCGCATCGCCACGGCATCCCGCTGATCGTCGACAACACGGTGCCGTCGCCGTATCTGCTGCGCCCGTTCGAACACGGCGCGGACATCGTCGTGCATTCGCTGACGAAGTATCTCGGCGGGCACGGCACGAGCCTCGGCGGCGCGATCGTCGATTCGGGCAAGTTCCCGTGGGCCGAACATGCGGACCGCTTCAAGCGGCTGAACGAGCCGGACGTCAGCTATCACGGTGTCGTCTATACCGACGCGTTCGGAGCGGCCGCCTATATCGGCCGCGCCCGCGTGGTGCCGCTGCGCAACATGGGCGCGGCGATCTCGCCGTTCAACGCGTTCCAGATCCTGCAGGGGATCGAGACGCTCGCACTGCGTGTCGAGCGAATCAGTGACAACGCGCTGAAGATCGCTCAGCATCTCGCGCGCCACGAGCACGTCGAATGGGTGAACTATGCGGGCCTGCCCGATCACCCCGATCATCCGCTCGTCGCGCGCTACCTGTCGGGTCGCGCGCCGGGCATCCTGACGTTCGGCGTGAAGGGCGGTCGCGACGGCGGCGCGAAGTTCCAGGATGCGCTGAAGCTGTTCACGCGGCTCGTCAACATCGGCGATACGAAGTCGCTCGCGACGCACCCGGCATCGACCACGCACCGTCAGCTGTCGCCGGCCGAACTCGCGAAGGCCGGCGTGAAGGAAGAAACGGTGCGGCTGTCGATCGGCATCGAGCATATCGACGACCTGCTCGCCGATCTCGACCAGGCGCTCGCGCAGCTTTGACCGGAACGGGCGCGCCGGCATGCCGGTGCGCCCGCATCAAACCGCTTGACCCTGGAGCGGCTTCAAGGTGTTCAATCCCCGGTTGATGCCGGGGCGGCGCCCGGCGCGGACGATCGTGCCACGCAGCCTTCGCTGCGACACGCCAACCGCCGAGAGGCTATCCGCCTATTCCCCAGAATCAGGCAAGCCCTTGCTTCGCGCGCCGCCGCTGCACGAGCCAGTCGAGCAGTTGCCGCCCGTCGCGCTCGCCGAACCAGCGCGCGTGCCCGATCAGGTAGCCGTCGTACGCGATGTCGACGATCGCCGGCGCATCGATGATGCAACCGAAATACGCGACTTCCGACAGCGCGAACTCCGTATGCACGATCGGCAACAGCGCGACCAGCGCCGCATACGCGTCGTCGCTCAACGGTTCGAGCGATTCGTAGCCGTCGAGCAGCGCATCGATCTGGTCGTATTCGATGCGCCGCGCATCGGCCGGCGCCATCCAGTCGACCGTATTGCGCTCGATCGCGAGCGCGAGGTCCATCACCGCGCAGGTGCGGTCCGACAAGCCGAAATCGAGCACGGTCCGGACCTGCGCACCGGGCCCCGCATCGGTCCACAGCAGGTTCGACGCGTGCCAGTCGCCGTGCGTCCACAGCGGCGGCAACGCGGGCAGCAGCGGCACGAGGCGGGCGTGATACGGGCCGATCGCGTCGGCCACGTCGCCACGCCAGTCGCGCGAGCCGAGCGCGCGCACGAGCAGCGGCTGCGCGTCGACCCAGCGTTCGAGCGCGCCCGCCAGATCGGCGGACGACAGCACGCGAAAGCTCGACAGCAGCGTGCGCACGGGCCGCGCGGGCGCATCGTAGCCGGCCGACGCGCGATGCAGTTCGGCGAGCGCGCGGCCGGCCGCATACGCATGCGAAGGATGCGTGAACGGCTGCCACGACATCACGCCGCGATACGGATCGACGCCGGGCGCGAGCACGTGCACCTCGTACGTCCATTCGCCGGACGCAAACGCGGTCGCACCGTTGCGATCGGCCAGCACGTCCACCACCGGAACGCCGCGTGCGCGCAGATGCGCGATGAAGCGATGCTCTTCCTCGAGCCCCGCGACATCGCGCAGGCTCGCGTGATGACGCTTGACGAACAACCCGCGCCCGTCCGCCATCCGCACCAGCACGGCCGCCGCGAACTGCCGCGGGCTGTGCCACGTCAGCCGCACCGGCTCGCCCGCGCCGTCGATCCGCGCGAGCACGGCCGCCACTTCATCGTGCGTCATCAGCGGCCAGTCGCGTTCGGCCTGCTCGCCGTCCACGCCGAATTGCGGCGGCGCGACGTCGCGCGACAGGGGGCCGTCCGGCTCGAGGGGGAATGACATGAACGGCGTTGCTCCGTAGTTGAATCAGCGCGCGCCGCCGCCCGATGCGAGCGGGCCGGCGGCGGCCGCGCGCAATGCGGTGGCCGTCCGGCTCCAGTCGCGCCAGCCGACGACGGCCAGCCCGATGAACAGCGCATAGAGTCCGGCCGTCAGATACAGTTCCTTGAACACGAACATCCCGACGTACACGACGTTCACGACGATCCACAGCCCCCACGACGCGATGTAGCGCCGTGCGGTCCAGTATTGCGCGACGAGGCTGAACGCGGTCAGCGACGCATCGACGAACGGCAGCGCCGCATCGGTCCAGCGCGCCATCATCCCGCCGAGCAGCGCGCTGCCGACGACGGCCGCGATCAGGTCGGGCAGCATCTGCCGTGGCCGCACGCCGGTCACGGGCGCGACATCGCCGGCTGGCGCCGCCTCGCCGTCGGCACCGCCGGCGGCCTCGCTCGCGCGCTGCGCGAGCCAGCGCTGCCAGCCGTACACCTGCAGCACCGCGAACGCGCCCTGCAGCAGCATGTCGGAATACAGCTTCGCGTCGAAGAAGATCCAGCCGTACAGCGCGACCGATGCGAGGCCGACCGGCCAGCACAGCATGCGCCGTTTCGCGGTCAGCCAGATCGCGAGCGCGCTGACGATCACGCCGGCGATTTCGAGTGGGGACATCGTCTGTGCTCTCCTGATGGGCTGCCGGGGCCGCGCGTCACGCAGCCGATTCCGGTCGGTCAGAAATCATAGGTCAACGACACGCGCGCGGTGCGCGGCGCACCCGGGAACAGGTACGCATCGCCCTGCTGCTCGCCTGCGTCGCGCCAGTAGAATTTGTTGAACAGATTGTCCACCGACACGCGCAACACCGTGCGATGGCCGCCGATCTTCGTCGTATAACGCGCGCCAAGATTGAACACGAACCACGACGGTACGCGCGCGGTGCCTTCCTCGTTCGCGTTGCGCGCCGCGCTGTATTCCACGCCGCCGAGCACGTTCAGGCCCGCGACGCCCGGCACCGCGTAGTCCGCATACAGCGACGCGCGCAGCGCGGGCACGTTGATGATCTGGTGCCCTTCGTAGGCCGGCGAGCCCGAATCGACCGCGCGGGCGCGGATCGCCGCGACGCTGGCCGTCAACCCCAGCCGCTCGGTCACGCGACCGGCCGCGCCGAGCTCGATTCCCTGGTGCCGCTGCGTGCCGCGCTGCACGAACGTGTAGGTGGTGCCCGACGCGTCCGGGTCGGCGAACTGGAACGGCTTGCTGATCGAGAATACGGCGGCCGTGAGGCTCAATCGGTCGAGCCAGTCGTATTTCGCGCCGACCTCGAACTGGTGCGATTCGACGGGCGGCAGGAACGCATACGCGTTAGTCGCGCGCACGGGCGCCTGGTCGCCGAGCGACAGCGCCTTGCTGTACGACGCATACAGCGACAGCACGTTCACCGGCTTGTAGACGAGCGCGACCTGCGGCAGGAACACCGAGCGGTCGGTATGCGTCGTGTCGCCGTCGGCGCTGCTCCAGCTGCGCTGGCGCAGCAGCACTTCCTTGCCGCCCGCGAGCACCTGCCAGTGTTCGCCGATGCTGATGCGGTCAAGCCCGAACACGCCGTACTGCCACGCGTCGAGGCGCGGATACGACGGCCCGGGCGAATTCGGCGACGGCGAGAAGGTCAGGTCGGGCCCGTAGACGTTCTCGCTGCCCACGTAGTCGTACACGGCGTCGGCCATGTGCACGACGCGGCGCTGCACGCTCACGCCGAGCGTCAGCTCGTGCCGCAGCGGCCCCGTCGCGAACTTGCCCGTCGTGACCGCGCGCAGATCGTCGTTGCGCCGGTATTCGCCGGGGCTGCGGAAATCGTACACGTCGTAGTCGCCGTTCGCGCCGAAGAAGAACGGCGACGTCGCGCCGGCCGCGCAGCTTGCCGCATACGAGCAGCCGTATGCGAACGCGCTATTGTCGTCGATCATCGTGCGACTGCGCCCGGCGGCGACGTAGGCCTTCCAGTCGTCGTTGAATTGATAGTCGAAACGCGCGTTCAGGTTCAGCGCATCGGTCGTCACCGGTTTCGCCCACGGCTGCGTGCCGAGCGCCTTCGACGTCGTCTTGACCGACGGCACGACGGTGCCGCCGAGCAACTGGTAGCCGGGCGCGGAACGCTGGATCCACTGCTGGAATTCGGCATTGAGCTGCAGGCTCGCGCGCGGACTGATGTCCCAGTCGGCGGCGATCGAGCCGAACGTGCGCCGCCCGTTCGTGCCGTCGATATAGGAGTGCATGTTCTCCTTCGCCGCATTGATCCGGAACCCGAACTGATGGTCGGGGCCGAAGCGGCGGCCGAGATCGACGGCCGCCGACGTCGAGCCGCGGCTGTCGACGCCGCCCGTCACGCTCGCGACGTTCGCCGAGCGCTTGGTCACGAAGTTGATCACGCCGCCCGGCGCGACGACGCCGCTGTCGATGCCCGCCAGCCCTTTCAGGATCTCGACGCGCTCCTTGTTCTCGAGCGGCACGTTCTGCTCGCCGGACACCGTCAGTCCGTCGATCCGGATCGCGCTCGCGAGATCGACCGGAAAGCCGCGAATCGCGAAGCCTTCGAAATAGCCGACCGGCGCATAGTCGTTGACGACCGATGCATCGTTGCGCACGACGTCGCTCAAGCGCTTCGCCTGCTGATCGTCGATCAGCGCGCGCGTGACGACGTTCACCGACGCCGGCGTGTCGCGCAGCGGCGCGTCGTCGAGCCCCGCGACCGACGCTTCGCGCGCCCGCAGCGGGTGGCTGCGCTCGCCGCTCACCGTGATCGCGGGCAGCGTCGCGTTGCCGGTCGCGTCTGCGCCCGGTGCGGGCGTGTCGCCCGGTGCCGCCGCGGCCTGCGCCGCGAAAAGCGTGACGCCGAGGCCGACACCGAGCCCGACCTTCGCGCGCCGCCGCCGTGCGGGCGCCGCTGTTGTTCTATTCACCGTCATCGTTCTGGAAGGAAAACTCGCCACTCGACCCTGTCGAAACCCGTTGGAAGCTGCGAAGCGTACGCCCGCGGACGCTGCCGCGCTCGTCACCGCACGCGTGCGTCGACACGATATTCATCGGACGAACCGGACCATGCGGCATGCCAGCGGGCCGACCGGTCGGAACAACGCAGGATGGGACATCGGATTCGGAGGACGCGCCGGAAACGACGCAGCGGCCAACGGGTTCGTCGGGTGCCTGTCGTGCGGCCGGCTGCCTCGCGCGGTCGTGTCATGCGGGGGACGCTTCGAACGCCCCGGTGCAGGCGGCGGGCATGCGCGCCGGCCGTTCATCGGAACGGCGGCCTGCCCGGCGCGCGACATCGCGGCGTGGCGCGCATTTTACCCCGGGCGGGGCGAAGGGCCGCGGAATCGGGCGGATCGGGAAACGGAGAAGGCGGGAACGGGAGCAAGCGGCGCGGGCGGCGCGGGCGGCGCGGGCGGCGCGGGCGGCGCGGCAGCGGCAGCGGCAGCGGCAGCGGCAGCGGCAGCGGCAGCGGCAGCGGCAGCGGCAACGATAACCACAACGGCAACGATGCGCTCACGATCCGCATCGTGCGCGCCGGCCTCCGACCCCGGCGTCATGGTGCGCCGGGCAGAACGCGTGGAACCGGAGCGAAAATAGCGGCCCGCTACCGGTGCATCGGCCGTTCGCTCAGAACCCCTGCATCGTCAGGTCGGATCGACGACCAGATGCACGACGCCGTAAATGACCGCGCCGACCGGCAGCGCGAGCAGGATCGCCACGAACGGCAGCAGCGTGAAGTTGGCGTTCGCGAGATCGGTCGCGTGCGCCTAGCTGTTGCGCACGCCGAAGAAACTCCACAGGACCAGGCGCGCCATGCCGAGCAGTTTCATGCTGGGCTCCTTTATCGAATCGGTTGACGCTATCGCCGAGCCGGACGGCATCCGAAAAAAGAAGCAGTTGCGCGCGCTTTTCGCGCAGCAGGCCAGCTGCGGCCGCATGCCGCACGCGCGTCAGCGGTCGAGCACGAGCGGCTCCGTGGCCCCTTGCACGGGCCGCGCGACGCACAGCAGCGCGCAGCCGGGCGCGACCGGCGCATCGGGCGTCTGCTCGTAGTCGACCGCGCCGGACAGCACACGCGTCGCGCACGTGCCGCACGAACCAGAGCGGCATTCGGACGGCACGGCCACGCGCTGCCCTTCCGCGAATTCGAGCAGCGTGCCGTCGGCGGGTGTCCATGCGGCTTCGCGCCCCGTGCGCCGGAACACGACCGGCACGCTGGCCGCCGTGGGCGCGGCAGCCGAGCGGGTCGCACTGCGCGAGACGCTCGACGGCCCGAACGCCTCGAAACGGATACGCTCGTCCGGCACGTTCAGCGCGCGCAGCCCGTCGTACAGGTCGCGCATGAACGCCGACGGCCCGCACAGGTAGAAGTCGTAGTCGTCGAACGACAGGATCCGCTTCAGTTGCGCGATGTCGATGCGGCCTGCCCGCGCTGCCGTCCCTTCTTCAGGACGACTGTCGAACCAGTGAATCGACAGGCGCGCATCGGCGGCCGCGATGCGCGCCAGTTCGGCGGCAAACGGCCGCTCGGCTGCTTCGCGTGCGCCGTGCACGAACACGACACGACGCGACGGCGTGTCGTCGGCCAGCGCCCGGCGCAGCATCGCGACCATCGGCGTGATGCCGATGCCGGCCGACACGAGCACGGCCGGGCGCGGGCTCGCGAGATCGAACGCGAAGCGGCCGCGCGGCATCTGCGCGTCGAGTGTCATGCCCGCCCGCGCATGGTCGTGCAGCCACGCCGATACACGCCCCTCGCGCTTCACGGTGATCCGGTAATGCGCGCCGCCCGGTGCATCGGACAGCGTGTAGCTGCGAATCGACGGCGCGTCGCTGTCCGGCAGCGCGATGCGCAGCGTCAGGTGTTGACCGGCTTCGTACGCAGGCAATGCGCCGCCATCCGCCGGTTCGAAATGGAACGACCGGATCGCACGCGCTTCGTCGACGATCTTCGCGATGCGCAGCGGCCGCCATGCGGGCGCCGATGCCGGCGCGGCCGCGGACGGCACGGGTCCGGCCGTTGCCGCCGCGCCGCCCGACGATGCTGCCATCGCCGCGAATTGCGGCGCGCGCTCGACCGCCGACCACCGGAACGGCAGCACTGTCCGCACGCGCCGCACTTCCCGCACATGGAAACGCACGACGCGCTGCGCGCCGTCGAACGACGCGACGACCGGCCCGTCCCACACGATCTCCGCGTGCGCGGCGACATACAGCACATCGCCGCTGTCGAAATCGACGAACAGCAGCCCCGCGCGCGGATCGTGCTGCAGGTTGCCGAGCGTATTGAAGAACCGGTTGCCGCTGAAATCGGGCGTCGTCAGCGTGCGGGCATCGTCGACGCGCACGAAGCCCGGCATTCCGCCGCGATGCGACACGTCCGCGCCGCGCGCCGCGCCCGCGTCGGCCGACGTGTTCGCACTCGCGACGAAGAACGTATCGGCCTGCGCGAGCAGTGCGCGGTCCGCGTCGCTCAGCGCGTCGGACACGTCGGGCGCGACGGATGCGTCGACGTCCCGCGCGACGAAGGTCGGCTTGCGGCCCTGGATGTACTTCGCGCAATTGCCGAAGCTCTGCTCGACCGCGATCGTCAGCGCATCGCCGTCCGCCGCGCGCACGACGCCGTTCACGCGATTGCGCCGCCGCGTATCGAATTCGATCCCGAGCCCGCCGAACGGCGCGCCCGCCTGCCACGTGCCGGCCAGCGGGTCGCCCGGCAGCGCGCGCGCCGCGATGCGCAGCGTGCGGGCGTCCGGCGACGTGACGAAACCCGGCGCACCGGCCCGCAGCGTCGCCCATGGCCGGCCATGCGCATCCACGCCGCCGAGCACGAAGAACGGCAGTTGCGCGAAAAAAGCCCGGTGCTGCTCCGGCATGAAACGCCGGATGCCGCGCCGGCCGGCCGCGCCCGCCGCGTCCGTCACGCCTGCGCGCTGCTGCACGGCAAGCTCGCCCGCGTGAAACGGCGCGGTGTCGAGTTCCCAGCCCGGTACGACGGTGCTCGGCGCATTCATTGCGTCCTCCTGAACAGGCGCGGTGGCCGTGAGCGTCAAGCGGCGAGCAGGCCCGCGCGCGTCGTCGGCATCGCGACGAAGCCCGGCAACGCCTCGATACGCGCCAGCCACGCACGCACGTGCGGATACGGTTCGAGCGACACACCGCCTTCCGGTGCGTGCGCGATGTACGTGTACGCGGCGATGTCTGCGATCGTCGGCTGCGCGCCGGCCGCGAACGGCTTGCCGGCCAGCTCGCGATCGATCACGTCGAGCACCTTCGCGGCCGTGCGCTTGGCCGCTTCCGGGTCGAGCTGTGCACCGAACACGGTCACGAGCCGTGCGGCGGCCGGCCCGGATGCGATCGGGCCGGCCGCGTACGACAGCCAGCGCTGCACGACGGCCGCGCCGACCGGATCGTCGGGCAGCCAGTGCGCGTCGCCGTAGCGCTTCGCGAGGTACACGAGGATCGCGTTCGAGTCGGCGATCACGGTGCCGTCGTCGTCGATCACCGGCACCTGCCCGAGCGGATTGAGCGCGAGAAACGCCGGTTCGCGCTGCGCGCCGGCCGCGAGATCGACGTCGATGGTCCTGGACGGCAGCCCGAGCAGCGACAGAAACAGCCGGACACGGTGCGCGTGCCCGGACAACAGGAACGAATAAACGCGGATCGGCGAAGCAGGCTTGCTGGCGACAGACATGGAAACACTCCGGAAGCTCGCGCCGCCGGGGATCGGCGACGAACGGCTCCAGCGTAGCGCTCGCCGTTCGTCGCCAGAAGACGGATAATCGAGGAAACATTATCCGCTTCCATAGGACAATCGACGATGGCCGATCTGCGCGACGTGAACCTGAACCGGCTGGCGATCTTCGTCGCGGTGGTCGAGGCCGGCTCACTGACGGCCGCGGCCGAGCGGCTCGGCCTCGCGAAGACGGTCGTCAGCACGCACATGCAGCGCCTCGAATCGGAGGTCGGCGCGAACCTGCTGGTACGCACGACGCGGCGGCTGAGCGTAACCGATGCCGGGCGCGTGTTCTACGACGCGTGCCGCGACATCGTGCGCGCCACCGAAGCCGCGCTCGACGCGGTGTCGTCCGACGCCGGGCCGCTGCGCGGCACGCTGCGCGTGAGCGTGCCGATCGACTATGGCGCGCTGGTCGTCGCGCCGGCCGTCGTCGCGCTGCGCGACCGGCATCCGGCGCTCGCCGTCGAACTCGTCGCGAACGACCGCGTCGTCGATCTCGTCGCGGACAACCTCGACGTCGCGATCCGCATCGGCCGCCTCGCCGATTCGAACCATCGCGCGGTGCAGCTCGGCACCTACGAGAAATGGCTGGTCGCGAGCCCGGCGTTCGTCGCGCGACACGGGCTGCCCCGCGATCCGGAGGCGCTCGCCGCGCTGCCGTTCGTGATGTTGTCGTCGCTGCCGCGCCCGCATACGCTCGAACTCGACGACGCGCGCGGCGGCCACGCGTCGGTGCGCTGCGTCGCGCCGGTGGTGTCGAACACCGCGACCGCCTGCCGCGCGATCGTGCTCGCGGGCGGCGGTTTCGGGCTACTGACGGATTTCTCGACCGCGGACGACGTCGCAGCCGGTCGGCTCGTGCGGCTGCTGCCGGGTTGGCGCACCGCGCCGGCCGGGATCCATGCGGTGTATCCGTCCACGCGGCTGCCGTCGCCGAAGGTGCGGGCGTTCATCGATGCGATGAAGGCGCGGCTCGGGCAAACGCCGGTCGCGCCCACGACGAGGCGCTCGCGTTCGAACTAGCGGAAAAATGAAGAAACGCGAAGGTCGGCGCTCAATACGCCTGCATGAGCCGTCTCATCAGCAACGACTTCAGATCCCGGCGCGTATCGCACACGATATGCACATGGATCGTGTCGTCGCGCACGTCGTAAATGATGCGATTCATTCCCGCAACGACTTCGCGATACTGACTGAGGTCGATATGCGCCAGCTCGTCGGGAATCCTGCCCTGAGCCGGAAAAGCACGGATCGACGCGATGGCGTCCTTGATCTGGCGATAGCTGACTTGCCAGGTTTCCGAGCCGAAGTTCGACAGAAGATAACGCTTCAACGCCTTCAAATCTTCTTCCGCGGAGCGAAGAACGACAACGCGTAACGTCATTGATCGTCGTCCTTGTCGAGGTCGGCAAAGACCTCCTCGACGGGACGAAAGTGCCCCTGGTCGATCTCGCGATTGCCCAGCGCAAGCAGCTTCAGCAGCGCGAGTGTCTCTTCATGCTCCTCATACGACTTGACGTCCATGACCACGAGCTTCGCCTCGCCGTTCTGGGTGATGAGCATCGGCTCGCGGCTCTCCGAGATGTCCTTGACGATCTCGGCCGCGTGGCTCTTGAGATAGCTGATCGGCTTGACTTGAGTCGAGAATTTCATGGAACGCGTCCTTTGCCAGACACCGGATGAGACTGATTATAGTCTGAATTCAGTCTCGCCCGAGATGGGATAGTCGACCGCTCCCGACGTCCTTACCGGCCCGCCTCCCCCAACGTACCCAACAGCACCTTCCTGCAACTCGCGACCACCTGCGCCTCCGGATCGCGATATTCGGTGAGCAGCCATGCGGCGCCGACGTTCGTCATCGCCCCCACCAGCGCCAGCCCGATCAGCCGCTGCTCGGTGCGCTCCGCCGGCGTCACGGGCTCGCGCGGCACGCCGATCGCCATGATCAGCTTGCCGAAGTCGATCAGCATGCGCTGATACATCATGTCGGTATCCGCACTCACGCCCATCACCTCGAGCAGCAACACCCGCGCCGCGCACGGGTCGCGCAGAAACGCGAAGAACGCGGCGAGCCCCGCGTCGATGCGTTCGCGCAACTCGCCGCCGCGCGCGGCGACCGCCTCCGCGACGGCGTCATGCAACTGCTGCGCGTGATGCAGATAGGTGCAGCGCAACAGATCCTCGGTGCTGTCGAACGCCGCATAGAAATAGCGATCGTTCAGCTTCGCTTCCTGGCAGATCGACCGCACGGTCGCCTTGCGAAAACCCACCGTGCCGAACACGCGCGTCGCCGCGCGGATCAACGCGTCGCGCCGCTCGGCGGCCCGTACCTCGGGCGCCACGCCGCCATACGACCGGCCTCTTTTTTCCGTTTCGAGTGCTTTCTCCATTCCGCTATTTGACATCAGGACACCCGAAAACTAAAGTGGTGACGACAAACACCACAATAGACGCGCCGCCGATGCAGCGCAAGCGGAACGGGAGGAACGACGGATGAAGGGGTTTTCCGGCAAGGTCGCCGCGATCACGGGCGCCGGTTCGGGCATGGGCCGCAGCCTCGCGGTCGAGCTCGCACGGCGCGGCTGCGAAGTCGCGCTCGCCGACGTCAACGATGCCGGTCTCGCCGGCACGGCGGCCGCGTGTACGTGGCACGGCGTACGCGTGAGCACGCGCCGGCTCGACGTCGCCGACCGCGACGCAGTGTTCGCGTGGGCCGATTTCGTCCGCGCCGAACACGGCAAGGTCAACCTGATCTTCAACAATGCGGGCGTGTCGCTGGCCGCCAGCGCCGAAACCGCGCGCATCGCCGATCTCGAATGGATCGTCGGCATCAACTTCTGGGGCGTCGTGCACGGCACGCAGGCGTTCCTGCCGCACCTGCGCGCGTCGGGCGACGGCCACGTGGTCAACACGTCGAGCCTGTTCGGGCTCGTCGCGATGCCGACGCAAAGCGCGTACAACGCGACCAAGTTCGCGGTGCGCGGCTTCACCGAGGCGCTGCGGATGGAACTCGAACTCGACGGCGCGCCGGTGAGCGCGACCTGCGTGCATCCGGGCGGCGTCGCGACGAACATCGTCGACGCGGGCCGCGTCGATACCAGCATCCACGCACTGACGGGGCAGGACGAAGCGACCCATCGCCGCCAGGCCAACCGCCTGATCAACGCGACGACGGCGGACGAGGCCGCGCGGCAGATCCTCGCGGGCGTCGAGCGCAATGCGCGCCGCGTGCTGGTCGGCGCCGACGCGCGCCGGCTCGACAGGATCGCGCGGCTGCTCGGCGCCAGTTACCAGTGGCTGATGCTGCGCCACGTGCGCCGCGCCCGCGCACGCAACCTCCGCCCGAAGGAAGTCCCCGTGGGAGAACGCGCCCACGCCCCGGCCGCACACCCCACCACGCCGACGAAGGACCCCGCATGAGCTCGACGACGACCGACCGGCGCGACGCGCCGCCCGCCTCCAGCGCTCGCCGCGACCATGGTGATGGCAACGACCTCGACGTGCTGATCGTCGGCGCCGGCCTGTCCGGCATCGGCGCCGCGTATCACCTGAAGCAGCGCTGCCCGCACGCGAGCGTGGCGATCGTCGAGGCGCGCGACGCGATCGGCGGCACCTGGGACCTGTTCCGCTATCCGGGCGTTCGTTCGGATTCCGACATGTTCACGCTCGGCTACAGCTTCCGGCCGTGGCACAGCGACAAAGCGATCTCCGACGGGCAGACGATCCTCGACTACATCCGCGACACCGCGCGCACCTACGGCATCGACGAGACGATCCGCTTCGGTCAGAAGGTCGTCGCGGCCGACTGGGATTCGAACCGCGCGCGCTGGACGGTACGCATCGAACGCACGCAAAACGGCGCGACCGACACGCTGGTCTACACCTGCCGCTTCCTGTTCATGTGCAGCGGCTACTACGACTACGACGCCGGCTACCTGCCCGACTGGGCAGGCATGGACACGTTCGAGGGCCAGCTCGTGCATCCGCAGCACTGGCCGAAGGATCTGTCGTACGCGAACCGGCGCGTGGTCGTGATCGGCAGCGGCGCGACGGCCGTCACGCTCGTGCCGTCGATGGCGGCCGATGCGCGGCACGTGACGATGCTGCAGCGCTCGCCGACCTACATCGTGTCGCTGCCCGCGCGCGACAAGATCGCGAACGCGCTGCGCCGCGTGCTGCCGTCGCGGCTCGCGCACCGGCTGGTACGCGTGAAGAACGTCCTGCTGACGATGTACCTGTACAACGTGTCGCGCCGCAAGCCCGACCGGACGAAGCAATTCATCATCCGCGCGGCCAGCAGGCAGCTCGGCCCAGACTTCGACGTCGCGAAGCACCTGACGCCGCGCTACATGCCGTGGGACCAGCGCGTGTGCCTCGTGCCGAACGGCGATCTGTTCAAGGCGATTCGCGCGGGCCGTGCATCGATCGTCACCGACGAGATCGAGCGCTTCACGCCGACCGGCCTCAAGTTGAAGAGCGGCCAGCAGCTCGACGCGGACGTGATCGTCACCGCGACCGGGCTGAAGGTGAAGATGCTCGGCGGCGCGCGGGTCACGGTCGACGGCCGCGCGGTCGATTTGCCGGAGACGGTGTCGTACAAGGGGATGATGTACAGCGACGTGCCGAACCTCGCGTCGTCGTTCGGCTACACGAATGCGTCGTGGACGCTGAAAGCCGAGCTGATCGCGCGCTACGTGTGCCGGCTGCTCAATCACATGCGCGCAAACGGGTACGACACGTGCGTGCCGCGGCTCGGCGCCGGCGATCTCGGCGACGTGCCGGCCGTCAACCTGAGTTCGGGTTACATCCAGCGCGCGGCCGGCATCCTGCCGAAGCAGGGGCACCGCAAGCCGTGGAAATTCCACCAGAACTACGTGCTCGATCTCGCGTCGCTGAAGTTCAGCGCGCTCGCCGATTCCGCGATGCATTTCGAGCGCCGCGCCAAAACCGGCCCGGCCGCCACCGCGCCGGCTGCCGAACCCGCACTCGAAACCCGCTGAGGCCGACATGACTCCTGTGCTCCATCTGATCCAGAACGTGCTGCTCGGCGTCGTCGCGGTACTCGCCGCGCTCGCGCTGTTTTCCGGTTACGTGGCCCGTCGCGTGACGCGCGCGTTTCCGCCCGAAGGGCGCATCGTCGATATCGACGGCGACCGCATCCACTACGTCGAATACGGTAACGGGCCGCCGATCGTGTTCGTCCACGGGCTGGCGGGGCAATGGCGCAATTTCGCGTACCTGCCGCTCACGCGGCTCGCGCAGCGGCATCGCGTGATCCTGCTCGACCGACCCGGCGCAGGCCGCTCGCTGCGCGGCGCGGCCTCGCAGGCGAACGTGTTCGCGCAGGCCCGCACGGTCGCCGCGTTCATCGACGCGCTGAAGCTCGACAAGCCGGTGCTGGTCGGCCACTCGCTCGGCGGCGCGATTGCGCTCGCGGTCGGCCTCAACCATGCGGACCGCGTGAGCCGGCTCGCGCTGATCGCGCCGCTGTCGCACGAGCAGACCGAACCGCCCGCGCCGTTCAAGCCGCTGATGCTGCCGTCGCCGCTCGTGCGCCGTTTCGTGTCGTGGACCTTCGCGATCCCGCTGACGATCCTGACGGGCCGCAAGGCCGTGCGTCAGGTGTTCGCGCCGGAGGACGTGCCGCGCGACTTCCCGGTCAAGGGCGGCGGCCTGCTCGGGATGCGCCCGCACGTGTTCTACGCGACGGCGACGGACCTGCTGTCGGCGCCCGTCGACCTGCCCGCGATGGAGCGGCGCTATGCGGAGCTCGCGCTGCCGGTCGACGTGCTGTACGGGCGCGCCGATCCGATCCTGAACTGGCGCGAGCACGGCGACGCGCTCGCGAAGAAATCGGCGCGCGTGCGGCTGAAGGTCGTCGAGGGCGGTCACATGCTGCCGGTCACGATTCCCGAAGCGACGGCCGACTGGCTGCTCGAAATCGCCGCCGCGCCGGTCGACGTCGCCGCGCAGCCAGTACGCATCGCGTAGATCGCGGCAACGACGCGGGGCCCGATTCCGCGCCGGGCAGCCGGCGCCGCGGCGGAATCAGGCTTCGTCGTCGGGGATCGACAAGCCGAGATCCGAGAGCACCTCGCGCGCGCTGCGGAATGCCTCGACCGCGGCCGGCGCGCCGGCGTACAGCGCGCTGTGCAGCAAGACCTCGCGGATCTCGACGAGGCTCGCGCCATTGTTGAGCGCGCCGCGAATATGCCCCTTCAGCTCCGTGCCGCGGCCGAGCGCCGCCAGCATCGCGCACGTGCACAGGCTGCGCGTCTTCAGGTCGATCCCGCCCCGTTGCCACGTGCTGCCCCACGCATGTTCGTTCAGCCAGTCCTGCAGCGGACGCGAGAATCCGTCGAGGTCGCGCATCGCGCGCTCGACGAACGCCTCGCCCATCACGTCGATCCGCCGCGCCTTGCCGTATTCCCTGTCCTGTTCGCTCATGTCCGTGTCCTGGTTGGGTCGGGGCCGCTTCGGCGTCGCCGGCAGCCGAGAGATGTCCTGCCATGTTCATGCGCGCGGCGGGGTTTCGTCAAAGATGCGGCGCTCGGTTCGCGGCCGTTCGCGTCGCGGACGGCCGAACGCTACGTAACATCCGGCCGCGCGTTACGGCGCCTTACGGGAACATCGCAGCCGGGACGTTCACGCACCGCGCGCGCCTGCCGCGCGAAACCGCCATTCCTCCGTTTAAATCGCATCGATATTCCCGATTTCCGCAACAAATCGCGACACCGTTTCGTGAAACCTATCATGGCGCGGAATTTGCAGTGAAGGCTGGGACACACTTCCAATGTCGAGGCCAACATGCACACTTTCTTCAAGAAGACGACGGTAACGATGGCCGTCTCGTCACTCCTCGCGCTGTACGGCTGCGGCTCGGTCGATGGACCGACCACCCCGCCGACGATCAAGCCGAGCACGTCGGGGACGGGCGGTAGTTCGGGGACTTCGGGTACGTCGGGCAGCGGTTCGTCGGGGACGTCGGGGACATCCGGTACGTCCGGCAGCACGTCGGGCAGCACCTCGGGCACTTCGGGCACTTCGGGCACTTCGGGCACTTCGGGCACTTCGGGCACTTCCGGTACGTCGGGCACCTCGGGCACGTCGGGCACCTCTGGTACTTCGGGTACTTCCGGTACTTCCTCGGGCACCTCGGGCACCTCCGGCACTTCCGGTACCTCGGGCACTTCCGGCACCTCGGGCACCTCCGGCACCTCCGGTACTTCCGGCACTTCCGGCACCTCCGGCACCTCCGGTACTTCCGGCACTTCCGGCACTTCCGGTACTTCCGGTACTTCCGGCACTTCCGGCACTTCCGGTACTTCCGGTACTTCCGGTACTTCCGGTACTTCCGGTACTTCCGGTACTTCCGGTACTTCCGGTACTTCCGGTACTTCCGGTACTTCCGGTACTTCCGGTACTTCCGGTACTTCCGGTACTTCCGGTACTTCCGGTACTTCCGGTACTTCCGGTACTTCCGGCACCTCGGGCACTTCCGGCACCTCGGGCACTTCCGGCACCTCGGGCACTTCCGGCACCTCGGGTACTTCCGGCACCTCGGGTACTTCCGGCACCTCGGGTACTTCCGGGACGTCGGGCACCTCGGGCACTTCCGGCACCTCGGGCACCTCCGGTACCTCGGGTACTTCCGGCACCTCCGGTACCTCGGGTACTTCCGGCACCTCGGGTACGTCGGGCACCTCCGGTACTTCGGGCACGTCGGGTACCTCGGGCACCTCCGGCACCAGCGTCACCCCCCTGGGCAATGTCCTGCAGAAATCCGGCAACCTCGTGACGGCGCTCGGCACGACGGTCGTGAACGGCGGCGCTCAGATCGGCGGCGTGCAGATTCCCGGCACGAACCCGACCACGGCCACCAGCATCGGCAACGCTGTCGGCAGCCTCGGCAGCGGCGTGCAATCGCTCGGCAACGGCGTCGCGGCCGGCCTCGGTTCGATCGGCGTGTCGGCGAACCCGCTCGGACCGACGCTGACGTCGACCACCGGCCTGCTGACCGGCGCCGGCGGTGCGGTCAACAACCTCGGCAATGCGGTGACGAGCCTCGGCACCGGCCCGCTGTCGCCGCTCGCGCCGGCGACGACCCTGGTCGGCAGCCTCGTCAACACGGTCGGCACCGCGGTCAATTCGACCGCATCGGCGCTGAACACGGCGCTGAACAGCTCGCCGGTCCAGCAGCTCGAAACGCAGCTCGGCAAGGTGATCAACCCGATCACGAACACGCTGACCGGCGGCGCCACGACGCCGGGCGTCACGCAGACGCTCGGTGGCGCGACGCTGCTCGGCACGCCGCTGAACGGCCTGCTGGGCACGCTCGGCAGCGGCCTCGCGCTCGCGGGCACGAAGGTCGGCGGCGCGACCGACAACCCGGTCGGCACGGGCCTCGGCGGCGTCGTGGGGCAACTCGGCAACACGGTGACGTCGACGGGCGGCCTCGTCAACGCCAACAACGCGGGCAGTTCCAGCAGCGGCACGGGCGGCAGCAATCCGCTCGCCCCGATCACGGGCCTGCTCGGCACGTTGACGGGTGGCCTCGGCGGCGGCAGCTCGAGCGGTTCGGGCGGCACCAGCGGAACGAGCGGCACTAGCGGCGGCCCGCTCGCGCCGATCACCGGCCTGCTCGGGACGGTGACGGGCGCACTCGGCGGCATCGGTTCGAGCGGCACCAGCGGCACGGGCGGAACGAGCGGGACCGGAGGCACCAGCGGCACCGGTGGCGCGGGCCTCGGCGGCCTGCTGGCGCCGGTCACCAACCTCGTCAACTCGCTGACGCCGCTCGGCGCGAGCCTCACCGGCACCGTCACGACGCCGGGCGGCAACCTGTCCGGCACGCTCGGCGGGTTGCTGACGAGCGGCCCGGTCGGCACGCTCACGGGTGCGCTGGGAACGCCGGCCGGCTCGGCCGGCGCCACCGGCACGGTCAGCCCCGGCGGCGCGGCCGGCACCGTGACGACGCCGAGCGGCAGCGGCTCCGTGGTGACCGGCCTGACCGGCAGCACGGGCGGCGCCACCGCAGGCGGCACCGGCAACCTGCTGTCGCCGGTGACCAACCTGCTCGGCGGTCTGCTGGGCGGCGGCACCAAGAAGTAAGCTTCAACGCATCACGTATCAGAACGACAGGCCAATGGCCGGGCGCGCATCCATAAACAGCCCGGCCGACGGCCGGCGCCACCCGCCAAGCGGGGGCGCCGGCCCTCATCCCCACGAGGATCCGATCATGAATTCCACGCTCGACGGCGTCGTCGCTGCCCCGGACCGCCCACCCCGCTCCGCCACGCCCTTGCGCGCCGGCCTGCTCGGCATCACGGCCGGACTCTTCGCGCTGTGGATCACGCGCGACCACCCGGCCCTCGACGCGGCCACCCGCGCGGTCATCGCGAGCCTCGCGATCATCGGCACGATCGCGCTGCACGAACTCTTCATCTCGCGTGTCTACCTGCGCCCGAGCGCGGGGCTGTCGCGGCAGGCCGTCCGGTCGCTCGGCATCGCGCGCGTGGCGACACGGCTCGGCGCGCTGACGTCGATCTATGCGGGCATCGGCCTCCTCTACTGGCTGCTGCCCGAATACCACGGCGCGTTCTACCTGCCGTTCTGGTCGCTGCTGCGCTCGCTCGCGCCGTACGTGATCGTCGCCGCGCCGTTCTACTTCGCGTGGATGGACCGCCACCAGCGCGAGACGGACGACGCGTACCTGCTGTGGGGCCGCTTCCTGTTCCGCCGCGAGCAGCCCACGAGCTGGAAGCCGGTGCGCGAGATGCTGGCCGGCTGGGGCGTGAAGGCGTTCTTCCTGCCGCTGATGACCGTCTACCTGTCGAAGGACGCCGATCATCTGAGCGCGTCGCTCGCGAACGCGATGCATGCGCCGATGACGATCGCGACCTTCGTGTTCATGTACGACCTGTCGTTCACGATGGACCTGATGTTCGGCACCGTCGGCTACCTGTGCACGTTCCGCATCCTCGACAGCCACGTGCGCACCGTCGAGCCGACGACGCTCGGCTGGGTGGCCGCGCTGATCTGCTATCAGCCGTTCTGGTCGCTGATCTCGAACAACTACATCCGCTACGAAGGCTCGGTGTTCTGGGACAACTGGCTGCTGTCGGCGCCGACGCTGCGCGTGATCTGGGGCGCGACGATCATCCTGCTGCTGCTGACCTACGCGCTGTGCACGATCTCGTTCGGGCTGCGGTTCTCGAACCTCACCCACCGCGGGATCATCACGTCGGGCCCGTATCGCCTCACGAAGCATCCGGCCTACATCACGAAGAACCTGTCGTACTGGATGGTGTCGGTGCCGTTCGTCGAGCCGCTGGGCTGGCAGATCGGGCTCATGCACTGCGCGGGGCTCGTCGCGGTCAACCTGATTTACTACACGCGTGCGAAGACGGAAGAGCGTCACCTGATGCGCGATCCCGACTATCGCGCGTATGCCGAATGGATCGCGCAGCACGGCTTGTTCGCGCGGATCAGGCAGACGTTCGGCGCTCGGAAGGTAGTGTGACGGAGCGAGCGGAGCGGTCATCCATGCCGCTCCAGTCCTCACGTGGGTGTCGACTTGCCTGTCGCGAGCGTCGCACCCGCAACGACACCTTTCCAAGCACGCCCTCCAGCATTTGACGATGCGCTTGCGCGTGGACCTCCTGGCGTTTCAACCCGCCCCATGCGGCCAATTGTCGCGAAACACCGCGATTCTCCGCTTTTCGTCGCCTTTCTCCGTCAGTCCGATTGCCTGCCTCCGACGCGTCGCGTATGGTGCTGGCCGTCCGCGTCCGATCCGTCGCCGGACACCCGACCGTCGTCCCGCACGACGGCCGTGCGGGCCGTGCCCGCCGCTCACCGTCTCCGCGACGCCGCCCGCCGGCGCCGCGCATTCATGAGGAAAGAGGCGTGATCCACAAAGTCCTGATCCTGTTCGCACTCTGCATCGCGGGCCTCGCCGCGATCGCCGCCGGTTTCCAGCACATCCCCAGCTGATTCGCGGCCCCGGCTCGCTTCGCCGAGCCCGGGGGCCGCACCCGCTTCCGTTCCCTTTTGCGATGAACCTCTTTCCCGAACCGCCCGGGACGGGCGGCTTTTGCCATGCGTATCGACGTACAGCATTCCCAGCACGACATCGACGACGAACTCGACACCCTTTATGAACGCCTCCACCAGCCGGGCCATCGCCTGCACGGGCTGCCGGCCGTCGCACTCGGCCGCTCGGGCCTGATCGTCCGCCATCGCGAAGCGGACGGCGAATACTTCCTGTATGTCGAGGATCCGGCCGCGCGCCAGCTCGCCGGTTATACGGTGTTCAACCGCCTGCCCGAACTCCCGCGTCGCGCCGACCGCTACCTGCGCGCACCGCATACGCGGCTGCGGGGCTCGGCACAACGCCAGGGTCTCACGACGACGCTGTACCGCTGGGGACTCGACGCTGGCCTGTGCCTGATCAGCGGCGCGCGCCAGTCGGTCGGCGCCGCGCGGTTGTGGACGGCGCTCGCGCAGGATTACCGGCATGGCTTCGTCGATGTCGAAGGCCGTGCGCTGCGTTATCTCGGCGAAACCGTTGCCGACGACGTGCACGGTGCGCTGCATACGCGGCGGCTGTTGCTGGGGAGCGGGTGGGGAATCGGTGAATTCGCGCGTGCGGCCGGGATGAGCGATGCGGCCCGCACGCCGATGCGATAATCCGTCGAACCCGCGCGACGCGCCAGCTCAACCCGCCAATCGAAACGCCGTTCGATGACCATCGATCCCCGAACCGATGTCACCCGCCCACTCGACATCGTCGCGCTGTGCGGCAGCCTCCGCGCGCAGTCGTACAACGCGGCACTCCTCGATGCGGCCGCGCTCGTCGCCCCGCGCGACATGCACATCGCACGCTTCGATCGTCTCGGCGAATTCCCGCTGTTCAATCCCGATGCCGAATACCCGACGCCCGCCGCGGTGCGCGATCTGATCGACCGCCTGAACACGGCCGGCGGCGTGCTGATCGCCAGCCCGGAATACGCGCACGGCGTAACCGGCGTGATGAAGAACGCGCTGGACTGGGTCGTGGGATGCGAGCCGTCGTGTACAAGCCCGTGGCCGTGTTGAACGCGTCGCCGCGTGCGACGCATGCGGACGCCGCGCTGCGCGAAACGCTGTCGGTGATGTCGGCGCGCATCGTCGAGCCCGCATCGATCGCGCTGCCGATCCTCGGGAGCCGGCTCGACGCGACGGGCATCGCCGCACATTCGCCGTTCGCGTCGGCGCTCGTCGAAGCATTGCACGCGCTGCGCGCGGCGATCGACGATCCGGCGCCGGCGCTCGGCAACCCGCACGCCTGAACGCACGGCGTGGCGTTATCGCGCCTTCGCGCGCGTCGCCTTCTTCGCGGGCCGGGCCGCCTTCGCGCGCGGCGCTTCCTTCTCGGGCTGCGCGCCGCCGCCGGCGAGATCCTCCAGCCATGCGAGCGCATCGACGTACGACAGGAACTGCTGCAGATAGTCCGGCGACAGCTCGCGCATCGTCGCGAGCGAGCGGTGCACGAGGCTGTTCGAATTGAGCGGCCCCGCGTTGCGCGGCACCTGGTCGAGCGACTGGCGGTATTGCTGTTCCGTGCGGACTTTCGACCACATCGTGCGGAAGTAGTCGACCAGTTCGGGATCGAGCCCGCGCCGATCGGCCTGCGCATCGCGCGCGAGCCCTTCGACGAGCGCGGCAAGCGCGCCGCGCGCGGGCGCGGGCGCGCGCGCCGTGACTTCCACCGTGTCGCGCGTGGTATCGGCGTCATCGGCGCGCGCGACCACCTCCGCGAAGCCTTCGATCAGCGTCGCCAGCCGCGCGTCGAGCAGCGCGCGTGCGGCGCCGTCGAGTACGGCCGCGCGCCGTTCGAGCGCGTCGATCCGGTGAAAGCGCACGGGATCGAGCCGATCGGCGCCCTGCTCGCGCCATGCGTCGAGCGTCGCGCGCACGTGCGTCGCGTCGCCCGTCACTTTGCCTTTCCTCCGTTCGACGCCGATTTGCGCGGCACCGGCGCGATTTCCACGCGGCGGTTCTTCGCGCGGCCTTCATCGTCCGCATTCGAGCTGACCGGCTGTTCGGAACCGAACGCGGCCGCGAACACCGACGACGCAGGCACGCCGGCATCGATCAGCGCGCGCGTGACCGTCAACGCGCGCTTGGCCGACAGTTCCCAGTTGTCCGCGAACAGGCGGTTGCCGGCGTGCACCTGCTGGTCGTCCGCGAAGCCGCTGATCATCAGGATCTCGTCGCGCGTCTTCAGGTACGTGGCCAGCGGGCTGGCCAGCGTCTTCAGCAGGTCGCGGCCCGCGGGCTGCAACTGGTCGGAGTTCAGCGCGAACAGCACGCTGCCGCTGATCCCGATGCGCCCGTTCACGAGCGTCACGCGGCCGGCCGCGAGCGGCCCGGCGAGCGCCTGTTCGAGCGACTTGCGCTGCTGCGCCTCGAGCTGGCGCGCACGCACCGCTTCCTCGAGCTTCGACGTGAGCTGAAGCTGCATGCCGATCACGCCGACGAGGATCAGCACGAACGCGCCGAGCAGCACCGACATCAGGTCGGCGAACGCGGGCCACACCGGCGCCGATTGCGCGCCGCCGTCGATTTCGTCGTGCATGCGTTACGCTCCGACGGGCGCCCGCCGGCCGGCGAGCTGCTGCAGGTCTTCGACGATCTGCTTCTGCGACATCACGCTCAGGTCGATCACTTCGCGCGCCTGCGCGACGTAGTACTCGAGCTGTTCGTCGCTGCGCGCGAGCGATTTCTCGAGCGCGGCCTCGATGCGCTGCAGATGGATCAGCAACTTGTCGTTCGATTCGCCGAACACCTGCACGGCCATCCCGAACGCGTCGCCGAGGCTCGCCACTTCGACGGCGCCGGCCGTGACCTGCGCGGCCACCGAATCGAGCTTGCGCGTCTCGGTGTCGACGGTGTCGTTGAAGCGGGCGCCGACGCGGTCGAGCAGATCGGCCGACGTGCTGACGAGCGCGTCGATCGCGGCGCGCTGTTCGGTCGACGCGTGGTTGACCGCGCCGAGCAGCGTCTCCAGCGTCGCGAGCAGGCGGCTGTGTTCCTCCAGCGTCGCGGTGTCGCGCACCATGCTGTCGGACAGGCGCTGGCGCAGCTCGGCGACGACGTCGGCCGCAGCCTTCGGCGCCTCCGACGCGGCCTGCACGAGACGCGCGATTTCGTTGATCGTGTCGCTCGCGTGAACCTGCGCCTGCGCGGTGATGTCGTTCGCGGTGCGGGCCAGCGTGTCGCAGATGTCCTGCTGGCGCGCGGCGGCCTGCGCGCTCGTCTGCGCCCATTCGTCGCGCAGCGCGGCCGCCATCGCCGCGAGCGAATCGTTCCAGGCGGACAGGCGGGCCTCGTCGCGTGCGGCCAGTTGCGATTGCAGGCCGGCGTGCGACTCGCGGATCGTCGTCAGCAGATCGTTCGAGCGCTGTTCGAACGTCGACGCCTGTGCTGCCAGATCGCGCGTCGTTTGCGCCAATGCGTCGCAGATTTCCTGCTGGCGGCCGGCGCTGTGCACGCCCGCGCGCTGCCATTCTTCGCCGAGCTTCGCAGCCATCGCGGTCAGCGAACCGTTCCATGCCGACAGACGCTCTTCGTCGCGCGCAGCCAGCTGCGATTGCAAACCGACGTGCGAATCGCGAATCGTCGACAGCAGATCGTTCGCGCGTTGTTCGAACATCGACGCCTGTGCGGCGAGATCGCGCGTCGTTTGCGCTAATGCATCGCAGATTTCCTGCTGACGGCCGGCGCTGTGCACGCCTGCACGCTGCCATTCTTCGCCGAGCTTCGCGGCC
Organism: Burkholderia sp. HI2761; assembly: GCF_002223355.1. Lineage (NCBI taxonomy): Bacteria > Pseudomonadati > Pseudomonadota > Betaproteobacteria > Burkholderiales > Burkholderiaceae > Burkholderia > Burkholderia sp. HI2761. The sequence continues at coordinate 1,029,332 of NZ_NKFN01000007.1, read as the reverse complement.
ATCGCGGCCAGCGAGTCGTTCCACGCCGCCAGACGTTCTTCGTCGCGTGCCGCCAGTTGCGATTGCAGGCCGGTGTGCGATTCGCGAATCGTCGACAGCAATTCGTTCGAGCGTTGTTCGAACGTCGACGCCTGGGCGGTAAGGTCGCGCGTCGTTTGCGCGAGGGCATCGCAGATTTCCTGCTGGCGGCCGGCGCTATGCACGCCCGCGCGCTGCCATTCTTCGCCGAGCTTCGCAGCCATCGCGGCGAGCGAATCGTTCCACGCCGACAAGCGTTCTTCGTCGCGGGCCGCCAGTTGCGTCTGCAAACCGGCGTGCGATTCGCGCATCGCGGCGAGCGTCGCGGTCGAATGGCGTTCGAACGTCGCGGCGGCTTCGCCCAGCGCGCGCGCATGCTGGCCGGCCAGCGTCTCGCCGACCTGCTCCTGGCGCGAGAGCGCATCGCGCCACGCGTCCGACAGGCGGCCTTCGGTCGATTCGAGGCGCGTCGCGACGCCGTCGAGCAGATCCGACGAACGCTGCGCGAACGTCTCGGTGAACTGGCCGAGCGTCGTCTGCAACTGCTGCGCGACGGCGTCGCCCGCGCGGCGCTGTTCGTCGAGCGCGCGGTTCCACACGGCCGTCACGTTGGCGGTGGTCTTCTCGAAGCCGTCCGTCAGCCCGTCGAGCTGACGCTGCACCGCGCCCGTCACGGTGTCGCGCAGCGCGGCCATCTCCTGCGCGAGCCCCGTCATCGTCGCGGCGACGACCGGTTGCAGCGCCACACCGGCCACGCGCGCGCTTTCGGCGGCGCTTTCCTTCAGCGCGTCGCCGACGTTCGACGCAAGGCCCGCGTACGCCCGCTCGGTCCGATCGAAAAACGCCTGCTGACTGTCGAGCTGGCGATCGTGCAACGCGACGCTGCGCGCCTCGAGCGTCGTCATCATCGTCTGCAGCCGGTCGACCAGCGCCGGCATCACGTCGGCCTGGCGCTGCAGCAGCCGGAACGATTCGTCGCGCTGGTGCGCGGAAGAATGCACGCGCAGCGTCGTCGCGATCTTCGCGTCGAGCTGCTGGGCCGCATCGATCCGCTCGCGGCGCACGAGCGCCGACAGCAGGCCGAGCATCGCGGACGTCGCGACACCGGCGATCGACGTGCCGAACGCGAACCCGAGCCCCTTCACCGGCGCGATCAGCGACGCGCGGATCGCATCGAGATCGGTCGCGCTCTCGAGCGCGGCGCCCGTGCCCTTCAGCGTGACGACCATCCCGAGCAGCGTGCCGAGCATGCCGAGCAGCACCAGCAGGCCGACGAGGTAAGGCGTGAGCGCCGGGCCCGGCAGCGCGACGCGCGCGCCTTCGACCCGTGCGCGCACCGCGCCGCGCAGGCCCGGATGCAGCGTATCGAGCCACGTGTCGAGCTTCGCGGGCGGCTCGGTCAGGCCGCCAACCGCGCGCGACAGCGTGGCGGTCGCCTGCCGGTAGCGCAGCAGCTCCCATGCGCCGGCGACGTAGCACGCGCCGATCAGCAGCGTGACGGCCGCCGCCAGCGGGTTCGACGCGACATAGCCGGCACCGATCCAGCCCACTGCGAGCAGACCGGCGACGAAGACAACGAGATCAAGGCGAATTCTGGACATAGCGTGTTGATTAGCAGGTGCGAAGGGCCGCGAGCAGCCCGTCTACCGTTTGAAACCGGACTTCGAGTTCGGCAAGCAGGATGCTTTGCATCTCGTCGCGAAACGTATCGAGCCATGCGCCGGGCACGAGCGCCGCGACGGTCGGGGTGTCGGCCACCGTGCCTTCGGCGGCAGGCGTATCGGCGGCAGCGGCCGTCGCGGCCGCGGATTCGGCCTCGGCCAGCGCCTGCCGCTCCGCGTCGCGCAGCCGCGCGAAGCGCGTGCCGAGCAGCGCGGGCACGGCCGACAGCAGGCTGCGCTCGCGCGCGCCGAGCACGCGCTCCATGATCGTGTCGAGCGTCGCGAGCCGCGCCATCCCGGACGAGCGCGCGGCGAGCGCGACCCGCAGGCGGCCGCGCAACTGGCCGATCGCCGTTTCCATGTCCTGCTGCAGGGTCAGATAACGCTGGCGAAAGTCCGCGAAATCGGCCGTGTCGGCAGCCGGCGGCGGCAGGTCGCCCGGCCGGCGCCGCGCCCGCGGCCGGGTGGCCGTGATCGCCTGCGCGAGGTCGTGGCGCACGCGGGCGCAGTCGCGCTCCGCGTCGTAGCCGCGCACGCCGGCCGCGACGCCCGGCGGGCTCGCATTCAGCGCGGACGACAGCGTGATCGCGTCGGTCCAGCCGAGCCACTGGCTCAGCCGGTCGGACAACGTTTGCCGGGATTCCGCGACGTCGGCATCGGCCAGGCGCGCGAGCAGCCGGACGAGCGTCGGACCGCTCAACGCCGGGCGCGGAGATGCGTGCACCATGCTGCAAACCGTCAAAAAAGGCAGCAGTTTACACGTCGTCGGGCCGTCGGCCGCCAGAATCGGGGAAGCGGCGGCGCCCGGCGCGCCGTGCGACCCACGCGAACCCCCGTCGCGCAAGGCTCGACGGGCGACGACGAGGGGTGGGAAACATGCCCGGCGGGGGTGGGAAACATGCCCGGAGGCGGCCCGCATGCGGCCGCGCCATCGGGAAGCCATGCGTTCGCGAGACGCCGACGCGCGCCCGGGCGAGCGGCGCGGCGGGTTCGTGCCGGCGGCCGGCGCCGATACGGATCGGGAATGACAGCGCTCAGATCCCCGCTTTCGGCGCATTCAGGATCAGCCGCAGCCCGAGCAGCGTGATCGCGCCGGCCGCGATGCGGTCGACCCACTTCTTCGCGCGCAGGTAGAGTTCACGCGGCCGGCGCGTCGAGAAGCACAGCGCGACGAGCGTGTACCAGCCGAATTCGACCGCGAACACGAGCGGCGGCAGCACGAGGTAGCACCACAGCGGCGGATGCTGCGGAAGCAGCGCCGCGAAGATGCTGCCGTACCAGATCGCCGTCTTCGGGTTGCTGAGCTGGGTCGTGAGGCCGGTCAGGAACGACTTGCGCGCGCTGCCGCCGGCCATCGCCTGCGGATCGTCCATCGCGATCGGCCGGTCGGCGCCGCGCCAGATCTTCGACGCCATGTAGATCAGGTAAGCGCCGCCCGCGATCTTGAGGCCCACGTACAGCCATTCGACAGCCTGCAGCAGCGTGTAGAGCCCGGCCAGCGCGACGCCGCCGAACACGATGCCGCCGATGCCCATGCCGAGCGCGGTGGCAAGCCCGTCGCGACGCGACAGCCCGATCGAATTGCGGGCCACCAGCACGAAGCTCGGGCCGGGAATCATCGCGCCGAGAAACAGCGCAGCCAGGATGGCGAGTACGGCAGCCGATGCGGTCATCGAAGTCTCCTTGGTCAGCGACGCCGCTGCGCCGGCGCCTGCGTGTCGTTTCCGACGATCGAGCCGCTGATTCTGGCACGCTTCGCGCGTAGCCGAAAGCGGTCGTGCGCTGCTATGCTGGCCCTCTTTCCCGTCATTGCGCGCCGCCCCATGATCGAGACCCGCGTCGCCCGCCATCCCGCCGCTGCCGCTGCCGTCGAAGCGATCTCGCGCGAGGACGATGCGCGCCCGACCGTCGGCATCGAATTCGACGGCGACGCGCCCGGAAATCCCACGCCCGGCACCGAGTTTCCCGGGCGCGATCGGTCACCCCGCGCGGCTCGCCCCCCTTTTTCTTCCTTCGACCAACCCTCCCGCCATGCGCGCTCTTCGCCTTTCCGCCCTGCTGCTCCCGCTGCTCGCCGCACTCCCGCTCGGCGCCCGCGCCGACGGCCTGCCGAAGTCGATCGCCGCTCAATTGCCACCCGGCTACCAGCCGCTGGTCGCGCACGCCGGCCCCGATCTCGACAACGGGCGACACAGCTTTCTCGTCGTCGTGCATCGCGCGGTCGATACGCGCGAACAGCCGTCGCCGCGCCCGCTGCTGATCTACGAGGAGCAGGCCGATCGCACGTATCGGCTCGCCGCACGCAACGATCAGGTCGTGCTGCGCGCGAACGATGGCGGCCAGTGCGATCCGTTCGACCCCGACGATGCCGCCGACAACGGCTTTTCGGTGAAGGGCCGCTATTTCACCGTGCAGAATTTCGTCGCGTGCGGGCAGCACTGGACCGACTACATCACGTTCCGCTACGACCCGCGCACGCACGGCTGGCTCTTTTCGAACCAGATCGTCACCGAATCGTTTCCGCTCGAGGGCAAGCCCGACCACGTCACGGTCACGCGCGCCGACCCGCACCGGCCGGTGTCGTTCGGGCAATGGACGCCCAAGGACTAAAGGCTGCGCGCCGCGATGCCGGCGGCGGCGCCGTTTTTCAATCCGGCGCGTCGCCCGCCCGCCGCTCGCGACAGCCGGCCAACGGGTCTACCATAGGCGCTCGTCGCCCGCGGGCGACCGCCGGCACGGCATGCGGCTTGCGCCTGCCCCTTTCCTCGTTGCACCCGCACAGGAGGACGTCATGACGCAACACTTCGATGCGATCGTCATCGGCACCGGCCAGGCCGGACCGCCGCTCGCCGCGCGGCTCGCCGGCGCCGGCATGAAAGTCGCGATCGTCGAGCGCGGCCGCTTCGGCGGCACCTGCGTGAACACCGGCTGCATCCCGACCAAGACGCTGATCGCGAGCGCGTACGCCGCGCAGCTCGCCCGGCGCGCCAGCGAATACGGCGTGTCGATCGGCGGCCCCGTCACCGTCGACATGAAGGCGGTGAAGGCCCGCAAGGACCAGATCTCCGGCCGCTCGAACCACGGCGTCGAGCAATGGGTGCGCGGCCTCGACAACACGACCGTCTTTCAGGGTCATGCCCGATTCGAACGCGCGAACGCGGTGCGCGTGGGCGATGAAGTGCTCGAAGCCGAACGCATCTTCATCAACGTCGGCGGGCGCGCGCAGGTGCCCTCGATGCCGGGCCTCGACACGGTGCCGTACCTGACCAACTCGACGATGATGGACGTCGACTTCCTGCCCGACCATCTCGTGATCGTCGGCGGCAGCTACGTCGGGCTCGAATTCGGCCAGATGTACCGCCGTTTCGGCTCGAAGGTCACGATCGTCGAGAAGGGCTCCCGCCTGATCGGCCGCGAGGACGAGGACGTGTCGCAGGCCGTGCGCGAGATCCTCGAAAACGAAGGGATCGACGTGCAGCTCGACGCGAACTGCCTGAGCGCGCGCCGCGACGGCGACGGCATCGTGGTCGGCCTCGACTGCTCAGGCGGCGGCCGCGAGGTCGCGGGCTCGCACCTGCTGCTCGCGGTCGGGCGCGTGCCGAACACCGACGATCTGGGGCTCGAGCGCGCGGGCATCGACACCGACACGCGCGGCTACATCACCGTCGACGACCAGTTGCGCACCAACGTGCCCGGCATCTGGGCGCTCGGCGACTGCAACGGGCGCGGCGCGTTCACGCACACCGCGTACAACGACTACGAGATCGTCGCGGCCAACCTGCTCGACGACGATCCGCGCAAGGTGTCCGACCGCATCACGGCCTACGCGATGTACATCGATCCGCCGCTCGGCCGCGTCGGCATGACGCTCGCGCAAGCGAAGCAGACGGGCCGCCGGCTGCTGGTCGGCACGCGCCCGATGACGCGCGTCGGTCGCGCGGTCGAGAAAGGCGAAAGCCAGGGCTTCATGAAGGTGATCGTCGACGCGGACAGCCACGCGATCCTCGGCGCGTCGATCCTCGGCGTGACCGGCGATGAAGTCGTGCACGGGATGCTCGACGTGATGACCGCCGGCGCGCCGTACACGACGATCAGCCGCGCGATGCACATCCACCCGACCGTGTCGGAGCTCGTGCCGACGCTGCTGCAGGATCTGCATCCGGTCGAATGACGCACGGCAGGCGGGCGGCCGCGCACCGCGCCGCGGCGGTATGCGAAGATGGCCGCTCGCCACGCCATCCGGGAACGCCATGGACCGCCTGCAAACGATGCAGATCTACGTACAGATCGTCGAACGCGGCAACTTCACGCAGGCCGCCGACGCGCTGCAACTGCATCGGCCGGCCGTCACGAAAGCCGTACAGCAGCTCGAACAGGAGCTCGGCGTCCGGCTGCTGAACCGCAGCACGCGCCGCGTCAGCGTGACGGCCGAGGGCGAGGCGTTCCATGCGCGCTGCGTGCAGCTGCTCGGCAGCATCGACGAGGCGTTCGCGTCGTTTCCCAAGCAACGCGCGGTGCCGAAGGGCCGGCTGCGGATCGACATCGCGCTCGCGCTCGCGAAGACGGTCGTGATTCCGGCGCTGCCCGACTTCCAGCAGCGTTATCCGCAGATCGAGCTCGTGCTCGGCGCGAGCGATCAGCCGGCCGACCTGATCGGCGAAGGCATCGACTGCGTGGTGCGGGTCGGGACGCTGAAGGATTCGAGCATGGTCGCGCGCACCGTCGGCGCGGTGCCGATGGCCACGTGTGCGTCGCCGGCCTATATCGCACGCCACGGTTTGCCGCGCACGCTCGACGATCTCCGTACGCATCGCGCGGTCAATTTCTTCACCGGCCGCAATCGCCGCGTGCTCGACTGGACGTTCCGCGCGCGCGGCGAAACCGTCGCGGTGAAGCTCGCGAGCAGCCTGCTCACCGACAACTCGGAAGCGTTGCTGTCGTGCGGGCTCGCCGGCCTCGGCATCGTGCATGCGTTGCGGCCCGCGCTGCAGCCGAGCATCGACTCGGGTCAGTTGATCGAGCTGCTGCCCGGCGTGCCGGCCGTGCCGAAGCCGGTGTCGGTGCTGTACCCGAACCGCGCGCATCTGCCCGACAAGGTGCGCGCGTTCATCGACTGGCTGACCGAGCTGTTCGCGCGGCGTTATCCGGCGTAACACGGGTCCGCGTCGATTGTTATTCGTCGAATAACAATCAATGATCGGGCTGCGCGTTTATCCGGCGCGGGCGCCCGCCTACGATGCTGCTTCATCGACACCCGTTCATCGAAGGAGCGCTCCATGACCCGCATCGTTCGTTTCCACCGCATCGGCGGCCCCGAAGTCCTGCAGATCGACACCGTCGACGTGCCCGCGCCGGGCCCCGACGACATCCAGCTACGCGTGAAGGCGCTCGGCCTCAATCGCGCGGAAGTCATGTTCCGCAGCGGCGAATACACGTTCACGCCGCGCTTTCCGGCGTCGCTCGGCTACGAGGCGTCGGGCGTGGTCGCGGCGATCGGCCGCAACGTGACGGGGTTCGCCGAAGGCGACGCGGTGAGCGTCGTGCCGGCATTCTCGTTCGCCGACTACGGGATGTACGGCGAGGTGGTCAACGTGCCCGCGCATGCGGTGGTCAAGCATCCGGACAGCCTGTCGTTCGAGGAGGCGGCCGCGACGTGGATGATGTTCGTCACGGCCTACGGCGCGCTGATCGAACTCGGCGGCCTCGAGCGCGGCGATGCGGTGCTGGTCGGCGCCGCGTCGAGCAGCGTCGGGCAGGCCGCGATCCAGGTGGCGAACCATGTCGGCGCGATGCCGATCGCGCTGACGCGCGGCGAATCGAAGCGTCAGGCGCTGCTCGACGCGGGCGCGAAACACGTGATCGTCGGCAGCCCCTCCGACCTGGCGCAGCAGGTGGCCGACATCACGGGCGGCATCGGCGCGCGCATCGTGTTCGACCCGGTCGGCGGCCCCGGCGCGGCGAACCTGCTGCGCGCGCTGGCCACCAACGGCACGTTCTTCCAGTACGGCGCGCTCGATACGCGCGACATCCCGGTGCCGGTGATGGACCTGCTCGCGCGCCACCTGACGCTGCGCGGCTACGAGCTGTTCGAGATCACCGGCAGCGCGCAACGGCTCGAACGCGCGAAGCGCTTCATCGTCGACGGGCTCGCGGCCGGCACGCTGAAGCCGCGAATCGATCGCACGTTCGCGTTCGACGACATCGTGGACGCGCACCGCTACATGGAAGCCGGCGCGCAGGTCGGAAAGATCGTCGTCACGGTCTGAGCCGCACCCAGGGCGAGCGGCGCGGCCGCTCGTCAGCTTTCGAAATACCGCGGCCGATCGATATCGGCCAGCAGCCGAGGCTGCGTCGGCGCCCAGTCGAGCAACGCCCGCGTGCGCTCGCTGGTTGCCGGCGCATCCATCCCGGCAAACATCGCGAACCAGCCGAAGTGCTCGCCGGCTTGCTCCGCCGACTTCGCGACCACCGGCACGTTCAGCCGGCGGCCGATCACGTCGGCGATCTCGCGAAACGGCACGCCCGTATCGTCGACCGCGTGATAGCGCGCGCCGGCCGCGCCGCGTTCGATCGCGAGCCGGTACACGCGCGCCGCGTCGAGCCGGTGCACGGCCGGCCAGCGGTTCGCGCCGTCGCCGACGAACGCCGATGCCCCCTTCTCCCTCGCAAACGCGATCAGGCGCGGCACGAAGCCTTGATCGCCGTCGCCATGCACGGACGGCGGCAGGCGGACGACCGACGCGTGCACGCCGCGCGCTTCCAGCGCGACCGCGGTCGCTTCGGACGCACGCGGATAGCTCGCCGACACCGGCACGTGCGGATCGTCCTCCGTCGCCGCGCGGCCGGGCGCAACGAGCGCGAGGCCCGACGTGACGACCAGCGGCCGCGCCGAGCCGGCGAGCACCGCGCCGATCGTCTCGATCGCGCGACGATCGAGTTCGCAGTTCTGCGCGAAGCGCGAGAAGTCGTGATTGAATCCCGTGTGGATCACCGCATCGGCGGCCTCGGCGCCGCGCGTCAGGCTGTCGAGATCCTCCAGCGACCCGCGATGGACGTCGGCGCCGGCGGCGGCAACCGACGCCGCGGCCGCATCGGACCGCGCCAGCCCGAGCACCGAGTGCCCGGCGCCCACGAGTTCGGCGACGACGGCCGAGCCGACGAATCCAGACGCTCCCGTAACAAAGACACGCATGTTCAGCACCTCCGGATGAAATGGAGGCTTACTATCTGCCGATGGCCGCTCGCGGTGAAGTCGTGACGGTTTACCGGTAAACGAACTAACAGGATATGGCTGACGCTCCCGACAACCTGCTCGGCGCGTACCTGCGGGACCGCCGCGAGAAACTCGACCCCGCCGCGCTCGGGCTGCCGGCCACGCGCCGCCGCACGCCGGGCCTGCGGCGCGAGGAAGTCGCACAGCGCGCGCACGTGAGCGCCGCATGGTACACGTGGCTCGAACAGGGGCGCGGCGGTGCGCCGTCGGCCGACGTGCTCGACCGGCTCGCCCGCGCGCTGATGCTCAACGAGGCCGAACGCGAGCACCTGTTCCTGATCGGCGTCGGCCATCTGCCCGAGGTGCGCTATCACGCGCCGGCCGGCGTAACGCCGCGCCTGCAGCACGTGCTCGATGCGCTCGACGCGAGCCCGGCGATCATCCGCACGGCGACGTGGGACGTCGTCGCGTGGAACGACGCGGCGGCCGCGACGCTGACCGACTACGCGACGCTGCCGCTGGCCGCGCGCAACGTCCTGCGGCTGATCTTCGTCGACTCGCGCGTGCGCGCCGCGCAGCCGAACTGGGAGCGCATCGCGCGGTTCGCGGTCGGCGCGTTTCGTGCGGACGTCGCGCGCAGCGGCGCGACGCAGGCCGTGCAGGCGTTCGTCGACGAGATGCGCGCGACGAGCGCCGAATTCGACGCGATGTGGCGGGACCACGATATCCATTCGCATCACGAAGGCACGAAGGAGATCCGCCATCCGCAGGCCGGCCGGATCGCGTTCGACTATTCGGCGTTCTCGGTCACCGGCCGCCCGGACCTGAGCCTCGTGGTCTTCACGCCGGCGACGCCCGCCGACCGCGCGCTGATCCGCGCGCTCGTCGCGGCCCGCGAAGAGGCCCGCCGGACGCCGGCACCGGTGCCGACCACGTGACCACGCACGAATTTTTTGCGAGCCTACTTCAGAACGGCACGTATCGGCGGATCGCGCAGCAGTACTTGTCGTTCGATATTCATCACTGACGAACGCGGGCGGAAAACGCAAAGGGGCGCCGCGCGCGAACGCGCGACGCCCTTCGTTCATTCACGGAAAAGTGCCGACTATGCCGCGCGCTGCAGCACGTCCGTCGCGAAAGACTTCGCATGCGCGACGGCTTCCTGCGCGTCGCCGAATACGCCGAGCTGATCCCAGTGCTCTTCGGCCGCGTAGGTGCCTTTCACGGCGAGCGCCCGCTGGACGCTCAACTGCGCCGCGTATCGGCCATCGTCCAGCGGCCGGGCCGTCGCGACGACCTTGTGCGGCGGGCTGGCCCGCTCCGGCTGAACCAGCTCGACAGGGCCGCTGGCCGTGCCGATATTCATCAACTCGTTTCTGGCGTTGCAGTCGGGGCAGTAGAAGCACCAGCCCGCGCCCTCCTGATGGGGCCTGACCTGCCCGCGAGCCAGCACGGCACGACATTCAACGTTTTCGCAGATGAACGGCATCGCAGTCTCCGGAGTTGTTTGACGGAAATCCTAGCATGTCCGCCGGCCGTCAACCATCGGCATCCGCAAGATTGCCGTATCGGCGATTTCGGTTCGTGGCGGAGGTCCGACCGGGCGAACTTCGCCGCCTTTCGCTGCGCTGCAAAATCGGCGTTTTTTTACCGGGTCGGAAAACCGCATGCACGGCCACGCACCGGATCGTGCCCGGCGCACTCCCGGAGAATCGTGCAAGAAATGCGGACTCGCGAGATAACGGTCGCCCCCGCTTCCGCGCAATGCTGTCGGTTCTTCATCCCGAACCGAGGAACGGATATGACGAGCCACAACATCGAACGGAAAGTGATCCTGATCACCGGCGCGAGCAGCGGTATCGGCGAAGCCACCGCCCGCTATCTGGGCGCGCGCGGCGCGCGGCTGATGCTCGGCGCGCGCCGCACCGAACGCCTTGCCGCGCTCGCCGACGACATTCGCGCCGATGGCGGCACCGCGGCCTGGCGTGCGCTCGACGTCACGCAGCGCGACGACAGCGTCGCCTTCGTCGACGCCGCGCTCGCCGAGTACGGGCAGATCGACGTCATCGTCAACAACGCGGGCGTCATGCCGCTGTCTCCGATGGCGTCGCTGAAGGTCGACGAGTGGGACCGCATGGTCGACGTCAACATCAAGGGCGTGCTGTACGGCATCGCGGCCGCCCTGCCGGTGATGAACCGGCAGGGTTTCGGCCAGATCGTCAACGTATCGTCGATCGGCGGATTGCGGGTATCGCCGACGGCCGCCGTCTATTGCGCGACGAAGTACGCGGTGCGCGCGATCTCCGACGGCTTGCGGCAGGAGAACGACAAGCTGCGCATCACGAGCATCTGCCCGGGTGTCGTCACGTCCGAGCTGGCCGACACGATTACCGACCCGGTCGCCGCCGAAGCGATGACGCGGTACCGCAGCATCGCGCTCGAACCCGACGCGATCGCGGCGGCCATTGCGTATGCGATCGCGCAGCCTGACGATGTCGACGTGAGCGAGATCGTCGTGCGTCCGACCGCGACGGTCACGGGCTAGCGCGTGGGGATGCGTCTGCTGGAGATCACCCGGGATAAACTGTCGACCCGACACCGAACCGAGAGATGCTCAATGTTGATCCGCGTTGCGACACTGGCCGATGCCGTCCCGCTTGCCGAATTGAAGCGCGATACGTTTCGCGAAACCTTTCTGCACGACGGGTTTGGTATCGATTACCCGCCGGACGATCTGGCCGAGTACGAAGCCCGGACGTACTCGGTCGCAGCGATCACCGAGCAGCTCGGCGACCCGCAGTGCCGGACGTGGGTCGCGGAAGGCGACGACGGCACGCTGGTCGGATACGCGCATGCGGGGCCGTGCAAGCTTCCCCACCCGGAAGTAACGGACGGTGCGGGCGAGATCCATCAACTCTACCTTCGACGCGGCACGCAGGGAACCGGCGCCGGACGCGCGTTGTTCGACGCCGCGCTCCAGTATCTCGCCGCGACGCGCCCCGGCCCGGTATGGCTGGGCGTGTGGTCGGGCAATGCGAAGGCCATCGCGTTCTACGAAAAGGCGGGCTTCAAGCGTGTCGGCACGTACGATTTCAAGGTCGGCGAATCGACCGATCTCGAGTTCATCTACCGTCGCTGACCGTCGCTTCCTGTCGGCATCGCGTAAGCGCGGCGCAAACCGGTACAGTCGATCGATGACGGCGTAAACGTCGTTTTTCCCTCGTTTCGAGCCAATTGGCACGATCCGAGGGTTCCCGGTAAAATTCGCCATTCCGGCGTTATCGACTCATTGCTTCGTCATGCATCGAATTGGATTCTTCGTCTGCCACGGCTACGACGCGCTCGATCTTGGCGGGCCGCTGTCGGCCTTCAATCAGGTGGCCACGGCCGCCGGCCATACGCCATACGATCTTCACGTCGTCTCGCCCTTCGGCGGCCCGATTCCCGGCAATACCGGCCTTTCGATCGACACGAAACCGATCGGCAGGCGCGCGTTCGACACCGTCGTGTTCGTCGGCGGCGACATCGCGCCGATGCAGACATCGGAAAATATCGCCGCGGCCAGCAAGCTGGCCGCCAAGGCGTCGCGGGTGGCCAGCGTGTGTACGGGCGCATTTCTGCTTGCGGAAACCGGTTCGCTGGACGGTTTGAGAGCGGCGACACACTGGCGCTACGCGGCGCAATTGCAGTCGCGCTTTCCTCGCACACGGGTGGACGGCGACAGTATCTATGTCGTCGATGGCCATGTCTGGACGTCGGCGGGCATCGCCTCCGGCATCGACCTGGCGCTCGGCATGATCGAACGGGATATGAGTACGGAGATCGCGCGCGAGGTCTCCCGGCTTCTGGTCGTTCCGTATCGGCGCCCCGGCGGGCAGTCGCAATTCTCCGCGATGTCGCAAATGGAGCCGGAATCGGATCGCATCCGCATCGCGCTGAATTTCGCCCGGGAACATCTGGCCGAAGCGCTGCCGGTCGAGCGGCTCGCCGATGCCGCCCGCTTGAGTTTGCGACAGTTCGGGCGCGCGTTTCGCCGGGAAACCGGTGAAACACCGGCGCGCGCCGTCGAGCGTTTACGCGTCGAAGCAGCGAGGCTGCGCCTTCAGGGCGGCAGCGAACCGATCGAACAGATTGCGCTGGCGGTAGGGTTCACCGATCCGGAACGGATGCGCCGGGCGTTCATCAAGCTGCATGGGCACCCGCCGCAAGCGATTCGACGCGAGAGCAGGTCGAACGCAGCGCGCTGATCGACCGCCTGCCGATCGGCACGCCGCATGGTCGACGTCGCGCTAACGGATGATCGGCGCGTGGGTACGCAACGCGCCATTTCGCCGCGCTTCGATAATCGTCAATCGTTGACGGGCGGATAAGCGTTCCACATGTCGCGATGCAGCTTCCACGTGCCGCCCTGCTTCAGGAAGACGAGCGTCTGCTTGGCGCGGATCTTGAGCTTTCCGTCACCGTCGCGAACCTCCACATCCGATACCTCCGTCGCGACCCGGTCATTACCGTAGAACTCGTCGTTGCTGAACGATACGGTGCCGGGTTTCGATCCGGCATACCCGTTGGTGAAGTACTCGGTGATCGCGCGGCGCCCGGTGACTTTGTCGCCTCCGGGCGGCAAGAGCGCGCCGTCGTCGGTATAGAGACGGCCTATCGCGTCGTAGTCCCCTCGCGCAAAGGCATCCGCCCATCGCGCGTTCTCGGCCTTGATGGCCGCTTCGGGCAAACGTTGCGAACCGCCGGCGATAGCCGGCGCCGTGAATGCAAAAAAGGACAAGCATGCTGCGAGCGCAGCAGTACGAAGATGAATCTGTCGCATCGAGTGAGTTCCGAATCGGGTTTGAATTGAAGAGGTGGCGACCTGCATGCGTGGCCGGCAAGCGTGTCAGCGAACGCCGGGAACGCGAGCGAGCCCCTTTGACGCGCCGGGCAGCTTCTTGTCGACCATTGCGACGAGTTCGGGCCGCGCATCTCTCGGATGACCGGAGTGGAACGGCGGAGCGGGATCGTATTCGATCACGAGTTGCGTGAACTCGGCCGCCTGCTGGCCGCGCAGTTTCGCCGCCACGCGCAGCGCGAAGTCGATGCCGGCCGTCACACCGCCGCCGCTCATGAAGCGGCCGTTGTCGTCTTCGACGAAGCGATTGGGAACGGGAATCGCGCCGTACTCGGACAGCTTGTTGACGAAGGCCCAGTGACACGCGCTGCGCTTGCCATTGAGCACGCCCGTCGCGGCGAGCACGAGCGAGCCGTTGCACACCGACGTCACGTGTTTGGCGCTTTCCGCGAGGCGCCGGATCTGCGCCTGATACGCCGGCCGCATCGGCGCCGACAAATCGGACCCGCCGGGCACGAGGATCAGGTCGGTCTTGTCGATGTCGGCCAGCCGTTCGGTCTTGCCGTACACGACGCCGAATTCGAGCGTCACGTTGCCGCCATCGAGGCTCGCGTAGCGAACGTTCGTATTCGGCAGCCGGTGGAAAATCTCGCTGGGGCCCGCGAAGTCGAGCAGCGTGCCGCCGTCGTAATTGACGATCAGAATGTCGAGCGGCTCGTTCGGCGCAAGCAGCGCCGCGTCGCCGGTCTCCGCAAGCGCTGGCGTGGCGCGCCCGAGCAACGCGCCGCCGCCCAGCACGGCGCCGAGGGTGGCCGCGCTGCCGAACTTCAGGACATCGCGGCGCGAACGGCCTGCCCGCGTGAGGTGCCCGGCCGGGACAGGGTTATCGCTACTGTCGGTCATGATGATTGCTCCTTGCACTTTGGCCCATGGGCGAGCGCAACCCCGCCGGGCCGGATGAAATAACCGCCACGGCGAACGGCGTGGCGGACGTGAAATCGGGATGGGAATGAGTCGCGATGACGTGCCGGGCTCGGAAAGCGTGAAGCGCAGGCTTTAAAGCTGCGACGCACCGCCATCGACCACCAGCTCGGTGCCGACGACGAAGGACGATTCGTCGCTGGCGAGATAAAGCGCCGCGTACGCGATGTCGTCGGCGTTGCCCATGCGGCCCACTGGAATCGCTTCGGCGAATTCGGCCTTGCGCTCACGCACCCATTCGTCGGGCATGCCCCACTTGGAGAGCAGAGGCGTATCGATCGCGCCAGGCGCGATCGCGTTGAAGCGGATTTTCCGGTCGAGAAACTCGTACGACCAGCTGCGGGCCAGCGACCGCACGGCGGCCTTCGCCGCCGCGGTCAACGAGATGCCGTGCTTGCCGGTCTGCGCGACGAACGATGTATTGAGGATTACCGATGAACCTTCGCGCAAGTACGGCAGCGCTGCTTTAAGCGTGTACACCACGCCCTTGACGTTGACGTCCATGATGGCGTCATAGAGCGTCTCGTCGATGTCGTTGACGGCGGACGGGAACGCCCAGCCGGCATTGGCGAACACGACATCGAGACCGCCAAACGTCTCGTTGACTCCCGCGGCGATCGCGCGCATGTCGTCGAGCGAACGCACGTCGCCCTTGAGCACGACCGCATGCTCGCCGAGCTCCGCCTTCACGCGCTCGAATACGGTCTCGTCGCGCCCCGTCACCGCGACGCGCGCCCCTTCTGCAACGAACAGCTTCGCGGTAGCAAGACCGATACCGCTGGTGCCACCCGTGATCAACGCCGATTTGTTCTCGAGTCTCATCTTCCGTTCCTTTTCATGTGGTGACTGATCAGGCCGGATACGCGACACGCGATGGCGTTTGCGTGCTTGCTCCGGCTTGATCGTTCACGTGAAGTATGGAGCGGGAGGCAGATGGCGCAAAGGTCTTATAACCCTCGAAAAACGCCATCCGGTGCGAACGGGCGCCGACGAAACGGCAACGCCCGACGCGGTTATACGGTTTTCGCCGATAGCCCGAGCATCGGCCGCCGCAACGCGGCGTCGAACGGATTGGTGCGCGGGCCGATCGCGTCGGCCTGGCGCCGCAACAGCTCGACGACCATCGGCATCCGGTCGTCGCCGAGGCGGGACACGAGCGTGCCGACGCTCAGCGCGCCGACCGGATAACCGGTGCGATCGAGGATCGGCACCGCGACGCCGGCCATCCCGTCGAGCACGCCGCTGTTGCGGCCGGCGTAGCCGAGCTGCCGCACGCGTTCGATCTCGGTGCGCAGATACACCTCGTCGAGCACGCCGTAGCCGCGGATGCGCGGCACGTTGAAGCGGATCACCTCCTCGCGTTCGGCTTCGGGCAGGAACGCGAGGATCGCGAGGCTGCCCTGCCCGACGCCGAGCGCGATGCGTCCGCCGATGTCGCCGGTAAACGACCGGATCGGAAACGGCCCTTCGCACAGGTCGAGACACACGGCGTCGAAGCCGCTCTTCACGAGCAGGAAGATGGTTTCGCCGAGGCTCGCGCACAGCCGCAGCAGCGCGGGACGGCACAGCGTGCGCATGCTGCTCGGGTTGCCGGCCTGCGCGGCGAGCGCGAAGAAGTCGACGCTCAGCCGGTACAGCTTCGACTGTTCGTCCTGTTCGACCATCCCTTCGGCGATCAGCGATTGCAGAATCCGGTGCGCGGTGCCCTGCGTGAGGCCGACGGCCTTCGCGAGATGCGTGACGCGCACGCCGTCCTGCTGCATGCCGGCCAGCGCGCGCAGGATCGCGAACGCACGCTGCAGCATGCCGGTGCCGGGCGCGCCGGCGGAATCGGACACGACGCCCTCGTCCGGGTGCGGCATGCGCGCGGCCGGCGATATTCCGGGCGAATGGGGTTCCTGCATGCCGGCTCTCCTCGACGATTTCATTGAACGGAATACGACAGTCGCCATTGTCGTCCGGCCGAAAATCCGCGGGCATCCGGGTGTGCACGGGATTGACGCGCGCGTTTCGCGGTTCGACCGCTCTTCATCCATCGGAACGATTTGCGGGTGATTTATCGATTCGTTCCGCTGAATGGAATTTTTTCGAAATTCATCCCGTTCAGCAGAATTCGAAATTGACGCTCCGAAATATGGCTGGCTAGAGTCCGCGTCATCGGCGCACCGGCCATGCGGTGTGCGAACCCGGAGCTCTCCATGTCGTTTCTCACGCTTACGGATCTGACGAAAACCTTCGGCGAGCTCACCGCCGTCGCGGACGTCAACCTGTCGGTCGAGCAAGGCGAATTCGTGTCGCTGCTCGGCCCGTCCGGTTGCGGCAAGACCACCACGCTGCAGATGATCGCCGGCTTCGTCGACGTCACGCGCGGCCGCATCGCGCTCGACGGGCAGGACATCACGCACCTGAAGCCGAACCGCCGCGGGCTCGGCATCGTGTTCCAGAGCTATGCGCTGTTTCCGCACATGAGCGTCGCGGAGAACGTCGGCTTCGGCCTCGACATGCGCGGCGTGGACAAGGCCGAGCGCGCCGAACGCATCCGTGCGGCGCTCGCGCTCGTACGGCTCGACGCGCTCGCGCACCGCTTTCCGCGCGAACTGTCGGGCGGCCAGCGACAGCGCGTGGCGATCGCTCGCGCGGTCGTGATCGAGCCGCCCGTGCTGCTGCTCGACGAGCCGATGTCGAATCTCGACGCGAAGCTGCGCGAGGAGATGCAGTTCGAGCTGCGCGCGATCCAGCGCAAGATCGGCACGACGACGATCATGGTCACGCACGATCAGTCGGAAGCGCTGTCGATCAGCGACCGCGTGGTCGTGATGGAAGCCGGCCGCATCACGCAAACCGATACGCCGTACCGCGCGTACGAGCGCCCGGAAAACCACTTCGTATCGCAGTTCATCGGCAAGGCGAATCTGCTGCCCGGCACGATCGTCGCGCATGACGGCGATGCGATCCGCATCGACCTCGGGCACGATCTCGCCGAAACGGGCAGCGCCGCGCACCTGCCGCCGCGCGAGCGCGACATACGCGTGGGCGACGCGGTATCGGTGTGCATTCGTCCGGAGAAGCTGCGGCTGTGCGCGCCCGATGCCGGCCGCTTCGCCGCCACCGTCACGAGCCGCTTCTTCCTCGGCAGTCAGTGGCTGTACCGCGTCGACAGCGCGCTCGGCGAAGTGCTCGTGTGCTGCCAGAACGAAGGCGCGGAGCCGCTCGCGGAAGGCGCGCCGGTCGGCATCGACTGGCACAGCGATGCGGTGCGCGTGATGCGCCGGGAGGCCTGAATGAGGCAGCCTTCCCGCCCGCTGTCGAGCGACGGCGCACCGGCCGGGCTCGCGCAATCGGGGGCGACCGCGCCCGCCGGCGCGGCCGCCGATGCAGTGTCGCCCCGCGCCGTCGGCGCCCACGCGCCGCGCGCGAGCTGGCGCGCCTACGCGCCGCCGTGGTTGATGTGCGCGCCCGCCTTCGCATTGTTCGCCGCGCTCGTGCTCGTGCCGCTCGCGATGACGTTCATCCTGACGTTCTATCGCTTCGACCCGGCCACCGGCCCGATCGCCGCGTTCCAGTTCGGCAACTACGCGGAAGTGCTCGGCTCGTCGTATTTCCACACGATCTTCGCGCGCACGTTCGGGATCGCCGCGCTGACGACGGCGATCTGCGTCGCGATCGGCACGCCGGAAGCGTACGTGCTGTCGAAGATGCGCGACCCGTGGCGCTCGCTGTTCCTGCTCGCGATCCTCGCGCCGCTGCTCGTGTCGGTGGTCGTACGCGCGTTCGGCTGGAGCATGCTGCTGAACACCAGCGGGCTCGTGAACCAGGCGTTCGGGCTCGTCGGCCTCGGCCCCTACAAACTCGAATACACGACCTTCGCGATCGTCATCGCGCTGGTGCACGTGATGCTGCCGTTCATGGTGATTCCCGTGTGGACCGCGCTGCAGCGGCTCGATCCGCAGACCGAACACGCGGCGCTGTCGCTCGGCGCGTCGCCGTTCACGACGCTGCGCCGCATCGTCGTGCCGCAACTGATGCCGGGCGTGCTGTCGGGCAGCCTGATGGTGTTCGGTCTGTCGGCGAGCGCGTTCGCGATTCCCGGCCTGCTCGGCGGACGCCGGCTGAAAGTCGCGGCCACCGCCGTCTACGACGAATTCCTCGGCTCGCTGAACTGGCCGCTCGGCGCGACGATCGCGGTGCTGCTGCTCGCCGCGAACCTCGTCGTGATGCTCACCTACTACCGCGTGCTCGAACGCCGCTACGCACGCAGCCTCGGAGGCGCATCGCGATGAGAAAGAACGGCCCCTTCGCCCTCGCGTTCCACACGCTCGTGATCCTGTTCGTGCTCGCGCCGCTCGTGATCGTCGTGCTCGTCGCGTTCACACCCGACGAAACGCTGACGCTGCCGACCCACGGCGTGTCGCTGCGCTGGTTCCGCGCGATCCTCGACTATCCCGACTTCGTCACCGCGTTCTTCAACAGCGTGAAGCTCGCGTTCGCGTCGGCGACGCTGTCGCTCGCGATCGCGTTGCCGGCGGGCCTCGCGATCGGCCGCGCGGCGTTTCCCGGCCGTGCGTTCCTGAACGGCTTGCTGCTGTCGCCGCTCGTGATTCCCGGCCTCGTGCTCGGCATCGCGCTGCTGCGCTTCTTCGCGCTGATCGGCGCGACCGGCTCGTTCGCGTGGCTCGTGCTCGCGCACATGATCGTCATCACGCCGTTCGTGATGCGGCTCGTGCTCGCGTCCGTCGCCGGCCTCGACCGCAGCATCGAGCAGGCCGCGTGCTCGCTCGGCGCGGACCCGTGGACGACGTTCCGCCGCATCACGCTGCCGATGATCGTGCCCGGCATCACGGGCGGCTGGCTGCTCGCGTTCATCAACAGCTTCGACGAACTGACGATGTCGATCTTCGTCACGTCGCCGCAGACGGTCACGCTGCCCGTGCGCATGTACATGTACGCGACCGAATCGATCGACCCGATGATGGCCTCGGTGTCGGCGCTCGTCATCTTCATCACCGCCGGCGCGATGCTGCTGCTCGATCGCGTGTACGGCCTGAACCGCATCCTGATCGGCCAACATTGATGACGACTCCCGTTTCCCGTTCCACCGACCGCGCGGAAGACGGCGCGCAGTTCGTGCGCGTCGACGAACGCGAGCGCGCCGCCGTCGCGTTCACGCTCGACGGCCGGCCCATGCAGGCGCTGGCCGGCGACACCGTGCTCACCGCGATTCTGGTCGCGCAGCGTCGCGTGCGCGTCAGCGAATTCAGCGGGCAGCCGCGCGCGGGTTTCTGCCTGATCGGCGCATGCCAGGACTGCTGGGTGCGCACCGAAGCCGGCGCACGTGTGCGCGCGTGCTCGACGCCGATCGCCGAAGGCATGCGAATCCTCACGGTCGCCTGGCCGGCCGCGACCGGAGACGCATCGTGAGCGCCGTACTGCAACCGGTGATCATCGGCGCGGGGCCGGCCGGCGTGCGCGCGGCCGAGGCGCTGGCCGATGCGGGGCTGCGCCCGGTCGTGATCGACGAGAACGCGCGCTGGGGCGGACAGATCTATCGTCAACCGCCGGCCGACGCCACATTCGTGCGCGGCAAGCGCACGCTGTACGGGTTCGAGGCCGCGAAGGCCGACGCCGTGCACCGAACGATGGCCGCCCTGCTACCGCACGTCGACTATCGGCCGGACACGCTTGCGTGGTCGTGCGGCGCGGGCCGCGTCGACACGCTGCAGGACGGCCGCGAAGTGACGGTGCCGTACTCGCACCTGATCGTCGCGAGCGGCGCGACCGACCGCATGCTGCCCGTGCCGGGCTGGACGCTCGCGGGCGTCTATACGCTCGGCGGCGCGCAGGTCGCGCTGAAGGCACAAGGCTGCGCGATCGGCCGGCGCATCGTGTTCGCGGGCACGGGACCGCTGCTTTACCTCGTCGCTTACCAGTATGCGAAGGCCGGCGCGAACGTCGCGGCCGTGCTCGACACGAGCCCGCTGCGACGCCAGTCGGCGGCCGCGCCCGCGCTGCTGCGCATGCCGTCGATCTTCGCGAAAGGGCTCTACATGATCGGCTGGCTGCGCGCGCATGGCGTGGCAATCGAAACGGGCGTCACGCTCGAGCGCGTGCTCGGCGACCAACACGTGACGGGACTTGCATGGCGTGCCGCAGGCGACGATGCACGGGCCGCGGCGCCGCGCCTGCTCGACTGCGATGCGCTCGGCCTCGGCTTCGGCCTGCGTTCCGAAACGCAGCTCGCCGATCTCGCCGGCTGCCGGTTCGGCTTCGACCCGCTCAATCGCGCCTGGCTGCCCGAACGCGACGCGGCCGGACGCACGTCGGTGCGCGGCATCTACGTCGCCGGTGACGGCGCGGGCATCGCGGGCGCCGACGCGGCCGAGGCATCGGGCCGACGCGCGGCGCTCGCGTTGCTCGACGATGCCGGCATCGCGTCGCGCGCGCCGTCCGGCAAACCCGACGCGGCGACGCTCGACCGTACGCTCGCACGCATCGGCGCATTCCGCGAGGGCCTCGAAACGGCGTTCGCGCCGCCGGCCGACCAGGCTGCCCGCTGCCCCGACGACACGATCGTGTGCCGCTGCGAGGAGATCGACGCGGGCGCGCTGCGCCGCTGCATCCGCGGCGGCGAAGCGACCGAGCTGAACCGGCTGAAGGCGCTGACGCGCGTCGGCATGGGCCGCTGCCAGGGCCGCATGTGCGGCGACGCGGCCGCGCTCGTGCTGGCCGCCGAAACCGGTCGCCCGCTCGCCGACGTCGGCCGGTTGCGCGCGCAACCACCGGTGAAGCCGTTCCCGATCTCGGCCGCGCTCGCGGGCGACGCCGTCGCGGCGATTCCCGACGAGGCGCGCGATGAGTGAGATCCGGCATTACGACGTCGCGATCGTCGGCGGCGGCCTCGTCGGCGCGTCGGCCGCGCTCGCGCTGACGCGCCGCGGGCTGCGCGCCGGACTGTTCGAGCGGCGCGACTGCGGCGCGCAGGCGAGCGGCGTGAACTACGGCGGCGTGCGCTGCCAGGGCCGCCCGGCCGAGCAATTGCCGCTCGCGCTGCGGGCGCGGCGCATCTGGGATCGGCTGCCCGAACTGATCGGCATCGACGGCGAATTCGTCGTGTCCGGCCACTTGCGGCTCGCGCGCAGCGACGCCGATCTCGACGCGCTCGACGCATACGCCGCGCTCGCCGGCGAACACGGCTTGCCGCTGCAGGTGATGCGCGGCGACGCATTCCGCCGCCGCTACCCGTGGCTCGGCCGCGCGGCGCTCGGCGGCTCGCTGTGCGAAACCGACGGCCACGCCAACCCGCGCCTCGTGTCGCCCGCCTTCGCGCGCGCGGCCCGCGCGGCAGGTGCGGACGTGTTCGAGCACACGCCCGTCGACGAGGTTCACCACGACGGCACGCGCTTCCACTTGCAGGCGGGCGGGCGCACGCACACCGCGACGTGGCTGATCAATTCGGCCGGCGCCTGGGCGAACACGATCGCCGAACGCTTCGGCGAAGCCGTACCGATGGAGCCGATCTACCCGAACATGTGGGTGACCGAGCCGTTGCCGCCGTTCATCGCGCACAACCTCGGCGTGTATGGCGGCGGCGTGTACGCGCGCCAGGTCGCGCGCGGCAACTGCGTGATCGGCGGCGGCCGAGGCCGCGGCGACGGCGAGTTCGGCCAGCCGTCGGTCGACACGACGCGCGCGGTGATGCGCGATGCGTGCGCATTGCTGCCCGCATTGCGCGACGCGCTGCTGATCCGCACCTGGAGCGGCGTCGAAGGCTGCACGCCCGACCACAACCCGATCATCGGCGCGAGCGGCACGACGCCGCGCCTGCTGCATGCGTTCGGTTTTTCCGGCGGCGGGTTCCTGCTCGCGCCGGGCGTCGGCGACGTGCTCGCCGATCTCGTCACCACCGGCGAAACCGTCACGCCACTCGATGCATTCTCAATCGGCCGCTTCTTCCCGCAAGCCACGCCGACCGCCCCTTTCCGTCAAGAGGAGATCCAAAAATGAAACTGCTCGGAACGATCGCGGCGGCTGCCGCTCTCTGCATCGCAGGCGCCGGTGCGCCCGCGTTCGCACAAACGAAGACGATCTACGTCGGCATGAACGGCGGCCCCATGGAAAAGGCCTATACGAGCCAGGTGCTGCCCGACTTCGAAAAGGCCAACAACGTGAAGGTGGTCGTCGTGCCCGGTACGTCGTCGGACGTGCTCGCGAAGCTGCTCGCGAACCGCAACAAGCCGCAGATCCACGTCGCGTTCCTCGACGATGGCGTGATGGCGCGCGCGGTAAGCCTCGGCGTGTGCCAGAAACTCGACGATTCGCCGGTGCTCAAGGAGCTGTATCCGTTCGCGCGGATGAAGGACGACGTCGGCGCGGGCGTGCAGCTCGGCATGACCGGCATCGCATACAACAAGAAGCTGTTCACCGAGAAAGGCTGGGCGGCGCCGACGTCGTGGATGGATTTCGCCGATCCGAAATACAAGGGCAAGGTCGTGTTCCAGTCGGCGTCGAGCAGCACGTTCGGGCTGCACGGCTTCCTCGCGATCAACCGGCTGCTCGGCGGCAGCGAGCAGAACGTCGAGCCCGGTTTCAGCAAGTGGGCGAGCACGGTCGGGCCGAACGTCGTCGAGTACATCCCGAACTCGGCGAAGATCTCCGAGATGGTGCAGACCGGCGAGGCCGGCCTGTTCCCCCTCACGCCGACCGCCGTCGGCGACCTGCAGGACAAGGGCATCCCCGTCGCCTATGCGAATCCGAAGGAAGGCCCGGTGCTGCTGCTCGTCGACCTGTGCGTGGTCGCGAACAACCCCGATCCGCAACTGGCGCAGAAGCTCGCGCAGTTCCTGCTGTCCGCGCCCGCGCAGACGAAGGCGGCCGAGGCCGGCAAGCAGATCCCGACCAACCGCCTCGCGAAGATGCCGGCCGGGATGCAGCAAAGCCTCGGCAACGTCGACGATCTGGTGCGAAAGGTCACGGTGGTCGACTGGACCGCGATCAACGCGCGCCGCGCACAGTGGGATACGCGCTGGAACCGGCAGATCGAGCGGTGACGGGCCCCGGCGCGCGCGGGCACGGCCACGCGCGCCGCGACCATCATTTGCGGGAGTGATGACACTCCCCTTTTTCTGCGGATTTGACCGGGGAGACGCGGGCCGACAACACTAGCCCGCAGTGCTGCGAAAGACGGCACGCACCCGCCCCCCCATCAGAGCCGCCATGTACCCGACCGACACCGTGCAATCCCCGAGCGCCGCCCGGCCGCTCGCCGACCGGCAACTGCGCCGGATCGTCATCGCCTCCGTCGCCGGCAACGCGATGGAGTGGTACGACTTCTTCGTGTACGGCACGGCCGCGGCGCTGGTGTTCGGCCACGTGTTCTTTCCGCCCGGCGCATCGCCGCTCGCCGGCAGTCTCGCCGCGTTCGCGGCATTCGCGCTCGGCTTCGTCGCGCGGCCGCTCGGCGGGATCGTGTTCGGCCACGTCGGCGACCGCTACGGGCGCAAGGCGTCGCTCGTGTGGACGCTGCTGATCATGGGCGCGTCGACCTTCGCGATCGGCCTGCTGCCGACCTACGCGCAAGCCGGCCTGTGGGCGCCGGCCGCGCTCGTCGTGCTGCGCCTGCTGCAGGGCATCGCGTCCGGCGGCGAATGGGGCGGCGGCGTGCTGATGATCAGCGAGAACGCGCCGCCCGAACAGCGCGGCTACTACGCGGCGTGGAGCCAGCTCGGCGTGGGCGGCGGCTTCGTGCTGTCGTCGGCCGCGTTTCTCGCCGCGCAGGCGCTGCCGGACGACATGTTCCGCGCGTGGGGCTGGCGGCTGCCGTTCCTCGCGAGCATCGCGATCTTCGCGATCGGCATCTATATCCGCCGCCATCTGCCGGAAAGCCGCGACTTCGAGCAGGCCGGCAAGCGCGGCGCGCACACGCATCTGCCGATCGTCGAGTGCATCCGCCGCCATCCGAAGGAAATCCTGCTCGCGATGGGGCTGCGTGTGGCCGAGAACGGCGGCGCGTACATCTTCCTCGCGTTCTCGCTCGTCTATGGCAAATACGTCGGCATCCCGAACGGCACGATGCTGACCGGCGTGATGATCGCGATGATCGTCGAGATGGGCGCGATGCTCGCATGGGGCCGGCTGTCCGACCGGATCGGCCGCAAGCCCGTGTATCTGATCGGCGCGCTGAGCCTCGTCGCGTGCGCGTTTCCGTTCTTCTGGCTGCTCGATACGCGCGCGACACCGCTCGTGTGGCTCGCGCTGACGGTCGGCACGGCGGTGAGCCACGGCGCGATGATCGGTACGCTGCCCGCGCTCGTCGGCGAGCTGTTCAGCACCGAGGTGCGTTACTCGGGCGTCGCGCTCGGCCACGAAGTCGCGTCGATCTTCGCGGGCGGGATGTCGCCGTTGATCGCGACCGCGCTGCTCGCGCGCTACCACGCGTCGTGGCCGGTGTCGCTGTTCCTCGTCGCGCTCGGCCTCGTGACCGTCGCGACGCTGTGCGTGATGCGCGAGACGCGCACCACGCCCGCCCACGCTTCGCGCGACGACCCGGCATGACCGCGCGACGCTCAGCGCCCGGCGTCGCGCCGCGCGCTGTCGAACGCCGGCGCCAGCCCGAGATGATCGAGCAGCCGCGCGAATTCGCCGAGCCGCTGCCGCATGTACGCAGGCACGTCGACCGCCGCATAGTCGTGGAAGCCGGCGCCCGTGCGGACGCCGTCGCGGCCGGCTTCCATGTTGCGCACGACGCTCGCGGCCGGTGCGAAGCGCGGGCCGATCTCGCCGGCCAGGTACGTCGACGCGTAGTACAGGATGTCGCAGCCGCCCCAGTCGATGAATTCGAGCAGCCCGAGCACCGCGAAGCGCGGGCCGAAGCCGGTGCGGATCGCCGTGTCGATGTCCGCGGCGCTCGCCACGCCTTCCTCGACCATCCGCGCCGCCTCGTTCATCGCGAGCGCCTGGATGCGCGGCACGATATAGCCGGGCGCCGGCCCGCAGATCACCGGCTTCTTGCCCACGCGTTCGAGCAGCGCCGCGAGCGCGTCGACGACGGCCTGATCGGTCGCATCGCTGCGGCTGACCTCGACGAGCGGCATCAGCAGCGCGGGATTCAGCCAGTGCGCGTTGAGCATTCGCCCCGGGTGCGCGACATGGCGCTGCAGTTCGGTGACGACGAACGTCGACGTGGTCGACGCGATCGTTGTGTGCGCATCGACGTGTTCGCCGAGCCAGCGCAGCGCGTCGGCCTTTGCATCGAGCACTTCGGGCAGCGCTTCGAAGACGATATCGGCGCCACGCACCGCGGCCGCGGCGCCGTCCCGCGCCACGAGCGCGATGCGCGCGACGACGGCGTCGGCCTGCGCGGCATCGATGCGGCCCAGCGCGACCTGCGCATGCAGCGGCCGGGCGATCTCGTCGCGCGTGCGTTCGCCGAACGTGCGCGAGCCGGCCGCATCGCGCGGCTTGAAGTCGATCAGCGTCACGTCGAGGCCCGCGAACGCGAATACGAGCGCGATGCCCTGCCCCATGCGTCCCGCGCCGAGCACGTGGACGCGCGTCACATCGGCGGCCGCCTTCATGCCGCGTACCCCGCGTCGAGCAGCGCGCGCAGCGCGTCCTTCGACAGCGCCGCGAGCCCCAGCCGCTCCAGCGTACGGCCTTCCGCATACAGGTCGCGCACCGCGACCGCGCTCGCGATGCTCAGCAGCCCGTGCGCGACAGGCGTCGGCACGCCAGCCCTGCGCCCGCACGACACGATGAACGACAGCCCGAGCCGGGTGTCCTCGAGCATGTAGCGATGCGTGCGCAGATCGATCTTCTCGCGCCAGTCGCCGCTATCGGTCAGCTTGCCGTGCGCGCCGCGCCCGTACATCCACTCGTCGCCCTCGGCCGCGTAATGATCGGCGAGCGGGAAATGCGGCGCGCGGTAGCCGAGCGCTTCGCGCACCGCGATGCGCTCGGCGTCGAGCGCGTTCGTCACGCGGCGGATCGACGGCTGCGTGCCTTCGTTGTGGATGTCCCACGCGTCGAAGTGTTCGAGCGGCCCGGCGTTCATCAGGATCAGCGGCGGGTGAATCACCGGGCCTGCGTTCATCAGCGCGCCGGACAGCGCATCCTCCACCGGCTCGACCGACGGATAGCCGGCCCGCAGCACGTCGAACGCCCAGCCGGCCGCGTTCGCGGGAAACACGCCGGTCGGCAGGCGCGTCGCGTACGCGCTGATCACGACCTCGTTGTCGCCATGCTTGCGCACCAGGTACGGCAGCGTGCCCGTTTCGGCGAACGCGACGCGCGAACGGTTGCCGGCGTCGGCCGCCGCGCGGGCGAACACGGCGCTGCCGAACGTGCCGGGCGGCAGAAAGACGACCTGGCCGTCCTCCAGCAGCGGCGCGACCTGCGCGGCGAGCGCATCGTGCGACGTGGCCGGCAGCGGCACCACGACGAGCCGTGCGCCACGCAGCGCGGCGGCGAGATCGTCGGTCGGGCGGATCGCGCCCGGCCCATCGCCGAGCGGCACCGCCCGCTTGCCGCGATAGTCGGTGACGTTCAGCACGCCCAGCGCGCGCAGCCGCGCATGCGGCTCGCGATCGCGCCGCCACCACGTCACGTCATGGCCTTTTTCGAGCAGGTCGATGGCCGCCGCATGGCAGCCGTGGCCGCCGCCCAGAACACATACCTTCATCGTCTTCTCCTGGTGATCGAGTCCGTCCGAGACTACGCGGCCGCCCGCCCCGCGTCGCTTCGAAACGCGCAACGACGCGCCCGTTCGCGCAACGCATTCGCAAGGCTGCGCATGCCGTCGCGCCCCTGCATCCGCCACGAGGTCCACGAATGCACAATGCCCTTTCCCGCCATGCGCCGAACCGGCTCGGCACGCTACAGGCGCCCGACGAAGTCGAACGCGCGGTCGCGCACCGGCTCGGGCCGCACCGGATGGCCGCGTCCGGCCGCGACCCGTTTCATGCGGAGCTGTACGAGGTTCCCCTGCATCACGGCGCGCTGCTCGAACTCTGCTATGGCCGCGAAACGCGCATCGATTTCGGCGACGACGCCGATCACTTCCTGTTCCGGCTGACGCTCGCCGGTGCGTGCGAGTTGCAGGCCGGCAGCGTCGTCACGCGCGCCGGCCCCGGCGAGCTGACCGTGTCGTCGCCCGCGCTCGCGAGCCGCCTGCACACGAGCCCCGATTGCCGCAACCTCGTGCTGCGGCTCGAACGCGGCGCGCTCGAACGCAAGTTGCAGGACATGCTGCAGGCAACGCTCACGCGGCCGCTGCAATTCGACCTCGCATCCGGCCGCGCCGGCGCGGGCGCGGGCGCGGCGATCGTGGCGCCGACCTTCGAGTACCTGTGCCAGCTCGGCGCGCAGCCGGGCATCGGCACGGCCTCGCCGGCGTTCGGCGCCGACCTCACCGCGTGGCTGATGTCGCTGCTGCTCACGCACCTGCCGCACACGTACAGCGACGCGCTGCTGCGCGGCACGCCGCCGCTGCCCGCCCACGTGCGGCGCGCCTGCGCTCACGTCGATGCACACCTCGGCGAACCGCTCGCGCTCGCCGCGCTGGCGGCCGTCGCCGGGGTCGCGCCGCGCACGCTGCAGCATGCGTTCCGCGCGTTCCTGCACACCACGCCGGCCGCTTACGTCCGCGAGCGCCGGCTCGCCGCCGTGCACGCGGCGCTGCAACGCGGCGACACGCGCAGCGTGACCGACGTGCTGATCGCGCACGGCATCCATGGCTTCGGCCATTTCGCGAAGGCGTATGCGCAGCGTTACGGCCATGCGCCTTCGGTCACCGCGAGGCAAGCTCGATGACGCACTCCGCCCCCGGCCGGCCGCCGGCCCGCTCCGACCCTGCGCCGCACGACGCGGACGCATCCGATGGCCTGCGCGTGCAGGATCTCGATCTCAACCTGTTGAAGACGTTTCGCGCGGTGTATGAAGAGCGGCACGTCGGCCGCGCGGCGTTGCGGCTCGGCGTCACGCAGCCGTCCGTCAGCTACGCGCTCGGCCGGCTGCGGCTGATGTTCCGCGACGCGCTGTTCGTGCGCACCGGTACCGGCGTCGAGCCGACCCCGCGCGCGCAACGGCTCGCGATCTCGGTCGACAAGGCGCTCGCGATCCTGCAGGACGTGCTCGACGAAGGCTCGCGCTTCACGCCCGACAGCACGCAGCGCGTGTTCCGCCTGCACATGAGCGATTTCGCGGCGAGCGCGTTCCTGCCGACGCTGCTCGCCGCGTTCGACCGGCGCGCGCCGGGCGCGGTGATCGAGACGCTGCACGTCGACGAATGCCAGCTCAACGTCGCGCTCGAATCGGGGCGCATCGATTTCGCGCTCGGGCATTTCGCCGATGCGTCGAGCCACTTCCAGCGCACCGCGCTGCTGCACGAGCGCTGCGTGCTGCTGATGCCGCGGCGCACCGCGCAGCGCGCCGGGTTGCCCGACGATTTCGTACTCGACGGTGCGGCGCCCGACGCGCTGCGCTTCGTCGCGATCTCGTCGCATCCGCAATCGATGCAGTTGCTCGAGCGGCACGAACTGATGCCGCGCGTGCGCGCGGCGCTGCCCGATTTCATGGTGGTGCCGGCGTTGCTGCAGGACGGCGATTACGCGCTGATCCTGCCGGAGACGATCGCGATCACGTTCGCCGCACGCCAGCCGTGCGTGCTGTACGAGATCGCCGGCGCCGCCGAATGGGCCGTCAACGCGTACTGGCATCGCCGCTTCGACGCGGATCCCGGCCATCGCTGGCTGCGTGCGCTGCTGCTCGAACTGTTCAATATCGGCGAGCAGGCGCCGTTCGACGCATGGCTCGCGCCGCAGCCGCCCGCCTGCGCGTAGCGGCGCAAGCGGGCCCGCCGAAACGGTCAGAACGACGTGAGGATACCCGCGACGAGCGAGCTCGCGGTCGCGCCGGGCTTCGCCACCGCGACGCCGCCGCCCGCCGCGCCGTTGACGACGAAGCGTGCATGCGCGCCGTTGCGCACCATCGCGGCGCCCGTGTACAACACCGTGCGCTTCGACAGCGGATAGTCGAAGCGGATGCCGTACGAATCGGCGTTGCCGTCGCTGTCGGCCACCTTCCGGTAATGGCCGACGCTCAGCAGCAGCGACGCGCGCCCGATCGGTACCGTCGCGCTGAGTTCCATGATGTCGCTGTGCGGATAGGCGCTCTGGCTGTCGATCGCGGTCGCCACGTCGGGGCCGCCGCGATGGCGCATGTACAGCGCGGCCACCTTCACGACGTTGAAGTCGTACGAAATCGCGCCGAGCGTGTAGTTGCCGTTCGCGGCCGGGCTCGTGTTGCCGAGCGTGGACGCCGCGACCGGGCTGAACTTCTGCTGCATGTAGTCGACGTCGACCGACAGGCCGCCGTGCACGTAGTTGAGCCCCGCGCCGTACGTATCGCCCAACGTCGCCGGCTGCCCGGCCGCGCCGTTCGTGCCGCGCGCGGCCATCGCGCGCAGCATGAAGCCCGCATAGCGCGGCGACGTGTAGCGCATCGAATTGCGCACGCGCAGGAACGCGGGCCCGACGAAGTTGTTGGTCGCGTTGCCCCAGGCGAGCCCCGCGCCGAGCCCGGGCAGGCTGTACGTGACGAGCGTCGTATGCAGGATCGTGTAGAGCTCGCCGAACTGCACGCCGCCGAACGGCCCGGTGATGCCGACCCACGCTTCGCGGCCGAACAGCGCGCTGCTGTTCGACAGTGCGCCGCTCGCCGCGTTGAAACCGTCCTCGAGCTTGAAGATCGTCGCGTAGCCGCCGCCGAGATCCTCGATACCCTTCAGCCCCCACTGCGACGCCCACAGGTTGCCGCTGCCCATGCGCGTCACGTGGTTCGGCCCGGCGTTCGCGTATTCGATCGCGGTGTCGATGCGGCCGTAGAGCGTCACGCTCGATTGCGCGACGGCAGGCAGCGCCATGCACGCGAGCAGCGCGGCAAGCGGTACGGCAAGCCGGTCGGCCCGCCCGTTCGGTTGGTTCATGTTCGTCGTCCCGTAGAAGTGGCGGCGCCGGTCGGCCATGCGCCGCGCGGTGTGAATCGCGTTCGCCGCGAGCGGCCAACGCTGCCGATAAAAAACGGGCCGAGTCTAGGAACGACAATTTCGGACGTCGACGCAATGCGCTCTATAACGCTTATAGATGCGCCGCATGAAGCGCAGGCTCCCCGCCGCACGCGCGCTGCGCGGCGGCCCGCGCGCACGGCCTCGGTGTTTTCTTTATCCGGGTCGGTAAATGTCCGTGTGGCGCGGCTGTCACTCCGGCTATGGCGGCCGAATTTGGCCGACTACGCTGCGTCTCCGATCGTGTCACCCGCACGCTTTCGCGCCGCGACGGCGCCCGGCCCGCCGGGCCGATGCCGCGCTTTTCCACCGCCCGCTCCTGGAGAACCCGCATGTCCGCATCCACGGCCCGCGCTGCCGACGGCAAGCGCTATACGTACGAATGGTATGTCGTCGTCATCTGCATGCTCGCGTACGTCTTTTCGTTCGTCGACCGCCAGGTCCTCGTGCTGATGATCGAACCGATCAAGCGCGACCTGCACCTGTCCGATACGCAGTTCAGTCTGCTCAATGGCTTCGCGTTTTCGCTGTTCTATGCGGTGATGGGGCTGCCCGTCGCGTATCTCGCCGACCGCTATGCGCGCCCGCGCATCATCTCGCTCGGCATCGCACTGTGGAGCGTCGCAACCGCCGCGTGCGGACTCAGCCAGCATTTCGTGCAGATGTTCGTCGCGCGCATGGGCGTCGGCGTCGGCGAGGCCGCGCTGTCGCCCGGCGCGTATTCGATGCTCGCCGACTACTTCCCGAAGGAGAAGCTCGGGCGCGCGGTCGCCGTGTATTCGCTCGGCTCGTTCATCGGCGGCGGCATCGCGTTCCTGATCGGCGGTTACGTGATCGCGCTGCTCAAGCATGCGAGCGCATTCACGCTGCCGATCGTCGGGCAGGTGCATGCGTGGCAGGTTACGTTCCTGATCGTCGGGCTGCCGGGGATCGTCGTTGCGCTGCTGTTCGCCGCGACCGTGCGCGACCCCCAGCGCAAGGGGCTCGCGCAGGATCGCTCGGGCGCGGTGCGGCGCGTGTCGATGCGCGATTCGCTGCGCTTCGTCGGCACCCACCGGGCGACCTTCTCGTGCCACTACCTCGGCTTCTCGTTCTACGCGATGACGCTGTACTGCCTGCTGAGCTGGACACCCGCGTTCTATATCCGCCGCTTCGGAATGACGGCCGTCGAAGCCGGTTACACGCTCGGCATCGTGCTGCTGGTCGCCAACACGGCCGGCGTGTTCTGCGGCGGCTGGCTCAACGACTGGCTGCTGCGGCGCGGCCGCGACGATGCACCGATGCGTGCCGGTGCGATCGGCGCTGCGTGCATGGTGATCCCCGCGACGCTGTTCACGCAGCTCGACAGCCTGCCGGCGTCGCTCGCGATGCTGGTCGTCGCGATGTTCTTCGCGTCGTTCCCGATGCCGACGTCGACCGCCGCGATGCAGACGCTCGCACCGAACCAGATGCGCGCGCAGATCTCCGCGCTGTTCCTCCTCGTGTCGAACCTGATCGCGCTCGGAATCGGCACGACCGTCGTCGCGCTGTTCACCGATCGCGTGTTCGGTGCGCCGGCCGCGGTCGGCCATTCGATGTCGATCGTCAACGTCGCGGCGGCCACGCTGGCCGCGCTGCTGCTCGCCGTCGGCTGCCGCCACTATCGCCGCAGCCTCGATCGCGAACGCGGTCACGCGTCGGCCGCGGCGCCGCAGGCGGCCGACGCTAGCGCCGCGGTCGCCGTGCGCTGAGAAGCTGAGACACCGAGACACCGAGACACGAGACACGAGGCGCCGGCTACGATAGAGCGCCCTGGCATTATCCATCCCACTGATTCAGGCATCGCTTTTTAATCGATTTGATTTATGCGATGCCCATCCCTATTCTCGATCGCATGATGGCGCGGGGCTCTGCCGCGCCGCTTTCCTCGACCCCACGGAATTTCCCATGCAAGCGAACCGCCACCAGGTCCGGATCGACGCGCTGATCGACGCGGCGCAGGACATCCGCTGTTTCCGGATCTCGCGCGTCGACGGCCAGCCGTTCGACGCGTACGAACCGGGCGCCCATATCGACGTCACCGCGCCGTCCGGCATCACGCGACAATACTCGCTGTGCGGCAACCCCGACGAACGCGGCAGCTATCTCTTCGCGGTGAAGAAGGAAGCGCGGTCGCGCGGCGGCTCGCGTTCGCTGCACGACGACGTGAGCGTCGGCGCCGAATTGTCGATTGGCACGCCGCGCAACCTGTTTCGTCTGACGGATGACGCGAGCGAGCACGTGCTCGTCGCGGCCGGCATCGGCATCACGCCGCTGCTGTCGATGGCGTATGCGCTGAACCGGCGCGGCGCGCGCTACCGGCTGCATTACTTCGCGCGCAGCCGCGACCACGCCGCCTTCGTCGACGAACTGTCGGCTGAACCGTTCGCCTCGCACGTGACGTTCCATTACGGCGTCGAGCCCGACGCGCTCGCGGCCGAACTCGGCGGCTGCGTCGCATCGATCGATGCGCACGCACATGTCTATACGTGCGGCCCGGGGCCGTTCATGGACGCGGTCGTCGCCGCGGCCGCCACGCGCGTTCCCGACGAGGCGATTCATCTCGAACGCTTCGCGGCGGAACCCGCAACCGCCGATGCGAATGGAGACGTCGACGCGGGCACCGGCCCTGCCGACGGTTTCGAAGTACGCTTGCAACGCAGCGGGCAATCGGTACGCGTGACGCCCGATACGTCGATCGTTGACGCGCTCGCGCGCATCGGCATCGAGGTCGATACGTCATGCGGCGAAGGCGTGTGCGGCACCTGCATGGTGCCCGTCGTCGACGGCGAGCCCGACCACCGCGACCACTGCCTGAGCAAGGCCGAACGCGCGAGCAACGCGGTGATCTGCTGCTGCGTGTCGCGCGCGCGTTCCGCCGTGCTGGTGCTCGATCTCTGAATGACGCGTCCGGCGCGCGCCGGCCACGTCACGCGTCGTCGAAACGCTCGACGATCTCGGCGAGCAGCGCGCGCATCCATGCGTTGCCCTCGTCCTCGTGAAAGTGCTCGTGCCAGTGCATCGTCACCGGCGCGGGCGGCAGCGTGACCGGCAGGTCGTACAGACGGAATGCGTTGTCGCGGTTCAGGATCTGCGCGAGCCGCTTCGGCAGCGTCGCATACAGATCGGTGACCGACAGTACGCTCGGCAGCGCGACGAAGTGCGGCACCTCGAGCGCGATGTTGCGGCCCACGCCCTGCGCGCGCAACGCGTCGTCGAGCGCGTGGTGGCTGTGCTCGACCGACTTCACGTTGACGTGCGCGGCGCGCACGAATTGTTCGAGATTCAGCGCGGCGGCCGTCGGCAGCCCGCGCCGGCGCCCCGTCATGCACACGTAGGTTTCCTCGAACAGCACTTGATGACGCGTGCGCGGCATCAACTCCGGCAGGTTGCCGATCGCGAAATCGAGCCGGCTCGCGCGCAGCGCTTCCTCGATCTCCTCCACCGGCAGCGGCTGCACGCTCAGCGTCACGCGCGGCGCACGGTCGCGCAGCGCCTGGCAGATCGCCGGCAGGTACGCCATCTCGCCCGCATCCGACAGCGACAGCCGGAATGTGCGCGTGCTGGTGGCCGGATCGAAGCGCTCCGCGTAGCGCAGCGCGACGCGCACCATGTCGAGCGCCTTGCCGACGATGCCCGCGAGTTCGAGCGCAACTGGCGTCGGCTGCATGCCCGAACGCGTACGCACGAACAGCGGATCGTCGAACAGCGTGCGCAGCCGTCCGAGCGAATAGCTGACCGCCGGCTGCGACAGCGCGAGCCGCTCGCCGGCCTTCGTCAGGCTGCGTTCCTCGACGATCGCCTGGAACACGCGCAACAGGTTCAGATCGAGATGATCGACCGACGTCATCGCACCCCCCTTCATTTGCCGTATTTATTCGATGAGCAATTTTAGATCAATTTGACGGATATATAGCAGGAGACGAGACTGGTTCCCGGACGCTGCGCACGGCGCGGCCCGTTTTCGCGACTCTTTCCCCACGACGACGATGAGCGACATTCCCTACCAGACGATCGACACCCGCGCGTTGCATGGTCTCGCGCAGCCCGACCGCATCGCGCCCGCGATGTATCACGATCCCGCGCTGTTCGAAGCCGAGCTCGACCGCATCTTCTACCGCACCTGGATCTGGGTCGCGCACGAGAGCGAACTGCCGAACCCGGGCGACTTCATCACGACGACGATCGGCCGCCAGCCGGTGATCGTCGTGCGCGACAAGACCGGCGAGATCAACGTGCTGCAGAACCGCTGCCGCCATCGCGGCGCGACCGTGTGCGAAGCGCACAAGGGCAACGCGAAGGGCTTCACGTGTCCGTATCACAGCTGGTCGTACGCGCTCGACGGCACGCTGCGCGCGCTGCCGTACGGCGACGGCTACGAAGGCGTGTGCGAGAAAGGCGATCTGCCGCTCGTGAAGCTGCGCGTCGGCGTGTACCAGGGGCTGATTTTCGCGAGCTTTAACGATGCGATCGAGCCGCTCGAGGATTTCCTCGGCGGCGCGAAGCCGTGGATCGACCTGTTCATGAAACAGGGTGCCGGCTACCCGATCAAGGCGAACGGCGAGCACAAGTTCAAGTTCAAGGGCAACTGGAAGATCCAGCTCGAGAACACCACCGACCTCTACCACTTCCCGGTCGTGCACAAGTCGTGGATGAAGTCGATCGACGACGAGACGGCCGCCGCGATCACGA
This sequence comes from Burkholderia sp. HI2761, assembly GCF_002223355.1. NCBI lineage: Bacteria > Pseudomonadati > Pseudomonadota > Betaproteobacteria > Burkholderiales > Burkholderiaceae > Burkholderia > Burkholderia sp. HI2761. The sequence goes on along the minus strand of NZ_NKFN01000007.1, from coordinate 993,855 downwards.
GCTTCATGACGAGCGAGGACGCGTTCTGCCGCGCGCTCGGCAACGGCCACAGCCTCGCGGTGCTGATGCCCGAGCTGATCGATCTCGACGAGGACGACGGCGCGCCGCTGGCCGAACGCTTCGCGCCGCTCGCGGCGAAACTCGCCGAACGTCACACGCCCGAAGAGGTGCGCCGCATCGTGCGCTCGCTGATGGGCGTCGGCTTCAATCTGAACCTGTTCCCGAACCTCGCGCTGTCGATGGCGTTCTTCCGCGTGCTGCGGCCGATCTCCGCGAACGAAACCGAGATCCGCCACGTCGCGCTCGCGATGGACGGCGGCCCCGACGAAGCGAACCGCGAGCGGCTTCGCATCCATGAACACTTTCAGGGCCCGTTCGGCTTCGGCAGCCCTGACGACGCGGAAGCCTGGGAACGCGTGCAGCGCGGCGCGCACGCGGGCCCCGACGTGCCGATCCTCGTGAATCGCGGGCTGAACCGCGAGACGACCGCCGCGAACGGAGAAAAGACCGCGCATGCGACCGACGAAACCGGCATGCGCGAGGCCTACCGGCAATGGCACAACATGATGGAGCAGCAATGATGGACGACCGCAACGCTCTCTTTTCCGAGCAGACCTTCGCCCGCGCGGTCGAATTCGTGTGGCGCGAAGCCGAGATGCTCGACCGCCGCGACTACCGCGCGTGGCTCGACCTGTGGGATCCGGCCGGCCACTACGTGGTGCCGATCGATCCCGACACGACCGATTTCGCGGCGACGCTGAACTACGTGTTCGACGACCGGGACATGCGCGAGAAGCGCGTGCAGCGGATGGTGTCCGGCTATTCGGCGTCGGCCGTCGACGCGGCGCGCACGGTGCGCACCGTGTCGCGCTTCACGCTGGAAAGCAGCGGTGCCGACACCGTCGAGCTGAAATCGGCGCAGGTCGTCGTCGCATACAAGCGCGGCGTCGCGACGCTGTTCGCGGCCGACGTCACGCACAAGCTGCACGTCGATGCCGACGGCGAGATACGGATTGCCGAGAAAGTCGTGCGCCTGATCGACTCGACCGAAGCGCTCAGCGCGATCGGCTTCCTGCTGTAAGCCGTGACCGGTTCACCGCTGCACGTGCAAAGGTGAACCGGTCACCTTCACCTTTCCGGACCCTCATGCCCACACTCGAAGTTTTCCTGCCGGCCGGCCATGACGACGCGCGCAAGGCCGAGCTGATCGCCAGGCTGACCGGTGCGACCGTCGATGCGATCGGCGCACCGGTCGAATCGGTGCGCGTGCTGCTCACCGAACTACCCGCGACGCATATCGGCCTCGGCGGCCGCAGCGCCGCGGACGGCGCGCCGCCATCGCTGCCGGTGATCGTCGCGATCCTGATCGCGGGGCGTACCGACGAACAGAAACGCGCGCTGATCGCCGCGCTGTCCGACGCCGGCGCGAATGCGCTCGACGCGCCGCTGCACGCGACGCGCGTGATCATCAAGGACATTCCGAACACGGACTTCGGCATCGGCGGCCGGACCGCGCGGGCGCTGGGGCGCTGACCATGCGCCGCGCGTCGCTGGCCCGCCGTGATGCGACGCAGCCGCTACGCGGGTGCGCCGGCGAGCGGCAGCGTCACGCGGCAGTCGAGCCCGCCGCCCACGGCCGGGCTCGCGGCAATTCGTCCGCCGTGGCGCGTGACGATGCTCTTGCACAGCGACAACCCGATCCCGTTGCCGCCCACCTTCGACGACGAGAAGCCGTCGAACAGCCGCTCGTGCGCACCGGCTTCGATGCCCGGGCCATTGTCGATCGCCCGCAACTCCGCATGGCCGGCCACGTTCGCGGTGCCGAGCGTCAGCGTGCGCGGCACGCGCTCGCAGCTGGCGAATGCCTCGATCGCATTGAACGCGAGATTCAGGATCACCTGCCCGATCAGCACGCGCTCGCAGCGGATCGGCAACGGCGCGTCGGCCTGCACGATCGCGACCGTCACGCCGGCCTCCTTCGCGCGCAGCTCGATGAAGTACGCGACGTCCGCGAGGATGTCGCGCAGGTCGGCCCGCGCCACGGCCGGCTCGCGCTTCACGATGAATTCGCGCACGCTCTTGATGATCAGCGCCGCATGTTCGGCCTGCCGGTCCGCGCTGCGCAGCCCCCAGATCGCGTCGTCGACGGCGCCGTTGCCGTTCAGCCGCCGCACCGCGCCTTCGATGAAATTGCGCACGGCCGCGAGCGGCTGGCTGAGTTCGTGCGCGATCACGGTCGCCATCTCGCCCATCGCGTTGTAGCGGCCCGCGTATTCGAGCATCCGCGCCTCGGCGCGCCGCGCGTCCTCGATCGCGACTTCGTCGCTCACGTCGCGGAACTGCACGAGCAGCCCGTCGAGATCGTCCTCGATCTCGACCTGCCGGCACAGGATGCGCAGCCAGCATGCCGAGCCGTCGCGCCGCACGATCCGGTAGCGCTGCGGCGCGGACGGATGCGCCGACGGTGCATCGCGCAATTGCGCGACGAGCCGGTCACGATCGGCCGCGCAGCAATAGTCGAGCACCTCGCCGGGCGGATCGTCGGGCGCGAGCCCGAGCAGGCGGCGGCCCGACTCGCTGATGAACTGCACGCCGCCGTGCGGCGTCACGACCGCGATGCCTTCGTCGAGATCCTGCATGAACTCGCGCAGCCGCGCCTCGTAGCGACGCAACTGCTGGCGAACCGCCTCTTCCGCGCTGATGTCGCGGAACTGCACCATCACGACGTCGCGCCCGCGCAGCGGCACGTAGGTCGCGGTGGCCTCGGACAGCATGTCGACGCCCGTACGCGATCGATAGCACCATTCGTACACCTGCGGCCCATCCACGAGAGCACGATCCCATGCGCTCACCGCGATCTCGCGGCGGTACTTCGGCTCGGGGCGCGTCATGTCCGGCGCCTTCAGCGGCAGCAGTTCCTCGACGGAAAAACCGAGCGCGATGCACGCGGCGCGATTCGCCCACACGATCGCCCTGGTGCGCGCGTCGTGCAGCAGCACGCAAGTGGTCAGCGCGTCGAGCAGCCGGTGGAAATCGTCTTCGTCGGGAAAACTCATGATCGGATTCGAAGGAAGGCGCGCGGCATCGCGCGGCCGGAAACCCAACATAGCACCGGCGCGCGCCGATCGCATCTGAAGATTTCTTTAGGTCGGCACGGAGCCTCACCAGTCGCGCGGCCCAACGCACCAATTGCCGCGTGTTTTCGGCGTTTCTAGACTGGTTGCATCGTCTTTGCACCGTCTTGCCCCCCGCAACCGACACCGACATCGCCCCATCCCCAGGAGACTTTCATGCCGCAAGCCGCCCTCGCCATCGAATCCGCGCCGACCTCGCCGCCCGCGGCAAGTCCCGCGGCCGGGCAATTGTCGCCGCTCGACGCGGTGATCGAAACCGTCGCCGCGCGCCGCGAGGAATTCGACCGGCTGTCGCACGTGCCGCGCGACGTCGTCGCACTGTTCAAGCAGGCCGGCATCTATCGCGCGGGCACGCCGCGCCGCTTCGGCGGCGACGCGCTCGCACCGAGCGCGTTCCTCGACATGATCGAACGGATCGCGACCGCCGACGGCTCGGCCGCGTGGGTCGCGAGCTTCGGCTCCGCGAACGTCTACCTCGCCGCGCTGCCGCTCGAGACCCAGGCCGAGCTGTACGCGAGCGGCCCCGATCAGGTGTTCGCGGGCGGCCTGTTCCCGGTGCAGCCCGCGCTCGCCGCACCGGGCGGCTGGCGCGTGAACGGCACATGGAAATTCGCGAGCGGCTGCAAGGGCGCCGACTGGCTCGGCGTCGGCATCGCCGTGCCGGGCGCGCAGGACGCCGCACCGAACAAGCCGCGCACGGCGGTGTTCCGCGCCGCCGACGTCGAGATCGTCGAGAACTGGAGCGTGGTCGGCATGCAGGGCACCGGCAGCCACGACCTGCGCGTGAACGACCGCTTCGTGCCCGAGGCGTGGACCTTCGTGCGCGGCGGCGAGCCGACCGTCGACGAGCCGCTGTACCGCTACCCGACCGTCGCGTACGCGGCGCAGGTGCTGGCCGTCGTCAATCTCGGCCTCGCACGCGCGGCGCTCGACGTCGTGAACCGCATGTCCGGCGGCCGCCAGACGACGACCGGCGCGCCGCGTCTCGCCGATCGTGCGTATTTCCGTATCGAGCTCGCGAAGGCCGAGGCGCAACTGCGCTCGGCGCGCGCGTTCTTCTACGATGCGACCGACTCGGTCTGGCAATCGATCCTCGCGGGCAATCCGGTGACGCCCGACCAGGTCAGCCTGCTGCGGCTCGCGGCCACGCAGATCGCCCGCGAAGGCGCGAGCGTCGTCGAGCGCGCGTACCGCCTCGGCGGCACGGCGGCGATCTATCGAACGCATCCGCTGCAACGGCTGCTGCGCGATGCGATGGTCGTCACGCAGCACGCGTTCCTCGCCGAAGGCAACTTCGACGGCGCCGGGGCGGTATTCACCGGCGTCACGCCGTTTCCCGGCTATCTGTAACCTGCATCGACCGACGCTTTTGACGAACGCGCATGAACGCGGACCCGACGCACGTCGCCGGCCGGCTCATGCGCCCGACCGATTCCTCTGGAGAACCCGATATGTCCGATTCGAATCCGCTGCCGCTGCGCGTCCTGTTCTGCTGCGGCGTGTCGCAGAATTTCTTCGACCTGCCGCGCGAGCAGATCGGCGAAGTGTGGCAGGCGTACGGCGCGATGCTCGCGGCCGTCGAAGCGATGCCCGGCGTGCGCGTGCTCGGCGTGATGGACGACGACCGTCTCGTGGTCGGCCAGGCTGACGGCGCGCCGTGGACCTTCTACATCATGGCCGACGTCGCCGATTTCGACACGACGGTCGCCGTGTGCAACCTGTACCGCACGACGCCCGTCGGCGAATACAACCTGTGGCGCTACGGCAAGATCGAGGCACGCGTGGGCCGAGCGCTGACCGTGCCGCCGGCCGCGAAGCCTGCGGCGTGAGGCGCGCGATGACCGATCTGTCACCTGCTGCGATCGATGCGCTCGCGCAGCGCGTCGCGGCGCTCGATGCCGAGCGCGCGGTGCGTGCGACGCTCACGCGCTACATGGCGCTGTGCGACGTACCCGAAGAGGCCGGCGCCGGCCCGTCGCTGGCCGATCTGTTCACCGCCGACGCCGTGTGGGAAGGCATCGGCCCGCAATACGCCCGGAAGTTCGGCCGCCTCGAAGGCACCGCCGCGATCGTCGCGATGCTCGGCCGCTATCTGCCGCCCGATCCGCATTTCTCGGCGAACCTGCACTTCCTGACGTCGGAGTCGATCGAGATCGGTGCCGGCCATGCAAGCGCGCGCGGCCGCTGGATCATGCTGCAGGCGTCGCGCTACGCGGACGGTTCGGCCGAACTGATCGCCGCGCGGCTGACCGTCGATTTCGCGCCGGCCGCCAACGGCTCCGCGTGGCTGATCCGCCATTTCCGCACCGAACGCGTGCTCGACGGCCCGTGGCCGCTCGCCGCCGCGCCACGGTCCTGATGTTTCCCGCTGCTTTCGCACGATACCGACCATGACAGGCTTCATCGACACCTTCACGCTCGGCGGCCCCGGCCCGACGATCGCGATCAAGGACACGATCGACATCGCGGGCCATCCGACCCGCGCGGCCAGCCGCGCGCTCGCCGATGCGCCGCCGGCAATCCGACACGCGGACGTGGTCCGCCTGCTGCTCGACGCCGGCTGGCAGATCGCCGGCAAGGCGAACATGCACGAGCTCGCGTTCGGCATGACCGGCATCAACGACTACACGGGCACGCCCGTCAATCCGCAGGACGCCACGCGCATTCCGGGCGGATCGTCGAGCGGCTCCGCGTCGCTCGTCGGGCTCGGCGCCGTCGACGCGGCGCTCGGCACCGATACCGGCGGCTCGATTCGCGGGCCGGCCGCATGCTGCGGCGTGGCCGGGCTGAAGCCGACGTTCGGCCGCGTGTCGCGGCGCGGCGTCGCGCCCGTCGACACGACGCTCGACTGCGTCGGACCGTTCGCCCGCGAGATCCGCACGCTCGTCGCGGCGATGGCCGCGATCGCGCCCGACTTCGACCGAGCGCAAGCGGAGGCTCGCGTGGCCGGCTGCACGGTCGCGCAACTCGCCGTCGAAGCCGATCCGGCGATCGCCGCCGCGCTCGACGCGGCCGTTCGCGCGTCGGGCCTGCGTTCGCACACGATCGTGCTCGATGCAATGCCGGCCGCGTTCGCGGCGGGGCTCACCGTGATCAACGCGGAAACGTCGCGCGCGTTCGGCCATCTGGTCGAAACGGGCCGGCTCGGCGCCGATCTCGACGCGCGACTGCGCACGGCCGCGACGACGACCCCGGCCGCGCTCGCGGAAGCCGAAACCGTGCGCGCACGCTTCACCGCGCAGGTCGATGCCGCGCTCGAACACGCGGACGTGCTGGTGCTGCCGACGCTGCCCGCGTTGCCGATCACGCTGCAGCAGGCGCGCGACGGCGTATCGGTCATCGCGATGTCGTCGCTGATCCGGCCGTTCAACCTCAGCGGCCATCCGGCGCTCAGCCTTCCGCTGCCGCTCGCCGGTTCGCCGCTGAAGGCCGGCTTGCAGATCGTCGGGCGCAAGGGCGCGGACGAACGGGTCTGCGCGATCGCGGCACACTTCGAAGCGGCACTGGCCGCATGACCCACGATGCGGGCGCCGCTTGCACCGGCGTGCGCCCGCGAACCACGGAACTCCACACCATGTCAGACCGAGTCGTCCTCGTCACCGGCGCCGCGCGCGGGCTCGGCGCCGTCATCGCCGAACGCTTCCATGCGGCCGGCTATCGCGTCGCGCTGGCCGACATCGCCGCCGACGCCATTCAAGCGCATGCGGGCGAACTCGACCCGAGCGGCGAACGCGCGATCGCGTTGCCGCTCGACGTCACGTCGAAACGCGATTTCGAAGCGGCGCGCGATGCGCTCGTCGCGCGCTGGGGCACGATCGACGTGCTCGTCAACAACGCGGGCGCATCGAAGGTCGTGCCGGCGATGGACATCACGGCCGAGCAGTTCGACCAGGTGATCGACGTGAACCTGCGCAGCGTGCTGTTCGGCTGCCAGGTGTTCGGCCAGTACTTCGCGCAGCGCGGCGCGGGCCGCATCGTCAATATCGCGTCGCTCGCCGGGCAGAACGGCGGCTCGGCGACGGGCGCACACTATGCGGCCGCGAAAGGCGGCACGCTGACATTGACCAAGGTATTCGCACGCGATCTCGCCGCGCGGGGCGTCACCGTCAACGCGATCTCGCCGGGGCCGCTCGATCTGCCGATCGTGTACGAAAGCGTCGCGCCCGACAAACTGCGTCAGGTGCTCGCGAGCCTGCCGGGCGGCAAACTCGGGTCGGCCGGTTTCGTCGCGGATGCCGCCGTGCTGCTCGCGTCGGGCGACGCGCATTTCGCGAACGGCGCATGCTGGGACATCAACGGCGGGCTGTACATGCGCTGAACGCGCCGAGCCTCATCGCGACGATTCCCCGCCGTCGCCCCACACGACCATCACGTCGCGCACCAGCGCGGCGATCGACGTCGCGCCGAGCTTCTCCTTGATGCTCGCGCGATGCACGTCGACGGTCTTCACGCTGATCGACAGATCCGACGCGATCTGCTTGCTGCCCTTGCCGTCCACGACGCCGCGCAGCACTTCCTTCTCGCGCGCGGTCAGCGCATCGAGCCGCTGGCGCAGCTCGCGGTGGCGCTGGCTCACCGCGTGCCGCTGCTGCGCGAGCCGCAGCGCACGCTGCACGCGCTCGAGCATCTGCTGCGAGTTGTACGGCTTCTCGACGAAATCGATCGCGCCGTTCTGCAGCGCGCGCACCGACATCGGAATGTCGCCGTGCCCGCTGACGAAGATCACCGGCAGCGTCGCGCCGCGCGCATTCAATTCGGCCTGCACGTCGAAGCCGCTTTTCTCCGGCATGCGCACGTCGAGCACGAGGCAGGCGGGCAGGTTCACGTCGAAGCGTGCGAGAAAGTCGGCGGCGTTCGCGAATCCCTCGGACGCGATGCCGACCGATTCGAGCAACCACGCGAGCGACGTCCGCATGCCGCTGTCGTCGTCGACGATGTATACGATCGGTGCGGGTGACGTCATCGCGGGTGTCTCGCTGAATATCGGTATCGGTATCGCACGCGCCGCGCGTGAAGCCGATTGCCGGCTTGTTGCGTGCGTCGTTCGCTTGGGGATGTGCGGCACATCATAACGAGCCGAAAACCCGCTGAACACCCCTTCACGTGCCGCACGAACGCGCAATCCCGGTTTTTTTTCGCGCGCGGCGACGCGCATCTAGGTAGAACCTTTAGACGCGTTGGCAGGAACGCCATCCCGATCGTCAATCGTGCGAATGGTCGGCCGCATTTTCGCGACGTACGCTCGGGTCATCGTCGGCGATCCGGCGCTGCGCTCGCCGCGCTGCACCGTTCGCCGTTTTCGTCCAATCAGGAGCGCCCATGTCTTCCACGACCGATATCCAGCGACCGGCGCGCGTCGAACCGACCGACGCGCAGAAGGCCTTCCGCCAGGCGATGGCCCACCTCGGCGCGGCCGTCAACGTGATCACCACCGCCGGGCCGCACGGCCGCTGCGGGATCACCGCGAGCGCCGTGTGCTCCGTCACCGATGCGCCGCCGACGCTGCTCGTGTGCCTGAACCGGTCGAGCGCGATGCACGCGACCTTCGAGCGCAACCGCCAGGTGTGCATCAACGTGCTGCCGGCAGAGCACGAGCTGCTCGCGCGACACTTCGCGGGACTCACCGACCTGCCGATGGAGCAGCGTTTCCAGTTGCCCGTCTGGGATCGCGGCGAACAGGACGTGCCGGTGCTGCGCGATGCGCTCGCGAGCCTGCAGGGCACGATCGCGGAGATGAAGGAAGTCGGCTCGCATTCGGTGATGTTCATCGAGGCGACGTCGATTCGCGTTCGCGACGACGGCGACAGCCTCATCTACTTCAGCCGCGCGTTTCATCGCGTGTCGCGTACCGCATGTGTGCGGTGACAGGCCCTTGACTACGCGGACGTGCGCAGCGCGCGCTGCCCGGCCGCGAATGCAGCGCCCGCGAACAGCGTCAGCGCGGAATACGCGAGCCCGCGCGCGAGCCCCGCACTGTCCGACACCCAGCCGATCGCGACCGGCCCCGCGATCTGCCCGAACGCGAACACCGTCGTGAACGCGCTGATGCCCTTCGCCCAGCCGTTCGGCGGCAGGTTGTGCCGCACGAAGGCCGTCGTCGACGCGACCGCCGACAGGAACGTCGCGCCGAACAGCAGACCCGAGGCGAATGCGGCGGCCGGATGCATGAACAGCGCGGGCATCAGCGTCGCGACGCCGAGCAGCGCGTTGAGCACGGCGAGCGCCTGCCCGCCGCGCATCCGGTCGAGCAGCCCCGACCACAGCCGCGCCGACACCACGGTCGCGATCCCGAGCATCACGTAGAACGCGGCGACCACCGTGCCGCTCATCCCCGCCCCGCGCAGCAGCGCGACGATAAATGTCATGTAGCCGATGTAGCCGACGCCGAACAGGCCGTAGCCGGCCAGCGCGAACGCGAAGCGAGCCGGGCTCGCGGTCGCCGCCGATCTCGCGCCGTCGGCCTGCACGACCGGCGCCGCATGCAAGCGCTCGATGCGACGCGCGGCCGACACGGCCGCCGCCGAGAACAGCACGCACGCCGCTGCAAGCGCGAGCCACGCCGGCTGCCAGCCGTGCACGCGCGGCACGAGCGTGGCCGGCACGAGCAGCGACGACGCGACGATGCCCCATCCGGTGCCGCCGTAGTAAAGACCGAGCAGCAGCCCCGCATCGCGCGGCGACGCGGACGCGAGCCGCGCGGCCAGCACGCCGCCGCTGATGAAGATCAACGCGCTGCCGACACCCGTCGCCAGCCGCTGCGCCAGCAACGCGTGCATGTCCGCCGTGAACCCGCCGGCGGCCATCAGCACGGCGGTCAGCACACAGCCGGCCGCGAGCAGCGTGCCTGCGCGCCAGCAACGCGACAACAGCGGGAATGCGAGCGCGCCGATCAGGTAGCCGGCCGCGTTCGCCGTGTTCAGCGCGCCGGCCTGCGCGAAGGTCCAGCCGAGATCGGCCTTCATCGGCGGCAGCAGCAGCGCATACGAAAAGCGTGCGAGGCCGAGCGCGATCGCGCTGCCGAGCGACAGGCAGATCGCGAGCCGCCACGCGGCCATGCGGCCGGGATCGGTTGCGCCGGCGTCCGGCCGCGAGCGGCCGGCACGCTCCGGTTGCGACACTGCGCGCATCGGGGTGTCTCCATCGTTGTCATGCCACCAGGGTGGCCGCGCATACGGCCGCAGCCACCGCGCAGGATCGTCAGATGGTGCCAGAAAACCGTGCGCACCGCCGCACGGGGGCCGGCGCGCATTGGCCAGCCGCCATCGCCTTTCGTGAATCACGCGATCCGAAATAATCCCGTCAATTACATGTCCAATTCAAAAAAATCGCCGGAATCGTTTAATCGGCCTGAATCCCGATTATTGAAAAATCACGTCCGTCCCGTTATTCGATTTATTGACCATTTCCGGCATTCGCTGGGAAAAGCCCGTGTTTAGCACGCTTCCGCTAAAAACCTTGCAACGCATTGCATTCGCAAATTCGTCAGACTAATATCGACGCCACTTGTCCGGTATTCACAAAATGCCGAACGAGAAGCGGCATGATTTTTTTTGCCGCACTTTCATGTTGAATCACTCATGTTCATCACAGGAGAATTGACATGCAGGAAACCCAGCAAATCGAATTGCTTGACTGGATGCAGGAAGACACACACCCCGAGGCCGTCGACATGATGGTCGAGGACGCCGTGGTGCCGTTCGGCACGGCGCTCTGGCCGGTCTGAGCGGGCCACCCGTTCTCGCGGAAGGGCTGCGGCCCTTCCGCCGCTTCCGGAGATACGCATGCTGAACCTCCACCGCGCGCTCGGCTTTCACCCGGCGCTGCGCGACAAGCTGGCACGCGGCGAATCGGGAAAACTGCTGGTCGGCTATGACACCCGCAACCGCGACATCGCGTTGCGCGCCTTTTCCGCCCTGCCCGATTCGCTCGCCGCGACCACCCTCTGCCTCGAAAGCACCCCGCCTGCCGATATTGCCGCCGCGCTCGGCGACGCCGACCTATTCGTGCTCCTGTACGACTCGTCGTGCCTGCCAACGCCGTCGCCGAGCGGGCCGCCGTTCCTCGCCGCCATCCGCCCCGCGATCGTCGAGCACTGGAGCAAGTCGGTTTTATTCAAGGATTACGGCCCGCATCTCGACGAGGCGTTCGCCGAATCGCTCGACGACATCGCCGCGCGCAACGGCCGGCTGATCGAGGCCGCCGCACGCGCGTCGCAGATCCGCTTCATCGACGAAGCCGGCAACGCGCTGACGGGCTCGCTCGCGCCGGACCAGAAATGGACGAGCGTGGACGGCATGGGCAACCTCGACGTCGTGCCCGGCGAGATCGCGACGCACGTGACCGACCTCAACGGCTCGGTCGTGTTCAGCGGCACGTTTCTCGGCACCGTGCCGTTCGCGATCAAGTACAAGGTGGCCGAGCGGCTTGCAACGCTGCATGTCGAACGCAGCACGATCGTCGATTTCGACACCGACGATGCGGGCTTCCGGCGCGATTTCTCGACCTATCTCGACCGGCACGCGAATCACCGGCGAATAGAGGAATTCGGCATCGGCACGAACCTCGGCATTCGCGGCCTGTACGGCCGCAACGCGGGGTTCGAGGAACGCCATCCGGGCCTGCATCTGGGGCTTGGCGGCGGCGAAAACGGCAGCCACCATCTCGACCTGATCTTCGCGCGCGGCACGCTCGCGCTCGACGAACGGATCGTGTTCGACGGCGCGTTCGCCGTCTGACGCGGCGGCGGGTTGCTCAGGCTTCGGCGGCCGCCGCGTCGCCGAGCCACTTGAACATCACGAAGCAGTCGACGAAGCCGAGCCGCGCGTGGCGGTAGGCGCGCGGCAGCCGGCCGACGATTTCGAATCCCAGCTTCTGCCACAGCGCGACCGCGACCTCGTTCGTCGCGACCACCGAATTGAACTGCATCGCGAGGAAGCCTCGCTCGCGCGCCACCTGCTGCGAGTGCTCGCACATCAGGCGCGCGACGCCGCGTCCGCGCGCGGCCTCGCTCACCATGTAGCCGCAGTTGCTCACGTGCTTGCCGGGGCCGCCCGCGTTCGCCTTCAGGTAATACGAGCCGAGCACCACGCCGTCCTCCTCGGCGATCCACGTGCAGAGCGGCGCGTCGAGCCACAGTGCGCGTGCCGCTTCCGGCGTCGGTTCGGGATCGAATGCGTAGGTTTCCTGAGCGGCGACGATGGCGCGGTAGGTCGGCCAGAAGCGCGCGAAATCGTCCTCGGTCATCGGGCGGATCGTGATCATGCGGGGGCTCTCGTGACGGTGATGTAGGCAGGCAAGACAGGCAGACGAGCGATCGTACCGCGATTCATCGCGGGTCGCCTTCTCGCCGTGCTGCGCTGCGATACGCGCCCGGCGGCGTGTCGTACCGGCGTTTGAACGCCTGCGAAACTGGATGGATCGCTGAAGCCGGGCAGTGCCCCCGGGCGCGTCTCCCGCCATCACGCCATCGATACCGGCCGTTCGACCGAATCGTCATGCGCCATACCGGATGAAAGAATGATCGTCGTCCGGGAAGCCGGCTTCACGCCCTGACATCCCGAGCCATGAAGACGCCGCATGCGCGGCGGCCGCAAATCCATTGCGACGCGAACCGCCTCGTTCCATTTACTTTTTTGTAGCTTATAAGTTACAATTCTCTCCAAGTTCGAACTGCTTCGCTATCAACGCGACGATGGTCGCGAGCCTTTCACCGAATGGCTGAACGCCGTGCGTGACAAGCTCGCGCAGGCACGAATCCGCGAGCGCCTGCGCCGCGTGCAGACCGGCAATTTCGGCGATTGCGAGCCGGTCGGCGAAGGTGTGATCGAACTGCGCGTCCATGTCGGCGCCGGCTACCGCGTGTACTTCGGCCGGCACGGGGGCGCCTTGGTGCTGCTGCTGTCGGGCGGCGACAAGGCCCGTCAGTCCGACGACATCAGGCGCGCCAAGGAACACTGGTCGAACTGGAAACGGAGGCAAATGTGAACAAGCTCAAAGGCGCGGTATCGCACCACGACGCGGAAGTCGCCGAACTCGGCGCCGACCGCGAACTCGCGGTCGCCTATCTGCGCGTCGCGATGGAATCGCTCGACGATCCGGACAACCGCGCGGCCGGCCTGCTCGCGCTGCGCACGGTCGCGGAAGCCTACGGTGGGCTCGGCGCCGTCGCGGCCGAAGCCGGCATCAGCCGCGAATCGCTGTACCGCACGCTGTCCCCGAACGGCAATCCGACGCTGAAAACCCTGCTCGCGGTGCTCAAGACGGTCGGCCTGCGCCTGTCCGTCGTTCCCGCACAGCCATCGCACGCGTAAAGGGCGCACGTCCCGCCTGCCCCCTCACGGCGTGACCATCCAAACTAGCAGCATCTCCGCCGGCGCGGCCGTCGTCCCCGCCGGCGGATGCGCGATCGTCGGCTCGACCGCCAACGCATGCGCAATCGCCGCCGCATCGTCGATCGTCGTCGTATGCACGATCGTCATCAGCCGCGCCGGCCGGCGCAGCGTTTCGCGGTACAGCGCGCCGTACCACAGTGGCCGCGTGCCGAGCGCATCCTGCAACACGTACGGATAACGCCACAACCGCAGCACGAAGCGGCTTTCCGGGTAGGCCGGATCGATGCGGACGAACACGCGCCGCGTGCTTTCGCCATGCGTGTAGCGCGGCAGCACGGGCAGCGTGTCGACGGGCGCCTGCGGCAGCAGCCAGCGCAGCGCGGTGGCCGGCGACCACGGTGTCGCGCGCTGCCAGCCGGCCTGCGCGAGATGACGGACGAGCGTGTCCGACGTCGCGCTCCATTGCAGCGGCAGATATTCCTCGCGGTCGCCGCCGATCTCGGTGCGCCGCGTCGGCACGCGCTGCCACCCGCCGCGCAGCCACTGGTCGACGGTCATCGCGACCACATCGCCGACGTGCGGACGCGCCGCGCGATCGAGCTGCCATTGCGCGGGAACCGTCCATACGCCGGCCGTCGCGAGCACGACGACGACCGCGACGAGCGCGCCTCTCGACTGCACATGCTCACGCACGTGCCAGTACGCATAGGCGCCGGCGAGCAATGCGAACCACGCGAGCCCGAGGCTCCATCCGCCCAGCAGCCCCGACAACCAGGTATCGCCGACGTACAGCCGCGCAAAACCGCCGAGCACGATCCACAGCACGACCGCCGTCACGACCGGAATGCGCCACAGCGCGGGCCGGTCGCGCGTGAGCACCCAGCCGAGGCCGCTGCTCGCGAGGATCGCGAAGGCGGCGTCGGCATCGGGCAGCGGCACGTGCGGCGCGCCGGGCGGCAGGCTCGCAGGTGTCGCGCCGGACACGCCCGCGCCGAACACCGGCACCAGCACGACGGCGACGCCGACCGTCGCGAGCCACCATGCAGCCGTCAGCCAGCAGCGATGGATCAGCAGCCAGACGAGAAACGCGGCCGCGACGATCAGGCCCGTGTCGTGTCCGTGCAGCACGGCGAGCGCGCTCATCGCGGCGTCGACGGGCGGCGTGCGCAGGTTCTGCAGGAACGCATACAGCGCGATGTCCGCATGCATCAGCGGATCGTTCGCGACGACGTCCTGCACGATCCCCGCGAACAGCCACACGCAGCCGATGAACAACAGCGCGAGCACGGGCACCGCGCCCGGCAACCCGCGCAGGTACGCGATCCCGTCGTGCAGCCGCGCACCGAACCGCGGCCAGCGGCGCGCGCATGCATGCACGGTTTCGGCGAGCGCGCGGCACAACAACGGCCAGCCGCGCCGCAGCGCGACGCGCACGCCGATCCACACGAGCGCGACCAGCGCGGCCACGACCAGCAGGATCGCGGCGACCCGCACGCTGATCGCCGCGGCCAGCGCGGCCGACGCGCCGAACAGGATGCCGGGCGCGACGTGGACAGGCGCCCATACGAGCGCCGAGAGCACGTTGACCGGATAGAACGACCGGCGCGGCAGCGTCGCGCAGCCGACGACGACCGGCACGACCGCACGCACCGGCGCGAGAAAGCGCGCGAGCACGATGCTCTTCATGCCGTGACGCAGCACGAATTCCTCGCCGCGCGCGTAGGCGCTTCCATAGCCGAAGCGCGTCCACGCATTGCGGATCATCCCGCGGTAACGTCGCCCGACTTCGTAGCTGATCCCGTCGCCAATCACCGCGCCGACGGCCGCGACGCCGATCGTCGCCCATGCGTCGAGCGCGCCCGCGCCGATCAACGCACCGGCCGCGAACATCACGGCGCCGGCCGGCACGATCGTGCCGATCAGCGCGATCGCCTCGGCGCAGGCGGCCGCGAACACGATCGCCAACACGAGCAGCGGATGCGCGCCGATCGCGCCGATCCATGCGTGGATCGTGTCGCTCATCGCATACGCCCGAACGGTGCAGCCCGGTGCACGAACAACGAGCCGGCGGGGGAATTGGATACGTTCATCGCGACATGCGCACGCTCGCGCCGGTGTCGGGGTCAGGGATCAATCGAACTCGTGTTGCCGTGCGTCGGCCTCGAGCGGCGCGTCGTGGTAGCCGACCGTGGCAACCTCGTGCAGATAGCGCGCAAGAAACGCGCCGATCGAGCCGGCGGCTTCGTATTGATGCACATGCCGGAATTCGTGCGTCAGCAGGCGGCGTGTGTCCTGCCCGCGCAGCACGTACACCGCGTGACCGAGCGTGAGGCCGATCGTGCCGGGCGACAGCAGCCCCGTGTCGCGGGCGATCGCGGCAAGCGTCGGCGTGTCGGGAAACGGCATGCGGTCGACCGCCACCACGCGGATCCGCTCCGGTTGCGCGACGCCCACCGTGCGCGCGTCGTCGGCTTGGGCCAGCGTCAGCGGCGCGCCCTGCGCGAGCCCACGCGCCGCCTCCGCTTCGGCCCAGGCGACGGCGGCGGGCAGCGCGGACTGCAGGATATCGGCCAGGTCGATCATTGCAGGGCTCCTCGGTTCGCTCAGGTGGCATCGGGCACCAGTTTAGTCCCGAATCAGACCGGTTCGCGGGGTGACTCCGACGATGCCGCGCGGGCCCGTGTCGGCTGCCACGATCACCCGGGAATACCCTGATTCGCATGACCCGCGCACGGTACGCATTCCAGGGAATTATTTCGTTTCAGTGCACATTCCGCGACCAGCCATCCCGAAAATTTCGCGAACGCGTACCGTTTTCGGGTTCGGAGGCATATATTGATCAGAAGAACGGCCGCTGCGACAACTCCGACGGCAACACGCGGCGTCATCCCGAAGAGGATCGCTGGAAGATGATCAGGGTAATTCTGGCTGACGATCACGCAGTCATGCGGGACGGACTGCGTCACATCCTGGAGAGGGCCGGCGGTTTCGAGATCGTCGGCGAGGCGAGCGACGGCGCGGGCACGCTCGCGCTGGCGGAGCGCGCCGCCGCCGACGTGCTGCTGCTCGACCTGTCGATGCCCGCGCCGACCGGCATCGAACTGATCCGGCTGGTCAAGCGCCATGTGCCGTCGCTGCGCACGCTGGTGCTGACGATGCACGCGGAAACCCAGTACGCGGCACGCGCGTTCAAGGCCGGCGCCACCGGTTACCTGACGAAGGACAGTGCGACCGCCGAGCTCGTCGCGGCCGTCGGCAAGGTGGCGGCGGGCGGCATCTACGTGAGCCCGTCCGCGGCCGAAAGCCTCGCTCATACGCTGCGCGCGCCAGCTCAGGCGCTGCCGCACGAGCGGCTGTCCGCGCGCGAGCTCGACGTGATGCGCCGCATCGTCACGGGCCAGACCGTCACGCGGATCGCGTCCGACCTCGCGCTGAGCGCGAAGACGGTCAGCACGTACAAGACGCGGATCCTCGAGAAGATGGGGCTGCCGCACGAAGCCGCACTGGTCCGCTACGCGGTGCGCCACGATCTCGACTTCGGCGCCGACGACGCATGACGGCCGCCTTCCGCTTCCCGCCCGCGCCGCCGCCGGACGACGATCCGGACACGTCGCGCCTGTTCATGTCGTCGCTGCCGCCGGGCCGGCGCGAGCAGCGGCTCGCGTTCGCGACGGTGCTCGTATCGGCCGTGATCTTCGCCGCGCTCGCGCCGTTCGCGGCCATGCCGCTCGCGCCGGGCTGGGCGTTCATTCCCGTGTACCAGTCGGCGATCGTCGTCAACGACATGGTGACGGCCGGCCTGCTGCTCGGCCAGTACGCGATCCTGCGCGAAAAGCCGCTGCTCGTGCTGGCGGGCGGCTACCTGTTCACGGCGTTCATGGCCGGCACGCACATGCTGACCTTCCCCGGCCTGTTCGCGCCGACCGGCCTGCTCGGCGCCGGCGAACAGACCACCGCGTGGCTGTACCTGTTCTGGCATGGCGGTTTTCCGCTGTCGGTCGCCGCGTACGCGCTGCTGCGCGCGATGTCGCGCGGGCGCCCGGCCACGGCCTCGGCCCCGCGGCGGCGCGCGGCGATTCCGGTCGTCCTCTGCATCGCGGCGGCAGTCGGCGCGACGGTCGCGCTCGCGCTGCTCGCGACCGCCGGCCACGACCTGCTGCCGCGCATCATGAGCGGCAACCGGATGACCGCGACGATGACGAACGCGATCACGGTCGTCTGGGGGCTGAACCTCGTCGCGCTGATGCTGATGTGGCGGCAGCGGCGCCGTCATTCGGTGCTCGACCTGTGGGTGATGACGGTGCTCGTCGCGTGGCTGTTCGACATCGCGCTGTCGTCGATGCTGAATCACGGTCGCTTCGATCTCGGCTTCTATGCGGGGCGCGCGTACGGTCTCGTCGCGTCGGGCGTCGTGCTGTTCGCGATGCTGTTCGAGAACGGCCGGCTGCATGCGCAAACGGTGCGCGCACTGGCCGGCGCGCGCTACCAGCATCTGCTCGTCGTGCAGAAAAGCGCGCAGTTGAACGATGCGAACGAACGGCTCGAACAGCGCGTCGCCGCGCGCACCGCGCAATTGAGCGCGTCGAACCGCGACCTGCGGCGCGAAGTCGAGGAGCGCGTGCGCGCGGAACGGGCGCTTCAGGCGTCGCGCGAGGACCTGCGCGAGATCGCCGCGATCAGCGCCAGCGCGCGCGAAGCCGAGCAGCGCCGCATCGCGCGCGAACTGCACGACGAACTGGCGCAGACGCTCGCGACGCTGAAGAACGATCTCGAATGGCTGATCGACCGCGTGCCACAGGACGACGCATCGCTCGCGCGCAAGATCGCGGCGATGCATGCGCTTGCGCGCGGCGCGGTGGCCGCGACGCGCCGCATCGCGTCGGACCTGCGCCCGCTGATGCTCGACGATCTCGGCTTCGCGGCGGCGATGCAATGGCTCGTGGCGGATTTCCGGCACCGTCACGGGATTGCCTGTTCGCTGCACGTCGAGCCGCCCGAACTGCAACTCGACGAGCCGTATGCGACGGCCGTGTTCCGCATCGCGCAGGAAGCGCTCGCGAATGTCGCCCGGCACGCGGCTGCGTCGCACACGAGCGTCGAACTCGTGCACGGCGGCGAAGCGATCGCGCTGACTATTCGCGACGACGGCGCGGGATTCGATCCCGCGGTGCCGCGCAAGTCGAGTTCGTTCGGGCTGGTGGGGTTGCGCGAGCGTGCGTATCTGGTCGGCGGCACGCTGCGGATCGCGACGACGCTCGGCGAGGGCACGACGGTCGAGGTCGACATTCCGCTGCCGCACGCGCCTGTGGCGCTCGCGCATGGCGGGGCTGGGGTTTCGCGCGCGGATGACTGACCGATTGCGGAGACATCGGCGGACGCGGACCGCCGTATCGACGGCCGCTCAGTGGTAATCGTCTTCCCGTTGATGCCGCACGGCAAGAATCGTGACTTGCTCCGCGGCTGCGACTTCGAACAGGAGAACATAGCCTGACGAGCCGAAAGACACGATCAGTTCGCGTAGAAACGGATTGCCATCGTCGATCTTGCGGCACGTGAACGGAAACATTCGAAGCATGGCCATACCTTGCTCGATTGCCTCTGCAGCCCGCGCCGCCACGTCAACATCACGCTCGAGCAGGTATCGATACAGTCGCATCAGGTCTTCACGCGCTGCCCGCGTATATCGGACCCGGTAGATCAATCAGCCGCCTTCGCCGCGCGCGCGACTTTCAGCATGCCCTCGAGTTCGGCCTGCACGTCCGCGGCTTCGACGTATTCACCGGTACGACGCGCCTCGTCGCGCGACGCCAGACCACGGGCCACAAACTCGCGCTGCAGGCGCCGTCGCGCAATGCCATCGCGCAACGCCGACTCCATGAACGCGGACAGCGTCTCGTTTTCCGCCAGTACCGATTCCGCCTCTTCACGCAGTTTGGGATCGACCCGCAGTGCGGGCATCGTGGCTGTTTTCATCGCAACCTCCATGCATTACATATGTAATGCATGGTAGCACACTGGCATGATCGCGGGCAGTCGGCCATTTGGCATAGCCGACGCATCAAACAGAGGGTCCGGCTTGCATTCCTCTCACGCCCGCGCCGCCACCATCCCCCGCTCCGAGCGCGTCCACGCGACCAGCGCGCCGATCCCGAGCAGCGTGAGGCACACGATCGGCACGATCATCGGCCCGAACGCGGTGCCCGTCGCCTTGCCCGCGAACGGCATCAGGTTCTGGCTGAAGAAGCCGCCGAGGTTGCCGATCGAGTTGATCGCCGCGACGCTCGCGGCCGCCCGCGCGCCGGTGAAATAGCGCGGCGGCATCGACCAGAAGCATGGATACAGCAGCGGAATGCACGCGCCGCCGAGCACGAGCGCGATGAAGCGCAACGGCGTCGACGGCAGCACGAGGCTCAGCAGGAAGCCGAGCGCGCCCAGCGCCGCGACGATCGCGATCGTGCGCAGGATGCTCTTCGCGCGACGCAGCTTCGCCGGCAGCCACACCAGCAACACCACGGCGAGCGCCCACGGCAGCATGCTCAGGAACCCGTTCGTCGTGCTCGACACGCCGAACGATTTCACGAGCGTCGGCAGCCAGTACGTGACGCCGTACAGCGACGTCGACATCAGCATGTAGGTTGCTGCGAACAGCATCACGCGCGGATCGAGCAACGCCTTCCACGGCTGACCGTGCTCGGCCTGCGCCGGCTTCTCGCGCTCCAGCGCGGCCGCGACGATCTGCTTCTCGCGCTCGTCGAGAAACGGCGCCTCGCGGAACGATGCGGGCAGCACGCGAAACACGACGATCGCGACGATCACCGCCGGAATGCCCGTCGCGACGAACACCCACTGCCAGCCCGCCAGCCCCCACACGCCGTTCAGGCTCAGCAGCACGCCGCCGACCAGCGAGCCGAGCATGTTCGCGAGCGCACTGCCGAGCGTGAAGATGCCGAGCACCTTCGCGCGGTAGCTCTGCGGAAACCACAGCGTCAGGTAATAGATCACGCCCGGATAGAAGCCGGCCTCGGCGATGCCGAGCAGGAAGCGCAGCGAGCAGAGCGCGGGCATCGACGTCGTGAAGCCCATCAGCACCGTGATGAGCCCCCACGTCAGCATGATCCGCGCGAGCCATACGCGTGCGCCGTAGCGATGCAGCGCAAGCGTGCTCGGCACCTCGAACAGCAGGTAGCCGATGAAGAACAGCGACGACGCGAGCCCGAACGCGGCTTCCGTCATGCCGAGGCTGTGCACCATCTGCAGTTTCGCGAAACCGACGTTCTGCCGGTCGATGAACGCGATCAGGAACATCACGACGAGGATGGGCAGCAGGCGCCGCGCCATCTTCGACATGATGCGCTGTTCTTCGGCGGACGCGGGGTCCAGGGTGTCGGTAGCGTTCACTTCAGGCTCCTTGGGTGAATCGGTTGCGTGTCGGTTGGATCGGCGCCGCGCGTGACGAACGCGCGGGCACGGGGTGTTTCGATGAATGGGGCACGGCGGCCGGCGGCGCTCAACCCGACCGGTAGTCGTCGAGCATCGGCGCGAACATCTCGTGCCACGCGCGCGGCTTCGCCTTGATCGTGCCGGCCAGGTACAGGAATTCGACGTAGTCCATCAGCTGGTTCGGCAGCACCGAGAAGCGCGTGTCGGGCGCGGCGAGCATCCGCATCACGTCGTCGTGCGACACGCCGACGCCCGACGACGCCGCGTAGAGCGCGGCCGCCGCGCGCGGGTCCTGCGCGATCAGGCGGTTTGCTTCGTCGAGCGCGCCGAGAAACGCGACGGCCAGCGCGGGCTCCGCATCGACGAGCCGCTTCGGCGCGAACACGACGTCGAGCGTCAGCGGGCCGAGCACGTCGACCGAGCTCACCACGCGATGGATGCCCGGCTGCCGCAACTCGAGCGTCGAGAACGGCGGCGACGTGAAATGCGCGGTCACGCCGTTCTCGCGGCGGATCAGCGCCTGCATCGCCTGCGGATGCGGCAGGTTCACGGTGATCGAATCGAGCTGCGCGAAATGCGTGGCGCCAAGCTGCCGGCTCGCGACCATCTGCAGCACGACCGCCGACAGCGACGTGCGGATGCCCGGCACCGCGATCCGGTCGGACGGCGTGAAGTCGCGCAGCGACACGAGGCCGGGACGGTTCGCGTTCAGCGACAGCGACGTGGTCGACAGCCCGCTGATGCCGATCACCTCGACGTTCGGAATGCCGCGCGCCCGCGCCCATAGTTCGATGAAACCCGGCGCGCCGGCGCCCGCGAAATCGAGCGTGCCGGCCATCATCGCGTCGTTGACGGAATTGCCGCCGTCGAGCAGCACCCATTCGACCGCGACGTCGCGCACGCCGTGGCGCGCCGCATGCCGCTCGAACAGCC
This sequence comes from Burkholderia sp. HI2761, assembly GCF_002223355.1. Taxonomy (NCBI): domain Bacteria; kingdom Pseudomonadati; phylum Pseudomonadota; class Betaproteobacteria; order Burkholderiales; family Burkholderiaceae; genus Burkholderia; species Burkholderia sp. HI2761. Next base: position 972,017 of record NZ_NKFN01000007.1, on the reverse strand, counting down.
GCTGCTTCTCCATCACGAGCAGCGGCAGGTACAGCACGCCATAGCCTTTCGAGATCCGCACCGTGCGCGGCTTCGCGCGCACCAGCGCCGGCGCGGCGAGCATGCCGAGCCCGGCGGCGATCAGTGCGCGGCGGCGCGGCGACGTCGTCATGCGCGTGCTGCCGTGCGGCGGACGACCGACGGCCCCGCGCAGGCCGGCGTGACGCCGCGGCGCGCGTTCGTCGTGCCCGTGACATGCTGCATGTTGCCGTCTCCTTGAATATTTCTGGTATTAATGCCGCCTTGCGTACTGCTTCCGGCTCGACACAGGTTATCGACCGAGTCTGAGAAAATGCTGACATCCCGGCCCCGGGGAAACCCCTAATCCACCTACCTGCGAACGGCACCATGCGCATTCTCGTCGTGGAGGACGATGCCGAAATCGGCGCGGCGATCCGCAGCCGTCTGGCCCGGCTCGGCCACGCCGTCGATCTCGAAACCGACGGCGCGACCGCGAACGGGCTGCTGCGCGTCGAGCGCTTCGATCTCGTCGTGCTCGATGCGAACCTGCCCGGCATGGACGGCTTCACCGTCCTGCGCAATCTGCGCGCGTCGGGCAGCACGACGCCCGTGCTGCTCGTCACCGCCCGCTCGGCGATCGACGACCGCGTGAGCGGCCTCGGCCTCGGCGCGGACGACTACCTCGTGAAGCCGTTCGACTATCGCGAACTCGACGCGCGCGTGCAAGCGCTCCTGCGCCGCAACAGCGGCCACGCGAACGACGTGCTGACGCTCGGCGGCCTCGTGATCGACCGCAGCAGCCGCCTCGCGGAACTCGACGGCCAGCCGCTGTCGCTGTCGCGCCAGGAGTTCGCGCTGCTCGAAATCCTCGCGAGCCGACCGCAGCGCATCTTCTCGAAGGAAGAACTGCTGAACCAGTTGTTCAGCTTCGGCAACGAGCCGACCGCGAACGCGGTCGAGCAATACGTGACGCGCGTGCGCCGGAAGCTGCAGGGCAGCTCGGTCGAGATCCGCACCGCACGCGGGATGGGGTATCAGATTGCGGCGCATTGACTGGTTCCCGAAGACGCTGTTCGGGCGCACGCTGCTGTTCATCGCGCTCGTCGTCGCGACCGGCGCGCTCGCGCTCGCGGCGATCGCGCGCTACTACGCGGGCGTCGCGGCCGAACGCGCATACGACCAGTTGCTGGCGGGCGCATCGATCCAGGTCGCGGAAAACCTCTACGTGCAAGGCGGCGTGCTCGCGCTGAATCCGCCGGTCGCCGCGCTGTCGACACTGTCGCGCTACGACCTCGTCTACTACAAGGTGGTCGATTCGCGCGGCGTCGTCGTGGCCGGCTACAACGATCTCGCGAGCCCCGCGACGCTCGCCGCCGCGAAGCAGGGGCCCGCGTTCGCGAATGCCGTCTATCAGGGGCACCGGGTCCGTACTGCAACGATCGCGCGCTACATGCCCGAGGAAAGCACGCCGGGCTGGGCGCTCGTGACGGTTGCGCAGACAACCAACGCGCGCCAGCAGCTGACGAACGACATGAGCATCAAGGTATGGACGCTGATCCTGCTGATGAGCGTGCTCGCAATCGGCGCAAGCGGCCTCGCGATCCGGCGCGGCCTGCGCCCGCTCGCGCAGATCGGCACGATCATCGCCGCGCGCGACCCGGCCGACCTGCGGCCGGTGGCCGTCGATACGCCGAGCGAGATCGACGCGATCATCGGGTCGATCAACGGGCTGATGCGGCGGCTCGCCGAGCGGATCAACGCGATGCAGCGCTTCATCGCCGACGCCGCACACCAGATGCGCACGCCGCTCGCGCGGCTCGACGCGCAGATCGAGCTGCTCGACGGCGAATCCGATCCCGCGCGTCATGCGGCGCGGCTCGATGCGCTGCGCGCGACCTGTTCGGACGTCGGCCGGCTCACCGGCCAGTTGCTCAATCATGCGATGGTGATTCATCGCACCGAGGCCGTACCGCTGCAACCCGTCGAACTCGTCGCGCTCGCGAAAGAGGTCCTCGGCCGGACGATTCCGCTCGCCGGCGAACGCGACGTCGCGGTTGCGTTCGCGAGCGACGCGCCGCTCGCATGGATCGACGGCGATGCGATCAGCCTGCAGGAAGCGCTGTCGAACGTGCTGCACAACGCGCTGCTGCACGGCCATGCGGACGACATCGTCGTGTCGGTCGCGACCATCGGTAACGTGGATCGAGCGGTGACGCTGACCGTCACCGACAACGGGCACGGGATGCCGCGCGAGCACTGGGACGCGGCGTTGCAGCCGTTCGTGCGCATCGCGCCGGACGGCAGCGAGCGGCGCACGGGGTCGGGACTCGGGCTCGCGATCGTGCAGGAAGTGATGAAGGCGCACGGCGGGCGCGTCGGGTTCGCGTTTCCCGATGCGGGCGGGTTCGCGGTGGTGTTGACGTTTCCGCGGGCGGCAGGCACCGCCGCGGAAAACGCGCCATGGACCGTCAGCACCTGAGCGCACGGCGTAATGCAGTTCCCTGCCCGCGTCACGCCTTGTGCGTCGACAACAAAATGCTCGTCTCGGTATTCGCGATCCCGTCGATCAACCGGATCGCGCCGAGCACGTGATCGAAGTGTTCGAGCGAATCGGCATGCAGCTCGGCGACGAGATCCCAGCGCCCGTTCGTGCTGTGGATCGACGCGACGTTCGGATGCCCGCGCAGCACCTTCACCACTTCCGCGCCGCGATTGCCCTGCACCGCGATCGACATCAGCGCGCGGATCCGGTGCCGTTCGGCCGCCGGCTTGAGCCGCACCGTATAGCCGACGATCACGCCGTTTTTCTCGAGCCGCGTGAGCCGATTCTGCACGGTCGCGCGCGCCACGCGCAATTCCTTCGCCAAGGCGACGACAGGCAGTCGCGCGTTGTCGCGCAGCAGCGCGATGAGCTGACGGTCGACGTCGTCGAGCGTGATCATGAACGGCCTTCCTGTTGAGCGTGAACCGGCCGCCAGCGTGCCGGAGGCGGCCCGTTCCGACTAGCGCAAATTAATCAAACTGCCGGAATGGGCTGGCAATTTGCAAAGTCTACCGATGAATCTGCCACTTTTGCCGTCTTTTTGTTGGCCCGACTCACGGAAATAATGTTTCCATCGACCGGCCGACGTGCCGCGCCGCCGCTTTTTCAGGAAGCCCGGATTCGCGCCGACGCCCCGCCCGGTCGACCAGAACGCCGGACACCCGTACCGGCACCGAATATGGAGACAGACCGATGACTCGCTTCCTCGACGTTCCCGCCACCGCCCGCCTGATCGCCCAGACAGGCGTCACGACGTTCCTGCGCGAACTCGTCGACACGCTGCGCGCCGATTACCTGCAGTGGGCCGATTTCGACAAGTCGCCGCGCGTCGCATGCCACTCGCGCGACGGCGTGATCGAACTGATGCCCGTCGCGAACGCGTCGTTGTTCGCGTTCAAATACGTGAACGGCCACCCCGTCAATGCGGCGCGCGGCATGCACACGGTGATGGCGTTCGGCGCGCTCGCCGAAGTCGATACCGGCTACCCGCTGCTGCTCGCCGAGCTCACGCTCACCACCGCGCTGCGCACGGCCGCGACGTCGGTGCTCGCCGCGCAGGCACTCGCACGGCCCGATTCGCGCACGATGGCGCTGATCGGCAACGGCGCGCAAAGCGAATTCCAGGCGATCGCGTTCCACTCGCTGCTCGGCATCGACGAAATCCGCGTGTTCGACGTCGATCCGCACGCGACCGACAAGCTCGTGCAAAACCTCGCCGCGTACCCGACGTTGCGCGTCGTGCGCGCGGCATCGACCGCCGACGCCGTGCGCGGCGCCGACATCGTGACAAGCGTCACCGCCGACAAGGCGTACGCGACGATCGTCACGGCCGACATGATCGAACCCGGCATGCATCTGAACGCCGTCGGCGGCGATTGCCCGGGCAAGACCGAACTCGAGGCGGGCGTGCTGAAAGCGGGCCGCGTCTTCGTCGAATTCGAGCCGCAGTCGCGCATCGAGGGCGAGATCCAGCAGATGCCGGCCGACTTCCCCGTCGTCGAGTTGTGGCGCGTGCTGCAGGGCGAGACGACCGGCCGCGAACGCGCGGACGAGGTCACGGTGTTCGACTCGGTCGGCTTCGCACTCGAGGATTACTCGGCGCTGCGCTACCTGTACGCACTCGCGCAGCAGCACAACGCGGGCGTCGAGATCGCCCTGATTCCGCCGGCCGTCGATCCGAAGAACCTGTTCGCGCTGATCGACGACCCGGCCGCGGTCGCGCACGGCCACGCGGCGTTCGTGACCGAAGCCGTCGCCACGTTCGCGCGCTGACCGTCATGCGCGGGCGGCCCGTGCGCCGCCCGTTTTCCTGCCCTTCGCTTCCGCCCTTCATGAATCTCGTATCGATCCAGGCGCCGTCCGCCGTCGTGATGATCCGGCCGCACCGCTTCCTGCCGAACCCGCAGACCGCCGCCGACAACGCGTTCCAGCGCACGGCCGGCAGCGGCGCGGGCGACACGCCGGCGGTGTCGGCCGCCGCGCGCGACGAAGTCACGGCCGCCGCGCGAACGCTCGCCGAGGCGGGCGTGCGCGTGCACGTGTTCGACGACCACGGCGAGCGCGACACGCCCGATTCGGTGTTCCCGAACAACTGGTTCTCGACGCACCCGGGCGGCCATATCGCGCTGTATCCGATGCACAGCCCGAACCGCCGCCGCGAGCGGCGTGCGGACGTGATCGAGATGTTGAAGGCCGAGTACCGCGTGCAGGACGTGATCGACTACTCGGGTCTCGAATACGACGACGTGTTCCTGGAAGGCACCGGCGCGATGGTGCTCGACCACGTCGCGCGGATCGCGTATACCGCGCGCTCGCGGCGTGCCGATCCGGTCGCGCTCGAACGCTTCTGCACCAACTTCAACTTCGAGCCGATCTGCTTCGACACGGCCGATGCGAACGGAAAGCCGATCTATCATACGAACGTGATGATGAGCGTCGCCACCGAATTCGCGATGGTCGGCCTCGACCTGATCGCCGATAGCCGCCGCCGCGGCGAGATCGCGCAACGCCTGACCGAAACGGGACGCGCCGTGATCGCGCTCGATCCATCGCAAATCGCGAATTTCGCGGGCAATACGCTGGAATTGTCGGGCAAGGATGGCCGCGTGCTCGCGCTGTCGCGGCGCGCGTTCGACTGTCTCACGCGCGAGCAGCGCACCGCGATCGAGCGCTCCGCTCGGCTGCTGCCGCTCGACGTGCCGACGATCGAACTGGCCGGCGGGTCGGTGCGCTGCATGCTCGCGGGGATTCATCTCGCGCGGCGGGTAACCGTGCCGGATGCGATCGCCGTGGCACCGGCCGCGTCGCCACGCGAGACGGCGCCGCAGCGCTGATCGGCAGGCTTGCCAAGCGCAAACGGCTGCCGATGCGATGCGCCGGCAGCCGTTCTCGTATTCGAAGGGTGTTGAATCGACAACGTCGAGGAATGCTCCGGGATCCGAACGATACCGGAGCACACCGCGCCGCTCATCCGCCCAGCAGCTTCAACCCCGCCGGCAGCGTTTCGCCGAACACGCGCACCGTATCGGCTTCATCGAACGCGATCGCTTCACGAACCATGTCGATCCACGCCGCCGATGCATTCGCGGCCGACAGGCGCTTGATGACGGCCTCGCGCGTGTCGTCCGGCAGGTCGCGTGAGCGGTCGCCCGTCATCCGCGCAATCTGTGCCGCCGCGAACGCAGCGGGCTCGACCTGCTTCCAGTCGAGCGAGAACAGCGCATCGAGCCAGCCGTCGACGATTTCCGCCGGCACGACGCTGTGCGCGCTGCCGTAGAACGGCCGACGCGCGCCGATCCGCCCGAGCGCCCACGCACACAACGCGCGTTCGGCCGGCTTCTGCAATTGCACGATCAGGCGCTCGGCCAGTTCGACCTTGCGCTCGACGGGCAGCCGTTCGAGCGATGCCGACAGCCGTGTCATGTCGGCCGGCCCGACCTTGGCCGGATCGAACGGCAGCTTGCGTCGCTTGTCGTCGGACGGTTCGAGGAATGCGATCGCGTCGCGCACCTGCGTCTGCGCAGCGTCGTCGAGGCCGCCGGCCACGCGCCGCCACAGCGTCCACCACTCGGACCACACCTGGGCGTCGGTCACGTATTGAATGCCGTCGTCGAACAGCGGCCACAGCTGCTCGATACGCCACGCATCGAGCGGATGGCCGAAACCCGGACGCAGGCAATACCCGGCAAGGTTCAGCCACGCGCGCTCGTGATCGGCCGAGCGACGCCGCCGCCGCGCCCGTGCAAGCAACGCGTCGAACAGTTCGCGTGCGAGTGCGACGTCCCAGTCTTCGCGGGCGCCGAGTACCTGTTCGAGTTGCGCGCGCAACCGGCGCGTGTCCTTCGGCGTGACGCCCGCGGCCTTGCTGCCGAACGAGCGCTCGATCAGCTCGATCGCCTGGTCGAGACGCGGATGCCGCGCGGGCGCGGCATCGTCGCCGTGAACCGGCGCATCGCCGCGCAACTGGAATTCGAGCCGCCAGCGGCGCGCCGCGTCGTCGGTCGCGATGCAATGCATTTCGAGCGTGCCGACCTCGGTCAGCGACGCGGTAAGCTTCACCGGCGTTTCGCGTGCGTCGCCGGCCGCCTTCGCATCGACGACCGTCGCGATCGGCGGCAACCGCACGAAATCGCCGCCGTCGAGATCGACGAGATCGCCGGGTCGATACTTCGTCTCGGCCACCGTCGACACGAGGTGGAAACGCACCGGCTGCCCGAGTTGCAGCGCGAACGTGCGATCGTCGAGCCGGATCTCGCGGCCCTCTTCCGCGCCGCGCGGCAACAGGCAGACGCCGCGCGCGGCGGAATCGTCCGCGCCGTCGTCGAGCACGAGGAAATAGCTGCGCGCGGAGCCGCCGCCGATGCGCGGCGCATGCCCGGCACGCGCGAGCCCGTAGGCCACCGCGCCGCGCGCGACGGCCACGTCGGGATGCGCGTTGTGCAGCACGTCGAGCGGCGCGCCGCGCCACGAACCGAGCGTCTGAGCGAGACGGCCGGCAAGCGCGCCCGCGCGGAACACGCCGCCGTTGAGCAGCAGCGTGTCCGGCAGCGGACCTTCCGCATGACGCTTCAGGAACGCGGCGACGTGGCGCGTGACGGCCGCATCGCTCGCATACGGCAAGCCGAATTCGACGATCGCCGCGCGCGCCCGGCGCGGCAGTTCGCCGGCATCGACCTGCGGAAAGAATCCGTCGACGACGATCTGCTCGACTTCCTGCCGTGTCAGCTCGGCCGAGCGTGCACCGCCGACGAGCTTGCTGCCCGCGCCGAGCAGCGTGACGGTCACGGATGCCGGCGCGTCGTCGCCGAGGAGCCGCTCTTTCGCCGCGCGGCAGCGCTCGACGAGTTGCGACAGGCTCGCGGCCGACAGCCGCGTACCGGGCTCGGTCAGCCGCGTCTCGACCAGGCGCGCGAGCGCAAGGTCCATGTTGTCGCCGCCGAGCATCAGATGGTTGCCGACGCCGACGCGCGTGAAGGTCGGCTCTCCGCCGTCGCCCGGCGCGACGTCGACGAGCGTGAGGTCGGTCGTGCCACCGCCGACGTCGCAAATCAGCACGCGCCGCGCCGCGGCGAACGTCTCGCGCAACGTGTCGCGCTGGCCGTACAGCCAGTCGTAGAACGCGGCCTGCGGCTCTTCCAGCAATCGCAGCGCCGGCAGCTTCGCGCGTCGCGCGGCCTCGACGGTCAACGCGCGCGCGCCGTCGTCGAACGACGCGGGCACCGTCAGGATCACGTCCTGCTTCGCGAGCGGCGCATCGGGAAAGTGCGCGTCCCACGCGTCGCGCACATGCGCGAGATAGCTCGCGCTCGCATCGACCGGCGACACCTTGTCGACGCCGTCGGCCGCGCCCCACGGCAGAATCGCCGCGAGCCGGTCGACCGACGCGTGCGACAGCCAGCTCTTCGCGCTCGTCACGAGCCGGCCCGGCACCTGCGCGCCGAGCGTGCGCGCGTAGCGGCCGATCACGGCCGGCGGCGCGGCGCCCGCGGCGCTATCACGACCGGCTGACCCGCCGTCGCGACCGCCGCCCGAACGGGCGCCCGCGGCACGCGCGCCAGCCGTCTGCCACGGCAAGCGCAACGCGTCCGGCGGCAGCTCCCCCGCCGCCGGGTGATAGCGCACCGACGGCAACAGCGGCTGCGCGGCCACCGCACCGGGGCCGACCAGTTGCTCGACGTCGAACACGCGGATCGCGTCGGAACCGGCCTCGACGTATGCGACGACCGTGTTGCTCGTGCCGAGGTCGATGCCGACCGTATAACGCTTCATCGCGCTCAGGCGGCGCCGCGCACGTCGAACTCGACCTTCCAGCGCTCGTTCGTGCCGCTCGGGATCGCCTCGAGTTCGAGCGTGCCGGCTTCGGTCACGCGCGCATGCAGCTTCACCGGCACGACTTCGCCGACCGTACGCCCTTGGGCGGGCAGCGTCGCCTGGATTTCCTCCAGTTCCTGCAGCTCTTCCGGCGACCAGTAGTCGAGCAGCGTGCCGACCTGATCCTGACGGCGCACCGACGAACCGAAGAAGCGGAACTGCACCGGTTCGCCGACGACGAGGCCGAACTCCTGCGGCGGCAGCGCCGCGTCCGAACCTTCCTCCATCCCGAACGGCGCGACGCACAGCGCCTGCACGGGCGGCTCGAGCCCCGGCACCGCGGGCATCGCCGATTCGATCGCGACGTAGTACGCGCGCGCCGTGCCGCCGCGAATGCGCACGCCACGGCCGCGCTTCACGTAGCCGTAATACGCCGCGCCGCGCGCGACCGCGAGATCGAGATCGGCGCCTTCGAGCAGGCGCGCGGGCGGCGCGCCTTCGGCGGCGAGCCAGCCGTTGAGCGTGTCGAGCACGCGCTGCGTGAGCAGCGTGGACTTGAACACGCCGCCGTTGAACAGCACGGCGGTCGGATGCAGGAACGTCGCGCCCTGCGGCAGCGTGCGCTGCACGCCTTCGAGCGTGTCGAGCGCCGCGACCTGACGACCGAGGAACGCCGCGAGATGGCGCGTGATGCCGGCGTCCTGCGCATACGGCAAGCCGAGCTGCGTCAGGCCGACGCGCGCGCGGCTCACCGGGCGAGCGGCGGCATCGACTTGCGGGAAGAAGCCTTCGAGGATCGTCTGCGTGAGTTCCGCGCGCGTCAGTTCGGTGCGGATCGAGCCGCCGATCAGCTTCGAGCCGCGGCTCGGCACGACGAGCGGCACCGCGTCGGTCGTCGGATCGGACAGCAGCGTTTCCTTGGCCGAGCGGCACGCGTAGGTCAGCGCGCGCAGTTGCCACGGATCGGCCTGCGTGCCCTGCTGCGCGAGCTTGCGTGCGACCACGTGCGCGAGCGCGAGGTCCATGTTGTCGCCGCCGAGCAGGATGTGCTCGCCGACGGCCACGCGATGCAGTTCGAGATTGCCGTCGCGCTCGACCACCGCGATCAGCGACAGGTCGGTCGTGCCGCCGCCGACGTCGACGCACAGGATCAGGTCGCCGACCTGCACCTGCTTGCGCCAGCCGCCCTGGCTCTTCTGGATCCAGCTGTACAGCGCGGCCTGCGGCTCTTCCAGCAGCGTCATCCGCGAGTAGCCGGCGGCACGCGCGGCTTCCGCCGTCAGTTCGCGCGCGGCCGGGTCGAACGACGCGGGGATCGTGACCGTCACGTCCTGATCGGCGAACGGCGCGTCGGGATGCGCGTGGTCCCACGCCTCGCGCAGGTGCGTCAGGTAGCGGATCGAGCTTTCCAGCGGCGACACGCGCGCCACTTCCGGCGGGGCATCGCTCGGCAGGATCGCCGCGCGACGATCGACGCCCGGGTGGCACAGCCAGCTCTTCGCGCTCGATACGAGGCGGATCGGCGTGCCGGCGCCGCGCGTGCGCGCCATTTCGCCGACCGCGAAGCCGCGCGAATCCGTCCACGGCAGCGTCAGGTCGCCCTGCGTCAGTTCGCTTTCATGCGGCAGATAGAGGAACGACGGCAGCAGGTCGCGCGATTCCAGCGCGCCGGGCGCGGTGAGCTGCGCGATCGGCAGCACCTGCTGCACGATCTTTTCGCCATCGCTCGTGCTGCTGTCGACGTACGACAGCGCGCAATGGGTCGTCCCGAGGTCGATACCGATCGAATAGCGCGGATCGCTCACAGTTCCACCTCCGCCGGTGCGACCACCGATGCGTCGTGGCTGCCCGTCAGCTTCGGCAGGCGCACGTCGGACACGCGCCAGCCGCGATGGCTGACGGTGCCGGTAAACGGCGCGGAGCCGACCACGTTGCCCGTCACGCGCACGGCCGTCGCGTCGAAGCCGGCCGGCAGCGTCACGCGGCTGCCTTCCGCTTCGTCGCGCACCGGCACGATCGTGAAGTGTTCGCGCAGCGCGGCGCGGCAGCCGTCGTGCACGAGGCGCGCGGCCGCGCCGATGTCGGCGTCCGCGTAGCCGGCGATGTCTTCCTCGACGAAATCGATGAAGCGCGCATCGCGTTGCAGCAGGCCGAGCAGTTGCAGCGCGGCCTGCGGGCTCGCTTCGCGCAGCTCGGGGGCCGACGCCTTCACCGGCGCGGGTGCGACGGGCGCGGCAGCCGGCGCCGGGGTCGGCGCGACCGGGGCCGGGGCGCCGTCGCGCACGCGCAGCACGTCGGCGGCGAACTCGCGATTGCCGAGCACGGAGAAGAACGTGCCGACGGCCAGCGACAGCCGGCCGAAGAAGGACAGGTTGGATTCGGGCATGGGGTCTGGACTCCTGTGGGCTCGCGGCACGGCGAGCGATCTTGCCTGGGCGCCCGGCGAGCAGCGTGCGGAATACGCACTGCCGCCGCCCGGCGCGTGATTCGAACGCGCCCTCGCGGGTGCGGAAAACCCGTATTTTGCCCTGTGACGGGCGAACCGGTCAGAAGTTGGGGGACGGAACACGGCGGCGCGGTGGTTTCGGCGGCGCCGGATCATGCCGGATCGCACGTCAGGCGTGATCGATCGCGATGCTGCGCCGCGTCAGCGCGTGTAACCCCGCAGAGCAGCCTTCGCTTCGAAATCGCGCGACAGCATGCCGAGCGTGACTTCGCCGAAGCGCGCCAGCAACGACGCTTCGGCATCCTTAAGCGTCGCCGAGAGATGCGCGTTGACTGCCTGCTCGACCAGGCATTCGGGCTCGTCCTCAGGCACGAGATCGGAAAACAGCGGCGGCTCGCCCACCGCGCGATAGACGTCGAGCAGCGTGATGTCGTCCAGCGCGACGCTCAGCACCCAGCCGCCACCGTGCCCTTTCTCCGACTGCACGTAGCCGCAGTCGCGCAACCCGCCGAGCAGGCGCCGCACGACCACCGGATTCGTGCACAGCATCGTCGCGATCGTCTCCGACGTCAGCGGGCCGTCGGCCTGGTCCATGTGGATCAGCGCATGCAGCATGCGCGACAAACGGCTGTCGGTTCTCACAAGCGGGACTCCCCTTTCTCGAAACTTCTGAAGTTGCATGAATGATACCATCGCCCTATCATGCAACTTCTCGTGTTTCATGAGTTGACCGCCCGCAGAGCACGGGGTCATTCACGCAGGTTCAGAAAGGAGTTGATGCATGCATTCCCATCATGAAGTGATCGTGATCGGCGGCAGCTTTGCCGGGTTGTCGGCCGCGATGCAACTGGCGCGGGCACGCCGCCGCGTGCTCGTGATCGACGCCGGCCGGCCGCGCAACCGCTTTGCCGAACACGCACACGGCTTCTTCGGGCAGGACGGCAAGCCGCCCGCGCAGATCGTCGCCGAGGCGAGCGCGCAGCTCGCCGCGTATCCGACCGTGCAGCGTATCGACGGCGAGGCTCGCACCGCCGAACGCGACGCGGACGGGCGCTTGCACGTGACGCTGGCCGACGGCAGCCGCGCGAGCGCCGACCGGCTGATCCTCGCGACCGGCATCCGCGACGAACTGCCGGCGCTGCCGGGGCTCGCCGAACGCTGGGGCATCACCGTGCTGCACTGCCCGTACTGCCACGGGTACGAGGTCAGCGGCCGGCGGCTCGGCGTGCTCGCCACGCATCCGCTGTCGGTCCACCAGGCGATCCTGATTCCGGACTGGGGCCCGACGACCTGGTTCACGCAGGGCGTGGTCGACGCGAACGAGGAAGAAGCCGCGTTGCTCGCTGCGCGCGGCGTGCGCATCGAGCGCGCGCCGGTCGTGGAGATCCTCGGCGATGCGCCGCGTATCGACGCGCTGCGGCTCGCCGACGGGCAGGTCGTGCCGATCGACGCGTTGTTCATCGGCGCGCGTACCGACATGGCGAGCGACCTCGCGCAGCAGCTCGGCTGCGCGTTCGACGAAGGGCCGCTCGGCACCGCAATTCGCGTCGATACGTGGAAGCAGACCAGCGTCGCCGGCGTGTATGCGGCCGGCGACGCGTCGAGCCTGATGACCAATGCGACGTTCGCATCGGCATCGGGCGTGGCGGCCGGCGTGGGCGTACACCGGTCGCTGATTTTCGGGCTGGACGCGTAAGTGGGTGGGCAGCCGGGCGTCACGATCGATTCGGAACACTCGATGTAGCGGGCGACGTTCCGGCGATCCTCGTCGCCGCCGCCCGGCGCCACGCCGATGGCTTCGCCGCGCGATGTGCGGTTTAATGTTCGACATCATCCGCATTAAGAGCCATGAAATGCTCGACCTCGACGACCTCCGACTCGTCCGCGCGATCGGCACGTCGCGATCCCTTGCCGCCGCCGCCCGGCTGCTCGACCTCACGCCGCCCGCGGTCACGATTCGCCTGCAGCGAATGGAGGCACGCCTGGACGCAAGGCTCGCCGTGCGGCAGCCGAAAGGCATCGCGCTGACCGACGAAGGGCAGCGGCTGTACCAGGAAGCCGTCGGCATTCTCGAGCGCGTGGAGGCGCTGCCGGTCAGCATCGCGGGCGATCACGGCGACGTGCAGGGTACGCTGCGCGTCGTCGCCCCGCTCGGCTTCGGCCGCAAGTACGTCGCCCGGATCGTGCGCGACGTGCAGCGTGCGCATCCGAAACTCGAAATCTCGCTCCACCTGTCGGAAAGCCCGTTGACCAGCGCATCGGGCGCCGACGTGGTCGTCCATGTCGGTAGCCTCAAGTCGTCGTCGTGGATCGGCTATCCGCTCGCGCCCAACGAGCGCTTCCTGTGTGCGAGCCCCGCTTACGCGCGCCGCATCAAGGACCTGAACCATCCGTCCGACCTGACGCGCTACGATTGCCTGTGCCTGCGCGAGAACGACGAAGACATCCCGCGCTGGCGCTTCTCGCCCGGTAGCGGCGTCAAGGGCGAATCGCGACGGTCTGCCGTCATCCGCGTCACCGGCGCGCTGTCGTCCAACGACGGCACCGTCATCACCGAATGGGCGCTGGCCGGGCTCGGCATCGTCGAACGCTCCGAGTGGGACGTCGCGCCGCTGCTCGCGAACGGCAAGCTCGTGCGGCTGCTGCCCGGCTGGAGCCTGCCGCCCGCGCCGGTGACGGCGCTGTTGCCGTCGCGCACCGGCCGCTCCGCGCGGCAGCGGGTGTTTCTCGATGCCGCGCGGCAGTTTCTCGATCCGCCGCCGTGGCGCGGCAAAGCGTGAGCCGGGGCGCGATCCGCGAGATTTGGCACATTAAACTCGGCTTAATGGCAGATTAGTCCCGCATTAAACACGATGCGAGGCAACCGCCCTACAGTGTCCGCATCGGCAACCCCGCAATCGGACGCACCGTGGACCTTCACACCCTCAACACCCCGGCCGCATTGATCGATGTCGGCCGCATGCAGCGCAACATCGCGCGCATGCAGACGCATCTGGACGCACTCGGCGTGCGGTTCCGGCCGCACGTCAAGACCACCAAATGCCGGCACGTCGTCGACGCGCAGATCGCGGCGGGCGCGCAGGGCATCACGGTGTCGACGCTCAAGGAAGCCGAGCAGTTCTTCGCGGACGGCATCCGCGACATCGTCTACGCGGTCGGCATGGTGCCCGCCAGGCTCGGCCAGGCGCTGGCGCTGCGCCGGCAAGGCTGCGACCTGAAGATCGTCGCCGACAGCCTGCCGGCGGCGCACGCAATCGCCGCCTTCGGGCGCGAGCACGGCGAACGTTTCGACGTATGGATCGAGATCGACGTCGACGGCCACCGTTCGGGCGTCCCGCCCGAGTCCGACCTGCTGATCGACGTCGGCCGCGCGCTGACCGACGGCGGCATGCTGCTCGGCGGCGTGCTGGCTCACGCGGGCTCCAGCTACGAATACGACACGCACGAAGCGCTGGTCGCGATCGCCGAACAGGAACGCAGCCGCACCGTTCGGGCCGCGGAGCGCCTGAGGGCGGCCGGGTTGCCGTGCCCGGTCGTGAGTATCGGGTCGACGCCCACCGCGCTGGCGGCGGAACGGCTCGACGGCGTGACCGAAGTGCGCGCCGGCGTGTACGTGATGTTCGACCTCGTGATGCACAACATCGGCGTGTGCGAACTGTCCGACATCGCGCTGACGGTGCTGACCACCGTCATCGGTCACCAGGAAGAGAAAGGCTGGGCGATCGTCGACGCGGGCTGGATGGCGATGAGCCGCGACCGCGGCACGCAGCGCCAGGCGCGCGATTTCGGCTACGGCCAGATCTGCACCGAAGCCGGCGAAGTGCTCGGCGACTACGTGATGAGCGCCGCCAACCAGGAACACGGGATCGTGTCGCGCTCGGGCGCGCCGGATACGGGTATCGCGCAGCGGTTTCCGATCGGCACGCGCCTGCGCATCCTGCCGAATCACGCGTGCGCCACCGGCGCGCAACATCCCGACTATCAGGCCGTTGGCGACGACGGCGACACGCAGACGTGGCCGCGCTTCTACGGCTGGTGAGCGAAGCCCGGCGTCCATGTCGTATCGTCCAAGAATTGACAATTAATCCAATTCTGGACAAACTTTAAACATTCTCGATTCGTCTCGTGCCCAACAGGCACCCCGACCATGCCGACCGACGCCCGTCTCCTTCTCCTCGACCGCGATGCCGTCGAGCCCGCCCTGCAGGCCGCGCAAGTGATGGCGGCCGTTCGCGAAGCCTTCGTGCTGCACAGTGAAAGGGCCGGACGCGTATTCCCGGTGGTGCGCGAGAAGCTGCATACCGGCGGCGTGTTCGGCATCAAGTCGGGCGACGTCGCCGGTCAGGATCTGCTCGGCTTCAAGGCCGCCGGGTTCTGGCCGGGCAACCGGGCGCGCGGCGGCGAGCCGCATCAGGCCACCGTCGCACTGTTCGATCCGGCGACGGGCAGGCCGCTGTGCATCATGGACGGCAACGCAATCACCACCGCGCGGACCGGCGCCGCGGGCGGCCTCGGGCTGCAACTGCTCGCGCGCCGCGACAGCACTCGGATATGCGTGTTCGGCACGGGCGTGCAGGCGCGCGTGCAGCTCGACTACGCGCTCAGCCTGCTGCCGCGGCGGTGCACGGTGCAGTACGTGAACGTCGGCGGCGAGCCGGACCCGGCGTTCGAATCGCGCTTCGTCGAACGGTGCGAAATCGGCGCGGCGCGCGACCGGAACGATGCGGTCGCCAATAGCGACGTGGTGATCACGGCCACGCCCGGCGGCGGCGCGTTGTTCGACGCGGATGCGGTTCAGCCGGGCACCCACTTGACCTGCGTGGGCGCCGATACCGCGGGCAAGCGCGAACTTCCGGCAGGCGTGCTGGAACGCGCGCGCATCGTCGTGGACGATCACGAGCAGGCGCGCAGCATCGGCGAGTGCCAGTGGGCGCCCGATTTGCCGCGTACGGAAATCGGTGACATCCTCGCGGGTGCGACATCGGTCAGCCGTGCCGCGCACGAAATCACCGTCTTCGACATGACCGGGCTCGCGCTTCAGGACCTGACCGTCGCGCGCTTCCTGTATCGGCACGCCCTCGACAACGGCACCGGAACCTCCGTTCCGTGGCCCTGGTAAAACGACTTTCCGCTTTCGATCGCCATGCGTCTCGCCAATGTCTCCGCCCTCTCGTTCGACCTCGACGACACCGTGTGGCCGTTCGGGCCGTCCGTCGTCCGGGCCGAGGCGGCGCTTCGCGCATGGCTGATCGAGCATGCGCCCAATACCGCGAGCGTGCTGTCGACGCAACATGCACTCGGTGCGCTACGTGAGGAATACGAACGTTCATGCCCGGATCTCGCCGGCGACTATCGCGCGATGAGAATCGGGTCGATCCGGCTCGCGCTGGAACGCGCGAACGAAGACGTCTCGCTGACCGACCGTGCTTACGACGTCTTCTATGCGGCGCGCAACCGCGTCGAATTCTACGAAGACGCGCTGCCGGCGCTGGCGTGGTTGAGCGCCCGCTTTCCGTTGATCGCCGTCACCAACGGCAACGCGGATCTCCGGCTGACCGGCGGCGGAGAATTCTTCCGCACGACGCTCAGCGCGCGTGCATTCGGCTTCGCAAAGCCGGAGCCCGAGATCTTCCATGCGGCGGCGGACGCACTCGACGTACGTCCGGCCGAATTGCTGCATGTCGGCGACGACTTCCACCTCGATATCGTCGGCGCGTTGAATGCGGGGCTTCAGGCCGCGTGGGTCGTGCGCGAGCCGCGGGCGGAAGGAGAACAGGCTTCGCCGCATCCGGCGACGCCGCATCTTACGTTGCGCGACCTGGCGATGCTGTGCCGTGCGCTCGGCGGACCTGATACGGTGTCCTGATCATGGGCGAACGAGGCGGGTCATGCCGATGCGGCACATGACCCACCACTCGTTTCACGCCGCCTTCCTCGTCTCCGCGATCCGCTGCGGCGCCTTCGGCCGCGCATACAGCCGTTCGAGATACGCGCGCAATTGCGGGAACGGTTCGATCAAGTGGCATTCGCTCGCCCAGTCGATCAGGTAGGCCGTCACGCAATCGGCCACCGTCAGCGTATCGCCGACGATGAACTCGCGCCCTTCGAGATGCTTGTCGAGAATCACGGCCATCGTGGCGAAATCCTCGCGCGCCAGTTCGATATCGGCCGGCGAGCGCTTCTCCGGCGGATAGAGGAACGTATGCCGCGTGATCCGCCACAGCGGCTGCTCGAGCTCCGTCACCGCGAACATGACCCACCGATAGGCCTCCGCCCGCAGCGCCGGATCGACGGGCAGCAGCGCCTTCTCCGGATACTTGTCCGCGAGATACAGCACGATCGCGGCGGATTCGGGAATCACGAGGTCGCCGTCCACCAGCACGGGCACCTTGCCGGCCGGATTGAGGCGCAGGAATTCGGGCCGCTTGTGCTCGCCCTCGAGCAGGTTGACCGACACGAATTCGAAATCCGCATCCAGTTCCTTCAGCCCCCACAGCGCCCGTTGCGAGCGGGTGCCGGCAAATCCGTAAAGCTTCATCGCCAATCTCCATCCAGAATGTCGGAAAGATGTCTGCGGCCGGGCCGCCGCGCGTCGAACGAAGCGACGTGCCGTGCCCGGCATCGCGCGTCGCTCATGCGCCGGGAATCGCCAGCACCGGCATCACGTCGATCGACACGCCCGGGAACAGCGTGAAATGCGGATGACCTTCGAACAACGCGGCGGCCGCGTCGTGCGACGCCGCCCGCACGACGGTAAAGCCGCTCAGTGCATTGGCCGTGTCGTGGATGCCGCCTGCGTCGATGGTCTTGGTCTTGCCGAGCGGCCCGCCCAGCTCGACGATCGCGTCGCGATGGCGCTCGACCCACGCATGCCATGCTGCAATGCCGTCGCGCTCGCGCGTGCGCCGCTCTTCCTCCGCCAGCGCGAGCCAGGCCTTCATCGCGGGGCTATCCTTGGTCCCGAGAAATACGGCGAGATACAACTGTTGTTGCGCACTCATGCCTTCTCCTCCGATGACGGACACGGCGGGTTGCCGCGCCTCGACCTTGACAAGATAGGTTGATATCAACACAATTGCAACATGGCACGAAAAGAAAAGCTTCCCTTCGAAACGACGCTGATGGTGCGCGATTGCTGCCTGTGCCTGCACATGCAGCGCGCGGCGCGCAATCTGGCGCGCATCTTCGACGATGTGCTGCGCCCGCTGGATCTCACCAACGGCCAGTTTTCGCTGCTGATGTCGTTGAACCGGCCGCAACCGGCCCCGATGAAATCGGTCGCGTCGCTACTCGCGATGGACCGCACCACGCTCACCGCGGCGCTCAAGCCGCTCGAGCGGCGCGGCCTCGTCACGATCGCGCAGGATCCGGACGACCGGCGCAGCCGCCTGCTCGAGCTGACCCCGGCCGGACACGACCTGCTGGCCGAAGCGTTCCCGCTGTGGCGGCACGCGCATGCCGAGATCGAGCGGCCGTTCGCGCCGGACGAAGTCGATCAGTTGCGCGGCCAGTTGCGCACGCTGTCGATCGATCCGGGTTCGCGCGACTGAGCCGGCGCACGGATCGCGCCGCGGCGGTCGCGCGCACTTCCTGCCACGCGCTGTCAGCAGACATGGCCGGCCCCCGTCGCACCGCCCGATTCGGTGGCAATATCGCTCGGCACGACAACCGATCCGGTATCCACAAGGAGACGAACATGGGCAACAACGAGAAAGGCGCGACTTTCCGCTCGCTTCACCGTGCAGGCCAGCCGCTGGCGCTGTTCAACGTGTGGGACGCCGGCAGTGCGCGCGCGGTGGCCGACGCCGGCGCCGCCGCGCTGGCGACCGGCAGCTGGTCGGTCGCCGCTGCCAACGGTTTCGCCGACGGCGAGCAGATGCCGCGCGCACTGATGATGGAGGTGCTGGAGCGGATCGTGCGCGCGACGGACTTGCCCGTCACCGTCGATCTCGAAAGCGGCTACGGCGAGCGGCCGGAGGATGTCGCCGAGACGATCGCGATGAGCATCCGGGCCGGCGCGATCGGCTGCAATCTCGAAGACAGCGTTCCGTCGACGGGCGAACTGCGCGACGTCGACGCCGCGTCGGCCCGTCTCGCGGCGGCCCGGCAGGCGGCCGATCGCGCGGGCGCCGACTACTTCATCAACGCGCGCACCGACGTGTTTTTCGTCGCGGCAGCCGATACGCACGACGAACGCTTGCTCGATGCGACGCTGACACGCGCCCGCGCTTATGCGGCGGCCGGCGCCGACGGCCTGTTCGTGCCGGGCCTGCGCTCCCCGGCGCTCATTCGCGCACTGACGGCCGCGTCGCCGCTGCCGGTGAACGTGATGCGCGTCGCGGAAACGCCGACGCTCGCCGACCTCGCGGAATACGGCGTGGCGCGCATCAGCCACGGGCCGTATCCGTACCTGCAGGCGATGAAGACGCTGGCGGCGCTGGTCAAGCAAGGCGTCTGACGGATTCACGGGGCGGGGCGGCGGGCGTCCACCGCCGCCCCGTCAAACGATTACATCGCATGTAATTGGCGCGCGACGCGCCCGCTTCTACGCTTCGGGTGTCGCGCCGCCCTTCCGGCAGCGCCCATCGCCCGGAGACATCATGTCCGCCTATCCGCTTCATACGATCGATTCCGCGCCGGCCGAATCGAAGCCCGTCCTCCAGCAACTCCGGCAAGCCTTTGGCGCGGTCCCGAACATCGCGGCGGCAATGGCCGCGTCGCCGGTGCTGATCAACGGCTTCATCGGCCTGTTCGAGCGCGTGCACGCGAGCAGTCTCACCGAGCCGCAGATCCAGATACTCCTGCTCACCAACGCGGTCACGAACGCGAGCGAGTGGCCGGTCGCTTTCCATACGGCGCTCGCGCTGAAACAAGGCGTGCCCACGGCCGACGTCGATGCGATCCGGCGCGGCGAGTTGCCCGCCGACGCGACACTGGCCGCGCTGTCGGCCGCGGCGCGCGCACTGATCGACACCCGCGGCCGCCTCGCCGATACCGACCGCCGATCGTTCTTCGATGCCGGCTTTACCGCCGAGCAGTTGCTGGAAGTCATCGCCGTGGTGGCCGCGTCGACGATCACGAACTACGTCGGCAGCGTCGCGCAGCCGGCGCTCGAAGCGCCGTTCGACGCTTTCGCGTGGCATGCACACGCCGCGTGAGTTCGATATAGTCGTTCGCGTCGATCACGGAACGACCAGGGAACGCCGATGAACACCCGCCGCCGCGCCTCGAACTCACCGCCGCATGAACTGGGCCGGTTGCTGCGCGACTGGCGCGACGTGCGTGGCGTGAGCCAGCTCGACCTGTCGCTCGACGCGGGGATCTCGCAGCGTCAGATCAGCTTCATCGAAAGCGGGCGCAGCGTGCCGGGCCGCGACACGCTGCTGACGCTCGCGCAGTCGCTCGACGTGCCGCTGCGCGAGCGCAACGCGCTGCTGCTGGCGGCCGGCTATGCGCCGATGTATTCGGAAGCGCCGTGGGATGCGCAGGAGATGCACGGCGTGATCCGCGCGCTCGAACGGGTCGTGCGCCAGCACGAGCCGTTTCCGGCGATCGTGATGGATCGTCACTGGAACGTGCTGATGACCAACGATGCGGCGCCGCGCTTTTTCGGGTGCTTCATCGACATGCCGGCGCGCGACGGGCCGCGCAACCTGCTGCGTCTGATGTTCGATCCGCACGGCATGCGGCCGTTCGTGGCCGACTGGAGCACCGTGTCGCGCAGCCTGCTGCAGCGCGTGCACCGCGAATCGGTGGGCCGCGTGATCGACGACGGCACGCGGCGCCTGCTCGACGACCTGCTCGCCTGCCCCGATACGCCGCGCGACTGGAACACGCCGCCGGCGCCGGCCGCCTCGCCCTCGCTGCCGGTCGTCCCGATCGGCTTCATCCACGAAGGCGTCGTGCTGCGTTACTTCTCGCTGGTCACGACGATCGGCACGCCGCAAGGCGCGGCCGCGCAGGAATTACGCATGGAATGCATGTTTCCCGTCGACGATGCGACCGACGCGCGCCACCGGCAGTTGCTCGACGCACACGCGCCGGTGCGCTGACGGTGCTCAGGATTCCTTGACGAAATCGATGAACGCGCGCAGCGCCGGCGGCACGAGACGCCGCCCGGGATAGTACAAAAACGGGCCCGAGAACGGCCGCCACCACGGTTCGAGCACAGGTTCGAGCGCGCCGCTGTCGAAATGCGGGCGCAGCCAGTCTTCGAACAGATACACGATGCCCGTAGCGGCGATCGCCGCATCGACCATCAGCTCCGTCGCCCCGCCGATCTGCACCAGCAGCGGGCCGGCGGCCGGCTCGACCCGCACGACCTCGCCGTCGTGCTCGAACTCCCACGGCGGCATCGCGCCGCTGGCGAAGCGCCCGCGCAGGCACCGATGGTCGAGCAGGTCGCGCGGATGCCGCGGCCGGCCGTGCCGGTCGAGATAGCCGGGCGCCGCCGCGGTCGCGAATCGCTGGATGCGCGGGCCGATCGGCACCGCGATCATGTCCTGTTCGAGCCGTTCGTCGTAGCGGATACCCGCGTCGCATCCGACCGCCAGCACGTCGACGAAATTTTCGTCGGCGATCACTTCCAGCCGGATATCCGGATACGCCTCGAGAAAGCGCGGCACGATCGCAGGCAGCACGAGCCGCGATGCGCTGACCGGCACGTTGAGCTTCAGCGTGCCGGCCGGTCGGTCCCGAAATTCGTCGATACCGTCGAGCGCCGCCGCCACCTCGGTCAGGGCGGGGCCGAGGCGCGCGAGCAGGCGTTCGCCGGCTTCGGTGGGCACGACGCTGCGCGTCGTGCGGTGCAGCAGCCGCACGCCGAGCCGCGCTTCCAGCCGGCGCACGGCCTCGCTCAGCCCCGACGCGCTGAGGCCCGTCATGCGTGCGGCGTCGCGGAATCCGCTGGCGCGTGCCACGGCCATGAACGCGTTCAGATCGCCCAGATCGGTTTGCATTGTTCGCCTTTTCGTACAACCCGTGCGGATTATGCCCGCTTATCGCGCAGACGACTCATCCCTATGCTGAACGCATTCATCCCCTCGACAGGAGCACGGTCATGCCCGACATTCCCTACCCCGCCACCTTCAGGCTCGGAGATCGCCACGTCAAACGGATCGGCTACGGCGCGATGCAGCTTGCGGGCCCCGGCGTATTCGGCCCGCCGAAGGATCGCGACGCGGCATTGAACGTCTTGCGCGAAGCCGTCGAATTGGGCGTCGACCATCTCGACACCAGCGACTTCTACGGCCCGCACGTCACGAACCGGCTGATTCGCGACGCGTTGCATCCGTATCGCGACGATCTCGTGATCGTCACCAAGATCGGCGCGCGACGCGGCGACGATGCGTCGTGGCTGCCCGCATTGACGCCCGGCGAGCTCGAACAGGCCGTACACGACAACCTGCGCAACCTCGGGCTCGACGTGCTCGACATCGTCAACCTGCGCATCATGTTCGACGCGCACGGGCCGGCCGAAGGATCGATCGAAGCGCCGCTGGCCGCGCTCGCCGAGCTGCAGCGGCGCGGGCTCGTACGGCACATCGGCCTGAGCAACGTTACGCCCGCGCAGGTCGCACAGGGCCGGCGAATCTGCGACATCGTCTGCGTGCAAAACCACTACAACATCGCGCATCGCGGCGACGATGCCCTGATCGACACGCTTGCCCGCGACGGCATCGCCTACGTGCCGTACTTTCCGCTCGGCGGCTTCTCGCCGCTGCAGTCGTCGACGCTGTCCGGCGTCGCCGCCCGTACCGGCGCGACGCCGATGCAGGTCGCGCTGGCATGGCTGCTGCGCCGCGCGCCGAATCTCCTGCTGATTCCCGGCACGTCGTCGGTCGCGCATCTGCGCGAGAATCTCGCGGCGGCCGATGTCGATCTGCCGGCCGACGCGCTCGCGGAACTCGACCGCATCGCGGGCACCGACGCCGCCTGACGCGCGGACGATCGCCCGGCCCCGGCAGCCCGTGCAGCGCGGGCCGCCGGCCGGGTCAGGTCGCGGCCACGCCAACCCGCTTCGGCACGCCGGTCACGATCGTCGCGACCGCTACCGCCAGCACGATCGCCGCGCCGACGAACACGCCTGCCGCGCCGTTCGCGTCGAATACGACGCCGCCGACGGCCGCACCCGTCGCGATCGCGAGCTGGATCGCCGCGACGATCAGCCCGCCCGCGCTCTCGGCCTCGTCGGGCACGGTGCGCGTGACCCACGTCGACCAGGCGACCGGCACGCCGCCGAACGCCATTCCCCACAACGCGACGAGCACCGCGTCGATCATCGGCGCGCGGCCGAGCACGACGAGCGCGATGCCGAGCACGACCATCAGCGCGGGCATGGCGATCAGCATCGGCCGCAGCCGGTGTTCGAGCACGCGGCCCGCAAGCGACGTGCCGACGAAGTTCGCGATGCCGTAGCCGAGCAGGATCGCCGACAGCCCGTTCACGCCGACGCCCGCCACCTGTTCGAGGAACGGCCGCAGATACGTGAAGAACGCGAAATGCCCGGTGAACACGAGGATCGTCGCGAACATCCCGAGGCCGACGGTCGGCCGGCGCAGCACGTCGATCAGCGTGCGCAGCCGCGTCGTGCCGCTCGGCGGCATCGACGGCAGCGTGATCATCTGCGACACGAACGCGATGCCGCCGAGCACGGCCGCGATCAGGAACACGTTGCGCCAGCCGATCAGGTGGCCGAAGTAGCTGCCCATCGGCGCGGACGCGATGGTCGCGACCGCCACGCCGCTGAAGATGATCGACAGCGCGCGCGGCACCATCGCCGTCGGCACGAGCCGCATCGCGGTGGCTGTCGCCATCGTCCAGAAACCGCCGAGCGCGATGCCGAGCACGACGCGGCCGAACAGCAGCACGCCCAAGTTCGGCGCGAACGCCACGGCGAGGTTCGATGCGACGAGCAGCACCGAGAACACGAGCAGCACGCGCCGCCGGTCGATCGTGCGCGTGAGCGCCGAGATCAGCAGGCTCGTGACGAGCGCGACCGTGGCGGTGGCCGTGACGGCCTGTCCGGCCACGCCTTCGGTCACAGCGAGGCTTTCGGCCATCGGCGTCAGCAGGCTCGCCGGCAGGAATTCGGCCGTGACGAGCCCGAACACGCCGAGCGCCATCGCGAATACCGCGCCCCAGGCCGGTTCGCGGGTGGCCGCCGTCGAGGCGGCCGAGGAGATTCCGGGATTCATGCGTGGTTCCGTGTCGGTTAGGGAAAATACTGATAAGGGCGTATCGTAAGGAACAGCGACAGGACGGTCTATGACATACAATCCGTTCTTGTTGATCGAACGTCCGTATCTCGATATGTCCGAGCCCCTTTTGCCCCCGATTCCCGACGTGCATGACCTCGTCAGCGAGCTGCTGCTGGGGATGCGCCTGAGCGGCGTCCAGTACCGCCGCATCCAGGTCGCGCGGCCGTTCGGACTGAACTTCGGCCATGCGCCGGGCCGCGCGCAGTTCCATTTCGTCGTGCGCGGGCCGGTGCTGTTGCGCGACGCGTCGGGCGACACGATGCGGCTCGAGGGCGGCGACGCGATCCTGTTGCCGCACGGCGGCATGCACGCGCTGGTGTCCGATCCGGATGTGCCGTGCCGGGAGATCAACGGCTTCGAGGTCGCGAAGATCTGCGATACGGTCGCGTCGGTGGCGTCGGCCGGCGTCTCGCCCGCGACCTGCGCGACGTCGGAACCCGGCGCCGGCGACGCGCTGATCTTCAGCGCGTGCATGGAACTCGACCTCGGCGGCATGCAGCCGCTGGTCGGCACGATGCCCGAGTTCATGCACGTGGGCACGCTGCTCGCGCGCTACCCGGAAATCCGCCCGATGCTCGATGCGATGGAGCGCGAAGCGTGCACCGCGCGCGCGGGTTTCGCGGGCATCCTCGCGCGGCTCGCGGACGTGGTCGCGGCGTTCATCGTGCGCGGCTGGGTCGAGTGCGGATGCGGCGACGCGACGGGCTGGGTGCAGGCGCTGCGCGAGCCGAAGCTCGGCCGCGCGATCGTCGCGCTGCATCGCGACCCGGGCCGCAACTGGAGCGTCGCGGAACTCGCGACCGAAGCGGGCGTGTCGCGCTCGGTGTTCGCCGAGCGCTTCCTCGCGGCCACCGGGATGACGCCCGTGCGTTACCTGACCGAGCTGCGGATGCGGCTCGCCGCGCAGTGGATCGCGCGCGACCGCGAGACGATCGAAGCCGTCGCGTACCGGCTCGGCTACGGTTCGCTCGCCGCCTTCAGCCGTGCGTTCAAGCGCGTGGTCGGCAAGCCGCCGGGCGCCGTGCGCGCGGACGGCGACGTGCCCGCCGAAGCGTAACGCCCGACGCGCGGCGCCGACGCCTGTGGCGGTGGCGGCCCGCCGGGCGTCACTTCAGCGCGTCGAGCCGGTCGACCAGCGCCGTCGCGCACTGCACGGCGAGCGTCGCGCACTGCTGCGCATCGACTGCCGCGCCGGTCGCGACCGTCCCCTGCACGATCCGCCCCAGCAATTCCTTCGCAAGTTCGGCGATTTCGCGGTCCCGCTCCGTCATGATGTCCCTCCTGCGCGTCGGCGATTGCGGTCATTCGCCCGTCCGGAGCGAACGCCGTGCCCGCGCCGCTCAACGTGGCTTCGCCCGCACGACGATCTGCGCCTGCGTGTCGCGTTCGATGCGCTCGAGCGACGCGCGCAGCGCGGCGAACTCGTCCGGCGTGCACACCTGCCGGCCGAAATCCGCCTTCATCCGCCGCGTCACCTGCACGACCCGCGCGGCCGCATCGAACACGTAATGCGACGTGAAGTCGACGAAACGGTCGTGCACGGCCGCATCGGCCGGCAGATCGGTCACGGCGACGCCCGCCGGCAACGCGATCTGGCCGGTCTCGTCGAACGTGCCGCCGAGGCAGCCCCACGGCTGCGTGCGCACGGGCTCGGCCAGCCAGGTCTCGACCTGCGTCGCGATGCCGCCCGTCAGACTCGACGGCGCGGGCAACGCGGTCGTGCCGTCCGGCCACACGAAATGATCGAGCGTGCCGGTAACGGTCACGTCGAACGGGCCCTCGGACACGCGCCGGTCGCTGGTCGACAGTTGCGCGCGGCCGCGCAGGCCGCTTTGCCGCAGGCGCTCGTTCGCGAGTTGCGCGATGCGGTCGCGCGACGCGCGGCGAAACAGGTTGCGTTCGAGTTCGGCCGTCCAGCCGTCGTCCCCGACGTAAGCCTGAAAACGCGCGGCGCCGGGCTGCGCGGCATCGATCGCAAGGCGCGCGGTGCGGGTGCGCGGCTGCGTGGCCGGCGTGCGCGACAGCACGCCCGTATCGACCAGCAGTGCGGGCCGATCCATCACGATCGGCGGCAGGTAGCCGAACGCGATGCCGGCCGTCGTCGTATCCGCGTAGCGCCCGAGATCGGGCAGCCACGTGATCGCATGATTGATCGCGCCGCCGCCGTAGCCGGGCACCGATGGCAGCGTGTACACGGCGCCGAGATTGATCAACACCGGTTCGCTGCGAATGCCGACCGCCGCCAGCAACGCGCCGAACAGCGCGACATGATCCTTGCAGTCGCCGTAGCGGTTGCGCAGGATGTCGGTCACGCGATGCGGCGCGGCGGCCGTTTCGCCGAGAAACAACCCGACGTAGCGCACGTTCGCCTGCACCCAGTCGTACAGCAGGCGCGCCTTGTCGCGCGGATCGGCGGCCTCCGCCGTGAGCGCACGCGCCAGTTGCACGACGGCCGGATCGTTCGCGCTCGGGTCGACGGCTGCGTCGCGGTAGCGCGCGGCGAACGCCGCGTAGTCGGGCAGCGTCGACACGACGAGCCGGTCGCCGTAGGTCGGGTAGCCGACCGCGCCGCTCTCGATGCGATCGTACGCGCCGTGCCGGTAGTCGAATTCGTAGCGCGTGCGGCCGTTCGCCGTGACCGGCGGCAGCGCGACGTAGCCGCGTGCGTCCGCATACAGCGGCATGTCGGCCGGCACGTCGAAGATCAGCCGCTGGCGGTCGACCGGCTCGCGCGACGGCTCGACGTAGTAGCCGAAGTAGCCGCGATTGACCGGCTTCGTGCGGGTCTTGCGGAACGCGATACGCGTGCTCGACCCGGCTTCGACGCCGGGAAACACGACGGTGCGCAGCAGCCCGTCCTGGAACGTCGGCGCGCCGGCCGAGCGCGGCTCCTGCACGTCGCGGATGCCGTCCGCGCCGACCGGATGCGCGACGCCGTCGCGGTCGATCGTCTCGGCCGCGAGCAACTCCACCTTCTCGAGATTCTTGTCGAACCACACGTAGCGCTGCGCGACCGCGTCGATACCGTTCGCGTCGTTCGCGCGCAGCGTCGAATCGTCGTGCTCGTCGAGCGAACCGTCGTGCTGGATCACGAATTCGTGGACGTCGCTGACGAGCGTGACGGGCGCCGTCTCGCCCGCGTCGTGCGAATCGCCCGTGTCGCGCGTATCGGCCGCGGCCGTACCCGCGCCGAGCGCCACGGCGCACGCGAACAGGCAGCCGGTCCATCGGGAAGGAAAACGCACCACGTCGAAACTCTCCGCGCGTTCGTTACCGGGCGTTGGCGCCGCGCGCCGGTGCGACAGCCCGACCCGCATGACGCACGCATGACGGCCGCCCGCGCCACCCGCACGGCGTGTGCCGTCGTGCGGCCCAGTGTGGGTGACGTGCCGGCGAGCGTCAAGCCGCCGGGCGCAAGGCCGGCGCGCGACCCGGCAAGCCGTGACGGCCGGCCTCGCGGGCGCCGCGGGATGGCATGTCGCGGTGCGTAGCCTTATCCGGGGCGATCATTTTTTATATCATGCTGTGATATATAATTCAGTCAGGCACATCGGGCGTGCGACGTCGGCGGCACGAGCAAGACACCGCCGCACGCGACACGCCGACATGGGGAAGGAGACATCATGCTGATCAACAACGATTTCGAAATCGGTTACCTCGTGATTGCATTCGCGCTGCTGGGCGTGATCCTGTTCGGCGCGTTGCTGACGGCGCTGCATCTCGAACGGTGGCATCCGAAACTGATCGGCGCCGCGCTCGGCGCGCTGCTCGGCATCGCGTTGATCGAAGCGATGCCGATGCTGACGTGACCGCGACGCGGCAGCCGTTCGTCCGGTCGGCCGCCGCGCGGGGCCGGAACGCCCTACGCCCGCCACGGAGACGCTCATGGCATCGCCGCTCCGTCTGACCTATCGCCAGTGCGAGATCCGCGCGGTCGCGTTCGTCGATCCGGTGGCCGGCGAAGGGCTCGAACTCGGCGCGCTGTACCAGCCGCTCGCCGTCGTGTGCTGGCGCGATGCGCGCGGGCGCCACGAAGCGCACCTGCTCGACCCGAAGCATCACGTGTTCCGCAACGACGCGGACGCGCTCAGGGTGTCGATCGCACTGGCCAAGCGCTTCATCGACACGAAGCTCGCCAGCGCCTGCCTGCCCGCCGGCTGACGGCCGGTCGCGCATCCCGCGTCCCCATTCCGCCGGAGGCGACATGGAAAACGGTATCGTCCAGACCCTCGTGCTGCTCGCGATTCTCGTGTTCGCGGTGCTGTTCTTCGCGACCCAGCGCGGCCGCGACCGCACGCGCGACAGGCTGCTGCACCGCTCGGCGCGGCGCTCGCCGCGCTCGCATACGCATCGTCATCCGTAACCGCGCGGGCAATTCCGGCGCGCAAAAAAATCGGCCGACGGCACGCGCGTCGGTCGAGACGCGAAGCCGTCGGCCTTTCAGCGGAGGTTCGGTTCCGCGGGCGGCACGCGCGCGCTGCGCGCCTACACGCCCCACATCACGTGCCGGCCCTGTTCATGAGCCGCACGCATCATGTCCAGCAGCGGCCACGCGCGCTGCGCGAGCCCGTTCGCATGCGGCGACGCACCATCGCGCAACCCCAGCGTCGAATACTCGTGAGCCCGTTCGCGCGCCGCATCGTCCCTGATCGCCTGTTCGAGCCGCGCGATCGCGCCCGGCAATTCGTCGGTGGAAATCACACCGCGTATGTCGAGCCCCTTGCCGACCAGCCCGAGCAGGTACTGCGCCAGATCGCGCAACATCACGATATCGGGGGCGGCGGAGGACCGAAACGTTATCAGCATCGTCATTTTCCCTTGTCGTCGCCGCGAACCCGTACGGCGCATCGCGCCGCCGGTCGCGGCGAGGCCCGTCGGCCATCCCGCCGCGCGTGAGCGCCGCCCGGTTCTTCTGAACCGGACGTTCGCCCGGCACGAGGCGCGCGTGGCGCGGCCGGGTTCGTTGGCGGCGTCGAGGCAGGATGGCGCGAAGGCCTGCTTTTATTTTATATCACAATGTGATGTATTCAAGCGTGCAGCTCGTGAATGACTGCAATCGGGCAGCACCTCTGCCACGACGCGGCATTCGCCGGGCAACGCATCTCGCGTCGATGCGTTACTTGCAGTCGCCGACTCGCTTGCCGCATCTCTCCCGGCAAGGATTTGCCGTTCGATTGATCGCGGCAATGCGTCGCGCGTCTTAGCAAAACTTGTCCGGCCGTCCGGATCGCCGGATGCGACCCGGCCGCCTACCTCGATGCCGTTGCGGCGACGGTGCGCGACGTAACCGTCGAGCGCTTCTGTAACTGCATGCCGCGTGGGCGGATCAAGCACGTCGGCCGCCAACCGCCCCGCTTTCCGGCATGCAGCCGCGGCCCACGCCCGGTAGCCCGGCAGCGCTTTCGGCATGTAAGCGAACGGCGCCGGCAACCCTGCGCCGGATCGGCTGCCGGCCGGCGCCGGCAGAACCGCGCCTCTCGCCCGCCCCACCGCCCTCCCTTCCGATCCCCATCGCTCTGGCCGTCGCCCCGGGCCCGCCCGGACGCGATCCGCACCGGCATCCCGTTCGTGCGTTTTTCCCCGCAATTCGACTTTTGTGCGCGCGCAACAATGGCGATGCCTCGCGCCAGGCGCCATGCGGGCACCTCGAGTCCCGCATGGCGCCTGGCGCGGCGCGCTTTAAAAACCACATCTCACGAGGACATACCATGCAACTCCAATCCCATCCGGCATGCCGGCCGTTTTACGAAGCCGGCGAACTCTCGCAACTGACCGCCTTCTACGAAGAAGGCCGTAACGTCATGTGGATGATGCTGCGATCGGAGCCGCGGCCGTGCTTCAACCAACAACTCGTCACCGATATCATTCATCTCGCACGCGCCGCACGCGACTCGGGTCTCACGTTCGACTTCTGGGTGACGGGGTCGCTCGTCCCCGAGCTGTTCAACGTCGGCGGCGACCTGAGCTTCTTCGTCGACGCGATCCGCAGCGGCCGGCGCGACCAGCTGATGGCCTACGCGCGCTCGTGCATCGACGGCGTGTACGAGATCTACACCGGCTTCGGCACCGGCGCGATCTCGATCGCGATGGTCGAGGGCAGCGCGCTCGGCGGCGGCTTCGAGGCCGCGCTCGCCCATCACTACGTGCTCGCGCAGAAGGGCGTGAAACTCGGGTTCCCCGAGATCGCGTTCAACCTGTTCCCGGGCATGGGCGGCTATTCGCTGGTCGCACGCAAGGCGGACCGCGGCCTCGCGGAATCGTTGATCGCGACCGGCGAAGCGCACGCGGCCGAGTGGTACGAAGATCGCGGCCTGATCGACGAGACGTTCGACGCCGGTGACGCGTATCTCGCGACGCGCACCTTCATCGACGTGACGAAGCCCAGGCTGAACGGCATCCGTGCGATGCTGCGCGCCCGCGAACGCGTGTTCCAGCTGTCGCGCTCGGAGCTGATGGACATCACGGAAGCGTGGGTGCATGCGGCGTTCACGATCGAGCCGAAGGATCTCGCGTACATGGAACGCCTGGTGATGCTGCAGAACCGGCGCGTGTCGAAACTGCGCACGGTGTAACGCGACGGGCGCCGCCGACGGCCGGCGGCGCCCGTTTCCGGAACGACGCTCAGGCGATCAGCCTGAGCTTTCTCGTCTCCGCGAGCCACGCCTCGAACGCCTGCGCCGGCATCGGCCGCGCGTAGTAGTAGCCCTGCGCGTGATCGACGTCGAGCTGCTTGAGGAACTCGGCTTCCGCATGCGTTTCGACGCCTTCGGCGACCACCGCGAAATTCAGCGCCTTCGCGAGCGACACGACCGAGCGCACCAGCGCCTGCGAGCGCGGATTGCGGTCGATGGCCGTGATGAAGGTGCGGTCGAGCTTGATCGCATCGAGCGGCAGGCGCGACAACTGCGACAGCGACGAATAGCCGGTGCCGAAATCGTCGAGATGGATCTCCGCGCCGAGCTGGCGGAATTGCCGCATCAGCCCGATGGCCGCTTCCTCGTCCTCGATGAAGCAGCTCTCGGTCAGCTCGATGTCGAGCAGGCCCGGCTTCAGCCCCGCGCCGTCGAGAATCGACGCGAACTGGTGGACGATGTTCATGTCCTGCAACTGCCGCGCGGACACGTTCACCGCGATCCGGATGCCGAGCCCCTTCGCCTTCCACGCGGCGGCCTGCGCGGCCGCGGTGCGCATCACCCAGCGCCCGAGCGGCGCGATCAGCCCCGACTCTTCCGCGAAACGGATGAACTCGACCGGCGCGACGAGCCCGCGATCGGGCGATTGCCAGCGGATCAGCGCCTCGACGCCGTGCACGTCGCCCGTCGCGATATCGACCACCGGCTGGTAGTGCAGCACGAACTGCTCGTCCTCGAGCGCCTTGCGCAGGTTCGTGTCGAGCCACATGTACTTCGCGACCTTCTGGTTCATCTCCAGCGAAAACACGCGATACGTATGCTTGCCCGCTTCCTTCGCGACGTACATCGCGGTGTCGGCGCTGCGGATCAGCGTCTCGAGCGAATCGCCGTGCTGCGGATACATCGCGATGCCGATCGAGCAGCTCGTGTAGACCTCCATCAGCCCGAGATGGATCGGCGTGCGCAGCCGCTCGAGAATGATCTGCGCGGTCGCTTCGAGCAGCGGGCGCGTGCCGTGTTCGAACAGCACGAGGAATTCGTCGCCGCCGAGCCGCGCGAGCGTCGCCCCGGACGGCAGGCAGCCGCTGATGATCGCCGACACGTCCTGCAGCAGGCGGTCGCCGGTGATGTGCCCGTAGTGATCGTTGACGCGCTTGAAGTTGTCGAGATCGAGAAACAGGATGCCGACCTGGCCGCGCGTCAGCTCGCTCTCCTCGGCGATCGCCGTGCGGATGCGCTCGCTGATCGCATGGCGGTTCGGCAGCCCGGTGAGCACGTCGGTGGTCGCGAGCTCGGTGAGCCGCTGCTGCGCGGTGCGCTCCTCGGTGATGTCGATGCCCGAGCAGATCAGGAACTGCTCGTCGACGCCGCTGCCGCTCTGCACGAACTTGTTGCGGAACTGGAACAGGCGCGGCCCGTTGACCGTGTTGATGTAGCGCTCGACCGCGAACGACTGGTTGCTCGCGAAGAAGCCCGTGATGTTGCTGCGCGACTGCGCACCCTGCTCGGGGCTCATGAACAGCTCGAACGCGCTGCGGCCGATCACGTCGACCTCGCGCTTGCCCGTCACTTCCTCGCACAGGCGGTTGAAGCGCTGCACCATCCCGTTGCGATCGAGGATCACGACGAGCGAATTCACTTCGGACACGACCTGCTCGGCGAACGCGAGCCCTTGCGACAGGTCGCCGGCGACGGACGCGGTATCGGAATAGGCGGACGCCGTGCCGGCCCAGTCGACCGTATTGACCTTCCTGCCGACGAGATGGAGGCTGACCGGGTTGCCGAACAGCACGATGTCCAGCACGAGGTGCGACGTGACACCGGTCAGCGCGCGGATGCGCGCGGCCTGTTCGACCGTCAGCGCGACAGCGACATTGGTCAGCCCGCGGACCGCGGCCAGTTCGAGCGCGTTGCTGTCGCTGCCGAGACGCCAGCAGGGGCTGCGCGTACCGACATGCGCCTCGAGCACCGCGCTATCGTTTTCGTCATCCATGGACACGCCCCGATCCAAAAAAACGCACAGTGTAGACGGAGGCGAGCAGGCCCGCCGCCTTCCCGGGCCGCGCCGTGCGCGTGCCCGGCAGGGCAGCCGTGATTGCCGTGGCGGCCGCCTCGTCCCGTACTTGTTTGCAGCTGATGCAACCGGCGTTCGCGCGTGATGCGCGCAGGTTCTGCCTTACGAATGATGGAAGCCATCTTATCAAATGACGATGAAGATTGGCACTCACATTTAGAGAAGAGTGTCAAGGAATCGGGACTCGATTGGCAAGCCGGATTTTTCGTGTTTGGTCGCTTGCGATCGGACGGACGACGCGCCGCGCGCCGAGGGCGGCGTGCCGGGCCGGAACCCATGACGGGCGGGCGTTCGAGGCCGATTCACAGATATGGGGCCGGATCTTATGACAAGACCGTGGCAGCAGGGTCGAATCGCATGCCGCGATCCGGTTTCCGCCATTTTTGATTCCGTTCGCGAGTGAATGCGCAGCTTTATTCCACAGTTCGTTGCAATGTCCTTCACCCGCCCCCGCGTATCCGGCGCGGGGCCCGCGCCGGATGCACCGCTCAGTCCGGCGCGCCGTAGCCGCCGCCGCCCGGCGTTTCGACGACGAACACGTCGCCCGGCGCCATCTGCGCGCGGCCGATGTGGTCGAGCGCCTCGACCGTGCCGTCCGCCCGCTCGATCGTGTTGCGGCCGAGCGCGCCGGCCTTCCCGCCCGCCGCGCCGAACGGCGCATGGATCCGGTTGTTCGACAGGATCGACGCGGTCATCGGCTCGAGGAAGCGGATGCGCCGCACCGCGCCGTCGCCGCCGCGCCAGCGCCCGCCGCCGCCCGAGCCGGCGCGGATCCGGTGCGAATCGAGCCGCACCGGATAGCGCCATTCGAGCACCTCCGGATCCGTAAGCCGCGAGTTCGTCATGTGCGTCTGCACCGCGCCGACGCCCGCGAAGCCGTCGCCCGCGCCGCTGCCGCCCGCGATCGTCTCGTAGTACTGGTACCGATCGTTGCCGAATGTGAAGTTATTCATCGTGCCCTGGCTCGACGCGACGCAACCGAGCGCGCCGTACAGCGCGTTGGTGATCGCCGACGACGTCTCGACGTTGCCCGACACGACGGCCGCCGGGTATTCGGGGTTCAGCATCGAGCGGGCCGGCACGATCACGGTCAGCGGCTTCAGGCAGCCGGCGTTCAGCGGGATGTCGTCGCCGACCAGCGTGCGGAACACGTACAGCACCGCCGCCATGCAGACGGCCTTCGGCGCGTTGAAGTTGTTGTCGAGCTGCGCGGACGTGCCGGTGAAGTCGATCTCCGCACACCGCGCCGCGCGGTCGACGCGAATCGCGACGCGAATCTCCGCGCCGTTGTCGAGCGGGTAGCGGTACGCGCCGTCCTGCAGCGCGCCGATCACGCGCCGCACGGCTTCTTCCGCGTTGTCCTGCACGTGCCCCATGAACGCGAGCACGACGTCGCGGCCGAACTGCGCGACCATCCGGCGCAATTCGTCGACGCCCTTCTGGTTCGCGGCGACCTGCGCGCGCAGGTCGGCCATGTTCTGCTCGACGTTGCGCGCGGGGTAGCGGCCGGATGCCAGCAGCGCGCGCGTCTCGGCGTCGCGCAGCACGCCGGCCGACACGAGCTGCCAGTTGTCGATCAGCACGCCTTCCTCGTCGATATGGGTCGAATCGGGCGGCATCGAGCCCGGCGTCGTGCCGCCGATGTCCGCGTGGTGGCCGCGCGAGCCGACGTAGAACAGCGGCGCGTCCGAGCCGTCCGCGAACACCGGCGTGATGACCGTCACGTCCGGCAGGTGCGTGCCGCCGTGGTACGGGTCGTTCAGCATGAACACGTCGCCGTCGCGCATGCGGCCGCGGTTGCGCTCGATCACCGTCCGGATGCTCTCGCCCATCGAGCCGAGGTGCACGGGCATGTGCGGCGCGTTCGCGATCAGGTTGCCGTCGCCGTCGAAGATCGCGCACGAGAAGTCGAGCCGCTCCTTGATGTTCACCGAGTACGCGGTATTCTGCAGCCGCAGCCCCATCTGCTCGGCGATCGACATGAACAGGTTGTTGAAGATCTCGAGCCGCACCGGATCGGCGTCGGTGCCGAGCGAGCGGCGCGTCGGCAGCGGCGTCGTGCGCGTCAGCACGAGATTACCCTGGGCGGTCATCCCGGCGCGCCAGCCAGGCTCGACGACGGTCGTGCCGTTCTTCTCCGCGACGATCGCCGGGCCGTCGATCGCGTCGCCGGCGCGCAGCGTGTCGCGCACGTACAGCGCCGCGTCGTGCCAGCGGCCGCCGGAATAGAAACGCACGGCGGAATCGGCGCGTGGCGCGCCGCCGTCCTCCGCTCCGCGCGGCGCGAGCGGCGCGAGGTCGACCGGTGCGTCCGAGCGGCCGATCGCCTCGACCGACGCGAGCTCGGCGACGAGCGGCGTGCCGGGCATCAGGAACGCGTAGCGTTGCCGGTACGCGGCCTCGAACGCCTGCTGCATCGCGGCGACGCCGCCGGCCGGCACGTCGAGCGCCGAATCGGTGCCCTGGTAGCGCAGGTGCACGCGCCGCTCGGTCGCGATCCGCTCCGGCGGCACGCCCTGTTCGAGCAGCGCGCCGATGGCCTCGTCGGCCAGCCGGTCGAGCGCCGCGTTCAGCGCCGGCAGCGACGCGTCGGTCAGCACGGCCTCGACCGCGCGCTCGCGCATCGCGGTCTGGTCGGCCAGCCCCATCCCGTATGCGGACAGCACGCCCGCGAGCGGATGCGCGAACACCTGCGTCATCCCGAGCGCATCGGCCACGCCGCACGCGTGCTGGCCGCCCGCGCCGCCGAACGTCGTCAGCACGTAGCGCGACACGTCGTGACCGCGCTGCACGGAAATCTTCTTGATCGCGTTCGCCATGCTGCCGATCGCGATCTCCAGGAAACCTTCGGCGAGCGCCTCGGGCGTCTCGCGCCGCCCGGTCGCCGCGTGAATTTCGTCGGCGAGCGCCGCGAACTTCGCGACCACGCCGTCGCGGTCGAGCGGCTGGTTCGCGCGCGGGCCGAACACGCGCGGGAAATGATCGGGCTGGATCTTGCCGAGCATCACGTTGCAGTCGGTCACCGTCAGCGGGCCGCCGCGCCGGTACGCGGCCGGCCCCGGGTTCGCGCCGGCCGATTCGGGCCCCACGCGCAGCCGCGCGCCGTCGAAGCCGAGCACCGAGCCGCCGCCCGCGGCGACCGTATGGATGCTCATCATCGGCGCGCGCATCCGCACGCCGGCCACCTGCGTCTCGAACGCGCGCTCGAATTCGCCGTTGTAGTGCGACACGTCGGTCGACGTGCCGCCCATGTCGAAGCCGATCACCTGGCCGAAGCCGGCCGCGCGCGCCGCGCGCACCATCCCGACGATGCCGCCGGCCGGTCCCGACAGGATCGCGTCCTTGCCCTGGAACGCATCGGCGCGTGTCAGCCCGCCGCTGCTCTGCATGAACTGCAGGTTCACGCCCGGCATCTCGTGCGCGACCTGCTCGACGTAGCGGCGCAGGATCGGCGACAGGTACGCGTCGACCACGGTCGTGTCGCCGCGCGACACCATCTTCATCAGCGGCGACACCTCGTGTGACACCGACACCTGCGTGAAGCCGATGCGGCGCGCGAGTTCGGCCAGCGCGCGTTCGTGCGCGGTATGGCGGTAGCCGTGGATCAGCACGATCGCGAGCGCGCGCACGCCGTCGTCGAACACGCGTCGCAACGACGCTTCGGCACCCTGAACATCGAGCGGCACGACCACGTCGCCATGCGCGCCGACGCGCTCGTCGATCTCGACGACCGTCTCGTACAGCGCGTCGGGCAGCACGATCTCGAGATCGAACAGGCGCGGCCGGTTCTGGTACGCGATGCGCAGCACGTCGCGAAAGCCGCGCGTCGTCGCGAGCGCGGTGCGTTCGCCCTTGCGTTCGAGCAGCGCGTTGGTCGCGACCGTCGTGCCCATCTTCACCATGTCGACCCGCGCGGGCGTGATCGGCTCGCCGGCCGCGAGGCCGAGCAGGTGGCGGATGCCGGCCACGGCCGCGTCGCGGTACTGCTCGGGGTTCTCCGACAGCAGCTTGTGCGTGACGAGCGTGCCGTCGGGCCGCCGCGCAACGATGTCGGTGAACGTGCCGCCGCGGTCGATCCAGAATTGCCAGCGCGCGGTGTCGGAGGGAACGGGGGAAAGGTGTCGGTCGGTCATGATGGTCGATGCGTCGTTGAATCGAGGGACGAGCGCCGCCGCACGGCGCGCGTCGCGCGCCGCGTGGGGGTACCGGTAAAAAGAGGGAAAAGGGCGAAAGCGCCGCGTGGGCCGCTGCCGCTTACGCGGCGTCGAGTTCGCGGCCGCGGGTCTCGGGCAGCGTCAGCGCGGCGACGATCACCACGCCGTACGCGGCGACCGCGAAGATGCCGATGCTCGTGCCGAGCCCGTACTGCTTGGCCAGCGCGCCGATCAGGAACGGGAACAGCGCACCGATCGCGCGGCCCACGTTGTAACAGAAGCCCTGGCCGGAACCGCGCACGCGGGTCGGGAACAGCTCGGTGAGGAACGCACCCATTCCCGAGAAGATGCCCGATGCGAAGAAGCCGAGCGGGAAGCCGAGCCACAGCATCGACGCGTTGGTCAGGTGCAGCGACGTGTACGCGAACGCGATCACCATCGAGCCGACCGCGAACAGGATGAAGTTCGGCTTGCGGCCGAGGCGGTCGGTCAGGTATGCGCTCGTCAGGTAGCCGACCCACGAGCCGAAGATGATCATCGCGAGATAGCCGCCGGTGCCCATCACCGTGAGGTGCCGCTCGGTCTTCAGGAAGGTCGGCAGCCACGTCGTGATCGCGTAGTAGCCGCCCTGCGCGCCGGTCGTCAAGAGCGCCGCGCGCAGCGTCGTCGTGATCAGCTTCGGCGCGAAGATCTCGGTGAGGCGCGGCGCGTCGGCCACTTTCGCCTGCGCGGCCTTCTCCTTCTCGTAGACGTCCGGCTCCTTCACGTAACGGCGGATCGCGACGACCAGCAGCGCGGGCGCGAGCCCGACGAGGAACAGCGCGCGCCACGCCTGCTCGGCCGGCAGCACCGAGAACAGCAGCGCATACAGCAGCGCGCACAGCCCCCAGCCGATCGCCCAGCCCGACTGCACGAGGCCGACCGCCTTGCCGCGGTCGCGCGCGCGAATCACCTCGCCGATCAGCACCGCGCCGGCCGTCCATTCGCCGCCGAAGCCGAAGCCCATCAGCGCACGCGCCGCGACCAGTTGATGGTAGTTCTGCGCGAGCCCGCACAGCGCGGTGAACACAGCGAACCACAGCACCGTGAGTTGCAGCGTGCGCACGCGGCCGATCCGGTCGGACAGGATGCCGGCGATCCAGCCGCCGAGCGCCGACGCGAGCAACGTGATCGTGCCGATGAAACCGGCGTCGGCGAACGAGATGCCCCAGGTCGCGACGAGCGTCGGGATCACGAACGACAGCATCTGCGTGTCCATCCCGTCGAGCATGTAGCCGACCTTGCAGCTCCAGAACGCGCGGCGCTCGCGCGGCTGCGCCTCCGCGTACCACGCGAACAGGCCGCTGCGCTCGTGGCTCGCGGGCTCGGCGGCGGGCGCCGCGAGGGTCTTGCTTTCCATGGTGATGCTCCTGTCGTGATGCGCCGTCAAATGGCGTGTGGTGCGGTGTGCCTGTCGTCGGTGTGTCGTCGGTGTGTCGCGTACGGGGCGATCGGCGGGTCAGAGCACGGCCAGCGACGCGTTCGTGATGTCGGTCATCAACATGTGGCCGGGCGTATGCGCGATCGCGATCGGCAGCTTCGCGTCCATCAGCGCCGTTTGCGGCGTCACGCCGCACGCCCAGAACACCGGCAGCTCGCCGTCGCGGATCGTCACCGCGTCGCCGAATTCGGGCGCGTTCAAATCCTCGATGCCCAGTTCCCGCGGGTGGCCGATATGGACCGGCGCGCCGTGCACGCCCGGGAACCGGCTCGTGATCTGCACCGCGCGGATCGCGTCGGCGCCGCGCAGCGGCCGCATCGACACGACCAGCTGACCGCCGAAGATCCCCGCGCGGCGGTTCGGGATCGACGTACGGTACATCGGCACGTTGCGCCCCTCCTCGACGTGGCGCAACCCGATTCCTTCGCGGGCGAGCATGTCCTCGAACGAGAACGAGCAGCCGATGGCAAATACGACGAAATCGTCGCGCCACAGCGCTTCCAGCGATTCGACCCGCTCGGTCAGGCGGCCGTCGAGGTAGACGTTGTAGCTCGGCACGTCGGTGCGGATGTCGAGATCCTCGCCGAGCGAGTCGATCCGGAACGCGCCCGGTTCGCCAACGCCCAGCAGCGGGCAGGCCTTCGGGTTGGCCTGGCAGAAGCGCAGGAAATCGTGCGCGTACGCGTCGGGCAGGATCGCCAGGTTCGCCTGGGCAAACGGGCCGCAATGGCCGGCGGTCGGGCCGCGGAACGCGCCGCGGCGCACGGACTGGCGGAATTCGGAAGGCGTCATGATAGTCGGTCGCGGAATCGGGATGGGGTGGCGATGACGGTGGTGTGTCATCGGATACGGCGAAGAATAGAAAAGAAAAAATTTTGTCGCCAACGAGTTTTTTTGCGTCCGTTGTATAGAATTTCTTAACGAATCTGCGGGTTTTCCCCGGTCCCGTTCATTTTTCGTCGCCGGCAAGCTGCGCATCCACCGCTCGCCCGACCGCCATGAATACCCGTTTTCTCGAAACCTTCGTCACGCTCGCCAAGCTGCGCAACTTCCGCACGACCGCGGCTGCGCTGCATGCGACGCCGGCCGCGATCTCGCAGCGCCTGAAGGCGCTCGAGGACGAACTGCACACGGTACTCGTCGATCGCGACAGCCGCGCGTTCCGGCTCACGCCGAACGGCGAATACCTGCTCGGCTACGCGAAAGCCGTGGTCGAGGCGACGCAGGAGCTGCAGGCCGCCGCGTCCGGCGAGCGCGCGCTACGCGGCAAGCTGCGGCTCGGCGTGATCGAGACGGTCGTGCACAGCTGGCTGCCGCACTATATGCGGCGGCTCGCGGCCGACTATCCGCAGCTCGAGATCGATCTGACCGTCGATGTCAGCGTCGTGCTGCAACGCAGGCTGATGGCCGGCGAGCTCGACCTGATCATCCGCGTGGAAGGCAGCGACGAGGCGTCGGTCGTGTGCGACGCGCTCGCGAACTACCCGGTGCGCTGGATCGCGCGCGCGGGGCTGCTGCCGAACACGCGCACGGGCCTCGCGCGGCAGGTGCTGCGCCAGCCGATCCTCACCTACGGGCGCGGGACCGCACCCCATCGTGCGCTGGAAGACATCGTCCGCACGCTTGCGCATGCGCACGGCGTGCCGCTGTCGGAGACGCGCATCACCGGGTCGCCGTCGATCTCGGTGATCGTGCAACTGGTGCGCGACGGCTTCGGTGTCGCCGCGATTCCGGTGCTGTTCGTCGACGCGCTGATCGAGAGCGGCGAAGTGGTCGAACTGCCGCTGCAGCCGTCGCCGCCGTCGATCGTCGTGTCGATGTCGCGGCGGGCCGACGCGCCGCGGTTCGTGCACGGGGCGTCGATCGCGGCACGCGCGGCATGTCACGAATATTGCGAGAAGAGCACGCGGTTGCTGGTCGAAGCGCTTTGATTGTGCAGCGGTGGACGACGCGCGTTCGACATCGCGACGCGAATCGCCCACAATCGCGTTCGGCGCGTCGCCGGATCGGCGCCGCGCATCGCGAATGAAGGCCGGGCCGTCCGGCCTTCGTCGCCTCGCATGACCGTGCACGACAGGAAGGCAACATGCAGATTCGCTCCGCTTCGCCCCGCCTGAACCTCGCGCGCGTCGTGATCGTCGCGCTGTATGCCGCGTCGCTGCTGCTGCCCGTCGCGGCCGAACCGCCGAATGCGGCCGGCGCGGTGAGCTGGTGGCACGGTTACACGGTGCTCGCGCTCGGCGGGCTCGCGATCCTCGACCTGCAATTCGCATGGCTCGGCAATCCGCTGCTCGTCGTCGCACTGCTCAGGCCGAGCCGTACCGTGTCGGCGCTGCTCGCCGCGGTCGTGGTCTTTGCGCTCGGGTGGCATACGATCCCGACCGACGCGAACTACGAAACGATCCGCACGTTCGGGGCCGGGTACTACTTATGGATTGCGGCGATGGCTGGCGCCGCCGCGCTGCCGTGGATCGCTGGGCGCAGGTCGCACGAGGGCGGTGCGCCGAGCCGCACCGCCGATGCCGCGGCTGCGGCCGTGCCGACCGGCACCGGCAGCCCGGTCCGACCGAATGCCGCACCGGCAGCGGCCCGACCGTTTAGCCGGCAGAGCGGCTGGACCGTGACGGCAAACGATACGCGCATCGCGTCGACCGACCAGACCGGGACGACGCGCGGCATCGCGCTGTCCGACCTCGGCGCGATCCTGATCGAAACCAGCGACCACGGGCCGTTCGTGTCGGATGTCTGGTGGGTCCTGTTCGATACGAACAAGCAGTTCGCGTGCGGGTTCCCTCAGGATGCACACGGCGCGAAGGCGGCGGTCGACCGGCTGCTGGACCTGCCCGGCATCGATCACCGCAAGGTCATCGACGCGCAGACGTCGATCCAGCACGCGACCTTCCCGATCTGGGAGCGCGCGGCGAGTAGGCCGGCCGCGCAGGGAGAAGCCGGGGCGGCTGCCTGAGCGGCAACCCTTACGCGGATGGCCCCGCATGCGGCGGCGTCAGCTTGCCGTCGCCATACTCGCGAAGCACCTGCGAAATCACGACGCGATATCCATCGAGCCAGCGCGCCTGCTTCGCCTTCGCTTCGAGATGCGCGGGATGCCGCATCAACTGCCGCAGCGCCGCCTCGGATTCCCAGTAGTAGACGTTCTGGATCAAGCCGGCTTGCGCGTTCTCCCACGTTTCCTCGCCGAGATAGCCGGGCGTCGCACGCGCCATGTCGGCGATCTGCCGGTCGAGCCGGTGGAATTCGTCGTCGTACTGCCCGGCGCGAAAAATGAAGGTCGACGCGTACATGCGCTCCATCCGAACGATTGAAAGAGCGGCAAGTGTAAGGCACGCACGGCGTGCCGCGATCGTCAGGCGGCGAGCGGAGCGGCGTCGATGCCGGAACAGTTCGCGCAACGACAGCGGCCGCACGCATTGCACGCGAGCAGGTAGGTGTCTACCACGGCCGCCGCACCGAATCCTGATAGCGCGTGAGGATGAAGCGCGCGACGTCGTCCGAGTGATACGCGGCGACGAGCCGCGCGACCCACGGCTTCGCGCGATCGGCGTCGCGCACCGTGAGCACGTTCGCGTACGGCGAGCGGGCATCCTCCAGGCTGATGCCGTCGCGCGCGGGCTGCAGCCCGGCGCGGGCCGCGTCGTCGCTGTCGATCGCGACGAACGCGGCCGTATCGAGCGCCGCGTAAAGCCGGTCGCGGCGCAGCGCGACCAATTTCAGCCCGAGCCGGTTGCCCGTGACGTCGCGCAGCGTCGCATGCAGGCCGGCCGTGTCGCGCAGCGTCACCAGCGTGTCGTTCTGCAGCAGCACGAGCGCGCGCGCCATCCCGCGCGGATCGGCCGGAAGCGCGACCGTCGCACCGGGCTGCAGTTCGTTCAGGTTCTTCAGCTTGCGCGAATAGAACGCCATCGGCAGCGTGACGGTCGGCGCGACCTCGGTCAGCGCGACGCGCTTGCGGGCGCGGGTCGCGGCAAGCTGTTGCGCATCCTCGAAGCTGGCCGCATCGATCCGACCGTCGGCCAGCGCCGTGTCGATGCGCGACGCATCGTCGAATTCGACGACGTCGACGCCCAGCCCTCGCGCGGCGGCCACCCGCTTCACTTCGTCGAGGATCTGCGCGTGCACGCCGCGCGTGACGCCGACGCGCACGGCCGGCAACGCGGTTTCGGCAGCCAGCGCCGCTCCCTGCTGCGTCGACGCGCACGCAATCAGCAGCCACGCTGCAACGAATCGTCCGATGGCGGTCGTCATGACGCGTCCCTCAGAATCGTGCGAAACCCGATATGCGACGCACCGAGATCGGCTTCCTGCCGTTCGCGCGACGACGCACGATAGCGCACGCAGTAATCGCGCGAGCACAGGAACGAGCCGCCCTTGATGACCATCGGCGTATCGTGCGGGCGCGTCGACGGCGCGACGGCCGCCGTGTCGCCGTTCGTGTGGGATTGATGCGGGCCCGTGTACGCGTCCTTCGTCCATTCCCATGCGTTGCCGATCATGTCGTAAAGACGAAAGCCGTTCGCCGCATAGCAGCCGACGGGCGCCAGCCCGGCGTGGCCGTCCTCGGCCGAGTCGAGCACCGGAAACGCACCCTGCCAGTAATTCGCGGCCGGCTTGCCCTGCGCGTCGCGCGGCGCCGCATCGAGCGATGCGTCGTCACGGCCGGCCTTGCCCGCGTATTCCCATTCGGCCTCGGTCGGCAGGTCGCGGCCGAGCCAGTGCGCATACGCGAGTGCATCGCGCTGCGTGACGAGCGTCACCGGCAGATTGCCGAGCCCCGCCACGTCGCTGCCGGGCCCGCGCGGATGCCGCCACGATGCGCCCTTCACCCACGACCACCACGCGAGGTCGCGCGCGTTCATCTCGTCGCGCGTCGGCACATGGAACACGGCGGCGCCTCCCTGCTGCTCGGCCTCGGTCACGTAGCCAGTAGCCTGCACGAATGCGGCGAACTGCGCGATCGTCACGTCGGTCTGGTCGATCCAGAAGCCGCCGACGCGTGTGCGACCGTCGCCGACCGGGCGCTCGTCCGCATAGCCGCGCGTGCTGCCGAACACGAACGCACCGCCGCGCAGATGCACCATTCCGGCCTTCGGATCGTCGCGCCACTTCGACGGCAGCCCCGAATAGCGTTCGCACTGGCGCTCCGAACCGAGCGGCGCGAGCGCTCGGCCGCGATTGAGGTCGTCGAACGCGCCGCCAGCCGGCGCCGCCGGACTCGCATAGCCCGCCGCGAACGCGGCGGCGAACAGCGTGGCGGCCAGCGCCGCGCCGATCGTCCAGAAACGGAACCGCATCGTGTCGCCCTCCGCGCTCAGTAATAGCCGCGCGGACGCAGCGGCTCGACGCCGCCGACGTTGCTCATGTAGGCCTTCCACTGGTCGACGAGCTTGCCGATCACCGACGGGTTCTGCGCGGACACGTCGGTCGTCTCGCCGCGATCCGACGCGAGGTCGTACAGCTGCCAGTGCCCGTCGAGCGGCCCGAGCGGCGGTTCGGTCCACAGCGCCTTCCAGCGGCCGTCGGCGCTGCGCAGGTACGCGCGGCCATACGCTTCGTCGCCGAACGGCGTCGTGTGCACCTCGCCCGTCGCCGAGCCCGTGAGCACCGGCAGCAGCGACTGGCCCGTGACCGGATACACGTAGCGGTTGTTGTAGACGACCTTGCCCTTGTTCTGGTCGACGCCCGTCAGCGTGTTGACGAGCGGCGGCGCCGGCTGCGACGGCGGCGTGACGCCCGCGACCGCAAGGAACGTCGCCGTGTTGTCGGTCACGTGCGTGAACGCGCGCAGCGTCGGCAACGGCTGCGACTGGCCCGGCAGGTGCACGATGGTCGGCGTCGATACGCCGCCTTCGCCCGAATAGCCCTTCGTGAGCCGGAACGGCGCCGCGCTCACTTCGGCCCAACGCAGCCCGTACTGCAGGCGCTGCGCATTCTGCTTGCCGTTGTCGGTGCCGAGCGCCGAATAGGTCGGCTCCTGCGCGTTCGCGGTATCGGTTGCGGTCGGGTCGGCGCCGGAATCGAT
This sequence comes from Burkholderia sp. HI2761, assembly GCF_002223355.1. Lineage (NCBI taxonomy): Bacteria > Pseudomonadati > Pseudomonadota > Betaproteobacteria > Burkholderiales > Burkholderiaceae > Burkholderia > Burkholderia sp. HI2761. Next base: position 927,582 of record NZ_NKFN01000007.1, on the reverse strand, counting down.
CGGCCAGCCTTCCGCGCCGTTGTCCGACTGGAACATGATGAACGTGTTGTCGTATTCGCCGATGTCCTTCAGGTGCTGGATCAGCAGGCCGATGTTGTAGTCGAGGTTCTCGACCATCCCCGCGTAGATTTCCATGTAGCGCGCCTGTGCCCGGCGCTCGGCCGGCGACAGGCTCGCCCACCGCTTGTCGACCTTGCCGGGGCCGTAGTCGCCGTAGCCGTCCGCGGCCGAATGCACTGCGTTGACGTACTTCGCGCCGGCCGTGCCGTCGTTTGCGGTCGCGGGCGATGCGGCCGTCGTCTCCGGCAGCCCGTCGAACGGTTTGAAATCGGCGGGAATCAGGCCGAGCGCCTTCTGCCGCGCGATCCGCGCGTTGCGGATCGCATCGTAGCCGGCGTCGTACACGCCCGCGTACTTGTGCAGCCACGGATCGGGCACCTGCAGCGGCCAGTGCGGCGACGTGTAGGCCGCGTACGCGAAGAATGGTTTGCCGTCCTGCTTGTTCGCATCGATGTACGAGATCAGCTTCTGCGTATAGAAATCGGTCGAATAGAACACGGCCGGGCTGCCGCCCGCGCCGCCCGGCTGCCCGGGCTGGCCAGGCTGCACGTAGCGGCCGTCTTCCGTGTAGTTCGACGAGCCGGCCGGCTCGTGCGCGAAGTGGTTCGTCGCCGCGCCGCCGAGCAGCACGTAGCTGCGCTCGAAGCCCCACTGGTCGGGGGTCTGCCCGCTGCCCGTCGCACTGCCGACGATCCCCGAGCCGATGTGCCACTTGCCCGCGATGTACGTGTGATAGCCGGCGTCCTTCAGCAGTTGCGCGAACGACAGCGCGCGGTCGTTCAGGTAGCCCTCGTAGCCGGGCAGCCCGCGCCGCTCGTCGGTCGGCACGCCCATCGTGCCTTCGCCGACGAGATGGTGATCGGTGCCGGACACCAGCATCGCGCGCGTGATCGCGCAGACGGCGCCCGTGTGATGGTTCGACAGGATGCGGCCCGACGCGACGAGCGCGTCGAGGTTCGGCGTGTCGATCTCGCCGCCGAATGCGTGGATGTCGGAATAGCCGAGATCGTCGGCCATGATGTACAGGATGTTCGGGCGTTTTGCCGGCGGCGCCACGCTGGCCTGCGGCGGCGGATCGCTGTCGACACCGCCGCACGACGCGAGCGACAGCGCACCGGCGATCGCGGCGCAGACGACACGGAAACGGAAGGCATGCAACGGCGACGCGGGCTTTTTCATTGTTGTGGAACGCTCGATCTACGGGATCGGCGATCTTAGCGTCGCGCGCGCGGCGCCCAAAGTCGGATTCGTCACATGCTAACGGGGTGGGGGAATATGCGATGCAGGCTCAATACGGGCCATTTCGCGCGCCCCGCGCCGCGATGCGTCAGCCGCGCCCGCCGAGGCTGCCGCCGCCGTCCACGGCCAGCACCTGCCCCGTGACGAAACCGGCTTCGTCGGACAGGAAAAACGCGATCGCGGCCGCCACGTCGTCAGGCGTGCCGAGCCGGCGCGCGGGGATCGTCGCGAGCACCTTGCGCTCGGCTTCGCTGCCGACGGGCCGTGTCTGGCGGAACAGTTCCGTCTCGATCGGCCCCGGCGCGACCGCGTTGACGGTCACGCCATGTTCGGCCAGTTCGAGTGCCCACGTGCGCGTGCAGCCAACGAGCGCGCTCTTCGCGGCCGAATACGCGGTGCGATCGAGGCTGCCGAAAATCGCACGGCTGCAGATGTTGACGATGCGCCCATGACCGCGCGCCTTCATCGCGTCGGCGAAATGCTGCGTGACCTGGATCGCGGCCCGCACGTTCAGATCGAACACGGCCTGCAGCGAGCCGAAGTCGATCTGCCCGAGCGGCTGCGGCAACGCGATGCCGGCGTTGTTCACGATGCCGTCGATATCGGCCGACGCACCGATGCGCGCGAGCGTCGCGGCCGTCTGATCGATATCGGCGAGATCGCATGCGAGCAATTCCCCGGGGAAATCGACGCCCTGCGCATGCCGCGCGAGGCCGATGACGCGATGGCCGCGCCGCGCAAGCATCGAGCTGACCGCGAAGCCGATTCCGCGCGACGCGCCGGTAACGAGATAGGTGCGAGATGACATGATTCGTGCCTCGTGCGAAAGAATCGAAGACGGCGCGATGCGTGCGCTGCCGCGCGGTGCATGCATGTTCCGCACGATTGTGCGTCACGCGGAAAAAACGCGTACGGTCGCCGTGATCCGCTGCGCGCGAGCGGGCCGCCCCGACGAGAATCGGCAGCGCGCGACGCAACGCGATCCGCCATGCGAGCACCTCGCCCGCCAGCCACGCGAGCGCGACGAGCAGCGGCGCGAGCGCCCCGACGAGAATCGGCTGCTGCGACATGCCGAGCTTCGGGCTCAGCTACGTCCACGCGACATACGCTGCGTCAACCGACCCTGCGCGACGGGCGCGGATCGCGCTCGCCGCGATCCGGCGCACCCCGCCCGTCTGTGTCATCCGACGCCAGCATCCGCGGAATCTCGTCGACCAGCGCATCGATGACGACGCGCACCTTCGACGGCACGTGCCGCGACTTCGGCCGCACCGCGAACACCTCCGCGCCCGATACGCTGTTGCTGTCCATCACGAGCGCGAGCCGGCCGTCGCGCAGGTACGGCGCCATCAGCCAGCACGGCAGCCATGCGAGGCCCGCGCCGGCGGCGGCGGCCTCCGCGATCGCCTGCAGGTCGTCGAACCGCAGGCGCCCGGCCACGCGGTGATCGTGCACCTCGCCGTCCGCGCCGATGATCCGCCACGGCACCGGCTGCCCGCCGCGCGAATACGCGATGCCGACGTGCGACGCGAGTTCGTCGAGCCCCGACGGCCGGCCATGACGTTCGAGATACGCGGGCGATGCGCAGATGCCCATGCGCTGCACGCCCAGCCGCCGGCCGACGAGCGCGCTCGTGTCGGCTAGCTCGCCGATGCGCACCGCGATGTCGACGCCGTCGTCGATCAGGTCGGCCAAGCGATCGCTGAACGACACGTCGATTTCGAGTCGCGGATGACGCTCGACGAGACGCCGCATGACCGGCGCCACGCATTGCCGCCCGAACAGCACGGGCACGCTGACGCGCAGCCGCCCGGACGGCTCGCGCCGCCCCGCGTCGAGCGCGGCCTCCGTTTCGCCGAGGTCGGCCAGCAACCGCCGGCATTGCTCGTAGTAGATGTTCCCTTCGTCGGTCAGGTTGAGCTGGCGGGTCGTGCGCTGCAGCAGCCGCACGCCGAGACGAAGCTCGAGCCGCGCGACGACCTTCGCGACCGCCGAACGCGTGACGCCGAGCCGCAGCGCCGCCGCCGCGAAGCTGCCCGACTCCACGACCTCGACGAATTCCGCGACGCCTCTCAGCCGCTCGTCCATGTGATTCCGCTCCGGTTCGTTCGCAAGTTTGTGTCCCGTATGGAAACAGTTCGTGGCCAAACTCTCGCCAATGCGTCCCGATACGCAACACTATGATAGTCCGGTCCCCTTCGAACCAGGAGTCGAACATGCATGCATGGCAACTGAAACCGGGCGACGGCGTCGCCGGGCTCCGGCGCATCGACGCCGTCCGCCGGCCGGTCGGACCGACCGACGTCGTCGTGAAGATCCACTCGGCCGGGCTGAACTATCGCGACCTGATGTTCGCGCGCGGCGATTATCTCGGCATCGGCGACGCGCCGCTGATTCCCGTGGCCGACGGCGCGGGCGAAGTCGTCGAAACCGGCCGCGACGTCACGCGCTTCAAGCCCGGCGATCGCGTCATCAACACGTATTTCCCGCGCTGGCTCGACGGGCCGCCCACGCCGGCGAAAGTCTCCGGTTCGCCCGGCGCGCAATTCGACGGCGTGCTGGCCGAACACTTCGTGTCCGACGAAACCGCGCTGGTCGCGATTCCCGCGCATCTCGACTACGACGAGGCGGCGACGCTGTCGTGCGCGGGCGTCACCGCATGGAATGCGCTGTTCGCCGACGGCGGCCTGAGCCCCGGCTCGACCGTCGTGCTGCTCGGCACCGGCGGCGTATCGATCGTCGCGCTGCAGCTCGCGCACGCCGCGGGGCTGCGGACGATCGTCACGTCGTCGAGCGACGCGAAGCTCGAACGCGCGCGTGCACTCGGTGCGGATGCAACGATCAACTATCGCGCGACGCCCGAATGGCAGCATGAAGTGCTGCGGCTCACCGACGGCGCGGGCGCGGATCTCGTCGTCGAGGTCGGCGGACGCGACACGCTGCCGCGCTCGGTCGCCGCGACGAAGCTAGGCGGCATCGTGTCGGTGATCGGCGGCCTCAGCAGCTTCGGCGGCCCCGAACTCGGGCTGCTGTCGCTGATCGGCGGCATCCGGCGGCTTCACGGAATCATGGTCGGCAGCCGCGCGATGCTCGACGACGTCGTCCGTCTCGTCGACGCGAAGCGGATCCGGCCCGTCGTCGACCGCGTGTTCGGCTTCGACGAAGTGCCGGACGCCTATGCGTACCTGCAGTCGGGCCAGCATTTCGGCAAGGTCGTGATTCGCGTCGCGGCGTGACGGAGGGAAAGCGGGAGAAAGCGGCGCGACGCACGGTCACGCACGCGCATCGGCGGCGACGGACGGCGAGCATCCGCCGTCCGTCGCCGCCCGCTTTACCGCACTCCTCCGTTAAAACTTGTGACGAATCCCCGCATGCACCATCAGTTGCTTCGACGTCGAAGACAGGTCCGCCGCACCAGGGATGAGCGCCTGATCGAGCGATGAACCCGTCGCGTCGCCGGCAACCCGCTGATACGCGCCCATCAGGTACACGTCCGTCCGCTTCGACAGGTTGTAGTCGGCCATCAGCCCGATCGAATGGATCTTCGGCTTCGCGCTGCCCGTCGTCGCGTCGTAGCGCACCGTCGTGTACACGTACTGCGCGCCGACGAAGAACGCGGGCGTGAACTGGTATTTGCCGTTCACCTCGAAGTTCTGGTACTTGATCGCCGTCACCGTGCCGCCGGCGAGCGGCCCCGTCACGGGCGCGATCGTCTCGTCGCCGAACAGGTAGCCGACGTTCGCGGTCGGACGCGTGACGTTGCTGTTCGTGTACGCGAAGCCGACCGTCGCGGGCCCGGCCGTGTAGTTGATACCCGCGCCGAAGATTCGCAGCCGCGCCGACGCGAAGTTCGCGTCGGCGCCGACCGAGCCCGAACCCGCGACCGCGCCGCCGGACGTCGCGCCCGGGTTGTTCGCGTTCAGGAACGCAGCACCGACCAGCAGCCCGCCGTGCTCGTACTGCGCGCCCACGCTCCACACCCGGTTGTTCGCGAAGCCCGTGTCGTTGCTGAAGCTGTAGGTGCCGCCGAACGAGAAGCCCGAGAAATCGGGGCTCGCGTACTTGACCGTGTTATTGACGCGGAACGTGTTGCCCGTGTTGTCGTTATCGAGCGGGTGCGCGAACGGATAGACGCCCCAGCTCCCGTTCGCGGTCGTCGGCGCGAGATAGTCGACCACCGAATCGTATTGCCGGCCGAGCGTCAGCGTGCCGTAGCGCGTGCTGCCGAGCCCGACGTAAGCCTGCCGCCCGAACATGCGGCCGCCCTGCGCGAGCGTGCCGCTGTTTACGTTGAAGCCGTTCTCGATCTGGAACAGCGCACTGTAGCCGCCGCCGAGATCCTCGGTGCCTTTCAGCCCCCAGCGGCTGCCCTGCGCGAAGCCGCTCGCCATCTGCCACGCACTGTGGCCGCCGACGTTGTTCGTATAGTCGATGCCCGCGTCGACCAGACCGTAAAGCGTGACGCTGCCCTGTGCGAACGCGGGCGCTGCGCACAGCGCCGGAATCGCGACGAAAAAAGTTCTCCAGTTCATTCGTTATCCTTATTCATTTTTTCGGGCCTGCACATGGTTACCCGAGCGATTCGCACGCCGTGCAGGCGGTTATTCTGTGCATCCGACGCGGTCGATCGCGCGCCGTCCCCTCATGTGCGGCGCGCCCCAAAAGCGCGCCGCGCCGCTCACTTCGCGCCGTAGATGTCGAAGTCGAAATACTTCCGGTTGATCCGCTGATACGTGCCGTTCGCGAGAATCGTCGCGAGCGCGCGATTGAACGCGTCGCGCAGGTCGGTGTCCTGCTTGCGCAGACCGAGCCCGTCGCCCTGCCCGAAGTACTTCGTGTCGTCGATCGCTCCACCGGCGAATGCAAAGTCCTTGCCCTGCGGCTTCTTCAGGAAACCGTCGCTGGCCGCGATCGACGCCTGGAACGCCGCGTCGAGCCGCCCCGTCACGAGATCGGCGTAGACCTGGTCCTGGTTCTGGTAAGACACGATCTGCACGCCGGCCCGCTGCCAGTTCGCGATCGCATAGTCGGCCTGCGCGGAGCCCTGCTCGACGCCGACCCGCTTGCCCTTCAGCGATTCGGCCGTCGGCAGCAGCGGCGAACCCTTGCGCGCGATCAGCCGCGCTGGCGCGTTCGAGATCCGGTTCGTGAACGCGATCTGCTGCATCCGCTTCGGCGTGATCGTCATCGACGACGCGATCACATCGAACTTGCGCGCGAGCAGCCCCGGGATCATCCCGTCGAAACTCGACTCGACCCACACGCAGCGCGCCTTCAGTTCCTCGCACAGCGCATTCGTGATGTCGATCCCGAACCCCGTCAGCGTGCCGTCCGGCAGCTTGTACTCGAGCGGCGGGTAGGTCGGATCGACCGCGAGCCGGATCTCCTTGCCCGCCCAGTCGCCTGCATGTGCCGCCCCTGCCGCCAGCGCTATCGTGAGCGCCACCATCCACTGCTTCATTGCCGTCTCCTTGTGTAAATCATGAATCGAATTCGTCCGGCGCATCGGGCACCGGCGCGCCGCGCGTGCGCCGCGTCACGCCAGATATCGCTCCGCCAGCGCGACCCAGTAGCTCGCGCCCGTCGCGAGGCATGCATCGTTGAAGTCGTAGCCAGGGTGGTGCAGCCCGCATCCGGTCGCGCCATCGCCATTGCCGTCGCCGTTGCCGATCGACAGGTAGCTGCCCGGGCACGCGTTCAGCATGAACGCGAAATCCTCGCTCGCCGCGATCGGCCGCAGGTGCGGAATCAGCGCGCCGTCGCCGCCCCATTCACGCGCGACGTCGCGTGCGAACGCCGTTTCTGCCGCGTGATTGACGAGCACCGGATAGTTGTGCCGGTAGTCGATCTCGGCCGTCGCGCCATAACTCGCGGCCTGCCCGTGCACGATCTCGCGGATGCGCCGCTCGAGCAGCGCGCGCACGTCCGGCGACAGCGCACGCACGCTCAGTTCGAGTTCCGCGTGCGGCGGAATCACGTTCGACGCGGTGCCCGCATGGATCGCGCCCGCCGTGACGATCGCCAGCTCCTGCGGATTCACGTTGCGCGACACGATCGTCTGCAGCGCCATCACGATCGATGCGCAAACCACCACCGGATCGACCGTCGTGTGCGGCGCGGCGCCATGCCCGCCGCGGCCGGCCACACGCACGCGCACCTCGTCGGCCGACGCCATCGCCGGGCCGTCGCAGAAGCCGAGCACGCCGGCCGGCAGCCCCGGCACGTTGTGCATCGCGAACACCGCGTCGCACGGGAACCGTGTGAACAGCCCGTCGTCGAGCATGCGCTTCGCGCCGCCGAGCCCTTCCTCCGCCGGCTGGAAAATCAGGTTCAGCGTGCCGGTGAAATTCGCGCGCTCCGCGATGCAGCGCGCGGCGGCGAGCAGCATCGCCGTGTGGCCGTCGTGGCCGCACGCGTGCATCACGCCGTCGTGCCGGCTCGCATGCGGCAGCCCGGTCGTCTCGCGGATCGGCAACGCATCCATGTCCGCGCGCAGCCCGAGCCGCTTGCCGGCGCCGCGCGCCAGCGTGCCGACCACGCCGGTGCCGCCGAGGCCGCGCTCCACCCGATAACCCCATGTTGTCAGGCACTCGGCGACGAGATCGCCGGTCGCGCGCTCCTCGAAGCCGAGTTCGGGATGCGCGTGCAGCCGGCGGCGCAGCGCGATCATCTCGGCCTCGATGGCGGCTATTTCAGGAAAAATCCGTGTTTGATCCAACCCCGCTACTCCTTCGCTGCGTTCCGGTTGCCGATCGCCGGGTGGCGGATCGTGACGGGATCGTATGCAGCGAAAATCCCGGCGAACAGCCGCGGTTTCGTTATGATGACAACCTTTCGTTGTCGGGTATCGCACCATGAAGCTGCATCAGTTGCAGGCGCTCGTCGCGAGCGCGGAGGCCGGCAGCATCCGGGGCGCGGCGCGCACGCTCGGGCTGTCGCAGGCGGCCGTCACGCGCGCGTTGCGCGAGCTGGAGGCAAGCGAGCGCCTGCCGCTGCTCGTGCGCGCGCCGGAGGGTATCGGTTTTACCGAATACGGGAAAACGCTGCTCACGCATGCGAAGCTCGTGCTGAAGCAACTGGAGCACGCGCAGAGCGATCTCGAACGGATGCGCGGGCGCGTCGAGGGGCGGCTGAGCGTCGGCGTCACGCCATGGCTCACCATGACGTTCCTCGCGGAAACGGTGCTGCGTTTTCGCGAACGGATGCCCGACGTGCGTCTCGAACTCTACGAGGCGCTGATCGCCGTCGCGCAGCCGCTGCTGCGCGACGGCAGCATGGATTTCGCGCTCGGGCACGTGCAGCCGGGCAGCGCGCAGGAATTCGCGTTCGAGCCGATGCTGCGTTACGAGACCTCGGTGATGGTGCGCGCCGGCCATCCGCTCGAACGCGCGCGGTCGATCCACGATCTGCTCGACACCGACTGGGTGCTGAATTACGCGGCGGACGGCCAGGCGGCGCTCGTCGACTATCTGTTCGCGCGCCACGGCGCACAGATCGACGAGCGGCGCATCGTGCGCGCGCAGTCGGTCGCGATGCTGCAGACGATGCTCGAGCAGGCCGACATGTGCACGTGGTGCCCGACGATTCTCGCCGCCGTGCCGCCGTTCGGCGAGCGGATGCGCGCGCTGTCGCTGAAGGAGACCTTCGAGCCGCGCGAGCTCGGCATCGTCACGCGCCGCAGCAGCACGCTGAGCGATGCCGCGCGCTGCTTCATCGACTGCCTGCTGCAGGTCATCCGCCGCCACGCGCGCTCCGCGCGCAAGGAGGATCTCGCGTTGTTCAGGACGGTGTCGCTGCTGATCTGACGCGCCCGCGTCGCGCGTGGCGTCCGGCGGCGGACCAAACATTCACGAAAGATTTACTTGCCCATGCTTCTGTCGATTCCGCTGCTGCTGGCCACCTCGCCGGCGCATGCGCAGACGCGCCTGAGCATTTCATGCACGTCGACCACGGGGAACGGAACGTGCACGGCGTCGGTCGGGGGCGCCGTGGACGAACACGTCGCTCCATTGGCAAGCAGCCGATGTCTCGATGACGATTCTCGATAACACGAGCGTCAGCTTCTCGTGCGTCGCCAACTTTCACCCGGGGCCATATTTCCGCCATGCCGAGTATTTCGAACGGGAATACCAATATCCCGACGGTCGCCACGGTTCAGTTGAGCTGTTAACGACCGACGTCGCGCCGTCGCGCGAAATTGGAAAGGTGACGATGCATCGGCGTCATGCCGACCGGCACGCCGATGCACGCGTTCTTCAATCCATCACACCACCGGATCGACCACCGCAATCGGCTCCCCACGCGCCTCGATATCGCGCCCGGCAAGCAGGCACAGATCCTCGCGATGATGCGTGGCCACCACCTGCACACCCACCGGCACGCCGTTCGCGAGCGACGTCGTGACGGTCAGCCCCGGCAGCCCCATTGCCGGCAGCGCGCGCAACGTGAGCTGCGCTTCCCACACGCGCTCGAAGCCGTCCGGCCCTTGCCGGTCGAGATCGTCGGGGAACGGCAGTTCCGACGAAACAGGCAGCAGCAGCACCGCATATTCATCGAGAAACAGCCGCCACGCCCGCGTCAGCGTCGTGCGTCGAACCAGCGCTCGGCTGATCACGTCGGCCGGCAGATCGCGCACCTTGCCGCGCACGGCGGCGATCACCGCGGCCGCGCCCGGATCGCCATCTTGTTCGACCGCGTTCGCCAGCGCGCCGAACCCGTCGCCGAGCCACAGCTGTTCCTGCAACAGCGCCGCCTCGCGCATCGGCGGCGTATCGTCGATCTCGTCGACGGTCCAGCCCGCATCCACCAGCCGGCGCGCGGCATCGCGCAACGCGGCCTCGACTTCGGGCACGACCTCCAGGCCGCGCGGACGCACGCACAGCGCCGCGCGCTTCGGCACCTCGCGCCCGTCGAACGGCACCGCGACGTGCCACGGATCGCGTGGGTCCGGCGCGGAGAAGGCACGCAGCGCGAGCGAGAGATCGTCGATCGTGCGCGCGATCGGCCCGGCCGTCGACATCAGTTGCGCGCCGATCGCACGCTCCGGCGACGACGCATTGAACGCCGGCACGCGGCCGAGCGATGGCCGGATCCCGTGTACGCCGCACGCATAGGCCGGGTAGCGCACCGAGCCGCCGATGTCGGTGCCGACCGCGAGCGGGCCGATCCCGGCGGCCACGGCCGCCGCCGCGCCGCCGCTCGATCCGCCCGGCGTCAGTGACGGATTGCGCGGATTGCGCGTATGGCCATGCACGAGATTCGACGTGAACCAGCGCAATGCGAACGTCGGCGAATTGGTGCGGCCGAGCAACACCCCGCCGGCCTTCCGAATGTTGGCGACCACCGGGCTGTCGGCGGGTGCGATCAGGGTTTCCTGCAGGCGCGTGCCGTTGGTCGTCGCGAAGCCGGCCTGATCGACGTTGATCTTCACGGTGACGGGTACGCCCGCGAGCGGCCCCGGATCGTCGCCGCGCGCGATTGCGCGATCGACTTCGTCGGCCTGCCGCCGCACGTCGTCGGGGCGGTGTTCGACCACCGCGTTGATCGCGGGATTCACTGCGTCGAGACGATCGAGCACGGCGTCCGCCACTTCGCGCGCGGATACGTCGCGCTGCCGCACGCGTTTCGCGAGTTCGGTTGCCGACAGCTGCCAGAGTTGCGTCATGACTTCTCCTGGGTGGAAAGACATCACCATCACTCACGCGCCGCACCTTCTCACGAAAGCGCGGCGCCGCATTCGCTCACTGCGTGTCGTGCTTCGCACGCTCGGCGGCGGCGATGATCGCGTCGGCCACGGCCTTCGGCTGGCTCAGCATCGCGACATGGCTGGCGTTCACGCGCGTGACCGTCGCGCCGATCCGCTTCGCCATTGCTTCCTGCAGCGTCGGATCGATCATCCGGTCCTGCGTCGCGACGACGAACGTCGACGGCTTCGCATGCCACGCGGCCTGCGTGACCTTCTCCGAGATGCACCCGCTATACCACGGCCCCTGGGTCGCCGCAACGATGCGTTGCTGCGCGGGCGGCAGATCCGGCGCGAAATCCTGCGCGATCGCCTTGTCCGAGAGCCGTGCGAAACCGCCTGCGTCCTTGCGCAGTTCGCCGGCCCATGACGGTGCCGGCAGCCCCTGCGTGACGTCGGCGATCGACTGGCCGTTGTCGGGTGCGAACGCCGCGACGTACACGAGCGACTTCACCCTGTCGTCGTTGCCCGCATCGCTGATCACGACGCCGGCCCACGAATGGCCGACCAGCACGACCGGCCCCTTCTGTTCGTCGATCGTGCGCTTCGCCGCGGCCGCGTCGTCGGCGAGCGAGCTCAGCGGATTCTGCACCGACACCACGTGCAGCCCGCGCGCCTCGAGCAGCGGAATCACGCGGTTCCAGCTCGACCCGTCGGCGAACGCGCCGTGCACGAGCACGACGTTGGTGCCCTTCAGGTCTTCCTTCGGCGCGGCCTGCGCCGCAACCGCACCGAACAGTCCACCGATTACCGCGGCGGATACCAGAACGCGTTTCATCAAACCGACCATCGTCATGCTCCTTTGTTTGTCGTGTTGTCGAAATTAAGTACTGCAGCGCAGGGCGCGCCTGCATGGGGCAGGCGCGGCGCGCAATCACGAATGCGCGTACAGGTCGTCGGCGGCGTTGCGGGCAGCACGCGACTGCGCGGCATCGCGATGGGCGGCCGGCGTCGACGCATCGGCCATGTTGTCGTCTTGCGACTTCGACGGGCCGTTCTGGTCCGAACGTGCGACCTGCTCGGCAGCCGCGACGGCGTTCTGTGCGGCGGCGATGTCGTCCGGGTAATGCGCTTCGCTGCCGGCCGGGTTGTAACCGGCCTTCTCGAGACGAATGAGGTCCGCGCGCACTTCGGCACGCGTGAGGCCGTGGCCGGTATCGGCGAACGACAAGGCGGGTGCGACGGCGAGGACGGCAACGGCGAGGATTCGAGCGGCTTTCATGAGGGTTCTCCTTGAACGAAGTTGAGGTGTCGATCACTTGGCATCCGGTGTGAACGTCTGGCACCGAACGTTTTCTGCATGTCGACAGTAGAACCCGCGCACGTATCCGGCATGTTTCCGAAACCGGGGCTTTCTGCATGCCAGTTTTTCAGGAACGGCCGCAGATACAGTGCGATACAAACCCGCTTGCCGGTGCGCTCCGCCGTTCCCCCGCACCACGAAAAAAGGCGTGCCTCGCAGGGCACGCCTTTTCGCTTCACACCGCCGTGTCACGTCACGGCGCGAGCCGCGTGAACACGTAGTCGTGGTTCTTCACCCGCGCCTGATGGCACGCAAAGCACGTCTGATGCTGGCCGATGTCGGCCGGCACGCCGTTGATGAAGCGCCCGAACCCCCAGCCGCCCGTCGAGGCATAGCGGCGCGAGTCCTTCACCATCACCTGCACGGTCGTCGCCTGCCCGGGCACCGTCGCAGGCGGGAACTCGTCGGACTGCTTGCGCTTGTAGGCGAGCTTCACGAGGATCGTGCCGTCCGGGAACGGCAGCGTCGCCTGCTCGAGCGCGCGGATCGCGACCGGGTTGCCGAGCACCACGCGCAGCTCGTCGAGCGGTGCGGCCTCTTCGGCCGGCGCGACCATTTCCCACTTCCGGTAGCCGGGCGGAATCGTCACGCCGTAGATCGGCGACGCGGCCGCGGCCGGTTTCGGCTGCTCCGCGAACGCGGCCGGGCCGCTGGCCGACCACGCACCGGCCAGCAGCACGCCCGCGACGAGCACATGGCGCGCACCGCGCCGCCCCACTCCCGCACGGGCCCGCATCACAGATGCTCCACTTGCAGGATCGCATCGGCGAATGCCTGCGGCGCTTCCTGCGGCAGGTTGTGGCCGATGCCACCGGTGATGGTCCGGTGCTGGTACTTGCCGGTGAACTTCTTCGCGTACGCGGCCGGATCAGGATGCGGCGCGCCGTTCGCATCGCCTTCCATCGTGATCGTCGGCACGGTGATCGCGGGCCCGGCCGCGAGACGCCGCTCGATGTCGTCGTATTGCGCTTCGCCCTTCGCGAGCCCGAGCCGCCAGCGATAGTTGTGGATCACGACGGCCACATGATCGGGGTTCCGGAACGATGCGGCCGAGCGCGCATAAGTCTCGTCGGAGAACTGCCACTTCGGCGACGCAAGTTGCCAGATCAGCTTGTTGAACGCATCGCGATTCTGCGCGTAGCCGAGCTCGCCACGCTCGGTCGTGAAGTAGAACTGATACCACCACTGGAGTTCGGCCTGCGGCGGCAACGGCTTGGCGTTCGCCGCCTGGCTGCCGATCAGGTAACCGCTCACCGACACCAGCGCCTTCACGCGTTGCGGCCACAGCGCCGCGACGATGTCGGCCGTGCGCGCGCCCCAGTCGTAGCCGCCGAACACCGCGCGGTCGATCTTCAGCGCATCCATCAGCGCAATGATGTCGACGGCCGTCACCGCCTGCTGGCCGTTACGCACCGTGTCGGCCGAGCGGAACGTCGTCGAGCCGTAGCCACGCAGGTACGGCACGATCACGCGATAGCCGGCCGCGACGAGCAGCGGCGCGACTTCCGCGTAGCTGTAGATGTCGTACGGCCAGCCATGCAGCAGGAATACGACCGGGCCTTGCTTCGGCCCGAGATCCGCATAACCCACGTTGAGCACGCCCGCGTCGATCTGGTGGATCGTGCCGAGCGACGCGGCGCCGGCCGCGCGCTTCGCCGTCGAGGCATCGACCGCCGACTGCGCATGCGCCAGCGCGCCAAAGCCGAGGTCGGCCAGGCTCAGGCTCGCCAGCGTCGTGCCCAGGATCAGGCGGCGGCGGGTGTTCACGGTATCAGGCATGACTCGTTCTCCATTGTCGATCGGTAAGGAAAGGCCCGCGGCACGTGCGGGCAATCGGATGTCGCCGTTCGCAGCGGCAGCGCATGGCACCGCGCCGCCGCGTGAATCGCTTCACCGGTTTTATATCCGAACCATCGGGAGGCTTTGTATCTCAACGTATCCGTGTGCGAACACGACACACGGCGATTCAAAAAACGCGAGAAAACGACGCTTCGGCACGGCCGCGCGGCACACGCGGCCCGGTGCGATGCTGCGTCAGAACAGCGTATCTGGCGGACAAACGATTTGCACAAGCGTTGCAAGCCGTTACCTGAAAACGAACACGAGCCGCGCGACAGGCCGGCCCACATTCGTCGTGCAACCCGCTTACACGCGCCGCAACGGCCGGAACCCGGCACGCACTTCACGCGCGAACAATTCCGGCTCCTCCCACGCGGCGAAGTGCCCGCCCTTGTCGACTTCGTTGAAGTAGATCAGGTTGTGATAACTGCGCTCGGCCCAACTGCGCGGCGCCTGGTAGATCTCGCCCGGAAACACCGTGATCGCCGCCGGCAGCGAGATGTCCACCGCGTTGAAGTTGTTCGAGTGATCCTCCCAGTAGATCTGCGCGGCCGACGTCGCGGTGTTCGTCAGCCAGTACAGCGAGATGTCGTCGAGAATCTCGTCGCGCGGAATCGAGCGCTCGGGCACGCCGCCGCTGTACGTCCACTGCGAGATCTTGTCGTACATCCACGCAGCCTGCCCGGACGGCGAATCCGCAAGCGCATAGCCGACCGTCTGCGGACGCGTGACCATCATCGCCGAGTAGCCGCAGTTGTCGCGATAGAACGTCGCGAGCTTCTCGTACGCGGCCTTCTCCTTCGGCGACAGCGAAGCCGGCGCGGGCGCATCGGTCGCGAGCAGCGTCGCGATGTCCCGCGGCACCGTCGCCGGCATGTTGACGTGAATCCCGGCCAGACCCTGCACGCGCTGCATCGCCATCCGGTGCGAGATCACCGAGCCGCAGTCGCCGCCCTGCGACACGAAGCGCGTATAGCCGAGCCGAGCCATCAACTCGCCCCACGCTCGCGCGATGTGGTCGGAACCCCAGCCGGTCTTCGTCGGCCGGCCCGAAAAACCGAAACCCGGCAGCGACGGCACGACGACGTGGAACGCATCGTCCGCGCTCGCGCCGTGCGCGGTCGGGTCGGTCAGCGGGCCGATCGCCTTCACCAGCTCGAAGATCGAACCGGGCCAACCGTGCGTCATGATCATCGGCATCGCGTTCTCGTGCCGCGACCGCACGTGAATGAAATGAATATCGAGCCCGTCGATTTCCGTGATGAACATCGGGAAACCGTTCAGGCGCGCCTCGCCCTTGCGCCAGTCGTAGTCGGTGCCCCAGTAACGCAGCAGCGCCTGCATGCGCGCGAGCCGCACGCCCTGCGATTCGTCGGCGACGGTCTCGCGGCCCGGCCAACGTGTGGCGGCGATCCGACGGCGCAGGTCGGCCACGGCTTCATCGGGAATGTGCGCGGTGAACGGGCGTATGCCGCTCGCGCCGGTGGCCGCATGCAGCGCGGTGGGCAGCATCGCCGAGACCCCGGCGGCCACGGAAGTGGCCAGCAGGTGGCGACGCATCGGGGAAAACGGTGTGGAAGACATCGTTCGGCATCTCCTTTCGTGAAGTGGAAAGTGAACATGCCGCGCGCGGGATCGCGCCTTGGCTTTCAATCCGGCGCGCCCTGGTCACGCGGCGTCGCCCATTTGAAAGGTTCGATGTATCCCGGATTTGTCTGATTTGTACGCGTTTGTAGCCGTTGCGCGGCGAGCCCACACGCTTTCGCCGCCGCTCGCCCGTGTGACGCTCAGAGCGCCTTGACGATCGCGCCGTCGACGCGAATGTTCTGCCCGGTGACGTAGCCCGCGCCATCCGACAGCAGGAACGCGACCGTCTTCGCGATCTCGCCGGTCTTGCCGAAGCGGCCGGCCGGAATGCGCGCGACGATCTCCGGCGTTTCCGGCCAGCTGTCGATGAAGCCCGGCAGCACCGCGTTCATCCGGATGTTCTCGGCCGCATAGCGTTCCGCGTACAGGCGCGTCCAGGCGCTCAGCGCCGCACGCAGCGCCGACGACACGGGCATCGGCTGCTCGGGCGCGTCCGCCGCGAAGCTCGAGATGTTGACCACCGCGCCGCCGCCCTCCTTCTGGAAGATCGGCGTCACGCGGCGCATCACGCGCACCACGTTCAGCAGGATCAGGTCGAGCCCCGCGTGCCAGTTCTCGTCGGTGATCGCCAGCAACTCGCCCTTCGGCGGATGGCCGGTGTTGTTCACGACCGCGTCGATCCGCCCGTAGCGCGCGACCGTTTCCTGCACGAGCCGGTCGATATCGGCTTCTTCCGTCACCGAGCCCTTGATGCCGAAGCCGCCCAGTTCCTCGCCGAGCGCCACCGCGCTGCCCGACGGCGACATCAGCGCGACGCGGTAGCCGGTCGCCGCCAGTTCCCGCGCGATCGCCGCGCCCATGCCCTCGCCCGCCGCCGTGATCAACGCTACTTTTTCTACAGTCACGATCCGCTCCTCGTTCCGATGCTGCCGCCGCGCAGCCGCCATTCGGCGCGCCATGGTGGTAATGTAGGCGCATCGATTCCGGCTGTCGAACCAGTATTTCTGCCGACAGCCGATAGTTTTTCTACAATCTGACGATGCCGCCACGCCCTTCCCGCCTGCCCCCGCTGAATGCGCTTCGTGCGTTCGAAGTGTCGGCGCGGCACCTCAATTTCCGCGCCGCCGCCGACGAGATCGGCGTCACGCAGGGCGCCGTCGCGCAGCAGGTGCGCCACCTCGAGGACGTGCTCGGCCTGAAGCTGTTCGAGCGCCTGCCGCGCGGCCTCGCGCTCACGCACGACGGCGCCGCGTATTTCTCCGACGTGCAGCGCGCGTTGCACGCGATCGCCGACGCGACCGACAAGCTCGTGAAACGGCGCGCCGCGCTGACGATCAGCACGACGCCGTCGTTCGCGTCGAAGTGGCTGATCCCGCGGCTCGCGCAGTTCACCGACGCGCATCCCGACTACGACGTGCGCGTGATCGCCGACCCGCAGATCGCGACGTTTCGCCACGACGGCGTCGATCTCGCGATCCGCTACGGCAAGCCGCCGTTCGGCAAGCATCTCGCCACCCATGCGCTGTTCCCGCTCGATGTGCATGCGGTATGCAGCCCTTCGGTGCTGAGCGCGCCGGCTTCGCCGCGTGCGCTCGCGGGCCAGGTACTGCTGCACGACGCGCACGACCTGTGGCCCGAGTTCCTCGCGGCGATGCCCGAACCGGTCGACGTCGATCCGCACAAGGGGCTGCGCTTCAACCAGACGTCGCTCGCGATCGATGCGGCCGTCGCCGGCCAGGGCATCGCGCTCGCGACCGAGCCGCTCGTCGAGCGCGACATCGCCGCCGGACGGCTGTGCAAGCCGTTCGACTTCGCGTTTCCGCTGTCGGTGGGGTTCTATCTCGTGTATCCGGCCGAACGCCGCGACGACGACGCGATCGCGGTGATGCGCGAGTGGATGATCCGGGCCGCGTCGGACGGGCGCACTTGAACGGCTCGTGCGCGCCGGGTTCGCGTCAGGGCGCGATCCAGCGGGCGTCGTAGCCGCTTTCGTTCAGGTCGAATACCGCTCGACGATGGCCCGCGCGCGCGAGTTCGAGCCAGTCGATGCGCGTGACCGTCATGTGGATCAGGCAGAAGTTTTCGTAGCCGTCGCCGGTGGGTGCGGCGCCGTCGACATGCGCGACTTCGGGCGACGCAACCGGCGTACCGGGCGGCAACGGAGCGCGATACAGCAGCAACGTATGCGGGCGGCTCGCTTCCCAGATCGCACGCCGTTGCGCTTCGTCTTCGCAGATCGACGCAACACCTCCCGCGCGAATCTGCACGAGTGCGTCGAGATCGTTGGCGACGATCGAGATACGCGGATCGCGACGCAACTCCGCGACCTTCGCCGAACGCGCATCGGTATGAAACGACAGCACGCGCTCGGTGCGATTCACCTGACGCAATACGATCGTCCGAACCTTCGGCGCGCCATCGAGGCCGAGCGTCGCCGCCTGCAACATCGTGAACGGCGAGCGCTGCACGCGCACGCCGGATTCGAGGCAGGACCACAGGCGGTCGTAGGTTTGCGCGAGCGATTCGGAGGTCGAGTCGGACATGAGGCGGCGGCGATCGTCGGTGTTTCGATCGCGCAAGCTTAACCGTTTGTTTCGGCGACGGCTCGCATGCGATGCGCCGCCGCCCGTGCGCCGCTCAGTTGTAGCCGAGCACGACCTGCGCCGCATCGCCGGCATCGCTCGCAGGCTCCGCGCCGAAGCGTCCGAGCACGTCGGCCACATATTGCGGCCCCGCGCTGATCTGCGACGAGCGGTGCTTCGCCGGCCGCTTGTCGCCGGCGCCCGATGCTGCTGCGCCCGTCGATACCGTTTCGTTGATGGTGACCGTCATGTCGATGTCTCCTTACGCGGCCAGCGCCGCACCATACGCGCGCACGAGGCGCGCGACGCCTTCCCGGATCGCATCGACGTCCGGCGCGGCGAACGACAGGCGCAGCGACGCTGCGTCGACGTTGTCCGCGAAGAACGCCTTGCCGGGCACGAACACGATCTTGTTGGCGATCGCCCGTTGCAGCAGCACGTCCGACGGCACCGCGCCGAGCCGCGCCCACACGAACATCCCGCCTTCGGGACGATGGAATTCGATCGCATCGCCGAAACCGTCGCGCAGCGCGTCGCACATCGCGTCGCATTTGCGCCGGTACGCGGCCGTGATGCGCGGCAGATGGCGTTCGAGCGCGCCGTCGGCCAGGTATTCGGCGGCGGCGGCCTGCGTCCACGGCGCGCTGCACAGATCGACCGTCTGCTTCGCGATCACGCAGCGCCGCGCGATTTCGGCCGGCGCGATCGTCCAGCCCACGCGCAGCCCCGGTGCGACGATCTTCGACAGGCTCGCGAAATGCACGAGCCAGTCGCGCGCGCCGTCCACTTCGCCGGCCAGCGCGAGCATCGACGGCACGGCTTCGCCCGCGAAACGCAGGTCGCCGTATGGATCGTCCTCGACGATCAGGAAGCGATATTGCACCGCGAGACGCAGCAGTTTCAGCCGGCGTTCGCGTGTGAGCGTCGCACCCGTCGGGTTCGCGAAGGTCGGGACCGTGTAGAGCAGCTTCGGCTGCGCGATCGCGCCGGACGCGAGTTGTTCGCCGAGACGATCGACGTCGAGCCCTTCGCCGTCGACGGGGATCGTCACGATGCGCGCCTGTTGCAAACGCATCGCCTGCAGCGTGGCCGGGTATGCCGGTTGTTCGGTCAGCACGACGTCGCCGGGCGACACCATCACGCGCAGCAGCAGGTCGAGGCCTTGCTGCGAGCCGGTCGTGACGAGCAGTTCGGCCGACGTGCAGGCGACGCCGCGACGCGCCATCAGCGCGATCAGTTGCTGCTTCAGTTCGGCGAGGCCATCGGTCGGGCCGTATTGCAAGCAGCGGACGGGCTGCGCGTACGCGCGTTCGGCGACCGCATTCAGGCCGTCGACGTCGAACAGGTCGCTGGCCGGGTAACCGCCCGCGAAGGAAATCATGCCCGGTTCGGACAGGTACTTGAACAACTCGCGGATCGGCGAGCCGGCGGGGTTTTGGAATGAGGGCGTGAACGCGTACATGTCGTCGTGAGCGGGTGGACGCGGACGGCCGGGATAGCCGTCGCGTGCCGGCCACCGCGGCGCTTCTGGCGCCGCGGCGATGAATTCGAGCCACGATTGTCGATAGTCATTAAGGGCTCGGCAAACGATATCTATGCACTAGGTCTTGCGGTTTGGTCATTAAATAGGGGGAGCGGGACGCGGTTCGATGCGGGGTTCGGACGCTGCCCAACCCGCCGATCAATCACCCACTCACACCCCGATTAGCCTCAATCACCGTCAAAGCAGCCATATTCACGATCCGCCGCACGGTTGCGCTGGACGTCAGGATGTTCACGGGCGCGTTCACGCCCAACAGGAACGGCCCCACCGCCACATTGCTCCCCGCCTCGGTCTTGAGCAGGTTGTACGCGATGTTGCCGGCATCCACGTTCGGACAAACCAACAAATTCGCCGCCCCCTTCAACGGCGACATCGGCAGCAGCTTCGCCCGCAGCCCTTCATCGAGCGCACAGTCGCCATGCATCTCGCCATCCGCCTCGATATCCGGCGCCTGTTCCCGCACGATCTCCAGCGCCCGGCGCATCTTCACGCCCGAAGCCGCACTCCCCGACCCGAAATTCGACCGCGACAGCAGCGCAACCTTCGGCGTCAGATTCAGCCATTCCATCTGCCGCGCCGCCGCGATCGTGAATTCCGCGATCTGCTCCGCATCGGGGTTGTCGTTCACGTGCGTATCCACCAGCGCGACCGTCCGCTGATCGAGCAACAGGATGTTCATCGCCGCGTAGGTCGACGCCCCCGGCTTCTTGCCGATCACTTCGTCCACGAACCGCAGGTGATTGTGATACTCGCCGACCGTCCCGCAGATCATCCCGTCCGCATCGCCGAGCTGCACCATCATCGCCCCGATCAGCGTCAGGCGGCGGCGCATTTCCACGCGCGCCATTTCCTTCGAAATACCGTCGCGGCACCGCAGTTCCCAATACTTCGTCCAGTACTGCGGGAAGCGCTCGTCGTATTCCGGATTGGTCACTTCGACGTCCTGACCGAGACGCAAGCGCAGGCCAAATCGCTCGATGCGCGCGAGCAGCACCTCCGGACGCCCGACCAGAATCGGCCGCGCAAGCTTCTCGTCGACAATGACCTGCACCGCACGCAGCACACGCTCGTCCTCGCCTTCGGTGAACACGATCCGCGCCTTGCCGCCGTCGCGCACGAGCTGACGCGCGGTCGCGAACAGCGGCTTCATGAACGCGCCCGAGTGATAGACGAATTGCTGCAACTGCTCGACGTACGCATCGAGATTCGCGAGCGGACGCGTCGCCACGCCGCCTTCCATCGCCGCCTTCGCCACCGCCGGCGCGATTCGCACGATCAGGCGCGGGTCGAACGGCTTCGGAATCAGGTATTGCGCGCCGAACGACACGCCGTATGCCCCGTAGGCCGCCGCGACGACTTCGTTCTGCTCTTCCTCGGCCAGCCCCGCGATCGCGTGCACCGCGGCGATCTCCATCTCGCGCGTGATCGTCTTCGCACCCACGTCCAGCGCGCCGCGGAAAATGTACGGGAAACACAGGACGTTGTTGACCTGGTTCGGGTAGTCCGAGCGGCCCGTCGCGATGACGACGTCGTCGCGCGTCTCATGCGCCAGTTCCGGGAAGATTTCCGGCGTCGGGTTGGCCAGCGCGAGAATCAGCGGACGCGCCGCCATTTCCTTCAGCATCTCCGCCGTGAGAATGCCGCCCACCGACAGCCCCAGGAACACATCCGCGCCGCCGATCACTTCGGCGAGCTTGCGCGCATCGGTTTCCTGCGCGAAGCGCGACTTGGCCGGATCCATCAACGTGGTACGGCCGCGATAGACGACGCCTTCGATGTCGGTCACCCAGACGTTTTCCACCGGCAGCCCGAGGTCGACCAGCAGGTCCAGGCACGCCAGCGCGGCGGCACCCGCGCCCGACGTCACGACCTTCACTTCCTTGATGGACTTCCCGACGACCTTCAGCCCGTTGATGAACGCGGCGGAAACGGTAATGGCCGTGCCGTGCTGATCGTCGTGGAAGACGGGAATCTTCATGCGTTCGCGCAGCTTCTGCTCGACGGTGAAGCATTCCGGCGCCTTGATGTCCTCGAGATTGATGCCGCCGAACGTGGGTTCGAGGCCGGCAATGATGTCGACCAGCTTGTCCGGATCGGTCTCGTTGATCTCGATGTCGAACACGTCGATCCCGGCGAACTTCTTGAACAGGACGGCCTTGCCCTCCATCACCGGCTTCGACGCGAGCGGGCCGATGTTGCCGAGGCCAAGCACGGCGGTGCCGTTCGTGATCACGCCGACGAGGTTGCCGCGGCTCGTGAAGCGGTGCGCCTGCAGCGGATCGGCGGCGATCGACTCGCACACGCTCGCCACGCCGGGCGTATAGGCCAGCGCCAGATCGCGCTGGGTCACCAGCGGCTTGCTCGCTACCACCGAGATTTTCCCGGGGGTCGGAAACTCGTGATAGTCGAACGCGGCCTGCTGCTGTGTCTCTGTCTGTTTCATGTTGTGGTCCCGGCGTGGGCGCCAGGCCAGTCCCGGCGCGATCCATGAAGGGATTCTAGGGATCCGCCATAACGTGATGATTCTGTTTTAATATCGGTCCATCACTTTTTCCTAATGAATGCATGACCAGTCAATGAATTTTGACGCGAACGACGTGGTCAGGCGGCTCGGCGCTCGTCTGAAGATTCGGCATCTGGTGCTGTTGTTGCAGATCCAGCAGCACGGATCGCTGACGCGCGTCGCCGAGCACATGGCGAGCAGCCAGCCGGCCGTGACGAACGCGCTGTCCGAGCTGGAGAGCATGTTCGGCACGCCGCTGTTCGAGCGCTCGTCGCGCGGCATGCGGCCCACCGCGCTCGGCGCGGTCGTGCTCGAACGGGCGAAGGCGATGATCAAGGATCTCGACCACCTCGCCCGCGAGATGGAGGCCGTCGCCGCCGGGCATGCGGCCCATCTGCACATCGGCGTGATTCCGTTCATCTCCGGCCAGATGCTGTCGGCGGCGCTGAAGCGGCTGCAAGCGCGCATGGAGCGGCGCCTGACCGTGACGATTCATGAAGGCACCAGCGATCAGTTGCTGCTGCAACTCCGGGATCACAGTGTCGACATCGTGATCGGGCGCGCGTCGTCGGCGATCGATCTCGGGCAGGTTTCGTTTGAGGTGCTGTACCAGCAGCAGCCGCGCGTGATCGCGAGCCGGCGGCTGGCGGCGAAGCTCGCCCGCACGCCGCTGGACTGGCACAAGCTGCATGCGCTCGACTGGATTCTCGGCGCGCCGCATACGCCGATGCGCGAACAGGTGACCGACCTGTTCCTGTCGGCCGGCATCGCGCCGCCCGTGCCGATCGTCGAAAGCTACTCGTCGAAGCTGATCGGCGAAATGATCGCGTCGAGCGACGAAGCCGTATCGATCGTGCCGGCCGATATCGCGGAAGAACTCGTGCGGATCGCCGGCGTGGCGATCGTGCCTTATTCGCTGGTGTGGACGTTGCCGCCCATCGCGCTGTTCACGCGCGCCGCCGATTCGCAATCGCCCGCGCGCGATCTGCTCGTCGACGCGCTACGCGGGGTGTGCAAGGAGACGTACGGGGACGCGCAGCGATAACGCGCTACTTGCCGACGGCGAGGCGGCGCAGGATTTCCGGGCGCTCGGCGCTCAGCACGTGGTCGGCACCCTCGCCCCTGTCGTAGCGTTTGCTCGTACGGTAAGAAAAGCGCTTCGCGTATTGGTGGGCGGCGGAGCCCTTTCATCGAATCATACGGGGCGGAATATTGCATACCGGTCGCCTTCCAGTTTCTCCATGTACCGGTAGTCATGAAGCTTCAGATCGACCGGCTGGAGCAATTTTTCATCGCCGGCTTCCTGTTCATCGTGGGCGCGCGTATTGAACAGACTCGACGCGTTGGAGGAGTTCACGAGTGCATCAAGCCCCATCGCATTCCAGTCGAGATGCCCTCGCAGCAGATAAAAATGCATGATTCCGCATTGCTGATGGGCCCAAAAATCATGCCACATGAATGAATCGGGGCGCCACACGGAATTATGACTCTCGAAATACGACGCCCCTCTCATTGGCATGCATTCAGGCGTCGAGATGATGATGTATCGCGCCCGGTAGTTCAGGAACTCCAGCAAGTCGCGGCCCTGCGAATGGCGCATGTGCTCGATGACGTCCCCGAGGATCACCGTATCGTACACATCCGCCGATCGTTCATAGAGCGTGTCGCTCACCCCGGCGATGATGTCGTCGTATCCATTCTCGATCAGGATCGGATGGGTCTCCGCGTCGCATTCCAGCGCCGTGAAATGACAATCCGGCACGACCTTCTTGAGCAGGCGCCCGTATTTGCCGCCTCCGGCTCCGATATCCAGTATTTTCGCCGGGTTGATGAGCTTGATCAGATGCTGCGTGATTCGATCAAAGGTGGGCCACGAATATCCGATCTGCTCCAATTCAACCCCCTGAAGATTGCCGCGGAAAATGAATCGTCGTCACGCGACCGGCCCACGCATGCAACGTCGGTTGCCACCGCCCCGAACCAACGGCTCGAAGACTGACCGCATCATCGGCGTGGCCGCACGCGCTGCCACGGACAGCGTGACATGGCTCGAACCATTGTAGGCTGCCGCAGTGTTTTGCATTGCTTGATGCGGCAGCGCCTTCATCCGTTCGCTCATATCACGTGTCCGTCATCAGCGAAGTTGCAGCGGCTGTTCAGATCAACGCAGCAAACACCGGCTGGTTCCTCACGCTCGGACGCTCCAGCATTCTCGCGTACCAGGCTCGAAGCGCATCGCATTCCTCAGGCACCGGCAGCTTCACAAGCATTGCAAAGATCAAACCACCGATGACGGTGATGTCGGCCATCGAGAACGTCTCGCCCGCGACATACGGTTGGCTTTGCAGAACGGCATCGAAGTAGCGCATCCCCCTCAGCGCCTTGTCGCGTTGACGGAACCCCCACTCGGGGTTTTGATACGTCTCGACGTCAGGGCCCAGCCCCGGCGTGCCGTGATGGAAATAAACGCTGATCGCGTCGAGCAGCTCCAGCTCGGCGCGCTTGCTCATCATGTGGATGATGCCCTTTTCGCGTGGCGTGCCGCCGGTGAGCACGGGTACGCCATCGAGCGTATCGAGGTACTCGGTAATGGCCGTACATTCGGCAATGCAGGTTCCATCATCGAGTTCCAGCACCGGCAACGTACCCGAATAATTCTTGCCGGCGATGAACTCGGGTTTTTTATGCTCACCCTTGTAAAGATCGACCATCACGAACTGGACGCGCGATTGCAGCCCCTTTTCGGCCAACGCGATGCGCACGCGTGTCGGATAAGGCCCCGTCGGGAAATCGTGGATCTTCATCACGGGAAGTCGGGCTGTGTCGAAATCGCTGTTACTGGAAGTCATTGCAGGGGCGCTCCGTAGTCGGTTGCACTGGATCGGACGACGTGAAAACACGTCGTCCATGAATCTACCTAACGTTTGTTAGGTTAACCATATAAGGTACAATCCGGGGTGTCAACACCCATTTTCCTATGCGCGGAGGCTGAAGCGGTGACGAACGACGCGAGTTCGAACTCGAGAGAAAGAATTCTGGCAGCCGCCACGAGGCTCGCGCAGACGCACGGCTACGGCGGGTTGAACTATCGGGACCTCGCCAACGAGGTGGGGATTCGGGCCGCGAGCATCTACCACCACTTCGAAAGCAAGGCCGATCTCGGCGCAGCGGTAGCGAAGCGTTATCGGGAGGATTCGGCGGCGGCGCTGGACGACATGCTGGCCGGATCGCGCAATCCGCTGGACTGCCTGCGGCGCTATCCGGACACTTTCCGCAGGGCGCTCGAGACCGGCAACCGTCTGTGCCTTTGCAGCTTCATGGCCGCCGAAACCGACGATCTGCCGGAAGTCGTGATGAAAGAAGTCCTGGCTTTCGCCGACGTGAACGTGGCGTGGCTCAGCAAGGTTCTGTCCGCAGCGGCAGTGGTCAGCGCTCGGGAGAGCAAACAGCGGGCGCGGGCAATCTTCGCCGCCATCGCTGGCGCGCAGCTCATCGCGAGGAGTCGCGCCGATCTCTCTCTCTACGACGCGCTGATCGACAATTATCGTAAAGCGGGCCTTTTGCCTGCGTAGCAGAGCCACGGCGACGCGGCTTCGAACGACGCAGAACATTCGCGAACGCGCGACGTTCAATCGCGTGATCCATGCTCTACGGATGAAAAGTCTCGCCCCGCTTCAACATGTCGATGAATTCCGCGATCTTGCGCGCCCTCGTTTCGGGCTTCTTCGCGTTCTGTATCCGGAACAGGATCGCGTAGCGATTACGACTGTTCAGCGTCGCGAAAAACTTCCCGGCTTTCGGATTGGCGTCCAAAGCCGCCTGCAGGTCGTCCGGCACGATCGAATTGCTCGCCGACGTATAAGCCGCCTCCCAGCGGCCGTCCTTCCTCGCCCTTTCGATTTCGCCCATGCCGGCCGCGCGCATTCTGCCCGAGGCGATCAGCGCTTCGGCCTTGTCCTTGTTGAGCTTGGACCAGATGCTTTTCGCCGAGCGCGGGGTGAAACGTTGCAGCCAGTATTGCTCGCTCTCGGCCTTCTTTTGGCCATCGATCCAGCCGTGACAGAGGGCGCTTTCCACCGCCTCTTCATAGGTGACGGTTCGCTGCCCCGCGCCTTTTTTCGCGAGCCGCAGCCATGCTCCGGTCGACGTGCCGCCGTTTTGCCCCAACCAGCTTTCCCATTCGGCCTGACTGGCAAATGTCAGCGCGCATTCGGTCATGTCACGATCCTGAATCGTTGAGTTTGCAACGATTCGGAAGCCACCGATCGACAAACGAGCGGCGGCCACCGAAGCAACTCATTCCGCACGACCGCGTCAAAGAATCCGGTTCAACGCATCGGCAAACCGCTTCACCGCGCCATCGACATCGTGCAGTTTGTCGAGACCGAACAACCCGAGCCGGAAGGTCTTGAAATCCGCCGGCTCGTCGCATTGCAACGGCACCCCCGCCGCGATCTGCAAACCGACGTCGGCAAACTTCTTTCCGGTGCGAATACCGTCATCGTCCGTGTAACTGACCACGACACCCGGCGCCTCGAACCCTGGCGCGGCCACGCTCCTGAACCCCTTCTCCGTCAGCAGCGCACGAATGCGCTCGCCGAGTTCGAGCTGTTCCGCCTTCACCTTGTCGAAACCGTATGCGTCGGTTTCCTTCATCACGTCGCGCAGCGTCGTGAGGCTGTCCGTGGGCATCGTCGCGTGATACGCGAAGCCGCCACCCTCGTATGCTTCCATGATCTGCAGCCACTTGCGCAGGTCGCACGCGAAGCTGGTGCTGGTCGTCGAATCGATGCGCTCGCGCGCAAGCGGGCTCAACATGACCATCGCGCAACACGGCGATGCACTCCAGCCCTTTTGCGGCGCGCTGATCAGGATATCGACGCCGCTCGCCTGCATGTCGACCCACACGGTGCCCGACGCGATGCAATCCAGCACGAACATGCCGCCGGCCGCATGCACGGCATCGGCCACCGCGCGCAGGTATGCATCGGGCAGCATCATGCCGGAGGCGGTTTCGACGTGCGGCGCGAACACGAGATCGGGTTTGTTTTCCCTGATCGCGGCGACCACTTCGTCGATCGGCGCCGGCGCGTAGGCGGCCTGCCTGCCGGCCTCGACCGGACGCGCCTTCAGCACCGTCGTGTCGGACGGAATACTGCCCATGTCGAAAATCTGCGACCAGCGGAAGCTGAACCAGCCGTTGCGGATGACGAGGCACTTCCTGTTCGTCGCGAACTGTCGCGCCACGGCTTCCATGCCGAACGTCCCGCTGCCCGGGACGATCGCGACCGACTTCGCGTTGTAGACCTTTTTCAGCGTGGCGGAGATGTCGCGCATGACGCCCTGGAAGCGCTGCGACATATGGTTGACCGAGCGATCGGTGTACACCACCGAATATTCGAGGAGCCCCTCGCGGTCAACATCGGGAAGTAAACCTGGCATGCTCGCCTCCGGTGAAAGATGAACGATGGAATCAGGACGAGCAGCGTCTTCGATTCGATACTGCTCCGCACCCATGCAAATGCGTCATTTCCTCGACGAAAGCAGATTCTAACGAACGGCGCCGGCCGATTGGCGCATATTTTGTCTGCCGCGGGGCCCGGTGTTCGTCGACGCCGGCCCATGCCGCGCACATCGCCCCGCTCCGTGTAAGGGTTAACGACGCGTGCGGCAAGCGTCCCATAACATGTCGACCAGGCCCTTTCACGACGGAAATTTCGATGACCTCCTCTCCCGCATCGTCACTGCAGTCGTCAACCGATCCCGCGCTCGCCGAGCGCATCGACGCGGTCCTGTCCCGCCAGCTCGACACGCAGCGTCTCGTCGGCGCGGTCGTCCTCGTCGCCCGCGACGGCGAACTCGTCTATCGCCGCGCGGCCGGGCTCGCGGACCGCGAATCGGGTACGCCGATGCGCGAGGACACGCTGTTCCGGCTTGCGTCGGTGACGAAGCCGATCGTCTCGGCGGCCGCGATGGCGCTCGTCGCACAACGCAAGCTGTCGCTCGACGAAGACGTCGCGCGCTGGCTGCCCGCGTTCCGTCCGGCACTGCCCGACGGCCGCGTGCCGACGATCACGGTGCGCCAGTTGCTCGTGCATACCGCCGGTCTCGACTATCGCTTCAACGAAACCGACGCAAACGGTCCCTATGCGCGCGCAGGTGTCTCCGACGGGCTCGATGGCGCATCGATCACGCTCGCCGACAACCTGCGCCGGATCGCCAGCGTGCCGCTGCTGTTCGCGCCCGGCACCGGCTGGAACTATTCGCTGTCGATCGACGTCGTCGGCGCACTGATCGAAGCCGTCTGCGGCGTGCCGCTCGCCGACGCGATCGATGCGCTCGTGCTGCGCCCGCTCGGCGCACGCGACACGGGCTTCGTCGCACGCGATCCGGCGCGGCTCGCCACGCCGTACGTCAACGACACGCCGCGGCCGCACCGGCTCGTCGAGAACGAGACGGTGCCCATCGTCGACGGGTTCGTCGGCGTCACGTACTCGCCGTCGCGCGCGCTGAATGCACACGCGTTCGCATCGGGCGGCGCCGGGATGGTCGGCAGCGCCGGCGACGTGCTGACGGTGCTGGACACGTTGCGCGCAGGCGGCGGTGCGATCCTGCCCGCCGAACTGGTCGACGAGATGGGCCGCGTACAGACCGGCGATCTCGAATTGCCGGACCTGCCGGGCGCAGGCTTCGGAATCGGCTTCTCGGTGCTGCACGATCCGCAGGCGGCCGCGTCGCCGGAATCCGTCGGCACCTGGCGCTGGGGCGGCGTCTACGGTCATTCGTGGTTCATCGACCGCGCACGCGGGCTCACCGTCGTGTCGCTGTCGAACACGCTCTACGAAGGCATGAACGGGCAGTACACGCTCGATCTGCGGGACGCCGTCTACGGCGCGGGGTAACCGGCCCGCGCGACAAAAAAAGGCCCGACGAAGTCGGGCCAACGGGTTTGAGACACAAGGAGAATCCCGCCCACCCCATACCGGGCGGTCACGCCGCGCTACACGACGTTCTTTTCGACGATCGGCCGGTTTTCGAGCACGCGCGCCCAGCCGAGCGACGACAGGTCGAGCGTGTCGTAACACCCGCCCAGAATGAGTTCACTGACGCCACGCCCCGTCGCCGGCCCTTGCTGCAGCCCGTGGCCGCTGTAGCCGTTCGCGAACACGACGTTGTCGAGTTCGGGGTGGTAGCCGATGATCGCGTTGTGATCGAACACGTTGTACTCGTAGTAACCGGACCAGCAATTCTCGACGCGCAGCGCCTCGAATTCCGGCACGCGGTGCGCGAGCGTCGGCCAGATCACGTCGTCGAACAGGTCGTGATCGACTTCGTCGAGCGGCAGGTCGTCCGGGTCGCGATCCGGGCTCGGCGACGTGCCGCAAATATACGTACGCCCTTCCGGCCGGAAATACACGCCGGTCGGGTCGATCAGCAGCGGACAATCGGCGAGCTTCGCCGGCGACGATACGTTGAAGATGCTGCGCCGCCGTGCATACACGGGAATGTCGATGCCCATCATCGACGACAGCGTGCGTGCCCATGCGCCGGCCGCGTTGACCAGCGTGTCGCACGCGTAGCGCTCGCCGTCGCCCGTCACGACATGCGTGATCCGGCGCCCGTCGCGCACGACGTCCTTCACGTCGGCCGGCACGTAGCGCGCACCGAGCGCCTGCGCCTTCTTGCGCAGCGCCTGCACGAGCCCGTAACCGTCGAACCAGCCTTCGCCGCTCACGCCGTACGCGCCCGACACGAGATCGTCGACGTTGAGCCACGGAAACCTCGCGCGCAGCGCGTCGCCGTCCATCAGCCGGATATCGGCGCCGAGGCTCGTCTGCAGCGCATGGTTCTCGCGCAGCGTCGCGTCGCCGGCCGGCGTCGCGAGGAACAGGTAACCGCCTTCGTGCAGATCGATCGACGGCCGGTTGCCGTCCACTTCGAGCCGTTCGCCGATCGTGCGCAGGAAGTCGATGCCGAACAGCGACATCTCGATCGACAGCGGCGTGGAGAACTGCTGGCGAATCGACGCAGCCGACAGCGCCGACGACGATCTTGCATAGGTGGGATCGCGTTCGATGACGGTCACGGCGACCGTGGGATCGGTGGCGCGCAGGAAATACGCGATCGAGCTGCCGATCACGCCACCGCCGACGATGACGACTTGAGAACTCACGACTGACTCCGGTTGCTCGCAACAGGCTCAGGGCCTGTTCACGCTGATAACGGGCTTGCGCTGGCTCTCGCCAGCCGGCCGCGCCCGTGGGTGGTTCGTGCCGCGACTTGCACGGCGTCGCGCGGGCAGGCTTTTTCGACGATCGCTTCGGCTATTTCAGCACGTCCGGCATCGCCGCGAAAGCCCGCTCGCGCGTGTTGCGTTCAGTCCGCCGATTTGGTCGTGACAGGCTGCCACGCGGCGTTCTTCACTTCGTACAGCGTCGAGCTCGGGTTCTTCAGGTCGCCCGTGTTCGTGAATGCGATCGTGCCCGTGATGCCGTCGTAGCGCGTGCCCTTCAGCGCGCCGTTGAAATCGGCCGGCTTCGTCGAGTTCGCCTTCTGCATCGCGTTGATCGCGATCCACGTCGCGTCGTACGCGAACGGCGCATACGCGAGCATGTCGACGCCGTACTTCTGCTTGAATTTCGTTTCGAACAGCTTGCCCTTCGCGAGACGCGACAGCGGCTGCCCGTACTCCCACACCGACGCGCCTTCGGCCGCATTGCCGGCCAGCCTGATGAAGTTCGCGTTCATCACGCCCCCGCCCGCGAGGAACTGCGCGCGGATGCCGAGCTGGCGCATGCGCTTCACCAGCATCGCGGCCTGCGCGTCGAGGCCGCCGAAGAATACGAGATCGGCATTCGTGCTCTTGATCTTCGTGAGCTGCGCGCTGAAGTCGACGGCCTTGTCGTTCGTGAATTCGCGCGCGACGATCGCGCCGCCGTTCGCCTTCACCGCCTTCTCGAACTCGTCGGCTTCGCCCTGGCCGAACGCGGTGCGATCGTCGATGATCGCGATGCGCTTCGCCTTCGTTACGCTCGCCGCATACGCGCCGGCGTTGCCGGCGTTCTGCGTGTCGGTCGCGATCACGCGGTACACGGTATCGAGCCCGGCGCGCGTGATGTCGGGATTGGTCGCCGACGGCGTGATCATCGGAATGCCGGCCTTCGCATAGATCTTCGACGCGGGCAGCGTCGTGCCCGAATTGAAGTGGCCGATCACGACAGCGACCTGCGCGTCGGCGAGCTGCTGCGCGGCCTGTACGCCGGTGCGCGGATCGCTCTGGTCGTCCTGCGACGCGACGACGAATTTCACCGGCTTGCCGCCGACCGTCGTGCGCGCGGCATTCGCTTCGTCGACCGCCATGCGCACGCCGTTCTCGATGTCCTTGCCGTATGCGGCGCCGCCGCCCGTCAGCGGGCCGGCCACGCCGACCTTGACGATCGTCTCCTGCGCCTGGGCCGCGCCCGTCTGGAACGCGAGAAGCGCGGCGGTCACTGCTACGCCGGAAAGCGAACGAATGCGGAACGTCATGGCAGTCCTTCTTCTGGGGGTCGGGATGCAACGCGCGAGCGCCGCGCGTCGGCACCCTCCTGCGCGCCGGTAATGCCTTTCCGTGCCGAGGCGCATGCGACGCACCGATCCGGCCGGATGATTACCGCGACTCCGTCTCCGAAGAGCCTTTCATCGCGAAAGAGGTGAATGGATTGTGGGTAGCCAATACCCGTGCAGCAAACGAAATATCGGAACTATGTTGTGAGGATTTGTCATCAAGTTCCGCTGTCATGGCCGATCCGCGGCCCGTCCGATGGTGGACCGTAGATGGAGGTATTCGGTGGTGAATGGCGGCCGCGCCGCTGGATAAAGGCCGGCCGTGGTCATGCTGACAACGCATCATCGTTACGACGCCGGCCCGGCCGGCGTGGGCAACGCCGGCGGGGTGCGCCGCGTCATCGATCAGTGCCGATCGGTGCCCTTGTGGTTGCGCACCGCATCGGCCGCCTCGCCGGCCTTCTCCTGAAGCTTGCCGGCCTGCTGCTCGGCCACGCCTTCCGCTTCGGTTTCGCGGTCGCCCGTTACCTTGCCGAGCGCTTCCTTGACCGAACCCTTGACCTGCTTGAGCTTGCCCTCGATGCGATTCCTGTCCATGGTCGTCTCCTGCGATGGTTGAGGAAAGCCGACGATGCCGCGCCCCCGCGCCGCACCGCCGAGTGGACAGGATCGCAAGCGGGCGCCGCGGGCGGCAGATGCGGATGCACCAGTGCGCATGGTGCATTCGTACCGGCGCGATCAGTCCTGGCCCTTCGCCGCGCCCTTGTCGCCGCGCGCGCCGTTGCCCTCGGCCGCGCCGACGACCCCGCGCTCGCGCGCCCATACGATCGCCTCGCCGCGGCTGTGCACGTCGAGCTTCGCGTAGATCGTCGCGACATGATTGCGCACGGTGTTCGGCGCAAGCCCGAGGCGGCCGGCGATCTCCTTGTCGGCCAGGCCGTGGCACAGCAGGTCGAACACGTCGCGCTCGCGCGCGGTCAGATCGGACAGCTGCGCGCCCGCATCCGGCGCATTCGCGCGCCGCACGTTCGCGAGCTTCTCGATCAGCGTGCGGCTGAACCACGACGCATCCTGCATCGCGGTCTCGATCGCATAGACGAGCTCCATCTCGGTACGCTTGCGGTCGCTGATGTCGAGCAGCGCGACGAGCAGGCAGTCGCGCCCGTGGATCGCGACGGGGTCGGCCGACACGACGCAATCGCGTACGTCGCCGTCGCGCGTGCGGATCTGCACGTCCGCGTTGCGCACGTTGCCGTCGTGGGCGAGCCGGCCTTCGATGCGCGGCCACACGCCGCGCTCGGCCCATAGCCCGATCTCGTCGGCGGATTTGCCGAGCAGATCGCCCTGCGCGTGGCCCGTCATCGCGGCGAACGCGTCGTTCACGTCGAGCAGCTCGAAGCGGTCGGCCGTGACGATCGCGGTCGCGACCGGCGCCATCCGGAATGCCGTCGCGAAGCGCTCCTCGCTTTGCATCAGCGCGCGCTCGGCCTGCTTGCGCGGCTCGAGATCCATGAACGTGAACAGCATGCACGCCTCGCCGTTCATGTCGATCGGCTGCCCGGCGACGACCACCGCCTTGGTGCTGCCGTCGGCCAGTTTCAGCACGGCTTCCATCTGCGGGATCGTCGCGCCTTCGCCGAGCCGCTCGATCGCAAGCTCGCGCCGCTCGGCCTGCTCGAGCACGTCGACCTCGTACACCGAACGGCCGAGCACGTCGTCGCGCGCGTGACCCGTCATGTCGAGAAAGCCCTGGTTGACCTTCACGTAGCGCAGGTCGTCGAGCCGGCAGATCACGGCTGGCGCCGGATTCGCGTTGAAGGTGCGCTCGAAGCGCTCCTCGGCGCTCGCCCATTCGGTCGCGTCGTGCAGCACGAGCGCGAGGCAGTCGGGTGCGCCGGCCGCGTTCGTCAGCACCAGGCTGCGGATACGGTGAACCCAGCTCACCGATTCGTCGGCCGCCGATTCGACTTCGACCGTCACGTCGCTGAACTCCTCGCCGGCGATCACGCGATCCATCGGATAGTGGCCGTCGCGCACCGGATGGTTGTTCCGGTAGCGCAGCCGGAAACGCTCGCGGTATTCGGTGACGTCCGCGCCGAGCGCCTTCAGCTCGGTCACGCCGTGCATCGCGAGCGCGGCCTCGTTCGCCCAGACGATCCGCTGGTCGGGCTCGATCAGGATCACGCCCTCGGTGAGCCCCGCGATGATCTGGTGCAGTTGACGCCGGTCGGTATGCGACTTGAGCGCCTGTTCGTCTATTTGTTCGTTCATCGAATCGTTGTCCCTGTCGTCGACATGAGCGCCGGCCGAGCGCCCGTTGCAGTGCCACGCGCCGGCTGGCGCGTGCGGCGATGATCGCGTGCCACGCCGAGGCGCGACAGGCGCGGATGCACTATCTCGAATAGTACATTCGCACGCCGCTCGCGACCGTGCGGTGCCCCGCCGAACGGCGCAGCACGGCCCGCGCGGCCGTCGCGCCGCGTTGCCCGGGCCATGGTGCACGTCGCGTGCCCGCCCGTTCCGTTTCGTCCCCGGTGCAAACGCACTAGCCAATCAGGTGAATTTGCGCGATGTCCACTCGCGTTCGCGTCGGTACGCTGGTACTGCATCGGCGCTTATGCGCTGCCCTTTCATCCCGCAGAGGAGGACACCAGGATGAAATTGCATCAGACACCCGATCCGACACGGCCGGAACCGTCCCCGGACCATCCGCCCGAACCATCGCCCGGCACCGACCCGCCGGTGCCGCTGCCGCCCGACGTGCCGCGTCCGGACATGCCGCCGCGCGAGCCCGGCTACGACACGCCGATCGCCCGCTAAGGCCGGGAAATGCACGGGAACGACCCGTGCTCCCCGATTGATTCACCCGCCAATCGAAGGAGAACATCAATGAACAAGACCTCGCACCTTTCGACACTGCTCGCCGTCAGCGCGGCCTTCCTGCTTTCCGCCGCCCCGCTCACGAACGCGCACGCCCAGGCCTCGTCGACCGACAGCGGCATGGCGACCGAATCGAATCAGCCCGTAACCGACACCTGGATCACGACCAAGGTGAAGAGTGAGCTCGCCACCACCGACGGCGTGAAGAGCACGGACATCAGCGTGAAGACGGTCGACGGCGTCGTCACGCTCACGGG
Source organism: Burkholderia sp. HI2761 (assembly GCF_002223355.1). Lineage (NCBI taxonomy): Bacteria > Pseudomonadati > Pseudomonadota > Betaproteobacteria > Burkholderiales > Burkholderiaceae > Burkholderia > Burkholderia sp. HI2761. Next base: position 892,501 of record NZ_NKFN01000007.1, on the reverse strand, counting down.
CGTGCTGCCGACCAGGACCGCCGTGAAGAAGGCCGTCGCCGTGACGCGCGCGATCAAGGGCGTGAAGCACGTCGACTCGTCCGGCCTGAAGGCGAAGGCCTGAACTATCACGCGGCCGCGTGCCGCACTTTTCTCCCCTTACGAAAGGAGCACACCATGAACGAAGACAAGATCAAGGGCCAGTGGAAGCAGCTCACCGGCAAGCTGAAGGCCAAGTGGGGCAAGTTGACCGACGACGATCTCTCGGTCGCGGAAGGCAATCGCGATTATCTGGCCGGCAAGATCCAGGAGCGTTACGGAATCGCCCGCGACGAAGCCGAGAAGCAGTTGAAGGAATTCGACCGCGAGCTGTAACGCGCAAGTCGTCTCACCCCGCCGCGACGCGCCCCGCGTCGCGGCCACGAGGAGGACAACGACATGGGCAAATATCTGATCGCATGGCTGCTCGGCGTACCGATCGGGCTGCTGGTGCTGTTTTATCTGGTCACGCACCTCTTCTGACGCACGCGACGCCCCGTCGACGAACGAAAACGGGCCGGCGGCTGAAACCAGCCGCCGGCCCATCTGTTTTCTTATGCATCGCGCGATGCGTCGCGCTTACTTCGCCGCGTTCGCCGTCATCTTGAAGATGCCTTGCGCGTTGCCCGCGTCGAAGCGCAGGTCGGTCACCCAGCGGCGCGCCGTCTGGTCGAACGTGCGCTTGCGCGTGATGAACTCGTAGAACGAGCCCGGCACGTTGCGCTTCACCGTGCCGCCGTCGCGGGTGCGGAACTCGCGCTCGACGGTATCCGCGCGATACGCGGTCTGGAACACGCGGCCCGAACGCGAACGTTCGACTTCCGGCTTCATCGGCCGGCCCTTCGCCTTTTCTTCGTCGGACAGCTTGAACACGTCGGCGACGCGGTCGGTCGCGTGATTGAACGCATTGCCTTCGGTCGCGATCCATGCCATTTCCGCCGATTCCATCAGCAGCGTTTCATAGTCGAGCTCGTTCGGCAGATCGTGCTGGCGCGCGAACGCACCGACGATTTCCGGCAGCAGCGCGTGCGCGGCTTCCAGCGACAGCCAGCCTTCGCGCTCCACTTCCCACAGCAGCGCGACGGCCGCCGGCGACAGCGGGTCGCGCGACGTGCTCACGACATTCGTCACGGCCTGCTGGAATTCCTTCGAGAAACGTTCCGGATGCAGTTCGCTGACGAAGAACTGCGCGATTTCGTCCGGCGCGTCTTCATGCGCGTACGCGCGGCCGGTCATGCCGAGCTTGTCGAGCGGGTAACGGCCGTTCAGGCGGAAGCCGAGCGGTCGCAGGATGCGCGTGAACGCGGCCTCGCCCGGCGGCAGCGCGCCCGTGTGCGGCCAGCGCACCGTGCGCAGCGCGCCATGGTCGAAGTAGACCGAGCCGCCGCTTTCGATCGCGTCGGCCGTGTACGCGCGGCCGTTCGCCGAACGCTCGAGCAGCCCTTCGAACAGCGCCATGTTCATCGCCTGCGCGATTTCCGCGCGCGTCACGATGCCGTCTTCCCATTCTTCGAGGATGGCCGGCATGTTCAGGGTCGAGAACAGGGCGTCGGTCTTCGCCTGTCCCAGCAGCTTCGTCAGCAAGCTGTCGATATTCGGATTGCGCATCAGGATTCTCGTCTCGGGGGATCGCCGGCAAACGTGCCGGCAACTCGTCGGCCGGCCGCCCAGCGGGCGCCTGGCCTTGCGTGGGGAGCATTATTCAAAGGGTTGCAGCGGGGCGTAAAGCGAGATTAAATTGATATGTGATGAGTTTTTGGAATTATCAGCCGTTCTTCGCCTGCGCTTCACCCCGCCGCCGCGAGGTTCGTTCGTCAGACAAATCAAGGGTCCGTTTGGAGATGGAATACCCCGTTTCCCATGGCGTTCCATCTCTAAACGGATCCCCGACATCATGCGCAAATTCAAGATCCCCAACATGGGCGCGCTCGTGGCTTTCGAAGCCGCCGCCCGCCACGAGAGCTTCACGCACGCGGCCAAGGAACTGTTCCTGACCGAAAGCGCGGTGTCGCGGCAGATCGCGACGCTGGAGGCGAGCCTCGGCGTGCGGCTGTTCGCGCGCGTGAAGCAGCGCGTCGTGCTGACGCGGGCCGGCAAGCTGTACGGCACGCAGGTGCGGCGCGCGCTGGAAACGCTCGACCGCGACACGCTGTCGATCATCGCGCACGGCAGCGGCGGCGGTTACCTGGAGCTCGCGGTGCTGCCGACCTTCGCGTCGCACTGGCTGATCCCGCGCATCAAGAGCTTCTACGACCGCACGCCCGACGTGCGCGTGAACATGGGCAGCCGCACCGACCTGTTCTCGTTCGAGGATACGCACTTCGAAGCCGCGATCCACTACGGCAAGCCGACCTGGCCCGGCACGTCGTCCGACTATCTGTTCGGCGAGGAAGTCGTGCCGATCTGCTCGCCGTCGCTGCTGAACGGGCCCGTCGAGCGCGTCGAGGATCTGCTCGCGTATCCGCTGCTGCACTCGACGACGCGCCCCGGCGCGTGGGCGCAGTGGTTCGAGACGCACGGCGTCGAGGACATCCGCACGATGCAGGGCGTGCGCTACGAACTGCACACGATGCTGATCAGCGCGGCCGCGGCCGGGCTCGGCGTCGCGCTCGTGCCGAAGTTCTTCGTCGAGGAACAGTTGCAGCAGCTCGGGCTCGTCGTGCCGTGCGACGCGACGACCGTCGGCGATTCGGCGTACTACCTCGTGTATCCGACCGAGTTCAGCCACAGCAAGCCGCTGGAATCGTTCCGCGGCTGGCTGCTCGAACAGGCGAGCGCATATGCGGCGCCGGAGCGCGACGCGCACGACGCCGCCGAGGAGGACGACGAGGACGTCGAGTAACGGCGCCATCGCGCCGGCGTCATCGCGCGGCGGCGCCGCATGCGTGCCGCGCCGGCACGGCCGGCCATGCCGGACACATCAAGCGCGAGGCGGATCATGGGCGGTCGGGTGCGGGTCATCGTGACGAAGACCCGCATTGTCGCGCACCGCATGCGTCACATGTGCCACTTCACCGTGGCGGTCAGCGTGCGCGGATCGCCGGGCATGTTGTACAGGTCGGCGTTGCCGTGCGCGGCAATGAAGTAGCGGCGATTGAACAGGTTGTCGAGCGTGAGCGTCACGTCGACCTTCTTGCTGCGATAGCCGGCGCCCAGGTTGAACACCGTGAACGACGGCAGCGTGACGAGATCGCTCGCCGACGTGTAGCGCGCCGACTGGAACTGCATGCCGGCCGCCGCATAGAAGCCGTACGGCAGCTCGCGCTTGAGCCACAGGTTCGCGCTGTGGCGCGGCATCAGCCCCGGCGTGTTGCTCGACACCGCGAGGCCGGCCGCCGTCGATTGCGCGGAACCGTCCACCGTGCCGTTCAGGTACGCGTAACCCGCATACACTGACCACTTCGGCGCGATCTCCCCGGTGAAGCCGAGCTCCATCCCGTGCACGTGCTGCGTGCCGATCGGCAGCGCATAGCCGGGATTCGCCGGGTCGCCGATCTGCTGGTTGGTCTGGCGCATGTCGAACAGCGCGACGCTGGCCGTCGCCTTGCCGCCGAGGTCGAAGCGCGAGCCGACTTCATACGCGGTGGTCTTCTGCGGCGCGAGCGCGGCGCCGTTCGAGAACGCGCCGGAACTGATCAGCGTGTCGGCCAGCGGCGAGAACGACTGGCTGAACGACCCGTACAGCGTGAGCCAGTCGAGCGGTTCGTAGATCAGGCCGACGCGCGGGCTCCACGCATGATCGGTGCGGTCGAGATTGACGTTCGACGACGTGTAGTCGTGGCGGATCTGGTTCAGGTAATCGAAGCGCAGGCCGGCCAGCACCTTCCAGTGTTCGGTCAGCGAGATCAGGTCCTGCGCGTAGACGCCCGCGAGCCCGACGACGGTCGACGCGTTCGTCTTCGCGCGCGCGCCGGTCGGCACGCCGGGCAGGACGACCGGCTGCGGATCGAAGAGATCGTAGGTCGCGACCTTCGACACGCTGTAGATCGTATCGAACTTCTGCTGCTGCGACAGTTCCAGCCCGTACAGCAGTTCGTGGCGCATGCCGAACAGCGACGTCTTCTGCGTGAGTTCGAACAGGCCGTCGATGCCGTGATCGGTACGCTGGCGCGTCGACTGGTCGAGCGTGACGACCGGGTGCGCGGCGGTCTTGATCGGCTCGTACGTCACGTAGTTCTTCCGCTCGAGCGAGAAGTCGTACGCGCGGATCGCGCCGTGGAACGACAGCGAATCGTTGAAGCGGTGATCGAGCGACACCGTCGCGCTTTTCGCGGAGATGTCGTTGTAGGAACTGTTCCCGCCGTCGGCCGACCCATAATACGTGTTGATCGGCACGTCGACCGGCCGGCCGCGATACGCGGGCAGGCCCTGATCCGAAGTGCGGCGGTCGTGCAGGTAGTCGAATTCGACGTTCAGCACCGTGTCGCGATCGAGCTTGAACTGCGCGGACGGCGCGATCGCCTGCCGGTTGAGCTGGAACTGGTCGCGAAAGCTGTTCGAATTCTCGGCCGCGCCGGTCATGCGAAAGCGCGCCGCGTCGTTCGGGTTCCAGCCGAGATCGAATTCGCCGCGCCGCTCGCCTCGCGTGCCGAGCGTCACGCCCACGTCGTTCACGGGGGTCGCCAGCGGCCGCTTCAGCACGCGATTCACGATGCCGCCCGCCGAGCCGCGCCCGTACAGCACGGCCGCCGGCCCCTTCAGCACCTCGACACGCTCGACGTTCGACAGGTCGCGGTAGTACAGCGCATCGTCGCGAATGCCGTCGACGTACTGGTCCGTGATGCTGTTGAAGCCGCGGATCGTGATCTGGTCGCGCTGGCCGTCACCGACCGAGAAGCCGACGCCCGGCACGTTGCGCAATGCGTCCTGCAGCGACGTCGCGTTCTGATCCTCGATCACTGCGTGCGGCACGACGTTCACGGTCTGCGGCACGTCCATCAGCGACATGTCGGTCTTGGTCGCCGCGCGCGAATGGCCGCCGTCGTACGACGCATGTTCGGCGGCCGCGTTGACGGAAATCGCGGGCAGGGTCGCCGCGGCGTCGGCCGCCTGTGCAAACGAAGTGCGGGCGCCGGCCAGCGACGTGGCGATCAGAAGCGCATGGCACGCGCTCGTGTTGAGTTTCATCGTGAACGTAGAAGGTGGTGAAGAAAACGGCGAACGAGAACACGCCGGCCCGCGCACACGTCACGCGGCGAATCGGCCGGCGAAACCCTTTCCGTGAAGACGACGACGCGCGTGGAGGATCGCCCCGTCGCGCAGGCCGGTGATCGAATAGCCGGCACGGATCGATGCCGGCCGGCTCTACCGGCACGAAAAAAGCCGTGACGTTCGGTCACGGCTCGTAATGCGGCGAAATAATAAACGAGAATGATTCGTGTTTTTAGTTAATTTTACAGGTGTCGCCTGCCCGCAACGGGGACACGCATGAGGCTCCGAATTCTGACGAATACCTTTCTATTTCAGGCCGCCGAGCGTCTTGATTCGCAATGAAAACAAAAGCATTGAATCGATCGCCTCATGCGGCAACGATCGGTAAAAGATGGGTGTGGGGATACGACGATGGAGAAGCTGGAGAGGACCACGAAGGATCGGGTGAAGCAGACGGGACGGATTCACCGGTCCGGTGCGCGCCGGACCGGGCAACCCCGACCCGGCGCTCCGGGCAGCCGACCTCGTATCGGCAGCGCGGCGGATCTTCTTCTGTTATTCACTACGTCTGCTCTCAGGTTCACTGCATTTTTTTCCTCGCCGCGCCGCGCCATTATCCGCTCAATTCGGCCGAAGTAAAACGTTTGCGGTTGCACCCAAGTTGTTATTCCGGCGATTCGGAAACATTCTTTCCAAATGCTTTCGGTCATTGCGACATGTTTCGCCTCATGTTGCATTCGGTGCGGCGTTCCTTTTAAATGGAACTGGTTCCATTTGCTGAATTGACACTAATCGAACGTGACGCGTCGGCGCGTGCGCGTCATGATGCCGATTCAGCATCGAGGATCATTCAGCTCAGGATTCGCATCGCCCGTCCTTCCCGGACACCCCGTCAAACGAGACCGTCATGCCCGATTCCGCCTCCCTGCAGCACCTGTTTCCCGCCTTACAGGACATCCCCGCCGAATTCCGGCTGGCTTCGCCGATTCACCAGCGCGTGTCGCTCGTCGACGGCGAATTGCGACCGTGGGACGGCGCGACCAAGGCCGTGCTGTCGCCCGTGTGCGTGCGGCAGGCGGACGGCAGCGTCGAGCAGGTCGAGATCGGCAGCTACCCGGTGATGGGCGAAACGGAAAGCGACGCGGCGCTCGACGCCGCGGTGCGCGCGTACGACGCCGGCCGCGGCGAATGGCCGACGATGAAGGTCGAGCAGCGCATCGCGTGCATGCAGGACTTCATCAAGCGCATGGTCGCGCAGCGCGAACTTGTCGTGAACCTGATCATGTGGGAGATCGGCAAGAGCCTCGCCGATTCGCAGAAGGAATTCGACCGCACCGTCACCTACATGACGCAGACGATCGACGCGCTGAAGGAACTCGACAACGCGAACTCGCGCTTCGTGATCGCGGAAGGCACGATCGGCCAGATCCGCCGCACGCCGCTCGGCGTCGTGCTGTGCATGGGCCCGTACAACTATCCGCTGAACGAGACGTTCGCGACGCTGATTCCCGCGCTGCTGATGGGCAACACCGTGGTGTTCAAGCCGCCGCAGTACGGCACGCTGCTGTTCGAGCCGCTGCTCGAGGCGTTCCGCGGCGCGTTCCCGAAGGGCGTGATCAATACGATCTACGCGCCGGGCGCGGTGGTCGTGCCGCACATGCTCGCGTCGGGCAAGATCAACGTGCTCGCGCTGTTCGGGTCGAGCAAGGTGGCCGATCACCTGAAGAAGCAGCACCCGAAGTCGCACCGGCTGCGCGCGATCCTCGGCCTCGACGCGAAGAACGCGGCGATCGTGCTGCCTGACGCCGATCTCGACCTCACCGTGAAGGAGTGCCTGCTCGGCGCACTGTCGTTCAACGGCCAGCGCTGTACCGCGCTGAAGATGCTGCTCGTGCATCGCTCGATCGTCGACGAATTCCTGAAGCGCTTCACCGCCGCACTCGAACAACTGAAGATCGGCATGCCGTGGGAAAAAGGCGTCAGCATCACGCCGCTGCCCGGCATGCATCGCACCGCCTACATGACCGATGCGATCGACGACGCGAAGGCGAAGGGCGCTCACGTCGTCAATCATTCGGGCGGGGAATTCAGCAAGACGCTGTTCTACCCGGCCGTCGTGTATCCGGTGTCCGAAGGGATGAAGCTGTACCGCGAGGAGCAGTTCGGGCCGATCATTCCGGTTGCACCGTTCGACGACGTGGAAACCGCGCTCGATTACGTGACGACGTCGGATCACGGCCAGCAGGTCAGCATCTTCGGTTCCGATCCGGCGCAGATCGGCGCGCTCGTCGATCCGCTCGTGAACCAGGTGTGCCGCGTGAACATCAACTGCCAGTGCCAGCGCGGGCCCGACGTGTTCCCGTTCGCGGGGCGCAAGGATTCGGCCGAGGGCACGCTGTCGGTGAGCGACGCGCTGCGCGCGTTCTCGATCCGCTCGATGGTCGCGGCAAAGCAGACCGACAGCAGCAAGCAGTTGCTCGACTCGATCGTGTCGGATCACCACTCGAAGTTCATCAATACGGGCTTCATTTTCTGAAGCCGTCCTGATCGGTGCCGGAACCCGCGTCGCACGTCGGTGCGGCGGGTTTTCCGGCACGCATCGCGCGGCTAGACGTTCGTCACCAGCAGCCGGATCCCCGCCACGCCGAACACGACGGCCAGGCACGCTTCCATCGCGCGACGGCCGCGCACGTACAGCCGCCGCGCACCGTCCATCGAGAACACCAGCGCATAGCCGCCGAACACCATGCAGCCGATCGCGAGGCAGCCCGGGACGACGGCGCCGTGCGCCCCGCCCGCGCCGTTCGACGACAGCGCGACGATCGACACCCACACGAGAATCGCCTTCGGATTGGTCAGGTGCAGCATCGCGCCGCGCACGTAGAAGCGCGACAGCCGCTGCTCGCGCGCCGCGTTCGCCGATGCCGCCGGCGGGCCCGATAGCGCCGTGCGCGCCGACTTGAACGCGAGCCACAGCAGGTACAGCCCGCCGAAGACCTTGATCGCGACCAGCAGCTTCGACCACGCGAGCAGCGCGGCCGATACGCCGAGCGCCGCCACCGTCGCCCAGAACATCGACCCTGAAATCACGCCGAGCGCGAACACGAGCGCCGCCTTGCGGCCCTGGTTCGCGGCGACCGACATGATCGCGAGATTGCTCGGCCCGGGGCTGGCCGTGCCGATGAAATAGGCCGTGTAGGCAAGCAGCAGGTTGGCCGAGAAGAAAGTGTGGACGCTCATGTCGAATCTCGCGGGGATGATCCGGAGATTGTTGGCAAACCTGCGCCGTCTGCCCATGGACAATTGCGCGGCCGATCGCTGGGCCAGTTGGGTGACCACGCAACCGATCGCTCCTCGCCGGACCGTCTCTGTTTTGAAACAACCGGCGTGCTCGCCGCCGGTTCGCGCGATGCAACGGCGCGAGTTGCGCGCAACCGTTTCTCGTCGGCGGACGCACGGCGGGCGCGGCCGAACCGCCCGGCACGCGCCGCTCCGGTCGTTCGCCGGCGCAAACGCGCGACGCGCCCAATGCCCGCGTTACGTTACATCCGTGAAGCATTTCGCGTCGCCGCGCCGCTTCGGGCGCCCGACGCCGCCCGCCTTGCGCCCGTAGATGCCCGCCTCGACCGCCCGCGCGATCCAGCCCCGGCGGGACTCGCCGACCGATGGCGGATCGCGGCTCAACATTGCTCAACAATCGTCCGGCGGCGCTGGTACGGAATCTGCATTCCGTTCGGGCAGAAGCCGCGTGCGGGACCGCGCGGACAGGAATTCACCCTCGGGCGCGTCAACGGATACGCCCGTACGATATGCATACGCAACGAGGCTCTTCATGGATGCGCAGCCCAACTCGTCCGATTCGTCGTTCCAGCTCTTCCTCGCGAAGGTGCTCGAACAGCCGCTGCCCGACTGGACCGAAAAACAGCAGATGGAACTCGAGATGGCGCGCACGCTGTCGACGCACATGGTCACGCTCGCCGAAGACATGCGCGGCCGCACGCCCGATCTCGCGCGCTGCCTCGTGCTGCTCCGCTACGCGAAGGTGCTCGACTTCATGCTCACGTCGCTCGCCGCGCACCGCGACATTCATCCGCAAACGCTGCGCACGCTGTTCCGGCTCGCGAACCTGAAGGTCGACGATGCCTATCCGGTGTGAGCCGGCGCAACGGATCGTGCGTCGCGCACGGCCGTAGCGGCAACCCAGCCCACCCCCGCCCACGCTCGGCCCGCCTGCCCCTCCGCGTAAACGGAGGTACAATCGCGCGCCATGAACGCACTTCGCCGCTTCCTGCTCCGGCCAGGCGTCGCGCGACAGTTGCTGTGGGGGTTCCTCCTCGTGATGCTGCTGTCCCGCGCGCTGATGTCGGGCGCCGTGATGCTCGATCCGGACGGTCCGGATGCGGGCACGGTGGTGCTGTGCTCGGGCCGCGGCCCGTTGATCGTCACCGGCGCCGCGCTGGCCGCCCGCTTCGGCGCGAGCGCGCCGATCACCCCGGCCAACGATGCGCTCGCGCTCGTCGATGCACTGAAGCATGACGCGCACGCCGACAAGGCGGCGTCCTCCGGCAACGGCGACACCCTGTGCGCATTCGGCGCCGCGCTGTTCACCGCGCTCGCGTCGTTCGTGCTGCTGGTGCTGCTGTTTCCCGCGGCGGTGCCGCGGCGCTTCCGCGTTCACTTCGACAGTCTTCCTTTCGTGCGATCGATATTCGACGATCGCCCGCCCTCCCGCGCGCCTCCTCTGTTCTGCTGAACGTTTCGCCCCGTGGCGCATGCACGTCGACGTGCATGCGCGTTCACGCCGTTCGTTTCGCACGCCCTGATTCACGCGTTCACCCCAATGCCCGCATCGCGCGGGCGACGCCGCCCTGCACACCGTTTGCGCAGCGTGCCGCGCCGCCTGCCGCGGCGATGCAGGCACGCGGGTGCGACGCACGTTGACGGCAGCCGGCCCGCGCCGGTCGCGCCGCTCGACGAACCCGAGGAGTTCATACCATGTCGACCACCGTCGATCGGGCCATCTCGCCCGCCCGTTTCGCCAGCGCCGGTTACCGGACGCTCTGGCGCTGGCATTTCTATGCCGGCCTGTTCGTGATGCCGTTTCTCGTGATCCTCGCGATCACGGGCACGCTCTACTGCTTCCAGCCGCAGATCGAACCGCTGCTGTATCCGCACCGGCTGATCGTCGAACCGCGCGCGACGCCGCGGCTCGATGCCGACACGCTGCTCGCCCGCGCACGCACCGCGATGCCGGCCGGCGCAACGCCGGTGTCCGTGCAGGTCGTCACCGCCCCGGACCGCAGCGCCGAGTACGTATTCCGGCTGCGCGACGGCAGCCGCGAGAGCGTGTACGTGAACCCGTACGACGGCAGCGTGCTCGGCACGCTGAGCGTCGAGAACCGCTTCATGCAGGTCGACCGGATGCTCCATCGCAAGCTGCTGCTCGGCAAGACCGGCGAGTTGCTGATGGAGCTCGCCGCCTGCTGGACCTTCGTGATGATCGGCACCGGCATCGCGCTGTGGTGGCCGCGCGGTACGGCACGCGTCGGGCGCGCGCTGCGGCCCGACCTGTCGCTGCGCGGCCGGCCGCTGTGGAAAAGCATTCACGCGACAGCCGGCATCTGGCTCGCGGCCGGCACGGTCGCGTTCATCCTGACGGGGCTGCCGTGGTCGGGCTCGTGGGGCAAGAATTTCAAGGCGCTCGCCGCGACCGTGAACCTCGGCGCGCCGGAAGGCGCGTGGGGCGGCGCATCGGTACGCTCGACGCGCCCCGGCGCCGCGGCGATGCCCGGTCATGCGCCTGCGCAGGCCGCCGCACCGTCCGGCCATCACCACGATTCCGGCGAATCGATGCCGGGCATGGTGATGGACGACCTGCCGTTACCGCAAACGCCGTGGGCGGTCGGCAATGTGCCCGTGCCGCATTCGCCGTCGGCGCCGACACCCGCGCCGCTGCCGCTGGCCCGCGCGATCGCGGTCGTCGCCGGGCTCGGCGTGACGAGCGGCTACACGCTCGCGTTGCCGTCCGGCGCGGATGGCGTGTTCACCGCGTCGTACTTTCCGGCCGACCCGAAGGCCGAACGCACGATCTACGTCGACCAGTACAGCGGCGCCGTCTTGAAGGACATCCGCTATGGCGACTACGGTGCGGTATCGAAAGCCGTGTCGTACGGCACGTCGCTGCACATGGGCCGTTATTTCGGGCTCGCGAACCAGCTCATTTGCGCGGTGTTGTCGCTCGGGCTGGCCGCGATGGCCGTCACGGGCACCGTGATGTGGTGGAAGCGCCGCCCGTCCGGAACGCTGGGCGCACCGTCGCGCGAACGCGGCATGCCGCCGATGCGCGGCTGGGTCGCCGGGCTCGTGCTGCTCGGCATCGTCTTCCCGCTGATGGGGCTGACGATCGTCGCGGTCTGGTTGCTCGACCGGCTGCTGTTCGGCCGCGCGGCGCCCGCCGCAGCGTGATCGACGCAAGCGCTTCCTCCATTCGAAGGAAACCGCAACGATGAAGTTCAGATCGACGCTGCCCGCTGCCGTTCTTGCCGCGCTCTCGCCGGCCGGGCACGCACAAGCACAGGAAAGCGGCGTCGGCGTCGACGGTACCGGCGCCACGCTCGCGCCGATTGACCTCGACGCGCCACACACCCGCCGGCGCGTGCGTGGCGGCGAACCGGTCATTCTCCGGTGTCGCCGCGGCCGACCCGGAAGCATCGATCAAGTACGCGGGCCCGCCATCCATTTCCGGTAGCGCCGCGTCTGGCACTGCGCGGCCAGTTGCTGCCGCACCAGCGCACGCAGCGGCGACACCCGCGGGTCCGTGCGACGCCCTTCACTGAGCCGCGTGAGCTGGAACTTGACGACGGCCATGTTCGCCAGCGCGCCCAGCGCCTTGTTCTTCCAGCGGATCGGCTCCAGCACCGGCGCGCTGTCCTTGCCGGCGCGCCAGTCGCGCGGCAGGTTCGGGTCGATCGACAGCGCGGTCGCGATGCCGACCATCGCCACGCCGCTGTTCACCACCTGCTCGGCCACCGCACGACGCCGGATCCCGCCCGTGACCATCAGCGGCATCCGCGCGACGGCGGCGATGTCGCGAGCGAATTCGAGGAAATACGCTTCGCGCGCGAGCGTGCGCCCGTCGCGCGCCTCGCCCTGCATCGCCGGCACCTCGTAGCTGCCGCCCGACAGTTCGACGAGATCGACGCCCAGCGGATTCAGCAGTTCGACCACGCGCTTCGCGTCGTCCGCGCTGAAACCGCCGCGCTGGAAATCGGCCGAATTCAGCTTCACCGCGACGACGAATCCCGGCGACACCGTCGCGCGCACCGCCTTCACGATATCGAGCAGCAGGCGTGCGCGATTCTCGATGCTGCCGCCCCATTGATCCTGCCGCCGGTTCGTCAGCGGCGACAGGAACTGGCTCAGCAGATAGCCGTGCGCCGCGTGCACCTGCACGCCGGTGAAGCCGCCTTGCTCCGCGAGCCGCGCGGCACGCACGAAGCGCTGCTGCACGTCGGCGATATCGGCTGCCGTCATCTCCTTCGGCACCGGAAACTGCTTCGACAGCGCACCGAGCGCGAGCGGCACGACCGACGGCGCGAGCGTCGTCTGGCCGAGCGCCGCCTGCATCTGGCGCCCCGGGTGATTGATCTGCATCCACACGTGCGCGCCGCCCGAGCGGGCGATTCGCGCCCAGCGGCGGAAACGGTCGAGATGCGCGTCGCTTTCAAGCACGACGCCGTTCGGCCCAGTCATCGCGCGGCCGTCCACCATCACATTGCCGGTCAGGATCAGGCCGGCCTGGCCGTCGGCCCACGCCTGGTACAGGCGCAGCAACGCGTCGGACGGCGCGTGGTCCGCATCGGCCATGTTTTCTTCCATCGCGGCCTTGGCCAGACGGTTTGGAATCACCGCCCCGTTGGGCAGTGTCAGCGGCGCAAACAGATTCATGGTGGGCACCCTCGATTGACGATGCCCGACGATAACTTTAAAGTCAACTTTAAGGTCAAGCCCCTTTGGAGCACACCATGAAAATCGGCGAACTGGCGAAGGCGAGCGGCCTCGCGGCGTCGCGCATCCGCTTCTACGAGGCGAGCGGCCTGCTCGAACCGGCCCGCCGGCAGGCGAACGGCTATCGGGAATACGGGGCGGAAGCGTTGACGCGGCTCGCGATCATCGATCGCGCCCAGAGCGCGGGCTTCTCGCTCGAGGAGATTCGTGCGGTGCTGCCGCCGGATCTCGGTGCATGGCCGCGCGACGAACTGCTCGTCGCGCTGCGGCACAAGGTCGACGAAATCGCGCTGCTCGAACGGCGTCTCGCGCAGAACCGGCAGCATCTGGAGACGCTGATCGTCGAGATCGAGAACAAGCCGGCGGGCGAGGATTGCGCGGGCGCCGCGCAACGGATGCTCGACCGGCTGCGCGAGCAGGCCGGCGAGCCGCTGGAGCCGGCGCCCGTCGTGCGGCCGGCGCGCAAGCGTGCGTGACGGATTGCGCTGCGCGATTGCGCTGCGTCATCCATCTATTCATCCGTTCGCGCCGTGGCCTGGAGTACGGCGCGGCGAGATTGTCCCGATTTGCTTACGTCGCAGGTAATCGACGCACATCACTCGCGCCGCGATCATGGCCCCATCGACTCACTCGCCGCACCCCGCCAAGGAGCCTGCCATGACCGCCTACGCCATCGCCCACCTGCACGACGTCGAGATGTGCGACGACATCGTCGAATACCTCGAGCGCATCGACGGCACGCTCGCGCCGTACGACGGCCATTTCGTGATTCACGGTGCACGGCCGGAAGTGCGCGAGGGCGTGTGGCGCGGCGACCTGATCGCGATCGCGTTTCCCGATCTCGACACGGCGCGCGAATGGTACGAATCGGATGCGTACCGGCAGATTCAGCCGCTGCGCGCACGGCACGCGAGCGGCCCGCTGATCCTGATCGACGGCGTCGACGAACGGCACAAGGCGACCGACATTCTGCGTTGAGGCTTCGCGCAGGTGACGACGCTTATGACGCGTTGCGCTCCGTCCTCATCCGTCACGGTTCTCGGTAACGACACCGAGATGGCCTGATACGCGCCATTCATCAGACAAATATTTTCCCGGCATGCTCGACTCGATTATGCGAAAGCCGGGGTTGGGTAGATAGGCGCGGGGGATTGCTCAGCGAAGCCGCGCAGCCGCGTGGCCGTGAGATACGCAACGGCCCCTTCCGGGGTCGCGCTTCGGCGCCACCCGCCAAATCATGCATTCATGCCGTTGTGCAATCGTGCTATAGTGAACGCAGGCACTAGCCGGTGCCTGTTTAATACAAATCGAAGCACCATCCGATGCTTCAGCGTCAACGTAATACTATAGGTCGTCAACCGCCGAAACGCCGCGCACCGTTTGGGCATACAGGAGGCAAGTTAGAGCGTGCGCCTACTTAATAAATCACTAGGACGAAACCGGCTATGAACACGTTTGAACACAAGACCAGTGTCAAGGTCGTCGGTTCGAGCGGTCAGATTTCGCTTGGCAAGGAATTCGCCGGCCGGCAAGTGCTCATCGAAGAGCGCGAGCCGGGGGTGTGGCTCGTCCGCACCGCCGTCGTGATCCCCGAGAATGAAGCGTGGCTGCATGCGCCTCAGGCCCAACGTGACCTGCAGGAAGCACTCGCGTGGGCTCAAGCCAATCCGCCGCACGAATCAGACCCTGACGCCCTTTTCGAAGAGCTGCGACATGCACAAGAAAAACGACGTCGTAAAGGTGGATCTGAATAATGCGGTCTTTCAGCGTCAGTGGGTCGACCTGGACAAGACCGAGGCATCAAGGGTGCTCGCGACCCTCAAGAAGTTGCTGCAGTTGAACTGGGACCAACTGTACCGAGACCAGGGGCTGAAGTGGGAAAAGATTACGAGTGTAGCGCCGCCGGCCGGCATCGATGCACTGTATTCGCTGCGCATTACGCAGGCGCGTCGCGCGACCGCCTATCGTGAAGGCAATACGCTCCGCTTCCTCACGATCGAGCCCGATCACGACGCGACCTACGGCAAGAAGTGATCCGATGCGCCGGACCTCGACTCTCGAGGCCCGGCGTTTTTTCAGTTGATCGAGCGCGTCCTCAACCGCAAATCCGTCGTCAATGAAGCGGCCTTCGGCCAGCCGTGCCGCCTACGCCTTCCGCTCCATCGGCTCGCCGACGACGAAGCCGCCGCCCTGGAACCGCTGCGCGGGATCGTCGTACTCGGCGGTCGGCGCCGTCACCGGAAACAGTCCGGCGAACTGTTCGGAGCTGTCGCGCGGGCGGAAGCCGAGGAAGCCGGCCTTCGTGTTGTCCCACCACTTCACCGGGTTGTCCGACGCGCCGTAGACGATCGCGTGCCCGACGCGGTTCGTCAGCAGCGAGCAGCGCACGAGCTCGATGAAGTCGCGATAGCTGAGGAACGTGACGAGCATGCGCGGGTTCTTCGGCACCTCGAACGACGAGCCGATCCGCAGGCATACGGTTTCGATCCCGAAGCGGTCGAAGTAGTAGCGCGACAGCGATTCGCCGAAGCACTTCGTCACGCCGTACAGGCTGTCGGGGCGCAGCGGCGAATCGGCGTCGAGCACTTCGGTGACCGGATGGAAACCGATCGCATGGTTCGAACTCGCGAACACGACGCGCTTCACGCCGTGCTTGCGCGCGGCTTCGTACAGGTTGTACGTGCCGGTGATGTTCGCGCCGACCAGATCATCGAACGGCGCATCGACCGAAATGCCGCCGAGGTGAACGATCGCGTCCACGCCGTCGACGAGCTGCATCACGGCCGGCCGGTCGGCCAGGTCGACCACGCGGATTTCTTCATGCGCGGCCGCGTCGTCCAGCGCCGCGATGTCGCTGACGCGCACGACGTCGGCCCAGTCGGCGAGCGCACCGCGCAACTGACGGCCGAGGTTGCCGGCCGCGCCCGTCAGCAGCAGGCGGCCGAACGGTTTGCGCGCGGCGGTGGATGAGGCGTTCATCGAATCTCCTTGAATCTACTCAAATCGGAAAACGTTTTCCAACTATACGCGGACGCGGCGTCGAACGTCAATGGCCGAACCCGTTCGCGGCCATCCGCACTTTCCCGATATCGGCAGCCGGCCGCACGCCGGCTTTTTCTGCCACAATCCGGCGTTATCGAACGAAAACGTTACCCTTCGGATGAAAAAAGTTTCCTCGACGATCCGCGACGTGGCCGCGCAAGCCGGCGTGTCGGTCGCGACGGTATCGAAGTACGTGAACGGCACGCAGCGCTTCTCGCCGACCGTCGAGGCACGGCTGAAGGAGGCCATCGAGCGGCTCGGCTACCGTTCGAACCCGCTCGCGCGCTCGATGATCACCGGCCGCACGCGCACCATCGGCCTCGTGATCCTCGACATCAGCAACCCGCACTTCACGAACGTGGTGAAAGGCGCGAACCGCGTCGCGCTGCAGCACGACTACACGCTGCTGCTCGTCGATACCGAGGAGAGCCAGGCGCGCGAACGTTCGCTGATCGAGGCGCTCGCGCAGCGCGTCGACGGGCTGATCGTCAGCACGCGGATGCCCGACGAGGAAGCCGGCTGGATGCTCGACCTCAACAAGCCGCTCGTGCTGCTGCGTCGCAGCCCCGGCCTGCCGATTCCGAGCGTCGGCATCGACAACCGGCTGTCGACCTACATGCTCGCGCGCCACCTGCTCAACCTCGGCCATACGCGCATCGCGTATCTCGGCTTCGGCACCGCGCGCGTGAACGACGAGCGGATCCAGGGCGCGCGCGACTGCCTCGCCGAAGCGGGGCTCACGCTCGACGTGCACGATGCGCATGCGCCGACCGCCGAAGCCGGCGAGCGCGCGTGCTCGCGCGTGATGCTCGGGCCGCAGCGCCCGCAGGCCGTGATCTGCTACAACGACCTGATCGCGCTCGGCTTCATGAAGGAGGCCGCGTCGCTCGGCTTCCGGCTGCCGCAGGACGTGTCCGTCGCCGGCATCGACAACGTGCCGTACGGCGAATACGCGGCGCCCGCGCTGACGACCGTCGACATCCAGAGCGAGAACATGGGCGAGCTCGCGATGCAGAAGCTGATCGACGCGCTCGCCGGGCGCACCGACGCGAGCTATTCGACGTTCGAGCCGCGGCTGATCATGCGCGCGTCGACGGCGTCGGCCGGCTGACGCGGTCGCGACACGTCACCGACCCGAACGCAAAAAAAACGCGCCGTCCGAGGAGGCGCGTTCGTTTGCAGGGACGCGATTCACGCGTCGAGTTTCGCGGGCTTCATCTTCGGCGTGAGCACGTGCATCACGGCCAGCGCGATCAGGTAGGCCGACGCGCCGATCGCGAACAGCACCCAATAGTGGCCCGTGCGCTGCAGCACCTGGCCGATCACTTCCGAGAACAGCACGCCGCCGATCGAGCCGGCCATCCCGCCGATGCCGACCACCGACGCGACCGCGCGGCGCGGGAACAGGTCGGACGCGGTCGTGAACAGGTTCGCCGACCAGCCCTGGTGCGCGGCGGCGGCGAGGCCGACGATCAGTACTGCGATCCACAGGCTCTGCACCTGCGACACGAACGCGATCGGCAGCACGCAGCATGCGCAGATCAGCATCGCCGTCTTGCGTGCACGGTTCACGCTCCAGCCCGCACGCAGCAGCATCGACGACAGCCAGCCGCCGCCGATGCTGCCGACCGTCGTCAGCGCATAGATGCAGACGAGCGGCAAACCGATGTGCTGCATGTCCATCCCGCGCGACTCGTTGAGCCACTTCGGCAGCCAGAACAGGTAGAACCACCACACCGGGTCGGTCAGGAACTTGCCGACCAGGAACGCCCACGTCTCGCGCTTGCGGATCAGTTCGCCCCAGCGCGGCGCGCCGGCGTTCGCATTCGCCGCGTCGAGCGCTTCGGCTTCGTCGCGCGGCTCGTCGTACTCCGCGGCGAGTGCGCGCGTGTCGGCCGTGCGATACATCACCAGCCACACCGCGAGCCACACGAGGCCGATCGCGCCGATGATCACGAACGCCGCGCGCCAGCCGTAGGCCACCGCGATCGCCGGGATGATCGCCGGCGCGAACACCGCGCCGATGTTCGCGCCCGAGTTGAAGATGCCGGTGGCGAGCGCGCGTTCGCGGCGCGGGAACCATTCGGCCGTCGTCTTGATCGCGGCCGGGAAGTTGCCGCCCTCGCCGATGCCGAGCAGCGCGCGCACGAACGCGAAACCCATCACCGAGCCGACCGCCGCGTGCAGCATCGCGGCGATGCTCCACACCAGCATCGCGACCGCGTACGACACGCGCGTGCCGAGCCAGTCGACGATGCGCCCGAAGCCGAGCAGGCCCAGCGCATAGAACGCCGAAAATGCCATCACGATGCGGCCGTACTGCACCTGGCTCCAGCCGATGTCGTGCTGGAGCATCGGCGCGAGCAGGCCGAGGATCTGCCGATCCATGTAGTTGATGACGGTCGCGAAAAACAGCAGTGCACAGACGGTCCAGCGATAGCGGCTGGCGGCCGCGCGCACGGCGCCGACGACGGCAGTGGGCATGAATGTCTCCGATGCGCGGTCGCGCCCGTCGCGCCGCACGCAGTTCGTTGACCGGCGACCGGCGCCGGGGCGAACGCCGGCGCGCTGCTGCGCACGACGCGTTTCGCCGATCCGTCTGGAAAACGTTTTTCAAAGGATAGGGTGTCTGCCGGGGCCGTGTCAGTCGGGGATTTCGATGAGTCATCTCAAATTCATCGCGGGAAAAGAGACGACTGTTTCGCAGAGTGGTATTAATCGTTTTTCCTCTGATTTTCCCGCTGCGGCCCGGCCGGCGCGCGGATGCGGAGACACATGTCCGATTCCAGCCAGAATCGACAGCGGGGATGGTTTACAGTCGTCTCATGCGCCTCGATCCCGACACCTGCTACGACGCCCTGCTTTCGCGGAACCGCCGCTTCGACGGCTGGTTCTTCGTCGGCGTGGCGACGACCGGTGTGTACTGCCGCCCCGTCTGCCCGGTGAAGCCGCCGAAGGCGCGGAACTGCAGCTACTACCCGACCGCCGCGGCCGCCGAGAAAGCCGGCTTCCGGCCCTGCATGCGCTGCCGCCCCGAACTCGCGCCCGGCCACGGGCTGCTCGATCTTTCCGGCAATCTCGCCGACGCAGCCGCGACGCTGATCGACGACGGTTTCCTGAACGCGCATTCCGTCGATGCGCTCGCACGGCGCGTCGGCGTGACCGAGCGCCATCTGCGTCGCATCTTCGGTGCGCAGTTCGGCGTGTCGCCGGTCGAGTTCGCGCAGACGCAGCGGCTGCTGATGGCCAAGCGGCTGCTGACCGATACCGCGCTGCCGGTGGCCGTCGTCGCGTCGACGGCCGGGTTCGGCAGCGTGCGGCGCTTCAACGACCTGTTCCGCCAGCGCTACGGCCTCAATCCGCTGCGGCTGCGCAAAGGAAAAGGGGCCGGCGCATCGGCCGACGGCGACATGACCTTCCCGCTGCCGTACCGGCCGCCGTTCGCGTGGGCCGACCTGATGCGGTTTCTCGCGCAGCGGCAGATCGATGGCGTCGAGCGGATCGACGCGCAGCGTTATGCGCGCATCGTCGACCTGCCGGACCGGAACGGCGGCGGCCGCGTGGCCGGCTGGCTGTCCGTCGCGCACGTGCCGCAGCGCTTCGCGCTGGCCGTGACCGTGTCGCCCGCGCTGACGCCGGTCGTGCCGGCCGTGCTCGCACGCGTGCGCCGGCTGTTCGATCTCGACAGCCGCCCCGACGTGATCGATGCGCATCTCGGCGATCTCGCGAGCGGTTCGCCGGGCCTGCGCGTGCCCGGCGCGTTCGACGGTCTCGAGATCGCGATCCGTGCCCTCGCGGGCGAGCAGCTTGCGGCGGCGCAGGTCGATACGCCATTGCTCGCACGCCTCGCGAAACGCTTCGGCACGCTGGTCGACGGCGCGCCGCCGGGCCTCACGCACGCACTGCCCTGCGCCGCGACGCTGGCCACGCTGCCGCCTTCGGCCCTCGAGACGATCGGCATCGAGCGCGATACGGCACGCGCGATCGTGTCGCTCGCCCGCGCCGTCGACGACGGCGCGCTCGCGCTCGAACCGATGGCGCCGCTCGACGCGACGCTCGCCGCGCTGCGCGCGCTGCCCGGTTTCGATGAACGCGCGGTGCAGTACGTCGCGATGCGTGCGATGGCGTGGCCGAACGCATTCCCCGCCGACGACGCGTGGCTGCCCGCCCGCACCGAACCCGCGGGCCTGCCGTCGCCTGCGCCGCACGCTGCGCGCTGGGCGCCGTGGCGCGCGTATGCCGCATTGCATGTGTGGCGCCTTCATGGAGATGTGCTGCGATGACTCCCGCTTACCTGATTCCGAGCCCGCTGGGCGACATCGCCGTGCGCATCGAGGACGATGCGCTGACCGGCCTCTACTTCGTCGGCCAGAAATACTTCCCGTCGCTTGCGATCGTGCGCGAAGCGGACGCGCTCGCCATGTCGCCGCTCGCACGCCGGGTCGCAAAAGAAATCGCCGAGTACTTCACCGGCGCGCGCGACACGTTCTCGGTGCCGATTCATCTGCGCGGCACCGCGTTTCAGCGACGGGTATGGAAGGAACTGCTTGCGATTCCGTTCGGCGAACTCGTGTCGTACGGCGACATCACGGAGCGCGTCGGGCTGCCGATGAGCGGCGCACGCGCCGTGGGCGGCGCGGTCGGCCGCAATCCGGTATCGATCATCGTGCCGTGCCATCGCGTGGTGGGCGCATCGGGCAGCCTGACCGGCTATGCGGGCGGCATCGACCGCAAACGTGCGCTGCTGTCGCTCGAAGGCGCCGGGTTCTCGCGCGGCGCGCACCATCCGGTGCAGCAGGCGCTGGCGTTTTGATATGCCGGGTTTCGCATTCGGCGCAGCTTGTGCGACCTAGCCGCCGCCGCGCTTGCGCATCGCATGCGCGACCCGCGCGTTCGCTTCGAATTTCGCGCGATGCGTCGAGAAAAACGTCCGCACGTTGCGGACGTTCGACGCGCCGGTGAACAGCCGCCGCGCGAATTCGTCGTATTCGGCGACATCGGCCAGATCGGCGATCACGACGAAATCGGGCCCCGGCGACACGCGATAGCACTGCGTGACGGCCGGCTCCGCGCACACGTACGCTTCGAACGCGTCGTAGTCTTCGGCCGTCTGCCGGTCGAGGCTGATCTCGATCAGCGCGGTGACGGCCGTGCCGATCGCGACCGGGTCCAGCACCGCGACCTGCCGACGGATCACACCGGCCTCCGTCAACCGCCGCACGCGACGCATGCAGGTGGGCGGCGACGACAGCGCGCGCTCGGCCAGTTGCAGGTTCGAGACCGATGCATCCTCCTGCAGGATTGCGAGGATGCGCAGGTCGAGATCGTCGAGGGTGATGCCGGCCATCGGCCACTCCTTCCGGTTAGTAAGTGAAATTTAATTTCAACATAATATACGATATTCCATTAAGTTCATATTCGGTAGATTTTTGAAATTTAATTCCATTTGGCTAGCTCTACCATCGCTCTCACTGATCCAGACAGGACATTTACGGAGCGCGATATGTGTGGAATTGTCGGGGCGGTTGCCCAGCGGGACATCCTGCCGAACCTGGTCGACGGCCTGAAGCGGCTCGAATACCGCGGCTACGATTCGTGCGGCGTCGTGGTCTACCGCGACCGTGCGCTGGCGCGCGCCCGCAGCGTCGATCGTGTCGCGAACCTGCAGCGCGAGATCGCCGCACAGGCGCTGTCCGGCTACACGGGCATCGCGCATACGCGCTGGGCCACGCATGGCGCGCCCGTCACGCTCAACGCGCATCCGCACTTCTCGCCGAGCGACGCCGACGCGCGCATCGCGCTGTCGCACAACGGGATCATCGAAAACTGCGATCAGCTGCGCGCGGAACTGCAGGCGCACGGCTATGTGTTCGCGAGCCAGACCGACAGCGAGGCGATCGCACACCTGATCGACCACCTGTACGACGGCGACCTGTTCGATGCGGTACGGCGTGCGGTCGCGCGACTGCGCGGCAGCTATGCGATCGCGGTGATGTGCCGCGACGAGCCGCACCGGATCGTCGGCGCGCGGGACGGAATGCCGCTCGTGGTCGGGGTCGGCGAAGGCGAGAATTTTCTGGCGTCCGATGCGATTGCACTGTCGGGCATCACCGATCGCATTGCCTACCTGGAGAACGGCGACGTCGCCGATATTCAACTGCATCGCTACTGGATCGTCGACGCGGCCGGCCAGCGCGTCGAGCGCGCGGTGCAACGCGTCGCCGCGCATAGCGGCGCGGCCGATCTCGGATCGTATCGTTATTACATGCAGAAGGAGATCTTCGAGCAGCCGCAGGCCGTGGCCGATACGCTGCTCGACGTTTCGTCGATCATGCCCGAGCTGTTCGGCGACGGCGCGTGGCGTGTATTCAACGACGTCGATTCGGTGCTGCTGCTCGCGTGCGGCGGCAGCTATCACGCGGCACTGACCGCGAAATACTGGATCGAGAGCATCGCGAAGCTGCCGGCCAGCGTCGAGATTGCCAGCGAGTTTCGTTATCGCGACAGCGTGCCGAATCCGCGCACGCTCGTCGTCGCCGTGTCGCAAAGTGGTGAAACGGCCGATGTGCTCGGGGCCGTGCATGTCGCGAAGCGCAGCGGGATGATGCATACGCTCGCGATCTGCAACGTCGCGACGAGTGCGCTGATGCGCGAATGTGCGCTGCAGTTCGTGACGCGTGCGGGGATCGAGATCGGCGTGGCTTCGACGAAGGCGTTTACGACGCAGCTCGTTGCGTTGTTCCTGCTGACGCTGTCATTGGCGCAGGTGCGCGGGCGGTTGAGTGACGATGAAGAAAAGGAACATCTGCGGGCGCTGCGGCATCTGCCCGATGCGATGTCGAAGGTGCTCGCGCTGGAACCGCAGATCATGGCGTGGTCAGAGTTGCTCGCGCGACGCGACAACATGCTGTTTCTCGGGCGCGGGATGCATTATCCGATCGCGCTCGAAGGAGCGCTGAAGATGAAGGAGATTTCCTATATTCATGCGGAGGCTTATCCGGCGGGGGAGTTGAAGCATGGGCCGCTGGCGCTCGTCAGCAATGAAATGCCGGTGATCGCGGTTGCGCCGAATGACATGCTGCTCGAGAAGCTCAGGTCGAACATGCATGAGGTCAGTGCGCGGAATGGGCGGCTGTTCGTGTTCGCGGATGTGGACTGCGGGATCGTGCCGAGTGAGGGGATCGAGGTGATTCGGCTCAACGAGTATTACGGGCCGTTGTCGCCGATCTTGCATACGGTGCCGATGCAATTGCTCGCGTATCACGCGGCGCTGGCGCGGGGGACGGATATTGATAAGCCGAGGAATTTGGCGAAGTCGGTGACGGTGGAGTGAGGGGGTGTTGCTCCGCGCGAGATCACGGTTCCAGGCGAGACACTGCCGAGTGGCGCGATACCACGCCTGCTCGGCCGTATCCGAACTAGAAGCATTTACACGTAAGCTCTTCTCCCCAATCCGGGGCACTTTTCAGCTCCAAGACATTGGTTCAACAACGTAAATACTTCTAATCCGGAACCCTGAAATCGCCCAATTTTAGGGTGGCCATTTTCGAGCCGCGCTTGTGGCCGTAAATCTAGTCTTAGGTGATGCCGAATTCGGCGACAAGCACGCGAATCTGCGCGATGGTTGTTTCAAGTTCAGCTACGCGTGCACGAGGCAGTGAACGCGTCGGTCCGGTCCGAGCACGCCCTTCTAATATGCTGAGGCGAGGGGCGTGGCGCGTATCGGGATGTCAGCCAATTTTCAACAATTTCAGCCTCGACAATTCTCCGAGGATGACGCTTGAGACCTTCAATTCGTCCCCTCGGCGCGAGCGGAGCCATGAGCGGATTTGCGACGCAGTCCAGTCAGTGCTCTTAATGCGTTTGCCCAAAATCTGCGCTGATATTCGAGACATGCCGAGCTCAATCAGCGAAATAACCGTGCGCGTACAGGCGCCGAGTTCCAAGGCCAGTGACACCGAATAGATTTCGTCGGCTTCCTTCGTAAGACCCGCCTCGCGCAGCGCAGCCGAGAAACAATCACAGTATGCACGCGTCAGCTGAACGTACGTAAAGTGAAGTGTCTTCTCGAGCAACTCGAAGATACGCCGCACGGCCGTGTTCGAATTGGTCAATCCGCGAGCATCTTTCTTCGGACGCTTCGGTGGCCGGCGGTAAGCGAGCTCTCCGTCGACCAGTGCGGCAATTGTCGCACCTTTCATCCACGCGTTTGCCTGATGGTTCAAATATCGCGCCCAATTCTCCGCCGGCTTGCCTTTCAGGTGTTCTTCAATGGCAATGAACATCCGCTGGTAGCAATGGTAGCTGCCACGCTGCATTGGATGCGTGGGATAGTATTCCCGCCACGTACCATCCGCGACGCGAGCCTCAAGAAACTCATACATCGCTTGGAGACGCCACGGCGAAATGAGCCAATTCCGGTCCATAACCGCCAACGGCACCTTCAATTCCCCGAGAGCGTCTTCCAACTGTGCCCGCAAATTTTGCGCTTCTGCTACGTCAAGATGTCCTGCCGAGCGAGCAATCGTCTCCTGAAATGTTCCACGGCGCACCCGACTCAACATTAAGCCCGCAGCGGCCTCATAGTCACGAACATCCTCGAACGCCTCATCGACCCGCCCGCGCTTAGCGATATACTCTTCCAGCTTCGACAGGCCCGGTCCTAGGACTTTGCTGAGAGCAGGCTCGACCTTCACCTGGGGAGAATTGTCGAGCAACTTCTCCGGCCAGTTGTCGTAGTCCACGAGAAAGACGTTCCCGGCGACGTCGTGAGAGAGTCGCCCTGCCCGACCAACAAAATTCCAGACGTCGTCGTCCTCAAGCTGGTCTGATTTGCCGCGTTTCACTTTGTCGATGAACACATTTCGCGCTGGCAGATTGACCCCCTGGAACAGGGTCGTCGTACACGCCAAATAGGTCAGGCTGCCATTTCTGAAGGCATCTTCCAGCGCCTGTCTCAGCAGCGTCGGCATAAACCCATAGTGAAAGCCGACGCCACGCCGGACGCAGTATTCCAAGGTGTAGTCACGGTGAACGTCGTTACGGATAAATCGCGCTAGCTCGATAAGCGCTTCGTTGTCCGTTTCCGGACGTTTCGTCGCAATCTGGAGAGCGATATCCTCCGCATCTGCTTGACCTGATGCATAGATTAGTGAGCCGCCGGCCGCGCCGAGTTCAAGGCAGGCTGCCGCGAGCAAGCCACTCCGGCCCCCGAACCCCTCCTCACGATGCAAGTGAGCAATCTTCACTCGACGGCCGTTGTCCATCATCTCGAGCATCAGGTCTGTCACCGAGTCAGTCTTCGTCTTCACCACGATTTTCGCGGAAACGACCGGCGAGTCCTGTGTGAGATGAGTCTCTACCTCCGGTCGGCCGACGACTGCGGCAAGATTGTCGACGCGGCTCGCCATCGGCGCGATGAAATACTGATGGCAGTTCGGATTCGCTCGATTGATGCGTTCGAGGCACTCCTGCAGAATCATTCCGCGTGACCCGTCACCCATCTGCTGCGCTTCGTCGACGATGACGAAGTCGAAGGACGCCGACGGCACTTCGTCGATGTAGGAAAGCAGGCGTTCCTGCGTCACAACAAAGACCTGCCGCGCGCGGGCATCCGCGTCCTCAATGGGAACACTCGTGATGCGAAGTGTCGGGTCATCGGTCCCGAGCGACAGGGTGAGTTTGTCCTGCACCTCCGCCATCAACGCACGTGTGGGAACGATGTATGCAACGTGTACGACCGACGCTTCCTTGATTTTCTGGACAACGTATTCGCGTACTACAAACGACTTACCTGCTGAAGTCGGCGCAGAGATTGCCGTGGAATGGCCTTGTGCGAGGTCTTGCCATATGTCGAACTGGAAGTCCGTAAGAGGAATCTGGCCGCTCGGTAGGCTGACGGTGTTGTGGTAACGCCGCGTGAAATCGCGCACGTGCACAATGCTCGGCAAACTGTCCTCTTTTACGCCGTGCTTGTGCCGGATGAAGCTTGATGCAGGGAAGTTTCCCAGTTCCGAGAGAATGTGGCTGCACGCCGCCACGATTTCGGGACCGCGCTTTGAAGCGACACCATATAGCGCAATCGTCTGTGCGAGCTGACGACTGCGATGGTCGTCGTCCATCACAAAACAGCTGGCAGACTCGACAAGCCGGGTCAATCGGAGGTCTTCGTCTTCGTCACCATCGACATCCAGCTTCAGGTCGGCGTTTTCCGTCAGCGCGGCTATGCCGCTGGAACACAACCAGGAGTAATCCCGCTGGAAAAATGGATTGTTCTGAATGCGCTTCGCGAGTCGCGCAGCAAAGTTAGCCATTGCTCAACGCCCTCTCAAATTCTTCGCGGAATCCAGCCACGCTAGGAAGCCCGAGAACGAAGGTCACAATCTTGTCCTCGGGAAGCTCTCGCTTCTTGTAGGCATTGCTGACCGTCGCGCGCCGGACTTCACAACCGTCACTGAACGCTTTTTCCACATCTATCTGGTTGGTCCCAGACGCATGCTCGAAGGCTGGCTCATTGTATGCGAGCAGACACGCGTGTATGTCGAGGCGCTTCGCCGTCTGCACACCAGAGTAAGGGTCGAGGAAGTCTTCAAGTGCCTGTTGTGCAGTTTCATCCAGCTGGTCGAAGTTACCCAAATCCAAAGCAAGACGGAGTTCAACTGACCGCTGTTTTCCGTTGCGGAAATCGTCGATTGACTTCGAGGCGTCGTTCGCGGCAGAGTCAATGGTCTTATGTACCTTCGACTCGAGATAGATTACCTCGAGCTGGTCTGAAGCACTCCGGTACTTGACGTGAACACCATCGGCTCCGAACACGGGCATCGTCGTGTTCGTCTTCGTATGCATCTTTGCAATCGCCATAGGTGCTCGCAGAAAATGCTCAACGAATACATAAGCGAGCATCTCTCCGCCTTCGCCCGAACGCGCTGGAAACTCTGTACGGTATTTTTGAAATGCGTGCCGTGCATCGCGGCGCAAAGTCGCTATTGCGGCGGCCAAATCAACTACATTTTGCGCATGCCGCTGTATTGTTCTCGCGAGACGCTTGCGAGGAAGACAATAGCCGATTATCTGGTCGGCAAGCTTCGCAGCCAGCTCCATCATCATCGGCTCATCGTCGCGCAACGCTAAAAAGAACTGCCGGATTGATGCGCCTTCTGATGGCAGTTCAGGATGCTCAGTACAAAAGGTTGGGACCCAATCCATTGTCCCGAGCAGACTGTCTAACTCTGCTTCAAGATTGTGTGACACCGTAACGCCTCTTTATTCTCGTAACCGTGGACTCATTGCGTGAGCGCGATGATCCCCAAAATTATACGTAGCGAATAGGCCTGATATGGCTGTTCCCCGAACAGTCATATCCTACCGCATAGCATAAGTTTTTCGTATCGACACTTTCTCTAGGAGTTTGCGTTTGGGAATGCACTACTTCATGAGCGCGGTCACCGTTGCGCGCATACCACGGCGTGACCAGGCGATTCCTGGCGGCTATCCACGAGGGCCTCGTGCGGATTTAAAACTTCACGTGGCAGGAACGCTCGGTCACGCAACAGGCGGTCGCAATGCTCGAATCGATGTCAGAAAAAACAGAAAGCGCAAGGCTTACTGACCGTAGCGCAGCAAAAGGAGGTAAACCGCCCATGAGGGCGCTCATAGCTTACCGGAACCTCCGTAGCGAACGCGAAAGCTATCGAGATTCGAAGGAACAGCCGCGCTTGGGACGAGCGAGAAGCCGCCGCTTTGGGCGTCGAGAAGCGAAGCGTCACGCCGCCCCCCGCCGCCGCCCGGTTTCGGAATGAACGCCATCAACGATGGCGTACGCCGCACGGTATCGCGCCAGGAGAGCCGCCAGAGCCGAGGCAACCCCGATTCAGGGGAAACCGAGTCAACACCATGACGGTGCGCGGTAAGGGCAACGCGCCGCACCACGTCAACGCTCCCGAGCATTCAGCGGTACCCCATCGAAATTGACAAGCCCCAGAAAAGCCTTGCCTGGCGTGCGTAAACGCTTCTAATCCGGATGCCCTAAATTCATGCACTTTTTCATTCGCGTGTCAGGTTCGGCAACGCAACGAGGAATCAAAAGCGTTGACGCTTTCGCCAACCCATTGACGTAGCGGAAGATTTCGCACTCACTCGGCCTGCGGCCGATTGTGTAACGACTTCTAATCCGGCTAGCCAATCATGCTGAGTTGTATTAGGTCCGGTTATAGGGCCTCGTTGCGGTCGTTGCGCTGGCGAACCACTGTAACAAGTCGACGAAGTTCTTCTTGGCGATGAGAAAACCGAATATGCCCGCATGTTGGCGCCATTCAAGTTAAGCCTGCTTGGTGCCCACTGTCCGTTGGATGTTCTGGAGGAACGAGAACCGCAACGGGGAGATCGGCTTGTAGGGCTGGCCCGATGGCAGTATGACAAAGTGCGTGCCAATGGCATCTATGACGTGACGGTGGAATGCGCGCTATTCGTCGTCCATGCCCTAGCGCTTCGCGGTGGCTGACGCCGGCTGCCCCTATGTACATCTGCCGTCAGAATGCAACAGTTCCACATAGGGGGCGTCATGCGCTGATCGCATAAGATCCATCAACAATTAGTCAAAATCAAATTCCCCTCACATCAAATTACATTCCTGACAAATATAACAGTTACATTTCATCAAAATCTAAATTTAAATCGAAGTGCAGAAAAAAGCGACATTTCGATTTAATGAATAATCAGGAGGGAATGTGACTCATCGAACACTGTTTGGCCGGCTGCTTGCCGGTGCGATCATGCTTGCAGCGGCGATGCCCGCGCACGCGGAAAGTGCTACGGACGTTTCTCCCATCTGCGCGACGGTCCGGACCGAAGCGACCCGAGATTCGCTGCTGGGCCGAAGCAGCTATTGCCAGAAAACCGTCCCGCTCGAATATGTCGCGAAGGACGATCAAAACAACGAAATCGGGCGCGTAGCGATTGACGCCTACGCGTACTCCGACAATCCGACGAACCAGCTCGCCTGGCCGTTGAAGTTCCGCTTCCGCACACGCGTCATTTCCGGCAATCCGGGCGGCCTGATGATCAAGCCCGTCGTCGAATGCGGATCGGATTGCACGGTCGTGCCCAATGCCGGCGTACCACTCGCCCTCGGCGGACTGTCCAACGAGATATCGGTGATGGTCACGCCGAACATGGGATCCAGCAACCCTCTCACGTTCAGCCCGACCCTCGAGTACCGGGTTGCCAAATCGGGCGATTCATTCGAGAACGGCGCAAGCATGAGTCCGTACGCGGGCGTCGGCTATATCCCCGACATTCGATGCGACGTCGCCCTCGTCAAGAGCAACTCGCAAGGCTGCATCTATCCGGACGCACCGGCGGTCCTGCGCACCATCGTCGCCACGAATCCCGACGTCGACGAATCCGCGATCCATATTCGCGAGGCGCAAGCGGCCGGACGTCCCGGCAAGTTCGTGCCGAGAGGCGACGGCACGATCTTTCCGGATACCTGGGAGTCGAAGCCGCTGGCACGCACACGCGACGCCACCCTTCGGCGGGACAATCGGGACGCGTCCAAGAAGCAATGCGTCGCGAAATTCGGCTCGGTCAATGGCCAGTGCACGTTCACCGGCGATCCGGACGAAACGCCGACCGATTGCGATTGCGACGAGTATCCATTTGCCTCGACAGAAGAAGGCGCATCGCGGGATCCGGAAGTTTCGGTCAAGCGTATCGATGCCAGCGATAATCGACGTGCGGGCGCGTTCCTCGGCAATTTCTATCTGAACCAGCGCGTGCTCGACCAGGAGAAGTTCTACGTCGACGTCGGTCCCCGCAACCTGCGGCAAAACGCTGAGCCGCTGGCGACGAGAACTGTACCGGTACCGCGGTTCGCGGGCCTCCTCGAACCGCGGCACGAAAACACCAAGCACCATGAGCGATCACGAGAACTTCCCTTTCTGGCTCAATCAACCCTACGAACGCTGTCGGCGGATCGTGCCGGGCGCGATGCAATCCGAGACGGTTCCGGTCGAGGACGCGCTGACGCGCGTGACGGCGGCCGACGTTTTCGCCCCGGAGCATGTTCCACCCGCTCCGCTCGCCGCAGTCGAAGGCTACGCACTGCGCGCCTCCGATACCGCGCATGCGACGCGCAACGCGCCGGCCGAGCTCGACTTCGAGTTCAGCCGGCG
This sequence comes from Burkholderia sp. HI2761, assembly GCF_002223355.1. Lineage (NCBI taxonomy): Bacteria > Pseudomonadati > Pseudomonadota > Betaproteobacteria > Burkholderiales > Burkholderiaceae > Burkholderia > Burkholderia sp. HI2761. The sequence goes on along the minus strand of NZ_NKFN01000007.1, from coordinate 862,112 downwards.
CGCACTGGCTTCGCAAGCCAGCAGCCCGACGGCTCGCGCAATCGGCGCGCAGTGTGCGGTCGATGTCCCTGCCTATTTCCCGCTGCCGGAAAACGCCGACACTGTTATCCCGAAAGGCGACGTTGAAGTGACGCATCGCGACGCCCGATCCTTCCTGTCGCTGCACGCGCCGGTATCCGCCGGACAGCACGTGATCCCACCCGGCAGCGAATACCGGCAAGGCAGCCTGCTCCTGCTCAAGGGCAGCCGGATAACGGCCGAACGGCAGATCGCGCTGACGGCCGCAGGCGTACGCGACATCGAAGTGACGAAACGGCCGCGTATCGGCGTGGTGATCGTCGGCTACGAACAGCGCGCACCGGGCATCGCCCGTGGGCGCTGGCAGCGGCCCGACACGAGCGGCCCATATATCCGTGCGGTACTGCGGCGCTGGGGATACGAGGTGCCTCCGGTCGAGTACATCGCGCCACCGGACATGACACAGTCACCACTCGAGGTGCAGCAGAACGAATACGCATTCAAGAAGCAGTTGGTCGAGCTCGCGCAACGCTACGACCTGATCGTCGGCGCCGGATTGCCTGCCGCGCCGCCCTTCCGGAACCTGGGATTGAACGCACAACTGATGTATTCGCGCGACGATACGACCGTCGACATCAAGCAAACGCCGGCCGATCGATTCAACTTCGGGCGCAGCGACGATCGCTCGCTGCCAAGGAAAACCACGCTGCCATTCACGCGCCCTGACGGTACGCAAAGCGGGATGCAGGTACTGACCCACTACGATCAGGCAGCGCTGATCAACCTGCCTGGCCACACGAGTGCAGTCGCGATGCTGATGCACGCGATCATGCCACGCGTGCTCGATTTGCTCGAGCACGCTGCCACGCCAGGCCCTCATTGGGAAACCGGCGGCGTCGATCACGGCGTCGAGCGCGATGCGCGAGTGAACGCGATGCGCTGGGGCAATCTGCATCGCGGCGCCGACGGCAATTTGCTCGTCCGCCTACTGCCGTCCGACGGCGACGGGCCCATTGGCGACGTCGTTCGCGCCGACGTGCTCGTCGCGATCCCCGCCGCGGAACATCCGTTGTCGGCAGGCTCGTCCGTGCTGTTCCTGCGTCTCGACCGCGACTTTTCCAGCACGCCGCCGCGTGTTGTCGCGGCAACGGCCGCCGAGGCGACGTTACCATCGTTACCGGAAGCCGACACCAGCACGACGGCCGGCAATGCAGACGTCGCGCGCACGGATCTTCGCGAAACATGGCAACGGCTCGATAGCGCGTTCGCCGCCGATTCGTCACGCCTGCCGGGCGGACTCAACGGACCGGCATCCGACGACGAGATCGCAGTCTTGCAGACTGCGCTGGGAACGACACTGCCTGACGCTTTCGTCGACAGCTTGCGCATTCACAATGGCCAGACCGATCCGGGTGACGAATTTTCAGGAAGCGATGCGCTGCTGAGTGCACACGAGATCGTCACGCAATGGCGCATCTGGAAAGGTCTCGTCGACGGCGGCGATTTCGACGGCGTGACATCGGAACCGGATTCCGGCATCCGCAACGAGTGGTACAACCTGAAATGGATTCCGTTCACGCATGACGGCAGCGGTAATCACCTGTGTCTCGATCTCGATCCGGCAGAAGGCGGCACGATCGGGCAGGTGATTCGGGTCTGGCACGACGACGAACAACGCGAGCGCGTTGCGGAGAGCTTTCCGGAGTGGCTTGCCGGCGTGGCGGCCCAACGGAATTCACGCTGATATCGTGAGCGATCGCGGCAGGCCCCGCCTCTCGCATCGCCCCGCACGGGAACGCCCCTACTTCGGCAACCCCGCCTTCTTCGACGACATCACGTAACTAGCCGGACTCACCAGCGAGACGGAGAGGTCGGCAGCATCGTCTAACGCGCCGCCCCCGCCCGAACAAAATGATGCTCCACCCGCGCCCGAAGCACCCCCTCCAGCGCGGCAAGCCTTTCACGCAGCCGCACCGCTTGCCCTTCCGTCATTTCGCCGAGCACGATCTTTTGTTCGAGAACGTCGCCACAGCGAGTAATGGCCCACCGATCGACCGTAGCCGTTTCACCTTCGAGTACGGCCTCCGCGGTCGAAACGATGCCCGGAATCCGTCTCGAAACGAGATGAACCGTATGCGTCAACGTAAAACCGGGAAGGAAGTGCGACCAGTCTTCACAGACCGTCGGGCGGGAAGCGGAGGAAACTTGGCTCATGGTTGCTCCGGATAAATGGTTATCGAACCGGTGCCAGCCATGCTGCTCCCGCTTCGTTGCCGTCAATCGGCCGCATCGCCTCGAGGGCGTCCACCTTGCCCGGGAGGGCAGGTTGGCGTCGGATGACCCGACTCTGGATGCTTGAATTCTCGCGTTCGTCATTCCGAACGCAGTTCCATTATAGCGAAAATCCGACGTCGAACAAGGCCCTCAGAAAAAACCACGCTTCGACCGGACGTCTCTCCGATCCGGCCCCTGTACCGAGGGGAACCCGGTCACACACGACCTTCCGCGCCAACTAAAACCAGACACTGAACCGCGCGCCCGTTGCCAGCACATCGACCGTCAGCTTCCATTGATGGGCGTCGGCGATCTCCTTGCAGATCGCCAGCCCGAGACCGGCGCCGTCATACCGCGAATCCGGCGCCCGCCAGTATCGGTCGAAGAGCAGCGGAAGATGCTCCCGCCGAATGCCCGGCCCTTCATCGTCGACATGAATCGCGGTCTCGAGAACGGTCAGCACGACGACACCGCCCGACGGCGACGCGTTGATCGCATTCTCGAGAAAGTTCTTGAGCAGGATGAAAAGCGCCCCGCCATCCGCGCGTATCGGCGACGCGGAATCGCGCGCTTCGATATGGAGCTTCACCTGCTTCGCATCGGCCTTACCGGCCAGCAAGCTCACGGCATCTCGCGCGACTTCGTCGCCGTTCACGTCGCCGAAGCTGAAGTTCTGCGCTTCGCTGACTTCGGCCAGATGCAGCAGTTGCTTCACTTGCCGGGCCATCAGGTCGATCTCGCGAAGCAACAGCGCTTTCTGGCTGATGTCGGGTTGCAGCTCGATCTGCCCTCTGACCAGCGTGAGCGGTGTCTGCAACTCGTGCGCGGCGTCGGCCAGAAACTGCTGCTGAACGGCGAAGCCATTCTCGAGCCGGCTCAGTGCGTCGTTGAACGCATCGATCAGCGGCTTGATCTCGCTGGGAATCCCGGCCGACGACAGCCGCGTTTTCAGGTTGCGCGGCTCGATTTCCCGCGCGGCACGCGATACCTCCCGCAACGGCTTCAGCACGTGACCAATCGTCAACGGCAACGTCAGTCCAAAAATGATGGTCGCGATGACCAGCACATAAGCGACGGTCTTCGGTATCGGATCGACCCTCGTCATGACGAGCGCATCGACGAGTTGCCTGCTTTGCGCCACCTGCACGTAATGGACGGCGCTACCGTTCGACGCGCGCTGCGTCGCGATCGCATACGCCTTGCCGTCGATCGTGACGGGCAATACCTTGCCGGCCGCCGTCGCGAGATCCTCCGTCAGCCACGGCCGATCCCCGTTCGACGGCGCCGACGCCAGCAACACCTTCCCCGTCGCATCGAGCACGCGGTACATCGCGTCGGTTGGCAAGAGCCGGAACATCGCCGCCGGACGCTCGCCCAATCGCACCGATACCGGCCGCCCGGTCGCGTCGAAGCGCATGCCGGCCTCGATATGACGGATGCTCTCCATCTGCTGGCGCCGCCCGAGGAGTTCCGGATATCGCGCGAGAAAATACATGGAAAGCGCGGACAGCAGCGCCAGGCTGACGGCGAACGCGACGACGTTGGTCACCCATAGACGCGTCGACAGGCGCAGGATCCAATGACGGAACATGGCGGTTTTCTTACGAGGGAGTGGCGACGGGCGACGCGCGGCGAAGCATCGTCACGCGCCCCGCAGCGCGAAGCCGGCGCCGCGGATGTTGGTGAGCCGCATCGTTGCCCCGATCGCCGTCAGTTTCTTGCGCAAGCGGTGCACGGTCACCTCGAGCGCGTTCGGCGTGACCGCCTCGGCGAGCCCCCATGCGGCATGCTCGAGTATCGAATGCCGGACGGTCCGCCCCCCGGCTTCGATCAGGCAGAGCATGACCTGCAGTTCGGCCGGCGCCAGCAGTACCGTCCGGTCGCCACAGCGCATCGCGCGCTGGGCCGGGTCCACGGTCACGTCCGCGAACGATGCGACGAGGGTCGTGAGCAGCGCCGGGCGCCGCATCAGCGTGCGCACGCGGGCGACGAGTTCGCTCATTTCGAACGGCTTGGTCACATAGTCGTCGGCGCCGCTTTCGAGTCCGTCGATGCGGTCATGCAACGCATCGCGTGCCGTCAGCATCAGGCAAGGCATCATGCGCCCCGCCGCACGCAGCGTCCGCAAGAACGCCAGACCGTCTCCGTCGGGCAAGCCGCGGTCGACGATCAGCAGCGCATAGTCGGCCCGCTCGACACCGTAGGCGGCTTCCCGAGCATTACCGAACCGATCGGATTCGATCCCGGCCGCAGCCAGGGCCTGTGCCAACAGGCCGGCCAGGCGCTCGTGATCCTCGACAATCGCCACTCTTGGCATACTCGCACTCACTTGAACCGATACATGTAGCCGATTCTGGCCTCGGGAACGAACCGTCTGCCGACGAGCGGACTGTCGGTGATGCCGTCGCCGAGACGCGACACGCCCACGTCCACAAAAATCGTCTGCTGCTTCGTCAGCCGGTAGTCGACACGGGTGCCGGCCGATACGTTCACGGTCGAACCCGCACTGTATGCGGCACGCCAGGCACGCGCCTCGGATGGTCGCACGCCGTAATAGTAGTCGACGTATTTGTCGCTCAGCCATTCCACGCCGACATGTGGCGCGATCGAGAACGCGCCGAGGGCAAACGCCTTCTCGAAGCCGATCTTCGCGCGCTCGCCCTTGTTGCCGCCGAGCAGGAAACTGCCCGACAAGGTGCCGAAGCTCGTGCTCCATGACAGTGCAGGGCCGTACCATAACGCGCCCTTGCGATTTTCCATGCCGTTCAGGATCGGTGCGTCCGAGCCCTTGTATCCGTCGAACAGCGAGAACTGGCCACGAAGCGCGACACTGACGCCGCTCCAGCTGCCGATTTTCAGATCGACCGTGGTGCCGATGGCCTGCACCCATTTGTTGTCGAAGTAGACCAGCGGAAAAGGCAATACGCGGGTGCCGTCGCCCCTGTAAACCGACGGCTCGATGCCGACGCCGGCGCCGAGTCCCCAATGCGTGACGTTCGTCGCATGGTCGAGGATGGTCAGCCCCGTATTGTCGGGGTCGGGTGGGTTCGTGCCCTCGTCCGCCCACGCGGAAACAGATGAAAGTGCAAATGAAGCAGCAAGCAGCAATAACGGGCGTTCGCGGCGGGAGGCAATTTTCACAATCGTTTTCCTGGAGTCGGCGGTCAAAACGGGGGCTACTGTAGGACCAGTCGACTTACCGCTCACTTACCAGGAAAAATATCGTCTCTTTGCGGACTATGCGGGAAACTCAAATGGTGGGAAATATCGGCGCAGGGCGATCTCGTGCCGCCCTGCGCGCTTGAAGAACGCGGCAATGCGCGTCGTCAAAACACCGTATGCAGCCCCACCCGCGCCACCGCCTGACTCGCGGAGCTCGACGCCCCGTTCGGATCCAGCACCCCGTTCACCTGCGCATTCGCGCCGCTATTCGCCCGCTGATAATCCGCCGATACATACACCATCGTCCGCTTCGACAACAGGTATTGAAGGGCGACGCTGACCTGATGCGCATGGTTGTCGTTCACCGCTTCATTGCCCTTCATGTACATGTATTTCGCGCCCAGCACGACGTCCGGCCTGATCCGCCACAGGCCGCCGGCTTCGGCCATCCACACGCCCGCACCGTTGAACGCGTTGCGCACGCTGGTCACCAGCGCCTTCGCGGCAACCACGCCAAAGTCGCAGTGCATCCCGACACCCCAGTTGCGCACGCTGGTCGACGGCACGCCCGGCGCCGGGCCGTATTTCTCGTTCGTATAGGCCGCGCCCACGCCGAAGGGCCCCAGCTCATAGTTCACGCCGGCGCTGACGGCGTTGTCCGCGCCGACCGAGCCGGCCACGCCGCCGAACGCATACATCACGCCACCGGAAAAGCCCGCGACCGTCGGCGAGCTGTACTTGACCGAATTCGCGATCGGCTTGCTGCCGGCCGTGCGGTCCCAGTCGAACGCACCGGTCGGATTACCGGGAAGCGCAAGACGCTGGAACGGGCCATTCCGAAAGCCGTACAGCCCGGAGATGTCCCGCGAAATCGCGTTGCCCTTTGAAAAGAGCGAATCCACCATGAAGTCGTACTGATTGCCCAGCGTGAGGCTGCCGAATCGGTCGCTCTCGAGGCCCACGTAGGCATTGCGCCCGAAAATCCCGGTACCGACGATGCTGCCGTTCGCCATCGAGAACTGATTCACGAGCGCGAAGATCGCACGATATCCGCCGCCGAGATTCTCGGTGCCGCGCAGGCCGAACAGGTTGGGCGCGAATATGCCGTCGTCGAACTTGACGTTCTTTCCGCCGCCCTCGTTGCTGACATACGAGATGCCGGAATCGATCAATCCGAACATCGTCACGCTGCTTTGCGCCCATGCGCCCTGCGCCACGGCAAGCACCGCCAATACACCAAACCTGAGTTTCATGTTGTCTCCGTCTTTTTTATGAAAATACGCATCCGTCACCTGCTTCGAGGCGGGTGTTCGCTCATTGCTTCGTGGAAAATCGCCTTGAATCAGGCAGTCACAACAACACCTGAATTTAGTTTTACTGATTGATCAATTCGAAAAATTCCCGGTGAACCGACATCGACTCCAAACGATTCGAAAGCCGCGAAATCAAGCGCCCCGAAAGACGACCCACGCGGATGCATCCACCTCGACGGCCACGGTGTCCAGCCCGGCCCCCGTGCAAGGCCCGTCGATACACATGCCGTCGTCGAACCGGAACAACGCACTGTGATGCGCACACATCAGCACCTGCGACCGGTAGCACGACACACGCCCCGGCACAAAATCGAGCGGCACCGAGAAGTGCGGGCAACGATTCACGTACGCCCACACCTGCTCGCCACGCCGCACCACGACGACGGGCCGTCCGATGCAGGCTTCATCGACGACCCGCGCGCCGCCGTCGGGCACATCGGACACGCGGCACAGCCGTTTCGCTTCCATCGCTCACACCCTTTGCTCGGGGTTGCCGAGGCTCCAGTCCCACGGACGCACCTCGACGTGCGAGAACAGGCCCTCCTTCACATACGGGTCGTTGCCGACGAACCGCATCACCGCATGAATATCGTCCGCCTCGACGACGAGCAGCGTGCCGTTCATCGAATCGCCCTGCGGGTCCAGCGTCGGGCCGCCGAGCCGCACGTACACGCCGTGCTCGGCCGCCGAGCGCAGATACGTCCGGTGAATCGGCCGCATGCGGTCGCGCACGTCGCGCATACCCGGCTGGTCGGTGGCAAACACCGCAAAAAAACGCGCCATGGCGATCAGCTCCGATCGAGGGCAAAGCCGAACATCGCTTCGCGGGACAAGCCGTGCAGGCCGATCTGGTCATTCATCACGTCGTTCTCCGTTCGCGCATCCGGCGGCTCAATGCGGCGCGCGCCCTTCCCATGCATGCTGAAGCAACGCGCGAATCGCGGTGCGTTCGATCGGCCGCGGGTTCGCATACGGGTTCCTGCACGCGAGATCGGCCGCTTCATCGAGCCCTTGCTCCGGCATCCCGATATCAGCCAGCGCCGGTGCGATACCGAGCTGCGCGTTCAGCGCGAACAGCAGCGGCCCGGCGTCGGCCGCGTCGCGCCCCCCCAGCGCCCGCGCCACGCGCCGCAGCGCGTCGGGCGCGGCGGCGTGGTTGTAATGCGCGGTATGCGGCAACATCGCCGCGTGCGTCTGCGCGTGCGGCAGGTTGAACGTGCCGCCCAGCGTGTGACAGAGCTTGTGGTGCAACGCCATGCCGACCGCACCGAGGCACGTGCCGGCCAGCCATGCGCCATACAACGCGCGGCTGCGCATCGCGCGATCTTGCGGATCGCGCACCACGCCGGGCAACGCTTCGCCGAGCGCACGAATCGATTCTTCCGCCATCAGGCTGATGACCGGGTTCGCGTCTTCCGCGTAGAGCGCCTCGACGGCATGCGCCATCGCATTGATACCGGACGCCGCCGAAATACCCGACGGCAGCGACAACGTCAGCGAAGGGTCGTAAATCACGGTACGCGGCAGCACGCGCGCATCGCGCCCGGTGCGCTTCAACCGGCCTTCGGTGAGCCCGTAGATCGGCGTCATCTCCGAGCCGGCGTAGGTCGTCGGCACGGCGAGGATCGGCAGCGACGATTCGAGCGCGATCGCCTTGCCGAGCCCGATCGTCGAGCCGCCGCCGATCGCGATGCAGCAGTCCGCGCCCAGCTCGGCGGCCATCTCGCGCGCGGCACGCGCGACTTCGACCGGCACGTGCATCACGGCCTGCGCGCACACGCCGGCCGCACGCTCGCCGAGCACGTCCTTCACGCGGTCGGCGAGCGGCTGCTGTTCGGGCGTCGACAGAATCAGCGCGCGCTGCGCGCCGAGCGCGGACAGCTCGTCCGGCAGCCGTTCGAGCGCGCCCCATTCGAACACGACGCGGGACGGCGTTCCCTGATAGACGAAGCGCTCCATACGAGCCTCAGCGCTTGAAATGCGGCGGCACGTTGCCGTCGACGTTGACCCACACCGAGCGCGCTTCCGTGTAGTCGTGCATGGCCTCGAAGCCCATCTCGCGGCCGTAGCCCGACTTGCCCACCCCGCCGAACGGGCTGCCCGGATTGACGCGCTTGTAGCAGTTGATCCAGCACATGCCCGCGTCGATCCGCGCCGCCATCCGGTGGGCACGCGACAGATCGTTGGTCCACAGGCCGCTGCCGAGCCCGTATTCCGTTGCGTTGGCGATGGCCAACGCTTCTTCGTCGCTGCCGAAGCGCAGCACGGTGACGAACGGCCCGAACACTTCCTCCTGCGCGACGCGGTCGGTCGCATGCTTCGCCTCGACGATCGTCGGGCGCACGTAATAGCCATTGGCGAGCGCCGGATCCTGCGGCGCGCTGCCGCCCGTCAGCACGCGGCCGCCCTGCTCACGCGCGACGTCGACGTATGACAGCACGCGATCGAGGTGCTGCTTCGACGTGAGCGGCCCCATTTCGGTATTCGGATCGAGAGGATTGCCGATCCGGATCGACGATGCGAGCGCGACGAAGCGCTCGAGGAACGCGTCCGCGATGCGTTCGTGCAGCACCAGACGCGACCCCGCGATACACGCCTGCCCCTGGTTGTGGAAGATCGCCCACGCGGCGCCGTTGATGGCCGCGTCGAGGTTGGCATCGTCGAACACGATGTTGGCGCCCTTGCCGCCCAGTTCCAGTTGCACGCGCTTCAGGTTGCCCTGCGACGCTTCGACGATTCGCCGGCCCGTCGCCGTCGATCCGGTGAACGCGATCTTGCCCACGCCGGGATGTTCGGCGAGCCGCTGGCCGGCCGTATGACCGTAGCCGGGCACGATGTTGACGACGCCGGCAGGAAACCCGACCTCGGCCATCAGCTCGACGATGCGCAGCGTCGACAGCGGTGTGATTTCAGACGGCTTGAGCACCACCGTGTTGCCGGCCGCCAGCGCCGGACCCATTTTCCAGCTCGTGAACATCAGCGGAAAATTCCACGGCACGATCTGGCCGACCACGCCGATCGGCGCGCGCTGCACGTAGTTCAGGAAACCGGGCTCGACCGGTATCACCGAGCCTTGCAGCTTGTCGGCCATGCCGCCGAAATAGCGGAAGCAGGCCGCCGTGCGCGGCACGTCGAGCGCACGCGAATCGCGAATCGGGTGGCCGGTGTCCAGCGATTCGAGCTGCGCCAGCTCCTCCGCGTTGGCTTCGATCGCATCGGCCAGGCGCAGCAGCAAACGGCCGCGCTCGGCGGCCGACATCGCGGACCATGTCGGGAACGCGCGCGTCGCGGCTTCGACGGCGAGGTCGACGTCCGCCGCGGAGGCCGCGGCGATCTTCGTGATGACGGAACCGTCGTGCGGGTTCAGCACGTCGATCGTGCCGCGATCGACAGCGTCGACGAAGCGCCCGTCGATGAAGAGTTGGGTTTGCATGAATCGTCCTCGGTGTAATGCGGAAGCGGAAGCTGGAACTGAAACTGAAGCGCGGCCTAGAACGCGATCGGATACGGCGCGAGCTCGCCGCTCTCGTAGCGTTGCGGCAGATCCGGCGTCGCGTTCTCCCAGACCAGCAGCATCGAGCGCTTCGTCGAATAGCCCTGGTGCCGGATATCGGCCGGCATCGCGCAGATGTCGCCGGCTCGCATCGTGATGCGTGCGCGCGGCGCGCCGGTGTTCTTGTCGCCGATGTCCCACACGATTTCGTCGGACAGTTGCAGGAACCATTCGACGCGGTCGTTGCCGTGGAATACCGGCAGGATGAATTCTTCCGTGGTCGGGCAGAACAGGCTGCGCCCGCACACCGACGTCACCGACGGATTCCACGTCACGTCCGAGCGCGACAGGTACTTGAACAGGTTGAACGCGTGCAGCTCGCCTTCGAAGCCCGGCTCGACGTGCACTTCCGGTTCGTCCTGCGCCACGTCGAGAAACGCGCGGTTGACCGGCAGCTCGTCGCGCAGCGGCGAGTCGCCTTCGAGGCCCGGCATGCGACGCGTCGCGATACGCGTGCGCTCGATCGCGGAGCCGTTGTCGCCGTGCTTGCGTCCGAACGCCGTGCCCGTTTCCTCGGGCGCCGCGAACGGATCGAAGCCCTCGTTGGTCCAGTCGTGCAGCATCGCCTTGAAGGTCGCCATGATCGTCGGCGTGTCGAAGGTCTCGGTGTAGTCGACGCCGGCGTCCTTCAGGATGCCGTTGAAGGTTCCCGCATACATGTCGACCTTGCCGTAGTGATTGCGCGTGCCGAATACGTGATCGAAATTCACCCAGCCGTAGAAGAAGCCCCACGCGACGTCGCGCATCATCGCGCGCAGGAACGCGTCGGCCGGCATCGCATGCGTGCGGGTCTGGCCTTTCGCGGGCCAGCTGATCTTCACGAAATATTCGTCGCGCCGGAAGGCGAATTCACCGAGCTGAAAGCCGCGGTAGCCGGTGACGGCATCGGCTTCGGTCGATCGCACCAGATCGACGGCGAAGCCCGTGGAAAGGTCGAGGGTCTCGAGGGTGGCCATAACGTGTCTCCTGGAATAGTCGAATGCGGTCGGAAGGTCAGTGCAGGCAGATCTCGGCCCACTTCTCGACGGACAGCTCGCCGAGCACGGTCTGGACGAGCGCGACGCCCGGCCGGCTCGCGGTGAAGCGATACGCGCAGCCGGCCGGCAGCAGCGCCTGATGCCCCTGGCGCAACACGACGTACCCCATGTTCCGGCCGGCCGGGTGCGCGCCCGCGCTCACGGTGCCGCGGCCCGATTGCGGCGGGTCGTCGAGCTTGACGAAGTCGATCCGGACCTCGCCGTCCATCTGGATCGTGAACTCGTCGTGCGCACACGCGAACCACGGCGACTGGCCGTCGGTCCGCAACACTTCGATCACGTATTCGAGGTTCTTGCCGGCGACGACCTTTTCGTAAGGGGCCGACTTCGACGCCACCTCGAAGACGTTCGAGAAGGCGTAGTGCTGCGCGCTGCCGCTGGTGATTTCGATCTCGCCCTTCCGGTAACCATCGAGCGAACCGAAGACGGTGTGGAATGCCGTGCTCGTCATGACTGTCTCCTGAGTTGAACCGCTTGTTGGATTCCACTCTAGGGGCAACGAACAGCCGCAACAAGGCAACGGACGGCGATTACGGCATTTGCGTTTCGCGAATAATCCGCGCGGCTCAACGCACCCAGCCGCGCGCCAGCAGCGGCAGATCCCACGGGGATTCGTCGCCGATGTATTCGGCGAGGAATTCGACCAGAGCCTTCACCTTCAACGCCTGCCGCTGCGTGGCGGGATAAACGGCGGCGAAGCTCAGCGGCGCGAGCTGGTAGTCGGTCAGGATCGGCACCAGGCGGCCCGCGACGAGCGCGTCGCTCGCCACGAGCGTCGGCAGGCAGACGACGCCGCCGCCGGTCAGCGCGTACTCGCGCAACAGATGAACGGAGTTCGAGCGGATCATGCCCGGCAACTCCATTTCGACGACCTCGTCGCCGCGCGTCATCGTCCAGCGGTTGCGCGACGGATAGCCCGAATACAGCGCCGTGGTGTGCTGCAGCAGATCGCGCGGATGTTGTGGTGCACCATGCGCGTCGACGTACGCGGGCGAGGCACAGAAGAGGCGCCGGACCGTGAACAGCCGTCGCTCGATCAGCGACTCGGAAATCGGCGGGAAGATCTGGAACGCGATGTCGAACCCTTCCTCGACGGGGTCGACGACGCGATCGTTGACGATGATGTCGAGCTGGATGCCCGGATAGCGCTGATTGAATGCGGCGAGCGGCGTGCCAAAGTGATCGAGCGCGAAACCGGGCAGCATCTGGATGCGCAGCCGCCCGGTCGGCGTCGCGCGCAGCTCGCGCATCTGGTCCGTCAGCTCGTTGACGCGGCTCACCACGTCGGCGCACTCGCGATAGAACGTCTCGCCGACTTCGGACAGCCGCACGTGACGCGTGCTGCGGTGAAACAGCGGCGCGTTGACGAACTTCTCGAGCTGCTGAATGCGGTTCGTCACGACTGAACTCGTCACACCCAGCTGCCGCGCCGCCTCGGCGAAGCTGCTCGCCTCCGCGACCCTCACGAATGCCTCGATGCTCAGAAACCGGTCCATACCGCGCCCTTTTTCGACGGCGAAACCGGCAGTCTACCCGTGCGGATAAAGTGCTGTGTCATGCGAAAGACGTCACTGTGTCGCCAAATCGATGTCAATCGCCGGGCGCGCCGACACCGGCAATCGACGGTATGCCCGCGCCGGTATCCCGCGCCGGCATTTACCGCGACTGCTCCCCGGCGGCCAGCCCCGGCTGCACGAGCGCGCGGCGCTGCAGCACGGCCGGCGCGGTTTCCTTCAGCAGCAGGCTGACCACGATGCCGAGCAGCACCGAGCCCATCGGCAGCCACAGAATGTTCTGGATGCCGAAGTGTGCGGCAACGTAGCCGCCCATCGCCGGCGCGATGCCGCCGCCGAAGATCTCGCCGACGCCGACCACCACGCCGATGGACGTCGACACGAGGCCGACCGGCGCGGCCTCGGTCGCCACCGGGCCGGACAGCAGCGACACCAGCCCGAGCGTGAAGAACGACGCGACGAACAGCACGCCGAACAGCGCGAGCGGCTGCGGGCCGAGGCCGCGGAAGACGTAGAGCATCACGGCCGTGCCCGCGAAGCCGACGATGCAGGCGACACGGCGGCCGACCAGATCGGACAGGCCGGGCAACCCGAACTGGCCGAGAAAGCCGCCGAAGCCGATCGCGGACACGACGAGGCCCATCTTCTGCGTACCGAGCGACAGGTAATCGGTCAGGTACAGCGGCAGCAGCGCGCCGAGCACGAAGACGCCGGTCATCGCGCAGCATAGCGCGGCCATCGCCACGAGGATGTTGCGGCTCTTGAGCACATGGCCGAGCGACGCGGGCGCATGCTCCGACGCGACGTCCTTCGCAACCTTCGGCTCGCGGATCACGAAGAACATGATCGCGCCGAGGATCAGGCCGGGAATCGCCACGAGCGCAAAGACCCAGCGCCACGACATAACGCCGAGTAGTTGCGTGGCGATGATCGGCGACAGCGCGAGCCCGAACAGCGCGAAGCCGCTTTGCTGCAGGCCGAGGTTCAGGCCGCGCCGCCGCGGATGCGACGCATCGGCCGTCGCCGCGAAACTCGTCGGACAGAACGAGCCTTCCGCGACGCCCATCAGCCCGCGAATCGCCATCAGGCCGAGCAGCCCGCCCGCGAGCCCCGAGAAGCCCGACAGCAGCGAAAACGCGACGATGGCCGGAATCAGCACCTTCCGGCGGCCGATCTTGTCCGAGATGCCGCCCATCAGCGCCGCGAAGATGCCCCACGACAGGCCGAGCACGCCGATGCAGTTGCCGACGTCCTGCGCGTTCAGGTTGAGGTCCTTCATGATCGAAGGAAACAGCGGCGCGATGAGCCAGCGGTCGAGGCCGACCAGCCCGAAACCGAGCGCCAGCAGCGTGACCGCCTTCCACTCGTATGAGGTATCCCACTCGTTTGCTTTCATGTCCGTCTCCGTGGACGCCGGTTCGCCCGCGCGCGCCGCAGCGCCTGCGCATGGTCGGCTCCGATGGTTTTTGTGTGCGACGCGAATCGCGAGGAAGTGCCGGCTGGCGTCCGGATTCGACGCGTCGAACGGGCTCAGCCGACGCCACCACGATAGGTGCACGGCCGCCGATCGGGTATGGAACAACCGGCGAACGCGCCATTCGCGAAACGCAAATAATCGGGAACGGCGGGCCGGAAAGGGCGGCAGGAAAGCGTCGGGCGGAGGCACGCGAGGGCGATGTGGCGCTCGCTCGTGCGTGACGGGGAAATCCCGCATGGACATCGGTGCATCGGCGCTCCGCTTCGCGCGCGAGGTCGATGCGGCCGTGTCGAGCGACGTAACGGGTTCGCCGCTTTTCAGGTACGACGAACGACCTGCCGGCTCGCCCCGGGCGACATGCCCGTCACGCGCTTGAACGAGCAGCTGAACGCAGCCGGCGACGCATAGCCGGGCTTCAGCGTCACCGTCTCGATCGGCAGCCGGCGTGGTTCAGCCGCTGGCCAGCCGGCGCTGCACGTTTGACGGGCGGGCGGCCGCGCGTGCTCATCCCGCACTTGCCGCCATTCGGTCGTGACGCGGCAAGCCGCCGGCCGCCGGCGCCGGCCGGCCCGTATCCAGATGCACTTAACGCGACTCGCCTCGCGCAACGTAGCGGTCGCCCCAGTTCTTCATCGCATCGAGCACGGGCGTGAGGGTGCGCCCCACGTCCGTCAACGAATATTCGACACGGGGCGGGACTTCTGCGAATACTTTGCGGGACACGATACCGTGCGCTTCAAGCTCACGAAGCTGCAGCGTCAGCGAGCGTTGCGTGACGCCGCCGATGACGGAACGCAGCTCGCCGAAGCGCTTCGTGCCGCCGAGCAGGTAGTAGATGATCAACGGCTTCCACTTTCCGCCGATCACGTCGACGGTCGCCTCCACCGTGCATCGGTATCCGTTCGTATCGGTTTTTTTCATCGGCCGATAGTATAAAAATTTGCCCTATATATCAAAGTCGTACTTACTTGCCATCGATATCCCTGCAACCCAGAATTTTCCCGGGCTGCAGTCGACACCTCGCTGCATGCCCCTTTTGCCAAACCAATCGGAGCATGACAGATGAAAGCAGCGTTTTACGAGCGCCAGGGTGCCGCCCGCGATGTCCTGAGCGTCGGGGAATTGCCAATGCCGCAGCCCGGGCCGAACGAGGTGCGCGTTCGCATCGCAGTCTCGGGACTGAATCCGACCGACGTGAAAGCGCGTGGCGGATTTTCGGCCGCGATGCCCTACCCGCGCATCACGCCGCACCAGGATGGCGCCGGCGTGATCGATGCGGTCGGCATCGACGTATCGCCCGACCGGCTCGGCGAGCGGGTCTGGGTCTACGAAGCGCAATATGGCCGCGCCGCGGGCACGGCGGCGGAGTTCGTCGTGGTGCCGTCGAGCCATGCGGTGCGCCTGCCCGACCACGTATCGTTCGACGTCGGTGCGTCACTGGGCATTCCGGCGTTGACCGCGCATCACTGCCTGTTCGCCGACGGCAGCCTGGCGGGGCGGCACGTGCTGGTGCACGGTGGTGCGGGCGTGGTCGGCAGCGCGGCGATTCAGTTGGCGAAATGGGCGGGCGCATGGGTCTCGGCATCGGTCAGAACCGCCGAACAGGCGACCATCGCGACAGCGAACGGCGCCGATCTGGTGCTCGACCGAAACGACGCGGACATGGCGCGCGCCGTTCGCGACGCAACCGGCGGGCTCGGTGTCGACCGTATCGTCGACGTCGACCTGAAATCCAACCTCGACATCGACCTCGCGTGCCTGTCGCAAGGCGGCGTGATCAGCGCCTACGCAACGGCCCGTGCAACGGACGAACTGTCGGTGCCGCTGCTGAAGGCCATGACGCACGGTTGCGTGTTGCGTTTCGTCTATATCTATCACGTGGCCGCCGAAGCCAAACGGGCCGCCATCGCGGACATCAACGCATGCGTCGCCGCCGGCGCTTACGCGCCGCGCATCGGTATGAAGGTGCCGCTGGATCAGGTGATCGACGCGCACGAGGCGCTGGAATCCGGGCAGGTCATCGGGAAGGTGCTGCTGCACAACTGATTCGATTCACCTTCACGTACCATCGCCGACGCGGCCCGCCACACCAGGAAATAAGTTCCCTCATTCCATATATGGAGAAAACGTTATTCCACATCGAGCTGAATCGTCAGCCACATTTGGATCCTTTTTCCCCTCCGCCCCCCGTATCATTTCCGTCACCACGCAATGAGCAAGAGACGGACATGAGCGAACCCACCCCGCTGCACTACCTCGATTACGCAGCCACGACCCCCGCCGATCCCCGCGTGATCGAGGCGATGACGGCCTGCCTCGGCTTCGACGGCATCTTCGGCAACCCCGCATCCAGTTCGCACGCCGCCGGCCGGCTCGCGAAAGACAAGGTCGAGCAGGCCCGTGCGCAGGTCGCCGCGCTCATCGGCGCCCACGCCGACGAGATCGTCTGGACGTCGGGCGCCACCGAATCGAACAACCTCGCGCTGAAGGGCTATGCGGAAAACGCGACCGGCAAGCGCCATCTGATCACGAGCCGCCTCGAGCACAAGGCCGTTCTCGACACGATGGCGAACCTGTCGAGGCACGGCATGCAGGTCACTTTCCTGACGCCCGACGCCGACGGCGAAATCACCGCCGACGCGGTGGCGGCCGCGATCGGCCCCGACACCGGCCTCGTGTCGCTGATGCTCGTGAACAACGAGATCGGCACGCTGACCGACATCGGCGCGATCGCCCGCATCGTGCACGCCGCCGGCGCGCTGCTCCACGTCGACGCCGCGCAGGCGCTCGGCAAGACGCCGATCGACGTGCGCGCGCTCGGCATCGACATGATGTCGATGTCCGCCCACAAGGTGTACGGCCCCAAGGGCATCGGCGCACTGTTCGTCCGCCGCGAGATCGCGAGCCGGATCGCGCCGCAGATTCACGGCGGCGGCCACGAGCGCGGGCTGCGTTCGGGCACGCTCGCGACGCATCAGATCGTCGGCATGGGCGTCGCGTGCGAACTCGCCGCCGAAAAACTCGACGGCGAAGCCGCGCGGATCGCCGCGCTCGGCGCGCGGCTCACCGACGCGCTGTTCGCGCTCGGCGACGTCACGCAGAACGCGGCCGCCGCCCGCCGCATCCCGCACACGCTGAGCCTCACGATCAATGCGCCGGGCTTCTTCCCGTTCATGCTCGGCGAAGCGCTCGCCGTGTCGTCCACCTCAGCCTGCAATTCGACCAGCGGCGCGCCGTCCCACGTGCTGACCGCGATCGGCCTCGACGCGGAAACGGCCGGGCGTACCGTGCGCATCAGTTTCGGGCGTTTCACGACGGAGCAGGACGTCGACTTCGCGATCGGCTGTTTCGCGCGGGCGATCGAGCAATGCCGGGCGGCCGCGGCGACCGGCTTCACCGCATCGCGGCAGATCACGCCCGCCGACCTGAAGGCGATCCGCAATGCGGGCTTTCGTGCGGTGATCTGCAACCGGCCGGATGGCGAAGGCGCGGATCAGCCGTCGTTCGAGGAGATCGCCGCTGCCGCGCGCGAACTGGGGATGGACGCGCGCTACCTGCCGGTCGAGCGCGACCGCATCGGCGACGCGGAAGTCGACGCGTTCGGCGCACTGGTCGACACGCTGCCGAAGCCGGTGCTCGCGTATTGCCGCAGCGGCAGCCGCTCCGGCATGCTGTGGAATCGACTGTCCGCTCGACGGGCGGCCTGAGCCGCTCCCTACCATTACGCCTGACCATCCGCGATCGCGCATGAAGCCGATGCTTCGCCGCGTGGCCGCGTGGCGGCGCCGGTCACAACCGCATCAGGTCTCTTCATCGCCGTTCACCGGCGTATAGATCGCCAGCTTCAGCGCGGGATCGTCGTTCGCCTGGAACGTCGCGTACTCGTAGCGCTGCGTGCCGCGTTGCGCATGCACGAGCACCTTCTCGCCCGACACGCCGCTGCGCACGTCATGCGCATCCCACGATTGCGCGAACTCGCCGCTGCCGGCGCGCAATCGCGCGACCAGTGCGACGAACGCCGGATCGCTCGCGTAGAGATCGTGGTTCGTGCGAAACAGCGCGATCATCCGCCGCGCCTCGTCGGCCCAGCTCGCGGCGAACAGCGCATGCGCGTGCGGCGTCTCGAACATGTAGACGAGGATGTTGCGGTCGGCCGGCGCCAGCCGGTCGAAGCCGAGCACGTCGGCCGCGGCGGCATTCCACGCGAGGATGTCCCAGCGCCGGCCGGTCACGTACGCAGGCTGCTGAAGATGCGCGACGAGCCGCGCCAGAGTCGGCGGCACGCGTTCCGGCACGAACGCACGGGCCCCATCGCGCCGTGCGAGCGTGCGCAGATGGACGGCTTCGGCCTTGTCGAGCCGCAACGCGCGCGCCAGTGCGTCGAGCGTCGCATCCGACGGGTTGACGTCGCGCCCCTGCTCGAGCCGTACGTACCAGTCGACGCCGATGCCGGCCAGTTCCGCGACTTCCTCGCGCCGCAGGCCGGGCGTGCGCCGGCGCGGGCCGTCGTGCAGGCCGACGGCCTCCGGGCGCAGTTTCTTGCGCCGCGAGCGCAGGAAATCGCCGAACGGGGTTCGCGTGGTGACGGTCATCGGGTTCGCTCCGAGCAGGGTGGTATCGGCCGATCCTGGGTTCGCGCCGGGCCTTGTTGCGGATTCTAAGCCTGCCAGAATCGACGCATCCCCACCGTCATGAAGCGTCATGAAAGCTGCGATTCTGAAATCGTTCGGCAGGCCGCTCGCGATCAAAACGATGCCGGACCCCGTGCTCGGCACCGGCGAAGTCATCGTGGACGTCGTCGCGACGCCGGTTCTGTCCTATGCGCGGGAAGTGTTCAGCGGCGAGCGCCGCTATCCGATCGAGCTGCCGATCGTGCCCGGCTGCGGCGCGATCGGCCGAGTCCGGCAAACCGGCCCCGACGCGACGCAGTTGCAGCCGGGCGACTGGGTCTTCTGCGACCCGACCGTACGCTCGCGCGACGACGCACGGATGCCCGACATCGTGCTGCAGGGCTGGAGCACGCGTGGCGAAGGCGGCAAGCAGTTGCAGCGCTACTTTCACGACGGTCCGTTCGCCGAACGGTTGCGCGTGCCGACCGAGAACGCGGTGCGCATCGGCGCGATCGCGTCGGCCGACGCCGCACGCTGGTGCGCGCTCAATACGCTGCTCGTGCCTTACGGCGGGCTGCTGGCGTCCGACCTGCGCGCCGGCGAAATCCTGCTCGTCAGCGGCGCGACCGGCAATTTCGGCAGCGCCTGCGTCGCGGTGGCGCTGGCGATGGGCGCGCGCTGCGTGGTCGCGCCCGGCCGCAACGTGCGCGTGCTCTCGGATCTCGAACGCCGCTTCGGCGACCGCGTGCGCACGGTCGAGCTGACCGGCGATGAAACCGGGGACCGCATCCGCATGCAGCAGGCGGCGCCGGGGCCGATCGACTGCGTGATCGACCTGATGCCGCCGTCGGTGCCGGCGACGACGGTGCGGGCGGCCGTGATGGCGGTTCGCCCGTACGGGCGCGTGGTGCTGATGGGCGGCGTCGGCATGCTCGGCGGCGCCGGGCTCGAGCTGCCGTATCCGTGGATCATGCGCAACGACATCACGCTGCGCGGCAAATGGATGTACCCGACGCAAGCCGTGACGCTGATGACCGGCCTCGTTCGCGGCGGCCTGCTCGACCTCGGACAATTCGACGTGACGGCCTTCGCGCTCGACGACGCGAACGACGCGGTCGCGCATGCGGCGGAGCATGGCGGGCCGTTCAGGATGACGGTGATCGCGCCTTAGCCCGCGCCCGCCGACGATTCGGCGGCCGGTACGCTGGAAAGCCGCACCGGCCGCCGCCCTGCCTGCTACGTCACTCGTCCTGCTGTTCCTGCTGCGCCTGCACCTGCCGCTGCCGGATGAACTGCCGTACGTCGCTCATCGTCACGCGGCCGGTGTGCTTCGCATCGATCTCGTCGAAGTGCTTCGACACGAAGCCGAGCCCGCTGCTCTGCGCCTGCGCCTTCGTCACGGCTGCGCCGTTGCTCAGCACGGTATTGCCGCCGAGCCTCGCGTCGACGCGCTGCTGCGCCTGCTGCTGCAACGCCGCGCCGGTCGACGGCAACACCGGCGCCGCCCGCGTGGCCGGAAAGAACGGACCGTCGACACCGCGCCCGCCGTGCGGCAGTTTCACCGGCGCCACCGCCTGCGGCGGCAACGCGTAGGCACTGCTCATCACGGCACCGAGCACGATCAACGGGGACATACGCCGCATCAATTGGATTAGGGACATGATCGCTCGCATTCAATGGATGAATAGAGGGTTCCGATGACCAGGCATCCGTCGCTCACGGGGCTGCCGCCAGCGTCGTCGCGGCCGTCGCGCCCGGGACGCTGCCGGTCGGTACGCTGGGCGGGTTTTCATCCGGCCACGGCGGCGGCAGCGTGTGCAGCGTCAGCGCCGTCGGAATCCGCGCGCCCTTGTAGAACGTCTGCAGGTCCCGCTTCATCAGCGGACGGGCGACGTCGTCCAGGTAAGTCATGTGACCGCCCTGGAAGAAGTTCACCTGCAGCTTCGGATTCAGGCCCTTCACCGTCTGCAGCCGCGCGAGTTGCTTCTCCGTGTTGAAGAACGGCGTCGCGAGATCGTGGTAGCCGTTCTCCGCCAGCACGCGAAGCTTCGGGTTGAGCTGCAGCGCACCGAGCAGATCGGGGATCGTGTCGGGCATCGGCTGGCCGTCGTGCGAGAAGTCCCAGACGCCGATGATGTTGTCGTTCAGCGGCAGGTACGTCGCGTTCGGGGCCGTGTAGCCGAGGTAGTCCGGCATCTGCGTCGCGAGCGCGTTCGTGAACGGCTGCGAGATCAGGATGTCGGACGGATCGCCGTCGGTCTGCAGCCGCGGGTCGGAATTCGGCAACGACACGCGCCCGTCATACCGGCCGATCGTCGTGCCGGGCAGCAGGCTCGTGCCGAACGGATTCGCGTTGAAGTAGCCGCGCAGCGCCTGCTGCGTGAGGCTCGACGGGATCGACCACAGCCTGAGCGTCGCATCGCTCGGGAACACCGGCGTGCCGAGCGCATCCGGAATGCCGAGCTGGCTCAACACCCACGACTGCGAGTACTTCTGCAGCTGGTTGTAGATCAGCGTCGTGAACAGCTCCGTCTGAAATGCGTACAGATCCTGGTTCACCGGCGCCGGCGACACCTGGTTGAAGTACGCCGCGACCGCCGCGTAGCCGGGCAGATAGCCGGCCACCGTATCGGTATCGAGCAGCAGCCCTTCGGTCGACTGCGTGATCGCCACCGCTTCCACCGCATCCGCGAAGTAGTTCAGGATCGACGACTGCAGCACGATGCCCGTCAGGTGCACGCCGGCCGATTCGAGCGCGAGCGCGAGCATGTCGGTACGCGGCGTCCCGTACGATTCGCCGTACAGGTAGATCGGCGACGTGCCGCGGCTGTTGACGTTCAGATAGCGCTGGATGAAGTCGCGCATGATGTTCACGTCGACGTCGGAACCCCAGTACTTCTGGTTGGTGTTCGGCAACACGGCTTCCGACAGCCCGGTGCCGGGCGGGTCGATGAACACGAGATCGGTGGTGTCGATCAGGCTCTCCGCATTGTCGACGAGCGGATAGTTCGGCCAGTTGTTGCCGAACAGCGGATCGGGCGTGGCCACGCGGGTCGGCGCGAACGAGCCGAGCCGCAGCCAGATCGACGACGAGCCGGGGCCGCCGTTATAGACGAACGTGACCGGGCGCGGCTTGCCGTTCGTGCTGGGCGCGGTGTACGCGACATACGACATCGACGCTTCCGCATTGCCGTTCGCGTCCTGCGCGGTCAGGTGGCCGGTGGTCGTCGTGTAGTCGATCGTCTTGCCGCCGCCTTTCCACTGGTAATGCATGACGGCCGCTTTCTCGGACACCTGCGACGGCGCGAGGCCGTCGGTCGCGTTCATCGAGTACGCGACCGGGTCGACGTACGGCTGGTTGGCCGCCGGCGCCGGATTACCGGCCGCCTGCGCGCTGGCCTGCTGGCTCGCCGTGGCCTGCGCGAGGCTCGATGCGCCGACGGACGACGAATCGTCGCCGCCGCATGCCGCGAGCGCCAGTGTCATGGCGGTCAATGCGCCTAGCCCGGCCAGCCGGCCGCGACGAACACGGCGGCTGCCGGTACTGCTCCTGTCTGGTTTCATCTCTGCCCTTTGATTTCGGATACCGCGTCACAAAGGCCGCCAACGCCCGCGAAACGCGCAGGCCTACCCGCCACTCGCGTTGCACGGTCGGCAGTCGGCGGTTGGGGATCGGACTTCCAAGAGACTGAACGTGATACAGACACAGCAAACTGCTTGGCGAGAATGATGCCGGACGCGCCCCCTGCAGTTTGGACAACTTTTGTATAACTGAAACTTAAGCCATGACAAAAATAGGCGGTGCTGCGCCGCGTTGTCAAAGATCATTCGGATATTAAAAATCCCGCAATGATGCGAAGGGCGGATAGTGTCTGGTATTTGAAAGAAAACGGGATTATTCGTGAAAGGTGTGCCTTATCGGCAATGCCGCGTCGAATATTTTACTTTTCCCGCACAACGCAGAAACCTTTCCTGCATCGGCGCAGCGCATTCAAAGCCTTCGGATCGACAGGATTATTCTTTCATTTTTATTATCGCCAATCGATTGGGACGATGCAGCGGCATACGCACGTCATTCGGAAATTCGATTCACTTCCATCATTCTTCAATTACAGAATCGATGTGCACTGCGTCATCCATAAAATACCGGTTCGATTAATTCTTCGCGGCATTATTTACCCGATATTCGAACGGATTTCCCGGACAGGCGCGACGTACGGCATTGCCGCGCGTCGCGCCTGTCGCAAAAACTCAAACCCTGGTCACTTCCCGCCGCCCGGCAGCGCGATATCGATCAGCACCGGATCGTGATCGGACGAACGATACGCATCGGCCGCATAGAACGTCTTCTGCTGCTCGGCCGACTTGTACGCGAGCGTGTACTGCAGCGCGAGCGGCTCGTCCGCGTTGATGTGCCATTCGTGCACGGCCTTCACGTGCGATGCGAGCGGCAGCGTCGCGAGCGCATGGTCGAGATAGCCGGCTTCGCCGTTGTACACGTAGCTGTACGCGTTCGCGCCGATCCAGCGCGCGACGAGGTTGCGGTAGCCGCGCGATTCGAGCGTGCGGATCGGGTCTTCGTACGTGTAGCTGTTGAAGTCGCCGATCAGCAGCACGCCCTGGCTCTTGACGCCCGTCGGATTGCCGGCCAGCCAGTCGGCCACCTTCGCCGCCGCGCGCGTGCGCGTCGGGTTCCAGCAGCCCTGGCCATCGCCCTGGTCGAGATCGTCGTTCGCGGCGTCCGGGCAGTTCTTCGACTTCAGGTGGTTCACGGCCACCGTCAGCGCCTGCTTGTTGCCGCCGGCCAGCCGGAACGACTGCGCGAGCGGCTGACGGTTCTTGTCGTCGATCGCGAGCGTCGCCGCGCGGCCGACCGGTTCGACCTTGCGGCTGTCGTAGATCAGCGCGACCGCGATCGCGTCGCCGCCGAGCCGCGACGTGCCCGGATCGACCACGCGCCACTGGTTGCCGAGCTTCGCCGCGAGCTGGCGCACCGCGCTCAGTTCGCCGTAACCGTTGTTCTGGATTTCCATCAGGCCGATCACGTCGGCGTCGATCGCCTTCAGCGCGCTGACGATCTTCGCTTCCTGGCGCTGGAATTCCTGGAACGTCTTCGCGCCGCGGTTGTTCGGATCGTCGAAGCCGCCGCCGAGACCGTTGCCGTTGAAATAGTTCAGCACGTTGAAGGAGGCTACGCGCAGGTTCGATTTCGGATCGCGCGCCGGTGCGTTGGTGCGCGGGTTCGCACGTGCGTCGAACGCCGGCACGGCCGCGCCGGGCAGCGGCTGCACGCGCCATGCGCCGTAACGCACTTCGAGCACGCCTTCGACGTCGCGCACGGTGTAGCCCGCGCGCAGCGTGTTCGCGGCCGACAGGCCCGGCGCCGGATACGGTACGGTCGCGGGGTTCTGCTTGTTCGAGCCGTCGTCGAGGATCAGGCGGTTGCGCGCGTTCGCGTCGATCTGCGTCTGCGCCTGCGCGGGCGGCACGACGCTCGTCGGCGTGCGCAGGCGGCCGTTGCTGAGCATCACGCTGCCATAACGGCCGAGCTCGTAGTTGTCGGTGACGCTCAGCGTCTGCGGCAGGCGCACGAGCATCCCTTCGTATGCGGCGAACGCGTTCGGGCTGTCGACCGGCAGCGTGAGCGTCGCGGGCGTGACCGTCTGGCCGTTCGCGCACACCGCGATCGCGCCCGACAGCGTGAGTTGCGTCTGCCCGTATTTCTCCTCGACCTTGCCCGTCACGTGCACGAGATCGCCGGCCTTCGCGCGCGCTTTCGGCGCATAGACGAACAGGCCTTCGGACACGCCCGGCTGGTTGCGGCGCTGCGCGTCGGCCTGCTGGACGAAGAAGCCGCCGAAGCCGTCCGTGCCGCCGAAATCGGCGGTGACGACGGCTTCGATCGACGCGTTCTGGCCGGCGAGCGGCGACGGCGCGCCCGGCCCCTGGATCTCGGCGATCGGCGTCGTGCTGCCGCCGCAGTTCGGGCTGACGGGCGCGGCAGTGGCGGCGAATGCCGGCGCGGCGAGCGTCGGGAGCAGCAATAGCGGGGCAAACAGGCGGATTGTGGAGCGCATGGCGGGAATCCCGGTTGTGAGGGTGGCGAAAGCTTAGCGGCGCTCAATGACAGTTTTTGGTAATCGGCAGACAGGCCGATGTAATTGTCGCCATCACGCCGCGATCGCCATGCGCCGTACGATCGAGCCGATAAAATGCAGCGAATCTTCCGACGAAAACCGCCGCGCCAGACCATCCCCCGCAGCGCGCTCGATACGAGTACGGCCGCCACTCGCGATCGTGAAGTCGATCAGGGAACGGCATCGCGGCAAGGTGGAGATCGCGAGCCGCGACGGGCGCACGACGTTCGCGCAGTACTTTCCGCGCGGCACGGGCAGCCAGGTCATGCGCCGCCGCGTTCGGCGCTAGCGATCCCGCACCGTACCGAACGACGTGCGAACGCACAGGAGCAGCGCGATGGTCGCCGCGCTGAATACGGCCCCCGCGTAGAACGTCGCGGCAGCACCGGCCCGATCCCACAGGACGCCCGCGACGACGCTCGAGACGAGCGTCACGATGCCGCTGATCAGGTTGAATACGCCGAACGCCGTCCCTCTCAATTCGGCCGGCGCGGCATGCGCGACCATCGTCGCGAGCAGCCCTTGCGTCATCCCCATATGGAGCCCCCATAGCGCGACGCCGACGAGCACGGTCGGCCAGTACGCGCCGTGCGCCAACACGATATCGGCGGCGATCAGCAGGACGAGCCCGACCACCATCAGCTTCGTGTGGCTCGTCGTATCGGCGAGCTTGCCGAATGGGTAAGCGGACGACGCATACACGACGTTCATGGCGACCATCACGAGCGGCACGAGCGCGACGGGCACGCCGCTGCCCATCGCGCGCAGCACCAGAAACGCCTCGCTGAAACGCGCCAGCGCGAACACGCCGCCGACGGCCACCACCCACCAGTAGCGGGCGCCGAGTTGCGCGACGACCTCGCGGCGGATCGGGTTCACGCGCTTCTCGCCCGGCGCACGTGCCGGCTCGTCGATGCCGAACGCGAGCAGCGCCACGGCCAGCACGCCGGGAATCACGGCCAGCCAGAACGCGAGGCGGAAATTGTCGCGCCACGCCAGCATGATGACGACGGCCAGCAGCGGCCCGAGGAACGCGCCCACCGTGTCGAGCGACTGGCGCAACCCGTACGCTGCGCCGCGCAGGTGAACGGGCGTGACGTCGGCGACGAGCGCATCGCGCGGCGCGCCGCGAATCCCCTTGCCGACGCGGTCGACGATCCGCGCGGTCACCACGACGCCGATCGTCGGCGCGATCGCGAACAGCGGCTTGCTGAGCGCGCCGAGCGCGTAGCCGGTCACCGCGAGCCATTTGCGATTGCGCAGGTAGTCGCTCAGCGTGCCGGAGAACACCTTGACGACCGGCGACGTCGCTTCGGCGATCCCCTCGATCAGGCCGATCGTCGTCGCGCTCGCGCCAAGACCCGCCATGAGGAACATCGGCAACAGGCCGTGGATGATTTCGGACGACACGTCCATCAGCAGGCTGACGCAGCCGAGCACCCACACGCTGCGCGGAATCTGGCGAAGAATGCCGGTCGATGAGTCGGTCTGCATGGGGCGCTCCCGGTTCAGGAATCCTGGCACTGGATGCCAGCGATACTACCGCAGGCTCGTGGCGCCGATCGCAGGCTTCGGGAGCGCGGGCGCCCTTGCTATTGCGCGTCGTCGCGCCGGAGTTTCGCTTGCCGGCGCGTACGGTCGTTGAGTATCTGGTGGCGGCGATGGTCGGTCAGCTTCTTCCAGTCGCGCGCCTCGTCGCGCGTGCGCAGGCAGCCGACACAAAAACCCGTGCGACCGTCGAACGCGCACAGGTCGATACATGGCGATTTCACGGCCACGATCAGGCCGCCTTCGCAGGTGTCATCACTTCGACGGTCACGTGCGACACGCCGTCGAAGCCCGCGAGCAGCGCATGATAGAAACGCGCATCGCGTGCGGTGTCACCCGATTCGACCGACACGATCGCGCTCATGTGCCCGGGGCCCACGCGCCACACATGGAGATCGTTGACCTTGTCGCCGAGCGCCTCGATCGCGCGGCGGACGTTGTCCGTCAGCTTGCGATCGACGTTGACGTCGAGCAGGACACCGCCCGTATCACGTATCAGCCCGTACGCCCAGTTGGCGATCACCAGCGCGCCGACGATGCCCGCGAGCGGGTCCATCCAGACCCATCCGAACGCGCGCGCGAGCAGCAGGCCGACGATCGCCAGCACCGACACGGCCGCGTCGGCGATCACGTGCACGTAGGCCGACCGGATGTTGTGGTCGCGATGCGCCGCCGAGTGCGAACCGTGACCATGATGCGCGTGGTGCGCGTGGTGGGCATCGTCGTGATCATGGTCGTGGGGATGATCATGCCCATGACCGTGATGATGCCCGTGATGGTGATCGCCGCTCAGCAGCCACACGCTGGCGAGGTTCACGGCGAGCCCCAGCACGGCGATCGGAATCGCTTCGTCGAAGTGAATCGGCACCGGCGCCAGCAGCCGCGCGATCGCCTCGTAGCCGATCAGCAACGCAATCATCGCCAGCACGATCGCGCTCGTGAAGCCGGCCAGGTCGCCGAGCTTGCCGGTGCCGAACACGAAACGCGGATCGTCGGCGTACCGGCGCGCATAGGTATAGGCCAGCGCCGCGATCAGCATCGCGCCCGCGTGCGTCGACATGTGCAGTCCGTCGGCGACCAGCGCGAGCGAGCCGAACAGCGTGCCGCCGACGATCTCGGCGATCATCATCGCCGTGCAGAGGCCGATGACCATCCACGTCTTCCGCTCGTTCTGCGCGTGTGCGGCCCCCAGAAACGCGTGGCTGTGCATGCCGCCTGTTGCCGGGCCCTTGAATTCGTTCATGTTCGATCCGCTTACTTGAAATAGCTGTGCACGACGTCGATGAGCTGCTCGGTCGCGCTGCCTTCGTGTGCATCGGGCGTGTCCGCATCGACGAGATGCGACCGGATGTGGTCTTCCAGCACGACGGCCAGCAGGCCGTTCATCGCGCCGCGACAACTCGTGATCAGTTGCAGCACGTCGTTGCAGCCGCGCTCATCTTCCAGTGCCCGCTCGATCGCTTCGACCTGTCCCTTGATACGGCGCACGCGGTTCAGCAGCTTCTGTTTTTCGCGAACGGTATGGCTCATCGATGGCTCCTGTATAGGGTAGGGGAGTATATATCCTGACGGCTACCCTCACCGGGCGAAGGGATATATTTTTTCGAGACGAAGGCTTGTCGAAAGAAAACCGCTCGGCTAGACTGCTTTCCGTCTTTGGGGAGTAGCCTGCTTTCCGTCCCCGGAAAGCGAACGCGTCAACACACTCGGCCTGCGGCCGTGGCGCGTTCGGCCTGATCGGCTTGGCGAGACCATGGGCACATCGCGTCGTTCCTGGTCGGACGGCGGCGGATGTGTCATGGTTCGTCAGCGTCCGACCACGGAGTCCCCATGTCCCTTCCCGCTCGCTTCCCTCACGCCACCGCTGCCTGCGGAGGTGCCGCATGACCTTCATGTTTGTCGAACTGGCGTTCATGCTGATCGTCATCCTCGTCGCGGCCGAGGTCTTCACCAATGCGCTCGAACATCTCGGCGAACGCCTGAAGATTTCCGAAGGCGTGACCGGCTCGCTGTTCGCGGCCGTCGGCACCGCGCTGCCCGAAACGATGGTGCCGCTGCTCGCCCTGGCCGGCGGCACGTCGAACCAGGCCGTGAACGAGGAGATCGGCGTCGGCGCGATTCTCGGCGCGCCGCTGATGCTCGCGACGCTCACCACGTTCCTGATGACGCTCGCCGTGATCCGCTCGCGCGGGCCGCGCGGCACGATCGCACCCGAACGCACGGGCTTCGTGCGCGACATGAACACCTTCCTCGCCGCATTCTCGCTGGCGACCATCGCGATGTTCGTCCCGCATCACAACTGGGCCGTGCGCGCGCTGCTCGCCGCGATGCTGGTCGGCCTCTACGTGATGTACGTCGTGATGACGTTCCGCGCGTCGACCGGGCTCGTCGACGCCGGGCACGGCACCGAGGCGCCGCACGCGATGTTCCTGTCGCGCGTCGGCTTGCCGACCAACCTGGCGACGATCATGCTGCAACTGCTGATCGGCGTCGCGCTGCTGGTCGGTGGGGCGAAGGGCTTCATTCACGGCGTGGAAGGCGTATCGCACGTGCTCGGCGTGTCGGCGCTGCTGCTGTCGCTGATCATCGTGCCGATCGCGACGGAACTGCCCGAGAAGGTCAACAGCGTGCTGTGGATCCGCCGCGGCAAGGACACGCTCGCGTTCGGCAACATCACCGGCGCGATGGTGTTCCAGGGCACGCTGCTGCCGGCGATCGGCATCATGCTGACGCCGTGGGAGCCGCGCCCCGAAGTGCTGACCGGCGTGATCATCACGCTCGCGGCGGCGGCCTGGCTGCGCGTCAATGCGCGCACGCGCGGGCTCGCGCTGTGGGCGTTGCTCGCGAACGGCGCGGGTTATGCGGGGTATCTGGCGTTGACGCTGACGCGCTGAGCGTACATCGGGCGCGCCGGCCGGCGGACACGTCGGCGCGACGCGCTTCACGGCGCCGGATGCGGGCGGCAGCGAACGCCCGCATCCGGACGATCAGGAGCCCTTGACGAGCCTGACGATCGTCAGCGTGCCGTCGACCTTCTCGATCCGCACCTTGACCTTGTCGCCGGCATGCGCGTGCGCGAGCATCGCCGCATCCTTCGCCTTGAACGCCATCGTCATCGGCGGCATCCCGACGTTCTCCAGCGCGCCGTGCTTCAGCGTGATCCGGCCGCTCGCGGCATCGACCTTCTTCACTTCGGCGTCGGTCAGCGCGGCGTTCGATTCCGCCGCGCCGTCCGACGACATCTTCATGCCGGACATGTCCATGCCCGACATGTCGCCGGCGGCAACGGCCGGGACGGCGAAAGCGCCGCACGCGAGAACGGCGGCGGCGGTGGCGATCAATTGATTCATCTTCATCGTGATTCTCCGGTGGGAATGGATGGCACGTTCGTGCCGGAAGGAACTGCATCGGAATGCCGCGGGCGGCCCGCGCTTCGCGCACGACGGCGCTGAAGCAGAAGCCAGGCGGCGGGAATGACGAACATCGACAGCAGCGGCGCCGTGACCATGCCGCCGACCATCGGCGCGGCGATGCGCTGCATGACTTCGGAACCGGCGCCGTGGCCGATCATGATCGGCACGAGCCCGGCGAGCACGACGGCGACCGTCATCGCCTTCGGGCGTACACGCAGCACCGCGCCTTCGCGAATCGCGTCGAGCAGCAACGCATCGGTCAGCGGTTCGCCGGCATCGAGCCGGCGTTGCAGCGCGCCCTTCAGGTACAGCAGCATCACGACGCCGAATTCGGCGGCCACGCCCGCGAGCGCGATGAAGCCGACCGACGTCGCGACGGACACCGCATGACCGAGCGCCCACACGAGCCAGAATCCGCCGACCAGCGCGAATGGCACCGTCGACATCAGCAGCAACGCATCGGCTGCCGAATCGAACGTGACGAACAGCAGCACGAAGATCACGACGAGCGTGACGGGCACGACGGTGCGCAGCGTCGCCGCCGCCCGTTCGAGATACTCGAACTGACCCGACCATGCGATCGAATAGCCGGGCGGCAACGCGACCTGCCGCGCGACGGCCTGCTGCATCGCACGGACGGCCGTGCCGAGGTCGGTACCGCGAAGATCGACGTACACGTAGCCGGACAGCCGTGCGTTCTCGCTGCGGATCATCGGCGGCCCGTCGGCGATCGCGACATGCGCGACGTCGCCGAGGCGGATCTGCGCGCCGCGCGCGGTCACGATCGGCAGTTGCCGCAGGTTCTCGAGCGAATCGCGGATCTCGCGTGGATAGCGGATGTTGATCGGAAAGCGCTCGCGCCCCGCGATCACTTCGCCGACCTCCTCGCCGCCGATGGCCGACGACACGACCGACTGGATATCGGCCACCGACAGCCCGTAACGCGCGGCGGCAAGCCGGTCGATGTCGACGTCGATGTAGCGGCCGCCGTTCAGCCGCTCCGCGAGCGCGGACGTCACGCCCCGGACGTGCTTCACGGCCGCCTCGACCTGCGTCGCGATCGCGTCGATCCCCGCCAGGTCCGGCCCCGAGATCTTCACGCCGACCGGCGTCTTGATCCCGGTGGACAGCATGTCGAGCCGGTTGCGGATCGGCGGCACCCATACGTTCGACAGGCCCGGCACCTTCACCGTCCGGTCGAGTTCGTCGACGAGCTTCTCCGGCGTCATGCCGGGCCGCCACGCGCTGCGCGGCTTGAACCGGATCGTCGTCTCGAACATTTCGAGCGGCGCCGGGTCGGTCGCCGTATCGGCGCGGCCCGACTTGCCGAACACCGTGTCGACCTCGGGCACGGTCTTGATCAGCCGGTCGGTCTGCTGCAGCAGTTCGCTCGCCTTGTCCGCCGAGATGCCCGGCAGCGCGGTCGGCATGTACAGCAAATCGCCTTCGTCGAGCGGCGGCATGAATTCGCCGCCGAGCCGCGACAACGGCACGGCAGTCAGCACGAGTGCGACGGCCGCGATGCCGATCGCCGCCCACGGGCGCCGCAGCGTCGCTTCGAGCCACGGCCGGTACAGGCGGATCAGCACGCGGTTGATCGGGTTCGCGTACTCGTGCGGAATGCGGCCGCGCACGAGATAGCCCATCAGCACGGGCACCAGCGTCACCGACAGCCCCGCGGCGGCGGCAATCGTGTAGGTCTTCGTGAACGCGAGCGGCGCGAACAGCTTGCCCTCCTGCCCTTCCAGCGAAAACACCGGAACGAACGACAGCGTGATGATCAGCAACGAGAAGAACAGCGCGGGGCCCACTTCCGCGGCAGACGCCGCCACGAGTTCCCAGCGCCGTGCGGTCGTGATCGGCTCGCCGGGGTGCGCGCGGTCGTACGCTTCCAGATGCTTGTGCGCGTTCTCGATCATCACGATCGCGGCGTCGATCATCGCGCCGATCGCGATCGCAATCCCGCCGAGCGACATCAGGTTTGCGTTCACGCCCTGGTAGCGCATCACGATGAACGCTGCCAGCACGCCGAGCGGCAGCGACAGGATCGCGACCAGCGCGCTGCGCAGATGGAACAGGAACACCGCGCAGACGATCCCGACGATCACGAACTCCTCGATCAGCTTGTCCGTCAGGTTGTCGACCGCGCGCGCGATCAGTTGCGAACGGTCGTAGGTCGTGACGATCTCGACGCCGGCCGGCAGCGAACGCTTCAGGTCGGCGAGCTTCGACTTCACCGCGTCGATCGTCGTCAGCGCGTTCTTGCCCGAGCGCATCACGACGACGCCGCCCGTCACCTCGCCCTGCCCGTTCAATTCCGCGATGCCGCGCCGCATCGCCGGGCCGACCTGGATGCGTGCGACGTCGCCGAGCAGGACCGGCGTGCCGGCGGCGTCGGTGCGCAGCACGACGCGACGGAAATCGTCGAGCGTGCGCAGGTAGCCCGACGACCGCACCATGTACTCCGACTCGGCCAGCTCGACGACAGAGCCGCCGGATGCCTGGTTGGCCTTGCCGAGGGCCTCAGCGACCGCCGCCTGCGGGACCCCGTATGCGCGCAGCTTGTCCGGATCCAGCACGACCTGGTACTGGCGCACCATGCCGCCAATGCTCGCGACTTCCGATACGTCCGGCACGCCCTTCAGCTCGAACTTCAGGAACCAGTCGTTGAGCGCGCGCAGTTGCCCGGGATCGTGATGGCCGGTGCGATCGACGAGCGCGTACTCGTATACCCAGCCGACGCCCGTCGCATCCGGGCCGAGCGACACGGTCGCGCCCGCCGGCAGGCGGCTCTGCACCTGACTCAGGTATTCGAGCACACGCGAACGCGCCCAGTACGGATCCGTATGGTCGTCGAACAGCACATAGACGAACGCGTCGCCGAACGACGAGTACGCGCGCACGGTTTTCGCGCCCGGCACGCCGAGCAGCGTCGTCGTGAGCGGATAGGTCACCTGGTCCTCGACGACCTGCGGCGCGTTGCCCGGATACGACGCCTTCACGATCACCTGCGTGTCCGACAGATCGGGCAACGCATCGAGCGGCGTCTGCCGCAGCGAATGCACGCCCCATGCCGCGAGCAGCACGGTAGCCAGCAGCACCAGAAACCGGTGATGGACGGACCAGTGAATGATGCGCGCGATCATCGCCCCCCTCCCTGCGGCTCGACCTTCGTCAGCCGGTAGCCGTCGTCGGTCTGCATGAACGCGAAACGCACGGTCTGGCCCGGCTTCACGTCCGCGAACGCCTGCGCCGACGGCTTGCCGAACGCCATCGTCATCGCACCCCAGCCGAGCGCCGGCACCGGCTGATGCGAGAACGTGATGTCGTCGGCCGTGACCTTCTCCACCTTGCCGGTGGTTTCGTAGACCGGCGCGGTTGCCGTCGCGGACGATGCGGCCGCGGTTGTCCCTGCCGCGCGCTCCAGCCGCGGCAGCACGCTTTTCAGGCTGGCTTCCGAATCGATCAGGAACTGCCCCGACGCGACGACCGTATCGCCTTCGTTCAATCCGCCGAGCACTTCCGTGTCGCCGCCGACGTCGTTGCCGACCGTCACCGACGCCGGCTGAAACCGGCCGTCGCCGTTCTTCACGATGACGATCGTGCGCTGGCCGGTCGCGATCACGGCCTCGGACGGCACAAGCAGGCGCGACACCGTCGCCTTATCGGCGACCCGTACGCGCATCAGCATGCCGGGCGTGAGCTTCAGCGATGCGTTGTCGATCTCCACCCGCGCCTGCAGCGTGCGGCTGTCCGTGCTGATGCCGGGCAGCACTTCGCGGATGCGTCCACTGAAATGCCGGGCCGGATCGCCCGCGAACGTCGCGTCGACCGACATTCCCGGCTGCACGTTCAAAGCAAGCGCTTCCGGCACCTCGACGATCAGCCACAGCGTGGACAACCCGGCGATCTTCGCGAGCGTCTGGCCGGGCGCGACCATCGCGCCGTCGCGCACATTGAGCTCGCTGACGACGCCGGCCTCCGGCGCACTCAACACGACGTGCGTCTGCGCGCGGCCGGTACGATCGAGATTCGCGATCATGCCGTCCGGGATCGACAGCGCCCGCATCCGCGCGCGCGCCGCATCGAGCAGGCTGCCGTCCATCCCGCCTCGCTTCAGCGCGAGATATTCCTCCTGCGGCGCGAGCCAGTCGGGCACGAACAGCGATGCGACCGGCGCTCCCTTCGCGATGCGCCGCATCGGCGCGCGTGCATACAGATGGTCGATGTAGCCCGTGACGCGCGACTGCACGACTTTCGTGCGCGCTTCGTCG
This sequence comes from Burkholderia sp. HI2761, assembly GCF_002223355.1. NCBI lineage: Bacteria > Pseudomonadati > Pseudomonadota > Betaproteobacteria > Burkholderiales > Burkholderiaceae > Burkholderia > Burkholderia sp. HI2761. The sequence continues at coordinate 827,782 of NZ_NKFN01000007.1, read as the reverse complement.
AACTGCGTGGTGCCCACCGCGTCGAAACCGGCCGCCGTTTGCTGCCGGCGCACGGTCGCATAGCGGATGCCGAGGTTCTGCTGCAGGCCCGGATCGATCCGGATACCCGCCGCGGCGTCGCCTTCATCCGCATAGACGGGCTGTAACTGCATGTCCATGAACGGCGATTTGCCCGGTTTGTCGAAGTGCTGGTTCGGCACCATCGGGTCGTTCCAGTACAGCACCTTGCGTGCGGGCTGCCGAGCCTGCATGCCCGACGGTGCGGCGGCAGCCGTGGCGGCCGTCGCCGCATCGCCCGTGGCATGGCGGAGGCCCGCGAAGTAACCGGCGCCGACGAGCGCCGCGCCGGCGAACGCGATCGGCACCGCACGCGCCAGTAATTGCTTGGTCATGGCGGTCTCCTTCACTGCGCGGCGGCCATTGCCGACGGCACGACTTGATATTCGAGCTGCGCCCAGGTCTGCGACACGTCGCGCCTGAGATCGAGCACCTGCAACTGGGCTTCGAGTTGCGCCCGCCGCGCGGCGAACGTGTCGGCGAGCGACCCCGTGCCCGCCCGGTACGCGGCCGTCGCGAGCCGCACACGCTGGTCGGCGGCCGGCAACAGCGCGGCGCCCAGGTTCGCGATGCGTTCACGACCGCTCGCCAGCGTGTCGGATTGCGTGCGGATATCGGCCTGTACCTGACGCAGCGTGTCCTCGTACATCAGGCGCGCCTTCGTTGCGAGCGCAGCCTTTTCGGCCACGTCGCGGTTCTGGCGATTCTTGCGATTGAGCGGCAGCGGGATCGAGACGCCGACCGACACCATGTTCGAGTACGCGCCGCCGCGCTGCTGGTACGCGATTTCCCACGTCCAGTTGGGGCTGCGCTCGCTGTTCGCGACCGCCGCGTCGGCTTCGGCCACCGCGATATCGTCCGCGGCGGCGACGAGCGCCGGCTGCGACAGGCGCAGCTCGTCCGGCGGCAACGACGAAACGAAGGATTCAGGCGCGGGCGGCGTACCCGTCACGTCCGTCACGGGCGCCGCCGTCCAGCGCGCCAGCGCGACGAGCGCGGTGCGGTACGCCTGCTGTGCCTTGAGCACCTGGTCCTGCGTCTGTGCGAGCATCGAGCGGGCCTGCACGACGTCGCCCGCGCTCGCCTTCGCGCCGCGATACGACGCCTGCGTCGCATCGAATTCATGGTTCATGTGACCGAGCAGCGCCTGCTGAAGCACGAGTGCCTGCTTCGCATAGACGGCATCGAGCCAAGCCGTCGCGGTCTGCCGGCGTACGGCCGCCAGCTGCGCGAGATAGCCGGCGCGCTCGCGGCCGACCTGTTCGTCGGCCAGCGCAGTACGCAGCCGCCGCTTGTCGCCGGACACCCATTCCTGCTCGATGCCGATGCGGCGCATCGTCATGAAATCCTGGCCGACGGTGAAGCGCTGCCCGCCGTTGACCGGCAGGTTGTCGATGCCGGCCTTGAGCATCGGGTCCGGCAATTGGCCGGCCTTGACGGCCGCTTCGGCGCGCGCGAGCACGGAAGCTTGCGCGGCCTGCATCGACGCGGAACGATCGGTGGCGGACTGCAGCGCGGCGTCCAGCGTAAACGGCGACTGCTGCGCGTGAACGGCGCCCGCCACCAGCAGCGCGGCCCACGGTACGGGCGCGCGCCGACATGCACGCGGCATGCGCAGCGTGCGAAAAGCGAATGACATGGTGTAACCCCAAATCGGAACCCAAAGGGATTCCCCGTCCTGCGCGCAGGACGAACCTCACCGCGTGCGCGGTGAACCGGTCAAATCGGGATCAGCTGATGCGTGGAGGGCGCCACAACCCGTTCGGGTCGCGGGCCGGGACGGACCGCGTGTAGTGGAAGACGATCGTGCTGGCGAATGCAGCGGGACGGCTGACGTCGGCGCGGGCGGCCGGGTGGTAGAGACTGCCGAACTGGCATTGGGCCGTCACCTTGCAGGCCATGCCCTTGGCTTTGGCCTTCGCGTGATCGGCGGATGACGGCTGTATCGAATCGCAGCCGCTCATGTCGGCGGACATGGCCATGTTCATGCCCGTGCCCGCCTCCATCGACTTCGTGTGCTGCATCGGACATTCACCGGTCAGGCCGCTGGCTGCCAGCCCGCTGATGGGCAGCACCGCGCACAGCAACAGCAGGATGAAGGTCCGAAGCCATTTCATGGCGGCGATTATAGCGCGGCCCGTTTCAGCATGGCGCGGCGTCGCTACGGCAAAACAACGCGCGTTCCCTGCCGCCGCCGCCGCGCGTCATCGCAGCAGGTTGTCTGCCGCCAGCACGGCTTGCACGGCCGGCCGCCCGCGCACCCGCTCGTACCACGCACGCAGATGCGCATGCCGGCTCAGATCGATATCCGCGTTGTACACCGAGCGCAACCAGTCGGCCTTGCCCCAGCCGGTCAGCGCGAACAGGTACGCATCGGCGACCGTGAACGTGTCGCCGGTGACGAACGTCCTGCCGTCGAGCTGGCGGTCGATCCACGCGAAGCGGCTGTCGAGCTTCTGCCGCACGGGCTCTACGTACTTCCCTGCCTGCACCGCATACAGCAGCGGGATGAAGCCCTTGTGGATCTCGGTGCCGAGAAAGTTGAGCCATTCCATCAGCCGGTAGCGCGCGAGCGTGCCGTAAGCGGGCGCAAGCGCGGCTTGCGGGCGCTGGTCCGCGAGATACTGGGCAATCACCGGCCCTTCGCGCAGCATCGTGCCGTCGTCGAGTTCGAGCAGCGGCACGTAGCCGAGTTCGGTCACGTCGTAGTAGTCGCGGCCGCCTTCGACGACATGCTTGCGCGCGTCGACCCTGACGATCTCCGCGTCGAACCCGCCTTCGCGCAGCACGATGCAGATCGCCTGCGAACAGCTGCCGGGAGCGTGATAGAGCTTCATACGTTTCCTTCGTGAGTTGTCCATGTATCGATTCGCCGCGACGCGGGCGCTAATATCTCGCATCGGCGCAGCGCTGAGAAGACGGCAGTCGTTTGTGCCGTAGTCGCAAAAAATTTACCGACCAGGATTCGGCACGATGAAAACGAGTGCGACAGGATGTTCCGTTGAAGAAGCGATGCGCCTGCTCGGCGGCCGCTGGCGGCTGCTGCTGGTGTCGTATCTGCTCGACGGGCCGCGCCGCTTCAGCGACCTGCGGCGCGACATGCCGGGCATCTCGCAGCGCATGCTGACGCTCGACCTGCGCGCACTGGAAGACGCGGGGCTCGTGCAGCGGACCGTCTACCCGGACGTGCCGGTGCGCGTCGAGTACGATCTCACCGCGGACGGCGACCGGCTGCGGCCGGTGGTCGAGGTCATGCGCGAATTCGGGCTGTGGCTGAAGGCGCGCGACGTGCGGACCGACACGATGTCCGACAGCACGGCTGCGATCGGCACGACGATGCACGCCCACGAATAACCCTTCAGCAGGAATCTCATTCATGCAACTTCACGCTACCGTCGGCGCGGCCACGTCCGACCTCGACGACGACGAAAGCTTCGCCAACATCTACTGTCACGATGCGGAGCAGGACTATTGCTTCGCGCTGTCGCGCTTTCCGGACGACACACTGATCGAAGTGATGGTGCGCGACCAGCTCAACCTGCGCGTCAAGGATCTGTCGGTGCGGCTGACCGACGACACGATCGACGTCGAGATCGAGCCGGGCATCGCCGCGCGTCTCGACGGCCAGACGCGTTACGTGATTCACCTCGCGCCCGGCCAGTACGATCCGATCACGCTGCGCGCCGCGTTGAAGGAAATCTTCATCGGCAAGAACGGCTATCGCGACGACAGCACGCGCGGCTGAACGCCCGCCTGCGCCCTCTCCTTCGTGACGACGCCGACACACGCCGGCCGGCATTCATTCCCACATATTGAGCGCCAACCATCCCATTAATAGGGATGCCTGCCCAAATGTTGACGCACGCCGCGCCACGGCTCTAACGTTCGCTCCAACGCCATTCGATTCGGCCGCCTCGTTCGCGAGCGCCGGCCGGCGCATAGAACACAGCAACCATCTTGAGACAGCCCATGTCATGCGCCCTTGAAATCCGGCTGCCACCGCTCGCCCGAGCGGGCGATGGCATTGAGCGTGATGAGCAGTTTGCGCATGCACGCGACGAGGGCGACTTTTTTGGGCTTGCCGGCGGCGATCAGCCTCAGATAGCAGCTACGGATCAGCGGATTGAAGCGCGTGGCGACCAGTGCGGCGACGTACAGTACGCGTCGGACACTGGAGCGCCCGCCGAAGATATGGCGCTGCCCGCGCAGGGTGCCCGAATCGCGATTGATGGGTGCAAGCCCCGCAAGACTGGTGATCTGCTTGCGAGTGAGGTGTCCGAGTTCGGGCAGTTCAGCGATGAGTGTACTGGCGGTGGTCGGGCCAACGCCCTTGACCGATTGCAGCAAAGCCGACAGATCGGCGTAGCGTTCCTGAAGCACACGTTGTACGTCGTTATCGATGTCGGCCAACTGACTGAGCAAGGCCTCGATCATTGCCTCGATGCTGGCACGGGCCCGCTCGTGAGCGACGGCCAGGCGTTGCCGCTCGCTCACGAGCATGGCCACGAGTTGCCGTCGGCGCGTAACAAGTGCGACGAGCTCACGCTGCTCCTGAGTGGCCAACGCACGGGGCTGATGCCCCTGGGCATGCAACACGGCGGCGAACTCGGCCAATGCCCGCGCGTCAAGCCGATCGGTCTTGGCCAGTCGCCCCATAGCCCGCGCAAAATCACGTGCCTGGCGAGGGTTGATGACCGACACGGGCAATCCGACGCCCGCCAGCGCCACCGCGCAGGCTCGCTCGTAGCCGCCGGTGGCCTCAAGTATGACCAACGTAACTGTCTTGCGCCTGAGCCAGCGCAACAACTTCGCGTGTCCGGCTTCAGTGTTCTCGAACGCATGCGTCGAGGCGTCCGAGCAGCAGACTTCGACACTGTCCTTGGCGACATCGATACCGACGAAAACCGGTTGGCTCATGTTCATCGACTCCCAGCCTTATAGATGCGAAATGAGATCAATCAACCATTCGGGATAGCGTTAAACGAGGCAGCCACGACACGCCTTGAGCTGTGATTCGAGCTCGATGGCTCGCAGGAGACACAAGCTGTGCCATGGCCGCCAACCGGTAAGGCAGCCCGCCTCACGGCGGGCCACAACTGAAGTTTGAAGCAAATCGAAGATATAAGGAGACGACCGTGGCCCAATCCGCGTCACGCACCCATGCCAACCCGCCGGAGCGGCCGTCCGCCCACACCGGCGCCTCGTCCGAATCCGCCGCCCGCGCAACCGTGGCCGCGGCCCCCGCCACGCCGCCGAGCCGCAAGCGGCTGCTGATCCTCGCGCTGCTGTTCGTCACCGTCGTGATCAACTATCTCGATCGCAGCAACCTGTCGATCGCGGCGCCCGAGCTGTTCAAGGAACTGAACATCGATCCGGTCCGCGCGGGCCTCGTGTTCTCCGCGTTCGGCTGGACCTATGCGCTGATGCAGATTCCGGGCGGCTGGCTCGTCGACAAGGTGTCGCCGCGCGTGCTGTATGCGGGTGCGCTCGCATTGTGGTCGGCCGCGACGCTGCTGCTCGGTTTCGCCGGCTCGTTCGTCGGGCTGATCGTGCTGCGCCTCGCGGTCGGCGCGCTCGAGGCGCCGGCCTACCCGATCAACAACCGCGTGGTGACGACGTGGTTCCCGACCCGCGAGCGCGCCAGCGCGATCGGCGGCTACACGTCGGGCCAGTTCGTCGGCCTCGCGTTCCTCACGCCGGTGCTCGCGTGGCTACAGGTGCATCTCGGCTGGCACATGGTGTTCGTCGCGACCGGTCTCGCCGGCATCGCATGGGCCGCGATCTGGTATGCGGTGTATCGCGAGCCGCGCGCGTTTCGCGGCGTCAATGCGGCTGAAATCGCGCTGATCCGCGACGGCGGCGGTCTCGTCGATCTCGAGGACCGCGTCGCGGCGCGCAGCGAACGCGCACCGTCGACGTGGCGCGACCTCGGCGTCGTGCTCGGCCGGCGCAAGCTGTGGGGCATCTACCTCGGCCAGTTCGCGTTGAACTCGACGCTGTGGTTCTTTCTCACGTGGTTCCCGACCTACCTCGTCAAGTATCGCGGGATGGACTTCATCAAGTCGGGCTTCCTCGCGTCGCTGCCGTTCCTCGCCGCGTTCGTCGGCGTGCTGTGCTCGGGCGTGCTGTCGGACTGGCTGATGCGGCGCGGCGCGTCGCAAGGCTTCGCGCGCAAGCTGCCGATCATCTCGGGGCTGCTGATCTCGACCTGCATCATCGGCGCGAACTACGTGAGCTCCACCGGCTGGGTGATCGCGTTCATGACGATCGCGTTCTTCGGCAACGGCTTCGCATCGATCACGTGGTCGCTCGTGTCGGGGCTCGCGCCCGCGCGGCTGATCGGCCTCACGGGCGGCGTATTCAACCTGATCGGCAACCTGTCCGCGATCGCGACGCCGATCGTGATCGGGCTGCTCGTCGACGGCGCGGACTTCTCGCGCGCGATCACCTACATCGCCGCGATGGCGCTCGCGGGCAGCCTGTCGTACGGGCTGCTCGTCGGCAAGGTGGAGCGCATCGACGCATGAACGCACAAGGGCGGCACGTTTGCGCCGCCCTGCTCGATCGCTGCTCCCTTGCGGTGTCACGACCGCCGCAACGCGTCACGCGGGAGGTCGTGAGGATGGCCGGCCGCGCAATCGGGCGCACATGTATCGGTATCGATTCCGACGGTGCGCAGATCGGCCGCCAGTCGCTTTCGTCTCTCCCAATGTCGAGCGTCTTGAATTCGCCCATGCGTGCGCGTGGCGGCAGGATGTCCGTGATCACGGTAGTCATCGGAATCGTTTGCCGTTCGATTGAAAAAGGCCCAGACGCGGCGACTCGTCTACACTGCCCCGGTATGCCCTCTTCGGAATGACACGCGACGTTTTACGGGGCGAACGGATCGGCGGGACGCCTGCCGGTATTTCCCCCTGATGACGTCACTCGCGGCAAGCGCTAGAATCCAACCGCTTCAAGGGGCCTGCTCCCGCTGACGATGGACTTGCGGTCGGCCGCTCCGATGGCCGGCCCCGCCCATGCTTTTTCGTATCGGCGGAACGCGCGTGATGGGCGAAACAGCCCCTTGGTAACCGCATGCTGCTCAACGTGACCTCCTTGCACCGCGACAACGATCGCTTCAACGTATCGTTCAAGGCATTGGGCGAGCTGATCGAGACGGTCGGCACGCCGCACTTCGTGCCGCGCCTCACGCAACTGCTGAACCATATCGTGCCGCTCGACGTCGCGCACGTCGAACGTTCGCGCGTCGACGGCACGATGCCCACCGGCTACCGTTGCGAATGGATCGGCAGCAGCGGCATCGGCGCCGCATCCGCCGAAATCTCCGACGTGATGACGCTCTACTACGAGCGCTTTCTCGGCAGCGACCCGCTGTTCGCGGGGCTGCGCGGCAAGACGGGCACGATGCTGGTGGTGCGCGACATCGCGGCGATCCCGCCCGGCGAATTCCGCCAGCGGCTGTTCGACGACGTGCATATCGGGCATGAATGCGTGCTCGCGCGGGGCACGCGCTATTCGCAGCATTCGATCGCACTGGAGCGCGGCCGCGGCCGGCCACCGTTCACGCTCGCCGAGATGAACCGCTTCCGCGACATCAGCGACATGCTGTTTCCGCTGCTCGAACTGCATGCGTCGACCACCGCCGCGCGGCGCATCGCGCACGCGACGCCCGACGTCCATCCGCTCGCGCAATTCGATGCGCGGCTCGCGGCCGACGGCGTGAAGCTGTCGAAGCGCGAATACGAAACCTGCAAGCACCTGCTCTCCGGCAAGACCGTGCCGGAAACCGCCGGAATTCTCGGCGTACGCGTGGCATCGGCCGAGTCGTACGTGAAGCGCGCATTCGCGAAGCTCGGCGTGCGCACGAAGCGCGAACTCGCCGCGTGGGGCTCGGCCGCGACGCCATTCCCTTCCGCCGGATCGCACGACGGCGCGCTGCGGCCCGGTCAGCCCGCCGTCTCCGGCTGACCTGACCGCGCGGCCGCCTTCGGCTGCGCCGCGTCGATGCCGCGGCGCCACTCGCATCGAGACCCGCCGATGCAAACGTTGCGACTTCAGAATCTTCGCGCGGCCGTTCTCCTCTACCATCGGCCGATCGCTTTCCCTCGGAAAATGAAGACAGCCCTTTTTTGCTTTATCGATATATACCGTAGAATATATCGATACCTGCACACCCGGAGAAACGACATGACCCGCACGCCGACGGATCTCGCCCCGCTGCGCGCCGCACGGGAACAGCCGCTTGCGCGCAAGATCAGTGCGCTCAAGCCGTTGTCGAGCGACGCGCGTGCGCAGCAGGTCACGGATGTCGTCGACGCATTTCGGCGCCTGCGCGGCAGCGTCGTGCGCTTTATCCGGATGTTCTCGGCCGCGCGCAACGCAACCGCGCCTGAGGATGCGCTGTCCGCGATGGGTTTTCGCGAGTTGCTGTCGACGCTCGAAGCTGACGCACGCGCCGCACGCTTCACGCACCTGCCCGATCTCGAACGGGCGATCGGACACGCGCACCGTCTTGAACGCACGCGCGACGACGTGTTCTCCGATTCATTCAGCAACGACCCGGCCGCGATGCGTGACGCGGTCGCCGCGCTGGAGCACGTCGACGTGCTGTTCGTCGGGCTGTGCGTCGAGTCCGTGATGGAACACCACGCGCCGGCGTCGCTCCCCGTTTCACCCGCAGCGCCGCTGCCGGCCCCGGCCGCACTGCCGCGCACCGACCGTTCAACCGTGCTCTGCTGAGCGCGCCGCCGTGCCTTTCTCCGCGATTTTCCCGGAATTTCCCTCGTTATATTCCGTGGTATATTTCGCAAATCTTTCGCGCATCCGTCTCCGGTCCGACCGCGCCGGATAGAGGTCAACATGCACGCTCCGCCCTTTCGCCTTGCCCGCATGGCGGACCTCCCGTCGTCCGCCGGCCATCCGTCCGCGGGAACCGGCGCGCGGATCGACGCATGCTGCGCGCCGTCCCGTGCGCAACAGGCTGAGCTGAGGCGCCGCACGCGCCTGTTCGAACTCGATTCGCATCTGCACTGCTCGATCATCGGCACCTGCCTGACCACACACGAACTGCGCAAGCTCGTGCCGAAATTCACCGATCTCGACCGCCAGCGCGCGACCGACCTGGAAATCCACCACGCGGCCGTCGAGCTCGCGATCGAAGGCGCGGCCGGCGGCAAGGCGCTGCACAAGGCGCTCGATGAGCGCTATGCAGGCGCGATACGCGCGTTCGACAGCGCGAAGGATGCGGACGAACTCCTCGCGCGCTGGAAGGAAGCCCTCAAGAACGGCGACATTCCGCCCGCGTACTGGGCGCTGATGACGCATCCGCGCACGACGATGAGCGTGCGCCAGGCCGCGTTCGGCGATCTGCACATGCTGTCGCACCTGGTCGGCGCGGCCAATCGCGCCGATAACCGGCGGCTGGTCGCGCTGGAGGAAGAGAATGCCGCGCTGCACGCGAAGATCGAAAGGCAGCAGGCGCGCCTGCACGAGATGAGCACGCAGCGCGACGCGGCGCAGCAGGAACTGGATGCGATCCACGCGCGCCGGAACGCCCAGCCGCTGGCCGACGACGCCGTGTTGCGCGACGAAGTGCGTGAATTGCGCGAAGCGCTGGCCGCGCGCGACGAACGGCTCGCGCTGCACACGAGCCGCCGCGAGGCGGCTGAGCAGCGGATTGCCGCGGAACAGGCAAGCGCCCGCGCGATGCGCGCGCGGTTCGACGACCTGATGGCGATGGTGAAAACGCTGCGCGCCGAAGCGAGCGCGCTCGAACAGGCGGTGCTGGCGTCGACGGACGATCCGGCCGAACCGGCCATGGACACGCCGTCGATCCTTCAGCGCAAGCGCATCGTCTATGTCGGCGGGCGGCCCGGTTCGAACCGCGCGATCCGGCGGATCGTCGAGGCGTCCGGCGGCGACGTGACGATGCACGACGGCGGCATCGAGGATCGCAAGGGCCTGCTGGCCGCCGCGCTACCGGGCGCGCACCTGGTCGTGTTCCCGGTCGACTGCATCGACCACGATTCGATGAACCTGCTCAAGCGCATCTGCGAGCGCCACCGGATCGCGTACTACCCCCTGCGGACCGCCAGTGTCGCCAGCTTCGTCGAACTGATTGGGCGGCTCGATGCGCAAGCGCGTGACGCCATGTCGCCGGATGCATCCACGGGCGGCACGCCGCGCTTCTGCCTGCGGCACGGGTAGGCGGGACCCGACCGAACGCATCCTTCAGCGGCGCACCATCTTCGTGAGCGCGGCGATCTCGTCCGCGCAGGCCGCGTACGCGCGCGCCTCGATCCCGCGATAGAGGCGAATGATCTCCTCGCCGACCGGCGTGAGCACGCTGCCGCCCCCGCTCTGCCCGCCATGCTCTGAAATCGTGGCGGGCGATTTCAGCGAGCGGTTCAACTCGTCCATCAGCAGCCACGCGCGCCGGTACGACATCTTCAGGCTGCGCGCCGCCGCCGAAATCGAGCCGTGCTCGCGCACGGCCTCGAGCAGCGCGACCTTGCCCGGGCCGAGCGCGATCGTGTCGGCTTGCTGGATGCGCATCCTGAACCGCACCTCTGGCTTGGGGTGTGCCGAAGTCTTCATGTTGTCCCGCCGTTTAAACGATGCGGGCAAGCATACACGATGGCCGACGCGGCAAACGCCGCCGGCATGCGCGCCGGCTCAGACCTCGAGCACGCGCGCGACGATGCCGGCCAGCCGCTTCACGTGACGTGGCGCGGGCAGCAAGTCGGCGCCGGAGAACAGCAGTGGCGCGCCGTCGTCGATCGACAGCGGCGCATCGCCGCATTCGAACGCGACGACCACGTGCTCGCCGACCGGCGTATTGAACAGCTCGTGCCATGAAAACGTGACCGCATAACCGTCGTGCGCATGCGCGATGAACACCGTGCGCTTGAAGTCGCCCGGCTCGTCGTTGCGCAGGCCGGCCGCATCGAGCAGGTCCTTCAGCCGCGCGCCGCGATACGGCGCGACCGAGCGGATGAAGCGGTTCGTCGTGAAGCAGCGCAGGTCGAACGGTTCGGCCGTTGCGCTCGCGTGCCGGCGCAGATCGTCGAGCGTCACCGTCATCGGCCGCACGAATGCGCCCGTCAGCGCGATCGAGCCCGCCGCCGTCTGATGCGCCGAAGGCGCCGCCGTCCCTGCCATCTCCATCGCCCGCCTCCGTCACGGCCCGCCGGACGGCGCGCCTTCGATGTATCGGCGGATATATTACGCCAGGAAAAAGCCGGTGGGCGGAATGCGCGTCGCATGGAGGGCATAACGGCAGCCGATCGTGCCCCGCGCCTTCCGGCGCTATGACAGCACGATATTCTTGATGACCTTCCTGATGCTTTTGAAGCCGCTAACCGATTCCGCCTTCTGGTCCGTCACCAGTGTGCCGACCCGCGCCGGCTCGCAGAAGCTGATCCGGCTGTTCGTGCCCAGTTTGCTGAAATCGGCCAGGATCGCCACGTCCGCCGCGTTGCTCACCATCGCGCGCGCCACTTCGGTTTCCATCCGGTCGTAGTTCGTCGCGCCCCTGACGTGATCGACGCCGACCGGCGACAGCAACGCGAGGTCGGCACGATAGCGGAAGATTTCGGCGACCGTGCCGTCGCCGACCGTCGCGGCCGCGCGGCTGCCGATCATCCCGCCGAGCAGGATCGTTTCGTTCTTCGCCTGCCCCGGGTCGCTCGAACGCATCTTCAGCGCGACATCGATCGAGTTCGTGACGATCGTGAGGCCCGACAGTTTCGACAACTCCTCGGCCAGCAGCGTGGTGGTCGTGCCTGCATCGATGAACAGCGTCTGCGAGCCCGTGACCAGCCTGGCCGCCGCGCGGGCGATCGCCAGCTTCGCCTTGACGTGCGTCTGCGCGCGCTCGGCGATCGGCGCTTCGTCGCCCACCTGCACCGCGCCGCCGTGCACGCGCTTCAGTTCCCCCAGCGCCTCGAGATCGACGAGATCGCGGCGCACGGTTTCCCGCGACACGTTCAGGTCGGCCATGATCCGGTCGGTGGAGACGCGCTGCATCTTCGATAACAGAAGCCGGATCCTCTGATATCGCTCTTCTTGCCACATGAAATGTCCTCGGAGTGAACGTCAATGTTATTCGAACGGCGATCTATGCTGCGCTCTCCTCCATCTTTTTGATGCCGACGAGGGTCTGCAGGGATTGACGGACGGCCTGGAACTCGGCGTTCGTCATCCGTGAAAAAACCACGTGGATGCGGTCGTCGTGCGGCTCGGCGTCATCCTGTTCGATGATGAACTGGACGATGCGCGCCTGATCGATGCCGGGCATCGCCTGCAGCGACGTCAGCTTCACGGCGCCGCGGCTCGCGAGGATGCGCACGCCCCAACGCTGCCGCGCGGCGAAGAAGCGTTTCTCGATCGGCTTCAGGCCGGCCAGGATCGCCAGCACGATCGCCGTCGCGGCGATCGCGGCCACGTACATGCCGCCGCCGACGGCCAGCCCGACCGCCGCCACGACCCACAGGCTCGCCGCGGTCGTCAGGCCGCGGATGATCTCGCCGCGCAGCATGATCGACCCGGCGCCGAGAAAGCCGATGCCCGACACGACCTGCGCGGCGACCCGCGACGGGTCCAGCGATACGTTCTTCGCGTCCTGGATATCGGCGAAGCCGAACGCCGAGACGACCATCACGAGCGCGGCGCCCACCGCCACCAGCATGTGCGTGCGCAAGCCGGCCGCCCACGACAGCCGCTCGCGTTCTATACCGACGATGCTGCCGAGCAATGCCGCCAGCAGCAGGCGGGCAATGATTTCCAGCTGACTGATCATTCGAAATCTCCCTGCTTTGCCTATCCACTTGATGAAGTACGGCCCGTGCGGACCGCCGCCCGACTTTTCCTGCCTTCGCCCACTTGCCGTCGCATCCAAGACCGGCAAGTTGTATTTTTGTGCGATCTTGCGATTTTGTGCTTTCTAATATACTGTACGAAAATCAACATGGCTAGACCGAAGTTCGTTTGTTTCATCCGATCAATACGATCGATCGTCGGATCCATCAGGCAATCCGATCCGGAACTCTTGCTTAGGAGACCAACATGATGAAAAAGGCATGGATGCTGGCCGCAACGCTGCTGGCAACGCTTGCGACGGCCCCCGTTCACGCATCCGGCGGCGACGTCTGCAAGAAGGTGACGCTCGGCGATGTCGGCTGGAGCGACATCGCGGCCACCACCGGCGTCGCGATGATGCTGCTGGACGGCCTCGGCTACGAGGCCAGCAAGACGATCGCATCGCCGCCGATCGTGCTGGCCGGCGTGAAGAAGGCGCAGATCGACGCGTTCCTCGGCTACTGGGATCCGAGCATGACGCCGACGGTGAAGCCGTTCGTGGACGCCGGCGCCGTGCACCAGCTGCCGCAACCCAACCTGATCGGGGCGCGCTACACGCTGGCCGTGCCGCAATACGCATCCGACAAGGGCCTCAAGAGTTTTGCCGACATCGCCAAATTCCGCGACCAGCTCGACGGCAAGATCTACGGGATCGGCGCAGGCAACAATGGCAACGCGCTGATCCAGCGAATGATCGACAAGAACGAATTCGGGCTCGGCGGCTTCAAGCTGGTCGAATCGAGCGAGGCCGGGATGCTCGTCCAGGTCACGCGCGCCGTGCAGGAGCACCGGATGATCGTGTTCCTCGCGTGGGAGCCGCACCCGATGAACCTCAACTACAAGATTTCGTATCTCGACGGCGGCGACAGCGTGTTCGGCCCGAACTACGGATCGGCGAAAGTTTACACGCTCGTCACGCCCGGCTATCTCGAACGCTGCCCGAACGTCGGCCGGCTGCTGACCAACCTGAAATTCACGACCGACGAGGAGAACCAGCTGATGGTGCCGATCATGAATCACGCGGATCCGGTCGCGGTCGCGAAGGAATGGGCGAAGAAGAACCCCGGCGTGCTGTCGAAGTGGCTCGACGGCGTCACGACCATCGACGGGAAAAACGCCAGGGACGCGATCGAGAAACTCATCGGCGCGTAAGCACGCAATACCAGGAACCCCACATGCACAAGAATCTCGCGCTGTTCGACCTCGACCACACGCTGTTGCCGCTCGACAGCGACCAGGCGTGGAGCCGCTTCATTACCCGGGTCGGCTGGCAGGAAGGCGACGAGCATGCGGCGCTGATTGACGAGCACTACGGCCATTACGCGGCCGGCACGCTCGACATGGACGCGTATCTCGCGGTGACGCTGGCGCCGCTCACGCGTTATCCGCGTGCGCAGCTCGAGCGCTGGCATGCGCAGTTCATGGACGAAGTGATCCGGCCGGCGATCACGCCGCAGGCGCGTGCGCTGGTCGACCGGCATCGCGAGAACGGCGATCTCTGCTGCATCGTCACGGCGACCAACGTCTTCGTGACCGGGCCGATCGCGGCCGAATTCGGGATCGAGCATCTGCTCGGCATCGAACTCGATACCGACGACGGCACGCCCGGCGGGCAATTCACCGGGCGCAGCATCGGCGTGCCGAGTTTCCGCGAAGGGAAGATCGTGCGCACGACCGCATGGCTGGATTCGCTCGGCTACGCGCCGTCTGATTTCGAACGGACCTACTTCTACAGCGATTCGATCAACGACGTGCCGCTGCTGGACTACGTCACGCATCCGGTCGCCACCAATCCCGACGCGCGGCTTTCGCACGTTGCCGGCACGCGCGGGTGGCCTGTCATGAAGTTGTTCTGATTCGGACGATATTCTCTGCTGTCCATTTCATATCTGGAGGGGTAATGAAATTCGGAGCACACAGCACCAGTCTCGATCAATCAGTAGTCCGATTCGAAATGGATCGGAAGCATGTCGTATCGCCTCGCCAGTCGGAAAGCCGCTTTCCGCACTGGCGCGGCATTTTCATGATCGCGCTCCTGTGCACGCTGGCCGGCTGCGGCGACGGCGAATCGAGTGCGGCGGGCAACGTATCCGCCGCCCGCGCATCGGCACCAGGTTCGGCATCCGCGCCGGTCCTGCACTGCGCGAGCGCGTGCCACTGAGCGACGCAGGCCCCACGGCCGGGTAGCGGGAAACGGGCGACAGCCCGCGCACCGCACGGCGAACGGCCGCATCCGGCGAGTCCGACCGGCAATTCACGACAAAGAGCGATCATGCAAAACAAATCCACGACACGACGCCAGTTCCTGGCCGACGCGCTGAAACTCGCGGGTGCCACCGCGGTCACCGGCATGCTGCCCGAGAGCATCCTGCGCGCGCAGTCGATTCCGGCGGCGACCGTCACCGGCACCCTTCAGGACGTCAAGCACGTCGTCATCCTGATGCAGGAAAACCGGTCGTTCGACCACTATCTCGGCACGCTGCGCGGCGCGCGCGGCTTCGGCGATCCGCGGCCGGTCGTGATTTCGAGCGGCTATCCGGTGTGGCGCCAGCCCTGGATGCTGTCCTACGTGTTCCCGTTCAACCCGACCCCGCCCGCCGGCGCGGCGAACGGCGACACCTATTACGGCGATCTCGATCACAGCTGGAGCGGCACGCACAGTGCCTGGAACAACGGCCGCTATGACAACTGGGTCGCGGCGAAGACCACCGGCACGATGTACTACTTCACGCAGAACGACATTCCGTTCTACTACGCGCTGGCGAGCGCATTCACCGTGTGCGACGGCTACCACTGCTCGATGCTCGGCCCGACCGACCCGAACCGCCTGTATCTGTGGACCGGATGCTGCGGCAACGTCGCCGGCTATTCGCCGTACACGACGAACACGATGACCGGCACCGGGTGGACCACCATGCCGGAACGATTGAACGCGGCCGGCGTCACGTGGAAGTTCTACCAGGACAAGGGCAACGGGCTGGATTCCAGCCACGGCTACGGCGAGTACAACGGCTCCAGCAAGGATCTGTGGTGGAACGGCAACTACGGCGACAACGTCATCCTGAACTTCAAGCAGTACCAGAACCTCGGCGCAAACGATCCGCTCGCGCCGGCGCTCAACGGCACGCAGATCGATCCAGCCGGGGGCGGCAAGGAATACGACACGAATCTCTTCAGCCAGTTACAGGCCGACGTCGCGAACGACACGCTGCCGCAGGTGTCCTGGATCGCCGCGCCTTACGCATATTGCGAACATCCGTCGTGGGCCGCGAGCGGCGGCGAATGGTACGTGAGCAACGTCCTCAACGCGCTGACGTCGAATCCGAAGGTGTGGGCCAGCACGGTGCTGCTCGTGATGTATGACGAGAACGACGGCCTGTTCGATCACGTGCCGCCGGCCGTCCCGTCAAGCGCCTACGCCGGCACCGGCCAGTCGACCGTATCGACGGCGGCGGAATTCGTCGCCAGCGGCGGTGGCGCATCGGACGGATCGGCCAGCGGCGACGTGCCGATCGGACTCGGCCCGCGCGTGCCGATGTTCGTGATCTCGCCATGGTCGAAGGGCGGCAAGGTCAATTCGCAGGTCTTCGATCACACGTCGGTGATCCGCTTTCTGGAAGCGCGCTTCGGGCTGCAGGAAACCAACATCACGCCATGGCGGCGCGCGGTATGCGGCGATCTCACGTCGGCATTCGATTTCGCGAATCCCGACCAGACGATTCCGGCGATCCCGGGGCCCGCCAGCAACATGGACCCGAACGGCTCGACGGTCCTGATCCCCTACCCCACCACTACCGCGGTGCCGGCCCAGACAGCCGGCCGCAACGGCGCATGCCGGCTGCCGTACGAGTTCTTCGTCCAGGGCAAGGTCAACCGGTCCGGCAAGACGCTCGCGCTGACGATGACCAACACCGGCGCGGCCGGCGTGCATCTGCAGGCGTGGGTCGACGGTACCAGCACGATCCCGCGTCAATACACGATCGGTGCCGGCACGAGTGCGTGCGCTGCCCTGTCGGATGCGCTCGCACTGAATTCGGGCGGCGGCTACGACTACTCGATCTACGGCCCGAACGGGTTCCTGCAAACGTTCCGCGGCAACATCGGCGCGTCGGGAAACACGGGATCGAGAGCCGAAGTCAGCCTCTGCTACGACGTGCAGAACGGCAACGTGCAGATCACGCTCGACAACTCCGCCGGTTCGAGCGCGACGACGTTCCAGCTCGTCGACAACGCGTACGGAATGAACACGGCGCAGTCCGTCAGCGTGCCCGCCGGTGCGACCCAGGCCGTCACGTGGTATGGGGATGCCGGCTGGTACGACGCGAGCATACGCGACGCGAACGACCCGAATTTCCTGCGCCGCGTGGCCGGCTGCGTGCAAGCGCAATCCGGCGCGTTGCTGACGGATTCGGCCATCGGCAATACGAACGGGAAATTCGTCGCGACGCTGGCGTCGCAGGGGGCGTCGTACGGCACGCTGCGATTCGACTACCTCGTGCCGCCGTGGCGCCACAGCCCGAAGAACTGGGTTGGCATCTATGCGCGCGGCGCGCAGCCGACCAAGGGCAACTACAAGTCGTGGGCGTACCTGCCCAAAAGCACCGGCTCGCTGCTGTTCTCGTCCACTGCGAACAGCACGCTGGCGTCGGGCCAGTACGACGCGTGGTATCTGTTCGACGACGGCTACACGCCGCTCGCGGGTCCCGTCGCGATCAGCATCTGAGCGCGCGGCGGTACCGCCATTGTCCAAGGCCCCCGGCCGGCGCGCGTTCATGGCGCGCGTCGCCGGGCGCCGCGCTTACACGAGCAGGTCTTCGTAAAACGCGCCGAACGGCCGCGTCGGGTGGGCGATCTGGACTTCAAGGATCCACAGGCCGGCGGCCGGCGCGGCATCGAAATCGCCGAGATTGCCGGTCTTGTAGATGGCGCGAACAAACCCGTTGCCCGGAAAACGCGCTCAAAGCACCTTGACCATGAACACGCGCGCGGCGCCTTCCGGCTCGCACGGCACTTCGCCGAACGTCTCGTAACCGTGCTTCCGATAGAAATCCGGCGCCTGGAACGAGATCGTGTACAGCACCGCACGTGCACAACCGCGCCGCTTCGCTTCCGCTTCGGCCTCGCGCAGCAGCCGGCTGCCGAAGCCGCCGCCGCGCAGCGACTCGGGCAGGTAGAACAGGTCGATGAAGAACAGGCCGAGCGACGTTCGGCCGGCGAGGCCGCCCAATACCTCGCCGGTCGCGCGGTCGGTCACGTAGACGTCGAGCGCGGCCTCATCGGTGCGCCCCGCCATCGCATGGTTGAATTCGCCGAGCTTGCGGCTGATGAAGTCTCGGGCGGCCGGCTGGCCGGTGTCGGTCAATCGAAGAGTGACGTCGGGATCGGGTGTCATCGGGCGAACGCGTGCGTGAATAGGCCGCCGGGCGTGCAGCACCCGCTGCGGGCGTCGCACGACTATAGCGCGCCGCCCGCTTTGCATGCGCTCAGGCCATCGCGAACGCCGCCTTCATATCGGCCATCCTGCATCGCACGCTCGCGATCATCATCCGGTTCACGACGATCACGTCGATCGTCACGGCCGTGATGAACAGCGTCGCCAGTGCGGTCATCTCAGGGTTCAGCCAGCCCCAGCCGCACGCGCGAGAATGCCACCAGCGGCAGCGTCGTCGACCCCGGCCCGGACAGGAACGCCGACAGTACCCGATCGTCGATCGACAGCCGACGATCGGGTGCTGTCGCGGACGATCACCGTCGCGAACGGGCGACCGCCCTCTTCCACGTTCTTCGTCGCGAGATCGATCGTGCGTCTCACGAAATCCATGACCGTGTCCTCGTTGCAACCGCATAGCGGGACCGTGCGCCGACCGGCGCACGTCGGGCGCAACCGTGCGGCGTTGCTGTAGCCGCGCCGCAGCGGCGTCAGAACGGCTTCGTCGGCAAGTACTTGCCGTCGAGCGTGATCACCGCACGCGAACCGCCTTCGGGATCGTCGATCTTCTTCACGTCGAGCCGGAAATTGATTGCGCTGATGATGCCGTCGCCGAACTTCTCGTGGACAAGCGCCTTCAGTGTCGTGCCGTATACCTGCAGCATTTCGTAGAAACGGTAGATGGTCGGGTCGGTCGGCACGCGATCGTCGATGCTGCCGCGCAGCGGGATCGTCTGCAGCAGCAACACCGCGTCGTCGTCAAGGCCGAGCTTGTCGGCGACGACGCGCGCCGCGTCGGCCGGCAGCGCATGCTGGCCGAGCAGCGCGGCCGTGACGAACGCTTCGCTCAGGCCGGTGCCTTCGGTGAGCTGCGCGAACGACAGGTTCTTGCGCGCCTTCGCGAGAACGATGGTCTCCGCAAGCGCGTGGCGCGCCGTCTGACTGTACTGGGACTGGATCATGGCAATACCCCGTGAGCAGGTAGAAAAGGTTCAGGCCGCGACGGGAATCGTCGCGGGCGTGGCGCGGACGCCGGGATGGTCCGCGAGCGCTACGAACCGGCCGGTCGCGCCGTCATGGGCGTCGATGCAGCCCGATTCGATGTCGTACACCCAGCCATGCAGCGCAAGGCGCCCCTCTTCGAGCGCGAGCCGCACGGCAGGGTGCGTCTTCAGGTTCGCGAGTTGCGCGACGACGTTCTCGCGCACCACCGAGTCGATCCGCTCGCGTTCGCTGCGATGCGTGCGCGCCTCGTTGACGACACGCGCCGAATCGGCATAACGCAGCCAGTGGCCGACGGCCGGCATGTGGTCCATGCACTGGCACGTCGCGATCGCGGTCATCGCGCCGCAATCGGAATGCCCGCAGATCACGACGTCAGTCACGCGTAGCGCGGCGACCGCATATTCGACCGACGCCGACACGCCGCCCGGCTCCGGGCCGTACGACGGCACGATGTTGCCGGCGTTGCGGATCACGAACAGGTCGCCCGGCTCGCGCTGCGTGACGAGCTCGGGCACGAGCCGGCTGTCCGAGCACGAGATGAACAGCGCCCGCGGGTTCTGGCTGCGCGCGAGATCGCGGAACAGCGCGGCGCGCGCCGGATACGCGTCGCGCTGGAACTTCAGAAAGCCTTCAATGATGTCCTTCATCGCGTGTTCTCCGGTGCAGGTGGATTCGATGAAGGGCAGGTTACGCCCGGCTTCCGATAACGTAAAAGACCGATTTATGATTTACCGGATAAGCACGACTTATAGGAACCGCCATGCTGCTGCGTCACATCAACTACTTCCTCGCCATCGCCGAACACCGCAGCTTCACGCGCGCGGCCGCCGCGCTGCACGTGTCGCAACCCGCGCTGTCGCAGCAGATCCGCCAGCTCGAGGACACGCTCGGCGCACAACTGTTCGACCGCACCGGGCGCGTCACGCGGCTGACGGATGCCGGCGACGTGTATTTCCGCTATGCGCGGCAAGCGCTGCACGATCTCGCGGAAGGCCGGCGCGCCATTCACGACGTGCAGGATCTCAGCCGCGGCTCGCTGCGGATCGCGGTCACGCCGACCTTCACGAGCTATCTCGTCGGGCCGCTCGTCGAAGCGTTCCACGGCCGCTATCCGAACGTGTCGCTGTCGGTACGCGAGATGTCGCAGGAGCGTATCGAAGCGCTGCTCGTCGACGACGAGCTCGATGTCGGCATTGCATTCGGCGAGGTGCGGACGACGGATATCGACGCACAAACGCTGCTGGTCGAAACGCTCGCGCTCGTCGTGAATCGCGGGCACGCGCTCGGCGGCAAACGCAAGGCCGGCCTGCGCGCCCTGCACGACGCGCCGCTCGTGCTGCTGACCGCCGAGTTCGCGACGCGCACGCAGATCGACCGTTACTTCCGCGAGCATGACGTGCGGCCGCGCGTGCTGATGGAGGCGAATTCGCTGGGTGCAGTGATCGAGATCGTGCGCCGCACGCACCTCGCGACGCTACTGCCCGCGACGGTCGCGACCGGGCACGACGATCTCGTCGCCGTCGCGCTCGATCCGGCCGTGCTGCGGCGCACGGCCGTGTTGCTGCAGCGCAAGGGCGCGTACCGGAGCGCGGCCGCGCGCGCGTTCGTCGAGCTGGCGCTCGCGCAGGGGGCAAGACCGGCCAGACGCACGCGATGACAAGGGCTGCCGGATGGCGCACGCATGGCCATCGACGGCCGTCGGGCCGGCCTGAAGTGGCGAATCTGGCACCATTTTTGACCGGCGCCGCGCCGCCGTAATCCCCTGATTTATCCTGTAAAATCGCGGATCGAGAGAATTTGTACGATAAAACCGGCGGTCGAATCGCCTACCTGCTCATCGTTCTCGATTCAAGAGGGCCACGACGATGAATTCCCGAGAACTGGTTCGCGCGATCAGCGGCGGCCTGTTTGAGCAAGCTCGCCTGCTCAAGCTCGATACGCCGCTGGGCCAGAATGTCCTGCTGCCCCAGACGGTTCACGGCGTATCGCGGCTGGGCCGCGATTTCACGTTGACGGTCGACGCAGTCTCCACGCGCGACACCATCGAACTGAAGAAGCTGATCGCGCAGCCTGTCACGCTGTGGATCGAACAGCAAGGCGACACCTATCTGCCGTGGCACGGCTACGTGCAGACCGCGCGCCGGCTCGGCTTCGACGGCGGCATCACCGCGTACCAGATCCGGTTCATGTCGTGGCTCGGCTTCCTCCGGTACCGCCGCGACCAGCGCATCTGGCAGGACCGCACCGCCGACGCAATCCTGACTGACGTTTTCAACCAGCATCCGCAAGCCGGCGGCATGTTCCGGTTCGCGCTCTCCGCACCGCTGCCGAACCGCTCGTTCTGCATGCAATTCGAGGATGACTGGAATTTCGTCCATCGCCTGCTCGAGGACGAAGGCCTGTTCGGCTATTTCGAGCAGGCCAGCGACGGTTCGCACCACACGCTGGTGATCACCGATTCGCTCCGTGCACTGCCCGCCGCCGCGCCGGCCCGCGTGCCGTTCCAGCGCGCGGCCTGGGGCGACGAAACGCAGGCGCTCGTCCAGTGGTCGGGCACGCGCACCTTGCAGAGCAGCCACTACACGACGCGCACGTTCGACTACAAGTCGCCCGGCACCGCGCTCAATCCGAAGAGCACCGATGTTCCGACCCGGCCGGATCAGGGCGACCTGCCGAACCAGACCGAAGTCTATACGTACACGGGCGCCTATACGTATGGTGCGCAGGGCGACGGCAATCGCCAGTCGACCATCCGGATGGAAGAATGGGAATCGCGCGCGAAGCGATTCCACGGTATCGGCGGCATGCGCGGCATCGACGCTGGCCGGGTATTCGAGCTGACCGACCATGCGGCCCATCCGCCGGCCGAACAGGACGGCAACCGGTTCGCCGTCATCGAGACGGTCTGGTGGATCAGGAACAACATTCCGGTTGCGCCGTCGCATTTTCCGCATGGCCTGGCCGCGCAGTTCGACGCGATGAAGGCGCAACTCGGCGACGCGGCCCGCACGATGACCGTGCGCCACGCCGACGGCAGCGAGGGTTTCTATCTCGTCGAGATCGAGGCGCAGCGCCAGGCGGTGCCGTTCCGCAGCCCGTTCGAACATCCGAAGCCCGAGATGCATCTACAGACCGCGACCGTCGCGGGGCCGAAGGGCGAGGAAGTGCATACCGACGAACTTAACCGGATCAAGGTCCGGTTCCACTGGGATCGTCTAAACGAAGGCAACGAGCGCGCATCGTGCTGGCTGCGCGTCGCGTCGTCGGACACCGGCGGCGGGTACGGCAGCGTGCATGTGCCGCGCATCGGCGAGGAAGTGGTGGTCGACTGGATGTCCGGCGACTGCGACCGGCCGATCGTCACGGCCCGGCTCTACAACGGTGCGACCAAACCGCAGTGGCATACGGACGGCATCCTGTCCGGCTTCCGCTCGAAGGAATACGCGGGCGGCGGATACAACCAGCTCGTGATGGACGACGCGACCGGACAAAACCGCTCGCAGCTCTACAGCAGCACGGCGAACAGCCTGCTGCATGTCGGTTATCTGATCGAACAGTCCGGCAACACACGCGGCGCGTACGTCGGCAGCGGTTTCGACCTGCGGACCGATGCATACGGCGCCGTGCGCGCGAACCAGGGCCTGTACGTCACCACGCATCCGAAGACCGTGTCGAGCCAGCCGCTCGACGTGCGTGAGACGCAGCAACAGCTCGTCGGCGCCGAGAGCCTGCTCGAATCGCTGTCTGACGTGAGCGAGACGCATCAGGCCGACACGCTGAAACCCGGTCGCGACGCGCTGAAGACGTTCACCGACGCGACACAGCAGAGCGTGCCAGGCGCGGCATCGGGCGGACGCACGGCCGGCGGCGGCACGGGCAACGCGAACGCGTTCACGCAGCCGGTGATGCTGTTCGGCAGCCCGGCCGGCATCGGGATGGCGAGCCAGCAATCGCTGCAGATGGTCGCCGACCGGCATGTCAACGTCGTCAGTGGCCAGAACACTCACATCGCGGCCGGGAAATCGCTGGTCGCGAGCGTGATCTCGTCGGTCAGCCTGTTCGCGCAGAACGCCGGAATGAAGCTGTTCGCCGGCAAGGGCAAGATCGAGATCCGTGCGCACGACGACAACGTCGAGCTCACCGCGCAGAAGACCGTCAAGATCCTCGCCGCGACCGAACAGATCGACGTCGCATCGAAGCAGCCGATCCTGTTGACGTCCGGCGGCGCGTACATCCGCATCGGCAACGGCAACATCGAGATCCATGCGCCCGGCAAGGTGGATTTCAAGGGCGGCGACCACAGCTTCTCGGGCCCGGCCAGTACCAACTACCCGCTGCCGCGCCTGCCTGAAGGCGTGTGTTCGGAATGCCGGCGCAGCGCCGCGAAAATGAAGTCCGCGTTGACGCCCCGCACATGAAATCCGCCGCCTCCATGAAGCCGTTTCACGATCTGACGCGCGCGCTGCCGCTGCCGGCGCAATGGCCACGCACAACCGCCGCGCAGCGGCTCGACGACCTGCGCGACTGGCATCGCACGCGGCAGGCCGCGGAGACGCGCCCGCTGCGCCTGCTGGCGCTTCTCGACGGCGCGCTGGACGAGACCGTGCTCGACGCAGCGCGCTGGCGCGGCATTGCATGGCAGTCGCTGTATCCGGCCACGATGCTCGAGGCGTCGCGGCCCGAAATCGGCCCGTTCCTGCTCGACCTGACGGCGGACGACGATGCGTCGCGTGCAATGATGCTCGACCTGCTGAATGCCGGCGGCGATTCGGATCTCGTCGTCTGGCTCGCGACGGGCCATGCGTTGCCCGAACTCGCCGCATATCTGCATCCGCTGGCCGAGGCGACGTTGCCTGATACGCGCCAGGCATTGTTGCGCTACTACGATCCGTCGATGTCGAAAACCTCGTGCCGATTCTGACGCCTGCACAGCGGCGCGAACTGCTGACGGCATTCGTCGAATTGCGTTACCGGTTCGATCCGTGGGAGAGCGTGGTCGGCGAGGAGGAGGGACCGTTGCCTGCCGTGGCGGCAATACCGATCGTGTTCACGGATACGCAGTACGAAGCGCTGGCGCGCGAGGGATTCGCGGAGACGCTCTATTTCCAGTTGCACGACGAATTCCTGCCGCCAATGTCGGCTGTGCCGGGCCGGTGGGGTATTCGCTATGTGAAGGATCTGGTCGTGCGGGCGCGGGAGCGGTACGGGCTCGCGAACGAGAACGATCTCGCCTATTTCGTGCTGGTCGGGATGAACGTGCATCCGGCGTTCGATGCGCATCCGGAGATTGCCGGGAAGATCGCGGCACGCGGGGACGATCCACCGCCGTTGTCGGAAACGCTCGCGGATGTCGACGCGGATGTGTGGGCGGAACTGCTGGATGTGCATCCGCTGGCGGGTTATGCAACCGAGCGGCAGCAAGCGATGACGGCGGCGGTTGATGTGCAACCCGAAGCCGGTTGAGTGGCGGGAGATGGGGATGTTGAACGGAATGCGTCGTGCGGTTCGTCAGGTGGTTGCGATAGGTATCGCGATCGCTGGCGGCTTGTGGGGTGTACAGGTACACGCGGAGAGCGATGGGCCGTATCGCGTCATCGGATACAACTTCACGGATCGCAGTATCTACAGTTTCACTATCGACGGGTTTGGGGCGGGTAACGTACGCGCACACAAACCTGGCGGAGGCGGTGGGACTGTGTGCTGCATGGAAGTCCCTCGCGAAAAAAAGACCTGGCATATCAAGCTCCAGTACGAGTTGACCCAAGAGCAATACAAGAACAACCTGCCTAACGACGTTTTCGAAACGGACATCGTCATTCCCCCACTTCCCGACAAGCATGGTGGATATATCGAGTTTTACTTCCTCCCGGAACGCAAGATCGATGCTCGATGGGCGATATCCCCGACAGATCCGCGCAATCCGAATACAACGAGCAACGCATCGTCCACGACGAACTGAATGACAGGAACATCGACATGCTGAATTTTCTTCGCCGCCTCATTCGCAACCCGATCGTCGTCGCGGTGTTGCTGCTCGGCGGGGCGTGGTGGGTACATGCACAGACCGGAGGATACGGACCGTATCGGGTCATTAGTTACAACCATACGGATCGGAGCATCTACAGCTTTCAGATCGACGATTTCGGCGCAGGAGGTTCATATGCGCACGAATCCCAAGGTGGCGGTGGCATCGTGTGTTGCATGGAAGTCCCCACCGGAAAAAAAACCTGGCATATCAAGATCATCTATGACGTGACCAAGGAGCAAGCTCAGAAGAATGTGCCGAACGAAGTTTACGAAACCGACATTCCCGTTCCGCCTCTGCCGAACAAGCGTGGCGGGTATATCGCGTTTCATTTTCTGCCCGATCGGAAGATTGAAGCACAGTGGGTCGAACGTCGAATCAAGGCACACATACCGAACGCAAACTAAGATAGCGAGCGCAGCATGTCGAACGAAGCCAGTCCCGCCCAAAGCGCAAACGCGAGCCAATCTGGTTCCCCCTCCGCGGCCTCTCGTGCGTCGCGCGCAGCGAGCGTCAGCGCGCAACTTCCACCCGAACCGCCAAGCCCTTGCTTTCGCTGTCATCAGGAAATCTACCAATCCTTCTTCTTTGATGGATTTGCGCAGGGGCTAAAGGATCTTGATCACCCGTCGAATATCCTTCGGCTGTTCAATGCACACGAAGAGACGAACGATGAGCGCGGCATCTACAAGATGTACTACGACGGGATGGGCCGCGATCTTGCCATCCAGACGGTCGGCACCGACAAGAAGGTGGCAAGCGATATCGCGTCGACTGCCGAGAAGATGGCTAAGGACAAGCTTCTGAAAGGACCTGCCAATGCCGTCGCAGGCGATATCCGCCAACGAGCAATGAATGACGCTGGCGACAAAGGGCTGCTGACCCGAGCCAGATCCGCGATTCTCGAAGGTACCGCTGCCGCAGGCACTACAGCGAAAAACAATATAAAAGACTCGTTTTCTCTGAAAAAAACTGGGTCCCGAACTTATCTCGTCGGGTGTAAGCATTGCCGCGGACTCTTATCAGCCTGTTCGCGACAGCGAGTTCGGTGCGGGATATATGGGAACAGGCTTCGACATTCGTGTAAAGCAGGCGGTTGCCGACTTCAAGCAAAACGTACTGGACGCGCGTGACTCTGATCCTCGCAAAATTCTGCGGATCCGTGTAGCGATGTTCGGCTACGATCGCGGCGGCATCATTGCCCGAAAATTTGCTAACGAACTGATCGGAAAAGTGTGCAAGCAAACGAACGGCCAAGTGACGTACGATGGAATTCCCGTTGAATTTGACTTCATGGGCCTCTTCGATTGCGTGTCGACGTCTTTTGCAGATTCGGTTTTTACCAAGGTAGTCTCCCCCGTGCTTGGCGTCATTCCAGGCGAAGGGAAAGCCGTCAGCTTCAGCATCAAAGGGTTGAGCATGTTCATTGGCTTGGCCAAACAATCGCTCGGTGAGTACGACATCCAGAAGGAATTCAAGTCGATCGTTCATCACGTCGCAGCGACAGAACTGCGCTTCTACAAGAATCTCGATTCACCGAGAAAGTCGTCCGATCATGCAAACCTGCTTGAAATCGTCTATCCCGGTAGTCAATCCGACGTAGGTGGAGGGTTTCGCGAGGGGGAAGATAACAAGTCTGCCGAGTTGGCTCGTGTGTCGGCACGCAACATGCTCGATCGCGCTTGGGCAGCCGGCGTACCGTTTCTCCCGCTTTCGCAAATGCGCGACAAACGCCCTACCGCGGCAAAGGAATTCGATTTCCAGAAAACCGTCAACGTCAACGGCAAGAATCTCACGGTCAATGACCTCTTCGCCGCCTACACCGCGATGCTGCCGAAATCGGGTGGTCCGCTCGAAAAGCATTTCCTCGAGCACCAGAAGCTCTTCGTTTCATGGGCGCGCCATGTCCGCGATCGCACTGCTCACTCAAGCACCGGCAGCAACCTGTTCATCAACACCGTGGATGCTGACGTCTACAACTCGATCTTCACGAGTGGTGGAGGTTTACCGAACTACGAAGGCCGCGACTGGTACTACAAGAGCCAGGAACCAAACTCCAAAGTCCCGCAGTTCACCTTCGGCGAACGCCGGACAGTCGACGACATTTCGGACAAGACCGTGCGCGCATTGGCCACCGCATGGGTGCACCCGCCGAAACTGTCGCCGGAAGTGATCGCGTTCTTCGACAACTTCGTTCACAACACGATTACGCGGCTTAACAACGTCGCGCTCGGCGACGGCGTATTCATGCAACTTCGTGAAATCGAGGAGAAAGGCTGGATGGCGCGCCAGACCGACACCGCGAAGGACTACGTGAAGAAAGTCCTCGGCAACGTGTCGAAGAACATCAAGGATGCGCAGGACGAATACGTCAGGCAGGTCACGTCCGGCCAGATTCCTCACGGCGCGTCGATGGGCGATCTCTCCGGCGACTAAGCAGTACACACTGCTCCAATCAGCAAGCCCGCCCGGCCGCATACGCAGCCGGGCGGCACACACTGCCAACCCCGCGTCAGTTGTACCCGAGAATCGCCACCGCCGCGACATCCGGCCGATCGAGCGTACCGCCGACAAGCGACGTCGTCGGCTCCTGCAGCACGGCCTGATACGAGGTCACGCGCGCCTCTTCCGGCACACCGGCATCATTCGACACCGGTTCGTCGAATGCATCGATACCACTGAAAAAAACCGGTTGTTTCTGCGAAAAAGTCATCTCCACTCCTTTGATATGTCGTCGATGTTCTAGCTTGCCCGCTTCAACGCCACCGCATGCGCGGGCTCACCGTCATGCGCCGTCTCCGACCGCGCAAGCTGCGCACGTGTGCGTCGCGTAACGTGGATCACCGCGAACACGACCGGCGCGATCAGCAGCCCTTCCGCCAGTTCGGGATCGATCGGCAGGTTCATCACGTGCATCGCCTTGAACGCCGCCGTCGCGAGCGACAGCACGTAGTACGAAATGGCGGCCACCGACAACCCTTCGACCGCGTGCTGCAAATGAAGCTGGTTGCGCGCGGTGCGCTCCATGCCGGCCAGCAGCCGCGTGACGTCCTTTTCCTGCGCGAGATTCACGCGGGTGCGCAGCAGGTCGACCGCACGCGCGATCCGCGCGGCGATCTGTTCGTGGCGCGCCCATACGCTGCGGCACGTTTCCATTGCCGGCGCGAAGCGTCGCTCCATGAATTCGGCGATCGTCGGCATCCCTTCGATACGCTCCTCGCGTAACTCCTGGATGCGCGCCAGCACGAGCTTTTCGTACGCGCGCGACGCGCTGAAGCGCGCCCCCGATCCCGACAACGATTCGACCCGCACCGCGAGATGCGTGAGCTTGACCAGCAGCGCCGCGTGAATCTCGTCGAGCTCGCAACTCATCCGGCGCGCGACCGGCAGTGCAAGCAGCGCCATCATCCGGTACGTTTCGATTTCGTACAGACGCTGCAACAGGCGGCCGCCCTGCTCCTCGCGGAAATCCTCGTCGACGACGAGAAAACGCATGAAGCCGTCGTCGCGCACGTGCCAGTCGCAAAACACCTTGCCGCCGCCGAGCACGTGACTGCCGACGAGCGCGGGCCCGTCGATCCAGCGCCGCAGGTCGCCGCACACGAGCCGCGCGGCGTCGCCCGACAGCAGTTCCATCCGCACCGCGACGAAGCGGATGCCGGCCAGCCGCGCGAACCACGCGGCCGGGATGCCCTCGATCGCGAGATCGTCGAAATAACCGGTGTCGCGACGCGGCGCGACGAACGTGAAAGTCGAGAATTCGGTGTGGCGCTCCCACTTCAGGTGCCAGCCGCACGGCGACTGCACCGCGTAGTGCGTGGCACCTTCGTGCGGCGCGTCGATGCCCGTGTCGCGGCACAGCGCGTGCAGCAGCGTTTCGTGGATGTCGGGCCGGCCGTCCGCATAGATCGCGTAATGCGTGAGCGACACGGCTTCGGCGAGCCGCAGGAACGGCCGGGCATGCAATTCCGCGGCCAGTGCGGCGCGCAACGGATGGTCCATCATCGATTCACCACGCTTTCCTGTTCAGTCCTGCGCGCCGGATCGTCCGGCCCGACCGCCGCGCAATCTCGGGTGAAGCGCCAGCGTGATGGCACTATGGCAGACACACAGCAACAATAAAAACGCATAATGCTGATCGTTACGTTCAGTTTTCCTGATACCCATGAAGATGCTCGATCACGACGTGCTGGCCACCGTCGTCGCCGTCGCGGAAACCGGCAACATGACCCGCGCGGCCGAGGCCGTGAACCGCTCGCAGTCGGCGGTGAGCATGCAGATCAAGAGCCTGGAAGACGCGATCGGCCGGCCGCTGTTCGTGCGCAAGCCGCGCAGCATCGTGCTGACGCGCGAGGGCGAGGTGCTGCTGGGATTCGCCAGACGAATGCTGGCGCTGCGCGACGAGGCATGGGCGGCCGTGGTGCGACCGGAAGTGACCGGCAAGGTCGTGATCGGCGTGCCGGACGACTATGCATCGTCGCTGCTGCCGTCGGTGCTGAAGAAATTTTCCGCGACCTACCCGAAGGTCGAGATTCAGGTGATGGGGCTGCCGAGCAGCGCGCTCGCGCCGCTGATCAAGGAAGGCACCGTCGATCTCGTCTGCGGGACGCGCATCAAGGGGCTCACCGGCGACTTCATCCGTCACGAGCCAATGGCGTGGGCCGCAATGACGAACGGGCCGCGCGTCTGGGAGGAACGACCGTTGCCGATCGCGGTGTTCATGCCGGGCAGCGTCGCGCGCGAGAACGCGATCCGCAGCCTCGAACGTGCGAAAGTGCCGTACCGCACGTCGTATGAAAGCCCGAGCCTGCTCGGGCTGCTCAGCATGGTCGAAGCCGGCCTCGCGGTCGCGCCGCTCGCCCGCTGCGCGATTCCCGCGCAACTGTCGATGCTCGGCCGCTCGCACGGGTTGCCCGACCTGCCGCCGCTCGAGCTGATCCTCGCGCGCAGCACCAAGTCGAAACGGCCGCCGTGCGACTTCCTCGCGGAACAATTGATGGAAGACCTGCAACGGCAGACCGGACAGACCGGCGACGCCTGAGCCCGTCGGCGCCCGCTCGCCGCGGCGTCATCCGTGGCCGCTCGCGCCATGCCCGACCGTGCCCAACGCCGCATTGACGATGCCGGCCACCGTATCGACGAGCGCTTCCAGCGTGTCGCCGTGCACGTGCCGCCCTGCCGGCGGAACGCGTTCGCTGCGCCGGCCGCCCCACTGCGAACCTGCCGTGACCGACAGCGTCGCGCTGAATCGTTGGCCGTGCCGTCGGCCGAAGATGCCGATGCGCCGCTCGGCGACGTAAGCCTGTTCGGGCAGAAACAATCTGATTTCGACCGCCACTTGATCGGGGTCGGCCGCGCACGCGTGCGCATCGAACGCCGGCGCGAATACTTTGACGATGCGGAACGTCACGTGGGAATCCCACGCGGCGAGTGGCCCGCCGGCCGCATCGACGCGCTCGGCGTCGACCGACCATTGATGGCGATCGGGCACGCGAATCGCCTGGCGCAGCAGCACGTCCGCCGCGCGAACCGTCACCGTCAACTGCCGGGCAAGCTGCCCGCCCGACGGCAACGCCGCGGCGTGCGCGCGACGGGCAGCCGGGCGCGCGATACGCACTTCTTCCGTAAGGTACATGGGCCCTCCCTGTTCAGGGTAGCGCCGCGTTCGACGCAGCGCACAAACGGCCACCGTCGATGGCCGCCGGACAGCACGGCGGCCGGCGACTCGGCGGCGGATTAGCCGAGCAATCGCCGTTCCCGGCTTGGCGGGCGCCGATCGCGACCCGCAGCCGGCACGCACCGGCGACCGGCGACCTCGAAGCGGGAAAGGTATGAATGAAGGTCATGGCGCGGACGGAAACCGTTCCGGCTGCTCGACACGTCCCCAGCTTGGAAGAAACCGTATCAACGCCGTGCAAAAAAACGGGGCAGCCGTGCAAAAAACGGCATGCGCGGCGGGATCGTGCCCCGCACGCCATGCTGGCGGCGTCGCCTGCGCCGCGGGCGCCGCGTTACGCGAACGCCGCGAGCGACGCGCGCCGCCGCTCGTCGACCATCGATTCGATCAGCGAGACGAGATCGTCGGTCAGCGGATCGCAGATGCCGGGCGAGCGATGCAGTTCGAGATCGGCCGCCGGCAGCGGCGGCAGCCCGTCCGCCTCGTCGAGCACACGCCAGTTCTCGGGCAGGGTGCAGCGATCGATCATCGTCACGGCCGCGCCGTGGTTCACCGCGATCTTGATACCCGTCGGGCTCTGGCTCGTATAGACGACGTGATACGGCCGCTCGGCCGTCGCGAGCGCCTGCAGCCCGCGTTGCCGGTAGCAGCACGTCTCGGGAAACAGCGCGAGCGGCACCGACGCATCCGGGTCGAGCGCGAAATCGCGATGAGCGGCCCACACGACGTCGTGACGGCCGAGCAGCCGCCCACCCGCGTTCGGTCCGTGCCGCACGACGAGCGCGACGTCGAGCTCGCCGGCGTGCAGCCGCTCGATCAGTTCGAGCGACGTGCGGCAATGCACGTGCAGGCGTGCGCCCGGCCGCAACGCATAGAACGACTTCAGCAGGTCGGGCAGCCACAGCTCCGCGTAGTCCTCAGGCAGCCCGAAACGCACGATGCCGCGATCGCTGCTCGCCTGCTTCAGCGCGCGGATCGCGTCGTTCTGCACCTGGATGATCCGCCGCGCGTGGATCAGGAAATTCTCGCCGTCGCGCGACAGTTCGAGCCGCCGGCTGTTTCGCATGAACAGGTGCGTGTCGAGCCGCTCCTCCAGCGTGCGGATGCGCAGGCTGATCGTCGACTGCGTGCGATGCAGCTGCCGGGCCGCCGCGGTGAAGCCGCCGCTTTCGACGACCGCGACGAACGCGCGGATCAGCTCCGGGTCGAGCGACGTCAGTTTCGACCAGTCGGGCTTCGAGAAAACGCCGGGCCGCCCCGGGCTCTCCGTCCTGGACGAGGTCCCCAGAAGCGCGGGCTCCACCTGCGGGGACTGGCGCAGCGCGCCAGATTTCTCAATGGCAGCCATCGGAATTACTCGCTTTCGAAAATGGAAGGGAACACGAAAGATAGGGCTCGGAGTACGCCGATTGTTGTCCGGATGCACGCGGCCCTCCAACCCCTGGCCGGGTATGACAAACCCGGAGCCGGTACGCGAACGCCCCTTCGCCGCCCGCACGCCGCCGCTCGTCGAGACGGCCGCCGCGGGCCGCTCGGCGGGCGGCCGCGCGCCGGGCTCGGGGCTTTCCCGGAGACGACGAAAACTCATACCTCGATCAGGAAACATCGATTCACCGGCCGCATCGCGGCCCACCACAATCGCCTCACACCCAACCTCATCGACGAGACATTGCAATGACCGCATCCCAACCCAGGCAGCTTTACATCGGCGAAGGCTTCGAAGGCCCCGGCGTCAACCTCGCGCACATCAACGTGCTGGTCGGCCCGCGCAACGGCCCGGCGGGCCAGGCGTTCGCGACCGCGCTCGCGACGCCGTCGGCCGGCCATGCGCCGTTCGTCGTGATCGCGCAGCCGGGCATACCGACCAAGCCGCTCACGCTGTACGTGAACAAGGCGCAGATCGCCGGCGACTTCCACGGCAATGCCACGTGGGGCGCGTCGCAGGCCGGCATCGCGAAGGCCGTGGCCGAAGCGCTCGAGAACGGCACGCTGCCGCCCGAAGCGGAGAACGACTGGGTCGTCGTGTCGGCGAACTGGGTGAACCCGCAGACCGACGATCTCGACGCCGTGTTCGAGAACAACTACCGCGCGTGCCGCAACGCGATCGTCGCGGCGATGGAAGGATTGCCGCATCGCGACGCGGTGTTCGCCGCCGCACGCGACGTGTCGAACCCGTTCTACACGCCGAAAAAGAACTGACGGAACTGACCGACAACGCGCGGCCGGCCAGGCCGCATCAGGAGGAAGCATGGAATACGTCCGCCTCGGCCAGTCCGGCCTGAAGGTGTCCCGCCTCTGTCTCGGCACGATGAACATGGGCACGCCCGAGTGGAAGCCGTGGATCTTCGACGAAGCGCAGAGCGAGCCGATCGTGCGCCGCGCGCTCGATGCCGGCGTCAACTTCATCGATCTCGCGGATTTCTATTCGACGGGCGTCGGCGAGGAAGTGGTCGGCCGCATCCTGAAGCGCAACGCGCGCCGCGAGGAGCTCGTCGTGACGACCAAGGTCGGCTACGACATGGGCACCGATCCGAATGCGGGCGGCCATTCGCGCAAGCACGTGCTCGACGGCATCGACGGGTCGCTCAAGCGTCTCGGGATGGATTACGTCGACATCTTCATGCTCCATTTCTTCGACGTGAACACGCCCGTCGAGGAAACGATGAGCACGCTGCACGACATCGTGCGCGCGGGCAAGGCGCGCTACATCGGCGTGTCGACGATGTACACGTGGCAGTTCGCGAAGATCATGCAGGCCTGCGAACGAAACGGCTGGAACAAGCCGGTCAACATGCAGCTGCAGCTCAATCTCGCGTATCGCGAGGAAGAGCGCGAGATGGTGCCGTACTGCATCGACCAGGGTGTCGGCGTCTCGGTGTTCAGCCCGCTTGCGCGCGGCCTGCTGACCTGCGAGCCGCAATCGACGCGCAACCAGACCGACTTCTTCACCGCGCAGATGTACGGCGACGCGTCGTCGCTCGCGATCGCCGCGTCGGTCGCGAAGGTCGCGAAGCGGCGCGGCGTGCCGCCCGCGCAGATCGCGCAGGCGTGGGTGCTGAGCCGCCCCGGCGTCGCGAGCATGCTGGTCGGCGCGGATTCCGTCGCGCAGTTCGACAGCGCGCTCGGCGCCCTCGAAACACGGCTCACCGAGGAAGAACTGCACGAACTGGAGCGCAACTACACGCCGTGCGACCTGATCAACGATTACACGGCCGGCAAGCGCATCGCGCGCGAGTCGCGCCCGGCGCAGGGCAGCTTCGCGGCAGACTGAAACACTGAAGGAACGACATACGATGAACGAATTTCTGAGGACCGGCCATTACATCGGCGGGGAATGGCACGAATCGCATGGCGCGAGCGATGCGACCTATCCGGTGCTGAACCCGGCGACGGCGAGACGATCGCGAAGGTCGCGAAAGGCGGCGCCGACGACACGCAGCGCGCGATCGACGCGGCCGCCCACGCACTTCCCGCATGGCGCGCGCTGACCGCGAAGGAGCGCGGCGCCCGCGTGAAGCGCTGGGGCGAGCTGATGCTCGAACACCGCGACGCGCTCGCCGAGCTGCTGACGCGCGAACAGGGCAAGCCGCTCGCGGAGGCGCGCGGCGAAGTGGCCTACGCGGCCAGCTTTCTCGAATGGTTCGCGGAAGAAGCGAAGCGCATGTACGGCGACGTGATCCCGAGCCCGAAGCCGAATGCGCAAATCGTCGTCACGCGCGAGCCGGTCGGCGTCGTCGCGGCGATCACGCCGTGGAATTTCCCGCTCGCGATGATCACGCGCAAGGCCGGCCCGGCACTCGCGGCCGGCTGCACGATGGTGCTCAAGCCGTCCGAGGAAACGCCGCTGTCGGCGTTCGCGCTCGCGGTGCTCGCCGAGCGCGCGGGCGTGCCGGCCGGCGTGTTCAACGTGGTGTCGGGCGACGCGATCGCGATCGGCGAGACGCTGACGAGCTCGCCCGTCGTGCGCAAGCTGTCGTTCACGGGCTCGACGCGGGTCGGCAAGCTGCTCGCGAAGCAGTCGGCCGATACGCTGAAGAAGCTGTCGCTCGAACTCGGCGGCAACGCGCCGTTCATCGTGTTCGACGATGCCGATCTCGATGCGGCGGTCGACGGCGCGATCGCGTCGAAGTTCCGCAATACCGGCCAGACCTGCGTGTGCGTGAACCGCTTCCTCGTGCAGGACGGCGTGTACGAGGCGTTCACGCGCAAGCTCGCGGACGCCGTGCGCACGCTGCGGGTCGGCAACGCGCTCGCGGGAGAAGTCGACCAGGGCCCGCTGATCAACGAAGCGGCGCTCGGCAAGGTCGAGCGACACGTGGCGGACGCCACCGCGAAGGGTGCGCATGCGTTGACCGGCGGCAAGCGTCATGCGCTCGGCGGCACCTTCTACGAACCGACCGTGCTGACCGGCATGACGCCCGACATGCTGATCGCCGAAGAGGAAACCTTCGGCCCCGTCGCCGGCTGCTTCCGCTTCACGACGGAAGAAGAAGCCATCGCCGCGGCGAACGACACGCCGTTCGGGCTGTCCGCGTATTTCTACACGCGCGACCTCGGCCGTGCATGGCGTGTGTCCGGCGCACTGGAAAGCGGGATGGTCGGCGTCAACGACGGGATCATCTCGACCGAAGTCGCGCCGTTCGGCGGCGTCAAGCAATCGGGGCTCGGGCGCGAAGGCTCGAAGTACGGCCTCGACGAGTACGTGGAGCTCAAGTACACGCTGATGGCCGGCCTCGGCCGCTGACCGCTCCCCGCGGTCGATCCGCGCCGTGCGCCGCCCGGCCGCGCGGCGCTCGCGCGGCTGTCGCGGCGTCGTCCGACGCCCGCGCGCCGCATGCATAACAATTCCGGAGGCAGCTTGACCCAAGCCAACGTTCAATCCGGCACCGCGCGCGCGTTGCCGCTGTCGCGCGGCGCCGACGCACCGCGCCGCCCCGTCGCGCTCGACGACGTGCCGCTCAACCGTTTCCACGTGAAGATCGCCGGCCTGACGTTCGGCGCGCATTTCACCGAGGGCTACACGCTCGGCACGATCGGCTATGCGCTCGCCGCGCTCGGCAAGCAGATGCCGATCGACGCGTTCTGGATGGGGATGATCGGCAGCTCGGCGCTGATCGGCATCTTCTTCGGCAGCCTCGTGTTCGGCTGGCTGTCCGACCGCATGGGCCGGCAGAAGATCTTCCTGACGAGCTTCGTCATCATCACGGCGGCCGCGTTCGCGCAATTCTTCGTGAGCTCGCCGCTCGAACTGTGCATGCTGCGCGTGCTGATCGGCTTCGGGATGGGCGGCGACTTCACGGTCGGCCACGCGATCCTCGCCGAATTCTCGCCGCGCAAGCATCGCGGCGCGTTGCTCGGCTCGTTCAGCGTGATCTGGACGATCGGCTATGTCGCCGCGAACGTGCTCGGCCTCGCGTACAGCGACGCCGCGCCCGATGCATGGCGCTGGCTGCTCGCGTCGGCCGCGCTGCCTGCGCTGATCGTGCTGGTGCTGCGGATCGGCACGCCCGAGTCGCCGCGCTGGCTACTCGGCAAGGGCCGCGTGCAGGAGGCACGCGCGATCGTCGCGAAGCATTTCGGGCCGCATGTGATGCTCGACGGTTCGGCCGAACCGCATGCAAATACGGGCTTTGCGCGCTTGTTCCAGCGCGACCTGATCCGCCGGACGATCTTCAATTGCGCGTTCTTCGTGTGTCTCGTGATTCCGTACTTCGCGATCTATACGTTCCTGCCGACGATCCTGAAGACGATCGGCCTCGCAGAAGGCTTCGGCGCCGACCTGCTGCTGAACGGCTTCCTCGTGCTCGGCGCGCTGATCGGCATCTGGCTGACGATCCGGCTGTCGCGGCGCGGCTTCCTGATCGGCTCGTTCGCTGTGACGTGCGCGTCGCTCGTCGCGCTGGCGGTGCTGCCGTCGTCGGCGGCCGTCGCGATGATCGTCGCGTTCGCGATCTTCACGCTGACGATGTCGGCGTTCAGCAATCTCGTCGGCGTGTTTCCGCCCGAGTGCTTTCCGACCGAAGTGCGCGCAAGCGGGGTCGGGCTGGCGATCGCGTGCAGCCGGCTCGGCTCGGCGATCGGCACGTTCCTGCTGCCGGTCGGTATCGCGACGCTCGGGTTTCACGCGACGATGTTCGCGCTGGCGGGCGTACTGCTGGCGGGGATGATCGTGTCGATCGCGTGGGCGCCGGAGACGAAGCATCTGACGCTGGAGGAAGCGGCGGGGCATTGAGGCGAGCGCGGTGCCGACGGCAGGAGGTACGGCATCGCGCTCGCAACGAAGGAACCCGGCCATGGCCGGGTTCCTTCGTTTGTAACGCGTACCTTGCCACTGACGAAAAAGCTGGAACCCGCCGCTCGGCCTAGAACAGAATGCTTGTGTAGTCCCGCGCGCCGTGCAGCACGTGAAGCACGTCGATCTGCACGGGGGGATCGCCTTTGACCCGATAGAAAATCTGAAAATTGCCGTATCCGCGATGCCGCACACCGTGAGCTTCGAAGCGCGGCACCAGCGGGAACGCGAACGGCATCTCGACGAGGCTCAGGCATTTTTCGCGAAGTTCCCGCACGAACGTGATCGCACGTTGCGGATTGTCGCGTGCGATGTAATCGGCGATCAGCTCGAGTTCGGTTATCGCAAAACCGGACAGGCGCACGATCACGCCTGACGATCCGCCTGCGCCCGATACTTCGCTTCCAGACGATCGAACACGTCCGCCAAGTCTGCTCCGCGTCCCGCGTCCGCATCGGCAAGGCTGCGCGCGATCACGGCATCGAGTGCGGTCAGTTGCGCTTCGCGGTCCTGAATCAAGCGCACCCCTTCCCGAAGCACTTCGCTTTTGGATCCGTAACGGCCGGAATCGACCAGCTTCGCGACGTAGCTTTCCAGTTGCGGGCCAAGGTCGGCACTGATCATGTTGCCCTCCAGACGGCATGAATTCCGATGCAGGCAGGTTAGCCGGATTATCAACTATTATCAAGAACGGAACTCCTGACTGACGGGTTCGACGTCGCTCATCGACCGGGCGGACGGTGCGGTACGCGTATCGGGTATGTTTGCAGGATACGCAACGGCGCTGCGCGTACGCCCCTCCCGATCTCGCTCTCCGAACGCCGATCATGCTCGACGAGACCGTCACGCCACAACCTGGCCTGACGGAATAGCGGTAGCCAGCCCGCGTCGGAGTCCCCTACCCCCGCCTCACCACCTGCCCCCGCAACCACGCGGCGAACGCGACCACATGCTCGACCGCGACGCTCTCCGGCTCGACGTCGAGCCAATAACCGAACGGCCCGATCGGCTGTACTGGCGACAGCCGCACGAGGCTGCCCTCGCCGATCTCTTCCTCGATCATGTTCAGGTCGACCACCGCGAGCCCCGCGCCCTTGCGCGCCGCGCGAATCGCCTGTTCGAGCGTGGAAAACTCGATGCCGTCGCCGATCCGCTCGACCGGCACGCCCGCCTGTTCGCACCAGTCGGCCCACAGCGCCAGGCGCTTGCCTTCGTGCAGCACGTGCAGCGACGGCAGCCGGCCGAGCAGCACGTCGAGCGCGTCGCCGCGATAGCGCGGCGCGCCAACCAGCGCGTGCCGCTCCATCATCAGCAGCTCCGATTGCATCCCGGTGCGTGCCGCGCGCCCGAAGCGGATGTGGCAATGACAATCGTCGGCCGGCTCGGTCCGGATCGATAGCTCGACGTCGGGCAGCGCCTCCGCGAGCGTGCCGAGCCGCGGCGAAAACCACTGCGTGGCGAACGTCGGCGGCAGCGATATCGTCAGGCGCCGCTTCGCGCCTGGCCGCGCGGCGGCGATTTCGCCGACGCCGCGCTCGATCGTGTCGAACGCCTGCCCGATGAACGGCAGCAACCGCT
The DNA here is from genome assembly GCF_002223355.1 of Burkholderia sp. HI2761. Lineage (NCBI taxonomy): Bacteria > Pseudomonadati > Pseudomonadota > Betaproteobacteria > Burkholderiales > Burkholderiaceae > Burkholderia > Burkholderia sp. HI2761. The sequence continues at coordinate 788,859 of NZ_NKFN01000007.1, read as the reverse complement.
GGCCGGCATCGGTCAGGCGCACGCCCTTGTGATCGCGCTCGAACAGGCGTGCGCCGAGCGCTTCCTCGAGCAGCCGGATCTGCCGGCTCACCGCGCCTTGCGTCACGCACAGCGACACCGCCGCGCGATTGAAGCTCAGGTGACGCGCGGTCTCCTCGAAAAATCGCAGCGCGATCAACGATGGCAGGCGTCGCATGATGTGTGTCCCCTTCGTTCGTATCGTTCGTATGGTTGCCGGCCGGCGCCGCCGGCCATTCCGCGGGCAGCTTTATCGCAGAAAAGCGCGCCGCCCGTCATGCCGTGAAAACCCCGAGGCGCGGCGCCGTCCACCCCGTCATTCATCGCCCCGCCGTGCCGGCCTCCCGCCTACAATAAGCATCCCGCACCAAACACGACACTGTCCCGTGAGACGCAAGATGCCGGCGCTGAATGCGCTGAAAGCCTTCGAGATGGCCGGCCGCACCGGCAGCTTCACACGCGCGGCCGAACTGCTCAACGTGACGCAGAGCGCGGTGAGCCGGCAGGTCCGCCAGCTCGAAGGCCAGCTCGGCGAAACCCTGCTCGAGCGCCGCCATCACCAGCTCGAACTGACGGCGGCCGGCCGCGTGCTGCTGCGCGCGCTGCAGCAATCGTTCGACAAGATCGAGTTGACCGTGCGCAGCCTGCAGGAAAAAACCCACCTGAACCGCCTGCGCGCGAACGTGCCGCCCACCTTCGCCGCGCGCTGGCTGATGCCGCGCCTCGGCAGGCTGCGCGATGCGCATCCCGAATTCGAACTGAGCCTCACGACGCGCATCCACGACAGCCTCGGCGAATCCCGCGTGCTCGACTGCGCGATCCGGTTCGGCGACGGCGAATGGGACGGCTTCGACAACGCACTGCTGATGCAGGAGCAGCATATTGCCGTCTGTGCGCCCGCGCTGTATGCGCGGCTGCGGCAGGACGGCGCGCCGATCGATCTGAACCGCTTCACGCTGCTGCACGTGCTCGCCACCGACGACCAGCGCTACCTGACCTGGCAGCACTGGCTGAAGGCCGCCGGCATCGCCGACGTCGACACGCGCGGCGGCTACGAATTCGACCTGCTCGACCATGCGATCCGCGCGGCGATCGACGGCCTCGGGATCACCATCGCCGACCGCCACATGGTCGCGCGCGAACTCGCGGCCGGGCAGTTGATGCAGGTGCTCAACGTACACGTCGACGGCCACCAGTCGTACTGGTTCGTCACGCGACCCGAACAGACGAACCTGCCGCACATCGTGCAGTTCCGCGACTGGCTGCAGCAGGAAGTGTGGCTCGCGAAACGCCACCTCGAACCGTCGTCGCCGCTGCCGCAAGTGCCGCTGGCCTGAGACCTGCCCTGGCTCGGCCCGCTGTCTGCCGTCTGCCGTCTGCCGTCTGCCGTCTGCCCTCCGCCCTCCGCCGTCCGCCGTCCGCGGGCGACACCTTACCCGCTCCCGCGCCCGTCCGCACTCGGACCCGTCGGAAAATACCCGAAGGCCCGCGCCTGCGCCACGCGCGCCGCCAGCCGTCATCGCCTTGCCCGACGGGCGATTCCGGCCGATCCACCGAGTAACGTGCGTTTTTCTCATGGCCGATGCAAAAATAAGTCGTTTGTCGTGCGTTAAACGCATGAACAGAATGACTCCGTCCCGTGCCACGCGTGTCGCCATCCGAAGCGATGCGCCAGCATCCATCGGAGGAGTCACTTCATGCGCACCGAACGCAACTACGTGAACGGCCGTTTCGTCGCCCCTGAAAGCGACACGTTCATCGTCGTCCACAACCCCGCCACCGAAGCGCCGTTCGCGCGCGTGCCGGCCGCGACGCCGGCCGACGCGCTCGCTGCCGTCGATGCCGCGGCGGCCGCGCAAAAGGCGTGGCGCACGCTGCCGAGCGCCGAGCGCGCCGCGTACCTGCACCGCTTCGCCGACGCGCTGACCGCACGCGCGCCCGAGATCGGCGCGGCGCTCGCGCAGGAATCCGGAAAGAGCGCGGAGGACGCATCGAACGAAGCCGTCTACGCCGGACAGATCACGCGTTACCACGCCGAGTGGGCGCGCCGGATCGAGGGCGAGATCATTCCGAGCGACACGCCCGACGAGAACCTGTTCCTGCAGCGCGAGCCGATCGGCGTCGTCGCATGCCTGATTCCGTTCAACTACCCCGTGTACACGCTGCTGCGCAAGGTCGCGCCCGCGCTGATCGCCGGCAACACCGTGGTCGTGCGGCCGAGCAACCACACGCCGGTGTCGGCGTTCGAGATCGCGAAGGCCGTCGACGAGGCGGGCTTCCCGCCGGGCGTCGTCAACATCCTGACGATGGACCATGCGACGGCCGAAGCGCTGTGCACGCATCCGGCGGTCGGGATGATCACGCTGACCGGCAGCGTGAACGCGGGCCGCAAGGTGCTCGACTACTGCAAGGCGAACATCGCGAAGCCGTCGCTCGAACTCGGCGGCAAGACGCCCGCGATCATCGAGCCCGACGCCGATCTCGAACGCGCGGCCGCCGCGCTCGTCGCATCGAAGACGACGCATTGCGGCCAGCTGTGCACGGCGATCGAACGCGTGTACGTGCACGACAGCGTGCACGACCGTTTCGTCGCGTTGCTGAAGGACAAGATGGCTGCCGTGCGCAGCGGCGACCGCGCGGAAGACGCCACGCGGATGGGCCCGCTCGTCAGTGCGGCGGCGCGCGCGCACATCCACGGGATGGTCGAACGCGCGGTCGCGGCAGGTGCGACGCTCGAAACCGGCGGCACGATTCCCGACGGGCCCGGTTTCTTCTACCCGGCCACGCTGCTGACGAATTGCCGCCAGGACATGGAGATCGTGCAGGAGGAAACCTTCGGCCCGATCATGCCGGTGCTGCGCTACACGACGATCGACGAAGCGATCGCGCTCGCGAACGATCACCAGTTCGGGCTGTCGTCGGTGCTCTACACCGAGCGCTACCGCACCGCGATGACCGTCGCGAACGCGATCGAGGCGGGCGAACTGTACGTCAACCGCACGCCGGCCGATCCGTATCAGGGCTTCCATGCCGGCTGGAAGCGCTCCGGCCTCGGCGGCGACGACGGCAAGCACGGAATGCTCGAATTCACGCAGACGCGCCTCGTCGTCATGAAGTACTGACACAGCAAGGCCGACGCACCGTTTCCGGCGCGCGCACCCCGACACCACGCCGCGCGCGCCGCCCCTGATCCGATCAAACACAAAACAAATCTGCAGACTTCCGAACCACGGAAGTCTGATGGAGGAAGACATCATGCCGACCCAACCGTCGACACCCGCCGCGTCGCTCGCGTTGCACGACGACGCCCACGCGTCGCCGCATTCGCGCTCGCAACGCTACCTGCAACTGCTGCTGCTCGTGATTGCCGCGGGCGCGATCTATCCGATGCTGTATCTGCGGCAGGTGTACCAGCCGACGATGCTGCAGTTCTTCCGGATCGACGACGTGCAGCTCGGCTACCTGTACTCGTCGCTCGGCACGATCTTTCTCGTCAGCTACCTGCCGAGCGGCTGGCTCGCCGACCGCCTGTCGCCGCGCTGGCTGATCTGCTTCTCGCTGCTCGCGACGGGCGCGCTGGGGCTGATCTACGCGACCGGGCCGTCGTTCAACACGCTCGTGCTGATCTTCGCCGGCTGGGGGCTGACCACCGGCCTCACGTTCTGGGCGGCCGTGATCAAGCGCGTGAACATGATCGCGGGCCGCGACGAACAGGGCCGCTTCTTCGGCCTGCTCGACGGCGGCCGTGGCCTCGTCGAGGCGCTGCTCGCGACGATCGCGATCACGCTGTTCGCGTACGTGACGCAAACGCACGGCGGCACCGACGCGGCCGGCTTCAAGCTCGTGGTGCACCTGTACGCGTTCTGCTGCATCGCGCTCGGCGTGGTGCTCGCGCTGGTGAAGGATCCGTCGCGCGCAGACGACCGCACGGCCGCCACCAAGCGCGCCAAGGGCAACGTTCTGAGCGACCTGAAAACGCTCGCGGCGATCCCCGAGCTGTGGCTCGTCGCCGCGATCGTGTTCTGCGGCTATCAGGTGTTCTGGGCGACCTACAGCTTCTCGGCGTACCTGCACGAAGGCAATTTCGGGCTCAGCGCGACGGCGGCCGGCTTCATCACGACGCTCAAGCTGTGGATGCGCCCCGTCGGCGGCATCGGCGGCGGCTTCCTCGGCGACCGCGTGTCGAAAGTGTCCGTGCTGTTCTGGGCGCTCGTGCTCGCCGCGCTGTCGCTGGTCGGGCTGATCGCGGCGCCCGCGCACAGCCCGCAGGCGATGCTCGTCGTGCTCGTGCTGTTCATCGGCATCCTCACGTACGCGATCCGCGGCCTGTACTGGTCGCTGCTCGACGACTGCAAGGTGCCGACGCATTGCGCGGGCCTCGCGATCGGCCTGATCTCGGTGCTCGGCTATTCGCCCGACGTGTTCGTGCCGCTGATCAACGGCTACGTGACGCAGACCTGGCCGGGCGCGCACGGCTACCAGCTCTATTTCGGCTATATCGCGGCCGTGGCGCTCTGCGGAGCGGGCGCCGCCGCGTTCCTCAAAACCCGCCTCAACCGCATCCAGGAGTCCGCATGAAGATCGTTTCGCTCGAAACCCATATCGTCGCCGTGCCGCCGCCGCACATCGGCGGGATGTACTGGATCTTCGTGAAACTGAAGACCGACGACGGCATCGAAGGCGTCGGCGAGATCTATTCGGCGACGTTCCACCCGAAGGCGATGGGCCCGATCATCGACGACGTGTTCGACCGCTACCTGCTGAACCACGACCCGCACCACGTCGAGCGGCTGTTCCGCCAGGCGTATTCGAGCGGCTTCACGCAGCGGCCGGACCTGACGATGATGGGCGTGGTCAGCGGCCTCGAAATGGCGTGCTGGGACATCATCGGCAAGGCGGCCGGCAAGCCCGTGTACGAACTGCTCGGCGGGAAAATCCACGAACGGCTGCGCTCGTACACGTATCTGTATCCGAAGAACGCGCACGGCGAATACGACTACGACGATCCCGATCTCGCCGCCGAATGCGCGGCCGAGAACGTGAAGCTCGGCTTCACGGCCGTCAAGTTCGACCCGGCCGGCCCGTACACCGCCTATTCCGGCCACCAGTTGTCGCTCGAAGTCCTCGACCGCTGCGAACTGTTCTGCCGGCGCGTACGCGAAGCAGTCGGCAGCAAGGCCGACCTGCTGTTCGGCACGCACGGGCAGATGGTGCCGTCGTCGGCGATCCGGCTCGCGAAGCGGCTCGAAAAGTACGACCCGCTGTGGTTCGAGGAGCCTGTGCCGCCCGGGCAGGAAGAAGCGATCGCCGAAGTCGCGAAGCACACGTCGATTCCGATCGCGACCGGCGAGCGTCTGACGACCAAGTACGAATTCCACAAGTTGCTGCAGGTGGGCGGCGCATCGATCCTGCAACTGAACGTCGCGCGCGTGGGCGGCCTGCTCGAAGCGAAGAAGATCGCGACGCTCGCCGAAGTGCACTACGCGCAGATCGCGCCGCACCTGTACAACGGGCCGGTGGGGGCGGCCGCGAGCATCCAGCTCGCGACCTGCACGCCGAACTTCCTGATCCAGGAAAGCATCATGACGTGGGGCGGTTTCCATTCGGAAGTCGTGAAGACGCCGATCCGCTGGGAAGACGGCTACATCGTTCCGTCGAACGAGCCGGGCCTCGGGATCGAACTGAACATGGACGTCGTGAAGCGCCACACACCGTACACGGGCGAGCGACTGCACCTGCAGATGGGGGAGCAGCCCGTCGACGTGAAGGACCTTGCCCCCGCGAAGGGCTGAGCGCAAAGGAAGCGAGATGACCTACGACTACATCATCGTCGGCGCGGGCTCGGCCGGCTGCATCCTTGCGAATCGCCTGAGCGCATCGGGCCGGCACTCGGTGCTGCTGCTCGAAGCGGGCGAGCGCGACGCGTCGTTCTGGTTCAAGGTACCGGTCGGCTTCACGAAGACCTACTACAACCGCCGCTACAACTGGATGTACTACAGCGAGCCCGAAGCGCAGCTCGCCGGGCGCAAGCTGTACTGCCCGCGCGGCAAGGTGGTCGGCGGATCGGGCTCGATCAATGCGATGGTCTACGTGCGCGGCCAGCGCGGCGACTACGACGACTGGGCGAAGGCCGGCAATCCGGGCTGGGCATACGACGACGTGCTGCCGTACTTCCGCAAGCTCGAAACCCACGCGGCGGGCACGACCGATCCGCAGCATCACGGCGCGACGGGGCCGATCCACATCACGTCGATGAAGGCCGACGTGCATCCGATCGTCCACGAGTTCCTGAAGGGCTGCGGGCAGCTGAACCTGCCGCGTACCGACGATTTCAACGGCGCGCAGTTCGAAGGCGCGGGCATCTACGACCTGAACACGAAGCACGGCGAGCGCTGTTCGAGCAGCTTCGCGTACCTGCGGCCCGCGCTGGGTCGTCCGAACCTCACGCTGCGCTCGGGCGTCCTCGTGCAGCGCGTAACGTTCGACGGCACGCGTGCGACCGGCGTGGTCGTCGCGGGAGAGCACGGCGACGAAACGATCGTCGCCGCGCGCGAGGTGATTCTCGCCGCCGGCGCGGTCGATACGCCGAAGCTGCTGCAACTGTCGGGCGTCGGCGATCCGGCGTTGCTCGCGCGGCATCGCGTGCCGCTCGTGCACGCATTGCCGGCCGTCGGCCGCAACCTGCAGGATCACCTGTGCGTGAGCTTCTACTTCAAGGCGAACCGGCCGACGCTGAACGACGAGATGGGCACGCTGCTCGGCAAGATGAAGATCGGGCTGCGCTACCTGCTGACGAAGCGCGGCCCGCTCGCGATGAGCGTGAACCAGGCCGGCGGTTTCTTCCGCGGCTCGGACGACGCGCACGAACCGAACCTGCAGCTCTACTTCAACCCGTTGTCGTACCGGATCCCGAAGAGCGACCGCGCGAGCATCAAGCCCGAGCCGTATTCAGGCTTCCTGATCGCGTTCAACCCGTGCCGGCCGACGAGCCGCGGCACGATCGAGATCGCGTCGAACCGCGCCGAGGATGCCGCGAAGATCCACATCAACGCGCTGACCACGCGGAAGGATCTCGAAGAAGCCGTGCAGGGCAGCAAGGTGATCCGTGCGCTGATGCGCGCGCCGGCGTTGAAATCGATGACCGTCGAGGAAATTTCGCCGGGCCCGCAAGTCGATTCCGATGAAGCGATGCTGCAATACTTCCGCGAGCAGTCGGGTTCGATCTACCACCTGTGCGGCTCGTGCGCGATGGGGCCCGACGCGGCGACATCCGTCGTCGATGCGTCGCTGCGCGTGCACGGGCTGCAGGCGCTGCGGATCGTCGATGCGTCGGTGTTTCCGAACATCACGTCGGGCAACATCAACGCGCCGACGATGATGGTCGCGGAGAAAGGGGCCGACCTGATTCTGGCCGACGCGCTGCGCGGCGAGATGGCCGGCGCGCGCGAAGGCGAACCGGAAACCGTCGCGCACTGATCCGGCGAACGGGGCCCGCGCGGCCCCTGCTCTCCCCGGCTGCCGCATCGGCCATGCCGGCGGCACGCCGCTTGCTCGCCCGGGCCGGAAAGGAGGGCACATCATGGCGACTCATCTCGGGCAACCCGGCCGGCCGCGCGGCCTCGCCGGGCGCATCGCCGGCCGCATCATGCGCCGGCACAACCGGCTGGACAACGTGTGGACCCTATCGCTGCTGTCGATCGGCGACAGCGACCGGGTACTCGAAGTCGGGTTCGGCCCCGGCGACGCGATCCGGCTCGCGACCGAAGCGGCCCCGTCCTGCCACGTGGCGGGCGTCGATCACTCGCTGACCATGCTGGCCGCCGCGAAGCGCCTGAACCGCGTGCCCATCGAACAAGGGCGCGTGCACCTCGGCCTCGGCTCCGTCGACGCGCTGCCGTTTCCTGACGACGCGTTCGACAAGGCGTTCTCGATCAACTGCATCTACTTCTGGCCGGCGCCTGAACGCGGCCTGGGCGAATTGCGCCGGGTCATCCGGCGCGGCGGGATCGTCGCGATCACCGTCCGCGACATCGACCGCGCCCCCTACGATGCCCATCGGCCCGACAAGCTCGCGCGGCTGATGAGCGACGCGAATTTCGAGTCGGTCGCCGTGCAGCGCAACGGCACGGCGTCGCATCCGCTTGCCTGCGTGCTGGGCACCAAGTAGGCGGGCGTGGCGTGAAGACACGTGCCGGCGAGTCCGCTGCGTCGACAACTGACCGGAAACACCTGCTCGTCGCACGAATCCCGTCGGCGGAATCCTGTAAAAAACGGCGCACCGCTCCGTGAACTGACCCCACGAAGTTGGACGGTTAAAATCTAAGCGGCCGAGGGCTGAGTCCTGTATTGCACGGGACTCAGCCCGTTTAATTTGAGCTTGATGCGTTCGTGGTTGTAGTAGTGAATGTAGCGGCTCAACGCATCTCGCAACTGCTCCACGTTCGTAAAGCGCGCCAGCCGATAGCACTCGGATTTCAGCGTGCCGAAGAAGCTCTCCATGGCTGCGTTATCAAGGCAGTTACCTCTGCGCGACATGCTCTGGGTGAGCGCATGCTGCTTCAACAACCGACGGTAGGCGGGCATCTGATACTGCCAGCCTTGATCCGAATGCAGTAACGGCCGTCCTTCATCATCGAGCTTGGCCACCGCCTTCTTCAACATGCCGCTGACCAACTCGAAGCTCGGGCGCTCATCCATTTGGTAAGCGACGATCTCCCCGTTGTACAAGTCCATTACCGGCGACAGATAGAGCTTTTGGCCCCCTACATTGAATTCGGTCACGTCGGTCACCCACTTCTGATTCGGGCGTTCAGCATCAAACTGCCGCCGCAGTAGATTTGGGGCAACGCGGCCGACTTCGCCTCGCCAGGAACGATATCTCTTCGGGCGTACCAGAGATTTCAACTGCAGTTGTCCCATCAACCGCTGCACGGTCTTGTGATTGATCGCGTGTCCCGCTTGCCGGATCACTGTCGTGATTCGCCGATAGCCGTAACGGCCCTTGTGGTGGTCGTACACGCTCCGGATCTTCACTTTGAGATCCGCATACCGATCGCCAGCATCCAATACCTTGAGTTGGTAATAGAACGTGCTGCGTGCCAGACCTGCCGCCTTCAGTAACGCGGCTACCGGATGGCATTGCCTAAGCTCACGTATTATTTGCGTTTTTTCCTGGGCGCTGTCTGCTTCTTTGATTGCAGCAGCGCATCGAGCTTTTTTAGGTATGCCACCTCCGCGCGCAAATACACGATTTCCTTGAGCAGTTCCTCGCGGCTCGGCTCTTTCTGCGCGGCATCATCGGTAGGCTTCGGTGGCGGCAAGGTGGTCATCTTCGGGGGACGTCCTCGGCGACGAGGCATCAAGGCTTCTATACCGCCCTCATGATACAGGCGCTCCCAAACCGGGATGCTCCGTTCATTGCGAATGCCGAATATCACCGCCACTCGGGCATATGACAACTCATCGCGCCACATCCGTTGGAGCACCGATAGCTTGAATCGCGCGTCGTAGTGGCTGTGCTTCTTGCTCAGTCCGTCTTCGCCATGCTCGCGATAGCTCGCCACCCAACGTCGGACCATCGTGCTACCCACGCCGTAACGATGCGCAAGTGCCTTGGTCCCAGCCTCTCCAGCCAGGTATGCCTGAACCACCCGACGTCGGAAACGTTCGTCGTACTTCGTCATGAAAAACACCCCAAAGGTTGGATCTAGTCCAACTTTTGGGGTGCAGTTCACTCCGCGATGCGCCGTTTTTCATTCACGCTGCGATCCGGCCGCTCAAGCCATGCTCGCGCGCTTCTCCACGAACCGTCTCACATACTCGTCCGCCGGCCGCGACAGGATGTCGTCCGGCGTCCCGACCTGCACGAGCGTGCCGTCGCGCAGGATCGCGATCCGGTCGCCGATGCGCAACGCCTCGTCGAGATCGTGCGTGATGAACACGATCGTCTTGGAAAGCGTCGCCTGCAGTTCGAGCAACTGATCCTGCATCTCGGTGCGAATCAGCGGATCGAGCGCGGAGAATGCCTCGTCCATCAGCAGCACGTCGGTGTCGGCCGCCAGCGCGCGCGCGAGGCCGACGCGCTGTCGCATCCCGCCCGACAGCTCATCCGGGTAATGGTCGCCGTAGCCGTCGAGCCCGACCTTCGTCAGCCAGTTGCGCGCCGCGTCGGCCGCGTCGTGCCGCTTCTCGCCGCGCGTGCGCAGCGCATACGCGGCGTTGTCGAGCACGGTCTGGTGCGGCAGCAGCCCGAAGTTCTGGAACACCATGCTGACCTTGAATCGGCGCAATTCGCGCAACCCGTGCGCGTCGAGCTTGATCACGTCGCGACCGTCGATCACGATCTCGCCGGCGGTCGGCTCGATCAGCCGGTTGAAGTGCCGCACGAGCGTCGATTTCCCGGAACCCGACAGCCCCATGATCACGAAGATCTCGCCCGACTCGATGCCGAGGCTCACGTCGTTGAGTCCGACGTTGCAGCCCGTTTCGGCCAGTACGTCGGCCTTGCGCTTGCCGCCCCGCAGCAGGTCGAGCACGCGCGCATGCGCGGCCTGCGGCCCGAACAGCTTGTACACGTGTTTGACGTCGATGGTCGCCATGTTCGCCTCCGTTCCTATGCGCGCGACGATTGCGTCGCCTGATTCGAATCGACGCCCGCGGCCGGCGCCTTGCCCGGCAGCCGGTACGGCACGCGCGACGCGCCCCGCTGCCGGCGCTGCTGCGCGAGCCGCCGCCGGGCGCGCCGCTCCTGGCCGAAGCCCTGGCTGATCCGGTCGATCACGATCGCGAGAATCACGATCGCGAGGCCGGCCTGCGTGCCCTTGCCGACGTCGAGCGTCTGGATGCCGGCGAGCACGTCCTCGCCGAGCCCGCGCGAGCCGATCATCGATGCGATCACGACCATCGACAGCGCCATCATCGTCGTCTGGTTGATGCCGGCCATGATGCTCGGCCGCGCCAGCGGCAACTGCACGTTGACGAGCAGTTGCCAGCGCGTGGTGCCGAACGCGCGCGCGGCTTCCGTCACGTCCGGATCGACCTGGCGGATGCCGAGATCGGTCAGGCGAATCAGCGGCGGCAGCGCGTAGATGATCGTCGCGAGGATCGCGGGCACCTTGCCGAGACCGAACAGCATCAGCACCGGAATCAGGTACACGAAGCTCGGCAGGGTCTGCATCACGTCGAGCACCGGCAACAGCATCCGGCGCAGCCAGGCGCTGCGCGACGCGAGGATGCCGAGCGGCACGCCGACCGCGACCGACAGCACCGTCGCGACGAGCATCAGCGCGAGCGTCTGCATCAGCTTGTCCCACAGGCCGAAGCAGCCGATCGCATAGAGCAGCAGCATGAAGAGCGCGCCGAGCCCGATGCGGCGCGTCGCGTTCCAGGCAATCGCGCCGACGACCACCAGCACGAGCCACGGCGGCGCCGCGCGCAGCGCGCCTTCGAGCGGCACGAGCAGGTAGCGCAGGACCAGCACGCTGAAATGATGGAAGCCGTCGCCGTATTGCGCGACGAACGTCTCGAGCGCGCTGTTGACCCAGTCGGCGATCGACAGGTGCAGAAAGAAACCGTCCATGTTGATTCTCCGTCGCGCCGCGAAGGCGCGTGACGGCGGCGGCAGGCGCGGGCCCGCCGCCGCGCGCGGGTTACGCGCCCTTCAGGCTGCCGGCGATCTTCTGCGCGACGTCGGCCGGCACCCACTGCTTCCACATGTCCGGGTGGGTCTTCAGGAACTGCGTGGCCATCGCCGCGCCGTCGATCTTCTTCGTCGTCATCTCGAGGATCGTCTGGTTCAGGAAATCCATCGGAAAACGCACCTTGCCGAATACGCCGACGAGATCGGGGTTCGCATCGGCGAACGGCTTCGACACGCCGACCGTCAGCCGCGACACCATGTACGACGACGCGCACTGGTGCGTGCTGCTCTCGTCGCGCAACGTCTTCCAGCATGCTTCGTTATAGGCCGGCATCTTCAGCGCGGTGAACTTGTACTTCGCCATCAGCGCGGCCGGGCCCCAGTAATAGAACACGATCGGCGCGCCGCGCTGGTACGCGGACGCGATCGCCGCGTCCAGCGCCGCGCCCGTGCCCGGATGGAAGTTCGTATAGGACTGGTCGAGCTTCAGCACGCGCAGCAGACGCGTGTTCACGCGCTCGCAGTCCCAGCCGGTCGGGCAGTTCAGGAAGCGGCCCTTGTCCGGCTCCTCCTCGTCGGCGAACACCTGCTTGTACTTCGGCAGATCGTCGACCGACACGAGCCCCGGTGCGACCGGCTTGATGTGCCGCGCCGGATCGCCCTTCACCACGTAGTCGGGCACGAACCAGCCTTCCGTCGTGCCGCCCGGCAGCGTGTCGCCGATCAGCTTCACGGCGCCCGACGCGACGGCCTTCTCGGTGATCTCGCTACGGCCCGTCCACTGCTCGGCCCAGATCTGCAGGTCGTTACGTGCGAGCGCCGTTTCGGTGGCGGCCGTGCTGCCCGGCACGACGTCCGTCTTGCAGCCGTAGCCCTTCTCCATGATCTGCCGCAGCACCTCGGTCGCGAACGATCCGCTCTCCCACGTGATGCTCGCGAAATGGACCGTCTTGCCGTCGGTGCACGCGCCGCCGGCCGCGTGGGCCGCGGGCGCGGACAGGATCGCCGCGGCGGCGAGAAGGACCGTTTTCAGTCGTCGAATCTGCATGGTGGGTCGTCTCCAAATCGAATCTGTTGTTTATGCGTCGCGGCAGGCGCGGCGACCGCGCATCGCGAATGCATCCACGTCCGGTCAGCCTGCATGTTTGAGCCGCCAATTTGTTTAGGGAAACGAGTAATTCCGATCATTGCAATCGGCAGCGCCAATCGATCGCCCGACGCGCTGCGAGGCCCGTGCGGCGGGCCTCCCGGCTGTTTTCAGGTGGGGCGGCCGCGGCCCGGCGCGGGCGGCATTGCGCGCTGTTCGCCCGTTGCCCGGCCGACATCGAACCGTGACGCCGGGCCGCCCGTTTCCACTGTCGAAATCGCCGTCGCGCCCCATTGGCGAACCCGATCCCATCCATCGAAATTACTCGCTTTCGATTCCGTTTCGGCTTCGCAAGAATGCGCGGTGTCATCGGAGGAGACACGACCCGACGTTGCCGGGTGCCGCGCCGCCGCGCATCGCGCGATCCGGCGCCGCACGCGCTGCGCCGGATCGCCCCGGATGACGGGGCGCGCCTTGCCGGACGCGCTCACGACAACCGATACAAGCTGGATATCCCGGAGATCTCATCAATGAAAAAGACCCTGACGGCGCTCGCCGTAACGGCAACCTTCGCCGTGCCCGCGTTCGCGCAAAGCAGCGTCACGCTGTACGGCGTGATCGACGAAGGCCTGAACTACACCAACAACGTCGGCACCGGCCACGTCTACGAGATGGCCAGCGGCTACGCGCAGGGCAGCCGCTGGGGCCTGAAGGGCAGCGAGGATCTCGGCGGCGGCATGAAGGCGATCTTCCAGCTCGAAAACGGCTTCGACGTGAACAGCGGCCGGCTCGGCCAGGGCGGCCGCATGTTCGGCCGCCAGGCGTACGTGGGCCTGAGCCAGACGCAGTACGGCACGCTGACGTTCGGCCGCCAGTACGATTCCGTCGTCGACTATCTCGCGCCGACCACCGCCAACGGCAACTGGGGCGGCTATCTGCTCGCGCACCCGTTCGACAACGACAACACCGACAACTCGTTCCGCCTCGACAACACGGTGAAATACGCGAGCCCGAACTTCGGCGGCTTCCAGTTCGGCGGCGCATACAGCTTCAGCAACAGCACCGGTTTCTCCGACAACCGCGCGTACAGCTTCGGCGCGCAGTACCAGCACGACGGGCTGCTGATCGGCGCCGCGTACCTGCAGGCGAACCATCCGGGCAACGGCTCGGCCGGCGCGATCACCGCGAACGACGCGAGCTACATCGCCGAGCGCATGCGCGTGTTCGGCGCGGGCATCAACTATACGTTCGGGCCGGCGACGGTCGGCCTCGCGTACACGAACTCGAACTACAAGAACCCGACCGGCAACGGCTACCTCGGCACGCCGGGCGCGATCATCGCGCCGGGGGCGACGGTCAGCGCGATCAAGTACCAGAACTTCGAGGTGAACGGTTCGTACCAGATCACGCCGGCGTTCATGGTCGGCGCGCAGTACGTGCTGTCGCTCGAAAAGTACGACGCCTCGAGCGGCGACGCGAAGCCGAAGATCCATTCGGTCGGGCTGATGGCCGACTACAACCTGTCGAAGCGCACCGACGTGTACGTGCAGGCCGCGTACCAGCACATCGCCGGCGACCGGACGAACTCGATCCTCGACAACGCATTCATCCCCGGCACGGACGCGCCGTCGTCGACGTCGAACCAGGTGGCCGTACGGCTCGCGCTGCGCCACAAGTTCTGACGCAAGCCGGTTCTCCGTTCTTCACGCGACACCCGCGCCGGTCTGCGCGACGTGTCTTTGCCCGCCCGCAGGCACAGGTCTGCCGGCGGGCTTTTTCATCGGCGCGGCAATCGGTGCGTGAACGACATGACCCGCCGGAATCGGTGAAGATCGCGCGCGTGCCCCGTCAACCATGACAGCTCGACAGCCGGCGATCCGCCGATACACTGTGAGCCATCCCGACGGTCGCGATCGACCTCGTCACCGATGCCGGCCGTCGCTTCGATTGCGCACGGCACTTCCGCGTCCCGCCCGCCCCGCACACCTTCCGCACGCTTTCAAAGGAGCCGCACTTGAAGCACTGGCGTTATGCGCTGTTCGCCTTCGCCGGCCTCGTCGTCGCCGCGTCGTCTCACGCCCATCCCGTTTGCACCGTCGTCGCCGACGCCACCACCGGCAAGGTGCTCGTGCAGCAGGGCGACTGCACGACCCGCGTGACGCCCGCATCGACGTTCAAGGTCGCCATCGGCCTGATGGGCTTCGACGCCGGCGTGTTGAAGGACGAGCACACGCCCACGCTCGACTTCCACGCCGGCTACCCCGACTGGGGCGGTGCGCCGTGGCGCGAGCCGACCGATCCGGCACGCTGGATGAAGCTGTCGATCTTCTGGTATTCGGAGCAGGTCGCGCAGGCGCTCGGACAGGCACGCTTCCAGCAGTACACGAGCGCGTTCGGCTACGGCAACGCCGACGTCACCAGCAAGCAGGGCGAACGCCCCGGCGTGATGGGCGCGTGGGTCAACGCGTCGCTACGGATCTCGCCGCTCGAACAGGTCGCGTTCATGCGCAAGATCGTGCAGCGGACGCTGCCCGTCAGCGCGCATGCATACGACATGACCGCGCGCATCACGCTGATCGACGCGCAACCGGGCGGCTGGACGGTGCACGGCAAGACCGGCACCGGCTCGCCGGGCCTCAAGTACGACGCTGCACGCGCGTACGGCTGGTTCGTCGGCTGGGCCACGAAGGGGCCGCGCACGCTGGTGTTCGCGAACCTGATCCAGGACGACGAGCGGCAAACGCCGAATGCCGGCCTGCGCTCGCGCGACACGTTCCTCGCGGCGCTGCCGACCCTCGCCGAACCGGCCCGGCCACAATGAGCGCCGCCCCCCGCAACGCCCGCATCGACCTGCTGCGCGGCGTATCGATCCTGCTCGTCCTGCTGCATCACTTCAACATCGCGTATCCGCTGCGCGACACCGCGCTCGCACGCGCGCTCGGCTGGGACACGATCCATGCGATCGTGCGCAACGGCAATTACGGCGTGACGATGTTCTTCGCGATCTCGGGCTACCTGATCACGTCGAACGCACGCCGCCGCTGGGGCAGCCTCGGCGCGCTCGACGTGCACGCGTTCTACGTGTCGCGCATCGCGCGGATCGTCCCGTGCCTGCTTCTGCTGCTCGCGCTCGTCAACGGCCTCGCGGCGGCCGGCGCGCCGATCTTCATGAACCATGCACCGCAGGGCGTCGCCGTGTCGTACTGGCTCGTGAATCTGGCATCGCTCACGTTCTGGATGAACGTGCTGATCGGCGCGTACGGATGGGTCAACTATGCGCTCGGCGTACTGTGGTCGCTGTCGGTCGAAGAAGTGTTCTACCTGTCGTTCCCGCTGCTGTGCATCGCACTGCGCCGCGACACGCGGCTGTTCGCGTTCTGGCTGCTGGTTGCCGCGATCGGTCCCGTGTACCGCTACACGCATCCGGGCGACGAAGGCGGCTTTCTGTACGCGTACTTCGCATGCTTCGACGGCATCGCGATCGGCTGCTGCACCGCGCTGCTCGCCGACCGCGCGCGCTGGCAGAAGCTTGCGGCCGCGCCCGTGCAATGGCTCGTCGCCGCACTGATGACCGCGCTCTATCTCGCGTGGCCGATCGCCGAAAGCCATGTATTCGGCGTGTCCGCAATGGCACTCGGCACGGCCGTGCTGCTGATCGGCGCGCATTCGGAACGCATACCCGTTCACGGCCGCGGGCTCGCGCCACTGCGCTGGAGCGGCCGGCTCAGCTACGAGCTGTATCTGTTCCACCTGATCGTGCTCGGCGCGCTTCGCACGTTCCGGCCGCCGGCCGCCACGCATGGCGACGGCAAACTGGCGCTGCTCGTCGCGTATCTGGTGCTGTCGGCAGGATTGAGTGCAGTCGTGGCGCGCGGCTATGCGACGCCGCTCGACCGCTTCATCAAGCGCGTCGCGTCGAGGCCTGCGGTGCAGGTGACCGACAGCGCGCGCGTCTAGCTGCCCGCGTGTGGCGCCGAGCAAAAAAGAAACCGGCCAGGGATGGCAGGAACCCGATGCGGCGGCACGATGAATGGAAACTGGAAGAATCGGCATGGCCGATGAAAGAATATGCGCGGGGCGCCGCATCCGGGCACCCCGCGCGGCCGGGCTCAGCCGGCGTATGCGGCGGCGGCGCAGCGCACGGTGACGATGCGCGCCGGCGGAAGATTGGCCCAGACGATCCGGCTGTCGCACGCGACGAATGCCGAATCGCCGAACGGATGACGGCCGGGCGGACGCAGGTCGTACGTAAATTGAATCATCACGCCGTCGGCCGACAGCACGCGGTGACATTGCCCGACGATCGCCGCCACGTCCTCACGCGGCAGCGTGCGCAGCGGCAGGCACGACACGATCGCGTCGACCGTGGCGCCCGGCGGCAGCAGCCGCTCGAGTTGCCGCGCGTCGCCCGACACGATCGAGATTCCGGGAAAGCGTCGCCGCAGATGCTGCACGAACGCCGGCGAGCGTTCGACCACCACGAGCCGCCGCGGCGCGACGCCGCGCTCGAGCAGCGCGGCGGTAATTGCGCCGGTGCCGCCGCCGAGTTCGACGACCAGCCCGTCGCCGTCCGGCACCGCATCGGCCATCTCGCGCGCCAGATGCCGCGAACTCGGGCACAACGCGCCCACCGCGGCCGGGCGGCCGACCCACTCGCGCACGAACAGTGCCGAGACACGCCACGCGTTCGGCCACATCATAGGCGAGCCTCCGGCGCTTGCGCGGTCAGCGGCGGCATGCCGACGACTGCGCGGGACTGGGCTACGGCGATACGGGCAAGGTTCATGCGCATCCTCCTGGGGCGAATCGGTCCGCCGCGGGACACGCGGCGATCAATCGATTCTAGGAAACGCAAACTTAAGGTGACGTGAAGATTGTCCCTGATTCCCCTGACCAATTCGTGCCGGATCAGCCGCCGAACGCCGATCAGCGATCGACGCGCTGCTGCAAGTGCGCGGGATAACGCTCGCCGACAATCCGGATCTGCTGCAGCGCCGTCTCGATCGCGGCGAGGTCGTCGGCTGTCAGCGCCACGGCGGCCGCCCCCACGTTCTCGTCCAGCCGATGCAGCTTCGTCGTGCCCGGAATCGGAACGATCCACGGTTTGCGGGCCAGCAGCCACGCCAGTGCGATCTGCGCACGTGTGGCGCCGCGCTCGGTCGCGATCCGGCCGAGCAGATCGACGAGGCCCGCGTTCGCCTTGCGGTTTTCCTCCGAGAAACGCGGCACGACGTTGCGGAAATCGTTCTCGGCGAACGTCGTGTTCGCATCGATCGCGCCGGTTAGGAAGCCTTTCCCGAGCGGGCTGAACGGCACGAAGCCGATGCCGAGCTCCTCGAGCGTCGGCAGGATCCGCGTTTCCGGCTCGC
Organism: Burkholderia sp. HI2761; assembly: GCF_002223355.1. Taxonomy (NCBI): domain Bacteria; kingdom Pseudomonadati; phylum Pseudomonadota; class Betaproteobacteria; order Burkholderiales; family Burkholderiaceae; genus Burkholderia; species Burkholderia sp. HI2761. The sequence continues at coordinate 770,747 of NZ_NKFN01000007.1, read as the reverse complement.
GCCACCACAGCGAATACTCGCTCTGCAGCGCGGCGACCGGCTGCACCGCGTGCGCGCGGCGAATCGTCTGTTCGCCGGCTTCCGACAGCCCGAAGTGCGCGACCTTGCCCTCGCGAATCAGGTCCCTGACCGTGCCGGCCACGTCCTCGATCGGCACGTTCGGATCGACGCGATGCTGATAGAACAGGTCGATGCGATCGACCTTCAACCGCTTCAGTGCGGCGTCGGCCACCTCGCGGATATGCGACGGCCGGCTATCGACGCCCTTCATCGCCTCGCCGTTCTCGAAGCCGAACTTGGTGGCGATCACGACCTGGTCGCGAAACGGCGCGACCGCCTCGCCGACCAGTTCCTCGTTGACGAACGGGCCATACGCCTCCGCCGTATCGAAGAACGTCACGCCGCGCTCGAACGCCGCGCGGATCAGCGCGATGCCGCTCGCCTTGTCGGTGGCCGGCCCGTAGCCGTAACTCAATCCCATGCAGCCGAGCCCGAGTGCCGAGACTTCGAGGCCGCTGTTTCCAAGCGTGCGTGTTTGCATGAATCCCTCTGCTGAAAATGAAGACGATCGATGGAATGCCGGAAACCAGTGTAGGTTGATGGATACCGCTCAACAATCCGCGTACCATTTCATGCGTTATTGAGGGAATTTCATCAATTCTTCGCACCGGCGTCGGCGAACTCACGACCTTCATCACGATCGCGGAGCAGCGCAGCTTCAGCGGGGCGGCGCGCATCCTGGGCGTGTCGCCCTCGGCGCTGAGCCATGCGATCCGCCACCTCGAAGCACGGCTCGGCGTGCGGCTGTTCAATCGCACGACGCGCTCCGTCGCGCTGACGGAGGCCGGCGAGCAACTGCTGCTGCGCGTCCGGCCCGCGGTAGCCGATCTCGAGGATGCGCTGAACGACGCCGCGACCGCCCGCAACCGGCCCTCCGGCCAGATCCGGATCAGTGCGTCGGAAGCGGCATCGCGCCCGCTGATCCTCCATGTGCTCCCTGCGTTCGCCGCGCGCTATCCGGACATCCACGTCGAATTCGTCGTCGATTCGCGACTGATCGACATCGTCGAGCACGGTTTCGACGCCGGCATCCGCGTTCATGAAGACGTGCCGCGCGACATGATCGCCGTGCGCTTCGGCGACCCGATGCGCTTCATCGCGGTGGCGTCGCCCGATTACCTGTCGCGCCACGCGGCGCCGGAGAGCCCGCAGGATCTCGCGCGTCATGCATGCATTCGCTACCGCTTCGAGAGCGGCGCGCTCCATCGCTGGGAGCTGACGCGCGACGGCAAGCGCGTGACCATCGACGTCGACGGGCCGCTGACGCTCGGCAACCAGAACCTGATGGCCGACGCCGCGCGGTCCGGCATCGGGATTGCCTGGGTCATGGAATCGCGCGTGACGGACCACCTGATGGCCGGACGGCTGGTACGCGTGCTGCCCGAATGGAGCCAGACCTTCGACGGCCTGTGCCTCTACTATCCGGCGAACCGTCATCCGCCGGCCGCGTTGAGGTTGTTCGTCGAAGCCGTGCGCGAGTGGGCGGCACGGCCCGGGCCGTGAACCGCGCGCCACGCTCGCCGCACGACGCGCGACACACCCTCACCGCAGGTTGGTTCTCGCGAGTTCGACGATCTCGTCGCCGCGCCCGCTGAGGATCGCGCGCAGCATGAACAGGCTGAAGCCCTTCGCATGCGCGAGTTCGATCTTCGGCGGCATCGCGAGCTCGTACTTCGACGTGACGACGTCGACCACCGCCGGCCCGTCATGCTCGAACGCCGTGCGCAACGCGTGCTCGACATTCTCCGAATGCTCGACGCGCACGCTGAAAATACCGGCGCCCTTCGCGATCGCCGCGAAGTCGGTCGGGCTCAGGTCCACGTTCGTGTCGAGATAGCCGGCCGCCTTCAGCTCCATCGACACGAAGCCGAGCAGACTGTTGTTGTACACGACGATCTTGATCGGCAGGTTGAGCTGGCGCGCGCTCAGCAGATCGCCGAGCAGCATCGACAGCCCGCCGTCGCCGGACAACGACACCACCTGCCGCCCCGGATGCGCGCCCTGCGCGCCGAGCGCCTGCGGCATCGCATTCGCCATCGACCCGTGGTTGAACGAGCCGTGCAGTTGCCGCTTGCCGTTCATCGTCAGGTAGCGCGCGGCCCACAGCGTCGGCGTGCCGACGTCGGCCGTGAAGATCGCGTCGTCGGCCGCGACTTCGTCGACGATCTTCGTCAGGTACTGCGGATGGATCGCGCGGCCCGGCGGCTCGGCCACCGCGAGATCGTCGAGCCCCTTGCGCGCGGCCGCGTAGTGCTTCAGCGCGTTCTCGAGGAAGCGCCGCTGGGTCTTGCGCGTGAGCCTCGGCAGCAACGCCGCGATCGTTTCCTTCACGGTGCCGACGAGCCCGAGCGCGAGCGGCGCGCGATGGCCGAGCTGCGAACCCTTCCAGTCGATCTGCGCGACCTTCGCGTTCGACGGATAGAACGGCCGGTACGGAAAATCCGTGCCGAGCATCAGCAGCGTGTCGCACGATTCCATCGCGTGATAGCCGGAGCTGAAGCCGATCAGCCCCGTCATCCCGACGTCGAACGGGTTGTCCCATTCGACGAACTGCTTGCCGCGCAGCGCGTGCACGACCGGCGCGCCGAGCGTGTCGGCCAGCGCGACCACTTCGTCGTGCGCGCCCTGCGTGCCGCTGCCGCACAGCAGCGTGACCGCGTCGGAGCTGTTCAGCAATGCCGCGAGCCGGTCGAGATCAGCATCGGCCGGCAGGATCGACGGCGACGACGACTCGCTCCACGCCGGCGCTTCGTCCGGACCGTCGCCGAGCGCGATGTCGCCCGGCAGCACGATCACCGCCACGCCGCGTTCCTCGATCGCGGTGCGCATCGCGCGCGCGAGCACGCGCGGGAACTGCGACGCGTTGGTCACGAGCTCCGCGAAGTGGCTGCACTCGCGGAACAGCTCCTGCGGATGAGTTTCCTGGAAGTAGCCGAGCCCGATTTCGGTCGACGGGATGTGCGCGGCGATCGCGAGCACCGGCTGGTGGTTGCGGTGGCAGTCGTACAGCCCGTTGATCAGGTGCAGGTTGCCGGGGCCGCAACTGCCCGCGCACACCGCGAGCCGCCCGGTCGACGCGGCATCCGCGCCGGCCGCGAACGCGGCGCTTTCCTCGTGCCGCGTATGCATCCAGCGGATCGCCCCGATCTGGGCCAGGCTGAACGACAGGCCGTTCAGGCTGTCGCCCGTCACGCCCCAGATGCGCTCGACGCCGGCCGCAGCCAGCGTTTTCGCCAGGTATTCCGCCATCGTCTGTCTTGCCATCACGCCCTCACTCGTTGATTGATCGAGACATGCATCAATCGGCCGTGCGCTCGTACGCATCGCCGACCGGACGAGCATACGCGACTGGCCCGCGCCGCGTCGCGACGGTGCAAGCGGGCCGATTCCCGTAGGAGGCGCACACATGCGATTGGTTCGATCCGACGCCGCGCCGCGCGGCCGGTGTCATCGTTTCGTCACCGTCGCGCAGGCGAATGGACAGGCTGGCTGGCGCCGCGCTCAGCTCCAGTCGGACGCCGACTCGTCCGGATCGACGAGCGTGAGCCCCGCCGCCGGCAGCGGCAACGCGGTCTTGTAGCGCACCTGCTTCAGCGCGAAGCTCGACCGGATGTTCGATACGCCGGGAATGGTCGTGAGACGCTCGATGATGAAACGCTCGAGCGTGCGCATGTCGGGCATCACGACGCGCAGCAGATAGTCGGCGTCGCCCGACATCAAATAGCACTCCATCACCTCGGGCCGCTGCGAGATCGCTTCCTCGAAACGCTGCAGCGCATCCTCGACCTGCTTCTCCAGACTGACCTGGATGAACACGTTGATCCGCAGCCCGAGCGGCTCCGGATCGAGCAGCGTGACCTGCTGCCGGAACAGCCCGAGCTTCTCCAGCGCACGCACGCGGTTGAAGCACGGCGTGGTCGACAGATTCACCGCGCGCGCCAGTTCCGCGTTCGTGATCCGCGCGTTCTGCTGAAGCTGGTTCAGGATGCCGATGTCGATGCGGTCGAGCCGCTTGGGGGACGCGCTCATGGTTTGAATATTCCTTCCATCATGACAATGGCAGAATATTTACACTATATCGCAGCAAATTCCCAATGAAATCAGACGCCTATTCTGTCGATCGACGCGTAGCATGAGTCCCATTGATGCGTGCCTCCGCCGGCGCGCGGGAGACTCACATGACGGATCTGTCGAACGGTATCGAACACGCGCGGCGCGCGGCCCTCGCGCGCGTCGATGCGGACCCGGAAGAAACCGCCGAATGGCTCGACGCACTCGATGCGGTGGTCGCGCACGTCGGCCGCGACCGCGCGCAATACCTGTTCGACCGCCTCGCCGAGCATGCGCGCGCGAGCGGCCTCGCGTCGCCGCGCACGCCCGTCACGCGCTACCTGAACACGATTCCGCTCGCCGAGCAGCCGCCGTATCCGGGCGATATCGATCTCGAGGAACGGCTGTCGGCGGCGCTGCGCTGGAACGCGCTCGCGATGGTCGTGCGCGCGAACCGCGCGTACGGCGAACTCGGCGGCCACATCGCGAGCTATGCGTCGGCGTCCGACCTGTTCGAAACCGGCTTCAACCATTTCTTCCGCGCGGCGGCACCCGCGAGCGGCGACGCATCCGGCACGGCCGGCGGCGATCTCGTGTACTTCCAGCCGCATTCGTCGCCGGGCGTCTACGCGCGCGCATACCTCGAAGGCTTCCTCACCGAGGATCACCTGAAGCATTACCGCCGCGAAATCACCGGCCCGGGCCTGTGCTCGTATCCGCACCCGTGGCTGATGCCCGATTTCTGGCAGTTCCCGACCGGCTCGATGGGCATCGGCCCGATCAACGCGATCTACCAGGCGCGCTTCATGCGCTACCTGCAGCATCGCGGCCTCGCGAACACCGCGGGCCGCACCGTGTGGGGCTTCTTCGGCGACGGCGAGATGGACGAACCCGAATCGCTCGGCGCGCTGTCGCTCGCCGCCCGCGAGGGGCTCGACAATCTCGTGTTCGTGATCAATTGCAACCTGCAGCGGCTCGATGGCCCGGTGCGCGGCAACGGCCGCGTGATCGACGAACTCGAAGCGCAGTTCGCGGGCGCCGGCTGGAACACGATCAAGGTGCTGTGGGGCTCCGACTGGGATCCGCTGTTCGCACGCGATCACGCGGGCGCCCTCGCCCGTGCGTTCGCCGAGACGGTCGACGGCCAGTTCCAGACCTTCTCCGCGAACGACGGCGCATACAACCGCGCGCGCTTCTTCAGCCAGGACCCTGCGCTCGAAGCGCTCGCCGCACAGCTCACCGACGCGGAGATCGACCGCCTGCGCCGCGGCGGCCACGACGCGCGCAAGCTGCACGCGGCGTATGCACGCGCACTCGCGCACCGCGGCCAGCCGACCGTGATTCTCGCGAAGACGATGAAGGGTTACGGGATGGGCGCCGCCGGCCAGGGCCGGATGACGACCCATCAGCAGAAGAAGCTCGACGTCGACGATCTGAAGGCGTTCCGCGACCGCTTCCGGTTGCCGCTGTCGGACAGCGACGTCGAACAGTTGAAGTTTTACAAGCCAGCGGAAGACAGCCCGGAAATGCGTTACCTGCATGCACGCCGGGCTGCCCTGGGAGGCTATCTGCCCAGAAGGCGGAGAGTGGCGTCGAAGGGGCTGACCGTCCCTTCGATGCCGGCCTGGGGAGCGTTCGCGCTGGACGCGGCCGGCCGTGAGATGTCGACGACGATGGCGCTCGTGCGCATGCTCGCCGCACTGATCAAGGATCGCGACATCGGTTCGCGCGTCGTGCCGATCGTCGCCGACGAGGCGCGCACGTTCGGCATGGCCAGCCTGTTCCGGCAAGTCGGCATCTACTCGCCGTTCGGCCAGCGCTACGAGCCGGAGGATCTCGGCTCGATGCTCTATTACCGCGAGGACACGCGCGGCCAGATCCTCGAGGAAGGCATTTCGGAAGCGGGGGCGATCTCGTCGTGGATCGCGGCCGCGACGTCGTACAGCGTGCACGACCTGCCGATGCTGCCGTTCTACATCTACTACTCGATGTTCGGTTTCCAGCGCATCGGCGACCTGATCTGGGCCGCGGCCGACCAGCGCTCGCGCGGCTTCCTCGTCGGCGCGACGTCCGGGCGCACCACGCTCGGCGGCGAGGGGCTGCAGCACCAGGACGGCAGCAGCCACCTCGCCGCGTCGACGATTCCGAACTGCCGTGCGTACGATCCGGCGTTCGCGTATGAAGTCGCGATGATCGTCGATGCCGGCATGCGCGAGATGGTCGAAGCGCAGCGCGACGTGTTCTATTACGTGACGGTCACGAATGAGAACTACGCGCAGCCGTCGATGCCCGGCGGCGATGCGTCGGCATTGCGCGAAGGCGTGCTGAAGGGGATGTATCCGCTGCCGGCGGAATCGCACGCGAGCGCGCGGGTGCAGTTGCTCGGCGCGGGCGCGATTCTCGGCGAAGTCATCGCCGCGCAACGGATGCTGAAGGACGACTGGGGAATCGACGCGGCCGTGTGGAGCGTCACGAGCTTTACCGAACTGCAACGCGACGGGATGGAGGCCGAACGGCTGTCCCGCCTCGACGACGCACCGGTCGTGCCATACGTCGCGCAGGTGCTCGCCGCATCGCGCGGGCCGGTGATCGCCGCGACCGATTACGTGCGCGCGGTGCCCGAACTGATCCGCGCGTACATACCGCGCCGCTACGTGACACTCGGCACCGACGGGTTCGGACGCAGCGACACGCGCGATGCGTTGCGCGCGTTCTTCGAGGTCGATCGCGCGAGCATCGTGCTCGCTGCGTTGAAGGCGCGGGCGGATGAAGGCGAGATCGACAATACCGTCGTGCGCACCGCGCGCGAACGGCTCGGCAAGGCTCCGCGGTCGGACCTCGCGCCATGGCAACGCTGATCGGGCGATACGAACGGGCGGCGGCCAACGGCAGCTCTTCGACCAGCGCGAGTCGATCGCCTAGCCGAAGAGACGAGGGTCCAGCGCGAACGCTTCTTTGCCGACGACTTTCACACTCGACGCAAAATCCGCATGCATCGGGTTCAGCAGCAAATTGAAGTCGGTCGGGCAGACGACTGACGGCACGCGCATCGCCAACTGCTCGCCCGCTTCAAGCCAGGCCTGCCCGATCCGGGCAGTCGACTCCGGATCCCGTGACAATGCCGCCCAATCGTCCGGCAGGTTCGGCTGGTACGCGTCGTCGTGGACGGTGTCGGGCACGTCGAGCGTCACCAGGAAAAATCCGCCTGCGGGAAGCAAGCCGGACAGATGAACGAGCGCCTCCAGCAACGACGTCGACGCATGGCAGCAGGTGTACAGCACGCGCATGCCGCGAGGATTCCAGCGGCCCCCCGTGATCGCCGCACCGTTCCCGCTCAAGTCGTCCGCCAGATAGCGGCCCTTTCGTTCTTTCGCGAGACGGTACAGCCTCACGCAGCGACCCCGAACTGTGCACGGTTCAGAATATCCCGCACACGGTCGTAGCCAGGCTGCACGTCGAGCACTTCGATCGGCTTCAAACCGTCGAGCTCCGCGTTCGCGCGGCTCATCCACTCCGCTGCCCGCTTGCCATCCTCGAACAGATCGGTGGCGAGATCCAGCACATAGAGCACGCGCGCCACGCGATCGGACTCGCCTTGCGACAGCCGATCGTGCTTGGCAATTTTTCGCAGAATGGTCGAGCTGGGCAGGCTCAGTGCATTCAAGAGGGTTTGAACCGGCACACCGAGCAACTCGCGCGCCACGCGCTCGATGATGGCCGCGTCGAAGCCATCGGCGATCGCGCGCCGCTGCGACATCGGCGCCATCCGGCGAAAGGTGTCGAAATCGCCCGTGCCGGTACCCAGACCGTTCGCGCTGCCCGTTGCCTTTGCGGCGCGGGACGCGGCCGCCCGCTTGGCCGGCTGGCGGCCCGCAGATGAGGTTGCCGTCATAACGACTCCCGAATGGGTCAATTAATTCTCCCATTGTATACTCTCAATCGGGAGTTTTCCATTATCCAAATGGCATAGCCGTCGTCGCCGGACATTGACGACGCGCCGCGCTACACCGGCAGCACATGCGTCGACAGAATCTCCTTCAGCACCATGAATGACCGCACCTGACGCACGCCCGGCAGATAGATCAGTTGCTCCGCGTGCAGCCGGTTGAAGCTCTCGTTGTCGCGCGTGCGCACCAGCATGAAGTAGTCGAATTCGCCCGTCACGACGTGGCATTCGACACACCCCGACACCTTCTGCGCGGCCTTCTCGAACGCGGCGAACGCCTCCGGCGTCGAGCGGTCGAGCACGAAGCCGATCACGACGAGCATGCCGGCCCCGAGCGGCTTCGGGTCGAGCAGCGCGACGATCCCGCGAATCATCCCCATCTCCTTGAGCCGTTCGACGCGCCGCAGGCACGCCGGCGCGCTCAGCTTCACCTTGGCCGCGAGGCTCACGTTCGAGATCGACGCATCCTGCTGAAGCTGCCTGAGGATCGCGCGATCGATGCGATCGAGCGCGGGCGCGGCATCGGCCGACGTCGCCGACCGTGCACTTAATTTCATTGCGTCACCCTCCAGTTTTTTGAATCCGAATTGCTCGATTGGTGTTCGATTCGTTATCAACGTAGGCCAACGATATTTATTTCGCAAGCTCATTTCTCGCTTGCATGCTTATCATTTTTTCATCGGGAGACGGCATGCCGGCTCCTCCCGAGCGCACCGATTCCCGGGCAACCCCCGCCTTTCCGGAGACAGATTCGATGAACCTGCAACGCTTCCCCCGTTATCCGCTGACGTTCGGCCCCACCCCGATTCAGCCGCTCAAGCGCCTGAGCGCACACCTCGGCGGCAAGGTCGAGCTGTATGCGAAGCGCGAGGACTGCAACAGCGGCCTCGCGTTCGGCGGCAACAAGACCCGCAAGCTCGAATACCTGATCCCCGACGCGCTCGCGCAGGGCGCGGACACGCTCGTGTCGATCGGCGGCGTCCAGTCGAACCAGACGCGGCAGGTCGCGGCCGTCGCCGCGCATCTCGGGATGAAATGCGTACTCGTACAGGAGCATTGGGTCAATTTCGACGATCCCGTGTACGACCGCGTCGGCAATATCCAGTTGTCGAGGATGATGGGCGCCGACGTGCGGCTCGTGGCGGACGGTTTCGACATCGGGATTCGCCGAAGCTGGGAAGAAGCGATGGAAAGCGTGCGCCAGGCAGGCGGCAAGCCGTATCCGATTCCGGCCGGATGCTCCGAGCACCCGCTCGGCGGCCTCGGGTTCGTCGGGTTCGCCGAAGAAGTGCGGCAACAGGAAGCCGAACTCGGCTTCAAGTTCGACTACGTCGTCGTGTGCTCGGTAACGGGCAGCACGCAAGCGGGCATGGTGGTCGGCTTCGCGGCCGACGGGCGCGCCGATCGCGTGATCGGGATCGACGCGTCGGCGACGCCCGAACGCACGCGCGAACAGATCACGCGCATCGCGCGGCATACGGCCGAGCTGGTCAGTCTCGGCCGCGATATCGTCGAACAAGATGTCGTGCTCGATACGCGGTATGGCGGCCCCGAGTATGGCTTGCCGAGCGATGGCACGCTGGAAGCGATTCGCCTATGCGCACGACTCGAAGGCATGCTGACCGACCCCGTCTACGAAGGGAAATCGATGCACGGGATGATCGATAAGGTGAGGCTTAGGGAATTCGAGCCGGGGTCGAAGGTGCTGTATGCGCATCTGGGCGGGGCGCCGGCGTTGAGCGCGTATAGCGAAATTTTTCGTAACGGGTGACGGTACTTTTCGAGACAGTTCGCACTCAATGCCGTCGGTGCCCCACACCGACACGCATACAAATTGAAATGCCGCCGGTGAGCCGGCGGCAAAAGATGCGTCCACGGATGCGGTGCACCTGAGGCACTCGATTCAACGCATGCGGATCATGCTCGACGGAACGACCCGCGCGATGCAGCAGTGCGCAACGCGCCCGCTCAGTTCTGTGTGAGCGGATTTAGCGTCGTGCACAGGAAGCCCGTGCAGTTCTTGGGCGTGAAATAGAACGACGCCATCACCGGCGAGGAAACGCCGAGCGCGATATCGCTCAGATACGCAGCGCCCTGCGCACCGAACGTATTGGCTTGCTGCACGAAGCTCGCGCCGGTCGACTGGATCGCGGCCGACTGGTATGAGAAGGTCGGCGACTGCGTCTGGTCCTTCACGTAGATCCACGAGATCGCCGTACCGAATGCCATCCCGCCCTTCGCGCGATAACCCTTCGTCCCTTCGCTGTTGGCCTGTGCGATGAAGTCGCTGACGCTCGACGTCGGCGCCAGCGCGTCGTACGTGTAGGTCGCATTCGACGCATTGTTCTTCATGTACACGTTCGCCTGCACGGCGCCCACCATCATCGGGCCGAGGAACCAGTAGCCCGACTGGCCCTGCCCGTTCGCCTGTGTGAGGAACGCGTTCGCATCGGCCGGCAGGCCCGTCGTCGTATACGTGTAGGTGGCGGACGAACCGCCATCCTTGCGATAAAGATCGCCGTAAGTGAGCGGTCCTTCGTAGCGGTAGCCGCTCGCCCCTTGTGCGTTGGCCGCATTGACGAAGGACGTCATGTCGGCCGGCGCCGTCTGCAGCTGGTACGTGTAGGTCTGCACGGTGCCGTCGTTCACGAAGATCGACTGCGTGCCGCCGTTGCCCGAAGCGTAGAAGTAGTCACCCAGATACCGATAGCCCTTCGCGCCTTCACTGTTGACCAGCGCCAGGAAGCTCGCCCTGTCGGCCGCAACAGGCTGCGCCTCATAGCGCCAGGTCAGCGTGTTGCCGCTCGAGCCGCCCGAACCGCCGGTGCCGCCGGAACCCGTGCCGCCCGTCCCGCCACTACCGCCGTTGTTGGTCGTGCCCGAACCGCCGGACGCGGCGGGCGAGGAATTGTCGTCGCCACCGCCGCACGCGGTCAGCGCGAGGCAGGTCAATGCAATCAGTGCAGCGGCTTTCATCGGGATCACCTTTCAAACGCACGGGACGAACGCAGCCAGTGCGCGCGAATCACGCCGCGCGCACCGACCACCATGAATCGGGAATCGAGACTCGGAAATCGGCCGGCGGCCCGGCGACGTCAGTTAACCTGGAGTTGGCCGCCTCGGCCAAGGCCGCCCTTGACGTCCTGCGCCTTGTAGCTGCGCAGCGCGACGACCATCTTGTTGTATGCATCGATGAACGCGACGACCGTCGCCTTGCCTTCCGGCGTCGACGAAAAGCCCGCGAGCGCACCGCCCACGCCGCCGCCGAAGCCACCCAGCGCCGCGCCGTAGTTGGTCGCCGTCGAGCTGCCTTCCGACGCCGCGATCTGCACCGCCGAGCGCACGTCGAACAGCGTCAGCGTCACGACCGACGCCTTCGTCTGCAGGTGGCCCGCCACCGCCGCGATCGCGCTGTTGCCAATCAGCCCGCCGATCATGCTGCCGATCCCGCCGATCGGCGAGTCGTTGATCACGATCTGCGGCTCCATGTAGTAGTCGGCCGCAACCCGCTGACCCTTCTGCTGCTTCGAGCCCGCGCGGTATTCGCCCGAGTTGCGCTGCAACTGCGTGATGCGCGACAGGCGCGCGTCGCTCTTCTGGTTGCCGATCGACGTGATCACGAAGCAGTTCGACTGCTGCACCGCCAGACGCAGCAGCGGGTCGATCGTCGTCATCTTGGTCGCGCTGCCGAACGGGCCCCACCAGTCGGCGTTGCGGCCGTCGTCGACCGCGATCGTGCCCAGCGGCGACGTGCAGCGCTGCAATTGCGAATCGGCGCCGGCGCTCGCGCCGCCCGCCGCGGCACCGGTCACGCCGGCATTCTGCCCGCCGGGCGTCACCACGCCGCCGCACCCCGCGACGGACGCGCCAAGCGCTGCAACCAGCGCACCTTGAATGAGACGTTGGGAAAGGTTGGTCTTCATGTTGTTGTCGCTCGATTAGAGTCGTTGTTCGGCTTATGCGTCCGTGCGAACTTCGATAAGCCCCCCGGCGTGGCGCGCGATGGTGGTCTCCCCGCGGCTGCCCCCGTTGCTTCAGGCTCGGTCAGTAGTACCAGTACGTCTGATTCCAGACGCCGTAGTACGGATAGCCCGAATACCAGTAGCCGTAATAGACATCACGCCATTGCGTGCGCCATTTCCAGTCGTCTTCGTCTTCCTTCTTCGCCTTGCGCGCGAGCTCGAGCAGCTTTTTCGATTCCTTGTCGCCGCGAGCCGCCGCGATCGACAGCCACTTCTCCGCTTCGCGCGCATCCGAGCCCATTTCCTCGAGGCCGAACAGGTAGAAACTGCCGAGCGCCTTCTGCGCGTTCAGGTCGCCGCGTTCGGCGGCCTCGCGCATCCACTTGAGCGCCTGGTAGCTGTCCTGGCGTACGCCGTCGCCGCGGAAATAGCGCAGGCCGAGGTCGTAGGCGGCCTTCGGCTGGGTTTTCGCGGTTTGCTTGAGCGCGGCGATGCGCGGATCGTCGCGGTCTTCCGCATCGTCCTTCTTTTGATAGGAGACCTGATCTTTAGGGCGATCGGAACAGCCCGTGTCGTCGCAGATCCGCACGGTCCTGCTCGTGACGGACGGATCCTGCGCACACGCGGCCAACAGCAACAGCAGCCCCGGTGCGAGTAAACGGCGAATCATTTGTGCTTTCCCCACTTCTTATTTGCGCCGTATTGCTTCGCGCTATCCCACCCCCGCGAGCGCGTACCCGGTTTGCGCGCGGCGAGGCGAATACAATTCACCCACGCCGACACGCACTCCAAGGCTCTCTCAGGCTCTCTTCGAATCGTTCGGTCACTTCGCCGGCGTCGTTCATCACGGGTCGACTGCGGGCGACCTCGATCTCCAAACATGACGCGTCAAACAATAGTGACGTGGTGAGCAATGATAATCGAGAAATATGGCATGTCAAGGTCAATCGCGATTTCACAGTTTGCGTATCGCGTCACTTTTGAATATGCTCTTCGTCGCCAAAACCCAGGAGAGCCCTTCGAGATGCCCAATAGCGAGCAGGCCAACGCCGACCTCATCACCGCCACCAAGGTACGCGATCTGCTGACGCGCAACGGCATTCCGCCGCGCAGTCACAACACGACGATCGCGAATGTGCTGGGGCTCAGTTTCTCGGTCGTCACGCGCAAGATGAAAGGGCTGATCCCGTGGAACCTGTCGCAACTGCAGGACATCGCGACGCACTTCGGCGTGCCGCCCGCGATCCTGCTCGACGACAAGGGCACGCAGCGGGCCGCCGCCGAGATGATCGACGCGACGCTCGTGATCGAATCGCGCCGCTTTCGCTGCCGCGCGGCGATCTCGGCGAAGGCCACCAGCCAGATCGAAACGGATTTCGTCGCGCTGCAGTGGCAGGGTGAATGGATCGTCACCGAACGCCAGCAGGCGCGCGAGGGCCGCATCTATCCGGTCGACGTCATCGAGCTGCGTTCGAGCCAGCCGAACGTGTACGCGGCGCGGATCGCGGTGGTCGACGATTCGCAGGACGTCGCCGAAACCGTGTGCGAATACTTCCTCGAAAAAGGCGTGAACGCGATTCCGTACTACGACGGCGCGTCGTTCCGCAAGGCGCTGGAGGTCGAGGATTTCGACGGCTACATCCTCGACTGGATGCTCGGCGACCAGACCGCGGCTGAACTCGTGCGCGGCATCCGGTCGAGCGAAAACGGCGGCGCGCCGATCTTCCTGCTGACCGGCAAGATCTCCACCGGCGAAGCGAGCGAGGACGAAATCGCGCACATCGTGTCGCACTACAACGCGCGCTGCGAGGAGAAACCGGTGCGCCTGCCGATCCTCTTCGCCGAGGTCGCCCGCGAACTGAAGCTCGCGCAGCCGGTGCCCGCCGGGAATTGAGCCCCCGACAATCCATCACCACGCGCACCCGAACGAAGGGACCGACATGCGAATTTCGACCATCTGGATCAAAAGCCTGCTCACTGCCGGCCTGCTCGGCCTCGCCGCCGCGAGCTGGGCCGCGTCGTTCACGTTCACCGTCGACGGCAAGATCGGCCGCGGCAACCAGCCCGGCAAGACGGCGTTCGTCTTTTCCGAGCAGGCGCTGATGGCGCTGCCGCAGCACACGATCGTCACGTCGACGAGCTGGACGCCGAAGGCGACCTTCACCGGCCCGCGCCTGTCCGACGTACTGAAGACCGTCGACGCGCACGGCACGCAGATCGAATTCCGCTGCATCGACGAATACACGTTCACGATCCCCGTGTCGGATGCCGACAAGTACGGCGTGATCCTCGCGCGCACGATGAACGGCAAGGTGCTCGGCAACGACAACTACGGCCCGTTGTGGGTCATGTATCCGCGCGATCAGTATCCGGACGAGCTGAAGACGCCCATCGGCGAAGCGAAGTTCGCGTGGCAGATCATCGGCCTGACCGTGAAGTAAGTGCGCGGCATCATGCGCGGGCGATGGAAGAACAGAAAGATCATCGTGGTCCTGGGGTCGCTGTGGATCCTGGGATTCGCCGCGTGGGCGTTCCTGCTGTGGGACCTGCTCGCGACGTCGGTCAACGAGGGCGTGCTCGAAGGCCCGCGTGAGGGCGTGTTCTGGACCGCGTCGCAATACCGGAACGTCTACACGCGCTTCGATCGCCAGTTGATCCTCTACGCCACGCACGTGGACGGCGACTACGATCACGTGCAAATGCAGCTCGACAGCCTGTCGGTGTCGTTCGGGTTCCTGCAGCGGCCGTCCGAGGTCTCCGAATACTGGCTGCGCATCCCGCGCGCGCGCTCCGAGATCGCGGCGCTTGGCGAATTCATGACGCGCCTGAAACAGGAAGTGCCGTTGCTGCGCACCGCCCCGGACGGCGCGCAGCGCGTGATCGACGAAGTCAATGCGCACTGGCCGAAGGTCAACGGCCTCGCGAACTACTTCCGCGCGATCGAAATGGCGCAGCGCGACTTCACGTTCCATCAGCTGAAGGAACGGCAGCGGGCGATTCTCGCGCTCGGCACCATCCTCGGCGTGATCCTGTGCGCGCTGTTCCTGCTGCTGTTCTATACGATGCGCACGCGCGACGATCTGCTCGAACGGCAGAACGCGGCGCTGGACGCGGAACGCAAGGCGTCCGATCGCGCGTTCGAAATGATCGAGGCGAAGAACGCATTTCTCGGGATGGTCAGCCATGAACTGCGCACGCCGCTGCAGGCGATCTGCGGGTCGATCGAGATCCTGCTCGCGCGGCCGCAGTCCGACGCGAACCTGAAGACGATCCGGCGGCTGCAGAATTCCGCGTCGTCGCTCGAGGCGCTGGTCAAGGATCTCACCGACTACATCAAGTTGCGCTCGACCAAGCGCCTCGCCGAAGCCGAGACGGTCGGGATGGCATCGCTGCTCGCCGAGGTGCTCGATCCGCTGCGCGACAAGATCGCGGCGAAGCGGATCGCGGTCGCGCAGCGGGTCGAGCCGCACGATCTCGCGATCCGCTCCGATCGCAAGCTGCTGCGACAGGTGCTGTCGAACCTGATCGAGAATTCGGTGAAGTACACGGTCGGCGGATCGATCGACGTGTCCATCACGCTCGTCGACGCGCCGGCGGGGCGGCAGCTGAAACTCGTCGTTCGGGATACCGGCTCCGGCATCGCGAAGCAGCATCTGCCGAAGATTTTCGAGCCGTTCTATCGCGCGAACGACGCGGTCGGCCTGCACGTCGACGGTATCGGCATGGGGCTGGCCGTCGTGCGCGAAATCGTGACGACGCTGCGCGGCCACGTGGACGTGCTCAGTACGGTCGGCGAAGGGAGCGAGTTCATCGTCACGCTGCCGGCCGAAGCGCCGGATGCCGGCGACACGGCCGCCGACGCGCCCGCATGGCCGGCCGCTCCCGTGCATCGCAACCGCCGCGCGCTCGTGGTCGACGACAACGACAACGCGCGCGAAACGCTCGGCGCGATGCTGTCGGCGCTCGGCCTCGACGCGGATCTGTGCGGCACCGGGCACGAAGGCGTCGCGCGCTTCAACGACGCGCACTACGACCTGGTCGTGCTCGATCTCGAACTGCCGGATCTGAGCGGCTTCGAAGTCGCGCGCCGCATCCGCACGGTCGCGCAGCCGAACGACGACGGCAAGTTTCCGTCGATTCTCGGCGTCAGCGCGTACGAATCGGCCGCGCTCCGCGAGAACCAGCGCGTATTCGACGAGTTCCTGCCGAAGCCCGTTCACCTGCGCGAACTCGGCGCGCTCGTCGAGAAGCTGCTCGGCTGAACGCGGCGGCGATGCGCGCCGCGTGCGGCCGCGCGCCGGCGTCCGCCTCGCCTACTCGCCTACTCGCCTACTCGCCGATCAGATGCAGCACGATGTCGCGCCGGTGCGCCGCGCGACGATGCTCGAACAGGTAGATGCCCTGCCAGGTGCCGAGCACCATGCGCGCATGCTCGACCGGAATCGACAACTGTACCTGCGTGAGCGCGGTGCGCAGATGCGCGGGCATGTCGTCGGGGCCTTCGGTGTCGTGCTCGTAGCGCGTTTCGTCCTCGGGTGCGAGCGTCGCGAAGTAGCGTTCGAGATCGCGCTGCACCGATGGATCGGCATTCTCCTGGATCAGCAGCGACGCGGACGTGTGGCGGCAAAACACGGTCAGGAGCCCGGTGCGGATCGCCTGCTGGTCGACGAACGCGCGTACCTGCGGCGTGAACTCGACGAGGCCGCTCCCGCGCGTTTCGACGGGGATGTGCGTGATGGCCTGTTGCATGACGACCGCCTCAGGCGAGCGCGGCGAAGCCGTCGGCCTCGATCTGCTTCGCGTCGGTCGGGCGCACGACACGTGCGACTTCGACCCCATCGCGCAGGAACACCAGTGTCGGCCACAGCTTCACGCCGAACGAACGGCCGAGCGGCCGGCCCGGGCCATCCTCGATCTTCAGGTGCCGCACGGCGGGATGCGCGGAGAACGACGCGACGATCGCGGGCTGCGCGCCCGCGCAGATTCCGCACCAGTTCGCGCCGAATTCAATGACGGTGGCACCGGCCAGTGCGTCGACTTCCGCGCGCGTCGGCGCATTGGCGGTGTAGCGTTGCTCAGTGTCCATCGGAGCCCTCGTGTGCAATTGCAGAACGTGGCGGCCGCGTGCCGGCGTGCGCGGCACAGGCGACCGGTGATTTCTTACTGTAGCGGAAAAGCACGCGGGACGCCGGCGGGGCCATCCCGGCGCAAACGCCGTCTGCACGCACCGCCGGGATGACACCACAAGAATCGGAGCGCCGCGCGGCCGCGGCGGGATCAGCATGTGGACTGATCCCTTGAAACGAAGGCCCCGACCATGAACACTCCGCATCGCGTCACCGAACCGAACATCCTCTATTTCGGCACGCCCGTCGTGCTGGTCAGCACGCGGAACGACGACGGCACGACCAATCTCGCGCCGATCTCGTCCGCCTTCTGGCTGGGTTGGCGCGGCGTGTTCGGCATCGCCGCCAGCTCGCAAACCACCCGCAACCTGTTGCGCACCGGCGAATGCGTGCTGAATCTGCCGTCGTCGGCGCAGGCGGACGCGGTCGACCGGATCGCGCGCACGACGGGCACGTATCCGGTACCCGACGGGAAGCGGGCGAAGGGCTACGTGTACGAGCCCGACAAGTTCGGCACGGCCGGGCTCACCGAAGCGGCATCGCAAACCGTGTCGCCGCCGCGCGCGCTCGAATGCCCGGTGCACATAGAAGCAGTCGTCGCGGCCACGCACGGGGTCGGCGACGAAGCGCCCGACCTGCGCGGCCACATCCGCGTGTTCGAGGTGCGCATCCAGCGCGTGCACGTCCACCCCGACCTGCTGATGGACGGTCATCCGGACCGCATCGATCCGGACAAGTGGTCGCCGCTAATCATGAGCTTCCAGAAGTTCTATGGGCTCGCGCCGCAGCAGGTGCACGCGTCTCGACTCGCCGAGATTCCGGAGCGCGCGTATCGCAGCCCCGACATCGAGCGCTCGCGCGACGCGGGCGTGCCGGCCGGCGTCGGGCGGTAACGAACGCGATGAACCGGAGAACACCGATGAACCCGACGATCCGTAACGCTTCGTCCGGCGCGGGCGCGGCGGCCGAGGCGGCCGCGCCTGCCCGCCACCGCCTCGTGCTGCCGGCGCTGTGCATCGCGGTGCTGATCGCGCAGATCGATACCGCGATCGTCAATCTCGCGACCGAACCGATCGGCGCCGCGTTCGACGCACGCGTCGGCGCATTGCAATGGGTCATCGATGCATACAACCTCGCCTATGCGGTGCTGCTGCTCACAGGCGGCCTCGTCGGCGACCTGTACGGCAGGCGGCGCGCGTTCGTCCTCGGCGCGGCGGTGCTGAGCGGCGCATCGATCGTGTGCGCGCTCGCGCCGACGCTCGGCATGCTGATCGCGGGACGCGCGCTCGCCGGTGCCGGCGCTGCATTGCTGATCCCCGCTTCGCTCGCGATCGTCCGCGTGATCTGGCGCGACCCTGCCGAACGCGCACGCGCACTCGGCATCTGGGCCGCGTGCGGCGGCATCGCGATGATCGTCGGCCCGACGCTCGGCGGCGTGCTGATCCATGCGTTCGGCTGGCGCAGCATCTTCTGGGTCGTGATCCCGTTCGGCGTCGCGGCGATCGGATTGGCTTCCGTCGTCGTACCCGAATCGGCCGATCCGCACGGTCGCCGTTTCGATCCGGCCGCGCAAGCGCTCGGTGCGATCGCGATCGGCTGCGTCGTGTTAGCGACGATCGACGCGCGCCACGATGCGCTGCGCGCGGCGCTGCTGGTCGCGACGAGTACCATCGCCATCGCGCTGTTCATCCGCATCGAACGGCGCCTCGGCATGGCCGCACTCGTACCGCTCGACCTGTTCGCGAACCGTGCGTTCCGCGGGATGCTGATCGCCAACGGCGCGATGACGTTCGGCGGCTACGGGATGCTGTTCGTGCTGCCGCTCGCGTGGCAGAGCCACCATGTGCTCGACGCGACCGGCGCGGGCCTCGCGCTGCTGCCGATGTCGGTGCCGTTCGCGCTCGTGTCGTTCGGCTCCGGCGCGTTCGCCGCGCGCTTCGGCGGGCGCACGGCCGGCGCGGGCGGCGTCGCGCTGATGGGGCTCGGGCTCGCCGCGATCGGCATCGGCGCGGCCGGATCGACGGATGCGCATGCGCCGATGCTCGGCTGGGCCGAAGCAGGGCTCGCGCTGACGGGCACGGGGCTCGGCTTCGCCGTCGGGTCGCTGGCCGCGACGGCCGTCGGTGCGGTCGACGCCGCACGCGCGGGCACGGCCGCGTCGCTGATGAACGTGATGCGGATGATCGGCGCGGTGTTCGGCGTGGCCGTGCTGGGTGCGCTGTACGACGCGTGCGGCGGCGGCGCGGCCGGGCTGCGGGTCGCGATGCTGGCGGGCAGCGCCGTGCAACTCGCGGGCGCGGCACTGGCCTGGCGCACGGCCGGGGCCGGCACGCCGGCCGGAGCACCGAAGCCGATCGGATAAGATACGGCCGGCCACGCTCTTTGGCCCATGACCGAACCGACGGAGTGTTTTCAGTGATTCAACCGACCCAAGTATTCAAGGACAACCTCGCGCAACTGCCGGCCATCGACGGCATCGCGCGCATCGATCTCGTCGGCGCGAACGGCGACGTGGTCGCCAGCATCGAGAACCAGCCGGGCAAGCAAGGTTCGCTCGCCGTGTACCACTACCTGAAGCAGGCATTCGGCGCGCTCGACGCAAAGGCCGCCGAGCACGGCCTCGCGGTGTTCGCCGAGCATACGGCCGATGCGCGCAACCGCCCCGGCGCACATCCGAACGTCGATCGTCTGCTGGCGATCGTCGCCGGCGGCGAAGCGCTGCGGATCGACGTCGTCGCGAAGGGCTGAGCGACGCGCCGGAGGATCGCCGGGCCGCCGGACGCGCGGCACTGCAGCCGCTAAAGGCAGTGCGCGCTCCGATCGGCACGCGGTCCTCGATTTTGGCGAATCGCCGCATGCCCGCAGTACGTAGTCCGTACGACCCGACCTCGCCCGTTCATCCCCACGATCTCGCCCTATGAGGCGACGGCAACGCGAATCATCACAGTGCATCGCCGCACCGGCACCGCGCCACGCGCACGCCGACAGTGCCGCCGTCCGGCCGCCAATCGCCGCCCACATCGGCGCCCCGTTTCCCCGCGAAGCACGTCCAGCACCGCATCCGTCGAAATCCGCCATCGCTGGCATACATATTGCCAACGATCACCTGACGCCGTGAATCGGCGCCAATCGATTTCCGACCGATCCAGCCGGTATCCGACCGGCAATCCGCAGAGGTCTTCACCATGACGCGTTTGCGCACCTCCCTGCAGAGCGGCAACTGGCGCTCGCTGCTCGCATGCTTCCTGTACTTCGACACCGGCTTCACCGTCTGGGTGCTGTACGGCCCGCTCGCGCCGTTCATCGGCAAGGACATCGCGATGTCGGCCGCGCAGCAGGGCTTTCTCGTCGCGGTGCCGGTGCTTGCCGCCGCGATCCTGCGCGTGACGCTCGGCAACCTGTACCAGTCGGCGAACGGGCGCACGATCGCGCTGACGGGTATCGTGCTGTCCGCGCTGCCGGCCATCGTATTGCCGTGCGTGCCCGGTACGCCGTCGTACGCGCTGCTGCTCGTGCTCGGCGTGTTCCTCGGCATGGGCGGCGCAAGTTTCGCCGTCGCGCTGCCGATGGCGGGCAGCAGCTATCCGCCGAAAGTACAGGGGCTCGTGCTCGGCCTCGCCGCGGCCGGCAACATCGGCGCGGTGCTGGACGGCTTCATGTTTCCGCATATCGCGGCCGCCGTCGGCTGGAAGCTGTCGACCGCCGCCGCGCTGCCGCTGCTCGCGATCGCGGGCGTCGCGGTCGCCGTGTGGGCCGACGACCGCAGCGAAAAATCCGGCAGCGTGCCGCGTGCGATCGGCGCGTTCGCCGTCACGCTCGCGGGGCTCGTCGCGCTCGTGCTGGCCGTGCACGGCGGACTGTTCGGCGCCGGCAAGACCGGTGTGCTGCTGCTGCCGGTGATGGGCGCGCTGCTCGCGATCGCGGTCCTGCCCGCGCGCTACCGGACGGTGCTCGCCGAGCGCGACACGTGGGTGATCATGCTGATCTACAGCATCACGTTCGGCGGCTTCGTCGGGATGTCGTCGTATGTGACGCTGCTGCTGACGTCGCTGTATCAGATGCCGAAGATCGATGCGGGCCTGTTCATGTCGCTGCTCGCGTTCCTCGGCGCGATCGTGCGGCCGCTCGGCGGTTTCATCGCGGACCGCGTCAGCGGCGTACGCGCGCTGATCGTGCTGCTCGCCGCGATCGCCGTCGCCGATTTCGCGTTTGCCGCGTGGATGCCGCCACTGGCCGGCGGCATTGCGTTGCTGATCTGTCTGTACGTCGCGTTCGGGCTCGGCAACGGCGCAACCTTCCAGCTCGTGCCGCATCGCTGGCAGGGCAAGACGGGGCTGCTGTCCGGGATCGTCGGCGCGGCGGGCGGCATCGGCGGCTTCTACCTGCCCGTGGTGATGGGCATCGCGAAGGAGGGCACCGGCAGCTATCAGCTCGGCTTCGTGACGTTCGGCGTGCTCGCGACCGGTGCATGCGGCGCGCTCGTGTTGCTGCGCACGCAATGGCTCGCGTGGGCGATGCCCGCCGATGCGCGCGCGGCCGGCGTACCGGCCGGGCGAGCGCCCGGCATGACGCATGTGACCGAATGACCCCCGCGGCCGGCGCGATCGCGGAGCGATAGCGAAGCCATACCGCGCCGGGCGGCACACGCGGCGTGAACGCCGATCCGGCGGCGCGCGCCGCTAAACGACTGACGAATCGCGCGTGAGCGCCTTCGTGCACCGACTTGTGTGGCAATGCACCAAGGTAGCCCGGCGATGCATGGGTGCGGTGCGCCCCCACGTGCACGCCGCGCACCGGGCCAAGGCACGCAGCCATTGGCATGCCGTTTGCTTTTTGTCTCCTTGACAAGTGGGGCGACCCGCATGGGGCGACCCGCACGCTGAACGCCAAGGAGACGTCGGAATGCGGAAGATGAAGCTGGTGATGGTCGGCAACGGGATGGCGGGCGTACGCACGCTCGAGGAACTGTTCAAGCTGGCCCCGGATCTGTACGACGTCACGGTGTTCGGTGCGGAGCCGCATCCGAACTACAACCGGATCCTGCTGTCGCCGGTGCTGGCCGGCGAACAGACGCTCGAGCAGATCGTCCTGAACGACTACGCATGGTACGAGCAGCACGGCGTGACGCTGCTGACCGGCCGCAAGGTCGTGAAGATCGACCGCGTGCGCCGCGTCGCGATCGCCGACGACGGCACCGAAGCGGCGTACGACCGCCTGCTGCTCGCGACCGGCTCGAACCCGTTCATGCTGCCGATTCCCGGGATCGGGCTCGACGGCGTGCTCGGCTATCGCGACATCGCCGATACGCAGGCGATGATCGACGCGTCGTCGCAGTATCGCCGTGCGGTCGTGATCGGCGGCGGGCTGCTCGGCCTCGAAGCCGCGAACGGCCTGAAGCTGCGCGGGATGGACGTGACGGTCGTGCACCTCGCACCGACGCTGCTCGAGCGACAGCTCGACGCCACCGCCGGCGAACTGCTACGCAAGTCGCTGGAAGCACGCGGCCTGAAGTTCCTGATGTCGAAGCAGACCGCCGCGCTCGAAAGCGACGGCGCCGACGGCACGCGCGTGCGCGCGGTCCGCTTTGCCGACGGCGACTCGCTCGACGCCGATCTCGTCGTGATGGCGATCGGCATCCGGCCGAACACCGAACTCGCCGAACGCACGGGCCTCTACTGCAATCGCGGGATCGTCGTGAGCGACACGATGCAAACCTACGACCCGCGCATCTACGCGGTCGGCGAATGCGCGAGCCACCGCGGAATCGCGTACGGGCTCGTGGCGCCGCTGTTCGAGCAGGCCAAGGTCGCGGCGAACCATCTCGCCGAATTCGGCATCGGCCGCTACGTCGGCTCGGTCACGTCGACCAAGCTGAAGGTCACCGGCATCGATCTCTATTCGGCGGGCGACTTCCTCGGCGGAGAAGGCACCGAGGACATCACCCTGTCCGACCCGCTGGCTGGCGTCTACAAGAAGATCGTCGTCAAGGAAGACCGGATCGTCGGCGCGTGCCTGTACGGCGACACCGCCGACGGCGCGTGGTACTTCAAGCTGCTGCGCGAAGGCCGCAACATCGCGGACATCCGCGAGACGCTGATGTTCGGCGAGACGAGCCTCGGCGACACCGGGCACAGCGGCGTCACGCACGCGGCAGCGATGCCCGACACCGCCGAGGTATGCGGCTGCAACGGCGTCTGCAAGGGCACCATCGTCGGCGCGATCAAGGAGAAGGGGCTTTTCACGCTCGAAGACGTACGCAAGCACACGAAGGCGTCCGCGTCGTGCGGCTCGTGCACGGGCCTCGTCGAGCAGATCCTGATGTCGACGCTCGGCGGCGACTATTCCGCATCGCCGAAAGCGAAGCCGGTATGCGGCTGTACCGACCGTACGCACGCGGAAGTGCGCAGCGCGATTCGCGAGCACAAGCTGCTGTCGGTGCCGGCCGCGATGCACTTCCTCGAATGGCGTACGCCGAACGGTTGCTCGACCTGCCGCCCGGCGCTCAACTATTACTGCATCAGCACCTGGCCGCACGAGGCGAAGGACGACCCGCAATCGCGCTTCATCAACGAACGCGCGCACGCGAACATCCAGAAGGACGGCACCTATTCGGTCGTGCCGCGCATGTGGGGCGGCGTGACGACGGCCGACGAGCTGCGCCGCATCGCCGACGTCGTCGACAAGTATGCGATTCCGACGGTCAAGGTCACGGGCGGGCAACGCATCGACCTGCTCGGCGTGAAGAAGGAAGACCTGCCCGGCGTGTGGCACGACCTCGGGATGCCGAGCGGCCATGCGTATGCGAAGGCGCTGCGCACCGTGAAGACCTGCGTCGGCTCGGAATGGTGCCGCTTCGGCACCCAGGATTCGACGCTGATGGGCCAGCAGCTCGAACGCGCGCTGTGGCGGATGTATGCGCCGCACAAGGTCAAGCTCGCGGTGTCCGGCTGCCCGCGCAACTGCGCGGAATCGGGGATCAAGGACGTCGGCGTGATCGGCGTCGATTCCGGCTGGGAACTCTACGTCGGCGGCAACGGCGGCATCAAGACCGAGGTCGCGCAGTTCTTCTGCAAGGTGAAGACGCACGAGGAAGTGCTCGAGTACGCGGGTGCGTTCCTGCAGCTCTATCGCGAGGAAGGCTGGTATCTGGAGCGCACGGTGCACTACCTCGAACGCGTCGGCCTCGACTACGTGAAGGCGCGCGTGGTCGACGATGCCGGCAACCGGGCGGCGCTGTGGGAACGCCTGCAGTTCGCGCTGAAGGACCAGCCCGATCCGTGGCACGACACCGACGATGCGCAGGTCGACCTGCGCCAGTTCATCCCGATCGCCGTCGAGACGGCCGGCCGCTGACCGCGCCGCCACTGCCACCGCCAGGAACCCTACGATGACCACTTTCGACCCCGACTGGATCACGGTCTGCCGGATCGACGACATTCCCCCGCTCGGCGCACGCGTCGTCAAGCGGCCCGAGGGCGCGCCCGTCGCGCTGTTTCGCACTGCCGGCGACCGCGTGTTCGCGCTGCTCGACCGTTGCCCGCATCGCGGCGGCCCGCTGTCGCAGGGGATCGTGCACGGCGAACAGGTGACGTGCCCGCTGCACGGCTTCAACATCGCGTTCGGCAACGGTTGCGCGCTGCCGCCCGACGACGGCGGCACGCCCGTGTTCAGCGTCGCATGCGACGGCGACGCGGTGCTGCTCAGGCGCAGCGAACTCGCGTCGCTCGCGACGGGCGACGACGCATCCGGCGCATCCGCGTGCACCGAACCGGGACACGCTGCATGACGGAGCTGGCAGCAGCACTCGATCGCGACGCGCGCGCCGACGCGGACCTGCGCGAAACGCATTCGACCTGCTGCTACTGCGGTGTCGGCTGTGGCGTGATCATCCAGACGCGTGCCGATGCCGACGGACAGCGCAAGATCGTCGGCGTGCGCGGCGACCCCGATCATCCGGCGAATTTTGGCCGGCTCTGTTCGAAGGGCAGCACGCTGCACCTGACCGCCACGGCCGAACGCTATGCACAGACCCGTGCGACGCACCCCGAATTGCGACACACGCGCGACGCTGCCCGCACGCGCGTGTCGTGGGACGACGCGCTCGACCATGTCGCCGCGCGCTTCGCGCGGATCGTCGAGCGGCACGGCCGCGATGCGATCGGCTTCTATGTGTCGGGCCAACTGCTGACCGAGGACTATTACGTCTTCAACAAGCTCGCGAAAGGACTGATCGGCACCAACAACATCGATTCGAATTCGCGGCTGTGCATGAGCTCGGCCGTGGTCGGCTACAAGAAATCGCTCGGCGCGGACGCGCCACCGTGCAGCTACGACGATCTCGACCACGCGGGCACCGTGCTGATCGCCGGCGCGAACCCGGCGTTCGCGCATCCGATCCTGTACCGCCGGCTCGAAGCCGCGCGCGAGCGCAATCCGGCGATGAAGGTGATCGTCGCCGATCCGCGCCGCACCGATTCCGCCAGCGATGCGACGCTGCACCTCGCGCTGCAGCCGGGCACCGACGTCGCGCTGTTCAACGCGATGCTGCACGTGCTCGTGTGGGACGGTGCGCTCGATCGCGCCTTCATCGACGCTCACACGAACGGCTTCGACGCGGTACGCGACAGCGTGCGCGAATGGTCGCCGGCCGTCGCGGCGCAAGTCTGCGGGCTACGCGCGGACGACATCGTCAAAGCCGCGCGCTGGTTCGCCGACGGCCCGTCGCTGTCGCTGTACTGCCAGGGGCTGAACCAGTCCGCGGACGGCACGCACAAGAACGTCGCGCTGATCAACCTGCACCTCGCCACCGGGCAGATCGGCAGGCCCGGCGCGGGGCCGTTCTCGCTGACCGGGCAGCCGAACGCGATGGGCGGCCGCGAGGTGGGCGGGATGGCGACGCTCGCATCCGCGCATCGCGATCTCGCGAATCCCGAGGATCGGGCCGAAATCGCGCGACTGTGGGGCGTCGACGACGTGCCGACCCAGCCTGGCCTGACCGCGGTCGAGATGTTCGAGCGGCTCGCGTCGGGCGAACTGAAAGCCGTGTGGATCGTCTGCACGAACCCGGCGCACTCGCTGCCCGACCAGGCGACCGTGCGCGCGGGGCTCGCCCGCGCGGAATTCGTCGTGCTGCAGGAGGCGTACGCGCACACCGGTACCGCACCGTACGCCGACGTGCTGCTGCCCGCGGCGACGTGGGGCGAGAAGGACGGCACCGTCACCAATTCGGAGCGGCGCATCTCGCGCGTGCGGGCAGCCGTCGAACCGTACGGCCATGCGCGCGCGGACTGGCAAATCGCCGCCGAGATCGGCCGACGGCTGGAAGCGCGGCTCGCGACGGGCCGGGCCACGCTGTTTCCGTATGCGGACACCGAAGCGATCTGGAACGAGCATCGCGCGACGACGGTCGGACGCGATTGCGACATCGGCGGGCTGTCGTGGTCGCGGCTCGACGCAGACGGCCCGCAGCAATGGCCGTTTCCCGCCGGCGCGGCGAGCGGCGCCGCCCGCCTTTATGCCGACGGTCGGTTCCCGACCGCCGACGGCCGCGCCCGCTTCATCGCCACGCCGTATCAGCCGGTCGCGGAGCCGGTCGATGCGCGCTTCCGCTTCGCGCTGACGACCGGCCGGCTGCGCGACCAGTGGCACGGTTGCAGCCGCACGGGCAGCGTGCCGAAGCTGTTCTCGCACGCACCGGGGCCGACCGTCGATCTGAACACCGCGGACTGCGCGCGCCTCGGCATCGGCCCGCACGACTTCGTGCACCTGACGTCGCGCCGCGGCAGCATGCTGCTGCCCGCGCGCGCCGATGACGCGATCGCGCCCGGCCAGGCGTTCACGCCGATGCACTGGGGTGACGAGTTCGTGTCCGGCGTGGCCGGCAATCGCGTCGGCGCGGGCGTCAACACCGTGACCTCGCCCGCGCTGGACCCGCACTCGCGCCAGCCGGAACTGAAGCACGCGGCGATCAAGCTGCTGAAGGCCGACCTGCCGTGGCGCTGGCTGATCGCCGCGCGGTTGCACGCCGACGAACTGCTGGCCCGGCAGCGCCAGTTGCGTGCGCTGTTCGCGCGCTTCCCGTATGCGAGCTGCACGCCGTTCGGGACCGACGCCGGCGGCGGGCTCGCCTGGCGCGCGGCGGCCTACGAGCCGGTGCCCATCGAGCTGCAGCGCGAAGTCGAAGCGCTGCTCGGCTTGCCCGACCCGGCGCCCGACGTGATGAGCTACGGCGACGCGCGGCGCGGCACCGCCCGACGCGTGCGCGTCGTCGACGGCGCGCTGACGGCGTTCTCCGTGTCGGGCGCGGCCAACGCGACCGAAGACAGTGCCGCCGTGCTGCGCGACTACGTCGACAGCGGCACGAGCGTCGGCGCGATCGGCCGGATGCTGTTGTTCGCCGGGCGCGTGCCGTTGCAGGCGGCGCCCGCACGCGGCCGGGCGATCTGCAATTGCGTCGGCGTGGGCGAGCGCGAGATTCGCGCGACGCTGTCGGCCTGTCCCGCGAACGCGACGGCGGCGGAGCGGTTGGCCGGCTTGCAGGCACAACTCAAATGCGGCACGCAGTGCGGTTCGTGCGTGCCCGAACTGCGGCGGATGATCGCCGAGCCGGCTCTGCCGTAGCACGCGGTTCCGGCGCGACGAGCGCGCCGTCGTCCGGGGCCGCGTCGCCGGCGCGCGGTTGACTGCCGGCGACGGCCTTCCTACACTGACCTCCCTTTTACGCCTCATCGGCGAAAGGGGTCCCCGTGATCGACTTCTCCACGCTCGCGCTGTTCTCCGGCGCCTGTCTCGCGCTGACCGCCACGCCCGGCCCCGACATGCTGCTGATCGCGTCCCGCAGCGTGAGCCAGGGCCGGCGCGCGGGCTTCGCGACGCTGGCGGGCATTCAGGCCGGCACCTACTGCCACGCGCTCGCGGCGGCGCTCGGGCTGTCGCAGCTCTTTGTCGCGGTGCCGATCGCCTACGACGCCGTGCGCTTCGCGGGCGCCGCGTATCTGCTGTATCTCGCGTGGAAGACGTTCCGCTCGGACGCGACCGCGCTGTCGCCCGTCGCATCGCCGCGCCGGCACTCGAGCGCCGCGATCTTCCGTCAGGGCCTGACGACGAACCTGCTGAATCCGAAGATGGCACTGTTCGTGCTCGCGCTGTTTCCGCAGTTCGTGCGGCCCGAACACGGCTCGATCGCCGTGCAGATCCTCGTGCTCGCGACCGTGCTCAACCTGATCGGGCTCGTCGTGAACGGCGCGGTGATCCTCTCCGCGAGCCGGCTGAGCCGGCGGATCGGCGCGCGCCGCCGTCCGTCGAAGCTGCCGCGATATCTGCTCGGCACGGTGTTCGTCGGTCTCGCCGCGCGGCTCGCGGTGGCGGGACGAAACTGATCATCTCCCCTTCCGACGTGCACGGACACGCCTGATACCCATTCGGACAACTGGTCGAATCAGGGTCGACGGCAAACAATCAGGCTCGTACACGATCAACAAAGCACCGAAGCAACGTCTCGCATTCCGGTGCATCCCGTCCATCTGCCGCGCTGCCCGCGCCACCGACGCGACGGCACTTCTTCTTGCATGGAGATAACATATTTGTTACTGTTCGAACCAGCGCTATGAAATCCGGTTCTTCAACGAGCGTGTCGAGGCAGGCATTTTTGCGTTGCCGAAGACGCTGACCGCCAGGTTCTTCGCACTCGCCGACCGTATGGAGCAGTACGGCCCGAATCTGGGCGAGCCTCACACCAAGGCGATGGGCGACGGTTTGTTTGAAATGCGCCTGAAGGGCGCCGAAGGTATCGCCCGCGTGTTTTACTGCGCGGTCGTCAACCGGCAGATCGTCATGCTTCATTGCTTCGTGAAGAAAGCCCGGCAAACGCCGCAGAAAGAGCTGGATACCGCGCACCGCCGATTGAAGGAGGTTCGAGATGGCAACCTATAAGGCACTGCGCGAACGCGCATTGGCCGATCCGAAGGTTCGCGCCGAGTACGAACGGTTGAACCGGGAAGAATTCGCGTTGCTCGACGCGATGCTTGCCGCCCGGCGAGCCGCCGGTCTTTCGCAAGCCGATATTGCAGAGCGCATGGGAACGAAAGCGCCTGCCATCACGCGGCTCGAGCGCTCCCTCGCGACCGGCCAGCACTCGCCGTCGATCGAAACGCTGCGCAAATACGCCGCCGCTTGCGGCAAAAAACTCGTGATCTCTTTCGCCTGAATCGCCCCGAAACCCGGACACGCATCAGCCGGCCTTCGCCGGCACTTCAGCGCGTCGCGCCCAGCGCCACGCGCAGCCGTTCCATCAGTTGCGTGTAATGCCGCAGCACGTCGTCCCTGGGCACGACATTCGCGGTGGCGAAACGCTCGGACCACGCCGGCTTCCATTCATACGAACCGTGCACGCTCCGGTCGCCGTCGGGTGCCTGGATCAGCGAGCGGATCCGCGCGTCGCGGCCCGGGCCCGTGTGCATGTCGAACAGCGCGTGGATGTACGTGTGATACGCATCGTACACGTCGTCGTCGAACAGGTAGCGATAGATGTGGAACGTGCGATCGAGCTCGCGCTTCGCGCGGATCACGTCGTCCGGCGAGATGTCCTTCCAGTAGCCGATCCACGTGTAGAAGCACAGCAGCGCATTGAGTTGCGGCGCGACCGCATCGTACAGCGCGAGCCGCTTCTCGATCAGCCGCTGGTTGGTCCACTGCACGAGTTCGAGCCGCTTCAGCCGGCGCGCGACGAGCCAGCCGAGGCACGCGACCGACAACGGCGTCAGCACGCCCAGCGTGAGCTTGACGATTTCCAGCGAATTCCACGGATCGTTGAATGGCTGCATGATTGGCTCGACAAGAAGAAACGCATCCGCACCGGCGCACGCCGCCCGCGCGATCAGCCGATATTGACCGTTAGTTGCTTGCGCATCGAACGTCGCACGACGAAACGGACAATACGTTCGAGGCGGCATGATTCGCCAGTTTAGCGGGCGATCGTCACCGGGTCGTGACTGTTCGTCGACTCGTCATCGCGCGCCCGCGTCGCGTCAGGTCGGCAGCGCCGACGTGAGCTTGACCTTCTGCATCGGAATGTCGGTCTTCACGCTGAGCACGCCCGGAATGCGCGTGAGGTATTCCATCTGGAAGCGCCGGTAATCGTCGATGTCGGCCGCGACGACGCGCAGCAGGAAATCGCAGTCGCCCGCCATCAGGTGACACTCGACGACTTCCGGCATCTGCTGGACGGCCTCGGCGAAGCGGTTTACGGATTCCGCGTCCTGCCCCTTCAGCCACACGCGCGTGAAGATCGTCAGCCCCTTGCCGACCTTCGCCGGGTTCAGCACGGCCACGTATTTCTCGATCACGCCAGCTTCCTCGAGCAGCCGCACGCGCCGCAGGCACGGCGACGGCGACAGCCCGACCTCGTGCGCGAGTTCCACGTTCTGCATGCGGCCGTCGCGCTGGAGTGCGCTCAGGATCCGCCGGTCGATGGCGTCAAGTTTCATTTGGCATTGAATTCCAAAAAATCAGCAAATCACGCGTTCAATGCCAAATTCTCCGAAACTTATGGCCACAACGCAACCCGATTCGAGTCAAAAAAGCAGACAATCCCTCCCCCCGAAGGAGGAGTAATGAGCAGTAGCGTTTCAACGTCGTCCGGGCTTCGCGACAAGCCCGCCCATATCGCCGAGATGAGTCGCGGATTGCGCGCGGCGCTGCCCGTCATGCTGGGTTTCGTGCCGTTCGCGCTGCTGCTAGGCGCGCAGGCCGCGCAAAAGGGGCTGAGCCTGTTCGAGGTGCCGATGATGACGGGCCTGAACTTCGGCGGCGGCTCCGAGTTCGCGGCGATCCATCTGTGGACGTCGCCGCCGCACATCGCGCTGATCGTCGCGATGTCGTTCCTCGTGAATTCGCGCCACATCCTGATGGGCGCCGCATTCGCGCCGTACCTCCGGCGCCTGCCGCGCCGCCGTGCGTTCGCCGCGCTGTTCTTCATGTGCGACGAAAGCTGGGCCATGTCGCTCGCCGATGCGCGCTCGCGCTCGGCCACGCACATCAGCGTCCCCTATTACGCGGGCATCTGTTCCGGGCTGTACCTGACGTGGACCTCGATGACGACGCTCGGCGCGGCAATTGGCCCGACGATCGGCAGCGTCGAGCAGTACGGCTTCGACATGGCGTTTACGGCCGTGTTTCTGGTGCTGCTGCGCGGAATGTGGAAGGGCATGCGCGCGAGCCGTCCGTGGTTCGTGAGCCTCGTCGTCGCGGCGGCCACGCACCTGGCCGTGCCGGGCGCGTGGTACGTCGCGGCCGGCGCGTGCGCGGGGCTGGTCGCCGCGCTGCTGTGGGAGCCGCGCGATGCTGCCTGATTTCTCGACGGTCGCGACCATCGTGCTGATGGCGTCGACGACCTATCTGTCGCGCGTGCTCGGCTACGTGCTGCTGCGCAACCGCACGCTGAGCCCGCGGATGGCGTCCGTGATGGAGAACGTGCCGGGTTGCGTGCTGATTTCGGTGATCGCGCCGGCGTTCGTGTCGACGCGCCCGGCCGATCTGCTCGCGCTCGCCATCACGCTGGTCGCGGCGACGCGCCTATCGATCCTGCCGACCGTCATCATCGGCGTCGTGTCGGCCGGCTTGCTGCGGCATCTGCTCGGCTGAGCGCTTCCGGCCGACCACACCGGCGACACATTCCACGACACGACGAACGGGCGCGCGATGCGCCCGTTTTCACGTCCGCGCCGACCGGCACCCCGGGGCGCGACACGACGATCCTCGCGCCGGAGTGCTAGCCTTGTGGCTTGCGCCACGCCGCACTCCCTCTCATTGCCCTCCGCGAGGATCGTCCCGATGCAAGAAACCCGCCCGCTGTTCGACCGTGTCCTGCTCACCAACGACGACGGATTCGACGCTCCCGGCCTTGAAGTGCTCGAACAGGTCGCCACGCAACTCGCACGCGAAGTGTGGATCGTCGCGCCGGCCGAAGACCAGAGCGGCACGTCGCATTCGCTGAGCCTGCACGAGCCACTGCGCGTGCATCGCAAGGGCGAACGCCGCTTCGCGGTGCGCGGCACGCCCGGCGATTGCGTCGCGATCGCGGTCAGCCACCTGATGAAGGGTGCGCGGCCCGACGTCGTGCTGTCCGGCGTGAATCGCGGCGCGAACCTCGGCACCGAAACGGTGTTTTCCGGCACGGTCGGGGCGGCGATGACGAGCATGCTGGTCGGCGTGCCGGCCATCGCGCTGAGCCAGGCATTCGCCGATCGCAACGCGGTGCCGTGGGGCACCGCGCTCGCGCATGCGCCGGACGTCATCCGCCGGCTCGTCGCCGCCGGCTGGGACAGCGATGCATGCCTCAACGTGAATTTCCCGGCGCGACCGGCCGAGGACGTGCGCGGCCTGAAGGTGACGAGCCAGGGCGCCGGCACGCTCCAAGGCGTCGAGATCGTGTCGGGGCGCGATCCGCGCGAGATCGACTATCACTGGTTGAAGCTCGCGCGGGCACCGCGCGACGACGATGCGAATTCGGAAACGGTCGCGCTGGGCGAAGGGTATATCGCGATCACACCGCTGAAGTTCGAGCGCACGCACGATCAGGCGCTCGCGCGGCTGCGGTCGAACCTCGGCTGACCGATCTCGCCTTAACGAGCCCGGCGGTTGCGCATACGATGCGCGCGCCGCCGGTTCACCGTGTCACCCCGTCACGTCAGGTTCAACCCGCCGTCGAGCATCACGATCT
The DNA here is from genome assembly GCF_002223355.1 of Burkholderia sp. HI2761. Lineage (NCBI taxonomy): Bacteria > Pseudomonadati > Pseudomonadota > Betaproteobacteria > Burkholderiales > Burkholderiaceae > Burkholderia > Burkholderia sp. HI2761. The sequence continues at coordinate 737,885 of NZ_NKFN01000007.1, read as the reverse complement.
CGCCCGTCACGTAATCGGACGCGACGAGCATCGCGACCGTCTGCGCGATATCGTCCGGCGTCGCTTCGCGACGCATCGGCGCGCGCTCGCGCCAGAGCTGCTGCGCCTTCGTCCAGTCGGCGGTCAGCGGCGTATCGACGAGCCCCGGCGCGACCGCGTTGACGCGAATTGCCGGCGCGAGCGTGCGGGCGAGCAGCCGCGTCATGTGATTGAGCGCGGCCTTCGCGGCCGCATACGGAATCGACGCGCCCTTCGGGCGCACGCCCGCATGCGAGCTGACGTTCACGACACACCCGGCCCGTCCGTGCGACGCCGACTCGCGCAGCGCGGCCTCCGCTTCGGCGACCAGCCGGAACGGCGCGATCACGTTGATTTCGTGCATCTCGCGCCACACGTCGGGCGTAGCCGCCGCGAGGTCGTCATGCGGAATCACGCGGCTGACGCCGGCGTTGTTGACGAGCACGTCGAGGCGCCCGTACACCGCGAGCGCATCACGGATCAACCGCACGCGCTCGCCATCGTCGGCGAGATCGGCCTGCACATAAGCGCCACCGAATTCGCGTGCCATTGCACGCCCAGTATCGGCTGAGCGGCGCGAATGCAGGATCACCGCGTAGCCGTCGGCTGCCAGGCGACGCGCGACGGCCGCGCCGATCCCCGACGTCGAGCCAGTGACAAGCGCGACCGGCCGGTGCACGCGCGCCACGCGCGGCTCGCCGGCGGCTTCGGTTTCAGGTGTCGTTTCGGCCATCGGGGCAGACATCGGCGGGAGCGGCGCGTCCATGGCGTGGAACCCAGTTAGTGGCGTTCCCGCATCATAAGCGCGACGACGCAACTGGACACGAACGTGATAGCGACAACGACAAGATCACATCCACGAAGGACCTAAAGGGACGCTCTAGTAGAACCCGCTCTGCCTATTGCGGCTCTAAGCGACGTACGGCCGACATCACCGCAATCCTGCAAGACTCACAGCAACTGCGCTCGCCCCGCACCAAGAATTTCGGCGCCAGGCAACCGTGCAGCACGCTCGTCGAACGTGAGTAGAGGTGCCCGACCAGCTGCACTAGCCTGACCGACGTGCAGGCAGTCTGCGAAATCCCCGCCATGCTCGCGATACATGTGCACCGCACGTTCAAGCGCCCCCTCCGCTTCAAAACTCAGTTCCCGCGTCTCGAGCAGTGCCGTGAGTGCAGTCAGTATCTGCTGGCGGTCGAATTTATAGCGCGATCGCAGAACCCATTCGAGTTCGAGCATTACGGTTACCGGTATGTAGAATGCGTCCGCTTGCCCAGCCAAAGCGGCAAACAGCTCACGGACATGCGCGACTTGGTCAACGTCGTCATTGGTCAACCAACGCACCAGAATGTTTGTATCAAGACTGGGCATCAAGCGTCGCCTATCCGCATGGCATCGATTGGCACACTTGTGATCGACGGTAGGGCACCCTGCAAATCAAGCAGGTTGCGGGTTTTGGCGCGCAAAATGACCGTACCGTCATCCAGTGGCGTAAAGACAATCCGCACGCCTGCGGCGAGGCCAAGCGCATGCCGGATGCCGGCCGGCAATGTAAGTTGCCCCTTGCTAGTAAGTGTGGCTTCGAACATGATATCTCCTTACTTTTCAATTAATTGTAAGGCATTTTGCCCCTATTCGCAATACGCGGTAGTGGCGAGCGACAGGCAAACCGGCCAAGGCGTGAAGCCGCTGCTGACCGCCCCGCTCGGAGCCCGAGTGACGGCGACTCAGTCAACTTGATACGCCCCCCAAATAGCGAAGCCGCATTAGTTGAGCGCGAACGGCGCGATGGTATCGACACTTGGCCTGCGGCCAGTTGCCGTGGACGTTCCCCGTACAGGTAGCGGCCGCCTTGTTCTGCTGCCCGTCATCTCGCCTGGCTCGGCGTACTGCCGGAATCAAGGCGACCTTGTTACGGCGTCTCTGCCGACTAGTTGGTCAACGCCAGCGCCGGCGCGAGCGCACTGTTGGGATCCTGGCCGTTCCACTGGCCGACCCATGCATCGTTCGGCGTCGAGCCCATCACGAAATCGAGCTTGCCGCCGGCCTTCATCTCGTCATAGGTGATGTAGGGCCGGTGCAGCGGCGTGCCGTTCAGGCTGACCGACTGAACATAGCGATTGACCGACGACGGTGCGCCGCCGCTGGCCGTATGCGCGGTCACCGTGAAGCGCCGCGACGCGCCGAACTTCATTGCATTGCCGCGCCCGCCGCCGGACGCGACCGGGATGTCGACCGTCGCTTCCTCGAACAGCGGCGTGCCGAGGTAAAACACGCCGCCCACCGGATTGAGCGAATAGATGCCGAGCGCGGACAGCACGTACCACGCGGACAACTGGCCGCAATCGTCGTTGCCGGGAATCGCCGCGTTCCGCACGCGCCGCGGATCGTTCAGCGCGGCCTTCAGGCTGTCGCCGCTCAGCAATGCACGGTCGCCGGCCGTCAGCGTCAGCGAGTACATGTCGTCCATCACCGTGCGAACCCGGTCCTGCGTCTTCGACGGCATGCCCGCGACGTCGTACAGGTACGGCAGGTGGTTCGCCGGCTCGTTCCCCGCGAAGAACTGGCCGCTGCGGCCGGTCAGGTCCGGAAAGCCCTGGTTGTCGAGAAAGGTCAGCGGGTTGGCCGGATCGAACGTGCGGTCGAGTTGCGCGATGAACTGGCTCTTGCCGCCCAGCAACGCAACGAGCCCCGGAAAGTCGTGGAAGATGTTCCACGTATCGACCCATGAATTCGATTCGGAGAAGTCCGTCTTCTCGGCGGCCGTCGGATCGAAGCCGGCCACCCAGTTGCCCTGCCCGTCCTTCGGCTGCGCGAACTTCCAGCCGTTGTTCGGCACCGGGTTGAAGACGTTCCGGTAATTCTGGCTCCGTTGCAGGTAAGGCCGGTAGTCGGCCGTGCTCTTGCCGGCCGCCTTGCCGACCGCGGCCGTCGCCCAGTCGTCGAACGCGTAATCCTGCGTCGTCGACACGGAAGCGTTGTCGCCGGCGAACACATGGCCGCTCTGACGATACTGGTCGAAGCCGTGCGCGCTCGCGCTTTGGGTCGTCGTCAATGCGGTCCAGATGTCGTCGATGCCCGCGCTCGTCAGGTGCTTCAGATACGCATCCGCGATCATCGGGATCGACGGGTGGCCGGCCATCGTGAAGGTTTCCGTTTGCGCGAGCGGCCACACCGGCAGTTCGCCCTTGCCGTTCTGCCTGAACTGCGTCAGCAGCGACTTGACCCAGCCGTCGACACGCTCGGGCTGCACCAGCGTCATCAACGGCGACTCGGCGCGGAAGGTATCCCACAGCGAGAACGTCGACGAATAGTCGAAACCCGGATTCGCATGCTTGCTCGTCGTGGGCGGCGATGTCGCGCCGTTGTTGATCGAATCCGTGCCGACGTAGCTGCCGTCCGCGTTGTTGTAGACCGTCGGCGCGAGCATCGTGCGATACAGCGACGTGTAGAACATCGTCCGCTGGTCGGCGCTGCCGCCCTTGATCCGGACCCGGTCGAGCGCGGCGGTCCACACGCGCTCGGCCGAGCCGCGCACCTGGTCGAATGTCTTCGCGCCGACTTCCGACGCGAGATTCGCTTGCGCATCCGCGATGCTCGACGGCGAGATGCCGACCTTCACCGTGACCGCGCCGCCGGCATCGTTGCCGTCGGCGGCGAACGTCACGTAGGCCGTGTAGCCGTCCGCGCTGAACGCGACATTCTTCGTATCGAACGGCTTCGAGAAACGCGCGACGAAGTACGTCGGCTTGTTGTTCGCCCAGTTGTTCGTGATCTCCCATCCGGCGATCGTCTGCGCATCGATGACCTGGATCTTGCCGCTGGCGGTCGAGCCGCCGATCGGCTTGTCGATGCTCACGATCATGCTGCGCTTCTGGGTCGCCGCGCTCGGGAAATACGTGTAGCGGTGCACGCCCGCGTGCGTGGTGGCCGTCATTTCGGCGAGGATCTTCGCGCCCTGCACGTTCCACGGCGTTGCCGCTGCCGGTGGGCGACATCCGCACGCGGTAGTAGCCGGGGCTCGCGCTTTCGTCGCCGTGGCTGAACGATGCGTCGTACGTGATCGACGTGTCGGCGGCGACCTTGGCCAGCGTTGCCTTGTCCACCGGCGCGAGCGTCGGCAGGAACCGCACTTCGCCGCCGGAGCCGATGCCGGTGCCCGACAGGTGCGTATGCGTGAAGCCGGTGATGAACGGATCGTCGTACTGATAGCCCGACGTGCGATCCCAGTTCCACGGCAACGTATGCGCGCCGCCGGTCGTGTCCGGCCCGAGCTGGACCATGCCGAATGGCACGGTCGCACCGGGGTAGACGTGCCCGTGGCCGCGCACGCCGCTGCTCCAGTCCGCGTTGATGTCGAGATTCGCGGTGCCGATCATCGGATCGACGCTGCGCAGCACCGACCGCTTGCCCGAGCCACCGTCGCCGCCCTGATCGTTCTGATCGCCCTGGTCATTCTGGTCGCCCTGCGACGATCCTGGTCCGGCCGCGCCCGACACCTGCGCCAGCACGCTCGCATCCGTCGAACCCTGATCGCCCCCGCAACCCGACAGCACGGCAAGGCACCCGATACCCACCACGTGACGTAGCTTCATTCGTTCGTCCCCCTCTCTCCGCGTCGATCCTGTTGGCAAGAACCGCTCGTTGAACCGCCTCCGCCTGCACCACTCTTTCGATGTGTTTCGCCTTTCATCAACGGGTTTGGGTCGCTACCGGGAACGACGGCATCGCGGACGCGTCGGTGCCCCATGTGGTTGCGGCCGCATCCGCCGTCATCGCGTACGACAGCGCGCCGCCCTTCGCAATCCTGTCGAGCGGCAACCAGGCGGTCGGCCAGGATGCGCCGTTCAGCTTCAGCGACTTGACGTAGAACGACGCGGTGTCGGCAGAGCCCGCGCCTGGCGCGGCGATCCGCAGCAGACGATAGCTGCCGTCCATCTGCCCGACGCGCACGTCGATCTTCTCGAACTGCGGGCTCGACACCGCGACGCCGCTCACGCCCGGCACGACCGGATACAGGCCGAGCGCGGTCCATACGTACCAGCCCGAGATCGCGCCGAGATCGTCGTTGCCGGGCAGCCCCGCCGCGCCGGTGCCGAACTCGTTCGCGAGCGACGCGTGCAGCACCTGCTGCGTACGGGACGGCGCGCCGGCCCACGCATAGGCCCACGGCACGGCCATCGTCACTTCGTTGCCGACATAGAAATACGGCTGCACGGTGCCGATGTTCAGATGCGTGAAGAACGTATCGAGCCGCTTGACGACCGACGCGGCGCCGCCTGCCTGCGCGACCACGCCGGCGAGATCGTGCGGCACGTACCACGTGTATTGCTCCGAGTTGCCTTCCATGAAACCGGAGCCGTCGACGACCCACGCGCCGGCCGACGTCTTCGGCTGAATCGCGCCCTGATCGAACAGATTCCGCCAGTTGCCGCTCGACTTCAGCAGCGTGCCGGCCGTCGCGGTATCGCCGAGCGCCGTCGCAAAGCGCGACACCGCGAAATCGCGCAGCGCGTATTCGAGCGTGTTCGACGCGGTCTGGTTGTCGCCGTTGCCCGACGACGGCACATAGCCGAGCCGGTCGTAGTCCGCGCGGCTACCCATCACCGGCGTGCCCGCGCACGCGGCGCCCGGCGCCGTGCTGCGTTTCATGATCGCCAGCGCGCGCTGCGTGTCGAAGTTCGTCGCGCCGAACGCATACGCGTTCGCGGCGACGATCGAACCCGCATCGCCCGGCATCACGGCCGTCTCCGTATTGAAGTACGCCCAGCGCGGGAACGCGCCACATGCGGTCGCATCGAGCACGAGCGACTGCACGATGTCGCTGGTCCGCACCGGATCGAGCAGGGCCTGGAGCTGCATGAACGAGCGGTCGATGTCCCAGCCGGAGAAGTTCGCATACATCGTGCGGCCCCGTTCGACCTGACGCGTCGGCGCGGTCGATGTGCCGTTCGACGTGTAGAAATCCGGATACTGGCCGTTCACGTCGTTGAACACGTTCGGGTGCAGCGACGCGTGATACAGCGCGGTGTAGAACTTCGTCTTGTCGGCGTCGCTGCCACCCGTCACCTGGATCGCGTTCAGGCGCGCGTTCCATGCGGCGCTCGCCGCGTGGCGCACCTTGTCGAAATTCCAGCCGGCGCGGCCATGCGCGGCGGCGCCCGGATTTTCCGCATCGAGGTTCGCCTTCGCATTCGCTTCGCTGACGAACGAGATGCCGAGCTTCATCATCACCGCCGGGTGCTGCTTGTCGACCGCGAACGTGACGGCGAGCGGACGATTGGCGGCCAGCGTCGGCTTCGCCGCGAACGGCTGGCTGAATTCCGCGTAGTAGTAGACGGGCACCGCATGCCCGGCCCAGCAGAAGCCGCTGCCCGCGATCGTGCCGGACAGCGCGCGGTCGCCGACCTGCGTCACCGTATCCGCCGTCGAGCCCTGCGAGCGGTTGTTCTGCACGGTGGGATCGAGCGCGATCGTCGCCTGCTGGCCCTGTGCGAGCGCCGGATACGTGAAGCGGGCGAAGCCGGTGCGCAGCGTGGTGGTCAGCTCGGCCTTGATGCCGTTGCCGAGCGTGACGCCGTAATAGCCGGCCTGCGCGGTTTCGTTTGCGTGGCTGAAGCTGGCCGGCGTGCCGGCGTCGCCAGGCGCAAGCTGCGGCATCACGTTCAGGTAGCCGCCGTTCGCCCAGCAGCCCGTGCCGCTCAGGTGCAGGATGCTGAATGCGTCGATCGACGTGTCGCCGTACCAGTAGCCGCCGGAGAAACCGGAGCCGTCGCCCTTGCGGCTGTCGTATTGCGCGGTCGGCGTCATCGGGCTCCATTGCATCATCCCGAACGGGACCGTCGGCCCCGGGAACGTGCCGCCGCCCAGCCCTGAGCCGACCGGGTCGGCCGGCTGATCGGTGGCGTAGTCGGTGCCGATCAACGGATTGACGTACTGGACGACGCGGATGTCCGCGTTCTTCTTCGGTGCGCCGTTGCCATCGCTGTTGTCGTTACCGCTGCTGTTGTCGTTGCCCTGCGCCTGTGCGGCTGCGGACATGTTTGCTGCCGCGGCAGCCGCCGATGGCAATGGCGAATCCGCATCGCCGCCGCACGACGTCACGGCCACGCACAACGCCAGCAGCGCCGTTCCCACCCCCCAGTTCCTCGACATCGCCTGTCTCCGTATCGTTCTTCAATCAAGCCATTGATTCGAACTACTGAGTTTTAAACCAGGAATCTTTTCGTGACTTGTTGCTTGCCCGGCCAATCGGTCGAAAATCCCGGGTGCGTGTATTTATTTCCGCATTCAGGTGTCTGGAAAAAGACGCCCTGCATGTTCAAATACCCACGCCCAGGAGCGGACAATGAGCACAAGCGTGCCCAAATAAACGCGATTTCTCTACCCCGTGTTTTTGTCATAGCCATTTCAAGATGTCGTGGCGGCAGCTATTTAGAAATGTCGTGTTTTTAGGGGTTCAGAATTTGTCTCTCATGGGCTTCTAGATCACGCAGTGTCGAAGAGCTGATCCTGAACGGGCAGGGTGCTTGCGCTTGCGTCACTGCCCCTCGCAGACCGACGACCAGGTTTGCGCGCGGGCTGTTGGACCTGTCTGCGTTCGGCGAGATCCACGATCACTTTCTCTACATCGGCCTGCGTGATTTCACGCTGCTTCTTTTTATCCGGCCGGGAGGCGTTGCGATTCGTCTTGGATGAGTCGCCCCGATTCGTTCGGGACGGAGCCTTACCGATTCGACTGTTATCGCGCTGCGCCTGGATCGTCTGCGCAACCTGGAGCACGTGACTCAGGCGCTTGTGTTCGACAACAGCAGCTTGATCGATCTCGGCCAGCCGGTCGTACTGTCTGCAGGGCAACATGCGTCCCTCTGTTCGGAGTTCGATGCGCCCGTCCGGGTACTCCCAAACCTCGATCGTTCGATCGATCAGCTTCCGATTCCCCGGCGTATCGTCCAGCAAATACATCACTCGGTCGTACTGCACCGTGAGCGATTTCGTGACTTTCCGCGGCTCGCGCCACGTCATCACCAAGTCGAGATTCTCGTCGGCGCGCAGCGGTCGGTGTGCATTGAAGTCGCTCTTCGGCGGCTTCGCAAAACGTGCGTTGTAAGCAGCCATGAAGGAGGGCGCATAAGCGTTGGCGTCGGCCACCGTGTTGATCCCGCGCAGCCGCATCTCCTTGACCAAGCGATCCTGCAACGTCAGATGTGCTCGCTCGACTCGCCCCTTGGCCGGACTGCTGTTTGCGCAAAACGTGTCGATGTTCAGCTCGTACATCGCGCGGCCGAAGTGCGTCAGCCGATTGCCAGTCTTGCCCGGCCTTGTATTGCGGAACACGCTGTACTTGTCGCTATAGAACGCCCCCGGTTTGCCATGACACTCGATATACGCTCGCGTCGCCTCGAAGTAGCTGAAGGTCGATTCGGTCTGCGTGAAGTGCAGCATCATCAACCGGCTCGTCGCATCGTCGACGTACACCAGCAGCGTGCAGGCCGGCGCCCGTTCCTCGAACCACCGATGGTCGCTGCCATCGATCTGGATCAGTTCACCCAGGCACGCCCGCCGTGCCCGTGGCTGATAGACCTTCGGCGGTCGTTGCCGGCGTGGCACCCACAAACCAGCTTCCGTCATCAGCCGCCGTACCGTTTCCTTGGCGAGCTGGATGCCGTGGCATTCCCGGAGCTTCTCGCACGCCAGTGTCGGCCCGAAATCGGCGTAGCGATCCCGGATGATCATCAGGGCCCGCTGGACCAACTCCGCATCCAGCCGCCGGTTGCCAGGACCGCCACGCTTGCGCGAGGTCAGGCCCACCGCGCCAGACTCTCGGTATCGAATCACCAGCCGCTCGATCTGCCGGACCGTCAAGCCCAGGCGTTCGGCCGCGCGGCCAGGCTTCAGGCCCAAATCCACCACGGCCTGGATTACCTTCAGACGGTCGAGTTCTCGCATGTTCAATGTCACCAGAGCTGTTCGGTGCATCGCCGGCTCCATGATCTGACGGGGAGCCGGCAAGCTTACCGAGGTCTAAACGCGACATTTCTAAATAGCTAGAACACGACATTTCTAAAAAGCTACTACAGTTTTTACGAATTTTTATTTCGTTTATGTAAACAAATAACGTTCCAAATACTTTCACTCGATGTTTATGTTTCACACATAGCATGAGGATTACTGCGATTGACGTGGCAGTTTTGCAACGGAGCGATGAAACAAATGCGAGCGAACCAAGTCGCTACCTGCGCTGCTTCCGGAATCGACTCCCATATCGCAATCAAGCATTAACCGCTGACTCGACTCGCTCCACACTCGCTAATACATGGACCAGAGAGGGTATCTCGCGGAAGACCATTCCCGTCACGCCGCAAGGCATTGAGCATCCCCACGGACGGCATCAAAGTGATGCGTGCCGTGACGAGCGATGTCCAGCCACCGCAGCCAGGGAAATGTCCGAAAAATGTGTACAAATTTCGGACAAACCCAAGATACACGTCGCCCCGGGCGGGTCGTCGGATTTCCGGAAGCGGCTCGGATACGACCACTTTGGCGTTGATGCAGGCCAGTCACACGAACTCGTGACGCCAGCGAAAACGGGGTAGCGAAGATCGTCACCACTGGTTAGCCCGGCGATCGCTGGGCGCGGTTACTTGCAACCTGCTTAAGGCATCGCGGATCGGATCAGCACTGCTTCGGCAAATCGACAAACTCTTCGAGTTCCCCGGCCACATAAAGCCGCTTGCCGATTCTCGGGTATTCGCACACGTCGTGCTCGAGCCGCTGCCCGGCGACGATCAGTTCGAGCGGCACGTCGCCCGTGTTCTGCAGCGTATGCGCTTCGCCGCCGCGCGCGAAGCCCAGGAAATCGCCGGGCCCGACGTCGTAAGGGCATTCTCCGATCGTGACCGTGCCCGTGCCGGACAGCACGTACACGCATTCTTCCTCGTACAGGTGACGGTGGTATTCGGCCGATTCGTGGCCGGGCATCAGCGTGAGCAGGTGGAAGCCGAACTGCGTCAGGCCGGTCAGGTCACTGAGCGGTCTTTTGAGTCGGACGGCATTGGGATTGAGCGAATGCACCGCGCGCGTCGGTTCCATCTTCGCGATATCGGCAGCCTTCAGCAATTCCCGGGGAGGAGTGATCGACATGGGGGCTCTCGTTGGCGTGACTGCATCGGTTGAACGCGCCGCCCGCGCGGCGCGCGTAGCGGCTATTGTCCGACATTTTCACGCCTGCAACGGTGCGCCGGGCACCGCCATGCCGCGCGGCTAGCGCGCGCAATCGGCCAGCAGGTTCGCGAGCACCGACGCGCCTTGCGCGAGGTGCACCGGATCGGCATCTTCCGCCTCGTTGTGGCTCAGTCCGGCCTTGCACGGCACGAACACCATCGCAGCCGGCGCGACATACGACAGGTTCACCGCGTCGTGTCCCGCGCCGCTGCACATCTCCAGATACGGATAACCGGCGGCAGCCGTCGCCTGCCGCACGCGCGCGACGCACTCGGCATCGAACACCACCGGCTCGTATTCGGCGATGGTCTGCACCTGCACGCTCGTGGCGCGCAACGCAGTGCGTTGCAGGCAGATCGCCTCGATGTCGGCGATGAGCTGTTGCAGCGCCGGCCGCGACGGGTGGCGCACGTCGACGCTGAACCTGACCTTGCCGGGTATCGTGCTCGGTGAGTTCGGCTGGCACGCGACATGCCCCACGGTGACACGCGCATCGGCATCGAAGCCATGACCGTGCTCGACGATCGCGGCGATCATCGCAGCAGCCGCGCCCATCGCGTCGCGGCGCACGCTCATCGGCGTCGTGCCGGCATGCGATTCGAAGCCCGTCACCGTGACGTCGAGTTCGTAGATGCCTTGCACGCCGGTCACGACGCCGATCGGCACGCCTGCCTGCTCCAGCACCGGCCCCTGTTCGATATGCGCTTCGAAATAGGCTTTCGGCATCTGTCGTTCGCGCTCGGGGCCGGCGAAGCCGGTGCGCTCGAGTTCGTGGCCGAGCAACACGCCCGTCTGCATGCACGGCCGGGCCAGTGCGGTTTCGAGATCCAGCGTGCCGGCATAGACGGCCGAGCCCATCATGCCCGGCGTGAAACGCGAACCCTCTTCATTGGTCCATGCCACGACGTCGATCGGGTGCCGGGTCGCGATGCCGCGCTCGTTCAGCGTGCGAATCGCCTCGAGGCCGGCGAGCACGCCGTAGACGCCGTCGAAACGACCGCCGAGCGGCTGCGTATCGAGATGACTGCCGCACATCACGGCCGGCGCGTCGGGCTGCGTGCCCGGCCGGCGCGCGAACATGTTGCCGATCGGATCGATGCGGATGGTGCAACCGGCTTCCTCGCACCAGCGGATGAAGCGGCGCCGGCCCAGCACGTCGTCGTCGCTCAGCGCGAGCCGGCAGCTGCCGCCGTGCGCGGTCGCGCCGATCGTCGCCATGTCCATCAGCGAATCCCACAGCCTTTGCTGGTTAACGAGAATCATCGTGGCCGCTCCTGAAAAGCACCGAGCATATACACTCGATCCGACAAGAAAAATCCAATATTTCGTTGCAGACGATAACTTTTCCTTGTCATCCGGTGTTCCGCCCGGAACCCCGCGCTTCCTTCCCGATCGGTCGTTCGCCCATGAAACTCAAGCAGCTCGATGCCTTTCTCGCGGTCGCCGAGCATCGAACCATCCGTGGCGCGGCCCGCGCGCTCGGCGTCACACAACCGGCCGTCAGCAGCACCGTGCGCGAACTCGAACTCGAGTTGGGCGTGCCGCTCGTCATGCGCAGCGTCAAGGGGATCGCACTGACCGACTACGGCAGTGCGTTCGCGATTCGCGCGCGGCTGATCGTCGAGGAGATTCAGCGCACGCGCGACGAGATCGAGCAGTTGCGGCTGGGCACGACCGGATCGGTATCGATCGCGGTCAGCCCGACCGTCGCGCTGACCATCCTGCCGCGTGCGTTCGATGCATTCGCGCGCGAACTGCCCGACGCGACCGTGAACGTCGACGATGCGCTGACCGCGACGGATCTCGCGCGGCTGCGCGACGGCTCGCTCGATTTCATCGTCACGCATCAACTGTCGAACGCGATGCCGGACACCGACGAATTCGCCAGCATTCCGTTGTTCCGGACGGCGTTCGCGGTCGTGGCAAGAAACCGGCATCGGCTCGTACGCGCACGCTCGTTGCGTGAGCTGACCGAAGCTCGATGGTGCGTGCCGCGCTACGGAGAAGGCGGGGACGATCTGGTCCGCTCGATCTTCACGCCGTTTAGCATCGACGTGCCGAAGCGGGTGATCCACTGCCCGTCGTTTGCCGCGACGCTGGGGCTCGTGTCGCAGACGGATGCGCTCGGCGTATTCGCCCGGCCGCTCGCCGACGTCGAGCACAAGTCGCGCGCAATCGTCGCATTGAATCTCGTCGAGCCGCTGCCGGCCTTGACGGTCGCGATCGTGATGCGGCGGCATGCGTTGCTGACGCCGGCCGCGCTGCATTTCATCGAATGCCTGAAGACGGCATCCGCAACCGTCGCCGGCAAGGACGACGGTGAATGTTGATCGTCAGCGCACGTGCGCGCCGCGCAACGCCGTCAGCAACGCGACGAGGCGATCGATGTGCGCGTCTTCCGTGCGCCACGACGACACGCTGATCCGGAACGCCGGCCGCCCCTGCCACACGGTCGTGCCGAACCACACGTCACCCGACGCCTGCGCCGCTTCGACGATCGCCGCCGTTTCCTCGTCGGTGCCGGCGCGCACGAGCACCTGGTTCAGCACGACACGGTTCAGCACGTCGTAGCCGGTGGCACGCAGGCCGTCCGCGACACGCGCCGCCTGCGCGCAATGCCGCTCGACCATCGTCGCCACGCCGGCGCGGCCGAGCGAGCGCAGCGCAGCCCACACGGGAATGCCGCGCGCGCGTCGCGAGAATTCGAGATTCAGATTCTTCTGCGCATCGTGCGCGCCGCTCAGGTAGACGGCGTCGCTGTTCATCGCGGTCGCGAGCGCGGCCGCATCGCGGCAGATCACCATCGCGCCGTCGTACGGCGTGTTGAGCCATTTGTGCCCGTCGGTCGTCCAGCTGTCGGCGCCATCGACGCCGTCCGTCAGCGCGCGCTTCGACGACGCGCGTGCCCACAACCCGAACGCGCCGTCCACGTGCACCCACGCGCCGGCCGCCTTCGCGGGCGGAATCAATGCCGCGAACGGATCGAATTCGCCGGTGTTCACTTCGCCGGCCTGCACGCAGAAGATGGTCATGTCGTCGAGCGGCGGCAACTGCGCCGGGTCGATCCGGCCATGCGTATCGACCGGCGCGACGACGATGCGCTTCATCCCGAAGCCGAGCACGCGCAGTGCCTTCTTCACCGTGATGTGCGCGAGCGCGGAGATCACGACTTTCACTTCCGGCGCGCCGGTCAGCCCATCCTCGTCGATATCCCAGCCCTTGCGCGCGAGCAGCGCGCGCCGCGCGGCCACCAGCGCGACGAGCGTACAGGCCGTCGCGCTCGTGCCGAAACCGACCGCGCTGCCTTCGGGCAGCCCGAGCGCATCGACGACCCAACGCGCAGCCTGGCGCTCGAGCGTCGCCGCCACCGGCGAATTCGCATACGACGACGCGCACTGGTCCCACGCGAGCATCAGCCGCTCAGCCGCCGCCGCGGCCGGCAGCGTCGCGCCGATCACGAAGCCGAAGTAGTTCGGGCCGTTCGATGCGACCGTCGCGGGCGTGCCGCGCTCGTCCAGCAGGCGGAGCACGTCGTCGGCCGGACGGCCCACATCGGGCAGCGGTTCGTCGAATGCGGCGAGACCGGCCAGCGCGGCCGCGTCGGGAAACGCACGCCGCTCGTTCGTTGCAGCGAGATACGCATGCGCGCGTCGGTCGGCGTCGGCCAGCAGTGCAAGTTCGTCCATGTCGGTTGCCTCGGTGAGAGTCAGAGTTGCGAGAGATCGCGGCCGAGCCGCTGCAGCGCGCCGTCGATCCGCTTGTAGTACGTGAACTTGCCGACGCGGGTCGCCTGCACGAGCCCGGCAACCGCGAGGATGCGCATGTGGCGCGTGGTCGTGGCCGGCGCGATGCCGAGCTTCTCGGTGATGTACGTGCAGCACACGCCGAGTTCATCGACATCGCCGTGCGGCTGCGGCGGGAAATGCTTGCGCGGCTGCTTGAGCCAGCGCAGCACGGCCAGACGGCTTTCGTTGGCCAGTGCGCTGATGCGGGTGACGTCGTCCATGGGGGCCGGTTTCGTTTGACGTTTTGAATATTAGCTAAATGACGAAATGTGGGCAATGGGTTTGAACGGCGGTTTCGGGCTGAGATGCCGCGCCCCGTTGCGCACCATCGCACATTCGATGCAATCGCAGCAGGATCGGCGTCGCAACGTCTCGCAGGCAATGCGGGGCAACGCGCTTTTACGCCAGCGCCTGCGCGAGGCTATCGATCAACGCCCGCACGCGCCGCGGCTGCGCGACACTCGCCGGATAGACGATCTGCAGATCGACGTCGCCCGGCGAGAACGCGCCGAGCACCTCGACGAGCGCGCCCGACGCCAGATCCTGCTCGACGTCGACCAGCGACTTCAGCGCGACGCCGTGCCCCGCGATGCACCACGCGCGCACGAGCGCCCCGTCGTTGGCGACGCGCCGCCCGCGCACCACCACGCGCTTCAACGCGCCATCGATGCTGAACGGCCATTCGGCATACAGCTCCTGACCGAAGCGCATCACGATGCAGTCGTGCAGGGCGAGATCGTCCGGGTGCATTGGCCTGCCATGCACGGCGAGATACGCTGGCGACGCACACACCACGCGCCGCGCCCGGCCGAGTGAACGGCTGCGCAGCGAACTGTCCGCGAGCGTGCCACGACGGATCGCGAAATCGAGCCCCTGTCCGACGAGATCGACGTAGCCGTCGCCGAGATGCAGGTCGACCGTGACGCCCGGATGTTCGGCCAGGAACGCATCGACGACGGGCACGACACGCTCGCGCCCGAGATCGGCCGGCGCACTGAGCCGCACCGGCCCCGACAGCGTCTGTACACCCAGCCGCACCCGGCTTTCGAGTTCGTCGGCCTCGGCCAGCAGGCGTCGCGCACCGTCCACCAGCGTACGCCCCTCGTCGGTCAGGCTGATCGCGCGCGTCGTACGCGTGAGCAGCGCCGCGCCGTAGTGACGTTCGAGCGCCGTCAACCGCTCGGACACCGTGGCCGGCGACAGGCCGACCTCACGGCCCGCCGCGGCCAGCCCACCCTTCTCCACGATGCGCACGAACAGCGCGAGGTTGTCGAGCAGCATTGTTCGCTCCTTCCGAAGGATATTTTCGACATCTTCCTGATTATCAGGAAAAGTCGCAAACGGTACATTGGCTGCCTGACGATCGACATGCGGTCCCGCACCCGGTCATACGACGAAAGGAAACGCATATGGAATACCGTACGCTCGGCCGCTCCGGCCTCAAGGTCCCCGTCCTGAGCTTCGGCGCCGGTACCTTCGGCGGCACCGGGCCGCTGTTCGGCGCATGGGGCAATACCGGCGTCGACGAAGCACGCCGCCTGATCGACATCTGCCTCGAAGCCGGCGTCAATCTGTTCGACACGGCGGACGTGTACTCCGACGGCGCGTCCGAGCGCGTGCTCGGCGCCGCGCTCAAGGGGCGCCGCGACCAGGTGCTGATCTCGACCAAGACGGGCCTGCCGACCGGCGACGGCCCGAACGACGCGGGCACGTCGCGCGCGCGGCTGGTGCGCGCCGTCGACGACGCGCTGCGCCGCCTCGACACCGACTACATCGACCTGCTGCAACTGCACGCGTTCGATGCGGGCACGCCGGTCGAGGAAGTGATGTCGGCGCTCGACGATCTGGTGCGTGCAGGCAAGCTCCGCTATATCGGCGTGTCGAATTTCGCAGGCTGGCAGATCATGAAGTCGCTTGCGGCGGCCGACCGGCACGGCTGGTCGCGCTACGTGGCTAATCAGGTCTACTACTCGCTCGTCGGCCGCGACTACGAGTGGGACCTGATGCCGCTCGGCGCCGACCAGGGCCTCGGGGCACTCGTGTGGAGCCCGCTGGGCTGGGGCCGGCTCACCGGCAAGATTCGGCGCAATGCGCCGCTGCCCGAAGGCAGCCGCCTGCATGAAACGGCCAGCTACGGGCCGCCGGTCGACGACGAACGCCTGTACGACGTGGTCGATGCGCTCGACGCGATCGCGGAGAAAACCGGCAAGACGGTGGCGCA
Organism: Burkholderia sp. HI2761; assembly: GCF_002223355.1. Classification (NCBI taxonomy): domain Bacteria; kingdom Pseudomonadati; phylum Pseudomonadota; class Betaproteobacteria; order Burkholderiales; family Burkholderiaceae; genus Burkholderia; species Burkholderia sp. HI2761. The sequence goes on along the minus strand of NZ_NKFN01000007.1, from coordinate 721,637 downwards.
GATTGCGCTGAACTGGCTGCTGCAGCGACCGACCGTGTCGTCGGTGATCGTCGGCGCGCGCAACGAGGAACAGTTGCGGCAGAACCTCGGCGCGGTCGGCTGGGCGCTGACCGATGCGCAGGTCGCGAAGCTCGATGCGGCGAGCGCGGTGGCAGCGCCGTATCCGTACTTCCCGTATCGCCGGCAGGAGGCGTTCGCGCGGCTCAATCCGCCGATGCGGGGGTAAGTGGGGACGGCGCGATCGCGCTACGTCGGCATGCCCGCGAAATGCATCGACAAGTCGTCGCGCACTCCACGCCGTTGCACGTTGTACGCCATCACAGCCTTGGTAGCCTGAAGGACACGAAATCGTCCATTTGATTGATTTTTGTATCCCCAAGGACACAAACATGAACCACTGCCCCCCATTTACACCCATTTCTCTTGAGGTGGATTAATGGGTGTAAATGGGTGTCGAAATGGTGACTAGTCTTGCGGAGGGCGTAATGTCCGTGCGAACCCTGGACGACCGACGGTCCACTCACTCCACCGGCCGCGCCTTGATCCACAAAAACAGCGGCACACGCGCCCACTGCTTCAATTGATCCGTATCGGCATGATCCGGCGGCGGCTCGCGCAGCGACACGATCGCGAACCCGGCCGCTTCCAGCGCTTCCATATACGCCTGCAACGGCAGCGACCAGCCCGCGAAATGCATCGACAGCCCGTCGCGCGTTTCCACGCCGTCGAAGCGCTCGCGCCCGAAATAGCTGCCCGTCAGCACGAACGGCGCATCGGCTTGCGGCCCCGCGAAGCCGCCGCGATCGCGGAATGGATGCACGAGCGAGATGAACAGCGTGCCGTCCGGCTTCAGCACGCGGCGCGCCTCGTTCAACGCGGCCTGCATGTCGTCGAGATCCATCAGCACGTTGTACGCCATCACGAGATCGAAGCTGGCCGCATCGAACGGCAGCGCGGACGCGTCGGCCAGTTGATAGCGATGCGCGGAATCCGCGTGACGCGCGGCATCGAGCATCGCGGGCACCGCGTCGCTCGCGGTCACGTCGTAGCCGAGTGCCTTCAGCTCCCGGCTCACGCGGCCTTCGCCGCAGCCGATCTCCAGCGCGGCGCCGGTGCCCCGACCGATGTAGGCCGCAAGCCCCGCGCGATATTTCCAGAACGCATCGTGGCCCGGCTTGCCGGCCCAGCCGATCCATTGGTCGGCTACTTGCGCCCAGTGTTCGGCAATGGCTTTCGTGTCGGTCATGCGTGCTCCCGCCCGGTATGCATCGTTGGCTCTGGATGCGCATGGTAAGCCGAAGCGGCGCGCAACGTGCACCGATTACCCCATTCGGCCAGTTTCCGTTTCAGGTCACGACGTTCTACAGTTACGAGAACACCACCCGCGCCGCCGCGCATCGCCCACGCTCGGCGATGCGCACCCGATTCCGAGGAAAGCCCATGCCGAGTATCTTCGCCGCGCCCGCCGATGCCCCGCCAAGCCCCGTCGCGGCGCAAACGCGCATGGTGCACGACGTGGCGACGCTGAAGCTGTCCGACTACCGCTCGGCGGACGGCGCGTCGTGGGTCATCTCCACCATCACGCCGGCCGCGGACAGCGGCGCGAACGTGACAGGCACGACGTATTTCGACACAGCGAAAGGCAAGACCGTCGCGGTACCCGACGCGCGCCGCCGCTATGCGAATCGCGGCACGTGGCAGGTCGTCGCGAGTTCGAGCCCTGCCGTGCCCGCGACGGGTCGCTACGACTGGCTCACGCTCGCGTGGCTGCCGATCAACCGGCGCCCGCTGCCGCAAACGCCCGAGCACCTGTATTCGCCGTTCATTCGCGGCGGCACGATCGTCTACCGGTGGAATCCGGCGGCGGAAGGTGGCGAGCAGTTCGGCAACGTGCGGATGATCTTTCCGGAATGGACGCAGCAGGTGGCCGACGCGTTGCGGTCCGCACCGCCGTCGTTGCCAGACGGCACGTCGGCCGCACCGCCGGCACTTGATCGCTTGAAAGCAGACACGAATCCGATGACCGCCGTGCTCGACTTCGGCGATGCGCTGCGTGAAGCGCCAGTGGAGCAGATCGTCGCGCGGCTGCCGGTGCTGCTGCGGGTGAGCGACCTGCACGAACTGTCGGCCATCGTGTTCCTGTGCCTGTCCGAATCGCGCGTCGAAGACCGGCCGCGCTTTGCCGAAGCGATCAACGGATCGATTGCCGCGACCGACGACCGCGCGCGTCTGCTCGCGATCGCGTATGGCGCATTCGCGGCAGGCCGGTCTCGGCCTTATCCGTTCAACGACGCCGGGCAGACCGCGCGCATCAACGACGTGTTCGGCGCGCTGAAGCGGCGTACGTCGGCGCTCGGCGTACCGGTCGCGGAAGGTTCGCCATGGTATGAGTTCTTCACGGCCTATCGGCTTGGTGGTGCAGTACCCGGCAGCGGCAGCGGCAGCGGCAGCGGCCAATGATATGCACAAAGCCGACGCCACGACAGTGGATGCCGTTTTCCGGCGTCTGCATCGCAGCGTCTCCTCGTTCGGACGCGACTGGCCATCAGGCCAGCCCGATTCGCTGCACGTCGGCACGAAAGCGATGCAGTCCTGATCCAACCGGCCCCGTCGAATTCGCAACACGCCGTTACGTTCGCGAAGGGAACCCGCGTGCGCCCCAACGAGTCGAATCGCCGCACACCCGTCGACGGCTTCATCGCCGCGGCCGACAATCCCGTCTCCTGTCCCGCTCGATCACGTCCCACCTTCTCTTTTCATGCTGAGCATCGGTCCCTTCTCGATCCGTGTCGTGGCGGTAGCCGTCGCCGCACTGCTGGCGTGGCTCGTCGCGCGCTTCATCCAGCGCCGCCCGCCCGACGGACATCACAAGACGGCGTCGAGCCTGATCCTCGACGTGCTGCTTCTCGGGCTCATTGCCGCGCGCATCGGTTATGTCGCGCAATGGTGGCGCGACTATGCGGCCGCGCCTCGCTCGATCGTCGCGCTCGGCGACGGTGGCTTCGACTGGTGCATCGGCCTCGCGGCCGCGCTCGTGTTCGCCGGCTGGCGGCTGCGCCGGTTGCCCGCGCTGCGTCGCCCCGTGCTGGCCGGCATGGTCGCGGGCGTCGCCGCCTGGGGCATCGCGCAGGGCACGCTGGCGACGTTGCAACGCACCGCGCCGCCCTTCGCCGCGATGCAGCTCGAAGCGCTCGATTCGACGCCGGTGTTGCCGCAAGGTTTTGCCGGCAAGCCGGTGGTCGTGAACCTGTGGGCGACTTGGTGCGCGCCGTGCCGCCGCGAGATGCCGATCCTCGAACAGGCGCAGCGCGATCATCCGGACATCACGGTGCTGATGCTCAGCCAGGGCGAAAATGCGCAGGTGGTGCGCGCATTCCTCGAACAGCAGGGCCTGCGCTTCGATCACGTGCTGCTCGATCCTTCGCTGCATGCAATGCACGCGTACGGTTCGCGCGGGCTGCCGACCACGCTGTTCTTCAACGCGAAAGGCGAACTCGTCGAATCGCACATGGGCGAATTGACCGCCGCGCGGCTGAAGGACACCGTGACGCAACGCTTCGGTCGGTAACGCGCGGCAGCGTGCACGTCGGCCGGGATCGGATACGGTCACGTCCTGCCGGCGAACCGTGCTCGGGATGATGGACATCGCGGGCGCCGAATTTGTCCATCCGAAAGAAGGCCCCGACATGAAGCCCACGGCATCGGAACCGGACTGGACAACGCCCGCCGGCAGGTGGAAGCGCTGCACGCGTAAGCCGGGGCCGGCACGGCGGCGCGCGCGGCGTCGGAATCAGACACGTCCGATAGTCCCTGCGGCGCGCCGTCCGTAAACTCGGGCGCATGATTTCGCTGATCCAAACCTCCTTCGACGCCGCGCGCGATGCCGTCACGCAGCGCGCGCGCCGCCCTTCGTTCCTCCGCAAGCTCGACATCGTGGTGCTGGCGCTCATCGTCGCCAGCGTCTTCGTCGTGATGGCGGACAGCGTCCAGGAATTGCACGCGCATTACGGAAAGGCGCTGTACGCGGCCGAATGGGCGTTTACGCTGCTGTTCACCGTCGAATACGCGGTGCGGCTGTTCACGGCGCGCAAGCCGGCCGCCTACGCGCGCAGCTTCTTCGGCATCGTCGATCTCGTGTCGATCCTGCCGACCTATCTCGCGTTCTTCTTTCCGGGCCTGCATGCGCTGATCGACGTGCGCCTGCTGAGGCTGCTGCGCGTGTTCCGCATCCTCGGGCTGGCGATCTACCTGGAAGAAGGCCAGATGCTGATCCGCGCGCTCACACGCGCCCGGCGCAAGATCTTCGTGTTCATCGGCGGCATGTTCGTGATCGTCGTGATCCTCGGCACGGTCATCTTTCTCGTCGAAGGGCCGGAGCACGGCATCACGAGCATTCCGGTGGGCGTCTACTGGGCGGCCGTCACGATGAGCACGACCGGCTACGGCGACCTCACGCCCGTCACGCCGCTCGGCCGGCTGATCACGTCGTGTGCGATCCTGCTCGGTTACGGCATCATCGCGTTCCCGACCGGCATCATGGGCGCCGAACTCGTGGCGTCCGCGCTCGAACGCGGACGGTCGCAACAAGCGGCAGCCGGCGGCGACTCCGATGCGGCGATCTGCCCGCATTGCGGCGCACGCGCAGTGAAACACGGCGAATCGGCCGCCACGACCACCCATCACGCACCGGAACGGTAATCGCCACCGCGTCCGGATTTCATCAACGACAACGAACGCCGTCCCGGCGTGCGCCGCACGAGTGCCGGCATCCCGGCGTCCGATTCACTTCGGACGACCGCATCGACAGGATGTCCCACCTCGCTCATCGCACGCCGCGTCGCATCGCTTCGTCCCCGCGCACGCCGCCGTTCCCCCATGAAGATCTCCGCTCGCCTCGTGGCGCTATCAAGCTGGCTCGTGTTGAGCCTCTCGGGCACCGCATTCGTCCTGTCGCGCGCCATGTCCGACATACACGACCGCTTTTTCCAGGACACCAGCATCGCGATCCGCGTGCTCGGCCAGAAAGCGGCCCAGCAGGAGGCGATCCTCGCCACGCTCGGCGCGACGCCGTTGACCGCCGTGCCGCCGCACATGCTCGACAGCCTGCGCGAGCGCATGCCGCAACTCACCGGGCTCGCACGCTGGCAGCCCGACAACGGCTGGCGATCCGCCAACGGCGCGGCGCCCGACGCGCCGCCGCCGTTGCTCGTGGCGGCAACGCCCTATGCGCGCTATTCGCGATCGCGCTGTCGGGCGGCACTGCGATCGAATCGCTGATCCGCGGCACCGCGTTCGAACTGCCGACGTTCGTGTGCGTGCTGTTCGTCGGCGTGGTGCTTAGCAACGGGCTGTCGCTGTTCGGCTGGCGGCCGTCCGAGCATGCGGTGTCGCTGCTCGGCAATGTGAGCCTCGCGCTGTTCCTCGCGATGGCGCTGATGACGCTGCGCCTGTGGGAACTCGCCTCGCTCGCGCTGCCGATCCTCGTGCTGCTCGTCGCGCAAACCGTGCTGATGGTCGCGTACTCGGTGTTCGTCACATATCGGTTGATGGGCCGCAACTACGACGCGGCGGTGCTCGCCTCCGGCCATTGCGGCTTCGGCCTCGGCGCAACGCCCACGGCGATCGCGAACATGCAGGCCGTGACCGCGCGTTTCGGCCCGTCGCACATGGCGTTCCTGATCGTGCCGATGGTCAGCGCGTTCTTCATCGACATCGCAAACGCGATCGTCATCAAGCTGTTTCTGGCGTTGCCGATTTACGGATGAAGGCCGCGCGCCGGAATTCGTCGGCTCGCTGGTATGTCCGGCCCACGTACGATCGCGATCAATCCCTTTCCAATGGCGGATCGAACTCGTGGTACTCAGCGCCCCGACGACGCCGTCGTTCTAGGTCATACGAACTGCGCGGCCGTTCGGGCGATTGGGCACGCCGCGACTGCGCGGCAGCGCTATCCCGCAGCAGCGCTTCGGGATCCAGTCGCCGCACCGGCATGCGCCGCACAAAGTCCACAACACCCATCGCCATGGCACGGTCTTCAGGCTCGATAGAGTTGGCCAATGCGTGCGCAAGCTCGCGCCACACGCTCAATGATTCGATATGCGCGCGCCACAACGAGCTTTGTGCCCTCTCGCTAATCACGGGCTGGTAAAAACGCGGAGCAACGCCGCGAGAGGCCATCCGAACAACAGCCTGTTTCGGCAAGCGCTGCGTCTGGCCGCGCACCAGTCTCGGCGTCGCGTTAGCCTCGACGCCCTGTTCGCGCAACTGTCGAGCGAACTCGTCTCGCCAATGCCGTAGATCCTGCCTACGCGGATTCAGACGCCGCCCGTCAGGACCGCGCACCTGAACGCAAAGATGCACATGAGGATGTGCTTCATCATCATGCTGGGCAAACACATACGGTCGTCCATCTCCAAAAATCTCCCGCGCAAACGCTCGGGCCGCATTGCCTACCGCCTCGCGGCTCGTACCGGGCGGCATCGACAGCATCACATTGAACGTTTCACGATGTCGGCTTTGTTCCGGTAGTCCCACGCCACCCCATTTCCATTCCTCGCACAGATCCTGCAATGCGGCATCCCCGGCAATGATGCGTGCGTCCTGATCCTCCAATCCGACACGACCGTGGCGAGAAATATATTGCAAGTGGCGACGTACCGCACCCATGCCCTGAGCGCCCGAAGCCCGATTTGTAATCTTTACCATCACTTCGGGTGCGCGCCGAAGCATCAAGGCTAACCGCTCACGCAAGCGCCGTGCGTCGGATGGTAGCGCTCCGTGCGACAAATACAGGGCGCGTGAGTGCCGCAGTGGCTCAGGGAACAATCGATCTCCCCAATTGACCAGAAGCGAATCGACATAGGCTTTAGGAAACGGCATATCAGCAACTCCATCGGTCCAGATTGCTTTGTAGATGTTTCACCACTGTGCGCAAGTGCGCGTCGATCTTGCCGCGAAGCTGCTCCCAATCGAATCCTTCCATGCGCTCGCTAGCATCTGTGTGCCTTGCCAGTTCGTTCAGTCGCGTACGAATTGCGGCGAGTTGCCGATTCGACTCCGCGAGCAGCATTAATTCACGGTTTCCGAACTGTGGTTGATTTGTCAGGTGTGCCCGAACCAACGCGGCAATCCATCGATTCGGCGTAAAGCCGTTCAGATAGGCCTGTCCTTTGACGCATTCCAGTTCGGCACGCGCGAGCCCTACTCCGATTCGCACTTCGCGCTCGCTCATAGGTTCGAGCAACCGCGCTATGTCCGGCGGCTCGACGGTAATTCCCACCGCCTCGGCCACGAGCCGGCGCAACCCTTCGCCCGGTAGCACGCCACGCTGCGCACACCAGGCCGCCCAGATGGGCTTGAGCGTGCCCAGTTCGACGGCAACGCGTGCTCGAGTTCGCGATCCCATGTTCGTCGACCTTTCAGATACCGCAGGCAACGCAAACGCATGCTCGACCGAACAGAGGTCTGCCGGTCGCACTGTGTCGATCGGGCTTAATCTCCAGTGATAAATCCGGCTCGATCACGTTCGTGACGGGATCAGTGCCAGTCTCGTGTAGTGACAACCATTCACGTTCATCCATGACGAACCTCGCCTATCGTCCGGTCTGTAAGGGTGATCTATGTGGTGACAATCCAAATATTGCGTATCACGCTATCGACTACCGCGGTGGGTCATCGGTGTCGCCCCGACCTTGCGTGCGCGTCTTCGCTTGTACGAGCGCAGTCGCACGCGCTGCTTTTACACGCTCCCATGATGCAGTCTGCAATGCGTCGAGCTTCGCGTCCATGTCTTCGCCCAGTCCCATTTCCCGCGCCGATTTTTTTAGCGACGCCACCGCACGCTCGAGCTGATCGCGCGCGCGGTCCCACGGATAGACTTTCGCTCGTTCGCCGTCGTAGCCAATCTGTACATCCGCGCCGTTTAAGCGATGATTTTCGTTCATCCATCGCAACCGATCCGAGACAAATGTCATCTGCGCCTTGGCGTGAAATACCACGCTTCGCGGCGCGACCTCTTGAACGAGATAATGCTCGGTATTGAACACCTCTCCTCGATAGGGGCCGCCGTGTTCTCGTGGTGTCGCCATCCTTAACGTGACACCAAACCGATGCTGGGCCAACGCCTTGGCTTCCGCCGGCACCACGTCGAGCCCATAAAGCAACGCCCCGGGCGGCCGACGTGATGGCTCGATCGTGCTCTCGCCCGCAATAGATTCACCCTGCAGGCCGATCCACGCAGCAGAAGGTCTTGCCGTGTGCCCATTGTCTGGCGTTCGCACCGGTGTTTCCTCGTCACTTGAACCGTTCGGCATGGTGCGTTGTCCCGCCTCGGGCGCACCTTCGCCCTTGTCTGCCCTCGCGCGCGCCATATCCTGACCTCCTGCTAGGTTAAATGACATGCTGTTCGCCACCATGTTGCCGCCCATACCTGCGTCAAGCGGCGCAGGTATGGGGCTGCCACGAGTAGCGCTTCGCAAAAGTTCACCAAGAGCACCGATTCCGCTGAGCACTGCCATATCGTTGAAGTCCGTCGGTACCTGATTGTCGATACGCGATCCTCGCGTGAACTGGGGAGCCACCAATCTCGCCCGAGCATCGCGCGCCGCATGCACGGCATGCGCGTAGCCCGCACCGAGGTCAGCAAGAACAACGAGTTCGGCTTGCGGATATCGCGCGCGCCAGGCAAGCGCCACTTTGAGCAGATTGCCGCTCGATAAGGCGGCAAGCGTGTACCATCCGGTTGCTTGCCATGCCGACACAGCCGTCGCTACGCCTTCGGCGATCGCAATCGGCAGGCGTACCTCGCCATGACTTCGCATCGGTACGACTTCCCAGCAGCCCCCAGCTTTTGCGCCACCCGCCAGTGCGGATTTACGTCCATCACGATCAATCAGTTCGAGCGTCGAGATTCGGTCCCCGATGCTGACCGGCACGATCAACACGCGACCACAAAGTGGCTCGTCGGTGCATTTGGGCACGTAGCCGAGCAACACGTGCAACTCCTCCGCTTCGAGCTCGCGTAGCCCGGGCACTGACTGGATCTGCTTGCGCGTCAGATAGGGATGGTCGGGCGCGAGCGGGCGCGCCCATCGCCAGATCGCTCGCGCTTCACGCGCGACGGCAGCTCGCCTTGCCTGGCTTTTTCGCGTGCGTTCGGCCCCGCCGTCGACCATGGGGGCGGAACGAGTCGCGGTGGAACTCGTACGATTGCCAAGCACACGCGAGTCGGCAAGGTCGAACCCATGCCGACTAGCTAGCCAAAACAGCGACGCGAGCGTCTTCCCCCCATTTTGACTCGCCGAACGCCACGTCACACGTGCGGCTCGCGCATCGTAATTGGATGCCGTTTGGCTCCACGCGTCCCACAGATCGAAGCCCGCGTCGCCAAACCCTTGCTTCACCGCAAACGCCATGTCGACCCAGGTCGTATAGTCGTCGGCCGGGATCGTGGACAAAGCGGCGCGCACCCGCTCTGCCTCGCTCACGAAGGGGCCGTTCATGAGTTCGCTCCACCCGCAGACACCTCGCTGGTACGGGCAGATGTCCGGGTACGGCGCGCACTTTGACACGAGTGTCCTGTGGCCGGTGCAGCCCCGGCCGTACCGGCTTTGTTATCCGACAAATGGTCTCGGGCGCGCGCTGTGTCATCGGCTGGCGCGCCAAACAACGCAAATTGCTGTTCCACGTATGCATGAGCGTCCTCGCAACTGATATCGTCCGGCGGTTGCGACAAGTCCTGCGGATCCCATGCCTGAGCACCTTCCAGATAATCAGGTAAAACGTGTGCAAGACTCGAGGTATGGGCGTTGACTTCGTCGTCTGCTAAGTCCACTACCCGGTGCTCGATTTGAGCAGTAAATCCAGCGATATCTAGTGCCGGCACCGTGGGCGCGTCCATCAGACGTGACGTGAAGACCGGATCACGCCAGTAGCAAATCCGATCGGCCAGAATCGACCGGGTATTTTCAAGAAGGATGATCTCCTTGTCACGACCGAGTTCTTTGAGTTCCTGCGGCAACATCAACGGCCGGCGCTGTTCGGAGAAGCTCTCACTTGTGCCACCTCGGCCCGCGAAGATGCCCCCTGAGCGGCTCGTTGTGCGCGAATGTGTCGTACGCGTGCCCAGCATCTCCGAGTACGCGTTGGCATCTGCCTGCTCGCGCGGCGCAAACAGGATCTGCATCGCATGATTCGTCACGATGCTTCTCGCGTCGGCACGGCCGTAGACCGATTCGAGCTGGGAAACAGATTGCACAATCGAGAGCAAGCGCAGATCGTAGCCGGCCATGTAGGCCACAGCTCGCGCGAGGATCTGAATTTTCCCGATTGATGTCATCTCATCGAGCAACAACAGACACTGGTATTTCAGATCGGGATTGTTCTGCGGCAGCTCCTTGGTATTCAGATTCACGAGCTGCGAAAAGACCAGATTCATCAGCAGCGCTGCTTCACTCAGATGGTCTGGCGTTACACCGAGATACACGGACATTCGGCGCTTTCTCACATCTCTCAAATCGAAGTCGCTCGCACTCGTTGCCGCATCGACGATCGGATTGGCCCAGATAGTGAGTGGCGCATTAAATGTCGCCAGGATGCTGGCCAGCACCTTGTCGTCGTTGGAGAGAAAGCGATTCAGCGCGTCAACACAGGCTCGGCTCAAACACTGTCGATCTCGCGCCAACACCCGTTGCAAATAGACCTTAAGCGGCATCCCGTTTCCCGAGGACTGGCGTAGTACCTCACCGATTGTCACCGGATAGTCCGGCGCATCGGCCACCTCCGCGTGGCGAGCATCGCGCCATTCGCACAGCAACAGTACGAGCGCGAGGAACAGATTACGGGCCTGGTCTTTCCAGAATTCGTCGTGTCCACCCGCCGGGTACAGCACATGGCTAATGGCCAGGATGTCGCCCACACGAAACACCCCGTCGCCGATTACGGATAGCGGGTTATACCGATGCGTTCGGCCATCCTCCGCAAAGGGGTTAAAGAGATATACCCTGTGCCCGTGTGCGTGCCGAAAGCCGGCAGTTAGCTGAAAATTCTCCTGTTTAATGTCGAGCACCACGACAGAATCGGGATAGCTCAGCAGGTTCGGCACGACGACGCTAACACCCTTTCCCGAACGCGCGGGTGCAGCAAGCAACACGAACTGCTGCCCCGTAAAGCGCAGATAGCGACTACGCCAGCGGCCGATGACAAGCGCTGGGTGTGGTGGTGCCGTGAGCAAGCCCTGCCTCATCACAATCCCGCCTTGCGAATATCCGCATCGGTGGCAAAACGCGCGTCGCCGTAAAGCGCCCGGCGCGCTGCCCGCTCAACCCATGCGTAGACGGCAAGCGCAGAACCGCCAAAGGCAATGGCCAGTCCGATGAAACCTGCACCGGCCAAACGCCTACCCATATTCGGCAGGCCGCCATCGGACCACGCCAGAAGTGCATCGACCCATGCCGACCAATGCGCGCGAAGCGGATTGAGGTGCAAGCTCACGTATAGCGTGCAGGTAGCTAACCACACTGCAACACCAAGCGCAGCCAACATCCCGATGACCACGCAGAGCGTGACAATCGTCGCGCGCCACGAGAACGAATGCCAGTCAGAGATTGGACGTCGCTGTCGCATCACGATTCACTCCACTCTGATTATCCACCTGCCCGATTCTGCGCAGCGGATCGAACCACACTTCAGTCATCGCCCAGCGTTTGCCGATCTGAGCGCCGTGCGAGTCGAGCACCGCCTGCGCCTGCATGTGCGCAACGACGTCGATCGTGAGAAATAACAAGTGCTTAAGCGATGCGACATCCCACGCCGCGGCTTCCGGGTGCTCTTTGGCCATCAACGCGAAGCGTTCGATGGCAACGCGCGCACTGGAGGCATGAAAGCTCGTCATCGACCCCGCGTGTCCGGTCGTCAGCAGCTTCAAAAAATCGTACGCTTCCGAGCCGCGCAGCTCAGCAAGCAGTACCCGATCGGGGCGCATGCGCATGGCGCTGGCAATCAGGTCTGCGGGCGTGATGCGGGCGCGGCCCTGATCACCCTTGCTGTACAGAAGGTGCACGCAGTTATCCAGATGCCCGATGAATAGTTCGCGCACGTCTTCGATCGTCACAATGCGTTCGTTCGAGGGCAAGTATCGACATAAACTGCGCATAAAGCTCGTTTTGCCAGATCCTGTGTTACCGACAACGACGATGTTCCTGCGCGCCTGCACGGCGTGCTCAAAGAAGGCGGCAAACTCGCGTGCATCCAGCCGTTCGATGAGCAACCGCTCTTCTGCATGCAAAGCCGATGTCGCCGTATCGAGGCCGCCCGGACAGTGCCACTGCGTCGTCTCAAAAAGCCCCTCGTCGCGATAGCGCTCGAGCGTCTTCCCCTCGGCCGACGGTCGCCTAATCGTTATCGAAACCGAGCCGGGGGGAACCGCCGGTGGCACAGCAATCTGAATGCGCGCGTTGCCCGGCAGCAGTGCTGAGAGCAATGGACGTTCGGCTGAAATGCCCTGATTCGTCAGGGTCGCAATCGCGACGGAAAACGCCATCAGTCGCTCGAAGTCGAGCTCCAAGCGCTCATGCGCTTGCCAGCCTAGACGAGTTTCAGTTAGTACGTGCTGTGGGCGATTGATGACGAGCTCGGTGACTTCTGCATCTTCGAGCAATGGTGCAAACGGACGCATCAACTCCCTCACCGACGCGTCGTCGGGCAACACGGATAGTGCATCGGCTAGAGGAGCGGGCGCCGCCGATGGCGTATGCGCATAAGCGTTCATCGCACGCCCTCCGGTTCAAGGGTGTAGACGGAACTGAAATCAAGATCACGCGCGAGAACAATCGTGAATTCCGCGCCCTGATTCTGTTTGAGCGTTGGCGCAATATTGATGGTCTGATCGAGCACGCGCGTAGCCATGTCGTTGCCTTGGGCCTGCGTGCTCTGATAAACGATTGTGCCGTTGGCATTGCCCCCGCGCGTGGCCAGATAGCCAATTGCATCCTGGCTCAGTCCGAGCAGCATCGCCGCGCCCACACGCTCGCCCCAGTGATTGTCGAGTGCACCGGCCACGCCCATACGACCTAGCGCATCGGCCACGGGTGAGTCGATTTGTACGATCACGCCATGCGGTGTGACGATTCTGGCCGACAGAACGAATACGCGCTTTTGCCCGGGCGCGAGATTGGCACGATATTCGCAATTGATTTGCGATCCGCGCTCGATGAGTACAACACGCCCGTCGTCAGAATAAATATTGCGAGTGACCGTGCAGGTCGAAATGCCGGCCTGCGTCGAATCGAATGCGGTGTCGCCCGCACAGTCGATCTTGGTGCCCTGACTGAGCAGCAAGCTGCGGTTGCCGATAAACGCGGCGTTCACCTTTGGCGTGCGGGTCGGAACCAGCGCCTGCGCCAGGCTCGAGAACGTTCCCTGATCCGCGCCACCGGTCTGTCCGCTCACGTGTGCCTGGGCCGCCCCTGCTGCAACGGAAGCTGCTTCCTTCATGTCGCCAGGCTCACTCTCACGAGCGGCAACGACGAGCAACGGTGCGTCGTAATAGCTGTGTGCCGGTCCGATACGATCAACGACCACGGCCGCGCGTGATGCTGACACAGCCGTCGATGGCGCAGGCACCGCGCTTGCAGCCCCCGCAATTTCCGCCAGCGCCGGATCGATCTCGAATACCTTGTCGTGCGTATCCTGAGCACGAACCGTATTACGCCGAGCACGCTCGGCAGCATCATGGCGGCTAAGCACGACATGAACCGTCCAGACGGCGCCAGCGAGCGCGAGCATGATAATCACGAGTGGGATAAGCCAGCCGGCTATCGAGCGACGGCCCTGTCCATCTAGACTAGGTAAACCACGATCCAGGACGGTAAGCGAATCGGGTCCTGACAAGTCGGTCTGGTTCGGCTCGCGATTGTCGTGAGGAGATGTACCGTGGCGCGAAGTCTCGTCAATCATGCTCGTTGCTCCGCAAGGTACGGCGCACGCCATCGACCGTTACACCGTGCCGGGGCGCTACGCCGTCAACGTCAAATGCGTCGTTCCACAGTCCGACCGTCTCGTCGCCTAGACGCAACACGAGGCGCCGAGCAAGCTCGTGGACAACGATCACATCGTGGTCCATATGCTTGTCCACAACGCGCTCGCTATCGTCGTCTTCAACACGAAAAACAGCGGGTATCCGGCGATTGTTCGGAATTCGGATATATGTGAAGCGACCGTCATCCCATGCCGCAGACGGTGCAATGTCTTCGGCATGCGGCATAACCTGCATCGAGTACGCGGTGTTGCGCACGATGGAAGGTTGGGAAAGGCGTTGTTGCAGACACGTCATGCGCGCCGCAATACGAGCGTTCGCTGCGTTGGCGTCGGGATACACAAAACTTACCCGGTACATTTCGCGCGCATTACCGAAGCGGGCTTTCAGCGGCAGCACGACAAGATCGAAACTGTAACTGCGTCGATCGGTCCGAATGACGAGATTCGTGTCGTGCGCCGCAAGCTTTGGTTTCAGATAAACGTCGTGATCGCCCCGGTTGGCGACGACGTGCCATCCGTCACGGTCACCCGGCGCGACCACAAGAATATGTTCGCCCGGATCCAGCTCGATATGCGTGGCGAAGCCGCGCTGTGCGATTACGCGCACCACATCATCTGGCATGAAGCGCACTTGGCGCACCCGCGCATCACGAGTCCATTCAGGTACGATATGAGCGTCGACGGATTGCGTCGCCACGCTTGCTAGCAAAACTGTTGCAGATACGAGCACGTTCATCGCGTCCCCCCTGCAACCGCAGGCTGAGCAGGTGATATATCTTCTGCGTCCCGACTGTACGCGGTAACCTCGAAACCAAAGGGGTTTTCGATTGCCGTACGCTCGCGCATCAGCGTGGCCGGACGATACGTAAAAGCCAGCGTAATCACGAAACGTTGTGCGGGCTCGCCGCTGTCGATACCATTCTTGAGAGTCGTGCGTTCGATATGCACGACTGCCCGGCCGGGCTCGTCAGGCACCAGAGTGGTGGACACAACTCGAACACGGTACTGTACCGACGCGCCAAGGCGTTTATCTAACGCGTCAGGTCCGCTATAGATTTGGCGATATGCGCGGGCGACCGACTCGTCGCTCATTTCGAGGACGCGGTCGTAATCCATCTGCAGCAATCCCCAGTCATAGCGCTCTCGCGAGCGGACATAGACCGCGACCCAATGCCTGTCTTGTATCTCGCGCAGTGGAATGTGCTTTGCGTCAAGCACATCGATGAGCTGCGCTTCACCAGTGACCTTGTCCACCTCAATCGGTAACGGCACCACACGGTAAAACGGTGCCATCACGGCAAGCGCGGCCACGGAGCCCATTGCGACGGCAACGGCTGCACCCGCCACCTGCCATGCTCGGCGTTCGGAGCGCGCCTGCAGATGCGTGAGCGACGTCTCAAAGTCGAGCGCGCGTCGGTAGTCGTCCCCGCCTTTCATGGGCAGTCCCCAACCGATGGCGCAACTTTACCGGGCGGGATGGGCGTCTGCTGATTGACCGGCACCCGATGAGAACCATCGGGCAGCTCCGGCTTGGCTGGCACACCGCCACAGCCTGACAGCGCTATGATCAGCATGCTCAGCATCATCGACGACCAAATCGGCTTCATGATCGTCCTCCTTAGCGTCCGAATGTCGCGGGCACCATCTCGTCCTGAAGGCGGCGAGTGTTGCCAGCGCGCTTGAGAATCAGTTCGGATTGCTGCTGCGCGATTAAGCGGTCCTCGGTATCTGACAGCGTCTTGAAAAGCTGCAGCTTCGTCATCTCGTTGCCGACTGCGGCGCTCTCAGATTGAATTCGCGCCTGCAGCTCTGCAATGCCTTTCGGGTCCTGGGTCGCATCGATCTGCCGCATCAGGCGCTCGATCCGGTCAAGCTCGGCCAGCTCGGTCTGATAGGCCTGCAGGCCTAGCGCCTGGTCTTGAAACGGCTTGTTCAGCGCGCGCTGGCAAACCTGTTGATCGATGCCGCGCTGGTCCTCGCAGTCATAGAGCTTGTTTTGTGCACGCAATGCCTTCGCAGGACCGGTAAGGCCCGCATATCCACCCTGCCGAATCGCTGTATAAATGTTTTGCCAATCAGCAGGCAGCGCATTGGCTAGTCCCGGTCGGTCAAGCAACGCGCCGAACCCGCGCGCACCGCTCATCGAGCGATACAGTGCGATTTCCTGCTGCACTTGCTGCTTTAACTGCCCGACCATCGCAATGGCCTGAGCCACGTTCCGTTCGTCATAGACGGAATAAATCTCCGCTCTTGCGGGCATGGCAATCGCACCGGCGACTGCAGTCGCAGCAATCAGAATGTGGGTCGTTAATGAGTGACGTTTCATGGTTTGAACCCCTCGTCAATCCTCGGTTTGATCGAGATGAGCACGTGCGGCGCGCTGATACGCGGGAGCTCGCGCGGCCCCGCTTGTGCGCGCAAGTGCGCCGGCGTTGCTTGTCCGGGCACCCGACGACGCGCTTCGGGGCAACGCACGCAGTACGGAGACGAGTGTGCCGCTCATCTGCCGGGACGCGTATCCCGCGACGAAGGCACCAAAACCGGAAAGGGTCGCGCCTCCGGCAAGCCCGGAGGCGACCGCCGGCAGCTGCCAGCCGATCATGGCCAGTAGTACGGACGTTACGAACATGCCAAATGCTGCCGCCCATGGCGCGCTCGCCTCCAGTGTCTCGCGCGCGGCTGCCGCAAGCGCATCAGCAGAAGTCTCGGGCGAAGCCGTCGTCACATGAAACGGTGCGAGATTGGTGGAGAATGCGGCAAGCGCGAGTCCCAGGAACGCTGCAACCAATACCTGAAGCAGCGCATAATTCACCACCTTGGCCGTCCAAGCGTCAAAAAAGCGCGTAGTCGGGCTAAATGCAGCGCACGCGATGAATGCAGGTCCGAGCGCGAGCACGAGATCAAGCAGCATGCGCGCCATGAGAACTTCGACGGCCAGCACCATCAGGAAAATCGCCCCGCCGAACGCGGCCACCAGACCGCAGGCCAGGTCACCGATGCCCGCGACAATGCCGCTCACGCTTAGCCCTTCATGGGCGGCCTTATCGAAATAGGCATCCACCACGAGGTTAAGCTGTCGGTCATAGCAATCAAGCGTGCGATAGATGCCGGCGGCACTCGCATCTGATGCGCTCGCTTGCACGAGCGCCGCGCACCCCGCGTTTCCGGCGCCAGCATTGACCGCCGCCGCCTGAATCGCCTGCGCGACCCCGCTGATGGCCCCGCTCACGGCGGTGACAACCTGCGCCTGATAAAGGCCCGTGCCTAGCGCAAATGCGAGTGTGGTTGCGACTTTCACACCGCGCCAGGCGAATGCGGGAACCGGTTCATGAGCCTCGCCGCGAACCACGGCCATGCCAAAAGCGAGAATCCAGATTGTCACCCCGGTTGTCGCCACAGGTACAAGCAGGGAGGAAAGCGCCGACGACGCGTCGGTCACATACGTTTGCATACCATTTTCGAGCGTGCCGCCCACCGCGCTGAAAAGCCCGTTCATCGCACACCTCGCTCACGGCTTACTGCGGTGTTCACATGATCTCTTCCAAGCGCACTTGATCGTGCTCGGCGCGCGGCCACTGCATCATGAAAGTGCGGCAGCCATGCTTCCGGTAGCTCACCCACATCGGCACGAATCTCATCGAGCAATGCAACGTTATCCGTCGTGCCGGACAGTACGTCGAGCACGTCACCCAAACCGGTTAAGTCCAGCCGCCCGACAGCCGAACGATGGCCTTGCTTAACCAGAAATAGCCGGCTGTGTTCGCCCATGCGCCGCACGATGTTGAATTCGGCTTCGGACAGCTTGAACCCATGCACGTAGTCGTCATAGTCAGCCGTAGGGTTCGGCAGAAAGAAAAATGTGGCTGTTTGCTCGACAAGTGCGCGGGCAATAGGACTATTGAGTACATCCGCTGGCGACTGCGTGTCGAATATACCGAGACCATTTTGTTTCCGAATCGTCTTTTGCTTGTCGTTTGCAAATTCTCTAAAAACCGGATCGCGTAGCCGCTTCCAGAACTCCGTCATCACGTAGATGAAGCGCCGGCCGTCCATCAAGCGCTCGGTCAGATGGAGCAACACCATCGTAAGGGGTGTGGACGCTTCGGGATCGTCAAGAAGCTCCGTATCGTCAAATCCGAGGAGACTATGGCTGTGGAAATCAATCCGGTCCATCGGATTGTCGAGCAACCAACCGAGACGTCCACCGGCACACCATTTAGCAAGCCGTGCATGCAAACTGTTTTCGCCGACGTTCGGTAAAAGTTGTCGGACCATCGACAATCGGCGCAACGAACGCTCCATGCGCGCGACCTGCTGGACGGCGCGGGAAATGTCGAGCTCCTCCTTAGCTGACAGCAGAGAGCCGCTATCGATGAGCTTGCATACGAGGCGTTCCCAAAAATTGCGTGTGGCCTCGTCCGGTTCAAGCTGGAACGGATTCACACCGGTCGGCTCTCCCCGACGAAAGACCGTATATTTACCGCCCATTGCACGAATGCCGATCTCGGCACCGCGATCCTTGTCGTAGAGCACGGCGGTCACGCCATACTTTGTCGCCATGGCGAGCAAGAATAGTTCGAGCACCGTTTTACCTGCGCCTGCACGACCGATGATCTGCGTATTGGCTAAAGCCTTCTCGTCGATGGCGTCGGTCTTCTCAGGCGTCGCGTGAAAGTTCAGATAGAGCGGTTGGCCACTGGGCGTCTTCACGATTGTGATGGCCTCGCCCCACGGATTGCCATTGCGCTTTCCGGTTGCGAAATTGTGCAGGCTGGCCATTGCGCAGAAATTGCGCGAAGTGAGCTTCGCATCCCGCGGCCGATATCGCCAATTGCCCGGCCACTGCGCGAACCATGCGGCGTCGGCCACAAGGTCGATGAGCGCGCTTTGGAACCCGGCGTCGGCCAGGGACGTCCGTGCTTGGGCGACATGGCGGACCACGTCGCTTAACGAGTCGCCCATTACAGCCAACGTGTAGTGATACTCGCCTAGCACAAAGTCACCGTTCACAAGATCGTTTAATGCATGATCCATCGCTTCAATTTGGGAGACGGCCACATCGTCGCCGGCGACAAGTTGATTACGCTGACGCTCGAGCGTCTCCTTGGCACTTGGACGGTCGAGAACGGTAAAGCTTTGCGTTTCGATATACTCGAATTCTGCATACAGCAATCCGTTGAGCATTCCTGGTTCGGTTTGCTCCGGATAATCCTTCAGATCGAGCATGGCCGCGTATCGGGTTTTCGCAGGCATACGGATTTCGAGCTTCTCCCGCTGAAACAGCAGCCGAGAGGTCGGCAGCGCTTCGTAGATTGGACCGGCCGGCACCGGCACCACTTCCCACGTTGCATTGACGAGATAGCCCAGCATCTCGAGCGCGGTCGAGTAACAGCGCGACTGCTCCGTTAATGGATCGGGACGCTCAACCACACCCAATGCGATAGGCGCCCAGGGTTTTAAACCCGATTCGATCTGCAAGGCGATATCTTCCATGGCTCGCAACGCGTCCTGCTGGTCGCGACGAATATCGTCAAACGTACGACGGGCCGCACGGCTAAATGCCCGTCCCAGTGTCGTGCGATGTGGTCGATACACCACGCTCAGATACAGCTCGTTGACCATCATTCGGTATCCGGAAAAGCTCGCGTAATAGCGCTCAGCCAACTCCTGACAGAACCGGTTGGAGTACGATGTCTGGAAGCGATCTACGGTGCGCCGCCGTAGCCGATGTGTCCAAAGCGCGATATGGCCGCCAGGAAGGTTACGTACGAGCTGATTGAATCCGATGTGGCGTGTAAGGATCTCGGCCGGATCGACCGCTTCGAACGCGATGCCGGGAATTTTCCAGATTTGCACGTAGTCACCCTCGCACGTACGAATAACCCGGTCTGTGACGTGCGAGGAAAACGGAATAAAGTCGGCAAGCATCACTTCGCGTTGCGCGACTGCAGCAAGCGTTGATCGCATATTCATATCAGCCTCTGCGCTTGAAACGGATAGGCCCATAGGCGTGAGCGTCCCAGAACGGACAATTGCGCTGATGCAACTTCATCCTGATACGCAACAGACGCTGGGTGAGCCGCTGATCGTCCTGGCGCGTGATCATTCGCATTGTCGTGAATACTGGAATGATCAGCAGCACGAGCCCAACGCCCGCAGGTGGACTGGCAATCAATACCCACACGGCAGGAATCAGCACGGCACCGAGAACAATCAAGAGCGGCACGAGCGGCACCCCCCATAGCATTGCAGGCCGGGTGCAACCTTTGAAGATGGGATCCGTGAGTGCGTCCATTGATCACTCCGTGCACACGTCAGCTTGTCGGAATCAGCATGCCGGCGATCACCGTCGCACATCCGACGAATAGACCGCCGATAAAGACATGCGCAATATCACCAAACCGGGCGTGTTGAAACATCATCTTGAAACCTGCCCAGATGATCGAAATCGAACACACCACCCCACCCACGCCGAGCAATGTATTCTGAATCGTAATCAACAAGGTGCTGACCTGAGTGAGCTGAGCGCTTGCTGGCACAGTCGTCATGACAGGTGCACTGGCCATTACAATTCGAAGATACACAAGAGAAATTTTTCTGCAGAATATATCAATCGTATTTAATAGGTTATTATTTAATATCATATCTAATTTCTTAATATTATCCCGTCTCATCTTCTATCACCTCTTTCGTTCAGAAGATCACAGCATCGGTTGCGGACTCGCCATCTCGCTGACCGCGCATCGTCCTGTCTCCGGAGTTCTGGAGCGCAGAAGATGCCGGCGAAAACCGCGGTCTAATCTCCCGTTGTGAAGCTACGGGGCGCACGGGGATCGCCGGAATCGGCTTTGCCTCTGAAGTCGAAGCGGGTACGATGGCCTGGATAGCATTTGCAGTTGTCACCACACGTCGGACGTATCCCGTTCGGAGGCCGGTGATAAAGTCACCGCTTTCATAGCATGACAACGCTGCGCGCAGTGCCTGCTGAGGGTCCGAGTAGACAACGCGTGCACGTGCGAAGCACTCGCTTAGAATCGTCGCGCCAGCGGCCAAGTTTTGGCAGACATTGAACACGTTTGATGCCGTCAGTCCATAGCGAGACCAGTTCGCTCGATTGATTTGCGCGAGGCCTGCACTATAGTTCCATCCGGTTGCCTCAAGCGCGTTGACCGTGGCAATCGCTTCGTCCTGGCGCCGCGGTTGTCTTGCCAGACGGCCGTGGACAACGCCGATTGCGTACGGATTGAATCCAGATTCGACGCGCACAATAGCGGCTAGCGTCGGTGGTGCTATGGCAGGTGCACATTGCTGAGCCAGTGCCATAAAGTCGTGTGCCATCATCGATCGCCCTCTATTGTTCGGCCGAAATCTCTCCACTATTTCGACATGTCACTCAACGCGGTTTCACCACAACCGCCGAAGCCGCCATGATCGCGGCGGCACATAGTCAGAAGCTTGTTCGTGTTATGAGTCGCACACCGCCTCGGTCCTGAGTGGTACGCGAACAGTGGTGGGAACAGGAGGGAATTTATGCAGTAGCTGGCAAGAGCCCAAATCCGTCTTGTCGACGGATTCTCCCGTCGAATCGAGGCGTTGTGCTCAGCGAGTTAACAATAGCGGATCGTCGCTATGAACCGCGCCGAGAGTAGTAGAGACTGGCCGACTCTGCCGCCATAGGGGGTGCGGACAAAATCTTGGACTACCTTGGAGGTAGTTCATGTATTCGTACGAAGACCGGGTTCGAGCGGTTCGGCTCTACATCAAGTACGGTAGGAGCGCAGCGGCAACTATTCGCGAGCTGGGATATCCTTCGCGGAAGAACTTGGCACGATGGTACCGTGCGTTCATTGAGGCCGGCGATTTGCCGGCGGGCTATCGCCGCTCCAGGCCACGATACTCCGCCGAACAGAAGCAGATCGCGGTCGAGCATTATTTGAGTCATGGCTGCAATTTTGCCGCGACCACGAGAGCACTGGGGTATCCGTGTCGCGCAGTGCTGGCCGCGTGGGTCCACGAGCTGCGCCCCGATATTCGGAAACGTCTTGTCAGCAATGCTCCGAATGTGCCGTCGTCCCCAGAGTTGAGGCAGGCAGCGGTCATTGAGCTGTGCACCAGAGACGAAGGTGCACGCGTGATCGCGAAAAAGATAGGCGTAAGCAGGCCGACGCTATACAACTGGAAAAATAAGCTACTCGGTCGTGAGGCTCCGGCATCTATGAAACGCCATAAGAATCTAACATCGGCCCCTGAGCGGACAGAGCTGGAGCAGCAGCTGGAATCGCTTCGACGCGACATACGGCAGCTGCAACTCGAACACGACATCCTGAAGAAGGCCAATGAACTGTTAAAAAAAGGCCTGGGCATCGACCCGCGGCTCCTGAGCAATCGAGAGAAGACGACGCTGGTTGATGCCCTGAGACAAATCTATGCACTGCCAGAGCTGCTTGCCGTATTGGGTCTTGCCCGCAGTTCCTACTTTTATCATCGCGCACGACTGCTTGTCGCTGACAAGTATGCTGGCATGCGTCGCGTCATCACAAACATCTTCGAATACAATTATCGTTGCTACGGCTATCGCCGGATACGCGCGGCACTCGGTAAGCAGCAGGTCTTCATATCGGAGAAAGTCGTGCGACGTTTGATGAGGCAAGAAGGCTTGGCCGCTGGCAGTTCCCGCCGGCGTCGCTACGGCTCCTATCAAGGAGAAATAGGCCCCGCGCCAGAGAACCTCATCAATCGTGATTTCCGGGCGGCAGCGCCGAATAAAAAGTGGCTCACCGACATTACGGAATTCCAGATTCCAGCTGGCAAGGCGTATCTATCGCCTGTGATCGACTGCTTCGATGGGCTCGTTGTCAGTTGGTCGATCGGCACGCGTCCGGACGCCGAGCTTGTGGATACCATGCTCGATGCAGCGATCGAAACAGTGGCCGACAGCAAACACCGGCCAATGGTCCACTCCGATCGCGGTGCGCACTATCGCTGGCCCGGGTGGCTCTCGCGGATGCGCGATGGCAAGCTGATTCGCTCGATGTCGCGCAAAGGTTGCTCGCCCGATAATGCGGCATGCGAAGGGTTCTTCGGCCGGCTGAAAACGGAGCTGTTCTATCCCCGGGGCTGGCAGGCTACAAGCATCGAACAGTTCATCGAGGCGGTCGACTCTTACATTCGCTGGTACAACGCCCAGCGGATTAAGATCTCGCTTGGCTCACTGAGCCCGCTCGAATACCGGGAGAGCCTCGGACTCGCGGCATAAACCAGTCCAAGATTCTAGCCGCACCCCCAAAGCGGACATTTCAATCTAGCCACTACAAAACAAAAATTCGCTAGATACAATTATGTCAAATTAAGTAGGATTCCATATTATATCACCATGTGGTGAGGTGGATGGCGCTCGGCCGTCGGCACCCTCAACCGGACTCTGAATAGCATATAACTGAGGTTGCACGACACATCGCTGTCGATGTCACCTCGCATGCGAATATAATCGCGATGTCGGAGTCGACGACGTTACGTTATACCCAGGGGTATTCTGCCCACTGGCCAATTCTCTACAGGAACTCCCTGCTAATTCATGGCTACCTACCTCGAACTCAAGGCTCAAGCTGAAGCACTGGCACAGCAAGCGGAAGAAGCACGGCTCGCCGAACTCGACAGCATCATCACGACGATGCGTGAACAGATCGCCGAATATGGGATCACGGCCGAGCAACTTTTCGGACGACGCCGCGCCGTGGCATCCGGCGAGCGTGCGCCGGTCGCGCCGAAGTATCGGGATCCGAAAAGCGGCAAGACTTGGAGCGGCCGTGGCAAGGCTCCGCAGTGGATTGCAAGCGCGAAGAACCGCGATCGGTTTTTGATCGAGCAGTGAGCGGGCTTGATCGTTGAGCACGACGCCGTCGACGTTATCGGATGGAAACTACTTGGCGATTTGTCGTGAGCGGACGGTCTTTGCCGCTACGGCGAATGGGCATGGCGACGTATTTCCGCAGGCGGAGATGATCGTCACGGCTGGATGGGCCACCTTTATCCGCGACGGTGTCGAAGTGTGGAACTGCAGTGCGCGTTACGCCGCTGCCCACTTTGACATTCAGTCGATTTAGGGGATTCCACCGGTGAGCCAGCTCGTTCAAATTGCACCAGGTGTCGTGTTCTCGTCCGATGTCCTGAGTGCCGAGTGGACGCGCAAGCATTGCAGGGACGACGGCAATACGGAGCGACGCGCGAATGCTCTATCCGAGATCCCGGGTAGCGGGCCGGCGGAGGAAAGCGATCACGCCGATCGCGTGAGCACACTCGGCCAAATGTCGTTGTTGTAACGCGCCGCAGATGGCGGCCACCCAGAACTGCACGTGCTCATTGTTCGATCGGCTGCTCGATCTCGCCGCATTCGCCGAAAAGGTCCCGCTGCCCCGGCAGTGGCGTCGGCGGCCGACCCGCGGCGCGCGGCCGCATATGCCCTGCTCGCTTCAACGCGCGCGTGATAGCCTGCAACTGCTCCCACAGTTGATCGGCGTCGGCGCTCGACAACGTGTCGGCCGCCACCTCTAGCGCGCTGACAAGCGTCTCGAGCTGCCCCGCAGCGCAAGCAAGTACCGGACGCGCCTGCGTGCGTGCCTGGCTTTCCCGATAGACCGCAAGCCAACGTGAGAGCGCTTTGCGCTCGTCGCGGGTCATCGCGTCTAGTATCGCGGAAGGAACCGGTTCATTGGCACGAAACGTTCCGATCACCTGTTCGCGCCGGCGCGTCCTAGCGGACGACTGCTTTGATGGATCGACGCGCAGCACCTTGATGCGGCGCCCCTGTTCTCGAATAAGCATCGCTCGTCTCTGATTTCATACGATCACACCCAAGCGTAACAAAACCGAACGTCATGAGCGATTGGCCGACGGCTCATATCCTATCGCGTCGTTGGTTGCCAAACACGCTCTCAATGAGCGGAAGCGCGCCGACGCGCAGCTCAATTAGTTGACGAAATTACTTCCCGACCGCTTCATGTCGTCGTCTGCGGCGAGTCCTTTCGGTTGTCGTGATGCTAATGAAATAACACTGAGCACACCAGTGGCCACGTCTAATCGTATTCGGTGTAGCGAGCCATCGATGGCCCAGGGCGCATTCCCACTCAAGTCTGGTCGCACTATTCACATAGGTCGTCGAGACACACTTGCCACCACGCTCGAGCGCAATGCTTTTCATCAACTCGAGCCCAAGCTTGGACCGGTCGCGGCTACACACTGGGCACCAGTGTCCCCGAACAACTGCCCCTGGAGCAGCCTCCCAGCGGTGGCCGTGTTCGCACTCCCATTTCAGCCGCGTCGCCGCATTTCGGTATGTTTCGGACAAGCACCGACCGCCCAGCTGCGTCGCCCGCTGGCGCATGCGCTCGATCCCAAAGCGCATCGAGTCCCGCTGACACTCCGGGCACCAAGCACCACGAAAGATTCTCGCGCCTTGTGTTTCCCACTCGTGATCAGCACCACACTGGAGCCTGTAGTAGGCTTTGCTGCCCTCGTAGACCTTCGAGAGACAAACCCCACCGTGGCTCTTCGCTCGTTCACGTAGCCGTGCCAGGCCGTCCTTGTGACGATATGCGTGCACCTTCTCTCGGTCCGAGCAAATGCGACACCATGCACCCCGCACGATCTCGGTACCGGAAGTCTCCCATTCGTGTCCAACAGCACACCGGAAACGATAGCGCTCTGTCAGTTTCGTGTAGCCGGTCGACAAACACTTGCCGCCTCTCGCTCTTGCCGCGGCTCGCATGCGCGTCATCCCATCCGGATCGGCCATGCGCCTCGAATGTTGGGCCCTCGCGCAGAGCACGCACCAAGAGCCTTTTCGCAGATTCTCGGCAGTCTTCTCGAAAACGTGCCCTGCCTTACATACAAACTCGAGTCGTGTGCCTCGGCCCGCGTACTGCTCCGAAAGACAGCGGCCGCCAGCCTGGCGCGCGAGCTGATGGATTTGACGAAGTACCTCGTCGACGCGACACGCCGGACACTGGACCAGTGTGTAGAACAGATAGGAGCCGCATCGGCTTGATTCGTGTCCCTTGCGACATCGAAATCGATACTGCGCGTGCCAACCTTTCCATTCTGATTCCAGCAACTTCAGTCCGTATGGACGAAGAGCCTCTCGCATTCGCTTCAACTGATCGAGTGACAACGTTACTGCTCCGCAAAATTCCTTTCGTCGGCCTACCCGCGCATAGAGGCCCAGAAGTCGACAACCCTCAACGAATGATTCTCACAAGTTACTCTAGTGAAATCGAGGCCAGCCATACAATGCTCCGGCTAGTCACCGGAAGTTGTGAAATCCTACTTCTCAGATTGCGAAATTACCTCTCCGAAATCGAACCCTTTTAATTTATTTTGCTCTACAAGCTCTCTAAAACGCTCGGATACAAATACTGTAGCAGGACTTTCTTTTAGGCGAAATATATCAGCTCCTTCAATGCGACTCTTCAGAAGAAATATTTTATTAAAAACCATCGCCTGAGGATAGACTTTGAATTTTGATGCATCCATATCGACAGCATTCTCTATCACCCGGGTTACATGAAATCCGAACATGTCTTTTATCGGGGCCTCGACCTGCAATATCTCCCCGCTGTCACGAAGTACCGGCGCCAATACATCCAGCGCCCTCTCACTAAGCACGAGAAACGGAGATAGCATCGTATGAACGTCGCTAGTCTTTTTTCTGCGCGAAGTGCCCCACGTAAGCTTAACGGGGTCATAATCTTGACCAAACCCTTGCCCGCATAAAGCGGTTGCTCGTATAGCTACGCTCTTGTCATATGCGATTTCACCATCATCGTCGACTTGGACGAGTGGCTGAAATTCCTCATCCTGCCTCATGCCATAAATATTACCCATATAGCCTCACAATTCAGAAAGAACGGACTTCCACGGCGTGTCTCTGGACGCGTTCTGCAGCGTTTCTCTTATCGCTTGCAACTGGTCAAGAACAGCTTCCTTGCCACCCAGATCTGCCTTTTGCAGGAGTTGGTTGACCTTCTGGAAATAAACGTCAGGATGCTTCCCGTTATGCAATATACCGCCAAGGTCGTCGGCATTATTACGATTAGGCAAAAACACCCCATTCAATTCTGAGTCAACGTCAATACCGTATTTGCTCAAAATAGCACGCGCAGGAGCAGCTTGCTTCGAAGTATCGCCAACCATATGGTGTGCGGCAGAGTTGGCCGGGCGAGTTATGCCCGACTTCTCCATATTGTTACTCAGCTTGACTGAACACCACCCCCATGGGTCGGTCCATTGCTGCGAATTCGGGCCATAGGCATATAAGTTTCCACCTCCGTATAGCCCAATCGGATCCTGATTGATAAACCGCCCCACATCCGGATCATAGAAACGGAAGGTGTTGTAGTGTAGCCCCGTACTTTCGTCGGCATACTGACCGGCATAGCGCAGCGGCTGATCTGTCCGCGCGGTCGCGAGCTGCCGCTTGCTCGGCTCGACTTTGCCCCACGCCGTGTATTGCCCCGCCCAGGCCAGCTCGCCAGCCTCGTCGGTGACCTCTTGCGGCGCCCCTGCCAGATCCGTATGGAAGTGGTAGATCCGCGACGCGCGCTTCGCCGTATCGATCGCGGCCGCGGCCAGGGCCTCCGCGATCACCGCATCGACGCGGGCAGCCGGTGAGTACGGATCATCAGGGCTGTACACATAGCTGCTCACGCCTGTCTCGCGCACTTCCTGCGCGAGGCGCAAGCCTTCCCATACGAACCGTTTCGTCTCGCTGCGCAGTTTCACACCACGCACGTCAAAAGTGGTATCGGTCTTCGAAATACGCCGGCCCAGCGAATCGTACTGGAAGCGCGTTTCGACCACGCCTCGCGCGTCCTGCGTGCGCACCGCGATCAGCCGATCTTGCCCATCGTATGTGAAGCGCTGCTGCTGGTTGGTTCCGCGAAGCTTCGTCGCCAGATTGCCGAACGGATCGTATTCGAAGCGGATGTCCTGCCACATCCGCAGACGATTGCCTTCGACGTATCCGCGACTCTTGCCCTGTGCGCCGTCGAGCATATTGCCAGCGGCATCCCAGGCAAATTCCTCGAGCTCGCGATCCATGGTGTTCACACGACGTGTCAGCTGTCCGGCCGGATCGTAGCTGTACTGCGTGCTGCCACGCAGGCAGTCGCTGGTCTCGATCAGTTCGCCCGCTGCGTCGTAGCCGTAGTTACGCCACAACTGCCCGCGTCCTCGACCAAGAGCGTCCGGTTGGAAACCAGCGGACTGCCAGACTCTTCGGCCAAGCGGATCGTAGGCAAAACGCTGAGTCAGCCGCCCCTGTGTTCTCGCGATCTCGCGATGCAAGTCGTCACGCTCGAAGTCGCTCACCACCTGATCACCACAGCGGATCTGGTGAACGTGACCGGAGCCATAGCGCAGCATCTGTAGCGTCTGGTCGTTGGGTAGCGCGAGCGATATCACGTTGCCCAGTTCATCAAGGTTGTATTCGACGTCGCCATTCGCACCGTGCTCGGCGACAAGGCGACCAACCTTGTCGTATTCGAAACGCACCACGTCCGGCGTGATACCCAGTGCGATACCCGCGGACGTCGGTGTACGCTCGATCTTCACCAGTTGGTCATTCTTGTTACGCTCGTAACGTGTAGTATCGGTCGACGTATGCTGGACCTTCAGGTTACCCATCCGGTCGCGTTCGAATCGAATTGTACGGATCGGGCGATCCGCCGTCGCATGACGGTCCGGCGAGCCCACGATGTCCACAGCAAGCAATTCTCCGCCTTCGCCATACTCGAATCGCCGCTGGACACCATCGGGCCTCGTTTCGGTCAACAGACGGCCGCCGGCGCTGTACGTGAACACGTAGCGTGCGTGGTGTTGCTGGAGTTCGCGCAGGCGCCCCGCTACGTCATAGTGATAGCGGGTCCGTCGTCCGGCAGGATCGATCGCTTCGACAAGTTGACCGCGGGCATTTCGCAGTGACTGCTGCATCCGGCCTCCGAGGCCGACATGCCGCACGACGAGCCCAGCCGCGTCGTATTCGAAAGTCTCCGTGCTGCCATCGGGATACGTGATACGACGTGGCTCGCCGGTCGGACGTATGTCATACGCGACCCGCTGCCCCAGGGCGTTCTCCCGTGCAAGCGGCAGTCCAAACGCGTCGAAACTGCTGCGCGTGGTTTTACCGGAGCAGTCCGTATAGGCAACCAATTCTCCGAGACGATTCCACTCGAGCGTCTTACGTCCGCCACGCGCGTCGATATGTGCGATCGGCAACGCAGTCAATCCCTTCGGATACTCGTAGCGATTCTCGTGGCCAAGCGGATCCTTGGTCGACAGTAGCCGGCCTTGTGGATCGTATTCCGCGCGCCAGGCGCCGCCGTCGGCCCCGACAACCTCCACGGGCCGCATGCTGTTGCCGTCGTAACGAGTCCGAGTCGTACGGCCCAGCGGATCAGTCTCGGCGACGATCCGTCCCGCGTCGTCGTACTCGAACTCGACCGTGCGCTCACCCGGCAGTATCAGCATCACCGGCATGCCGGCGTCGTTGTATCTGATCCGGTGGAGTCCGCCGTCGAAGTCGGTGTACTCGATAATCTGAAACTGCGCGTCGAAGCGCCAGTGCGCGGTTCGTCCATCGGGGTACCGAACGCGAGTCTTGCGGCCTTCGATGTCATATTCGAGCGTCGCGTCCTCGCCTTCGCTGGTGCGCGTCGCCACAACCCTCGGCTGCCCTTCGATCGTCGACCACACGTAACTCGACGTGAAACCCAGTGCGTTCACGTGACTCGCCATCAGGCCATTGACGTACGTAAATCGCCGTACGACCGCCCCGTTCGCATCCGTCACGAACGCCAATTGACCGTTTTCATCGTACCCGTACGCGACAGCGAGGCGTCGTTCGTCACCATGGACTAGCGTGACCGAACCAAGGCGGCCGTGCTCCCCTTCGTAGTCGAGAACGGCCTGCAGCCCGCCACACGTCAGAATCTCGGTGACGCGGCCGCGGCTGTCGCGCTCGAACTGGCACCACTGCCCTGCCTGATCCTCGATACGGCGCACCCACGCGATGCGGCCGGAGTCCGGCTCGTACCGGCCGAAGTCGTAATACGTCTCGCCAATGTCATGCAGGATGTAGCGGCCGTCGGGCGTACAGGTCAGATAGCGTTGCTCGGCCTCGCTGAATGCGGCTTGCCCGGCACGCAGCAACGGAAATCCGCTCTCGCGCCCTTGCGCGTCGGTGTACCAAAGCCGCCCGTCGCGGGCATGCAGACGAAGCTCCCACGGCGCTACCCAGCCACGGCCAAGCGTCCCCGCATAGTCGATGCTGCTCGAATAGAACCGCTTGATCGCGACCGGCATCGGGCTCGGGATCACGAAGTCAGTTTCCGATTCGGCCAACAGGATCTTTCTTCCGGTCGTGACGTCGACCGGGTTGCCGAACATCCCGCCGAGCGCCTTGTTGATCGCCGGCGCGGCAACGTACCGCCCGAACGCTTCACCGAGCACGTACCCACCGATGAACTTCGCAGCGCACGGCAGGACCGCGCGGGATAGCCCGCCAGCCTGCTTCAACAATCCACCCAAGCCGCCGACCAGCCCCGCCAGCACGAACGCCCATTCCGTCGCCGTCCGCAGCCACGGCGGCACTTCGTCGTCAACCGGTAGGTATGTCTGGGTGCCACCGTGAAAGAACGTATCGTGCGAACCGTCACCGATCGTCGCGCCGCAGGTAATCTTGTCATCCTTCCGCGCCGCGGGCCGCCCGTTGATGAAAATGTTCGTCGAGCCTTGCGCGACAAGCGGAATGGGATTGTGCTTGCTGCAGGCCACGCCGCTCAGCGTCGCATAGGCCGCCGAAAGGGAGTTGACGTAGACGTCCGGTGAACCGGTAATGATGTTGCCGGATTGCGAGCTGAACATCTTCCCGATCGACTCCCCTATTGATAGGAGAGCCTGCGCTCCGATACCGGCCATCATGCCGGCCAGCAACGCCACGCCGAATCCGCATGTGAATGTGGCGAAGGCGACTGCGGCGATCAGGGCAATGCCCAGCACGGCGCCGACCAGAAAGCCCGCAAGTGCGCTGGTGTGATCGATTGGGTCAGTGACTCGTGCGGCTTCGTACACGATGATGGTCCTTTGCTGTTGTTATGCCGACTCTTGTTCTGCCGGACGGTAGCCGTCGAGCCAGTTGCGCCACAATGCGTCGAGCGTTTCGCCGAAGCTCTTCGCGCTCGACGCGGTAAAGATCAGCACGCGTCCCGGGACAACGATGAATGCGGCTTGCCGTTGAAATACGGTCTTTGGACCGTTCCGATAGGCAGCGTCGATGCGCTCCCCAGGCATTCCTTGAGATTCAGGCCCAAGCCGTTCAGCCTGGCGCGAAAGCACCCGGTGTCCTTGCAATCTGGATTTGAGCAGCGCGATCTGCCGATCGATATACGGCGCAAGGGTCTCTCCGTCCTTGAGCCAGTCGCGTGCGACACTGAGGCTCGGCTGCGCGGCCGTATCGGCCGGCACGAAGAGGTTGGTCGTGCGATCCTCGAAACCGTCCGGCAGAACGATGCTGCCTTCGTGAATCCGGATACGGTTTTCGGAATCCGTCATGCTGGTTCTCTCGTGATGTGTAGTTGTTGGAATGAGTGGAAATCAGCGCCCACTCGCGCCACCACTCATTTTCCTTGCAGCGCGACGGCGCTTTCCCGGCGCAAGCGCAAGCTGCCCGCGAGCAATACGACATGCGCGGCGAGCCACGCGTAAAACGCAACGCCGTAGCCGGATATCGGCGTCGCATCTGCTTCGTTGAAGTACCACTTCGTCGTGAGCAGTGAACAGAGCGCACACGCGAGCGCAGCGGCCGAAAGCTGGCTCGCGCGGGTATATCGGCTCCGACCGAGCTGGACGGCCGCGGCCACGTAGAGCGGATTGGCCAGCCATGCTGGATTGAGCATGAACAGTCCCAACCAGCCCTGGGCGAGAACCGACAGCCCGCTGAGCGACGCTTCCTTTTCGAAATGCATCGCCGGCATCGTCAGCGAGAGGAAGTACAGCGCCCCGGATACGCCGAGGACCGTCTCTCGCCTGACACGCGGCGTCGAATCAAAAACGTTCATCATTTCCCGAATCCATTGCACGACGCTTCAACCGTCACGCGTGCGTTCAATCCGTCTGGCCGGCCGGCGTCACGACCTTCTCGCCGCGCGCGCGCATCGCTGCGCGTTGCGCCTTCGGATCGAGCGGCGGCCACGGCGCGCCGGCCGTGACGATCTTGCGACGAACCTCTTCGATACGCGTACGCGCCGGCGAGTCCGCGGCCGTATGGTTCTTCAACTCGTTCTGCAGCACCCACCCGTACGACACGCCGAGCTGGCTGGCAATCTTCGGATCCGCGCCGTGCGAGAGGAGGTAGTCGACGACGTCCCACTGCTGAATCATCGTCGCCTCGAAGAGTGCGGTCTTTCCAAGCGAATCGCGAGCGTTCACGTTCGCCTTGTGCTCAACCAGCAGCTTCAGCTGGGGCAGCAGCCGGTTCTCTGCAACCGCGAAAATCATCGGGGTGTCGCCGTTGTATTGCCAGTTGGGATCGAGTCCGCTGTTCAACAACACGCGCAGAAGGTTGGGCGTATCGGCCCGCAATGCGACATCGACCACCGATCCTCCGCTGGCGCCGACCGGCGCCTTGGGATCCGCGCCGCTCTTCACGAGCACCGAAATGATCTGGTACCGTGGATTAGACGCGTCGTTCTTGACCGGGACGATTTCCTGCACTGCATATGACAGCAGAGTCGTGTTCTTCGCGCCCGGCACATTCAGATCAGTCTTAGGCGCGAGCTGCTGAACGCGAGTGAGATCGCCATCATGAATGGCCTGAGCCAACGTGAGTTGCTGCCCCGAAAAGAAGTCTTCCGGTGCGTAACGCTTGAAGCCAGTCATGTTCGTCCCTTGGGCTTGAGTGGGCCACCAGAGCGGCGAGGACACTCCAACGAGTGCGGCAATCGCGCCGGCGGTTATCGCTTTCTTGTATCGCATCAGTGAGATGAATTCAGTTGGGAGACCAGGTCGAGCTGATCCTTCGCGACCTGCTGGTTGATCCCGTTCGTCACGTCACCCATCAGGTGACGGCCGACCGTGGTCACGCTTTCACCGTCGAGCGTGACGGGGCTGCCAACCGCCTTGGGCATTAGCGCCGCCGTACCGTCGCTGATCGGCCCGAGTCGCCCTTCCTGCAGGCCGGTCAGGATATCGCCGTCGACGCGGTACGCCGTGATGTTGGCCGGTTGGGCGGTCCCGCCGTATTGCGCGACGGTCTCCGGATTGAGGCCGGCCGCATTGAAGGTCACAGCAGAACCGCCGCTGGCCTCGGCTGCAGCGGACGCCAGGCCACCGCCGAGCGAATGCCCGGTGAAATCGACACCGGCCGACGCGCCCGTGGTCTCGATGTTCTTGCCGATCGTGACCGCATTGCGGTAATACGGCGCATCGGCGCCGAGCCCCTGCGCCATGTTGTTGCTCATGTCTTCGCCGAAGAGCTGCTGGGTACCCTTGAACGCGACCGTCGGCTTCATGCTATCGCCGAAGACATTTGCATCCGGGATATACATCTGCGACCCGAAGTGGCTACCGCTTTTCTCGAAGTCGCTCGGCTTGAGCCCGAACGACTTCAACGCTTCCGGATCGTTGGTCGCCATCTTCCACCCGGTCGGCGGTGGATCGTTAGGGTGATACACGTGGTCCGCGAGTTTCGCCAGTTGCTGCGCCTTCAGCGAACTCGCCAGTTTGGCCGCCGCTGCTCGCGTCGCCGGGTCGGGGCTCGCCAGCCCTTTCGCGATCGTCGCCTGCTCCGCCGCCCACTCGAGCGCGAGCGCCTGTTCCGCGGACTGCGCACTGCCGCGATTCAGATGGATGACCGGCCCGTCGAGATAGATACCGTTCGCGTTGATGACGATCGTTGACGGTCCGAAGGTCAACTTGATGCTGTCCGGCGTCATCGTCACGACGCCATCGCCAACACGATGCTCGATGCCGTCACTCGCCTGATGGCTTTGCATGCCGGGCCCGGCCTTGCTTGCGATGGCCTTCGTATTGATCACGTTCGCCGTGGTGTCGCGCGTCAGCGCAATGGTTTCCTTCAATCCGCCCTGCGCGATCTGCTTCGTCTCGCTGCCCTTGAGCAGCGACACCGTGCGCCCGCCGGCTTCGATCGTATGCGTTTCCGAATCCTTGATGACCGTGTTCATGTCTTTCTGCGCGTGCAGAAAGACCTCTTGCGCGCCGTTCACGTCGGAGAACCGCAGTTCGTTAGAGCCGGCGCCCTTGTGCGTCTGGCTCTTGATCCCCATCGTCTGCCCGGCAGCCCCGTGATAAGGGTTGCCCTGCTCGCCGTTGTAGACGCGGCCCACGATGACCGGATTGTCGGGGTCCCCTTGATTAAACGCGACCAACACCTCCTGATTGATCCGTGGGATAGCGGCCGCCCCCCATCCGTCGCCCGCCCAAGGTTGAGAAACACGGATCCACATCGAATCCGATCCGTCCAACTTGCCGCGGCGATCCCACAGGAAGTGCACCTTCACGGCACTGCCGTTCGTGTGAATTTCTTCGTCCTTTGGGCCGACCACAATAGCCGACTGCGTGCCGTGAATGACGGGCTTTGGGGTATTCCTGGCCGAACGATACGGAAACTTCTTCGGGAGCAGAGAAAATGTGTTGCGGTACGGCAGTTTTGCGTTGTGTTCCGTGTAGTCGTTCACGGCCTCGTGACGAACGTGCAGGATGGCGTATTCCTGATTGTTGGCCATGACCGGATGGTTCGTCACCGTCACGCTGCCCGCAGTTGTCATCCGCCACGCGTAGCCGCTACCCGTATAGCGATGTGCACTCGCCTCTTCGGCCTGCATCGCGATGCGGGCGTAACGGTCGCCGTCATCGCCGTGGTCGAACAACGACTGGTGTTCGAACCGCTCCGTCGTCTCGAGACCCGCATGCCGGAGATTCTCCGGCTCGGCCTGCGCCAGCATCAGCGGCGACGAGGGGTTCTGGTGATTGAAGTCGCGAAAAGCGATCTTGCCGACACCGAAACGCCGGCCTTCATGCAACTGGTCGATACCGTTGTCTTCACTCGCCGCGCTGGCGGCATATGGCAAGTTGGCCAGCCCGTCGATCGGGCGGAAAACGAAATTCGTATCGCCGATGACGAGGAAGTGCTTTTCCTTCTCGTAGCGGTGCGTCCAGATCAGGCCTTCCTGCTCCATCAGACGCGCACAGAAGTTGTAATAGGACTCCTGGTACATCACGATGTATTCGAGCGGCTTCTGCGCGGTCCGGATGTCGAACTCGAAATCGGTGAACCCGTGATCCTGGAAAATCTCGGTGAGGATGTCCTGAGCGGTCTTGTTCTGGAAAATCCGGCAGTCGGTCGAGCGCGTCAGAAACCAGAACCACGGCGCCACCGTCATTTGATATTGCGTCACCTTGCCCGGGTTGCCCGCCCGGTCGAACGACGTGACGTATCCGTCGAAGTAGCGAATGCTGTCGACCCCGCCTGACGAGACGATGCGCTCGAGAGTGGATTGCCGGGCGCTTTGGTCGAATCGAATCTTGATCGGTTGCCCGATCAGTTGATCGGGCACCAGATCATGTTGGTGCGACAGTAAATCGAGGTGGATTTCCGGCAATCGATTGACATGTTCATCAATGACCGCGGTGCTGACCAGCAGCACGTCCGGACCGAGCGGCGAGTCAATGGTCACGTATCGATTTAGCTGAGTCAGTCGAGCAACGCCGCCAGCCGCATTGTTGAGCGCGTCCGCAATCGCAGCCGGTGTTTTGTTCATCAGCGAAAAACCGGTCTGCGCAAGCTGAACCGCGCGTTGCACGGTATCGATATGACTCGCGACGCCGGCGAGCGGGCCAATCTGGCCTGCCACCGTGGATGCGACCGGCCCGGCAAGGCCGCCAAGCGCGCTCAGCGAGCCCAACAGATTCCCGCCGGAACCAGCCGGAATACCGCCATTCGGGGCGAAACTCATTTGAATTCCCTTTATTTTCGTCTCAGGTTCTGTCCCCAATTGGCTCACCAGCTTGAGGCCCCGTTACTGTAGGACAAAACGTTTGCCAGCGAAAGATACCTGAAATTCCTTTGCAATTTCCCTGCTGATACCTTTTCCACCCGCAAATCAAATAAGCGGTTGGGAACCGGCGCAGGGTTCACCGCGTCGCAGTACCGCACCGGTCTCTGCCGAGACCAATACGATTTGCACGAAGCTGGTGACTGGAACGTACGGGGAAAATAGTCGATCCATCACGCGCCCCAATCCAGCGAGACTGAATTGGACGAAACGCTGCTCGTCGATCACGAGCCGGACCTCCAATCCTTGGACGAACGCTGAAGCCGGCTTGCCTGGCATCCAGCGCCGCACCCGTTCAGTCGAGAGCGACACGAGCGCGTCGAATCGCCGGCCTGCGTCGGGCGCGGACATGCCGAAGCGGGTGCACAAGCGCTTGAACTCATTGAGGCCGTCGGCGTTTAGCCGCACTGCCTGCGGAACCAGCCACGACAGTAATTCCCACAGGTCGCCGCGGCGAAGAATCGGCGCGGGACTTGCACTGGGCTGAGCCAATAACTCGATCTCGTCACCCGAGTCCCCATCGCGCACGGCCAACTGGCGCTCGCGCATGTCCGCCAGGTTGCCATTTGTGCAAGACAGCACGATGTCGAGCTGGCGCTGCGCGGCCGGATCAACGGGCTCGCCGCGGACGTTCACAAGCGCGAGTTCCAAGCCACGCAATCCGGCTGGGCGCGCTCCAGTTACCAGTCCGCGCAGCGCTTCCTGTCCCGGCTTGCCGGGCTCGGAAGGCGGCTTCGGCGCGCGCCGGGCTTCGTCCCGCAAAACGATCCAATACGGGCCTGGAGCTGCGCCAAGCGCATGCTGCAAGGATTCGAAGGGCGGCAGAAGCGCGGCACCCTGGGCGGTCGTGATACGGACCTGATCAACTGACCAGATCTCGGTCGTGGCTGCGCTCTTCAGCGAAAACGGTTTCAGCGCATAGTACGCTTGCCCAGCCTTCGTTTCGATTGGCTCAGCATTGCTCGAGAACAAGTTGACTACTGGCGTGCAAAACAGCCGGACATTGTCGGCCGACGCTGCAATAAGTCGTTGGGCGCGACGTGAGTCGGGATGGACGCCGGCAAGGGCCAAATGCAACGTGATCCGGCGCGCACCGCCCGCCAACCGTTTCAACCGCGCCAAATCCAGATCGAGGTTATCAAATCGAGCGGGAAAGGCGCCGTACTCCATCAACAAATGAAACGGAGCAGTCGTGTTGTCGCGAGGCGGCGGAAGCAGCGCGTCGGCATCGTCGAAACCTGCGGCCGTCAGCGGCATGTCCAGCCGACGCCAGCGCCCGTTGCCGTCCAGTTCAACGAAGGCACGTGTGGCGTGCATCAGCACACCGTCGGCGAGCGCAGCCACCACCTCCCTCTCCCCCGCCAAGTGCAACCGCAGCATATCGGGAGCGATGGAGAACTGGGCTGACGGCGCCGTGAGCTCAAGGGTGAAAGACAAAATCCCCGTCGTGTCGGACGGCAGTGTCGTTTGCATCGGCGCGACGGTCGACGTCGCGTAACGTACAGCGGAAACGGTCAACGGCACCAACGTGACGTCGGCGGCAGTGCGGCACACCAAGCGGCTATTCGGCGCCACCAATTGGGTGCCGCGTGGAACTATTCGAGGCTCGGTCTGCTTGCTGTCTCGATCCACGCGGAATTGGGCAATCGCACAAGATGGAAACGGCCGCAGGAACGCGCCGTGGATTGTGTCAATCAACGCGTGAGTAAACTCTGGCACCTCATCTTCGAGTCGGATGTCGTGCCGAGCGCACATCAACGCGAACGATTGCAGCAGCCGTTCGACGTGTGGGTCATCCGAGTGCTCACCGGACATCGCAAGACGAGCCGCGATTTTGGGGTAAAGCTCGGCGAATGCGCGCGTCGAGCGGCGCAGCAGACCCAACTCACGCTCAAAATGCGGTAGAAGATCCTCGGGTTCGATGGCCATACGCGTTTCAGATGGTCACGCCGATCTGTCAATCGGTACCGTGCTCATGGGTAGACGCAGCGATTCTAACCGGGCGTCGCGCACGCTTATCTCGAATTTATCGAGTCGAGAGCGAATCAATCGTAGCGTTTGAAATACGTAGGCATGAGCCTTACCGTGAAACGAGGGCCGCCACTATGGCCCTCGTGACAGCCCTCTGGGCTTCGGGAGGTTCGGTTGCCCATCGCCAAGCGAGCAAAAGCGATGAGCACGCTCTCGAAACTTCTCTGCATCGTAGCAGAGCAGGTTCGTTCGTCGGCATCGTTTAACGATTGTTCACCGATTGCCAGCCATGCGCTCAATATCGCTCGTCCGCAGGCACCGACCCCGAACGGTTTCTGCGTCGACACAACTGGCCCAGTGTGGCAAAACGAGCGTTGCACCGCGTTCGCCCCGGGTGTCGCGCTGCCGGTCGCCGGCGAGGGCGCGACTGGTACGGCCGCAATCGCCGGCGGATCTGCGCTATCGAGCGCCGCGTTGAACAACGTCTCGACCGACTGGAACTGCCGCACCGCGTCGGCCTTGGTGTAAAGCGTGGTGGTGCCCAGGCTTGCATGGCCGAACAGCTCCTGCATGTCACGGATGTCGGCACCGGCATCGAGGCCGTCGTTCGCGAAGGTGTGGCGCAGCCAGTGCGCGCTCGCGCGGCGGAGGTCGGCGGCCGCATTCGGGTACGTCGGCGCCAGCTGGTCAGCGGACCGCGCAAAAATCCCCTTGAAGAGCCGGCCGACCACGTCCGGATGGAGTGCTTCGCCGGTCACCAGGTGCGCGATCAGCGGCGTGTCGGCCGGCGCGGTTTCGAGCGTCAGCGGCACCGGGCGCGTGCGCAGTTGCCGTAGACCAAAATAAAGTTGTCACCAAGCGTGGCGCCGCGAAGACCGGTTTCAAGTGCCGCGCAGCTTGCAGCGGCGCCGCCGCGTCATCCGGCCCCTATGCGTCGAATCGGATCGCACCGCTCTCGATGACAGCCTGGCCGCCGTATTGCCAAGTGATGTTTCGGTTTTCATGTCCGATCGGCAAGCCCGAATATATCGGCAGATCAAGGGTGCCCAGTACATCGACCAGCATCTGCTCGAGCGTGAAATCCGCGTCGTCCGGAATCGGGCAACGCGTGAATTGCCCGAGCACGAACGCGCGGGCTCCGTCGAACGCGCCGGTCAGACGCAGTTGCGTCAGGCTGCGGTCGAGCCGGTAGCCGAATTCCGTCACGTCCTCGAGCAGTACGATCGCGTCGCGTGAGCGAAACGACCAGCGTGTACCCGCGACGCTCGCAAGCACCGTCACGTTGCCGCCCCACAGACGTCCCTGCACCGCGCCAGGGGCGCCGGACAAATGCCGCAGGCTCAGCGGGGCGCGTTTGCCACCGGTCAGCACGGCGCGAATGTCGGCACGCGTCGCGTCGTCGACCTTGGTCGACAGGCTGTGGAATGTCGGACCATGCAACAAGCGCACGCCGGGCCGGGTGGCGAGCGCGCAGAACAGCGACGTCGCATCGGAAAAACCGATGATCGTCTTCGGCGTCGCGATCTCGTCGGGCAGGTGCTCGAGCAAGTGCGCGCAACCGAACCCTCCCCGCGCGAGCCAGACGATGTCGATCGACGGGTCCATCAGCATGCGCCGCAGATCGTCCGCGCGCTCCTCGGTGGTACCGGCGAAATAGCGGTACCGGCTGCCGAGATGTGCGCCCGTCGTGACTTTGAACCCCCAGCTCTCGACCAGCGCGATGCCACGCTCGATGCCTTGCGGATCGGGCACGCCCGCGGGCGCGACTACGGCCACTGTCTTGCGTCTTGATTCCATTGAACAGATACCGGAAGGATAAGAAAAAATATCGGCATTGACGACACGCCAGAAAAACCCGGCCGCAGCCGGGTTCCCCGTCACTCAGGACCGCATGATCAGGTACACGGCCAGGAGCGGCATGTTCGCCGCGACGATCGCCGCCAGCGGGTGTACAGCCCGTACCTGGCCGGCCACAGAGCCGACAGGCCCCGGTCGACGGCCGCCTCCGCGATCCGCAGCGCCGCGGCCGCCATGGCCCTGCCCCACCCGCCTGCCTTGAACTGCCATGCTGTCACGTTCATTGCCGAGATCCTGTGGGTTCGCACGGTGGGTTCCATCGCGCCGGCCGCTCACGCAGCGGGCTCGCCGTCCGGCGGATCGGGGTCCGGCAGGAACGAGACCTGGCCGGGCGGGATGACGAAGCTCGGCAACCAGTCGTCGAGAGCCGTACACACGTGCTCGTAGGCCGCGTCGAGGCCGGAGCCCTCCGGTGCATTCGGCGCATCCGGAAACAGGCGACGGCCGATCTCGATCATGTCGCCCCAGAGGAAGCCGTACCGTCCCCTTTCCAGCATCGTCCACAGTGCGTCGTAACGCTCGGTCTCGAGGGACATCAGGCCGACCGACATCGCGTCGGCGATCCGGAATTTCACGTAGCCGATGCACCACTCAATGAACGTCTGCTGGACTGCGGTCATCGGATGTGTCATTTCGCGATCTCCTTCGCCAGGCCCTAGCTTGGATGAAATGCCCTTAAGGTACCCGATCCACCGACGCCAGCGTGCACGTCGTCTCGTCAAGTCCTTCGAAGTACGCCCAGTACAGCGCGAAATGGGCGGGCGTTTCGCGCACGTCAGCGGCCTCACGTCGGTGCCGGGCTCAGCCAGCGCGTGCGCCGTTTCAGCTTACCGATCGCGCAACCGACGATCTGGCGCGAGTACAGATCCATAACAGCCGCCAGATACAACCAGCCCTCGTAGGTCCGGATGTATGTGATATCCGTTACCCAGACCCGGTTCGGTGCGGTTGGCGCGAACTTACGGTTCAGCACGTTGGCGATTACGCTGACCGGACCACCCCGATAGCGGGACTTGCTGCCATAGCCCACTTCTGCCCGCAGACCTTCGCCTTTCATGAGGCGATGGACGCGGTGACGGCTACACGTTTCTCCCGATTCACGCAAATCCACTGTGACTTTGCGGTAGCCATAGACGCCGCTGGCCAGCCAGGAATGCTTGATCAGACCGAGCAATCGATCATCCTCACGCTTGCGGGCACCGACTGTCGCCGCTGCCAGACGTAATAGCCCGCTGCGATGCACGCCAAGGACTCGGCACATCGAGTGCAGGCGGAACTCGCCGAGATGGGCTCGCATGAAGGCGTACCTTGCCGCTATCCCTTTGCAAAGTACGCGGCCGCGGCTTTTTTTAGAATGTCGCGCTCCTCGGTCATGCGCTTGAGCCCGGCCTTCAGTCGCCGAACCTCAGCGCTCTGATCCAGCTCCGCCTGCCGCACGATGTCGGGCCTGCCGAACTTCAGTTTCCAAGCGTAAAGGCTGTGGGTCGTGATGCCCAGCCGCTGCGCCATATCCGCCACCGAATGACCCCGTTCGGTTACCTGTTTGACTGCCTCGATCTTAAACTCATCCGTGTACCGCTTGCCGCTCATCCTGACCTCCTCGGTTGCCATAAATTATGGCTCGAAGATGTCTACGAAAGGCTGGCGGGTCCACTCTGCCGAAAGCACCCTTTGTTCCTGATCGGCATAGGGGGAAGCCAGCAGGCTTCGCCCCTGCCACACCACCCGGCATGCGGGTCCGCACCGGGCGGTTCGAGGAGTTGAGGTCAGGAGAGACGGGGCGGGCCCAGACGGTCAAACCATGCGATGGGCAGCACGCCGTTGAGCAACTGCCCGCTGTTGCGCCACCAGCGACGGCTGTTGGCCGCCACTTGGCGCGCAGCATCATGCGCTGCGCCGAGTGCGCGCAGTTCACGGTACATGGCCGTGCCGCGCTTCCAGTGCTTTAGTTGGAGCGCGCGCAGGCGATGGCGCAACCATTCGTCCAGGTCCCGCATCACGCCCGGCGTCTGCGCCAAACGGAAGTAGCCCTTCCAGCCCAGCAGGTAGGGCCTCAGCCTCTCCACCACTTGTTGCAGGCTGCTCCCACCTCGACGCGTCAGTTCCCGCACGCGTTGCCGGAACGTGGCCAACGGTTTGTCTGCCACCTTGCGCTTGACCACACGGCCTGCGGCTACCCAGAAGCTGTAGCCCAGGAACTTGCGCCCAAACACGCTTGCCACTGCGCTTTTGGCTTCATTGATCTTCAGGCATAGCCGCCCGTACTGCCGCCGCAACAGCGCCATTACCCGTTCGCCCGCACGGCGAGAGCGAACGTACACGTTCGCATCGTCGGCGTAGCGCACGAAGCAATGACCCCGTCGCTCCAGATCCTTGTCCACTTCATCGAGCAGCACGTTCGCCAGCAGCGGTGAGAGTGGTCCGCCTTGCGGCGTACCCTCGTCCCGCCCCTGCACCACGCCATCGCTCATCACACCCGCGTTCAGGTACGCCCGGATCAGCCGGATGACACCAGCGTCCCCGATGCGCTTCTGCAAGCGGTCAATGAGTATGTCGTGATTGACACGGTCAAAGAATCTTTCCAGGTCGACGTCCACCACGATCCGCCGGCCCGATTGTACGTACGACTGCGCGGCTAACACCGCATCGTGCGCACGCCGCCCCGGTCGGAAGCCGTAGCTGTGCTCGCTAAACGTGGGGTCTAGAATCGGTTGTAGCACTTGCAGCAACGCTTGTTGGATCAGGCGATCCGTCACCGTCGGGATGCCAAGCTCACGCTCACCTCCATCCGGCTTCGGGATCGCCACCCGCCGTACCGGCATGGGCCGGTACGCCCCCCGCAGCAGTTGCTCACGTATTGCCGGCCAAGCTGTCACCAGATGCCGCGCGGTCTGGTCAATGTCCAGCCCGTCAACGCCCGACGCACCCTTGTTGGCCCGCACCCGTTTGAACGCCTGCCGCAGGTTCTCTCTCGTCAGCGCCGCTTCCAGCAACGCCGACCCTGTGCTCCTCGTCTCATGCCGCGAGCCGCAGGCTTCGTCGCTCACGGCTTCACGCACAGCTTCACCGCGCGCTGCCACCGCTCGCCCCGCTCGCCCGGGCATCTGACGCCTTGCCTGTTGCGTCGGCATGTCGTTGAACACTCCTCCTCGTTTGGTCCTTCGCCACTAGCCTCGGCCTTCCCGGCCTATCCTGCGGCTACTACGACCTCTGCTGACTCCTCGCTCCGGCTCGACGCCGTTGCCCGTTCAGGCATGAGGCGAGGCCTCCCCAGGTAAGAACGCACTCCTTCATCGCACAACCGCCGCATCTACACTGCTTCGCCTTGATCACGAGAGCTTCGCGGTTTCTGGCCCGCTCGCCCTGCTCAGCAGCGCCTTCTATGCAGTTCTTGTTCATCGGCTCGCGATTTACGCTCCACGCTTCCTCCCCACGCTCGGTCGCCCTCACGCAGTTGCGCTTCACTTCATTCGCCGTGACCAGCTTATGGCGGGACTTGCACCCGCAGGAGTGCACCCATGCTGGGCGCACCAAAAAAAAGGGGCGCGTCATCGCGTCCCCTGCGTCGGGACGCGGGCGTCGCAAACTGCCCCGGCCGCAGTTCATGCCACAC
Organism: Burkholderia sp. HI2761; assembly: GCF_002223355.1. NCBI lineage: Bacteria > Pseudomonadati > Pseudomonadota > Betaproteobacteria > Burkholderiales > Burkholderiaceae > Burkholderia > Burkholderia sp. HI2761. The sequence goes on along the minus strand of NZ_NKFN01000007.1, from coordinate 678,038 downwards.
GCTCTATGTTGTACAACTTCATCCATCGATAAAGCGTCGCGCGCGACATACCCAACTCGCGCGCCGTGCGCGCCACACACCCGCGATTGTCGAGCAGCCCGTTCTTGATGACGTGCCGCATTATCGATTCGTGAATTTCGGAGACTGGTTTTTTCACGTTCAGATCGACACGAGTCTCGATCTCGAGATCCTGCGCGGTGATAAAGCGGCGATTCGTCATGACGAGCGCACGCCGAATGCGATTGATCAACTCGCGTACGTTGCCGGGCCATTCGTAGCGATGCAGTGCCGCGATCGCATCCGCCGACAGCCCGCAGACCCGTCCGTGGCAGTCGCCTTTAAATTGTTCTATCGCATGACGCGCGAGGCGCTCGATATCCTTGCCGCGCGCTCGCAACGGCGGTTGATCGACCCGAAGAACGCACAGGCGATGATAGAGATCGGCACGAAACCGCCCTTCGAGCGACGCCCTGTGGAGATCGACGTGTGTGGCGGTAATGATCCGGACGTCAACCTGCACAGGGACTGAGCTGCCCAGACGGAAGATCGTTCCTTCCTGTAGAAAACGAAGCAAGCTGGCCTGGCTTTCCAACGGTAGATCGCCGATCTCGTCCAGCAGTAGCGTGCCGCCATTTGCAGACTCGATATAGCCCTTTTTCCGCGCACTGGCACCGGTAAATGCGCCCCGCTCGTAACCGAACAATTCGGACTGAAGCAAATGCGACGGTATCGCTCCGCAGTTCAAAGCAACGAGCGGCCCCGACGATCGTGCGGAATTTTGATGAATCGCAGCTGCGGACAGCTCCTTGCCCGTGCCGGTCTCGCCGAAAATGTGTACTGGTGCGTCCGTACGGGCCACGCGACGCAGTTTTTCGTACAGTTTCAACATCACGTCGCTTTCGCCGATCATCCCTAACTTCGACGCGAACCGAATCGGCTGATTGGCGGCGAGCAGACTTTCCATCCCGTACGCGTGCCCTACCGCGTCGACGATCCTGCCGGCCTGCATCGGCAAACTGATGTAATCGAAACAGTAATTTCTGATTATGTCCCGGACGATTTCCATCTCTGACTGATGCTTGTCGATCAATGCGACCCACGCCACGTTTCGCCATGCAGCACATTTCAAATACGTAGCTTCAAGCTCATGGATGTCCCGCCCGCCCAGATCCAGTACACCCCCTCTTACAGCGTTATTCGTGGACACGCCGAGGTCGCCGTCACGGGCGATCGATACGCTCCAGCCGCGTCTAGAAAATCCGTCGATCAGCACGGTTTCCGGGTAATTGGTCCAGTACACCAATCTTCGGCGTCTTTCGGTATTCGACATTATGTTCTGCATCCCGATCTTTCCGTTTTCATCGCCGCGCCCATCCTGCAACGTCGATCGCGCCGCGACAAAATTTCCAAATGCCCGCCCGCGATTACAAATTACCTCAACCACATACCCAACAGCCGCCAGCGATGAATCGCAAACGCTAATTCGGCGACGGCCGACATCCTGCGCTGAGTCACCGGTCCAATGGCTGGACCAGTGAACGCAATTTACCCGCCCGCGACTGAGATATGCGTAAACAATCGTTAAATGGTATATGAGTTATGATTTAAAGGGTCGAATGCAAAAATCGTCGAAAATGACGAATAGTTACTTCTGCGCGCAACACCGTGGTCTCGCGTCGCTGCGGGCCGGCGGTCGTCGCAGCGCGCCCTGCGTGGTATCCCGGAGCCGGTTCATTCGCCGCGCGGCGCGAACACCGAGGCGTGAACTGCCCGCTCGCCTTCACGTGCGTCATGCGTTCGCCGTCTTCCGCGTAGCAGCGGCAGCGACCCGTCGCTGCCACGCGATAAACAGCGGCGCTCCGACGACCTCCAGCACCGTGAAGCCAACGAACGGCAGCCAAGGCACCCCGAGCGCCGCGACGGAAACCAGCCGTCCGATGCCGCCGATGAAAATCATCGTCCACAGCGTCGCAAACAGGCGACCTTCGAGCTCGATGCGGGGAATCACCGAAAACGCCGCGAGGCCGAGACCGAGCCACACGCCGGCATAGAAGCGCAAATTGCCGTCGAGCGTAGCATTCGCCGGCAGCGCGATGCCGAGTGACGCATATAGCGGATCGGAGATACCCATCATGCCGAACACGCCGGTGATCGACGGGACCAGTGCAAGTACGGCCGTAGCGGCCTGGAGGGCGCGTTTGCTCATTCGGACTTTCCTCGAATTATCGATAAAAAATGCCGAGCACCTGGATGCTGCTCGACTCGGGCATCGCGCCGAAGCGGCTCCACGACGGACCACCCTGCTTCAGCCATTGCAACGCAACGTCGAACCTGTCGAAACGGCGACGCAACTCAATCCAGTACTGCCGGCCACCGCCGAGGTCGGCCTGGACGAACCCCGTCAGGTCGAGACGCCGCACGCCCACGTTGTGCCACGCAGCCATCAGGAACCATCCGTGCCGCGTCTGCAATTCCTGCGCCGCGACCGACGTTCGCACAGCCTCGCTCCATGCGTTCAAGTTGGCGCCCCGCAGCGCACGCCATCGCGGCGCATTCGCGCCGGCGCCGTTGCTCTGGAATTCTGCGGTCAACGACAAGTCGATCGGCAGCGACCAGGTCGCGCCGACCGATGAACTCGCCCGAAACGCGCGATCGGTATCGCCGGTTGCGCGCGCAACCAGCGACGGTCGGTAACCACCTGTCCACTCTATATACGCGACGACCGCATTGCCGAGCAGTAGGCTGAGATTCTGCCCGAACTGCGGCGCCCGCCCGCTTTCGCCGTACGCGACCCACTGCGGCTGGATCGCCGGATTCAGCCGCTGGCTGACGACTAGCATCCAGCGGTCGACGCCGTTGGTACGCTGCAGGTCCGACCCCGCCGTCGAGTCGCCCGGCACGCTGCGGCTCGCGAGCCGCGGAGACAGCAGCAGCGCAAGCGAACCGGATGCCCACACCTGTTGCGCACGCAGCCCGACAGTGCCGAGCCTGTTCGCATGCCGGCTGTCCGGATCGGGAGGCACGTCGAGGCTGACCGCGCCGGCCCGGAAGAAATCGGTCGGGTTGTAGCCAATCGCGGCGCCGAGCCGCGCGTTGAGGCGCCCCACGTCGACGAGGAATGCCGGCGACGCGCGCCAGCTCGCGTACGCTTCCTTCACCAGCGTCACGTTGCGTGCGGAAGTACTCGATGTCCACAACGAATCGAAACGGTCGATGCGCATCGAGAAGTGCGCGGCGAACGACGGTGTGAGCCACTGCCCGTACTCGAACTCAATCGACAGCTGGTTGCGGCCGGCGTCGTCGCCAGCACCATAGCGGCTCATGCGTACCGCGTCCTGCACGTCGAACTTCCACGGCTTGTCGCTCGCAGTTTGCGGTGGTGCGGAACGATCGGCGAGATCGAGCGCCGCGGTATCGGCCGCATCCGCCGCTTCCGCCGCATTGGCCGCGCCCTCGCCGCCATGGCCCTCCGCGCTTGCAAGCGCAGGCAGCAGTGCGACCACGACCGCCACCGCGCCGTATCGGCGCCCCATCGTCATTGCGCTTGGAAGCGGGACAGGTAATCGCGCTGCAGCCACGCATCGGGAATGTCGCGCCACGCATAGTCGGAAAATCGCATGACTGTGACCCAATTGCTATCGAGCCCATCAATGATGACGGTTTCTGTGGGCCGCTCCACGCCGAGCTGCAATGTATAGCGGCGATAGAACGCGGTCTTCAGTAGACGGTCGCTTGCCGAATAGAAACGCGCCTTCAGCGGCCGGCTGTTCGCCGCGTCGATCCAGATCTCGATCCGAGCATAGGTCAGCCCTTCGTCCCGGCCGGTTAACGACAGTCGGTACGCGCGGCGCGTCTGCCGGTCACCGTCGGCGATGTCCTCCGCGCCCTTCATCTCCGCCGTGTAGTCGTGCGCGAGATTGACGGTAACGACGTCGCCGTTCGCGGCCTGTCCGAGCAGTCGCTGGTCAGGCGAGACGCGCACGCTCGCTTGGTTCGCGGGGTCGTAGAACCAAAGGTCGTTGCCGTTCTTCAGCATCAGCTTGCCGGTGTCGCGCGCCGGCGCAACGAACCGCACCAATGTGCGGAATGAGCCGCCAGGCGCGTCGGGTTTCGAATAGATCGACAACGTATTGCTGTCTATCTGTTTGCCGGACCGATACTCGACCAGCGTCGCGGTCAGCATGAAGGATTTCTCCGGCGCGCGGACCGCATCGCTCGCCGCGAGCAGTTTCTGCGGATCAGTTGCCGGCTGCGCGAGTGCTGCACCGGACAGAAGCGCAAGACCAAGACGGCATGAAACAAACAAACGACGCACGTAGGCTCTCCTGAAATGAAATGAACGAAGCGACATCACACGTGACGAAGTGCATCGACGACCGACAACCGTGCGGCGTGACGCGCCGGTAGCCACGCGGACAGGCCGGCCACGCACGCTAGCCCGACAAAGGTTACGGCGATGCTGCGCCACTCGCCCCATACGCGCACGGTCAACGCGACCGCGTCGATCCGGGCTGGCGGCGTCCATGCGAGCCCGCTGTGATTGACCACCGCTGCGATCGCCAGCGCGACCAGCACGCCGAGCGACGCGCCGACGATACCGAGCAGCGCACCCTCGCACACGAACAGCGCCTGGATGCCGCCGCGCCGCATGCCCATCGCACGCAGCGTGCCAATCTCGACTGTGCGCTCGATGATCGCGGCACTCATCGTGTTGCTGATCACGAACAGCACGATCGCGCTGATCAACACGAATACGAACCCGAAGATCACTGCGAACATCCGGTTGGTCTGGTCGTAGAACGGGTTCAGCGTCGCGAAATCGACGACATCCAGCGGCTGGCCATCAAAACCGCCGCGCAGCAGGCCGGCGATGCGCGCCCGTGCCGCCGGCATGTCCGACGTGCGCGCCAGCTGGATCTCGACGGCCGTCGCGCGCGGCTCGGCGCCGCCGTAGACGAGCCGCTGAGCCTGCGGCAGACGCACCGCAAGATGCACGTCGTCGAGCTCCTTCACGCCCTGCTGCTCGGCCTGCACGACCGTAAAGCGGCCAACGTTCGGCGCACCGCCCGCGCTGGCAGTCAACACCTCGATGTGGGTCGCGCTTGCGGCGGCCGACCTATGCGTTGCTTCACCCCGCGCAAGCGCGACGACGTCGGCCGGCGCACTCGCGCCGCCGCTGCCGGGTGCATCGGGCGCGGCCGGCGCATTGCGGCAATCGGCCACGCGCAGCGGCCCGCACAAGTGCAGCACGCGTGCGACGCCCAGCCCGATCACCGCGGCATCGTCCGCCGTATCGCGCAACGCGAACCGGCTCGCCGGGATTGGAAACGCGTACGCGTTCCACTGCCGCATCCGGTACTGGTCGTCGGGAACAAAGCCGGTTCCCATGACGGTGCGCGACACGCCAGCATCGAAATTGCCGGCGATGCCGCCGAACTGCAACGTCGGCGTGACGACCGCGATCAGCGGCGCAAGCTGCGGGTCGCGTCGCAGCGTGTCAATGAGCGTCTGGTAGCCGCGAATCCCGTACGCCGCCGGATTGCCGGTGCCGTACAGGAAATAGCCCCGCCGCTGGATCTGCAGATGGCCGCTGCGCTGCACGAAGTCGGTCTGCAGGCCGAGCGTGATGTCGCGGCTGAATCCGCCGAACAACAGGATCGCGCTGACTCCGACGATCATCGCGAGCAGCGTGGTGACCGACCGCCGGCGGTTGCGCTGCAGATTGCGCAGCGCGAGCATCAGCGTATGGTTCATCGGTGCCCCTCCGCAGCCGTCGCGTCGTCTGCCCGTTCGTGACCGACGACGCGGCCATCGAGAATCCGCACGACCTCGTCGGCCGCGTGCACCACGTCCGGATCGTGCGACGACACAATGAACGACACGTCCCGCTCGCGCTGGATCGTACGCATTAGCGCGATGATCGCGTGGCCAGTCACACTGTCGAGGTTCGCGGTGGGCTCGTCAGCGAGAACCAGCGCGGGCTCTGCGGCCAGCGCCCGGGCGATCGCCACACGCTGGCGCTGGCCGCCCGACAGCTGCCTAGGCCAGTTCGCGGCCTTGTCGCCGAGCCCGACGGCGTCGAGCAGGTCGCGCACCCGCGCCGCGCGGCGTGCCGCCGCCCAGCCTGCCATTAGCAACGGGTATTCGACGTTTTCGTATGCGGACAGCACCGGCAGCAGGTTAAAAGTCTGGAACACGTGGCCGATGCGGCACGCGCGGAAATCGGACAGCTCGTTGTCGGACAGCGACGCCGTGTCCTCGCCGGCGACCATCACGCGCCCGCTGTCGGATCGGTCGATGCAACCGATAATGTTCAGCAGCGTCGTCTTGCCGCTGCCCGAGGGGCCGCTCAATACGATGAAACGCCCGGCCTCGAGCGTCGCCGACACGTCGGCAAGGGCCGTCACGCGAACGCTGTCCAGCAAATAGGTCCTTGAGAGATGCTCCATACGCACGAGGGTCATAATGCACCTCCGGTCCGCACCGCACCCGCGGCGGAGCGCGACGCACGAGCGCTTCCAGTTGTGGCGGGCAGCGCGCGCATCAGCCGCTTGAGGCGCAACCGGTAGGCGAAGTGCTCGACCTCGATCACGTGCCGCGGCGTCCGGTGGAATGCGATACCACCGCTCCAGTCGGATCGACCGCGCCGGATCAACCGGTCGACGCGCGCCGCTTGGCGCGGCGCGTCTTCGCGCGCACGCAGGTAGCGCGCGAGCAGCTGCGCCTGATAATCCATCAGCGGCCAATTGCCAGTCGACGTCTGGAACAGGCCGATAAAGAACAGGTCCGGATGCGCCGCGTCGAACATGTTCAGATACAGCCTCGGCTGCTGTTTGTGCCATTGCAGATGCGCCTGATCGATGAACGGGAAGCTCGGCTGGTAGCCGGTCGCATACACAATCACGTCGACCGGCTCCTCGCTGCCGTCGGCGAATGCGACGCGATCGCCCTTCAGCTCGCGCACATCGGGCCGAGCGGCCAGGTCGCCGTGGCCGAGGTGGTAGAACAGCGTCGAGTTGATGATGAAATGCGACTCGAACAGCTTGTGATCCGGCTTGCGCAGCCCGTACTCTTCCGGCTGCCCGGCCGTCGTCAGGCGCAGCAACCGTGCGCCGAAGAAGCGGCGCGCCCACAGCGGCATACGGAGCCGCAATGGCCATTCGGCCCACTGGTCGGCCGGAATCCCGAACAGGAACTTCGGCCAGTAGTAGTAGCCGCGGCGCGTACTGTGGAACACAGCGCGCGCATGATGCGACGCCTCGACCGCGATGTCGCAGCCGGAATTGCCGGCGCCGATCACCAGCACGTGCTTGTCGCGAAATATCTCGGGCGTGCGGTACTGCGACGAATGCAGCAGCAGCCCGTCGAACCGGCCGGGATAGTCGGGAAGCTGAGGGTGCGACAAATGCCCGTTGCAGACGATCACGCCTCGATAGCGCCGCACTTCGCCGCGATCGAGCTCGACCCGCCATTGCGTACTGCCTGGTACAGGCTCGATCTCGACCACTGAGCGGCCGAACTCGATCAACTCGTACACGCCAAAGCGGCGTGCATACGCGCGCAGATACGCGAGCGCCTGGTCGCCGCGCGCATAGGTCGGGAAGTCGTCCGGTATCGGGAAGTCGGTGTATTCGGAAAACCGCTTCGAGCTGATCATGTGGATCGATCGATAGACCGCTCCACTCGGCCGGCCGTAATACCAGTTGCCGCCGACGTCGTCCTCGCGTTCGATCACGTCGACCCCGATCCCGGCCTCGAGAAGGTTCTTCGCCGCAGTGATGCCGGCCGCGCCCGCGCCGATGATGCAGTACCTTGCGCTATCGTTGCGCTCCGTCATATGACCCTCCTTGTTCCGTTCAGGCGGCTGCCGTCGCGGCACGCAATTTGGCAGCGCTGGCAAGTCGCGTGCCGTGCATGCGGCCTACCAGTGCGCCGGTGCGATCGGTGATCGCGAAGCGGCCGTCTGAGTCGCGCAGCAGCAGCGCTGCATGTTCCGCGCTCGCCGCGCCGAGCGATAACCGTTCGATATGCCAGACGCACGGCAGTTCGTCATCTCCCGTCCATGCGGCTAACAACATCCGCAACACGTTTTCCAAATGGTTGACCGGCAGCCACAGCGCCGGACTCGGCGCGTCGCCGGTACCCGGCGTACGCCATAGCGTGTCCGGATCGGCCGCCAATACCCATGCATGTCGGCCGTGCCATCGGGCCGGCGGCAGCAAATCCGCGCGCCAGTTCGCGAACCCGACCAGCCGCACTGGTTCGCCGTGCGGCTCGTGCGGCTCGTGCGGCTCGTGCGGCGGCGCAACGGACACCGAGGCAGGCGACCTGTTCCGGTACACGAAGGTCGCGTCGAGCACCGTACGGCCGTCGCGCGTCGCGCAACGTACCGCAACGTGCCAGGCGCCGTCGCCGATCTGGCCGGACGCGTCGGTGTCGAGCGTCAGTTCGCCGTGCGCATCGAGCACATCGGCCAATGCATCGAGCCGGATCGACACGTCGATGACGTCGTGCAGACACACGTGCTCGCCATCCGGCGGCGCGACCCAGTCGGCCACGACGCGTGCATGCTCGAGCAACAGCGAAGCGGGAGCGGCCGTCCGGCCACCGAAGCTGAACGCGCGCGCGTAGGGTGCGCCCACGGCGCGGAAGCGCGTCGAGAAGTGCGCGAATGGCAGGAATGCCCGCGGCTCGCCGGCGTGATGCAGGCGCGTGGCCAGTTCGCGCAGATTCGCCAAGCCGTCAACCGGGCCGAACCCGCGGATCTGCACCGGCGTCAACGCACGACCAACCGCGCCCATGTACATCACTTCGCCGCTGTCGGCGGACGCGAGCTCCGTCAGCCAGTGCCGCACGCCGTCGCCGATACGCATCGGTGTGACATAACGCCGCGTGACCGCGAGGTTGGTGATCATGCCGATGCCGTCCCACGTCGGCCATGCGAGCGTCTTCACGACGCGATCGCCCGTGTCGCGCCGCGCCCACAGGCCGAGCCGCGCGAGCGCCTCGTTCGCCGCCGCGTAATCCGTTTCGCCCGTCATGCCGCCCCAGCGCCCCGTCAGCGAGCCCACGTTGAAAAATCCGTCGACGCCGGGAAGATCGCGGATCGCCGCATACAGATTCATGAAGCCGGCCACCTTCACACGCACGGTATCGACGAACTCATCGGCGCGCTTGCGCGTCAGCCGTACCGGCCGGTCGACGCCGGCGTTGTGGATCACGCAGCGCAAGCGGTCACCCAGCTCCTCGCAGAGCGCGCGCACGGCAACGGCGTCGGTCACGTCGCAAACGCGATAACGGATAGGCAAACCAAGCGCTGCGGCCGCGTCGATCGACGCTTTCAGCTCGCGACGGCGTTCGAGCTGCTGCAGCATATGGCGGATCACCTTCGGCGGACACTCGGCTGTCGCCTTGCGCAGCCGGTCGAGCCCGTAGCGCTTGAAGCCCGCCGCGTCGAGCCCGAGCCAGGGCTCGTCACCGGCCGGCAGCGGCTCACGGCCAGTGACGACGACCGTGCAGCGGCGGCTTCTGGCGATCTCGCAGGCGGCCAGGAAGCCGATGCCACGTGCGCCGCCGGAGAACAGCACGACATCGCCGGGCCCCCAGCAAGGGGCTGCGCCGGCCGGCATGTCTGCGCGCGCGGCCACGAGCGTGTAGCGCCGACCGCCGCGATGACCGATCTCGAAGCGCCCCCAGCGATACAGTTCGCGTGTGAGCAGCCGGTCGACGCGCCCCGCTTCGTCCGGCGCGATGTCGAGCACGCGCACGTTGCAATTCGGCAACTCTTGCGGGAGCGTCTTCGCGAGCCCGGCCCATAATCCGCCGAGAGGCTGCACCGGGGTGTCGTCGCCATACCCCATCAGGCCGTCCAGCCAAGTCACGGCTAAATAGAACAGGCGCGACGCCGACGCTTCCCGCGACCAGTCTCCGTAGCAGGCCTGCAGCAGCGCGACGGTGCGACGCAACGGCGCTTCCCATTGATCGCCCGCCTCGAGCGAGAACGCCGTTTCGACGCCGAGGTCGACGATCCCGTCGAACGGCCCCGACTGCACGAAGAGCGCGCTCGCGGCCACCGTGCAATCGGCGCCGTCCGCCGGCGCGAATACGCTCACCTTCGCGCATGCACGCGTTAGCGCCACCACCACACGCTCGACCGTACGACCGCGGCCGTTGACAATCGCGATGCGCTTGCCGCTCAACTCGGCGGCCGGCGCATCCGGCAGCGATTCGATTTCAACGGGACGCCAAGTGAACCGATGCGTCGGCGCATCGCCGGCGCGCGGTGCCGGGTCGTGCGCACTCAAGCCGTGCCGCAGGAAGTTCGACACGTCGGCCGCGAGCGTCGGACCGGCCACGCGCACTGGCACGGATGGAGGCGCACCGTCATGCTGCGGGCCGCCGCGCGTGTGCGGCTCGCGCGCGGCGGCAACCGGGCAGCGCGGCGACACGGGTAGCGCTGCTGCCTGCCGCAAGCCAGACGGCGCCGCGCGCGCGCGCGGTTTCGCGATCAGCCGGATGCCGGCGCGCGGCCGCAACGATATCGTCGCACCGGTGTCGAGCGGATGCCCCGGCACAGCGCTCAGATCGACGTGCTGCGCGACGACGGCGATCAGCACACGCATCTGCAGTAGCGCCGTCTGGTAGCCGATGCACTTGCGCATCCCACCGCCGAACGGGAAATACGCATACTTGTGCCGAGTGGGCGCATGCACGCCGAAGTTCTCGGGGTCGAACGCATCGGGATTTGCCCATAACTCCGGATGCCGATGCGTGACGTACGGCGATAGGAATACCGACGAGCCGGCCGCGACGTGATAACCGCCGATCTCGTCGTCGTCGACGAGATCGCGCGTGAAGCCCCAGATCGGCGGATAGACGCGCAGCATCTCGTCGACGGTCTGCACGAGATACGGCAGGCGCTCGAGATCTTCGACATCCGGCGCGCGACCGCCGAGCACTGCATCGAGTTCGTCGCGCAGCCGACGCAGCACGTCGGGATGTTGCGCAAGCGCATACAGCCCCCACGCCATCCCACTGCCGGTTGTTTCGTGGCCGGCGAGGAATACGGTCATCACCTCGTCGTGCACTTCGCGCTCGGTCAGCGGCGCGCCCGTATCCGGGTCGCGGGCGCCGAGCAACAGCGAGATCACATCGCTCGTGGCGCAGCGCCCCGCACGATGCTCCGCAACGATCGTATCGACGATCGTGTCGATCCCGCGGCGGGCACGCGCGATTCGGCGATTGAACGGGGTCGGCATCCAGCGCGGCACGAAGTCGTTCATGTTGCCTTGCGGCATCATCGCCTCGATGCCGAAACGTACGGCCGGCCCGACGTCGTCGGCATGCCGCGAGATATCGGTGTTGAACAGCATCTTCCCGAGCATGCGCAGGCTCACGCACATCATTTCCTCGACCGCGTCGAACGGTGCAGAGCCGGGACGCGCGAGCCAACGCTCAACGAGTCCCGCCGCAGCCGAGCCAACCGCGGACGCATGCGATTCCACCTGTTTGCGATGAAACAGCGGCTGAACCACCCGCCGGTGGCGCTTCCAGAAATCCCCGTCGGTTGTTAGCAGCCCGTCACCGAAGAACATCTTGAAATTGTCGTAGAATCGTCCGCGCACATAATTGCGGTGGTTGTCCTGCAGCACGTGCTGAATACCCTCGGGATGCGCAAGCGCGTGCGTCAGGAACGGGCCGAGCCGGTTGCGCGCGATGTCGCCGTACTGCTGCTGCAGCTTGAGCAGCATCGTGACCGGATTGCGTTTGTATTCCGCGAGATTGCCCATCACGAAGGTGCCGCGCGGCCCGGGGGCGATACGTTTCGCGCTCATGCTGTCACCTGTTCGTCGCGTGCGCACGCCGCCAGCCGCGCGTCGATTTCGCCGCGCGTAAAAAACGCGCCGGTGACACGGTGTACGTAGCCGATCACGATGCCGGCGACGTCGCACATTTGCATCACGACCCGCCCGTCGTGGCGCACCGCGACGAACCGGTTGCCGCTGCTGCCCGGCCCCTCGAGCACGAATTCGCGCGGCGTCACGCGCAACGCAAGTTCGCCGTGGCGCCGCCACAGCTCGCCGTCGTTGCCCGGTTCGTACAGGTCGATGCGGCCGATCGACATCGGCGCCGCGAGCGGGATGTAGTCGCGCGCCACATGATCGAGCGCGGCGACGCGGGCCAACCCGTCGAGCAGGATGCTCGGCACCACGAACCGAGAAAACACCGGATCACCGTCCGGGACGTTCAGCTTGAAGCACGCCTGCTTGCCGATTTCGTTCATCCCAGTGTCGGCGGTCGACACGAACATGCCGGTCAGGCGCACCGGTGCCGCGTCGAAGTGATACGGATCCGCCACCGGCGTGAATACGCCGCCCGACCCTTCGTTCCACAACGGCGCCGGTGCGTAGGTTGCCGCGAGGTGCACGGTGATCTCGAAGTGCGGCTTGTCGTGCACGAGCACCCTGCCACCCGGCGCCAGAACGTCGCCCGAAATGCGTACGCGCACTTGTGCGGTATCGCCGTCGCGCGCCACGAGCGTGGCGTGAATGCGCTTCGTGCTCGCGCGTTTCGCATCGTAGACGCGCAGGAAATGCAGGAACACCGCGTCGGAGAAACCAACGATCTTCAGCCCCGGCACAACGCGCAGCGCCGCCTCGGCCGCGATTTCGGGCACGAACGTGCCGGGCAACGTGGCAAAGCCGTTGACGACATGATGCTGCAGATACGCGTCCCGCTCGAGATCGAACACGCGCTCGAACGTCGCGCCGTCGTCAGTGCGGGCAATTTCTGCATCGAGATAGAAATCCTGCTCGCGTGGCACCGCGCCCCCCGGCGCAGCTGGACTCACGTCGAAAAAGCCGGGCAAATGCGTTTCGATCGCACGCCGCTCGGCGTCACCGAGATGAACCGACATCGCCGCGCGTCTTTCCAGCCCTAGTTCGCGCATGAAATGATGCTGGCCTTCCTCGGTACGCATGCTTGTGAACAGCCCGCTCTTCTCGAGAAACGCTCGCGTGACGGGATTCGAGCCGAGTCCGACTGACCGCCACAACGTCCAGCCGATCGTGAATTCGTCGTCGCCGCGCGTCTCCCGGTGATACGACGCCTGCGTGTTGAGAAAATCGTTGCCCGACGCGTAATCGGTTTCCCCAGCCTGCCCGGTGAGCCCGATGAACGAACCGAAGTTGCACCACAGCCGCGGCTGCCGTGCGCCGAACGCGGCACGCAGGTTCCAGTAGCCGCGCACCTTGATGTCACGTACCGCGACGAAATCTTCGAGCGATTTCGCTGGCACCGACGCGGAACGATTCAGGCCGGCTGCGTTGACGAGCAGGTCGACGCGCCCTTCCTTAGCGAGAATTTCGTCGATAGCCTCGTGCACGGCGGCGCCGTCGAGCACGTCGACGCGCACGTAAGTCACGCGGTGCGCGCCGCAGAACGCCTGCATCGCTCTGATGTTCAGATGGGCCGTGCGCGCTTGGGCGCGGCGCTCGAACGCGCGGATGATCGCCGGCAGCGGTTGCTCCGGATGCAGCGCCTTCTGCTCGCGGATATAGTCGGGCCGGCTTTTTGCGAACGCCTCGTTGTCGAGCCACAGGATATCTTCGTCGACCGCGTCGAGCGCGCTGCTGCCCAGCAGGTACAGCGTCGGCCGCACGTGCGCGGCCAGCGTCTTCATCAACTCGCCGGTGATGCCACGCGCGCCCCCGACCGCTACAACGACGGCGTCCGGGCCCAGCGACAGACCCTCGTCCGCGCGCAGTTCGCCCGGCTCCTCAATCACGCGCGGCGTGCGGCGGCGACCCGCGCCGAGCGCGACGACCGGCAGCCAGTGCTGCGCGGCGCTCTCACGTTCCGCCTGGACCAGCGCGTCGGCGAGCGTTCGCGCATCGGTCAGGACTGCGACCGGGCGTGCCTCCGGCATTTCGATCGCAAGCGCCTTCACCAGCCCGGTAAACAATCCCGCATCGGGGTGCGGGACCTCGCCGACCAGCGCATCGAGCAGCAACGCAGCGAAGGTGCCGCCGCGCTTGAGCGCGCCGTGGCAGTGCTTGATCGCGAGAAACATCAGGTCGTGCACCGCGAGCAGCGCGGGAGACGCGGGCGCCTCGGCGCCGGGCACGAGCGCAGCGGCATTCAGCGATGTCAGCACGCGGACGTGGGCGATGTCGACGGGCAATGTGTCCAGCGCGGCTTCGTCGATGCGCTCGATCCAGTGCCAGCCGGGGCGGGGCCCGGCGATCGGCCGCGTCGACAGCACCACGCAGCCCGAGCCCGGATCGGCCTGCCGGGCCAGTACGTCAGGCATGTCGGTGACGACGATGCAGCGTGGCACGAGGAACGAGGTCGCCGGACGCGCCGGCCGCCATGGCGCATCCATCCAGTCGATTCGGTAGCGTGCGACACAGAGCGGCTCGCCGTCTGCCGCGATTCCGGTGCGACGCAGGGTGCCGCGCAAAACGACATCGGGGGCGGGTTCGGCGGTTGCTACGTGCGCAGCCGACTCATCCGCATGCGCGGCTTTGCGCGCCGATTCATTCGCTGCTGGCTGCAGCCCGCACGCGACGTGCAGCGCGTATCGTGCGCGGTCGCCGCCACTGTCGCGCGCGACCGTCGTCGCCGGCGCTCGTGCGACGAGGGCGCGGAGCACGTCGAGCGCGGCGTCAGCGCCCGCATACGTGACGGTCCGGCCGGCTGCGTCGCGCAGCGCGGGCGGCTCGACGGCCGCACCAGCGCTACCGGTGCCAACCACTGCGAGTACCGACAGCCCGGCCGCCTTCGCGCGCCGCAGCGTCGTTACCGCGAACATCACGAGCCCTTCCGCGAGCGGCAGGTCGAACGCGGGCTGAATTTCGTCGGCGGCGTTGCCGTTGATGCCGCCGACAATCGCCATGTCGAGCTCGCCGCTACACAGGAACCGCTCTGCCGCATCGAATGCGGCGAACGTTGACGCATGGCCCGCATCGACCGTCATGTTCATTCCGTGCAAGTCGTAATAGTTCGCAACGCGCGCAGGAATCACGTTTGGCATCATCCCTGGGAACGAATTTTCAGTCGTCGGCGCGACCAGTTGCCGCGTCGCGTCGCGAAATCGATTCAGTAGGTGCTCAGTCGCATCGCGCTCGTGCGGCGGCGTCGCGCCGCGCACTGCGGTCGAGACGTCGTCGAGGTAACAGCGGCTCGCATAAAGCGCCGCGTTGCGCGTCGGTCCCATATGGCCCATCACCACCCCGATCGACTCCGCATGCGAGTGCCAGAACGCGCCCAGCTGTTCGCGCAAGTCGTGCGCGGCGTCGAGCGCCATCAGTTGGCAGCGATCGAGCGCACGCAGTACCGCCGGCGGCATCTTCACGCGCTCGAAGCTCGGCAGCGGATAGCGGATACCGAAACTCGCTTCGGGTCCGGGACCGCTGCCGCGCAACCACGCGGCGACCGCCGCATCGTCGTCGAGGCCAGGGAATTTCGCCGACCAGCCGACGATCGCCAGCGGCTCACGGCGGAACCGGCCGCTCGCGCCGCCGACGGGCAGATCGTCGCGATATTCGGAAACGATCAAGTGCCCGTTGGTGCCGCCGAAGCCGAAACCGGAAATCGCAGCGACGCGCGGCGCATCCACCTTCGGCGGCCATGGGACGGGCGCGACGGGAATTCGCAGGTTCGTGTTAGCCAGGTCGAAATCCGCAGGCGGCTCGCGGAAGCGATGCTGCGGCGGAATCGTGCCGTGCCGGAGCCCGAGCAGCACTTGGATCACCGACACGACGCCTGCCGCCCAGCCGGTATGGCCGATTAGCGACTTATTCGACGTCACCTGTACTGGCTTGTCGCGCCGGATCGTCTCGCGTAGGCTCTGAAATTCGGCGAGATCGCCGGCCGGCGTGCCCGTCGCGTGCGCGACGACCCAGTCGACGTCGGCGGGCTCCGTGGTAGTCTGCGCGTAGGCGCGACGAATCGCGATACTCTGCCCGGCCGAACTCGGCGCATAGATCGCCTTGCCCTTGCCGTCCGACGACGAGCCGAACGATTTCAGCACGCCGAGGATGCGATCGCCGTCCGCACGGGCGCGCTTCAGGCGCTTCAAAATCACGACCCCCGCACCGTCCGCGAACAGCACACCGTCGCAGTCACGATCGAGCGGCCTCACCTCGCCGCTGCGCGACAGCCCGTGCAGTTTCGAGAACAGGATCGAGCCGCGCGGCGCCAGCGCGAATGCGCCGCCACATGCGACGACATCATGCTTGTCGAGCAGCAGCGCCTTGATCCCAAGATCGATTGCATACAGGGACGAGGAACATGCGGTGTCGACCATCATGCATTGCGCGTCGCCTGGCAAGATGCCCTTCATCGCATTCAGGCCAACGCGGTTCGGAAAGTACGACGCAAGATCGCCTGCGCCACGAGCATAGCGCGCGCTCAGTACCGCATCGATCGCCGCCACGCGGCGCTCGCGCTCGGCCGCCTCTACGCCGGTGTCGGCCAGTACGGCATTCAATCGCGCTCGCGCGGCAGCCAGCACCATGCCTTCCTCGAGGTGCTGGCTCCCGTCTGCCGTGTAGCCGACGAGAAACGCGACGCGATCGGCACCGCGCAGCGCCACGCCATCGAGCGACTGGCACAGCGCATGACGCAGCCAAAGCGTGGTCAGCTCGGCCGGCGCCGTGCCAGCGTCGAGCTCCGCGCGCACCGTCGGCCACGGCTCGAACCCTTCGATGAAGACGGAGCGTGTCTGATAGCTCTTGTCTTCCGCCGACGTGTCGGCACAGTGAAACGATCGGTAGTCCCAACGATCAGCCGGCACGTCGCTGAACAGTTCCGGACCGTCCAGCAGCGCGCGCCAGAATGTCTCGGGATCGCTCGCGCCGGGCAACGCGAGCCCCATCCCGACCACCGCGATGTCGTCGCCATCAGGTGTGTCGTCACGGGATCCGGGCGCCGCTGCCGCTGGTGCGGCAGCCGCTTCGGGCATCGCCGCATCGCGCCTTGCAAAATCCGTGTCTGCATCCGCCTCTACCGCGTTCGCGGGCGAAACAGAGCTGCCCGCCGCCCATTCGGCACGCGGTGACAATCCTTCGCTGCACAGCGACAGACCGCCGTCGGCGACGATGACTTGCCCGGTGATCCAGCGCGCCGAGTCCGACGCGAGGAACACTACGAGATCCGCCAGATCGTCGGCGCGCGCGAGCCGTTTCAGCGGCGTTGCCGCGATGCTCGAGCGTTTGGTGTTTTCCGGATCGGGAAACTGCGCTGCGACGTCGCCATCGATCAACGTCGACGACGCTCCGTTCACGCGAATACCGTTGCCTGCGTATTCGACGGCGAGGTAGCGCGTGAGCGATTCAAGCGCCGCCTTCGCCGTGCCAACGACGAGATAGTTGGCCGGCACAAGCGTCGCGCCGACCGACGATACGTTGACGATCGCCCCGCCGCCCGAGCGCGCCATCAGTGCGGCGGCGCGCCGCGCGCACCAGAACGCCCCCTTCAGGTTCGTGTCGAGCGCGCGGTCGAAATGCTCGGCGCCGATCTCGTCGATACCGAGCAATGCGCCGGACGCCGCATTGTTGACGAGCACGTCGAGCCTGCCGAAACGCTGCTCGATCTCGTCAAACATCCGGTCGACCTGCGCCTGCTGCGCGACCGATGCGCGAATCACGTCGACCGTCGCGCCGAGCGCGCGCAGCTCCGCAGCGGTCTCCTTCGACGCTTCGAGCGAGTGAAAGAAATTCAGGATCACGTGCGCGCCCTGCTCGGCAAATCGCCGGCAGATCGCCTTGCCGACATTTTTCGCGCCGCCCGTCACAAGTACGAGCTTGCCACGCATAGTGGAGTTCGACATGAATCGCCTGCTTATCGAGAATGTGTCATGACCGGACAGGGGCCCCTGCCGACCGGTTCAACGGCTCGCTACCGTCACGCGAGCGCCTTCCCCTGGTTCGCGTAGACGAAATCGACAATCTGGCCCATGGCCCTGAAGTCGCCGCTGCGGAAATTGGCCGGCAGCGGCGGCAGGCGGTAACGCGCGGTGATGCGCTGGATGATCTCCGTCTGCTTAACCGAATCGATGCCCAGCTCGGCTTCGAGTTCGATCTCTTCGGTAAACACCTCCGCCGGATACTCCATCGCTTCCGCATAGAGATCTACGAGTTCCGTGAACAGACGGTCGCGCGGAATGATCGCAGGCTGCACCGGCGCAACCGGCAGCGGCGCGCGTGGCGCCGCTGCCGCGGTCGACAGGTTCGGTGCAGGCGCCGGCGTCAATGCCGGTGACGCGACGACGGGCGCCGCCTGCCCGACCTCGAACGCCTGACGTAGTTCGCCCTTAAGCCACTCCACAATGTGCGACCCGCGCGCATTCCAGAACGCGTCGAATCCCTGGCCGGCGTTGTCGATGCGAATATCATCTTTCATGATGGTGTCCTCTTTGAAATAACGGGTGATCGCTGCGATGGCGCCGGTCGCGTCGTCGGCACCCGTCGGTCCACCGAACGTCCTGACCGTGCCGGGTCCCGCGACACGCACGACGATCCGGGCGAGAGCGCCGAGCGCGCCACATTCGACGTAGCACCCGATGCCCTCCGCGCATGCGGCACGGATCGCATCAGCGAACCGCACCGGCAGCACAAAGTGCGATGCAAGCAGGGCGCCCGCATCGTCGGCATCGCTGTAACAGCGACCCAGGATCGGGGAGTGCACGGAAATCGCGAGCGAACGCCGGGGGTAACCGGCGAGACGCGCCGCGAACAGTGTTCGCGCGCCGTCCAGAGCAGGGTGATGGAATCCATACGGCGACCGAAGGGTTTGCACGCCGACGCCCCGCTCCGTGCACGCTTCGACAAAACGCGCGAGCCCATCGCACGGGCCGGAGACAACAGTCTGGGACCCATGGTTCTCGACCGCGACACAGATGTCGCGAACACCGTGCGTGAACGCGCTTGCTTCGATCAGCTCTCGGGTGGCGCCGGCGCCGACAGAAACGGCGGCCATCATTCCGTCGCGTGGCGCCGCGGCCTGCAGCGATGCGATCCGATCGCAGACGATCTGCGCGCCCTGTTCGATCGAATACATGCCACCGCATACGAGCGCGGCAATTTCGCCGAAGCTGTGCCCGACTAGTACGTCGGGCACGATGCCGCGCGCACGCAGCACACCGAACAGACCGACTGACGTACCATAAATTCCTAACTGCAGGAGGTCGGGGGCGTCCTGCAACCACGTGTCGAGATCGGCGCCGTCACGCCACAGCGGACCTGTCAGCCGGCAGCCGACACGCGTTAGGGCAACCGAGTCGAGCGTTTCGAGCAACTCGCGCACGCTCGCGTGCTCGTCGGCGAGCCGCCGCAGCGCGCCGGCATGAAACGCGCCCTGCCCGGGAAACAGGAACGCGCAGCCGCGCGCACCAGCGGCCGAATGTGGTGCGGCGCCGTTCAACCCGCGTCGTTCCATAATCCCAGTCTCCCGAGGCTCTCGGCCAGCTTTAGTCTCGCGATTCTCCATTTCGACACGGCGAGCACGCGCTGCCGGCGCGCGTCCGCCAGCGCTGACTGCGCGTTCAGCAGATCGGTGAATGTGCCGACACCGGCGCGGTAGCGTCCGCGTGCGATGTCGAGCGAATGCAGCGCCGTCTCGAGCAAATGCTGCGAGTTGTCCAGGTTTGCGGTATCGGTCTGCAGACTCTGGTAGCTCTTCCACACGTCGAGAGACACCTGCAGCTCCGTGTTCCGGACGTCGGCTTCCTTCGCATCGGCCCGTGCCTGAGCTCCGGCTATCCGATAGCCGGAGGCGAAACCTTCGAACAGCGGAATGGAGATCTGGATGCCTATCGAATTGCTACGGCTGCTCTGCAATTGCAGTAACGATGCCTGCTGCTGATAAGACGGGTTGTTGCGCCCCATGCTGCCCGTCAGCGAAATCGTCGGCAGCGACTGCGCGCGCACCGAGCGAACCTCATCGCGAGCGGCCTCGAGCCGCTCGCGGGCGGCGATCAGTTTCGGATGGGAACGCTTTGCTTCGCTGATAAGATCGGACACGCCGCGTGTAAATTCGGCTCGGTCGGGCATCGGTTGCACGTCGTCGATGCGCAGAGGCGTATCGGCGTCGACCCCGAGCGTCGTCGCGAGCGAGCCGACGGCAGCCTGCATGTCGCCCTCCGCGCTCACGCGATCAAGCAATGCCTTGCGATAGGTCGTCTGCGCCTGCAATGCGTCGCCGAGGGTGCCTGCGCCACCGCTATGCCGCGCCGTGGCTTCTGCCAAGCTTTCCTGCGCGGCGCGTTCGACCTCGTACGCGGCGTCCACCGCTGCCTGTGCGTCGCGCATCTGGTAGAACGCCTGCGCCGCGTCGTAAAAGACGCTCTGCAGCGTATCGTCGTTGGTCGCATTGGCCGCGCGCAGCAATGCGCGCGCGCGGTCTAGATTCGCGCCGCGCGCGCCGAAATCGAACAGCACCCAGCTCAGGTTGATCATCTCGTAGCGGCTGGTGCTTCTCTGAGTTTGCGAACCGATGCTGTACGTGCTCGTCAGGTTGTCGCGCTGGATACCTGCCGTGACGTTCAGCGTCGGCCAGTAGGCGGCCTTCGACACGCCGACATCGGCCGCCGCAGCGCGCGCGTTCGACCAGGTCTGCCGCAACTGCGGATGCGAGCAGATTGACAGCAGGATCGCGTCTTCCAGTGTCAGCGCGCGAAGCTTGTCACGCTCCCGCGCTGTGCCACATGCGGTTACGGACGCCATTGACGCCGACGGCTCCGCCGGAACCTCGCTGCGTGTCGAATAGATGTCCAGCATCTGCGCGCACGCCGGTGCCATGAACACCGTCAACGCGACAGCGGTCAGAATTAATGGCGGTTTCCGCATGACGCTCACCGTTTCATCGCCGGCGCCGCAGAATCGGCGATCGGTGTCTCGTAACCGGCAGGCCGGTACCGGGGCGTCAGGTCGGAGTCTTCCGGTGACGCGGCCTGCGCGATACGCATGGCCTCCGTCGACTGATCGAGCACAATCCTACCGCCCTGGAGCACGATCACGCGTTGCGCCGATGCAATCGTCTCCGGCCGGTGGGCGACGATAACCCGTGTCATTGCCAGTTGCGTGACGGCCGCGTTGACCTGCATTTCGCGCTGGACGTCGAGATGGCTCGTCGCCTCGTCCAGCATCAAGATGTTGGGTCGCTTGTAAAGTGCACGCGCAAGCAGTACGCGCTGCTTCTGGCCGCCGGACAGCACCGTCCCCATGTCGCCAACGAGCGTGTTGTAGCCCATCGGCATTGCGATGATGTCATCGTGAATCGCAGCCGTCCGCGCGCATTCGGCCACCCATTGCTCATCAGCGTCCGGGTCGAAGAAGCTGATGTTGTCCGCGATCGACCCCGCGAATAGCGCATCGTCCTGCAACACCGTGCCGACGATTTCGCGCAGGCGGTCGATCCCGAGACGACTGACGTCGAGGCCGCCGATTCTCACGGTCCCACCGGTTGGTTCGTGAATGCCAAGCAGCACGCTGACCAGCGTCGTCTTGCCGCAGCCTGACGGGCCCACTATCGCGACCGATTCGCCCGCTGCTATTTTCACGCTCACACCGTCCAGCACCAGTGGCTCGCCGTCCGCGTAGCGGAACGAGAGGTTGTCAATCTCGATGCTCGCGTCGAGCGCCTCGGCTTCACCCGGCACGCCACGGGCGCCGGCGTCCGGCTCCGGCTTGGCGAACACGATATCGGACAGCCGCTCGCCCTGCAGTTGGAGCATCTTCACTTCGAAATACTTGTCTATCAGGTTGCCGACACGGCTGTCGAACTGGCTCCGGTAGGCGTTGAATGCCATGAGCACGCCGACCGTGAACTGGCCGTCCATCACCATCCGCGCACCGAACCAGATGATCAGGATGTTCTCGATGCCGAATAGCAGCCCATTGATCTGCTGATAGAAGATCTGCAGCTTCTGCACGTGCAAACTTGCGTTTATCTGCTCGACCAGCAGCGTGACCCAACGCGCGCGGCGCTCCGTCTGTCGGTTAAACAGCTTGATCGTCTTCACGCCGCGCACGGTCTCCAGGAAGTGACTCTGCTGCTTCGCCGCATGCACGATCTGGTCTTCCGTGGCCCGGCGCAACGGGCCATACCACATCCATCTGACAAGTGCGTACAGCAGCATCGTCGCCAGCGAAATGAGGCCAAGCACGCGACTGTATATCAACATCATCGCGAGCGTGACGACCGTCATCAGGCCGTCTATCACGGCGCTGAGGAAGGAAGTCGTCAGTGTCTGCTGGATCGTGTCGATCGAGCCAAACCGCGAGACGACGTCGCCGAGATGGCGCTGCTCGTAATAGCGGACTGGCAGCCGGAGCAAATGTGTGAATACGTTCGATCGCCACTGGACGTTCAGAGTGACGCCGACGTACATGAGCGTCCACGCGCGGATCGCGTTGGTCGCCTGCTGCATCAGCAGCAGCAGCCCGAAGCCGAGCGCCAGTACTGTTAGTAGGTCGCGATCAGCGCTGACAATCACCTCATCGATCACCCATTGCAGGAAGAACGGCTGAACGAGCATGAAGATCTCAAGTGCGATAGCCAGCACGAGAATCTGACCCAGCGAGCGCGACAACCCCGATATCGGGCCGAGCAGCTCGCGCAGCTTGACAGCCGGGCGTGCGGCGCGCGGCTTGAACGCCGAGGTCGGCCACAGCTCGAGCGCGACGCCGGTGAACGCGCGCGACACCTCCGACAGCGGCAGTTTGCGAATGCCGTGCGCCGGATCGTGAATCGTCACGGTCCTAGCGTTGACTTCCTTGAGGATAACAAAGTGGTTGAAATTCCAGTGAAGCAAGCACGGCGTGCGGAGTTGGCCGAGCTGCTCCAACTCCAGTTTTACCGCTCGTGCGCCCAGTTCCAGGCGCTGCGCGACTTCCATGACGCGCCCGAGCCCGGCTCCTTTCATAGACACGGGAAACTGCGCCCGCATCGTGGTGATATCCAGGTGATGACCGTGGAACCCCGCCACCATCGCCAGACACACGAGCCCGCATTCCGCCGCTTCGTTCTGCAGGATCATCGGTAACTTGCGGCCGATACCGAACGAGAGTCGATCAAGTAGTGACATGCTCGCCTCCGTCAGATCTTGCCGGTCAGGCTGTAGAGCGGTTCGAGCACCCACTCGTACAGGCGCCGGTGTTCCTGCAGAATGTCGGCCTGCAACGACATGCCGGCCTGCAAGGGCTGCTTTTTACCGTACGCGACGACATCCTGCGCATCGAGCGCGACCGTCACGCGATAGAACGTCGCGTCCTTGCCAGCGCTTGCCGCTTCCGGCGCACCGCCTTCGTTCGCTAGTTCCTCGGCCGACAGCGCGGTATGCGCAATGGATGTGACCACCGCCCGATACTGGCCGAATTTTTGATACGGAAATGCCTGATAGCGGATCAGCACGGACTCGCCGACGCGGACGAAGCCGATCGCTCCGCTGGGCACGAACAGATGGGCTTGCCAGTGGGCCCCGCGCGGCACGACGCTCGCGAGCGGGCGCGATGTATCGACCGACTGGCCGATGTCCGCGATCGCTGCCGTCACGGTGCCGGCTTCCGGCGCGGTCACGACGATGCGACGCTTGGCCTCGCTCTCGATCAGGTTTTGGTCGACGTCGATCACGTTGCGGTCAATCTGCGCCAGCTGGTTCTGTTCCTTGAGGCCGAGCCCCGCAAGCGTGTTGTTCGCTTCCGTCAGCGACTGCGCCGTCGAGACGCGCTCACGAAGCAGACCGTTCAACTTTGACTGCTGGTCGAGCAAGTCGGCCTCACGTTGCTGGGCTTGGTCCTTTGAGATGTAGTCCTGTTCGAGTAGACTGCGATAACGCTTTGTGGCGTCGGCCGCGATCGACGTGCGCGTTCGTTGAATCGCGAGCTGATCGTCGATCCGTGCGAGTTCGCCGGACAGGTTCGCAATCTTCGCCCGCAAGGTATCGCGTTCGACCTGCTGCAGATCGCGCGTCTTGCCCAGTTCCGACAGCAACGATGCCTTGCGTTGTTGCGCATACGCGATCAACGCGGCCTGTGTCGCCCCTTCCGCCTCACTTTGCAGGTCCGTCGACACCGTATAGAGCATTTGCCCGCGATCGACATGCTGCCCTTCCTTCACGCTGCGGTCGACGACGACGCCGGGCTGGCGCGCATACACCTTCACCAGCCCCGAATCCGGCATGACCACGCCCGTGACCGTCGTTCGACGCGTGTATCCGCCAAACACGAACAGAAGAACAACCGAAAGCGCCATGCATGCGGCTGCGCCGACGAGAAATGTTAGCGAAACCGGCCGTACCAGCACGATCTCGCCGATCATCGATCCACGCTGTGCTGCAAATGCAGCACGGCGAAACAGCGTATGCGCCGCCCAGTTCATACTGGTTGATACCTCTTGTACAAATTCGCCTGGTTGATCCGAAGCGAACCGAAAAAAGACGCGTGCCGACGCATGGCCGGACATTCGCCTTGCATCATCCGAAGCCTGCTTTTGCGACGCGGATCGACACGGATACAAGGCCGCGCTGCGGGTATGCGCAGGCCGTCCATGTATTTCGCGAAGAAAGGCCCAAAAGCCACCGGCGAAGCGCGCGCGATGCCCTTGCGTGCATCGACGAACGACGCGACATTCCGTTCCGGAAAACGCCGGACGCACATTTGGGGCACACCGTTTCTCGCGGAAATGCCGACCCCACCCCGCCAGACCTCGCTTTTCATGCACCATGCTTGAGGGGGAAACGCCAGTTTATGTAATGTCATTGCTAAATGGCGTAACCACATATTGTTGGGTCGGGATTCCAAACAGGTTCGTCAACAGAGAATTTCCCGTATTCACCGCGGTAGTCGTCAGTACTTTGCCGACACCGAACGCGGCTCGCGCAAGTGGGGCGAACAAGCCGAGTGTCAACGCGTTTCCCGTTCTTTCGCTTCCAACCCCAATCGCCTCTATCACGTTACCGAGGCCATCAAAAACACTGCCCCCGGTAAAATAGCCGGCTCCGGAAACCTGTTCGATTTCTTGTTGAGTAAGTTCTTTCATTGTGGTCCCTGCGGATTGACCCCACGCTTGCCGAAATGCAGCAACGGAGTGAATACCCCGTTGCCGGTTACGCTCAATATTCGACTCGATCAGAAATCGATCGAATTGAATACGTTAATAATGCTTGCCGCCGAAGATTCCGTTGCCCAGATTGACGAACAACGTGGTAATCGCTTCACCGATTCCGTAAGCGGCTTTCCCAATCGGCGAAAACAGGCCGAACGTCAGCGTATTGCCGATCGACTCTCCGGCGGATCCAACCGCCTCACTCAAATTACCGATTGAGTCGAAGAGGCTACCGCCGTCATAATAACCGCCAGAGACAGCAGCGATTTCCTGTTGGGTAAGTTCTTTCACGAAACTTCTCCTTAATAAACCAGATAACCCATCTGGCAGGGCATCGATTTTGCGTACGCTATCGCGACGAAAAATCAATCTTGTTATTCCAGTTCATTTTTCGTCACCAGAAGAATTTCATAAGTCCGAGGTCGTGCAAAAATTCACATTCCGATGTGGACGAAATATGCTCTTCGAGTTGCTTTGCGACCTTTCCCAACTGTAATAAGTACTTGGCGGGATGATGGTGCGCCAGGCTACGAAACATCGCCGATCTATCAATAAACGACGAATGTTAAATATTGTTAATATTCCATTGAATCAACGTCCATACCAGGCTTTCCGATTCGCCAATGCCTCATCACTGCAAGTATGGCAACAATTATTGATAATCTACATCACGAAATGTGAATTGCAAAATACAAAGAACGAATCTTAAATCGTCCCTTATGAAGATCGATCCAATCCCCCTCTATCATCTAACTGTGGCTGAGCCCCTAATCCGGATTCGACTTTCTCCGGCAACCAGTCCAGCGGCAGGCTTCTGAGGTCGTTGTCGGTGAGTAGCAGGTATTCGCGGTGCGCATTGCGGAAGCCCTGCAGCCACGCGAGCGCAATCAGCGCCGAGCGGTCCTGGGAACTCGATCTCAGCGGTAGCACGTCTAGGCACTGGAACAGCAGTGAACGCTGGCTGCGGTACGGCACGAGCATGAACGGCACATCAAAATTCCCGACGTAGGCGATGGGCACGTTGCACTGGTTGAGTGCCGCAGCCGGGTCGCCGAGCGACTCGCGTATTTTCGGCAACCGCTGACGGCCAGGAACGTCCTCATCTTGGAGGATCTGCAGCACGTCTCGGAACTGCCCGACCAGGCCTTCCAGCACACCCGCGTGAAGCTGGTATTTTTGCAGTCGGGCTTTGGCGTAGAACTCGTACCTGCGCGTCACCTTGACGAAATCTTGGCCACATCGTCGAGCGCCTTCTGCAGTTGAGCCTGAATGAAGAGTGTCGCGAGCGCGTACCGCTTCCCCGGCTTGAGCGCACGGATTTCCACGACGTCGAGTGCACGTGCCTCGGGATCAGCTGGGTCCGTTTGCTGACGGATAGCATTGCCGGTAGCGCAGGCAAACCTTCAGAAAGTGCCCGGAACCCATTGATATGCTTGAGGAAGCTGGCGATCTCACGTGCAGCGGGCTGCTTCGGTTCCCGCTTCAGATCCTCCCAGCCTGATTTGCCGGCCTTGACGACCAGCAGCACGTCGATCCTCGCGATGAGCGCATCGTCGAGCGCATCCGTCATGGCCACATAGATCGTCTTGTTGACGTCGTTGCGGGCCTGCGTGGCGATGCGCTGCAGCGTCGGCGGCAGTTCGCAACGGCGACGAACCAGTTCCTCGATCAGTACGTTCACGATGTCGGGCAGCTCGTCCTTCGTCCTGGCTTCCCCGCACGCGAGTTCGTTCAGCCACGGGGCCTGTGTGGCGTCGAACGGCTGGATGTCGAGGTACGTGCGCAGCAACTTCTGGTGACAGGTCCGGGTACCGGACAGGTCGTAACGCGAAATCGCCGCCCAGGGTAGCGCGCGAACTCGAAGAGCGGTGCGGATGTGATCGATGATGGCAGGCGGCACATCCGACAGCATCGGGAAATATCCGAGACGCTGCAGGAGCTTCAGTTTCACCATGATCAGGACCGCCGTTGACTCCTGACGGGATTGACGGCGGACGAAACGGATCTCCGCCGCAGTTGGTGTGAACGCCACTTTCAACCCCGCCGCGGCTGGCTCGGCGGGCAGGATCGGCTAGATGGATTCGTGCGCGGTGGTCACGCCGGTCCTCGCCCCGCAAATACCTGTTCGATTTGCCGCGTACGTTGAACTTCGTCGTCGTTCAGGTAGATCAAAGTGGTCGTCATCGATGCGTGGCGCAGATTGTCGCGCACGGTCGTCAGGTTGCCCCTCCGTCGGGTGCGTGGGTTGCGTGGCAGTGCCGCAGCCAGTGCGGCATTGCGCGGCGCAGCTTTTCAGCGAGTGCCGGATGATCGGCCTGGATCGAATCTGCCGCAGTGGTGAAGAACCGGCGCAGCACCTCGCGCAGGCGCGGTGTAGTGATGCCGCCAGGTTCCTCCAGATTGCCCAGTAGCGGCGTGTCCGGAGTCCAGCGTGACGGGCTCACGGGCAGACCGCGCTGCATCAGGTACTGATCCAGCGCGTAACGTGCGAGCGGCGGCAGGACCACTTTGCCGGGCTTCGCACCCTTGCCGCTCAGATGAAGCCAGTGCTCGCCGCGCGAGCCGGCTTCGATGCCGCCGAGCGCCACGCCGACCAGCTCGCCGGCACGCAGGCCGGTCGCGTAGCCGAAGTCGAGCAGGAACCGCGGGCGCTGTGCAGCGGGGATCGTCCACCCGTAAGACCATTCGAGCCCGTCAGCAATGGTCCGGACCAGTTCCCATTCGCCCGCAGTAAAGGCGTGCGAGACGTCCATCTTTCCGCTTCGTCGCGCACCACGGACCTTCAGACCGGCGAACGGATTCGCCAGCACGTAACGCTGTTCGATCAGCCAGCGGAATATCGCACCGAGGACCGGCAATGCATATGCAACGGAATCCGGCGACAGTGAACCGGTAAAGGGACGCCATTCAGACGATGATCGTGACCGAGCTGGTGCGACCCTGCGAACACGCGGAGCGGGGTGCCGCAGGAATGCGCGATACGCAGTCGCATCTTCGCTGGTCAGCGAGGACAGCGCCTTCCACGCTCGAGGATTCCCCAGAGCAGCAGACGTCCAGCTTCCCTGCGGTACGCGCGCTGTGTTTCTGCGGCTTCGTGCCGAGCGAGCCAGGCGCCGATCGCCTGATAGTCGTTGCTGGCGTCGAGCGTCCACATCCGTCGTGGCCCACGGAACGTGCCGCGCGAGCCGTCGACCTCGTGAGGCAGATTGATGCGCTCCCATGGCACCACGGGTTCCTGCGATACGACCGGGACCAGTGCACGGACCCGCTCTGTCAGACTGGAGTGAGTGGCGAAGAAGGCCTCGATGCCGCAAGCACTCCTCACACGGAGTCCCGGGACGGCGAGCCACCCGCGGCGGCGCCGCGGGATGCGCACGGTCAGATCGGCCAGCGTCCTGATGCCGTGCTCACGTAACGCCACGACGGCCCGGGATGGGAGCCACGGATCGATCGGATCGCTGACCTGGGGATGCGGGACCGGTATAGACGGCAGGTTGTCCAGCGCGCGTACTACGGCCTTGCTGTGGCGAGTCCGTTCGCCTGCTGCACGCTGAAACAGCTTCGTCAGATCATCGCGATGACGGGTGACGGCGAAATCCGCGAGCTGACGCCGGATCCGGCCGAGCACGCTGAGTGCCGATTTGCCTTCGCCAAATTGATCCGGGCGATAACGTTCGATGGCGTCACGCGAACCGACACCCGCGTACCAGGCGCGTCGCGCGGCCAGCGATGCGGCATCGGGGTACGGGAGCGGACGATTGGACATCCGGAGATTATAGAGAGCGGAATGACAGCGGCGTGACGATCTCGTGTGACGCGTTTCGTGAAATGGTAGTTTGGTCAGAAAACGGTGCCCTGTCGCTAGCAAAGATTAGCGACAGGGTTTCGCGGAATGCCAATTCAGGAATGCTTATCTCAAAATTCTCGCTTCCCACTATCTAGTGCGGTGGCAGATTACTTGCGTTCGCGCTTTCGTCGACCTTATGTTCGCTTCTGTCGCAACAAGGCGGTCTGCGATGCTGCAGGGTGCGAACGAGCGATCCGATGATGAAGTAAATCCTGACTCCGGCGATGATGAAAGTGTTCAAGCGGCTGCACTATCCGCTGGACGTGATCGCGCTGTACGGGCGCTGGTACGTCGCGTATCCGCTGAAGCTTGTAGCATCTTGAAGAGATGATGGACACGCGCGGTATTTCTCTCGATGATTCGACCGTTCACCGCTGGTCGCTCAAACGATTGCCGGTTCTGGAAAAGGAGTTCCGGCGGTGCAGACGGGTCGTCGACAAGGCCGGCAACACGGTCGATTTCTGCTGCGCGCCTGGTGGGGCAGGCTGTAGCCGGGCGTTACTTTAGAAAGGCTATCGACCAGAACGGCGAACCGGAGGTCGCGACGATCGGCAAAAGCGGATCGAATCTGGCAACCGGCAGGCCGATCAACGTTGAGCGGGAAACGTCCGTCAAAATCCGTCAGAAGAAGTGTCTGAACAACATCGTCGAGCAAGATCCCCGGGCCATCACGCGGTGCACCCGCCTGATGCTGGGGTTCAAGAATTTTCATTGTGCCCGCATCGTTCCCGGTCGTGTCGATGTCATGCACATGATTAGCAAAGAGCAGATGAAAGACGGCGGTGTCGCACAAACTTCCGCTCAATAATTCGCGGCAATTTAGGAGGCCGCGACCACCGAAGGAGACGTTAACGTGATGGGCTACAGCACAAAATTATTTACAATCACGATTTCCATCGCCGCAGCTACGGGATTGGCGGGGTGTGGTGGTGACGCGGATCACCCTCCCAGCTCATCTATCACTGGAAGCAATATCACTAATACAGCGGGTAGCAGTCCCGCTACAAGCTCCATCACAACATCGCCGCCCGGTGGGGCTAGTTCTCCTGACGGAGCTAGTACGACTACTGCATCAGGTGCGTCTGGGGTGGGCTTTAATCTTTCGCCGCTCGGCTGGAGTAGTTGGAACAATTTTGGCCAAAATGTCAGTGAGACCAACATTAAGTCAATAGCAGACAAGATGGTGTCTAACGGCATGCTTAAGGCTGGCTATCAATATGTAAATATCGACGATGGCTGGATGCAGGGCCGTGACAGCAATGGCAACATTCAGGTGAATCCGAATACCTTCCCAGACGGCATGAAAGCCCTGGCGGATTACATACACGCCAAGGGGCTGAAGCTGGGCATCTATTCAACGAATTACTCGGTCACGTGTGTAGGGCGTGGCCGCCGTGGCGCACCTACCTATGTTGGTAGCCTTGGCCACGAGGCCCAGGATGCCGCCACATTCGCAGCATGGGGTATCGACTTTCTAAAATTCGATAACTGCGACGGCCCTGCAGATAGTTTCGACAGGATGCGAGCTGCTCTCGACTCGATAGCCCAGAATGGCGGAAAAAAAATCTACCTCAATATCCATTACGTCACGCGTCCAGATTCATTTTTACAGACTCCCGATAGCTGGGCGGCAACAAGCATTGGGGATTCTGCCCGTATCGCCAGTGACATCAGTGCCAATTGGGGAAGCGTTAAGCATAATATTGACGATGCCCGAACGATCGCACCGGCGTACAACCTGCCGGGCTTCTTCGGTGATCTGGACTCGCTCGAGATCGGAAACGGTGGGCTAACCGCTGACGAAGCCCAAACGCATATGTCAATCTGGTCGATCATGTCTGCGCCGCTGATTGCTGGCAATGACCTGTCGGTCGACAATGGAGCACTCAGTTATTTGCTAAATAGTGAGGTGATTGCCATTGATCAGGATCCGCTCCATTTTGGAGCATCTGAAATTGGCTTGATGGCAGGTACGCAATCCTCAATTCACGTTCTGGCCAAGCCATTAACGAAAACGGGTTCGCGCGCCGTCGCCCTTTTGAATGAAGGGAATACACCAGCAAATATCACAGTCAATTTTCAGGATCTCGGGCTGGCCGGTGGGACCGCCTCAGTTCGAGACGTATGGGCCCATCAGGATCTTGGTCAATTCACGTCGTCGTATACCGCACAGAATGTACGCGCGCACGCAACGGTTCTTGTCACGATACAGGGTAAAGAACCGGTCTTGTCCAATACCGTTCAGCTCGACAAAGTGCATTGGGCTTACGCGGTGTTCAACCGGATCGGCTCTTCCCCATACACGTCCAACATTCTTGTCGACCATGCCCCTCCAGCTTCAAATGCGCAAATCAATGCGCCATCTAATCCGGCAGACAGTGTCATGACTGCAGGGTGGTTGGGTACCCCGTCTCCAAGCGGTACGATGTCGATTGCCGGTATTCCGTACGTTCAGGGGTTCGGTATCCTCGGTGCGCCGACGCAGATCGCCTACCGCCTCGATCAAAAGTGCTCGACGTTTTCGGCTAGCGTCGGTATCGATGACAATGCCTATGTTGCTGCTGCCGTGAGTTTCCAAGTGTGGGGTGATGGAAACAAGCTCTACGATAGTGGCATCATGCAGAAAGGAACTGCTGCAAACAAAATAAAGATCGACGTCTCAAAAGTTTCGATGTTGAGGCTGATCGTACTAGGTCAGGCTGGTGGCCAGCTTGACGACCTGATCGGTAGATCCGGAGGGCAAAGCGGCTTCGATATGGCGGACTGGGGTTTTCCGCAACTACAGTGCCCTGCCTCGTGAACCTGGGTTAGTCAGGGCGTCGCAACTGCCATCAGGTGACGGTGTGATTGTTTCGACTGACTGACCTGCTCCCCGCGTTTAGTACGGTGACGGTGTAGAGTCCGTTCCAGAGAGGAACGGCAATGAAAAAGCGATTCACCGAAGAACAAATCATCGGCATCTTGAAGGAAGCCGAGGCTGGCCTGAAGCCGGCGGAGCTGTGCCGCAAGTACGGCATCTCGGAAGCGACCTACTACAACTGGAAAGCGAAGTTCGGCGGGATGACTGTCTCCGAAGCGCAGCGCTTGAAGGAACTAGAGCAGGAGAACAACAAGCTCAAGCGCCTGTTGGCCGAATCAATGCTCGACAACGCCGCGCTGAAGGACTTGCTGGCTCGAAAGTAGCAAGCCCGCAGGCCAAGCGCGAAGCGGTCCGGATATTGATGACCGAACGCGCCATGGGTGTTACCCGGGCCTGCGGGCTGGTAGGGATTTCGCGCTCGCTGTTCCACTACGAATCACGCCGCCGAGTTGACGACGAAGCGCTGACTGGCCGGATGATGGCCATCGCCGCGCAGAAGCGCCGTTACGGCTATCGCCGGATTCACGTGTTG
This sequence comes from Burkholderia sp. HI2761, assembly GCF_002223355.1. Lineage (NCBI taxonomy): Bacteria > Pseudomonadati > Pseudomonadota > Betaproteobacteria > Burkholderiales > Burkholderiaceae > Burkholderia > Burkholderia sp. HI2761. The sequence continues at coordinate 645,692 of NZ_NKFN01000007.1, read as the reverse complement.
TTGCAGCGGGATGGCTGCTTTCCACAAGCGCATCTGGCGCCTGTACAGCAAGGCGGGACTGAGCGTGCGCAAGCGGCGACGCAAGCGTATTGCGGCTGTCGAGCGCACGCCGCTGCCGTTACCAACAGGCCCGAATCAGAGCTGGTCGATGGACTTCGTTTCTGACGGGCTGGCCTATGGTCGGCGGTTTCGATGCCTGAACGTGGTCGACGACTACACGCGCGAGTGCTTGGCCATTGAGGTCGATACTTCATTGCCGGGCCTACGCGTGCAGCAAGTGCTCGCGCGACTCAAGGAGATGCGAGGCTTACCCGCATCCATCACGGTCGACAACGGGCCGGAGTTCGCTGGTAAGGTGCTGGATGCATGGGCCTACGAAGCCGGCGTCACGCTGTCGTTCATTCGGCCTGGCAAGCCGGTGGAGAATGCCTATATCGAGAGCTTCAACGGGCGGTTCCGCGACGAATGCCTGAACGAGCACTGGTTCGCCTCAATGCGCCACGCCAAGCGGCTGATTGAAGAATGGCGTATCGAGTACAACACCGAGCGGCCTCATAGTTCGCTCGGCTATCTGACGCCTGCGCAGTTCGCCCGGGCGCACGACGCGAAGCAGCAGTTTTTAACCTCGGACTCTAACTGCAGTTCGGACTAAAACCGGGGGCAGGTCACTGTCACGATGGCCAATGCACTCAAGAAAACCGTGACGAGCATGCCTTCCCAGTTGTGGCGTAAGCGTGGAGCCGATACCATCTTGACGGGGTGAGTTACCGGTTTCCCCAACGATTGGATGCCATACGTAGCAGCGTGGCATTGGCAGCACGTAGATCGAACCGTTCGGCATCGAATCCGGGGCCAACCCAGTTTCGGTAATGTTCTGCCTCTTCGCTATTCGGATCGTTAGATAGCGTGTTCAGGAACGCGTCGTAGCCAGGCGGGCCGCCCACATCTTCTGGCGGGCAGGCACGAGCACCATCGATGACCTGGGCCGCGCCCCTCGGTTCGCTTTCAACGATTTCCACTTTCTCAACGACGATGGCGTGATCCCACCCGTCCCCGAAGTCGTACCGGTAGAGGAAGCGTGAGCCAGGTTTCAGGACCTTCTGCAGTCGAACCTTGCGGTCATCGGCGGTCGTGCCCGGATCGGCGAAGTCCAGCACGTCATCGACCTCGAACATGGCGTAGGTCATGCCGTCGATCAGGAAGTCGTGCAGGTGGGAGTCTTCCCAGCCGAAGGCCGCCTGCAGGATATGGTGCAGCTTGCGCAGTGACTCGGTTCCTTCGACCTCGAGCCGGCGCCAGATGGGCGGCTCGATGTGTTGAAGCTGCACGTGCAGGGTAAAGCGCTGGAACGATTTCGCCATCTGATCTCCGGGGAACGGGAAGCCAGCGGCATTATCGCCTTACGATGCCGGGGTGGTCATTTTCCAGGGCAGCAGGCCTTCGACCTGGTTGATCGGATGGTCTGCAATGCGCGCAAGCACGACGCGCAGATACGCCTCGGGATCGATGCCGTTGAGCTTGGCCGTCCCGATCAGGCTGTAGATCGCGGCAGCACGCTCCCCACCTGAGTCCGCGCCGGCGAACAGGTAGTTTCGGCGCCCGATAGCCACTCCGCGCAACGCGCGCTCGACCGGCAGGTTATCGATTTCGAGATGCCCGTCGTCGCAGTAGCGCATGAGCGCTTCCCACCGGTTCAACGCGTAGAGGATCGCCCGACTCGTGTCGGATTTGCGCGAGAGCGTCTCCAGTGTGGCGCTCAGCCACGCATGGAGTTGATCGAGCAAGGGCCTGGCGCGTGCTTGTCGGTGCGCTCGCCGCTCATCGGTAAGCAGCCGGGCAACCCGTCTTGAGTTGGGGTAAAGCTCTTGGGAGTATCGTGTCCACCTAACGAATAAGCGGACACGTGAACACTATCGAATCGGAAGCACTCCCCGAGCGTCGTCGCCGGCAACGGTACAGCGAGGAGTTCAAGGCGCAGGTGGTAGCTGCGTGCCAGGGAATCGGCGTATCGGTTGCTGCGGTCGCACTGGAACACCGGCTCAACGCGAATCTGCTGCGGCGCTGGATCGATCAGGCGGAGGGGCGACTTCCCAAGAGACCGCTGGGTCGTCCACCGGCCACGCCACCGTCGCTGCCAGCCTTTGTGTCGGTGCCGTTGGGAGCGCCGAGTCCGCACTCGGCAGAGATCCGCATCGAGGTGCGCCGGGGCGATCAGTCGATCACGGTCAGTTGGCCCGTGTCCGAAGCCGCCCAGTGTGCCGCCTGGCTGCGCGAGTGGATGCGGTGATCCGCGTCGACGAGATCTGGCTGGCGACCGATCCGCTAGACATGCGTGCCGGTTTCGACACGGCCTTGGCGCGCGTGGTCAAGGTATTCGGTGCCGCGCACCCGCACCATGCTTATCTGTTCGCCAATCGCCGCGCCAACCGCATGAAGGTCCTGATCCACGACGGGATCGGCATTTGGTTGGCATCACGACGTCTGAATCAGGGGCAATTTGCCTGGCCGCACGCCGGCAGCGAATCGAAGCAGCATGAACTGACGCACGAACAACTGGCCGGCCTGGTGCTGGGCCTGCCGTGGCAACGCATTGGCGAGAGTGGCGTGATCCGTGTCGTCTGAGTACGACAGAGGCGTAAACAGTTCAGCTTCCACCGCCTACAGCGTTCTGGCAGACTGGCCTGCATGAATCCCGCTGACCTCGACGCACTCACCCCGGAACAGTTGCGCGCCCTGACTGCGCAACTGATTGCAGAGGTCCAGTCGAAGGACCAGGCGATCCACGAGAAGGAGCGGGAAGCCAGTGAACGAGATCGGGAACTCCGCTACAAGCAGACCCGCATCGACCAGCTTACCCATGAGATCTCGATCCTCAAGCGCCAGCAGTTCGGCCGGCGCAGCGAACAGCTCAACAGCGAGCAGATGAACCTGCTCGACGAGGCGATCGATGGCGACTTGGTTGCCATCGAGATGGAGCTTGAGCAACTCGAGCCTACGCCAGCTGAACGGCAACGCGAGCAGCCGAAACGGGCACCACTGCCGCCGCAACTGCCACGCACCGACGTCCATCACGAACCGGACAGCACAACATGCCAGTGCGGTTGCGAACGCATACGGATCGGCGAGGACGTGAGCGAGAAGCTGGACTACACGCCGGGCCTGTTTACGGTGGAACGGCACATCCGCGGCAAGTGGGTGTGCAAAGCGTGCGAGACGCTGATCCAAGCGCCGGTTCCACCGCATGTGATCGACAAGGGCATGCCCACCGCCGGGTTGCTCGCGCAGGTGCTGGTCGCCAAGTACGGCGACCACCTGCCTCTGTATCGCCAGGAACAGATCTTTGGTCGTGCGGGACTGGCCATCCCGAGATCCACGCTGGGTGCCTGGGTGGGCCGGTGTGGCATGCAGTTGCAGCCGTTGGTCGACGCACTCGGCCAGGCCATCCGGCAACAGGCGGTGTTGCACGCCGACGAGACGCCGGTGCAAATGCTCAGTCCCGGCAAGGGCAAAACGCACCGGGCATACCTGTGGGCGTATACGTCGACTCAGTTCAGCGAACTGCGCGCGGTGGTCTACGACTTCGCCGAGAGCCGCGCCGGTGCGCACGCTCGCACGTTCCTGACGGGCTGGCACGGCAAACTGGTATGCGACGACTACAGCGGGTACAAGGCCTCGTTCCAGCACGGCATCACCGAGATCGGATGCGCGGCCCATGCTCGACGCAAGTTCTTTGAGTTGCATGCCAACCACAGCAGCCATGTTGCGGGGCAGGCCCTGCCGTTCTTTACCGCGCTCTACGACATCGAACGCGAGGCCGCAGCACTGGATGTCGACGAACGGCAGCGGCTTCGACAGCGTCGGGCCAAGCCGGTGTGCGACGCCCTCTATCAATGGTTGATGGCGCAGCGCAAACTCGTTGCGGACGGCTCGGCGATTGCGAAGGCGCTGGACTACAGCCTGAAACGATGGGACGCACTCACGCGCTATCTCGATGACGGCAATGTGCCGATCGACAACAACTGGGTCGAAAACCAGATCCGACCGTGGGCAGTCGGTCGGTCCAATTGGTTGTTCGCCGGATCACTGCGTGCGGGTCAGCGCGCGGCCGCCATCATGAGCTTGATTCGATCGGCGCAACTGAACGGGCTCGATCCGCTCGCCTATCTGAAGGACGTCCTCACACGCTTGCCGACCCACAAGGCCAACGACATCGACGCGCTACTGCCGCATCGTTGGCAACCTCTCTCGACTGCCGCCTAAACTCGCTCGTCAAGACGGGTTGGCTGGTCGCTTACGCCCCTCCCGACACCAGTGGCATAAATAACGGAATGCAAATTACAAATTGGAAAAACGGCTGCAATTCCGATAAAGATTCACCCGGCGGAAATGAGGGGCTGCTAGGAGTGGGATCGAAAAACACAAAAACTTCAGCGACAGCACAAGCATTTCAAGACAATTTCAATAATTTGATTCGGCGTCTGAATATAAAAAATATTCGTGTTGGAGGAACTTCAGCAGACAGCGTCAAGCAGCGCGTTGGGGATGCAAGCTCGCGTGCCTATCCGCCGCTCCAAACAGCCAAAAACGTGATTGATTTCGCCAAGGAAGTCGGTTTGACTGAACTTGAGTGGAACCTTCCAGTTTATGGGGTGGACGTATCGACATATTTTAACTACGCTGCCTCATTATTGGAGTACAAAAATTCAACATATCCAAAGCTAAAGCTTATCTTCGAAATTGGAAATGAGGACAACAATACGAGGATGAGTTATGCCTCTTGGCTGGCCTCCTTTAAATCTTATGTTTCGGGAATTTATAAGCTAACTTCCGATTCTCTGAAGAAAAATCTTTATTTTACGGGACCAAGCACAGCCGGTCAAGGGTGGAATTCTAATATCGTTAACGACTCTTATTTTGTGACGGATAATATTTCGGAGGCTCAGATAGCAGGGGTTAAATCACTTATTTCGTATGTAAATACCCATGAATATCCGTTGGGTGGCGGGTATACGTCCCCATGTCTCGCGCCCGGTGTGACTGGCTCGGGGACGACATGTCTTTCGCTGGTAAGTAAATTGTTGGCGCAGGGAGCGTATGACCCCTCGAATTTCACGGCGACGCTTTCGAAGGTAAATCTCTCGCCTAGGTTGATGGAGATAAACAGCATGTACGGCGGCGGAATTGCTGGAGCTGGCGACTCTTTCGCTGCGGCATTGTGGGCGCTGAATAACGTGAGTTGGTTTGCACAGAACAGTAAATTGGCGGGATTGAACCTGCACTTGGGTGCGACCAACGGTGGTTACTCGCCGATTACACCTCCATTCACGAATGGTAGCGGTAATAACGCTTTGCCGACGCTCAAGGCGGACGGATACGGGATGCTCACATACGGCCAATTCAACCAAGGAGGCAAGATTATCGTTCCGTCGGTCGTTGGATTGACTTCTCGTATTTCAGTATTCGGAGCATTACAACCTGACGGGCATCTTCGCATGTTAATCATCAACCGAAACTGGACAGACAACGGTAACGATCCAGTGATTGCAACGGTCACTGTCCCGAGCGGCTACTCCACTGCCCGTACTATGAGTTTGGCGCAAAGCGGATCGAATCCTATGTCACCTACGGGAATCTCGCTTGGCGGAAGCGGCGTGGCAAGCGATGGTGCGTGGAGTGGTGTATGGACTGCAGCGTCTCGAGCGAATGCTGATGGAACTTACACCTTCACAGTGCCTCCAGTGCAGGCGATGGTGGTTGATTTCTCAAAGTAGTTCGATCGCGAGATTAGCGTTATTCCGTGGCCGCTTGGATAAAGCTGAAGCCGGTGTCCAAAGTAGTGTCCGTTATTTCAAGTGATGGGAGCTACTTTGGACACACGGAATGCGCGACCGTCGAACTGCAAAGTCCGGCCGAAATGCACATGGACGTCCGCTGTACTACGGGACGTTCAGCCCGGGCCGCCACCACATGCTTGTAGGCCTGGAGAAACAGGCGAAGCTGAAATTTTTATCGCGGAGTGGAGTTGCCCCTGTAATATCGGACACAGCGTCACACTAAGGTTGTTGAATCCATCGAGCGCCGGAATTCGCGAGGCGAGCGGTATTTCAGCGCGCTATGGGGATGCTTCTCGTTGTAATGCTCGAACGCGATGGCCAAGTTGCGTGCAGCAGTCGCTGCGTCTGGCTTCGGCATGAAGGCGACGTAGTCGCGTTTCATCGTCTTCACGAAGCTCTCGGCCATCCCATTACTTTGTGGGCTGCACGCCGGCGTGGTCAATGGCTTCAGGCCGATGGCCGCTGCAAACCGGCGCGTATCGTCGGCCGTATAGCCCGAACCGTTGTCGCTCAGCCACTCGATTTCGGACGGTGTATGCAGTTCGTTGCCAAACCGATTTTCCACTGCAGCCAGCATCACGTCGCGCACGATGTCACCGCTGTGACCTGCCGTCGTAGCCGCCCAGCTCATCGCCTCGCGGTCGCAGCAGTCCAGCGCAAACGTCACGCGCAGCGGCTCGCCGTTGTCACAGCGAAACTCGAATCCATCGGAGCACCATCGCTGATTGCTGCGCGCGACGGCCACCTTGCCGTCGTGCCGACGTTGGGGGCGAGGCGGAAGCGGCCGGCGCTGCATCAGCAACCCGTGCGTGCGCATGACGCGATGGACGCCGTGCATCTGAATCCTGATCGCATTGATAACCTGGATGTCACACCACAACGCCGCAAGAGAGAAAGGCCGCCTGCTATTTATTCGTTGAGGCGACAACTAGCTTGAAAATTTCCATACTCGTTTTAGTGGCGCGACGATTGTGCTGCGCCGCGAGTGCGAGCGACTTATTCGATACCATTTGTTGAAAGTGGTTTGAAAATCTACGCGATTGACGAGAAATTTACAGTCAATTTTTCAAAGTTCTTAGCACTATCCCTAGGTAGACGTGCAACACACGCGCCAGAATAATAGATACCATTGGATGGACCAATGGTCCGGTTAAATGTACGTCAAAATAGACGGGCCCAATTCAGAGGGGCGGAATTGCGGCCGAGTCGCAGCTTTGCTTCCCAATTGTCTGCAGTGTAGATAAAAATTCCGCACTGGAATCAGGTAGCGCAACCTCTCTTGTATATCTGGGTTTTTAGTTGACGTGGCCTCTTGCGCTTGGACTTCATGCAGGTTCGGCGCGGTGTTTCGACAATGAGAATGACGATGATTGCTATGGTGCTTCCGGCTTCCGGCTTCCTGGCGAATGGCGCACGCGCAGAGCGGCGTGACGCTGTACGGTCGTCCGGATGCAGGATCGAGAATATGAGTGGCCTCACGACCAGCTGCGGTGGGTCGATGAGCCGCTGAAGCGCGGGGAGTGGAGACTCGGGCACCCATTTGGGGGCTTGAACGGGAGCGAGGACCCCGGTGCCGAAACCAAGGCGGTATTCCGCCTGGAAGACGGATTCAATGCGGTGACGAGGGCGCTCGGCCAGGACGGCACGAACCGGAATCGTTTTGTGGCGGTCGGGCTGCCGAACTATCGATACGGCACGTTGTTGCTGGGGCCAAGAACCAGTGATCACGAACGGCGTAGGGGACTTCGGTCCGTTCGGTCAGACGGACTGGTCGTTGGCCTCGCTGGTGCGTGGCCGTAACTGGATCACGAAACAGCAGCAACATGCTATATCAGTCGCTGGAATTCCACAGCTTCGACGTACATGGGCAGTATTCACTATCGAATGCGACGAACGGGAACGGCACAACGCCTGCTGGCCGTGCGAGCGGAATTCAGTTCACGGATACGAACGCCTATTTTCAACTTCGCGACACCTGAAAGGCTAAATTATTGTCAGAAATACGCACCGTGCTGTCCATCTCTGAAATTTAAGATAACTTTTCATTATCATCATCGGCCAAGATATTAAAATTACGAAGTAGCTTCGAGTGGGCATTCGATTAAGAAAGGGGCGCAAGTCGCGAAAACCATCGCCAAGAAGAAGGAGGAAAAACAATTGGAGCGCCGACATCGATTTCATGAAAGCGCCGGTCGTTGTAATTAACTTTGAACTCCACGTTTACATCAGGTGAAGAGATGACAAAACCGAATCGTTATCGCAGGAAATTCCTCAGGAACAGTACGTGGCTGGCCGTGGGCGGGTTATTGAGTGGGTGCGGCGATGGCGATCAGAAGAGTCAGGCCGTCATGTTAGATCCGACGACGCCTGTGGCATTGCCACCACCAAATCCGGCGACGGTCGCGACGTCGACATCGGTCAACGCGCCGTCGGGTCCTGCTTATGTACCTGGCAACTTCACAGTAAGTGAATTGAAGACCAGCATTTTCGACGGGGTGTTCACCGGAAACGGGTTGGTTGGAACGATGACCTACATTGCGTCGCGAGATCCAGCAACAGGTGTGCGGGTCGATGTGGGCCGTACCGATCTTTACGATCATCGGCCACATGGGGCACGCAACACCGTACTGTATACTAGCCCACGATTGCCTCTGGGGCACTTCCTGGTCGACATAGGCGAAACGATTACAAAAAAATCGGGGACCATGTATTTGTACGATGCCTACGCAGCAGGCACATTTACGACGGCCACCGCTCGAAACGTTCAGATATCGACGACGACGCTTCGCGACGAGGATTTCGTCATTATCGATGTGAGCAAGTCCGCGACCGGGCCGGCAATTAACGTTAGTTGGATGCCGGCTCCCTCCGTGAGTCCGAGAATTTCGAATCATCCGTTAGCGAGTTACGTTGGTGGTAACCCGGCTCCAACGACGTCGAGCATTGGCGATTGCGTGTTATGTACTCAGCCGATGAGTGCGGGGGGGGCATACGGAATCTGTTATAGAAAAATCGAAACGACCACGTGTATCAAAGTGATCGCGCTGACGTTCTATTCAACGACAGATTCCGCCGCCGGCAATGATGCTGTTGCCAAGTTGGCAGCATTTTCCCTTGAGGAATTGCCAGAAAAAATCGATGCACATCGCAATGGCTGGCATCAATATTACGCACTTTCGACGTATCGAATTCCAGACCCGGAATTTCAAAGTTTCTACGATATGCAGGTCTACAAGTTTGGGTGTGCAGGCCGCCGCGGCGGGCCGGCAATTGATTTGCAGGGGCCTTGGGCCATCGGCACAACCTGGTGGGCCGGATATTGGTTCAATTTGAACATGCAGCTAACTTACGCACCGCTCTACGCTGCCAATCGGCTGGATATTGCGACGACACTGATCGACATTCTAACTGAAAATGAAACCAATCTCGCTAAGAATGTACCGACCCAATATCAGGCTGATTCGGCTGCATTGACTACAACCACTTCTAATGATCTCATTGGTATCGTGTCGCTTGCGTACGATAGTACCACGGGTTCAACTTCCGGCAGCGGGGAATATCTCGGCAACTTGTCATGGTTGCTATTCTATGTTTATCAGCATTATCGATTTACGATGGATCCTGCGATCGGCAAAAAACTATACCCGCTGCTGCGAAGAAGCGTTCAGTATGCCGTTCATTTGTCGAAAAAGAACAGCGCGGGGCGGTACCAGCTGGCTGTCAAGACCGGTTCGCCGGAGTATTCGGCAACGAATGGGAGGAGCGCATTCGATAACCCGAACTACGATGTTGCGATTGTGAGGTGGAGCTTGGGTGCGCTGCTTCAACTGGATCGCGATCTGGGGATGAATAGCCCAGACGCATCCTCGTGGAGAAATTTTCTGGATAATTATGTCGATTACTCAAGCGACAGCGCAACAGGGTATAGAATATCGATTGATTATCCATTTCAAGTTCCGCATCGACATTATTCGCATCTTTTTATGATTTACCCACTTTGTCTTGTCACAGTCGATCAACCTGACAAAATCGCCTTGATGAAACAATCGATTAATACTTGGACGAAAACCACAAACGCGTTTCGTGGTTACTCATTCACCGGTTGGGGATCAATGCTCGCGATGATGGGCGATGGCGACGGAGCAATCGACAAGCTTACGACCTTCTTGCACATGGCCGAGAGCCCCGTCCATGCGAATACGCTGTATGGGGAAGTGAGCGATATCGGCGATTTGGCCTCCCCGGTCATCGAATCGCCGCTGTCGATGATGACGAGCTTGCAAGAGTTGAGTCTGCAGTGTTTTAGCGGTGTCACGCGTGTTTTCCCGGCAGTGCCGAGTAGTTGGAAGAATGTTTCGTTCAGTAATTTCCGCACGGACGGTGCTTTTCTAATTTCAGCAACACGGGAAGGAGGGGTGAATCAGTCGATCACGATTTTCAGCGAAGTCGGGGGCACCATCAAAATTAAGCACAATCTTGGTGGTTCGGTCCGAGGTTCGATCGATATTTCGTCGATGGGAACCGACATCCTGAGCATCCCGATGACAGCTGGTCAGATCGTGATGCTTCAGAGAGGTTGAGTCGCATTAGCTTTAACGCGCAACCGGACAACAGTTCGAGGGTGCGTTCGGCTATCGGGTAAGGTAATTTTATCGTGCTTGATAAGTACAGAATCAGTGTGTAGATTCCCCGCTGGGTGCAGTGGGGAATCTGTCAAACGTATAAATCTATGGTCCGTTGGACCGGCCAGCCTTTCGTAGACATCTTCGAGCCATAATTTATGGCAACCGAGGAGGTCAGGATGAGCTGAGGCTGGCCCAATTTCCGTCCCGGTCTTAGTTGGAAAATTCCGGCTCTTCGGGGTGGGCCGGATCGGCCCGATCGGTGCACTCGCGGGCGAATTCCGCCGGCGTCATCCACTGCAGCGCAGAGTGAGGACGGGTCTCGTTATAGTACTCGCGCCAGACTTCGATTTTGCGTCTGGCGTCCTCCAGCGACAAGAACCAATGTGCGTTGAGGCATTCCTCCCGAAATCGTCCGTTGAAGGATTCGTTCTTCGCGTTGTCGGTCGGCTTGCCTGGGCGCGAGAAGTCAATTTCCACGCCATTCTCGTACGCCCACTTGTCGAGCGCCTTCGATATGAATTCGCTGCCATTGTCTGCCTTGATATAGCGGGGAAGCGGACGACGCTGTGCAAGCCGAGTCAGTGCGGCGACAACGTGCTCGCCACGCAGTGAGCCGTCGACCTCTATAGCCAGACATTCGCGCGTGTAGTTGTCCACGATCGTGAGCGTGCGCAAGCGCCGACCATCAAACAGCGCGTCAGCGACAAAATCCATACTCCAGATTTCGTTGATTGCGCTCACGGATTGCTTTGGCTGCCGGCGTCTGGCCGACTTGTTACGTCGAGGTCGTTTGTGGCGCAACGAAAGCCCCAGCTCGCGGTACACGCGTTCGACACGCTTATGGTTATCTCGCCAGCCTTCCCGGCGAAGCATCACGTACACGCGTGGCGCACCGTAATGCACCCGCACTTCCGTGATCTCCTTGATGCGCATCTCCAGCGCACTTTGATCCCGCGCGACCGACTCGTAACGGTAGACCGTGCGGGACAGTTGCAACAACGCACAGGTCTGCCGCTGGCTCGCGCCAAAGCGCTGCATCAAGTCCGTGATCAGTTCACGGCGCCGGGAAGGCTTCAGAGCTTTTTTGACAGCACGTCCTGCAGCATGGCCTTGTCCAGCGACAGATCGGCCACGAGCCGCTTGAGCTTCGCGTTTTCTTCCTCAAGCTGCTTCAGCCGGCGCAGCTCTGAGGGCGATAGCCCACCGTACTTGGTCCGCCAGTTGTAAAACGTCGCGTCGCTGATCCCCATCTTGCGGCAGACCTCTGCGACCGGCGTGCCCAGTTCGGCCTGCTTCAACGCATAGGCGATCTGTTCTTCGCTGAACTTGCTCTTCTTCACGGCATGACCTCCTGGTCTCGATGACAACGTCATGCCGGAATTTTCCACTTCCGAATGGGACAGTTTTGTGGGCTAGGGTCAAGAGCTGTGCGGCCCACATCTGATGCTGACCGACATCGGAGCAAACGAACGCGTCGCCGCGCGTGAGTTCCCACAGTTTTTCCAGCACGAACTGCGGCTTGATGACCGTGGTGTCGTGTGAATAGGCGAGACAACGCCGCGCGCGCCACGAGTCGATGTCGCGCCACCATGCGGCACGCGCAGGCGAGGCCGCGGGTTCAGCCGGGAGCAGCGCGAGCATGGCGCGTAACACCGCCTTGACGTCGCCCACAATCGGCACATCGACGCGGACACGTTTATCGATGGTCGCCGGATCGATATCGATCTGGATGATCGTGCGGTCGGCCTTGCAGAAGTCCTCTGGATTACCGATCACGCGATCGTCGAAACGTGCACCGAATGCAATCAGCACATCGCTATGCTGCATCGCAAGATTGGCCTCGTAAGTCCCGTGCATGCCCGGCATGCCGACACTCTGGATGTGCTTACCGGGAAATGTGCCGAGTCCCGTCAGCGTGCATGCGACCGGCGCATCAAGACGCTGTGCGAGGGTGGCTAGTTCATCGACCGCGCCCGCAGCAATGGCCCCGCCTCCCATGAGAATGCAGGGCCGCTGTGCGCGACGCAACGCTTCGGCGGCGCGCTGAATCTGACCGGCGTGACCGTCGAGACGTGGCTTGTACGAGCGCAATTCGACGGTTCGCGGATACGTGAATGGCTCCTGCGCCAGCAGAACATCCTTCGGAATATCGACGACGACGGGACCGGGCCGCCCCGTGGCGGCAATATGAAAGGCTTTCTTCAACGTCGCGCCGAGCTGACTGACCTCCACAACGAGGAAATTGTGCTTCACGATCGAACGAGTCAGGCCGACCGCATCGCACTCCTGAAAAGCATCCTTGCCGATGGCATCCGTCGGCACGTTGGCGCAGATCACGACGATCGGAATAGAGTCGAAGTACGGCGTCGCAATGCCCGTCACGGCATTGGTCACACCTGGCCCAGAGGTGACGAGCGCAACGCCGACCTTGCCCGTTGCGCGGGCGTAGCCGTCCGCCGCGTGCACGGCCGCCTGCTCGTGGCGCACGAGGATGTTCGTGATCGACTGCTCCGGCAGCAGCGCATCGTAGATGGGCAGCACTGCGCCGCCGGGATAGCCCCATATCGTATCGACGCCTTCTTCGCGCAGGGCGGCCACGACCATCCCGGCACCCGAAAGGCTATGGGCCTGACGGGCATGGGCGGCAGCTTGCTGCCGACGCGAGCTGGACGATTTCCGGGGCAGCAATTTTCACTTTCTTCTCCGACAAACAAGGCTATTGCAGGATCGCTTCCTTGAACACGGGACCTTTACGCGCTACCTGCTGAACGTATCGATAATATTGGGTTCGATGAAGCAGATGGTGCCGAATTGCCGGCGGACCAGGCGGCTTAACAGCACAAACGAATGGCGAACTGGACTCTCGTCGGCGGTTCGTGCCGTACGAGCCTTTCGAGCCGGCTCTACGGCCGCGCGCTGAGGCGCTTCAGAAGTGCGTATGCAGGCCGATGCGGGCGACATCCTGAGTCGCCCCTGAGGACGCATCGTCCGGCGTGTTCATCCCATTCAGCTCTGCGAGCCCACCGTCGCTCGCGCGCTGACGGAGACCGATTACGGACACGCTGGTCCGCTTCGACACGGCATAGTTGACAATCGCCGCCAGCTGATGCCCGTGGTGGTTGTCCTCGACATCGTTGCCTTTCATATACATATACGAAGCGCCGGCGCTCAACGGGGGCGTGAAGTTGTAGTCGGTACTAACCGATGCCTTATACACCGCGCCAGCGTTCAGCAAATTGTGGACGATGGTGAAGAGTATGTTCGCAACCCAGCTCTGATATGGTAATGCGTCCCCGCGCCCCAGTTGCACACGCTGACGTCCGGGCCGCCATCGAGCGAGTGACTCAGGTTCGTAAACGCAGCATTCGTAGAGCGAAGCAAAGTCGTCAACTCCCGGTTTTGCGTATTTGCCCGCGACCGTCTCGACACTGTGACGCTGGCGGCGACGACGACGGGCCTATCCGAACGTTTGTGTGTGAGGCATAAATTGATGGCCAAGGAGAATGAAATGAACGCGTCCCACCCCGTGGTCCGGTGAGAGGAACGGAAAAGGTGGACCCTCACGGGCCGACGGCATCGAAGTGCCCAGATGGAAAATGCACGCATTGTCCAGGCAACCGGAGGATCCACCATGAACAGTATCGCTGTGGGCGTCGACATCGCCAAGCAAGTGTTTCAGGTCCATTACATCGACCCGGAAACGGGCGAGATCGTGAACAAGCCGATCAGGCGGGCCAAATTTCTGGAGCATTTTGCTAACCGAGCCAGATGCCTAATCGGAATGGAAGCCTGCGGCGGTGCACACCACTGGGCCCGGCAACTGATGCGATTGGGTCACGAAGTCAGATTGATGCCAGCCGCGTTCGTGAAGGCGTTCAACATCCGCAATAAGAATGATGCGGCGGATGCACGGGCGATCTGGCTAGCAGTGCAGCAGCCGGGCAAGCCGGTGGCGGTGAAGACAGAAATGCAGCAAGCAATGTTGGCGTTGCACAGGATGCGTGAGCAGTTGGTGAAGTTCCGCACGATGCAGATCAACGGACTTCGCGGACTGATGGCCGAATATGGTGAGGTGATGAGCCGGGGCCGGGTGAAGCTCGACGCAGAGATTCCGGCGGCGTTGGGGCGACTTGCAGAGCGTCTGCCTGCTGCACTGATCGATACGCTGCGCGAGCAGTGGAACGGGTGGGCCTGTCAGGAATTTTGTGTTTAAGGCATAACATGCTCCCAAGGAGAGTCTATGCCTCGCAAACCGAAAGCCCAGCCGGCAGTTCTGCCGGCGATTCCGGCCGAGCTGCTTGAACAGTTCGGCAACGGTCCGATGACGGCTGAAGCCATCAATGCCGCGACGCTGGCGCTCAAGAAAGCGCTGATCGAGCGTGCGTTGGGCGGCGAGATGAACCATCATCTCGGCTACCCTGCCGGAGCTGCCAAGCCGGCCAACGTCACGAATCAGCGCAACGGCAAAGGGGCCAAGACGGTTCTGACCGAAGACGGGCCGATCCGCATCGAGGTGCCGCGTGACCGCGACGGCAGCTTCGAACCCATCCTGATTCCCAAGCACGAACGGCGCTTCACCGGCTTCGACGACAAGATCGTCGCCATGTATGCCCGAGGCATGACCGTACGCGAGATCCAGGGCTTTCTGCTGGAACAGTACGGTACCGAGGTCTCGCCCGACTTCATCAGCTCCGTGACCGACGAGGTCATGGCCGAAGTGACGGCCTGGCAGGCCCGACCGCTCGAGCCGATGTATCCGGTCGTGTTTTTCGACGCACTGCGGGTCAAGATTCGTGAAGACGCCGTCGTACGCAACAAGGCGGTGTACCTGGCGCTGGGCGTGCTGCCCGACGGCACCCGGGAGATCCTGGGCCTGTGGATCGAGAATACCGAGGGTGCCAAATTCTGGATGAAGGTGTTCAACGATCTGAAGACGCGCGGCGTTCACGACATCCTGATCGCGGTCACTGATGGTCTTAAGGGCATGCCCGAAGCGCTGGCGGTAGTGTTTCCGGCCACGACGCTGCAAACCTGCATCGTCCATCTAATCCGCAACAGCCTCGATTACGCCAGTTGGAAAGACCGCCGCGGATTGGCCGCCGCGATCAAACCGATCTACGCCGCTCCCAGCGCGGAAGCCGCTCAGGCCGAACTCGATGCGTTTGCGGATGGTCCGTGGGGTCAGAAATTCCCGACCGTCAGTAGCGCGTGGCGCAACGCCTGGGATCGCGTGATCCCGTTCTTTGCGTTTCCGCCGGGTGTGCGCAAGATCATCTACACGACAAACGCGATTGAAAATATCAACTCGCAACTGCGCAAGATCATCAAGACCCGTGGTCACTTCCCGACCGACGAGGCCGCCACCAAACTCATCTGGCTGGCCTTGCGCAACATCACCGCGAATTGGGGAAGCGCTGCTCATGACTGGAAGACGGCTATGAACCAATTCGCTATCCTTTACGCAGATCGATTCGTTCGGCCTTCCGTGTAATTACTCCACCCGCCTTGAACACGGAAATCCTGACACCCCCGAACGGGTTGGTCAGAATCGACGAACAAGTCACCGAGATTGAACGACGCATGAGGGAGTGGCAGAAGGACGATCGTGCAGTAAAGGCTATCAGCGAGATTCCTGGAGTTGGACTGCTCACAGCAACTGCGGCAGTCGCGATGATAGGCGATGCTAAAGCGTTCCGGTCGGGGCGTGAGTTTGCCGCATGGGCAGGACTGGTACCCAAGCAAACTGGATCAGGCGGCAAAGTGAACTTGCACGGGATCAGTAAACGCGGCGATACATACCTGCGCACGCTGCTGATTCATGGGGCACGCAGCGTTCTGTCGCACGCGAAAGATTCCAGCCCCTGGGTCGAGCAGATGAAAAAGCGTCGGCCGCTGAATGTGGTGGTCGTGGCATTGGCCAACAAGATAGCAAGAACAATTTGGGCCGTACTGGCCCATGACCGGCAGTATCAAAAAGGCTACATGAATGTAAAACCCATCTGAGCGGAAACCGCCTGCGTGGAACGCTAATGTTTGGCACAGAGTGAATGTCGTAAGGTTGCGCAGTAATCGAGTGTGATGACAAGCCAGGTAGGACCGGGACTCGCCAAACCTGAATAAAGTGAAGAGCGTCAGAGCTCGCTAGGAGAATGAGGTGCGAGTCAGCGAATTTCATAGGGGCCCGCAGTAGCTGTACCGTCTGCACTAAGGCCGGATATAGAGCCGCAGCCCATCCTGTCTGTCAAACACGCGAATCTGTTGCAAACGGGACGCGTTCATATAGCCACTTTATGCCACGCAAACGCAAGGAAGAAGTGACGATTGAACCGGGCAAGGGCTTGAACCTGGACCCGGAACTGATCAAGCAACTGGTACCCGGAACGCTGGATCGGGCAACGATCAACGAGCAGCTCGCGGCGCTCAAGAAGGCAATCTTCGAACGCGCGCTGGGCGGTGAACTGACCCACCACCTCGGCTACGAGAAGGGCGATGCCAAGCCGGCAGGCCGCACGAACCATCGCAACGGCGCCAGCCGCAAGCGCATCGCGACCGACGACGACCTGCTCGACGTCGAGATTCCGCGCGACCGAGAAGGTACCTTCGATCCAGTGCTGATCGCCAAGGGCGAGCGACGCTTCACCGGCTTCGACGACAAGATCATCGCGATGTACGCACGCGGCATGAGCGTGCGGGAGATTCAGGGTTTCCTGCTGGAGATGTACGGCATCGAGGTGTCGCCGGACTTCATCAGTACGGTGACCGATGCCGTGATCGACGAAGTGCGCGAATGGCAGCAGCGGCCGCTCGAGCCGATGTACCCGGTCGTGTTCTTCGACGCCTTGCGAGTCAAGATCCGCGACGAAGGCGTCGTGCGCAACAAGGCGATCTACCTGGCGCTGGGCGTGCGGCGCGACGGCACACGCGACGTGTTGGGCCTTTGGATCGAACAGACCGAGGGCGCCAAGTTCTGGCTGCGGGTGGTGAATGACCTGAAGCTGCGCGGCGTGCAGGACATTCTGATCGCCGTGGTCGACGGCCTGAAGGGCTTCCCGGAAGCGATCAATACCGTGTTCCCGGAAACGACGGTTCAGACCTGCATCGTGCACCTGATCCGGAACTCGCTGGACTTCGCCAGCTGGAAAGACAGGAAATCGGTCGCAGCGGCGCTCAAGGAGATCTATCGGGCACCGTCGGCCGAAGCGGCCGCCGTGGCGCTGGACGCGTTCGATACGAGCCCGTGGGGTACGAAATACCCTCCGATTGCCGCGCTCTGGCGCCGAGCCTGGGATCAGGTGATTCCGTTCTACGCCTTCGCGCCTGACATCCGGAAAATTGTATATACGACCAACGCGATCGAGTCGCTGCACATGCAGCTTCGGAAGATCATCAAGGCGCGCGGCCACTTCCCGTCGGACGAGGCCGCGCTCAAACTGATCTGGCTGGCGCTGCGCAACGTCGTTGCCAAGTGGACCGGCTCCCGGCACGATTGGAAGAGCGCGATGACGCAGTTCGCACTGCTTTACCCGGAACGATTCAACATTGGAGTCTGAATCTCAGCCCGCCTCACACACAGAATTCCGGATACCTCCCCGGGCGACCGCTTCATCATCGTATTCGCCCATCCGCGCATGTTTAAGCACCTCGGAACCTCGGACGGGAAGTCACGCCTTGCGGCCCCGGCGCTCCAGTTCGATCCTAGTACGTTCTAATTCTCGCGCGAACGTGGCCTCATCCGGGAGGACCGTCTGATACTCCGCCGCGAGTATCTTGTTCGGCAAGTTGTCGAGTGCATAATGCGCCTCGGCCGCGCCTTTTTCAGCACACAGAATCAAGCCAACCGGGGGGTTTTCGCCGGGCTTCATCCAATGTTCACGCGCGTAGTTGAGATAGAGATGCATCTGCCCCGCGTCCGCATAGCTGAAGCGCCCGACCTTCAAATCGATAATGAGCAGGCATCGCAAGCGCCGGTGAAAAAACACGAGATCGACTCGAAACCAGGTGTCATCGATCCGTAGACGCCGCTGCCGACCTATGAACGCAAAGTCATCGCCGAGCTCGAGGAGGAAATCCGCCAAGTGATGGATCAAGGCCGCTTCGAGATCCGACTCCGAATATTCGTCCTTCATGTCAAGGAATTCGAGGACAAACGGATCCCGGATCGCTTCCTCAGGCGATAGGAGATCGCCGGGTTGCGCTACAGCCGCCTTTCCGAGCAAGGACGCCTTGTTGCGTGACAGCACCAGCCGCTCATAGAGCTGACTGCTGATCTGGCGGTCAAGCTGCCGCACAGACCAGCCCTCGCGCAGCGCTTCAGCCTCGTAAAAATCGCGAGCAGCTTGCTCTTTCACTGCGAGGAGACGAACGTAGGCCGACCAGGGCAACGGAAAAGCCTGAGCGATAGAATTTAGCTCAAACGCCACGCCCGGCGGCGCCTTCACCGCCGCCTGGGTTGATTGTGCAGACGCTGTCGGGACAATCCGGGCGGGCGTGGATTGTGCAGACAGCGTCTGCACAATCCGATCCGCAGACCACGTCAAGTAAAAGGCGCGCATCTGCGCGAGATTGCGCCATCCGAAGCCGCGACCGAATCGCTCTGACAGATCGGCGCCCAAACGGCGGATCACCGCCTCGCCATAAGCGGCCCGTCCCTCTCCGCCCTGCTCGAACTCAACGATTCGTCGCCCGATCTCCCAATATGTCGCCGTCATCAGGGCGTTCACCGTGCGAGCCGTCGCTTCACGCGCCGACGCGACTACATCAGCAATTTCACGGTGCAGTCCCGCATAAGCGGCCTGCCCGACATCACGCTGCGTCACAGTGCGTTCACCACGTCCTTGAACGCCTTGCCGGCCGTGAACTTCACAGTATTCGCGGCCGGGATGGCAATCTCCGCGCCCGTCGTCGGATTACGTCCCGTGCGGGCAGCGCGCTGCCCCTGCGCAAACGCGCCGAAACCGATGAGCTGTACCGATTCGCCGCGACTCACCGCGTCCGTGATCGCGTCCAGGACCGCCTGGACGGTTTTGCTCGCGTCGGTTTTGCTGACGCCCGCGCCTGCTGCGACCGCGTCAATGAGTTCCTGCTTGTTCATGAACAGCCTCGGCAACAAAGTCAAAGCTGCACCCTACCTCATCCCGCTACACACACGCAAATCGGTGGCTTCCGCCCCACCACTGCCTGCGGCGGGCAGCCCACCAATGAACTCCGGCTTCCACCTGTCGCAGCCACGCTCGCCAAGAGCGATCGCGAACGTTTTCCACCCGGCCAGCGCTCACACGACCAGCGCGCCGGTGCGCGTGTCATCACTCGCGCTGACTATGTGGTCCGGCTTCCGGTCTCAAACAACCTGACTGTTCCTCCAGCCGAATCTGTCCGGCCGACCTGCGCGGACTACGGCATCGTGCCGCGTCTCCTGCCTGCCCTCTGCCCGCCACCGGCAGCCGGGCCTGGAGTCAACTTCAGTTGTATGAGCCCCACAAGCGTGGGGCGCTCGCTCGACGTCTCGAAATGAAGGGTAACATAGCCCTTTATATGAACGCCTCCCGTTTGCGAAGGGTTTTCGTGTGCTCTGACTGCGACAGGATGGGTTGCAGCTTTATATCCGGGCTTGTTGCAGCCTGATACGCTGCGGCCCACCATGAAATCCGCTGACCCGCACCTCATTTACTTAGCGAGCTAGAAGCTCGACGGGCTATTCAGGTTTGGCGGGTCCCGGTCCGACCTGTCTTGTCATTGCTTACGATTGCCAGCGCAACCTTTCGACGTATCACCCTGTAAAAGTTGACCTTCCTGCTACGCCACACCGTTCGGTTAAACCGGTTTCACGCTCACGTAGCCCTTTTCGTACGGCCTGTCATGCGCCAGGATCGCCCAGATCGTGCGGGCTGTCCTGTTGGCCTGTGCCACGACCGCCACATTCAGCGGTCGCCGCTTCCTAATCCCTTCAGCCCACGGCCCCGGTTCCTTCGTGAGGCACAGCACAGCCCGGGCACCATGAATCAGCAGCTTGCGCAGATACGTGTCGCCGCGCTTGCTGATTCCCAGCAACTGGACTTTGCCGCCCGAGCCCGTTTGCTTGGGCACCAGTCCGATCCAGGCTGCGAATTCGCGTCCGGACCGAAACGTTTTCACATCGCCCATCGTCGCGACGGCCGCCGTCGCCGTCAGGAGACCGACGCCCGGTATCGCCGCGATCGCCTTGCATGCCTTGTCCTCTTTCATCCACATCTGTAAGCGCCGTTCGATGCCGGCAATCTGCTTATCCAGCTCCGCCAGCCCGTTCCACTGCTCGCGCAGCGTGTCTATCAAGATCGCCGGCAGACGATCGACCAGTCGCTCCAGTACGCTCGGTATAGCTTTGTCCAACGCGGCTCGGCCTTTGCCCATCACTTCGCCGTACTCGGTCAGCAGGCCGCGCAGGCCGTTGATCTGCATCGTACGGAACTTCACCAGTTGCTCGCGCATCCGGTGCAGGCCCAGCACCGCCTGTTGCGTTTCCGTCTTCACCGCGACCGACCTTTCTGCGTGCTGCACGGCAAGCCAGATCGCTTTCGCATCGACCGCGTCGTTCTTGTTGCCCATCACGAACGCCTTCACGAATTTCCCCGGCATCAGCTTCACCTCATGGCCCATCGCCGTGAGCTTGCGGGCCCAATACTGCGAGCCCCCACAAGCTTCCATCCCGATCAGGCAGGGAGCCCGGTTCGCGAAATGCTCGAGGAATACAGCACGCTTAACCGGCTTGTTCACGATCTCGCCCGTCTCTGCGTCGATGTAATGGAGTTGCATCACGTTCTTTGCAATGTCCGCACCCACTGCCATATGCTTCATGTCGGAGCCTCCGGTTTGCCAGGAAAACCTCTATGGTCTTCCATCTGGGCGCTCTGATGCCGTCGGCCCGTGAGGCTCCGCCTTCATGCCGGCTCCCACCGATCACGGGTGGGAGGCGTTCATATCATTTAATATGTTCCCCTTCGTTCCACAGGCCTCGCCTCGAAGGCGCCCCCTTCTGCACAGTGGTTCACGACATCCATTCGTTGCGCTAGCCATATCCCGACTCGCTTTCTACAGTTTCCACATAGAAACTGTCGGAATGCTTCGAGTTCGTCGTGGATTGTGCAGACAGTGCTTGCACAATTAAATAAGGGTCGAATTAAATCTAGTGCGCGCGTTTGCACTAGATTTTTGCCAACAGAAGCAGGAATTTCCCGACCTTCCGCGGCGTTTTAACCGTGATAAGTCGTATGTTTTATCACGATTGCATTTAACAACCGAAGAATGGGCCTATGCGCGCCGCCGACGGCCAGTTCATACCTCATACGAGCGCGCACGTTGCACTGAAACGCAACTACGTAGTGACGCCGCCTGGAACCGCCGGTCGCGGGTCTTCGCGAACGATTGATGAATGATCCCGCTCTCGCCCCGTAGCATCGTAGGTGAATCAAAATCGCATCCGCATTCCAGCCCCCAAGCTATTACCCGACGATACGCCCGTGATGCAGTCGTATCGCCAAGCCGCATAGATATCCGTGCGTTTTGATAGCGGATAGTCGTAGCCCAAGGCGAGCGTCGACCAACGGAGCGCGGAACCAACAGCGGGGCGTCGACGCGTGCCCGCCCACGAAATCAACACACTGCCCGTGCCGATTCGAGCGCTCGCCCCCATCTGCACTGTGTCGTCCTTTACTTCGCTGTTGTTGTCGACGTGTTCGTACAAAAACATGAGCTTCATCGCGTGGAGTCGATAGGCACCCCCGACGAGCCAAGCAGTTTGTGCTGTCGCTCCGTTGAGAAAAAGTGAGGCGGTATGCAGACTTTGTACTGCAGCGGTTGCCGAAAACGGGCCCGCGAAGTAGAGCATATTCACGCTGTAGTTCGCCTGTCCCGCGTGCCCCACCACGCCTGCATTGCTGTACAGAAAACTCCCCGACAATCCGCCCGCCTCCGGTGTTTGATACAGCATGGAATTGTCGATCGCGGTATCGCTTTGTACCGATGCCGCGCCCATGGCCGAACCCAGATAGCTGTGCGCCACTATCGGCGAGAACGCGAACGAGTTGCCAAACGGATTGAACAGCAGCGTCGATACGAACAACGGCGCCGTATTGCGGCCTATCGTCACCTCACCGAAACGCCCGCTCAATCCGACAAAAGCGTTGCGGCCAAAGAATGACTGGCCATTGAACGATCCGATCTGACCGCTGTTGACCCTAAAAAAGCTCTCCAACGAGAATACCGCCTTCATCCCACGTCCAAAATCCTCGGACCCGGACAGGCCCCAATATGAAGTCGTCATCCCGCCTGAACTGACCTGCCAGGCACTTCCGGCGCTGCCCGGCATGTGCGTGTCGCCAACAAAAGCATCGACCAACCCGTAAAGCGACACTGAAGATTGAGCGTGTGCGATCGTCGCGAAACCCCATATCCCCATCGCCATCGCACATACCCGGCCTAAACCACGAAACGCTTTCTGCATTGGTTCTCCTCGCTGTCATTTATTTTCTTTTGCCGAAACACGTGTATGCGCTACGCCGGTGTGATGCGCGCAAGCGGCCGCCCTCGCTCGGACAGCGCGACGGCCACCACGATCTCATGCGGTGCAGGTGAATCCGGCACAACGAGCGACGCCGTGTCAAAGTGATCAAAGCTCCACATATCAAGAGCACCATGCACAGGAATATCCATGCATGCGCCGGCCGCACCGCGCTTGGTAACAGACGGGATAAGCGATATGGTGCCGGGCAGACACGCACGGATTGCCTTGCCCATACGCGGATGCAGGATCGCCGCCGCACACTCAAGCGGCACGGCAGTGCCCACGAGCGCGGCCTTGCCATACGCCTGAATCTGCGCGCGCGGTGTGTCAAGGGCGTCTCTCGCGCGCTCGCTCAATAACGTCCCGAGCTCCGCACCAACTTCGTACAGAGGTTCGAGCGAAGTATCGGTACACCAGTTCTTCGACGTCAGAACCGCGGCTGCAATCGCTTGGCGATGCGCCGGATGGACCGCGATGCCAAGCTCCGCGCGCCGTTCGATCACGTGAACAACAATCTTCTCAATCTGTGTGTTCACGGTCATACCTCAGCGACCATCGCATTCTCGGCCGGTGCTGCGGCCGGTATGGGGAACGTCCCGCGTGCAGACTCATAAGCCCGTGCCGCGCGCAGCACAAGGGCATCTCCGTGTAAGGGGCCAACAATCTGAACGCCGGTCGGCAGCCCTGCGGGCAATCCACAAGGAATGCTGATGGCGGGCAGCCCAGTTTGGTTGCACCACGACGTCTGCTGAGGTGCCGTGAGCAGCGTCTCAGGCAGACCTGGAACGGGCAGTGGCCCACAGTGGAACACTGGCGTCACAAGCAAGTCATAGCGCTCAAAGAACGCCGCCATCTCGACGCCGAGCGCGTGGCGCGCACGCAATGCGTCGGCAAGCTCGAGCGCGGTGACGCGCAAACCGGCCCGCACAAGCGCTTGCACGTCCGCATCGAGCTGCATGCGTTGCGGCTCCGTCAATCCACAGGCGCGCTGCGCAAAAAACACCGACCATTGGATCGCGTGCATGCGACTACCCAGATAGTCGCCGAGCGGCTTTACGTCGACTTGCTCGACGTGTGCGCCCAATGTTTCGATCACCTCTGCGGCGTGCGACACACTCGCGGCAATCACGGGGTCCACGGTGACGCCCGGGATGGACGGGCAATATGCAATACGCAGCCCCGCGACGCCCTCTTCCAGACCGACTCGATAATCCTGCGGGGCAACATAGCCTGATGGTCCAGATCCACGTTGACCGGCTACCACGCTAAGCATCAACGCTGCGTCGCGCACATTGCGCGCCATCGGCCCGAACGTAGACAGGCGCGTCCACGAACCGGCCACGCCTGTCGGAACGCGGTCGAACGTTGGTTTAAACCCCACCACCCCAGTCCAGCAGGCGGGCACACGAATCGACCCACCACCATCAGTCGCAAGCGCGAGCGGCCCCATACCGAGCGCGATTGCCACTGATGAACCACCGCTGCTGCCACCTGGCGTCAGACGCCGGTCCCAGGGATTGCGCGTAATGCCGGTCAGCGGACAATCAGTCACGATCTTGTTGCCATATTCCGAAGTGGTCGTCTTGCCAAAGAGCAGCGCACCGGCACGCCGCAGACGCGCCACGGCGGGCCCGTCCTCGCGCTGGGGTGTGTCCGGCGTCGTCAACGATCCGTATCGCGTCGGAAATCCGGCTACATCGATCAGATCCTTGACCGATACAGGCACACCATCCAGCAGGCCGCACGGCTCACGCCGCATCCAGCGCCGCTCCGATTCGCGCGCCGCCTCCAGCGCCGCCTCCGTGTCAAGGGCGCACATACAGTTCACAAGGGGATTGAAACGCTCAACGCGGCCCAGGACCGCTTTCATACTCTCAAGCGGAGAAAGCGCATGACGTCGATACTCAATAATCAACTCTTCCGCGCTCATCGATGCAATGTCATTCATATGTATTCCTAATTGATCAAATCAAATTGATAGAAGCGTCTCGAGACTGCTCTACCTCTGACACACTGCTTGGATCGGCCCGATCGAGTCCAAAACCGCAAAGCCGTTGTCGGCGCGCGCCTGAGCAATACGCGCCTCACAAGTAACGTGGTCGCCGCCTTGGCTCACACCCGCCTTGCCTCGCGGCAAATCCAGTGAAATGCCCGGCAAAACGGACTTGATGCGCGCCACATCGAGACTGCCGGCTGCACGCACGGCTTGCGCGAAGAGCCGGACGCCTGCGTACGTGCATTCACCGTGCGGAAGCATCACCGCATAAGAGTCCAATCGGGGAACATGAGTGTCGGCCACGCGCGCGGTATAACGTGCAAGGAAGGTTCGGTTTTCGGAACTATCGAGACTCATAAAGTAGGACGACACACCAATGATGCCCGTCGATGCACCAGCAGTAGCAATCGACAGCGACTCGTGCGCAATATCCGTCACCAACTGCGGCTTCATCGCAAATGACCGATATTGTTTGACGAACGTCACCGGATCGTCGCCGACGCTGTGCCAAACAAGCTGCGGCTGCTCCCCAGCAATCCGCTGAAGCACCGCCCCATAGTCACGCGTGCCGAACGGCAGCCAGTACACATTGAGAAACCAACCGCCGTGGCGCGTAACGGCCGCCTCCAGCGAAGGAATCAGTACCTTACGGTTGCTGCCGACATCCGAGACCACCGCGCTCACGCTCTTGCCGCCGGCACGCATTAACCATCCAATGAGCGGCTCGACCCGCTGCGCGACACTGAGCCCCGTGCTCAACAACTGCGGATCACAGCGCCCCTCGTCGAAGTTCGGGTAGACAACAAGGCGAGCCGCGCCCCGGGCCGCCTGCAACGCTGCTTCGCGTTCGGCGGGCAACACCATGCCCGTAATCATTGCCACTTCATCGCGCATAAGGAGCTGCCGCGCTTTCTCGAGCGTCACGGTCGTCGACATCTGCGTGTCCTCGACAGCCAGTTGCAACGGACGCCCCAGCAGTCCGCCCGCTGCATTGATTTCTTCGATGGCAAGCGCGGCACAATGTCGATTTGTTTCACCCACGCGGGTGAGCGGCCCGCTCAATGGCGCGAGTAATCCGATCTTGATGGGTGCCACCGCACGCGCGCGCGTCGGATATGCAGTGGTAGCCAATGCGCCGACCGCACCGAGCATCGTCATACGTGAAAAATCGCGTCGATTCATGATCATTTCATTCAATAGACGCTGCCGACGAACCCATGGTTTGTTCCGCAGCAGGTGAAAGGAAGTGAGCCAGAGGGTGGGCGCCGCTAGTACCGTGTCGGGGTTCGACTGCACCTGCATGCACGAGTCGACCGTTTTTCAGAACGATGCATCGTTGCGCGCAGCGCAATACCAGATTGAGGTTCTGCTCGACCAGAAGCACGGCGAGCTTCGATCGATGACAAAGTGTCGGAATCACGTCACCGATCAGCTCAACAAGATTTGGTTGCACTCCATCCGAGGGTTCGTCCAACAGCAACAACTTCGGTCGGCCGCACAACGCTCGCGCGATGGCCAGGACCTGCTGTTCGCCTCCTGACAATGTCCCTCCATGCTGAGCAAGTCTTGATTTCAATACTGGGAAATACTCGAACACCTCGTCCAGAATCTCGCCGTCACCAGCGGCCGCGGTACCCATTGCCAAGTTCTCCCGCACTGTGAGCTTGGGAAAAATCCACCGTCCCTGTGGCACCAGGCCGATGCCCAGTCGTGCGATTTCATGCGTGCGCAAACCCTGAATGGCCCGTCCGCCGAAGCGAATATCACCACTCATGCGCGGCAACAGCCCCATGATGGCCTTGACAAGCGTTGACTTACCCGCGCCATTGCACCCGAGCACACCGACAACTTCATTAGGCTGAACGGTAAGGTCAATCTGACTCAAAATCGAGATTTCGCCGTATCCGGCCGACAGACTTTCAATGTGCAGCATGGCCCGCTCCTTGCCCAAGATAAATGCGTCGGATTTCTTCGTCCCTGGCGATATCGCCATAGCTGCCCTGCCGAACAATTTCGCCGCGATGCATAACCCACGTGTCGCACTTAAGCGACTGAACGAAACTCAGATCATGCTCGATGGCAAGCACCGCACATTGTTCGCGCAAACGGTGAAGAAGACGCACGAGCCGCTGAACCTCATTGGCGGACAATCCCGCAGCAGGCTCGTCGAGCAACAACAGCGCCGGCCGACACATCATGGCCATACCGATCTCCAGCCACTGGCGCTCTCCGTGCGGGAGATGCATGGCGAGCACGTCTGCCTGCGACGTGAGTCCGATCTCGTCCAGAACGGAATCGATCTCTCGCATCACAGATGGCCTGCGAGCCGCAACGCCGAGCGCGGCGACTTCCAGGTTCTCCCGAACGCTCATCGTGAGAAAAACGTTGGTCCCCTGGAATTTCCGAACAACGCCACGCCGGCAATACTGATACATAGGCCGGCCAGTCATCCGCTCTCCAGACAGATACAGCTCTCCCGCCCCTGGGATAACCGCGCCGGATAACAGTCCCACTAGCGTGCTCTTTCCAGCCCCATTCGGGCCAATGACGCAGATCAGGTCGCGTGGGCCGATTTCGACGTCAACGCCTGCGATTGCATTGATGCCACCGAACGCGCGACGTAGCCCGATGCCCTTCATAAGCGGCGTTTCCATCACTGCCCTCCTTCGGCTCGCTTGGCGCAATGCTGGGGCACACGTCCGATCCGAAATCGTGCGACGTGATGCAACCGCGCGACTAAACGACCGATCCGAATGCCGTTCGGCAAGCAGAGCACACACACCAAGAAGATCGCGCCGAGTACCAACGGCCACCATTGCGTGCTAAGACTGGACGCGGAGTGCTTAAGAAGCGTCAATGCAACGGCTGCCATCACCGGCCCACCGAGTGTGCCGCGGCCGCCCACGGCAACCCAAAGGATGACTTCAGTGGCCAGTACCGGAGAAAATACGTCCGGGGCCACGACGCCAGCGCATGCTGCCATCAGGCAGCCGGCAGCCGCAGCTATCACCCCTGAGGCAACGAACGCCAACAGCAAATGCCACGATGTGTGGTACCCGCACGCTTGTGCACGCCACTCGTTGGTCGAAATCGCTGTGAGCACCTTCCCGTAGCGACTTCGACAGAGCAGCCACATCGCACTTAGGATCAGAACGAGTACAGCCGTGACGACATACCAGGACGCCACCGGGCTACTGAGATCCACTACAAATCTCCCGAACTGGAGGGACAACCCAGGAATGCCGAGCAAGCCGGTATCGCCCCCCGTGATGGACTGCCAACTCGTGGCCAACTGCTGCACGATGATCAAAACGGCCATGCTGAGAATGGCAAAGAAATGCAATCTGACACCCGCATACAGCAGGAAGTAGCCGAGAACGATCGCCACGATGGCCGCACATGCGAGGCCCGCGAGGATCCCAACAAGCGGCGCCTGGCCAAACTGGACGGTGGCCACGGCAAACCCATATGCGCCAAGCCCAAAGAAGGTCGTATGCCCAAGCGTCAGGACGCCCGCCTTGCCCCAAAGAAGGTCGTAACTGAGCGCCAATATCGCCAACACCAGCGCGTCTCGTATCACGGTGAGTTGATAGACGCCCACGACAACAGGAAGAATCACGCCGGCAACTGCCAACGCAAACCCTATCGCGACAGGAGAGAGATCCGTGTGGCTCAGTGCTGGCTGCGACAACCAGGTACGGGCACGCGAAAGATGACGGTCGAACATCGCCTTACCCCTTTCCGAGAAGCTGGTGAGCAGCACTGAAACCCGGAAGCAAGCCTTGTGGGCGGAAGCGGATCAGGACAATGGAGACGATCAGGACGATCGCTGAGGCAAGCGAAGGATCGACGCGATAGCTGAGCAAGGTTTCGATCGTGCCAACGAAGGCACTACCGAGCACACTGCCGGCGACCGAGCCGATACCACCGAGTACAATCACGAAAAATGCCTTGGCCAGATAGGACACCCCGAGATGGGACTCCACGGACACCATCGGCGCGACAAGCACACCGGCAAGCGACGCGAGCGCCGCACCGCCACAAAATGCTGCTCGATTGAGTCGCGTGGTATTGATGCCGGCGGCCTCTGCCATCGCAGGATGTTGAATGACCGCACGCAACTTCGTCCCAAAGCGCGTTCGAGCAAAAAGTAGCCAGCACCCCACGGTGACGGCCAATGCCACACCGATCACGAACATCCGATATGCGGGATAGCCGCCACCCGGCACGTCGATGGTTCCGTTGAATGGCGCATAGACGAGCATCGGTTGTGTACCGAAAACGAGCTCCAGCACCTTCTGAACGATCAGACTGACCGCGTAAGTCGCCAGAAGCGTGTCCAGTGGTCGGTCATAAAGTAGCCGGATAACAAAGCGTTCGAGACACCAACCCAGCGCCGCGCCAACGATCGGTGCCACGATCAGCGCAACCCAAAACGCGTGTTGACCGCCGAGTGATTGCGCCACAGCAAGCGTGTATGCCCCCATCGTGACCCACTCTGCGTGTGCAAGATTCACGATGTCCATCATGCCAAACACGATCGCGAGGCCAAGGGCGACCAAAATTAACAAAGATACATAATTCAAAATATTCAATAGTCCTAACATATCGTCTCCAAAAGCGAAATTCTGAAGCCCGGGGTCCTCCGACGCTTGCAACCGTGCATCGGTATGCCAAAGCGTCTAACCCACAAGGCAGGCCATTCTGTTCAGCGGCGCACCCTGATGGCGCACAACTCAAATATCACAATACATTGTGAATCCAAAAACAGGCAAGCAAAATTCACAATCTGTTGTGAATTTCTGGGCGCACCTTCCGGGATACTCGATGTGCCCTGTCCCATCGAGTCCGCATGACCACAGAAAAATTTATCGAGGCCCTCGGAAATGAGATCCGCGCGCGCCGCAAGATGAAGAAACTTACCCAGGTCGGTCTCGCGCTGCGCGCCAACGTCCATCCGAACACCGTCTCGTTAATTGAGCGTGCTCAAATAGTCGCGAAAATCGACGCGTTGCTAGTTCTCTCTGCTGCGCTCGATACCCCTCTCTCGCAGTTGCTCAAGGGCGCGGAAGATCGCATGAACCTTCGCTGAATTCACCAAGCTGCTGCCGCTCAGAGCTCGTGAAAACACCACGAGCCGCTACCGACGCAGCCCGCAACCACATCTTCCCATTTATCCTCCGCGCCACGCACATCCTAAGCCATTTGATGACGAGATTCAGGGAGGCCCGTGGCGTGTATTGACGAGCGGAACGATAGCCCTTCGCGTGCAGTGTGCGCTCAGCCAGCCAATTTATTGTCAGGGAATCTACGAGGCAGATACAACACTGTCAATCAGCGCGACGCTGGTGTTTACCCGAAGAATACGTAGAAAACAGACCCGCGCGCAGGCAGCATGCTTCGCGCCATACCTACCCTTTCGGGTATTTATTATAATAAATATATCGCTCTTCGCCGTAGCGCCTTGTAACTTGGCGCAAGCGCAATCGAGCGTCAGCGATCCAAGCCTCCATTCCCTGACCACGGCGCCAAACCAGGTCAGCACGTGTCGCGATCCACATGCAAATCAAGCTCGGAGTCCAGCACGAGCTTTTGCCTCAGTGCCGCATGTACCTTGCGCAACTGCGCCTCGGCCTCGTCCATATGTTCGACCATCAATCGCTCGACGGCCTGCGCATCACGCCGCCTTGCGGCATCCAAGATCGCGCGATGTGCGGCGACAGTCGTCCGCCCAAACGCCTGATAGTCCCGCTGCGTGACGTTCCCTGCCACGATCACCAGTGAGTGCAGCATCTGGTTGATGATCTGGCAAAGGCAACGCAAAAACGCGTTGGGATGCGCGGCAGCAAGCACGTCGTGAAAGTGAATGTCCTCACAGCGTTGATCAAGCGCTTGCTCGTGACTGGCCACGAATAGTTCACACACTGAAATGCTGCGCTCGAGTGCTTCGAAATCCGCATCCGTCAAATACGCCACTGCGCCCGCGGCCACCATGGGCTCAAGCGTGCGCCGCACGGCGTAAATGTCCTCCAGCGTGATCTGTTCAAAAAACAGATAGTTCTGCAGCGACTGGAACGCCCGCGCGAGCGGCACACGAGTAATTGTCGCTCCACCTTCGGGCCCAGTGCTCAGGCTAACAAGCCCCTGCACCTCCAGCGCCTTGAGCGCATCGCGCATCGAGCCACGACTGACGTTGAACATTTGCTGCAGCTCGGCTTCCTTACTCAGGCGTTTGCCGGGCCGGGCCCGACCGTCGTTGATCCACCCTTTGATCGAATCGGCTACCTGATCGCCACGCTTGGTCGTGCGCGGGCCGCGCTTGTCCGGCTGCACCAACTGTGTCTTGCGCGCTGTCCGTTGTCGTCCTGCCATGTCCCTCAAGTCCGTGGTTAGCCTTCGTCATTTCCTATCGGCGCCATTATCGGACATCCGTAAATCGCCTGGCGAGAATCAGGCGTCGCTGCCAGCCGTCCATACCCTCCCAACCTTGGGAGGTAGCCGGCATCGCCGAGAATGCCTACGCTGCAGATCGAGCAGTATGGATATGGCGTGAGCGTGGTCTCCATACAGCTCAACTGCTCGGCGCCGGTGCGCCATCCGGGAAGATCGCATATGCCCAACTCATCGCAAGGATCCCAACAATCTCCCACCGTAGCGGTGCTCAAGGCGAGCCTCGCGGCGTTTGGCCTGGACCTCGACCGCCTTACTTCGCAGATGCGCTTGCATCGCGACGAAGCCGACCGAACCGGGCAAATCCCTGATGCGTTCTGGCAATCCGATGCGGTACGGGCGCTGAATCTGAACCTCGTTCCGCAGGAGTACGGCGGGTGCCCGCAGGCCCAATCGCTCGTCTCGCGCGTCATGCTAATGGAGCATCTCGGCTACGCGGATGCGGCGCTTGCACTCGCTCTTCCCGGCCCCGGACTGGCGATGCCGCCTGTTCTCGCGCTCGCCAATCGTGAGCAGCAGGCAGCGTTCTTCGCGCGCTTTCAAAGCGATACGCCACGCTGGGGCGCATTTGCGATCACCGAGCCCGACTGCGGATCCGACGCAACAGCCATGCGCACGTCGGCACGCAAGACGGCCCATGGCTGGGTCCTTAACGGAACCAAGTGCTTCATCACGAATGGTGCGCGCGCTGACACCGTTATCACGTTTGCGACGATCAATCGAAACGCGGGCCGCTTTGGCATCAGGGCGTTTCGCGTTGCACAAGACACCCCGGGTTTCGCGGTGACGCGCATCGAACGCATGGTCGGCTTGCGCGTGACCCAACTGGCTGTGCTGTCCTTTACCGACTGCGAGGTGCCAGACGACGCTCGGCTCACGCGCGACCATGAGACGCCGCTTAGCGATGCGTTCTCAGGCGCGCAACAGTCGTGGGACTATTTTCGGCCGCTTCTGTCCGCGGTGATGATCGGCGCCTGTCGACGCATACGCGACGAACTCGCCACCTATCTTGAAGCAGGCGCACGCCCCGTCAATCTGCACTGCGGCGCGAGCAACGTACAAGCGAGTCTTTTAGAGCTCGACCGGCATATCACGACAGCCTATCTGCTCTGCCATCACGCTGCATGGTACGCAGACCAAGGCAGCACAAGCGCCATGCATGCTTCGATCGCAAAGGCGTACGCCGCACGCATGGCCGCGCACGTCACTCGCACGGCCCTCACGCTAGTCGGTCTGGACGGCATCGCCCGTTTCCCGTCGCTGGAGCAAAGCTGCCGAGATGCCAAAGCGTTCGACATTATGGAAGGCACCGGAGACATGCAACGCCTAATGATTGCTCGAGCCGCCCAGCGTGCGTCACGCCCGCCGTGGGAGACGATCCAACCAAGTGCGTCCGTGCATCGCCCCGCATGCATGTGAGCATGATTTCGTCTAAGAACCGTTACTGGAGACTTTCATGAGCTCTCATCTCGAATCAAGTCGTCACGGCGATATCCCCGCTTCGGTCAAAGATTGCCTGCTCTCAGTACTGGGCACTCATCTGAGCGCCGAGCTCATCAACAACGATACGAATCTGTTCGATCTTGGTGTGGATTCCATGAACATGACCGATCTTCTGCTCCAGCTCGAGCAACGCTTCGGATTTGTTCTGGACCCGGAAGATCTGTCCAGCGACCTCTTTGTACGGTTCGACAATCTCGTCGGGTTCGTCACTTCCCATGTTTCATCGAACTGACTCCACGAGCGCCGAGCCTCGAATCGTTGCCACCGCGCAATACGTGCCGCTTCGGCGCCACGTTGATCGTGCGGTGGCCGAGACGATCTCGTCCGCACAACCGAGCGCGCTCGACACCGTCATGCATGTGCTCTACGCCGATACGCTGCGTTGGCGCGCTCAATGCGCACCATGCGGCGACAACGGCTCGATGACCGAAGCCACTTTTCGGCCAGACAACCGCATCGCAACCGAAACGAATTTGTCGCTGTCGGACATGGCGCTACGCGTGGCGCGCATGATCTGCCCCACTGCACCGGCGCGGCCTGCCCCTGACCAGATCATCGTTTGCACGACAAGCTTCGAACATGATTTGGCCCTGTCCTGCGCAGGACGCTTGCACTGCGAACTCGGCTCCAGCCGCGCGCCCTTCGCGATCGGGCAACTCCAGGATGTGTCGTTTCTGACAGCGGTGGACGTGGCGCTTGCGATGATGAACACGGATACCACACTGAACACCGTGCTGATTGTCGCGGCCGAGTGCTGGTACCGTGCGTTGTCCCAGCAGGTCGGCGCGCGGATCTCGCTTGCCGACGGCGCTGCTGCCGTGCTGATCGCTCGCAGCTCGATGCCAGGATGGCGTGTCCGCGGTCTTTCAATCTGCACGCCTGGTACGCAACTGAGTTGCGAGGATACCGTAAATACAAGCCTCGATTCGCCCATGCTCGTCGGGGCGATCAACAAGTCGTTGTCACGCGCCGCACTCCGTGCCGCGCAAATCGATTGGATTCTCCCGTCTACGGTCGACAGTGCGGTCATTCGCACCGTCTGTGCCCGATGCCAACTGGCGCCAGAGCGTGTCATGGGCATGGGCGACGGCCGCCAAAGCCATCTATGTGCGGCACAGACACCGGCACGACTTGATGACCTGCTCGGGGTGATTTCGCCACGTGACGGTCAGCGTGTGCTTGTGTGGTCCACGGGATTTCAAGGCCAAAGTGCCTGTGCGATCCTCGAATTCCGGGGTGTGCGCTCATGACAACGCAGCCTTTTTCGATTTCAGGCGTCGCTCACTGTCTTCCGGAACGCATCGTCAACGTTCAGCAGTGGGCGTCACGCTGTGGTCTACCGGCTTCGCGCGTTATCGCTTTGCGCGCTCATGGCGCCGCGCAATTTTATGATGCCGCGGGCGAGTCGCCCGTCAGCCTTGCCGCACGTGCTGTCACAACGCTATTACGCGACACCTCAACCCCGGGGTCGGCCATTGATGCACTCGTCTATACACATACGATCCAGACGAGCGTACTCGCACCGCCCGCCGGTAGCGCTCATTACATTCAGCGCCGCACTGGGATCACTCGCGCGTTGACGTTCTCCATCACGCAGCAGCAGTGCGTGTCACCGATGGCAGCTATTCGCGTGCTGCTCACGCTTGCCGCACGAGAACCCTCAATCGAACGTGCGATCGTCGTATGCGCCGACGTCATCGGCTCCGGTTGCGATCAACTGCGCGCAATCCATGACCTCGCATTGCATAGTGACGGAGCGTGCGCCTTGCTGCTCGAGCGCAGCGCGCAACGCAACATCATCAGTTGTTTGCACTTGTATACCGACGCGCGCTTTTCTCGCGGCACTGATGAGACCTTGCAGCCGATCGCTGACGATCGGTATTACTGGTCCGCATTCACGACCATGCGCGCAGCGATCCGCCAAGCCGGCATCACGACGGGCGATATCGCCCACGTGTTGCCGCACCACGTGAATCTACCAGGATGGACGCGGTTGATGACGATGCTCTCCATTCCGCGAACGCGACTATTCGTGCCGAACTTCGCCGCGCTCGGCCACGTATTCGGTGCGGATCCATTCATCAATTTTCAGACTTGTCGCGCGCAAGCCGGCGAGTGGTCCTTGCTTTTTTCCAGCGGCCTTGCCGGTTGCTTCGGCGCCATGGTGATTCATCACTGACACGGGCCTACTCCTCAACCATTCACCGTTGACCTTACCATGCGAAACATACTCGATCTCGTGCTCACTGCTGCGCGGCATACGCCCGAATCGTCAGCAATCGTTTTCGCGAACACCAGTTTGAGCTACCAGGACCTGGCAACGCGCGCCAGCATGCTCGGCCGTGGCCTCGTCTCGATAGGAATCGTGCCGGGCTCACGAGTCGGCATCTTCCTGGACAAGCGCATCGAAACGGTCGTCTCGCTGCTTGGTGCGGCCGCTGCCCAATGTGTGTTCGTTCCCATCAATCCGCTTCTGAAGCCCCAGCAGGTCGCCCATATTCTGCGTGACTGCGGTGCGAGCTGCCTGATTACGAGCGCATTGCGCGCGCGCCTGCTCGCCGAAAACGGGCTGTCCGGCGTGCCGCATACGATCGTGACCGACTCAATTGATGTGACCGAGCATGCGTCGCGCGGGAATGACTGCGTTCATAGCTGGAGTGCGTGTGTCAGTGCGCACGCTTTCGACCCGCTGAGCGACACCGGCCCCATAGCAGAAACGGCAATCGACACGGACCTGGCAGCTATTCTGTACACGTCGGGCTCTACCGGCTTGCCCAAAGGCGTGATGCTCAGCCATCGCAATCTGCTCGAGGGTGCGTGGAGCGTCGCCCATTATCTGCAGCATA
Source organism: Burkholderia sp. HI2761 (assembly GCF_002223355.1). Classification (NCBI taxonomy): domain Bacteria; kingdom Pseudomonadati; phylum Pseudomonadota; class Betaproteobacteria; order Burkholderiales; family Burkholderiaceae; genus Burkholderia; species Burkholderia sp. HI2761. Next base: position 609,903 of record NZ_NKFN01000007.1, on the reverse strand, counting down.
CGCGCTCTGACCGGATTCTCGCGGCGCTGCCGCTCAGCTTCGACGCGGGTCTGAGCCAGCTCACATCTGCGTGGGCAGCCGGCGCAACCGTTGTTCTCATCAATTATCTCAGCCCGCAAGACGTTATCGACGCCTGCATGCACGAGCGTATTACGGCCCTCACGGGCGTGCCGCCGCTGTGGATGCAATTGACGCGCGCGAGCTGGCCGCACGCGGCATGCACCACGCTGCGTTATTTCGCCAACACCGGCGGCCGGCTACCCGTTCCGACATTGCACCGCCTACGCACGCTCTTTCCCCAAGCAAAACCTTACTTGATGTATGGGTTGACCGAGGCATTCCGCTCGACGTACCTCGATCCGTCCGAGGTCGACCGTCGCCCTGACTCGATCGGCAAGGCCGTGCCCAACGCCCGAATCCTGGTCGTGCATCCGGACGGCACACCCTGCGCCTCCGGCGAGACGGGCGAGCTCGTCCATGTGGGCGCGTGCGTGACGATGGGCTACTGGAACGACCCGGCTCGAACGGCCGAGCGCTATCGGCCCTCGCCCGAACCCAAGGCGGGTGGAGCCATACCGGACATTGCCGTGTGGTCGGGTGACCTCGTACGACGCGACGAAAAGGGCTTTCTCTACTTCATTGCGCGCAACGACGCGCAAATCAAGAGTTCCGGCTACCGGATCAGTCCAGAAGAAATCGAAGAGACTGTGCACCGCAGCGAACTCGTGGCCGAAGCGGTCGCCGTGGGCGTGCCCGATGATGCGCTGGGCGAGGCCATAGCGCTGGTTGTCGTGCCGGCGGTCGAACCCTTTGTCCCGCAAACACTCATGGCATGGTGCACGCAACATTTGCCGGGCTACATGGTGCCGAAGCGCATCGTCGTGCAAACCGACGTGCCGCGCAACGCAAACGGCAAGTTTGATCGCACAGCACTGCGAAATGCGCTCGCCCAACCCATAGCTCAAGACCAAGCGAGGTCCGTATGAACGCGTCGTTGATCAACCGTAGCAGCGTCTTGACAGCCGACGGCATCGACGTCGCCCGCTTGGCTCACTGTGCCGGATCAACGCCCTTTTTTGCTTACGGGCGCGCGGCAATCGACGCCCGTGTGCGCCTGTTGCGCGCAAAGCTGCCGGCTTCTGTCCACTTACATTATTCCGTCAAGGCCAACCCGATGCCAGCGCTTGTGCATCATCTGGCAACCCGCGTCGATGGGTTTGATGTCGCATCCGCCGCGGAGATGGCGCTGGCGCTTAACGCAGGCACGTCGCCCGATCAAATCGGCTTTGCAGGGCCCGGCAAAGCGCGCGACGAGCTGCGACGCGCGGTGGCCTACGGTGTAAACGTTCATATCGAGTCCGCCACTCAGCTGAATCTGGTCACCGCGATTGGTTGGGAATTGGGCGTGCAGCCGAACGTCACCGTTCGCGTGAATCCGGATTTTCACGTCGGCCACAGCGGCATGCGCATGGGCGGGGGTGCCGCCCAGTTCGGCGTCGACGTCGAACAAGTGCCGGCATTGCTGCAGGAACTTGCCGCGCGCGAGGTGACATTGGCCGGTTTTCACATCTTTTGGGGATCGCAGTGCCTGCATGCACCGACTATCGTCGAAGCGCAGCGACACAGCGCGGAGCTTGTTATCAGGCTTGGCCGCGATTTACCGACACCGCCCCGATATGTGAATCTTGGCGGGGGGTTCGGCATTCCCTATTTCGACGGGGACAAGCCGCTTGATCTGGATGCGGTCACTCAGCCCATGCACACGTGGCTCGCGCAGCTCCACCGGGCGTTGCCCGGGGCGGTGCCCGTCCTTGAGCTCGGGCGCTACTTGGTTGGAGAAGCGGGTATCTACGTATGTCGCATTATTGACCGTAAAGTCTCGCGCAACACCACCTTCCTCGTCACCGATGGCGGTCTGCATCACCATCTCGCGGCCTCGGGCAATTTTGGACAAGTGTTGCGCCGCAATTTCCCAGTGCTGCTCGGCAATCGGCTCAATGATCTACCGGTCGAGCGGTGTCACATCGTTGGGTGCTCGTGCACGCCGCTCGATCGCATCGCCGACGATGTGCTGCTTCCGCGCGCGCAAATTGGCGACTTCGTGGTGGTTCTGCAATCAGGTGCCTACGCCCGCTCGGCAAGTCCCCGGGACTTCCTCGGCCACCCCGAGGCAATCGAGATGCTCGTCTGAATTCCGTACACGGAGAACTGCGATGCACCACCTCGACTTTTCATTATCCGACCTAGCGCCATACTCCTGGCACCTGTCCGAGGACCAGCGCGCGCTCGTCGCGGCAAGCCAACGTTTTGCTCGCGAAAAACTTGAGCCGCTGCTCTCACAACCTCCCTCAGAAAAGGCCTGGCACGAAATCGTCGAGCAAGCGGGTGCACTCGATTTGGGTACCATGATTTTGCCGCTGGAGCTTGGTGGCATGGCCATCAACCACCACGATCTGTCCTGCATTCTCGGCGCGCTGGCCTGCGGGCCTATCGAGCGCGCCGTGCAATTGACGCAGAGCATTCCTGCACTCATGACGCTGCGCGCACACGCTGCGCTTCAGTCGCTCGGTTTCGCTCGAATCGGCGAATACTTCGATGGCACACGCCCGATTGCGCTTACCGTGCCCGATTTTCGTACCGCCACGCTTTGGCGCCTGTGTGACCACACCACCCCGTCAGCGCTGACATTGATTCCCGCGCCGGCGGCACATGGCGTTACCCTCGTCGAATCGACGTGTGCCCCGTCCAGGCTCGCCCGGCAACACGTCACCTGCCTTGGCGCACTCACGCTTGAGCAGTTGCGCTGCGACGACGCTTTGTACGCCGCTGCGCTGGTCACGCTCGAGCGGCTTGACGCACACGGCGTCTCGCCGACCCAGACGTGGCTCACCAACACCGCGCTCTATTTGTCGGCCCTGCTCAGTGGCACCATGCAGCACGGCGTGACGTTTGCGCTGAGCTACGGAGCAGAGCGGCAGGCTTTTCGCAAACCGTTGGTGATGCATCAACGTGTTGCTACGCGCCTGGCCGATATGCTTATTGCAGTGCAAGGCACGCAACTTTTTGTGCGCATGCTCGCGCTTGCGCAGCCCGGCACATCACTCGCACTGGTGCGCCAACTAGCCCGACATGTCGCAGCCGAATCTGTTGAATTCACGCACGAGCTCGTTCAGTTCTGCGGCGCTCATGGCTATGTCGAGGGGCTGGCGCCTGCTGCGCGCCTGGCAACATGTCACTGGTTTGCCATGTTGCTCAGGCAAGTCGATGTAGCGCTCGGCCAGCTCGAAGGCCTCAGCTCGCCTGCAACGGGAGCGCAGGCATGAACGAGGTGAAACGCCCGCGGCGGCACTGCGACTCACCCTCCAGGGTTGCCGCGAGATCGTCGATTGGTTGCTGGCTGCGCGAAGCAAATTCAGAAGACGCTCGCGATATCACGCGCTGGCTTGCTCGCCCCCAGATCGCGCAGTGGTTCGATTTTGGACAGGGTCGGCAAGAATTGAACGCACTCGCCGTTCAGGCGATGGTGCAAAGCGAGCGGCACCGCATACGCGTATTTGGCTCGCTCGGAACGGCCGAACCGAGCGGTCTGGTAGCAATTAGCGATATCACGCATCGCTTCGGTTTGGGCTCGTTCTGGGTGCTGCGTGATCCTTTGCGCCCCACTTGCGCGAACATGACGTTCGACGCTTCCCGACGCGTGCTGCGCGACGGCTTCGAACTGGATCGGCTGCACTGCATCAGCGCCTGGGCCGTTCAGACGAATGTGCGATCACAACGCCTACTCACACGCTTGGGTTTTCGCCTGATCGGCCTGCAGCGCAACTGCCACATCATCGCCGGCCAGCGCGTGGGGCGTCTACTCTACGATCTGCTCCCGGACAATCTCGTCTGACGCGCGCCATGATGTCGCCAATCATTACCGCACTGAGTACCTATGTGCCGCCCACCATGGCGCTCACGCGTGCGCCGCGATCGACAGAGGCCGAGTTGACCGCGCCACACACTGGCTGGGAGGCCTGGATCGCGTCCTGCCGCGCTGACTTCGGCGCAGCCCATACACTGACAGCCGGTGCCGACGATAGTGTCGATCACCACACTCGGCCGCTTCATATTCCCGTCGAACGCGAAGAGCAACTATCGGGGCTCGCCGTGCGCGTCGCCAATGAGATACTCGCCATCCGGCATCCGGCTGCTGTCCCCATCGATATCATTGTGTTTTGCCACAGCAGCGTCGACGAGCACGTATCGACTACAACGGCGGGGCGTCTGGCAAGCGTGGTGGGCCCGCCATGCTTTGCGTTTTCCATCTCCCAGCAGCATGGCGTCTCGCTATTTTCCGCATTGCAGCTCGTCCGTGACCTGATGGTCGCTGAGTCCGATGTGCAGTGTGCGCTGATTGTCGCGGCAGAAAAATGGACACCGCCGTTTTCACGCTGGACCGCGCAGGGGTCAGCGCAAGGTGATGCCGCAGCCGCCGCTTTGCTTGAGCGAGCCACGGCAACAACCCGCGGCTTTCGCGTGATGGACGCGCAAACGCGTCAATGCCCTGTGCGGCCCGACTGCCCGTCGAATCAACGCTCATATTCCGATTCCGCCTCGGAGCGGATTCTGCTGCAACTCATTGACGCGATGCTCGCGCAACACGCGCTCGCGGCGTGCAATGTCACTGGCATCGGACAGGACCTCGATCCGACACGGACCAAGCGCGTATCGCATCGTCTGAACATGAAGGCGCACACCCATGCGCGCCTTCATGATGCGCACCTCGGTGCAGCAGAACCAATCATCCAACTGACCGAGAGGCTGGAGGCCAACACACTACCTACACGCGGTCCTGTCCTGATATGGGGGACGAGCGTGTGCGGCTACGTGGGCTGCGCACTGCTCGACGCGTGCGATGCGCCCGCCATCTCGCGTGAGCCCGGTCGGAGCAATCGATGACGGACGTGTCGATCGGTATTCCGTATGTCGCATACTATCTGCCCGAGCGTGTCGACACGGTCCGGGCATGGGGCCGCCGTACGCGCCAGCCCGACACGATTATCGCAAAGCTCGAACGATCAGGCGTATGCAATTTTCACGTGGCATATGAGCAAAGTGCGCTAAGCCTCGCGGTCAAAGCCGTCGAGTCGTTGTTGCGCACCGCGCCGATCGCGCCAGACTCGATCGACTATCTCCTGTACACCCATACGCTGCAAGGCAGCATCGCGCCGCCGCCGCAGTCACTGCCACGCGCGCTATGCGAGCGATTTGGGTTCACCCGCGCGCAGTCGTTTTCGTTTGCCCAACAGCACTGCGCGTCCTCGCTCGGCGCGCTGCGCATTGTGCGCGCGCTATTCGCCGCACACCCCTCGCTCAATCGCGTGCTGCTCGTCGGAGCAGACACGATGCCCATTGAGGCAGAGCGTCGCATGGGTACCTCCGCGCTTCTGGGCGACGGGGCGTTTTCCGCAACGATCGAGCGCCACGCCCGTATCAACCGCCTTGTTGCGATAGCCACGCATGCCACCGGGCAAGGTTGGCGCGGCATGCTCGGCCAAGCCGATCCGAATTCCGTCGCCCAATACCAGCTTGCCGCTAGAAAGCTCATCACGCATCTCGCGAGCAAGGCTCCGATCGCGCTAGCCGATGTGTGTTACATCTTGCCACCGCATCTCGATCTACCGGCGTGGCAGCGGCTTGTCCAGTCGCTGGATCTGCCGCCTGAGCGTCTTTTTATTCGCAACTTCTCGCGCATCGCACATGTGACCGTGAGCGATCCCTTTATCAACCTTGCCGACTGCCATGCGCTCGCGCCAGGCACCCCGCTCGTGCTCTACGCGCAGGGTGTAGGCGGCTTTTCCGCAGCAACGCTACTCATTCATTAGACGCGCCGTTCGAACGCGGCCATGGGCAAGCGCGCAACCTGAGGCTCGGATATACCGAATACCCCTACTGCGTGTACTGGTTGGTTGCTCGTGGATGTATCACGACATTAAATATTGATACCCATAATTGGCCCGCAAGCGTCTAAAATAATGATGGACAACGCGCATATATCCGTCACGAGTAAAACAAGCGCCATTGTCAAGCATTGTGTTGTTTGAGCCTGAATTTTGCGCGCATGGTCATCACGCGGGTCCGATGCGCGACGATTTTCTGTGAGGGACCTCGGTGGATCAGATATTTCCCTGCAGCGTGGGCAACACGCCCGTCGCGGCGCTGCAACCTTCACACGCGATTGCGCGATGGGCGCCGCTGGCCACATCCTTTCTCGACACCGTGGATCTCTCGTCACTCGTGAAGCTCTTCGGTGATGTGGCCGCTTCGTTAGGGTTTCCTCGTTTTGCCGTCAGCCGGCTCTCACGCGCACGTGCTCGCTCGCGCGTAGCGATGGCCGTCGACACGCTTTACGCGCGCTATCCCGATAATTGGGTTTTTCATTATGCGAAGCACGACTATGGTCCGGTCGATCCCGTTCATCGCATGGCACTCGTGCACGCCACGCCCTATCGCTGGACCGATATAGTGGGGTTAAATCACATCGAGCAGCGCGTGCTCGACGAAGCGCGCGAGGCCGGATTGGCTAATGGGGTAAGCATCCCGATTCACGAGCCCGATGGCAACATCTTGCTCGTCAATCTCGCAAGCCCCTCACCGGAGATCAAGACCGAAGTCAATTTGCGGCTCGCAAGCCTCATTAGCGCGTTGTTTCATCAAGAGCTGAATCGCTTAACCCGCCCGCGCTGCGTCGGCCCCTTGCCCAAACTATCCCCGCGCCAAAAGGAATGTCTTGCGTGGGTCGCGCGCGGCAAATCCTCATGGGAGATCGCAGGCATTCTCGGTATATCGCCCCATACGGTTGACTACCACATCGACGAGGCAAAGAGGAGCCTGCGCATCAATAGCCGAACCGCCGCGGCCGTCTATGCGGTCACCCGCGGATTGATTCTGGCCTGATCGGCAGTTCATCGGCCCGGCGGCCGTATCATCTCACGCGCCATTTCGCGCATGCCCTACGCTGTCGGAATGCTCGATGTCTCGCGCGCACACATCGCAGCGACGCCTAACACTCGCACTCTCGTGTGCGCGTCCGCACGCGCCTTTTGCGACCTACACCCTCCCTATATCACTAGTTCCGTTCAAACTGCCTGCTTGCTAACGTGACACGATCTCTTGAGTACGAGGAAAAACCGTGCAATCGATTTTTGCAGGCAGACTTGTCGATATACCCCACCCGTTACGTCGCCGCCTTGGCGAATTCCGATATGAAATCTTCGTTAAGCGCCTCGGTTGGCAGTTGCCCAATGCCGACGCCGTCAGCGCCACCGAGTGGGACCACTTCGACCGAGGCGATACGATCCACGTCGTGTTACTGGATCCGATGGAACAAGTCTGCGGCTGTGCGAGGCTGATGCAGACGACCAGACCGTATTTGCTCCAGACGCTGCACGCACATTCACCGAATTGCACATTACCCATCGCCCCCACCGTATGGGAGCTATCTCGGTTTGCCGCCAGCGCACGGCACGTTCGATCAATGGGTCCCTCGAACGGGATGCAGTTCTTCCCACCGGTCCTCGCGATCGCAGCTTCATTAGGTGCAACGCGCATTATCGGTGCGCTCTCTCACGCGATAGCGCGCCTTTACCGCCGCGCCGGGCTTGAACTCGAAACCCTGCCAATCGCCGAACGTGCGAATGCGGCGAACTATCTCGTCTGCGCCATCAATCTCAGCGCTTCGACGTTCGAGCGTTTGGGCTGCGATGCCAGCGCGTTGCTACGCAATGTGACCTGGCTCAGCCCGTGCTCTGCCGCCGTGTTTGCGAGCTCGGCCGGTCATACCCCATTCCATGATCATTGAGCATACAACCGTTCGCAAAGTGACCAAACCCGTTGAGCGGGGTGCTCGGTGCCGGCCTTAAATCGTGCGGCAATTTGCATCTGGAACGCGAGTCCGTGGCCGGATCAGTGTCGCTGCCCGTGGCGATGATGTCGGCGATCCGCGTCTTTGACCCAATCGGGGCGAATTGCCGACGCGTATGCCTGACCGCTGCGAGAAGCTTCGCCGTTAGTTTGAGCGGCCAGCCCCAGACGCGCGTCGATCGCATGCGCGACAGCAGAGGATTTGGGTAAGCGCTGAGGATCGCAGTCAGCCCAGAATTCGAACATGCTATCGAACAACACGGACAGAATGCTCGTTATATAAGGCAGCTTTACCGTGGTGAGACTATCCGACGAATCAACATTGACGAAGGCATTGGAATTCGATATTGCGTTGCCGCACACGCCGGTGCGCGCCGCGTCGAGCTCGCGTTGCAATCTTGTCTCAACATCACAATGAACAATCGAGAAATTGACGATGACCCGAGTCAACCTGTCAAGCTCCTGGGTCTTGAGCCCCAGGCAGTTTTGCAACCGGCCGATTTCCAGTTCCGCAAGCCGCAGTCGCTCGCGCAACACCGCACATTCGTCTGTCGGCAGCGTGCACGCCACCTTCTCATCGGATTGACACGTATTCTCACGTTGCTCCATGGATTTACCTCAACCTGAGTGCGAACATTCTCGAGTCGGACCGGCATTCGCTCACCGCAAACCATTTCGCTCGAGACGGCCCGCTTGCGCCACACGCCCATTTGGCTGTACTACCGCCCGTCCATATCGCAGTCACCATCGAACGCCGGGTGCTTGCCACGGCATTGTTGATTCGTGTATCGCGGATCGTCAACTACCAAACTCGGGAGGTTAGAGGCGTTCGGTCTTCGTGACAAAATGTCATTCGCACGTATCACACATCGTTCTTGAAAACGCATTACCAAAATTTCGCTTGATATTTCTGAAATTGAAATAGTTTGTAGATATTTTACGATGACGTTGCAAATTTTCCATGCAACACCGGCCGATACCGGCTAATTCATGTCGGTGATTGAAATTTAAACTTATGTAGCCACATCGTATTGCTCTCGCTTCACGTGTTTGAGTGTGACATTACCGTCTATAGTCGCAGTACATCCGACAGGAGGAACTTCGATGGCAACGTATCTCGAGCTGAAAGCCCAAGCGGAACGACTGATGCTGCAAGCGGAGGAAGCGCGGCAAGCGGAGCTTGAAACCGTTCTTCAGGAAGTGCGCGCCCGCGTGGCCGAATATGGAATAACGCCTGAGCAAGTCTTTGGGCGTCGCCGGGCGGCATCTGGCACACGTGCAGCTCAAAGCAGCGTGTCACCCAAATATCGTGATCCAAAGACAGGCGCAACGTGGAGCGGTCGCGGACGCGAACCGGGCTGGATTAAGGGTAAAAGGCGTGAGCGGTTCCTGATCGAGCAGGAGTAAGCACACGCCAGGTGGCCCGTGGCGCAAAATACACTGCTCGCGGGCCGTATCAGACGCGTTCGTTACATGCAATGCGCGATGTCGTCGTCTTATCGCGATGCCTCACGTGCCCTCGGCGTGCGGGCCGCGCAGCTATGCGGCCCGCACAACGCTCGTTGATTTAGCGCGCGGAAAACACGCGATACCCGCACGATGCCAGCCGAGAACAACCGTCGAGGGCACGCAACGAGATCGACATCGCCACGCGACAATGTGTAGCGCCACGTTGACATGTCGGACCCGCATCGCTTCTCAGACGCCGTGTGTCGCAAGTTGAAAGCGGAGCGAGCTACGCGGAGCTGACCGTACGGGCCGACCCCGTGGAGGCGCGAACGGCCATCTTCGAAATGTCCCATCCGCCGCGTCATGCCGGCTTCTTGCCCTTGAGTATGAACGCAGCTACCGTACACCCGATCATCGCGATTCCTGCGATCAGGAACGTATCGCTGTATGCCATGAGCAGCGCCTCGCGCAGCACGCGCTGGTTCACGAGCCCGAGCGCCAGTTCCTGCACACCGGAGATCGACCCGCCGGGCAGCACGTCCGCGCGCGGCGCATGCACGCGCTCGAGCAGCCGTGCAAGCATCGCCATGCGCTCCTGGAACGCTTCCGAAAACGGCGTGACGGCCTCGCCGATGCGCATCGCGTGCAGCTTCTGCCGCTCGACGACGATCTGGCTCATCACCGCGATGCCGATCGCGCCGCCGACGTTACGGACCATGTTGAATACGCCCGACGCGGAGCCAAGCTGCGCCTTCTCGATCCCGTCGACGGCCATCACGGCCAGCGCGATCACGACGAACGACTGTCCGATCCCGCGCACGATCAGCGACGGGACGATCACATTCGACGCCGCATCGGCGTCGAGGTGGATGTTCATCAGGCACCCGGCCGCGACCAGCACGAAGCCGAGCACGATCGTCGTGCGCGGGCTCGTGCGGCGCATCAGCGGCGGCGTCAGGAACGACATCGCGAACTGCACCAGCCCGTACGGAATCATCGCAAGGCCAATGTCGCGCGCGCTGTAGCCGTGCAGCTCGGCAAAGTAGTTCGGCACAAGAAACACCACGCCGAACACCACCGCGCCGAACAGGAACTGCATCAGGCTCGCGATCCCGAAGTTGTACTGGCCGAGCAGGCGCAGGTTGATGAACGGCTCCTTGCGTCGCAGTTCGATCGCGACGAACGCCGCCAGCCCGAGCGCCGCGACGATCGACAGCTCGACGATCATGTCCGAGGCGAACCAGTCCTTGCGACCGCCCTCCTCCAGCACGATCTGCAGCGCGCTCAAGCCCACCGCCATCGTCGCGATCCCGAACCAGTCGGCCCGCCTGAGCATCCCGAGCTGCACGGGCACAGGCCGGATCGCCCAACCGATCGCCGCAACCAGCGCGATCGCCGGCGGAATCTGCAGATAGAAGATCCAGCGCCACGAATACATGTCGGTCAGCCAGCCGCCCACCGACGGGCCCGCTGCCTGCGCGACGTTGTTAGCGATCGCGAACAGCGCCATCCCGAGCGGATGTTTCGACGGCGGCAACTCGGTGACTATCAGCTGGAACGACAGCGGGATCAGCACGCCGCCGAACGCGCCCTGCAGTGCGCGCGCGACAATCATCGTCGAGATGCTCGGCGCGACCGAGCACGCGAGCGAAAACGCGAGAAAGCCGGTGGCACCAACCAACAGCACGCGTCGCGCGGAAAACACCTGCACGAGCCAGCCAGTGAGCGGAATCACGACGATCTCGGCGACCAGGTATGCAGTGGTAATCCACGAGCCTTCCTCGAAGCTCGCGCCGAGCGAGCCGCGAATGTCGGGCAGCGAAGCATTGGTCACGTGCACGTTCATGCCAGCCATGAAGCAGCCGAACACGCCGCCGAGCACCGCGACCCACGCGCGCAGCGAAACAGTGTCTTCGTGCGCGGCCTGCACGGTCGTCGCGCTCACGAGCCGGCCCCCTGCGTGCCGCGCGTGTCGACGCGCGCGATCACCGACATGCCGGGCCGCAACACGACGCCAGCCGGCGGCGCATCGACACGGATTTTCACCGGGATGCGCTGCACGATCTTCGTGAAGTTGCCCGTCGCGTTGTCGGGCGGCAGCAGCGCGAACTGCGCGCCGGAGCCCGGCGCGAGGCCAATCACGTGGCCATGCAGCGTGCGGCCCGAATAGGTGTCGACGTCGATCTCAACGGGCTGGCCGTCGTGCATCGCGCCCAACTGCGTTTCCTTGAAGTTCGCGACCACATACACGTCGCTCAGCGGCACCACCGCAAGCAACGGCATCCCGACCTCGACGTACTGGCCGGCCCGCACCGCGCGCTGGCCGACGCTGCCGTCACGCGTCGCACGGATCTCCGTGTGGTCGAGATCGAGCTGCGCGAGCGCGAGCTTCGCCTGGGCGGCCGCAAGCCGGGCGCGCGCCTGCGCGATCGCAGCCGTGCTCTGTTCGCGGCGGCGCTGCAGCACGGTCTGCTGGTCGGTCTGCACGCGCACGGCCGCGCCGGCGCGGGCCAGTTCGGCACGCGCCTTCAGCGCATCCGCGTGGGCCTGCTCCCAGCGCTGTCCGCTCGCGGCGGATTCTGCCAACAGTTGCTTGTAGCGCGTCGCATCGGCGTCGCGCCGTGCGGCTTCAGCGCGCGCGGCGGCCGCGTCAGCATCGGCCTGCGCGATCTGGCTGCGCTGCTGGCCAACCTGCGCGTCGAGCGTCGCGGCCGCGGCCTGCTCGGCTTGCAGCGTCGCCTCGGCCGCTGCCACCGCGGCCTTAGCATCGTCGACTTTCGCGCGATAGTCACGATCGTCGAGCCGCACGAGCACGTCACCGCGCTTCACCGGCTGGTTGTCGTCGACGGCGACTTGCGCGACGTAACCCGACACGCGCGAGCTGACGGTCACGACGTCGGCGCGAACGTACGCGTCGTCGGTTCCTTCGATGAAACGGCCGACGGTCCACCAGTGCCAGCCGAACACAGCAAGCGCGATGACGGCGAGCACGGTGCCCGCGGCGATCAGTTGGCGCCGGGAGAACCGGGCGGTTTTGGCTTTTTCGGGTACGGCAGTCGTGCTCATGATCGGAAAGATGAGTTGGCGTGCAAGAGAACGGGCAAGGACGCTGCGAACGCGGCCGGCTACGGTTGCCAGCCGCCTCCGAGCGCCTTGAACACGGCGACCTGGTCGAGCGAGACCTGCTGCGTCGACTCGGCCAGCGCCGAATCGACCGCAACGAGGCTGCGCTGCGCATCAAGCACGCCGAGGAAATCGAGTGCGCCGGCTTTGTAGTTCAGCTCGGCGAGGTGATAGGCGCGTGCATGCTCAGCGCGTGCGGTTTCGAGCGCGGCGCGGCGGCGCCACGCCGCACCGTACCGGGCCAGCGCCTGCTCGGTTTCCTTCAGCGCACGCAGCACCTGCGCATCGAATTGCGCGCGAGCAAGCGTGTCGTCGGCGCGGGCCTGCGCGAGTCGCGCGCGGCTTGCCGCCATGTTCGGAAAGCGCCACGTGATCAGCGGGCCGACGCCCCAGGCGATCGCGTACTTGTCACCGAGCGTTGACGGATCGCCGCCGGTCGACAGCCAGTTCACCGAGCCGCCGAGCGATATCGACGGATACAGCTCAGCCGTCGCCACGCCGATGCGTGCATTCGCGGCGGCCAGTTGGCGCTCGCTCTCGCGCAGGTCGGGGCGGCGGCGCAGCAGCGACGCGCCGTCGCCAACCGGGAACGGCCGCGCAAGCACCGGCGCGGTGCGGCAATGCGCGGCCGCGTCAGGCAGCGCGCCGGGCGCGCGCCCGGTCAGCACCGCGAGTTCGTACAGCGCTGCGCGCCGCGAGCCAACAAGCGCTGGCAGATCGGCACGCGTGTCGTCGGCGAACGCGCGCGAACGCGCCACCTCGAGGTCGGACACGAGCCCGTGCGCGCGCTGCTTCGCCGTCAGCGCGGCCAGCCGGTCCGCGATCCCGACCGACTGCTCGGCCACGTCGATCCGCTCGCCGTACGCGCACACCTGCGCATAGGCGGCCGTCGTCTCGGCGGCCACCACGACGCGCATCGCGTCCGACGCAGCCTGCACCGCCTCCGCGTCCGCCCGGGCGGCGTCGACCAGATGGCGCACGCGCCCCCACAGATCGACTTCCCACGACAGCGAGAACGACGGCGCGAAACCCCAGCGCGTATGCGCATCGGTACCCTTGGCCGCCGCGACGATCTGGTCGGGCGCGTGCTTACCGTAGTCGACGCCGAACCCGGCCGTCGTGTCGGGCAGCCGCGCGGCGCCGGCCTCGTCGAACACGGCGCGCGCGCGCTCAACCCGCGCCACGGCCGCCGCGAGATCGCGGTTCTGCGCGAGCGCATCGCGCACGAGGCCGTCGAGCACGGGGTCGTCGTAGAGGCGCCACCAGCGTTGCGGCGGCTCGCCGGCGGCGGCGACCGGCACGTCGGCCACCGCGTCGAACGGCCCGGTGTGCGCCGTATCGGACACAGGCGGCCGGTACGGCTCGCCCACCGAACACGCGGCCAGCGCGGCCGATGCCAGCAGCACGGCCGCACAGGTGGCGCGCCGCACGCGCGGCAAGCGTGCATCGACGGCGGGAGAAACAGGCGAAGCGGACGAAATGGTTGGAACGCGCATCGGGTGGCAAGTAGGTCGAACAAACGATGGGTTTATGGTAATTTCGACCTAAGTGGTCGATCTCACGCGTAAAGCGCATTCGTCGTCGAGAAAAGGACACATAGATCAATTGGAAAACTTCTTCGTCGCACTCGAGCGTCAGGCGCGCGACAAGCAGATCGCGGTCGTCGCATCCGACTCGCCGGCGGGCACGGCGTACCCGCCGCATTCGCACCGGCAGGGCCAGCTGATCCACGCGATTTCCGGCGTGATGATCGTGCACGCGGACGCGGGCAGCTGGGTCGTGCCGACGGGCCGCGCGGTATGGGTGCCGGGCGGTACGCAGCACGAGATCCGCTCGGCCGGCGACGTGCAGATGCGCACCGTGTTCGTCGGCCCGGAAGTGCGGCCGAGCCTGCCGACCGAATGCCGGGTGATCGAAGTCGGCACGCTGTTGCGCGAACTGATCGTGACGGCTTGCGACCTGCCCGCCGACTACGACCTGTCGCACCGCGCGGGCCGCGTGCTCGCGCTGATCCTCGACGAGATCGAGATCGCGCCACCACTGTCGCTACACGTGCCGATGCCGCGCCACCCCGCGCTCGCCGCGCTGTGCACGCGGCTCATCAACGACCCGTCGTCGGCCGTCACGCTGCAGGCATGGGCGCGCGACGCGCACATGAACGAGCGCACGCTCGCGCGCGCGTTCAAGCGCGAGACGGGCATGACGCACGGCGCATGGTGCCGTCACGCGCGATTGCTGCTGAGCCTGCCGCGCCTCGCCGCCGGCACGCCGATCCTCGAGCTCGCACTCGAACACGGCTACGACAGCCCCAGCGCGTTCGCGGCGATGTTCCGCAAGGCGCTCGGCGTCGCGCCGAGCGAATACTTCCGGCGGCGCTAAGCCGCGCGTCGATTGTCCGAATTGTCCGTTTTGCGACGATCGATCGCTAATGCGCGCGCGCGGCGTGCCGCTGCCGTCGCTACAGTAGCGGCATTGCCGCCTGGCCGGCCGGAGACTCCGCTACCCCGATGGATCTGATTCAAAGCATGCAGGCGTTCGTCACGCTCGCGGAGGCGGGCACCTTCACCGAGACCGGCAAACGGCTCGGCATCACGACCGCGCACGTCAGTCGGCTCGTCGCGTCGCTCGAGCATCGTCTCGGCATCCGGTTGCTGAACCGCACGACGCGTTCGATGTGCCTGACCGAAGCGGGTGAGCGCTATCTCGCACGCGCGCGCGACATCACGCTCGCCGTCGACGCGAGCGAGCGCGAGGCGCGCGACGCGCGCGTGCATCCGCACGGCCGGCTGCGCGCGCATTGCAGTGCCAGCATCGCGAACCATTTCATCATTCCGTTGATCGGGCAATTCCAGGCGCGTTACCCGGACGTCAGCGTCGACCTGACGCTCGCGCCGCACCTGCCGAAACTAGTGCGCGACAGCTACGACGTCGCGGTGATCGCGATGCCAAGCCTGCCGAGTTCCGAAGAGGTCGCGATCGATGTTGGCCGGATCCGCAGCGTGCTGTGCGCATCGCCCGCGTATCTCGAGGCGCATGGCATGCCCGATTCGCCCGGCGCGCTCGTCCACCATCGCTGCGTACAACTGGTCGCGCCCGCGTATCACGAGCGCATCTGGACGCTGTGGAGCGGCGCGCAAGCGCAGACGGTCGACGTCGATCCGTCGATGACGGCCGACGTCGCCGCGTCGCTCGCGATCGCGGTGCGCGAGGGCGCGGGAATCGGGTTGCTGCCGGACTTCGTCGCCGCGGCGGACCTGCGCTCCGGCGCGCTCGTGCGTGTGCTGCCCGACTACCAGGCGGAAGAAATCGGCGTGTTCCTGGTGTACGCGTCGCGCCAGCATCTCGATGCAAAAACGCGCGCGTGGGTCGACTTCATGAAAGCCGCGCTGCGCGACGCATTCGCGCAGATGCTCGACGACGTATGCGCACAACCGGTCGGGAAAAAAGCCACGCGCCGGGCAAGACCGGCGCGTGGGCCGGCGCCGCCGCGTAGCGGCACGGCGCCGGCGGCGCAATGCACGGTTACTGCGGCTTGAACAGCGCGCGCAGGTTCGTCATCGCCATGTCGAGAAAACCGGTGACGAACGCGTCGAATTCCGGCTGGCGCGCGGCACCCCCGTGCGACGGTTCACCAGCGATGTCCCACGTCACCGTGCAGGCCCGCTCACCGCGCGGCTCGACGCGCATGAGCGCCCACAGATTGCCGATGTCGAACGACGTATGGATCAGGCTCCACGTCATCACCATCGCTTCGTCATCGTGGCTGTTGAGCTGTTCGACGACGACGTTGCCGTCCGCGAAATGCTTGATGCGCAGCGAGCGCACGCCGTCGCCGATCATGTCGGTATGGTCGAGCCCCGTGATGAAGCGCGAGAAGCCGGCGAAATCACCGACCACGCGCCACGCGTCGCGCGCCGGCACGTCGAGATCGGCCGAGCCGGACAGGATCGGCGTTTGCGGCGCGTAGACGAGCGTGGACGGACGGGGTTGCGTTGCAGTACGTTGCAGCATGATGCCTCCTTGATGAATGATGCGATGACAGCGATTAATCAAACGGATACGTCTTCACCACGCGGGTTCGGGCTCGGCGTCGCGGCGGGCGTCGTTCGCGCGCGCAGCCGGCTCGGCCGGCGGCGGCATGAAGCCGCATTCGGCGAGATAGCCGAAATGCGCATCGAGCAACGCATCGTCCTTGTCCGGATACGTGACGCCGAGCCGGCGCAGCGTCGCCTCGGTGCGCGCGTGGTCGATCACGGCCATGTCGCCGATATCGTCCTGCCGGTCGTCCAGATAGAACGCGACGACGTCGAACAGCGCATTCGATTCGTCGATCGACAACAGTCGCTCGCGCCAGACCTCGGGCGCCTCGAAGCGCAGCGGGTAGCCGCGCCGAGCGAGTGCGCGCAGGTACCCGGCCCAATCGAGCGGGCGCGGGTTGTGCAGATGAAACACGCGCTCGGTGCGCGCACCGTCGAGCGTGCACGCGACAATCGCCCGCGCCAGGTAGTCGACCGGGCTCAGGTCGAACAGCCCGCCCTCGCTCGCGAGCGGTGCGCAGCCGAGCTGCACCGCTCCCTTGAGCAGCAGCAGGATCCGGTTGCGTCCCGGCTGGCACAGCCCCGTGCGCGAATGGCCCGTGATGTTGCCGGGCCGCAGGATCGTCGTGTCGATCCCGCGCGCGGCCGCTTCGGCAACGAGATGCTCGGACACCCACTTCGTCAGGTTGTAGCCGTTGTTGACGAAGGCAGGGCCGGCCTCCGACGGGGCCGCCTCGATCAGGCGGCCCGTCGGGCCCGTCGCGCTCGCCGCGGATAGCGTCGATACGAAATGCAGCGCCTTGCGGCGGCCGCTGCAGCACAGGCGGAGCAGTTCGAGCGTCGAGCCGACGTTCTCCGCGTGCAGGTACGGGTAGTCGTACACGTGGTTCACGTGCGCGCCGTTGTGATGAATCACGCCGACCTCGGCCGCGAGCGTCTGCCACTGCGCGTTCGACAGCCCGAGGTGCGGCGCGCCGAGATCGCCGCGCAGCACCCGCACGCGCGGGTGCCCGCACAGATGGCCGAGCCCGTTGACGAACGCCGCTTCGTCGAGCCGCCGGCGCGCGCTCGCATCGTCGTCGCCGCGCACGACGCAGTAGACGGTCTGGTTCGTGCGGCTGATCAGCTCGCTGAGGATGAAGCTGCCCAGAAAGCCGTTCGCGCCGGTCAACAGCACCGCGCCGGGCCCGTCGCCCGCCGGCTGGCTGGCCGGCAGTCGCACGTCGTCGGGCAAGCGGCGGTCGTCGTGCACGCGAGCCGGCACGTTCGCGCCGCGCTCGACCGACTCATCGCTCAGTAGTGCCGCGAGCGCGGCCACCGTCGGCCGTTCCATGAAACGCGCGAGCGCCGCGTTGCCGCCCAGCTCGCGCTTGACGGCCAGCATCAGCCGCGACACCAGCAGCGAATGGCCGCCCAGTTCGAAGAACGACGCGTCGCGGCCGATCTCTTCCGGTGCGAGTTCGAGCAGCGTCGCCCACAACGCGGCAAGACGCGTCTCCAACGCGCCGCGCGGTACATCGCGCGTGTGGCTCGCCGCACGCGAGACCGGCAGGCGCGCCAGCGCGGCACGGTCAATCTTGCCGTTCGGCGTCGCGGGCAATACGTCGAGCGCCGTGATGTCGTACGGCACCATGTAGTCGGGCAGCGTGCCGGCCAGCACGGCGCGCAGCGCGTCGGGCGTCGCTGCCGCGTCGACCGGCTTCGCGGCGAACAGCCGGATGCGCTTGCGCTCGTCAGGTACCACCGCGCACTGGTGGTACAGCCCCGCCGCCAGTGCGGCCGTCTCGATCTCGCCCGGCTCGACACGAAAGCCGCGAATCTTCAGTTGCGCGTCGCGGCGGCCAACGTAGCGCAGCGTGCCGTCCGGCTCCCAGCTCGCGATGTCACCGGTCCGGTACATCGTCTCGCCCGGCGTGCCGTACGGATCGGCGACAAAGCGCTCGGCGCTCAGGTCGGGCCGGCCGAGATAGCCGAGCCCGACGCCCGCGCCGGCGATGCACAGCTCGCCTTCCTCGCCGGTGAGCGCCGGACGGCCGTCGACCGCGAGCACATGGCAGCGCGTGTTCGCGATCGGCCGGCCGATGCGCCGGTTGCTGTCGCCGGCGCGCAGTTCGCCCGTCGTCGCGAGCACGGTGCATTCGGTCGGCCCGTAGATGTTGTGCAGTCGCCGGTTCGCGCTCCAGCGCGCGATCGTATCGGGATCGCACACGTCGCCGCCCGTGACGAGATGCGCGAGTGCGGGCCAGTCGCAATCCGGCAGCGCCGCGAGCAGCGCGGGCGGCAGGAACGCGTGTGTGATACCCGCGTCGGCGACGAGCGCCGCGAGCGCGTCGAGTTCGCGGCGCTGCGCTTCGCTCGGCGCGACCAGCGTCGCACCGGCGAGCCAGGTCGGAAACATGTCGAGCAGCGACGCATCGAAAGCGATCGTCGAGAACTGCAGCACGCGCGAGGACGCATTAAGCGACACGTGCGCGCGATACCAGTGGCAGAACTGCACGATGTTCCGGTGCGACAGCATCACACCCTTCGGCACGCCGGTCGAACCCGACGTGTAGATCGCGACCGCGCAGCGCGCATCGCGATCGGCATCCCGCTCGAGCGGCCACTGGCCGGCCAGCGCGTCGGGCGCAGCGTCCGCTTCCGCGTGGGTGCCGCAGTCGATTACGTCGAGATCGAGCCCGTCGAGCAGCACCGGCTCGACCGCACCACCGACGACGAGCGCCTGCGCGCCCGATTCGCGCAGGATCGTGCGAGCGCGCTCGGGCGGAAACGCCGGATCGAGCGGCACGCAAGTCGCGCCGGCGCCCAGCACGCCGACGATCGCCGGATACAGCGCGACGCCCTTGTCGAGTCGCACGGCGACCACGCGTGGCGCGGCACGCCAAGCGGCGATACGCGCGGCGACACGGCGGGCACGCGCGAGCAGCTCACGATAGGTCAACCGACCGTCGGCCGCGACGAGCGCGCAGGCGTCCGGCGCTGCGGCCGCCGCACGCGAGACGAGTTCCGGCAACGACAGCTCGCACGGCCACGCAGCGGCCGTGTCGTTCGATGCGTGCCAGCCGGCCAGCCGTTCGAGATCGATCAGAATGTCGTCCGGCCCGGGCGGTGTCGCGCGCGGCGCGTCGTGCGGGTCGCTTAGCTCGCGTGCGATTGCGCTCGCGACTTCGTGCATCAGATCGACCGCGCACGCGGCAATCTCGTTCGCGAGATCGGCGCCGTTGAGCGCCGCGCCGAACGCGAGCGTCGCGTCGGCCAGCTCGCGCGTGTCGCCCGGCGCCACGTCCGTGAGCCACGCGACGCGTACCTCGCGCGGCGGAAAAGCATCGGCGACGATCTCGCACCGCAGCGGCCGAGCGTGCGCGCAGTGTACGGCCGGGTCCGGCGCGCCGCAGACGATCGACCACTCGGCCGCGTTGCGCAACGTGTCGGGTGCCGGCGCCGGCAACAGCAGCGCGTCGGCCGCGTCACGTAACGGGCCGTCGCGTCCGTCGGCGATGCACACGGTATGGCCGGTCGCCTCGAGTTCAGCCGCCAGCCGTGCAGCAAGACGGGTCTGGCCGCCGATCGCAATGATGATCGCTTTCATCGACGTGACTCACAGGTAGTCGGACAAGGCCGCGCGGGTCGGCGCGTGATCGAGCAGGCCGCTCATCCGGAAGAACTGCCGGATGTTGACGATCATCGGATGCTGGCTCGTGATCGGATACGCACCGACCATGTCGTCCGCGATGCGCGTACGCTCGGCGGCCGGCAGATCGAGTGCGTCGATCAGGCGGCGATCGAACTGCAGTTGCAGATCGGCGCTCAGGTATTCGCGCAGGAAGCACGGCAGCCCTTCGCCGAGCGCGAGCCGCGCGGGTCCGTCGATCTGCGACCAGTACAGCTTCACGAGATTGATCCAGAACGCCGAGTGACGGCCTTCGTCCGCGAGGTGATCGGCCATCACGCCCTTCACCGAGCGCTTGAGCGTCGCGTCGCGCGAGAACGCCGCGACTTCCGCCGTGACCGTGTTCTCCGAGATCGCGACGCACAGCAGCTCCATGCCGTCGCGATACTGCGCGCCGACCCGCTCGACCGCGCGCGGAATCGCACGCGACAGCTCGATCTCGCTGTTCGGCGGCAGCGGCGCGATGCCGGTGGCCTCCTCAACCTGCCGTAGGTAGTCCATCGCGACGTACGCGTGATAATCCTCATCGATCACCACAGTCATCGCGTCCTGCCGGCACGCGAACGGAAACGGGTGCGCGAACCGGCCGCGCGCAATGCGCAACGCGGTGGCGTTGACGATCTCCGTCTCGAAGATGATCACGTCCTGGATGTACTTGTAGAAGCTCTGCAGCAGGACGAAGTCGCGCACCGCGTCGCCCGCGTCGACGATCGCCGGGTGCGCGCACAACGGCTGGCGTTCGAGCGGGTAGTAGCGCAGTTCGTCGTCCTCGACGATCCGCCGTGGGCGCGATCGCACGGTCGCGCGCGCCTCCCAGCGGTCGACGTGGCTCACGTATGTGACGGCGGTCGTCATCGCGTGTCCTCCGGGAAACCGTAGTAATGGATTTCAAGCAGCAGGCAGCCCGCGTCGCTGCGAAACGGGCCATGCGGCGTGCCAGCCGGACGCACGAAGTAGCTGCCTTCCCGATACGTCGCGCGATACTCGCGCGTCGTGACGTCGACCAGACTCTGGTCGCCGTCAATCAGGTGCACCTCCTCGTGGTAGTCGTGCAGGAACGGCACGCGCGTGCCCGCACCGGGATCGAACCGCACGATCCGTGTCCGGATGCCGCGCTTCGCATGCTCGTCCAGCGTATCGACGAGCACGACCTGGTCGATGCCGTCGTCGAACGCCGCCGGGTGCTCCCAGTCGAGCGCCGCGAAATCGACGATGCGCTCCGACAGACCGCGCGCGTTCATGCCGGCACCACGTTGCGGGTCTGGCCGAGATGCGCGAGCAGCCCGTCCCACAGGCGCATTCGCTCGTCGATCGCGTCGAGCCCGGCCTGCAGCGCTTCCTCGAGCTTCGCCGCGTCGCCGTCGGCCGCTTCCCGGATCATCGCGCGCGCCGCCGGCCCGTGTTCGCCCGAATCCACTTCGATATGGCGGTCGAGGTAGTACACAAGCAGCGGAATCGACGAGCGCTCGATTTTCCATTCGTCGAGCAGCGTGCGGAACATGTCGGGAATCACGTTCTCGCGGCCGTAGAAGAAGTTGCCCAGCACCTGGTGTGTCGCGCCCGACGTGCACGCGGCCATCGTCGCCTCGACGAAACGGATCACCGGCTCCGGCGCATCGACGGCCTTCAGCGCGGCCGACACGGAGAAGCCCGAGCGCACCAGTGACACCATTTCCTCGATGCGCGACGTCGAGGCGCCGACATCGCGCATCGCATGCAGGTACAGGTCGTAGTGGCTCATGTGGCCGTTCGGCGTTTCGTCCGATTCCTCTCCGAGCACGATCTCGTTGATGAGGCGCGACGCGTTCGCGTTGCGCGGCGCGACCCACGGCACCGCGACGGTCGTCAGATCCTGCTGCAGCCGCTTCACGAGCGACATGAAATCCCACACGGCGAACACGTGCCATTCCATGAACACGCGCAGCTCGTCGATGGTACGGATCGATCCGAACACCGGATGATGCGCGAGCCGCTCGTGCTGCTCGCCGATTTTTCGCTCCAGCCCTTCCAGTTGATTCACGGCACTCTCCTAGTAATGTCCGCTCGCGCCAGCCCACTGCGCCGGCTTCCGGCGCCGGAAACCGTTTCCGGCGAATTGCCTGCATGCCGTTTTCGGCTTGCGGAGCAATTTCAGGCGTCGATGCTAAATAAGCTGACAATTTGCCGCCTATTCAAAACGGACATTCTCATATTCTTTCCGGACCAGACCACTCACAACCCCATCGAATCCTTTACCGACAAGGCTTTGACGAATTGACAACAAAAACTCACGGAATTGACAGCCACAAATCGGACTGTCTAGGATAACAATTGCGATGCATCAGAAATGAAATGCATGATGCGAATATGTATTTTTTATTAAACAAATGCACGCATTTAATTCATCCACCGGAATAAGCTTTCCAGGAGAAACGACGTGACCAATTCGACGCTTCAATTGCCGCTGTCCGCGCCGCAGCGCGATTTCTGGGAGGCAGCGCTCGCGTATCGCGTCCCGTCGACGCATATCTACGCGGCCGAGTATTTCGAGATTCGCGGCGCCCTCGACACCGATGCATTCGAACGCGCGCTGCGGCAGGTGATTCGCGAGGCGCAGACGCTGCACACGACGCGGATCGTGCTGGATGGGGACACGCCCGTGCGCGTGCTCGATGCCGCGCTCGCCGACGACTGGAGGCTCGAACGCGTCGATCTCGCCGGCACCAAAGACGCGCACGCCATCGCGCTCGCCGGCATGCGCGCGCATTGCACGGGCGCGATCGAGCTGGCGCGCGGGCCGTTCTTCCGCCACACGCTGTACCGCATCGCGCCGGATCACTACTACTGGTATCACGGCTACGCGCACATCCTGGTCGACGGCTATTCGGGCAGCCTGATCGCCACGCGCGCCGCCGAGCTGTACAGCGCATTCGCGGCGGGCGCCAAGGCACCGCCCGCCCGCTTCGCGTCGCTCGCCGAGCTGCAACTCGACGAAGACGCGTACCGCTCCTCCGAGCAGTTCGCGCACGACCGCCGCTACTGGCTCGAACGCTTCGCGGACCAGCCGCGCACCGTCACGCTCGCCGGCCCCGCACGCTTTCCCGAGCGCGACGACGGACCCAACCTGCGCGAGACGCGCATCGCGAGCGCGAACGAGAGCGCGCGCATCGAGGCGGTCGCCAAGCAGCTGTTCACGTCGACAGTACCGCGGCTCGTCACCGCGCTGACCGCCGCGTACCTGTACCTGAACACCGGCGCGCACGACATCGTGCTGTCGGTCGCCGCGATGGCCCGCACGTCGGCGCGCGAGCGCCGCACGCCGACGCAGTGCGCGAACATGCTGCCGCTGCGCCTGCACGTCGAGCCGGGCCACACGCTCGATGACCTGTGCCGCCAGGCAAATCGCGAGATGACCGCGCTGCGCCAGCACCAGCGCTACCGGATGGGCGACCTGCACCGTGAGCTGACGTCGCTCGACAACGGCCAGGGCGTGTTCGGCCCCGAGATCAACATCATGGCGTTCGACTACGACCTGCGGTTCGGCAACTGCGTGACGACGTCGCACAACCTGTCCGTCGGCACGACCGACGACCTGATGGTGAACCTGACCGATCGCCGCAACGGCGAGCCGCTGCGCTTTGACTTCGACGCGAGCCCACAGTACTACAGCCGCGACGCGCTGAACGCCCACGTCGGACAGTTCCTGAGTTTCATGCGCGTGGCGCTCGACGAACCGTTCGCAACGCTCGGCGCACTCGAAAGCCGGCTCGACGCTCAATCAGCGGCGCTCGCCGGCTGAGCGTCATCTGCTTCACCCTGTTGCCCCGTCCAACCGATTCACTACGGAGTCCTGTCATGTCCTATTCTGAATCACGCTTCTGGCATCCCCGGCAACATCCGCTCGCTGCGTCGCGCCCGCCGATCCGCATCACGCGCGGCGAAGGCTGCTACCTGTACGACGATACCAGCCGCCCGTATCTCGACGCGGTTGCGTCGCTGTTCAACGTGTACGTCGGTCACGGCCGACGGGAGATCAAGGAGGCGATCGTCCGCCAGCTCGACGAGCTCGAATATCACCCGGTATTCGCCGGGTTCAGCCATCCCCGCGCGGAGGAGCTGTCGGCGCGACTGGTCGGCATGCTGCAGCCCGAAGACATGAGCCGCGTGATCTTCGGCTCCGGCGGCTCGGACGCCGTCGAGGCCGCGCTGATGATCGCGCGACAGTACTGGAAGGTGTCCGGGCAGCCCGAGCGCACCAAGTTCATCGCGTTGCGTCAGGCCTATCACGGCTCACACTTCGGCGGCAGCTCCGTCACCGGCAACACCGTCTACCGGCGCAACTACGAGCCGACGCTCGCCGGCTGCTTCCACGTCGAAACGCCGTGGATCTATCGCAACCCGTTCACGCATGACCCTGAGGAGCTCGGCCGGCTATGCGCGTCGCTCGTCGAGCGTGAGATCCTGTTCCAGGGGCCCGATACCGTGGCCGCCTTCATCGCCGAACCGGTACAGGCGACGGGCGGCATCATCGTGCCGCCCGCGAACTACTGGCCGCTGGTGCGCGAAGTATGCGACCGCCACGGCGTGCTGCTGATCGCCGACGAGGTCGTGACGGGCTTCGGCCGAACCGGCGCGGCATTCGGCAGCCGCGGCTGGGGCGTCGCGCCGGACATCATGTGTCTGGCAAAAGGCGTGTCGTCGGGCTATCTGCCGCTCGGCGCGACCGTCGTCAATCGCCGTATCGAGAACGCGTTCGCGTCCAATCCGGGCGGCATCGGCACGCTGATGCACGGCTACACCTACTCCGGCCACCCGATCGTCTGCGCGGCCGCACTCGCGAATCTGCAGATTATCGTCGACGAGGATCTCGCTGGCAACGCGGCGCGCGAAGGCGCGTACCTGCTGGAGCGGCTGCAGCCACTCGTCGACCGCTATCCGGTTGTCGGCGACGTGCGCGGCAAGGGGCTGCTAGTCGGCATCGACCTCGTGAAGGACAAGGCGACGCGCGAATCGATCGATCCGTCGGATGGCTATGCGGCCGCGCTCGCCGACGCGGCGCGCGATGCGGGCGTGCTGATCCGCTCGCTCGGTAACCGGCTCGCGATCGCGCCGCCTCTCGTGATCGGCCGTGAGGACGTCGACCGGATCGTGGACGCGCTCGTGCATGCGTTCGAAGTGGTGCCGCGCTGGACCGCACGCTGAGCGCGACAGCGACAGCGGTGGCGGTCAGCGCGCTGCCGCTTCCGCCGCCGCGAGGTACTGGCTCGGCGTGACGCCGAACGCGCGCTTGAAGGTGGCCGCATAGGTGGTCGGGCTGCGATAGCCGACCTGATGCGCGGCCTGCGTGACGGGCATGCCGCTCGCGAGCAGCGCGAGCGACATCGACAGCCGCAGTTGCTGGCGCCACGCGGCCACGCTCATGCCGGTCTCGCTGCGAAAAAGGCGCGCCAGGTGGCGCGCGCTCAGCGCGGCGTCGCGCGCGAGTGTTTCGAGCGGCAATTCGCAGTGCGGCTCGCGCTGCAGCCGCTCGCACAGTTTCAGCAGGCGCCGGTCGCGCGGCAGCGGTAGCGTGAGCGGCGTCTGCGCGAGTTCGCTCAGTTCGTCGGCGAACAGGCGCGCGAGCGGATCGCGGTCAACGCCGCAATCGAACGGATGCGAAACGCGCGTGGCGAGTTCGCGCAGCAGCGGCGATACCGTCATCGCGCACAACCTGGCCGGTAGCCGCGCGCTGAGCGCGTCGCCGAGATAGAGCGAGCAGAGCTGCACGTCGGCGGCCACGCGCATCGCATGGACGGTGCGCGCCGGAATCCAGATCGCGCGCAGCGGCGGGGTAATCCAGCGCTGGTCTTCAACGTCGAGCACTAATACGCCGCGTGTCGTAAATAATAGTTGCCCGGCCTGATGCGCGTGCGGCGCATACTCGTGAGCAAGCGCGCGGGCGGGGGCCGACGCGCAGGGCGGTTCGATCGCGCGGATTCCGCCGAAGGCGAACGCGCGCGCGCCGGCGCGCGCGAGGAGAGGCACGTCTTGAACGCTGGTCATGGTCGATCGTCCTGATACGAAACCGGAGGGGTACCGCAACACGTGAAACGACGGGGGGACAGGTGCCCGCACAAGCGGGGCCGTCGTGCGAACAGCCGCCATTAAACCGGCGTCGGCTTCGCCTCAAAACTGTCCTTTTGAACAGGATACGCGCGGGCCGCAATGCACGGCCCGCCCACACCGACGAGGAACACCGATGGACCTGACAATACTGCACGACTGTTTCGACGCACTACAGCGCGCACCCACGGCGGAAGCCGCGCTCCTACCGATTGCCGCCGCCGCGGCCGCGCTCGGGTTTCAGTATTGCGTGTACGGTTTGCGCCGCACGCTGCCGCTCGCCCGGCCCGACATGCAGATCGTCGGCAATCATCCACGCGAATGGGAACACCGTTATGTGAAATTCGGCTACGTCACCATCGATCCGATCATCAAGCGGGTGGCGAGCCAGCCGCGGCCGGTCGTCTGGAATGCGTTCGACGAACCGGGCGACACCGCGTTCTGGCACGACGCGGCGTGCTTCGGGATGCGTTACGGCTGGTCGCACGGCGGCTACGACCGGGCCGGCAACCTCGGCGTGCTAACGCTCGTGCGCGACACGACGCCGCTCGACGCGGACGAAGTTTCGCTGCTGCGTGCACCCTGCGCGAGCCTCGCGCATGCGGCGCACGCGTACCTGATGCCGCGCCTTGCTGATCCGATTGCGCCGGCAGGTAGCGGACTGACGCTGCGCGAGCGTGAAGTGCTGGCGTGGACGGCCGACGGCAAGACGGCCTACGAGATCGGGATGATCTTCGGGATCGCGGAGCGGACGGTGAAGTTCCACCTGCAGAACGCCGTCGTGAAGCTCGACGCGATGAACAAGACGCATGCGGCCACCAAGGCCGCGATGCTCGGGCTGCTGCCGTGACGGCGCGAACGCGCACGCCGTGATCCGAAAAAGAAACCCGGGCGGGCCATGCCGCCCGGGTTTCGACCCGGTTATGCGACGGCCTGCACCGCCGGCTGTTCGGCAAAGAAGGTTGCTTGCACAACCTCATCCGAACGGGCATACGCGCGATTCACGCCGCTGATCACCGCACGAAGCGACGCAGTCGTCAGGTTCGCATCGACGCCGACGCCGAACGCGCTGCCGCGCACGCCCGTGCCGGCCAGCTCGGCGATTGCAATCGCCTTCGCATCGGCGCCCTGCGACAGTGCGCGCTCCTCGTAATGCTGAATCCGCAGCGGCGTGCGCAGCGCATGCATCAGCGCATCGAGCGGCCCGTTGCCTTCGCCATGCAGCACGCGGCGCTCACCGTGCACGTCGACGGTCAGCACGATCGTTTCGCGGCCGTCGCGTTCGGTCAGTTCATGGCTGACATAACGCAGCGGCGTGTCGCTTTCGACGTACTCCTGCTGGAACAGCGCCCAGATCTGCGCGCTCGTCACCTCGTGTCCGCTCTCGTCGGTCAGGCGCTGCACTGCCGCGCTGAAATCAACCTGCATGCGGCGCGGCAGCGCGACGCCGTAGCCCTGTTCGAGCAGATACGCGATACCGCCCTTGCCCGACTGACTGTTCACGCGAATGATCGAATCGTACGTACGGCCGAGATCGTTCGGGTCGATCGGCAGGTACGGGACTTCCCACATGGCGTCGGCGCGCTGCACGGCAAAGCCCTTCTTGATCGCGTCCTGGTGCGAGCCGGAAAATGCGGTGAACACGAGGTCACCGACATACGGATGGCGCGGGTGGACCGGCAACTGCGTGCATTCCTCGGCCGTGCGCGCGACTTCGTTGATCTGCGAGAAATCGAGGCCCGGATCGACGCCCTGCGTATACAGGTTCAGCGCGAGCGTCACGAGATCGACGTTACCGGTGCGTTCACCGTTGCCGAACAGGCAGCCCTCGATCCGGTCGGCGCCGGCCATCACCGCGAGTTCGGCCGCCGCGACCGCGGTGCCGCGGTCATTGTGCGGATGCACGGACAGAATCAGCGAATCGCGGCGCGCGAGATTCCGGTGCATCCATTCGATCTGGTCCGCATAGTAATTCGGCGTGCCGATTTCCACTGTGGCCGGCAGGTTCACGATCGATTTGCGCTCGGGCGTCGGCTGCCACACGTCGAACACCGCGTCGCAAACTTCCTTCGCGAAATCGAGCTCGGTCGCCGTAAACGTTTCCGGGCTGTACTGAAGCGTGAACTGCGTGTCAGTCGCTGCATCGGCGCAGCGCTTGATCGTGCGCGCCGCGTTCACCGCGAGTTGCTTCACGCCGTCGCGATCGAGGCCGAACACGATCTTGCGGAATTCCGGTGCGGTCGCGTTGTACAGGTGCACGATCGCGCGCTTCGCGCCGCGCAGCGATGCGAAGGTGCGCTCGATGAGGTCATCGCGCGCCTGCGTCAGCACCTCGATCGTCACGTCGGCGGGAATGTGGCCGCCTTCGATCAGTTCGCGCACGAAGTTGAAATCGGTTTCGGACGCCGACGGGAACGCGACCTCGATCTCCTTGAAGCCGATCGCGACCAGCGTCTTGAACATCCGCATCTTGCGCGCGGCGTCCATCGGTTCGAACAGCGCCTGGTTGCCGTCGCGCAAGTCGGTGCTCATCCAGATCGGCGCCTGCGTAATCGTGCGCGACGGCCATGTGCGGTCAGGCAGGTTGACGGGCGTGAACGGTCGGTATTTCGTCGCGGGGTTCTTCAGCATCATGATGTTCGGTCCTCGGTCTGTTTGTCGATGAAGCGCAGCGCGGCGGCCATCGGCATCAGGGGCCGGCTACGCGCGCAGCGGTGAAAACGGCAAGAAAGCGGCACAACGGCGAAGCGGCAAAGCGGTACGGCAAACGACGGCTTGGCGGTTGAGCGACCGGGACGGAGCAGAGTAATGACGGAAGAAAGACGAACTCAGGCGCCGGTCGACAACCGGGGCCAGGTCGGTGATGCGGGGAAAATCTGGCGCTTCAGGAAAGAAGCAGATGGAAAGCGCGCAGCCGCAGACCCAGCCCGGAGAAGCGGGCTAGTAGTCGTAGCGAGAAGACGATTTGGGCGGCGTGCATGAGTGGCATCAAATCACAGGCGCGGGAAGCTGTCAACAGGCCGCACGCCGGACGGACACGAATCGCTCGGCGGCACGGCCGCCAAAATCAGTCCAGTCCGATAGGCGACGACGGGCCTCGTCGCTATGCTTCACGGGTGCGGCGCCGGTGAAGCCCTATTCATGTTCGGAGTGAGTCGGTCAACAATCTTCGCCGGTTGCCGCACCCCTTTCCTGCGCGACCAGGCTTCGGCGTGGGCGTTCGGTGGTGGCCGGTGGGCGCGGCCACGACAGAGATGTTGATGTTGAAACGAAACGCTGCCATATGCGAACGCCGAGCGTCTGCGCCGAAGCCTGATTGCCCTACCTCCCGCACGGCCTGCACGGCCTGCACGGCCTGCACGGCCGCGCATCATTCATAAAAACGATACGTGCATCGATATAATTTCTCGAATATATCGAAATACCTCCCATTAAAATCATCTCATTAAATCAGCGCGCCTTCATTTTCGATTTACTGAACAATAATCATTCTCAATCGAATATTTTTTCATTTATTTTTCGGCATGCTCGCTAAGCCGTGTTTCAAACAGCAAACGTTTGCGCGACACGGTTTGAAGCATTACCCAACACTCCTCAGGAGGAAAGCATGGCCGACAATCAAACGTCATCCAATCGCGCCGGCGAGTTTTCGATTCCGCCGAATACGGATTTCCGCGCGATTTTCTTCGCGAATGCCGCCGAGCAACAGCACATCAAATTGTTTATCGGCGACAGCAAGGAACCTGCCGCCTATTACAAGCTGACGACGCGCGACGGCCCGCGTGAAGCCACGCTGAATTCCGGCAACGGCAAGCTCCGCTTCGAAGTGACGGTGAACGGCAAGACGTCGGCCACCGACGCGCGCCTCGCGCCGATCAACGGCAAGAAGTCGGACGGCTCGCCGTTCACGGTCAATTTCGGGATCGTCGTGTCGGAAGACGGCCACGACAGCGACTACAACGACGGCATCGTCGTGCTGCAGTGGCCGATTGGCTGATCGGCCGAATGCCGATTGACCGACGACCGCCGGGCTGCCGACTGCAAGGCGGCCCGGCGGTTCCGCATCGAAAACGCGAAGCGACCCAATCGAAACCTGTTTCGCCTTCAGGAGACCGCCATGCCCATTCTTTCGGCTTCAATCAATAGCGCTCCCGTCGTCACCTCCGAGACTTACGTCGACATTCCGGGCCTGCATATCGACGTCGCGAAAGCAAACATTCGCGACGGCAAGCTGCTGGTCACGCTCAACGTGCCGACGCCATACGCCACCGGCAACAACTTCCCCGGCATCTATTTCGCGATCGCGACCGACAAGGGTGTCGTCGCGGACGGCTGCTTCACTTACTCGTCGAAGGTGCCCGAAAGCACCGGGCGCATGCCATTTACGCTCGTCGCGACGATCGACGTCGGCAGCGGCGTCACGTTCGTGAAAGGCCAGTGGAAAAGCGTGCGCGGCAGCGCGATGCACATCGATTCGTACGCGAGCATTTCCGCGATCGGTGAACCGGCCGCACAGTCGTCGTCGCAGGGCGGCGGGAATCAAGGCGCCGAAACCGGCAGCGGCACTGGAACCGGCACCGGTAGTGGCACCGGTAGTGGCACCGGCACCATCGGCGGCGGCGGCGAACGCGACGGCCTGTTCAATCTTCCGGCGAACATCAAGTTCGGCGTCACCGCGCTCACCAACGCGTCGAACGACCAGACGATCGACATCTACGTCGACGACAACCCGAAACCGGTCGCCACGTTCAAGGGCGCGGGCGTGCAGGACCAGAACCTCGGCACGAAGGTGCTCGACTCCGGCAAGGGCCGCGTGCGCGTGATCGTGACGGTGAACGGCAAGCCGTCGCGGCTCGGCTCGCGGCAGGTCGACATCTTCAAGAAGTCGTTCTTCGGGATCGTCGGGTCGGAGGACGGTGCGGACGACGACTACAACGACGGCATCGTGTTCCTGAACTGGCCGCTGGGCTGATCGACAGGCGTCGATAACCGAGATGCGCGGCGCGGCACGGATTGCGCGCCGCTGTCGGGATCGCAATGGCGACGGGGCCAACCACACATTGCGAATGAGTCGGGGCAGCGCTGTGCTGCCCCGCACTCTGCGCCGCGCGCTGCACGGTGAAATCCATTCGCCGGCCGCACGACGGCAGACATTCCATCAAGACGAGGATGACATGCAACAACCCTTTACCCATGACGATCTGTACGCGCTGCTGCAACTCGCCGGCAACGACGCGACTGCCGCGCAATCCGGCGGCGATCAGGCGGTGCTCGACCGGATGCGTCAGTTCATGACCACGCAGCTCACCGAGAAGCTGCCGCAATTCGATGTGTTCGTCCACCTCTCGACCGTGCCGTACAGCTTCGACATCTCCAGCTGGATGAACAAGGTCAAGACCGACACGACCGGGAAGATCGACGCCTGCACGGTGACGTGGGCCGGTGCGCCCGGCGTACTGCCGGGTGCTGCCGCGAAGTTCGGCATCGGTGCGGTGGTCACGTACTTCGCGAAAGCGACGGCGCAACCGCAACCCGCGCAGCCGGACCCGGTGACGAACGCCGGCGGCGAACGCGACGGCATCTTCAACCTGCCGCCGAACATCGCGTTCGGCGTGACGGCGCTCGTCAACTCGTCGGCGCAGCAGACGATCGAGGTGTTCGTCGACGACAACCCGAAACCGGCCGCGACGTTCCAGGGCGCCGGCACGCAGGACGCGAACCTGAACACGCAAGTGCTGAATTCGGGCAAGGGGAAGGTGCGCGTAGTCGTGACGGCGAACGGCAAGCCGTCGAAGATCGGCTCGCGTCAGGTCGACATCTTCAAGAAGACTTACTTCGGGCTGGTCGGATCGCAGGATGGCGGCGACGGCGACTACAACGACGGCATCGCGATCCTGAACTGGCCGCTGGGTTAAGTCACGGAATCCTGCCGACCATCGCCACGCCGCCCGGCGTGGCGATGTGCTTCAATGCATCCTCCACGCCTGGCACCACCTCGCAAGAACGATCAAATCGCCCCCCGCCGATAACATATAGTCTGCCCGACACCCTCATTGGCACACCATGAATCCGGTTGGAAAAGCGCTCTGGTTCATCGAAACCGAGCTGGACAGGGAATTGACGCTCGACAGGATTTCCGCGGATTGCGGCATGGCGCGCTTCGGTTTTTCGCGCCTCTTCTCGATGAATACCGGCTGGCCGGTGATGCGCTACGTCCGGTCGAGTCGGCTGACGCGTGCAGCGCAGGCGTTGGCGCAAGGCGCCCCGGATATCCTTCACGTGGCACTCGAAGCCGGATATGGCTCCCATGAGGCATTTACGCGCGCCTTCCGCGATCTATTCGGCGTGACACCCGAAGAAGTGCGGGCACGTCGCGCGCTCGACGGGCTATCTCTTGTGGAGCCGCTACGCATGAAAGAACTGAAAATCATCGACCTTGCCTCGCCACGTTTCGAAGACGGCGAAAGGCGGTTGATCGCGGGCATGAGCGACCGGTATACCTTCGAAACCAATGACGGGATTCCGGCGCTTTGGCAAACCTTTATCCCGTACATCGGCAACATACCCGGCCAGGTCGGCGGCGTGACTTACGGCGTGTGCTGCAACCCGGGTGCGGACGGCAGCTTCGAATACATCGCAGGCGTGGAGGTGAAGCGTCGCGACCGGTTGCCTGCCCCGTTCCGCTGCATCGAGCTTGAACCGCAGCGGTATGCGGTCTTCGAACACAGCGGGCACGTCTCGACGATTCACCAGACCGTCTACAGCATCTGGAACGGATGGCTGCCGACGTCGGGATTCAAGGCGGCGGAAGCGCCCGAGTTCGAACGCTATAGCGAGGACTACGATCCGGTCGCGGGTACAGGCGTGCTTGAAATCTGGTTGCCCGTAGAAAAATCCGCGTGAGTGGTCTGCGCCGATCGGCCGCGACGACGCGCGCGACGGCCGATCGATCGACCCATCACCACCCGATCGAAATCACCACGCCCACCGCACGCCTGCATTCCCGGTAATCGTGCGTTGATGCTCGCCGCCGAGATTCGTCAGGTAGCTGAGCGTCGCATACACGCTGCCGCGCTTCGTCAGTTGCGCCACCAGCCCCGCGCCGATCTGCCCGGCCGTCTGCCCAACCTGCGTGCCGATCGTCGTCGTGCCGCCGAACGTCGTCTTGTCGTCGGCGCCGAACGAGCGCAACACGTTCACGCGCAAGTACGGCTTCCAGCTCACGCCGTTCGCATCGAACGCCCATTGCAGCCGCGCGCCGAGCCGGCCGAGGAACGTGTTGCCGTTGTTCCACATCACGCTCGACACGCCATCGTTGAGGTGATCGAGCGACAGCCATTGCCACACGAGCTGCGCCTGCGGCTCGAGCGTCAGACCGTTGCCCAGCGCGACCGGGAAGCCCGCCTCGACCGAACCCGTGAACGCGTTGCCGTTCGTCGAGCCGTTCACGTTGTCGTTCGAATGCGTGCGAACGGTCAGCGCGCTGCCCATCAGCACCGCATCCGTGTACCAGCCGCCCGGGCCGATATGCGTCCAGTAGCCGCCGAGGTTGTACGCATTGACCTGCAGCGTGCCGACGCCCAGGTCCTGCTGCGCGAGTGCGAAACCGTTCACGTCGCCCACCGCGCGCGCGAATCCGAGGAAGAAACCGTAGTGATTGCGGTGTCCGCTCGGGCTGGTGTCCGCATACAGATCCTGGCCGACCTGCATCCCCCACACCGTGCCGTCGAACGACGGCGTCACGTCGCCCTTCTGCTTGATATTGCTGTTGCCGCCCCACACGCGCGCCCACGACGCGGGCATCGGGCCGTTCTCGCTCAACAGGCCCTGTTCGCCCTGACGGTCATGGAACGTGTCGATCTGCAGCAGGCCGAGCTGGCGCGCGACGGCCGGCGCTTCCGCATACAGCGGCACTTCGGGGCGGTAGACGGGTTCGGACGCGCCGCCCGTCCCGGCATTGTCGACGGCTTCGACGATCGACTCCGGCGTGCCTTCGGCCGGCGTGATCGGCGACTGGGGCGGCGGCGTCGGTTGTCCCGGCTGGACGACCGGCGGCACCGGCTTCGGCGGCACCGTGTTGCGCAGATACCAGCTTTCGCCGGTGCCGTTCGCCGCGCCGCCCTTCGCGAGAAAGTACGAATACGCGCCGGCGCTCACCGTGCCGCCCGACAGCGAGAACGCACCGGCACTGGTCGTCCCACCGTTGGTCGCCTGCACGACCTGGATGCCATCGGCCACCGTTTGCGCGCCGGCGCCGCCGACGTTCGTCACCTTCAGCGTGCTCGCACCGCTCGCCGCGCCGCCGCTGACGATCAGCTTGTCGGAAGGTGCGCCGTCGCCGGCGAGCGTCGTGTTCAATGCGATCGTCGCGTTCTGGCCGACGTAGTTGCCGACCACTGTCAGCGTGTTGCCCACGCCGCTGCCGCCGAGCTGCACGAGCCCCGCGTTCGTCAGGTTGCCGCTGATCTGGAAGTTGCCGGTAGCGCCACCGGCGAGGCTCGCGAGCGCATTCGCGACCGAGATCGTGCCGTTGTTCGTCACGTTGCCCGTCACGCTGCCGTAGCCGCCGAGCGTCGCGCCCGATGCAACTGAAACGGGGCCGCCGCCACTCAACGCGGCCGACGCGCTCGTGCCGTCGCCGACGATCACGGTGCCCGCGTTCACGTTCGTGCCGCCCGCGTAGCTGTTCGCGCCATTCAGCGTCAATGTGCCGCTGCCGAGCTTCGTCAGCGAACCCGCACCCGTGATCCCTTGCGTCAACGTCGAGTTGAAACCCTGCGTATCGATCGTGCCGTTGTTCGACGTGATCGACGCCGCGCGGCCCGCTGCGACGTTGAATGCGCTGCCGAGCTGCAGCGTGCCGCCGTTGAACGTCAGGCTTCCTGCCGAAGCACCGAGCGCATTATCGGCCGCGATCGACAGCGTGCCCTGCGTGATCATCGTGCCGCCCGAATACGTATTGCCGCCGGCCGCCGTTGGCGCGACCGTCAGCATGCCCGCGCCGGTTTTCTCCACCGCGCCCGAGCCGCCGATCGTGCCCGTGTACGTGCCGGCGCTGTCCTGCTGGAAGCGCACGAGCCCGTTGTCGGTCACGGAAAGCGGCAGGTTCGACGCATTCGCCTGCAGCGTCGCGCCCGCGTTCACGGTCGCGACGACCGAAGCCGTCGTCGTGCCGAGCGTGCCCGTGAGGTTCAGCGTGCCGCTCTGCACCAGCGCGGTCGAGAACGCGCCGGTGCCGGCCCAGGTCCAGTCGGTGCCGGCCATCGTCAGGCTCTGGAAGTTCGTGAACGCATTCGACGCGGTGCCCGTGCCCTGCAGCGTCACGGTGTTGGTGCCGCCGCCGCCGTTCGCGGTGCCGACGATCTGCGAGCCAGTCTGCAGGATCAGCGTCACGTTGCCGCTGCCGCCCTGGATCGCGGTGCCGCCGCCGCCCTGGATCAGCCCCGCGTTGGTGATCGTCGTCGCGCCGTTGGTCGAGCGCACGCCGATCCCGTTGTTGCTGATGATCCTGCCGCCGGCCTGGTTCGTGATCGTCGCGGTAAACGAGCTGCCGAGCGTGTTCGACACGACCGCATCGACGCTGCCACCGCTCGTCGCCGTGCCGGTCGTCTGGATCGTGCCGCTGTTGACCAGCGTGTCGTTGTTGCCCTGCATGTACACGGCCGGCGCATCGCGGCCGTTCGACGTCAGCGTGCCGCTGTTGGTGATCGTGCCGTTGCCGCCGAGCAACGACGCCGCGCGCGCGTTGTTGCCGGACGTCGTCACGGTGCCGGTGTTGACGATCCGGTTGCCAGACGCACCGGGATTGCTCTGCCCCCACGCGGCCGTCATCCCGTATGAATTGTTGCCGGTGGTCGTGATCGTGCCGTTGTTGACGAGCGTGTTGTTGTTGCCGTTCGCGGCCATCCCGTCGTTGTAGGTGCCGGTCGTCGAAATCACGCCGGTGGCGGTATTGGTGAGCGTATTGCCGTTGTTCACGCCGAGCAGCACCGCGCCGCGGTTCGCGACGCCCGTGCCGTTGCCGGACATCGACAGGTTGCCGTTGTTGGTGATCGCGCTCGACGTGTCGACGGAGAACGGCGTGGGTGTGGACGTCAGCACATAGCTGCCGGTCGCGGTCGAATCGAGGTTGATCGTCACGTTGGTGCTGCCGGCCGCGGCCACGACCGACGGCGCACTGGCGCCGGAACACGTGACCGTCGTGCCGCTGCCCGGCGCGGTGGCCGAGCATGCCGCATGGGCGCCCATCGGCATCGCGCCGGTCAGGATCGCCATTCCACCCAAACCCAGGTTCCGCGCCTTTCTTTTCATTTTCCGCCCGCCTTGATTGGTGACGTTATTGCAGCAAACCGGTGTGTGAAACGGGTTATATCACCTGACATGAAATAATCGCAAGATCCGATCGCGTGATATCGGCAATCAGTGCTGGGTTAATTTCGCATTGGGAAATAACGGGAATGGCTGCGCTGTTGCGTTGCGGAAAACCCTGCGCGATAGGCGTGGCGGGAAAGCGGGAAGGAAAACCGGGTTGAATTTTCCGATTTTCCCGGGAGCCTCGAAACCGGAGAAGAATGCGAAGCGAATGAGCCGGAAAAAATTGACGTTATTCGACGATCGATTAACCGTGCAATGGCTTCACGTCATTCGATCATGTTGCTCCGCACGATGAGCAGCAATTCGCAAGCCGGTGTACGCGTCGATGCGCACAGGCCATGATGCCGGCCGCCGTGGCCGGCATCCGGTCAGCTGTCAACCGGCATCCGATGCGACGGGCGTCGACATCGCGACCGGCAGCGACCACGCCGCCGAGGCCAGGCGCGTACGCGCATCGAGGGCCACGCGGTTGAACGCGACACGCCGTTCACCCTTCAGCGTCGCCGCTTTCGTCGCCTGCACCAGTGCGATCGGATCGACGAGACGGGCATGCCGCCGGACTTCGAAATGAAGATGCGGGCCGGTCGCCGTCCCTGTACTGCCGACGGCGCCCACGCGCTGGCCGCGAACGACGCGCGCACCGGTTCGCAGCGTCGGCTCGAACGCCGACAGGTGCGCGTAGTACGACGCGTAACCGCCGTCGTAACGAATCACCACATACTTGCCGTAGCCGCGTGGCTCGGTGCCGATGAACGACACGACGCCGTTCTCCGATGCGTGAACGGCGCGCCCGGCCGGCGCGGCAAGATCGACGCCGGAATGCACGTGACGCGCGCCGCTTACCGGATGCACGCGCGCGCCGAAATGCGAGCTGATCCGCGTCGCGTTGACCGGCATCGCGAACCGGGAACCGGCAAGCGGCACGCCGTCGAGGTCGTAGTAGGCGCCCGGCGTGCCTGCATCGGGCGCGAACCACACACCCGCGACATGTTGGCCTCGAAAGCGGATCTCGAGCGCCGTCACGCGCACGCCGCTCGGCAGCGTCTCGGTATGGTCGAGTTCGTATGCCACGCGGAAGGTATCGCCGATCGCGCCGCGCTGCGTCGGATCGATGCGCCCGGCCAGCATGCGGGTGATCTGCGCCGCGACGCCGGCCGGCAAGTCGGCGCGCGCCAGCGACGCTCGCAGGCTGCCGGTAATCGCACCGGTGCGCGTGCCGCGATCCGGCTGCGCGAACACGAACGGCTCGGCGGATGCCAGACCGACGACGCCCCGTTCGAACGGCGGCTGCGCGCCCATCGCGGGCAACGGCGATGCGATGCCGTAGGCGAACCGCGTGGCGTAGCCACGTTCGATCGCACCGCGCGCCGCGTCGCACAGCACGCTGTAAGCCACGCACGCGCCGAAGCGCGCGGCAGCGCTGCCATGATCGACGCCCGCCGGTACGTGCGACGCGGACGCTGCATGCAAGCCGCCCCACGTCGTCCGGGCGGAACTGAAAAAAGGCACGTCGACAAGGTCGGTCGTTTCCGCCGTCACCGGCGCGAACGGCGCGGCGTCGTCAAACGCCTGCGCCGTCGCACCCGGTGCGCCGGCCACACAGGCCGCCGCGACGACGCCGCGCAGCAGCGCGCGGCGAATCGCAAAACAGTGAACGCCGCGTTGCGCGGGTCGACCTTGTTCGCGTGCGAGACGGAAACGCAGGTCTAACCGCATGACGTCGTCACTCGCTGTCTATCAATGAAAAATCGGGAAAGAGCCAGGTATCGCGGAGGGACTATCGTCGCGATCCGGCAACGTGAAGGCGAGTGTATCGGCACGCTTGAAACGGCTAAATAGGACCAATCCTATTTGTTGGAAAAGCCCATTCGTACGAGAACGAAATCGCAATTTCGCCGTCCGACAGCATGTCGCTCCGCCCCAAACGCTCGCGCGAAACATCGTGCGCCGTGTACAGTCGAGGGCTGCCCGCGCTCGCGCGCAGCCTGCCCGAATGCGGCCGCCGCCCGACGCGTCGCGCACTGTGTCTTCAAACCGGAATCCCGTCATGTTTCTCGATCATCTTCATCCGGAACGCTGGACGTTCCTGTGGAACGCGTTGTCCACCCTCTCCATCAAGCTGTGCGCCGGCCTGGCGCTGCTCGTCGCCGGTTGGTGGCTGTCGAAACGCATCGGCAACTGGCTGAACCGGCTGCTCTCGAACAAGGAGCGCGTCGACGACACGCTGCGGCCGATCCTCTGCGACGTCGCGGTGTGGGGTATCCGCATCGTCGCGATCGTCGGCGCGCTGTCGCAGCTCGGCATCGAAACCGCGAGCATCGTCGCGGTGCTCGGCGCAGCCGGCCTCGCGATCGGGCTCGCGCTGCAAGGCACGATGCAGAACATCGCGGCCGGCATCATGCTTCTGCTGCTGCGGCCGTTCAAGGTCGGCGACTACATCGACGGCGGCACGGGCGTCGCGGGCACCGTCGACGAGGTCGGCCTCTTCATGACGCGCCTCACGAAGCCGGACGGCATCTGCGAGTACGTGCCGAACAGCGCGCTGTGGGGCAGCTCGATCCGCAACTACACGCGCAACCCGACACGCCGCCTCGATCTCGAGGTCGAGGTGTCCGTGCATGACGACATCGATCGCGCGCTCGCCGCGCTGCACGCGCTGGCCGTGGCCGATCCCGACGTGCTTCAGGATCCAGAGCCGGACGTGATGGTGATGCGCTTCGACGACAGCACGGCCGTCGCGAACCTGCGCGTGTGGACGCATACCGACAAGTTCTGGGCGATGCGCTGGCGCCTCGCGCGCCAGGTGCGCAAGGCGCTCGCCGATGCGGATTGCGCGCTGCCGATCCGCACGCGGGAGCTGCACATCGTGCACGATGCGGAGCGCCGCGCGGACAGCATGCGCGCACGACAGATGTAACCGACGCGGCGGCGAGCGCGCCCGGATCGCGCTGCCGCCATCACGATCACGGCGCCGATTACCGCGTCGCGGCATGCAATCGCTCCGCTTCGATTCGATTTTCCGCCCGGCCCGCGTTCGAATCAGACCCGTCTGATTCACTGCGCGACATCCCCTCGCGACAATGGCCGTGCTGGACGAAACGGTCATCTCGTCCGGCACGCAGTAGCGAATCTCTCCGTTCCTTGCCGCCCTTCGCGGGCGGCTTTTTTTTCCTGTCGATTCGATGCGCGGGCATGCAATCAGGAAACCTCAATGAAAGAACGCGCCACCGTCCTTTGCCGACGCGGCGACCGGATCCTTCTGGTCGCCCGGTTGAATGCCCGCTGGGCGCTGCCCGGCGGCAAGCCGCAGTGCGGCGAATCGCTGCGCGACGCCGCGCGCCGCGAGCTGCTGGAAGAAACCGGGCTCGCCTGCGGCCACGCCCGCTATCTGTTCCGGATCGCAGGCACGCACAAGCTGCATCACGTGTTTCTCGCCGAGATCGATGCGGATGCAACCGCACGCCCGGCGAACGAGATCGCGCATTGCGCGCGGATCGACCGTGAATCGCTCGGGTCGCTGCATTGCAGCCAGCCGACGCCGCTCATCGTCGAACTCGCGTTCGACTGGCTGCGGCAGCCCCGCCTTGTGCCAGGCGTGATCGGCCACGACATGTTCGCCGATATCGCGGCCTGAGATCTTCGCCTGCGCCTGGCGCGCGATCCCGGACCGCCCACGCGTTACATCCTGACGATATCGAGCAGTGCCTTCTTGCCGCTCTTGTACGTGAACACCGAGATCGCGCCGTGCTTCAGGTCGCCCTGCGGCGTGAAGCTGGTTTCGCCGATCACGCCGCGATAGTCGGTTGTCGGAATCGCGGCCAACACCTTCGCCGGATCCGTCGAATTCGCACGCTTCATCGCGTCGACGATGATGTACACCGCATCGTACGAGAACGGCGCATACACCTGCATCGGCTGGTGGTAACGCGCCTCGTAGCGCTTCACGAACGCCGCGCCGCCCGGCATTTTCTCGAGCGCGATGCCGGCCTCGGAACACACGACGTTGTCCGACGCCGGCCCGGCAAGCTTCGGCAGGTCGGTCGAGCACACGCCGTCGCCGGCGAGGATCTTCGCGCGCATGCCGAGCTGGCGCGCCTGCTTCGCGAGCGGGCCGCCCGTCGCGTCCATCCCGCCGTACATGATCGCGTCGGGGTTCGCGCCCTTGATCTTCGTGAGGATCGCGCGGAAGTCGATCGCCTTGTCGTTCGTCGCGTCGCGCGACACGACCTTCATCCCGGCCGCCTTCGCCGCCTTCTCGAATTCGGTCGCGAGGCCCTGCCCGTACGCGGTCGAATCGTCGACCACGGCGACCGTCCTGATCCCCATGTTCCTTGCCGCGTACATCGCGAGTGCCGGCCCCTGCTGCGCGTCGGTCGCGACGACGCGATAGGTCGTCTTGAAGCCCTGCTGCGTGTACGTCGGGTTAGTCGCGGCCTGCGAAATCTGCACGATGCCGCCGTCGCGATAGACGCGCGACGCCGGAATCGACGTACCCGAGTTGTGATGGCCGACGACGCCGACCACCTTGTCGTCGACCAGCCGCTGCGCGACCTGCGTCGCGGTGCGCGGGTCGCCCGCATCGTCCTGCGCGTCGAGCTGCAGCCTGACCTTCTTGCCGCCGATCACGAGCCCCTTCGCATTGATTTCCTCGATGGCGAGCCGCGCGCCGTTCTCGCTGTCCTTGCCGAGATGCGCGATCGCGCCGGTCAGCGGCGCGACGTGCCCGATGCGCACGACGTCGTCCGCATGCGCGGACCATGCAGGCAGCGCGCACGTCAGCGCAACCGCGGTGGCGAATACCGTCTTGTGATGCCGATTCATGCCTGTCTCCTTCCTTGTCGCGCTTCGTTCGTGTTCGGATCCGTCGTTCGTCGAAGGTCATGCCGCGCGCTTACGCACGCCCTTCGAATCCCAGCAATACGTTCACTGCGTTGATACCGATCTCGTCGACCATGTAGCCGCCTTCCATCACGAACAGCGTCGGCAGGTTCAGGCGCGCGAGCGCCTCGCCGATCCGCAGGTAGTCGGGCGAGCGCAGCTTGAAATGGCTGATCGGGTCGTGCTCGAACGTGTCGACGCCGAGCGACACGACCAGCAGGTCCGGTGCGTGCTTCGCAATTGCCGCCGCGGCCTGATCGAGCGCCGCCGAGTAGGTGTCCCACTGCGTGCCCTTCGGCAGCGGCAGGTTCAGGTTGAAGCCTGCGCCAGCGCCCGCGCCGCGCTCGTCCGCGTAGCCCGAGAAGTACGGATACGACACCGACGGTTCGCCATGCAGCGACGTGAACAGCACGTCCGATCGCTCGTAGAAGATGTCCTGCGTGCCGTTGCCGTGGTGGAAATCGACGTCGAGCACCGCGACGCGCGACGCGCCGCTCGCGATACCGTGCTGCGCGGCGATCGCCGCGTTGTTCAGGTAGCAGTAGCCGCCCATGTACTCGCGGCCCGCGTGGTGGCCGGGCGGGCGGCAGAGCGCGAACGCGGCGCCCGCGCCGCCGCGCGACAGCAGGTCGGCGCCGGTCAGCGCCGAATTCGCGCCCGCGCTCACCGCATCCCAAGTGCCGGCGTTGATCGGCGCACCGGCGTCCATCGCGAAGAAGCCGAGCTTGCCGTCGATGAAGCCCGGCAGCGTCGCGGCCGCCGGCATCGCGTGCACCGGCCACACGAGCGGCAGCGCCTGGCAGGTGCGGCCGGTCGCGAGCCATTCGTCCCATGCGCCGGCGAGGAAATCGACATAGCGCGCGCTGTGCGCGCCGGCATAGCTGGCGCGGTCGAATG
Source organism: Burkholderia sp. HI2761 (assembly GCF_002223355.1). Classification (NCBI taxonomy): domain Bacteria; kingdom Pseudomonadati; phylum Pseudomonadota; class Betaproteobacteria; order Burkholderiales; family Burkholderiaceae; genus Burkholderia; species Burkholderia sp. HI2761. Next base: position 567,489 of record NZ_NKFN01000007.1, on the reverse strand, counting down.
CGTGCGGCGCGATCACGTCGCCGAGGCCGGCCGCGCGGACCTGCGCGAGCACCGTTTCGGCGCGAAGGGGGTTTTCGAACGACTCGGTGATCGCGCCGTCCTTCAGTTCGACGCCGCGATGCAGGTGGTGATCGCTGCTGTAGACCGTGAGCATGATTGACCGTTGCAGGGATGACTGGAAAGGGGATGGCAACAGTCTATTGAGGCCGGTCGGCAATAATTTTGCTTTTCACTTCCGCGTTTCGTACAATTTTGAGAAAACCGCCTACGGAATACTGAATATGAGCAAAAATCGCGCTTCAGTTGAACTGGACGGCGTCGACCGCGCGATGCTCCGCCTGTTGCAGGAAGACGGCGCGCTGTCGAATGCCACGCTCGGCGAAAAGCTGTCGCTGAGCGTCACGCCGTGCTGGCGCCGCCGCAAGCGGCTCGAGGACGAACGCGTGATCACCGGCTACCAGGCGAACCTCGACCGGCGCGCGCTCGGGATGAATGTGTTCGCGTTCGTGCAGGTGACGTTCAACATGCATTCGGACCAGGATTCGGATCACTTCGAGGACGTGATGCGGCGTCACGACGAAGTGACGTCGTGCCACAAAATCACCGGCGCGGCCGATTACATCCTGCAGGTCGTCGCGGCCGATCTCGATGCGTATGCGGAATTCGTCGAGCGCGTGCTGAGGAAACAGGCGGGCGTGTCGTCGATCCAGTCGAGCCTCGCGTTGCGCGAAGTGAAGTTCTCGTCGCGCGTGCCGGTGCCCAACGCATGACCGCTCATGCTTTCAAGCGCCCGCACACGGGCATCCGCCGTCGATCGTCATCCCATGGAGCGCTACCCGATGAAACGTTGCCTTCCTTCCGCGTCGTTTGCCGCCGCGCTTGCATGCGCGTTCGCATTGAGTGCCTGTGCGGCGCAACCGTCTGCACCGGCCAATGCGCCGGCATCGGCCGCACCGACGCTCGTCGGCGGCGATCGCGATGCGCACGGCTGCATCGGCTCGGCCGGGTACGCATGGTGCGAACAGACGCAACAATGCGAGCGTCCGTGGGAGCTCGCGAAGGCGTACGGCTTAGCGAATTCCGCGCAGGCTTATGAGCAGTTCTGCCGGAACGGTTCGTCGAAGTGATGCTGCGATCGGGGCGGCCCCTAGATCAGCGCGCCAACGGAACGCACAGTTATTTCCATAAAAATCAACAACTTGAATGAAAATCCGAGGCAAATCCCCGGTAAATCGAAGGCCCTGCCAGACCTTTTGCCTCTTTGATGACTGATGCTTGATGCTTGATGCTTGATGCGATCGTAGTAAAATGGGTGATGTTTGATGCTGAATGGGAGAACCACCTCATGCGTACCACAATCGACATCGATGACGACGTCCTCGCATTCGCCCGGGAACGTGCAAGGCCGGGTACGAGTATCGGTAAGGTCATTTCCGAACTCGCTCGCGCGGCATTGCAGCGACCGACGACCAACCAGACGAGCCGCAACGGGTTGCCGCTGATGCCGGTCTCGTCTTCGGCCCAACCGGTCACGCTCGATACTGTTAATCAACTTCGTGACGATTCGCTTTGATCACCTACCTTCTCGACGTCAATGTTCTTATTGCATTGCTGGACCCTGCGCACGTTCAGCACGAATCCGCGCACGCATGGTTCGGTCGCGTCGGATACGCTAGCTGGGCCACATGCCCTCTGACCGAGAACGGCGTCCTTCAAATAATCGGTAATCCGAAATACCCGAATACGATGGGTTCCCCGGTATCTGTTGCGCCGCTCGTCGCGCAACTGCGGGGCCACGCAGGGCACACTTTCTGGCCGGACGATGTGAGCTTGCTCGACGCAGAACATGTCGATGCCACTCGCTTGTTGTCCTCTGCGCACCTGACCGACACGTATCTGCTCGCGCTCGCTCGCGCGCACAACGGCAAGCTCGCGAGCTTCGATCGGCGACTCGTAGTCGACGCTGTGCCGAACGGCAAAAAGCACCTCGAATTGATTTCTTGAGCGTCAATCGACGGAGAACCGAGGCCGCAACGCTTGTCACGTTTCGTTCGGCCGTTCTGACTCGTTTCCGAGCGAAGCCGCGCGGGCGGGATGGGAGGCGACGGCACGCCAACTGCCCCCTCGTGGAACCGGCACTCGCCGCAGCCAGTAATTTGCGCAAAGATGGATTCGGCCAACTCTCCATCGTAGCCGTGCGCGAGTAGGTCACGATACGGCTCGAATCCGCCTCTTGCGCTTCCCTTCAGCCATCGCGTGGCGCAGCCCGGTCAGCCTCGCCGGCGAAGCGTTGACGTTGGCCGCACGACACCCCTGCCCTTCCCCAGAATCTCGCTTCCCACACCGTCATTCCGAAAACCCGGACGCACAAAAAACCCCACGAAAACAGGGATATTCAGCGTCTGCGACATGTTGTCCGAGTTCGGTTATATTACGCGCCCCTTGCCATCCCGCCCCCGCAAAACGCGTCGCACGCGGCCTCTTTCAACGCAGCCTGAAGCGCCGTCCGCTCAGGCTTGCCGCCAGGGCCCGCACGCGTGACGCACCGTCGCGACGCAGGCGCTTGCCTGCTCGCGGGAAGCCGATCCGAAGGTGTCCTTCCGAATGGCTTCGCGTGCGCAAATGCAACGGCGCGCAGCGTCGATCCGGAATTCCGGATTCGCGGTCCGGATCTCCGGATCCGTGTTTCGGCGCAACGGAACCGCGCGCCGGGCGGCATGGCAAACCGATGCATCCAAGTTGAAGAGGGATCTGCTGTGATCAAAACGTTACGGGTAATACTGTCGGCGCTCGCGCTGTGCGTCGCGACATCGTCCGCGCACGCCGCCGACACGAAGAAGGTCGACGTCCTGCTGGTGGGCGGCGGCATCATGAGCTCGACGCTCGGCGTCTGGCTGCACGAACTCCAGCCCGACTGGTCGATGACGATGGTCGAGCGCCTCGACGGCGTCGCGCTGGAAAGCTCGAACGGCTGGAACAACGCCGGCACCGGCCACTCCGCGCTCGCGGAGCTGAACTACACGCCGGAGAAGGCGGACGGCAAGATCGACATCTCGAAGGCGATCGAGATCAACGAGTCGTTCCAGATCTCGCGCCAGTTCTGGGCGTGGCAGGTGAAACAGGGCGTGCTGAAGAACCCGCACGCGTTCATCAACTCGACGCCGCACATGAGCTTCGTCTGGGGCGACGACAACGTCCGCTTCCTGAAGAAACGCTACGAAGCGCTGCAGGCCAGCCCGCTGTTCCGCGGGATGCAGTATTCGGAAGACTACGACCAGATCAAGCAGTGGGTGCCGCTGATGATGGAAGGCCGCGATCGCAACCAGAAGGTGGCCGCGACGTGGACACCGATCGGCACCGACGTGAACTTCGGCGAGATCACGCGCCAGTTCGTCGGCTACCTGAAGACGCAGCCGAACTTCACGCTGTCGCTGTCGAGCGAAGTACGCGAGATCACGCGCAACGCCGACGGCACGTGGCACGTGTCGTGGGTCAAGCTGCATTCGGATGAACCGCCGCAGGCCGTCGACGCGAAGTTCGTGTTCATCGGCGCGGGCGGCGGCGCGCTGCACCTGCTGCAGGCGTCGGGCATCCCCGAAGCGAAGGACTACGGCGCGTTCCCGGTCGGCGGCTCGTTCCTCGTGACCGACAACCCCGAGGTCGTGAAGCAGCATCTCGCGAAGGCGTACGGCAAGGCGTCGGTCGGCTCGCCGCCGATGTCGGTGCCGCACCTCGACACGCGGATCATCGACGGCAAGAAGATCATCCTGTTCGGGCCGTTCGCGACGTTCTCGACCAAGTTCCTGAAGAACGGCTCGTACTTCGACCTCGCGAAGAGCACCAACCTGCACAACGTCGCACCGATGATGCGCGTGGGCGTCGACGAATTCCCGCTGGTCCAGTACCTCGCCGGCCAGCTGATGCTGTCCGACAACGACCGCTTCAACGCGCTGAAGGAATACTTCCCGAACGCGAAGAAGGAAGACTGGCGCCTGTGGCAGGCCGGCCAGCGCGTGCAGATCATCAAGCGCGACCCGGTCAAGGGCGGCGTGCTGAAGCTCGGCACCGAGATCGTCGCGTCGCAGGACGGCAGCATCGCGGCCCTGCTCGGCGCGTCGCCGGGCGCATCGACCGCCGCACCGATCATGCTGAACCTGATGAAGAAGGTGTTCAAGGACAAGGTCGCGACGCCCGAGTGGCAGCAGAAGATCCGCCAGATCGTGCCGAGCTACGGCACGAAGCTGAACGACAGCCCGGCGAAGGTCGTCGAGGAATGGACCTACACGAGCGACGTGCTGCAACTCGCGCCGCCGCCGAAGATCGACCTGAGCACGCCGGCCCCGTCCGCCGCCCATGCCGCGCCGGCCCGCCCGGCAAAGGCGTCGGCCGACATGGCGCTGTAAGCTGCCGAACGGCGACACACAACGCGAACCTGGCGGGCGGCCTTTGCCCGTTCCGGCCCGTTTCGCGTGAAAGCGGACAGCCCCCTCGCTCCGGAGAACGGGGAGGCAGTCGGCGATCTGCGGCCATCCGCGAGGATGGCCGTTTTTGCGTCGGCGCCCGGCGGCCGGTGCGTGCCCCCGGCCGCACGGCCGCGACACCCGGGCGAAATCGACCGATTGCGCCGGTTCCGCCGCATCCGGCCCGGCGCGGCGCGCGGTATCCGCTAGAATTGCGGCACGCGCGATCCCGAATCGCCCTCCCGATCCATCATCCGCAGCGTCGCACCCTCACGCCACCGTCCGCACCGCCCCGCTCCCGCGGGTGCACGCGAGCGCCGTGGCCGTGCGGCGCCCGCGCCCGCCCGCAAAGGGCGCACAACCGAATTCAGCTGGAGAAAGACCGTGTTTACCTGCCGAAACCAGAGCTGCGGCTCGCCGTGGGAGACGTCCGACGTCGTCATCAAGGACGAGGGCCAGGGGCTGCTGTTCCGCTGCCCGCTGTGCGGCGCCCGCAACTATCTCGAACGCTTCGAGGACGACGAAGGCAACGTCGTCTACGAGCAGATGGAAGGCCGACCCTACCTCGGAGACGTGTCCTGACATGACCCAACCGACCGCCACGCCGTTCAGCGCGCTGCCGCTGACGCCCGCCACGCTCGCCAACCTCGCGCAGCTCGGCTATGTCGACATGACGCCGATCCAGGCCGCCAGCCTGCCGATCGCGCTCGCCGGCCAGGACCTGATCGCGCAGGCGAAGACGGGCAGCGGCAAGACCGCCGCGTTCTCGCTCGCGCTGCTGTCGCGCCTCGACACGCGCAGCTTCGACGTGCAGGCGATGATCCTGTGCCCGACCCGCGAACTCGCCGACCAGGTCGCGCAGGAAGTGCGCCGCCTCGCGCGCGGCGAGGAAAACGTGAAGGTGCTGACGCTGTGCGGCGGCACGCCGATGCGCCCGCAGGCGCAAAGCCTCGAGCACGGCGCGCACATCGTCGTCGGCACGCCGGGCCGCATCATGGATCACCTCGAGCGCGGCAACCTGAAGCTCGACGCGCTGAATACGCTGGTGCTCGACGAAGCCGACCGGATGCTCGACATGGGCTTCTTCGACGACATCGCGAAGGTCGCACGGATGTGCCCGACGACGCGCCAGACGCTGCTGTTCTCCGCGACCTATCCGGACGGCATCGTGAAGCTGAGCCAGCAGTTCCTGCGCAATCCGAAGGAAATCAAGCTCGCGGAACGCCACGACGACAGCAAGATCCGACAGCGCTTCTATGAAGTGACCGAGGACGAGCGGCTGCATGCGGTCGGCCAGTTGCTGAACCACTACCGGCCGGTGAGCACGATCGCGTTCTGCAACACCAAGCAGCAGTGCCGCGACCTGCTCGACGTGCTGCACGCGCAGGGCTTCCACGCGCTCGCGCTGCACGGCGAGCTCGACCAGCGCGAGCGCGACCAGGTGCTGATCCAGTTCGCGAACCGCAGCTGCTCGGTGCTGGTGGCGACCGACGTCGCCGCGCGCGGGCTCGACATCGCGCAGCTCGAAGCGGTGATCAACGTCGACGTGACGCCCGACCCCGAAGTGCACGTGCACCGCATCGGCCGCACCGGCCGCGCGGATCAGGACGGCTGGGCGCTGAGCCTTGCGAGCATGGACGAGATGGGCCGCGTCGGCGGGATCGAGCAGGCGCAGAAGCGCGAAGTCGAATGGCATTCGCTCGCCGAACTGAAGCCGGCGGACGACAGCGTGCTGCTGCCGCCGATGGAAACGCTGCAGATCCTCGGCGGACGCAAGGACAAGATTCGTCCGGGCGACGTGCTCGGCGCGCTGACCGGCGACGCCGGGTTCGACGGCAAGCAGATCGGCAAGATCAACGTGACCGAGTTCTCGACCTATGTCGCGATCGAACGCGGCGTCGCGCGCGACGCGCTGCGCAAGCTCAATGCGGGGAAGATCAAGGGCAAGCGGGTCAAGGTCCGGTTGATGGACGAGGAGTAAGCGGGCCGCGGGGCGGGCGGTGGCAGTACCGCCACGCGCCGCACGTCAAGCGAGTTCGGGATAGCCGTGTGCAACGGCTTCCCGCTCGAACCGCGCAATCGTGTCGTAGTCGGCCGGCGACAGCCGGTCGAATCCCTTCAGCCTCAGCACGCGCGCCCGCTGCGCATCGGCGGCGACCGCGCGATCGAGCGCATCCTGCAACGCGCCGACCTGCGTGTCCGCCAGCGCCCGCGATGCGATGAACGGCAATCCCGGCGCGGATGCCGTCGTGCCGATGATCCGGATATCCTTCAGCAGACCGGGCAGCGCGTCGCGCACATACGCGAACGTCACGCAGTCGATCGCCGCGCAATCAGCCTCTCCCGACGCCAGCGCACGCAGCACGTTCAGGTGCGAACCGAACGGCGTGACCGAGCCGAAAAACCGGCCGTCGCACGCATGCGGCGCGGCCGCGTGTCGGAATGCATTCATCCCGCTGTGTGAATCGTCGCCGTTGAAGGCGGCCCGCAACCCGCGGCATGCGGCGAGCGTCGTCGCGCCGCCCGCATGCACGCGCGCCGACACGACCAGCACGCTGCTGTAGCGCGCACCGTCGCAACCGTCCGCGTCGAAACCCGGGGTCGCGATCAATCGCACGGCATCCCGCAAGCCCAGCATCCGGTACGGGTAGCCGCAGGTCTGCGACAGCAGCAGATCGTCGCGCCGCCACAGCGCATGCAGGTCGTCGAACGGCGCATCGGGCAGCGCGACGCCGGCAGGCCCGCCCGCGTTCGCGAACATGTCGAGCGCGTCACGCAGCAGCGCGCGCCACAGTTCGGCGTGGCGCGGCGTCACGTTGTACATCGGCAGTGCTGCGATCCATGGGTTCATGCCCGCATTCTACCCATCGGCGTTGGCGCGGCGGAACCCGGTGCGAGCGCGCCAAAACGGGGGCCGAGGGAGGCGACGACGGGCCGAATGCTTATCGGCCGCGCGGCAATAAGCAAATGCGAATCGCTTGGTTGGCCGTGCCGCGCGATCCCGGTAACGTCGCGATGTCTGCCGCCGCATCGCCACCGCGCGCGATGCCGGGCAGGTCGACCGTGATCCGCGAGACACCAGCGCCCCCGGGCCGAGCGCACCGGTTCCATCGCTCGTTCCCCGCACTACTCGATCCATCCCGCCTCAACGCCATGGCCGAATACTTCGACGTCGACCACGCGCGCGCGATCGCCGCGCTCGACGCCCGCTTCACCGCCCGCACCGAGTGGCCGACCTGGCTGCTGGTCGTCGTCATCTACGGCGGCTGGCTCGCCGTGCTGCTGCTTGTGCGCGACGGGCACCTGTCGCTCGCCGCCGCGACGCCGCCGCTGATCTTGCTCGGCGCGTGGCACCTGTCGTTGCAGCACGAACTGCTGCACGGCCATCCGACGCGTTCCGCGTTCGTGAACAAGCTGCTCGGCTATCCGCCGCTGACGGTCTGGTATCCGTATACGCTGTATCGCGACACGCACCTCGACCATCACCGCGACGAAGACCTGACCGTGCCGGGCATCGATCCCGAAACGAACTACGTGACGCGCGAACGCTGGGCGCGGCTGCCACGCTGGCGCCGAGTGCTGACGATCGCGCGCAAGACGTTCCTCGGACGCATCGTCGTCGGGCCGCCGCTGGCCATCGCCGCGACGTTCGGCGCTGCGTTCGCCGCGTTCCGACGCAGCGACTTTCGTTATCTGCCGATGTGGGCGACGCATGCCGCGTGCGTGGCGGCGCTGCTCGCGTGGCTGCAATGGGCGATCGGCGTGCCGTGGTGGTATTACCTGCTGGCGGTCACATGGCCCGCGCTGTCGCTCGCGATGATCCGGTCGCTGTACGAGCATCGCGCCGCGCCGCATCCGAAGGCGCGCATCACGATCAACGAAGCCGGCTTCGCGATGCGGCTGCTGTACCTGAACAACAACTATCACCTCGTCCATCACGACCTGCCGAAGCTGCCGTGGTACGACCTGCCGCGCGCGTACCGGATGCGGCGCGATGCGTATGCGCACAAATGCGGCGGCTTCGTGATCCGCGGCGGGTATCGCGCGTTGCTCGCACGACATGCGTGGACGCCGACCGATCCGCCCGTGCATCCGTTCGACGAGGGCACGGCATCGCTGTCGACGGGTAGCGGCGTGAAAGTGGCGGTGGTCGACAAGGTGCTGCAGATCAGCACCTGACGTCGCCCGGCCCGCGCCGCCCATCCTCCGGGCTTCCGCGCAAATCCTTACAAAATACCGACGGCCGATCGCCGCCCGCGAATTGCCAATTGCGTCGGCAATGCCCAGAATGGCGGCTCATCCGGGCTTCCAACCATCATTCGCCCCGGCTCCGCCGCCCGGCCGCGCGCCGCACTCCCCGACGACGATGCAACCGAACACCCCATCCGGCGCGATCCGCACGATCGGCAACGACTGGTCCGTTTCCGCGATCACCGCAGGCTTTCTCGCGGTGCTGATTTCCTATGCAGGGCCGCTCGCGATCTTCTTCCAGGCTTCGCAGGCCGCGCATGCGTCCAACGAAATGGTGTCGTCGTGGGTCTGGGCGATCTCGATCGGCGCAGGCGTGTCGGGCCTGTTCGCCAGCTGGAAGCTGAAGGTGCCGATCGTCACCGCATGGTCGGCGCCCGGCACCGCGCTGCTCGTCGGCCTGTTTCCGCAACTGACGCTCAATCAGGCCGTCGGCGCGTACATCACGGCCGCGCTGATCATCCTGGCGATCGGCGTGACCGGCTATTTCGACCGGCTGGTGCGCCACATTCCGCGCGGCATCGCATGCGGAATGATGGCCGGCATCCTGCTGCCGTTCGGCATGCATGCGTTCTCCGCCGCGTCGGAGCAACCCGCGCTCGCGTTCGGGATGATCGCGGCCTACGTGATCTTCAAGCGCCTGCTGCCGCGCTACAGCATCGTGCTCGTGCTGCTGACGGGCGCCGCGCTCGCGACGCTGCTCGGGATGACGCATCTCGGCAACGTGTCGCCAAGCCTCGCGCGGCCGATCTTCATCGCCCCCGAGTGGACGCTCGGCACGACGCTCAGCCTGGCGCTGCCGCTCGTCGTCGTCAGCCTCACCGGCCAGTTCCTGCCGGGGATGACGATCTTGCGCGTGTCCGGCTATCCCACGCCGGCGCGCCCGATCATTACCGCGACCAGCGTGATGTCGCTGGCCGTCGCGTGCTTCGGCGGGATCACGATCGTCGTCGCGGCGATTACCGCGGCGCTCTGCACCGGCAAGGACGCACACGAGGATCCGGACCGGCGCTATGTCGCCGGGCTCGCGAACGGCGCGATCTATCTGATCGGCGGGCTCTTCGCGGGGACGATCGTCACATTGTTCTTCGCGCTGCCGAAGGCATTCGTCGCGATCCTCGCGGGGCTCGCGCTGATCGGTGCGATCGGCGCGAACGTGCACGGCATCTTCGAGGACGAGAACCACCGCGAAGCGTCGGTGATCACGTTCCTCGCGACCGCGTTGGGGATGACGTGGCTCGGGCTCGGGTCCGCGTTCTGGGGGATCGTGATCGGGTCGCTGTCGTATGCGGTGCTCAACAGGGTGCGGCGGCCTGCGTGATACGCGCCGCGCACCGCCCCTTCACTCAGCGCGCATGCCGGCGCACCAGTTGCGCGAGCGCCTCCTCGGGCGGCGTCGTACCGTAGGCCCGCTCCGACACGTCGGCCTCGACGTCGATCCGCCCCGCGTTGTGCACGTCGTACAGGTCGACGATCAGCTGTGCATGGCGTTCGCTGAGCCCTGCCCGCAGCAGCGTCGCGCTCCACGTGTCGCGCGGCAGCTCGTGCGCGACGATCGCACGACCCGCCGCCGCGCCCAGCATCTCCGCGATCGCCGTCACGCTCACCCGCCGCGGCCCTTCGACGCTGACGATGCGCGGCCCGCTACCGCCTTCCGGCGCATCGAGCAGCAGCCGCGCCGCGACGACGCCCACATCGGGCGCCCAGACCGTCGGAAACACCTTGCCGACCGGATGGTGGAAGCTCGGCAGCACGCCGGCGCCCAGCGCGACCGGCAGCACGCGCGCCCAGTTCTGCAGATGCTCGGCCGAGCGCAGCAGCGTCAGCTGCGTCGGAACCGTCTTCAGTCGTTCCTCGAAGTCATGGAACAGACGCGTGATACCCGTATTGCCTTCCAGCTCCGCACCGTAGTCCGACAAAGCCAGCAGCGCGGGCGGCGGATTCGCCGCGAGCGCGGCGGTCGCGACATCGATGGTCCGTGCCATCGTCGCGGCCGGATCGGGGTCGGCGGTCGGCACCGGGCATAGTATCTGCACGGCCTGCGCGCCGTCGATTGCCGCGGCGATCGCGTTCGCGTCCGTCAGGTCCGCGATCGCGACATCGCAGCCGAGCTGCGCGAATCGTTCACGATGGCGTGCGTCGTGCAATACCGCGCGCACGGAATGGCCTGCGTTGCGCAAGGCCGTCACGGTCGACAGGCCGACGTTGCCGGATGCTCCGAAGATCACGAACACGATCTGCTCCTGAGGGATGAAAGTGCTGTGATTGTCGGCATGCGCGGGCCAAGTGGCGCGCACGGAGGGATGAATCGAGCAGGAAAGGATGACGGGATGAATGGCGGTAGCCATGCGCGCTGTCCGATGCGACACCGATCGCGTCAGGTCGGACGATCTGCCGATCACGAGGAACAACACACCTAAAACGAACCGCGCTCGTCGGGGCCGGAAAAGTGAACGCGGCAATTGTCCAACAATCTGTTGGACAATTGCCGCCGGATCAAATGCAACGCCCGTGCACCGCTGTTTCGTTATGCGTCGCTGCCGCCATCCTCACCGTCATAAGCCAGCCGCAACCCGCCCCGCACGCCCGACCGCGCAATCTCCGTCGGCGTCGCGCCGAGCACGCGGTTCATCCAGTTCGCCATGTGGCTCTGATGCGCGAACCCGGCTTCCAGCGCGATCTGGCTGATGCTGAGCCGACCTTCGAGCAGCAGCGCCTTCGCGCGCTCCACCCGGCGCCGCACGACGTACTGGTGCACGGGCATCCCGAGCGTTTCGCGAAACAGTACCTTGAAATGCGGCACGCTGATCGACACGAGCGCCGCGAGCTCGGCCAGTGTCATGCGCCGCTCGAGATTCGCTTCGACATAGTCGATCACGCGCGCCGCCGCCTTCGGTGCCAGCGTGCGCCGGCGTTCGCGAAACGCCGGCTGGCCGTCGACCAGCCGCGCGACGAGCGCCGTGCACAGGCTTTCCGCATAGAGCGGATCCGATGCGTCTTCCGCTTCGAGTTCGGCGGCCATCGCCCAGGCGATGTGCTGCAGCCGCGGGTCGCGCACCTGCAGCCGCCGGCGGATCTGCGCGTGCGACGGCTTCAGTTCGAGCTGCTCGACCGTGCGCCGCACGAAGGTATCGCTGAGCGCGATGTGCAGGATCCGGCAGTCGGCGCTGTCGGTCCACTGGCCGGGCAGGCCGGCCGGAATCACGTCGACGTCGCCGTGCGCCTGGATACGCGACACGCGCTCGCCGTCGCAGACGCAATCCGCCCGCACCGGCGCGCCGACATGCACGCCGATCCGGTGATGCTCGGCTGCCGGAATCCGGTACGTGCCCGCGTGGATCTCCAGCAGCGACGCGCTGAAGCCGTGCCAGCCGAACCCGCGGCTGGAGCGCAGGCTGACCGGGACGCCGTTGTCCGTCGGCGCGGCAAGAATCGGATCGCTCATTGATGGTCTCCGCCAGATCAGGTGCCGAATGCGCATTGTGACGCGTTTCGCGCCGGCGTGCCGGCCCCGATCGGCCGTCTCCGGATCAAGCAGAAAAAGATCATCCGTTTCTGCTCCGGACGATCCTTGCGTGCGCGCCGGCAGGCGCCGCGCCGCTTACGATCGGCTCGTCCGACACCTACGGAAACCGTCATGCCCCCTTACTGCCCTCAACGCGCGGCGTTCATCGCGCGCTCGCCTTGCGCCGCCCGCCCTTCATCCGGCCCCCACGGCCGCCGCGGCCGCACCGCCATCGCTGCGTGGTGCCTGCGCATCGTCGGCTGGTACCGGCTCGAACGGCTGCTCGCGTCGATTCCCGACAGCAACGACGATTTCGGGCTCGGCTGACCGGCCGGTCGACACCCCGCCTACTTGCGCCGCCGCTCGTGCGGCGCGACCGTCGCGCCGTCGATCACCGGCGCGCCCTGCTTGATCAGGAAGTCGCGAAACAGCCCCGTCACCTGCGAGATGCGCCGGTCGGCGAGCGTCACCACATACCATTCGCGCTCGATCGGGTTGCCGGGGAACGGTAGTTGCCCGAGCAGCCCCGTGCGCAGTTCGAGCGCACACGCGTGCAACGACAGGAACGCGACGCCGAGCCCCGCTTCGGCCATCTGCTTGATCGCCTCGTTGCTCGACAGTTCGGAGCCCACATGAAAGCGATGGCCCGCGTTCTTGAACAGGCTCTCGACGGTCGAGCGCGTGCCCGCGCCGCGTTCGCGCACGAGCAGGTGCGCGGATTCGAGATCCTTCAGCGCGACGCGCTTGCGCTGCATCAGCGGATGGCCGGGCGCCGCGACGAACACCATCGGGTGCTTCGCGAACTCGACCGCGTGCGTACGCAGCTCCTTCGGCGCGCTGCCCATCACCGCGAGATCGATTTCATGGGTCGCGAGCATGCGGATGATGTCGTCGCGATTACCGACCTTGAAATACGTCTTCACGTGCGGACGCGTCGCGGTGAATTTGACGAGCAGCGGCGGGATCAAATATTCGGCCGTCGTGATCGCGCCGATCCGCAGCGTGCCGCCGAGATCGCCCGTCAGCGCGGCCACTTCGTCGCCGGCCTCGCTCCACAGATGCAGGATTTCTCGCGCGTAGCGCGCCACGATCTCGCCGGCCGCGGTCAGCTGCACGCCACGCCCCACTCGCTGCAACAACGCGGCGCCCACGGCCTCCTCGAGCAACCGAACCTGCAGCGACACGGCCGGCTGCGTCAGGTTCAGTTCCTCGGCCGCGCGCGACACGCTGCCGAGCCGCGCAATCATGTCCAGCGCCTTCAACTGCCGGAACGTCGCGGTCTTTCCTATAAGTGAATACATATGAGTCGCTTATAAACATTAAATTGTTCGAGTGGATTCGAAACTATATCGTCGGTTCATGAGCAATGTCATCCGAATCGTCATTCAGCGGGAGCCCAACATGGACAACACCACGCCCTACCTTGCAACGGACCGCGCACCGCGCCTGCCGCACATCGTGATCGTCGGCGGCGGCGCCGGCGGCCTGCAGCTCGCGACGCGTCTCGGCGATACGGTCGGACGCCGCGGGCAGGCCGACGTCGTGCTCGTCGACCGCTATCCGACGCACTTCTGGAAGCCGCTGCTGCACGAAGCCGCATCGGGCCATCGCGATCCGGCTTCCCACACGATCGAATACGCGGCGCAGGCGAAGCGCCACGGCTTCCGCTTCGTGCAGGGCGCGCTGCAGCGGGTCGATCGCGCGGCACGCACGGCGACGATCGCGGCCGTGCAGGATGCGGACGGCACGGAAATCCTGCCGCAGCGCACGCTCGACTATGACGATCTCGTGCTGGCGGTCGGCAGCGTGACGAACTTCTTCAACGTGCCGGGCGCCGAGCGTCATGCGCTGCCGCTCGAAAACCTCGACCAGGCCGAGGATTTCCGCCGCAAGTTCCTTGCTGCCTGCACGAAGGCGAATCACCTGGCCGAGCAGCAGCCCGCGCGGCCCGGCGCGCCGATCTGCATCAACGTGATCGGTGCGGGCGCGACGGGCGTCGAGCTGGCCGCCGCGCTGCGGCATGCGGTTCAGCAACTGACGACGTACCGCTTCAAGGCGCTGGTGTCCGCGCGCGACGTGCACATCCGGCTGATCGAAGGCGGCCCGCGCATCCTGCCGGCGCTCGACGAACGGCTGTCCGGCAAGATGCACGCGCAGCTTCGCGCGCTGAACGTCGACGTGCTGACCGATACGCGCGTGGCGGAAGTCGGCACGGATGCCGTGACGACCGCGACCGGCGAACGGCTCGCGAGCGACATCACGATCTGGGCGGCCGGCGTCGCGGCCCCCGCGATGCTGCGGGACATCGGCGACATCGCGCTCAACCGGTCGAACCAGGTGATCGTGACCGACACGCTGCAGACGCCCGACGATCCGCACGTGTATGCGTTCGGCGACTGCGCCGCGTGCCCGTCGACCGGTGCAAGCGGGTGCCTGCCGCCGCGTGCGCAGGTCGCGTACCAGCAGGCCGTGTATCTGGTCGACGCATTCGCACGCCGCGTCGCCGGCAAGTCGGTGCCCGGCTTCACGTTCCGCGATGCGGGCACCGTCGTGTCGCTCGGGCATGCGGGCGCCGTGTATCAGGCGGATATCGGCGTGCGCTCACGCTCGCTGATCGTCGACGGGCTGGCGGCGATCGGGCTGTACAAGTTCCTGTATCGCAAGCACCTGTTCAGCGTGGTCGGCACGAAGCGCGCGCTGTTCCAGTCGCTGAGCCACTGGCTGCAAAGCCGCAACCAGCCGTCGATCAAGCTGCATTGATCGCACCTGGTCGCACGCAACATCGCAGCACGGCATATCGGGCGAGCCTCGCCCGATATGCCGTTTCTTTATATGCATATGCGCGATGCATCCGGAACGTGCGCCACGTCGGTGCATCGCATAGAAAGCCGTCGATACGATCAATTCATGCGGGAAATGCCGTACGACACCCATCCCGCGCCCGCTCTGGCTCGCCGCCAATTCATTAGTATTAACGTATGAGTCGACTATAAATATTAATTATTCGCGTTTTCCGGATCGACGCTAAGGTGTGTGGCATTCCCGTCGGCGAACGGATCATCACGTTTCTGAAAAGGAATCACCGTGGTCATCGAAGCCATCGTCACCCGTCTCGACGCAGCATTCGCGCAGATCGAAGCAACGCCGGATTCGCGCGAATCGCGCCATCAGCGCGACGCGATCATCCAGTGGCTGGACCGGGCATCGGAAGAAGGATATCGACTCGGTCTCGTCACGACGCTGCCGGCCGCGCGGCTCAACGACATGTTCGAAGGCCAGTTCGGCCGCGCGAACCTCGACCGCTTCTCGGTCGTCGTCACGGACACCGATCAACAGGACTCCCGATCGAATCAGCATCCGTTCGATGTCGCGCTGCAGGCGCTCGGCGTGCCGCGGGAGCGCGCGGTCGGGATCGCGAGCAGCGAACCGGAACGCCGCGAAGCCGAGCATTTCGGGCTGTCGCGCTGTGTGAACATCACCGATACGGTGCGCTCGATCGCATCGACCGAGCTGCACTGAATGCCTGCACACGGGCCGGCCTGAGCCGGCCATCGTCGTCGATCCGGCGGCAATCCGACGATTGCCCGACCGCATCCTGACATTCTGCTGTCAAAGTCGCTTGCAACACTTCGGGGCTCGATCCATTCCCCGGAGACGGGACGACGCGCATGCGCATCGCCCGTCCGTTGCCCGCCACGATGACACGCCCGACCCGCACCGCCGCCGCCCTCACGATTGCCTGCCTGTTGCTCGCCGCTTGCGGCGGGGACGACTCGACGCCGGCCGCCACGTCCGCCGACAACAACGGCACGGCGCCCACACCGCAGCCTCAGCCCGCGCCGCCCCCGGCACCCGCGACCTACTACCAGACGAAGACGCCGTACCGCCCGCAGCAGGACGCCGCGACGTACGAAGCGCCGCCGGCCGGCTACGCGCCGGTCTATGCCGAACTCGTCGCACGTCACGGCTCGCGCGGGCTGTCGGGCTTCAAGTACGACGGCGCGATCTACGCGATGCTGGTCAAGGCCGAGGCCGACGGCGCGCTGACCGCGCTAGGCGCGCAGCTCAAGGCCGACACGTACGCGATGATGAAGGCCAATGCGCTGCTCGGCTACGGCGTACAGGGCATCTCGACACCCGGGTACGGCAACCTGACGCAAACCGGCATCCGCGAACACCAGCAACTCGCCGCGCGTCTCGCGCAGCGGCTGCCCGCGCTGTTCGCCGCGGGCAACCGGCAGGTGGTCGTCGTCAACTCGGGCCAGGATCGCGCGGTCGACAGTTCGACGTATTTCTCGGCGGCGCTCGTCGCCGCGCAGCCCGCAGTGGCACCGGCCATCACGCTGCCGGCCGCGCCGGCCGGCTATCCGGCGAGCGCACCGGTCGCGCAGCCGGCCGGCACCAATCGCTTCCTGCTGTATTTCCACTCGCTGAAGCCGGCCACCGATCTCGTGACCGACACGAGCGATCCGTACTACGCGACCTATCAGGCGAGTCAGGCGTACCAGACCTATGCGAACGACGCGACGGTGGCCGCGAAGCTGAAGGAGATCAAGGCCGCGCCGCAGGCGGCCGACGTCGCGCAAACGGTGCTGTCCGCGCTCGTGTCGCCGGCCTTCATCGCGAAGCTCGGCACCGACGGCTACACGTTCGCGAACACCGGTACCTATGCGTTCACGTCGACGGACGGCAAGTTCACCAATACGCTGAAGGGCGACGGCAAGACGAAGATCGCAACCGCCATCGACGCGGTGAACGTGCTGTACAACCTGCTGCAGGTTGCGCCCGCAATGACCGCGGAAACCGGCGGCGTCACGATGGAGAAGTACATCGGCGCGGAGCAGGCGCAGTATCTCGCGTATCTGCAGGATGCCGAGGACTACTACCAGAAGGGGCCCGGCATCCAGGAAGCGAACCCGGTGACGTACCGGATGGCGAAGGTGCTGCAGGACGACTTCTTCGGCGAAGTCGACGCGATCGCGCACGGGGACCTGACGCATGCCGCGAAGCTGCGCTTCACGCATGCGGAGATCGTGATTCCGTTCGCGTCGATCATGAATCTGAAGAACGTGTTCGTGCCGACGCCGCAGGCACAGACGTACACGTATGCGAACAACCCGTGGCGTGGCGACCAGGTGTCGCCGATGGCCGCGAACATGCAGTGGGACGTCTATCGCAACGGGTCGCGGCTCATCGTGAAGATGCTGTACAACGAGCGCGAGACGGATTTCCAGGCCGCGTGCGACGGCGCGAAGATCGCGCCGGGCAGCCACTTCTACGACTACGCCGGGCTGAAGCAGTGTTACGGATATCAGTAACGTGATGCGCGGCGGCGCAGCCGGCAGCGGTGCGGGCGGCCGGCATCTCGCGCCGACGAACTCGCGGCGGCTCGCCCGGTCGAACGAGCATCGCCGGAGAACCTTCATGAAACGCGTCGCGCTTGCCGCTGTCCTGACCCTGTTTGCTGCCGTCAGCGTGCCGGCTGTCGCCGGTGCGCCTTCCGGTGCCGTCCCGGCGGCTCCGACTCATATGTACGGAAAGAATTGCGTGCCGTCGCGAGATGCCTCGCAAGGCGCCCGTTCCCCTTCCAGCGCGCCGCCGATCCGCGTCTGCGTCGGCGACTCCGACACACAGCTGAATCTGCCGTGGTTCCTGACCGATGTCCTCACCGCAGTGGACACGCACCAGTCGCCCAGCGGCCTGCTCCACAAGATGCGCAACGATTTCTGACTCGCCGCCGGCACGGCGTCATTCACGACGCGTCGGGGCGCTTCAGCACCTGTAGG
Organism: Burkholderia sp. HI2761; assembly: GCF_002223355.1. Taxonomy (NCBI): domain Bacteria; kingdom Pseudomonadati; phylum Pseudomonadota; class Betaproteobacteria; order Burkholderiales; family Burkholderiaceae; genus Burkholderia; species Burkholderia sp. HI2761. The sequence continues at coordinate 549,490 of NZ_NKFN01000007.1, read as the reverse complement.
AACGTGCCGACGATGCCGGCCCACATCGCGGGGTCGGCGATGCGCTCCAACAGCAGCCGCAATTCCCGTCGTTCTGCGTTCGACAGCACGCCGTGCGCGCCGCGGATGCTGTCGTAACGCGGCGTACCGCGCGACGCGAGCGCGCGATCGAGCGAATAGTCGCGGGCCGCTCCGTCCACCGAAATCCGGATCCACAGCGAACCGCCGTCCGCCGCGGCGGCGCCATCGGTCACGATGACCTCGGTCGATGCATTTTCTTCCATCGCAACGCTCCGGTGTGACGCCTTGGCCGCACACTCCCGGCAATGGCGCCGCATGAAAATGTTTCTTTTTGAGACACAATCAGCAAATCTCATCAATATTTAAACGACAATATTTCGTAATACCGCGCCGCATCTTATACTTGCCGCGCACCATCCTCGTGCCAAGAGACGGTGTCTTTCGTCCCGGCGGCACGCACTGTGCGGCCGGGGCTTTTTTCGGTACGCTGCGTCGACATACATGCCGAATGCGGGCATGTTATTGCGAAATGCTGCCGGAATAGATGGCCGATCGCGACAGGCTCGTGCCGATGCCCGTCGCGACGGCCAAATCGACCGGCGTCCCGAAACCGGCGCGCGAGCCGCACGGCCCGAATCAGGCATGCGGCGTGCGCGCCGTTTGCGCATCGACCGGTTCGACTTGCCACGCCATGCGTACAACACCAAAGGCAACCGCAGGACTGCGGGCGCTCGCGCCCGGCTCGAAACCCCTTTTCAATCGCCGCGGTGCGTGGCCGCGCGTCGTCTTTTTCGCCGCCGCGATCATTTGCGTGCTCGTGCCCGCCTTCGCGATCGTGCTGGCCGACCGCTACGCGCGCGAGGCCGTCACCGCGCATGAGCGCGTCGTGGCAAACGACATCGTGGCATCCGTGGACCGCATCCTGGACGGCGTTCGCCTTCGACACGCGGACGAGCTGACCGCCCTCGTCGGGCGACCCTGCGCGACGGTGTTCCGGACGCTGGCCGAAGTGGGCACTCGCCTGCGCTACCTGCGCGCGGTCGCGCTGGTGAACGACGGGCGCGTCACGTGCTCGTCGGCGCTCGGTTCGATCGACCTGCCGCTCGCCACCTATGCACGCGAACCCGACCCGGGATCGATGATCGTCACGCTGCTGCGCCAGACGCCGTTCCAGCCCAACATTCCGGTGCTGTCCGCGTTCCGCGCCACCGCCCGCGGCGCGGGCGTCCTGTACCTGATCGAAGGCGATTACGTGGCCGACGCGCTCGCCCGCGGCACCGGCAATGACGCGGAAACGGCCATGCTGTCGATCGCGGGTTCGGGCCGTCTCGATCAGCACGGGAAATTCGCGCCGGAAACGGACGCAGCCCCCGCGGGCGGCAGCACGATTGCTTCGCGGCGCTGGCCGTTCACGGTGTCGGTCATCGCATCCGCGCACTATGCGTCACAGGTCCAGCGCCACTACCGGCTGATCTGCGCGACGATCGTGCTGCTGGCCGATAGTCTCGTGATGGCCGCCTACCTGCTCGCGATGGCACCGCGGCGGCTGTTGCTGAAGGCCGTGCGCCACGCGCTCAGGCGCAACGAGTTCCATGTCGTGTACCAGCCGATCGTCGACGTGCAGACGCGCAGGACGGTCGGCGTCGAAGCGCTGCTGCGCTGGCACCATCCGAAGTGGGGGGCCATCAGCCCGGCCGTGTTCATCCCGCAGGTGGAATCGAGCACCGTGCTGCCAAAGGTCACCGAATTCGTGCTGCGCACCGCCGTGTCCGAGCTGACTGCGCTGACGCCGTCCGCGCCGCTGCGCATCGCCGTGAACGTTGCGCCGCAGGACCTCGAGCGCGGGCGGTTCGTGACCGTCGTCGAGGAGGCGATCCGCGCGCTGCCGCCCGGCTTCACGCTGGTGCTCGAAGTCACCGAGCGCATCCTGCTCGAGAAGAACGCGCGAACCACCGAGATCTTCCAGGCGTTGCGGTCGAAAGGCGCGAAGTTCGCGATCGACGATTTCGGCACGCATCACAGCAATCTCGACATGCTGTCGCGCTTTCCGTTCGACTACGTGAAGATCGATCGACAGTTCGTCTCGCAACTGGATCATGGCAGCGCGAGGCTGATCGAGGGGATCGCGGCCGTCGCGCATCACTACGGCCTGAAGATCATCGCGGAAGGCGTGGAGACGGACGCGCAGCATCGCGCGCTGCATGCGGTCGGAATCCAGTACGCGCAGGGCTACCTGTACCAGCGGCCGCTGCGCGCGGAGAACCTGAAGCTGGATTTCGCACGGGCGACGACGGTGTAGCGGCGCCGCCGACGGCGGCTACTGCGCGCCGTATTGACCGCCCAGGTGCACGCGGCCCTGCTCGACCCATCCTTCGAAGTCGTCGCCGGTCTTGCCGTTCACGTACATGACGTTGTACCAGCGCCCGTGCGACTTGTAGACCGTCACCGAATCGCCGGGGACGATGAAGGTCCGCTTCGTCATGCACTGCGCGTCGGGCGCCGAGTAGAAATACGCGCGCCCCGTGCCGATGACCGTGCCGAACGCCGGCGGCCGGAAGTTGTCGTCCGGGCCGCTCGTGGCTGCGTCGAGCCGGCTGCAATCCACCGTGCTTTTCGCGTGCGCGACGTGCGCGCCCAGGCTCGCGCCGAGCACCAGCATCGCGATGCCCATGCGCATCGTCGTTTTCATCTGCATGATCCGTTCTTTACGCCGTATTTTTTCGGTTTGCCGGTTCGCGGGCGGCCCCACGCTCTCAATCCTGCGCGAGCGTCGTCGCTTCGACGCCGGCCGTTTCCGGATGATGCCCGAGCCGCACGGAAATCGCCTGACCGGCCTCCTTCAGCAACGCGACATAATGCGCCTTCGTGTCCGCGCCGCACCGCATCGTCGGAAACGACAGCGACAGCCCCGCGATCACGCGATCGAAACGGTCGAACACGGGCACCGCGAGACACAGCAGGCCATCTTCCTGCTCCTCGTTGTCCTCGCCGTAGCCCTGCCGCCGCACGTGCGGCAGGATGCTCATCACCGCGTCGGCCGACGCGAGCGTTTTCGCGGTCGACTTCCTGAACTCGATGCCGGCCAGCACCGCCCGCGCGTCGGCGGGCGACATCCATGCGAGCAGCACCTTGCCGATCGCCGTGCTGTACAGCGGATTGCGCCGCCCGATCCGCGACTGCATGCGCAGCCCGTAATCGGCGTCGATCTTGTGGATGTAGATGATCGCGTCCTCGTCGAACGCGCCGAGATGCACGGCTTCGCGCGTCAGTTGCCCGATGCGGCGCATCTCGAGATCGGCCTCGCGCACGAGATCCACGCTCTCCAGTGCCTTGCTGCCGAGTTCGAACAGCCGGATCGTCAGCCGGTAGCGATCGGTCTCGCCTTCCTGCGCGACATAGCCGAGCGTCTTGAGCGTCTGCAGGAAGCGATGCACCGTCGTCTTCGACATGCCGAGCTGGTGCGACAGTTCGCTGATGCCGATTTCGCGGCGCTCGCCGAGCGCGGCGAGGATCGTGAAGACCTTGCCGACGGCGGCAACCGAATCGGGCTTCTCGACGGCGCCTGCCGCCGAAAGATCCACCCCGGTTTCCTGGTTCGCCTGATCGCGCTTGCGCTGCCTGGGCGTTGCTGTCATGTCCGTGAATCCGTGAGATGCGAATCGGGAGAGCATAACGCGTTCATCGCGCGAGACGGTCAGCGCGCGAGCCACCCGCCATCGACGGCGAGCGTGTGACCGTGCACGTAGTCCGACGCGCGCGACGCGAGGAACACCGCCGCGCCCGCGAGATCGTCCGGCACGCCCCAGCGGCCGGCCGGGATGCGGGCGAGGATTTCGTCGCTGCGCCGGCTGTCCTCGCGCAACTGCGCGGTGTTGTCGGTCGCCATGTAGCCGGGCGCGATCGCATTCACGTTGATCCCGCGCGCGGCCCATTCGTTCGCGAGCAGCCGCGTGAGGCCCAGCACGCCGCTCTTCGACGCCGTGTACGACGGCACGCGAATGCCGCCCTGGAACGACAGCATCGACGCGACGTTCACGATCTTGCCGCCGCGCCCCTGCCGCACCATCTGCCGCGCGACCGCCTGCGACAGGAAAAATACGCTCTTCAGGTTCACGTCGATCACGGCGTCCCAGTCGGCTTCGGTGAACTCGAGCGCATCGCAGCGGCGGATCATGCCCGCGTTGTTGACGAGGATGTCGACGTGGCCGAACGCGTCGAGCGCGCCGCCGACGATCCGCTCGACCGGCTCGAGCGTCGACAGATCCGCGCGCACCTCGACGAAACGCCGCCCCGCGGCCGCGACGCGCGCCGACGTTGCATCGGATGACGAACGGTTCGCGCCGACGATGTCGCACCCGGCCGACGCGAGCGCGACGGCCATCGCCGCGCCCAGCCCCGTGTTGCAGCCGGTGACGATCGCGACCTTGCCGGTCAGGTCGAACAGGGCGGCGAGCGCGGCATGCGTGTCGGCGGCGGGAAGATCAGGCGTATCGCGTTTCATGATGTCAGCGCAGATCGGCGACGGCGATGTGGTCCATGTCCTTGAACACCTGGTTCTCGCCGACCATCCCCCAGATGAACGTATACGCCTTCGTGCCGACGCCGGAATGAATCGACCAGCTCGGCGAGATCACGGCCTGCTCGTTGTGCACCACCATGTGACGCGTCTCACGCGGCTCGCCGAGCATGTGGAACACGGCCGCGTCGGCGGCGAGATTGAAGTAGAAATACACTTCCATCCGCCGCTCGTGCGTATGGCACGGCATCGTGTTCCACAGGTTGCCGGGCTCGAGTTTCGTCATCCCCATCGACAGCTGACAGGTCGGCAATACGTCGGGCACGATGAACTTGTAGATGGTGCGGCGATTGCTCGTGGCCGCATCGCCGAGCGTTTCGGGCGCTGCCTGCGCGAGCGTGATCGTGCGGGTCGGATAGGCCGCGTGCGCGGGCGCGCAGTTCAGGTAGAACTTCGCGGGCTGTGCGCGATCGTCGCTGCCGAACACGACGCCCTGCCCGCCTCGTCCGACGTAGATCGCCTCCTCCGTGCCCACCGCATGCCGCTGCCCGTCGACCTCGACCCACCCCGGCCCGCCGATGTTGATCGCCCCGAGCTCGCGCCGCTCCAGCAGATGGCTCACGCCCATCGCGGCGCCGAGCGACGCCGGCACCTCGACCGGCCGCGTGGCGGGCCACGCGCCGCCGACGATGATGCGGTCGATATGGCTGTAGGTGAGCGACAGCGCGTCCGGCGCGAACACGTTCTCCACCAGGAAATGCCGACGCAGGCCGGCCGTGTCGAGCGCCTTCGCGTGTTCGCTGTGAATGCCCTGCCGTACTTCCATGCCGGTTCTCCATCGGGAATGGGCACGCCGCCGGCACCGTCGCCGCCGATCGCCCTGATGAAGATTGAAGCACATATTTCTTGAATTCGGAACGGTGATCCGTATTTTCGATCCAGGCGTGTCGATCAATAAATTCCTTTCGTATCAATGCAGTTGCGTATTACGGGTATACGACTACCGTCGAAGTTCATAAAAACGGACCACCGTTCCGAATCATGTTCTATAGTCAGTCGGCAGACATCATTCGACAACGGGACGCATCGACGTCCACGGAGGAGACGTGAAGCTGAAACAGGCCATCGACCGCATTCCGGGCGGGCTCATGCTGGTCCCGATGCTGCTGGGCGCGTGCGTGCATACGTTCGCACCGAACGCCGGCAAGTACTTCGGCTCGTTCACCAACGGCCTGATCGCCGGCACGGTGCCGATCCTCGCCGTCTGGTTCTTTTGCATGGGCGCGACGATCAACCTGCGCGCGACGGGCGTCGTGCTGCGCAAATCGGGCACGCTGCTCGCGACGAAGATCGTGGTCGCGTGGCTCGCGACGGTGATCGCCGCGCAGTTCATCCCCGACGACGGCATCCGCACGGGCCTCTTCGCGGGCCTGTCGTTGCTCGCGATCACGACGTCGATGGACATGACCAACGGCGGCCTGTATGCGGCCGTGATGCAGCAGTACGGCAGCAAGGAAGAGGCCGGCGCGTTCGTGCTGATGTCGATCGAATCGGGGCCGCTCGTCAGCATGCTGATTCTCGGCGCGGCCGGCGTCGCGGTGTTCGAGACGCGGCTCTTCGTCGGCGCGGTGCTGCCGTTCCTGATCGGCTTCACGCTCGGCAACCTCGATGTTGAGCTGCGCGAACTGTTCGGGCGCTGCGTGCATCCGCTGATTCCGTTCTTCGGGTTCGCGCTTGGTAACGGCATCGATCTGAACGTGATCGCGAAGAGCGGGCTGCCGGGCATCGCGCTCGGGCTCGCGGTGATCGTCGTGACCGGCGTGCCGTTGATTCTGGCCGACAAGTTTCTGGGCGGCGGCAACGGGACGGCCGGGCTTGCCGCGTCGTCGACGGCCGGCGCCGCGGTCGCGAACCCGGCCATCATCGGCGAGATGATTCCGAAGTTCAAACCGATGGTGCCGGCGGCGACCGCGATCGTCGCGACTGCTTGCCTCGTGACGGCGATTCTCGTGCCGATTCTGACGGCGATGTGGGCGAAACGGGCGGCGAGGGCAAGCGGTACGTCGCTGCCGTCGATGGCCGCGCGGCCCGCGCATGGAAGCCCGATCGAGCACGAAGGGCATGTGTGATGCGCTTTTGACGTCGTTCCCTACTCCCGTCACAGGAAATCCGTTCGCCATGTCATTGCTCAAGCGCTTCGGCGCCGCCGCCCGTTTCCTCGCCGTTGCCGTGCTGCTTGCCGGAAGCGCCACCGCTCATGCCGCCGATGCCGATGCCGAGCGCGTCGCGCATGCGGTCGAGCGCCTGCGCGTCGCGATGCTCGACAGCAACGGCGCCGCGCTGCGCACGCTCATCGAGGACGATCTCACCTACGGCCACTCGTCCGGCCAGTTGCAGGACCGCGCCGCATTCCTGAAGACGCTCGACGGCACGCACGCGTTCCAGTCGATCGCACTGTCGGGCCAGACGTGACGGTGAACGGCGACAGCGCATGGGTGCGCCATACGTTCGATTCCGTCAACAACCTGCCGGAAGGCAAGACGAGCACCGCGCATATCGGCGTGCTGCAGGTGTGGAAGCGGCATCCGGACGGATGGCGGCTGTTCGCGCGGCAAGCATATTTACTGCCGAAGGAGTGACGGCGCGATCCTGGGGCATCGTGCAGCGCGGTCGCACTGCCCCGATCCCGTGCGCTCCGTCGCGCGTCACGCTACAACGCCATCCCGCCGTCGATCGTCAGGCTCGAGCCCGTCATGTATCCCGATTCGGCGCTCGCGAGCCACGCCACCAGCGAGGCAATCTCGTCCGGGCTGCCGGCCCGCCGCAGCGGAATCAGCGGGCGAATCTGGTCGAGGTGATCGGCCGTCATGTCGGTCTCGACCGGCCCCGGCTGCACGTTGTTGATCGTGATCCCGCGCGGGGCGAGATCGACGGCGATACCCTTGACCATCACGGCCACCGCGGCCTTCGTCATCGAATAGACGCTCGACCCCGGATGCCCGCTGCGCGCGGCCGTATTGCTGCCGATCGTGACGATCCGGCCGCCGTGCGTCAGCTGCGCGGCGCCGGCCTGGATGGCCAGGAACACGCCCCGCACGTTGATCGCCAACATCCGGTCGAGATCGTCGACGCCGACCTCGGCCACGTCGCCCAGCTTCAGGATGCCCGCATTGACCACGACGACGTCGAGCCGCCCGAAGCGCCCGACTGCCTGCGCGACGGCCTGGCGGATCTCGTCCACGTTCGCGCTGTCGGCCCGGATGGGCAGCGCAACCCGCCCGCTCGCTTCGATCGCGGCTGCGGTTTCCTGCGCGCGCTCGGGCGCCGAGACGTAGGTGAACGCGACATCCGCGCCGTCGGCCGCGAGCCGCCGGGCGATGGCGGCGCCGATTCCGCGCGACCCGCCGAATACGATCGCGGCCTTGCGTGCGCCGCCGGAAATGTCCGTCATGATTCGCTCCTTTATGGACTAATCAGTCAATAACTTACCCAAAAAAACGCCGGCAGCCGTGCCGGCGCGTTGTCTTGCGACTATCGGTATCAGCGCGCCCGGAGGCGGTTGGCCGCGAATTCCGCGGTCGTGCGCAACGCCTGCAGCTTCGACCCGGCACGCGCGCCGAGCTGGATACCCTGCATCGTCGTCAGGATGAAACTCGCGGCCTCGCGCGCATCGATCGCGCGGTCGATCTCGCCCGCGTCCTGCCCTTCGCGGATGCGCGCGACGACCTGCTTGTGCAGCATCGCACCCGCTTTCTCGCGCAGCTCGGCCAGCTCGGGATCGGCCGTGCCGAACTCGCAGATCGCATTGACGCCCATGCAACCCAGCACGCGCTCGGCCGCGTTGCCGGCGATCACGCCCAGCAGCAGCGCCTCGATACCCGCGATCGCGGACGCCGGCGCCGTCAGACGTGCGACGTGGCCCGACACGCTTTCCGCCTGGTAACGTTCGAGCGCTTCGACGTACAGACTGCGCTTGTCGCCGAACGCGTTGTAGAGGCTCTGCCTGCCGATCTGCATCGCACTCAGCAGGTCGTCAGTGGACGTCGTGGCATAGCCCTTCTCCCAGAACACGCGCAACGCGCGCTCCAGTGCCTCGTCCCGATCGAATTCACGTGGTCTCACCATCGCCACAGAATAGGCGTTATGGACAGATCAGTCAATAAATCGATATCGCTCCATCCCCATTTCGTCCGTGCCCGTGTCAGGCACGGAGCCCGCCCAAGCGCTAAAATCCGCCGCCTGGGCATCCACGACGAGCAAGCGTTTTGACGGCGTTCGAGCAGGGCTTCATCCTTACCCGCCACTGGCGGGACACCGCATCCGGCATCGAGATCGAGTTCTGGCTGGCAACCGAACACGGTCCGCGCCGCGTGCGGTTGCGCCCGCAGGAAGCCGTCGCATTCATCCCGGCCGAGCAGCAGGCGCTTGCCGAACGCACACTGGCCGGCGAGCGCGACGCCGAGTTACGCCCGCTCGCGCTGCGCGACTTCAGCCAGCGCCCGATCGTCGGCCTCTATTGCAAGCGCTACCGCCATCTGTCCGGGCTCCAGAAGCGGCTCGCCGCTGCGGGCGTCGACGTCTACGAAGCCGACGTGCAACCGCCCGACCGCTACGCGATGGAGCGCTTCATCACCGCCTGCGTCGAGTTTCGCGGCCAGCCCGGCCGCGACGGCACGCTGACCGGCGGCGAGCTGAAGCCCGCAACCGGTTACCGCCCCGCGCTGCGCTGCGTGTCGCTCGACATCGAAACCAGCGTCCACGGCGAGTTGTACTCGATCGCGCTCGAAGGCTGCGGGCAGCGCCAGGTTTACATGCTCGGCCCGCCGAACGGCGCCGAAAGCAGCAGCGCCGGCACCCTGAACTTCAACCTCGACTACTGCGACAGCCGGCCCGCGATGCTCGCGCGGCTGAACGACTGGTTCGACGAACACGATCCCGACGCCGTGATCGGCTGGAACCTCGTGCAGTTCGACCTGCGCATCCTGCATGCGCACGCGGAGCAATACGGCGTGCCGCTGAAGCTCGGGCGCGGCGGCAGCGTGCTCGACTGGCGCGCGCACGGCCAGCAGCCCGACCACTTTTTCGCGGGCGCGGCCGGCCGGCTGATCCTCGACGGCATCGACACGCTGAAATCCGCGACGTGGACGTTCCCGTCGTTCAGCCTCGAATACGTGTCGCAGTCGCTGCTCGGCGAAGGCAAGTCGATCGACAACCCGTACCAGCGGATGGATGAAATCCAGCGCCGCTTCGATCACGACAAGCCCGCGCTCGCGCGCTACAACCTGAAGGATTGCGAGCTCGTCACGCGCATCTTCGACAAGGCCGACCTGCTGTCCTTCGCGCTGGAACGCGCAAGCGTCACGGGGCTCGCCGCCGATCGCACCGGCGGCTCGGTCGCGGCGTTCACGCACCTGTACCTGCCGCGCATGCATCGGCTCGGCTATGTCGCGCCGAACCTCGGCGACGTGACGGGACAGAACAGCCCCGGCGGCTTCGTGATGGATTCGCGCCCCGGGCTGTACGACTCAGTGCTCGTGTTCGACTACAAGAGCCTCTATCCGTCGATCATCCGCACGTTCCTGATCGATCCGGTCGGCCTCATCGAGGGGCTCGCGCACCCCGGCGACGATGCATCGGTGCCCGGTTTCCTCGGTGCGCGCTTCTCGCGCACCGCGCACTGCCTGCCCGATATCGTGCGACGCGTGTCGGAAGGCCGCGACGATGCGAAGCGCCAGCGCAACGCGCCGCTGTCGCAGGCGCTGAAGATCATCATGAACTCGTTCTACGGCGTGCTCGGTTCGACGGGTTGCCGGTTCTTCGACCCGCGCCTCGCATCGTCGATCACGATGCGCGGCCACGAGATCATGCACCGCACGCGCGAATTGATCGAAGCTCAGGGATACGAAGTGATCTACGGCGATACCGATTCGACGTTCGTGTGGCTCGGCCGCGCGCATGACGACGACGAAGCCGGCGCCAAGGGCCGCGCCCTCGTCGAGCACGTGAACCGCTGGTGGCACGCGCATCTGCGCGACCAGTTCGGGCTCGACAGCGCGCTGGAGCTGCAATACGAGCGTCACTACCGCCGCTTCCTGATGCCGACGGTGCGCGGCGCGGAAGAAGGCAGCAAGAAGCGCTATGCGGGCCTCGCGGCGACGGCCGACGGTGGCGAGGATCTCGTGTTCAAGGGGCTCGAGACGGTACGCACCGACTGGACGCCGCTCGCGCAGCAGTTCCAGCGCGAGTTGTACCGGCGCGTGTTCGGGCGCGAACCGTACCAGGATTTCATTCGCGATTACGTGCGGCGCACGCTGTCCGGCGAATTCGACGAGCAGCTCGTCTATCGCAAGCGCGTGCGCCGGCCGCTGCGTGAATACGAGCGCAACGTACCGCCGCACGTGCGCGCGGCGCGCATCGCCGACGAGTTCAACCTCGCGCAGGGCCGGCCGCTGCAGTACCAGCGCGGCGGCTGGATCAGCTACGTGATGACGACGGCCGGCCCCGAGCCGCTCGAAACGATGCGCTCGCCGATCGACTATGCGTTCTATCTGAGCCGCCAGCTTCAGCCTGTCGCCGATGCGATCCTGCCGTTCCTGCGCGACGATTTCGAACGCGTGATCTCCGGGCAAGGGCAGTTGTTCTGAGGCCGACGGCACGGCGACATCATGCTCGTCCGTTCCGTCATACGGTTGCGCTCGCAACCGCTTTGCACGTCGCTCTCTTCGAACCGATCATCCTCACGATCGGCATTTACGCGGGCCCACCTGTCGAGCGATAAGTAAAACCGATCGACCCGGTCGGAAATCCGACTTGGATGCCCGGCGCACCGCAGCGCACAATTTCGCACATCACAATTGAATGAAACCCTGATCCTTCGTACCCGAGTTTTCGTGGCACCCACGCTCGCGGATGTGTGTCGCCATGCACTTGAATAAAAAGGAAAAGGCGCGGACTCCGTGCTTGAAATGCCTGCAACAAACATCCTTTCCGTGCGGTCTCCCGTTCCCGCACGCTTCACCCTCCTCCTCCTCCTCCTCCTCCTCCTCCTCCTCCTCCTCCTCCTCCTCCTCCTCCGCCGCGGCGCATGCCGCAAACCGTCGCTCCACGACATGACGTGCGGCACGCCGCCTCCCACGCCGTAACGCAGTCGCAGCAATGCCAGCGCCGCAGCCAACGCGAGGGTCGCCGTCGCGGCCGCTGCCGATGCGTGAACCGCGCCGTCGTGCGTCGCCACTCTCGCTCATTCTGGAACACAGCTCGCCAGGATTTGCCGTATATCCGCTCGATCCGGGTTCCTAAACTTGTCACGTCGGTTCAGCTCATCGCATTCGCGCCGAACCACGACGAAACCTTCTGAGGAAATCGTGAAATCCATCATCGTTACCATCGCCACCGTCGCCGCTACCGCCACCGCACTTCTCGCCGCACCGACCGCGTCGTACGCGCAGTCGTCGCACTCGACGCTCACGCGCGCGCAGGTGCGCCAGGAACTGCTCGACCTGGAATCCGTCGGCTACGATCCGGCAGCGGGCGACGGCGACAACTATCCTGACGACATCGTCGCCGCGCAAGAGCGGCTGGCCGCGAAGCGCCTCGCGGAACACAAGGGGAGTGAAGCCGCTTACGGTTCGGCCGGCACGCCGGGTACGTCCTCCGGCGCGCCGGCTGTTGCGGCAGTGAAGCGGTAACGCGACGTCGATCGCCGCGCCGAGGGCGGCTTCCCGAGTCTCCCTCTCGCCGCCTGACGCAGCGGATGCCGTCGGCACGACGGCATCCGTCGACCCCGCTGTCGGCGGCCCCGGTTTCGCCGCACGCCCACCCTCCGACCGGGCGCGGCATTTCCCCCGCTCTTCCCTGTCCCGACCTCGCGTCGCCGTTCCCCGGCCCGCGCCGCACCGCCTTTCCCCGCACATCTTCCCGCGCCGCCCCGCAGCTGCCCCGGGGAAAACCCGACCACCTCACAGGACAACTTCTCGTTGACACGGCGATTTTTACCCTTCTAATATGAACACAATGCTGCACACAATAAAACACACATAGATGTGTATCAGATAGCTCCGACATGCGGGTTTACCCATATCCAGTGAGGACACCATGAATCGACTGTCTCGTTTCTCCCGTCAAATCGCCGCGTGCACCGTGGCAGCAGCATCGCTGTTCGCCGCCACCGCTTCGCATGCCGCCGGGCCCGACGCATGGGCAGGCGTGAAGAAGGCCGGCGTACTGCGCTGCGGTGCCGCGGTCGCGCCCCCGTACGTGATGCGCGACCCGAAGACGGGCGCGTACAGCGGCTTCTTCTCGGATCTGTGCCGCGATTTCGGGCAGAACGTGCTGAAGGTCAAGGTCGAGTTCGTCGATACGAGCTGGGACAACATCGTGGCCGGCCTGCAGTCGGACAAGTGGGATCTGTCGATGGCCCTGAACGACACGCCCGAACGCGAAAAGGCCGTCGCCTTCTCCGCGCCGGCGACTGACTACAACGTCTCGTTCGTCTACAACAAGAACAATCCGAAAGTCCCGAAGGGCCTTCGCTCAATCGCGGACATCGACAAACCGAACGTCACGGTCGCGGTGATGTCGGGCACGTCGCAGGACAAGGCGATTTCCGCCGAGCTGAAGCAGGCGCGGATCATGCGGCTGCCCGGCAACGACGAAACGCGCCTGTCGCTGATCTCGAAGCGTGCCGACCTGCTCGCCGACGCGAACATCACCAACATGCTGCTGACGGAAGCGCACCCGGACTGGGCGGCCAGCTTCAACCCGACGCCGCCGCTCGCGCAGCAGGAAGTGGCATTCGGCCTGCGCAAGGACACGCCCAAGGCCGACCTCGACGTCCTCAACGGCTACCTCGCACAGCAGGTCAAGTCCGGCGCCGTGAATCGGCTCATCAAGACTTCCGTACAAGCGATGCTGACGCCCGGCAAGTAAGCACCGGCCGCGCCGACGAGCCCGGCGGACCGTCGGCGGGCTTCGGTTTTCCGATCCGCACCTAGCGCGCCGACGTCGGGCGCCACTGGAGAGACAGTCATGTTGTCGCCTCAAACGACGGCCGTCAGGTCGGCCATGCATCCCCTTTCGACGACGCGCTTCGCCGCGTCCGCCGCGGCCGGCGATTTCGTCCGGCTGCACGACGTGCACAAGTCGTACGGTCCGAACCTCGTCGTCATGGACGGCATGAGCCTCGACATGCGCGCCGACGACCGGCTCGTCATCATCGGCCCGAGCGGCAGCGGCAAGAGCTCGCTGCTGCGCGTGATGATGGGGCTGGAAGGCATCCAGCGCGGCGAAATCGCGTTCCAGGGCGCGCCGTATATCCGTGGCGGCGACGCACGCGGCGGGTGGCGCATCGACGCGAAGCTGCAGAAGCAGGTCGGCATGGTGTTCCAGCACTACACGCTGTTTCCGCACCTGTCGGTGCTGGGCAACCTGATCCTCGCGCCCGTCAGGGTCGGCGGGCTGTCGAAAGCCGAGGCCACCGAGCGCGCGCGCACGTATCTCGCGCGCCTGGGCCTCGAAAGCAAGCTGCACGCGTATCCGAGCCAGCTGTCGGGCGGCCAGAAGCAGCGCGTGGCGATCGCGCGCGCGCTGTTGCTCGAACCGAAGCTGATGCTGTTCGACGAAGTGACGTCCGCGCTCGATCCGGAAATGGTCGTCGAAGTGCAGAACGTGATGCTGCAACTCGCCGAGCAGAAGATGGCAATGATCATCGTCACGCACGACATGCACTTCGCGCGCGACATCGCGACACGCGTGGTGTTCTGCGCGAACGGCAAGATCGTCGAGGAAGGCGCGCCGGCGGACATCTTCAAGTGTCCGAAGGAAGCGCGCACGCGGGAATTCCTCGAGGAAATCCTGCATCTCGACTGAGGCCGAAGCCATGAACTACCACTTCGATTTCAGTTTCCTCGCGGGCAGCATCGGGGCGCTGCTCGACGGACTGAAAATCACCGTCGTGCTGGCCGTCGCCGCGAACGCGATGGGTCTCGTGCTCGGTTTCGTGCTGTGCCTGCTCGCGATGAGCCGCTGGGCGGTCGTGCGCTGGCCGGCCCGGCTCTTCATCGAATTCTTCCGCTGCACGCCGGCGCTGCTGCAGATCATCTGGTTTTTCTACTGCATCCCGATGATGGTCAACGTGTTCATCGACCCGATCGCGATGGGCGTGCTCGCGCTCGGCCTGAACTTGACAGCCTTCAACGCGGAGGCGTACCGGGCCGGCGTGCAGGCCGTGCCGAAGGAACATCTCGATGCCGCAGTGGCGCTCGGCTTGCGGCCGTGGCAACGCACGATCTTCGTCGTGCTGCCGCAGGCGCTGCGCAGCGCGATGCCCGTGCTGCTGACGAACGGCATCGGCAGCCTGCAGCAGAGCGCGCTGGTGGCAATCGTCGCGGTGGCCGACCTGATGTACGTCGCAAAAAGCCTCGCGACCGAGGCATACCGGCCGCTCGAAACGTATTCGGTGGTCGCGCTCGTGTATTTCGCGCTGTCGCTGCCGATCGCGAAACTCGTCCATGTCGTCGAGCGCCGGCAGGACGCCGCCGTCCAGCGCTGAGGAGCCCGTCGTGAATCTCGATTTTTCCGTCGTCTGGCCATACTGGTTCGTGCTCGCGAAAGGCCTCGGGCTGACGCTCGCCTTCACCGCGACATGCGCGATCGTCGGCAGCCTGCTCGGTTTCGTGCTGAGCCTGCTGCGGATGTCGCCGTCGCGCTGGCTTCGCGGGCCGGTTGTGGCTTTCGTCGAATTCTTCCGCGGCACGCCGCTGCTGATTCAGCTGTTCTGGGTGTTCTTCTGCTTCCCGGTCGTGCTGCGGCTGCCGATCCCGCCGTACCTGTCGGTGCTGATCTCGCTGACGCTCTACATGGCCGCGATCACGAGCGAGACGTTTCGCGGCTCGCTGAAGTCGATCGCGGGCGAACAGCACGATGCGTGCATCGCGCTCAGCCTGTCGCCGCACGTGAAGATCGTCTACGTGATCTTTCCGCAGGCGCTGCTGCGCGCGATTCCGCCGCTGCTGTCGAACGTCGTGAGCCTGTTCAAGGAGAGCGCGCTCATTTCGTCGGTGGGGATCGCCGACCTGATGTTCGTCGGCCAGAACGTGTCGAACAGCACGGCACGGCCGGTCGAGTTTCTCACCACCGTGGCCGTCATCTATTTCCTCGTCGCCTTTCCGCTGACCCGCCTGGTCGGCGTAGTGGAGTCCAGGATGCTCAGGCGCTATGCCTACTAACTCTCATCAAGCCGGAGAAATCTCATGCAACTGAAAGGCATTCTGCCCGCACTCGTCACGCCGTTCGACGCATCGGGTGCGGTCGATCACGACACGCTCGCGTCGATCCTCGAGTTTCAGCTCGCCGCGGGCGTCAGCGGCTTCGTGCCGCTCGGTTCGACGGGCGAGTATTACGCGCTCACGAACGAAGAACGCCGCGCGGTGATGAAGACCGTGCGCGAAGTGGTCGGCAACCGCGGCGCGCTGGTCGCGGGCGCGAACGGCTCGTCGACGCGCGAAGTGATCGAGCAGGTCCGCCAGGCGCGCGATGCCGGCTACACGAACATCCTGATCGCGCCGCCGTACTACGCGCTGCCGTCGCAGGAAGAACTGATCGGGCACTACGACGCCATCCTCGTCGCGGTGACCGACGTAAACGTGATCCTGTACAACTATCCGGTACGCACGAACGTCGAGGTCGGCTTCGGCGTGCTCGACGCGTTCAAGGATCACCCGCGCGTGATCGGCATCAAGGAAAGCAGCGGCAACCTGCTGCGCGCGATCGAGATCGGCGGCAAGTACCGCGAGCACTATCAGCTGTCGTGCGGCTCGGACGACCAGGCACTCGACTTCTTCCTGTGGGGCGCGACGAGCTGGATCTGCGGGCCCGCGAACTGCTTCGCGAAGCAGGTCGTGAGCTTCTACGACAAATTCTCGTCCGGCGACGTCGCAGGCGCGCAGAATGTGATGCGTTCGCTGTTCCCGGTGATGGCGAGCATGGAAGCGGGCAAGTTTATCCAGAAGGTCAAGTACGGCTGCGAACTGGCCGGCTTCAAGGTCGGCAACGCGCGCATGCCGCTGCAGCCGCTGACCGACCCGGAAAAGGCGGAGTTCCGCGCGATCTTCGAAGCGTCCCAGGCGTGATGCGCACACGTACCGGCGCCCCGCGGCACCGGTACGCCGACCGAGGAAACCTGAACATGACGATGCACAGCTTCACCTGTATCGAAGGCCATACCGAAGGGATGCCGGTGCGCATGGTGATCGACGGCGCGCCGGCGCTGCACGGCGCGACGATGAATGCGCGCCGCGAGGATTTCGTCGCGCATCACGACTGGGTTCGCCGCACGCTGATGCTGGAGCCGCGCGGCCACGCCCACATGTCGGGCACGATTTTCTACCCGCCCGTCCGCGACAACGCCGATTTCAACCTGCTGTTCATCGAGACGTCGGGCTGCCTGCCGATGTGCGGCCATGCGACGATCGGCTCGATCGCGTTTGCGATCGAGGAGCGTCTCGTCGTGCCGAAGCAGCGGGGAACGGTCACCGTCGACGTGCCGGCCGGGCAGATCGTCGCACGCTACGAGATGGACGGCGAGCGCGTGACGTCGGTGCGCTTCACCAACGTGCCGAGCTTCCTGCTCGCAAGCGATGTCGAGATCGCCATTCCGGCGCTCGGCACGCTTGCCGTCGATATCGCGTACGGCGGCAACTTCTATCCGATCGTCGAGGTTCAGCCGAACTTCCCCGGTTGCGAGCACTTCACGTCGGACGAACTGCTGGCGTGGGGTCGCGACGTGCAGCGCGCGGTGAACGACGCGATCGACGTCGTGCATCCCGACCATCCGGCCATACGCGGCGTCCGGCACTGCATGTGGACGGGCAAGCCGCTCGCCGACGACGCGCACGGCCGCGCCGTGGTGATCGCCGGCGACAGCCTGGTCGACCGCTCGCCGTGCGGCACCGGCAGCTCGGCACGCGTCGCGCAGCGCTTCGCGCGCGGCTGGCTGAAGGCCGGCGACGCGTATTGCCACGAGAGCCTGATCGGCAGCCGCTTCGTCGGCCGCGTGGAATCGGTCACGCGCCTCGACAGTGGGCTCGACGCCGTGCGGCCGAGCATCGAAGGACGCGCGTGGGTCACCGGGCGCGCGCAGTATCGCGTCGATTCGTCCCAGCCCTATGCGCATGGGTTCAGCCTGCAGGAGTTCGTCAATTGAACGCGATTGCGCAACGACACGCGCCCGTGTCGCCCGGCGCGGCACGCGATGAAACGGCCGTCGTGATCGGCGGCGGGATCGTCGGCGTATGCTGCGCGCTCTATCTGCAGCGCGACGGCCATGCCGTCACGCTGATCGACCCGGCCGCCCCCGGCGACAGCGCCGCGAAATGGAGCTGCGGGCAGATGGCGGTCAGCGAGGTCATCCCGCTGTCGAAGCCGGGCATCCTGATGAAGGTGCCGCGCTGGCTGATGGATCAGAAGGGGCCGCTTGCACTGCGGCCCGGCGCGCTGCCCGGCATCCTGCCGTGGTTTTTCCGGTTCGTCGCGTCGGCCCGTCACGCGAAGATCGTGTCGATCGCGCAGGCCATGGCCACGCTGACGCACGACGTCTATCCCGACTATGCGCCGCTGCTCGATGCGTGCGGCGACCGCGCGCTGCTGGGCCAGCGACCGGTGCTCGAGGTGTTCGACGATTCGGCCGGCATCACGAGCGAGCAGCCGCATCTCGACTTGCGCCAGTCGCTGGGATTCCAGTCGCAGCGACTGACGGCCGCCGACATCGGCGATCTCGAACCCGCGCTGGCCGGCCGGTTCCGGCACGGGTTGCTGTTTCCGGACTGGCGCGCGGTGAACGATACCGAAGGCTTCATCGCGGCGCTGACGACCAGCTTCGAAGCGCAAGGCGGGCGCCGCATCCGTGCGAACGCCACGCGCATCGACGAGGCATCCGGGCGCGCGACGGGCGTGACGCTCGCCGGCGGCGAGCGCATCGCGGCCGATCACGTGGTGGTCGCGGCCGGCACCGGTTCGCGGCCATTCTTCAGCCAGCTCGGCGTGCACGTTCCGCTTGAAGGCATCGCCGGCTACCAGGCGTTGCTCGCCGACCCGGGCGTCGAATTCCGCCATTCCGTGATCTATGCGGACGGCGGCTTCTGCTTCACCCCGATGACGCGCGGCCTGCAGATCGGCGGCACCATCGAGTTCGCGGGCCGCCATGCGCAGCCGAATTTCCGGCGCGCGGACATCATCCTGGAAAAAGCCCGGCGCATCCTGCCCGAGCTGCAGACCGCGCGCGTCGAATACGGCGTCGGCTACCGGCCGTTCCTGCCCGACACCAAACCGGTGATCGACCGCTCGCGGCGGCTGCCCAACACGTACATGGCATTCGGCCACGGCCAGCTCGGCCTCACGCTCGGCGCGACGACCGGCCGCCTGATCGGCGACCTCGTCGCCGGGCGGCCGACGCGGCAGGACCTGTCGCCGTTCAGCGCCTATCGCTTCGCCTGACCTTCGAGACCCTTCATGCAATCCTACGAACGACTTTTCATCGACGGCCGCTGGGTAGCGCCCGTTCGCGGACACACCTTCGACACGATCGACCCCAGCGACGAAACCGTGATCGCGAAAGTGGCGGCCGCCACCGCCGAAGACATCGACCTCGCCGTCAACGCGGCGCGCCGCGCGTTCGACGATGGCCCGTGGCCGCGCATGACCGGCGCGGCGCGCGCTGCGGTGTTGCGCGCGATCGCGCAAGGTATCCGTGATCGCCTGCCCGGACTGGCCGAGCTCGAAGTGCGCGACAACGGCAAGCCGCTGCCCGAAGCAATGTGGGATCTCGGCGATGCCGCCGGCTGCTTCGATTTCTATGCGGGGCTCGCCGAGCAGCTCGACGGCAACGCCGAAGCCCCCGTGCCGCTGGCCGACGCGCGCTTCAGCACGGTGGTCCGCAAAGAGCCGATCGGCGTCGCCGGCGCGATCATCCCGTGGAATTTCCCGCTGCTGATGGCCGCGTGGAAGGTCGCGCCCGCGCTCGCGGCCGGCTGCACGATGGTGCTCAAGCCGTCCGAGCTGACGCCGCTCACGGCGCTGGAACTGGCCGGCATCGCCGAGTCGGCCGGGCTGCCGGCCGGTGTGCTCAACGTCGTGACGGGCCTCGGCGCGGACGCCGGCGCGCCGCTCACCGAGCATCCGGGCGTCGACAAGCTCGCGTTCACCGGCAGCGTGCCGACTGGCAGCCGGATCATGCAGGCCGCCGCGCGCGACATCAAGAACGTGAGCCTCGAACTCGGCGGCAAGTCGCCGTTCATCGTATTCGGCGACAGCGATCTCGAAGCGGCCATCGAATGGATCTTGTTCGGCATATTCTGGAACCAGGGCGAGGTGTGTTCCGCGACGTCGCGCGTGCTCGTCGAGCGCTCGCTATACGCGCCGCTCGTCGAGCGGCTCGCGCAGGAAGCGCGCAAGATCACGATCGGCAACGGTCGCGACGACGGCGTGCTGCTCGGCCCGCTGGTCAGCCGCGGGCAGTACGACAAGGTGCGGGCGGCCGTCGCGCGCGGCCGCGAGGAAGGCGCGCGGCTCGTGACGGGCGGTGGCCGGCCCGCGCATCTCGACCGGGGCTACTTCATCGAGCCGGCCGTGTTCGCCGATGTGCCGGAGGACAGCTGGATCTGGCAGGAAGAGATCTTCGGGCCCGTCGTGTGCATCCGGCCGTTCGATACGGAAGACGAAGCAATCCGGTCGGCCAACGATTCGCGCTTCGGCCTCGCGGCGGCGGTGATGTCGGCCGACCTGCCGCGCTGCGAGCGCGTCGCACGCGCGATGCGCGCCGGCATCGTATGGATCAACTGCTCGCAGCCGACGTTCACGGAAGCGCCGTGGGGCGGTTACAAGCAGAGCGGGATCGGGCGCGAACTCGGCGAATGGGGCCTGAACAACTACCTCGAGATCAGCAGATCACGCGCTACGACAGCGACAAGCCGTGGGCGTGGTACATCAAGTAAGGTGAAGCGATCATGCGCTGGAAGAAAACGCTGCAGCTCGTCGACGTGCATTGCGAAGGCGAGATCGGCAAGGTCATCACCGGCGGCGTCCTCGACGTGCCGGGCGCGACCATGCTCGACAAGATGAACTACCTCAACGAGACCGACGACAGCTTGCGGCGGCTCGTCGTGCTCGAACCGCGCGGCTGCCTGCAGATGTCGGTCAACCTGCTGCTGCCGCCGACGCGACCCGATGCGCATGCCGGGTTCATCGTGCTGCAGGCCGACAAGGCACATCCGATGTCGGGCAGCAACTGCATCTGCGTGGTGACGGCGCTGCTCGAGCTCGGCATGGTGCCGATGCAGGAACCCGAGACCACGGTCGTGCTCGACACGCCGGCCGGGCTCGTCACGGCACGGGCGACCTGCCGCGACGGCCGCTGCACCGGCGTATCGCTCGACATGGTCGCGTCGTTCGTCGAGCATCTCGACGTCGCCGTCGAAACGGACGCGTTCGGCACGATCAAGGCCGACATCGCGTTCGGCGGCGTCTACTACGCGCTCGTCGACGTCGACCAGATCGGGCTCGAGATCGCGCCGGGCAACGCGCGGCAGCTCGCGGCGCACGGTGTGCGGCTGAAGGAGATCATCAACCGGCAGGTCGCCGTCCAGCATCCGCTCTACGCGGAGATCAACGAAGTCGCGTACGTGATGTTCAGGCACCGCATCGGCGACACGGTCTACCAGACCTGCACGACGCTGCCGCCCGGCCGGGTCGATCGGTCGCCGTGCGGGACCGGCAGCTCGGCCAATCTCGCGACGCTCGCGGCGCGCGGGCGCGTGAAGGTCGGAGACCGCCTCACGTCGCGCTCGACGATCGGCGGGGAATTCGGCGTCGAACTGCTGGGCATGACGGAGGTGGGCGACCGGCCGGCCGTGCTGCCGCGCGTCACCGGGCGCGCGTGGGTGTTCGGGTTCCAGCAGCTCGGCGTCGATCCCGACGATCCGCTGGCCGCCGGGTTCATGCTGAGCGATACCTGGGGCGACGGATTCGGGCCCTCGGGCACGTGAGGACGCGATGCTAAACTCCAGAGCGCGCCCGGCGACCCGGGCTGATGACAGGAAGGGTAGCGAGATGAGCAAAGAGGCCGTTGAAACCGAAGGTGGCGGCCGCCGGCACGGCGGGCGGTATGTGTATGAGGAATTGCGCAAGCAGATCCTGACGCTCAAGCTGAAACCCGGTGTACAGCTCGACGAAATTTCGCTGGCCGCGCAGTTCGGGCTGTCGCGCTCGCCGGTGCGCGATGCGCTCGCGCGGCTGAGCAGCGAGGGGCTCGTCACGATCCTGCCGAACCGCACGACGCTCGTCACGCCGTTCGAGATCGAGGAATTCCCGAAGTACATCTCGGCGCTCGACCTGATCCAGCGCGCCGTCACGCGGCTCGCGGCCACGCAGCGTACCGACGCCGATCTCGCGAAAATCCGCAAGGCCGACGACGTCTACATGGAAGCCGTCGCGAGCGGCGACTTCCAGGCGATGTCGGAGACCAACAAGGCGCTCCACATGGCGATCGCGCACGCCGCGAACAACCCGTACTTCGTCGGCTACTACGAACGGCTGCTCGGCGAAGGGCAACGCCTGCTCCATCTTCACTTCGACTTCACCGTGAGTTCGCCGACGGCCGCCAAGCTCGGGCGCGACCACGACGAACTGATCGACGCGATCGTACGACGCGACGCCGAAGCCGCCGAACGGGCCGCGCACGAGCACACGATGCTGTTCCAGAAGCGCTTCCTCGACTACATGAAGCAGAACATGACGGAATCGATGGCGGTGCTGTAACGCATCGGCGTCGGCGCGCCGCAGGCAGGAAGGCGCGCGCCCATCCAGCTAAAATACCGGCCTGCCGCGCGTCCCGCCGCGGCCGGAGGATTTCAACCATGACCGCACGTCGCGGTGCCGCGGTCGCCATCGCGCCCGGCCACGAGACAGCCAGCCTGTCCAAAGCCCAGAAAACGTTCAATACGCTCGTCAAGCACATCGAAAAGCGCCGCGAGCGGCTCGGCGCGTGGGAAGCCGTGATGCCGGCGTTCCAGAAGAAGTTCGTCGACGCTCTGTTGCCGCTCGAACAGGAAGCGACGGCGCTGCGCATCCGGCTGATCCATCTGCTCGACGATGCGTTTCTGCAGAAGGGCCTGAGCAAGGCGGAGCAACGCACGCTGTCCGAGTTGATCGCCGATATGGCGGGCGATTTGCTGAACGTGAGCAACGACGCGGCGTTGAAGGTGATTTACAACCGGCATGCAGGATCTGACCAAGTCGGCAACGCAACGGCCGCTCCCGAGCCGACGAAACCGAAATGGGAACCCGAATCGCAACCGCCTGAGGATCTCGACTCGCTGTCCCCCGATGAACTTGCCGAGCGGATGCAAGCCGAACTCGACGCCCAGTTCGAGCGCGACATGGCCGCTCACGCGGCCCGTGAGGCGCAGCGCGCGAAGCGCAAGAAAGTATCCAAGCAATCGGCCGCGCAGGCCCGGATCGAAGCTGAGCAGGCCGAATCGAACAAATCGATCCGCGAGATCTATCGCAAGCTCGCGAGCGCGCTGCATCCCGACCGCGAAACCGATCCGCAGGAGCAGCAACGCAAAACCGTGCTGATGCAGCGGGTCAACCGTGCCTACGAGAAGGGCAACCTGCTGCAACTGCTGGAACTGCAGCTGGAAATCGAACAGATCGACCGGCGTGCGATCGACGGCCTCAGCGAAGCGCGGCTCACGCGCTACAACGGCATCCTCGAGGAACAGCTGCGCGAGCTCGATCAGGAGATCGTGCACGTCGAGAACGATTTCAGGGGCACGTACGGCATCGCGCCGTCCACCAAGGTCGCGCCCGATACCGTGCTGCGCATGCTTACGCGCGACATCGCCGGCATGCAGCGCAGCAACCAGGACCTGACCGTCGCGCTGCGCGAATTCGAGGATCCGGACAACGTCAGGAGCTGGCTGAAGGACATGAAGCGTCGGCCCACATCGTCACGCTTCGCCGACGATTCGTTTTGATGAAACGGCGGCACGCACCTGCGCGCTGCCGCCCGTTCACGCGAGCCGCGTTACACCGCGCGCCCCGAAAGCGGCTGATCGATACAACGCCGACGATCGCCTGCGCGGCACTCCCTCACCGCCCCTCGCCCATCCCGCCCATTAGCGCCATCAACTGCTCGCGCAACCACCGGCTGCCCTGATCCTGATCGGCGCTGCGATGCCAGTAGCAGAAGTAATCGAGCCCCGGCATCTCGAACGGCAGTTCGAGGATGCGCGCCGGATAGCGTTGCAGCAGCCGCAGCGGCGCCGTCAGCGCGAGATCGCCGCGCATCGCGATCAGCGGCGCGACCATGTAATGCTGCACGCGCATCTGGATGTTGCGGCGCAGCCCGAGCCGCGTCAGTTCCGCGTCGACGTGTCCGCTGCCCTTGCGGCGGCTCGATACGTGGATGTGGCCCATCGACAGGTAGTCGTCCATGGTCAGCGTATCACCCTTGAACGGGTGATCGTCGCGAATCATGCACGCGTAGCGGTCGCGCACGAGCAGCGCCTGGTGCAGATGCGGATCGCCGATCAGCGGCGCGTCGATCGCGATGTCGACCGAGCCGTTCGCGAGCGCGGTCGCCACCTCGCCGCGGTCCATCGTGTAGCTGCGCACGTGCATGCCGGGCGCATGCGTTTGCAGCAGTTCGCCGAGCGCCGGCAGCAGCAGCGCCTCGGTCAGGTCGCTCATGCTCAGCCGGAACACGCGCGTCGACGACGCCGGATCGAACACGTCGCCTTCATGCGCGCTCGAATCGAGCAATTGCAGCGCCTCGCGCACGCGGCCGACGATGTTCTCCGCCATCGGCGTCGGCATCATCCCGGCCGGCGTGCTCACGAACAGCGGATCGTTCAGCGACTTGCGCAGCCGCGCGAGCGCGTTGCTGACGGCCGGCTGCGTGAGGTTCAGCACCTCGGCCGCCCGCGTCAGGTTGCGCTTGGTGTAGATCGCGTCGAATACGACGAACAGGTTCAGGTCAAGCTTCGAAAGGCGCATCGCCGGATCTCCTTGCCGAGATCTTACGGCGGGCGCCATTCGTTCGTCCACGTCGCCCCACTCAGCCGCGCGGCGGCGGCGTCAGGTAGGCGGCCGTCGAACCCGGTTCGCCGCCCTTGATTTCCATCCGCGCGATCGCCTGCAAATGCACCTCGTCCGGGCCGTCGGCGAAGCGCAGCGCGCGGCCCCAGGTCCACAGGTCGGCGAGCGGCGTATCCGGGCTCAAGCCCGCCGCGCCGAACACCTGCATCGCGCGGTCGCACACGTCCGTATAGACGGTCGGCACGAGCGCCTTGATCATCGAGATTTCCTTGCGCGCGGCCTTCGCGCCGACCTTGTCGATCATCCATGCGGCCTTCAGCACCAGGAGGCGCGCCTGGTCGATCTCGATGCGCGAGCGCGCGATCCATTCGCCGACGGTACCGTGCCGGTTCAACGGCTTGCCGAACGCCTCGCGCGACTGCGCGCGGTCGATCATCAGTTCCAGCGCCAGCTCGGCCGCACCGATCGAACGCATGCAGTGGTGGATACGGCCCGGCCCGAGGCGCGCCTGCGCGAGCGCGAAGCCGCTGCCTTCCTCGCCGAGCAGGTTGCGCGCCGGCACGCGCACGTCGTCGAACGTGATCTCGCAGTGCCCTTCCGGTGCGTAGTGATTGACCACCGTGATGTTGCGCACGACCGTCACGCCCGGCGTGTCGCGCGGCACGAGAATCATGCTCTGCTGCTGGTGCGATTCGGCATCGGGATCGGTCTTGCCCATCACGATGAAGATCTTGCAGTTCGGATGCGCGGCGTTCGTGATGAACCATTTGCGGCCGTTGATCACGTAGTCGTCGCCCGCGCGCTCGATGCGCGTCGTGATGTTGGTCGCATCCGACGACGCGACGTCGGGCTCCGTCATCGCGAACGCCGAGCGGATTTCACCGCGCAGCAGCGGCAGCAGCCACTGTTCGCGCTGCTCGGGCGTCGCGAACATGTGCAGCAGCTCCATGTTGCCGGTGTCCGGCGCGTTGCAGTTGAACACTTCCGACGCCCAGCTCACGCGCCCCATGATCTCGGCGAGCGGCGCGTATTCGAGGTTCGTCAGGCCCGTGCCGGGCTCGTCGGCCTTCAGGTGCGGCAGGAACAGGTTCCACAGCCCTTCCGCTTTCGCGCGCTCCTTCAGTTCCTCCATGAACGACACCGGATACTGGCCCGCGTGCACTTCGTCGTTCCACTGGCGAATGCGCGGCACGATGTGCGCGTCCATGAATGCGCGCACGCGTTCGCGCAGTGCTTCCACTTTCGGGGTGTAGCCAAAGTCCATGATCGACTCCTCGAGATTGTCGTGTTCCGTTCGGTCAGAAGGCCGAGACACCGCCGTCGACGGCGACGGCCTGCCCGGTCAGATACGTGTTTTCCTTCGCGCACAGCGTCAGCATCGTCGCGACGATTTCGTCGGGCCGGCCGAGCCGCTTCATCGGCGAGCCCTGCGCCAGAAAATCCTGGCGGTCGCCGATATCGCTGTCGGTGACCATCGGCGTCGTGCTGTAGAACGGGCACACCGCATTCACGCGAATGCCGTGGCGCGCGTATTCGAGCGCCGCCGTCTTCGTGAGCCCGACCACCGCATGTTTCGACGCCGCATAGGCGGCCAGCTTCGGCGCGCCGCCGAGCCCGGCCATCGACGCGACGTTCAGGATCACGCCTTCGCGCTGCACGAGCATCTGACGGATCTGATGCTTCATCCCGAAGAACACGCCTTTCGCGTTCACCGCGAAGCTCAGGTCGAGATCGGCTTCGTCGGTATCGATCAGCGCCTTCATCGGCGGTGCGATGCCCGCGTTGTTGATGCCGACGTCGAGCCGCCCGAAACGCGCGACGGCTTCATGCACCAGCGCGGCGACATCCGTTTCGACGCGTACGTCGCAGCGCTGCGCGATCACGTCGGCGCCGGCCGCGCGCAGCGGCGCGGCCACGCGTTCGAGCGCGTCACCGTTCAGGTCGCCGAGCGCGAGCCGCGCGCCCATCGCGGCGAGTTCGCTCGCGAGCAGCGCGCCGAAGCCGCTCGCGGCGCCGGTGATCATCACGGCCTGCCCGGCATAGCTGTCGAGTTTCATCGCGCGCTCAGATCGTCAGACCGCCGTCGACGACGATGCATTCGCCGTTCGTGTAGCTCGCCGCGTCCGACACGAGATACAGCACGGTGCCGGCCATTTCGTTCGGCTCCGCGTGGCGGCGCAGCGGAATCTTCGCCTTCCACGTCTCGTAGATGTCCTTGTCGGCGAACAGCGCGCCCGCGAACTTCGTCTTCGTGAGCCCCGGCAGCAGCGCATTCACGCGAATGCCGAGCGGCCCGCACTCCTTCGCGAACGCCTTCGTCATGTTGACGACGGCCGCCTTCGTGATCGAGTAGATGCCTTGCCGGTCGCCCGGTTGCAACGCATTCACCGACGCCGTGTTGACGATCGCGCCGCCGCCGTGCGTCTTCATCAGCTTGCCGGCCTCGACCGACATGAAGAAGTAGCCGCGGATGTTCACGTCGACGGTCTTCTCGTACGCGGCGAGATCGGTATCGAGGATGTGCCCGAAATACGGGTTCGCGGCCGCGTTGTTCACGAGGATGTCGAGGCGGCCGTGCCGGCCGCGGATATGCTCGAACGTCGCGGCGATGTCCTCCAGGCGCCCGACGTGGCACGCCAGCGCCTCAGCGCGGCCGCCGGCCGCGACGATCGCATCGGCCACGGCCTGGCAGTCGTCGAGCTTGCGGCTCGACACGATCACGTGCGCGCCCTGCTCCGCGAGCAGCTTCGCGATCTCCTCGCCGATGCCGCGGCTCGCGCCCGTCACCAGTGCGATCTTGCCCGTCAGGTCGAACAGATTCGTTGCCATGTTGCTGTGCTCCTCCATTGATTGGTTTGTTATGTCGCCGCGCGGCGATCGCGGCGATGTCAGCGATGCGAGTCGATCACGCCGACGGCCGTCTCGGCCAGCCGGCCGGCCATTTCGCCCACGCGCAGCGCCTGCTCGCTCGAAGCGTTGCCCTGCAGCGCGCGCGCCTTCACGCCCTGCACGATCGCCGCGAGCCGGAAGAAACTGAATGCGAGGTAGAAGTGCCAGTCGCGGATCGGCGCGATGCCGCGCAGCTCGCAGTAGCGCGCGACGATCGCCGCTTCGTCCGGAATGCCGAGCACCGCGCGATCCTGGCCCGCAAGCCCGCGCACCTGCCCGCCCGACGGCAGCCGCAGGCACATGCAGAAATACGCGAGGTCGGCGAGCGGGTTGCCGAGCGTCGACAGTTCCCAGTCGAGCACGGCCTGCACGCGATAGCCGTCATGCGCGAACATCAGGTTGTCGATCCGGAAATCGCCGTGCACCAGCGCCGGCCGGCCCGTGTCCTCGGGGCACGCTTTCGGCAACCAGTCGATCAGCGTCTCCATCGCGTCGAGGCGCCCGGTTTCGGCCGCGCGATACTGCTTCGTCCACACGCCGATCTGGCGTTCGAAGTAGTTGCCGGGACGGCCGTAGTCGGCGAGGCCCACCGCGTCGACATCGACGTCGTGCAGCGCGGCCATCGTCCGCAGCAGCGCGTCGTAACACGTCGCGCGCTCGGCCTTCGGTAGTTCCGGCAGCGCGGGATCCCAGAAGATCCGGCCATCCTCGAAACTCATCACGTAGAACAGGCTGCCGATCACGTCGCGGTCTTCGCAGAGGTGATACGGATGCGCGACCGGCACCGCGGTGCCCGACAGCGCGCGCAGCACGCGGAATTCGCGGTCGACCGCGTGCGCGGATTTCAGCAGTTCGCCCGGCGGCTGGCGGCGCAGCACGTAGCGGCCGCTCTTCGCGGTTAGCAGGAAAGTCGGATTCGACTGGCCGCCGGCAAACTTCTCCATGTCGACCGGGCCTTCGAAGCCCGACACGTGCGTTTCCAGATAACGCGTGAGGCGGGCTACGTCGAGTGGCTGGGAAGGGTTCGTCATCGTCGCGATCGTTCGTGGGTCAGCCGTAGGTTCGCAGCGCATGTCGTTCGGGATCCTCCAGATGCGGGATGCCGTTGAACGACGCGAGGTGGAACGCGTCGGCGTTGAAGAAAAACTGCGAAAGACTGCTGTTGCGGATCTGCAGGTTCAGCGCGATCGCGCTCGACGGCGGCGCCGCGAGCACCTGCTGCACGGTGACCGCGATCGGGCCGCCGGAACTCACCGCCAGCACGCGCTGGCCGCCGCCGTGGCGAATCGCGGCGCGCGCGTCGGCCACGCGCTGCTGGAAATGGGCCCAGGTTTCGGGGGCCGCATCGCCGAGCTTGTCCTCGGTCCACAGGTGCAGCACCTGCCGGAGCGCGCGGAAGTGTTCCTTCATCGAGCCGGCCGCGAGCCGCGCGATCTCCGGGTAGTCGCTGGCGGCTGCCGCGAACAGCCCGTGAAAATCGTATTCGTTCAGGCCCGGATGGCGGTCGACCACGACGCCTTCGCGGCCCATCCCGCGCAGGATCGCGGCGACCGTCTGCGCATGGCGGTTCATCGTGCCGCAGATCACGCGGTCGAACGTCAGGCCCTGTCGCACGAAGTATTCGCCGAGCCAGACGCCCTGCTGGTCGCCCGCGGCGGAAAGCCGGTCGTAGTCGTCGGTGCCGAACGACGCCTGCCCATGCCGTACCAGAAAGAGTTCAGCCATTGCATGCCCGACAGGTTGAAACCGAAGGCCCAGCATAGCGAGCGGGCACACATTTTTGAAATTTATTTTCTGAATCGACAGGTATTCATTACATGAATTTCCGGTATTCGAACAACGCGCTTGCGCCGGCTTTCACCGACCCCCGCGTCGCGGCACGCGAATTGCGCCAGCCCCCACCGTGTCGAATAAATCCAGGAGGGATGCGATGCTCGGTACGATCCTCATCATCGTTCTGATTCTGCTGCTCATCGGAGCATTTCCTTCATGGCCGCATAGCCGAAGCTGGGGTTATTGGCCATCGGGGACCGTCGGGCTGATCGTCGTCATTGTCGTGATACTGGTGCTACTCGGTCGCATTTGAGTACGGACGCGCGTGCCGCGGCATGGGCACGCGCGTTTCGGTCCGGTGTGCCGAACTGGCCGCCGTAGCTTTCGCCGTGTCTTCTTTACACACGAAAGTAAGCCGTAATGGAAAGGCCACCTGCACGGCCCATGTCGGCCGCGCTCATTCGCGCGTCCACCCGTTCTCGTAAAGCTGGCCCGCCAGCACGCCAAGGCGCGACGCGAGAACGTAATTCTCGCCGTCCTCGATCAGCGCCGAGCGCACGTCGCGGAACAGCTTCTCGATCGGGAATTCGCGCGTGGTGCCGTTGCCGCCGAACAGCTGGAACGCCTCGTGCGTGATCTTCATCGCTTCCTCGGTCACGCTCACCTTCGCCTGCGCGGTGGCGTACGGATGGCTTTGCGGCGACATCCGCGAGAATGCGAGGCTGCGGCGCGCGATCGCGCGCGCCATCTCGAGCCGGCGCAGCATCTCGCCGATACGCAGGTGCGTCATCTGGTGATCCATCAGCAGCGCGCCGCCTTGCTTGCGCTCGTGGCAATACGCGAGCGCCAGTTCGAACGCGGCCCGCGCCGCGCCGACGAACACCTGGCACATGTGCGTGCCTGCATACGACCACGTCGACGCGAGATTGCCGAGATAATCGTCCTTCAGCGCGACCGCGAAGCGCTTCGGCACCTTCACGTTGTCGAAATAGATCTCGCCCTGCGGCAGCGAGCGCTGGCCGATCTTGTCGAGCGGCTTGCCGCGCGACACGCCCGGCAGATCGAGCGGCAGGATCATCGCGACGCCGTTCGTGAACGCGCTGCGCTCGCCCTCGCCGTAGAAGCCGTCGCCGTAGTCGGCCGCCATGTACGCGAGTGCGACCTGCGCGACCGAGCCGTTCGAGATCCACGCCGAGCTTTGCCCGTTGATCACGATCTCGTCCGCGCCGACCTTCGCAGTCGCGTTGCCCACAGGCTGCTTGCCGTTCGC
The DNA here is from genome assembly GCF_002223355.1 of Burkholderia sp. HI2761. NCBI lineage: Bacteria > Pseudomonadati > Pseudomonadota > Betaproteobacteria > Burkholderiales > Burkholderiaceae > Burkholderia > Burkholderia sp. HI2761. The sequence goes on along the minus strand of NZ_NKFN01000007.1, from coordinate 518,951 downwards.
GGCGAGTTCCTGTCGATACAGGATCGCCGCGTCCGACCCGCGATCGGGCTGCGTGTTCATCCAGCAGCCGACCTTGCCCGCGCACATCTCCACCAATTCGGCGTTGCCGACCGTGTGCGCCATCATCAGCGGCATCGTGGCCGCGCCGATCGACACGGCGAGGCCCGAATCGCCCCAGCCGAGTTCCTCGCCGATCAGCGACTCAATGCGCACCGCAACGTCCGGCGGAAACTGCGCGATCAGTTGCGGATCGAGCCCGAGCTTCGCACTCTCGACGATCGCGGCCCAGTACGGCGAGCCGGGGGCGATCACGTCCTCCGGCGTCATCCGGTCGAGCTCGCGGCCGATCGGCCGCAGCACGTCGCGCGCGAAGCGGTGAACCGTGTGCTGGATTGCGCTTTCCTCTTCGCTCAGCGGCGTCTCGAAGCCGGTCATACCGACCACGGGCAGCGCCGCGGACTTGTTCAGACGAATCATCTCCGTTCTCCTCCTGGACTCGAATCATGTCGGCCCGGCCGCGGACGCGTCCGGCCATCCCACATTTAGTAACACATACCAAACATAGGTCATCATGACAAACACAGGAAGCAAAAAAAAGACAGGGTATTCCCCTGTCTGTCGTTGCGTTGCCGCGGTACGGCCCAAGCCTCTATTTGCCGGCGGGCTCGTGCAGCGTGCCGTACGCGAGCGCGCGGGAGGTCGCGGTGAAGTACGCATCGAGCGCCTGCGTGTGTCGCCCGGTGCCGTACTGCATCGCGAAGCCGTCTGCCAGCGCGATGAGCATGGTCGCCGCATGCCGGCTTTCGGCCGCGCTGAACGCTGGATTGACGGCGCGAAGTAGTTGCGCGAGGTCGCGCGTCAGCGTCGCATACCATTCGTCGTAAAGCTTGAAGCATTCGGGATCGGTCGCCGCGAACGACATGAAGTGCCGGAACAGTGCGTTGTACTTGGCATCCTTCGCATCGCTGATCGAGCGCTCGATGATCTCCTCGAACACGTCGCGCGGCGACGCGTCGCTGCTGATCGCGCGCTTCATGTCGTCCAGATACGTGTCGATGACCGGCTCGATGACGGCCCGCAACACGGCGATCCGGGTCGGGAAGTAGTACTGCAGATTGCTGACGCTGATTCCGGCGGCGGCGGCAACCGCGCGCTGGGAAAATTCCAGCGGGCCGCCTTCCAGCAACAGTTTCTTCGCGACGCGAATGATCGTGTTGCGCGTGCGCAGGCCTTGCGCCCGCAAACCGTCGGGATTGCCGGCTGCGGCGGTTGCAGTCGACGTGCGCCGCTTTTTGCCGCTGCGCTGTTCGTTGGGCACTGTCATCGTATTCGTCTATTCGTCGTGAAGATGGTGTATCGGCTTCGTCGAAATGACGCCCCGCGTTCCACGGGGCGCAGACGACTATACCCGATGCGGGCCCCGTTTTCCATCGAGCCCCCGCGCCCGGCGGACCAGGCGAGCGGAGAGGTCTTCGTCGCGACGACCGCGTGCGCCGCTACCGCCGTCGTACCTTCCGGTTCACCCGTTCGTCGAGAAGGTTCGCCGCGCCTAGCAGCGCGTTGACCGTGCACCATCGCACCGGCTCGGGCGGCATCGCGGGCGTCTTGTGCGTCAGCGCGTCGAGCAGCGGCGATGCGCCGTCGCGAATCCGCTCGGCCAGCACGCGCCCGATCAGCGACTGCGTGCCGACGCCGTGCCCCGAACAGCCGGCCGTGTAGAACACGTTCGCGTGCGCGCCGGCCGCGCCGACCACCGGCAACGCATCGCCGGCCATCGAAACGTAACCGCTCCAGCAGGCACGCACCGGCAAGTTGCCCAGTTGCGGAAAGCGTTCGTGCAGCGACTGCAGGAGCGCACGGTACGCCGCGTCGTCCGGCACGTTCGGCGTCTGCGACCCGTATACGTAGTGCAGCCGCTTCGTCGTCAGCAGCAGCGTGTTGCGCGCGGTGAGACGATGGCTTTCCATCGTCAGGTGCGACGTCATGATGCCTTCGCGATTCGGCCAGCCGAGTGCCGCCAGTTGCGCATCGGACAGCGGCTCCGTCTCCAGCGCCGACACGCGCACCGGGATCACCTTGTCGCCGAGCAGCCCGAGTTGCGGCGTGTACGCGTTGGTGGCGAGCACCAGGACCGGCGCGCTCGCGCTGCCGCGCGCGGTGCGCACGCGCACCGTCGTCCCTGCGTCGAAATCGAGCAGCCCGGTGTTTTCGTACAGCGTCACGCCGGCGGCCAGCGCCGCGCGCCGCAGCCCCGTCACGTACTTGCCCGGATCGAGCGTGCCGCCGCCGGGAAAGTACGCGCCGAACAGAAACGCGGGCGGGATGCCGCGCTCGCGCATTGCCGCGCCATCGAGAAACCGGGCCGGCGAGCCGAGCGCGATGCCCGTCTCCATGCTTTCGCGCAAGCGCTTCTCCTGCGACGGATGCACGCCCGCGCGAATGATGCCCGACGCGCGGTAATCGCAGTCGATCCGGTATTCGACGAGCTTGCGCTCGACGTACGCGACGCCTTCGTCGTAGAAGCCGATGATCCGCTTCGCCTGCTCGTGCCCCACCCGCTTGACGAACAGTTCGTACTCGAGCGCCTGGCCGCCGCCGAGATAGCCGGCATTGCGTCCGCTCGCGCCGAAGCCCGCGAACTCGCGTTCGAGCACGACGACGCGGGCGCCGCGCGCGGTCAGCTCGAGCGCCGTGGACAACCCGGCGAAGCCGGCGCCGACGACGATCGCGTCGGCCTGGACGTCGTCTTCGAGCGGCGGCTGCAAGTCGTGCGGCGATTCGATCCATCCGCCCACGGGGCGGTAGGTCCGCAGCGCCGCGTCGGCCCGGATGGCCTCGCCCCACCGGGCAAGCGGCCCGTCCGCGCTCGTGCCCGCCGTCTGCATCGAAGCCGCCACGCCGACGCCGCCCGCGCCATCGCGGCCGTGCCGCGCCGCCACGCCCGCCTGTCCGGCCGGCATCACGCCCTGTGCGTCACTCATGTCCGCCTCCGTCAGTCCTTGCTCAAGATATGGATCGCCAGCGCGGCTTCCTCGACGCCCTGCAAGCCACCGCCGTTCTCCTGGATCGCATGGCGCGCGCCCTGCACCTGACGTGCGCCCGCCTCGCCGCGCAATTGCGTGACCAGCTCGTAGAGTTGTCCGATGCCGGTCGCGCCGAGCGGATGGCCCTTCGATTCGAGGCCGCCCGACGTGTTGATCGGAATGCGCCCGCCGAGCGTGAAATCGCCGCGCTCGGCAGCGGGGCCGCCCTCGCCGAACGGTACGAAGCCGAGGTTCTCGGCCTGGATGATCTCGCCCATCGCCGATGCGTCGTGCACCTCGGCCACGTGCATGTCGTCGGGGCCGAGCGACGCCTGCTCATACGCCTGCAGCGCCGCGAGCCGGCCGATATGCTTGTGCGGCTCGTCGATGCGCCGGCGCGTGAAGCTGCGGATCACGCTCGCCGCGATCCGGATGCAGCGGCTGCGATCGGCGCCGATGCGCGCCAGCCCTTCCTCGGTGCAGAGGATCGCGGCCGCCGCGCCGTCCGACAGCGGCGCGCACATCGGCAGCGTGATCGGATACGTGATCGGCGCCGCCGCGAGCACTTCGTCGACCGTGAACGGCTGCCGGAACTGCGAATACGGGTTGTGCACCGAATGCCGGTGATTCTTCGACGACACGGCCGCGATCTGCCGCTGCGTCGTGCCGTAGGTCCGCATGTGATACCGGCACAAGGCCGCATAGATCTTCATGAAGCGGCTGTACGGCCGCTCGGATTCGGAGCCGGGCGGCGGCTCGATCCCTTCGCCGAGCTTCTCGAGTGTCGCGAAGTTCTCGTCGACGCGGGACACGTCCCACCCCGCCTCGAACAGCGCGAACGCGCGGGCCTTGTCCGCGACGTTCATCTTCTCCGCACCGAGCGCCAGCGCAACGTCGCATGCGCCCGACTGCAGATGCCGCACGGCCAGGTGCACCGCGGTGCTGCCGGACGCGCACGCATTCTCGACGTTGAACACCGGCACGCCTTCGATCCCGATCTTGCTGAACACCACCTGCCCGGGAATCGACAGTTGCCCCTGCAGCGCGCCGTTGGTGATGCCCGAGTAGAACGCCGCGCGGATCGCGTCGGCATGACAGCCGGCGTCCCGCAGCGCGCGCTGCAACGCCTCGCGCGCCAGATCGTCGATGCCGCGATCCGGATGCCGGCCAAACACGGTCATCGCAATGCCGGCGATGTAGATATCGTTCATCGTTTGCAATCCCTATCGATCTGGCTCATATCCGGCGCTGCCGGCCCTGCCAGTACTGCTCGCGCAAGTCCTTCTTCAACACCTTGCCGGCCGTGCTGCGCGGCAGCGCGGCGATGAAGTCCACGCTCTTCGGCGCCTTCACCGAGCCGAGCTTCTCCTTGCACAGCGCGACGAGCTCATCGGCGCTCACGCTCTGGCCGGCATTGAGCTCGACCACGGCCTTGACGGCCTCGCCCCACTTGTCGTCGGGCACGCCGATCACCGCGCAGTCCTGCACCGCCGGGTGCGCCCAGATCACCTGCTCGACCTCGCTCGGATAAACGTTGAAACCGCCGCTGATGATCATGTCCTTCTTGCGGTCGGTGATATGCAGATAACCGTCCGGATCGAGGTGGCCGATGTCGCCGGTGCGCAGCCAGCCGTCGACGATCGTCTCGGCCGTCTTGTCGGGCGCGTTGTAGTAGCCCTTCATCACGAGATCACCGCGCACGCAGATCTCGCCGGTCTCGCCCTGCTTCAGCACGTCGCCGCGCTCGCCGACGATCTCGACGCGCACCAGCGGATTCGGGCGGCCGACCGACGCCAGCCGCTCGTCGGACGCCAGCTTGCCGTCGACGAAATGCTCGGCCGGGCTCAAGTACGAGATCGACGCGGGCGCTTCGGTCTGCCCGTAGCCGCCCGTCATCACCGGGCCGAACACGTCGATCGCGCGCTTGAGTTTCTCGACCGACATCGGCGCGGCACCGTACAGGAAGTAGCGCAGCGACGAGAAATCGACCCGGTCGATGCCAGGAATGTCGAGCAGCCGGTAGATCACGGTCGGCGGCAGGAAGAACTCGGTCACGCGGTGCTTCACGATCGCGCCGAGCAGCAGCGCGGGGTCGGGCTTCGGCAGCACGACCACCGTGCCGCCGCGCGCGGTGCACGGCAGCGACATCATGCCGGCCGTGTGCGTCATCGGCGCCGCGGCGAGATTCACCGGGCGCTCGGCACCGTACGACATCGCGATCATGAATTGCGCGAAATACGTCTGAAGCGAGCGGTGCGTGTTCATCACGCCCTTCGGCAAACCGGTCGTGCCGCCGGTGGCCGACAGCGCCACGACGTCGTCCATCGCGAAATCGACGACCGGCCTCGTCGCCGGCCGGCCCGCGCTCCACGTCGCGAGCGACGGCGCCCACGGCAGGTCGGCGTCGAGGCATACCCACAGCCGGACCTTCGGCAAGCTCGGCCGCAGCGCGTCGATCGCGGGCGCGAATGCCTGGTGGAAGAACAGCACTTCGCAGTCGAACGCATCGAGCACGTACTGATTCTCGGCGGGCGCGTTGCGCCCGTTGACCGGGATATACGCGAGACCGGCGCGCCACATCCCGAGCGCGCAGGTCCAGCCGATCACGTCGTTGTCCGCCCACACCGCCGCCTTCGCCTCCTTCGCGAAGCCGGCGGCGATCAGCCCGTTGGCGATGCGGCACGACAGCTCGCCGATTTCCTGGAACGTATAGCTGCGATCGTCCTGGATATATGCGATGCCGTCTGGATTGATGCGCCACCCGCGGTCGTAGAAATCGATAATGGCCATTTCACAAGTTCCGTTGAGTCAGTACCGGCACGGCGGCAGCCGTCACAGTTGCGTGACCGTCGCGCGCGCGAGCCCGCGCTGTTCGAGGAAGCCGAGCAGGTAGCGATGGCCGAACGCCTTCGAGCCCGACGCGAAGCCGACCTTCGCCGCGTCGCCGTCGAGCAGCTTGAGCACACCGGCCGCATGAATCGCACCCGTCGAGATGTACGGCGTGATGCCGTGCACGGTCGCGCGCACCGATGCGAGCTGGCCGCGGCCGATCGCGAAATCGACGCTGCGCTGGATCGTCGTGCGCTCGCGCGGCGGCATCGACGGCGTGGTCGAATCGACGACCTGCTTGAGCACGGCGTCCTGCTGCTCGCGCGGCAGATGCTTGTATTCGGCTTCCCACTTCTGCCCGAACTGGTGCACCAGCTGCATCACGTTGTTGTCGTAGAAGCCCACGCACGAGATGCAACTGCGCACGCGCGGGTCGTGCTCGAAGTAGACCGGCAGCGACGTGCCGCCCCACGGCAGGCAGAACACCGGCTGCATGAGCTCGGGCGTCGCCACCGTGAACGACGCGTCCGGCGCGTGCGGGACCAGCGCCTTCTCCCACAGGTAGCAGGACTCGTGGCGGGAGCCGTCGAAGATCGTCGCCGTCGAGCCGACGCTCACGCCGGCCGCGCCGCGCGGGCCGCGCGTCAGCGTGGCGGTCTCCAGCGCATCGATGCCCGGCGTTTCGAGCGCCAGCTCGGCGGCGATCTCGGCGAACGTGTACATGTACGCGTTCGACGACGACACCAGCAGGCCGGCCTGCCGGTACAGCTCGCCGAACTGCTCGCGCACGTCGCGGATATACGACTGCTCGCCGGTCGTATCGAGATGGTGACAGCCGGCCTTCAACGCGGCTTCGACGCCGACGAGCCCGAAATTGGAGAACGGCCCGACGGTGTTGCAGACCACCTTCGCGCCGCGAAACGCCTTCACCAGCGCATCGACGTCGTGCTCCGCCTCGATGATTTCGTATTGAGCCGATTCGAGGCGGACGACGCGCTGCGCCATCATTTCCTTCGCGCGGCCCGCGTTGCGCGCGACCGCGGTGAACGGGATGTTCTGGTCGATCAGCCAGTCCATGATCAACATGCCGGTGTATCCGCTTGCGCCATAAACGACGACGGGGTGCTTAGCCATGGTTGTCTCCTGAAACGTCAGTTGTCGAAAATCGGTTCGGTCGAACGTCGGGTGATGCCGCCGCCCATCCGGGCGGCACTTCATTCATAGAACACGTTATCAATCTTAGGTCACTATGACAAAGTAATGGATAAAGAAAAAGGCAGGGTATTCCCGGTTCTGCCGCGCTGCCCGCGTCATTGCGCGCCCTCGACGCGCCCCGGCGACATGCCGGCCAGGTAGTGCGCGATCGCACGCGCGTCGTCGCCCGACAGCGTGGCGGCCATCGCGTTCATCGCGCCGCCCGGATCGTGGCGCTCGCCCGACCGGAACATCGCGAGCTGGTCTTCCAGATAGCGTTGCCCCTGGCCCGCGAGGCGCGGCGCCGACTCCTTGCCCATCAGCGTCGCGCCGTGGCACGCCTGGCAGCTTCGGGCCGCGACCAGCGCCATGCCCCGCTTTTCGAGCGCGGCGTCGGCCGGCACGGCCTCGTTGCGCGCCGGCGTCTGCCGCGCGAAATAGGCCGCCACCGCGTCGATCTTCGCGCTGTCGAGTTCCCGCGCGAGCGGCCCCATGAATGCGTTGCGGCGCTGGTCGCTCGCGAACGCGCGCAACTGCGCCGCGAGATACGCCGCCGGCTGCCCCGACAGCGACGGATACGCCGCGTTCAGCGACTGGCCGCGCGCGCCGTGGCAGAAAAAGCAGGTTTCCTGCGGCTGCGGCCACGCGCCGGCATTGGCCTTGTCCGCGTCGCCGATCGCGGCCATCGCCTTCTGGTAACGCATGCCGTCGACCAGGTCGGGCCCGTAAAGCACGCCAGCCGCGACCACGCCCGCTACCGCCAGCGCGGCGACGATCATCGATATCCGCTTCATTCAGGCCTCCTCGCCACGGCCGGCCAGCTTGCCGAGCGCCTGCAGCGCCGCGCGGTGCCCCGAGCGCACCGCGCCGTCCATCGCGCCAGCCCACAGGTCGGCCGTCTCGGTGCCCGACCAGATCAGGCGGCCGACCTCCGGGCGCAGGAACTTGCCCCATGTCGTCCAGAACCCGGGCGGCAACGGGTGAATGCACTGCAGCGTCCACGGATCGACGCGCCCCCAGTCGTAGTCGTGAAACTGCGCCGGGTGCAGCGCGTCGTCGCCGAGCGCGCGCGCATAGACGGCCGACAGCAACCGCTCGGCGGCCTTCGGTTCCGCGGGCAGCGCGCCCGGCGCGACGAACGCGGCCAGCACGCCGACCGAGCCGTCCGGCGGCGAGTTGTCGTACGCCATGAAGACCGGCCCGCCGACCTCGAAGATCTGCCCGTTGTAGCCGGCGTCGCGCCAGAACGGGCGGGCGTAGACGTGCACCGTCTTGCGCATCGGCGCATTCGCGGGCCAGTTCCGGTGCAGTTGCGCGCGGCCGTCGGGCAGCGGCGGGTCGAACGCGATCTGGTTGCAGAGCGCCGGATTGAGCGCGAGGATCACGCGCCGCGCGCGCAATACGCCCTGCTCGGTATGCAGTTCGACGACGTCGCGATCCCAGCCCGCGATGCGGCGCACGGGGCACTTCAGCTTCACCGCGTCGCCGAGTTCGGCCGCCATCCTGATGCTCAGTACCTGCGAGCCGCCGACGAAACGCGTCTCCTGCGCGCCGCCCTTGATCGACTCGAGCTTCGCGTATTCGCAATCGGCGCTGTTGATCATCGACAGGTAGTGCAGCAACCCGAGTTGCGCCGGCGCGCCGCCGAGCGACAGCTTCGCCGCGAGGCCGAGGAAGTAGCCGTCCTCGTAGGTCACGCCCTGCTTCAGCAGCCAGTCGCCGTAGGTGAGCTTGTCGAGTTCCGCCGCGTGCTGTGCGCTCCACGGTTCGCGCGACGGCACACCGCGTGCGAGTGCGCCGAGCTTCGCGCCGATCGCATCGTCGCCGCCCGAGCCACCGTGGAAATCCTGTGCGACGCGCGCGTCGCCGGCCAGCACGACGGTCTTGCCCGCGTAGAAGGTCGGAAACGTATCGACGCCGAGTTCGCGCGCCAGATCGGCGATCGCCGTCTGCCCGGGGCCGATCCACTGGCCGCCCGCTTCCGACACCACGCCGTGCCCGAGGTCGTGGTTGTAGGTTCGCCCGCCGACACGGTCGCGCGCCTCGAGGACGACGAACGACGTGCAGCCGGCGCGCTTCAGGTCGCGCGCGGCGGTCAGGCCCGCGAGCCCGGCGCCGATGATCGCGACGTCGAGCACGCCGCGATCCGTGTCTTTCGCCGCGGACGCTGCCGCGAACGACACGTCGCCCGCCGCCAGCGCGGCGGCACCCGCCGCCGCCGCGCGCAATATCCGGCGCCGGCCCTGGGCGTCAGGTTGGTGTTTTCGATTCATTTGCATGCTCCATCCGTCTTCATCCTCGCTTTCCTGCGCGGTCCTTCGGGTTGATTCATCCGCCTGCCGACGTCGATACGCGCTCACGGCGCGGCCAGCACGCCTTCCTGCGAAAAGAGGATCGGCTTGCCGCGCGCGTCGATCAGCGCCGCGGTCAGCGTCGCGCGGTCGGCACGCGGCGCGACGTCGAACGGGCCGCCCGCCACGCGCTGCGTGAACGTCAGGCCGTCGAGTCCGACGCCGACCAGCCCGCCGCCGGTCGCGACGAGATCGGTGATCGAGCTGCGCGTGCCGGAGTTCATGGCGGCCCAGGTCGCGCCGCCGTCGGTGCTCTGGAACAAGCTGCCGAGCAGGCCGCCGACCACGATGCGGCCATCGGGCATCGCGACGCCCGACCACAACGTGCCCTTGCCGCCCGTCGGCAGATAGGTCCATTCCGCACCGCCGTCGGTCGACTTGAGCACCATCCCCTGTTCCGACACGATGTAGAGCGCATGCGACGCATCCGCGAATACGTGGTACAGGTTGCGGTCGGCCTTGCCGCCGCCCGGCGGCTTCGGCAGCGTCACGCGGGCCCACGTCTTGCCGCCGTCGTGCGTCGCGAGCATCAGCGACCACAGGCCGACCGCGATCCCGTCGCGTTCGCTCGTGAAGAACACGGAGAACAGCGGCTGGTCGACCGACGTGTCGATGCGCTGCTTCTCCCATGTTTCGCCGCCGTCGCCGGTCGCGAGAATCACGCCCCACTGGCCGACCGCCCAGCCGTGTTTCGCATCGGCGAAGGTGACGGCCGACAGCGTCGCCGACACGGGCACGCGCCGCGACTGCCGCCACGTGCGACCGTCATCGTCCGACAGCAGGATCACGCCGTGCTCGCCCACGGCGACGATGCGCGTGCCGGCGTGCGTCGCATCCGTCAGCATCATGTGGGTCGGCGCGGGCCACACGCGGGCCGGCTTCGCGGCCCACGCGGCAACCGTGCCGTCGCCGGTTTGCGCCAGGGCTGCCGCGGCAACGCAAAGCGCGGTACAGGCAACGAGCGTCTTGATCATGGCAGGGCCTCTGTAGTGATGTTCGTTGGCGTCAGTGGGCGAGCAAGCCGACCCAGCCGGACGGTGCGCCGCCGAGTGCGACGGCCGACAGCATCGCCGACGCCGCGTCGCGCGACGTTTGCCGCCAGGTCTTGCCGTCGTCGTCCGACAAAAGAACCGCACCGTGTTCGTCGACGGCGACGATGTGCGTGCCCACGCGCGTGAGATTGGTCAGCAGCACGCGGGTCGGCGCCGGCCGGCCGCCGATCGATCCATGGAATAGCGCGACCGCCACCGCGGCCACGCAAAACGCGGTACAGCACACAAGGGGCTTGTTCATGGGAGGTTCTCCGTGGTGTTCAGGGGTATTCGCGGCTGAAGTCAGTGACTGAACAGGCCCGGCGCGCGCGCCGGCTTGCGGCGCGGGAACCAGCGCTCCAGCACCGATGCCAGCGCGGGCAGCGCGGTCATCGCCATCACCAGGTTCACGATGAACATGAACGCGAGCAGCTTGCCCATGTCGGCCTGGAACTTGAGCGCCGAGAAGCTCCACGTCGCGACGCCGATCGCCAGCGTGATCGCGGTGAAGATCGTGGCCACGCCCACTTCGAGCATCGCGTGCTGCACCGCCTTCACGATGTCCTGCCCGCCCGCGAGATGCACCTGCAGCCGGTTGTAGATGTAGAACGCGTAGTCGACGCCGATCCCCACCGCCAGCACCATCACCGGCAGCGTCGCGACGGTCAGCCCGATCTGCAGCGCCTTCATGAACCCGTAGCCGATGAAGGTCGCGACCGACAGCGGCACGCAGCACGCGAGCATCGCGCGCCAGTCGCGGTACGCGAAGAACACGAGGATCAGGATCGCCGCGTACACGTAGAGCATCATCGGCAGCTCGCTTTTCGCGACCTCGTCGTTGGTCGCGGCCAGCACGCCCGCGTTGCCCGCCGCGAGGCGGACCGTGATGCCCGGGAACGGATGCGACGTGCGGTACTGCTTCACGTCGTCGAGGATCCGGTTGATCGTCGTCGCCTTGTGATCGGTCAGGAACAGGTGAACGGCCGTCATCCCGCAGTCGCGGTTCATGTAGCCCTTCAGGCGCGACACGTCGACCGACACCGCCCCGTAGTTCTCGGGATCGATCGGCACGACGTTCATCTTCGGGTAGTCCTCGTTGTAGCCCTGGTTGTACGCGCGCAGCATCGCCGAATACGACTGCACGGACACGACGCCCGGCTCGGTGCGCATCGCGGCCGAGAAGTCGTCCTGATACAGGCCGACCGCCGGGTTGTCGCAGGCCTTGCCGGCCGATTCGATCGCGACCGTCAGCCAGTCGAGACCCATGTCGTAGTTGCCGGCGATCGACGTCGCATCGCGATTGAAGCGTGCATCCGCGCGCAGTTCCGGCGCGCCCGGCTGCAGCGTGCCGATCACGCGGTCGCGGCTTTGCCACGCGGCGAGCGCGAAGATCGCCACCGTCACCGCGACGGTGACGCCCGCGACCTTCGGCTCGGCCACCCGCGCCAGCACGCGCAGCGGCTTCGCCCGTTGCTGCGCGCGCTTCAGCGAGTTGTCAGCATAGGTCTTCGTGAAGTCGAAGCAGGACGCGGCCACCGGCAGCAGGATCAGGTTCGTGACGATCTTGTACGCGACCCCGAGCGACGCGGTGATCGCGAGTTCGCGCACCATCGGAATCGGGATCAGCAGCAGCGTGACGAACGACACGAACGCGGTGATCAGCGCGAGCACGCCGGGTATCAGCAGGCCGCGGAAGCTGTGGCGCGCCGCGTCGTACGAACTCTGCCCGTGGGCGATCTCGCGCACGATGAAGTTCACCTGCTGCACGCCGTGCGACACGCCGATCGCGAACACGAGGAACGGCACCAGCACCGCGAGCGGATCGAGGCCGAAGCCGAGTAGCTTCAGCGAACCGAACTGCCAGACCAGCGACGTCAGCGAGCACACGATCAGCAGCACCGTGAAACGCACCGAATGGCAGTACCAGTAGACCGCGAGCGCGGTCAGCAGCAGCGCGATACCGCAGAACCCGAGCACCGCCGTCGCGCCGTCGGCGATGTCGCCGATCTGCTTCGCGAAGCCGATGATCTGGATCTCGTAGCCGGCATCCTCGAACGGTTTGCGGATCTGCTGTTCGAGCAGGTGATTGAACGCCACGTAGTCGAGCACCTTGCCCGCGCGATCGCGCTCGTTCAGCTCGGCCGTGATCATCGCGCTGTCCTCGCCGTGCGATACGAGCGTGCCGACGTAGCCGCCGAGCGTCGTCGCACGGCGGATCCGCGCGACGACTTCCGGCGTCAGCTGGTCCGGCGTGATCGTGCCCGGAATGATCGGCTCCGCACGGAAACCTTCGTCGGTCACTTCGTTGACAAACGCATTGGGCGTCCACAGCGAGCGCACGCCGATCCGGTCGACGTTCGGCAGGTAGGTGACGGCCTGCGTGACCTTGTACAGCCGCGTCAGCCCCGCCGGCGTCCAGATCGAGCCTTGCCTCGCCCGCACGACCACCGTGATCCGGTTCGCGCCGAGCACGTCGTTCCGGTATTGCTGGAAGGTGCGGATGTACTCGTGCCCGATCGGCAGCTGCTTCTCGAAGCCGGCATCCATGCGCAACTGCACGGCGAACACGGCCATCGCGACGGTAAACAGGCCGATCGCCGCGAGCACGATCGCGCGATGACCGAAGAAGAGCCTTTCCAGGCGGCTGACCAGACGATTGAGCACGACGTTACCCCTTCATGTATTCCGGCAGCGCACGACGTGCGCCACCTTGCACCGATTCACCCGTCAGAAGTTCCGCGTCACGAACAGGCCGACGAAATTCCGGTCCGCGTAGGGCTGCCCCACCGTCTGGTGTCCGCCGAAGAACGCGGTGAAATTGATGCCGGCCTGCCAGTTCGGCGGGTTCTGGTTGAACAGCACGTAGACGTTCACCGACTTCGCGCCCTGCATGTAATTCGCGGTGAAGGTCGGCGTATAGCCGTAGAGGCCGTCCGAGAACGTCACGCCCGGCGTCACCTGCCAGCCGTGAATCAGCGTGCCGTCATAGGTCCAGTTGAAATCGATCGTCGCGCCGACCGAGCTGGCCGTGCCCTGCCCGGCCGCGATCGGATAACCGAGCCCCGAGCCGTAGTTCAGCCAGGGCAGGTAACCGGTCGCCGGCGCCTGCGTGACGGTATGTCCGTCGATCGTGCGCGTGACGCCGTTGGCGTTCAGCCCCGGGTAGTAGATCCACGTCAGTTCCCAGGTCAGGGCCGCCGAATCCGCGCCGAGCCACTTCAGGAACGGATACTCGCTGCGCGTCAGCGCGAGCAGGCCGTTGAGGTCGTACTGGAACTTCTTCTTGTCGACCCACTGCTGGCAATTGACGCCCGGCACGCCGTTCGTGTTCATGTCGAGCGGGCCGCCCGCGCCGTAGCAGCCCGACAGGGCGACCGCGTCGCGCGGCCGGTACGACAGCTCGGTGCCGATCGCCCACGGGCCGACCCCGAAGTTCGCGCTGACGCCGAACAACTGGCGCCGGCCGAGATACGACCATTGCTCGGTGCCGTTCGCGAGCGACGCCAGCACCGGCGACTTGTCCGTGTAGTTCAGGTAATAGAACGCGAAGTTCGCGTCGAAGGAACGGGGTGCATAGTTGAACTTCACGCCGAACTGCGGCCGGTATTTCGCCGGCGGGTTCGTCGTGCTCGGCAGGCCGATGTCGTTGAACGGCGGCCCCGCGAATGCGCCGTTCACGAGCCCGTTCTTGATCGCGTCGAGCGTATCCTGGTTGCCCGCCGCGCCGGAGCCGCCGATCGCGTTGGCGATCGTGCCCGCGCTCGGGCCGATCAGGTTGAGGTTGTTCGTGTTGATCGTGAACGGCTCCGCGCCGCGGCCGAAGCCGTTCGTCACCGACCAGTAGGAGTCGACCGGCGGATAGCGGTTGCCGTTCCACTGAAACTGGTAATAGGCCTCGGTGCTGAATCCGTGCGACAGGTTCGCGGCAACGCTCAGCATCGGCGCCGGCAGCAGCGCCTGCTTGAGCTGCGACCCGGGAATCAGCAGCTTCTGCACGTCGAGCGAGTTGGTCGCATTGATGCCGCTCTGCGCGAACATGCTCTCGCCCCAGTTGATCACCTGGTTGCCGATCCGGACGTGCGCGCTCTGGCCGCCGATCGTGAAATCCTTCTGCGCCCACAGGTCGAGCAGTTGCGCGTTGTAGACGACCTGCGCGGCCGCGGTGCTCGACAACGGCGTGCGGTTCGTATTGCCGGCGAGGAAGTCGTACATGCCGGTGCCGCGCACCATGAACTTCAGCCCTTCGCTCGGCATCTTCAGCAGCAGCTCGCTGGTCGCGCTGACGTAGGTGCTGAACGGCTGCCCCTTGCGGTAGTTCAGGTCGCCGTTGTCCGCATAGCCCCACTGATTGGTATTGGCCGCCGCGCCGCAGCCGAACGCATTCGGATCGCCGGTGAGCGAGCAGCTCGGGTTCTTGGTGCGGATACCCATGCCGGCCGTCAGGTTCGTCACCCACGACCCCTGCAGATCGCCGTTCCCCACCGTGAAATCGTAACCATATGCGCTCGACGTCGCGGCGCCAGCGATGGCGATCGATACCGTAGCATTCCTGATTATTCGTGCCGGTTCCATGATCCGTTTCCTCCCCTGTTCGACGCCGGCGCGTCATCACGCGCGCCGGTCTTCTTGTCTATCGTCCGTTGCCCGTCAACGCTCGCTGACCGAGCGCAGCGATTCCGCCGTGTAGAAATCCGACTTGAAGCGCGGATCGTCGGCCTGTTCAAGCCAGCGCACGTCCTTGCCCTGCCCGATCGACGTCGCGTCGAGCACATAGCGGCCGTTGACCAGGTCGTACTGCGCGAGCGGCTCGTTGTCGCAGGTGCCGCCGAGCTCCCACGCGGGGATCGGGTAGCTTTCCCGCACCTTCCACAGCTTGCCTTGCGCGTCGTAGTCTTCGCCCACCAGCGCGAGCCAGCTGTCCTCGTCCAGGTAGAACACCTTCTTCGATGCGACGTGCCGTGCGCTCGGCTTCAGCGTCGCCTCGACCACCCACACGCGATGCGTCTCGTAGCGGCGGTTCGCGGCGGCAACGCCGTCGGCCGTCGCGACGTCGTGCAGCTTGCTCTTGAACCGGTACATGCCGAACGCGTTGTACGGCACGACCATCTCGCGCTTGCCGACGAGCTTCCAGTCGAACCGGTCGAGCGAGCCGTTGATCATGTTGGCTTCGTCGATCAGGTACTGGTTCTCGAAGCCGATCAGCGGCGCGTCGTGCGTATAGGCCGGCATGCGCCGCACCCGGCGCTGGCCGGGGAAGTAGTAATACGTCTCCGACGCCTTGTCGAAATACTGGCGCTGCACGAAGGCCTGCCCGGCCAGCGCCGCGGGCGAGTTCATCTGGAAGTAGACGGCCGCGCTGAGCTGGTCGACGTCCTGCGGCGAGCGCTTGCCGAGCTTGCCGGCCGGGAAGTAGAACGACTGCGGGCCGACCGCGTCGATCCAGTCGCTGCTGCCGGGGCGCGGCGCAATGGTCGTGACCATCTGCGCCCAGTCGATGCCTTCGCCGCGATACCGCATCTCGTAGTTCAGGATCGCTTCCGCGCCGTTCTTCGGCTGCGGGAACGGCACGCCCGGCAACACGGCCGCCGCGAGGTTCACGCCGCTCGAATCGAGTTTCGCCGCCGTGAGATTCGCCCTCGAGTTCTGCTCGGCGGCATCCGGCAACTGGCACTCGCGATGGGACGGATAGACGTCCATCCGGTAGCCCTTCTTCTGCTTGATCAGCGCGATCTGGCCGGGCGACAGCTTGTCGGCGTACTTGTCGACATTCGCCGCGTCGATCGAATACAGCGGCTTCTCGTTGCGGTGCTTCCAGAAATCGGCGCGCACCTTCCCCCATTCCCAGCCGGCGTCGGGCGCCTGCTTGCCCGCATACGCGGGCACCGCGCCATCCTTGCTCGCCGCGCGTTCGGCGCCCGACGGCGTCAGGTCGTCGGCCGCGACTGCCGTGCCGATCGCGAGACAGGCGGCAGCCGCCATCACGGACGCCGTTGCGAATTTTTGCTTCATCATCACGATTCTCCTTCCCACTCCGCCTTCGTTCGCCCATCACGGACGACACGCATTGATTCGAATCGGCTCGCCGGCCGACCCGGCCTGCTGCCCGGTCAGTCCTTGCCGGACCCGGCCACCGCCACCGCGCGGATCTCGACGCACAGGCCGGGCAGCGCCAGTTGCGAGATGCCGACCGCCGTCCACGACGGATAGCGGCTCGGGAAGTACTCGTCCTTGACCGCCGCGAAGCCTTCGGTCTCGCGCTGCAGATCCGTATGGAACGTCGTCAGCTCGACGACGTCGGCCAGGCTCGCGCCGGCCGCCTCGAGGATCCCCTTCAGCGATTCGAACGCGATCCGCGCCTGCGCCTGTACGCCGTCAGCGGGTTGCATCTGCGCGTCGAGCCCGACCTGGCCCGATACCCAGATCGTGTCGCCGACGCGCGTCGCCGGCGCGAAGTGGTACGCGTCGTACCACGGCTGGAAGGCGGGCGGGACGATCACTTGTCGCTTGCTGGTCGTAGTCATGGTGGAAGTTCTCCTGGTTCAGACGAGTTGACGGAAACACGGTGCGCGGAACGGGTCGCCTGCCTTCAGCCCGGCGAGTTCCTCGACGAACAGCACGCCGGCCGGCGTGAAACCCGAACGGCTTTCGTCGGGCAACGGGCTGAACACCGCGTCGTCGCCGAAGAAGCGCAGCACGAGCGTGTGACGATCGGGGAAATCGGCATCGACCGCGCCGCCGCCGTGCAGCACGCCCGGATGCAGCAGCAGCACGTCGCCCGGCTTGGTTTCCCACGAGAGAATGTCGTAGGCCTTCGGGTCGGCGTGGCGCTCGGCCTCGATGTTCGGCAGGCGCGGCCACGCGTCGCCGCCGTGCAGCGGATCGGTCGGATCCTCGGCGTTCTGGAACGTGGTGCCGTCGTGGCGCACGCCGCGATGCGAGCCGCGGACGATCTCCAGCGCATTGCGCTTCGGCACGCCCTCGAAGCTGATCCACGCGTTGCCGAAGTGCATCCCTGCCCACGGCAGATACGACGTGTCCTGGTGCCACGGCGAGCGGGCGCTCTTGCCGCCGGTCTTCAGGAACAGCTCTTCCGCGAAGTACCACACGTGCTTCGAACCCCACAGATCGGCGAACAACGGCCCGAACGACAGCGTGCCGACGAGTGCGTCGAGTCGCGCTTTCGCGTATGGGTTCGCGTTGTCGTTGTGCGACTTGTATTCCGTGCCGTCGAGCAGCGAGCCCGCCATCGGGCCCGGGTTTTCGAGCCCCCAGTCGAACGCCGCGCGACAGCGCGCCAGCTGTTCGCCGTCGAGAAGCCCTTCGATGAGGACCGCGCCGTCCTCGAAGAAAGCCTTGCGCGTGGATGCATCCATCGTAGATCTCCCAATTCGTCCAACGGCGGTCGGTCGCGATCGCTCGCTGCCGGCCTTTTCAGTAGAACATGGTGACAATATTAGGTCATCATGACAAAAATAATAGAAAGTAAAAGACGGGGTATTCCCTGTTTCGTCTGCTGTGTCGCCCAACGATTTCAACGGGCTTTCCGTCCGCCTACAGGCCGACGCTGAAGTCCTGCCCCGGCTTCGACCCGTGGTCGAACACCGCGCGCGTCAGGAAGCCCGCCAGCACCGCATCGGCCAGCGCGTCGGTCGCGCCGCGCGGATCGGCCGCACGACACGACTGCACGCCGTCGCACAGCGCGGTCAGACCGAGCGCCAGCACCTCGGCGGGCAACGACAGCGATGCGCCCGCGCGCACCGCGAACGCACGCAGGCACGCCGCCACCTGTTCCTGCCGCTCCCGCAGGAACACGCCGAACCGCGCGCGGAACCGCGGATCGCGGGCGGCCTGAAGCTGCGCCTCCATCCACATCAGACGCGATGCATGCTGGCCGGCATATCGCCGCCAGTAGTCGAACAGCGCATACTCCGCGTCCTCGCACGTGCCGTCCGCGTCGACGATCCGCCGCAACTCCGTCGCGGCGGCGTCGTGATCGCGCCGCATCAGTTCGAACAGCAGGTCGGTCTTGCCGCGGAAGTTCGAATAGAACGCGCCGCGCGTATGCCCGGCTGCCGCGGCGATCGCCTCGACGCTCACGAGCGCATACCCTTGCTCCGCGAAGATCGTGCGCGCGGCGTCGAGCAGGCGTTCGCGTGTCGCGTCCCGCCGTTGCGCACGGGTCAGGCGTGTCGTATCCATTCGCTCATTCGATCAGGATATCTATTCATTTCGAATACGACAAAACGCCCGCTTCCGCCTTGATGCGCCCCTGCGCACGCTCCAGCGCGCAGTATGCGTAATAGATCGCGACCGTGAAGTACGACCATGTGAGCAGCGCGAGCACGTAGAAATTGAATACGACGTTGGTTTCCTCGCCCGGGATCTTGTAGAAGTCGTAGATGCACGCGATCGCCAGCGAAGAGACGAGCGCCACGGTCGTCGTCGATGCGTGGAACGGCAACCCCGCGCGCAGCAGCCTCGCCACGAAGTACGCGAGATAGAGCGCGAGCAATCCCCACATCGCGACATAGAAGTAAGGCAGCACGCCTTTCACGAATCCGGCCGCCACCAGCACGATCGTGCCGACGGTCGCGATTCCGAACAGCAGCACGTCCTGCCACGCCGACGGCCGGTAGCCGTGCGTCACGGTCATCAGGCCCGCGACCGCGATGAGCGGCATCCCGAAACCGCGCGAGAACGCATCGAGGAAGTGCGAGATGCCGTAGAAAAACGGCGAGCCGGTTGCAAAGAAGATCAGCGCGTTCGTCGAGGAAACCGTGACGACCCACCACTCGAGGCCGAGCAGGTAGTTGCGCTTGCGAATGAACTTCAAACCGTAGAGGCCGGTCGTCGTCGCGAGCGCGACGCTGGAAAAGCAAAGCATGAGTGACTTGAGATCCATGATCCAAACTCCCGATATCGATTGCGTTCGATGATTCAGTGCCGGCCGGGGCTGACGCTGGCGAGATAGGTGGCGACCGCCGCGCGATCGTCCGCCGACATCGCCTGCGCGACGCGCTGCATAGTGCCCGTGGCCTCGCTGCGCGTGCCCTTCGCAAACGCGTCGAGCTGCGCCACGAGGTAGTCGTAGCCTTGCCCGGCCAGACGCGGGAACTGCGCCTGCCCCATCAGCCGCGCGCCGTGGCACGCAGCGCACGCGCCGCCCGTCACCAGTTGCTCGCCCTTCGCGCGCAGCCGGGCGTCCGGCTTGAAGTAGCCGTTGTCGACGGCGGCCTGCTTCGCGTAGTAGTCGGCCAGATGCGCGATCTCCGCTTCGCTCAGCGTCATCGCGAGCGGCCCCATCGTCGGGTTCGCCCGCTGGCCGCTCGCGAATGCGTGAAGCTGCGCGGCGACGTACTGCGCCGGTTGCCCCGCGAGGCTCGGGTAGGCCTCGTTGAGCGACGTGCCTTTCGCGCCGTGACAGCCCATGCATACGTCGGTGAGCCGCGGCCATGCGCCGCCGTCGGCCTGGTCGGCTTCCGCCGCCTCGGCGACATGGCGCTGCAGCCGATACAGATCGAGCAACCCGGGGCCATGGAAGGCCAGCAGCGCGACGACGATCGCGAGCGCGGCGAGCAACAGCATGCGTTTCTTCATGTCCGCTCTCCTTTATGCGCGACGCAATGCGTTGAGCGCCTGCAGCGCGCCCTGGTGGCCCGAGCGAACGGCGCCGTCCATGTAGCCGGCCCAGATGTTCGCGGTTTCGGTGCCCGACCAGATCAGGTTCCCGCACGGCGCGCGCAGCGCTTCGCCGTGCGCACTCCAGAAACCCGGCGGAATCGCCGACACGCAAGTGAGCGTCCACGGGCCGTCCTTGCCCCAGTCGCGATCGTGGTACGACACCGGCGACAGCGCGTCGTCGCCCCATGCCCGCGCGTAGAAACCGGTGAGCATCTGCTTCGCGGCGTGAAGGTCCGACGGCAACATCGCGTTCAGGACGAACGCGTTGATCACGCCGATCTCGCCGCCCGGCGGCGAGTTGTCGTACGCCCAGATGATCGGCCCGTCGGGCTGGAAGATGTGGCCGTTCAGCCCCTTGTCGCGCCAGAACGGACGGCGATAGACCATCGCGGTCTTGCGCGCCGGCGAGTGGGCCGGCCATGCGCGCTGCAGCGCGTCGCGCTGAGCCGGCAGCGGCGGATCGAACTGCACCTGATGACACAGCGCCGGATGGATCGCCATCACCACCTTGCGCGCGCGCACCGTGCCGCGATCCGTCTGCAGCGTGACGACGTCGCGATCCCAGCCGGTGATCCGGCGCACCGGCGTCGACAGGCGCACCTTGTCGCCGAGCTGCTGCGCCATCCGGATGCTGAGAATCTGCGAGCCGCCGACGAAGCGGGTTTCCTGCGCGCTGTGCCGGATCGAATCCAGCTGCGTGTAATCGCAGTCGGCGGAATTGATCATCGACAGGAAATGCAGCAGCCCCATCTTCGCCGGCATGACGCCGCCCGACAGCGCGATCGAGCCGTTCCAGCTCACCCGGTCCTCGGGCTTGATGTCCTGCCGCGCGAGCCAGTCGCCGACGGACAGCCGGTCGAGTTCGGCCACTTTCGGCGACGTCCACGGCGCGCCCGACGGCACGTCGCGCGACAGCCGGCTGAGCTTCGCCGCCATCGCCTCGTCGGTGCCGAAGGTGCCCTCCAGATCGACCGCCACGCGGCCGTCGCCGCCGAGAATGACCGTCTTGCCCGCGTAGTAGCTCGGGAACGTGCCGACGTCCAGTTCACGGGCGAGATCCGCGACCGCGGTCTGGCCCGGGCCGATCCACTGGCCGCCGACTTCGGTCACGTAGCCGCCGCCCACGTCGTAGTTGAGCGTGCGGCCGCCCACGCGATCTCGGGCCTCGAGCACGACGACGGATTCGCAGCCGGCGTAGCGCAGGTCGCGCGCGGCCGTCAGGCCGGCCAGGCCCGCGCCGATGATCGCGACGTCGAGCACGTCGCCCGCGTCAGCGGCGCCGGGCGCGCCATCGGCGCTCGCGCGCGACGCGCCGATCGCGAGGCCGCCCATCGCGACGGAGGCGCCCGCGACCTTGAGCCACTGCCGGCGCTGCATGTCGGCCGATGCGTTGGGAGATGACTTTTTGAACATGGTGTATGGGTGACTGCCTGCAAATGATGCGAACGATGGCGCGCCTCGATGGCGTGCGCCCCGCGCTCGTGCGGAACCTGACGACTGAATGCGACCTGAAACCCCTTCGCCTGCCACCGGCTTGCATGCACCGCGCGGTCGATCGCGCGGCATACGCATGCATCCACGGTTCGCAGTCCTTCCTGTACCGATGCCGATCTTCCTTTTATCGCCAAGGATCGGCCGCCCGCCTAAATTAGTACATGCTGCAAAAGTTAGGTCATGATACATAAAACAGGTTTGAAAAAAAAAGACAGGGTATTCCCCTGTCATGATGCGTCTCCCGGCGGCAATGAAAGGTGCTGGAAAGACTTGACCGATCATGCGCGCCGGCGCTGCACGCCGGCCTGCCTCCGTTCGATGAACGGGCCCGTGCGGTAGTATGGAGATTCGATGGAAATCCCCTGACGAACCTGAACGAATGGCCATGCCCGCTCTTTCTTCATCTTCCGGCGCCGGCCAGGCGCTCGTCCTCATCGCCGAGGACGAGCCCGAAATCGCCGAGATCCTCATCGCCTATCTGGCACGCAGCGGGCTGCGCAGCGTGCATGCCACCGACGGCCGACGCGCGCTGGAACTGCATCTTCAGCTGAAGCCCGACCTCGTGCTGCTCGACGTGCAGATGCCGCACGTCGACGGCTGGAAGGTGCTCGCCGAGATCCGTCACCGCGGCGACACGCCGGTCATCATGCTGACCGCGCTCGACCAGGACATCGACAAGCTCACGGGCTTGCGCATCGGCGCCGACGACTACGTCGTGAAGCCGTTCAATCCCGCCGAAGTCGTCGCGCGCGCACAGGCGGTGCTGCGCCGCTCGATGGCGGGCTCGCGCCAGGAAGAACAGCGCGTGCTGCGTGCCGCACCGTTCGAGATCGACCTCGAGCACCACGAAGCGACGGTCGAAATCGACGGCACGCGCCACACGCTCGTGCTGACGCTCACCGAGTTCAAGCTGCTCGCGCAACTCGCGCGCGCGCCGCGCCGCGTGTTCAGCCGCGCCGAACTGATGACCACCTGCCTCCCGGAAGGCGACGCGCTCGAGCGCACGGTCGACAGCCACGTCAGCAAGCTGCGCAAGAAACTCGACGATCTCGGCGTCGCAGGCGTGCCGGCAAGCGTACGCGGCGTCGGCTACAAACTGTGGAGCGGCGATTGAGACTCGATGGCCTGAGCCGCCAGATCGCGCTGACGATGGGCGCGATGGCATTCGGCGTGACGCTGCTGGTCGTCGTGACGGCCTATGTGTTCTACTACGTCGCCTTCAAGTACTGGCCCGTGGAATTCAACCAACCGGGCTTGTTGCCGACGGGCCCGGAATGGGTGTGGCTGATCTCGACCACGCTGGTCGGCCTCGTACTCGCCGTGTTCGTCGCGGTCAACCTGTCGCGCCGCATCCTCGTGCCGCTCAATTCGGTGACGGACAGCATCCGCCGCGTCGCGCGCGGCGATCTCGGCGCACGCGCCGTGGCCGGCGATCGTTCGCTGCACGAAGCGGCACTGCTCGCCGACAATTTCAACGCGCTCGCGAGCGAGCTGCAGCGCGTGACCGACGAGCAGACGTTCTGGAACGCCGCGATCGCACACGAGCTGCGCACGCCGGTGACCGTGCTGCGCGGGCGGCTGCAGGGGCTCGCCGAAGGCGTGTTCACGCCCAGCGAAGCGCAGTTCCGCAGCCTGCTCGCGCAGGTCGAAGGACTGACACGGCTGATCGAGGATCTGCGCGTGGTCAGCCTCGCGGATAGCGGCCACCTGAGCATCGAGATTCGCGACACCGATCTCGCCGCGGAGATCCGGGCCGTGGTCGACGTGTTCGCGCATGCGATGCAGGCCGCCGGCCAGCACCCGGTGCTCGACCTCGACGCGCGGCCGATGCGCTGCGACCCGGTCCGGATCCGTCAGGCGCTGCTCGCGCTGCTCGAGAACGCGCGCCGCCATGCGGTGCCGGGCGCGATCCGCATCGGCACCTGCGTCGAACAGGGCATGTGCCGGCTGCGCGTCGAGGACGACGGCCCCGGCATCCCGGCCGATTTCGCGCCGCATGTGTTCCAGGCATTCCGGCGCGTCGACGAGTCGCAACCCGGCGGCAGCGGCCTCGGGCTCGCCGTCGTCGCGGCGATCGCGCATGCGCACGGCGGCGAAGCCGTTTGCGTGCCGACCGGCGCGGGTGGTACGCGGTTCGAAGTGCAGTGGCCCGACAACCTCGTGCCGGCGCCTGAAAACGAGCGCTTTCCGGCGCATTGATGCCGGCGCGGGCCGCGCCGCGTCACGCTCGCGGTTCGAGCACGAAGACGGTGACCAGCGGGAACGGCAGCAGCCGGAACGCATGGCCGTCGCGGCCGTCCCGCTGGATCCACCATTTCACCAGCGGCAACCGCCAGAAGCGGCTGTCCTGTTGAAGCAAACGTTCGTCGATATCGTTCACGGTCTCACCTGCCCGGGCATCGCGTTGCCTCGCCCGGCCGGCCGGCGCGCGCGGCGGCCCAGGCCGGGCAAGCGAATGAACACCTGCGGTTATCGATTGATCCCAAAGATTCATTGGACAGTGTCTCCGCCGCCGCGCGATGCTGGGCTCGCCCGTGAACGCAGCGTCATTGCAACGCCGCGCACGAACATGGAGTGAGACACATGCCCACCGATCACCGTCAACGGCGCCACACGCTGTGGCTGCTGTGCGCGCTTTCGTTCATCCTTTACGTCGACCGCGTCAACCTCGCGACCGCGGCCGGCGCGATCAAGGCCGAACTCGGGCTGTCGAATACCGAGCTCGGCGTCGCCTTCTCCGCGTTTGCATATTCGTATGCAATTTGCCAGATCGGCGGGGGCTGGATCGCCGACCGGTTCGGCGCCCGCATCACGCTGATCGGCTGCGGGCTGATCTGGGTCGTCTCCACGTTCGCGACCGGGCTCGTGCACAGCCTCGGGTTGCTGTTCGCCGCGCGCCTGTTGCTCGGCATCGGCGAAGGCGCGACGCTGCCGGCCCAGGCCCGGGCGATCACGCAGTGGTTCCCGCGCGAGCGGCGCGGCGTCGTGCAGGGCTTCACGCATTCGTTCTCCCGGCTCGGCAACGCGGTCACGCCGCCGATCGTCGCCGCGCTGATGACGTGGCTGTCGTGGCGCGCGGCGTTCTTCGTGATCGGCGCGGTCACGCTGGTGTGGCTCGCGTGGTGGATCGCCGGCTTCCGCGAGCATCCGCTCGGCGACGACGACGGCCGCACGCACAGCCGCCGCCCTGCCGCACCCTCCGGGCCCACGCCGTGGGGGCCGCTGTTGCGCCGGATGGCGCCGACCATCTTCGTGTACTTCTGCTACGGCTGGACCGCGTGGCTGTTCTTCACGTGGCTGCCGACCTTTTTCCTGAACGGCCAGGGCTTGAACCTGAAATCGACCGCCTTGTTCGCGTCCGGCGTGTTCTTCGCGGGCGTCGTCGGCGACACACTCGGCGGCTGGCTCTGCGACCGGATCTACCGGAAGACCGGCAACCTCGCGCTGTCGCGCCAGAGCGTGATCGTGGCGAGCTTCGTCGGTGCACTCGTCTGCCTGCTGCCGCTCGCGTTCGTGCACGCGACGGCCGGCGTCGCGCTGTGCCTGTCGGGATCGTTCCTGTGCCTCGAACTGACGATCGGGCCGATCTGGGCGGTGCCGAGCGATATCGCGCCTGCCCATGCCGGCATCGCGAGCGGGATGATGAACGCCGGTTCCGCGATCGCGGGGATCCTGTCGCCGATCCTGTTCGGCTATCTCGTCGATCGCACCGGCAGCTGGACGGTGCCGTTCATCGGCTCGGTCGCGATGCTGCTGATCGGCATCGTCGCCGCGCTGCGGATTCGGCCGGACCACGCGCTGTCCGACTCGATGCCGGCGCTCGCCGACGCGCCCGCCGCGCCGTCGGCGCACTGAAGCCGGTCTTCGCTGCCGCTGTCGTCCCGCCCGCGCCGTCATCGCTCATCGCTCATCACGCATCGCCGCGTTCCGCGACGCGCGACCGGCGCGGCAACGCGCCGCCGGATCAGGCACCGCCGTCCGCCCCAACGGCGTCCTGGTGAAACAGCGCGAGAAACTGCTGGGCGGGAATGCTCAACGGCCGGTCGCGCCGCACGAGGCTGCCGTACGACGGCAGCTTCTGTTCGAGCATGTAATCGACGATCGAGACGAGCCCGTGCGCCGCGTTGCGCTGCGCGACCGTCAGCGGAATCACGCCGAGCATCGACGAACGATCGACGAGATTCATCGTGGTCAGGATCGAGCCCGTTTCGACGAGCCCGCGCGGCATCGGCTGGTGACGCGCGCGGAATTCGCGCTCGACGACCTCGCGCGCCGGGCTGCCGGCCGGCTGCAGGATCCACGCGTAATCGAGCAGCGCATCGAATTCGACCGGCCCCGCGCCCGCGAGCGGATGGTCGCGGCCCGCGATGATCGCGAGCGCCTCGTCGTCAACCACGCGGAAATCGCAGTCGGCCCCGGCGTTCCTCCCGATCACCACTTCGAGCACGCCGTCGCGAAGCTGCGGCATCAGCCGATCGCTCGTATCCACCGCGATGTCGATCGCGAGCAGCGGATAACGCGCCTTCAACCGCACCAGCGCCTCGGTCGGCCGCCCCGGCGACGCCGCCATGATGCTGCCGATCGCGAGCCGCCCCGCGCTGCCCAGTTGCAGCTCGCCGAGTTCGCGGTTCAGCGCCTCCATGCTGCCGCGGATGCCGCGGAAATAGCCGAGCACGCGCTCGCCGGCCGGGTTCAGCACGAGCCCGCGCCCGATGCGATCGAACAACCGCTGGCCGAGCGCGCTCTCCAGTTCGGCCAGCATCTTCGTCGCGGCCGGTTGCGTGAGGCCCATCTGCTCGGCCGCCGCGCGCAGCGTCGAGCATTCGTCCACGGCCAGCAGCAGCGCGATTTGGCGCATCCGCAGCCGGTTCAGCAGTTGCGGAGTCGAGTCTCGTCGGTCGATCGAGCCCATCTTTGATTACTCCAGGTTATCGATTCATCAAGAGTTTTCAATTTACCGACTCATTCCGTCTACCTAGCATCAACCCCATAGACCAACGGCCGCACGCCGCCACCGGAGACGCCACATGAACCTCGAATCCCCCCTCGCCCGCCGCACGCCCCGCACCGGAGCCGCCGCATGACGCCCGCCGCCGCCCGCCCCGTCGTCGCGCTGACGCTCGGCGACCCCGCCGGCATCGGCGCCGAACTGATCGCGAAACTGCTCGCCCGCCCCGATGCAACCGCCGGCGCGAACCTCGTACTGATCGGCGATCGCTGGCTGTGGGAAGCCGGCCAGCGTGTCGCCGGCGTCAAGGTCGACGTCGAGCCTGTCGCGTCGCTCGCCGCCGTGCGCGCGCGGCCGTCCACCGCGCGCGCCGCGTTCGTCGCGGTCGATACGGTCGATCCCGCGCAGGTCACGGTCGGCCAGGCCGGGGCGGCCGGCGGCCGCTCGGCGCTGACCGTGCTCGACCGCTGCCTCGACGCCGCGCTCGCCGGCGACATCGACGCGATCTGCTTCGCGCCGCTGAACAAGTACGCGATGAAGCTCGGCGGCCTGCGCCACGACGACGAACTGCACCACTTCGCCGAAGCGCTCGGCGTGACCGGCTACTTCTGCGAATTCAACACGCTCGGCGAACTGTGGACCGCGCGAATCTCGTCGCACATTCCGCTGAAGGATGCGGCAGCCCAACTGAGCATCGAACGGATCGAACAGGCGTCCGAGCTGATCTACCGGTCGCTGCTCGCGAAAGGCGTCGCCGCGCCGAAGGTCGCGATCGCCGCGTTCAACCCGCACGGCGGCGACGGCGGCAGTTGCGGCCGCGAGGAAGTCGACGTCATCGAGCCGGCCGTGCGCCGCTTGCAGGCGCGCGACTGGCCGACCGATGCGCCGTTCCACGGCCCGTTCCCGGCCGACACGATCTTCCTGAAGGCGCAGGCCGGCGACTACCAGGCGATCGTCACGATGTATCACGACCAGGGGCAGATCGCGATCAAGCTGCTCGGCTTCTCGCGCGGCGTGACCGTGCAGGGCGGGCTGCCCGTGCCGATCACGACGCCCGCGCACGGCACCGCGTACGACATCGCGGGCCGCGGCACGGCCGATGTCGGCGCGACCTGGCAGGCGCTGCAGATCGCGTGCCGGATGGGCGCCGCGCGGCGCTCGCCCACCGTTTCGGCGTGACGCCCGCACGCCTTTCACACACGACGACATCGATTCTGGAGACACCATCATGAAGATCCGCTCCGTACGCGCCCGCGTATTCCAGTGGAAAGGCAAGACCGTTCCGCCGCAAGGCAATTTCTGCTCGAACGCGATGGACCTGCTGTACGCGCCGCAGGAAACGATGAGCACGTTCCGCTTCCATGCCTGGACGGTCGTCGAGGTCGAAACCGACGACGGCATCGTCGGCCTCGGCAACGTCGCGCTCGCGCCGCACGTCGCGAAGGTGATCATCGACCAGTACCTCGCGCCGCTCGTGATCGGCCAGGATCCGTGGGACTACGAGTACCTGAACCAGCGGATGTACCGCGCGACCCACGCCTGGGGCCGCAAGGGCATCGGCATGGCCGCGATCTCGGCGGTCGACATCGCGATCTGGGACATCCTCGGCAAGAGCGTCGGCAAGCCGGTGTTCAAGCTGCTCGGCGGCCGCACCAAGGAGAAGATTCCCTGCTACTACTCGAAGCTCTACCGCACCGACCTGAAGGCGATGCAGGAGGAAGCGCAGCGGTACCTGAAGGAAGGCTTCCGCGCGTTCAAGATGCGTTTCGGCTACGGGCCCGCGCACGGGCAGCAGGGCGTGGTCGAGAACCTGAAGTCGGTCGCGGCGATCCGCGAGGTGATCGGCTACGACAACGACCTGATGCTCGAGTGCTACATGGGCTGGAACCTCGAGTATGCGAAGCGCATCCTGCCGAAGCTCGAGAAGTACCAGCCGCGCTGGCTGGAAGAACCGGTGATCGCCGACGACCTCGACGGCTACGCGCAGCTGAACCGGCTCACGCGCATCCCGATCTCCGGCGGCGAGCACGAGTTCTCGCTGTACGGCTTCAAGCAGTTGCTCGACCGCAAGGCCGTGTCGGTCGTCCAGTACGACACGAACCGCGTCGGCGGGATCACGATGGCGCACAAGATCAACGCGCTGTGCGAGGCGTACAGCGTGCCGGTGATTCCGCACGCGGGCCAGATGCACAACTACCACCTGACGATGAGCACGCTCGCGTCGCCGATGAGCGAGTACTTCCCGATGTTCGACGTCGAGGTCGGCAACGAGCTGTTCTATTACATCTTCGACGGCGAGCCGGTGGCCGAGAACGGCTTCCTGCAACTGCGCGACGACGTGCCGGGCCTCGGCCTCACGCTGAAGACCGAATTCCTCGACCAGTTCGACATCGTCGAGTGAGGCTGGCCATGAACCCACGCTACCAGGGCGTCTTTCCGGTTGTGCCGACGATCTTCGACGCGCACGGCGCGCTCGATCTCGACGGCCAGCGCCGCTGCATCGATTTCATGATCGATGCCGGCTCGCACGGCCTTTGCATCCATGCGAATTACTCCGAGCAGTTCGCGCTCGGCGACGACGAACGCGATCTGCTCACGCGCACCACGCTCGAGCACGTCGCGGGCCGCGTGCCGGTGATCGTCACGACGTCGCACTTCAGCGCGCGGATCTGCGCGCAACGCAACCGGCACGCCCAGGCGCTCGGCGCGGCGATGGTGATGGTGATGCCGCCGTACCACGGCGCGACGTTCCGCGTGCCTGAAGCGCAGGTGCGCGCGTACTTCCGCGAAGTCGCCGACGGCCTCGACATTCCGCTGATGATCCAGGATGCGCCGGCCAGCGGCGTCGCGCTGTCCGCGCCGTTCCTCGCGACGCTCGCGCACGAGATCGACGCGGTGTCGTACTTCAAGATCGAGACGGCCGGCGCCGCGTCGAAGCTGCGCGATCTGATCGCGCTCGGCGGCGACGCGATCGAAGGGCCGTGGGACGGCGAGGAAGGCATCACGCTGCTCGCCGACCTCGATGCCGGCGCGACCGGCGCGATGACGGGCGGCGGCTATCCGGACGGGATTCGCCGGATCACCGATGCGTATTTCGCCGGGCGCCGCGACGACGCGTACGCGCAGTACGCGCGCTGGCTGCCGCTGATCAACTACGAGAACCGCCAGTCGGGCTTCCTCACCGCGAAGGCGCTGATGAAGGCGGGCGGCGTGATCGCGTGCGACCGGCCGCGCTCGCCGTGGCCCGAGCTGCATCCGCAGGTACGCGCCGGCCTGCTCGACACGGCGCGGCGGCTCGACCCGCTCGTGCTGCGCTGGGGGCGCTAGACATCGTTTTTGCACCCGCAACGCGCATGCGTTGCGCATCGGCGTGACGGCGGCCCGACAGAAGGCCGCCGCCGCTCATCGGATGGACGGAGACACCATGACCCTGCTGAACCCCGCGACCCCGGCATACGAAGCCGGCGAAGCCATTCCACGCCGCCGCTGGCTGCGCGTGATCCCGCCGCTGCTGCTCGCCTGCATCATTTCCTACATGGACCGCGTGAACATCGCGTTCGCGATGCCCGGCGGGATGAACGCCGACCTCGGCATGGATGCGACGATGGCCGGCCTCGCCGGCGGCATCTTCTTCTTCGGCTACCTGTTCCTGCAGATTCCCGGCGGCCGGCGCGCGGCGCTCGGCAGCGGCAAGACCTTCATCGCGTGGTCGCTCGTGAGCTGGGCCGTGCTGTCGGTGCTGACCGGGCTCGTCACCCATACGTGGCAACTCCTGACGCTGCGCTTCCTGCTCGGTGTGGCCGAGGGCGGGATGCTGCCCGTCGTGCTGACGATGGTCAGCCACTGGTTTCCCGATCGCGAACGCGGCCGCGCGAATGCGATGGTCATCCTGTTCGTGCCGCTCGCCGGCATGATCACCGCGCCGCTGTCCGGCTTCATCCTCGCCGCGTACGACTGGCATCACCTGTTCTTCAGCGCGGGCGCGCTGTCGCTGCTGTGCCTCGTCGTGTGGATGCTGTTCGCCGACGACGGCCCGGAGACCGCACGGTGGGTGTCGCCGCGCGAGAGGGCGTACATCCTCGACGCGCTGCGCGACGAGCGCGAACGCAAGCGCGCGGCCGGCACGCCGGCGGCCGCCTCGTTCGGCGCGCTGCTGCGCCACCCAACGATCTGGCTGCTCATCGCGATCAACTTCTGCTATCAGGCCGGCATCTACGGCTATACGATGTGGCTGCCGACCCTGCTGAAAAACCTCACGCACGGCGGGATGGGCAGGATCGGCCTGCTCGCGATGCTGCCGTACGTCGCGATGGTGATCGGAATGCTCGTCACGTCGTATTGGTCCGACCGGACCGGCAAGCGGCGTCTGTTCGTGCTGCTGCCGCTCGTCGGCTTCGCCGCGTGCCTCGCGCTGTCGGTGCTCACGCATGCGTCGATGGCCGTGTCGTTCGCGTTCCTGATCGGTTGCGGCTTCTTCCTGCAGGCGGCGGCCGGCGTGTTCTGGGCGATTCCGCCGAAGCTCTGCAGCGTCGAGGCGGCCGGCAGCGCACGCGGGCTCATCAACGCGCTCGGCAATCTCGGAGGCTTCTGCGGCCCGTATGCGGTCGGCGTGCTGACGCAGCACGTGAGCGCGGCGGCCGGCGTGTACAGCCTCGCCGTCACGCTTGCCGTGGCCGGCCTGCTCGCGCTGACGCTGCCCCGCCGCTGCGAGGACTGAAGCATCTCGACTCGCGGCCACGCGAACGAAACACCGGAGACACACCATGAACGACATCCTGCTGCTGGTGCAGAAATGCGCCCACACTTTCAGTTTCTACGACCTCGATACGAAAGCGCCGCTCAAGCACATCGTGTTGCCGAACTTCCCGCACGAATTCACCGTCGACGTGACCGAGCGCCATGCGTATGTCGGCATTTTCGGGATCGAGACCGCATGGTCGCGCGGCCATGAAGGCGATCACCGCATCGCTGAGATCGATCTCGTCGAGCGCGCGCACACGCGCATGCTCGACCTGTGGCCGTACTACCGGCCGCACGGAATGGCGAGCGACCGTGACGGCCGGCTGTACGCGATGAGCGAGGCGCACGACATGCTGCTCGTGTTCGACGAGCCGACCCGGCAGCCGGTACCGAACATGGCCGTGCCGTCCGGCGGCGTGAAGACGCACCTCGTGACGCTCACGCGCGACGCGAGCCCCGCGTACGGCGTGCATCTGCTGTCGAACACGGTCACGCAATTCCATCCGCGCGACGCGACGGTCGCGCCCCGCGCGGTCATGCCCGGACCGCGCCCCGAAGGCAATGCGCTGTCGAGCGATGAGCGCACGCTGTTCGTCGCGAACCGCGGCGACGACACGCTGGTCGAGATCGACACCGAGACGATGGCTTGCGGCCGCCGCGTGAAGACGCGCAGCGACCCGAACCGCATCTACCGCACCACCGCGCCGGATGGCCGGGATTTGCTGCTGCTGACCAACTCCGGCGAGCAGTCGATCTCGGTATTCGACGCGCGGCAGCTCGAAGAGATCGAACGCGTCGCGCTGCCCGCCAACCCGACCGCGCTGTCGTTCCATCCGTCGCGGCGCGTCGCGTACGTGTCGTTCCAGGACGATTACGTGCGCGAACTCGATCTCGACGCGTGGCGTTTCGTCGGTGCGCTGGCGACGCTGCGCGAACCGGATGCGTCGTACGTGCTCGCCGGCGCCCGCTGACATGCGCGACGACGCGCCGCCGCCCGACGGCCTGCCCGATGCGCTCGTCGACGCGCATCATCATCTGTGGCGACTCGATGCGGGTGCGCACTATCCGTGGCTGCAGGAGCAGTACGACCCGGCGCGCTTCATGTTCGGCGACTACGCGGCGCTGTGCCGCGATTTCGGTGTGGACGACTATCGCCACGCGGCGCAAGATGCGCCGATCGTCGCCAGCGTGCACGTCGAAGCGGAACGAGCGTGCGACGAAGCGCTCGCGGAAACGCGCTGGCTGCACGAGGTCGCGGCCGCGCACGGGTTGCCGTCGGCGGTCGTCGCATGGGTCGACCTGCTGGCCGATGACGCAGACGAAAGGCTCGCCGAACAGGCCGCGTGGCCGCGCGTGCGCGGCGTGCGGTTCAAGCCGCGCACCGCGGCGGCGCCGGATGCGTCCATCGAAGGGCCGGGCACGCTGCATGATCCGCGCTGGCCGGCCGCGCTCGAACGCGTCGCCGCGCACGGCCTGAGCTGGGATCTGCGCGTGCCGTTCTGGCATCTCGGCGACGCGGCCGCGATGCTGGCCGATGCGCCTGCGGTAGACGTCGTGCTCGAACACGCGGGGCTGCCGTGGGATCGCTCGGACGCAGGGCTCGCACGCTGGCGGCATGGAATGGAAGCGCTCGCCGCGTTGCCGCGCGTGAGCGTGAAAATCTCCGAACTCGGCCTGCGCGATGCGATGTGGAACGACGCGGACAACGCGCGGATCATCCGCGACACGATCGCGATCTTCGGCTGGCAGCGCTGCCTGTTCGCCAGCAATTTCCCCGTGGCCGGGTTGCGCGTGTCGTATCCCGCGCTGCTGCGCACGTTCGCCTTTGCGATGACGCATCTCGACGGCGCCGCGCGCCGCGCAATCTGGCACGACAACGCGCTGCGGGTGTACCGGATCGCGCTCGACACGCCGCAGTGGCCGGCGCGCGGGTAACACCGCTTTCCCTGCCAATCCCTTCAATTGCCAAAGAACCGACTACACGCCATTAGCTACGAAGCGGCAGAGTTACCTGCGGCTCGAGCGCCTGCAGAACTGCATGTGCATTCAAAATGTCTTGATAAAGGTCTGCATGTTTCGGCGCCTTCACTGTCACAACGAGGGCGTATCTAATCCGCTCTGCACCTGGAGCCACGCCACCAGCATCACGTGCGTTGTAGTGCACATCAAAGACCGACTCCTTCAGGCTGGCCCCACGGAAAGTATGTTCCGCATGCAGGACCGTTTCCCATTTATGAAGATCTGCGCGTAGTTCCGCTTCCGTACGCCACTCGCTAGCCGGGAAAAAACTCTGCGAAGTCGCATGCTGCGCTCCCGGCTTACGCTTACCGACGTGCGGACGGAAGGTGATTCCCAACCCTGCCTTCGTATAAGCACTGGCATCCTGAGGATCAACAGGACTGGCGTAGCAAAACGTAGCGCTAAGGGTCACCATCCCTTCCAACGGCGTCAGGGGCGGGGTACTGGAGCACGCAAAAACTTTCCTGGGCGCAATTCCCCTTGGTAAATAATGCGTGCAACGCCATCACCACAGGTGATCAACGTATTCAGATCGATGGGCACCATTCCCCACCCCACTGCGTCAACTCGCTCTCCCGCTTGAGTTTCACACCCATGGATCATCAAAGCCTTGATGGTCAATGGAGCGACCGCGCTTCCAAGAATCGCGCTAATGCCAACAGCGGTGCGCAATGCAAAGGGGGCAGCGAAACTTGTCCCAAGAGTCGCGACCAAGTCGCGCCGGTTACCCGGCGCAACGACGTGAAAGTACTCGTGCGGTGATCCCCCGAATGCAACCAAATCCGGCTTTCTCCGCCCTGGGCTGCGGCCTGGACCTACAGCGCTGTAGCTGGATTTTCTCCAATCACTGGTGGTTCGATTAACTGCACCTACCGACAAGGCATTGACACTGTCAGCAGGTACCTGGATCCGATTCAAACCAGCCTCGGCGTCGTTTTCCCCGTTATTGCCGATTGCTACGCTCATCAATGTCTCACCATCGCTGAGAATGTCGTCAATAACTGCGGTCCAGGCGTGAACGTCACTATCCTCAACGCAGAGATCAGGACCAAGACTGAGATTCACAAACTGGTAAGACCGCGAAAGCAGTACAGTCTCAACATGGCCAAGCGTGCGGTACAACTCGTACGGATCTTCTTCATCAGATTTGGCGTCGAGAACCCGATGGTGATCAACCGCCGCATAGGGACGATGTGCTTGCCCACCGGGCTCAATTGGGCCGAACAAGAGCGCTGAGGTCACTCCGAGTCCGTGCGCTAAATACGGCTCTACATCTTCCGCACCTTCATCCGAGAGGAAGTAACGCCGCACGTAGTCGCCGAGAACATGAACATTGGGTAGGCCACCATCCAGAACCGCCACTCTTGGTTCTCTGGACAG
The DNA here is from genome assembly GCF_002223355.1 of Burkholderia sp. HI2761. NCBI lineage: Bacteria > Pseudomonadati > Pseudomonadota > Betaproteobacteria > Burkholderiales > Burkholderiaceae > Burkholderia > Burkholderia sp. HI2761. The sequence continues at coordinate 484,261 of NZ_NKFN01000007.1, read as the reverse complement.
AGGCTCGCCGGAGGGAAGGTCAAACGACACGGCAACCGGAGTACTCCGCGTTAGTGGTCTCGCAGCGCGTAGTCGAGGCATCTCACGAATAACTCGCATGAGCGTGAAGAGTGCGAGCTGCTCCAAGTATTCTTGCTGCCCTTCGACTGGCAGAAACAATAGCTGGCCGGCTTGAAAGTCGAACGCAGGATTAACGACAAAACCACATGTCCGCGCGTACTTGGCAAACAGAGCACGTAATCGGGCGGGATCTTCATCGGATGGGACATGCAGGCCGACTTCAAAAACTTGCTTCCCAGCAGTCGAACCGAGGCGGATGCGATCTACTGGGTTCATCGGAGCGATGCTCTCGATCTGAGCAAACTCCATCCCCTCGCGAGTCTCGGGCTCAAGCTGTTGAGCATACGCACCAAGGTTTCGAAGAGCTGACCGCGTCCCGGCAACGAAAAGCTGCGTGGTATCAGCCTCGGGTGGGGCTTTCGTGGAAGCCTTCTTTCTCGGCCGCACGCGCTGAGTACGGCTACCCAGATGCTGGAGGCCCGTCGCTTGAAGTAGATGCCTCGGAAAATAAGACTTTGCGATGTATGCAGGATGGAGCGTGACCAAGGCTACTGCCACTTCATCAGGGCAAGCAGCGACGGGCAATTTCGCGAACGCTTCGTTCGTAGCGTCAATCTGCGGCAAAAGCGCCCGCTTAGCCTCTTCCAACGTGTACGGATGAACCTTATCGCCTGGATTCTTCTTTGGGGCGTCAATAGGATACGTCAGTAGTTCGCCTTTACCGATCAGATATCTTGCAACCATTACTTCAGCCCCCGTCCTTGCCGTCTCGATGGTCCGGCATGCTTACGAATCGTGTCTCGAGCCACACCGGTCAGTTTACTGATCTCTTGATACGAGTGTTGACCGTCCTTGGCCATTTGGATGGCCAATTGCAGCCGCTGTGTTCTGGGCTGGGCCTCAATATTGGTGCCAACAATTTGTGCCACAAGGACTTCGATCGGCGCGTGGAGCAATGCATGCCCACGCCGAAGTGACGTGACAGCACGCTCAACATCCGACAGTGATTTTCCTTGCAGGCCAGATGCCAAGGTATCTACCCATGGAGCAAGCGCCTCGATGTCCTGACCAAGGAAGCGGCGTACCGCTGCGGCAGTCGCTGTCGCGTCCGGGGCCGAGAACTCCAAAACTGCGTCGAACCGTCGCCACAAAGCGGGGTCTACCAGCTCGGGATGATTCGTCGCGGCCAGCAGCAACCCTGTATCCGGCCACTGATCTACCTCCTGGAGGATCACAGTGACAAGGCGCTTCAACTCGCCAATGTCGGATTCGTCACTACGCCTCTTTGCAATCGCGTCAATTTCGTCCAGAAGAAGAATCGCGGAATTCGCCTTCGCATAGTCGAGCGCCGCCCTCAGGTTGTTTCCGGTTTTCCCCAATAGGCTGCTCATCACTGCCGTCAAATCCAGCACCCATAGGGGCTTACCCAACTGACTAGCTATCCACCGTGCAGAGAGTGTTTTACCTAGGCCTGGCTTGCCAACGAGGATGGCCGAGCGCGTCGGTGCAATTCCTCGCGCGAGCAATTTCTCGCGCTCCTGCCGCTCCAGAACAACGGCCTCGATCTGACGCTTGAGCGAGTCCGAAAGCAATGGGGCCTCAAGCCCCGCCCGATCATCGAACTCCTTTATCAACGCAAGACGGGAATCCCTGTCGATTGGCAGCGGGGCATCAAGTGGCGACGCGTCCCGGCGCAACACTGAACTGCCGGAGCTACGCGTTTGCGTCGCCTTCAGGCTCTGATCGAGTACCGCTGCCAAATCAGGGTTGCGCTGCCGGTACTTCCGCACCAGTCGGGCCAATAGCAACCGCACATCCTCGTAGGACTGTGCCGCGGCAAGCCTCGCCAAAGTAGCGAAATCCCTTTCAATATCGTCAATTTCGTCGCTCATACCACACTTATCCGATTTTCACAGCAAAATTCAGGAGATTCTCGCAATCTTCCAACTGACGAAGTTTATGACGAAAGCGAAGAACACGGAAGAAAAAACCTAAATTTGTTACCCGCCAAGTCCTGGAAGATTGGGGTACTGTATGTATATACAGCATAACGCGAGAACCAGGAAGTCGGCCGAAGAACCTAATCTGGTGTGCTGTACACGGGGATTTGGTCCCACAGCGCCCACCACATTTTGTGCACCGCACGACCAACCGTGAGCAAAAAGTATCGGTTCCCCAACTCTTTTGATGTGGTGATGGCGTCGCCCGCGTCACACCATTGTTCCTGCCGTCATCGGCGGCATTCGAACAAGCAGAATCAAGGAGACACGGGTGAACAAGATGCGAATCGTCGCAGCCGGCGTGCTGCTCGGCGCCTGTCTGCCGGGCGTCGCGGCCGCGCAAACCTGCAAGGTGCCGACCCTTCGGGTGCTCGCGCAGAAGAGCCTCGGCCTGTCGGTGATGGAGAAATCGCTGGCCGACTACGAGAAGAAGAGCGGCACGAAGGTCGAGATCAGCTATTTCGGCGAAAACGACCGCCGCGCGAAATCGCGGCTCGACGCGTCGACCGGCGCGGGCTCTTACCAGATCTACTACGTCGACGAGGCGAACGTCGCCGAATTCGCGTCAGCCAACTGGATCGTGCCGCTCCTCAAGTACTACCCGAAGGAATACGACTACGACGACTTCCTGCCCGGCCGCCGTGCGGTCGCGAGCTACAACGGTGTCGCGTACTTCGCGCCGCTGATCGGCGGCGGCGACTTCCTGTTCTACCGCCGCGACCTGCTCGACGCCGCGCACATCCCGGTGCCGAAGACGCTCGACCAGCTCGTCGCCGCGATCAAGAAGCTCAATGCGCCGCCGAAGCTGTACGGCTGGGTCGCGCGCGGCCAGCGCGGCTCGGGGATGAACGTGTGGCGCTGGTCGCCGTTCATGCTCGGCATGGGCGGCGCATGGACCGACAAGGGTGGCCAGCCCGCGTTCAATTCGCCGGGCGCGGTGAAGGCCACGCAGCTGTACAGCGACCTGTTCAAGTACGCGCCGCCCGGCTCGACGACCTACGACTGGAGCAACGCGCTCGAAGCGTTCCGCTCCGGCAAGGTCGCGTTCATGATCGAATCGACGCCGTTCGCGGACTGGATGGAGGACACGAGCAAGTCGAGCGTGGCCGGCAAGGTCGGCTACACGCGGCCGCCCGCGCCGCTGCCGTCGGCCGCGTACGGCCACGGCTTCGCGATCTCGGCGGTCGGCGCGAAGGACGACTGCACGCGGATGGCCGCCGGCCGCTTCATCGCATGGGCAACCAGCAAGGATCAGGAACAGGCGCGGCTGCGCAACGGCGTGTTCAGCGACTACAACCGCTCGAGCACGATCGCCAGCCCGTACTTCAAGCAGCACGTCGCGCCGCAGATCCAGGCCGGGCTGAACGACACCAACCCCGTCACGCAGGTGACGATCTGGCGCACGCCGCAGTGGCCGGATATCGGCGACAACCTCGGCATCGCGCTCGAACAGGTGTTCACCGGCACGCAGACGGATATCCGCGGCACGCTCGACGACGCGGACCAGTACGCGAAGGACGCGCTCGAACATGGCGCTCGCAAATGACGGCGCCGGCGGACGCACGCTCGGCGTCCGCCCGGCCCCTTCCCCGCCTTCGGCCCGGCGCGGCCGCGCGCGCCGCGACCGCACGAGCCTGCCGTGGGTGTTCCTCGCGCCGACGCTCGCGCTGCTCGCGGTCCTGAGCCTCGTCCCGACGATCGCCGCGATCAACCTCGCGTTGCGCAACCGCGTGCTGCGCTACCCGGACAGCGAATACGTCGGCCTGCGCAACTTCGTCCGGCTTGCGTCGGACCGGCGCTTCCTGAACGCGATCGAGGTGTCGGTGCTGTGGGAAGTCGTCACGGTCGCCGGCGCGGTGCTGGTCGGCATCGCGCTCGCGGTGTTCCTGTTCGAGCGCGTGCACGGTCGCTGGCGCCGCTTCGCGTCGCTGCTGCTGATCATGCCGGTGCTGCTGCCGCGCGTGTCGGCCGCGTTCATCTGGAAGTTCATGTACGCACCGCTCACCGGGATCCTGAGCTGGCTGCTCGGCACGCTCGGCGTCGAGCACACCGCGTTCCTCGCCGATCCGCATCTCGCGCTGTACGCGGTCGCGCTCGTCGACGTGTGGCAGTGGGGCCTCTTCTTCGCGGTCGTGATCCTGAAGCTGCTGGAGACGCTGCCGCCCGAGCCGCTCGAAGCCGCGCGGCTCGACTACGCGACGACGTGGCAGGTGCACGCGTACATCGCGCTGCCGATGCTGAAGGCGCCGCTCGTGAGCCTCGTGTTCATCAAGATGGTCGAGTCGCTGCGCTCGTTCGACCTGATCTACGTGATGACCAAGGGCGGCCCCGGCATCGCGACCGAAACGCTCGATCTCTACGCGTACCAGCAAGGCATCGGCCTCGCCGGCAAGGTGTCGTATGCGTCGGGCATGGCCGTGCTGATGATGGTCGCGACCACGCTCGTCTTCACGCTCATCTGGAAGAGGGTCAACAAATGGGACGACTGATGGCTCGCCGAATGGCCCTCCGCGGGCGTGCCGCCACCGTGTCCACCGTCGCGATCGCCGGCGCGATCCTGGTCGTCGCCGCGTTCCCGCTGTTCTGGGCCGTGCTCAATTCGCTCAAGCACCTGCTCGACATCGTCACGCCGACGCCGCGCTTTTTCTTCACGCCGACGCTCGCGAACTACGAACAGGTGCTGTCGAGCCCCGAAGTCCTGATCGGGCTCGGCAACAGCATCGCGATCGTCGGCGCGGCCGTGCTGATCGGCGCGGTGCTCGGCGTGCCGGCCGCGTATGCGATCGCGCGCTACCCGGTGCGCGGCAAGCGCGACATCCAGTTCTTCCTGCTGTCGCTGCGCTTCCTGCCGCCCGTCGCGGTCGCGCTGCCGCTGATCGCGATCTGGGTCGATCTCGGGCTGTACGACACCAAGTTGTCGATGATCGTCACGTACCTGCTCGTCACGCTGTCGACCATCACGTGGCTGTCGATTCCCGTATTTCGCCGGCTGCCGCGCGAGATCGAGGAAGCCGCCGCGCTCGACGGCTACGGCCCGTACGCGGTGTTCTGGCATATCGCGATGCCGGTGTGCGCGAGCACGCTGCTCGGCGGCATCGTGTTCAGCTTCGTGCTGGTGTGGAACGAACTGATGATCGCGCTCGCGCTCACGTCGTCGCGCAGCGCGACGCTGCCGGTGGTCGCGTCCGCGTTCACCTCGCTCGGCCAGGAAGTGCCGTGGGGCGTGATCAATGCGTCGACGGTGCTGCTCGCGCTGCCGCCGCTCGTATTCGTCGGCATGCTGAGCCGGCTGCTCAATTCGATGGTCAAGGGAAAATAAGGAGAACACGTTGAAAGCCCTCGTACTCGAACGCACGCGCGAGCTCGCGCTGCGCGACATCGACCTGCCGCAAGCGGTCGGCCCCGGCGACGTCCGGATCAAAGTCCATACGGTCGGCGTCTGCGGCAGCGACGTGCATTACTACGTTCACGGCGGCATCGGCCCGTTCCGCGTCGATGCGCCGATGGTGCTCGGTCACGAAGCGTCCGGCACCGTCGTCGAGACCGGGGCCGGCGTCACGCACCTGCGCGTCGGCGACCGCGTGTGCATGGAGCCCGGCGTGCCACGCCTCGATTCGCCCGCGACGCTGCGCGGGCTCTACAACCTCGATCCCGACGTGCGCTTCTGGGCGACGCCGCCGATCCACGGCTGCCTGACGCCGTTCGTCGTGCATCCGGCCGCGTTCACGTACCGGCTGCCCGACAACGTGTCGTTCGCCGAAGGCGCGATCGTCGAGCCGCTGTCGATCGGCCTGCAGGCCGCGAAGAAGGCGGCGATGAAACCGGGCGACCTCGCGGTCGTGATCGGCGCCGGCACGATCGGGGCGATGACGGCCCTCGCCGCACTGGCCGGCGGCGCCGCGCGCGTGATCCTCGCCGACGTCGTGCCGGACAAGCTCGCGCTGTTCGCCGCCAATCGAGCCGTCACGACCGTCGACGTGCGCACGCAGCCGCTGGCCGACGCGGTGGCCGACGCATCCGGCGGCTGGGGCGCGGACGTCGTGTTCGAGGCAAGCGGCAGCGCGAACGCGTATGCGGGCCTCGTCGACCTGATGTGCCCGGGCGGCTGCGCGGTGCTGATCGGGATGCCGGTCGCGCCGGTGCCGCTCGACGTGGTCGCGCTGCAGGCAAAGGAAGGCCGCATCGAATCGGTGTTCCGCTACGCGAACATCTTCCCGCGCGCGCTCGCGCTGATCGCGTCCGGTGCGATCGACGTGAAACCGTTCATCTCGCGCACGTTCCCGTTCTCCGAAAGCGTGCGCGCGTTCGAGGAAGCGGCGAGCGGGCAGCCGCGCGACGTCAAGATTCAGATCGAAATGGATTGAGCGATGGCCCAGATCACCTGCAAGGCTTTGTCGAAGCACTACGACGGCGGCCCCGCCGTGCTGCATCCGCTCGACCTCGAGATCGCCGACGGCGAATTCATCGTGCTGCTCGGCCCGTCCGGCTGCGGCAAGTCGACGATGCTGCGGATGATCGCGGGCCTCGAGGCGATCACCGGCGGCGAGCTCGTGATCGGCGACGCAGTCGTCAACGACCTGCCATCGCGCGAGCGCAACGTCGCGATGGTGTTCCAGAACTACGCGCTGTATCCGCACATGACGGTGTACGACAACATCGCGTTCGGTCTGCGGCGCCTGAAGGTGCCGGCCGACGAGATCGACCGCCGCGTGCGCGACGTCGCGCGCATCCTGAGCCTCGACGCGCTGCTCGACCGCCGTCCGCGCGCGATGTCGGGCGGCCAGCAGCAGCGTGCGGCGATCGCGCGCGCAATGATCAAGACGCCGGCCGTGTTCCTGTTCGACGAGCCGTTGTCGAATCTCGACGCGAAGCTGCGCACGCAGTTGCGCGGCGACATCAAGCGGCTGCACCGGCAATTGAAGACGACCACGCTGTACGTCACGCACGACCAGCTCGAAGCGATGACGCTCGCCGACCGCGTCGTGCTGATGCGCGGCGGCCACATCGAGCAGATCGGCACGCCGGCCGAGCTGTACGGCCAGCCGCATACCGTGTTCGCGGCCGGGTTCGTCGGCACGCCCGCGATGAACTTCGCGGACGGCACGATCGAGCGCGTCGGCACGAACGTGCTGCTCGACTGCAACGGCGCGCGCTGGCCGCTCGCGTCTTCACGCTTCGCGCGGCTGCAGGACGGCCAGCAGGTGAAGGCCGCGATTCGCCCGAACCACCTGCGGCTCGTCCCCGAAGGCGATCCGACCCCGGGCGCGCTCACACTGACCGGCACGGTCGAACTCGTCGAGCTGCTCGGCGCCGAGGCCCTCGTCACGCTGGACTGGCGCGGCCAGCCGTGCGCAGCACTCGTGCCGGCCCCGATGGCACCGGCGCCGGGCGCCGTGGTAGCGTTGCGCTTCGACGAAGAAGCCCTGCATCTGTTCGACGCCGGCACCGAGCGCAACGTCACGCTGCCGGATGCGAACCCGATCGCGCACGCGGCGGCGCCGGCGGCCGCGACGCGCGCCACGCCGCCTGCCGCGACGGGCTGGTCGATGTCCCGTTCGTAGCACGCCGGCATGCCCCGACGGAGCACACGATGAACCCGGATCTCGAGATCGTTCCCACCCATCGCGACGAATCGTTTCGCGCGTGGGTCCACGACTATCCGCATTCGGTCGCGAAGTGGCACTTCCATCCCGAGTACGAGATTCATCTGATCCAGGCGTCGCGCGGCAAGGTGTTCGTCGGCGACCACATCGGCGATTTCGGCCCGGGCAACCTGATCGTCACCGGGCCGAACCTGCCGCACAACTGGGTCAGCGAGCTCGCCGGCGGCGAACGCGTGCCGTCGCGCGACGTCGTGCTGCAGTTCTCGCGCGATGCGATCGAGAAGATGGTCGGTGCGTTCAGCGAATTGCAGCCGGTGATCGACCTGATCGACGACGCGGCGCGCGGCGTGCAGTTTCCCGATCGCGTGGGCATCGAGGTCGCGCCGCTGATGCTCGAACTCGCGAACGCGCACGGCTGCCGGCGCGTCGAGATCCTGATGTCGCTGTTCGACCGGCTGTCGTCGTGCCGCGAGCGGCGCGTGCTCGCGGGCCCCGGCTACCGCAGCGACGCGCAGCACTACATGTCGTCGACCATCAACCAGGTGCTGTCGTACCTGCAGCAGAACCTGCCCGGCATGCTGCGCGAAGCCGACGTCGCCGCGTTCGCCGGCATGAGCGTCAGCACCTTCACGCGGTTTTTCCGGCGTCACACCGGCTCGTCGTTCGTGCGCTACCTGAACCGGCTGCGCATCAACGAGGCCTGCGAGCTGCTGATGTTTTCCGACCTGACGGTGACCGACATCTGCTACCGGGTTGGCTTCAACAACCTGTCGAACTTCAACCGTCAGTTTCTCGCGATGAAGCAGGTGCCGCCGTCGAAGTTCCGCGCGCTGCACCGGCTCAACGAACCGCACGGCCGCGACGACGCGCCGCCCCCGCGACGCGCGCCGCCGCGCGCCCCAGACAGGACGCTTCATACGTGACATATCTCGGCATCGATCTCGGCACGTCCGAGGTCAAGGTTCTCCTCACCGATTCCCGATCGGTCCCGCTTGCGACCGGCTCGGCCACGCTGTCGATCAGCCGGCCGCATCCGCACTGGTCCGAACAAAGCCCGCAGGCGTGGTGGCACGCGATGCTCGACGCGATCGCGTCGGTGCGCGCCGCGCACCCGGCCGGCTTCGCCGCGCTGCGCGGCATCGCGTTGTCCGGCCAGATGCACGGCGCGACGCTGATCGATCGCGCGGACCAGGTGCTGCGCCCCGCGATCCTGTGGAACGACACGCGCGCCGGCACCGAATGTGTCCAGCTCGAAGCGCTGGTGCCGGAATCGCGCGCGATCACCGGCAACATGGCGATGCCCGGCTTCACCGCGCCGAAGCTGCTGTGGCTCGCGAAATACGAGCCGGCCGTGTTTCGCGCGGTGCACAAGGTGCTGCTGCCGAAGGACTACCTGATCTGGCGCCTGTCCGGCGAATTCGTGTCCGACCTGTCCGACGCGTCGGGCACGCTGTGGCTCGACTGTGCGCGCCGCGACTGGTCCGACAGGATGCTCGCCGCGACCGAGCTGTCGCGCGCGCAGATGCCACGGCTCGTCGAAGGCAACGCGGCCGCCGCGCAGTTGCGCGACGCGCTGCGGCGCGAATGGGGCATCGCCGGGCCCGTGACGATCGCCGGCGGCGCCGGCGACAACGCGGCGTCCGCGATCGGCATGGGCGTCACGGGCGCCGGCAGCGGCTTCCTGTCGCTCGGCACGTCGGGCGTGCTGTTCGCCGGCAACGATCGCTTCGCGCCGAACCCGGACGCCGCCGTGCACGCGTTCTGTCACTGCGTCGAAGGGCGCTGGCACCAGATGAGCGTGATCCTGTCGGCGGCCGCGAGCCTCGACTGGCTCGCGCGCGCGCAGGGCACGACCGCCGGCGCGCTGGCGGCGCGCGCCGAACGCGCCGATCCGGCCCGCGCGCCGCTGTTCCTGCCGTATCTCGGCGGCGAGCGCACGCCGCACAACGACGCGCATGCGCGCGGCGTGTTCTTCGGGCTGTCGAACGAACACGACGCCGACGATCTCGCGTATGCGGTGATGGAGGGCGTCGCGTTCGCGATGGCCGACGGCTACGACGCGCTGCGCGCGGCCGGCACGGCGCTCGACGCGGTGTCGTTCATCGGCGGCGGCTCGAAGAGCGCGTTCTGGGCGCGGCTGTGCGCAAATGCGACCGGGCTCGCGATGCAGCGGCATGCGGACGGCGCGGTCGGCGCAGCACTCGGTGCCGCGCGGCTTGCGCGCCTCGCGGCGACGGGCGACACCCTGGCGGAAGTCTGTGTCGCGCCACCCGTCACGGAGACGGTCGCGCCCGATGCCGCGTCGGTCGATCTGCTGGCGGGGCGGCTCGCGCGCTATCGACGGTTGTATCGCGCGCTGCGGGACGAGTTCGCGGCCGCCGACTGAGCGCCAGCGCGATCGCGCTTGACCCGGCCCTTGGGATCGCCTTTATGCTGACCGCAACGAATCGACGGCAAAGAGGTGACGGATGGGTACGGACACACCCCGTTTGAACGCATCGACCGCCGCCGCGCGGCTCGGCGTCTCGATCAAGGCGCTGCGGCTGTACGAGCGGCACGGCCTCGTCACGCCGGCGCGCACGCCGGCCGGGTACCGCGCGTATGGCCCGGAAGACCTCGCGCGTGCCGCCGACATCGCGGCGCTGCGCAAGCTCGGCCTCGGTCTCGCGCAGGTGGCGAGCGTGCTCGACGGCGACGCGCGCGGTCTCGATGCCGCGCTGGCCGCTCACGAAGCCGCGCTCGATCACGGAATTCAGGCGCTCGTGAGCAAGCTCGACGGCGTGCGTGCGATGCGCGCCGGCCTCGCGCGCGGCCGGATGCCGGCCGACGGCGAACTGACGCGGCTGGTCGACCCTGGCAGCACGGGCGTCGCGTTCGACCTGCCGTGGCCGTGGGGCGGGGAACGGTTCGAGTGTCGCGATATCCGGCCGTTGAACTACATCATCGGTTCGCTGGGGAGCGGCAAGACGCGGCTCGCGCTTCGGCTGGCCGACGCACTGCCCGGCGCCGTGTTCGTGGGCCTCGATCGGCTGGACGACGATCGTGCGGCGGCATCCGCTGCATTGCGTGCCGATCCGGCACTGAAGTCGCGCGTCGACCGCACGTCGGCGCTGCTCGCCGGCAAGGGCGCGACACCGTCGGCGGCGCTGACCGCCCTGCTCGTCAGCCTCGAAGCGGAAGGCCCGCGCGTGCGGATCGTCGACATGATCGAGCAGGGCCTCGACCGCGCCACGCAGTTGGCATTGATCGCGCATCTGCGCGAATGTGCGGCCGCCGGCATGCGGCCGCTGTTCCTGCTGACGCGCTCGACGGCGATCCTCGATCTGGCAGCGGTCGGCCCCGACGAAACCATCCTGTTGTGCCCGGCCAATCACAGCCCGCCCGCGCGCGTGGCGCCTTGCCCGGGCGCGCCGGGGTATGAAGCGGTGGCCACATGCCTCGCGGCGCCGGAGGTCCGGGAGCGAATTGCGCGGCGGCCGGAAGCGCGCGCCGTCATGCTTCGTGCGGAGCGGGAAATGAACCTGTCGCGACCTGTCCGTCGGAGAACATGATGGCACGCGACAAACGGGTAGAAATCGACCTCGACGTCGCCGGAACCTGACATGGATTCGCATCCGGATCGACGCGATCAGACAAGTTCGTTGCCTGCCGGGCGCTACCGGGACACGTCGGCAAGTCGTCTTGTCCGGATGGCCAAAATCGCGCGCAGACGGTCATTCACGTGCAACATGAAGGACATCCGAAAGCGTTCGTTTCGGGTATCGTCCACCTCTTCTGCCAGCACGCCACATGACCGCAAATGGAATCAGTACCGGCCCGGCCGATATCGGCCCCTGCGACGCGATGAGCCGATTTCGCGTCACGTACGACGGGCCCGCGCTCGAATCGTCCGAGATGGACGTACGCGAACTCGCGCCCGCGCTGCTCGCCTTCGGCGATTTGCTCGACGCGTCCACGCGCGCGTTGTGCGGCGATCAGGTTCGGCCGCAAGTGAATGTGCGCGGCAGCTTCAAGACCGGCAGCTTCGGCATCGACTTCACGCTCGCGACCTCGCTGCTCGGCCGCATGCGCGACATGCGGAGCGGCAACGAAGGCGCGGCGCTCGCCAATGCGGTCACGATCCTGACCGCGCTCGGCATCGCCGCGCCCAGAGCAAAGAACGGGCTTTTCGCGGTCCTCAAATGGCTGCGCGGGCGCGAGATCACGCACGTGAGGATGCAGGACCACACCGCGGTGCTGCACGTCGACGGCGACGCACTCGAAATCGACCTGCCCGTGCTCACGCTGCTGCGCGACGTCCGCGTTCGCCATGCAACCGCGCAAGTGCTTGCGCCGCTCGCGCGCGAAGGCATCGAGATTTTCGCGGCCGGCACCGATACCGAGGTGTACGAGACGGTCGCCCGCAACGAGATCGCATGGTTTCACGCGCCGGAGCCAACCGATGCGCTCCTGCTCGACGAGCATCGCAAGATGGCGTTCTCGATCGTGTCGCTCGCGTTCAAGGACGACAACAAGTGGCGCCTGTACGACGGCACGTCGACGATTCACGCGACGATCACCGATGCCGGCTTCCTGTCGCGCGTGAACAACAGCCAGATCAGTTTCAGCAAGGGGGACGTGCTGTTGTGCAATGTCCGTATGCAGCAGTGGCAAACTTCGGACGGCGCAAAAACCGAGTACGAGGTCACGAATGTCCTCGAACATCGCCCGGCCGGCCTGCAGATTCCGTTGCCGGGCCTGTGATCCACGTCGAAGCCTCGCGCCCGACGCAACCGCTCACCACTCATGAAACCCGCGATCCATCTGCGTGCTGCGTCTCAGGAAGATCTCCCGTTCCTGCTGACGCTCCGTCAGCTCACGATGACCGAGCACCTGCAGCGCGTCGGCGCGCCGACCGACGATGAAGCGCACGACCGGCGTATCCGCGCGAACTTCGACGACGCGATGATCGTCTGCGAAGGCGCCGACGCCATCGGCCTGCTGAAGGCGACGCGCGCCGTCGGCGAATGGCACGTCCATCAGATCCAGATCCTCCCCGCGCGCCAGGGGCAGGGAATCGGCGAAGCCGTGCTGCGCGCACTGCTGACCGACGCGGCGCGCGAGCACGTACCGGTATCGCTCAGCGTGCTGCACGGCAACCCCGCGCGGCGGCTCTACGAGCGACTCGGCTTTCGCGTCGTGTCGGACACCGACACGAGCGCGAACATGATCTGGCACGCGTGACGCCCGGCGATTGGTCGCCGTCGCGTTACTGCGTGATCTTCGCGTCCTTCAGCAGATTGCCGATCATCTGCGCACTCGCCTTCTCGGCCGCGATCGCCTGCAACTGCTGCTGAAGCGTCGGCTTCACGGTTTCGAAAGCCGGCACCTGCGTCGGCCGCTTCGCATCCAGCTTCACGATCGCCCGCACGCCATCGACCGGAATCGAATCCTTCGTCACCGCGCCGACCGTCAGTTTCTCGAGTGCCTGCGCGACGGGCAGCGGCAACCCGGCCGTCTTGCCTTCCGCCGCCGGCGTGTTGAAGCTCACCCACGGCAGCTCGCCGCCGGTATCGCGGCTCGGCGCCACGCTGTACTGGCGCGCGAGCCCGTCGAACGACTTGCCCGCTTTCAGCTCGCTCAGCACGGTCGCCGCCGCGACCGGATCCTTGACGACGATCACGCGCGGTTTGTATTCGTTCTTGCCGAGCGCGGCGACGAGTTCGTCGTAGCGCGCCTTGACCTGCTCGTCGGTCACCGGCTCCGGCTTCACGTTGTCGCGCAGATACAGTTGCACCTCGGCCGTCACCTTCGCCTGCTGCATCGCCGCCTTGACCTCGGGCTTGTCCGCGTAGTTCGCCTTCTCGGCCGCCTGCTGAACCAGCACGCGCGTGATCAACTGATTCTTGATCGCCTGGCGGATCTGCGGCGAATCGGGCTGCCCGGACGCGCGCAGCAACGTATCGACGTCGGTCTGCGTGATCGGCGTGCCGTTGACGGTCGCGACGGTCGCGGCCGTCTGTGCGTGGACGGGGCCGCTCAGCGCGCCGGCCAGCGCGACGATCGTCAACAGGCGGTTCGGTGTCGTTTTCATTTTCATCGGGTTGTCACTTCGAGCATGAGAAACGCGGCAGGAGGCAGCCGCGCCCGTTCATCGGGCACGCCCGCGTAGCATCCGCGGGGGTCGCTGTCATTGTGCACGGAACCGCGTTCGTGCGTCGGGAGGTTCGGGATTCAGATCCTCCCGTCGCGGCAAGGGCACGGCATCGGCGAAGCCGTGCTGCGCGACCTGCCGGTCGAAGCCGCACGCGAGCACGTACCCGTATCGCTCGGCGTGCTGCACGGCAATCCCGCACGGCGGCTCTACGAACGGCACGGCTTCCGGCTTGCGGCGGAAACGGAACGCAGTGCGACGCTGATAGGGAGCGCATGACGTTGCGCGGCCCCGTCAGCGGTCGGCGATACCTGCGGTTGCCACCCGCGCCGCAAAAAACACGGGCCCTCCCGCCGGAAGGGCCCGCTTCCACATCGCCCGCTCGAACGATCAGTCGTCGTCGCGGCTCGCGACCTTCTGCGTCACACCGCGCAGCTTCGGATACGGCCGCGCGCCCATCATCCCCTTCCACAACACGCGGTTGAACTGATCCGCCGGTACCTCGTCGGCATCGTCGAAGTCGAACTTCGCCGTCACCTTCGCCCAGTACGCGGCGTCATGCGTCGGCGTGACGTCCGGGCCGGCCGCGTATCGCAGCGGGTTCTCGCCCGCCTCTTCGGCCACGCGCAGCCCGGTGCCCTTCAGCGCCGTCGACGCGACGGCCGTATAGCTCCACGATGCAGGGCCATGCACGTCGAACACGTCGGTCATCGGCCGCTGGTACGCGGTATTCAGGTTCATGTGCTGCGTGCCGAGCACGTCCTCGATGGTCCGCAGCGCATTGACCTGGCTGTAGCGCGTACGGATCACCGCGCCCTGCTTCACATACGGCCCGACGATGTACGCGGGCCCGCGGTGCGAATCCACGTGATCGGGACCATCCTGCACGTCGTCCTCGGTCACGACGATCAGCGTGTCGTTCGCATACGGGCTCTTCGCCACGGCCTCGACGAGCCGGCCGACGGCCAGGTCGTTGTCCGCCTGCTGCGTTTCCGGCGTATTCACGCCGGCGAACGCCGTGCCGAACGCGCCCATGTGATCGTGCGACAGGCGCACCAGCGACAGCGTCGGCAGGTTGCCGCTCGCGACGTACTGGTCGAACTCGCGTTTCCACTCGTTGAGACGCCACTGATCCGGATACGTCTGGTCGAAGCCGCGGAAGTACACGTCGGTCATCGGCGCGAGCCGCGGGTCGAGCGCGGCGGCCTGCACGACGCCGGCCGCGTGCGGATCGACGATCGGGTTCGCGGCCGTGCCGATGCTGCCGATGTTGTTCACCAGGAAGCCGTAGTTGCGGACGGTGCCGCCGCCGGCCAGCACCGCGTCGAAGATATAGCCGCGCTGGCGGCCGAACGGCGCATCGGACGACGCATGGTTGCCGGTGCCGGGCAGCAGGTTCGCCGCGCCGCCCGGCAGGGCCGCCGCCGCGTTGCTGTAGTTCGTCGTGCCGGCCGGGCCGGCCGCCGCGTCGCGCTGCTGAACCGTGTCCCAGTTGACCGGCACGCTGCGGTTGGTGCCTTCGCTCTCGTACGACAGGCCGCGATTGACCGCCGCGTAATTGATCTGCTGGGTGATCGTCTCCGTGTTGGTGACGCGCCCCTGCAGCGCCCACGACCAGCCGTCCATGCTGCCGTCGCCCGGGTTCATGAAATTGTCGAGCGTCACGAACTGGCTCGCGAGACGATGGAAGTTCGGCGTGATGTTGCGGCCGAACTGGGCCAGCCGCGGATCGCCGTCGGCGCCGTTGCCGATGTCGCCGAGCACCTGGTCGAACGTGCGGTTTTCCTTGACGACGTAGATCACGTGCTTGATGTGACGGCGCAAAAAGCCCATCACTTCGTTGTCGCGGTCGTTGTCTTCCGGACGATAGAAGTTGTTGCGCGCGGCCTGCTGCGTGAGCATCGGCAGTTCACGGGCCGCCGGCACCGGCGCGCTCACGAGCGACGCCCGCTCGAGCTGGAACTGGTATTCGTTCGATGCGCGCGACGCGGCTGCCTGCGCCGCTGTTGCGCCGAACAGGTGATCCGGGTTCGGGCCGGTCGTACTCTTGCCGTTCACGACGTACATCCACGTGCCGTCGGCACTGAACGTCACGTCGTGCGGCTCGAACGCGGTCGGGATCAAGCCCGTGACACGATACGCGCGCTCGCCGACGAGCGGAATGACGGCGATTTCGTTCGCGCCGGCGTTGGTCGCATACAGCGTGCGGCCGTCGCGCGACAGGGTCACCGCGTACGTTGCCGCGCCCGTATGTGCCTGGCCGTGCGCAAGCACGCCGGCCGGCGCGCGTGCATCGATCCGGTTCACGACCGCGTTGCTGTTGGTGTCGATCACCGCGACCTGGTCGGCGTTGTCCTCCGCGACGAACAGCATCGACTGCGACGCGTCGAGCGTCATGCCGAGTGCGTTGCCATCCAGCTTGATGCGTTTCACGAGGC
The DNA here is from genome assembly GCF_002223355.1 of Burkholderia sp. HI2761. Classification (NCBI taxonomy): domain Bacteria; kingdom Pseudomonadati; phylum Pseudomonadota; class Betaproteobacteria; order Burkholderiales; family Burkholderiaceae; genus Burkholderia; species Burkholderia sp. HI2761. Next base: position 468,027 of record NZ_NKFN01000007.1, on the reverse strand, counting down.
GGCCATGCGACGGCGACGATACGTCGACCGCGACGATTTCACGATCGCGATCCGACGATACGTATGCGACGCCGTTGCCCTTCATGACGACCGCGAACGGGAACGTGCCGCCCGCATCGCCGCTGCGGCCTTCGTTGCCGGAGAAGAACGGGCGCAAGTCGTGCTCGTAGCGCACGCTGCCCGTCGCGGTATCGATCACGCTGATCGAATCGTTGTAGTTGTTCGCGACGACGAGCGTCTTGCCGTCGGCCGACAGCGCGAGCCCGGCTGCGTTCGGCTGCACGCGGATGCCGACGCCCTTGCCGCCGTGACCGAGCGCGATCGTGGTGGACAGCGCCCACGCGCCGCCGTGCTGCGCATACACGTAGACCGCATCGTCGCTGCCGCCGGTCGCATAGAGCGTGCTGCCGTCGTGCGAAAACACCAGGCCGACGAACGCGTTGGTCTGCTGGAGCACTTGCTTGAGCACCGGACGCGTCTTGTTCGCGCCCGCGACGTCATACAGGAAGATGAATTGCGTCGACGCGGCGGTATCGACCGAACCGTCCGGCTTGTACAGCGAGTTCTGGCCGGCCGTGATGATCGCCAGCGTCTTGCCGTCCGGGCTCAGTTGCGAGCGCACGGCCTCGCCCGCGACGAAATGCGGATAGGCCGGCAACCCGGGATTCAGGAACTGCTGGACCGCGCCGCGCACGGCCAGCGGCGTGACGTACTGGCCGCTCGGCACGCGGGCGGCATCGGCGGCGTTGAACCCGTCCGCGTATGCCTGCAATGCGAGCAGCACGGCCGACATGATGGCGCCGAGCCGGAGCGCGCGCTTGACCTGGACATTTCTCATAGGAATCCTCTGTACTAGTGGGGGCGAGTATCGTCTGACGTATCCGGCATGATCCTGGCGTCGTCTGGCCGTATCGCACGGCGGCGGGAGCCTGTGCCAATCGATCGAAATACGTTGCGTCGGCGAGCGCCGACGTGCCGGCATTACATCGCCGCCCAATGTCAAGCACGTGACCGGTTCCATTGCGGACCGGACAATTACACATCGTTACAGCGAAGGCGTTTCGATGACAGCCTTCGTACTGTCATCGCCGGGATCGACGCTTCCCCGTCACGGCGTCCACCGATACACGGTAATGCTGTTCCCCTTCACGTTGTTCTTCGTCACCACGTATTCGCCGTTCGTGCGCCGATACGCGCGCACGCTGTACATCGCATCGATCGCGCTGCTCGTATCCACGGTCGCCGGGCTCGCGTTGACGAGCGTCGTGTCGAGATTCCCGGTGTCGAGGTTGAACGCATCGATGTTCGGCCACAGCGGCCCGCTGCTGCTGAACCAGTAGCCGACGAACAGGTGGTTGCCGGCCGCGTCGATCGATTTCGCGCCGCTGTGCGGCAGCGTGATCACCGGATTCGGTTTCGTCGTGTTGCCCGCGAGCCAGCCGTGATACACCTCGATGCGCGTGCCGATCGACGTCCAGTCGTTGCTGCCGACGGCGCCCTGCGCGAGCACCATCGTGTCGCTGTCCGCGAGATAGACGATCCGCGTGAGCGGCTGGATGCTCGCCGGAATCGGCGTCGGCACGCCCGGCCCCCACGACGGCTTGCCGCTCGCGTCGAAACCGGTCAGCGGATAGTGATAAATGGCGCCGGTCTTGTCGAGGCCGGCCCATACGCCGCCCCGGCTGTCGAGGCTGAAGCCGGCCGACACGCGCCGCGTCGTGTTGAACGCGGCGCCCGGGATCGATCCATCCGGAATCGCGATGTAGCCGTTCGCCGCGTTGAAGTGATAGAAGTAGAAGACCGGCGGATTCTGGCCGGCCGCGACGAGGATCCGGTTCGCGCCGACCGACGTGAGCAACCCGAAATGTTCGTCGCGCTGCGTGTCGCTCATGTTGATGCGCGGGTCCGACGGATACGCGAACGGGTCGACGGTGTTCGCGACGAACTTGCCGCCCGCGCTGCCGCTGTAGACGTGCGTGCCGCCGTAGAACAGCGCGCCGTCCGTGACCGGGTCCGGCGCGGCGATGCCTTCGAAGTTCAGCGACTGCAGCGTCCAGCGCAGGTTGCCGCTGCTGCCGTACGCATGAATGTCGGTCGCGCCGTTGCGGCCGAGGTCCCAGCTCCCGCCCCACGGGTTGTTGAGCACATAGAGATTGCCGCCGGTGTCCTTGCCGATCCCGACGATGCGCGTGAAGCGTTGCGGGCCGACCTGTCCCTTGATGCCCGTCGTCGTGTCGAGATAGCCGCCGCGGACGCCGAACGTGCCGGCCAGCGCGGGCCGGCCCGATATCGAATAACGCTTGATGTTCTGGTCGGGGCCTTCGTCGCCCACCAGCAGTTGCCCGGCCGCCGCATCGACATACAGCGCCGACGGGTGCGAGCCGGCCGGCATCCGAATCGTATTCAGCAGCGCGCCGGACGGGCTGAAGCCGACGATCGAGCCCGCACTCTTCTGCGCGACCCACACGTTGCCTGCGCCGTCCACCGCGAGCTCGCCCGGCGCCGACACGCCGATGTCCCGCTGCCACACGCCATCGGTGGTGAACACGCGCACGCGATTGCCGTAGAAGTCGCTCGCATAGAGTAAAGAGCCGGCCGTCGCGAGCCCGGTGACGACGTCGATGCGCGGCTGGTTGGTCGCCGCCGTGACCTGGATGAGTTTGTCGCGGTAATGGGTCGCGCGGCTGTAGCGCCCGACCGCGCCGCTGCCGTATCCGCTGCCGGGCTGCAGCGCGACGAACAGCGACGTCGCGTTGCCCGTGATCGCGCTGCCCTGGAACTCGGAATGCGTGCCGATCGAGCCGACGCTCTTGCCGTTCTGGTAGATCGCGACGCCGCCCTCATATTCGTCCCACATCGACGCCGTGTAGATCACACCTTCGGGCGCGACCCACATCGAACGCGCGACGTTACCGACGTGGGCGGCGAGCGTGCCGTAGGTATTGGCGATCCAGTCGGTGGTATTGCCCGCGTATCCGGCCGGCGCGATCGTAGCAATCGCGGCGGCGAGCAGCACGGCCTGAATCGGTTGTCGGGCGACCATGGCGGATGCTCTCCTGAATGGTGGCGTCATTCACATGAAGGGGCGGCCGGATGGTTTGAAAATCGGTCACGCGTAAATACTTCCGCTGAATCATCCGGCCCGGTCGGTATTACATCGGGCGCGCATTCGATACTTGGCCACGCCGAGCATAACTTCATATAAATCGAAAAAAATTGCGGACCGGCCGCGCACGCGCGTGTCTCCGAAGCAGTGAATGTTCACTTACGGCACGATTCGATATCAGGAAAACCATGCTTTTAGCGTTCGGGAATAACGCCGCTGATTCGGGTGCGACGTATCGATAGGGCAAAGGCGGAGATAACGGAGAGTTGATTCGGCGAATCGGGTAAATCGCCGGATGCGGTCAGGGGAATGACCAGCGGAGCGTATCGCGCCGGCCAGAATTCATGTCGAATCCCGGCCGGGTTACATCATTTACCAGGACGAGGACATCACGCGGACGTCGCCGTCTCCCGCACTTCCACCTGCTTGATCCCGGCGTCGCCATCCGAATCCGCGTCGTCGCGCGGGTCGCCGAGCTGCCCTTCCCACTTCGCGACCACGGCCGCCGCGATCGAGTTGCCGACGGCGTTGGTGGCCGAGCGCCCCATGTCGAGGAACATGTCGACGCCCATGATCAGCAGCAACCCGGCTTCGGGCAGGTTGAACTGGTTGAGCGTCGCCGCGATCACGACCAGCGACGCGCGCGGCACGCCCGCCATCCCCTTCGACGTCACCATCAGCATCAGCAGCATCGTGATCTGCGTGCCGAGCGGCAGATGGATGCCGTACACCTGCGCGATGAACAGCACCGCGAACGTGCAGTACATCATCGAGCCGTCGAGGTTGAACGAATAGCCGATCGGCAGCACGAAGCTCGAGATCTTGCGGTTCACGCCGAAGCGGTCGAGCGCGTCCAGCAGCTTCGGATACGCGGCCTCGGAGCTGGCCGTCGCGAACGACAGCAGGAACGGCTCGCGAATCAGCCGGATCAGCGTGAACGCGCGCTTGCCGAGGAACGTCACGCCGGCCAGCGTCAGCACGGCCCACAGCAGCGCGAGCGCCAGATAGAAGCTCGCCATGAACTTCGCGAACGTGAGCAGGATGCCGAGCCCTTCGGTCGTGATCGTCGACGCCAGCGCCGCGAACACCGCGACCGGCGCGAACCCCATCACGGCGCCCGTCACCTTCAGCATGACCTGTGCGAGATCGTCGATCACGGCGGTCAGGCGCTTGCCCGCTTCGCCCAGCGCCGACAGCGCGGTGCCGAAGAAGATCGAGAACACCACGATCTGCAGGATTTCGTTGTTCGCCATCGCCTCGGCGATCGACTTCGGCACCAGATGCACCACGAAGTCCTTCAGCGTGAATGCGCCCGTCTTCAGGTTGAGCGCCGCATCGGCGGCCGGCAACGGCAGGCTCAGGTGGCTGCCCGGCTGCAGGAGCGTCGCGGTCAGCAGACCGAGCAGCAGCGACGTGAACGACGCGATGAAGAACCAGCCGAACGCCTTCACGCCCACGCGACCCACCGCGCCGCCGTCGCCCATCTGCGCGATGCCGACGGTCAGCGTCGCGAATACCAGCGGCGCGATGATCATCTTGATCAGGCGCAGGAACACGTCGGACAGCAGCGACACGTAACCGGCGACCTCCTTCGCCATCTTCGGGTCGGGAAACGCGCTATGGCAGGCGTACCCCACGGCGATACCAAAAATCATCGCGACAACGATGTACTTGGTAATGTTGTGCTTCTTTTTCATTAGTGATCCAAATTACAAAGCATGTGTTGCCAACGGCTGGCCAATCATTCGCGTCCGGCTGCGAATCGAAACCCGTGTCGCCATGCGGGCGACCTGTCCGCTTCGGCGGTCGCCAGGGCGGACAGGGGGGCATTCTAACGCAAATGGTGCGCCGGCTTACAAATCTGAAAGCGACATCGGTTGATTTGCGTCCTGGTGTCGCCGCGAAGGGGCTGTGTCGCAGTCCGGCCTGTTCCCCGCGCGGCCGGATACCGGGGAATTTCGCGTTGCAGGTAAGAGACCAGTCGGGATCAAATCCGGTTCCGCCGTACCGGTCACGATCGCGGGAGATCGTCACGCACGAGGCGACACGATCCAGTGATCGCGACACATTCGCACAAAGATGCGCAGACCTCGACACTACGGCACGTAACCGGTCTGTAATATTTGGAAATGATTCGCGCTGACGCCATGTCTTGACGGCAACTCGCAATCTCGAGCCGGAAACGCGGCACCGCGTTCGCGTCATTGCTTCCCTTCCATCAGGTCGAGTCCTTCACTTCATCAGTATTCCTTTGAAATGAAGGACGGAGAAAAAGCGGCATCGTGATGAACATTCTGTACACCAACTTCCACGGCGATTATGGCGGCGGCCAGGACACCTACGTTCGCGATCTGGCCGTCGCGATGAGCCGCCATCATCGAGTGACCGTGGCGTCGCCGCAAGGGAGCCGCCTGTCGCGACTGCTGCAGGACAGCCCCGGCGTGGGCATCTTCGACATGGAATTCAAGCCGCGCTGGAACCGGCTGTGCCGGGAGATCCTGCGGCTGCGTCAGCGGATCGTCACCGAGCGCTTCGACGTGATCCACGTGAACGGGTCCGCCGATCACCGGCAGGTGATGCTGGCGCTGCTCGGGTGCCGGCATCGGCCCGCGGTCGTGCTGACCAAGCACAACACCTATCGCGCCGACAGCTTCGGCAACCAGTTGCGCGCCCGGCTGGCCACCGACCATACGATCGCGGTCAGCGACTACGTCGCGAGCATGCTCGCGCTGCGCTCGCCGTACGGAAACGTCACGGTGGTCAAGCACGGCGTGCGCCGGCCGGCTGCCGAACGACTTGCGGGCGACGAGATCCGCCGCCGCAAGATCGCGCTGTTCGGAGCGGCCGGCGCGGATGCGATCGTGCTCGGCAGCAGCGCCGGCACCGCGCCGGAAAAAGGCTGGATGGACCTGATCGCGGCGCTCGGCCGCCTGCCCGAAACCGAGCGCGAGCGGTTTCGCGTGCTGCTGGTCGGCGCGCAGCCGTCCGGCGAGCAGCGCGAGCAGCTCGTGCGGCACGGCATGGCATCACGCACCGCGTTCACCGGACGGCTCGACGATGTGCGGGCACCGTTCTCGATCATCGACGTGTCGTTCGTGCTGTCGTACCACGAGAGCCTGTCGTATGCGTGCCGCGAAGCGATGTCGCTCGGCTGTCCCGCGATCGTCACACGGGTAGGCGGCCTGCCCGAGAACGTCGAGCCCGGCGTGGACGGCTGGGTCGTCCCGCCGCGCGAGCCCGCGGCGATCGAAGCGATCCTGCGCACGATCGTGAGGGAACCCGGCTGCGTCCGTGCGATGGGACGCAGCGCGCGATTGAAAGGCAAGCGCGAATTCTCGTTCGACGCGTTCGTCGACGCGACCTTGTCCGTCTATCAGAAATCGGTTCGACATAACCCCTCCCGCTGGGTGACCGCCTTGAGACCCACTAAATGGCAATGAATATCTGGAAGAAGTATTGGGACCTGCGCACGCAGGAATGTCCGTGCGACGTGCACTTCGTCGAATGGCTGGAATCCGTGCGCCTCAAGGGCATCCGCATCTATCACTTCGGCACCGGCGGCCACCACCATGTCGGTGTCGAATGCGCGCGGCCGCACCTGAACAACGCCGTCTTCGGCGTGACGGCGTCGCCGAAGGAATATAAGTCGTATTTCGATCTCGTCACGCGCCAGCCCGAGGTGAGCAAGACCTACCTCGCGTATTTCGGCGATATCTACACGAGCAATTCGGGCCTGCTGCCGACGTTCGACGCCGTCACGCTGTTTGATCTATGCGAGTTCCGCGACGAAGCGAACAGCCGCTACGGCGCGAAGACCGATGAAGCGGTGCTCGACCTGTTCGCGCGCCATACCGCGCCCAACGGTCACCTGCTGCTCTACAAGGGATCGTCGGCCTACCGGAAGGCCGAGCCGATCATCGCGCAGTGGGCCGCGCATGCCGATTTCGCCGAAGTCGGCGACTTCAAGACCCTGCGGATTTTCCGCAAGGCCGCGTAATTCCGCTTTTCTGCTTTCCCGCGATCCGCCGATGCTTGCGCGCACTTCACGCTATCCGATCCTGATGTATCACCAGATCCGCCCGCTGCCACCGCCGACCGACCGGCTGCGCGGCCTGAGCGTCGCGCCCGACGCATTCCGCCGCCAGATGACGCTGTTCAAGCGGCTCGGCTACCGCGGCCTGAGCGTGCGCGAACTGCAGCCGTACCTGCGAGGGGAGCGGCGGGGCAAGGTCTTCGGCATTTCGTTCGACGACGGCTTTCTCAACGTGCTGACGCATGCGATGCCCGTGCTGGACGCGCTCGGGTTCACCGCGACCTGCTACTTCGTCGCCGGCCGGTTCGGCGGCGCGAACGACTGGGACGCGGGCGCCCCGACCGCGCGCTCGCCGCTGATGACGTGCGAGGACATGCTCGCGTGGCGCGATCACGGCCATGAAATCGGCTCGCATACGCTCGATCACGTGGCGCTGTCGTATGTGCCAGCGCCCGTATCGGACTTTCAATTGACCGAATCGAAGCGGCAACTCGAAATGCTCAGTGGCCAGCGCGTCGAATCGTTCTGCTATCCATACGGTGATCTCGACGCTCGCGTGCGCGACCAGGTCATCGCGGCCGGGTACGGCAATGCGACGACGACCCGGCGCGGATGTGCCGGTGCGGCCGACGATCCGTTTCTGCTGCCGCGGGTTCCGGTGGCGGGCGGAGTCGGGGCGGTGAGGCTGTGGGTCAAGTGTTTGAAGGGGTGGGTTGGGGGGCGCGGGTAGCATGCGTCGGAGCACGACTCATCCGCCAACGTCTCGATGCCCGTCCCTGCCAAGCGTGCGCAAGGACGGGCGTCGCCGTCACGCCAAGCCGGCGAGCCGGAAAGCGCCGACGGGATGGCGAAGTCCCGCCGGCCGCGTGTTCGCCGGACGCATCGGCCCGGCTGTCCGTTACCGGTCGTACTCGAAGGACTCGGTGAAGAACGTATCGCTCGAATCCGACCAGTTCAGGCTCACGAACGAGAAATCCGTGCTGCCTGCCCAGCCGGCCACCGACGGGAACGCGACGCCCTGATCGCCCGGCACGTTGAGCGTCACCGCCGCCCCCGGCTGGACCGGCGACGCCGATGCAACACCGTTGACGAACGTCGCCACGGTCTGCCCAGCCGCGGTTGCGCGAATCTGCACGTTGCCGCGCTTGACGAACGGCAACCCCGCTTTCGACGTCCAGCCCAGCGGGAAGGTCGCGCCGCCCGCGAACGTGCCGGCGGATCCCGGCGTCAGCTTGTCGCGCGTGGACTGCGCGAGATCGTGCCACGCGTACTGACGCAGCGCGTCGGGTGACGGCGACGGCATACGCACCCGCACCGTGTAGTGCCTGGCCGGCGCCGACGTGTTGCCGTGCTGGTAGACGTCGATCGTATAGGCGCCGAACGGCTTGATGTCGGCCAGCTCGGCGGCGCTCAGTTGCGGCTTCGCCCACGCGGTATTGTTGCGCGGCGCGTCGCCGGGCCACGTGAACAGGCCCTGGTTGGCCGGGTCCTGCGCGACGCCGGCCAGACGGAAGTTGTTGCGGCACTGCGCACTCTTCGCCAGGGCGGCGAGCTGCGCCGGCGTCTGCCCGCTTGCGATCTGCGCACGGATGTTCAGCGTGTCGCAGGTGCCGCTCGACGGCTGAAGAAACACGCCGTTGCGCAAGCCGGGACCGTTGACGATCGCGAAGTCCACCGCCGTGCCGGCCGCGTCGACGGTACCCACCTGCAGGTTGAGCGAATCGACGAACGCGTTGGTCCCCGTCGACGGATTGGCCGGATTCAGCCAATCCCACTTCTGCGCATTCGCGTTGATCTTGCTCAGTACCGCGCGCTGATTGCCGATCACGCGCCACCCGGTATCGCCATTCGCGAGACTGCTCGCCCGCACCGCGAGCTGGACATGCTGCTGCATGCCGTCGCGAATGCCGTCGCTGCGCGTCCACGCGAGCTTGACCCACATCGTGTCGCTGGCGACGACGCGGATGACTTCCGGCAAGCTGAAGCTGGCGTTGTTCATCGCGTCGTCGGCCGCGATGCCCGGCGCGCCGCCGGCGACCGCACCGAACTCCTGGCCGACCGACATCCCGTTGTTGAGATACGTGGCGGGCACGCCGGCATTCAGCGCGCCGGACGCGACATCGTCGACGAAGATCTGGCCGCATGCCGATACGTTGCCGCCCGTGCGCGCAGCGCCGGTCGAACCGGCGAAACACTGGTTGAGCGTGCGCTGCAATGCCGCCAGATCGCTGGCGCTCGGCAGGTTCGACACCACCGCGCCATTGATCGTCGCGGCGGCCGGAAGGCTGGCCTTGTCGCTCGCCTGCGGCGCGACGCCGGGCGCGAGCTGAAGCTGCACCGGCGTATCGCTGGAGGCGCCCGCCACCGAGCTGATCTGCACGCCGCCATCCGGCAGGACGTTGATCTTCACCTGGTCGAGCAATCGGTCGAGCCCCGGCGCACCCGCGGTCAACGGGCCGGAAATCAGGTCGATGCCCGTGTTGCCGGTAGCGGCCAGCAGGTCGGCCAGCGCCGACGAATAGGCCTGCATCGTGCCGGCGACCGCCTGGGCCGTCACCTTGCTTTGGAGCAAACCGGTGTCGGCCAGCAGCTTCGCCGGATTGTCGCCGATGATCGTGGCGGCGATCGCGTTCGTGATCGGCGTGATGTTGATCGTCTGCGTGCCGGCCGTGGCGCTGAGCGCGATCAGCGTGGCCTGCGAATCGGCGACGTTGCCGAATGCGGACAACGCAAATGGCGCGCTCAGGCCGGTCACCGCGCAATGAAACGCGCCGGTTGACGCATCGGCCGGGCAGTCGACCGTCTTGCCGGTCGCATCGACCAGTTTCACGGTGGCGGCCTGCATCGCAGCGCCGGCGGCCGCGACCCCGCTGACCGTCTGAGCCGCAGGTTCGCCCGGCGGCGGCGACGACGAACTGCCGCCCCCCCCGCAAGCCGACAGGACGAGCGCTGCAATACCGGATACGACAGGCGTGAGTTTCATTGCGTTTCCCCCGACATCCTTCTGGTTGATGCGTGTCATATGCACTGCTCATGCACGCTGGACGGCGAGGATTCTCGCAAAGACGATTTTTGCGATCATCATTCAGGTGGATGAAAATCGGGAAATAACACCGCGTGAAATGCAAATAACCTGTGTTAGCCTGAAAAAAATTCGGTATTCGAAGCGATATCGTCAGACAAAATACACATACGAAGATCGCGAAGCGACGGGGGAAGCATGCAACGGGACGAACTCATCGGGGACCTCTATGAGGCCGCGCTGCAGCCGGACGGTTTTCTCGATGTTTTTCATCGGGTATCCGAATCGCTCGGCGCAAATGTATTTCACATGTTCAGCTGGGACGCCGCACGCAATGCCCCGCAATTCTCAATCTATTCGCCACGCGCGGAGTTCGACGAGATCATCGCCCGCTACGACCAGTATTACGGCGCGCTCGATCCACGCCGCGGCTTCGTCGAGAACGCACCGCTCGGCGAATTCGTTTGCTGTCAGGATCACCTCACCGATTGCGACGTCGAACGCAGCGAGTTCTTCCAGGACTTTCAGATTCCGTCGGGATTTCGCTACCTGATGGGGATTCGCTTCGCGCGCCCCGGCAGCGACAACATCCTGCTCGGGTTACTCCGGGCACACGGCCGAACGCCGTATTCGTCGGAAGAACGTGCGGCCCTGACCCGTATGGCCGGGCATCTGCAGCGCTCGATCAACCTGTGGCGAGACGCGCGCGTGCTGCATCGCGACGCCACGCTCGGCGCCGAATTGATGGAGGAGCTGGGTCTTTCCGTCTTTGCACTGGACAGGCACGCGCGCGTCGTCTTCGTCAACCGCGCGGCCGAGTCGATGCTGCGCGCCACCACCTGCCTCAGGCTCGAGAACGGATATCTGAGCGCGACGAGCGCGCCGCAGAACGATGCACTGAAGGCGGCATTGACGCGCGTCGCGAAGACCCGCAAGAGCGAGAGCCTTGCACTTTCCGGCACGCGGGTGGCGGCGCACGAAATTTTTCTCAGTATTGCGGCACTGTCCGGACAAGCGCTCCATGCGACGTTCGGCGATGCGACGATACTGATCACGATCAGGCGACGCGGCACTGCCCCGCTCGTCGTCGCACAACAGTTGCGGCAGTCGTTCGGTTTGTCGAGCGCCGAAGCCGCCGTCGCCGAAGCGCTCATCAACGGCAAGGCGCCTGACGAATGTGCGGCCATCGCCGGCGTGTCGCTGGCGACGGTTCGCACCCAATTGCGGGCGATCTATGAAAAGACACACGCCCGGAATCAGGCCGAAGCGGTCGGACGGATGCTTTGGGTGCTCCCGCAGCACAAGCGCAAGGATTGATACGGCGGAGTTGGGGGTAGTCGTATCAGGAGCGTGACCCGAGAAATGCAGGCTGCCGGAAAAGTTGTCTTTGGACCCTATGGAAATCAACGGATCGGACATCTTTTCCAAGACGGCCGCATGGTATTCGTCTCAGATTCCGCTACCCACGACAGCGTCAGCGCCGCCACCGCCGGGCATCGGCGGTCTTTCCTGAATCGCCCGTCCGGAAGGTCTGCATGCGTGCCGCCGAAAATAGATCGCGACAGCATCATGAAATGCGCCCAAACTGCCTGACACGACGGCCGCGTCTGCGGCCGGTGAAATTGGGGAAACATTATGGCAAAGGGCCAAGCGCGCAGTAACCGAGAGGCGAAAAAGCCTAAGCAACCGAAGAAATTGCCGTCTCCCGCAGCAGGTACGTCATGGACGGCCGTTCCGAAGACCACCTCATCCGGCGAACCAGCAAAGAAGAAATAGCGGGCAACCGATCACGCAGACCAAGGTCTGCGTCTCTCTTACCTCCTCCACCCCTGCCTGTCGCAGCGCCATACGGATCGGCGACGGCAACACCCCACGCGCTCACCCGCTCCGGAATGAATTGCGCAGGTCGCGGATGACCTGCATGCAATTGCTGTTATCCCGGGCATGCGCCTCCACCCGTCGCGAAGTCCTCGCGCGGTTTCCTCGTCCGCGGTTTGTGCCGCTGCACCGGAATATCCGTCACACCGGCGGCCCATGGTGATGGCCGCGGGCACTCGACCGGGTCTCGTGTCGCTTCGGCTGCCATCGGTGGTCTCAGCGGCCGCATGCGCATTGACCCGCGGTAGCACACGACCGTTTCTTCGTTCCGTCCGTTTGCATCTGTTTGCGTGTGTTCAACCGCACAGAACGAGCGCCACCTCAGTCCGCACACGCCGCGCCTCGTCCGGCTGTCCCGAAGGAAGAACCGATCATGTCTCAACTCGACAAGCCGTGCATCGCTGCGACGATAGCGCGCGGTACGCCCTTCAGAAATATCGCGCGTGCGAAGCATTTGCCTCGTCCATCGACACCATCGACACCGCAGGACGGACGCTCATGAAAACACTCCTCCACTTCGCCGCGCGATTGCGTCCGCACTCGCCGCCATGGACCGACACCGCGCCGGTGCGGGACGAACTGTTCGGGATTGAACGCCTCGAACAGCACGCGCAAAGCCTTGCCGCCGCGCAGCCGGTGACGGATCAACCGCCTGTCGTGCTGTCGCTGCACACGCGGCTCGACGACAACGCCGCCGTCCTGCTCGCCGCCTACCGCGCAAGCGCCAGAGAACTGGAGCGCGGCCATAGCGTGGTGCCCGCTGCCGAATGGCTGCTCGACAACTATCACCTGGTCGAAGAACAGATCCGCGAGATCCGCGACGATCTGCCTCCCGGTTATTACCGACTGCTGCCGAAACTCTCGAGCGGTCCGTTCGCCGGCTACCCGCGCGTGTTTGGTCTTGCATGGGCGTTCGTCGCGCACACCGACAGCCACTTCAACCCGCAGATCCTGCGGCGTTTCATCGACGCATATCAGCGGGTTCAACCGCTGACGATCGGTGAGCTATGGGCGGTCGCGATCACGCTGCGTATCGTGCTGATCGAAAACCTGAGACGCCTCGCCGACCAGATCACCGCCGGCCGAATCGCACGCGCCGATGCCGACGCATTGACCGAACGTCTGCTCGAATCGGGTAGCGCGCGCTCCGCGCTCGAAGCGGATATTTCGACGCGCTCGTCGGGCTTGCTGTCGGAACTGTTCGCGGCTCAACTCGCGAAGCGGCTGCGCGACCAGGACCCCCGCACGACGCCGGCGCTCGGCTGGCTGGAGGAGCGGCTCAGGCAGCAGGGCTCGTCGGTGGAGGAAGTGGTGCTCCATGCGCAGCAGAGACAAGGCGCGTCCAATGTCACCGTGCGCAACGTGATCACCAGCATGCGGATGATTTCCGACATCAGCTGGACCGATCTGTTCGAAAGCGTGAGCCTCGTCGACGAACGGCTACGCGCGGGCAGCGCCTTCTCGGCGATGGATTTTCCGACCCGTAATCTGTATCGCAGCGCAATCGAGCAACTGGCACGCGGCTCGGCCTTTACCGAACTCGAAATCACCGGCCTCGCGCTGCATCTGGCGCATACGACGGCCGGGCCCGCCACCGATTCCGCCCATGAAGAACGCACCGCGGACCCCGGCTACCACCTGATTGCCGAGGGACGGCGCGCGCTGGAAGACGCGATCGGCTTTCGTCCTCCGACAGGCTTGCGGCTCACGCGCTTCAACATCCGCCTCGGCATCATCGGTTACGTCGGCGAGGTGATGGCGGTCGCCGCCATGCTGCTTGCGCTCGCGTTGTGGGCGGTGTCGGCGCTAGCGCCGCAATGGCACGATCCCTGGGTGTTCGTGCTGTTCGCCGTATGTGGATTCCTGCCCGCCACGGAAATCGCCGTCGCGCTCGTCAACCGGACGGTGACCTGGAGTTTCGGTGCGAACCCGTTGCCGGCACTCGAACTGACAGCCGGCGTGCCGTCGTCGCTGCGTACGCTGATCGCGGTACCCATGCTGCTGACCAGCGAAGCCGATACGCGCGAACTCGTCGAACGTCTCGAGGTTCATCACCTGGCGGGCGCGGGCGGCGATCTGTCGTTTGCGTTGCTGGCCGACGGGCTCGACGCCGATCAGGAGACCCTCGATGGCGACGCGCCGCTGGTCGCCGTCGCCGCGGCTGCCATCGAAGCGTTGAACCACCGCTACGGGCCGGGCCCGGGCGGCGACCGTTTCCTGTTGCTGGTCCGCCGACGCGTATTCAATGCAGGCGAAAACTGCTGGATGGGCTGGGAGCGCAAGCGTGGCAAGCTGCACGAACTCAACCGTTTGCTGCGCGGCGCGACCGACACCACGTTCGTGCCGATCGCCGGATACACGCCGCATGTGCCGCCTGATGTGCGCTACGTCATCACGCTCGATGCGGACACCCGGCTGCCGCGCGACGCCGCATTGCGCCTGATCGGCAAAATGGCGCATCCACTGAACCGGCCGAGATTCAGCAGCGTCGAGCAACGGGTCGTGGGCGGCTACGCGATTCTTCAGCCGCGCGTGACGCCTTCGCTGCCGGTAGGCCAGGAAGGGTCGCTGCATCAGCGCGTGTTCTCCGGCCCCAGCGGGATGGACCCCTATGCTGCTGCTGTCTCCGACGTTTATCAGGATCTGTTCGGCGAAGGCTCGTTTACCGGCAAGGGCATCTACGACATCGATGCATTCGAAGCTGCGTTGCAGGGCCGCGTGCCGGAGAACGCGTTGCTCAGTCACGACCTGTTCGAGGGTGTCTTTGCGCGTGCCGGGCTGGCATCGGATGTCGAGGTGGTCGAAGAAGCGCCGGCTCGCTACGACGTGGTAGCGAAGCGCCAACATCGCTGGACGCGCGGCGACTGGCAGTTGCTGCCGTGGATCGTCGGGCATCGGCGCCGGGACCGTCAGGCGATACCACTGATCGGCCGTCTCAAGATGCTCGACAATCTGCGCCGCTCACTGATTGCTCCGCTGGTGGTCGCCGGGCTTGCGCTGTGCTGGCTCATGCCGCTGCCTGCGGGGATTGCCGGCGTGGCGTGGATGCTATGCGTGCTCGCGATTCCTGCTTTCCTGCCGACCATGTTCGCGATCCTGCAGCGTCGCACGGGGGTTCGTCTGCGCAGCCGCCTTCGTACGCTCGGCGGCGACGCGCGGCTCGCCGCGCTGCAAACGCTGCTGTCCGCCGCGTTTCTCGTGGACCACGCGTGGCGCATGGGAGATGCGATCGTGCGGACGCTGATGCGGCTGTTCGTGACGCACCGGCACCTGCTCGAATGGACCACCGCCGCGCAGTCGAAAGGCGCCCCCCGACTTACCCTGAGCGGCTTCTATCGGCAGATGGCGGGTTCGATCGCGCTCACGCTCGCGCTGTCGGCGGGGGCGATCGCCTTTGCGCCGTCGCACTTGCCGCTCGTGCTGCCCATCGCATTGCTGTGGCTCGCCGCACCCGCGTTCGCCTTGTGGTCGAGTCGGTCGCCCGCCACCGCGCAACGTCTCGCCGCCTCTGAGCAGGACGCGCGTTATCTGCGCCTGATCGCACGGCGCACGTGGCGCTTCTTCGAGACGTTCGTGACCCCGGAGGAACACATGCTTCCGCCGGACAATTATCAGGAAGACCCGAAGCCCGTCGTCGCGCATCGCACGTCGCCGACCAACCTCGGCCTGTATCTGCTTTCAGCCGTCGCCGCGCGCGATTTCGGCTGGGCAGGCACGATGCAGACCGTCGAACGGCTCGAAGCCGCATTCGCTTCGATGCAGAAAATGACGCGTTTCAAGGGGCATTTCTATAACTGGTACGGCACGCAGGACTTGCAGGCGCTGGCGCCTGCGTATGTGTCGTCGGTCGATAGCGGCAATCTGGCCGGCCATCTGATCACACTCGCCAACGCATGCGAAGAATGGCTGCCGCCGCCACTCGCCCCGGTGGCCCGCTCCGGCATGCTCGACAACCTGCATCTGGCGCGAGCGGCACTCGATGCCCTGCGTGTGTCCAACGGCGAGCGCGGCAAGAAACTGCTCGGCATTCTCGAAGAAATGGACACCCAGCTGCGCGGCCCGCAGACGCTCGACGCGCTGTCACCCGTGTTCGCACGTCTCACGAAGAAAGCACTGGATGCTACGCGCGACATCATGCCCGCCGCCGGCGACGACGGTTACTCCGATCTGATGTTCTGGATCGAAGCGCTGACGAAGAACGTGGCCGAGCACGCTCGCGATCAGATGGAATACGCGGCCGACCCGCAATCGCTGCAGACGCGCCTGATCTCGCTCGCCGAAACTTCGCGCGCGATGGCGCTCGGCATGGACTTCTCGTTCCTGCTCGATCCCGAACGCAAGTTGTTGTCGATCGGCTACTCGCATGTCGACAACAGCCTCGACCCGAGCTGCTACGACCTGCTGGCTTCCGAGGCGCGACTTGCAAGCCTGTTCGCGATCGCGAAGGGCGACGTCGCGACGACTCACTGGTTTCGTCTCGGCCGCGCCGCGACGCCGGTCGGCACAGGCTCCGCGCTGATCTCGTGGTCGGGATCGATGTTCGAGTATCTGATGCCATCGCTGGTGATGCGCGCGCCGGTCGGCAGTCTGCTCGAACAGACCAGTACCCTGATCGTGGAACGACAACGCTCGTATGGCCGCGAACTCGGTATTCCGTGGGGCATCTCGGAGTCCGCCTACAACGCGCGCGACATGGAATTCACCTACCAGTATTCGAACTTCGGCGTACCGGGCCTCGGCCTCAAACGCGGCCTCTCCGAAAACCGAGTGATCGCGCCTTATGCGACGGGCCTCGCCGCCATGGTTGCGCCGGAGGCCGCCTGCGAAAACTACGCGCGGCTCGCTGCGCTGGGTGCGCTGGGACGCTACGGCTTTTACGAAGCGCTCGACTTCACCCGTGCCCGTTTGCCTGACGGCGAGCCCTTCGCCATCGTGCGCAACTTCATGGCGCATCACCAGGGCATGACGATCGTGGCTATCGCCAATACCCTGCTCGACGCGCAGATGCGGGCGCGCTTCCATCGCGAGCCGATGATCCAGGCAAGCGAGCTGCTGCTGCAGGAACGCATGCCACGCGACGTGGCCGTCGCGCACCCGCGCGCCGAAGAAGTGAACAAATCGGCGACCGACGCCGGCACCGCGCCGCTCACCGTGCGCCGTGTCGTCGAGCAGACATCCGCCGTACGGGCACCGATCACGCATCTGCTGTCCAACGGACGGTACGCGGTGATGCTGACCGCGACCGGCGCAGGCTACAGCCGATGGCGCGATCTGGCGATCACGCGCTGGCGTGAAGACACGACCCGCGACAACTGGGGCTCGTTCATCTTCCTGCGCGACACGCTGCGTGGGCACGTCTGGTCCGCGGGAGCGCAGCCGCTCACCGGCGAAGTCGAGGCTGGCAGTGTCGTGTTTGGCGAGGATCACGCGGAATTTACCCGGCGCGACGGATCGCTCACCACCACGATGAACGTGCTCGTGTCCGGCGAGGACGACGGCGAAGTCCGTCGCGTATCGCTTGCCAACAGCGGGCGCGGCGCGCGCGAAATCGAGCTGACCTCGTATGCCGAGCTCTCGCTGGCGACCCCGGCCGCCGACAACGCGCATCCGGCTTTTTCCCGTATGTTCGTGCAGACCGAGCACCTCGCGGAATTCGGCGCACTGGTGGCGACGCGACGCCTGCGCTCGCCCGACGACCCGCAGATCTGGGCCGCGCATTTTGCGGTCGTCGACGGCGAAATCGCTGCAGAGCCGCAATACGAAACCGACCGCCTGCGTTTTCTCGGTCGCGGACACAGTGTGGGTAACGCCGCATCGATCGTCGACGGCGAACCGCTTGGCAATACCACCGGCACCGTGCTCGATCCGGTCTTTGCGCTGCGCTACCGTGTGCTGGTACCGCCGGGCAAGGTGGTACGCGTGACCTTCTGGACCGTGGTGGCCGATTCGCGTGCACGGTTGCTCGACCTGATCGACAAGCACCACGATCGCAACGCGTTCGACCGCGCGAAGACACTCGCGTGGACCCAGGCTCAGGTGCAGTTGCGCTACCTTGACATCGAAGCCGAGGAGGCCGCGGACTTCCAGCGGCTCGCCGCGCCTATTTTGTACGCCGATCCGCGCTTCAGGGCACCGTCCGAGGCGATCACGCGCGGAGCCGGCGTGCAATCGGGGCTGTGGCCGCAGGCGATCTCGGGTGATCTGCCGATCGTGTTGCTGCGTATCAGCGACGTCGAAGACATCGCCCAGGTCCGGCAGTTGTTGAAGGCCCACGAATACTGGCGAATGAAGCGGCTCGCCGTCGATCTCGTCATCGTCAACGAACGGGCTTCGTCGTATATCCAGGAGTTGCAGACAGCCATCGAGACAGCCGTGCGCAGCAGCCAGACGCGTCCCCGCTTCGGCGAAGAGCTGGCGCAAGGAGCGGTCTATACGCTGCGTGCCGATCTGATAAGCGTGGACACGCGTGCGCTGCTGCAATCGATCGCGCGAGTCGCGCTGACCGCCCGGCGCGGCTCTATCGCGACTCAGTTCGCTCGCATGCCGCAGGCCCAGGACGAAACGCCAGCGCTGCGTCGGCAAAGCCGGCCGATGTTGTCGCCGTGGCCCAACCCGCTCGATGCGCCCGCCACACCTCTCCCGATGACTGCCGGACTCGAATTCTTCAACGGCCTTGGCGGCTTCGACAAGAACGGCTGCGAATATGTGACCGTGCTGACCGCGGGCGCCGCGACACCGGCACCGTGGATCAACGTGATCGCCAATTCGGGGTTCGGCTTTCAGGTCGCGGCGGAGGGTACCGGCTATACGTGGGCGGAGAACAGCCGCGAGAACCAGCTCACGCCGTGGTCGAACGATCCCGTTGAGGATCCCGCCGGAGAAGTGCTCTACGTCCGCGATGAAATGACCGGCGACATCTGGGGCGCCACTGCACTGCCGATCCGCGACAGCGGGACCTACATTGCGCGTCACGGTCACGGCTACAGCCACTTCGAACACGAAGCGTACGGCGTCGCGCTCGGGTTGCTGCAATACGTGCCGCTCGCCGATCCGCTGAAAATTTCCCGGCTCACGCTGCGCAATACGTCCGGTATCGCCCGGCGCTTATCCGTGACGGCGTGGATGGAATGGGTGCTCGGCACATCGCGCGGTGCGTCGGGGCCGTTCGTCGTAACGGAAATCGATCCGGTCACCGGCGCGATGTTCGCGCACAATCCGTGGAACATGGCATTCGGCACGCGCGTCGCGTTCGCCGACCTCGGTGGCCGGCAAACCGCGTGGACCGCGGATCGTACCGAATTCCTCGGCCGTCACGGCGCTGCCGACGCGCCGCTCGGGCTGACGGGCGACGCACCGCTGTCCGGCGCAACCGGCGCGGGACTCGACCCATGTGCGGCATTGCAGGGCTGTATCGAGCTGGGTGTGGACGAGACCGTCGAAGTGGTCGCGTTCGTCGGTCAATGTGCGTCCGTTGACGAGGCGCGCGCGTTGATCCAGCGCTATCGCAGCACGAATCTCGACGCCGTGCTCGCGGACGTCACGCACCACTGGCAGAACGTGCTCGGTGCCATTCAGGTGAAAACGCCCGACCGCGCGATGGACCTGATGCTGAACGGCTGGCTGCTGTATCAGACGCTCGCGTGTCGTATCGAGGCACGCTCGGCGTTCTATCAGGCAAGCGGCGCATACGGGTTCCGCGATCAGTTGCAGGACGGCATGGCGCTCACGCACGTGCAGCCCGATGAAACGCGGCGGCATCTGCTGCGCGCGGCGTCGCGGCAGTTCGTCGAAGGCGATTTTCAGCACTGGTGGTTGCCGCACTCCGGGCAAGGGGTGCGCACGCGGATTTCCGACGACCGCGTCTGGCTCGCGTTCGCGGCCGCGACGTACATCGGTTGCAGCGGCGACGCTGCGGTGCTGGACGAAATCGTACCGTTCCTCGATGGGCCACTGCTGCGGCCCGGCGAGCACGATGCGTTCTTCCAGCCGATGATCGCGGACGAAGCCGCGTCGCTGTTCGAGCATTGCGCGCGCGGCCTCGATCAATGCATCGAATTGACCGGCGCGCACGGTTTGCCGCTGATCGGCACCGGCGACTGGAACGACGGGATGAATCGGGTCGGCGCGCAAGGCAGCGGAGAAAGCGTCTGGCTTGGCTGGCTGCTGCTGCGCACCGTCGAGCTGTTCGCTCCGCTCGCCGAACCGCGTGACGCACAGCGTGTCGCACGCTGGCGCGCGCATGCGGCGACGGTGCGCATCGCGCTGGAGCGCGACGCATGGGATGGCGAGTGGTATCGCCGTGCGACCTTCGACGACGGCACGTGGCTCGGCTCGCACGCGAACGACGAATGCCGGATCGATTCGATCGCCCAGTCGTGGGCGGTGCTGTCCGGTGCGGCGGACCCGGCGCGTGCCGCGCTGGCGATGGTTTCGCTGGAAAAGCATCTGATCCGCCGCGACGACGGAATAGCGCTGCTGTTCACGCCGCCGTTCGATAGCACATCGCGCGATCCGGGCTATATCAAGGGCTATCCGCCGGGGTTGCGTGAAAACGGCGGCCAGTACAGCCATGCCGCGATGTGGGCGATTCTGGCATACGTGAAACTCGGCGACGGCAACCGCGCAGCTGAACTGTTTGCGCTGCTCAATCCGGTCAATCACGCGCGTACGCCGGTCGAGGTCGATCGCTACAAGGTCGAGCCCTATGTCGTTGCGGCCGACGTCTATTCGGTGGCACCTCATGTCGGGCACGGCGGCTGGACCTGGTACACGGGGTCGGCGGGATGGATGTACCGCGCCGGTGTGGAGGGCATTCTGGGCATCCGGCGGGAAGGCGATTATCTAGTGGTGAACCCTTGTATTCCGGATGCGTGGCCGGGCTTCACGGCAACAGTGGATATGCATTCGACGCGGTATGAGATCCGCGTCGAATCACTCGCGCGCGGCGATGCGATGCGTGCCGTACTCGACGGCGAGCCCGTTGACTGCAATGGGGAAGGCGTCCGCGTGCCGCTGGACGCAGGATCACATACGCTGTCGCTGGACTTATCCGTGTCAGCCACGGCCTTATCTGAAAGTTAGCCGGCGGCACACATTCAAGGAGGGGCGAACCAAGCCCCTGGACGTTCCGCCAAGAAAGGACACTGGTATTGCCTAAAGGGTATACAGTGGTCTGACCGGTCGCCTTGCGCGACCTACTGCTGCGAGGGCGATCATGCAATCTCCCATCAAACCTGCTTCCAGATCGACCGGTACCCAGAGCGAATACGCCATCGAGTGCAAGGCCCGTGCGCTACGACTCGAGACAGCGGACGCCCTACGCGCTGAGGCGAGACGCATCAGCTACGCCTCCATCAATTCAAACGCGAGCAAGTGGCGCTATTCGGCCATCAACGTGAAAACCTGATCATGGCGCTCCAATTTCCCAATCCCAGCCGTAGCCACGATGCTGCCCGTCAATGCGTGAGCTTCTGGGGATACGACAATTCGCGCGAAATCACCTTCGTGGTCGACGATGCGATGCTGAAAAATCTGCAGCCTGGCGTGGGCAATGACGAACGCTCGATACTCGGTGCGTTCGACGAGTTGCGCGAGCAGCTGCTCGAAATCGCGAAGAAACTGTATGTGGGTGGTCCGCAAACTCGCTACTCAATTTCGTGATCGGCGGGGCTTTCCCGTTGCTGGGCCTACCTCGTTGCGAAAATCGCTCGCTAGGCTGCCATCGATCTCATCCTTGGCCCTGCGGATTAGGCGCACATCCTGCTCATCCCGCTAGCTGGAGACAGGGCAAGTTCTCGCTGATACATGGCATCCGGCGCACCCCCGGGCGTTGCGCGTTCAATCCCAAGCGGCGATGTCGCCGACCATCGTTCTTCCATCTTCCACCGGGTCACGGTCTTACCTGTTGAGCTAGCCGCCAAGTTTCCTGGCTAGTCAGGAATTTGAAGGTGGCGTCGCGCCAAGAAAAGTGTGGGCTCTCAGAAAAGGTGTCTTTGGCCCTCTAGACAAATCAGGCACTTGGACATCTTTTTTGAGAAATCTACATGCCTCTCGTCTCAGAAAAGATGTCCGTAGCCATGGAAAATCTCAGAAAAGTTGTCCTTGGGAATGTCGAGGCCCTGCCTAGGTCCCTCGACTGAATTTGGCGACAAGCAGCGCCACGGACGGGTGTTTCAGCGACCAGCACCGTCGACACTACTTGTGCTATAAATGTGCAAATCGTGTGCACAGAGCGGCCTGCCATGAATCATGATATGGCCCTAGATTCAACGCCTCCCCTCGATTTCGACCAGTTCATGGCGTCCTTGAGGGACTCGGAAAGCGCTGCGCCGATCGTCTCGGCACGACGCTTCGCGGCCGCCTTGCGTATCGATATGCAGACCCTTGCGCGACTGGCACATGTTCATCGCAATACGCTGCGCCGTCTGACGGGCTCCGAAAGCGTGCAGAAGTACCTTCGGGAAGCCCTCAGAATTATTCGAGCCGCCACCGACATCTCCGGCGACCTGCAGAGCGCGCTCTTCTGGTATCGCAATGAGCCTTTGCCGGTCTTCGACTACAAAACCGCAGAACAACTCGTATCCGAAGGACGCACCGAAGACCTACTGCGCTACGTCACATCGCTCGAGGCCGGGGCAGCCGGGTAAGGCCGCAAGGCTTGCCTTGCGAGCCAGCAAAACGCCAGCTACTCTTGTGATGTAGCCGGTCAGGTTCGGTGACAGAAAACAGGGAGCGGGGCTTATCGGTCTGGACGTTGTTCCGCGGTTTGTTCCCGCCCCACCTCTTCAAATGCCGTTGGTTGAGCGGGCGTTTTCTTTTTTGTGCCAACATAACCGTATGCCGCTTTATGCTGGTATCCGCGCGTGGCGGGTCATGCAGGTATTGGCCAGTCACTGGGGGATGTAGCACGCGCTAGAACAGCTACTTCACATCGAAACCCACTCGACGCACCACTCGCGGATGTCGGTCCGTAACCGCCTCCTATTGCAAGAGTTCGAGAAAGAACCGTACGTGAACCTCAACCATTAGGCAGCCGATATAGTCTTCTTTGAGGCAGAAGAGAACATCCACCTACGTCATCCAGCAGCCTCATCGGTAGCATTTCGAATCAGCGTAAATGAGATCAGGATCTCGTTCAATCTTCGAATGATTTTCTCTATCTCAGATTCAGCGTCTCGACATAAGGCAGCGGCCAAAAGGCGCTCGACCAATTGCGCGTAAAGCGCCACAGCATTCGCACCCATATATACTGCGTATGATCCTTTCTCAGCGAGGTTCAACTGCATAACACGGCCTTCGTGCTCGGGTTCTGTGTTGCGCTCAGTGAACCAATTGTTGTAGGTATCTTCTGCCAGCGCATGAATTGCGTCCGACGCGGGAGCGAAGATGTCGTGATACGCCTCCTCTATTTCCAATACTTGAAACCGTCTGCGAGCATCCGGCCATGCTTGGGCATTTGCAATCTCAGGGATTCGCGCTCTGGAAGCATCCAAATAAGCCATCCGGCCAGCGGCCGCCTCGATGATGTTTGGCCGTCCGCTTTTCAATGCAAACTCGTGCCATTTTCGTGCTCGCGCGTACGCGTTGTCGAAGTGAGCACGCAAGAATGAGAACGCTCGTTCCTTTCCCTTTCCTGCGATGATATAGAGCAGGTTGACGGAATGTTCCAGAACAACTCGAGAAAGCACCTCTACCGTGGTAAATCTGCGAGAGTTGAGACAGATCAAGATAATCTCGATCATCTCTTCCACGGCACTCAGGATCGTGAAACTCTGAGCCTGCTTCAACGATGAGTGAAGAGCCTCAAAACACGCTTGAAAATTGTCTGTGAGCAAGGTACGGGAGGAGTTGAACAGGTCGGAAACCGATTCTATTTTATCCAAGTCTCGCTCAAAATTTTTAGTCGCAACGTGAAGGCATTTATCGTAGTTATATATTTCCATACGCGCATCTCCGCTTGCTGCATGAGTCTTCGATTGCATCAAGACAGCGTAGTTAAATTTCTCATGGCCGTAATGCGACGATGACTTAAAGCAAGCGATTTCATTGCCCGTCTGTCGACTACAACCGGCCCTCGGTCCGATTCAAAGCCGTGTGACGTCCCAACCACAATCACACGACGCTGAAGCGGAATACAGCATCAGTCAGCCAGACTGCCGTTGATGACGATGGACTGCGCGGTTAGAAAAGCTTCATTGGTTCGTCGATCGAACGGATGCGAAAACAGTCGTCGCAGAGTCGAAGCGTTCCCGGCCCAGCCGCCGGAATATTCACGAAGACATAATCGCAGGCTGGATCATCCGCACAGACACTGCATACATCCAAACTTCCCGTTGCGCTAATGGCCGCTTCCGTCATTGCGGCCTGCTTGGGATTCCATTCGCGTAACGAAGCAAACCACTCAGGTGTGTGCGGACGGAGCAACCTGGGAGGCGCGGGCTCGCGCAGTCCCCTACGCTCGAGCCACCGAGTTGCCGCTCTAATGCGCCGAGCATGAAACTGCGTCAGGATATCGTACAGCTCTACCTTCAGCGCAAAGTATTGGCGAGGGTGCAACGTGTTCACAGTCACGTAGCCCGCGTGGTTCAGGACAAAACGGTTTTGACACAACTCCTCGTCTGCCAGCAGCTCTTCGCAGTACCTCTGCTTGCGTTCCGCCGAGCCAGTGTGCCCCTCCATCAAGGCGACGTGGTACTGCCAGGCATTCCTTTCAAACTCATCTCGCCACAGTTCCAGGTACCTAGAAGATCGCAGGGCTTGCACCAGGTAAGCGTCGCACTCCGGATGCTCTATCAGGTAGGCATCGATGTCGTTGAGTGACTCAATCTCAGAGGATAACTTGCGGGCCTCCCGAAGCAGGGCGTTGGTTGAATCGCGCATGGTCTGCACGTTGTCAATGTCGTCGCGCCAGTCAGCCTCTTCTTCTGCGCTGAGATTTCTGAGCACATTAGACACTTCAACAAGCGCCGAGCTCTTTAGGAACTCCCCGGGATGACAAAAATCAGCATCCGACATGAGGTCCACGCCGGCATTGCGATAGGCCTGCGCGACCAAACGCGAACAGTACTGTCTCCGGCCAGCAACGAAACCTGCCAACACGCTCTTGGCGGCGCCGGTCATGGAGTATCGGGTACCAACCGCTGCTCTGACGAAAGAAATGACGGAGTGCAATTGGTCAGTTGTCAACGGCTTCACCGGTCGAAGTACATAACCAGCGCAGCCTGGATCAAGAATAAGTCGCTCAAGATTGCGTGCGTGCACACCGTCGCCAGTGGAGTCGATCACACTCGACTTACCCACACAAATCATGGCATGAGAGATGTCCGCACCGGTGACCCTACGGATCGTTCGGCTCATTGGCTCGAGCGTGGTCGTCAGGACAACATCGCCGGGCTGGATGAGGCCGACGACGAACGCTCTAGGTCGCAATTTCAATTCGCTCATTTCACAACTCGGATTGAGCATCGATCCGACGCAGGTACTGAATGATGGGGTCTCCGCTGTAGCTATCCGCCCCTTTCTTAATCGGCTCAGACAACACCTTCTCAGCCAGCCGTTGCGAGGCAACATTGTCCTCACCAACGATGGCCTCAATCCAGAAGGCCGTCATTCCTGCTCGGCTGAAGCCGTTCCACATCTCCTTGATCGCGGCAACAACAGCCCCACGGGCCTTCCCCTGCCCCCGGTAAGCCTCGGCGACCGCCCAACCCACGCTGAAACAAGGCTCGCCCTCGACCGGGTCACATGGAATGAACTGCACGAGAGCCACAACGGAACGCCCAGCCATTTGGGCATAGCTCAGCCTAGTTTCCCCGTTGGGCCGATCCATGTGGACCAGCAAGTTTCGGTCAAGGTCGCCGTACTGCACTGTTATCGCATTTGCAGCAAGGGCTTGTTGAAATGACTTGAGTGCTCCTGCCACATCCGGCAAAGGCATAATGCTCACCTATTAGGGGTTACGACGTCGATCAAAAAGTCTTCAAGTAAATCAATTCCCAGCCGCTTCGCCCAATGTGGGTCACTATGCCTCAGACCAGTCAGCGTCTTTGAGATCGATGCCTCTCTGTTCAAGTCGACCGACAATACATCGGCCGCAAAGGAGATAAAGTCCCCGCCTGCGGAATATCGCGGACGCCCGAAAATGAACTGACCGATTCCCGACAGGCCACTGGGCAAAATGGTCAGACGGATTTTCTCGCCATTAAATTTAAATAAGCAATATTCGGTTCCCCCGCCACGACAGGGAATAGGACATAACAGCTAGATACATGACAAATCCATTTAATGCGCATACAGCAAAAGACCGCGCACAAATAATTAACCTACGCTCGTCAAACACCTTCTAACATAGACCATACTTGGTGATAGTCTGCGCCACGCTGCTTCCCAAGGGCAATCGCCCACGTTTCATGACTGCCTTTTAATTCTTCGCGCAATCGATAAACGCTTCCGCCCTGTCCAAGTGACGACCTAGCAGCAAGGCCCAACGCGGCATTGCGTGGCACCCCGGCACTACGCAAAGCGATCGCGGAGTCGCGATTGACACCATACAAGGCCATAGATGGAACATTAGCCGCCTCGCGGCGCTGTTCGTCACTCATTGACTCAAGGCTCGTACCGAACTTCATCGATATCAATGAAGCAAGCCCCCATGATGCGGACGTAGATATCTTCTTTACGTTTCTCATACATTCCGTAATTTTCTCTACGTCTGTTTCACCCTCGAAGTACTCCTTCGCAATGTCAGGAATGGGGCGGCCGTTCACCCAATCTGCAACCATGAACGCTAACTTGCTGCCATCCGAGCCCTTGCCAAATTCCAGATTCTCGCGAATTTCCGGAATCTTGAGCAAAATTCCCATGACTTCCTTCAAAGTCCTATTTTTTCCATTAAACAGTAGACTTCCGCTCAAGAGTGATTCAGGCGCATGAACTTGTGCTAAGTCACTCAGCGCACGACGAACACTTTCTATAGAGAATCCTGTCGAATCGACTAACTTGACCGCCCCCATGTCCGAGGCAAAGCCTTGTGCATATTGCTGCGTTTGAATCAGCAGGTGTCGCGCCAGCACCGTATTGTTCTCACGGAGAGCTTTGTAGCCCAATGTCCCGCGCAAGATAAGCTCCAACTCATCTGCAAATTTCACGGGGCCGACACGCCGGAACGTGTGAGTAATGAACTGAGCGAAGGCTGACCATTCCGGTTGCCACACGAAATCCCTTAGCCCTTTTAGGGCGCGCTCGTCATACAGCTTTTGTGCCATTGCAAGTAGCCTCGACGCGAGATTCTCGAGAGCTTCACTTACAAATTGCTCATGCTTGGTTTGCTGCTCTTGCGTGCTGCTAGCGAGTGCGACAACACCGACGGCTTCCTGGTCAACACGCCCCACGCGTCCAGCAATATTCCAGAACTCGGAGTAATCCATCTTCGACTTATACGGTTGGGAAATCGTCGCCAACACTAAGTTCGAAATCGGGAAATTCACCCCTTGCGCAAGTGTGGTGGTTGAGCAAAGAGTGTGAAGCTGTCGTTCGGAAAAAAGCAGCTCAATGAATTGGGCAACCTCCTCAGGCAATCCTGAATGGTGGACCGCAACACCGACGTTTATGTAGTCGGCCAATGGAAAGTCCTTTCCCAACTCATATTCAACAAAGCGTGCAGCAAGAGCCCGTCTTGTATTTGACTGCTCGCCAAGATTGTCAAAATACATCGCCAGCGTTTTCGCAGCATCCCATGTCGCGTCAACGCGACCGCACAACAAAACTGTAGGGCCACGCGTACTCAAAACCTGAGTAGTAGCAACAGCAAGCCTATTTACCGCAGTCTTGGATACGGATTCCGTAAGCTCAAGCAATGGGCTCACGCCGGGAAGCGTCACCACTTCATCGACGAAAAGTGTCCGCCTCGGCGTATGAAGCGTGCGAAATCGAATATCCTCTAGCAGTTTCCCACGCTTCGCCTTATCGCGAGGGGGCAGGGCGAGACCGACGACTCTATCATTCGGCACCCAATCCGCCGCAATGGAGTAATCCTGATAATTTACCTGGTCGAGCCACGTCGCGACCTCCTTCGCGTTCTTAATAAACGGCGTCAGAAGTAGAAAGCGCGCGTCTCGATGCTCTCGATTCAGCATCGCCAACAGCAATTCAAGTTTGATGGCACGGTCGTCTGAGCCACCTACATTGTGCGCTTCATCGACAACGACCAATGCAAGCACGCCGAGCTTGTCGCGTATGTCATCGCGACGCATCAGCAAATCAAATTTCTCGGGTGTGCAAACAAGCACATTGACCGGTGGTTCGGCATTCTCAGCGGACTCAGCGTCCAAAATAGCTGCTTCGATAGAATCGAATTCCAATGCCGGAGATAGGCGTTCAACGCGTAAACCCAACTCTCCGAAATCATGACGTAACTTCGCCGAGATTTGATTGACTAGAGCACGTGTTGGCGCGATGTAAGCAACAAAACCTTTAGAGCTGCCCAGGTCATTTATCGCTTGCAGTATTGAGAATTCTGCAATAAGCGTCTTTCCACTAGATGTCGGTAAATTTACGACTATCGAGCGGCGGGCTGTTGAAATGAGCCCTTCCTCAGCCAAGGCAGCCCGCTGAGGCGGAAGCAGTTCGAATATTGGATTGTGTGGTCGATTTACAAGGTAATTAGCAAATCGCTGCGTTAGAGAATTTGCACCTCGAACCGCGGTGCGAACCGAGTTAGCTATCAACTGCTTCGCGGCAGCATGCAACAAAATCCCAACGTCGAGCAAATCTAACGAGCGAGCGCGCTCAAACGCCTCGATTGCACGCTCGAACTGCATGTCAGTTTGCGCGCCAATATCTGATGCACCCTCACTGCGTCCAGTTATCGTGTACGACGCCATCCGGTCAGCCGCACTGGCGAGATTGTAGAGCCCTACAAGCTCAAGGGCGGCAGATTTCTGTTCCCGCGTGCCCCGTCCTTGGAGCCATCGACTCTCGTATGTCTTTTGCTGTGCCCTCAGACTCGCAATTATTGAGACCGTGGCATCAATGCAAAGCTGGCGTTTTCTCATTATGTGACACTCCAGCTCCTCTGGGAGTTGTGCGCTGCGTCGGAAAGCATCGCGCAGGCAGATTTTTCCCATGGCCGGTTGAGCTTCTCCGATTTGGCGTTGACGGACGCAATAAAAAATTATTTCGGCGGTCGCGTTGAAAAAATCATCGATCTGAAAAGGTATGTTGAAACCGAAATGGTTGGCGTCGAGATGTGGGTGCAAAATCCTCGCAATGCGCCAATGCCGATGCTGTTGTCGTTCAATCAGGTGATGTCACGCATTGCTGAAGTGATCGCGCAATCTAATGATCGACTTAAGAATTTTTCACTGCGCATATTTGTCGACGAATTTGAGAATTTGACGGAGCTGCAGCGCGGAGTCATCTGTGACGCAATCAAGCATCCGTCAATTCGTACAATCGTGAACATTGCGCACAAACGCGATGCAGTGACGGATTTCAAGACGAGCAGTGAGGAGAGAATCTCCCTGGTCCATGATCTGCGGGAAATTGATCTCGAGCAAGAGCTCGCGGAGCCGAATAAGGACTTTGAGCTCTTGGCGGCCGAGCTCGTGCTGTTGCGGCTGCATCGGCAAGGACTAAATTTCGATTGCGAAAAGTTCGACATCGACAAACTGAACGATCCAAAGTACCTAGCCGACCGCCTAACCAAGACCTATCGGGATCAGGTGGTTGGCACCGTGCGAACCATTCTTCCTGACCTGACTGCGCCGGACATTGCGGAAATCGTCATGAAAGATGAACCGCTCTTCCGGCGCTTGAAGGAGATGGTTGAGAAAGGGTTGGTCTTCTCTGGATTGGACGGGGAATATAAGGCCGAAACGCTTATCGATAAAGGCAAACCTGAGGCGAGCGTGGTACTTGGCGCCTTGCTGAATCGCAAGAGGAAGGAGCCGAGGGCAGTCATCGACCTGTACAAGCAGGCGAAAAAGAGCGACGATGATCCCTTCTATAAGAGTGGCGGATGGACCGACAATAACCTATACGGTTGCTTGTTCCATTTGCACGCCGGCTTGCCGCAGCGACCGAATATTCTCTACGCAGGCTTCGATCGCTTCTGCCGGCTTGCCACACCTAATTTGCGCTTCTTTCAAGAACTGTGTCACGTCACCCTGCTGTTGGCCTACGAGCGCCGAGACGCCGCCGAAGTAGAATCCGTGGGCAAATCGGCGATCGTAGTAGACCCGGAAATTCAGGCGCGGGCAGCAAGGCAAGTCTCTGACGCACTGCTACAAAGCATCGCCCAAGTCGGATCGCACGGTGAGAAGCTTTTGGACATTGCCCGTCGACTCGGTCAGTTATTCGAGGCATTCAATCGGCGCCGAAGCCAGAGCGAAACGGAGATCAACCACTTCTCTATCGACGAGGCGGACCAGGTTCACCTGTCTGCAACCTCAGTTCAGATTCTCAGGGAAGCGAAAATTTGGTCGGTGCTGTATGAAGAGAAAGAGACGAAAAGTAAGACCAATTACGACGTCTCTCAGGCCGACTGGATATTGAATCAAATCTACTGCCCTCACTTCAATATCAGCTATCGGAAGAAGAAGAAAGCAATGCTGACTGCAGGGCAGGTGAACATAATCCTTACGGGCTCGTATGAGCAGTTCGAGATGGTATTGAAGTCGCTCGTTGATCCGGACGACGTGGATCCTAAGGTGGGCTCCACGGCTCAGCTCTTTTAGGAAGCAGCATGCGATTCCTCAAACAGGAAGTGATCGTTGCGGGCGACCTCAAGCAAGGCGACGAGTTTGACATTGCCTTTCATGGCAACGATCAACTGGATGACCGGAGCCAGGCGTCGGTCAAGATCAGCACGGGCGCCGCGAAACGCTCACTCCGGGTCAGTTACGATTCACAGACGTTCTCTCTGACTATCGCTGACAAGTGCTATCGGAGTGACGAACTGGAAAGCATTCCGCTGGACTACGCCGCCCGAACCATTGTCATCGATGCGACGACGATGGAATTTCCTGAAATGGCATTGTTGCTCTATGCCTACCGGCACTTTTCGCCTAACCGGAAGCCAGCTTGCTCATTCATCTACGCCGAGCCCGCCGAGTACGTCAAAAAGGTTCAGGAAGTCAACGAGGCGGTGGCGTACCAGTTGACGGAGACCTTTGGCGAGCGTCGGCCGATTCCGCAATTTGCGGCGGCCTTGTCAGCC
Organism: Burkholderia sp. HI2761; assembly: GCF_002223355.1. NCBI lineage: Bacteria > Pseudomonadati > Pseudomonadota > Betaproteobacteria > Burkholderiales > Burkholderiaceae > Burkholderia > Burkholderia sp. HI2761. Next base: position 436,772 of record NZ_NKFN01000007.1, on the reverse strand, counting down.
AACAACAAGGCGCATCTCGTTGCGTTCCTCGGATTCGAGGGAACGCGGGTACTACGCGTGCTTCAAGATGACGATGGAAATTTCTACAAGACTGTGACCGTCGTGTTCGGTGTGCCACCGTTCCAGAGCACCTGGGATCTACATTCGCTCATGGCAAATACGAGCCTACTCACACACTCTAGTCCTCGCGTGAGCTTCAGCGGTGCAAATGATCCATTGGGCGCATATCAACTACTCGCGAAAGTGCAATCCGGGCTCCAGGGATCGGGGTGTAGTCGGTTAGCCGTTGCTCCGTTCGGGACGAAACCTACCGCGATCGGTGCAGCGCTTTACTGCGTAGAAAACCACATCATGCGCGTAATCTATGACTACCCTGTACGGAAGCAGGGGCGGACGAAAGGCGTGCACTGTGTTCATCGTTACAGTATCGAATGGCAGTGAGCCGGCGAAGCATCAAGCCTTTGGATCTTCGGGACTAAGTGAGGGAGTCGTCGATACAGTTCATCTCGGTCATCCTTGGCAATCGCGTCACGATGTTCGAGTCTCTGATACCGATCGACTGCCGCAGCAAGTTCAGCCTCCACGCGAATCAGTTGAAGCCCAATGCGCTCCGTAGCTGATGCAACGGAACTCCCCGCCGGTCGACCAAGTCGTTGCCCCTTTTTGTTAGAACGGTATGTTGCCGGGCCACTCGCTTCTCTACTGCCGTCAGTCGTTCGGAAAGTTCGGATCCTGTCGTTGGCGGCACGCGCCAGCACTGGTCCAGATAGCTCGCGTTCTCAGTTTCCTCTAGTGCAGATGCCGCGGGTTCAATGCGAGAAAAATCGAAACCACATCGGCATCGCATCATGTTTGGGCGCGTCATCATGATCGGCTTCTCGCACTGCGGACAGACATCAAGCAATTGAACGGCATGCACGAGACATGCCGTCATCCACGTAAGACGATGTGACGCAAGCATGATGCCGCCGCCTAGAAGGCACAGCGGACAAATCCGCTCGCGCTCTCGAACAAGCAAATGCCTCGCCTCAATCACGTGACGCCCCACCGCGTAACTGAAGGCGGTCCCTCGTGCTCGCCCACCACCTTCGACCGGACACATCGATCTCATCGTCGATTGACCGATCCGGCAAACACGAGACAATTCCGCAATCTCGGCGGAAACCAACGGACCGAATGCAATGCAACCGGCGTCGCGCAGCAACGCCCCAACGCTTCTCAGACCGTTGGCATCCACCAGGCGCATGAGCACCGACGACAACGACTCGTCGGGAAACGGTTCGACGCGAAGCGCGAGCGGTAGCCGTAACATCGCATTCGCCGGTCGGACGGAATACGATGGCCAACTGCGATTTTCCATATCGAACTCCAGATCGATGAGGTGCTCGTTCCTAGCGATAGGCGCCTGTCTGCATACTCAGCAGCGTCCGGGCCACCAGTTCCTCTCCGTCGGCGGTATCTAGATACGTGACCGGCTTCCTCCACCCGAGTGACGGAACCTCTTCGTGCAGCCACGTACACAACCACTTTTTCGCATCAAATCCCTCCGGCTCGCCTGACTCGTTGACCATTTTCTGCACAAGATTCACGAGCTTGTTCCAGACCACTTCAGGCACGCGCTCGACCATACATTCGGATCGCCATGTGCCACAACGACACGTTTTCATGATGTCCACCTCGCTCAGATTCGAAGTCCCACGTCGGAACCCGTGACGATCCGATTTGAATCGGATCGCCACGGGTCATCGACAACACCACGTCACACGGCCTGCATCACCGGACCGCCTATTGCGTCGACCAATGCGCGATGAAGGAACGCGAACGGCGGCTCCGGCAACTCCGTGAACAAACGCAAGGAAATGTGCTCAACGCTTTTGACCGAACTCAGGATCGAACCCGACCGAGGCCGGTATTGCCGTTCTGCGTTGACCAGTTCCGCGAATCCCCGAGGCCAGTCCGACATGATCCGTCCGATTTTCTGCATGCGCGGCGCAAGCTCATGAATGGCCTTCGAGCGCAGCCCCTTGTCTGTCGATCCGCTTGTTGCACCGCTGACGCGATACAGAAACGAAAGCACACGCAGCAACTCCCCAAGGTCAAGCGCGACGAAATCGGAAGGGACGCCTGGCGGACAGTCCGGCACGTCATGCTCAAAGCTCATGCGCCAGCGTCGATCGATGAGCCGAGTGATCATCAACTCGTCCGGCGTCGGGGGTCGACACGCGGCCGAGCCGAGATCCATCCCGCAGTGACAACGCGCCAGACCCGGTCGCATGGAGGACACATCACGTCGACAGCTCGGACAGCGATCGAGGAGTTGGACGTCGTGGACAGCGCAGCACGTCGCGAATACGTAAGCATTCACGCCCAGCACATGTCGGTGCTCCGCGATACACACCGGGCATACGCGCTCGTTGGCGCCAACCAGGATTGCATCAGGCTCAACCCAGTGACCGTACAAGCTGATCTTCGGGTGCTTCACCCCGTTACAGTCCATCGCGCCTATACTCATCGGTGTCATCGCACGGACCAGTTTCGGGGAAAGCCGGCAAACACGGGCAAGCGCATCGACCTCCGACGGGAAACGCGGCCGAGCTGCTGCCACGCCCGCCCGTCGCAGCACCATCCCTGGCCCACTCAGCCCATTGACTTCAGCAACGCGATGCAGCACCGACGAGAGCGATTCGCCGCGACGCGGCGTAACGCTAAGAAGAAGAGGGGTCGTCATTGCACGTCCCCCGCAAACGGCTCACCCGGTTGGTCGAGCGGCACACCATTGAACTTCGCATCGAAGGGATTGCGCGACGGGGGCGCATCTTTCCAGATGTGAACGCGGAAAGCTGCGGCGAAATCATGGAGTGCGACGGCTTTCGCACCGCGTCGTTCGGCGATCTGGTAAGCGCCGTTCAACAGCTTGCACATGTAATCCACAAGGCCCGCACTCGCGTAGTACAGCTTCATCGCAACCCGCTTGTCAGCAATGTCCATCATCGGCAGGGGCATATCCTTGGCAAGCGCCTGCATCACACCAATAAACGTCTGAGCGCCCTCCTGGGTGTTCACATCGAACCGACGGATCTCCGTCACGCGCGAGAAACGGCGTCTCAACTGTCCGTTGACCCGCAGCACACCCAGCAGCGATGGAAGCCCGGCGAGCACAACAGCGGCGGGGAGCCGGTCCAGCAGCACCTTCAACCAGTTTGCGACCTGTCTCAACGAACGACGATCGCCCTCGACAAAGTGCTGAAACTCGTCGAGCATGATGATCTCGACGCCACAACCGTGTACCAGCTTGACAATCTGCTCCGTCAGGCGCGCGCTCGATTGACCGACTTGCGGGATCTCGCCCAAGGCAATCAGGATCGCCTCTGCAAGAGATCGAACGGTTGGCACTGCGGGCACGATGACGTAGAGCACGGGTACGTGCCGGCGCAGGACCTCCTCTCGCACCGGGAATTTGGCGCGATAGCACTCGAGCACGGTCGACTTCCCGGCGCCAGACTCTCCGATCGTGGCCAGACAACCGGCCTCGCCGGATTCCCGCAACCACTGATGAACGTCCTCGATACTCTTGAGTGCAGCAACGAAATCGGGATGTTCGACGATACTTTTACGGACATTGAATCGTTTCATGATGGTCTCCTTACCGTTCGGTACGCTTCATGACTGAAAATTCAGGAACACTATCGAATCTGACGACCACGGAATCCGCTTGATCGGACTGGGCAGAATTTCCCATGGCGGTCCCGCCAGCGGCTCCGAACACAATTTCCTTGCTCGACTTTCCCTTGATCTGCGCGACCCATTTGCGCTTCTTGAGTTTTTGATCGAGCTCCGCCTTGGCAATGTCGTCCGCGAGACGAATACGTGCCTTACGCAGCGCGACAGGGTTGATATCGATGCGGCTGTCGCGCATGGCACCAGTGACTTCGTTGTGCATCCATCTGGTCAAGTCCTTCGTGTAATCCGGATCGGTACAATCAACGCGAAAGTATTCCTTCTGTCGTGGGTCATAGACATAGACGTAGCCGGTCTGCTCGTTGAAATACCGAACCTTGACTTTTTCGTCGTCCGATATGCTGTGACGAAGCAGTTGCAACGCACTGGAGTTGTACGACAGGTGATCAAACGTCACGCCACTGTTCGTGATCGGACGCATGATGGTGTCCGAGAACGCGACGGAAAGCTGATCGGGATCGGCCGGCATGTAGATGAGGGTCAGCCGCGCGCTTTCCTGCCATGCCTGAAACGGTGTCTTGCCCTTCAAGCCACGATGTGGCGCGTGCTGGTAACACTCCACAATCCAGCGCACGACAAACACCGTTAGCTGTTCGAGGGTCACGCACGCAAGCTTCTCGGACGGGTACTCTCCTCGATCCTTGGTATTCGACCAAGTCGTTCCCGGAATCAAATGGAAGAGTTGTTCTGCTATCGTGCGCATGAACCGCTCCACACGGCCTTTGAACCATGGTGCACGGCTCGGGCAGTACGCGAGTGAAATCCCCAACTCGTCGCAGCCAGCTCGTGTGGCGCCGCCGTGGAATTCCCACGCGTTGTCACCGAAGATCATCTCGGCTACACCTCGCGCCAACCATTCAAGATGCCCCAGGCCTAATCGGTTCAGTAGATCGCACTTGCTGAGCATGGCCATTTGCATTGCCCATCCGACCTCCTCCTGGCCAGGTGAGCGCGCCCCGATATGAAACCCCATCACCATGCGAGTGTGCGCGTCGATGATGAGCGTCAGTACGGGACGAACGATGACCATACGGGTGCGCTCACAGACGCACAGCAAGTTCACCGGCGTGTGGTCAATCTCCCACCGCTCGTTGAGTCGTTTTGTTTTGAGCCGACGGAACACCGGTCGATACTGCTTCAGTGCTTCGGTGCGGCCCTCCCGGGCCGCGGTGACGAGATAGCTGTTCAGTTTCTCGACATGACGGTAAAGCGTCGCTCTACTAATCGTGGGTAACGGATTTTCCAGGTCACGTTCGTTATGAGCGTCAATGGCCTCCTCTACTTGATCGTACAATCTCGCGACGTTGAGTTTCTGGCCGTTGAGATAGTGCGTTTCGATGACATCTTCCACCAGCGTGAGCAGTGAACCATCGAGGATTTCGCGTCGTCCCTTGTTTTCATGGCGCGGCACCACGTCCATGACATCACGTGACGGCTGGTAGCGTTTTCTCCACCGACAGAAGGATCGATAGGTTGGCGGTATCGATGCGCCAACCTCACACGCCACCCGTTTGATGACGGTCTCGACTTCGTGGACGCGCGAGCACTTCGCCTCCTCGACGGCTCTTAGGTAGACGAGTCGCGCACGCATCACGACAAGATCTTCTTCTTTGAAGGTGGTGACATCACGTCGAGCAACAACAATCGGTGACGCAGCCGTCTCACGTAGCGATTCGATACTGACGGACCATGTCCCATTACCGTGGCGTGCCCATATTTCAGTTTCGTGCAGGCGTATTGGCGAGCTGTAGTCGGAGCTGAGCTCGATTCGACCATCGGGCAGCGCAGTCTGAACGCGCCAGACATACTCACCCTCACGGAACTCTACGCCACGCTTAAGCAAAAATTTTTGCATGACGCACCTCCGAAGGAGCGACGTAAATGGCTGCGTCGGAGGTCAGCGGCACATCGAGATCGATACCCGCGGCGCCGTTGGCGATCCAGGTCAACGCAACGTCGCGCGAACGGGCCAGATGCACGAGGTTTCGGAAAGTTTTCGGATACTTCTTTTCAACGAGCCACTGTGCTTCCCGGATCCGTTCGGACGAAATTCGCCCCAGCCACGGCCGCAAGAGCCGCAGAGTCTCGTGGCGGGTGCCGGAGATGTAGGTACGTTCATCCCAAATGAAAAGGGCGTGTCCATGCTCCGCAAGGACGGCTCTCGCACGCGCCATGCGGGCCTGCACTGAAGGCTTCTGCAGATCCTTTGCTGGCTTGGCTTCGACGAAGACAGTCGAACTGTCGCGCCGCACAATCTCGTAATCCGGCGTGTACCGAAAAAGCTGGCCGGCCTCACGAAGAACAAATGTTCTATCTTGAGCGCTACGAAAGCGCAGTACCTCAGGGCTGAACTCGAGCAAGAGGGTCGTCGCCTCTTCCGCCAGGGAATACCAAGGCATCGAGCAAGCGTTTTTGACAGAGGGCGTGAAACCTCGAAAATTTCCGCCACTGCGGGTATCGTACGAAGGCATGATGATGTCTCCTGCGCCCTTTCGGGCGCGTGGATGTGGGGGGCGCCAGTCCGCATGGACGAGCGCTGGCCGCGCGGATGTCATTTCCACGCAACGAGGAGACGAGTTGGGCCTTGACGCCGATGAGAGGGGAGCTATACTGAAGTCGCTTAGGTTTCAGTTGTGCTCCCGCTCAGTCGGGTCGAAAGAACCAATCCGTCGTAAAGGGTTGGTTTTTTCTTTTCTGTCGAATAGGCAGTACTCCTAATTCAATAGGTTGATGGGGAAAGGCATTTTCGGGATGACGTTACCGATCCAGCCTCGCCAACAGCTCATCAAGCAAGGTGACTTCGTCACCGCTTAGACGCGTCGACGCTCGCACCAAGCGATTGATCAGGCGCAACGTATCTGAGTGCAGGTCGTCAGGTAACCGCAATTTCCTTTGCGAGTCCAGAGCGGCTTCAAGTAATGAAGCGACATCGGCGTTGCTCATGCCGAGTACCGCGGCAATCCGCTCGATTTGTTCGGTCGATGGTGGCGGCTTAACCGCGCGTTCCAACTTCCAGACATATTGAATCGCGACCCCAAGCTGCCTGGCCACATTCGTCTGACTGAGGCCGGCTCGCTTTCGGTAGTGCACCAATGCGTTTGAGAATGGAGTCATCGCCTTCCACCTACACGTGTCCTATCTCCCAATGTATGTGGTGACCCAGCCGGCGGACAAGTAAATTTTTTCTTCTTCTCCGCAACAACAAAGGCGGAAGAACCCTCGTTCGAATCAAAAAATAGAGTCAGGCGTTATGGAAACGCTGAAAATGAGAAGAAAATAATTTCCCTTTTTGTACAAGTGTTGGCTCGTATGTTTCTCGAGTAGGGTCGATTCATTCGTCAAACTTCTGAACGGCGTCCGCAAGGAAATCGACGAAAATTAATCTATAGGTGTTCAAACGACGCGCAGATTTGCGGTGACGGATGAACGGTGCCGGCCGGCCGATAAGCATCCGTTGCGCGAAAGTTACACTCCCAGGACAAGTGCGGGCCGGGTTGCAAAGCAACACAAATAGCCATGGCTCACATCGCCACGATTGGTATGACAAGTGGAAGTGCGTGCCGCAGAAAGACTGCACAGAGCCTCTAGGTCTACTTCGTCAGGTCATCAAGACAATCGACAAAGCCATCCTCGGCGATTCGATCAAGTTCTCGCTAAAGCAATATCGCGACAACCTCCGACTCGGAGCGGCCGTAGAAGCCAATCTTGGCGATGCGCTCAAGTGCCACATCGACCTGCACGGGGAGGGTTAGCCGAACGAGCCGAGTAGCTTCGGCAGATGGCTTGCGCCCTGCACAAAGCATCGAGCTCCATCGGCTTGTGGAGACACGCCCCAGACATGAAACGACGATGGAGCGTCGCCAATGCGGTGACATCGATCCGAAACCATCGATTAAACATTGCGTCGTAGGCCGTCATTGCCAAATATTCTCCGATCATTTTCTGCCTATCCACGCGGGTTACATTCCCAACGCATGAAAGGTAGCCAATTATTCAAAGACAACTTATTGAGACTGCGGACATCTTTTCTGAGAAACAACAAAAAGAACCCACCCAGCCCTCAGCAACTCTCTCCCCGTACCGGCATTCGTCAACCAAACTGTACCGGTACTGTACATAAACCCGTCGCTAAACTGATCTCCATCCCAGCCTCGAACCGAATGGAGAGTCCGCGATGGAATTCCTCACCCTCAGCGCGTTGCCCGCCGGCATGCTGTTCGCGCTCGTCACGTCGATCACGCCCGGCCCCAACAACACGATGCTGCTCGCGTCCGGCGTCAACTTCGGTTTCCGCCGCACGATGCCGCACCTGTTCGGCATCAGCATCGGCGTGGCGATCCTGATGCTCTGCGTCGGCTTCGGCCTCGGCGAAGCGTTCAAGCGCCTGCCGCTGCTGTACACGATCCTCGAGGCCGCGAGCGTCGCGTACCTGTTGTACCTCGCCTGGCGGATCGGCACGTCCGGCGAAGTGAAGGCGCACGGCGCCAAACCGCGGCCGATGACGTTCGTCGAAGCCGCCGCGTTCCAGTGGGTCAACCCGAAGGCATGGATGATGGTACTGACCGCCGCGACGACGATCCGCCTGTCCGCCGACTACGGAATGAACGCCGCCTGGATGTCCGTCGTGTTCATCCTGATCGGCTTCCCGTGCATCTGCCTGTGGGCCGCGTTCGGTCTCGGCCTGCGTCGCTTCCTGTCGAATCCCCGCGCGCTGCGCCTCTTCAACGTGACGATGGCCGTGCTGCTGATCCTGTCGCTGTACCCGCTCATTGCGCACTTGCTGCCGCAGTAAGCGCTCACGAGCGCGCCCGTTGAGCTTCACGTGATGCAGGCGTACCCTTTCGGTACGGGCGCGTGCAATCGCTTCGGCGGTTGCACCGCTGCTCTGCATGGAGATTGCCGATGAAGCCGATGCTGAGAACGGGCGAGCACATCGAAGGAATGCACTGGATCGCCGAGTATCGCCCGCTCACGCACGATATCCGCGTGCTGCGCGAGAACATCGAGGTGGGCACGTACTGCGCGCCGCCGACGCTGTTCGGCGACGAGGAAGGGATGGGCGCCGCGAACCACGACGATCATCGCGGCCGGGAAGCCGCGCTGCGCGCGTATCTGCGCAACTTCGTCAAGGAGCACGACGCGGAGGAGTAACGGCGCGACGGCCGAAATGTCGACGGGCCGCGAAGGCGGCCCGGTCCATCGTCGTGCGCCGGTCGTTCTGCGTGCGGCCGGCCTGAATCGCTCATGCTTGGGGCCGGCGCATCACCCGGCCCCACCGCCGCTCAATGCCCGAGCGACTCGATCTTGCCCGTCGGCTGCGCAACGCCATGCGGTCGCGCCATCTGCTTGATCAGCAGCGCGACGCACGCGAGCACGCCCGCGACGGCGATCGTCGCGAACACGCCTGCGAACGAGAAGTGCCGGCGCGTCAATTCGGCGACGAGGAACGACCCGGCGATCCCGCCGAACCGGCCGACGCCGAGCATCCACGCGACACCCGTGCCTCGCCCCTCGGTCGGATAGAACGCGGCGGCCAGCGCCGGCATCGACGATTGCGCGGTGTTCATCAGCACGCCGGCCACGAACACGACCAGCACCAGCAGCCCGACGTTGCCGGCCGCCTGCCCGATCGCATACACGCTCACCGCCGTCAGCGCGTAGCACACGGCGATCACGCGATTCGCGTTGAAGCGGTCCATCAGCACGCCGCACAGCACGGCGCCCACACCGCCGAGCGGGAACAGCGCCGAGATCAGCGTCGCGCTCTTCGGCGTCAGACCCGCATCCTTCAGCAAGATCGGCATCCAGTTGATCGACGCGTAGAAGATGACGAGCCCCATGAAGTACGCGAGCCACAGCATCACCGAGCCGACGATGTACGAGCGCGACAGCACGACGCCGAGGCCCTTGCTGCCGGTCTGCGGCGCGGCTTCGGTCAACGCGAACGAACCGGCGTTCAGCGCGTCGCGCGAGATGCGCGCGAGCGTGGCGCGGATCCTGTCGATGCCCTGGCCGGTCGCGACCATGAAGCGCACCGATTCCGGCATCTTCAGCAGCAACAGCACGCCGAGCAGCAGCGGCGTCACGCCGCCGAGCATCAGCACGCTGCGCCAGCCGAAATGCGGAATCATCCACGCGGCCAGGAAACCGCCGAACGCGGCGCCGAGCGGGAAGCCGCAGAACATCAGGTTGATCACGGTCGCGCGGCGCTTGTCCGGGCAGAATTCGCCCATCATCGTGACCGCGTTCGGCATCGCGGCGCCGAGCCCCACACCTGTGATGAAACGAAGGATCATCAGGTGCCCGATCGTGTTCGAGAACGCGGACATCAGGCACGCGACGCCGAACAGGAACACCGAGCCGAGCAGCAGCGAGCGGCGGCCGAGCCGGTCGGACAGCGGGCCGGACACGAGCGCGCCGCACGCGAGGCCGAACAGCGCGGCGCTGAGCACGGGCGCGAGATCGGGCTTGGTGAGGTTCCATTCGCCGAGCAACGACGGCGCGATGAAGCCGATCGCGGCCGTATCGAAGCCGTCGAGCAGCACGATCACGAAACACATGAGGAACACGAGCCATTGAAAACCGCCGAACGGCTGCTCGTTGATGAAGGTCTGGACATCGACCACGGGTGCGCGACTCATCGCTAGTCTCCTTGTCGGCCGAAACGCGCGCTTGAGCGCCCGCTCCGGTCCCATGCAACGTTGATATATGCAAGAAGCGCGGCCTCGTGGCCGCGCCTTTCCTTCGTTCACGCACCGATTCGCTGCCGGCGCGTTCTTCATCGACGACGGCTCGCCCACCTCGGCGAGCCGCCCGATCGGATCACCGCCGGCACTCAGCCGGCCGCATCCTGTTCCTTGAAGATCTTGTCCGCGAGATGGAACGCGGAATTCGCGGCCGGCACGCCGCAATAGATCGCGGTCTGCAGCAGCACTTCCTTGATCTCGTCGCGCGTCACGCCGTTGTTGCGCGCGGCGCGCAGGTGCAGCGCCAGTTCCTCGCCACGGTTCAACGCCACCATCATCGCGATAGTCAGCAGGCTGCGCGTATGGCGCGGCAGCCCGTCGCGGGTCCAGATCTCGCCCCACGCATAACGCGTGATCAGGTTCTGGAATTCGTCGGTCACCTCGGTGCGGTTCTCGATCGAACGGTCGACGTGCGCGTCGCCGAGCACGGCGCGACGTACCTTCATCCCTGCTTCATAACGTTCCTGGTCATCCATCGCCGATGCCTCACGCAGTCAGGAAATCGAGCAGCGCGCGGTTGAAACCGCCGGTGCACTCGATGTTCGAAATGTGCGCGGCGTCGAATTCGACGTGCAGCGCACCGGGAATCGCGGCGGCAAGCGCGCGGCCCTGGTCGGGCGGCGTCGACATGTCCTTCGCACCGGTCACGACGAGCACCGGCAACGCAATGCCCTTCACTTCCTCGCGCAGGTCGGCCGCGTTCAGCGCGTCGCAGTTCGCCGCATAGCCGTCCTTGTCGGTATGCACGAAGGTGTCGCGGATCGCATCGAACAGGCGCGGCTCGCGCTCGACGAATGCGTCGGTGAACCAGCGCGGCAGCACGGCGTCGGCGAGCGCGGCCATGCCTTCGGCGCGCGCCTTCTGCGCACGCGGCGCCCACACTTCCGGCGAGCCGATCTTCGCGGCGGTATTCGACAGCACGGCGCGCACGATGCGCGACGGGTAGCGCGCGGCGAGCGCGGCACCGGTCAGCCCGCCCATCGAGATCCCGCAGAAATGCGCGCGCTCGATGCCGATGTGGTCGAGCAGGCCGATCACGTCGCCCGCCAGTTGCTCGATCGTGTACGAACCGGCCGGCGCGTCGGAGTGGCCGTGGCCGCGCGTGTCGTAGCGCAGGATGTTGAAGTGCTGCGCAAGCGGGCGAATCTGCGGCGCCCACATCTGCAGGTCGGCGCCGAGCGAATTCGAGAAGACGAGCCACGGCGCGTCGTCGCGTGCGGCACGGTCGATCCGGTAATGCAGTTTCACGCCGTTGACAGTGGCGAAAGGCATCAATGTTCTCCTGGTTGTTTCGCACCCGCATGCAGCGCGAGCACGGCATCGACAAAGGCCTGCGCCTCGCCGACGTAATGTGCGGGATCGAGCAGTTGCGCGAGCGCGTCGCGCGACAGGTGCGCCGACACGGTCGCATCGGCGGCGAGCACGTCGAACAGCGTCGCGCCGGTGCGCACGGCCTCCTTCGACGCGTGCTCGACGACGTGATGTGCATCGAGCCGGCCGATGCGGTCGCCGAGCGCGAGCATTACGGCTTCGCCGAGGATCAGCCCGTGCGTGAGGTCGAGGTTCGCGGCGAGGCGGTCGGTATTCACGTCGAGGCCCGCGACGATCTGCGCGATCTGCGCGAGCGCGCCGCCCGTCAGGCGCGCGAGATCGGGCAACGCATCCCATTCGGCCTGCCAGCCGCCGAGTGCGCGCTCGTGCTCCTGCACCATCCCCGCGAACACGGTCGCGACGAGGCCCGGCGCACGCACGGCGGCCGTCAGCACGGCCGCGCAGCCGACCGGGTTGCGCTTGTGCGGCATCGTCGACGAACCGCCCTTGCCGGCGGCGGCCGGTTCGCCCAGCTCGCCGACTTCGGTCTGCATCTGCAGCGACACGTCGCGTGCGATCTTGCCGAGCGTACCGGTCAACATCCCGAAGCACGACGCGGCTTCCGCGATGCGGTCGCGCTGCGTATGCCACGGCACGGCCGGCACCGCGAGCTTCAGGTCGGCCGCGAGCGCGGCGCTCACGCCGGCCGCGTGTTCGCGCAGGCTCGCGAGCGTGCCGGCGGCGCCGCCGAACTGCAGCACGAGCGCACGTTCGCGCAACTCGGCAAAACGCGCGCGATGGCGCAGCAGCGCATCGAGCCATTGGGCGAATTTGAGGCCGAGCGTAATGGGCAGCGCCTGCTGCAGCCACGTGCGGCCGATCATCGGCGTCGCGCGATGCGTGCGCGCGAGCGCCGCGAGCGACGCACAGGCTTCGTCGAGCATCGGTTCGAGCACGTCGAGCGTGTCGCGCAACTGCAGCACGGTCGCGGTATCGATGATGTCCTGGCTCGTCGCGCCCCAGTGCACGAACTTCGCGGCCTCGGGGTCGTCGGCCTTCACTTGCGCGGTGAGTTGCTTGACGAGCGGAATCGCGAGATTGCCGCCGAGCGCCGCACCGTGCGCGAGCGCCTCGGCGTCGAGCCGGCCGGCGTCGCACGCGCGTTCGATCGGCTCGACCGCGGCGGCGGGAATCACCTGCCGCGCGGCAAGTGCGCGAGCGAGCGCGGCCTCGACGTCGAGCATTCGCTGGATCGTCGCGCGGGGCGACCAGATCCGGTTGAGCGGCTCGGTGCCGCAGATCAGGGAGGTCAGACGGGCGCTGTCTTCGAGCATGGCATCGGAATGGGGAAACGGCGTGCGCCTATTGTCTACCCAAGCGTGCCGGCGTGCGCTCGAATGCGCGCGCCGGCATGCTTGCCGTTCAGGCGGCGGCCTTTCGCGTCGCGTCGATCAGCGGCACGCCGGTCAGCTTCTGCAGTTCGTCGAACGACAGGTCGGTGAAGATCTCGCTCACCGCGAGGCCGTCGGCCGTCACGTCGAGCACGGCGAGATCGGTGTAGATGCGGCTCACGCATTGCACGCCGGTAACCGGATACGAGCACTGCGCGACGATCTTGCTCTCGCCCTGCTTCGTCAGGTGCTCCATCATCACGAACACCTGCTTCGCGCCGATCGCGAGGTCCATCGCGCCGCCGACGGCCGGAATCGCATCGGGCGCACCCGTATGCCAGTTCGCGAGGTCGCCGTTCGCCGATACCTGGAACGCGCCGAGCACGCAGTAGTCGAGGTGGCCGCCGCGCATCATCGCGAACGAATCCGAGTGGTGGAAATATGCGCCGCCGGTGAGCAGCGTCACGTGCTGCTTGCCGGCGTTGATCAGTTCGTCGTCTTCCTCGCCGGGCGCGGGCGCCGGGCCCATGCCGAGCAGGCCGTTCTCGCTGTGCAGGAAGATTTCCTTGTTTCGATCGAGGTGGTTCGCCACCAGCGTCGGCACGCCGATGCCGAGATTCACGTACGCGCCTTCAGGGATGTCCTGGGCGACGCGCTTGGCCATTTCATCGCGGGTCAGTCGTTTCATGTCGGTTTTCCTCAAGGCGATCAGGCGGCTTGCGCTGCGGCGTGTTCGGCGGCCAGTTCGGCCGCGTGCGCGGCCTGCGGCACCTCGACGACACGCTGGACGAAAATGCCCGGCGTCACGATGTGTTCCGGGTTCAGCGCGCCGAGCGGCACGACTTCCGACACCTGGACGATCGCGATCTTCGCGGCGCTGGCCATGATCGGCCCGAAGTTGCGCGCGGTCTTGCGATACACGAGATTGCCCCAGCGATCGCCCTTGTACGCCTTCACGAGCGCGAAATCGGCATGGATCGGCGTTTCGAACACATACGGCTTGCCGTCGATCACGCGCGTTTCCTTGCCTTCCGCGAGCTTGGTGCCGTAACCCGTCGGCGTGAAGAAACCGCCGATGCCGGCGCCCGCCGCGCGAATGCGCTCCGCGAGGTTGCCCTGCGGCACGAGTTCCAGCTCGATCTCGCCCGCGCGGTACAGCGCGTCGAACACCTGCGAATCGCTCTGGCGCGGGAACGAACAGATGATCTTGCGCACCTTTTTCGCCTTCAGGAGCGCCGCGAGGCCCGTCTCGCCGTTGCCCGCGTTGTTGTTGACGATCGTCAGGTCGCGCGCGCCCTGTTCGATCAGCGCGTCGATCAGCTCGGACGGCATGCCGGCCGTGCCGAAGCCTCCGATCATGATTGTCGCGCCATCGTGGACGTCGGCAACCGCCGACTGAAGCGATTCGAAAATCTTGTTGACCATGTCTCTTCCTGATGCGAACCCGCGGCTCGTGCGCGGCCTGTCGAGGGGACACGCGCGTGTCGCGTGCCGCACCGGGGCCGATGTCGATCCCGGTATTTGTTCGCTATTCGAACCTAGATTCGATTAGCGAACGATGGGCCGATCATAGAGGGGCGCACAGCGCGTTGTCAAGACGGGTTGCCTCGGGGGCCGTCGCGTCGTCGAACGGCAAGCCGACGTAGTTTTCGGCGAGCGACTGCGCGGCGGCCCGCGAACGCGTCACGTATTTCAGCTCGGCAAACTTCAGGCGATTGACGAACGGCGAATCGTCCGGCGACGCATGCAGCATGTTCGTCATGAAGTACGAGAAGTGTTCGGCGCGCCATACGCGTTCGAGACAGGTCGCCGAATAGGCGTCGAGCGGCGTCGCGTCGCCCGTCCGGTAGCGCGCGCCGAGCGCGCGGGACAGCGCGCGGACGTCGGCCACCGCGAGGTTCATGCCCTTCGCGCCGGTCGGCGGCACGATGTGCGCGGCGTCGCCGGCGAGGAACAGGCGTCCGTGCTGCATCGTCTCCGACACGAAGCTGCGCATCGGCGTCACGCTCTTCTGCGTGATCCGGCCCTCGGTGGGCGTCCAGCCGGTGTCGTTCGAGAAGCGCGTGTGCAGCTCGTCCCAGATCCGTGCGTCGGACCACTCGGCGAGGTCTTCATCCGGCTGGCACTGCAGGTACAGGCGCGTGACCGTGGGCGAGCGCATCGAGAACAGCGCGAAGCCGTTGTCGTGATGCGCGTACACGAGTTCGTCCAGCGACGGCGCCGCGTCGGCGAGGATGCCGAGCCACGCGAACGGGTAGACGCGCTCGAACGTATTCAGCCGCTCGGCGGGAATCGTCTGGCGCGCGACGCCGTGGAAGCCGTCGCAGCCGGCGATGTAATCGCAGTCGATGCGGTCCGCGCGGCCGTCCGCGTGCTTGAAGGTGACGAACGGGCGCTCGCTTTCGACATCGTGCAGCGCGACGTCGCTGACTTCGAAATGCATCTGATGGCCGTGTTCGACGCCCGCCGCGATCAGGTCGCGCACGACTTCGTGCTGGCTGTAGACGGTGATCGCGCGCCCGCCGGTCAGCGCGGACAGGTCGATGCGATGACGCTGGCCCGAGAACAGCAGTTCGATGCCGTGATGTTCGAGCCCTTCGCGGCGCATCCGGTCGCCGAGGCCGGCTTCGTTCAGCGTATCGACCGTGCCCTGCTCCAGCACGCCGGCGCGGATGCGGTTCTCGCAATACTCGCGCGAACGCGCTTCGACGAGGATGGAATCGACGCCTTGCAGGCGCAGCAGATGGGAAAGTAGAAGACCGGACGGGCCGGCGCCGATGATCGCGACTTGCGTGCGCATTGTTCGTCTCCTTATATCTTCGATTTGCTTCAAACTTCAGTTGTGGCCCGCCGTGAGGCGGGCTGCCTTACCGGTTGGCGGCCATGGCACAGCTTGTGTCTCCTGCGAGCCATCGAGCTCGAATCACAGCTCAAGGCGTGTCGTGGCTGCCTCGTTTAACGCTATCCCGAATGGTTGATTGATCTCATTTCGCATCTATAAGGCTGGGAGTCGATGAACATGAGCCAACCGGTTTTCGTCGGTATCGATGTCGCCAAGGACAGTGTCGAAGTCTGCTGCTCGGACGCCTCGACGCATGCGTTCGAGAACACTGAAGCCGGACACGCGAAGTTGTTGCGCTGGCTCAGGCGCAAGACAGTTACGTTGGTCATACTTGAGGCCACCGGCGGCTACGAGCGAGCCTGCGCGGTGGCGCTGGCGGGCGTCGGATTGCCCGTGTCGGTCATCAACCCTCGCCAGGCACGTGATTTTGCGCGGGCTATGGGGCGACTGGCCAAGACCGATCGGCTTGACGCGCGGGCATTGGCCGAGTTCGCCGCCGTGTTGCATGCCCAGGGGCATCAGCCCCGTGCGTTGGCCACTCAGGAGCAGCGTGAGCTCGTCGCACTTGTTACGCGCCGACGGCAACTCGTGGCCATGCTCGTGAGCGAGCGGCAACGCCTGGCCGTCGCTCACGAGCGGGCCCGTGCCAGCATCGAGGCAATGATCGAGGCCTTGCTCAGTCAGTTGGCCGACATCGATAACGACGTACAACGTGTGCTTCAGGAACGCTACGCCGATCTGTCGGCTTTGCTGCAATCGGTCAAGGGCGTTGGCCCGACCACCGCCAGTACACTCATCGCTGAACTGCCCGAACTCGGACACCTCACTCGCAAGCAGATCACCAGTCTTGCGGGGCTTGCACCCATCAATCGCGATTCGGGCACCCTGCGCGGGCAGCGCCATATCTTCGGCGGGCGCTCCAGTGTCCGACGCGTACTGTACGTCGCCGCACTGGTCGCCACGCGCTTCAATCCGCTGATCCGTAGCTGCTATCTGAGGCTGATCGCCGCCGGCAAGCCCAAAAAAGTCGCCCTCGTCGCGTGCATGCGCAAACTGCTCATCACGCTCAATGCCATCGCCCGCTCGGGCGAGCGGTGGCAGCCGGATTTCAAGGGCGCATGACATGGGCTGTCTCAAGATGGTTGCTGTGTCGGCCCGACTAAGCGCTTCAGCGCTTAGTCGGGCCCCATGCAAAGCAAATTGGTTCGAGTAATGGAACACATTTGAGCGCTTTCCCGACTATGCGGCAACGCGATTCAGGAGATATGTTGTATACGTTTTGGAGATACCGGCCCGCCGATGGATTCGCTCGATCTGAACCTCATTCCCTACCTCGTCGCGCTCGACGACACGCGCAACGTGAGCCGCGCCGGCGACCTGCTCGGCGTGAGCCAGCCGCGCGTGAGCACGGCGCTCGGCCGGCTGCGCGAGTACTTCGGCGATCCGCTGTTCGTGCGCACGTCGCGCGGGATGGAACCGACGCCGCGCGCGCTCGCGCTGCTGCCGGCCGCCCGCGACGCGCTCGCGCAGATCGAGCGCGGCCTCGTCGCGCCGCACGATTTCGACCCGGCCGCGAGCACGCATACGTTCTCGATCGCGCTGTCGGACGTCGGCGAGATCGTCTTCCTGCCGAAACTGCTGCAGGCGTTCGCGACGCTGGCGCCGCACGCGAACCTGCGTTCGGTCTCGCTCGCGCACGACGAAGTCGGACGCGGCCTCGAAGCCGGGTCGATCGATCTCGCGGTTGGCTACTTCCCCGATCTCGACGGCAACAACTTCTTCCAGCAGCGGCTGTTCACGCACCGGTTCGTCTGCCTGATGCGGCGCGGCCATCCGTTCGAGCAGACGCCGCCGTTCACGGTCGAGCAGTTCCTCGCGTGCGGGCATGCGGTGGTGCGCGCCGAAGGACGCAGCCAGGAAGTGCTCGAGAAATATCTGGCGAAGCAGCGCATGCAGCGCCGCGCGGTACTCGAAACGCCGCACTTCATGAGCCTGCCGTTCATCCTGAGCCGCACCGACCTGATCGCGACGGTGCCGCATGCGATCGGCTATGCGTATGCGGCCGAGCACGCGTTCATCGTGCCCGTCGAGCCGCCGCTCGCGCTGCCGCGCTTCGACCTGAAGCAGCACTGGCATCGCAAGTACCACAACGACCCGCGCACCGCCTGGCTGCGCGGCGTCGTCGCGTCGCTGTTCAACGACGAGCAGGACGAATGGCCGAAGTGAGAAAGCGGGCGCGACGGCCCGTACGCACGACCGGCGAAAGCATGAAACAATGGCCGGATATCGGCCGCCGCACGCGGCCTTCGATGGAGCCACTACATGGGTAAGGGAAAGAAATCCGCGCCGCCCGAGGCGGTCGCCTCCCGGCCGAGCCGCGAAGAAGCGGAAGACGCGGTGCGCGTGCTGTTGCGCTGGGCCGGCGACGATCCCGCGCGCGAAGGCCTGCTCGACACGCCCGCACGCGTCGTGCGCGCCTACGAGCAGTTCTTCGCCGGCTATGCGCTGGACCCGCGCGACATCCTCGCGCGCACGTTCAGCGAAGTCGACGGCTACGACGAAATGATCGTACTGAAGGACATCCGCTTCGAGAGCTACTGCGAGCACCACATGGTGCCGATCATCGGCCGCGCGCACGTCGCGTATCTGCCGAACCATCGCGTCGTCGGCATCTCGAAGCTCGCGCGCCTCGTCGACGCATTCGCGAAGCGCCTGCAGATCCAGGAAAAGATGACCGTGCAGATCGCCGACACGCTGTTCGACGTGCTGCAGCCGAAGGGCGTCGGCGTGATTCTCGAGGCCGCGCACCAGTGCATCTCGACGCGCGGCGTGCACAAGCCGGGCGTCGAGATGGTCACGTCGCGCATGCTCGGCACGTTCCGCACCGATCCGTCGACGCGTCGCGAATTCCTGTCGATCGTCGCGAATCCTTCCTCGGTCAACCTGACGAATACCTGATGGAGCAGACGAAGCAAACGGCGCACGCGCCCGTCGTGCTCGTGACCGGCGCCGCGCGCCGGGCCGGGCGCGCGTTCGCCGAGTATTTCGCCGCGCACGGCTATCGCACGGCGGTGCACTACGACCGTTCGGCCGATGCCGCGCGGGCCGCCGCCCATGCGATGGCCGAACGCGGGCACGATTCGGCGGCGCTGCAGGCCGATCTGTCCGATGCCGCGCAGATCACCGCGCTGATCGAGCAGGTCTATGCGCGCTTCGGGCGCCTCGACGTGCTGGTCAACAACGCGTCGGTGTTCTGGCAGGACCATTTCCCGAGCTTCGATCTCGCGGCGTTCGACCAGGCATGGGCCGTCAACTGCCGCGCGCCGATCCTGCTCACGCGTGCGTTCTACGAGCGGGCCCGCGCGGCCGGCACGCAGGGTGTCGTCGTGAATGTGGTCGACCAGAAGATCAAGGAAAACTTCCACCGCGACCATTTCAGCTACACGGTCGCGAAGGCCGCGCTCGGCAACCTGACGCAGATGCTCGCGCTATCGTCCGCGCCGGTGCTGCGCGTGAATGCGGTGTTCCCGGGGCTGATGCTGCCGAGCGACGACCAGACGCAGGCCGACTTCGAACACGCGAGCCGCGCGTCAACGCCGCTCGCGCGCATCGCGGGCCCCGACGACGTCGCAAGCGCGATCCTGCTGCTGACGGGCAATGCGTACAACGGCGTGGATTTCGTCGTCGATGCGGGCCAGAACCTGATCCGCGTGGATCAGGACGTGCTGTACAAGCACCGCTCGCCGGACGGCAAGCACTGACGCACGCACGGCGCGCGCCCGTTCGGATCGAGCGCGCCGCCGCCCGCCGCGTTACGGCTTCTCGGCGCTGCCGCCCTCGCGGACCTTGCCCTGCGCGACGCTCGTGCCGGGCGGCACGCTGTGCGTGAGCCACACGTTGCCGCCGATCACCGAGCCGCGCCCGATCGTCACGCGGCCGAGAATCGTCGCGCCCGCATAGATCACCACGTCGTCCTCGACGACCGGGTGCCGTGCATTGCCCTTCACCAGCGCGCCTTCGCCATCGGCCGGGAAACTCTTCGCGCCGAGCGTGACGGCCTGGTACACGCGCACGCGCTCGCCGATGATCGCCGTTTCGCCGATCACGACACCCGTGCCATGGTCGATGAAGAAGCTCGGGCCGATCTGCGCGCCCGGGTGGATGTCGATGCCGGTCGCCGAGTGTGCGATTTCATTGATGAACCGCGCGAGCAGCGGCACGCCGAGCTGGTGCAGCGCATGCGCGAGCCGATGGTGCATCATCGCGAGCACGCCGGGGTAGCACAGCAGGATCTCGGTGATGTGCTGCGCGGCCGGATCGCCCGCATATGCGGCCTGGATGTCGCTGACGAGCAGCGCGCGGATCGCCGGCAATTGCCGGCCGAATTCGCGCGCGATCTCGAACGCGCGTTCATCGAGCTCGGCGAACGGCGTATCGACATGCTCCGGCAGGAACGGCAACGCGCGGCGAATCTGCTCGGACAGGACGCGCAGCGTACTTTCGAGCGTATGGCCGACGTAGTAATCGACGCTTTCGTCGGTCAGGTCGGGCGCGCCGTAGTGCGTCGGAAACATCGACGCGCGCAGGCCGGTCACAATCTTGCAGATTGCATCGCGCGACGGCAGTTCGCGGATGCCGCGCGGATGGCGCGTGCGATGGAGCTCCTCGCGCGACTCGCGCAAGCCGGAGACGATTTCTTCGAGGCCCCACTGACGGGCGGGTGATGTCGACATATGCCAATGCGGGCAGCCGCACTCGGTTGCGCGGCCGCTAATAAAGTGACGGGTTCCGCAAGATTACCGCGTTTTTTGTCCGGGAGCGGCACCCGGGGATCGGCCGGACGGCCGACGCTGCATGAGCGCGACGGCGTCACATCGAGATGCTGCTCGCGTCGATCCAGCGTACGGCCCAGTCGCGCGCGTGCGCGATCGCGTCGCCTTCGTCGTTGAACTGGAGCTCGATCGGAAAAAACCGGTTCGCGACGAGCTCCCCGTCGCTCGATCGGGAGATCACGACGTAGGGCTTGAATGAACCGTCACTGGCGCGTGCGGGCGCGCAATTCAACAGATAACCGCGGTGCGTGAAGGCAGTAGTCGCTTGCATGAATCCGCCACCTCTAGTCCCTTGCTTTGTTGTTCGCTACCCGTCTTTAAGGGTGCTGCGGCGCCCCGGCGCGGGCAGAGGCGGCGAGACTTCATCCCCTGTCGCCGCTTCGCAGGAAAAGAATCATACTCTGTAGAAAACGTGTCTTCTAGCTGAAATAAATCATGACAAATCAGTGCGCGTCGAGCGACCGCGGCGATCGCCCCCGCGCCTTTTCCCGTTGCGCCCGGAACGGGATTTGCTTCGATCCGGAGCGTATCGCCGCCAGGAGAGCCGTGATGGAATCATCCGCTCGAACAGCGCGTGCGCGTCCGCGCAGCATCGAACTCGACAACGACGACACGCACGACAGCACGGTCGACACCGACGGCAAGAACCGCGAAGCGTCGCGCCTCGCCGGCGCCGGGCCGATCTCGCCCGACCAGGTCACGCGCAGCAACGCGTCGCTCGTCAACGCGATGCCGGAAGCCGGCGACGGTCTCGCCGGTTTCGACAGCCGCCCCGACGGCAATCACCCGGCGTTCGCCTTGCGCGCCGGCTACAGGGTGATCGAGAAAGGCTTCGACGTGCCGCCCGCGGGCGACACGCCGTTCGGTCCCGTTCACCGGATGCACGGCAGCGCGTATTGGCCCGGCCACGGCCGCCGGCCGGAGCGCGTCATCGAGTTGACCGTCGTGCCGGGATAGCCGGCGCGGCGTTTGAATCGATCGTTCGTTCAGGAACCGCCATCGATCGATGACGGTGAATCGGCGCGCGCGATTCGACCGCGCGCCGGTACTCGCTCGTACGGGGCCGGAGCAAACGATTCCGCGCATGGGGCATCGGCGTTCGACGTCACGCATGCCGCGCATCGCATCGACGCACATGCATTGATCGAAGTCATGGCGCCACGGCGCGCTTGCGATTGAATGGCGATGCGTGCGGCGCATCGCCATGGTTGCCGTGCCGGGTCGATGTGTGCGCATGCGTTTTCGCCGACCAGGCGGCCGAACACACGACACGCATCGCGCGGTGCAGCATGCGTCGCGCGCATGGCCGTGCGCGACGGCGACAGGCCCGCGCGGCACGGCGGGCATCTCGCTGCACGATCGTGCCCGTTGGTTTACTCTGCCTCGCAGCATTGCTGCATTGCCCAGCCCCATCGGCCATCCGGCCGACTTCGTTTCAACTCGCCACTCGGAGACACTATGTACAAGCGTATTCTGGTTGCCGTCGACGGCAGCGACACGTCCCGCCATGCGTTCGATGCCGCGCTGGCGCTCGCGAAAGCGCACGGCGCGCAGCTGCAGCCGTTCTACGTCGTCGAGAACGCCGCGATCTACTACAACGTGCCCGGCTACGATCCGTCCGTGCTGCGCGATCAGCTCGTCGCGCAGGGCAACGCGCTCGCGCAGGATTTCGCGAAGCTGATGCAGGCCGCCGGCGTGAAAGGCGAAACGCGGCTGAACGAAGCGACGTCGCTCAACGACGTATCGTCGCTGATCCTCGACGGCGCGAAAGCGTTCGGCGCCGATCTGCTGGTGCTCGGCACGCACGGCCGCCGCGGCTTCCGCCGCCTCGTGCTCGGCAGCATCGCCGAACAATGCGTGCGCCACGCGACGCTGCCCGTGTTGCTGATTCCGGCGGCCGCCAACGCAGACGAGCCGGCCGCCTGAGCGGCGTTCGGCCGGCGTGGCCGGTCGCGACGTTTTGTCACCCGACAGCGGCAACTTGCGGTGGGACAATGATTTCGTCGATTCAACGCCGGAGTAAACGATCATGCTGACGCCCGTCGCCACCCGCCCCGCCGCCACGCCCCATGCCGGTAGCTGGGCTCCCCGTCAGGCCCCGCACTGCTCGTCGTGCGCGATGCGGCACCTGTGCATGCCGCAGGGCCTGGCGCCCGACGCGCTCAGTCGGCTCGAGTCGGTCATCTGCGCGGCACGCCCGGTCAAGCGCGGCGAAGCGCTGTTCCGCGAAGGCGACGCATTCGACAACCTGTACGCGGTGCGCTCGGGTTCGCTGAAAACCGTCGCGACGCGCCACGACGGCCGCGAGCAGGTCACCGGCCTGCATCTCGCCGGCGAAGCGCTCGGCCTCGACGGCATCTGCGACGATACGCACCCGCGCACCGCGGTCGCGCTGGAAGACAGCTCCGTCTGCGTGATTCCATACAGCGCGCTCAAGGCGCTGTGCTCGGAAGCCGGCTCGATGCAGTTGCGCATGCACAAGCTGATGAGCGAACAGATCGTGCGCGAAACGTCGCAAACGATGCTGCTCGGTTCGCTGAACGCCGAAGAGCGCGTCGCCGCTTTCCTGCTCGATGTGTCGTCGCGCTACCTGAAGCGCGGCTACTCGCCGTCGGAATTCAACCTGCGGATGACGCGTGAAGACATCGGCAGCTATCTCGGCATGACGCTCGAAACGGTCAGCCGCACGCTGTCGAAATTCCAGAAGCGCGGCCTGATCGAAATGCAGGGGCGCCACGTGCAGATCGTCGATTTCGACGGCCTGCAGCACCTCTGACACCGCACGGCGCGCGTCTCGCGCGCGGCCGCTTGCATCACGTCGCCGGTCAATCGAGAAACAGCGCGGCACGCGTCTTCAGCGCAGCGCTGAAATCGTCGAGCCAGCCGATCGACAGACGCCAGCTCTGCCAGTACAGATCGATGTCGATGGTTCGCCCGCGCGACATGTCGATCAACTCGCCCGCCGCCAGCTGGCGGTCGACCATCCGGTCCGGGCACATCCCCCATCCCAATCCGGTTTCGCATGCGCGCAAATAGCCCGCGACGTGCGGTATCCAGTGCTGCGGCGGATCGAGATCCGCGCGCGTCACGCGCCGGATGAAGCGCGCCTGCAACCCGTCCTTCGGATTGAACATCACGCACGGCGCGCGGCGCAGCGCATCGCGCGTGATCCCCGCATCGAAATAACGGGCGTAAAACGCCGGCGAGCACACCGCGCGATAGCGGATCCGCCCGAGCCGCTCCGACCGGCATCCCTGGATCGGCTCGGCCTGCGCGGTCACGGCGCCCTGCACGCTGCCGTCGCGAATGCGCGAGGCCGTGTAATCCTGATCGTCGATCACGAGGTCGAGCAGCGTCTCGCGTTCCGTGCAGAACGGCCCGACCGCGTCGATGAACCACGTCGCGACGCTGTCGTCGTTGACGGCCACGCGCAACGTCGGCCACGCGCTCGCGATCTGGCCCGGTAGCGCCGGCATCCGGCCGCCCAGTTCGGCTTCCAGCAACTGCACGCGTTCGGTATGCCGGCACAGCAGCGCGCCCGACGTGGTCGCGACACACGGCTGCCCGCGCTTGACGAGCACGCTGCCGACCCGCTCCTCCAGCAGCTTCACGCGCTGCGACACCGCCGACGGCGTGACATTCAACTCCTTGGCCGCCCGTTCGAACGAACCGTGCCGGATCACGGCGGCGAGCGCATCGAGCAACGCGTAGTCGAGCATTAGATTTCCTTAATCGGCATTAGGTGATTTAGCTTCTCTTATTTTCGTGCCGATCGCAGACTAGCGCTACCCGATTCATTCGTCTACTGCTTCCACGGCTGTCCCTCACCATGAACTGGCTCGCTTTTTCCCACGGCGCCGCACTGTGCGCATCGCTCATCGTCACCATCGGCGCGCAGAACGCGTTCGTGCTGCGCCAGGGCATCATGCGCGCGCACGTCGGCAAGATCGTGCTGCTGTGCGCGGTGTCCGACATGATCCTGATCGGCGCGGGCGTCGGCGGCGCATCGGTGCTCGTCGAACGCTATCCGACCTTCGTCCATGCGGTGCTGTACGTCGGCCTCGCGTATCTCGCGTGGTTCGGCATCAACGCGCTGCGCCGTGCATTCAAGCCGGGCCACGACACGCTCGACGTGCGCGGCGACGCGGTCGCGCCGCCGCCGCAGAGCGCGCTCGCGATCGTGCTGATGACGCTCGCGTTCACGTGGCTCAACCCGCACGTGTATCTCGACACGTTCCTGCTGATCGGCACGGCCGGCGCGCGCGAACCGGAAGGCGGCCGGCTCGCGTTCGCGATCGGCGCGATGACGGCCAGCGTCGTATGGTTCCTCGGGCTCGGCTATGGCGCGCGATTGCTGGCGCCGTGGTTCCGCAAGGCGGTCGCGTGGCGCGTGCTGGATGGCGCGATCGGCAGCATGGTGCTGTTTCTCGCGGCCGTGCAGTTGCGGTAGGGGGGAGCGTCGCGGCAGATGCTGTCTGCCGCGACGTCAGGTCGGCCGCTCGCGGTCGCGAGCGGTACCGCGTTCGACGTCAGGCCGTCGATGTCGCGTCGGGCAGCGTGCCGCCGATCGCAGCCGGCTGGTTGCTGGCCAGTTGGGGTTCGTTGGCGGCCATCGGGTCCTGCTGCTTCGCCGGATCGACCTTGGCGAGTTGCGTGGCGGCCTGCTCGGCCTTGTCGCCCTCGTAGCGCCAGTACAGGAACTTCTTGCCGCGCTTGCCCATGAAGTACTGGCGGTTGACCGACCAGCGGCTCGATTCGGCGAAGCCGACGTGACCGTCTTCCATCTGCTTCTTGAAGCCCGCGATCGAGTCGTGCACGTAGTGATCGAAGAACCGGTCGAACGTCGCGCGCGCCGCAGGATCGATGCCGCCCAGCCAGTTGCCGGTGACCCGCGTGGCCGCGTCGATCGCCTTGTACTGCTCCGAGATGGTCCGCGTCAGGACGCCCCCGTTGGCGCGACGGATGAGATCCGCATCTTCGTTCCATTCGCCGTCGGTAATGGCCATGTAGGGGTTTACGCCACCCGGCGGCTTCAGTCGGCCGTCGTGCAGGCGCCGGCTGCGGCTCGCGCGCCACTGGTAATAGCGGTTCATGTGCCAGATGACCTGCGACTCGAGCCTGTCGCTGTTCGACGCCACGCCCGCGCGACGCTCGTTGCCCTGCCCCATGTACACGTTCCATGCCGTCTCCAGCTCAGGGGAAATCGCGAACAGCCCGCCGGCCGTTTCCATGACCTCCTTCGGCTCGCGAAGCGGCACGCCGGCCTTCCACGCCTCGATATAGAGATTGTTCAGCGGGATGTTGGCCAGTTCGTTGGTTCGCCCTTCCTGGTAGTTGCGCTCGTAGCCTCCCCCCACGTCCGAGTGCATGCCGGGGTAATACACCTCGCGGCAGTTCGCGGGAAGCTTCTGGTCCTCGCGCACCGAATCGCCGGGGAATTTCTCCCGCACCTCATGCGACGCGACATAGTGAACGCATTGCCGTACGTAGTCCGGAATGCGGATGTCGTTCGCCCATTCCGCATGGCCGCCCTTGTCGATGCTGTGGAGCAGGCCGCCGTAGACCGGCCCGAGGATTCCGCCGACGATGTAGGGCGCCGCCTTCTCCAGGCGGCTACCGCCGAAGCCCGTCGACGCCACCGTATCGAGGATGCCCATGAAGTACACGACCACTTCGGGACGCATCCCCTTCATGTTCTTCTTGTTCCACCAGAGCCGGCCGCCGATGTTCTCGGCCAGTTGCTCGGTCAGCATGCGGACGAACGCCCGCGCCTCCGTGGCGCCACGCGAGAAGCCGAACGCGGCCACGTTGATCTGGCTCACGGCCGGCATGTGGTTCGCCACGTGCTTTTCGAGTTCGCGGAGCATCCAGCGGATGCGCGCCTCGCCCTTGCTCGCGGCCGCCATGCCCAACGCGCCGTCGATACCCGCGCCCGAATCGCCGACCTTGCTGCACGGCGTGCCGACGCCCTCGACGTACCGGCCCATCGTGCGCGGATTGGCCTTGTTGAACGGGACATGGGCAAACATCGCGAGCTTGGCGATGTTGCTGTACTTGGTCTTCGCGACGTCCGTCGCGCCGTTGCCGTCCGCGCCGTAGTTGTTGCCCGTGCCGTCGAAGAAGGCCGTGAACCACACGGGCTTCGGACACTCCTTGCATTGCTCGACCCGCAGCGGATCGAGCGCCTCGCGGTACCCGTTGCGGATCGAATCCTCGACCGGCGTGATATCGGTGATGCGTCGAATGAGGGGGGGATTGCTCATGGCGGTTACGCTCCTGTTCCGGCTACGCGTCCAGCGTCAATTCCACTGGGCCGGCTTCTTGCGCCCATAGAACGGATTGGGAATTTCCTTCAGGCACGCGCGCTCGGTCAGCTTGCGCTGCGCGTCGCGCTTCGAAAGGGCCACCTTCGGGTCCGGGCCGTCGACGCCGAAATCCATGTCGCCTTCCACGCGGCCGTCGGGGAAGAAGTGCAGCACGATGCCGCCGCTCTTGTCCTTGACGGGCGGGCGCGTGACCGTGATCTCGCCTTCGCACCACGCCATCCCCGGCTGGGTTTCGCGGTGGGTGTACGGGTCGTAGTTCGGAGACGACGCTTCCATCGCGCGCTTGTCGACCACACGCTCCCACCACACCTTGAACGTCTTCGGGGTCTTCCAGCGGAAATCCCATGCGAGACTCGGGCGCGAACCGCCACCGCCGGACCAGTACTTCGCGCTCCGGGGCGTGGCACGCGCGCCGTCAGCGCTTGCCGCGTCGTCGAGGCTGTTCCTGTCCGGCGGCAGCAGATAGACGCCGTAGATGTCGTAATCCGTATAGTTGAAGGACCCGGCGGTGATGATGTCGTAGTTCGGGTCGTTCCATTTATTCACTTCGCCGGGCGCAAGGCTGTCCTTCTCGGCATCGTTCACGCTCTTGCTGCACGCAGCCGTGGAAAAAACCATCACGGACAGCAAGGTGATCCAGCAGCGGTTCATATTGAACTTCCTTCTCTTCCAGTCGATTTCATTCGAGTCGCGTCGCGAAGGCGCCATCATCCGGCCACTTCCTGCATCCGCCGCCAATCCTCGGCCGGCACCAGCGCCAGCGCCTCCGGAAACGCCTGCCCCTGCGCCACCGCGTCGAACACGGCGGCCATCGCCGGATCCTCGTCGAAACGCGCGCCGTACCGCAATGCCAGTTCGCAATAGATCAGCAGCGATGCCGCGCTGTCAGCGCCGTGCGCCCGGCAGCGTACCAGTTGATCGCGCACGAAGCCGTAATGCTGCGCGGCCGGCAACGACGCCAGCAGCGCGGGCTTTTCGGCACGCAGCCGCTCGAGCATCGTGTACGGATAGCAGGCGGCGAGCAGATCGTCCTCCTGCGCCTGGGTCAATTGCAGCGGAAACTCGGCGGCCTGCGTGACGTTGGCGGGCACGGCGATTTCCGCCGTCCGGATCTGCAGCGCGGTATCCAGGTGAATCCAGTGCCGCACGCCCTGCGCCAGATACGCGCGATGCGCGGCGGGCAGCATGTCGAGCCAGAACGGCAGCACGCGCGGATCGAAGAAGCGCATCAGCATCACGCTCTCCATCTGCTCGAGCTGGACATCCACCATCGGCGCAAGATGCGCGGCCAGTCGCTCGAGCGACAGCGGCGACACGAGCACGCTCGCCGCCGGCCAGGGAATGCTGCGCGGCTCGATGGCTGCGTCCGCCGCCTCGGCGCTGTCGCCGGCGGGTTGCCACTCGAACAGCAGCGGCCCGACCACTCTCGCATCGTCGTCGGCGTCGTCGAGCAGCGAGGCCGCGACGAACGCGGGCCACGACGCCTTTTCATCGTCCGGCAACGTATCCAGCAATGCGCCGTCGATCAGGACGTACGCACGCAGCCCGTCCTGCGACGACAGCGCTGCCTGCAGCACGTCGGCCGCCTGCGCGGCGATCAGGTCATGCGTCATTCGATGCCTCGCCTCACGCCTTGGCCGCGAACGGCGACGCCATCGAGGCCGCATTGACCATGCACGGCGCGCACGCCGTGCCCGGGAACGCGCGCGCGGGTACCGGCAGGCTGTCCGGCCCGATGAACGTATGCGACGCGGCGTGCGCGGTCCATTCGCCCTTGGTCCCGTGGACGATGCCGCTGCCGTTCCAGCGCGTATAGCTGGTCCCGCCGTTGATCAGGACTTCTTCCTTGGCGGTGATGGTGATGCGGTTCGCATCGACCTTCACGTCCAGCTTGGCCAGCACGTTGATGCTGTCCTTCAGCGCCTGGATGTCGATGTCGGCGGCGGCGGCCACGAGCCGGATGCCTTTCTCGAACGCGGCGACGCGCACCGCCTCCCGCGCGCTGACCAGCATGCTCTTGCCCGCGCCGATGCTCGTGTGGGCCCCGCTCGTCAACGCGACGTGCTGATCGCTCGCGACATGGGTCGACCCCGTCGTCGTGGCCAGGATCCCCGCCGGGCTGGCGAGCGCGAGGAACGGCTGCGCGAATTCCGGAAACTCGCCCTGCTGCGGATTGCCGCCGCTGCCCCGCAGGCCGTCGTTCTGCGTTCTGAGCGCCTGATGGACGGCATCCTGGTCGCCGGACTCCTGCGCCTTCACGTCGTGCGCGGACCCCGACAACGCTTCGTGCAGGTCGTGCGCGTTGTCGAGGCGCGCGACGGTCTCGCCGATGTCGGTTGCGTGGGCGCGCGCGTCATAGCGCGCCTCGCTGGTCACGAGCAGGCCCTTGGCCGCCCGCACCGCGCCATGCGCGTCGGTCCGCAACTCGAAACCGCGGGCGCGCTGATCGGTGCGCCCCTGCGTCGCATCGATGCGGACGTTATGCCCGAGCGTCAGTTCGCTCGCGTCGGTATCGCTGCGCAGCTTCAGCTGAAGCTGCTGCGGCGTATCGTCGAGCAGCACGTGATTCGAACGCCCGCCCGCCGCGTTGCCGCTGTCGCCCGACAGCTCGCGACTGCGCAGGCCGGTCAGCACGTGCTGGTCGGGCAGCGCCCACGGCGGCATCCGTTCCGCGTTGTACGTGGTGCCCGACACGACGGGCCGGTCGGGATTGCCGTCGAGGCACATCACGAGCACCTCGCTGCCCACGCGCGGGTGCGCGATCATGCCCTTCTCGCCGCCCGCCCAGCCGGCGGCCACGCGGATCCGCGCGCTGATCTGCGCCGCACGATCCCAGTGATACACGATGCAGACCCGGCCATATTCGTCGACGTCGACGCTGCCGGCCCCCTTCGCGCCGGCGACCGTCGCGGTTTGCGGCGCCAGCACGCGCACGGGTTCGCTGTTGAACCCGCGGCCCGGGCGCCAGGGCGTACGCCGATGGCCCGCGACGAAGCGGTTCCAATACTCGGGTTTGCCGTCGGCCTGCAGGTAGTTGTTCGCCGCTTCGTGACGGGCTTCGAGAATCAGGTATTCGTGATCCTCCGGGCTGCCCGACGCCACGCTGAAGTGATCGGACAGCTGGAACCAGCGCCCGGGCAGGATGCCGTGATGGTTGCCGGCCGCGTCGAAACGCGTCGCGGCCGCCTCGATCTCTTCCATCCGCACGCGCGCGAGCGCGTCGTCGGCACGCGTCTGTTTCGCGAAGCCGTAGTGCCCCACGTATTCGTGATGCTCGACCTGCGGCGCGACACCCGACGGATGCAGCGTCGGAATCTGCGCATTGGCCGCACGCGGCGCCTTGAAGTCGAACGCGGTCGCGCTGTAACTGCCGGCGGACAGCGACCGGACCGCGGACCATTGCGAAATGGCGTCGGCGGCCATCGGGCCGTCGTGCGTCTGGAAGCGGATCTCCGGCGAGCGGCCGTCGATGGGCGGGCACTGCACCGTGCTGTCGTCGCCGACGATCAGCTTCACGCCTTTCTCGTCGTGCTCCCACCAGTACAGGCACCCGACGGCTTCGAGATGGCGGACGATGTAGTTCCAGTCGCTTTCGCCGAGCCCGCCGCCCTGGACGTTCATCGTGCGCGCGGGATCGTCGCCGCGCACGCGCCACTCCCACGACGGCGCGAGCCCCTGGTAATCGGCGAGCAACGTGCCGATCTGTTGCTGAAGCGATTGGCCGAGGAACAGGCGGTTGTTCACGCGGGTCCGCAGGAAATGGCTCCACGGGCGCAGTACCGCGCGATATTCCGCAATCGAATCGTCGTTGCGGACCAGCGAAAACTCGGTGCAGTAACCGGTGAAATAACGCAGGCCGCCGTCGGGGCGCACCATCGACACCGCGAGCAGCTTGCCCAGCATGTCGGCCAGCGTGACGCCCGCCTCGCCGGACAACAGCGTCACCTCGAAGGTGAAATCGATCCCCAGCCCCTCGTGCGCGACGAGACGCTCGGCGACCAGCCGCGCCGGACGTTGCCGCCCGTATGAATCGGTCACCGACGGCGCGTCGTCGTGAGGAAAGGACAGCGCAAGCAGGCGCTTGTCTTGCTGGAAAAACGGGGTTCGAATGAATGCCGCCAGGTCAGCCATGACCGCCTCAGAATGATTTTTCGTTCGTATGGCAGCGGCCCGCTGCCTCCCTTAATTTTGGGATGAAAGGATATCGTAGACAACGCAGCGCGACAACATTGACGCCATGCGTCATTTCCCTAACCCGTCACGGAAAATCGGTAATAAATACAGTGCCTTGCGCGTTCCGGACCGACGCTCGAACGGATCTCGCCGCCACGATGACGTCGCATCGTCCGCCATGCCGACACGCGAGCGCGAAACCCGCAGATTAGCGTGCCGGCGGCGGAACCTCGCCACGCGCTTCGCCGTCTCAACGCGACAGGCTTCATGTCCCGCAGTCCCGCCCCGTCACCCGCAGATATCGGAGCAGAACATGGCACTTCGCACCCTCGGCACCTCCAGCATCCAGGTTTCGCCGCTCGCGTTCGGCGGCAACGTCTTCGGCTGGACCGTCGACGAAAACGCATCGTTCGCGTTGCTCGATGCACTCGCCGACACCGGCATCAACTTCATCGACACGGCCGATGTCTATTCGGCGTGGGTTCCCGGCAACCACGGCGGCGAATCGGAAACGATCATCGGCAAGTGGCTGAAGCGCTCCGGCAAGCGCGAACAGGTCGTGATCGCGACCAAGGTCGGCCTGCTCGACGCACGCGCGGGGCTGTCGAAAGACAACATCCTGAAGGCCGTCGACGATTCGCTGCGCCGGCTGCAGACCGACTACATCGACCTGTATTTCTCGCACCGCGATCTGGCCGACACGGCCCCGCTCGAAGAAACGCTCGGCGCCTATCAAACGCTGATCGACGCGGGCAAGGTACGCATCATCGGCGCGTCGAACTACAGCGGCGCACGCCTGCGCGAAGCGGCCGCCATCAGCGCGCGCGACGGGCTGCCCGCATACCAGGTCATCCAGCCCGAATACAACCTGCTCGACCGCGCCGGCTACGAACGCGATCTCGAGCCGGTCGTGCGCGACCTGAAGCTCGGCGTCGTCAACTACTACGCGCTCGCGAGCGGGTTCCTGTCGGGCAAGTATCGCAGCGAAGCCGACCTGAAGAAGAGCGTGCGCGGCGATCGCGTCGCCGGCTATCTGAACGAACGCGGCCTGCGCATCCTCGCGGCGCTCGACGCCGTGTCGGCGAAGCACGGCACGCAGCCGGCCGCGATCGCGCTCGCGTGGCAGATCGCGCGGCCGACGATCACCGCACCGATCGCGAGCGCGACGTCGCTCGCGCAGCTCGCCCTGCTCGGCGAAGCGATCCGCGTCACGCTCGATCAGGACGACATCCGTCAGATCGACGCAGCGAGCGCGCCTTGAAGTGCGTGGCGACGGCGGGCAGGCCGGGAGAACGGCGTTGCGCTTCCACGGCCTGCCTGCGATCTACGCGAACGTCACCGGCGCGCAGCCGCCGGACGACGTGAGCGTCGAGTTCCGCGGCGGCAAGATAGGCTATCAGCAGGACGTCTCGCTCGGGCTGCCGTCGCCTTCGTCGAAGTAAACCGGCAGCACCTACCCCAAAGCCGCACCGATGTCTTGACTCATACGGCCGCTTCCGTTGACCGGCAAGGACATCGACCGCGCAATCGCCCGCCGCGCCCCGCGGCAAGCGCGTCACGCGCCTGCCCCGGGTCTTTCACGGATTGACCGCGGTGTTCGGCGTGCCCGAGACTGCGCCGCTCGGGCCGTCATCGGGAGAACGTCATGCCGGACACCAGCACGGAGATCGCCACGATCTCGACGCGCGCCGTACGCGGCGCCGAGCGCGTCGACTTCTGGGTCGACCATGTCGCGCGCACGCTCGTGCGGATCGAATGCAGCGGAAGGTCGTCCGAAGGGATCGATGCGTCGCTGCGCAAACGCGATCTCGGGCTGTTCCGCGCGTGCGACATCGTCGCGAACCGGCACGCGGTCGTGCGCACGCCGCACAACATCCACGCGGACCAGCGCGACGCCGTCTTCATCTGCGTGATGCACGAAGGGCACGGCTACACGTTCCAGGACGTCGACTGCATGCAGCACGGGCCCGGCGACCTCGTGCTGTACGACACGTCGATGCCGTACGGTCACGGCTTTCCCGCCGACATGGCGATGACGGTGCTCGACGTGCCGCGCGACGTGTTCGAAGCGCGCGTCGGCCCGTGGCGCTACCGCAGCCTCGTCAAGATCGACCGCGGCGACGGCGTCGCGTCGTGGGCCGTGCGGCAGGTGTACGCGCTGCTCGCCGCGCCGCCGGAACCGACGCCCGACGCGCGCGAACGGCGCGCCGCCGCGATCCTCGATCTCGTGCAGTCGATGCTGCGGCTGCGCGACGGCGATGCATCGCCGACGAAGTCGACGGTTCACACGCTGTCGCGTGCGAAGACGTTCATCGAAAGCCATCTCGCCGACGACGGTCTCGACAGCCGGTCGGTCAGCCGCGCGATCAACCTGTCGCCGCGCCAGCTCGCACGCGTGTTCGAGATCGAGGGGATGCCGCTCACGCGCTACATCCTCGCGCGGCGGCTCGAACGCTGCCGCGCCGACCTGCGCGACCGGTCGCTGAAGCACCTGACGGTCAGCGAGATCGCGTTCCGCTGGGGCTTCAACAACAGCGCGCACTTCAGCCGCAGCTATCGCGCGCGGTTCGGCGAGACGCCGAGCGACACGCGCGCGCCGGCCGACGCGTGCTAGCGCACGCGCCCGGCCGCCCACACCGCCACTCGCCTCATGTCCCGGCAAGGCAAGCATGGCGTCCGCCCCGGTCAAATGGGGCTGCAACCCGCTCGCTAAGCTGACCTCCTGCGCGGCGGCATGCGTTCCGCCGCCCGACAGCAAGGAGAAGAAGCGGGATGGAGACGTACGATCACATCGTCGTCGGCGGCGGTTCGGCCGGCTGCACGGTTGCGCACCGGCTCGTGAAGGCCGGCCGGCGCGTGTTGCTGCTGGAGGACGGCCCGAAGGACGACAGCCTGTTCATCCGGATTCCGGCGACGTTCATCCGCGTGCTCGGCACGCAGCGCACGGTGACGTTCGAAAGCGAGCCGCAGCCGGGCGCGGCGGGACGCAAGACCTACGTGCCGCAGGGCCGCACGCTCGGCGGCGGCAGTTCGGTCAACGCGATGCTGTACGTGCGCGGCACGCGCGAGGACTACGACGACTGGGCCGCGCTCGGCTGCACCGGCTGGGGCTGGGACGACGTGCTGCCCGTGTTCAAGCGCGCCGAATCGCATCTGCGGCTGTCCGAGCCGTATCACGGCACCGACGGGCCGTTGAAGGTCGGCGACACGCGCTTCCGGCATCCGCTGAGCCTCGCGTTCGTGAGGGCCGCGCAGGAAGCCGGCATCGCGTACAACGACGACTTCAACGGCGCCGCGCAGCATGGCGTCGGCTTCTATCACACGACGATCTTCGACGGGCAGCGCGGCAGCACCGCGGCCACCTATCTGGCCGACGCGATCGCCGATCCGAACCTGCGCGTGCTGACCGGCTGCCGCGTGACGCGCATCCGGTTCGACGGCCGCCGGGCGACCGGCGTCGAATGGCGCACCGCGAGCGGCGCATCGGGATCGGCCGCCGCCCGCGCCGACGTCGTGCTCGCGGCCGGCGCGTTGAGCACGCCGAAGCTGCTGATGCTCTCCGGCATCGGCCCCGGCGCACACCTGCACGCGCACGGCATCGACGTGCTGCACGACAGCCGCGACGTCGGCGCGCACTACCAGGATCATCTCGAGGTATCGATCTACGGCCGCAGTGAAGCGCCGATCAGCCTGCTCGGCGAGGATCGCGGGTGGAACGCGTTGCGGCACGGGCTGCAATGGATGCTGTGCCGCTCGGGCCTGCTGACGTCGAACGTCGTCGAATCGGGCGCGTTCGTCGACACGACCGGCAGCGGCCGGCCGGACATCCAGTTCCACGTGCTGCCGACGCTCGTCGGCGACGTCGATCGCGAGCCGCTGCCCGGCCACGGCCTGTCGATCAACCCGTGCCTGCTCCGGCCGCGCTCGCGCGGCTCCGTGCAACTGCGCGGCAACGATCCGGCCGCGCCGATCCGGTTCGACAGCGGCGCGCTGTCCGATCCGGCCGACGTCGAGGGCCTCGTGCGGGGTGTCGCGCTCGCGCGGCGGATTCTGCGTGCGCCGTCGCTCGCGCGCATCGTTCGCGAAGCCGAGACGCTGACCGATGCCGCGCTCGCCGACTACGTGCGGCGTCGCGCGAAAACCGTCTATCACCCGGCCGGTACGTGCCGCATGGGCAACGACGCGCACGCGGTCGTCTCGCCGCGTCTCGCGGTGCAGGGCGTCGACGGATTGCGGATCTGCGATGCATCGGTGATGCCGCGCATCGTGTCCGGCAACACGAACGCGCCGACGATCATGATCGCGGAGCGCTGCGCCGAGTTCATGCTGGCGGAATGATGCGATGCGCATGCACCGCGCCGCGCCGTGCCGTGCCGCGCCGAAAAAGAAAGCGGCGCATGATGCATGCGCCGCCGCCGAACCATCTGAAAACCGGTATCACCCGCCGGCCGCATGCATCGCATCGCGCAGCGCCATCGGCGACGCGCCGTAGCGCTCGCGGATCGCGCGGCTGAAGTGCGCCTGACTCGAAAACCCCCAGCGAAACGCGATCTCGCCGATGCTGGTCTTGCGCAGCCGCGCATCCGTCAGTTCGCGATGCGCGTGCGACAGCCGTTCCGACCAGATGTGCTGCGTGATCGACTCGCCTTCGGCCGCGAACAGACGGCCCAGATGCCGCAGCGACAGCCCGACCGCATCGGCGACGGCCTGTGGCGCGAGTTCCGGCTCGCCGAGATGCGTCGCGATGTACTGCTTCGCGGTCAGCAGATACGACAGCGACGCGCGCGAGGCACCCGCGCCGTTCATTTCGGCATCGATGAGCTCCGCGATCAGCGTGCGCGTGTGCTCGGCGAACCGCGCGGCGTCGCGCTCGACCGGCGTCTTCATGAATCGCTCGACGCTCGCGCGCAACGTCGCGCCGAGCATCGCGCCCGCGCCCGGCTTCGGCGCGATCCGCAGCGGCAGCGCGGCGAGTGCCGTATCGAGCCGGTCGTCGAACGTCGTGATCGGGATATCGATCAGCAGTTGCCGCATCGGCGTCAGGAATCCGAACAGATACGGCACACGTGTGTCGTAGACGACGACATCGCCGGCTTCCGCAAGCAGGCACCGGTCGCGCTGAATGAAATACGCGCGCCCGCTCACGATCTGGCACGCGAACAGCGACTCCTTCGGCAACTGGCGCACCAGCGCGGGGCTGCGTTCGATCACGTGATCCTGCCCGCTGATGTCGGCGATGCCGAGGCCCGGCAGCGCGATGTCGGTCTTCTCGACTTCGAGCCCGGCCGGCGACAGCGACGAGCAGCGCAGGCCGACCAGCGTCGCCGCGTTGAACGCATCCCAGTACGCCATCCTGTCGCGCGCCGGCACGTCGGCCGTCGAGCCTCGCGTGCGTGAAAAAACGGTCGAATTCGTCACGTCGCCTCCTGCTGGCGCCTGTCGTGCGGAACGGCACGGATTGGGGGGATGGTCCGTCTGGGTTTTGGTGCGATGCAATGTCCGGCGCGGTCAAGCAATTCGTCCAGCCCAGTCAAGAGCGGCGCGCACCGGCTGGCTAAAGTCGAGCCCACGATACCCATACACAAGGAGACATACCGTGGTCGACCAAGCCGTATCCGAATTCTGGCAAAACATCCCGGCGATTGCCAATCCGTTCAAGCCCGATGCGCTGCCCGAAGCCTACATCCCGAACGCAGCCACCGACGACGAGCGTTATTACGTTCCGTTCACCGAAACGGTTTCGTCGCGGCCGCTGTGGATCTCGCCGTCGCAGAACAAATGGTGCGACATCCTGATGGCGAAGAAAGCCGGGCTCGTGAACCGGCACTATCACCCGCACGAGGTTTTCGCGTACACGCTTTCGGGGAAATGGGGCTACCTGGAACACGAATGGACCGCGACCCGCGGCGATTTCGTGTACGAGACGCCGGGCGAAGGCCACACGCTCGTCGCGTTCGATCATCCCGAGCCGATGCGCGCGTTCTTCATCGTCAAGGGCCCGCTGATCTGGCTCGACGACGCAGGCAATCCCGACGGCTACTTCGACGTGCATTCGTACATCGCGATATGCAAGGCGCATTACGAGAAGGTCGGCCTCGGCGCGCAAGCGATCGAGAAGCTGTTCCGCTGACGCACGGCGAGGCTCGCGATGACTTCCCCTTCCTCCTCCCGATCCGCATGGACGTACGAGAACAGGCTGCTGCTGATCCTGTTCATGACGTTCGGCTTCGTGTTCTTCGACCGCCTCGCGCTGTCGTTCCTGTTTCCGTTCATGTCGGCCGAGCTGCACCTGACGAACACGCAGCTCGGCATGGTGTCGTCCGCGCTGGCGCTCACGTGGGCACTGTCGGGCGCCGCCACCGGCGCATGGTCCGACGCGCGCGGCACGCGCAAGCCGCTGCTGATCGCGGCCGTGCTCGGCTTTTCGGTGTGTTCGGCGCTGTCGGGCCTCGTCGGCGGCTTCGCGAGCCTGATCGCGTTTCGCGCGCTGATGGGCATCGCCGAAGGCCCCGTGCTGCCGTTGTCGCAATCGCTGATGGTCGAGAGTTCGACGCCGAGCCGCCGCGGGCTGAACATGGGCCTGCTGCAAGGCTCGGCCGCCGGCCTGCTCGGCGCGATGATCGGCCCGCCGGTCGTGATCGGCATCGCCACCGCATACGGCTGGCGCGAGGCGTTCTACGTGTCGTGCATTCCGGGCTTCCTGATCGCGTTCTGCATCTGGCGCTGGGTGCGCGAAGCGCCACCCGGCGGCGCGCGCCACGCGCAGGCCGATACCGCCGCGGTACCGGCCGCCGCCGGAGCGGCGGTCAGCCGCTGGGCGCTGCTGAAGGAACGCAACATCCTGCTGTGCGTGCTGATCAGTTGCTTCTTCCTCACGTGGTTCGTCGTGATCATCTCGTTCGCACCGGTGTTCCTCGTGGAAAGCCGCCACCTGTCGCCGTCCGACATGGGCGTCGTGATGACCTGCCTCGGCGCCGCGTGGGTGTTCTGGGGCTTCGCGGTGCCTGCGATCTCCGACCGGATCGGCCGCAAGCCGACGATGATCGTGTTCGCGCTGATCGCGGCCGTGTGCCCGGTCGTGCTGATCCACGTCGGCTCGGTCTGGGCGCTCGGCGCGCTCGTGTTCGTCACGTACACGGGCCTCGGCTGCTTCACGCTGTTCATGGCGACGATCCCGGCCGAAACGGTGCCGCCGCGCGCGATCGCGAGCGCGCTCGGGCTGATCATGGGCGCCGGCGAGCTGATCGGCGGCTTCGTCGCGCCGACCGTCGCCGGCTTCGCCGCCGACAAGTACGGTCTGCAGTTCGCGATGTGGACGTCGAGCACCGGCGCGATCCTCGCGTGCGTGCTGTCGTTCGGCCTCGTCGAAACCGCGCCGGCCGTGCTGCGCAAGCGCGCGCTCGCAGGCGCCGCCGCTAGCCGCCTCGATACGCAGAACCTCGGAGGACGCTGACATGCGCGCACTTCAATGGCATGGCCCGCGCGACGTCCGTCTCGTGGAAATCGACACGCCGCGCGTCGGCCCCGGCGACGTGCGCATCGCGGTCGCGTATTGCGGCATCTGCGGCAGCGACCTGCACGAATACGCGGATGGCCCGCACGCGATTCCGGTCGACGTGCCGCATCCGCTGTCGCGCCGCACCGCGCCGCTGACGCTCGGCCACGAGTTCTGCGGAACCGTCGTCGAAGTCGGCGAAGGCGTGACCACGCTGCGCGCGGGCGACCGCGTCGCGGTGGAGCCCGAGTATCGCTGCAGCCAGTGCGCGTACTGCCGCTCGGGGTCGTACAACCTGTGCGTGTCGATGGGCTTCGCCGGGCTGATGGGCGACGGCGGGATGGCCGACTTCGCGGTCGTGCCGGCCTACATGCTGCATCGCCTGCCCGACGGCGTGAGCCTCGAACAGGCCGCGGTGATGGAGCCGGCCGCCGTGGCACTGCACGCGCTGCGGCGCGGCGAACTGCGGCTCGGCGAGACCTGTGCGGTGTTCGGGCTCGGGCCGATCGGGCTGCTGCTGATCATGCTCGCGAAGCTGCAGGGCGCGACGACGATCGTCGCCGTCGACGTGTCGCCCGAACGGCTCGCGGCCGCCACGCGCTTCGGCGCGACGCATGCGTTCGATGCGCGCGGGCTCGATGCGTCGGCGTTGCAGGACGCGATTCGCGCGGCCACGGGCGGGCTCGGCGTCGATACGAGTTTCGAAGCGGCCGGATTGCAGGCCACGTTCGAATCGGCGATGCGGGCGCTGCGCAAGGGCGGCCGCGTCGTGATGGTCGGCCTGATGCCGCATGCGGGCTTCGACGCATTCCGCGCGGTCAACGACGAGCTGACCTTCACGGCGAGCGTCGGCTACCGGCATGCGTACGAAGATCTGCTGCGCATCGTCGCGTCGGGCGCGCTCGATCTCACGTCGATCGTCACGCGCACCGTATCGCTGGAAGACGCCGTCGCCGACGGCTTCGACGCGCTGCTCGCCGACCGCACGCAAATCAAGATCCTCGTTTCACCCGCGCAGCGGCCGACCTGCCGCGCGCGCATCCTCGGGAGCGTCGAACATGAGTCGTCAGTGGGCGTTTGAAGGCAAGACCGTCGTCGTGACGGGCGGCACGTCGGGCATCGGTGCGAGCACCGCCTGGCGCTTCGCGGAAGCGGGCGCGTCGGTCGTCGCGCTCGGGCTCGACGCCACCGGCCCACATGCGCCCGTGCATCCGCGCGTCCGGTGCATGGAGCTGGACGTGACCGACAGCGACGCGCTGACGTACACGATCGCCGCGTTGCCGCGGCTCGACGTGCTCGTCAACGGCGTCGGCATCAGCCGGCACGCGGACGAATACCGGATGGATCAGTTCGAGCTCGTGCTGAACGTGAACCTGACGTCGGTGATGCGCGCGTCCGACGCCGCGCGGCCGGCGCTGTCGGCGAATGGCGGAAGCATCGTCAATATCGCGTCGATGTACACGTACTTCGGCAGCAAGGACCGGCCCGCGTACAGCGCGAGCAAGGGCGGCATCGCACAACTCACGCGATCGCTCGCGCAAGCGTGGGCCGATCGCGGCATCCGCGTGAACGCGGTCGCGCCCGGCTGGATCGACACGCCGCTCAGCAGCGGGCTGATGGCCGATACGCAGGCGTCGCGGCGGATCCTCGATCGCACGCCGCTGGGGCGCTGGGGCACGGCCGACGAAGTCGCGGAAGTGATCCTGTTCCTGTGCTCGCCCGGCGCATCGTTCGTCACCGGCGCGATCGTACCGGTGGACGGCGGGTATTCGACGGTCTAGCATCCGGCGCGTCGCGGCAGCGGCGAAAGGCTTACGCCGACGCCGCGACGCGCCATTCGATTCCGTTTCATCAGGACCATGCCGAGACCCATCCGCTTCGGCATTCATCACAACAATCAGTAGTCCCATTAAAAATATCCGACCCGATCGGAAACATGTGAGGAGCACATTGGAGATGGCGAAAAAGACCCTTCTGGCACTCGCGGCCTGCACGATCCCGGCTGCGTCGTTCGCGCAAAGCAGCGTGACGATGTTCGGGCTGATGGACGCCGGCATCAGCTATGTCAGCAACGAAGGCGGCCACGGCAACCCGAAATTCGACGACAACATCTTCTTTCCGAACCTGCTCGGCTTCGAGGGCAAGGAAGATCTCGGCGCGGGCACGCGTGCGATCTTCCGGCTCGTCAATCAGTATTCGCTCGGCAACGGCTCGATCATCGGTGGCGGGCTGTTCGCGCGCACGGCCTATGTCGGGCTGCAGAACGACCGGTACGGCACGCTGACGCTCGGCAACCAGTACGAGTTCATGGTCGATTCGCTGGCTGCCAGCGGCAACGAGATCGCGCAGGACCTCGTCGGCCTGTACGGCTTTCGTAACGGGCCGTTCGACAAGCTCGCGCTGCCGAACAATCCGACCGGCGCGTTCGACTGGGATCGTGTCGCCGGCAGCAATCGCGTCGCGAATTCGGTCAAGGTCACGAGCCCGTCGCTGGCGGGCCTGACCGTCGGCGCGCTGTACGGCTTCGGCAACGTCGCGGGGTCGGTGGGCGCGAACAACACGGTCAGCGTCGGCGCGAGCTACGACAACGGTCCGTTCGGCGCGGGGGCGGCCTATACGAACCAGAAATACGGCGCGGCGGCCGGGCTGCCGGCGTCCAGCGTGCGCAACTGGGGCGCGGGTGTGCACTACACGCTCGGCACGGTCACCGGGAAGGCGCTCGTGACGACCGTGCGCAACTCGGGGAACGGCGCGGGCGTCTGGTCGGCGGAGGCCGGCGCGTCGTGGCATCCGTCGCCCGCCTGGGTGGTCGGCGCGAGCTACACGTACATGAAAGGCAACGACACGCTCGACAACGCGCATGCGCACCAGGTCCTGGCCGCCGTCCAGTACTGGCTGTCGAAACGCACGATGGTGTATGTGGCGGGCGTGCATCAGCGCGCAAGCCACGGCAGCAACGCGCGGATCAACGGCGTGCTGGATCCGAATGGCGCGTCGAGCGGCGCACTGCAGTCAATCGCGCGGATCGGGTTCAGTACGCGGTTCTGATCCGGGGCGGGCTGTCGGCGGTCCGGCATCCGGCGCGGCCGACGACGAAGGCGCGACGCCGGTTCGGCCGCTGCCTTCGTCCCCTTCATGTTTCACTCCGCGATCGAAGGCAGTGGGGGCAGGCGCCGACGCCCTAACGACCGCCGCTCCCGAACGAATCGCCAGCACGATCCGCCGCGCCGACCTCCTTGGCGAAGGCGAGCAGCAGCTCGCCGAGCCGACCCGGTTGCTCCTGCTGGATCCAGTGACCGGCGCCGTCGATCAACTCGATGCGGCTCATTCTCGTCGTCGCCTTCGTCCTCATCAGATCGAGCGCGCCCGGCGCCGAATAGGTACCCCAATCGCTCTTTCCGCCAATGAAGAGCGATGGGACATCGATCGTCTTGCCCGAGAACAGACGCAACTCGGCGTTCAGATCAGGATCGGAAAAGACGCGATACGCCTGCAGGGCGCCTTGAAATCCCGTGCGGCCATACTCGGCCGTGTACACCCCGAGTTCCGGCTCGGTGAGCCATTTGCAGGCCCGGACCTCGGCGGCGGATGGCTGGAATGGCGCGACGGTCTGGGGCATCGTCTTGCCGAGATCCATCACGTAATAGGTGGGCATCCGTGCAAGCTCCGTGGCGGTCCGCGCCTTCAACGGATACGGCTTGTTTCCCGGCCAGTCCGCGCTCTTGACATGGAAAAATGCACGAAGAAAGGCGTGCAAGCCTTGAGGGGGGTGCCACATGTCATCGTTCGCCTGCCGTGTGCTCAAGTATTGCTGGTAATACTCCCTGGGCGGGTCGAGCGATGCCAGCGCGGCCGCCAACTTCTGATTCTCGGTGTTCGGACGAGCCGACGATGCGTCGCCTTGCGCGGTGTTGAACGGCAGGGCCGGCGGCCCGGGGAACGGTGCGCTCATCAGCACCACCGACGGAAAGACGTCAGGCCGCGCCAGCGCGCAATAGGCCGCCACCGGCGAGCCGAGGTCGTGCCCGACGAGCATCGCCGTCCGTCGATACCCCAACGCCGAAACCAATCCGAGGGCGTCGCGCGTCATATTCAGGAGACCGAATGGCGCCAGAGGGGCGTCATAGCCGTTCACCCAGCCGGTGGTGCGCCCGAAACCCCGCTGGTCGGGCGCGACGACGTGATATCCGGCGTCAGCCAGGATGGGGAGCAGGTGTCGCCAACCGTAAGCCAGATCCGGAAAACCATGCAGAAGCAGCGCGAGCGGCCGCCCGGGACTTTCGTAACCGGCCTCGAGAACATGG
Source organism: Burkholderia sp. HI2761 (assembly GCF_002223355.1). Lineage (NCBI taxonomy): Bacteria > Pseudomonadati > Pseudomonadota > Betaproteobacteria > Burkholderiales > Burkholderiaceae > Burkholderia > Burkholderia sp. HI2761. The sequence goes on along the minus strand of NZ_NKFN01000007.1, from coordinate 393,614 downwards.
ACATCGAGGCCGTTGACCCCATGGATCATGCGTGAGCGGACCCCGGTGGGAAGCGTTCCCTCGCCATAGGTCGACGTGGCCAAATCAATTCCTCCCGTAGGGTTTGCGCGGGCGGGTCGAAGGAACGCCGCAACCAGGCCGGCCGCGCCCATCGCCAGGACCGCTCGTCGGGATGCCGATGGCTTGATCGAGTAACAGGACATCGCACATCTCCGATATATGGTGATCGCCATACTATGTCGGTCACCATAGCCACGTCAAGCGGAACGTGATAGGTTCTCGGCATGACACGCAAGACTGACGCGCGCGCTCGCGCAATTGCCACGGCCGAGCGACTATTCCGCATCCAGGGCTACACGGCGACCGGCTTGACCCAGATACTGGAAGAAAGCGGCGCGCCTAAAGGATCGTTCTACTTTCATTTCCCACGGGGCAAGGCGCAACTCGCGGAAGAAGCCATCGACAACTATGTTGCGAATCGAATGGCCGTGTTGCGGGATATCTCGGCGAGTACGGCGGGCGATGCGCTGAATTTCGTTCATCGAATTTTCAGCACGTTCGCGGCCGAAATGGTCGCCTCCGATTTCCAGTACGGATGTCTGATGCAGAATCTGGCGAATGAGCTACCCGCGCTCGACGCCGAGCTGACCCAACGCGTGGCGCGTGGATTTGCCGAATCGACCGCGATTATTGCGGAGCATTTCAGGGGCTGCGGTTTCGCTCCCGCGCGCGCGGACTCCTCCGCGGCCGCATTGGTAGCCGCCCTCGAAGGCGCACGAACGATCGCCCGCCTGGAACGCACGCCGGCCGTATTCGAAGCGCTGGCAGAGGTCAGTGTCCAGAGGTGGACTGCTCCCGAGGGGTGATCCGGTCCGATGTTCGTTGCCGGACCACCACGATCAGTTCGCTTCAGCTCAGGCAGGAATAGGTCACGCTCATTTGGGCCGCGCCGAGGCAGCTGGACAACTTGAACGCATGGAGAATGGGCATGCAGAAGCAACCGAAAAAGGCCAGGCAGATCGGCCCGCCGGCGACCTCGAGGCTGAGCCGGTCGTACGGCACCGCCGATTTCGTCGACGCATTTTCGGTGGACTTGCCGGCGACTGCCTGCAACGACGCAGAGTCGCTCGCTCGATACGTCTTTGCAGGACAACCCCAGTGGATCGCCATGCTGCAGGAAATTCGCGACATTGCCGTCCGGCCGTTCGGCCTCAAAAGAACGATCGACCTGAAAGCCGCGAACGGCGACCGGCTCAGTATTTTCCGCGTGTTCGAACGGCACGAAGACGAGATCATTCTGGGCGAGGACGACGCGCATCTCGATTTCCGCGTGTCGATTCTCGTGCAGCCTGCCTCCGGCGACCGGCCCCGGCAACTGATACTCACGACGCTCGTCTTCTACAATCGTCTGCTGGGCCGCGCCTATCTCGGCGTTATCGCGCCGTTCCATCGCCTCGTCGTGCGAGCCTCGCTCGACCGGGCACAGACGCTCGGATGGCCCGGCCGGTAGCGGCGAGGATCCGGCATAGCGATTCATTTCCATCGGATCATGGAAGACGTACGGCTGCAGCGCATCGCGGGGCAACGTGGCGCGCGTGGCTGCTGGTGCTGTCGATCGTCGCCGGTTTCGCCCCAGTCAGCAAGGAGTGCGAACTTGCAAGTGTGCTCTGCGACGCGTGAATCGAGGCAAACAGTCCGAGCGATGTCTCGCCGCATCAAAGATTTTTGCTCCGGAGCCAGACGCGGACCGCTTCGACGTGCTGTGCCTTGCATTCCAGCGGCAACCAGTGTCCGGCCGGCATCGTCGTCACGGTCAGGTCTGCGCATGCCGCACGCATGGGGTCGCCCTGGCGATTTCCGGTGATGCTGCAAATCTGATCGAATTCGCCGTTGACGAACAGCACCGGCTGCGAGAGACGGCCGCCATCCGGCGCGTTGCGCGCGTATGCGATGTTGGCCTCATCGTTCAGATACCACGCGCAGGCGGGACGAAAACCATGAGTATTGAACGACTCTACCAGCGCTTCGAAGTCCGCCGGCGGCCACAGAGCCGGATCCGGGCGAGTCGGCGGCGCACGATGCGCGGCACCGAAACGCCCTCCATTGCGCGTGACGACCGCATTCGGCGACACCTTGTCGATCCCGTCAGGGTCGCCCCGTCGAAAAATCGACGCCAGCGATGCTGTCCGGTCCGCATCCAGGTCTGCCACCGCCGCTTCGAAATGCGTCATGTAGTAGCGGTAGTAATCCCACTGGCCATCGGGATATTCGTCGGCAGGATAAATCGCCCGGTCGATCAGCGGAACGACCGTGCTCAGGGCGTGCCCGTCGGGTTGATAGGCCAGCGAGGTCAGCACGACACCGCGGCTGCGCTCGCGCTCGTGCGCGGACAACTCGGCGGCCACGACGCTGCCCCAGTCGTGCCCAACCCAGATCGCAGGCGCACCGCCGAGGTGATCGTGGAGTTCGGTTATGTCCGCCACGACTGCCTCGATGGTGTAGGCGTCGTTCGCTTCTGGCGCAAAAGAGCCGCCGTAGCCGCGCAGGTCCGGCGCGACGCAGTGCCAGCCGTCGGCGGCAAAGGCGTCCATCTGGGCGCGCCACATCAAGCTCGAGCTCGGCCAGCCGTGCAGAAAAAATATCAGCGGCCCCTCGGCCGGCCCGCTCTCGAGATAGTGCGTCACCTGACGCGTCGTGTTGAGCGCGCGCGATACCAGCGGGTGTCGAGATGTCTCCGTCATGATCCAGGACTCCGGTTGATTTCAGCGGTTTGCCGAAGGTGAAAAGCCTGCCGTTCGCCGGGCTACTTGCGATCGATCATCAGCGCCACACCCACCAACGCGATGCCGCCAGCAATCAGCTTCACGAGCGTCAACGGCTCGTGGAGCAGGAGCGCCGAGAGACCCAGCGCGATCACCGGCGCCGCATAGTTGAAGGTGTTGGCGAGCGTCGTCGACACCTCAGCGTTGAGCGTCAGGAACACGGCGTAACCGATCAGCGTGCTCGCCACGACGAGAAACGCGAGCGCAGCCCATGCCGCCGGCGGTACGCGCGCAAGATGCGTCGTGGCAGCGATCCCCGATACGGCGACGATCGCACCGAGCACCGCTGCGGCCGATATCAGCTGTATCGCCAGGCTGATGACGGGATCGCGAGGCAACGCCAGTCGCGGCGCAAGCAGCGATCCGGCTGCCCAGGCCGCCGCCCCGGTGAGCGCAAGCGCCGCGCCCATCGGCCGGGAGTCGCCGCCGGTAGCAGACGTCCAGCCCATCAGCGCGAGACCGGCAAAGCCAATGGCGACCCCGGCGACCTGACGGCCTCTCAGCGGCCGATGAAACACCGCCCATGCGAACAACGCCAGAAAGAGCGGCGAAGACGAGCCGAATACCGCAGCCACCCCTGCCGGCAGAAAATGCGTCCCCCAGATCGCCAGTGCCTGACTGGCTACCAGCATGGTGATGCCGATCAACACCGCCCCACCCGACTCGCGGACCGACGCCGGTGAACGGCGCCACCGGACCAGCGCAAACGGCAGAATGACCAGCGCCGCCAGCGAGAAGCGCAATGTCGCCACCATCAGCGGATGCAACGCGTTACCGGCGACCTTGAAAGCCAGGAAATTGGCTCCGTTATAGAACCATTGATAGCCGACGGCGAGCGCGATCCAGCCGCGACGTGCGCTCCAACCGGCATGGGTCGTGGTTGTCGCCGTCACTTGCCGCCCTCCTGTCTGCCGAATGCGGCGATCGCGGCCTCCTTGCTGCGGAGGCACGGACTCGTGAAATGCTCGATATCAGGGGCTGCCATGGGACTGCTTTGGTCGAGGACCTCGTATGCGATTGCTTCAATGCTAACGAGCGCTGCGTTATCCCGATAATGCGGACGTTCTATGGCTGTTATCCACATATTGAATAGCGGCGTTATGCTTTCTCTGCTTTCGCAATCGCCCAACTGGAACGCACGGAGGCATCGTGGACTCCCGCCTCATCGAGTACTTCTTGCGCGTGGCCGAACTCGGCAGCATCAACAAGGCCGCCACCGACTTGCGGCTCTCGCAGCCGGCGCTGTCGCGCCACATCGCGCTGCTCGAGCATCAACTTCGCGCGAAGCTCTTTACGCGAACGCGGGGCGGCGTTCAGCTGACCGAAGCCGGCACGCTGCTGGTGGAGCGAGCAAGACCCATTCTTCGTCAGTTGACATCGTTGGTCGAGCAAGTGGGCGACCGCGCCGCGGGTCAGTTGGCGATAGGTATTGCGCCGTCGTGGCGCAATCTCTTCACATCGAACTTCGTGGCGCGGTTGGTCGCCGACTATCCAGGCGTGAGGCTTCGTGTTCACGAGGGCGTGAGCCACGAGCTGCGTGACGTCATGCATTCCGGAATGCTGGACCTCGCTATCGTCCCGTTCGAGGCGTCGCCGCCGCAGGGCTACGCCCATACACCACTCGTTCGGGAGCCGCTCATTCTCGTGAGCGCCAGGGATGCCGGCTTGAGGCCCGACAAGGCGGTGCCGCTGTCGCGTCTCGGCGATCGCAAACTCGCGCTGGCGGGAAAACAGAATGTCATCCGCTCGACCATCGAACACGCGATGGTCCGTCGCAATGTCGAACTCGACATCCTGTTCGAACTCGATGCGATGCATCTCTCGATGGAACTCGCCCGGCGAGGAATCGCGGACACCGTGACGCCATGTTGCGCGGTCAGTGGCAATGCGTTCTGGGAAGATTCGATCTCGTGGAGTCCGATCCGGGGCGCCTATATCACCTGGGCGCTCTGTGAAAATACGGCGCGCTCGCATTCGCAAGCAGTGCTCGAAGGGAAACGGATGATCCTCGGGATGGTGGACGAAATCATCGACAGCCAAATCTGGCGCGGTGCCGAGCGGCTGAATGCGAATGTCGACTCGCTGCTTGGGGAAATGGGCAGCTGAGTCCGCAAGCATGCTGCCGGGGCGGGTGAGCAGCATCCATAGGAAGCCGCGGATAGCTCGGTGCCGCGCACATGGCAATCGCGTCGAATCCCTGTCGTGCGTTTCAAGTGTTTCTGGTGCTACCGCTACGTTGCCAAGCCCGGCGCATTGGTCAGATCGCCTGTTCCCTCTTTACCCGCGCGCTTGCTGCGGAGGGGTTGGTTGTTGATGGCGGTCCGGAACCGCGCTTGAACGGCGGCGCAATGTCGAGCATTTTGCTCAAATATGAAGGGGGCGCAAGGGCCCCTTTGATGTGATGCGCTCGATGCCGTTCAGAGCGGCGGATCGTGTTTTCGTGTGTGGATGTCTCGTGAGGCGCACAGTTCGCTCAGCTCATCGATCCGCGGTCTGCACGTCGAGCAATAAGTCCATCTCAACCTGCTGCGGCAAGCTTAAGGTGAGAGTCCAATTTCCCGACGAAGCTATCCATCGACTCTTCGCCAAGATCAACAACCTTGGCCCCTTCTCCCGCGACGATCGTCACGTCGGAAATGCCGATCACATTTAGGATCAGCTTCAGGTATTGGGTCGCGATGTCTCGGTCGCGAATAGGCGAGCCTTCGGTATAAACGCCGCCCGACGCCAACAGAACCGTCGCCTTTTTCCCCGTAACCAGCCCCTTTCCGTCGAACCCCAGTGTCAGTCCTTTGCGCACGATGTGATCGACCCAGGCCTTCAGGGCAGCAGGGATGTTGTAGTTGTAAACTGGAGTGGCAATGACGATGTGGTCTGTGGCCAGCAGTTCGGCGACCAGACTATCGGACAGCTGCAGTACCTCCTTCATCTCGGCCGTATGGCGTTCGGAAGGAGTGAAGTACGCCTGCAACCAAGGTGCTGAGACAAATGTCAGATCCGTTTCCGCAAGATCGCGCCAAAGGATCTTTCCTCCTGGATTTGCATCCTGCCATTGCGCGACGAAGCGGCGCGTCATGTTGCGCGAGATGGAAGAATCACCACGAGGGCTGGTTTCAACGACGAGTAGTTGGGTCATAGGTTTCCTCTTTAAGTCTCAGTAGTTAAATCAACCAAAGCGAAAGCCGGAGATCGGCTTACCCAGTGCTTGGCCATGGAAATCGACATGCCCCGGCTCACCAGACGCTGCGCCGGCGGCGACCATGAGTGGAAGCAGGTGGTCTTCATGTGGTTGGGCGGCGCGCGCACCTGGGGCCCTTTCCCAGTGGATCAGCGCTTGATTGCGGGTGGAGCTGTCCACCATTGCAGCGCGAAGCCAGCGGTCAAAGGCTTCCGCACCAGGGTCCCGGAGGCCGCCCGAAAAACCACGCATGTTGTGATAGGTCTGCCCGCTACCAATGATGAGTACACCCTCGTCGCGCAGCGGCTTCAACGCTCGCCCAATAGCAAGGTGAACAGCGGGATCAAGCCCACGCTGCATTGAAAGCTGCAAAAGGGGAATGTCCGCGGCCGGAAACATGACCTTCATCGGCACGAAAACACCGTGATCCCAGCCACGCCGCTCATTGACTGCGCTCGCCACACCAGCGGCACCGAGAAGTTCGCGCACTCGAACCGCGAGGTCTGGCGCGCCAGATGCAGGCCACTTCAGTCGGTACGTGTAGTCGGGGAATCCGTCATAGTCAAAAAGCAGTTCCGGAGTCGCACCGACATTCACAGTCGGAATCGCTTCCTCCCAGTGCCCCGAAATAACGAGTATGGAAGATGGCCGTTCCGACAGCGCGTTGGAGAAGTTGCGCAGGTATATCTCTAACTCATGCCAGACGGCACGCAGCGGACCGGGCATAAGAAAGAAGCAAGGACCACCGCCGTGGTTGATGAAGAAAGTCGGTTGCATGGACGAAGTTTGCCGTCGCCCACCCTTCATGCGAAGTGATATAATTCTTATCTTTTATATCGGTTTTTATGATACATGGCACTTGGCACTCTTAGTCTGGATCAGCTGCGGGTGCTGGTGACGATTGCGGACCTTGGCAGCTTTTCAGCTGCCGCCCGCAAGCTTCGGCGCGCACAGTCGGCCATTAGCCAAGCGGTTGCGACACTGGAGGCGTTACAAGGCGTCCGCCTGTTTGACCGAAGCGGCCGCCGTCCCAGGCTCACCGATATTGGACAGGTGCTGGTGGACCAGGCGCGCCAAGTCCTCGCCAGCGCCTCTCGCTTCGAAGCTGTGGCCGCCAGCAACCGCGCCGGCCTGGAAGCCGAACTTGCGCTTGCGATCGATCCGCTTGTGCCGACTTCGCCATTGATCCAGAGCTTACACGCTCTGCGGAGCACCTACCCCGACCTTCCCGTCAGCTTTAGGACCGAAGGGCTCGGTGGTGCCCTGCGCCGTCTTCGCGATGATTCCGCCGCGCTGGCCATCTGCCTGCTGCTCCCCGGCGTGCCCGAGGACATCGTCGCGTATCCGTTACTGCGCATCGAACTGATCCCGGTCGTCGCACCCGACCATCCGCTGGCCATACTCGGGAGACCGGCAACGCAAAGCGACCTGGAGCCTCATACCCAACTCGTGCTCTCGGACCCAGTTGATCCAGGCGGCGCATCCTATGGACTTTCAAGCGCCAGACTATGGCGATTCGTCGATCTGGCGAGACGCATGGATTTCGTCCTGGCAGGCTTGGGCTGGTGCCGCATGCCCAGTCATCTCGTCAGCGATCTCGTTTCGACGGGCCGCTTGGTTCGTATCGAGATCGAAAACGACCCAACCCCTCGAGACGGACTAACAATCTATGCGGCCCATCGGCGCGACCATGTGCCGGGAGTCGCCGGACGCTGGTTGCTCGAGGAACTTAAGCGCCGTCTGTCTCCGTGAAACAGAATGCAGTCCTACGGGAACCTCAAGTACTTCCCAAGCGGAGCGGGACTACGTTGCTGCGGCGCCTTGTGTCAAGCGGTGGGTCGCCCCCGAGCGCCTGCGTTCTTGTCGACCCATGTCAGGCAGCGGTCGACTGAGCTTCCTTCTGCAACCCCACCAGTCCGAACCCGGTTTTCATCGCCCCGGGCGCAAAGCGGTTTCAGTGCTTGCGCCAACGATAGACCCAATGGCGTCATTTCGTAATCCACCTTCGGCGGAACCGTCCGGTAGTCGCGGCGAGTGATGACATCGTCGTCCGCAAGTTCGCGCAACGGTTGAATCGGGACCTTCTCGGTTGCCCGAAGATGTCTACGAAAGGCTGGCCGGTCCATAAAGACCAACGAAGCAAGCTAGATTTGCTCCCCTCTCCAGGCTAGGTTTCCCCAACTTCCAGGCAGTCCCCCTAGGTCGATTGCGCGTCAATCGCCTCACAATCCTTCGCCAAGGTTCTCCGACGCACGCCCGCCCACCGCGTTTGCCCACCTTCGCCTGCGCCTTCCCGGGCGATGCCGACATCCAAGCAAATCGCCACCCCGCACTCCCATCCAACCCCAATAATTCCCCTTGACGCCCTATCTTTCGATATATATCTTTAGATATATTTTCCGACATATCTAAGGACACGATCATGCGACACAACCACTTCCACGGCCATGCCCGATGCGACGGTCATGATGCGCATGCCCGCCCCGACTGGTTCGCCGGTCTCTGGTACGCCATCGGTCGCCACCGTCGCGGCCACGATCCGTTCGGCGGTGGCGGCCCGTTCGGCGGCCGGGGCGGCCGCGGCTTTGGCGATTTCGGCGACGATGGCATGCCGCGCGGTCGCCAGTTCAGCTCCGACGATCTCCAACTGCTGCTGCTCGCGCTGGTGGCCGAACAACCGAGCCACGGCTACGAACTGATCAAGGCGCTCGACACGCGCTCGAACGGTTTTTACGCCCCGAGCCCCGGCATGGTGTATCCGGCGCTCACGTATCTCGAGGAAGTCGGCTTCGTCGCGTCGCAAGCGGAAGGCAACCGCAAGCGCTATGCGTTGACCGACGCAGGCCGCACGCATCTCGACGCGCAGCGCGAACGCGTCGACACGCTGTTCGCGCGCCTCACGCACCTCGCTCGCAAGATGGAGTTCATGCGCCGCGCGTTCGCCGGAGAATCGGCCGGCAACGAAGCGCAAGACGAAGCACAGGCCGGCTGGCTGCCGGAATTCGTCGAGGCGCGTCTCGCGCTCAAGCGTGCGCTGCTGCACAAGAGCTCCGCCGATGCCGACGAACAGCGTCGCATCGCGGCCATCATGCGCCGCGCGACGGCCGAAATCGAAGGCGGCGCCGGCGCGTGACCCGCGCCGCCCCGTCACCACTAAGGAGAACAGATTGATGCAGAACACGCCCGAGCGCACCGTGACCCGCGTGCGCCATCCCCTCAAGTTCCGCCTGCTGCAGGTCCTGCGCGTGCACACCGTGACACCGCATCTGCTGCGCGTCACGCTCGGCGGCCCCGATCTCGCCGATTTCGAATCCGCGTCGTTCGACGATCATGTGAAGGTCTTTTTCCCGCCGCCGGGCACGGAGCGGCCCGCGCTGCCGACGCTCGGCGCGAACGGCCCCGAGTTTCCGGAAGGCGAACCGAAGCCGGTCGCGCGCGACTTCACACCGCGCCGCTTCGACCGCGCCGCCTGCGAACTCGATCTGGAATTCGTGTTAAACCATCCGGGCCCGGCCTCGCAGTGGGCCGCGCAGGCACGCGTCGGCCAATGGCTCGGCATCGGCGGCCCGCGCGGTTCGTTCGTCGTCCCGACCGGTTTCGACTGGCATCTGCTGATCGGCGACGATACGGCGCTGCCGGCCGTCGCGCGGCGTCTCGAGGAATTGCCGGCCGGTGCGCGCGCGGCGGTCGTGCTGGAAGTCGCGGATCGCACCGCGCAGATCTCGTTCGATACACGCGCCGACGTGCATGAAATCTGGCGCTTCCGCGCCGAAGCCGACGCGGCGAACGGCGACGCGCTGCTCAATGCCGTTCGCGACCTGCCGCTGCCGTCGTCCGGCGACGGCTACGTCTGGGCGGCCGGCGAAGCGCTGTCGATGCGCGCGGTGCGCCAGCACCTGACCGGTGAACGCGGCGTCGACAAGTCGCGCATCCGCGCGGCGGCCTACTGGAAGCGCGGCGCGGCGGCCGTGCACGAAACGCTGGAAGACTGACCGGGGATCGGCGCCCGGTTGCCGGGCGGCTGAAACAATCGTGGCGCCGGCGCAGCGGCGGGCTTGGCATCGGCATCGCGGCTGGTATATATGTACGTCTGCGGCGCCGCTGTCGGGGATAGCCGCCGCGGCCCGCCAAGGAGCGCCCGGTCATGACAAAAGAAAGCCACGCTTCGCCTTTCCTTCGCCATCTGAAGATCGCCGGTTATTGCGGCCTCGCCGCGGTCGTCCTCGCGCTGTTCGTCGCGATGTGCGCGATCCTGAAGGAAAGCGCCCTCGACCGCGATGCCGCGCGGCATCCGGCCGACACGCCCGAACTGCGCGATGCGGGCGGCGGCCCGTCCGCCTCGGCCGAATCGGCCCGCACACCCGGCTCGTCAGGCTGACGGCGTCCTGCCGCTTGCTTCCCGCTTACGGCGCCTGCCGGCGCCCCATCACGGCCGCATGCACCGAATCGCCGAGCCGTTCGAGCAGCGCGGTCACGCGTTGCCCGTACAGGTGCGCGGCCAGCGCGCCGACCGTGCCGACCAGCACGCCGCCCGCCATGTCGAACGGCCAGTGCACGCCCGCATAGACACGCCCCCATGCGATCGCGACGGCCATCGCGGCCATCACGAAACCGGTGACCCGCGTCGTGCCGCCGAGCAGCAGGCCGACCGCCATGCTCCACGCGAACGTCATGTGATCGCTCGGAAACGAGCTGTCCGGCGCGTGCGGAATCAGCTGCGTGCCGACGCCGGCCATGAACGGGCGCGGCGAGAACCACACATGCCCGAGCACCTGCGCGAGCACGAGCGCCACGCAGACGCCCACGCCGGCTTCGATCGCCTGGCGCCGCGCGGGACGCGCGCCGAAGATCCAGGTCAGCAGCAGCATCGCGGGCAGCGCATAGACGAGCCAGTCGGCGGCGAAGATCGCGAGGCGGGCGACGCCCGGGTGCGGTGCACCCCCGGCGTTGATGGCGGAAAAGAGGGCGAGATTGAGGTTCTGCATGAATCCGGTTGCGTGGAGCGTATAAAAGATCGGCCGGTTGCCCGGCCGGATGCGAACGAATGCTAGGGCGTGGCCGCTTAAGCGGTGCTTAATGCGGCAGCCACCCGGACAAGGTCGCGCGGCGAACGCACTTAGAGCCCGCACTGCAACACAAGTTCACACAATTGTCATATTGCCGCGCAAACGTCCCCGTAAAAGCTCACCACACCTCCCGTAAAGACTCACCTTTTTCACATGATGGCGTCATCGACACGTGCCACCATCGCCCGGCCGGGGTGCCGACCGTGCCGTTTGCATCGTTCGTCTCAATATTTACGCACTGAATTATTCGAAATCGGCAACAATTAATTCCAAATGCGGCATCGCACAACGGCAACGCACAGGCATACGATTACGACCACTCATCCACGAAGCGATCAACAACAAGGAGTCCGCATGAAACCCAGCGATGTCCGATCGAAAGCGTTTGCGATGCCGTTGACCAGCCCTGCGTTCCCGATGGGCCCGTACCGTTTCGTCGATCGTGAGTTTCTGATCATCACGTACCGCACCGATCCGGACCGTCTGCGTGAAATCGTCCCCGAGCCGCTGCAGGTCACCGAGCCGCTCGTGCATTACGAATTCATCCGCATGGCCGATTCGACCGGCTTCGGCGATTACACCGAAAGCGGCCAGGTGATCCCCGTCGAATACAACGGCCAGCCGGGCGGCTATACGCTGGCGATGTACCTCGACGATCATCCGCCGATCGCCGGCGGCCGCGAGCTGTGGGGCTTCCCGAAGAAGCTCGCGTCGCCCACGCTGCACGTGAACACCGACCACATCCTCGGCACGCTCGACTACGGCAAGGTGCGCGTCGCGACCGGCACGATGGGCTACAAGCACAAGGAACTCGACATCGACGAGCAGATGAAGCGGCTCGCCGGCCCCAATTTCCTGCTGAAGATCATCCCGCACGTCGACGGCACCGCGCGCGTCTGCGAACTGGTGCGCTATTACATGCAGGACATCAAGATGAAGGGCGCGTGGACGGGCCCCGCATCGCTCGAACTGGCGCCGCACGCGCTCGCGCCGGTGGCCGATCTGCCCGTGCTCGAGATCGTCGAGGCGCGCCACCTCGTCGCGGATTTGACGCTGGGTCTCGGCGAAGTCGTCTACGATTACCTGGCCCAGTAACACGTCCGCAGTCCTTTCTCCCTGTCAATCCTTTCACCACGGGAATTCGAACATGAGCAACCTGAATGGCAAGACCGCAGTCGTCACGGGCGCCGCGAGCGGCATCGGCAAGGAAATCGCGCTGGAGCTGGCCAAGGCAGGCGCGGCCGTCGCGATCGCGGACCTGAACCAGGACGGCGCGAACGCGGTCGCCGACGAGATCAACAAGGCAGGCGGCAAGGCGATCGGCGTCGCGATGGACGTGACCAGCGAGGAAGCCGTGAACAGCGGCATCGACAAGGTGGCCGAAGCGTTCGGCTCGGTCGACATCCTCGTGTCGAACGCCGGCATCCAGATCGTCAACCCGATCGAGAACTATTCGTTCTCCGACTGGAAGAAGATGCAGGCGATCCACGTGGACGGCGCGTTCCTGACGACGAAGGCCGCGCTCAAGCACATGTACAAGGACGATCGCGGCGGCGTCGTGATCTACATGGGCTCGGTGCACTCGCACGAAGCGTCGCCGCTGAAATCGGCGTACGTGACGGCCAAGCACGGGCTGCTGGGCCTGGCGCGCGTGCTGGCGAAGGAAGGCGCGAAGCACAACGTGCGCTCGCACGTCGTGTGTCCGGGCTTCGTGCGCACGCCGCTGGTCGACAAGCAGATTCCGGAGCAGGCGAAGGAGCTCGGGATCAGCGAAGAGGAAGTGATCAAGAAGGTGATGCTCGGCAACACGGTCGACGGCGTGTTCACGACGGTGCAGGACGTCGCGCAGACGGTGCTGTTCCTGTCGGCATTCCCGAGCGCCGCGCTCACGGGCCAGTCGTTCATCGTCAGCCACGGCTGGTTCATGCAGTAACACCTGCGCTTCCCCGACGGCAGGCGATTTTCCGCGCCACCTCCACTCTTGCGATGGCGTGCCGTCGTCGATCGACGCCACGCCATCCATCACCGCCGTCCACGGCGGGATTTCTCGGAGCAACTGATGAAACCGCACGCGCGTACAGAAAAGCAGGCCGTCGATGCGGCGGACCTGCAACACGAAGCCGGCGCGCCGGCTGCTGCGCGGTCGCTGCCGTACGAAACGGTCGCGCTCGTCCTGCAAGGCGGCGGCGCGCTCGGCGCGTATCAGGCCGGCGTATTCGAAGGGCTGCATGAAGCAGGCATTCCGCTCGACTGGATCGCGGGCATCTCGATCGGCGCGCTCAACACCGCGCTGATCGCCGGCAATGCGCCCGAGCATCGCGTCGAGCGCCTGCGTGAATTCTGGGAAACGATCTGCCAGCCGGCGTTCTTTCCGACGATTCCGGCCGCGTTCGAATTCGCGCTGTTCAACAGCATCGATCAGATCCGCACGTTCTTCACCGCATCGCAGGCCGCCAGCGCGATGATGCAGGGCCAGCAGGGCTTCTTCGTGCCGCGCTTCCCGCCGCCGCTGCCCGGCGTGTCCGATCATCCGGAAAAAATCAGCTGGTACGACACGTCGGCGCTGCGCACGACGCTGCTGAAACTGTGCGATTTCGACCGGATCAATTCGGGCGAGACGCGCGTGTCGGTCGGCGCGGTCAACGTCGGCACCGGCAACTTCGTGTACTTCGACAATTCGCGCATCCGTCTCGCGCCCGAGCATTTCATGGCGTCCGGTGCGTTGCCGCCCGCGTTCCCGCCCGTCGAGATCGACGGCGAGTATTACTGGGACGGCGGCGTCGTGTCGAACACGCCGCTGATGGAAGTGCTCCGCGCCCGGCCGCGCCGCGACACGCTCGCGTTCCAGGTCGATCTGTGGAGCGCGCGCGGGCCGCTGCCGCGCACGATGGCCGACGTCGCCGAGCGCACGAAGGACGTGCAGTATTCGAGCCGCACGCGTTTCGTCACCGATACGCTGCAGCGCGAACAGCGCTACCGCAACGTGCTGCGCCACGTGCTCGAGCAGGTGCCGGAAGAGCAGCGCAAGAACGACCCGTGGTGCGTCGAGGCCGACGCGATGTCGAGCGGGAAGAAGTACAACATCCAGCACCTGATCTACCAGCAGAAAGCGTACGAGCATCACTACAAGGACTATCAGTTCGGTCTGTCGACGATGCGCGACCACTGGTCCGCGGGTCTCGACGACATCCGCAAGACGCTCGCGGTGAAGGACGGCCTCGCGCTGCCCGTCAACGACGCGGGCTTCGTCACGCACGACATTCACCGCCGCCGGTAATGCCGTGTGCAACGGGCCGGTGCGCTGCATGCGCCGGTCCGTCCTCCTTTCCGGTTCGACATGCCGATTTTCATTGCGCTATTCGCGCTCATCGCCCTGGGATGGGGCGCCGTTCAGCTGTTTCACGTCATCGCCGCGCAGTTCGGCCAGCCGGTCGCGATCGCGGCCGCCGTGCTGGCCGCCGCGCTCCTGATCGCACTGATCGCGTGGTGGCTCAAACGCCGTCGCGACATCGCACCGAACACGAAGGAACCCGGCTGGACGCATATCGTGCATCGCGCATGGGGCGAGTTGCGCGTGTCCGCGACGCAAGGGCTGCTGTGGCTGTCGCACGACGGCGCGGACGGCCGCTATACGCTGTCGCAACTCGACGGTTGCGAGGCCGCGCCGATCGACGGCCGCTGGCATCTCGTCGTGCGCGTGCGCGACGCCGTACGCGGCGAATGGACGCTGCCGATGATGGACAAGCGCGATGCGCAGCGCTGGGCGCGCGTGCTCACGCTGGCGAAAGACAACCGGCTCTGAACGCGCGTTCGGGCCGCACGGCCCAGCCGCGCGACGCCCGCTATCGTGCGCCGAGCGCCCGCAGCGCATCGAGCACGTGCTGCGTCGCCCGTTCGACCGGGCCGGTTCGATGGGCAATTCCCAGCTCGCGCCACAACGCCGGGCGTAGCGGCCGCATGACGATGCGCGCATCCGGCAACGGGGCGCCCGCCTCGTGCGGCAGCAGCGTCGCGCCGTAACCCGCGGCAACCAGGCTCTTGATCGCATCGTTGTAGTTGAGCGCGATCCGCGGCTCGGGCCGATGGCCGCCGAGCGCGAACCATTCGGTCGTGAGCCGCGACAGACGCGTCGTCGCATCGTTGAGAATCAGCGGCCGCGCGGCCAGATACGCCGGCGTCACCCGGGCCGGAAGCGGCCAGTCCGCGGGCAGGAAAGCCATCACCGGATCGCGGCGCCACGGGCGAATCGACAGCCCCGCGACCGGCGCTTGCGGCAGCGCGACCAACCCGACGTCGAGCGTACCTTGCGCAATGCGCGACAGCGTGTCGTGCGACGTGAGCACCGCGATCTGCACATCGATATCCGGATGCTGTGCGCGCAATCCGGCCACCGCCTGCGGCAACAGATGCGCGATCGCACCGGTCGATGCGCCGAGGCGTACGCGCCCGGTCAACCCCTGCACCTGTCGCTGCACGTCGTCCAGCGTGGATTCGACTTCCGCCAGCAGACGCCGCGCCCGCTCCACCAGCACTTCGCCGATCACGGAAGGGCGCACGTTGCCGCGGGTGCGGGACAGCAGCGGCGCGCCGACGCGGCTTTCCAGCTCGGCGACATGCAGACTGACGGTCGGCGGGGCGAGATGAAGCCATTGCGCCGCCGCCACGAAGGATCCCTGGTCCGCGATCGCGACCAGCGTACGCAGGCGGTCCAGACTGATCTCGCGCATCGCACACCTCTCGTTCAGGAAAGCTGAACCGGACGGTCAGCAAATTCAACTTTTCCTATTCTAGGCGTTCGGTGGACGATACGGCTTCCCCCGACGACCGAACGCGACGAACACGACCATCATGAGCTTCCCCACTGTCTTCATCGACGGCGACCAGGGCACGACCGGGTTGCAGATTCACGCGCGTCTGCGCGACCGCACCGACGTGCGGCTGCTCACGCTTGCCGCCGCCGAACGCAAGGACCCTGCGCGGCGCGCAGAAGCACTCAACGCGTGCGATATCGCCATCCTGTGCCTGCCCGACGCGGCCGCGCGCGAAGCGGTCGGCTTCATCCGGAACCCGGCGGTACGCGTGATCGACGCCAGTTCAGCCCATCGCACGCAGCCGGAATGGGTCTACGGCTTTCCCGAGATGGCCGACGGACATGCGCGACACATCGCGCAGGCGACGCGCGTGACCAATCCGGGCTGCTACCCGACGGGCGCGATCGGCCTGCTTCGCCCGCTGCTGCAGGCCGGGCTGCTGCCGCGCGACTACCCGGTGAGCATTCATGCGGTGTCCGGTTACTCGGGCGGCGGGCGGGCCGCCGTCGACGCATTCGAATCGGGCGACGCCGCCGCACGCGCGTTGCCGCTGCAGGTCTACGGCCTCGCGCTCGAGCACAAGCACGTGCCCGAGATCCGGCAGCATGCGGGGCTCGCGCACCGCCCGTTCTTCGTGCCGGCCTACGGTGCGTATCGGCAAGGCATCGTGCTCACCATCCCGATCGAGCTGCGCCTGCTTCCGGCCGGGGTGACGGGCGAACGGTTGCATGCCTGTCTCGCGCATCACTATGCGGATGCACGTCACGTCGACATGATGCCGCTCGCGGACGCACGCACGGCAACGCATCTTGATCCGCAAGCGTTGAACGGCACCAATGATCTGCGCCTCGGCGTGTTCGTCAACGCAGACGCCGGGCAGGTGCTGCTGTCCGCCGTGTTCGACAATCTCGGCAAAGGGGCATCCGGCGCCGCCGTGCAGAATCTCGACTTGATGCTCGGTGTGCCAGACGCGGCGTGACGCTCCCGCAGGCATCGTCGAGGGTGCCTGCGCACGCCCCCGTAAAAGCTCACCTTTAGCCGGTTTCAGGCCGTATCGTCACCCGCGGCGGCATTCAGGCCGGCCAGCGTCTCCACCAGAAAATCCACGCACACGCGTACCTTCGCCGACGCCGCGACGCGTTCCGGATACACGGCCCAGATGTTCGCGGGCTGGATCGCGTCCGGCAGCACGCGGCACAATGCGCCGGCCTCGATCAGCGGCCCGGCCTCCCAGATCGAGCGCAGCACGATGCCGCGCCCGGCCAGCGCCCATTGCACGGCCACCTCGCCATGGTTCGTCGACAGCGCGCCGCCCACCTTCACCGTGGCCGTTTCGCCGCGCACGTTCAGCCGCCATACGCCGAACGGATGATCGCGCTCCTTGATCGCGAGACAGTCGTGCGAGCTGAGATCCGCGAGCGAGCGCGGCGTCCCGCGGCGGGCGAGATAGTCGGGCGATGCGCACAGCACGCGATGGTTCGTGGCAAGACGGCGCGCGATCAGGTGATCGGCGATCTCGTCGCCGATGCGCACGTCGAGGTCGTAGCCTTCGCCGGCAACATCGACGAGCCGGTCGAACAGATCGAGCCGCACGTTCAGTTGCGGATAGCGCGCGCTGAAGTCGAGCAGCGCCGGCGCGACGACGTGCCGGCCGAAGCCGAAGCTGCTCGACATGCGCAGCGTGCCGCGCGGCACCGTGCGCGTGGTCGACACGTCCTCGACGAGATGATTGACGTCGTCGAGAATCTTTTCGGCGCGCGCGAACACGCGCTCGCCGGCGTCGGTGACCGTCATGCGGCGTGTCGAGCGATGCAGCAGGCGCGTGCCGAGCTGCGCCTCGAGCATCGCGACGCGCTTGCTGACATACGCAGGCGACACCGCGAGTTGCTCGGCGGCCGCGCTGAAGCTCGCGAGGCGAACGACCAGGCTGAACACGCGCAGGTCGTCGAGGTTCGGTGATTTATTCACGATTCGTGGAAAGTCGATTAACTTTTGCGCGATTTTAATCCAGATGGAAATAAATAGAATGACGTGACGGGCCGCTGCCTCCCCGGCAGCCGGCCAATCAGCCAAGGAGATTTGCATGACCGACAGGACTTACAGGATTGCCGTGATCCCCGGCGACGGCATCGGCCGCGAAGTGATGCCCGAGGGCCTGCGCGTACTCGAGGCCGTGACCGCGCGCTTCGGCGTGCGCTTCGACTTCGTCGAGATCGACTGGGCGAGCTGCGACTACTACGCGCAGCACGGCACGATGATGCCGGACGACTGGAAAGCGCAGCTGTCGGGCATGGACGCGATCCTGTTCGGCGCGGTCGGCTGGCCGGCAACGGTGCCCGATCACATTTCGCTGTGGGGCTCGCTGCTGAAATTTCGCCGCGAATTCGACCAGTACATCAACCTGCGGCCCGCGCGCCTGTTCGACGGCGTACCGTCGCCGCTCGCCGGCCGCCGCGCGGGCGACATCGATTTCATGATCGTGCGCGAGAACACCGAGGGCGAATATTCGTCGGTTGGCGGCACGATGTTCGAAGGCACCGAGCGCGAAGTCGTGATGCAGCAGTCGATCTTCACGCGGCACGGTACCGAGCGCGTACTGAAATTCGCGTTCGAGCTCGCGCAGCGGCGCGCGAAACGCGTCACCGTCGCGACGAAAAGCAACGGCATCGCGATCAGCATGCCGTGGTGGGATGCGCGCGCGGCCGAGATGGCCGAACGCTATCCCGAGATCGCGGTCGACAAGCAGCACATCGACATCCTGTGCGCGCGTTTCGTCCTGCAGCCGGACCGCTTCGACGTCGTCGTCGCGTCGAACCTGTTCGGCGACATCCTGTCGGATCTCGGGCCGGCCTGTACGGGCACGATCGGCATCGCGCCGTCGGCGAACCTGAACCCGGACCGCACGTTCCCGTCGCTGTTCGAACCCGTGCACGGTTCGGCGCCCGACATCGCGGGGCAATACATCGCGAATCCGATCGCGATGATCTGGTCGGCCGCGATGATGCTCGACTTCCTCGGCAACGGCACGGGCCGCGAACGCGACGCGCACGATGCGATCGTCGCCGCGATCGAGGACGTGCTGCGCACGGGACCGCGTACGCGCGATCTCGGCGGCCAAGCAGGCACGCAGGAAATGGGCGAGGCGATCGCCGCGCGGATTGCGGGTTGAGGGTCGCGGTCGTGCCCGGCGCTCGCGCCGGGCTGCGCTCATGAATGCGTCTGCGGTGAGCGGCACGCGCCGCGGTTGCGCACTCGTGCACACGCGGCCGATGCGTCGGCGGTGAAGCCGAGCAGTGAGTAGCGACACATCGCAACGCGCACGGCTTGCGCCGTCTTTCGTTGAAAGTCGAAATCCATCCGATCGGTGAGTTGCACGTCATGCCCGCGCACACCGATCGTCGACGCACGATTGCCTCGATGCGATTGGCGAGATCGGCGAGATGCATCACGCGGTGAAGCACACCGCTGCATGTCGAGACATACGCCGCTTCGCGGGGCGCAACAACGCGTCGATCTGTTCGAAACACAGCTCGACGCGCCATTTCACCTCATCCCGAAAAATCTCACCTTCAGCGGACGACTCCCGAATTTCCTCACCATTGATCTCTGGTGATACGTTTGCCGGTCCGTTGAACGCGTGCGCGCATCACAGCCCGAGATCGGACAGCCCCGGATGGTCGTCCGGACGACGGCCGAGCGGCCAGTGATAAAGACGGTCCGCCTCGCGAATCGGCAGATCGTTGATGCTCGCGTGACGATGCGCCATCAGGCCGTTTTCATCGAACTCCCAGTTCTCGTTGCCGTACGAACGGAACCAGTTGCCCGCATCGTCATGCCACTCGTACGCAAAACGCACCGCGATGCGGTTGCCGCCGAACGCCCACAGCTCCTTGATCAGCCGGTAGTCGAGTTCGCGCGTCCACTTGCGCTGCAGCAGCCCGACGATCTCGTCGCGGCCCGTCACGAACTCCGCGCGATTGCGCCAGCGGCTTTGCGGCGTATAGGCGAGCGACACGCGTTGCGGGTCGCGCGTGTTCCACGCGTCCTCGGCGGCGCGCACCTTCTGGCGCGCCGTTTCGAGCGTGAAAGGCGGAACGGGCGGACGAACTTCGGGGGAAGCGGACATGGGGTGCTCCTGTTCAGGGTTCTGGCCGCGAATGCACGCAGCCGGTTCGGATTCGCTGCGTCGGCTACCGCGATACGGTATCGAGCAGCAGTTCGGCCGTCGCGCGCGCATCGCGCGCGGCGTTTGCATCGCCACTGACGAGCGCCACGCCGATCGCGCCGTCGATCAACACGAGCCACTGACGCGCGATGCGCGCGAGCCCGCGGCGCTCGATGCCGGTTTCGTCGGCATGGGCGTCGAAGCGCTCGCGCACGAACGCCAGCAGGCGCGCCTTGTGCATGCGGGCGACGACGCGCACGGGATCGTCGGCGTCGGGTAACTCGCCCGACGCATTCAGGAACGCGCAGCCGTGAAAGTCGGGCTGCGCGAACCAGTCTCGCAGCACGTCGAACATGCCGAGCAATTGCGCGCGTGGCGCCTTGCCGCGCGCCAGCGTGGCGTCGACGAACCAGCGCATCCAGCGCTCGTCGCGACGTTCGAGCGCGGCGACCACCAGCGCCTCTTTCGATTCGAAATGCGAATAAAAGCTCTTTCGTGCCGCACCGGATCGCTTGACGATCGCATCGACACCGGTCGCATGGATGCCGCCCGAATAGATCAGCGCTTCGGCCGCATCGAGCAGCCGGTCGCGAACGGCGGGTTCGCCGGAGGAGTCGAGAGGGGTGTTCATGGGTTTACGGTAGAACGATCGTTCTCCGTCGTCAATACCCTGATGAGAAGGCCCTGCCGGTGGGAGGGCCGAATCGTGCCCGGTGCGTCGACGCGTTGTGTGGAACCTTCAGCTCGACCCGCGCGGATCGAAGGGTGAATGGATCATGTAGTGGTCTGCGCACCGATCAAGGCCGATCGATGTCGATCGCATCGTGCATCAGTGAGTCGCGACGTTGCGTGCGGCTCACGGTCGATGTTCCGGCTCGGCACGATATCGCACACGGCGGCGTGCGAGTGCTCGCACGCCAAGCGAAGCGGGGAGGTACGTGGAAAAGGAGAAACAAGCACCGAATGGCGCGATGGAAAGAAACGACGCGTCCGCCGACAGGTGAAGCGAACATGCAACTGCAGGTCACCGACGTGGGATCGCGTGGCGATTCGGTGCGCAAACACGGCTCCCGAATAATCTCACCTCAAGCGTTGAATCGCACTTCCGAGGTTCGACGGCGCGCGTGCAAACGAATGCGGGGCAGGCGGCGAATGCGCCGCGCTGCCCCGTCTCGACACTCGGCTCAGACCGTCCAGTCGAGAATCACCTTGCCGCTTTCGCCGGACAGCATCGCGGCGAAGCCTTGCTCGTAGTCGTCGGCTGCGAAGCGATGCGTGATGATCGGCGACAGGTCGAGGCCGCTCTGCAGCATCGCGACCATCTTGTACCAGGTCTCGAACATTTCGCGGCCGTAGATGCCCTTGATCTCGAGCCCCTTGAAGATCACCTGGTTCCAGTCGATCGCCGTCTGCGCGGGCGGGATGCCGAGCAGCGCAACCTTGCCGCCGTGGTTCATCGCCTCGAGCAGGCTCGTGAACGCGCTCGGCACGCCGGACATCTCGAGACCGACGTCGAAGCCTTCGGTCATGTGCAGATCGGCCATCACGTCGCGCAGCGACTCGCGCGCGACGTTGACCGCACGCGTCGCACCCATCTTGCGCGCGAGCTCCAGCCGATAGTCGTTGATGTCGGTGATCACGACGTTGCGTGCGCCGACGTGCTTCGCGATCGCGACGGCCATGATGCCGATCGGGCCCGCGCCGGTGATCAGCACGTCTTCGCCGACGAGATTGAACGACAGCGCCGTATGCGTCGCGTTGCCGAACGGATCGAAGATCGACGCGAGATCGTCGGAGATCTCCGGCGGAATCTTGAACGCGTTGAACGCCGGAATCGCCAGGTATTCGGCGAACGCGCCTTCGCGGTTCACGCCGACGCCCACCGTGTTGCGGCACAGATGCCTGCGCCCGGCGCGACAGTTGCGGCAGAAACCGCAGGTGATGTGGCCTTCGCCGGACACGCGATCGCCGATCGCGAAACCGCGCACTTCCTGCCCCATCTCGACGATCTCGCCGACGTATTCGTGACCGACGTGCATCGGCACCGGAATCGTCTTCTGCGCCCAGTCGTCCCACTTCCAGATATGGATGTCAGTGCCGCAGATCGCCGTGCGGCGGATCTTGATCAGCACGTCGTTGTGGCCGACTTCGGGGCGCTTCACGCGCGTGAGCGTGAGGCCGGGGCCACGTTCGAGCTTTGCCAGTGCCTTCATGGTCGCGCCTCCGTCAGATGATGCCGAGCGACTTGCCGACGCGCACGAACGCGGCAACCGTCTGGTCGATCTGTTCGGGCGTATGCGCGGCGCTCATCTGCGTGCGGATGCGCGCCCGGCCGCGCGGCACGACGGGGAACGAGAAGCCGATCACGTAGACGCCTTCGCCGAGCAGCTTGTCGGCCATGTTCGTCGCGAGCTGCGCGTCGCCGAGCATCACCGGGATGATCGGATGCGCGCCGGGCACGAGCGTGAAGCCGGCTTCGGTCATCTGTTTGCGGAACCGCGCGCCGTTCTCGCGCACGCGCTCGCGCAGCTTCGCGCCCTCGTCGCTGCCGAGCAGTTCCAGCACCTTCAGCGATGCCGCGGCGATGCTCGGCGTAAGCGTGTTCGAGAACAGATACGGACGCGAGCGCTGGCGCAGCAGCTCGATCACCTCGCGACGCGCGGCGACATAGCCGCCCGAGGCGCCGCCGAGCGCCTTGCCGAGCGTGCCCGTGATGATGTCGATGCGGCCTTCGACGCCGCAGTGCTCGGGCGTGCCGCGGCCGTGCGTGCCGATGAAGCCGACCGCATGCGAATCGTCGACCATCACGAGCGCGCCGTAGCGATCGGCGAGATCGCAGATGCCTTTGAGGTCGGCGATGATGCCGTCCATCGAGAACACGCCGTCGGTCGCGATCAGCTTGTGGCGCGCGCCGGCGGCGTCGGCTTCCTTGAGCTTCGCCTCGAGATCGGAAAGATCGTTGTTCTTGTAGCGCAAACGCTTCGCCTTGCACAGGCGAATGCCGTCGATGATGCTCGCGTGATTGAGCTCGTCGCTGATCACCGCGTCGTTCTCGTCGAGCAGCGTCTCGAACAGCCCGCCGTTCGCGTCGAAGCAGCTCGAATAGAGGATGCTGTCCTCGGTGCCGAGAAACGCGGCCAGCGCGCTTTCCAGTTGCTTGTGGACGGTTTGCGTGCCGCAGATGAAGCGCACCGATGCCATGCCGAAGCCATCCTGGTCGAGACCGGCCTTCGCCGCGTCGATCAGGCGCGGATCGTTCGCCAGACCCAGATAGTTGTTCGCGCAGAAATTGAGCACGCCGGCACCGCCGGCGAGCCGCACGGCTGCCGCCTGGGGACTCGCGATCTCGCGCTCGGTCTTGTAAAAACCGTCCGCGCGGATCTGGTCGAGCGTCCCGCGCACCTGGGCGAGAAAGGCATCACGCATCGCAAAGCTCCTGACAGGGATTCGCATTCCGCGGCGCACGGCTCGTGGCGGCGCAACGGCCTGCTACTGTTATAGTCGGTCGTTCGGTTGACCGCATTTATCCAATATTCCGAACTAGAATTCGAAATACCGAACAACTCTAAGCGAACGGAATCCAAATGGCAAGTTCCTCCGGATCGCGGCGCACGCGTGCCGACGCCGCCCCGCAGCCGCCGGCCGCGACCCCACCGCGCGTGGGCGAGCAAATCCAGCGCCTGCGCAACGAACGCAAGCTGACGCTCGACGACCTGTCGCGCGCTGCCGGCGTATCGAAATCGATGCTCTCCGAGATCGAACGCGACAAGGCCAACCCGACGATCGCCGTCGCGTGGCGCCTGACGAACGCGCTCGGCATCACGCTCGACGAACTGTTCTCGCAGCCGAAGGCGCCCGAGACGATCCGCGTGGACGGCCCGCACGACATTCCGACGCTCGCCGGCCACGACGGCCGGTACCAGCTGCGCGTATGGGGCCCGATCGACCTCGCCGGCAAGTTCGAGTGGTACGAGCTGACGCTGCCGGGCGGCGGCGCACTGGTATCGAACGCGCACGAGCCCGGCACGCGCGAGCACCTCACCGTGCTGCAGGGCGCGATGGAAATCGAAGCCGCCGCGGCCAGCCGGCGCCTGAAAGCGGGCGACACCGCGCGCTACCCGGCCGACGAGCCGCATGCGATCCGCAATCCCGGCAAAACCGAAGCGCGGGCCTTGTTGATCGTGATACACCGCTGACGGCGCGGATAGTCGGCCAAAAGGACATCGCAGGCCAGTTGCGGAAAGTACTGTATGTTTGTACAGTATACGGACATTCCGCCATGCATGGGCCGGAGCCGGCGCACCGAGGCGCCCGCCCCGGTCGACAGGAGCCTGCAATGACAGAAGAACAAGATTTGGCCGCGCTCAGCTTCAAGGCTGCCGCGCACGACCTCGAATTGATCGTTCGCCATATCGCCGGGCGCTACATCCGCCAGCGCGTGCCGCTGACGTGGCGCCTGCTGCACGCGATCGAAGCCGAAGCGCTCGCCGATCTCGGCTTTGCCAGCCGGCACGACGCCGGCATGCGTCAATTGTTCGAACGGCCGTCGGACATGGCGTTTCCCGAAACGGACGATCCGATCGACTTCGGGCGCTCGAATGCGTTGCCCGCGGTCTTTTCATTCGCCGTCCTCGCGTACGAAGCCGCGGCAACGACGCACGATACCGCGCGTCCCGAGCGCGCTCATCGCCAGTCCAAGGCGTGGGGCGACTGACGGCCCAGCCCCGGCCGCGGCGCACCGCGACCGGTTTATACGCTTGCTGCCCGATACGTTGCGGAAAGGGCTACCATATACGCAACTAACGGAATTAATATCATGTCCCTTCCCGCCTCTCCCGACACCACCGCCCCGCCGGAAGAAAAGGATCTGTTCGACCGCGACGCGTCCGACTGGGTCGTCTCGCCCGAAGCCGCGTTCGACGCGTGGCTGGCGATGCAGGACTATCGCCGCTCGTCGGCCGATGTCTATCGCGCACAATGGGGCGCGTTTCTCGCGTGGATGCGAGCGCATCAAAAGAACCTGGCGACGGTCGATACGCCGACCATCGCGAACTTCGTCGGCGAGTTGCCGATCAAGAAAACACAGCGGATGCGCTATCTTCGGCTGATCGAACGTGTGCTCGATCATGTCCGCCGCACCGAGTATGCGTCGACCAATCCGGCCCGTTTCATTGCTCAGGATGGCGAAGCGAACTGGCGCAAGGCGCGCGACAACGAACCGACCGGTTTCCTCACGCCGGCGGAACGCGCGGCGTTGCTCGCGTATCTGTTTTCGCCGATCGGCGTATCGGGTTCCGCGTACTGGAAGGAGCGTCGCGACCGCGCGCTCGTCGCCGTGTTTCTCGGCGCCGGCATTAAAACCGGCGAAGCGCGCGCACTTACGATTAGTTGCATCAATACAAGCGGCACGTCGCTGCGGATCGAGTCGACGCATCCGGATTACGCACGCGAAACCCATCTGGCCTCGTTCGCGATCGCATTGCTCGAAGCCTGGCTCACCGAACGCAAACGCCAGGAGATTCCGGGAGAACTCGTCTTCCCCGCATCGCACGCCGGACGGCCGATGCACAAGGCGACGATGCTGCGCGCGATCGACGCGATCGTCGAGTCGGCCGGGCTCACGTCGTCACGCACCGCACGTGCAAGCCCGCAAACATTGCGCAATACCTACGCGGCCGAATTGTTCGAGCACGACGTGCCGCCCGAGCGCGTCGGCAAATGGCTGGGCTTCATGCGGCCGATCTCGTCGAATCGCCTGCATCGCGCCTGGAAAAACTGGCGCGACGGGCTGGCCGACAGCAACGGTGACGCGTCCGACCGCAACGAAACTCACTGATCGGGAAATGGCTGCTCACGCGAAGCGATCCGTGAGTGGCCTTGCGTGGCGCAGCCTCACCGTTTCACGGCTCCTGAAAAACCTCACCTCAAGCTTCCCGGATTCTCTCACCTGTGCGGCGCCCCCGACCGCCGGGTCAGGTATGCGCAAAACGCGCGACGGCTTCGAAGCGGGACGGCCATGCGCCCGACGCGTGCTCGCACTCGGGGCACGTGACTTCAAAACCGTCGTCGCCATGTGACAGTTCGGGTTCGCCATCGCAATGGGGGCACTGGGCCGGCGCCGGAATCTCGTCATCCAGCGAGGCGCCGATCGCGGCATACGCGTCCGCATCCAGTTGTCCGGCGTCGGCCAGACGCCGCAGCAGCGCGGCGATTTCCGGATTCATTCCGCGGTTCGCGCGCAACGAACTCATGTCGCGCGTTGCGCGCTCCAATTCATCGCTCTGGGTGCGCAACTGTTCTTCGAGCCGGTCGGCGCGCGCCTTGGCCGAACTCAATTGCTGCAGGAAATCGAACTCCTTGCGCTGAACGTCGCGCAACCCGCTCTGGTAGGTCGACGCCATGCTGCGCAACGAGTCCAGTTCGACCAGCATCGGCTTGACGCGGCGTTCGGCTTCGGCCACCGCATCCTTGATTTGCTGCGCGTAATGCTCGGTGCGCTGCTGCAATTCGGCTTGCAGCGCGTCGATGCGGTCGCGCAGCGCGGCGTTCTGTGCCTGTTCGGCATCGATCCGGCCGGCAGCCGCGGCCAGTTCCTTTTCCAGTCGGGCGACTGTGGTGAGCAATGTGGCTTCGCTTGCCGAACCGTGGGTGGTCTGCGACGCGAGCTGAACCTCGAGTTCGGTCACCCGCGCCTGCAATTGCTCGTTTCTCGCTTCACCGCGCGCGAGCGCGCCCTCCAGCGTTTCCTGGCGGACGGTTGCGTCGCGTAACCGTTGCTCGGCGGCAGCCATGTCGGCGCGAACCTGTTCCCGATCCCCATCAAGGCTGTCGCGCGCGGCTTTCAATGCCTCTTCATAGAGTGCACCGAGCAACGCGCCGGCCTTTTCCTCGACGGCTTTCGGGATCGCCGCGCCGTCGAGCCTGATTTTGGAGGCGGAACGAATGCGTTCCCAGAAATGGTCGATGTCTTTCGGGATGTCGCTGGCGCTACCGGTCTGGGTGAGATCGCGGACGTTGGCGGCCGACGGCCGGATACCGAGATCGAAGAACAAGCGTTTGCACGCATGCAGCGACAATTCCTGGCGTCGTGCACCGCTTGCGCGCAGCGATTCCAGTTCGTCCCGAATGACTTGACGCATTTCGTCCAGGGTCATGGCAACACTCACAGACAATGAAGTGTGGCAATCATAACGAAATACGTATTTCCTGATACTTGTTTCGAGGGTCCGTTGTGAATTTACGTCGTTTCGCACAGAAATCGGCTCTGTGCGCCGATCCTGTTGAAGGTAGCCTGGAATTTCGTGAAACAAAGCGAAGAAAGCCAGCCAAGTCCTTGTACTACAAGCGATTTCCGGCGAGCCTCGATTTTGGGCATTTGTTTCACATGACGACGAATCCGGTTGCCTGTGGTTGTTCAGGGGTTCGGTGTCTGTGGAAAACTCGTCAGCCCGATGTCTTGAGAGTATTAGAAGTAAACACCCTTGAACCCTTAGTTAAAAACGTTAACGCCACGGCACAGCCTTATGGTGCAAGGCTTTCCGGCCGACAAGGTGAAGTTTTACGGGAGCCAAGGTGATCTTCTGCGGGAGCTTACGTGATGGGGTTCAGGGAGCTGCGTGAGCCGTTGCAGGAAGGGTCGTGAGCGGATTCGGGATCACAATAAAACACGAGCTTTCCCACAGGTGAGGGTTTTCGGGGCCGCACAGCCACGGAACCCGCGCAGTGCCTAGCTGCACAGTTTTCTGCCTGTGCAGACATAGGTGAGAATCTGCGGGACCTGCTTCGTGCCCCGATTCTGCCCATCTTTTGGGCATATTTGGCGAAAGGTGAGGTTTCACGGGACTCCACGGGAATTTGCTGTGAGGATTTCCGGGAGGCGACGGCCATTTTGCACAGCAAAAGTGCTCGGCGGGGCCTGTGATGCCCCAAAGGTGAGGCTTTTCGGGAGGGAAATCCGGGTTTTCCTGTCCCGATCCCTCTAAGGTGAGCTTTTTCGGGGCATGGATCACAGGCCGTGACCTCGCTCACAGGTGAGACTTTTCGGGATATATATTTGCCTAAAAAATGGTCAAAGGTGAGGCTTTTCGGGACCTGCGACCGGTCGAATTCGCCGAAAAGCCCGCCAGGACTGGAAGAAATCTCATTTTTGCTGTGCCACCTTTTGGCACAGGTGAGATTTTTCGGGGGCCGACATACGGTTGTCGTATGAAGGATTTGGCTCGAAAGGTGAGGCTTTTCGGGGGATCCCCGCGATGCGCAGCCAAATGCCTTCTGTGCATAAGTATCGGAAGAGATTGGGATTTTTGATACCGCGGCGGTTACGGTGAGGTTTTTCGGGAGCCGTTTCCGTGCCCGCTGCTGTGCCGCATTTTTTCGGCAAGGTGAGCGTTTTCGGGAGTTGTTGGCAGCCAGTCCCCCGTCGTGTCGGGCCTTCGTCGGCATCCGGACGAATCAACATGCTGTGCCTGAGGTGAGCATTTTCGGGAACGGACGCGATTCGGGCGCTGTACAATGCGCGCCCGGGCTGGCCAAGCACCCGCTGATCGGGCCGCGCGCGCCGGTTTCGACGGCGGTTTTCCACGTGTCGAAGCCGAACCGCTCATCGGGCGAGCCGTGCCTGTACATGCATACAGGCCGATGGACGATGCTCGCGGAGGGACGGTGAGGTGCAATCGCGAGCCTGTGTCGAACTCACGGCTGCGAAGTCGCAAAATTACGACAAATCGAAAGGTGAGCCGATACGGGAGCCAATTTCGCACGTGTCGTGCACAGGTGAAATTCTGTGACTCGGCGCATGCCGCGGCACGTCTGGAAGAGTCCCGAACGCCGCACCGGCGGACCGGTGAGCGTTTTCGGGAAGCGGTTCGGGTGAGTGCCGTTTCACCGGCGCGCTTCACCGGCTATGGTGAGCATGTCGTTCTGGACGCACATCACCGCAGGCGCTATCCTTCCGGAAACTTCTCCTCCGACCCGACGTATGGCCACGACGAAGCGCGCCAAGAAAACCGATGTGGATGTGGTGAGTGCCAGTTCAGCCGAATTGCGAAAGGCCGTCGAGGCGATCGCCATTCAGCCGAAGAGCGGCAAGATCACGCTCCTCACTCGCAAGCTGTTCAATGTCCTGCTGGCCGTCGCGCAGCAGGCCGACGACTCGGGCGACACGTACCGCGCGCTGCTGTCGGACATCGTCGCCAACTCCGCTTTCGATTCGAACGACACCGCGTTGGTGAAGGAACACCTGCGCCGCATGGTGTCGGTGCAGGTCGAATGGAGCACGGGGACGTCGAGCCAGAAACCGGGCCGCAAGTGGGGGATCTCCACGCTGATCGCCGATGCGGAAATTCTCGAGGATCCGAACACCCGCCGCGTGTGGGTCGAATTCTCGTTCGCACCGAAGATCAAGAAGAAACTGCTCGACCCGGTCCAGTATGCGCGCCTGAGCCTGCAGTTCCAGAGCCAGCTGCGCAGCAGCGCCGGTCTCGCGCTGTACGAGATCTGCGTGCGCTACCTGACGAATCCGAGCCACCTGACGATGCGCGAGCCGTGGGAATGGTGGCGGCCGATCCTGTCGGGCACGCCCGACACGGAAGCCGGCGACGAAGCGAAGCGCGAGTACAAGTACTTCAAGCGCGACTACCTGCGGCCCGCGATCGCGGAAGTCAACGCGGTCACCAACATCTTCGTCGAGCTGATCGAGCATCGCGAAGGACGTCGGGTTGCCGAGATCCAGTTCCGCGTGACCGAGCGCAAGCAACCGATGCTCGCGCTCGACGAACACCCGAACGTGTTCGACAGCACGCTGGTCGACCGGATGGTGAAGCTCGGGATCCCGCTGAAGGAAGCGCAGACGCTCTATGCGGACAGCGAGGAAAACCGGATTCGCGCCGCACTGCAGATGACCGAGCAGCGGATGCGCAGCACGACGCTGCCGCCGGTGCGCAGCGCGCCGGCACTGTTCAAGGATGCGCTGAAGAAGGGGTATGCGCCGCCGGTCGAGTCGGTCGACGCGCTGCCGGCCGGCATGCCGTCCGCGAAGGTCGCGGCTGCGCAGCCGGACGATTTGAAGGCCCGCTTGCTGAGCGAGTTCTCGGCGTTCCGCCGCAAGGAAGCGAAGGTGCTGTACGAAGAGCAGGGCGACGCGGAGCGCGAAGTGGCGCGCGAGTCGTTCGAATCGGAGGCATTGCCGACGATGGGCTCGCATCTGCGCGACGACTGGCGCAAGCGCGGCCTCGATTCCAAGCTGGCCGAGACGGCCTTTTTCGACTGGCTGGCCCAGAAGACCTGGGGCGAGCCGACGGACGGCGATCTGCTCTCGTTCACGCTGAACCAGTCGCGGGCCGCTTGAGGCCCGCTCAGGCCCGCTGACGGGCCGCCGCCGGTCCCCGGCCCTGGTCGGGCGGGACCGGCGTCCTCACCAGGCCCTGCCGGCCGCTTCCATCACTCCGACAACAGCATCCGCTCGAGCTGCTCGAGGATCGCGTCACGCTTGTCCTTCGGGAGGCCGCGCAGGCGCAGTTCGATGCGGTCTTCGCCATACGACTTCAGGTCGCCGACCGACTTGCCGCCGAGCTTGATCTCGAGACGCTGCGCATAGCGCTGACGGCCCGCGGCCTTCGGCGTCTCCTGTGCCGCCACGCGGCCCTTGACGATGTCCGATACCTGGCGCGTGCTGAGATCGTCCGACACGATCTTGTTGATCAGCCGCAGCGTCGCCTCGGTGCCGCGCGCATTGTGATAGCGGCCGACCTGATACGCCATGTTCGACCCGAAGCGATCTGGGCGCGCGACCATTTCCTGCATGATCGCTTCCGGCAACTTGCCGATCGACAGCGCGACGGCCACCGTCGACTCGTCGAGACCGAGATGCTCGGAGAGTTCTTTCTGGCTCTGGAAATGCTTGTCGTCGAGGAAGCGGCGCCACACGACGGCGTTGTCGAACACCGTCTGCGAATCGCGCTGAACGTTGAGATCGTAACCGAGCTTGTAGCTCTGGATGCCGATCGGCACGTCGATCACGATTGCCTTGACCGACTCCTTGTTCGCTTCCTTCAGGGCCCGCACGCGACGGCCACCGTCGCTGACGAAATACGTGCCCGGGTTGTCGTAATCCGGAATCACGTGGATCGCCTGCTGCTGCCCCTGCTTCGCGAGGTTGACCGCGAGTTCGGCAATCGACGATTTCAGATAGAAGTGCCGCGGGTTGAACGGGCTGTGCTTGATCGCCTTCAGCGGCAGCTCGATCACCTGCCCCGGCGCATAGCGATTCTCGAGACGCCACGCGCGATATTGCTGCGATTCGTCGATCGACGGATCGATCGTGAATTCCGGAGCAGGCGGCGGTGCGATGTCTTTCTTCGCGGATTTGGTCGGCGCCGGCGCCGGCGTCTCGGACTTGACGATGCCGTCGATCGCATTGAGCCGATCAAGCGCCGTGCGCTTCTCGCTCGTCGTGATATCCGGGCGCGCTTGGAATCCTTTGGCAAATTGGGAAGGTTTCATGTGACTCCTTTATGCGCATAAAGTCAGGGCAGCATGGCGACGATTTCGTCGGCACATGCGCGGATTTCGGCGGCGGCCAGCTTGCCGCCGCGATCGTTCATCTGCAGTACGGTCTGACCGAGCGCCATGGCCTGCTTGTACGCTTCCCGAGTCGGAATCTGCGTCTTCAGCAGCGGGAAGCCGAGTTCCTCGAGTGCACGCTTGAGCTCGCGGGTCAGCATGCGCTTCTCTTCGGTCTTGTTCAGCAGGAAGACCGCGCGGAGGTCTTCGTTCATCACCTGCGCCTGCTGAATCAGTTTGACCAGCCCGACGCTCGACCAGTAATCGGCCGGCGACGACGATGTCGGGATCACGGCAATCGATGCGGCCAGCAGGACGACGCCGGAGACTTTCTCGGTGATCGATGGCGGGCAGTCCACGACGATGATGTCGTAGTCGTTGATGAATTTCTTGATCTCGCGATGGATCTGGCCGTCGGCTTCGGCGAGGTTGACGACCGGAAACGGGATGCCGTTGTCGCTGTCGCCGGATGCGCTCGACCAGTGAACCAGCGTGTTTTGACGGTCTGCGTCGATGACGAGGACGCGCTTCCCTTTTTCATGGAACGCGGCGCCAAGATGCATGGCAATCGTGCTTTTGCCGACGCCACCTTTTTGTTGAGTGACTGCAATGATTTCCGCGGCCAATTTTCACTCCTGTTTGGGTCGTTGGAATTCTACAGGACGATATTTGAATTTCAATGAAATTGTTATTCGCCAACTACGCATTGGCCATTCGGACTATCGGTTTATGCGCATAAACGCGGTGGCGGAGATAGGGGCGCGTTTGGGCGGTGTGTTGGAGATGCGGGGCGCTGATCCGGCGGATGGGTCGCTTCACGGTTGGGTCCGCACGTCTACAGCGTCGGAGGGCTGTTCGTCGTAGAGATGTCTCGGTGCGCTGCCCTTTCGCTGGACGAACTGCGGCGCCGGCGAGCCGGGAGTTTGTGCGCATAAAGTCTGCCGAGGCCGACGCGGGCAACTCCCTCGCTTGAGCACCCGGCACTCGCGAGGCGAGTGACTTGCGAGCCCGAGTCGAATGCGTGTCCACGGCTGCATCGTCGAGCGGAAAGACGCGCATCGAGGCGGCGCCTGTCGGGCCGCCGCGTTTATGCGCATAAACCGGACGCGATGATCGCCCGTAATGAAGGACCGCAGGCAGCAACCTCGCCTGCGTCAGGCGCGTGATGATGTCGTGGCGGGACAGCCTATCGATCGATACGGCGATCGCCCGGTGTACCGTCTCGCCTCGACATGCGTCCACACCCTGAGTCGCGCAGTATCTCGCTGGACGATCACGGGCCTTATGCGCATAGACCACCTGCCTTGCCTCGCCACCATGCATCCCTTTCCACGGCAGCCCTCACGAAGCATGGATTGGGCTACCGGCGGTTTCTGGTCCCGCGAAGCAGGCCGCCCAACTTTATGCGCATAAACACGACCGCCCTTAGAGGTATCTCCCCGGCCACCAGGCCCGCCTCTCTCCCGATCACGGCGCATCGCTAAACCGAACCGTCTCAGCGACCTCTCGAAAAGAAGGCCATCCAGATCCGGTCGAACCACCCCACCGAGCCCTCGATGCAGACTGGCTACAATACAAGGCTCCGCCATCCACGCTTGAATGATGATCACGATCTACCACAACCCCCGATGCTCGAAATCCCGCGAAACGCTGGCGTTGGTCGAGTCGCTGAATACCACCGACGCACCGCTGAACGTCGTCGAGTACCTGAAGACGCCGCCGACGGTCGAAGAACTGGAAACGCTGCACCGGCAGCTCGGCCGTCCGGTTCGCGACATGCTGCGCGACGGCGAGGAGCCGTACAAGACGTTGAACCTGGCCCGCGCGGATTTGACCGACGCCGAAGCCTACGCGGCGATCGCCGCTCATCCCATTCTGCTGCAACGCCCCATCGTCGTGTATCGAGGCAAGGCGGCCATCGGTCGCCCCCCTGAGTCGGTGAAGGCATTGTTCGAATAATTCTTGCCCGGCGTATTTTTCTTATTGCATCAGCGTTGGCCCAGCCCAGCCCGGCACACGCAACGGCATCCCGGGCCGACGCAATCGCCGGGCAGCCTGCTCGCCGCCACCGGAACGTTACGTCGACACCGCGACGCCTAGCCTCCACCGCGCGGCGACCCATCATCATCGTCCGGGCCACGCCCCGCCGCCGCTTTCGCGGCCGTCCGCAACAGCGCGATCTGTCCGCGATACGCGCGACATCCGCTGCACGCCGGCAAATGCACGCGCACCTGCAGGCGCTCGTGCAGCGTCAGATGCCGGTCGAGCGCATCCGACAGCAGTCGTGTCACGTCAGTACATTTCCCCGGCAGCATCTTCGGTCGTCAGTCCTTTTTCGCTCAGGCAGGTTCGCAGGCGCGTGCGCGCCCGGTACAGCAGCACGCTGCAGTGATTCGTCGTCAGCGTCAACTCGCTGCAGATGTCCGCAATCTCGACGTCGAGGAATTCGCGCATCATGAATACGCGTCCGATCTGCTCCGGCAGATGGTCGAGGCAGACCTGGAACAGCATCCAGAACTGCTGTTGCTGCAACAGCGTTTCGGGCTTCGGCCACGGTCGCGGTTTCGCATGCGCGGTCCAGTGTCCGTTGTCCTTGAACAGTTCGCGATCGAGTACGGATTCGCCGTCGAGCTCCGCATCGAGCGCGGTCAGGCTCACCATCCGCTGTCGTGCGCGCAGCACGTCGATCAGCTTGTTGCGCAGGATGCCGAATACCCAGGTCTTGTGGGCCGACAGCCCCGCGAAATCGCCGGCGTGCGACCAAGCGGCGGCCAGCGCTTCTTGCACGGCGTCTTCGGCCGCGTCGGCATCGCGGAGCTGGAGTCGCGCAAAGCGCAGCAGGTCGCGCCGCAGTTGCGTGAGATAGGCGGGGTCGTCGTGTGCGGACGGCATGTCTGGATGGCAGTGTCTCGAAGCGATCGCGCGTGCGTCACGGAGCGGGCGCGTCGCGGTGCGAGCAGCTTACTGGGCGCGGTGCCGGCCTGCAATGCAATGTTCCGTCACGAATTCGCGAAACCGGCCGGTGCGCTGCGCTATCCTTGCCGAACCGCCGTCTCGCGCGTCGACGCCGCCGCGCGGCGGGCAATCTGTAACGTCGGAACATAACGGTCGAGTTATCCACAATTTCTGTGGAAAACCTTGTGGAAAGTCGGCCGGACGGCCCCGTGGGACGGCTCGCGGGCTGGCTTGCCTATAAACAGACCTTTGTCGCCCATTCGGAAGCAATCGATCCGATTCCTCACTCACTGGAAGGAGAATGCCATGTCCTATCGTATTGCGGTCGTCGTCGGCAGCCTGCGTCGCGCTTCGACGAACCGCGCGCTCGCGCACGCCGTGACCTCGCTCGCCCCCGCCGATTTTTCGTTCGAGTTCGTCGAGATCGGCGAGCTGCCGCTGTACAGCCAGGACTACGACGCGGATTTCCCCGACGTCGCCAAACGCTTCAAGCAGTCGATCGAAGCCGCCGACGCGCTGCTGTTCGTCACGCCCGAGTACAACCGGTCGATTCCGGGCGTGCTGAAGAATGCGCTCGACTGGGGTTCGCGCCCATGGGGTTCCAACTCGTGGTCGGGCAAGCCGGGCGCGGTGCTCGGCACGTCGCCGGGCGCAGTGGGTACCGCGCTCGCGCA
Organism: Burkholderia sp. HI2761; assembly: GCF_002223355.1. Lineage (NCBI taxonomy): Bacteria > Pseudomonadati > Pseudomonadota > Betaproteobacteria > Burkholderiales > Burkholderiaceae > Burkholderia > Burkholderia sp. HI2761. The sequence continues at coordinate 358,384 of NZ_NKFN01000007.1, read as the reverse complement.
GCAGCACCTGCGCAACGTGCTCGCGTACCTCGACGTGAAGACGCTCGGTCAGCCCGAGATGTTCATCAAGCACGATCCGGCGCGCATCGACGACCAGGGGCAGATCGTCAGCGAGGACACTCGCAAGTTCCTGCAGGGCTTCGTCGATCGCTATGCGGGCTGGGTTCGCCTGCTGAAATCGGCCTGACGTCCGTCGGCTCGATCGCCGCGCCCGTTCACGCCGTCGCGCCGGTGCCGGCCCGCACGCAGCGGGTCACGCGCCGGTGTGGCGTGCGTCGCGCGCTTCGCGGATGCCCAGCAGGATCTCGTCGAGCAGCGCGATGTCGAACGGTTTCGACAGCACGCGGACGTTGACGGTGCGCGTCCGGTCGAGCTCCTCCGCGTAACCCGTGACGAGAATCACGGGCAGCTTCCCGGGTCGCTTTTCGACCGCTTCCGCGAGGTCGATGCCGTTCAGACGGCCCGGCATGTGGATGTCGGAAATCACGAGATCGAACGCGTCGTTCGCCGCGGCGCCTTCGATCAGGCGCAGCGCGTCGTCGGCGGTGGGCGCATAGGTCACGCGATGACCGAGCAGCGACAGCAGCGCTTCCGTGCCGGCCGCGACTTCGCCGTTGTCCTCGACGAGCAGCACGTGCAAGCCCGCGAGCGCGCCGCCACCCGCATCGTGCGCGCCGGCCGCGGGCCGCGCGACGACATCCTCGGCGCGCGCGCGCGGCAGGTACAGGCGCACCGACGTACCCGCGCCGACCGCGCTGTCGATCGTCGCGAGGCCGCCCGAGCGTTCGCAGAACGCGAATACCTGCGGCAGGCCGAGCCCCGTCCCCATCCCCTGCGCCTTCGTCGTGAACAGCGGTTCGAATGCGCGGGCGAGCACGTCGGGCGCCATGCCCGAACCCGTGTCGTCGAGCGAGATCTGCACGAAATCGCCGGTCAGCGGAAAGCCGTCCTCGCGGCGCAGCGTGACGTTGCGCGCGCCGACCGTGAAGCGTCCGCCGGTCGTCATCGCATCGCGCGCGTTGACCGCGAGGTTGATCACCGCGAGCTCGAGCTCCGCGACATCGACGCGGATCGGCCAGACGCCCGGCTCGATCGCGACGACCAGCGACGACTTCGATCCGAGCGACGTCTTCAGCAGTTCGCGGCACGTGCCGACCCATTGCCCGACGTCGATCGTCTCGTTGTGCAGCGGCTGCTTGCGCGCGACGCCGAGCAGTTGGCGCGTGAGCGACTGCCCGTTCTTCAGCGCGCGTTCGATCGCGCCGAGCTCCTTGTCGAGATGCTGCACGCCGCGCCGCCGCGCGATCTGCACGTTGCTCGAGATGATCATCAGCAGATTGTTGAAGTCGTGCGCGACGCTGCCGACGAGATTGCCGAGCGCCTGCATCTTGCGCGACTGCCGGTACGCCGATTCGATCGAGCGCCGCATCGACGCTTCGGCCTGCCAGCGGTCCCACGCTTGCTCTTCCGCCTTCAGCCGCTTGAGCGATAGCCAGATCACCGACCACAGTGCGACCGACGGCGCGAACATCGAGATGAACAGCACGCTCAGGTGTTCGTACCATTCATGCCAGATCGCCGACGTGCGGTACGCGCAGCTCACGTAGACGGGATAGCTGCCGACCTGGCGATACGCGACGATCTCGCTGGCGCCGTCGTGGCGCACGCGCACGACGCCCGCGCGCGGATCGTTGCGCGCATCGCCGAACGTGACCGAGCGATCGGTGTGCGCAAGCGACGGCGGCGGCGGATACGACGCGATCACCGCGCCGTCGGAGCGCGCGAGCGCCATCGTCATCGGCGTGTTCGCGCCGCCGAGCAGGTCGCGGTAGAACGCGTTGAAATACGACGACTTCAGCGCGATCGACACCATGCCGGCGAACGAACCGTCGCTATGGCGTCGCGCGACGCCCGTGTTGAACACGGGAATGTTCTCGAGCTTGAGCGGCCCCATCATCAGCCGCGAGATGTGTTCGATGACCTTGCCGTCGCGGATGCCGGCGAAGTCGTCGCGGTTCACGATCGACGCATACGGCGCCGGATAGTAGAGGCTGTTGGCGAGCAGCATCCCGCTCGCGCCGAAGATCGACACGGCCGCCACCTGCGGATAGCCGCCGCCGATCGTGTTCAGGGCTTCGTGGATGTCGGACTCCCTGCTGCGCACGGTCGCGTCGTCCATGTCCTGCACGAGGTCGACGATGCGCGCATCGAGCGTTTCGCTCAGGTCGAACACCTTGAGCGCGTGCTCCTCGGCGACGCGCACCGTGCGCATCGTCACGTCGCTCGCGGCGGCCTCGCGCGCCTTCAGGTCGTTGTACGCCATCACCACCACGTAGATGCACGGCAGCACGATGGCCGCGACGAGCAGCACGATCAGCGTCACGCGGCGCACCGCGAAATCGTGCTCGGGTGCGCCGGACGCGTAGCTGCCGTCGTCCTGCCAGTCGTCGGCGGGAGGGTGGGCGGGGGCTTGGGGGGCGTCAGGCCGTTCGGACGTCATCGAGGAATACGGGTGAAGCAGAGGTGCCTGCCATCATAAACGAGTTGCGGCGGCCCGCCGTGCGGCGCCGTACGCACGCGATTCCGTCGAATCCGGCCGACGGAAACCGTCAGATTGAAAACGCGACGAATCCGGCAGCGCAAACGTACACAAGGAAAAATTTTGCGTACTTATCTCGAAAATGGTCGCGCCTGTTTTCGGAATGGCGCGCAATCGGATCGATTCTGTTCGAAATGGTGAAAATGGCGAGTTGCATCGCCTCCGGTTTACTCCGAGAATCGCGCCTTGCTTTCCCTATGACAGATACATGCGCCCGCCGGCGGTTGCCGCGCGGTGCGTCGCGCGCACCTGCGTCGCGGCGCCCGTGCGCGGCTGCAAGGCGGTTGCCCCGCGCCCGAAACGCATGGCACTAAAGAAATGCGCCGCGCGGTCGTTAACGCGAGAGAGACCATTCCGTATACAGCATCGCCCCATGCCTTTGCCGATTGTAATTGCCGACGATTCGCTGCTCGCTCGCAAACTTCTGACAAAGGCGCTGCCGGGAGATTGGGACGTTGACGTCGCGTATGCAGCGAATGGTCGCGAGGCCTTGGCGCTCTATCGTGACGGCAAAGCTTCCGTGATGTTTCTGGACCTGACGATGCCCGACATGAGCGGATATCAGGTCCTGGAAACACTGCGCCACGAAGATCTGAACACGTTCGTGATCGTGGTATCCGCCGATATCCAGCCGCAGGCGCAAGCACGCGTGCGCGAATTGGGCGCGATCGCATTCGTTGCCAAGCCCGTGACGTCGGAGGCATTGCTGCCCATTCTCAAGGAGTATGGGTTGTATGCCTGAATCGGTGTTCACGGCGGAGCAACGCGACGCGTTGCAGGAAATCGCCAACCTTGCAATGGGCCGCGCCGCCGCGCGGCTTGCGTTGCTGCTCGGGCACTTCATCGAGCTGTCGGTGCCGCGCGTGCGCGTCGTGAAAGCGGCCGACGCGGGCGACGCGATGCGCGAGATGACGGGTATCCACGACAACGTGACCGCCGTGCGCCAGGGCTTCCGTTCCGACATCAAGGGCGAGGCGATCGTGCTGTGCCGCACGGCCGGCGTCGCGCGGCTCATGTCGGTCGTCGACCGCACGTTCGGCGACGGCGTGTACGCCGGGATGGCGACGCCGGACGAGCTCGTGTTCGACGTCGCGAACGTGCTGATGGGCGCCTGCGTCGCGTCGATCCTCGACGAACTCGGCCGCAAGCCCGTGTTCTTTCCGCCGGGGCTGCTCGGCGCGAACGTGTCGTTCGACGACGTCTTCCAGCCGAACGAACTGGGGTGGAGCGTCGCGCTGCTGCTCGAGGTGAACTTCGGGCTCGAGGACCACACGTTCCGCGCGCATTTCGTGATGTTGATGGCCGAGGATTCGATCCGGCTGATGGGCGACGCGCTCGACGCGTTGCTGTCCGCGCTATGACGGCCGCCGCCCCGTCGCTGAGCGACCTCGTGATCGAGCGGGTCGGCTTCGGCCTGTTCGTGCTCGACCGTTCGATGACCGTACTGATGTGGAACCGCTTCATGCAGGACCACAGCGGCATCCCGGCTGCCGACGTGATCGGCCGCAACCTGTTCGACCGCTTTCCGGACCTGCCGCGCGCGTGGCTGTCGCGCAAGCTCGAGAGCGTGTTTCAGCTCGGCAGCTTCGCGTTCAGCTCGTGGGAGCAGCGGCCCTACCTGTTCCGCTTCGAGCACGACCGGCCGATCACGGGCGGCGTCGACTACATGCAGCAGGATTGCACGTTCATGCCGCTCACGCGCGGCCGCGACGTCGAGGCCGTGTGCGTGACGATCTCGGATGTCACGCATGTGAGCGTGATGCAAAGAGAGCGCGAGGAAGCGGTCGCGAAGCTGCGCGAACACGCGAATCGCGACGGGCTGACCGGCATCGCGAACCGCCGCTTCTTCGAGGCGCGGCTCGGCGACGAATTCTCGCGCTGGCAGCGCTACGGCGGCGACCTGTCGATGTTGCTGTTCGATCTCGATCACTTCAAGACGATCAACGACCGCTTCGGGCATGCGGCCGGCGACGCGGTGCTGCGCGAGACGGCGCGCCGGGTCGCGTCGATCGTGCGCGCGCAGGATACGTTCGGCCGTTTCGGCGGCGAGGAATTCGCGCTGCTGCTGCCGTGCACGAATCTCGACGAGGCGATGCGGGTGGCCGACAAGGTGCGCGAGGCGATCGGCAGCGTGCCGGTCGATGCCGAGGGCGTCAGCGTGCCGGTCACGGCGAGCGTCGGCGGCGCGTGCGCGAAAGCCGGCGCGCTGACCTGCGACGTGCTCGTCAACGAGGCCGACGCCGCGCTCTATCGTGCGAAGCGGCTCGGGCGCGATCGGTCGGTCGCGTCCGACTGACCGACCGCGCCGCCGCGTTCAGCTTTTCGCGATGTCGGCGAGCACGCCGGCCAGCACGGCCGGCTGCGACACGAACGGCGAGTGGCTGCTGTCGAGCTGATGCACGTGGGTCGGGTTGCCGGGCGCGAGCGCGTCGGCTTCGTCGATGAAGCGCTGCTGCAGCGCGGGCAGGATCACGCGATCCTGCAGGCACTTGATGTAGTGACGGTCGATCGCCCCCCAGCGTGCGGCGGTCGTCGGGATCGCGGTCGCGAACGGCGTGGCCGGCACGTCGCAGCTCATCAGGTTGGCGACCGCGTCGAAGTCGGCCTGCGGCACGTCTTCATACAGCGCGCGCTTCATCAGTTCGCGATAGGCGGCGTCGCCGCTGTGCGGATCGATGCGCAGCGCACCGGCCACGCGCGGGCTCGCGAGCATCAGCGGGCCGAGCAGCTCGCCCTTGTTTTCCGGCGCGCGCACGTAGTCGAGGCCCGGCACGCCCGACGCGGGCATGAAGGCCGCGAGATAGACGAGCTTCGCGATCTTCTCCGACGCGCGTTCGGCGGCCGCCGTGATCGCAAGGCCGCCCATGCTGTGCCCGACCAGCACGACCTTGCCGCGGCCGAGCGCGTACGCGTCGTCGACGGCCTGCATCACCTGCGTCGCGTAGTCGTCGAGCGTCGTGTTCGCGACCGGCGACGGCTCGGCGCCGAACGCGTCCTTGTCGAGCGGCCGGGCGAGATACGACGCGGGAAAGCGGGCATGGATGCCATGCGCGGGCAGGTCGCGCGCGATCGACAGGTAGCCGCGCGCGGCGAGCGCGGCCGCCACGTGCGCGTAGCACCACGCGCCATGCCACGCGCCGTGCACGAGCACGAAAACGGGATGATCCGGCTGCGGGGTGGCGGTGTCGTTCGTCTCCATGGTGTCCGTATTTTTTTCGAGAAAGGTGTCATCTTAGACGAACCCGCCGGCAGCGAGACGCGATCGCGCCGCGCGTTTCTCGACCTGCAACGAACGGCCCCTTTGTGTCGCGCAGGCCACATTTCGTCCGGATCCGATTTGAATTTGTGCCGAAGCGCGCTAATTTGTTGTTTTGCCTGCGATTGCGTCCATGAACGTCGACTATTTCTTCTACCGGAAGCCGAATAAACCCGGCCCCTATTCGCTCGACGACCTGGGCGACGTCGCGCCGCCGATCGGCCCGGGCGCCCAGGTGCGCGCGGGCATCGCGCGCGTGTTCGAACAGATCGACTGGCAGGAATCGCCCGACGTGCCGGGCGCGTGGTTCGGTACGGGCGGCGCGGTTTTCCAGTTCACCGCCGAGCCCGACGGCCGCGTGACGAGCTTCATGGGCTCGCGCCTCGAGCGCCGCTCGATGCTGCAGCTCACGCGCGAAATGGGGCTCATCGCGCTCGATCTGCAGCGCGACATCGTCTACGGCTGACGCGCTTTCCGGCGGCCGTGCGCGCAGGCCGGCCGCATCAGCCTCCCGGTGGCGCTCGATGCCCCGCCGCACATGGCGCGTGTCCGCCATCGAACTTCAAAGATTGCTATACTTTCGCCCAATTCCGGCTTCCGGCCGGTAATTTGTGCCTGTCTGCGTCGATCGTTCGCATATCTCGCACGCATTTGACGCCCTGACCATCCCAGCCGGGCATGGCTTCTTCAATCGCCCCGCGTGGGTGTCTCCGTGGAGCTCGTCTTGGCCGTTTCCCATTCCGTCGTGGACGAACAAGAAACCGACGCCGCTGCCGTCACATCGGGCAGCTCCTTCTATCTGGCGATGCGCATCCTGCCGGCCGCGCAGCGCGAGGCGATGTTCCAGGTCTACGCGTTTTGCCGCGCGGTCGACGACATCGCCGACAGCGACCTGCCGCGCGCCGAGCGTAACGCGGGCCTCGATCGCTGGCGCGCGGACATCGACGCATGCTTCGCCGGCCGCCCGCCGCGCCACCTGGCCGCGCTCGATCGCGAGATCCGCGCGTTCAACCTGCAGCGCGCCGATTTCCACGCGATGATCGACGGGATGGCGATGGACGCGGCGGAAGACATCTGCGCGCCCGACGAGCCGACGCTCGATCTCTTCTGCGATCGCGTGGCGAGCGCGGCCGGCCGGCTGTCGGTGAGGATTTTCGGGATGCCGGAAACCGAAGGGATCACGCTGTCGCACCACCTCGGCCGCGCGCTGCAACTGACGAACATCCTGCGCGACATCGACGACGACGCGGCGATCAACCGGTGCTACCTGCCGCGCGAACTGCTCGCGCGCGAAGGCATCGCGATCACCGATCCGGCGACGATCGTGCGCGATCCGGCGGTGCCGCGCGTGTGCGCGACGCTCGTCGAGCGCGCGCTCGAGCACTTCCGTCAGGCCGACGCGGTGATGGACACCTGCCCGCGTGCGCAGGTGAAGGCGCCCCGCATCATGTCGGGCGCGTATCGCTGCATTCTCGAGGCCGCGATCGCACGCGGCTTTGCCGCGCCGCGCGCGCCGCTGCGTAAGCCGAAGGCGCGCATGCTGATGATCGCCGCGCGCTACGCGCTGTTCTGAGTCGCCGACGCGATGCCCAGAACCGTCCACGTGATCGGCGCAGGACTCGCGGGCCTGTCGGCCGCGGTCGAGCTGCAACGCCGCGGGCGGCGCATCGTGCTGCACGACGCGCACGCACACGCGGGCGGCCGCTGCCGCTCGTGGTTCGACGGGACGCTGAACACGACGCTCGACAGCGGGCTGCACACGGTTTTCGCGGGACAGCCCGCGACGCAGCGCTACCTGCGCGCGATCGGCGCGGCCGATCAGCTCGCGGGGCCCGCGCTGGCTGAATTCCCGGTCGTGGACGTCGCGTCGCAGCAGCGCTGGACGCTGCGTTTCGGCAACGGCCGCTGGCCGTCGTGGCTGTTCGATGCCGCGTCGCGCGCGCCGGGCACGACGCCGCTCGACTACTTCGCGCTCGCCCCGCTCGCGTTCGCGCGCACGGGCCGCTCGCTCGCGCAGACGATGCGATGCGACGGCGTGCTGTGGGATCGCTGGCTGCGACCGTTTTTCCTCGGGGTGCTGAACATCGAGCCGCGCCACGCGAGCGCCGAGCTCGCGCGCGCCGCGCTGTGCGGCACGTTTGCCGCGGGCGGCCCCGGTTGCCGTCCGCTCGTCGCGCGCCGCGGGCTCGGCAGCGCGTTCGTCGAACCGGCGCTGCGGATGCTGCAGTACGGCGGCGCGCAGATCTGCCTGAATTCGCGGCTCGACGCGTTCGAATTCGGCGCGCACGGCAATGCGGTGGATGCGGTGTCGGTCGGCGGCGAGCGCATCGATCTCGCGCCGGGCGACGCGGTCGTGCTGGCCGTGCCGCCCGAAGTCGCGCAGCCGCTCGTGCCCGAACTCGTCGCGCCCGACACGTTCAGCGCGGTCGCCACCGCGTATTTCGCGGTCGAAAAGCCGGCCGGCGCTCCGCTGCAGACGAGCGTCGTCAACGGCGTCGTCGATGCGGTGCGGACCGGCGATGGTCTGCTCGCGGCGACGATCCGCGATGCGGGCCGCTGGCTCGACATGCCGCGCGACACGCTCGCGCGGCGCATCTGGGAAGACGTCGCGCGCGTGAGCGGCGCGAACCCGGAAACCATCCCCGCGTGGCAGCTCGTGGTCGAGCCGCGCGCGGGCTTTGCGGCGGTGCCGTCGCAGGAAATGAAACGTCCGGCCGTGCGTACGCGCTGGACCAATCTTGTACTCGCGGGCGACTGGATTGCCACCGGTTTGCCCGCCACGATCGAGGGCGCGATCCGTTCCGGCCAGCTGGCCGCGGACGTGCTCCAGACGCAATAAACAGAGGGACCGATGAACGATCTCACCGAAATGGCTACCTTGTCCGCCGGCGCCGTGCCGGCCGACGTCGACGCGGCTGTCGCGCGTGCGACCGACGCGCTGCTGGCCGCGCAGCAACCGGATGGACACTGGGTCTACGAACTCGAAGCCGATTCGACGATTCCCGCCGAATACGTGCTGCTCGTCCACTATCTTGGCGAGACGCCGAACCTCGAGCTCGAACAGAAGATCGGCAAGTATCTGCGCCGCATCCAGCAGGCCGACGGCGGCTGGCCGCTGTTCACCGATGGCGCGCCGAACATCAGCGCGAGCGTGAAGGCGTATTTCGCGCTGAAGGTGATCGGCGACGACGAGAACGCCGAGCACATGCAGCGCGCGCGCAAGGCCATCCATGCGATGGGCGGCGCCGAGATGTCGAACGTGTTCACGCGCATCCAGCTCGCGCTGTACGGTGCGATTCCGTGGCGCGCGGTGCCGATGATGCCGGTCGAGATCATGCTGCTGCCGCAGTGGTTCCCGTTCCACCTGTCGAAGGTGTCGTACTGGGCGCGCACCGTGATCGTGCCGCTGCTGGTGCTGAACGCGAAGCGTCCGCTCGCGAAGAACCCGCGCGGCGTGCGCATCGACGAGCTGTTCATCGATCCGCCCGTCAACGCCGGGCTGCTGCCGCGCCAGGGGCACCAGAGCGCCGGCTGGTTCGCGTTCTTCCGCGTGGTCGACCATGCGCTGCGCGCGGTCGATGGCCTGTTCCCGAGCTATACGCGCGAACGCGCGATCCGTCAGGCCGTGTCGTTCGTCGACGAGCGCCTGAACGGCGAGGACGGCCTCGGCGCGATCTATCCGGCGATGGCCAACGCGGTGATGATGTACGACGTGCTCGGCTATGCGGAAGACCATCCGAACCGCGCGCTCGCGCGCAAGTCGGTCGAGAAGCTGCTCGTCGTGCACGACGACGAAGCGTATTGCCAGCCGTGCCTGTCGCCGGTCTGGGACACGTCGCTCGCCGCGCATGCGCTGCTCGAAACCGGCGATGCGCGTGCGGAGGCCGCCGTGCTGCGCGGCCTCGAATGGCTGCGCCCGCTGCAGATCCTCGACGTGCGCGGCGACTGGATCTCGCGCCGCCCGAACGTTCGGCCCGGCGGCTGGGCGTTCCAGTACGCGAACGCGCACTACCCGGACGTCGACGATACGGCCGTGGTGGTGATGGCGATGGATCGCGCGCAGAAGCTCACGCAGTCGGACACGTACCGCGAATCGATGGCGCGTGCGCGCGAATGGGTCGTCGGCATGCAGAGCAGCGACGGCGGCTGGGGCGCGTTCGAACCGGAAAACACGCAGTACTACCTGAACAACATCCCGTTCTCCGATCACGGCGCGCTGCTCGATCCGCCGACGGCCGACGTATCGGGCCGCTGCCTGTCGATGCTGTCGCAGCTCGGCGAGACGCCGCTGAACAGCGAGCCGGCGCGCCGCGCGCTCGATTACATGCTGAAGGAACAGGAGCCGGACGGCAGCTGGTACGGCCGCTGGGGGATGAACTACGTGTACGGCACGTGGACCGCGCTGTGCTCGCTGAACGCGGCCGGCCTGACGCCGGACGATCCGCGCATGAAGCGCGGTGCGCAGTGGCTGCTGTCGATCCAGAACAAGGACGGCGGCTGGGGCGAGGACGGCGACAGCTACAAGCTGAACTACCGCGGATTCGAGCAGGCGCCGAGCACGGCGTCGCAGACGGCCTGGGCGCTGCTCGGCCTGATGGCGGCAGGCGAAGTGAACAATCCGGCCGTGGCGCGCGGGGTCGACTACCTGGTCGCGCAGCAGAACGAAGAAGGTCTGTGGGACGAGACGCGCTTCACGGCGACGGGCTTCCCGCGCGTGTTCTACCTGCGCTACCACGGCTATCGCAAGTTCTTCCCGCTGTGGGCGCTCGCGCGCTATCGCAGCCTGAAGCGCGCGAACGCGACGCGCGTCACGGTCGGGATGTAACGCGTGGGCATGTCACGGCACAACGGCGCATTGCCCGTCATCGCGGTGACGGGGATGGCGTTCGAGGCGCGCATCGCGCGCGGCGACGGCGTCGAGGCCGTGTTCGCCGCGCGGGCCGACCGGCTCGAGCGCGCGCTGATCGATGCGACCGCGCGCGGTTGTGCGGGCATCGTCAGCTTCGGCACCGCGGGCGGGCTCGCGCCGGATCTGGCGCCCGGCGCGCTCGTGATCGCGAGCGCGATCGACGGGCCGTTCGGCCGCGTGGAGACCGATGCGGGCTGGAGCACGCGGCTCGTCGCCGCGCTGCACGACACGCCGGTGTGGGCGCGCGTCGCGCGCGGCACGATCGCGGCCGTCGGGGCGCCGGTCGTCAGCGAACAGGACAAGGCGTCGTTGCATCACGCGAAGGGGGCGCTGGCCGTCGACATGGAGTCGCACATCGCCGCCGCCTTCGCGGCCGCGCGCGGCGTGCCGTTCGCCGTGTGCCGCGCGATCGTCGATCCGGCGTGGCGCACGCTGCCGCGTGCGGCAACGGCCGGCCTGCGCGACGACGGCAGCACGGCGATCCTGCCGATCCTGCGCGAACTGCTGAAGCAGCCGTCGCAGCTCGGCCCGCTGCTGCAGGTCGCCAGCGACGCGCGCGCGGCGCGCACGACCCTGATCCAGGCGCGGCACGCGTTCGAGCGGGCGGGCGCGATGCGGATCTTCTGAGCGGCACGCGCCGCTGCCCTCTCCCCGCTTTCCGGTTCGCCGGTTCGCCGTTTCGCACGGACAAAAAAAGAGCGCTGCATCATGCAGCGCTCTTTGCTTTTGCGCGGCCGCCGTTGCGGCGTTACTGCGCGGCCGGGCTGCTCGCGGGCAGCGTCGGCATCGCTGGCGCGACCGGCGCGCCGTTGGCGGCCGGCGCCGTCGTCGCTCCGGCCGACGCGGCAGCCGGTGCGGCAGCCGACGCAGCGACCGGTGCGGCAGCCGGTGCGCTCGCGGGCATCGCATTGTCCGCACCCGGATCGTCGTACTGCGGCAATCCCGGCGCGGCGGGTGCGTTGTTCGGCGTAGCGCCCGATGCGCCGCCCGCGTCGCCCGGATCCTCGTAGTTCGGCAGCCCCGGCACGCCCGGCGCGGCCGCCGGCACGGCACCCGATTCACCCGGTTCGTTGTAGCTCGGCAGCGCGGCCGACGCCGACTGGCTCCGGTACGTCAACGACTTGCGCTGCTGCAGGTACGCGTCGCGCACGAACGAATACGGATCGAGCGCGGCCTGCTTCAGCAGGTCGGTCGCGCCGAGCAGGTCCGAGCGCGCGCTGATGAACTGCGCGATGTACATCGGATTGCGCGCGGCCGGCTCGATGTAGTTCAGCAGGTTGAAGCGCACGTCCACCGCGCGGCCGACGCCGTCGCGGATCGTGCTCGGCCCGAACACGGGCAGCACGAGGTACGGGCCGGACGGCATGCCCCAGCGCGCCATCGTCAGCCCGAAATCCTGGTGATGCTTCGGCAGCCCGGCCGGCGTCGCGATGTCGATCAGGCCGGCGACGCCGAACAGCGAGTTCATCGCCACGCGCATCAGATCCTGCGTCGCATCGGTGATGCGCAACTGCAGCAGGTTGTTCGCCATGTTGCCGAGATCGCCGAGGTTCGAGAAGAAGTTGCTGATCGCGGTGCGCACCGGCGTCGGCGTGATCTTCTGGTAACCCTTCGCGATCGGCACCGCGATGTTCGAATCGACCGTGTCGTTGAACTTGTACATCGCCCGGTTCATCGGCTCGAGCGGGTCGTTGGGATTGCGGTTCGGTCCCGTCGCGCAGCCGGTCAGCATCGCGCTGGCGGCGACGGTCGCCGCAATGATTCGCACCTTATTCATTGATTCCTTGCGATTGGTTCTTGGCGCGTTTGACGCGCGGTTTGCCCATCAGGACGGGCTGGAACACCACGGCGCCGATCAGCGTACAGGTCAGGGCCAGCGCGAGCAGCTTGCCCATGCTCGACGTGCCCGGATGGTGCGACAGCCACAGGCTGCCGAATGCGGTCGCCGTCGTCGCGGCGCTGAACAGTACGGCGTGCGTGAGGCTCGAATGCAGCAGCCCCGTCTGCCCCGCGCGCCACGCCATCACGAAATACACCTTGAACGCGACGCCGACGCCGAGCATCAGCGGCAGCGCGATGATGTTCGCGAAGTTCAGCGACATGCCGAGCACGACGCACATTTCGAGCGTCACGATGCCCGACACGAGCAGCGGCACCAGCGTGCGCAGCACGTCGCCGAAGCGGCGCAGCGTGACCCACAGCAGGACCGTGATCGCGATGATCGACCACAGCGCCGCGTGCAGGAACGCGTTGATGATCGTGTCGGCCGAATGCAGGATCGAGATCGGCCCGCCGGTCGCGCCCGGTTCAGCGGCCTTCACGGCCTTGGCGAAACGGCGCAGCATCGTGTCGTCGTTCGGGTCGACGCCCTTCGGCACCTTCGGCGAGATCTGCACGAGCGCGTGGCCGTCCGGCGCGACCCAGTCGCGCACGACTGGCGGCGGCAGCGATTCGCGCGTGATGTCCTGCGGCTGCAGCAGCGACGCGAGCTGGTTGAGCGCGATGCGCAGCGTATCGGAGAACGCACGTTCGGCACGGTCGCGCGTCGCGCTGTCGGCGGCGGCGAGCTTCGCGAGCGATGCGGACAGGTGCTGCGCGGCCGCGGCGCCCGGCCCCGGGTGATCTTCGGCCGCATAGCTCAGCAGGTCGGACACGCGCTTGAGCGCGGCCACGCGTTGCGCGTCGGTCGCGGCCGGCGCGGCCGGCTGCGTCAGCGCGGGCAGCAGCTCGCTCGCGGCTGCGGCGATCGCCGCGCGCTTGGCCGGCTGGTCGGCGGGGATGAAGGTCGACAGCGTGGTCGTGCGGCCCACTTCGGGCAGCGCGTCGAGGCGCTTCGCGGCCGCATCGGCTTGCGCGAGCGACGGCGCGAGCAGCGTGACGTCGTTGACGGCGGCTTCCGGCGAATCCTTCAGCGCGAGCAGCGTCGCCATCGATTCGCTGTGCGGGTCCTTCAGGTGCAGCGGGTTGAAGTCGAAATGCAGGAACGCGAGCAGTGGCAGCCCGCCGATCACGACCGCGAGCGTGCCGATCAGGATCGGCTTGCGATGGCGATCGAGGTAATCGTCGACCGGCGCGAGCCACGGAAAGCCCGGCGTCTTCGATTCGCCCGGCGGCGCGAATAGGCGCAGCAACGCCGGCAGCAGCGTGAGCGTGGTCAGCAGTGCGACGAACATCCCGACGCCCGCGATCAGGCCGAGCTCGGATACGCCGCGATAGGCGGTGGGGATGAACGAGAAGAAGCTCGCCGCGACGGCCGCGGTGGCCAGCGCGAGCGGCATGCCCATCGAGTGCGCGGCGCCGATCAGCGCGTGATCGATGCGCGAGTCGCGGAAGCGTTCCTCGCGGTACTTCACGCCGTACTGGATCGAGAAGTCGACGCCGAGGCCGACGAACAGCACCATGAACGCGACCGAGATCATGTTCAGCGAGCCGACCATCGCGAGGCCGAGCGCGGCCGTCACGACGAGGCCGACGAACAGCGTGACGAGCACCGAGCCGATCATCCGCTTCGAGCGCAGCGCCAGCCACAGGATGACGAGCACGGCGAGCAGCGTGAGCGCGCCGTTGAGCGCGGCGCCGTCTTCGACCGACGCGAATTCGTCGTCGGCGAGCGGTTGTTCGCCGGTCAGGCGCACGGCCGCGCCGTAGCGCTTTTCGAGGTCGAGCGAACGGGCCGCGTCGCGGATCACCTGGCTCGTTGCCGCGCCGGCCTTCAGCGCGCCGTAGTTGACCACCGGCTGCACGGTGACGAATGCGCGCGCGGGCTGCCGCGCGGCATCGTTGTCGACCAGCGCGCGCCACGAGAACGCGGCCGGCTTGCCGGCCAGCACGTCGTCGACCGTCGCCGCGCTGCGCGCGAGCAGCTTCGCCATCGCGGGCAGCTTCACCTGGCCGGTCAGGAGCGGCTGGCCGAGCGTGGTGGACAGCGTGGTGGCGAGCCCGGTGAGGCTCGGGTTCTTCGCGAGTTCATTGACGAGCGGGCGCGCACTCGCGAGTTGCGCGGTCGTATCGGAGACGTCCTGCGTCGACAGGAACAGCAGCCCGTTGTGCTCGAAGAACGGCCCGCCGCCCGGTTCGGCGACCTGGCCGATGCGGCCGGCGTCGGCGTCCTTCTGCAGCGCTTCGGTCAGCGCATGCGCGGCGGCCGTCGCGAATTCGGGCGCGGGCGCCTCGACGACCGCGAGGATCGTGCCGTTGCGTTGCGGGAACGCCTTGTCGACGGCCTGGCCGAGCGCGGCCCATTGCGGTTCCGCATCGACGAGCTTGCTGATGTCGGTGTTGATCTTGAAATGCTGCGCGACGTAGACGCCGCTGAAGGCGGCGATGACGAGCGACAGGACGACGACCCAGACGGGGCGGCGCACCGACCACGCAACGAGTCGGACGATGAGAGATGTCACCATGTGGCGGTGGGGAGCGGCTGGCTAGGGCAAAGTAGCCAAGTATACCGGCGCGGCGTGGCGACGGTCGTGACGTCGCGGAGATTCGGGGCGGGAAGGATATTTGCTCCGGGCGTTGCAATGGGATCGCGCGGCCGGCTCATTTGTATGGGGATATTTACATAATCCGCGCGCGGATGCGTCGGCGCCCCGCTGCGCGCCTGTGACAAACGCCGCTGAAAGGTAACAGTCGGTCACCGGGCGGCAATGCGGCGTCGGGGCCGGTATACTTTGCACCACCGGCGGATGCAAAGTGCCGGCCGTTTTTTTCCATCGAGTGCGAAATTCGTATGAAACGTCATCTGTTTGCTTTCGTCGCGGCGGCCGCCGTGTCGGTTTCCGCTTTCGCGCAGAGCGCGCCGGTCGATATCGTCCGCACCGCGGTCGAGGGCACCGTCAATGCGATGAAGGCCGATCCGGCCGCGCGTGGCGGTGACATGGCGAAGGTCACGCAGGTCGTCGAGCAGCGCTTCCTGCCCGCGACCAACTTCGAGCGCACGACCCGCATCGCGGTCGGCGACGCGTGGAAGCAGGCCACGCCGCAACAGCAGCAGGAGCTGTACAAGCAGTTCCGGTTGCTGATGACGCGCACCTACGCCGCGTCGCTCGCGCAGCTCGGCAACCAGGACGCGAAGTTCTCGTTCAAGGCCGGCGGCGCGTCGGGCGCCGACGCGCTCGTCCAGTCGACGGTGACGACGCCGGGCGACAGCCAGTCGGTCGGCTATCGTCTCGGCAAGGTCGGCAACGACTGGAAGATCTACGACATCGACATGTCGGGTGCGTGGCTGATCCAGGTCTACCAGGGCCAGTTCAAGAGCCAGCTCGCGACGGGCGGGATCGACGGGCTGATCGCGTATCTGCAGAAGCACAATTCGCGGACGAACTGAGCGCCGCTGCGCGTGGTCCGGATGCATGGAAGGCGCCCTCGGGCGCCTTTTTTCATGGCGGCGCGTGGACGGCGCACGCGTTCGCGCCTACCGCCGCCGATGCTCGACCGCGAACTTAATCAGCTCGGCCTGCCCTTCGATCTCCAGCTTGCGTTTCAGGTTGAGCCGGTGCGTCTCGACCGTGCGCACCGACAGCCCCGTCTGTTGCGCGATCTGCTTGCTCGACAGCCCTTCGGCCAGCGCGTCGAGAATATCGCGTTCGCGCGGCGTCAACCGGTCCAGCGGCGACGCGGTCGCGCTGGCCTGGATCATCCGCGCGGCCAGCCCTTCGCTGAAGAACGTCTGCCCGGCCAGCACCGCGCCGATCGCACGGACGATCTCGCTCGCGGGCGAATCCTTCAGCAGGTAGCCGCTCGCGCCGGCGCGCACCGCCTGCGTCACGTACTCGACGTTGTCGTGCATCGACAGCATCAGCACGCGAATGCCCGGAAAACGCTCATGGAACACGCCGGCGAGCGTGATGCCGTTCATGCCGTTCATCCCGACGTCCATCAGCGCGAGATCGGGTTCGAGCGATGCGGCGAGCGCGAGCGCCTCGTCCGCGTTGCCGGCTTCGCCGACCACCGACAGGTCGGCCGCTTCGAGCCGCATCCGCAAGCCGTCGCGCACGAGCGGGTGATCGTCGACGAGCAGCAGTCGGGCGGCGGGCCGGGCGGTGTCGGGGGTGCTCATGGGCAAAGGTCTCGGGTTGGGGGGCGCGTGTTCAGGCGGCGGCGCGCCGCAGCGGCACGCGCGCGGCCACGACGGTGTGGCCGACCTGCGACGTGATCGACAGCGTGCCGCCGAGCGCGTCGAGGCGCTCGCGCATGTTGCGCAGGCCGATGCCGCGGCGTGCGTCGGCCTGCGAGCGTTCGGCGTCGAAGCCGCAGCCGTTGTCGGCGATCGTCAGCGTGACGGCTTGCGCGCCGACGTCGAGCGTGACGGCCGCGCGCGACGCCCGCGCATGATGCACGATGTTGCTCAGCGCTTCCTGCGCGATCCGGAACAGCGCGGTATTGACGGCTTCGGGCAGCGGCCGCGTGCCGCTGTGCGCGACCTGCGTATAGCCGATGTCGACGCCGCTTTCGGCGCCCAGCTCGCGCACGAGTTGCTCGAGCGCGGCCGCGAGGCCGAGATCGTCGAGCATCGACGGACGCAGCGCATGCGAGATGCGCCGGACTTCGCGCAGCGTGTCGCCGAGCCGCCCGACGCCCGACGCGAGCGCCTGCTCGGCTTCAGGCACGCGCGACGTGCCGCGTTCGAAGCGCGCGAGCGCGGATTCGAGCATCAGCTTCGCGGACACCATCATCTGGCTGATCCCGTCGTGCAGTTCGCGCGACAGCCGCGCGCGCTCCTGCTCCTGCGATTCGACGACGCGTTGCGCGAGCAGCTTGAGCTTCGCGTCGGCGCTGCGCGACTCGCTGACGTTCAGCACCAGCGCGCATACGGCGATCGCCGCCGCACCGGTGAGCGCGATCGCGGTGAGCCAGCTCATCGTGCGCTCGATGTTCGCGGACGCCCGTGCGTCGATGCGCTGCAGCGCGTTGTCGACGTCGTCGAGATAGATGCCGGTGCCGACCATCCAGCCCCAGCGCTCGAGCGCGACGACGTAGCCGAGCTTCGGCGCGACGCGGCCCGTCGACGGCCGCTGCCATGCATAGCGCACGTAGCCGCCGCCCTGCGACGCCGCGCCGATCAGCTTCTGGATGGTCAGCGCGCCTTCCGGGTCGCGCATCGACCAGAAGTTGTG
Source organism: Burkholderia sp. HI2761 (assembly GCF_002223355.1). Classification (NCBI taxonomy): domain Bacteria; kingdom Pseudomonadati; phylum Pseudomonadota; class Betaproteobacteria; order Burkholderiales; family Burkholderiaceae; genus Burkholderia; species Burkholderia sp. HI2761. The sequence goes on along the minus strand of NZ_NKFN01000007.1, from coordinate 340,505 downwards.
GCCGACGCGCTCGGGCTCGCGCGGATGCATCAGCGAATTGCCGTGCAGGTCGTAGACGAAGAAATAGCCGTCGGGCCCGAAATCCATCTTCTGCAGCACCGCGAGCGCCTGCGTGCGCAGCAGCGCGTCGTCGCGCCCATTGCGGCCGCTCGCGTCGTAGATCGGCATGATCGCGCTCGTCGCGAGCTCGACGTAGTGTTTCAGCTCGACTTCCTTGCTCGACAGGTATGCGGCTTGGATCGTCGCGTGCTGCGTGCGGGCGAGCGACGTCGCCTGCTGGCGCACGCCGAAGCCGATGCCGGCGATCGCGAGCAGGAACGGCACGATGGCCAGAAGGAAGATCTTTGCCTTGAGTCTCATGGTGGTGCGAAACGGTGCGGCCGGCCAGGTGCGGCCGGCGAGGTGCGGCCGGCCAGGTGCGGCCGGCCGGGCGCATCGGCCGTGCGGCGCCGCGGCGGCGTATCGAGCCGACATTGTCGGCGATTTTGCATGCGGCCGGCGGCCGCCCCGCTGCCCGTACGCTCAGGCCCGCCGCGATTGGAGATCGTCGACCGGCGTGGCCGCCTGCACGACGATGCGGTTGCGCCCGCCTTCCTTCGCCCGATACAGCGCATCGTCGGCCCGCTTCAGCGCGGCCTGGATGTTGTCGTCGAGTTCGGGATAGCTGGTCGTCACGCCGATGCTCACCGTCAGGCGGCCGACCGTGCCGGCGTCGTGCCGGATGCCGAGATCGAGGACGCCCGCGCGGATCGTTTCGGCGATCGTCACCGCGCCGTCCGTGTCGATGTCCGGCAGCACCACGACGAATTCCTCGCCGCCGTAGCGCGCCGCATAGTCGGCCGGGCGGCGCAGGCAACCGGCGATGCAATGGCCGACCGCGGCGAGTGCGTCGTCGCCGGCCTGGTGGCCCTGCGTGTCGTTGTAGCGCTTGAAGTAATCGACGTCGATGAACAGCAGCGACAGCGCATGTTGCGAGCGCGCGGCGCGGCGCCATTCGCGCGCCAGCGTGACGTCGAGCATCCGGCGATTGTCGAGGCCCGTCAGGCCGTCGGTGCGCGCGAGCGCCTGCAGCTCGGTTTCCGCGCGATGGCGCTTGCGCAGCTGCACGTCGAGCAGCAGCGACAGGCCGACGAAGCCGATCGCGAGCACGGCCATCGCGGAGCCGATCGGGATCGCGCGGTCGTACCACGCGGCGTAGGTGTCCGTTTCCGAGCGCGCGACCATGACGATGAGCGGCAGGCTGTCGAGGTGCCGGAACACGTACAGGCGCCGCACGCCGTCGATCGACGCGGTATCGGCGAAGCTGCCTTCGCTGGCGGTCATGAATTGCCGGAACGTGCTCGCGCGGCTGATATCCCGGCCGACGGTTTTGGGGTCGTACGGCTCGCGCGCGAGCATCAGGCCGTGCGTGTTGATCAGCGCAACCGAGCCGCGATCGCCGAGCGACAGGCGCGAGAACAGGTTCTGGAAATATTCGAGCCGGATCGACATCACCGCAACGCCGCCGAACGAGCCGTCGGGCCGCGTGATCCGCCGGCTGAGCGCGATGCTCGGCGAGCCGCCGCGCAGGCGCGAATGATACGGATCGCTGACGTACAGGCCGACGTCGGGGTGATCACGGTGCACGGTGAAGTACGGCTCGTTGGCGAAGCTGGCCTTGCGCGGCACGTCGCTCTTGCCGTCGACCTCGATGTCGCCCTTTGCGTCGAGCACGTAGATGCCGCCGAGGTACTTGGCCGTCGTCGCGCGATCGAACAGCACCTGGCGGCGCAGCGACATCGGCAACGCGACGACCGCGGGGTCGTTCATGCCTTCGACGACGGCCTGCAGCGACAGCGAATAGATCTCGATGTTGCGTTCGATGTCCCACGACGCCATCAGCGCGAGATTCTGCTGCATGCTGCGCGAGCGGTCGCGTGCGTCGATGCGGCCTTCGTACAGCACGATCCCGCACAGGAGCAGCAGGATCAGCGCGATCAGAAGCCCCGCATAGAAGATCAGGTGCGGCAGCAGGAACCTGCGCAGATGAGCGGCGACACGGCTCGTCAGGCCGGATTCGCTGGGCATTGCGTAGTCGGTTTCTGCCATGGTCGGTGGATCGGGGGCATCGCCGCCGTGCCGCGGGCCGATGCGATTGTTCGTATGACTACCGGTGGCGATCCGGTGCGCAGCCCTTCCCGTGCACGCGTTGCGTTCAGCGGAGAAAACGGGCTCGGGTTATCGACAAGCGCGGCCAGATAAACCGATGAAGCCTGTATTCACAGGTAACTTCTGCTGCAATTCGACGATCTGACGAATCGCGCGACGCGAATGCCACGGAGTATAACGCGCGTGTTTGCGTGTGCGGAAAATGTTGCAAACCGTTGATCGGGGTCAAATTATCGTGTAATCCCGGGCTTGCCAATATCGGGCGGAGCGTTACGGCGAAAGGCTTTGCGGGGCGGTGGCAGGATCGCGCGGCATACGGCGGCGGATACCGGCGAATCGACGGCGGCCGGGCGTCGCACGCGAAAGCGCGCGATATGCATCGATTATCGGTTTCAACGGTCGGATAAACGTGAATATGAAAACGGGCAGCCGCGAAGGCTGCCCGTTTCACGGCATGCGGGGCGCGCCCGCATGCGCAGCTTCATGCGCCGTGGCGTTGCGCCTTGAACGCGAGCCGGAACCGATGCAGCAGCGGCTCGGTATAGCCGCTCGGCTGCGACGTGCCTTGCAGCGCGAGCGCGCAAGCGGCCTGGAACGCGGTCGACTGGTCGTAGCCGGGCGCCATCGGGCGATAGTTCGGGTCGCCGGCGTTCTGCTGGTCGACGACGCGGGCCATCCGCTTGAACACGTCGAGCACGAACGCCTCGGTGATCACGCCGTGGCGCAGCCAGTTCGCGATGTGCTGGCTCGAAATGCGCAGCGTCGCGCGATCTTCCATCAGGCCGACATCATGGATGTCCGGCACCTTCGAGCAGCCGACGCCCTGTTCGACCCAGCGCACGACGTAGCCGAGGATGCCCTGCGCGTTGTTCTCGACCTCGCTCAGGATCTCGGCCTCGCTCCACGCGGCGCGCTCGACGACCGGCACGGTCAGCAGCCCTTCGAGCAGCGCGTTGCGCTCGCTCGCGTACGGCGTCTTCTCGAGTTCCTGCTGGACGGCCTGCACGTCGACGAGGTGGTAGTGCAGCGCGTGCAGCGTCGCGGCGGTCGGCGACGGCACCCATGCGGTGTTCGCGCCGGCGCGCGGATGCGCGATCTTCTGCTCGAGCATCGCGTGCATCAGGTCCGGCATCGCCCACATGCCCTTGCCGATCTGCGCGCGGCCGCGCAGGCCGGCCGACAGGCCCGCGAGCACGTTGTTGCGCTCGTACGACTGGATCCACGCCGACGACTTCATGTCGCCCTTGCGGATCATCGGGCCCGCTTCCATCGCGGTGTGCATCTCGTCGCCGGTGCGGTCGAGGAAGCCGGTGTTGATGAACGCGACGCGCGCGGCAGCGGCGGCGATACACGCGGCGAGGTTCACGCTGGTGCGGCGCTCCTCGTCCATGATGCCCATCTTCAGCGTGTTGCGCGGCAGGCCGAACAGATCCTCGATGCGCGCGAACAGCGTGTCGGCGAACGCGACTTCGGCCGGCCCGTGCATCTTCGGCTTCACGATGTAGATCGAGCCCGTGCGCGAATTGCGCTTGGCCTTCAGGTCGTGCAGCGCGCACAGCGTCGTGACGACGCCATCGAGGATCCCTTCCGGGATTTCGTTGCCGTCGCGGTCGAGCACCGCGCCGTTGGTCATCAGGTGGCCGACGTTGCGCACGAACAGCAGCGAGCGGCCGTGCAGCGACAGCGTGCCGCCGGCCGGCGTCGTGTACTCGCGATCGGCGTTCAGGCGGCGCGTGAAGATCTTGCCGCCCTTCGCGACTTCCTCGACCAGCGTGCCCTGCATCAGGCCGAGCCAGTTGCGGTAGAGCTGGACCTTGTCGTCGGCGTCGACCGCCGCGACCGAATCCTCGCAGTCGATGATCGTGCTGACCGCGGCTTCGAGCACGACGTCCTTCACGTTCGCGAGATCGGCGCGGCCGATCGGCGTCGATGCATCGATCTGGATCTCGAGATGCAGGCCGTTGTGCTTCAGCAGGATCGCGGACGGCGCACCGGCCGCGCCCTGGTAGCCGACGAACTGCGCCGGCTGCGCGAGGTGCACGACGCCCTTCGCGGTTTCGACCGCAAGCTGGCCGTCCTGCACGCGGTAGCGCAGCGCATCGCGGTGCGAGCCGCTCGCGAGCGGCGCCGCGTTGTCGAGCACGTTGCGCGCGTAGTCGATCACGCGCTGACCGCGCGTGGGGTTGTAGGCCGCGGTGCGTTCGGCGCCGCCGTCTTCCGGCAGCGCGTCGGTGCCGTACAGCGCGTCGTACAGGCTGCCCCAGCGCGCGTTCGCGGCGTTCAGCGCATAGCGCGCGTTCGACAGCGGCACGACGAGCTGCGGGCCGGCCTGCGTGGCGATCTCGCTGTCGACGTTCGCGGTGGCTGCCGCGACGTTCGACGGGACCGGCACGAGGTAGCCGATTCGTTCGAGGAATGCGCGATACGCGGCATGGTCGCGTACCGGGCCGGGGTGCGCGCGATGCCACGCGTCGAGTTCCTGCTGCAGGCGGTCGCGTTCGGCGAGCAGCTCGCGGTTGCGCGGCGCGAGGTCGTGCACCAGGGCCGAGAAACCGCTCCAGAACGCGGCCTTGTCGATGCCGGTGCCCGGCAGCGCTTCGTTTTCAATGAACTGGCTCAGCGCTGGCGCGACTTGCAGTCCTGCTTGGTCGATCATCGTGAATCCTCCCGGGAAAAATGCGTGCGGCTTGGCTGGTTATTCCGCGACGCTTCGTGTGCCGGCGCGGGCGATCTGCGCGTCCTGTTCGGACTTTACGCCAGACACACCGATCGCGCCCGCTATCCGGCCGCCGACCGTGACCGGCACGCCGCCTTCGAGCAATCCCGTCAGCGGCGCGCTCAGAAACGCCGTGCGGCCACCGTTGATCATATCCTCATACGCCTTCGTCTCGCGACGGCCGAGCGCCGCCGCGCGCGCCTTGTCCTGCGCGATGGTGCTGCTGGCCGGCGATGCGCCGTTCAGCCGCGCGAACGCGAGCAGGTGGCCGCCGTCGTCGACGACGGCGATCGACACGGCCCAGCCGTGGCGTTCCGCTTCCGCGCGGGCGGCGGCGAGCATGCGCTCGGCATCGGCCAGTTCGAGTTCGGGTTTCATTTGCATGGCTTTCCTCCGGAATCGGCGGTCAGTTGACCAGCCGGTTGTCGACGAGCTCGATCCAGTGGCGCACGGGCGTGCGGCCCGCGCCGTTCAGATGAGTCTGGCAGCCGACGTTGGCGGTGACAATCAGGTCCGGCTGCGCGGCTTCGAGCGCATCGAGCTTGTTGTCGCGCAGGGTCGTCGCGAGTTCGGGCTGCGTCAGCGAATAGGTGCCCGCCGAGCCGCAGCACAGATGGCCGTCGGCGACATTCGTCAGATCGAAGCCGAGCCGCGTCAGGATGCTTTCGACCGCGCCGCCGAGGCGCTGCGCGTGTTGCAGCGTGCACGGGCAGTGGACCGCGACGCGCCGTGGCGTCGCATCGATGAGCGCGTCGAGCGGCTCGGCCGCGATCACTTCGGCAAGATCGCGCGCGAGTGCGCTGACCCGCCGCGCCTTGTCCGCATAGGCGGGGTCGGAGCGCAGAAGATCGCCGTACTCCTTCACGAACGCGCCGCAGCCGCTCGCGGTCAGCACGATCGCTTCCGCACCGGCCTCGATCGCGGGCCACCACGCGTCGATGTTGCGGCGCGCGCGGTGAAGGCCCGCGTCCTGCGCGTTCAGGTGGTATTCGGTCGCGCCGCAGCAGCCGGCTTCGCGCGCCGGGCTCACGCTGATGCCGAGCCGGTCGAGCACGCGCGCGGCGGCCGCATTGGTGTTCGGCGACAGCGACGGCTGCACGCAGCCTTCGAGCATCAGCACGCGTCGCACATGACGCACGGCCGGGCGCGGCGCGGCCGCGGGAACGGCGGCCGGGATCTTGTCCTGCAGCGTGCCGGGCAGCAGCGGGCGCAGCGCGCGGCCGACCTTCAGCAGCGCGGCGAACGTCGCCGGGCGCGGCACCACATGACGCAACCCCGCGCGCAGCAGGCGCTCGCGCGCGGGCCGTTGCACGCGCTTCTCGGCTTCCGCGCGGCCGATGTCGAGCAGCGTGTGATAGCGCACGCCGGACGGGCAGGTCGTCTCGCAGTTGCGGCATGTCAGGCAGCGGTCGAGATGTTGCTGCGTGCGTTCGCCGCATGGCTCGCCTTCGAGCAGTTGCTTGATCAGGTAGATGCGCCCGCGCGGCCCGTCGAGCTCGTTGCCGAGCACCTGGTAGGTCGGGCAGGTCGCATTGCAGAAGCCGCAGTGCACGCACGCGCGCAGGATCGCTTCCGCTTCGTCGGCCCGGGCGAGGGCCTTGCTTGCTTCGCTGAGATTGGTTTGCATCGGCGGATCGGGATCGGGTTCGCGTCAGAAATCGGCGTAGAGCCGGCCGGGATTGAAAATCGCGTGCGGGTCGAGCTGCGCCTTGAGCTGCCGATGCACGCGCAACAGCGCAGGCGGCAGCGGCTGGAACGGCTCCGGTGTCGTGCCCGACGTGAGGCAGGTCGCATGGCCGCCGCACTGCGCGGCGATGCGCTGCACGTCGGCCGGCTCGGCGTCGGTCTTCAGCCAGCGCTGTGCGCCGCCCCAGTCGACGAGTTGCGCGCCGGACCATGCGTCGAGCGGCGCGGCGGCCGGCACCGACACGCGCCACAGCGGGCGCGGATCGTCGAAGAACGGCAGCGACAGGTCGCGCAGACGTGCCCAGAACGCGTCGTCGCGGTCGTCCATCCGTTCGCCGCCGATCGTGTCGCGCGCGGCCTTCACCGAGCCTTCTCCGCCTTCGATCCGCACGCGCAGCACGCCATCCGCGTGGCACGCACCCGCGAGCGGCAGCCCCGCGCGACGCCACGCGGCGACGCGCTGCACGGCTTCGCTCGCCGTGAGCGTCAACGCGAGATCGCTGGTCGCGCGCGGCTTCGGCAGCACCTTCAGCGACACCTCGGTCACGACGCCGAGGCAGCCGAAACTGCCCGCGAGCAGCCGCGACACGTCGTAGCCCGCAACGTTCTTCATCACCTCGCCGCCGAAGCGCAGATGTTTCGCATGGCCGGTGATCACGCGGCAGCCGAGCACGAAGTCGCGCACCGCACCGGCCCAAGGCCGGCGCGGGCCCGACAGCGCCGCCGCGAACATGCCGCCGACCGTCGCCGCGCCGCCGAACGACGGCGGCTCGCACGGCAACATCTGGCCGGCCGCGTCGAGCATCGCGTCGAGATCGGCGAGCGGCGTGCCCGCGCGCGCGGTGATGACGAGCTCGGTCGGGTCGTACGACACGACGCCGCGATGCGTGCGCACGTCGAGCGTGCGGCCTTCGACCGGGCGGCCGACGAACGCCTTCGTGCCGGCGCCGCGGATGTGCAGCGGCTGGCGATCGTGGATCGCGGCGTCGACCTGTGCGACGAGCGCCGCGCTGTCGTCGATCGATTCGATGTCGCGTCGCATCAGAAGCGCTCCAGTTCGGGAAACGGCAGCTTGCCGTGATGAACGTGCATCGCGCCGAATTCGGCGCAGCGGTGCAGCGTCGGGATGTTCTTGCCGGGGTTGAGCAGGCGCTGCGGATCGAACGCGGCCTTCACAGCGTGGAAGAACGTGATTTCGTCGGCGTTGAACTGCACGCACATCTGGTTGATCTTCTCGCGCCCGACGCCGTGCTCGCCGGTGATGCTGCCGCCCGCCGCGACGCACAGCTCGAGGATCCTGCCGCCGAGCGCTTCCGCGCGGTCGAGCTCGCCGGGCCGGTTCGCATCGAACAGGATCAGCGGATGCATGTTGCCGTCGCCCGCGTGGAACACGTTCGCGACCGGCAGCCCGTATTCGGCGGACAGCGCGGCGATCCCTTCGAGCACGCGCGGCAGTTCGCGGCGCGGGATCGTGCCGTCCATGCAGTAGTAGTCGGGCGACATCCGGCCGACCGCCGGGAACGCATTCTTGCGGCCGGCCCAGAAGCGCTGGCGCTCGGCCTCGTCGCGCGCGACGCGAATCTCGCTCGCGCCCGCGTCGCGCAGCAGCGCGGCGACGCGGTCGGCGTCCTCGTCGACGTCGCTCGCCGCACCGTCGAGTTCGCACAGCAGGATCGCCTGCGCGTCGACCGGATAGCCCGCGTGGATGAAATCCTCGGCCGCGCGGATCGCGAGGTTGTCCATCATCTCGAGGCCGCCGGGGATCACGCCCGCGCCGATGATCCGCGCGACCGCGGCGCCCGCCTCGGCGACGTCGTCGAAGCTCGCCATCAGCACCTTCACGCTCGGCGGCTTGGGCAGCAGCTTCACGGTCACTTCGGTCACGATGCCGAGCATCCCTTCGGAGCCGGTGAACAGCGCGAGCAGGTCGAAGCCCGGCGCATCGAGCGCGTCGGCGCCGAGCATAAGCGTGTCGCCGTCGATCGTCAGGATCTCGACCTTCAGGATGTTGTGGACCGTGAGCCCGTATTTCAGGCAGTGCACGCCGCCCGCGTTCTCGGCGACGTTGCCGCCGATCGAGCACGCGATCTGCGACGACGGATCGGGCGCGTAGTAGAGGCCGTGTGGCGCGGCGGCCTGCGAGATCGCGAGGTTGCGCACGCCGGGCTGCACGCGCGCGATGCCGGCATCGGGGTCGATGTCGAGAATCCGGTTGAACTTCGCCATCACCAGCAGGATGCCTTTTTCGAGCGGCATCGCGCCGCCCGACAGCCCCGTGCCCGCGCCGCGCGCGACGACCGGCACGCCGTGCGCGGCCGCGACGCGCAGCACCGCGCGCACCTGATCGACCGCATCGGGCAGCACGACCGCGAGCGGCACCGTGCGGTACGCGGCCAGCCCGTCGCATTCGAATGGCTTGAGCGCCTCGCGTTCGTGCAGCACGTCGAGGCCGGGCGCCGCAGCGTGCAGCGCGGCGACGAGCGTGGCGCGGTCGACGGTCGCCAGCGGGCCGTCGATCCGTTCGTCGTAGATGAAACTCATCGTGTGTCTCCGTCTCCACCATGCAGGCGGCCGCGCGACGCGCGGCACGCCGGATGGCACGCATTCTTGGCGGGGCGCGCGGGCCTGTCCAGACGTCGCGAAGGTGGTCGTACCAGTTTTTTCGATGGCGCTGACCACGGGTTCTTCCCGGCTCGATGAAACCCAATCACGACAAGGCTTTGTGCGAAAATCGACGGCATCCGTCCAAAGTGGTCATACCAGTATGGAAATGCAGAATCGAGAGGGGCCGGCGCGGCGCGTGGCCGACGTCGTCGCCGAGCGGATCGAGCAGTTGATCGTCGACGGCGTGCTGAAGGCCGGTCAGGCGCTGCCGTCCGAGCGGCGGCTGACCGAAAAGCTCGGCGTGTCGCGCACGGCCGTGCGCGAAGGCATGAAGCTGCTGCACGCGCGCGGGATCATCGACACCGCGCACGGCAAGGGTTCGTTCGTCGCGAGCCTGACCCCGCAGCGCGCGATCACGCCGATGATGCATCTGCTCGGCTCGCAGCCGCGCACGCTGTACGACCTGTTCGAGGTGCGCGGGATGCTCGAGGCCGAGGCTGCCCGGCTCGCGGCGCTGCGCGGCACGCCGGCCGATTTCATCCTGATCCGGCGCCGCTACGAGGAAATGACGGCGGCCGATGCGCAGGATCTCGACCCCGCCGCGCGCGCGAAGCTCGACCACGCATTTCATCTCGCGATCTGCGAGGCCTCGCACAACCCCGTGCTCGTCAATACGCTGCAGTCGCTGACCGATCTGCTGCTCAGTTCGGTGTTCGCGTCGGTGAACAACCTCTATCACCGCGAGCCGCTGAAGAAGCAGATCGATCGCCAGCATGCGCGGCTCTACAACGCGGTCACGGGGCGGCTGCCCGATCAGGCGCGCAAGGCCGCGAGCGAACATATCCGTCAGTGCGTAGACTATCTGCGCGAGATCGAGCAGGAGGAACAGCGGCTCGTGCGTTCGACGTTGCGGCTCGAAGGGTGGACGTGAGCGGGCGGCAGTTCGCTTGCACGTTGACGTAAGTCATGCAGATTGCGCCGAAGACGCGGCGCCACGATCGAATATATCGCAATGTGATCTATTGGAACGGATGGCTTGTCATCGCTCGTGCATGTGAATGCAACACGCGCCGTGTACCGTCGAGCGTGATACGTCACCGGTCCCGATTCTGACAGGAGGATGCTGCATGTCGATTCCGACGCGTGGCGACGGGCACGACGCCCGCGCCGTCCAGATTCTGCATCGCCCCATCTGCGACCTGCTCGGTTGCACGTGGCCGATCGTCCTCGCGGGTATGGGCGGGGTCGCGCGTGCGGAGCTTGCGAGCGCCGTGAGCGCGGCCGGCGGCTTCGGTTTTCTCGGCATGGTGCGCGAGCCGGTCGCGCTGATGCGCAGCGAGGTTCAGCAAGTGCGCGCGGCGACGGATCGCCCGTTCGGCATCAACCTGATTCCCGCGTCGACGCCGCCCGATCTGCTCGATGCCCAGCTCGACGCATGCATCGAGTTGCGTGTGCCCGTCGTCGCGCTGTTCTGGGACGTGATGCCGGCCGTCGTGCGGCGCCTGCGCGACGCAGGCGTGTGCGTGGTGCATCAGGTGGGTTCGCTCGACGATGCGCGCGCGGCCGAGGCGGCCGGCGCGCAGGCGCTGATCGTGCAGGGCCGGGAGGCGGGCGGCCACGTACGCGGCGACCGGCCGCTTGCCGGATTGCTGCCGGACGTGATCGGCGCAGCGAACGTGCCGGTACTTGCGGCGGGCGGGATCGTCGACGGTGCGGGCGTGGCGGCCGCGATGGCGCTCGGCGCGCAGGGCGCGGTGATCGGCACGGCCTTCATCGCGACGCACGAATCGTTCGCGCATGCGTATCACAAGCAGCGCATCGTCGAGGCGCGCGAAGGCGATACGCTGCTGACCGACATCTTCCACATCAACTGGCCGCGCGGCGCGATGGTGCGCGTGCTGCCGTCGAGCGTGACGCGCGGCGAACGCGGCGATCCGTTCGGCGACGCGCGCACCGTGATCGGCGACGAGGAAGGGCGGCCGATCTACCTGTTCAGCACCGATTCGCCGCTGCGCACGATGACCGGCGATTTCGAGGCGATGGCGCTGTATGCGGGCACGGGTGCGGGGCGAATCGATGCAATCGAGATGGCCGGCGACGTGCTGCACCGGATCGTCGCCGGTGCGGCCGCGATGCTCGACAAAGGCGGCACGGCGCCGTCGGCCGCTGCTGTCGACGAACGCGAACAAGGACGCCGCGCCGCGTTGCTGGCTGCGCTCGACGAATTGCTGGAAGCCGAGCGCGCGGGCGCGCGCGTCGCGTCCGAGACGGCGGCCGAGGTGACCGACGATCCCGAACTGCATCGGCTGATCGCCCATATCCGCCAGGACGAGGCGCACTGGTGCAGTGTGCTCGTCGACGCGATCCGCTCGCTCGATGCGGTCCCGACGCGCGCGACCGGCGCGTTTTACGAGAAGGCGATGGCGATCGACGATCTCGCGGAGCGCATGGCGTTCCTGAATCGCGGCCAGCGCTGGGTCGTGCGCAAGCTGCAGACCTTGCTGCCGACGCTCGCCGATCGGGATATGCATCACGCGCTGTCGCTGATGCTGGTGGCGCACGAGAAGAATATCGGGACGGTGGATGGGCGGTTGCGCGGCGGCGCGGATGGGGCGCAACCGGCGCGCTAACCGCTAGAATTGCGGTTTTCGTCCGGAATACGTCCATGTCTTTTGCCTCGCTTGGCCTGATCGAGCCGTTGCTGCGTAATGTGCAGGGCCTCAATTACCAGACACCCACGCCGGTGCAGGCCAAGGCGATTCCCGCCGTGCTCGGCGGCAAGGACGTCATGGCCGCGGCGCAGACCGGCACCGGCAAGACGGCCGGCTTTGCGTTGCCGCTGTTGCAACGGCTGGTGCAACACGGCCCGGCGGTGTCCAGCAACCGTGCGCGCGTGCTGGTGCTGGTGCCCACGCGCGAACTGGCCGAACAGGTGCTGCAAAGCTTCGTCGAGTACGGCAAAGGGCTCGATCTGAGGTTTCTGGCCGCCTACGGCGGGGTGAGCATCAATCCTCAGATGATGAAGCTGCGCAAGGGCGTGGACGTGCTCGTTGCCACGCCGGGCCGCTTGCTCGACCTCAATCGCCAGAACGCCGTGCAGTTCGATCAGGTGCAGACGCTGGTGCTCGATGAAGCCGACCGCATGCTGGATCTCGGCTTCGCGCGCGAACTCGATGCGGTCTTTGCCGTGCTGCCCGCCAAGCGCCAGACGCTGCTGTTCTCGGCCACGTTCTCCGATGAAATCCGCACGATGGCGGCGGGCATCCTGCGCAGCCCGGTCGATATCAGCGTCAGCCCGCCCAACGCCACCGCGAGCAAGATCAAGCAATGGGTGGTGCCGGTCGACAAGCGGAACAAGCCCGATCTCTTCCTGCACCTGGTGGCCCGGAACAAGTGGGAGCACGCGCTGGTATTCGTCAAGACCCGCAATGGCGTCGATTATCTGGCGGTCATGCTGGAGAAAGCGGGCTATGCGGTCGATACGATCCACGGCGACAAGCCGCAACCCGCGCGTATGCGCGCGCTGGAGCGTTTCAAGGCGGGTGAAGTGCAGATGCTGGTCGCCACCGATGTGGCGGCGCGCGGGCTGGATATCGACGATCTGCCGCTGGTGATCAACGTCGATCTGCCGATCGTCGCGCAAGACTACGTGCACCGTATCGGCCGCACCGGCCGCGCGGGCGCCAGCGGTGTGGCGGTGTCGCTCGTGTGCGCCGATGAAGCGCCGCAACTGGCCGCGATCGAGGCACTGATCCGGCAGACGCTGCGGCGGGAAGAAGAGCCGGGTTTCGAAGCCGAACACCGCGTGCCGGAAACCAGCGCGACGGGTCAGATCATCAAGAAGCCGAAAAAGCCGAAGAAGCCCAAGGTGCAGCAAGCCGTGCCGGTCGCCAAACAAGGGCCGGGCAAGAAGCCGCATGCGCAAGGTGGCGAAGGCAAGCGCAAGGCTGCGGCGCCGCATGCGACGGCCACGGGTGCCGGTAAGGGCCCGGACTACACCATCGGTAGCCCGTTCAGCGCGCAGAAGCCGCGTGGCAAGCCGGCTGCGGGGAAGGTTGCCGGCAAATCCGCCGGCGGTCGCGGCAAACCCGGCAAACCGTCGAGATAGACTGAATCCTTCCGGTTCAACGTACCCGATACGATTGAACCGTCCGACGAGTGAACGAATACGGGCGGTTCGGAACAGCGCTGCCGTTTTCTCGTCAACGACCTAATGAAACCGCCCGCGATAGAGGTTTCGCGGCGCGACCGACGATATGCGATGACTGAAGTGAGAGATGGAATGACGACGACATTCGACGAGGCGACAACGGCGGCGATCGCCGCGTTTGCCCAACTGGATTTCTACACCGCTGTGCAGGCAATGCGCGCCGAGGCTGATTATGACCATGAACGAGACAAGTGGATCTCGCGCTATATCGACGAGCACGGCGGCGGCGTGGACGATGCAGAATACGACGCCTTGCACGCGCGGGCAGAGGCCACCCCGGAATACGCGGAGTTCATCGATGGGGTCCGGCGCGAAATCCTGGAATACTTCGAGGTGACCGACGATCAGCTGGATTGCATGGTCGTGCTGCGCCATGACGACAGCGATGAGCTTTGGGCGGAAGTCAACCGGCAGCGCAGCGCGCTGGGAACCGGTGAAGTGCGCGGAGATCTCTGACCAGGCCCGTCATTCGTCGGTAGGTTGGGTGCGCCATTTGAACGTCGGCTCCGCAACAGGTATCGGACACGCCTGTCACTCAATCTTCTCGCGCAAGTCGTAGCAAGATATCGGCGAGGGCCCGAATTTTCGGTTGTGCCGCACGTTGGGGCGGATAGACGAGGAAGTAGGAAAGGCCGTCTTCCGCCACATCCTCGAACGGTGTCACGAGCGATCCGGCACGGAGTCGGTCTCTCGCCATTCGCGGGTCGCCGATTGCAATTCCGTGTCCTTCCATCGATGCCGCGAGCGTCAATTCGAGGGTATCGAATACGAGCCCACGTCCCGCATCGATCTGGCGTGCCCCAACGTGATCGAGCCAGCATCGCCACTCTGCGCGGCTGGGCCCGGGATGGAGCAAATCGACATGCGCAAGGTCGGCTACGGATCGCAGCGATGTCGCCAATGCCGGCGCGCACATCGGCGTGAGCCTCTCGGGAAACAGCCGTACTGCTTCCATACCGGTCCACTGTCCCGTGCCTCGCACGATGATGGCGTCGACGTCGGACGTCGTGAAATCCGGCGTGTCGTCCGCGGATGTGGAAATACGCAGCTCCGTCCCGCTCATCGCACGATGAATGTCCGGCAGCCGCGGGAGCAACCAGCGAACGGCGAACGTGGACGGCAACTTCAACGTGAGCACCGAGGTCGCCCGTGCATGGGAATCCGCGTGCTGGACCAATTGCGTGAGCACGTTGACCGCGACCATCAGCAGTGCATTGCCTTCTGGCGTCAACGTCAGCCCCGATACATGGCGCACAAACAATGCGCATCGATAATGCGTTTCCAACTGCTGTATCTGGCGGCTCACTGCCCCTTGCGTGCGGCATAGATGATCCGCGGCCTTGCTGACGCTACCCAGCTGCGCCGCCGCGACGAACGACTGAATCGCGGCCAGCGGCGGCAGCGGCCGCGTCAGGTCAGCCAGCGGATATGCATGCGCCGCATACCCGGGTTGCAAATTTTTCGATTGTCCGGTCATCGGTGCCTCGCTATCGTGCGTCTGCCGGATGCCCTGTTCTTGCGAATGAACGGGGTTGTCAACGAATGATCGGAGGATAATTTTGGGCTCAACGTCGGAATCACTCTACACGGAACAGGTTCGCGCTTACCTTCGGGAGCTGGAGCGAGGCGATGTCGGCGCCATCTGCGCGCTATTTACGCCGGACGCGCGGATTTTCTCGCCATTTCTTGGCTGGATGCATCCGGGGCCCTTCTTTTCGAAGGTCGCTGCCGCATCGGGAGAAAGCAAGATTACACCGATCGACATCTGCGTCAGCACGAGTGGGGCTCGACGTGCGACAGGTTACTTCATCTACGACTGGGGCCTGAAAGACGGTTCGGTGGCGCGCTTCGAGTGCGTCGACGTGTTCGAGTTCGACACCGCGGGGCTCATCGAACGGATGGTCATCGTCTACGACACCCATCCCATTCGCAGTACCGTCGGCGACAAGTACGCGTAGCCGAATCGCTGTCGTTCGATACCGAAGGCTGGCGTTTGCTGAGGGCGGCTGCGCATGACGCCAAACTTCCGCGCACGCCCAGGCTTGCCAGCCGACATCCACCCAACCCGGCGAAGCATGAAAAAAAGCCCGCCGAAGCGGGCAACCTCACGATGCGGAGGGGGAGATACGAAGACGCGGCCGGCGCGCGTTCAGCCTTTCGTCGCGCCGAACGTGAGCCCGGCGACGAAATGCTTCTGCATCGCGAAGAACATCGCGACCGACGGCAGCGCGGCGAGAATCGACCCGGCCGATACGAGATTCCACGACGTCGTCCATTGCCCCTTCAGCGCCGCGACACCCGCCGTGATCGGCGCCGCCTCGTCGCCTTGCGTGAGACACAGCGCCCAGAAGTAATCGTTCCACACGAACGTGAACACGAGAATCGCGAGCGCGGCCAGCGCCGGCCGGATCAGCGGCAGCACGATTCGCCAGAACACCGTCCATTCGCCCGCGCCTTCGATGCGCGCGGCCTCGATCAGCTCGAACGGCAACTGCTTGATGAAGTTGCGCAGGAACAGCGTGCAGAAGCCGGTCTGGAACGCGACATGAAACAGGATCAGCGCTTCGACGGTATTGAACACGCCGAGCCGCAGCGACAGGTCGCGCACCGGAATCATCAGCACCTGCACCGGCACGAAGTTGCCGGCGACGAACGTGCCGAACAGCGCGGTATTGCCGCGAAACCGGTAGGTGGCGAGCGCGAAGCCGGCCATTGCCGCCAGCGCAATCGAGCCGATGACCGAGGGCACGGTGATCTGCACGCTGTTCCAGAAGTAATGCAGCATCGGCGACGTGGTCAGTGCGTCGCGATAGTTCTCGATCATCGCGAAGCGGCGCGGCCAGCCCCAGTAGTGACCTTCGACGAGTTCCTCGGTCGAGCGCACCGACGTGACGAACACCGCGATCATCGGCAGCAGCCAGACGAGCAGCGCGACGGGCAGCGACAGCTTGTACAGCCTGCGCGATACCGGCTTCCAGTGGGCAACGGGTGTCGGAAACATGATGAGTGAACTCCCGAAAGGTCACTGCTCGTTGCGCAGCATGCGGCGCAACTGGAACACGATGTAGACGAGCATGATCGCGAACAGCACGACCGCGATCGACGCGGAATAGCCGAGCCGGTAGTACTTGATCGCCTGGTCGTACATGTAATACGCGAGCACGGTCGAGCTTTCGAACGGGCCGCCGCCCGTCATCACCGAGATCAGGTCGAAGCTGCGCAGCGCGCCGATCACCGTGACGACGATCGCCATGAAGGTGGTCGGCCGCAGTTGCGGCAGCACGACGTGCCACAGCAGCGCGAAGCCGCGCGCGCCTTCCATCCGCGCGGCCTCGATCTGTTCCGGATTGACCGACGTGAGGCCGGTCAGGTACAGGATCATGCAGTACGCCGTTTGCGGCCACAGCGCGGCGAACACGATGCCGAACGTCGCATAGCGCGCGTCGCCGAGCACCGGGATGCCATGCCCGGCGAGCAGCGCAAGCAAGCCGAAGGTCGGATCGTAGAACCACGAGAAGATCAGCCCGACGACCACGCCCGACAGCACGAACGGCGCGAAGAACAGCGACTTCACGAGCCGGATGCCGCCGACCGCCTGGTTCAGGTACAGCGCGAGCGCGAGGCCGAGCGGCGGCGCGAGCATGAACAGCACGAGCCAGATCACGTTGTTGCGCAGCGCCGTGTAGAACGTCGGCGCGTGCAGCAGCTCCGCGTAGTTCGCGAGACCGACGAAGGTGCGCTCGGTCATCCCGTCCCAGTTGTAGAGGCTCAGCCACAGCGTCGACAGGATCGGCCAGATCACATAGACGGCAACCATCGCGCAGGCCGGCGCGAGAAAGAGCCACGCGGCGCGCCGTTGCCGCCGCACGGCGGGCGACGGGCGGCGCGCGGGCAGCGTGGTGGCGGATGAGCCGCGCGGCGGCGGCGCGGTGCCGGCGGGCGGGGGGGACGCGATCGGACTGGACACGGCAAGCCTCCTGAACGGACACGGCGGCGCGCGGCCGCCGGTGGGGTCACGCGGTCACTTCTTGTAGATCCGCTTGCGGGTCTGTTCGAGCTGCGCGAGCACCGTATCGAGCTGCGCGGGATTCGCGAGGAACTGCTGCATGCCCTTCATCCCTTCGTCGGCCATTTCCTTGGTCATGTCGCGATCGTAGAACTGCGCGACGCCGCCCTTCGTGTCGGCGAGGATCCGGAAGCCGATGCGCGAGATCGGATCGGCCGGCTCCGGCGACTTGCTGTTGGCCGACAGCGAGCCGAGCCCTTCGGCGAGCTTCGCGCCCATCTCGGGCGTTTCGACGAACGCGAGGAACGTGTGCGCGTCGGCCTTGTTCTTCGCCTTGGCCGGGATGTGCAACGATTCGACCGGGCCGTCCTCCGCGGTCGGCACCTTCGGGTCGATGATCGGGAAGCGGTAGTAGCCCATTTCCTGCTTCACGTTCGGCGGGAAGCCCGCCGCGATGAAGGTGCCCATCAGCATCATCGCGGCCTTGCCCTGGAACAGGAACGGCTGCGCGCCGTCGAGATCGTAGGACAGTGCGTTGTCGATGAAGTAACCGGCATCGATCAGCGATTTCCAGGTCGTGTAGACCTTCTTCACGCGCGGGTCGGTGTACGACACGTCGCCGGCCATCAGTTGCTGGTGGAACGCGTTGCCGTTCAGCCGCAGGTCGAGATAGTCGAACCAGCCGGCGAGCGTCCACGCGTCGCGGCCGCCGATCGCGACCGGCGTGATGCCTGCGGCCTTCAGCTTCTTGCACGCATCGAGAAACTGGTCCCACGTCTTCGGTTCGTCGGCGATGCCGACCTTGCGGAACAGGTCCTTGCGGTAGAACAGCCCCCACGAGTAGTAGACGGTCGGCGCCGCGTACTGCTTGCCGTTGTACGACGATGCGCTGCGCGTCGACGCGTACATCGCGTCCCAGCCGTTCTTCGCCCAGTCGCCGCTCAGGTCCTCGAACAGCCCGCGCTTCGCGTAGTACGCCATCCGCTCGCCCGCGTGCCAGTTCACGACGTCCGGCGCGACGGTCGTGAGCCAGGCGGGGAGCTGCACCTTGTACGCTTCCTCGTCGACGAAGGTCGGCTTCACGTCGATGTCGGGATGGGCCTTGTGGAACGCTTCGATCGTCGACTGCCACACGGCGCGCTGGCTCGCGCCCTTGAACGCGATGTTGATCGTCAGCGTGCCGGCATCGGCGGGCGCCGTCATGCCGAGCGATGCGAAGGCGACGGCGGCGGCCGTGGCGAGCCGGGCGGCGGCGCGAAGGGGGCGATGTGTCATGGTGTCTCCAGTCCTGTGTGTCGTTGTGCGTGACCGGCGCGTCGCGGCGCCGGTGGAGGGGTTACGAACGGCTTCGATACACGGCGACGCCTTGCGGCTCGACCTGCGCGGCGCCGACCACGAACGCGGACGGCGGCACCGCGTCGATCGTGTGCGGTGTGCTCGCGTAGTTGAACACGTAGGTCAGGCCGCCGCGCCGGCTCACGCGTACGCCGTCGGCGAGCGGCGTCGGCGCGAGGCCCGCTTCGGCCGCGACGTCGGCGAACAGGCGCACGGTGGTCGCATCGTCGAACAGCGCGGCCCAGTAGTGCAGCGTACCGTGCGAGATGCAGGCCGGATGACCGTCGGCGAAGCGCGCGTGCACGACGCTGCGCGTGTCGTCCTGCAGCTCGACGAGATCGCGCCAGTGACGCGCTTCGCCCGCGAGCGGCGCGCCGTCGCGCAACGTGCCGTCGATTCGTTCGATCACGTTCGGCCGCAGCGATTCGGCGCGCCACACACGCACCGGCAGGATCGACGCGAGCGGGCCGGGCGGCAGCGCCGGCGGAATCTGCAGGTCGGCGGTCTTGGAGCCGGTGCGCGGCCCGAACACCGCGTGGGCGCCCGACGCGGCGAGCCGCGACGCGAAATCGTCCGGCACGATCGGCAGCGGCGGCACGACGACGAGGCGATAGCCGTCGAGCGGCGCGTGCGCCGACACGATGTCGACGTCGAGGCCGAGCGAGCGCAGCGCCGAGTAGTACTCGAACGCGAAACGCGGGTAGTGGAAATCGGCGCCCTGCGGCTGCACTTCGAACAGCCACTTCGCCTCGTAGTCGAAGACCAGCGCGACCGGTGCGCGCACCGGGCCGTCTGCGTCCGCGTCCGCGCCGGCGTCGTGCACGGCCGCGATCTCGCGTGCGACGCGCTGCGCTTCACGGCCGCCTTCGTCGAGCTTGTCGTCGGGGGTGTGCAGGCCCGCGTGCATCTGTTCCTGCGCGAACGGCGCCTGCCGCCAGCGGAAGTACGACACGCAGCCGGCGCCGTGCGCGAACGCTTCCCAGCTCCACAGCCGCACCATGCCCGGCAGCGGCGCCGGGTTCCAGTGCGCCCAGTTCACGGGGCCCGGCTGCTGTTCCATCACCCAGAACGGCAGCTTCGACATGCCGCGGTACAGGTCGTGATTGAACGACGCGAAATCGGGATGGCCGGTGCGCAGCCAGCGCGCCTTCACGTCGGGCGCGAACCACAGCTCCTCGAGTGCGCCGAGCGGGTAGCTGTCCCACGTCGCGACGTCGAGGTCGCGCGCGACTTCGTAGTGATCGAACTCGGTGAACAGCTGCATGAAGTTGTGCGCGACCGGCCGGCCCGGCGAGTGCGCACGGATCACGTCGACCTGCATCCGGTGATAGCGCGCGAGCTCGTCGGACGCGAAGCGTCGGTAGTCGAGGCGATGCGACGGATGGGCTTCGGTCACGGTGCCCACGGGCGCATCCACTTCGTCGAAGTGACGATACTCCATGCTCCAGAACACGGTGCCCCACGCGCGGTTCAGCGCGTCGATCGTGCCGTAGCGCGTCTGCAGCCACGCACGGAAGCGCACGAGCGCGGCCGGCGAGTAGCTGACGACGGTCTGGTGGCAGCCCAGCTCGTTGTCGGTCTGCCAGTAGCGCACGGCCGGGTGGCGGCCGTAGCGTTCGGCGACCGCCGTGCAGATCTGGCGCGACGCTTCGAGATAGGTCGGCGACGAGAAATCGTAGTGGCGGCGCGAACCGAACGCGCGCGGCCGGCCGTCGGCGCCGATCGCGAGGATGTCGGGATGGCGGTCGACCAGCCATTTCGGCGGCGTGGCGGTCGGCGTGCACATCACGATCTCGAGACCGGCCGCGCCGAGCACGTCGACCGCACGGTCGAGCCAGCCCCAGTCGTATTCGCCCGGCGACGGCTCGATGCGGCTCCACGCGAATTCGGCGATCCGCACCTGCGCGATGCCGAGCGCTTTCATCCGGCGGGCGTCGTCGGCCCACATCGATTCCGGCCAGTGTTCCGGGTAGTAGCAGACTCCGAGGCGCATGCCGATCCTTATGCGTAGTGGTGAACGTGGACGTCGGCGCACGCGGGCACCGCGCGGCCGTCTTCGGTGAACAGATGGCAGGCCGCGGCCGGCGCATGCACGTGCACGCGTTCGCCGCTGTGCACCTGCGCGTCGCCAGGCACCTTCGCGATCAGCGGCGTCGCGTCGGGCTGGCCGCACGGATCGAGGTGCACGTAGGTCTGCTCGCCCAGGCGTTCGACGAGCGCGACGTCGCGCGCGAGCGTCGTCGCGTCGGGCGCGGCGCCGAGCGTCAGGTGTTCGGGGCGGATGCCGAGCGTCACGGCGGCGCCGGCGCCGAGCGCCGAGCCGTCGCGCGGCAGCACGAAGATTTCGCCGGACGGCACGAGCGAGACGGTCGTGCGATGCGCGTCGCACGCGGTCACGACGGCCGGCAGGAAGTTCATGCGCGGCGAGCCGATGAAGCCCGCGACGAAGCGGCTGGCCGGGTGATGGTAGAGGTCGAGCGGCGCGCCGACCTGCGCGATGCTGCCGTGCTGCGCGGTATCCGCGCCGGCGTGCAGCAGCACGATCTTGTCGGCGAGCGTCATCGCCTCGGTCTGGTCGTGCGTCACGTAGACGACGCTCGCGCGTTCGAACTGCCGGTGCAGCCGCGCGATCTCGATGCGGGTCTGGCCGCGCAGCGCCGCGTCGAGATTCGACAGCGGTTCGTCGAACAGGAACACGCCGGGCTCGCGCACGATCGCGCGGCCGATCGCGACGCGCTGCCGCTGGCCGCCCGACAGCGCCTTCGGCTTGCGCTCGAGCAGCGTGTCGAGCTGCAGGATCCGCGCGGCGTCGCGCACCTTCCGGTCGATCTCGGCCTTCGGCACGCGCGCGATCTTCAGCCCGAACGCCATGTTCTCGTACACCGTCATGTGCGGAAACAGCGCGTAGCTCTGGAACACCATCGCGACGCCGCGCTCGGCGGCCGGCACGTCGTCGACCCGGCGGCCATCGATCGACAGCTCGCCCGCGCTCAGATCCTCGAGCCCGGCGATCATGCGCAGCAGCGTCGATTTCCCGCATCCGGACGGCCCGAGAAACACGCAGAACTCGTGCGCGCCGATCTCCAGATCGACGTCGCGAATGACCGGCGCGTGCTCGCCATAGGCTTTTTGCACGCGTCGCATCGAGATGCTCGCCATTGTCTCCGCTCCATGTTTTAATGCGCCATACTGCGTGATTAAGCGCTTAATCACCGCGATCAAAAAAAGAGGCGATGCGATCGCGGCCGAGTCGCACCCGTCGGTCGGGCGGCAAGGTGTGCGGCGATAGTGCGCCGCTTCGGTGAGCGAAGCAAATACTGGATCGACGTCTCATATAGTGAGCAAGCGATGGCAACACTGGATGAAGTGGCGCGCCGCGCCGGCGTGACGGCCGCGACGGTATCGAACGTGCTGCGCGACCGCGGCCGGGTCGGCGACGCGACGCGGGCCCGGGTGCTCGAAGCGGTCGACGCGCTCGGGTATCGGCCGCATCTCGCCGCGCGGGCGCTGGCGGAAGGGCGTGCGCCGACGGTCGCGCTGATGGTGTCGAGCATCGCGAACCCGTTCTATCCGGAGTTCGCGCTGGCGGTCGAGCGTGCGGTGCGCCGCAACGGGCAATTCCTGATCGTCTGCAATACGAACGAGGATCCGTTGCAGGGGCGCGCGTATCTCGACCAGATCGCCGGCACGATTTCCGAGGGGATTCTCGTGACCAATGCGAACCTGCACCTGCCGGATCTGCTCGACGTCGCGCGGCGCGGCGTGCCGGTCGTGCTGTGCCTGTGGGAGCGGCCCGACGCGCCGCCCGACGGATTGCCATGCGTGGCCATCGATTTGCGCGAAGCGGGGCGGATCGCGACGCGGCATCTGCTCGAACTCGGACACGAGCGCATCGGTGTGATCGTCGGCGGGGCGGCGAGCGGCGTGCAGGCGGCGCGCTATGACGGCTTCGTCGACGTGATGCGCGAAGCGGGGCTCGACGCGTCGATCGTCGCGGCCGATCACGATTCGATCGAGGGCGGCGTGCGCGCGGCGGGCCGGCTGCTCGATGCGCATCCGCGGCTGACCGCGCTCGTCGCCACCAACGACCTGCCGGCGATCGGCGCCATGCACGCGGCAGCCGATCGCGGCAGGCGCGTGCCCGACGATCTGTCGATCGTCGGCATCACCGACATCCATCTCGCCCGCGACACGCGGCCCACGCTGACGACCGTCGCGATCCCCACCGCCGAAGCGGCCGGAATCGCGGTCGAATTGCTCAACGCGCTGCGCGAGGCAGGTGGCCGTTTCGACGATGCGTCGCGCGTGCGGACAGCATCGGTGCCGCGGCTGGTGGTGCGCGGGACGACCAGCCGCGTGCGGAGTGAGCGCGCGCCGCGGTAAAGATCGCGCGGGGCGGCGCCGAGTGCTTCGGGTTATTCGCCGACGCACTCGGCGCGGCCCGGCGCGCAGCCGCGTGCGATGTGGAGGCCGCAAGCGCGGTGCCGGCCTCAGCCGCCTTCGACGCGCCGCATGACGATGCGTCTGGCCGATTCTAGATGGGCGACCGTCATCGAACGGGCGACGCGCGCATTGCGCTCGCGGCACGCCGCCAGGATGTCGTCGTGCTCGACCTGGAACGACGGCGTATCCGCGAGCAGCGTGGCCTGCAGGCGCTCGTAGCGCTCGACCTGGCCGCGCAGTTCGGCGATCGACTTCAACTGCCGCGCGTTGCCGCAGCACGAATACAGCAGCGCGTGGAATTCGCGGTTCAGCTCACCTTGCCGGCGCGGCACGGTTGCGTCGCCGAGCAGCCGATGCACGAGTTCGGCGCGCGCGAGCGTTTCGTCGTCGAGCCGCTTCACGCTGCGGTAGATCGCATCGCCTTCGAGCAGCACGCGCAAGTCGTAGATTTCCTGCACGTCCGACGCGCTCAGCATGCGCACGACGGCGCCGCGATTCCTGAAGATATCGAGCAGCCCTTCGCGTTCCAGGCGCTGGATGGCTTCGCGCATCGGAATCCGGCTGATGCCGAACCGATCGGCCAGATCGCGCTCGACGAGCCGCTCGCCGGCCGCCAGCTCGCCGTTGATGATCATGTCGCGCAGCGATGCGGCGACCGCGTCCGCCGTGGAGTCGAGTCTGGTTTCCATGCCTGCCTGTTCCGTCATTTTGGAATAATGGTATACCAAATGGAAATCCGGTGCCACAATGGCGTCCACCGGCGGGCGTCACGCAACGACGATCGGGCCGGTCGAGACACGGACATCAACGGAGGGCGAGATGGCATCGGGCGAACACACGTATCGCGTCGCGGTGGAGTGGACGGGCAACCGGGGAACCGGCACGTCGGGATATCGCGAATATGGGCGGGAACATGTGATCCGGGCGGGGGCCAAGCCGGATATCCCCGGTTCGGCGGACCCGGCGTTCCGCGGCGACGCGGCGCGCTGGAACCCCGAGGATCTGCTGCTCGCCTCGGCGTCGGCATGCCACAAGCTCTGGTATCTGCACCTGTGTTCCGAGGCCGGCATTCGCGTGCTGGCCTACGTCGACCACGCGGAAGGCACGATGCTCGACGGCGCCGAAGCGGGGCGCTTCACCGAAATCGTGCTGCGTCCGCAGGTGACGATCCGGGCCGGCGACGATCGTGAACGGGCGGCGCATCTGCATCACGACGCGCATGCGAAATGCTATATCGCGAATTCGGTCAACTTCCCGATTCGCTGTGAGCCGGTGATCGAGTTTGCCTCCGAGTAAGAAACCGCTGCTGCGTCGTCACAGCACCACGTCGTACACCCCCCGCGCGGCCGCCCGAATCGCATCGATCATCACCGTGACGGCCGGCGAATGGAGCCGGTCGGTGCGCGTGATGATCCCGAAATCGTCCATCCGGCAATCCATCTCCAGCGGCAGCACCGTGACGATCCCGTGTCGTGCGTAGTAGCGCGCGACGTCCTCGGCCAGCACCGCGATCATGTCGCTCTGTTCGAGCAACTGCGTGATGAACAGCAGCGCGGACGTCTCGACCAGGTTCGCCGGCGGCGCGAGGCTTGCGCGCTGGAACACGAGTTCGAAGCGATGGCGCAGCACGCTGCCGGCCGGCGGCACGACCCACGCCGCGCGCTGCACGTCCGCGAGCGACAGCGGCGCATGCGCGAGCAGCGGATGGCCGGGCCGCACGACCGCCGCCACCGTTTCGCCGATCAGCGGCTCGTAGCGCAGGCGCAGCTTGTCGTGTTCGGCGGACAGCCGGCCGAGCACGATGTCGATCTTTTCCTGCGCGAGGTGTTCGAGCAGCACGTTGCTGGTATCGATCTCGACCGATACGTGCAGGCCCGCATGCGTGCCTTTCACGGCGGCGACGGCAGGCGGCACGAGCCGCAGGGCCGGCGACGTGATCGCACCGACCGCCACGTGGCCGAGATGGCCGGCCTTCAACGCGGCCAGCTCCTCGCGCGCCTGGTCGAGGCTGCCGAGCGCCGCGCGCGCGTGGCGGATCAGCGCGTCGCCGTACAGCGTCGGCCGCATCCCGCGCGGCAGGCGCTCGAACAGCACCGCGCCGATCGATTCCTCGAGTTCGCGCAGCAGCTTCGACGCAGCCGGCTGCGTCATGTTCAGCGCGGCCGCCGCGCGGTGAATGCTGCCTTCGTCGGCGAGCGCGACGAGCAGCAGCAACTGGCGCGTCTTCAGGCGGGCGCGGTTTCCCCATGGGCTGGCTTCGGGCATCGTACGGGTTTATATCGATATCGGAATGGATATCGTAATCGCCTAAATCGTCATTAGCCAGTTATCAAAATTCTGCCTAGACTGCGCCGGTATCCCGTCACCACAGGACTGACGATGTCGGCAACAAAACCCAGGCTGCGCTCTGCCCAATGGTTCGGCACGAACGACAAGAACGGCTTCATGTACCGGAGCTGGATGAAGAACCAAGGCATTCCCGATCACGAATTCGACGGCCGGCCGATCATCGGCATCTGCAACACGTGGTCCGAACTGACGCCGTGCAACGCGCACTTCCGCAAGCTCGCCGAGCACGTGAAGCGCGGGATCTCCGAGGCGGGCGGCTTCCCGGTCGAGTTCCCGGTGTTCTCGAACGGCGAATCGAACCTGCGGCCGTCGGCGATGCTCACGCGCAACCTCGCGTCGATGGACGTCGAGGAAGCGATCCGCGGTAACCCGATCGACGCGGTCGTGCTGCTCGCCGGCTGCGACAAGACGACGCCCGCGCTGCTGATGGGCGCGGCAAGCTGCGACGTGCCGGCGATCGTCGTGTCGGGCGGTCCGATGCTGAACGGCAAGCTCGAAGGCAAGAACATCGGTTCGGGCACGGCCGTGTGGCAGTTGCACGAAGCGCTGAAGGCCGGCGAGATCGACGTGCATCACTTCCTGTCGGCCGAAGCCGGCATGTCGCGCTCGGCCGGCACCTGCAACACGATGGGCACCGCATCGACGATGGCCTGCATGGCCGAGGCGCTCGGCGTCGCGCTGCCGCACAATGCGGCGATTCCGGCCGTCGATTCGCGCCGTTACGTGCTCGCGCACATGTCGGGCATCCGGATCGTCGAGATGGCGCTCGAAGGGCTCGTGCTGTCGAAGATCCTGACGCGCGCGGCGTTCGAGAACGCGATCCGCGCGAACGCGGCGATCGGCGGCTCGACGAATGCCGTGATTCACCTGAAGGCGATCGCCGGCCGCATCGGCGTGCCGCTCGAACTGGAAGACTGGATGCGCATCGGCCGCGACACGCCGACGATCGTCGACCTGATGCCGTCGGGGCGCTTCCTGATGGAGGAGTTCTATTACGCGGGCGGGCTGCCGGCCGTGCTGCGCCGGCTCGGCGAAGGCGGGCTGCTGCCGCACCCGGATGCGCTGACGGTCAACGGCAAGTCGCTGTGGGACAACGTGCGCGAAGCGCCGAACTACGACGACGAGGTGATTCGCCCACTCGACCGGCCGCTGATCGCGGACGGCGGGATCTGCATCCTGCGCGGCAATCTCGCGCCGCGCGGCGCGGTGCTGAAGCCGTCGGCGGCAAGCCCCGAACTGCTCAAGCATCGCGGCCGCGCGGTGGTGTTCGAGAATCTCGACCACTACAAGGCGACGATCAACGACGAAGCGCTCGACATCGACGCCAGCTCGGTGATGGTGCTGAAGAACTGCGGGCCGCGCGGTTATCCGGGCATGGCCGAGGTCGGCAACATGGGGCTGCCGCCGAAGTTGCTGCGCCAGGGCGTGAAGGACATGGTGCGGATTTCCGACGCGCGGATGAGCGGCACCGCGTACGGCACGGTCGTGCTGCACGTCGCGCCGGAAGCCGCGGCCGGCGGGCCGCTCGCGGCCGTGCGCAACGGCGACTGGATCGAGCTCGACTGCGAGGCCGGCACGCTGCATCTCGACATTACGGATGAAGAACTGCAGCGCCGCCTGTCGGACGTCGATCCGACCGCGGCGCCGGGCGTGGCCGGCCAGGTCGGCAAGGGCGGCTACGCACGGCTGTACATCGATCACGTGCTGCAGGCCGACGAGGGGTGCGACCTCGACTTCCTGGTCGGCATGCGCGGCGCGGACGTGCCGAGCCATTCGCATTGAGCGGCGGGCGGTAATGGGCGGTTGTGCAGAGACACGGCGCACGTAAGCGCTGAAGCGCTAACGTGGATCGACCGCGAAGCATCGGATCCACGTAAGCGCTGAAGCGCCAACGTGGGATCGACCGCGAAGCATGGGACCCACGTAAGCGCTAAAGCGCTAACGTGGGATCGACCGCGGTGCATGGGACCCACGTAAGCGCTGAAGCGCTAACGTGGGATCGACAGGAGACAAGATGACGACGCAGTACACGAGCGCGCACGCCGCGGCGGAACAGTCCGATTCGACGGCAGCCGTCGACGAACGGCAACTGACCCGCCTGCTCACGCGCAAGCTGGTGCCGTTCCTCGCGCTGATCTACGTGGTCGCCTACGTCGACCGTACCGTCGTCGGCTTCGCGAAGCTTCACATGAACGCGGCGATCGGCCTCGGCGACGCCGCGTACGGGCTCGGCGCGGGACTGTTCTTCATCGGCTACTTCCTGTGCGAGGTGCCGAGCAACCTCGCACTCGGCCGCTTCGGCGCACGCGTGTGGTTCGCGCGCATCCTCGCGACCTGGGGCGCGATCACGATGGCCATGGCGCTCGTACAGGGGCCGACCAGCTTCTACGTGCTGCGCTTCCTGCTCGGCGCGGCCGAAGCCGGCCTCTATCCCGGCATCCTGTACTTCCTCACGCAATGGTTCCCGATGCGCGACCGCGCGCGCGTGATCGGCCTGCTCGTGCTCGCGCAACCGCTCGCCGGTATCGTGACCGGGCCGCTCGCCGGATGGCTGCTGTCGACGCACGGATGGTTCGGCCTGTCGGACTGGCAGACGCTGTTCGTCGTCAGCGGCTTGCCGGCCGTGCTGCTCGCGTGGCCGACGCTGCGGCTGTTGCCCGAGTCGCCCGCGCATGCGCGCTGGCTGAACGACGGCCAACGTCGCTGGATCGCCCGGCAACTCGCCGCCGATCGCGACACCTATCGCCCCGATTCGCACGGCAATCCGCTCGCCACGTTGCGCGACCGCCGCGTGCTGCTGCTCGCCGCGCTGTTCCTGCCGTTCCCGCTGTGCATCTACGGATTGTCGTTGTGGCTGCCGACGATCATTCACGCGTTCGGCACCGGCGATGCGACGACCGGTCTGCTGTCCGCCGTGCCATACCTGTTCGCGGTGGTCGGCCTGCTCGTCGTGCCGCGCCATTCGGACCGCAAGCGCGAGCGCTACTGGCACATCGTCGTCGTGTCGGCGGCGGCCGCCGTGACGATGGCCGCGAGCGCGTGGGTACGGCAGCCCGCGCTGCAATTCATGTTCATCTGCCTCACCGCGTTTTCGCTCTATTCGATCCAGGCCGTCGTGTGGGCGCTGCCCGGCGAATTCCTGACCGGCACGAGCGCCGCGGTCGGCATCGCCGCGATCAATTCGCTCGCGAATCTCGGCGGCTACTTCGGGCCGTACGGGATCGGCCTGATCAAGGCATCGACCGGCAGTCTCGCGGCCGGCCTGTATTTCCTCGCGGCGACGCTGCTGTTCGCCGTGCTGATGACGTTCGTGGTCCGGGCCGCGCTGCGCGCGCCCGAGCCGGCCGCCGGCACATTCGCCGGCGAATCCTGAACGCCTTGTTTTCCGGCTGAACGCCGATTCGACTGACGCAGGACCCACCATGACATCGAGCAGCACGCCGCGCTATCGCGGCATTTTCCCGGTCGTCCCGACGACCTTTGCCGAGACCGGCGAGCTCGACCTCGCGAGCCAGAAGCGCGCGGTCGATTTCATGATCGACGCCGGCTCGGACGGGCTGTGCATCCTCGCGAATTTCTCCGAGCAGTTCGCGATCACCGACGACGAACGCGACGTACTCACGCGCACGATCCTCGAACACGTCGCCGGCCGCGTGCCGGTGATCGTCACGACGTCGCACTACAGCACGCAGGTGTGTGCCGCGCGCAGCCTGCGCGCGCAGCAGCTCGGCGCGGCGATGGTGATGGCGATGCCGCCGTATCATGGCGCGACGTTCCGTGTGCCGGAAGCGCAGATCTTCGATTTCTTTGCGCGCGTGTCGGATGCAATCGACATCCCGATCATGATCCAGGACGCGCCCGCGAGCGGCACCCCGTTGTCCGCGCCGTTCCTCGCGCGGATGGCGCGCGAGATCGAGCAGGTCGCGTACTTCAAGATCGAGACGCCCGGCGCCGCGAACAAGCTGCGCGAGCTGATCCGGCTCGGCGGCGACGCGATCGAGGGGCCGTGGGACGGCGAGGAGGCGATCACGCTGCTCGCCGATCTCCATGCGGGCGCGACCGGCGCGATGACGGGCGGCGGCTTTCCGGACGGCATCCGGCCGATCCTCGAAGCGTTCCGCGAAGGCCGGCACGACGATGCGTTCGCGCATTACCAGACGTGGCTGCCGCTGATCAATCACGAGAACCGCCAGTCCGGGATCCTCACCGCGAAGGCGCTGATGCGCGCCGGCGGCGTGATCGCGTGCGAGCGGCCGCGGCATCCGATGCCGGAACTGCACCCGGACACGCGCGCGGAATTGCTCGCGATCGCGCGCCGGCTCGATCCGCTCGTGCTGCGCTGGGCGCACTGAACGAGTGGCGAAGGAGGAAAGCACGATGAGCGATGTGATTTCGTTGGGCGTCGTCGGGATCGGCAAGATCGCGCGCGACCAGCATTTGCCGGCGATCGCCGCCGAACCGGGTTTCGCGTTGACCGCCTGTGCGAGCCGTCACGCGGAAGTCAACGGCGTGCGCAATTATCCTGATCTGAACGCGCTGCTGGCCGCCGAGCGCGAGCTCGATGCGGTATCGTTGTGCGCGCCGCCGCAGGTGCGCTACGCGCAGGCGCGCGCCGCGCTCGAAGCCGGCAAGCACGTGATGCTCGAGAAGCCGCCGGGCGCGACGCTCGGCGAAGTGGCCGCGCTGGACGCGCTGGCGCGCGAGCGCGGCCTCACGCTGTTCGCGACCTGGCATTCGCGTTGCGCGAGCGCGGTCGAGCCGGCGCGCGCGTGGCTCGCGCAGCGCACGATCCGGGCGGTGCAGGTGCGCTGGAAGGAAGACGTGCGGCGCTGGCATCCGGGGCAGCAGTGGATCTGGGAGCCGGGCGGCCTCGGCGTGTTCGATCCGGGCATCAACGCGCTGTCGATCGTCACGCGAATCCTGCCGCGCGAGCTCGTGCTGCGCGAGGCGACGCTGTTCGTGCCGAGCGACGCACAGATGCCGATCGCGGCCGAACTCGACTGCGCGGATACCGACGGCGTGCCGGTGCACGCGGAGTTCGACTGGCGGCACGGCCCGGTCGAGCAATGGGAGATCGCGGTCGACACGGCCGACGGCGTGCTCGCGATCAGCCGCGGCGGCGCGCAACTGTCGATCGCGGGCGAGCCGGTCGAGATCGGGCCCGAACGCGAGTACCCGGCGCTGTATGCGCACTTCCATGCGCTGATCGCGCGTGGCGAAAGCGACGTCGACGCGCGGCCGCTGCGGCTCGTCGCCGATGCCTTCCTGTTCGGCCGACGCGTGCAGACCGACGCGTTCGGCCGCTGAACCTGCGTCGCGCGCTTCGACCCGAAGCGCGCGACGCGTGATTGATTGACTACGACACACATCACGGCATCAGCCGATACAAAGGAGACACCCATGAACCGCACGATTCGTCGACATACCCTGCGCGCGCTGCTGGCCGCGCTCTGCATCGCGCCGCTCGGCATGCAGGGCGCCGCGCGCGCCGATACGCCGCTGAAGATCGGCTTCCTCGTGAAGATGCCGGAGCAGGCGTGGTTCATCAACGAGCAGAACGCGGCGTCCGCGCTCGGCCAGAAGGAGAACTTCTCGGTCGTGAAGATCGGCACGCCGGACGGCGAGAAGGTGCTGGCCGCGATCGACAACCTCGGCTCGCAGGGCGCCCAGGGCTTCGTGATCTGCGCGCCGGACGTGCGCCTCGGGCCGGCGATCGCGTCGCGTGCGAAGCGCTACAACATGAAGTTCGTGACGGTCGACGACCAGCTCGTCGACTCGACCGGCAAGCCGCTGCCGAACGTGCCGCACCTCGGGATGTCGGCGACCAAGATCGGCAACCAGGTCGGCCAGGCGATCTCCGACGAGATGAAGCGGCGCGGCTGGAAGCCGGAAGAAGTTGGCGCGCTGCGGATCACGAACAACGAGCTGCCGACCGCGAAGCTGCGCACCGACGGCGCGACGCAGGCGCTGCTCGCGAACGGCTTCCGCAAGGAAAACATCTTCGACGCGCCGCAGAAGACGACCGACGACGAAGGCGGCTTCAGCGCCGCGGCGCCCGTGCTCGCGCGCCATCCGAACGTGAAGAAATGGGTGGTGTACGCGCTGAACGAGGAAACGGTGCTCGGCGCGGTACGCGCGACGGAGCAGCTGCACATCCCGGCGGCGGACGTGATCGGCGTCGGCATCAACGGCGCGGGCGAGGCGTTCGCCGAGTTCCAGAAGAAGGAGCCGACCGGCTTCTACGGGACGATCGCGGTCAGCTCGACGAACCACGGCAAGGACAGCACGCAGAACCTCGTCGACTGGATCCGCAACGGCAAGACGCCGCCGGCCGACACGCAGACGAGCGGCAAGCTGATGACGCGCGCGAACTGGCAGGCCGTGCGCGCCGAACTCGGTATCTGAGCGGGGCGAGGCGAGAACGTAATGACGATGCAGACGATGACGGCCGTGTCCGGCCACGACGCCGAAGCGGCCACGCCGCCGGATGGCGCGCTGCTCGCGCTCGACGGCATCACCGTGACGTTTCCCGGCGTGCGTGCGCTCGACGCGGTGTCGCTGTCGGTGCGCGCGGGCGAAGTGCACGGGCTGATGGGCGAGAACGGCGCGGGGAAATCGACGCTGCTGAAGGTGCTGTCCGGCGTGAACCAGCCGCAGGCCGGCACGCTGACGCTGAACGGCACGGTGCAGCGCTTCGCGTCGACGCGCGCGGCGCTCGAGGCCGGCATCGCGATCATCTACCAGGAGCTGCATCTGGTGCCCGAGCTGACGGTCGCGGAAAACCTGATGCTCGGGCAATTGCCGAGCCGGCTCGGCGTGGTCGACGAGCGTACGCTCGCCGCGCGCGCGCTCGATGCGCTGGAGCGGCTCGGCGAGCACATCGATCCGGGCATCCCGGTGAAATACCTGTCGATCGGCCAGCGCCAGATGATCGAGATCGGCAAGGCGCTGATGCGCGACGCACGCGTGATCGCGTTCGACGAACCGACGAGTTCGCTGTCCGCGCGCGAAACCACGCAACTGTTCCGGATCATCCGCGCGTTGCGCGCGGAAGGCCGCGCGATCATCTACGTCACGCACCGGATGGAGGAAGTCTACGAACTGTGCGACCGCGTGACGGTGTTTCGCGACGGCCGCCGCATCGACACGTTCGATTCCGTCGCCGAGCTCGACCGCGACCGGCTGATCGGCTGCATGGTCGGCCGTTCGATCGAGGACGTGTACGGCTATCGGTCGCGCCCGGCCGGCGACGTGCTGATCGAAGCGAAGGGACTGACGGGGCCGGGGCTGGCCGAGCCCGTGTCGTTTACCGCGCGGCGCGGCGAGATCGTCGGCTTCTTCGGGCTCGTCGGCGCGGGCCGCTCGGAACTGATGAAGCTGCTGTACGGCGCGGTGCGGCCGAGCGCCGGGCACGTCGAGCTGAACGGCAAGCGGGTGGCGTTCGGCAGCCCGCGCGACGCGGTGCGCGCCGGCATCGCGCTGTGCCCGGAAGACCGCAAGCAGGAAGGCATCGTCGCGATCGCGTCGGTGGCCGACAACCTCAACATCAGCGCGCGCCGTCATTTCAGCCCGGCGCGCGTGCTGCTCGACGGGCGGCGCGAACGCGAGCTCGCGCAAAAATACATCGAGCGGCTCGCGATCAAGACCCGCGACGGCGAAACGCCGATCGGCGCGCTGTCGGGCGGCAACCAGCAGAAGGTCGTGCTCGCGCGCTGGCTGGCCGAGCGCATCGACGTGTTCCTGATGGACGAGCCGACGCGCGGCATCGACGTCGGCGCGCGCGCGGAAATCTACAACCTGTTCTACGAACTCGCGGAAGCGGGCCGCACGGTGATCCTCGTGTCGAGCGATCTGGCCGAGGTGATCGGCGTGTCGGACCGCATCATCGTGATGAAGGAAGGACGGATCGCGGGCGAGGTCGCGAAGGCGCACGCGACGCCCGACGCGCTGATCAAGCTCGCGCTGCCGCGCTAGCGGCCCGCAGTCAACCGGAAAGCAAACGTTATGAGCCAGGCAATGCAACCCCAACGTACGTCCCCATCCCCGGATACCCCCGCCGTGCCCGCCCGTGCGCGCGGCGGCGTGTGGCAGATGATCAACCGCTCCGGCATCGTGATGGTGTTTCTCGTGCTGTTCGCGACGCTGTCGCTGACGGTGCCGGACTTCCTCACGTCGCGCAACATCCAGGGCCTGCTGCTGTCGGTCACGCTGATCGGCTCGATCGCGGTGACGATGATGTTCGTGCTCGCGCTCGGCGAGGTCGACCTGTCGGTCGCGTCGATCGTCGCGTTCTCGGGCGTCGTCGCGTCGACGCTGATCACCGCGACGCACAGCGTCGTGCTCGGTATCGCGGGCGGCGTGCTCGCGGGCGGCGCGGTCGGGCTCGTGAACGGCGTGCTGATCGCGCGCTACCGGATCAACTCGCTGATCGTCACGCTCGCGATGATGGAAGTCGTGCGCGGGCTCGCGTTCATCACGTCGAACGGCGACGCGGTGATGATCTCCGAGGAACGCTTCTTCGATCTCGGCGGCGGGTCGTTCCTCGGCATCTCGTATCCGATCTGGAGCAACATCATCGGCTTCGTCGTGTTCGGCTTCCTGCTGCGCAAGACGGTGTTCGGCAAGAACGTGCTGGCGGTCGGCGGCAACGGCGAGGCCGCGCTGCTCGCGGGGCTGCCGGTGATGCGCATCAAGATCGCCGTGTTCGTGCTGCAGGGGCTCGTGACGGGCTTTGCCGGCGTGATGCTCGCGTCGCGGATGAGCCTCGGCGATCCGAAGACGTCGGTCGGCCTCGAGCTCGGCGTGATTTCCGCGTGCGTGCTCGGCGGCGTGTCGCTGACGGGCGGCGTCGCGACGATCTCCGGCGTGCTGGTCGGTGTGCTGATCATGGGCTCCGTGCAGGACGCGATGAGCCTGCTGAACGTGCCGACCTTTTACCAATATCTGATACGCGGCGGAATTCTGTTGCTCGCGGTGCTGTTCGACCAGTACCGTCGCAACCAGCGGCGCGCGATGAAGATCTGATTTCGATCGCGCGGCCGCCTGCAAATACGACGAATATCGGGAGACGGCATGCAACAGACTCCTCCGGCCGCGTCGGCGACGCTGCTGGCCGACAGTCGCAACACGCTCGGCGAAGGCGCGACGTGGTGTGACAGGACGCACGCGCTGTACTGGGTGGACATCGAGGGCGCGCAGCTGTGGCGCTGCCGCGCGGACGGTTCGGACCTCGCGCAATGGGCGATGCCCGAACGGCTCGCGTGCTTCGCGCTGACCGACGATCCGGACGTGCTGCTCGTCGGGCTCGCGACACATCTCGCGTTCTTCGACCTGAGCCGCGGCGCGTTCACGCGGATCGTCGACGTCGAACCCGATCTGCCCACGCGGCTGAACGACGGGCGCTGCGATCCGTTCGGTGCTTTCGTGTTCGGGATGAAGGACGAAGGCGCCGAGCCGCCGCGTGCGATCGGCGGGTTTTATCGACTCAATCGCGATCTCGCGCTCGAACGGCTCGCATTGCCGGCGGCCGCGATCGCGAACAGCATCGCGTTCTCGCCGGACGGCACGAAGCTGTATTTCTGCGATTCGCTGGTGCGCGAGATTTTCGTGTGCGATTACCGCGCGGGCGGCGACGTCGCGAACGTGCGGCCGTTCGCACGGCTGACGGATGTGGACGGCGACCCGGACGGCTCGATCGTCGATCGCGACGGCGGGCTGTGGAACGCGCAATGGGGCGGCCGCCGCGTGGTGCGTTATGGGCCGGACGGGATCGAGACGGACCGCGTCGAGGTGCCGACCGCGCAGCCGAGTTGCGTCGCGATCGACGGTGACGGCCGGTTGTACGTGACGAGTGCGCGTGTCGGGTTGAGCGACGACGCGCTGGCCGGCGACGCGCACGCCGGCGGCGTGTTCGTCGCGCAAACGCGGCATGCGGGGCTGCCGACCGCACGATTCGCGGGCACGCCGCGCGGTTGATCGCGTCGTCGGATACGGGTTCCCGTTCATGGGATCGGGCTGACGCGGCGGACTTCGCGGTCAGGCCCGCGATCCGCCGCACGTGCGCGAGCGCACGGCGGCCGTCCGTCTTCCCAGAACATCCGTTCATCTCCCCACCTGCTGGTAAGATGGCCCGCAATTCCATCCTGCCCGCACCATGAGTTCCGCACCGACCAAGCCCGCGAATCCGAAGAACGCCGCGAAAAGCGCCGCCCGCGCGACGGGCGACAAGCCGAAAGCGCGCGTGCAACAACGCCTGACCTACGTGATCGGCGGCCTCGACCGGCTGCTGCGCCGTCACATGACCGACGCGCTCGCGCCGCTCGGCATCACGCTCGCGCAATACACGGCGCTGTCGGTGCTCGAGGCGCGCGGCGCATCGTCGAACGCGCAGTTGGCCGAGCGCTCGTGGATCACGCCGCAATCGGCGAACGAGGTGATGAGCGTGATGGCCGCCCGCGGTTTCGTCACGCGCGAAGCCGACCCGTCGCACGGCCGCATCATCCTGCTGACGCTGACCGACGCAGGGGCGGCGATGCTGCGCGAATGCGAGATCGTGCTGCGCCCGCTCGAGGCACGCATGCTCGGCGACATCTCGGCCGACGACGCCGCGCACGTGCAGCGCGCGCTCGAACTGTTCTCGCGCAACCTGCGCGGCTGACTGCTTCCCCGATTTTCACGACGCGGGCCCGCCAGGCCCGCGCTCGCTTCGTACGCGCCTTCGGCGCTCGTCCGACCGCTCCCTGATTTTCCGGTGCTTTCTCCGCCTTCCGCTCCGGGTTTACACCGGCGCTCGTGCCGCTTGCAATATCAGGTAGCCTGATATTAAATGAGGTCGTCCGCAGCAGGCATGCTGCGCACCGAATCGCACTGGAACGAACGACAGGAACAGACATGAGCAAGTACGACAACCGCTGGCAAACCGTTGAAGTGAAAGTGGAGGCCGGCATCGCATGGGTGACGCTGAATCGCCCCGAGAAGCGCAACGCCATGAGTCCGACGCTGAACCGGGAGATGCTGGACGTCCTCGACGCGGTCGAGTTCGACGACGAGGCGAAGGTGCTGGTGCTGACCGGCGCGGGCGCCGCGTGGACGGCCGGCATGGATCTGAAGGAATATTTCCGCGAGATCGACGGCGGCTCCGACGCGCTGCAGGAAAAGGTGCGCCGCGACGCATCGGATTGGCAGTGGCGCCGCCTGCGGATGTACAACAAGCCGACCATCGCGATGGTGAACGGCTGGTGTTTCGGCGGCGGGTTCTCGCCGCTCGTCGCGTGCGACCTCGCGATCGCGGCGGACGACGCGGTGTTCGGGCTGTCGGAAATCAACTGGGGCATCCCGCCGGGCAACCTCGTCAGCAAGGCGATGGCGGACACGGTCGGGCATCGCCGCGCGCTGCACTACATCATGACCGGCGATACGTTCACCGGCGCGCAAGCGGCGGAAATGGGCCTCGTGAACAGCAGCGTGCCGCTCGCCGAGCTGCGCGACGCGACGATCGCGCTCGCCGCGCGGCTGATGGACAAGAATCCGGTCGTGCTGCGCGCGGCGAAGCACGGCTTCAAGCGTTCGCGCGAGCTCACGTGGGAACAGTGCGAGGATTACCTGTATGCGAAGCTCGACCAGGCGCAGCTGCGCGACCCGGAGCGCGGCCGCGAGCAGGGGCTGAAGCAGTTCCTCGACGACAAGACGATCAAGCCGGGCCTGCAGGCATACAAGCGCTGATACGAGCGTCGACGCAGCCGCCGGCATTACCGCCGGCGTAATCGCAAGAGACAGGCAAGGCAGGAGACGACATGACCGACAGACGGATGCTGATCGGCGGCGAGTGGTGCACCGCCCGCGACGGGCGGACCTTCGACCGCTTCAACCCCGCGACGGGCGCGCTCGCGTCGCGCGCGCCGGCGGCCGGCACGGCCGACGCGGACGCGGCCATCGAGGCCGCGCACCGTGCGCTCCCCTCATGGGCAGCGCTCGCGCCGACCGAGCGGCGCCGCCGGCTGCTGAAGGCGGCCGACCTGATGGATGCGCGCATCGACGAGATCGTCGCGACCGGTGTCGCCGAAACCGGCGCGACGCCCGGCTGGCTGGGCTTCAACGTGACACTCGCGGCGAACATGCTGCGCGAGGCGGCGTCGATGACGACGCAGATCGCCGGCGACGTGATTCCGTCCGACGTACCGGGCAATCTCGCGCTCGCGATGCGCGTGCCGTGCGGCGTGGTGCTCGGCATCGCGCCGTGGAACGCGCCGGTGATCCTCGGCACGCGTGCGCTGGCGATGCCGCTCGCGTGCGGCAACACGGTCGTGCTGAAGGCGTCCGAGGCGTGCCCGGGCGTACATGCGCTGATCGGCGCGGTGCTGGACGAAGCAGGGCTCGGTGCGGGCGTGGTGAACGTGATCACGCACGCGGCGGCCGACGCACCCGAACTTGTCGAGCGGATGATCGCGCATCCGCACGTGAAGCGGATCAACTTCACCGGGTCGACGCACGTCGGCCGCATCATCGCGCGCCACGCGGCCGCGCACCTGAAGCCGGTGCTGCTCGAACTCGGCGGCAAGGCGCCGGT
Organism: Burkholderia sp. HI2761; assembly: GCF_002223355.1. Lineage (NCBI taxonomy): Bacteria > Pseudomonadati > Pseudomonadota > Betaproteobacteria > Burkholderiales > Burkholderiaceae > Burkholderia > Burkholderia sp. HI2761. The sequence goes on along the minus strand of NZ_NKFN01000007.1, from coordinate 302,443 downwards.
GCTGGTGCTCGACGACGCGGATCTCGATGCGGCCGTCGACGCGATCGCGTTCGGTGCATTCTTCAACCAGGGGCAGATCTGCATGTCGACCGAGCGCGTGATCGCCGCGCGGCCGATCGCCGATGCGCTCGTCGAGCGGCTCGCCGCGAAGGCGCGCACGCTGGTCGCGGGCGATCCGCTGGCCGGCCATCCGCTCGGCACGATGGTCGATGCGTCGGCCGCCGCGCGCGCGGCGGCGCTGGTCGAGGATGCGCGTGCGCATGGCGCGCACCTGCCGCTCGGATGCCGTGTGGACGGCGCGACGATGCAGCCGGCGATCGTCGACGGCGTCACGCGCGACATGCGGCTCTATCGCGAGGAGTCCTTCGCGCCGGTCGTCGCGATCCTGCGCGCGGACAGCGACGACGAAGCGGTCGCGCTCGCGAACGATAGCGAATTCGGGCTGTCGGCGAGCGTGTTCAGCCGCGACGTCGCACGTGCGATGGCGATTGCACGGCGGATCGAATCGGGGATTTGCCATATCAACGGGCCGACCGTGCACGACGAAGCGCAGATGCCGTTCGGCGGCACGAAGGCGAGCGGCTACGGCCGCTTCGGCAGCCGCGCGTCGATCGCCGAATTCACCGAGCTGCGCTGGATCACCGTGCAGACCACGCCGCGCCATTACCCGATATGAGCGAGCCAACGATGAATGCAGAGAAGGCGCCGCTTCAGGTCGGCCAACACGCCGACGCCGTGCGCTATCGCGCGGCCGCCGTCGCGGTCGGCGCGGCCGAGATTCGCCGCGCGGACAACGGTACGTGGTACCTGCGCTCGCGTGAACCGCTCGGCGATTACCCGACGCGCATCACCGACTGCCTCGTGCGTGGCGCGCAAGCGCATCCGGACCGCGTACTCGCCGCGCGGCGCGGCGCCGATGGGCGCTGGATCGAGATCACGTACGCGCGGATGCTCGAACGCGCGCGCGCGCTCGGCCAGGGGCTCGTCGATCTCGGGCTGTCGGCTGAGCGTCCGCTCGCGGTGCTGTCCGGCAACGATCTCGAGCATCTGCAGCTGATGTTCGCGGCGATGCTGGCCGGCGTGCCGTATTCGCCGATCTCGCCCGCGTATTCGCTGGTGTCGACCGACTACGGCAAGCTGCGTCACACGCTCGGCGTGCTGCGGCCGGGTGCGGTGTTCGTCGCGGAGCGCGCGCCGTTCGCGCGTGCGCTCGACGCGACGCTGCCGGCCGATGCGACGCTGATCGTCGCCCGCGATGCCGATGTGCAGGAGGATGCCGACACCGGCGGCAACGGGCGCGCGGTGCCGCTGTCGCGTTTGCTCGCTACCGTCCCGCGCACGATCGACGCGATCCACGACGCGGTCGGCCCCGACCATCTCGCGAAGATCCTGTTTACGTCCGGTTCGACGAAGCAGCCGAAGGCCGTGCCGACCACGCACCGGATGCTGTGCAGCAACCAGCAGATGCTGCGCCAGACGATGCCCGAACTCACGCGCGAACCGCCGGTGCTGGTCGACTGGCTGCCGTGGAATCACACGTTCGGCGGCAGTCACAACCTCGGCATCGCGCTGTACAACGGCGGCACGCTGTATATCGACGACGGCCGCCCGATGCCCGGCCGCTTCGACGAAACCGTGCGCAACCTGCGCGAGATCGCACCGACGATCTACTTCAACGTGCCGAAGGGCTGGGAGGAGCTGGCCGCCGCGCTCGAACGCGATGCCGGGCTGCGCGACACGTTCTTCTCGCGCGTGAAGCTGTATTTCTTCGGCGGCGCGGGGCTGTCGCAAGCCGCGTGGGACCGGCTCGACCGCGTGACCGAAGCGCATTGCGGCGAGCGCATCCGGATCATGGCTGGCCTCGGGATGACGGAGGCGTCGCCGTCGTGCCTGTTTACGACCGGGCCGCTGATGCGCGCCGGCTATATCGGCCTGCCCGCGCCCGGCTGCGACGCGAAGCTCGTGCCGTGCGGCGGCAAGCTCGAAGTGCGCTTCAAGGGGCCGAACGTGATGCGCGGCTACTGGCATGCGGACGTCGATCCGCGCGACGTGTTCGACGAAGAAGGCTATTACCGCAGCGGCGACGCGGCCGCGTTCGCCGACCCGGAACGGCCGGAACTCGGGCTGCTGTTCGACGGGCGGCTGACCGAGGACTTCAAGCTGAGCAGCGGCACGTTCGTCAGCGTCGGGCCGTTGCGCGCGAATGCGGTGTCGACGGGGGCCCCGTACGTGCAGGACGTGGTCGTGACCGGGATCGATCGCGACGACATCGGCTTGCTGGTGTTCCCGCGCGTCGATGCATGCCGTGCGCTCGCGGGGCTCGCCGCCGATGCATCCGTGACCGACGTGCTGCGCGCGCCGCCCGTGCGCGCGGCGTTCTCGGCGTGGCTCGCCGTGCTGAACCGGAACGCGAGCGGCGGCTCGACGTTCGTCGCGCGGATCCGGCTGGTCGACACGCCGCCGTCGCTCGATCTCGGCGAAGCGACCGACAAGGGTTCGCTGAACCAGGCGGCCGTGCAGAAGCATCGCGCGGCGATGATCGACGCGCTGTACGACCCGGCGCGGCGCGATCCCGACGTGATTTACGCGTAAGCAGTACGCGCTAGCAGTAAGCAGCAACCAGCAGCAACGAGCAGACACAACGACCGGCCGGCCACGACACCGGCAGGCACGCTTGCGGCCAGTGAATCAGGTTGCCTGATAAAGGCGGCCGTTCATGCGACACCTCGCGCGCCGAACCGTCCCTGGCCGGCGGCGGCGCGCGGCGGTCGTTGCACGGCCGACCGACTACAAGACATGGGACTGGAGACAGAATGAACACCTACGTTGCCGAAAAACCCACGGTCGCGACCACGCTCGCGCTGTGTTTCGCGATCGCACTCCTCGAAGGGCTCGACCTGCAGTCGGTCGGCGTCGCCGCGCCGCGGATGGCGCGCGAATTCGGGCTGTCCGTGTCGCAGATGGGCATCGCGTTCAGCGCGGGCACCTTCGGACTGCTGCCGGGCGCGATGCTCGGCGGGCGGCTCGCCGACCGGATCGGCCGCAAGCGCGTGCTGATCGCATCGACCGTGCTGTTCGGGCTGCTGTCGATCGCGACCGCGCAGGTCTCGAGCTTCGCGATGCTCGTCGTCGTGCGCGTGCTGACCGGCATCGGCCTCGGCGGCGCGATGCCGAACCTGATCGCGCTGTCGTCCGAAGCGGTCGAGCCGCGCTCGCGCAGTAGCGCGGTCGCGACGATGTACTGCGGGATCCCGTTCGGCGGCGTGATCGCGTCGGTGATCGGCGTGCTGCTCGCCGGCGATACCGAATGGCGGCACATCTTCTACGTCGGCGGCGTGGGGCCGCTGCTGCTCGTGCCGCTGCTCGTGTGGTTCCTGCCCGAATCGCGCGCGTATCTCGACGTCGCGGGCACGCCTGCCGCGCGGTCCAGTGTCGCCCGGACGCTGTTCGGCGACGGCCGCACGACGTCGACGGTCGCACTGTGGGTCAGCTACTTCTGCACGCTGATCGTCCTCTACTTCCTGCTGAACTGGCTGCCGTCGCTGATGGCCGCGCGCGGGCTCGATCGCGCCCACGTCGGCCTCGTGCAGATCGCGTTCAACGTGGGCGCCGGGCTCGGCGCGCTCGGCATCGGTGCGGCGCTCGACCGGATGCGCGCGTCGCGCGTGGTCGGCGGCATGTATGTCGGGATCGTGCTGTCGCTCGCCGCGCTCGCGGCCGCGCCCGGTTTCGCGTCGCTCGCGGCGGCCGCGTTCGCGGCGGGGATGTTCGTGGTCGGCGGGCAGTCGGTGCTGTATGCGCTCGCGGCGATCTACTACCCGACCGCGATGCGCGGAACCGGCGTCGGCGCGGCGGTGGCGGTCGGCCGGCTTGGTTCCGTCGTCGGGCCGCTCGCGGCCGCGACGCTGCTGGCCGCCGGCCGCAGCGCGCCCGTCGTGATCGGCGCGAGCATCCCCGTCACGCTCGTCGCGGCCTTCGCTGCATTCGTGCTGATTCGCCGCCCGCAAGCCGGCGACTGACGGTTCGATTTTTTCAATGCGCGCCGTCAGAGCGCGCGATTCAACAAGGTCTGGAGACGACATGAAAACGAAGACAAGGAACGGCCTGCTGGCCGCCGGCGCGTGCTGCGCGCTCGCCGCGCCGGGCGCCCACGCACAGTCGAGCGTGACGCTGTACGGGATCATCGATACGGGCGTCGAATTCGTGTCGCACGCGAACGCGGCCGGCGACCACGTGGTGCGGATGCCGGGCGTGACGGGCGAGTTGCCGTCGCGCTGGGGGCTGCGCGGCACCGAGGATCTCGGCGGCGGCTACCAGGCGGTGTTCACGCTCGAAAGCGGCTTCAACGTGCGCGGCGGCGATCTCGGGCAGGGCGGGCGGCTGTTCGGGCGGCAGGCGTTCGTCGGGCTGAAGAGCGGCTTCGGCACGCTCGCGTTCGGCCGTCAGTACACGATGACCTATCTCGCGTTGCAGGGCGCCGACATCATCGGCCCCGACATCTACGGGCTCGGCTCGTTCGACGCGTACGTGCCGAACGGCCGCGCCGACAACGCGGTGACCTACGTCGGCACGTATCGCGGCGTGACGCTCGGCGCCGCGTATTCGTTCGGCCGCGACGGCGCGGGCACCGGCAACTCGCCGGGGCAGGGCACGTGCGCGGGGCAGGTGCCGGGCGACGCGGTGCAGTGCCGCAACTGGTCGGTGATGCTCAAGTACGACAGCGCGTATTTCGGTGCGGCGGCGTCGTACGAGGAGCAGCGCGGCGGCACCGGCGCGGCCGCGAACTTCTTCGACGGCGTCGCGCCCGTCCCCTTCACGAGCAGCGGCGGCAAGGACGCGCGCACGCACGTGAGCGCGTATGCGCAGGCGGCCGGCGCGCGAATCGGCGCGGGCTGGATCGGGCGGCGCGTGTCGACCGGTTCGCCGGCCGCGGCCGGCGCGCATTCGGACCTGTTCTTCCTCGGTGCGTCGTATGCGGTGAAGCCCGATTTCATCGTCGACGGAGAAGGCTACCGGATCGTCAACAGCGCGCACGACACGCGCGCGACGATGGCGACGCTGCGTGCGACCTATCTGCTGAGCAAGCGCACGGCCGTCTACGCGCAGTCGTCGTATCTGTGGAACAGCGCGCATGCACGCTACTCGGTCAGCGGCGGCGGGCCAGGCACGACGCCCGGCGCAGGGATGGGGCAGCTCGGCGCGATGGTCGGCGTGCGGCACATGTTCTGATTCACCGACGTGACGAACCGAACGGGAGTTATCTTGAACAGGAAATCTGCAATCCTCTGTATTGCGCCGCTGTCCGCCGCCGCCATGCTCGCCGGTTGCGGCGGCGACGATTCGATCGGTGCCGCGCCCACCCACCTGAGCGCCGCGACGCCGGCCGCGATGGCGCAGACCTGCGACGCGCTCGCCGCGAAGCTCGCGTATGCGAACACGTCGTTCACGTCGGTGACGACCGCGGCTGCCGGCGCGCTGACGGTGGCCGGCAAGCCGGTCGCCGAGCACTGCGTGATCACGGGGAAGATGAACGAGCGCGTGAGCGCGGTGGACGGCAAGACCTATGCGATCGGCTTCGAGATGCGCTTGCCGAAAGCGTGGAACGGCCGCTTCTTCTACCAGGCGAACGGCGGGCTCGACGGCAACGTCGTGACCGCGACCGGCGAGATCGGTGGCGGCGGGCCGCTGACCAACGCACTGAACCAGGGTTTCGCGGTGATCAGCTCGGATTCCGGGCACGGCGCCGCGCAGAATCCGCTGTTCGGCCTTGATCCGCAGGCGCGCCTCGACTATGGCTACGGCGCCGTCGATGCGCTGACGCCGATGGCGAAGCAGGTGATCCGGCTCGCGTACGGCAAGGCGCCCGATCGCAGCTATTTCGGCGGCTGCTCGAACGGCGGCCGTCACGCGATGGTCACGGCGGTGCGCAACCCGGCCGACTACGACGGCATCATCGCGGGCGACCCGGGCTTCCATCTGCCGAAGGCGGCGATCGGCGAGATGTATGGCGCGCAGCAGTTCGCGAAGATCGCGTCGGCCACCGGATCGAACGGGTTGCCGGATATCCGCAGCGGCTTCAACGATGCGGAGCGCCAGTTCGTCGGCGCGAGGATCCTCGATAAATGCGATGCGCTCGACGGCGCGGCCGACGGGATGGTGCAGGACGTCGCCGCGTGCCAGGCGCACTTCAGCGTCGATGCCGATATCCCGACCTGCGCGAACGGCACGCGCACGGGCGCCTGCCTGACGCCCGCGCAGAAAACCGCGCTGGAGAACGTGTTCGCCGGTGCACGCAACAGCGCGGGCACGGCGCTGTACGCGAGCTTTCCGTACGATCCGGGCGTGGCTGCCGGCGGCTGGGCGTCGTGGAAGCAATCGGCGTCGATCACGCTCGATCCGGCCGCGATGGCGTTCACCTTCATGACGCCGCCGAAAACCGCCGCGGCGCTCGCGAACCTGCCCGGTTTCGCGCTCGGCTTCGACATGGACAACGATGCGCCGGCGATCTTCGCGACGAACGGCGTGTACATGCAATCGTCGTGGTCGTTCATGACGCCGCCCGACGAGACGAACCTGTCCGCGCTGAAGGCGCGCGGCGCGAAGCTGCTCGTCTATCACGGCACGGGCGACCCGGTGTTCTCGTTCAACGACACGCGCGACTGGTACGCGCAGGTCGCGCAGGCGAACGGCGGCGATGCGTCGAGCTTTGCACGCTTCTATCCGGTGCCGGGCATGAATCACTGCGCGGGCGGGCCGGCCGCCGACCAGTTCGACATGCTGACGCCGCTCGTTGCGTGGGTCGAACAGGGGCAGGCGCCGACGGCGGTCGTTGCTGCCGCACGCGACACGACGAACCCGGTGCCGAACGCGGACGTGCCCGCATCGTGGGGGGCGGGGCGCACGCGGCCGCTGTGTCCGTATCCGCAGATTGCACGCTACAACGGCTCGGGCGACCTGAATTCGGCGGCGAGCTTCAGTTGCCGCTGACGTAGCCGTCGATGGGAAGCGGCCGGCGCAGGCAGTCGTGCGCCGGCCGCTTCATCGCTGCGTTCACTCGCCGGAATCGACCGGCACGTCGAGCCCGACCTTCACGCGGCTCATGCTCACCAGCGTCTTGAACCGCTTCACGTTGTTGTTCGCGAAGAACAGCTCGCGCGTGAGCGCGTTGTACTGATCCATGTTGCGCACCGCGAGGATCAGCACGAAATCCCATTCCCCGGTCACGTAGTAGCACTGCTGGATCTGCGGGCAGCGCTCGAACGTGCGCTTCATCGCGTCGAGCTGGTCGATCTGCTCGCTTTCGACCTCGACGTTCACGACGATCGTCAGCGGATGATCGACCTTGTCCGGCGCGACGACGGCCGTATAGCGCTCGATCACGCCGTCTTCCGCGAGGCGCCGCAGCCGCCGGTTCACGGCGGCGGTCGACAGGTTGACGCGTGCGCCGAGTTCGGCCTGCGGGGTCTGCGCGTCGCGCTGGACTTCCATCAACAGCTTGCGATCGAACGCATCGAGAGGGGACGTCATGATGGCGTATGAAACCTCGAAAGAATGAGAAATTTTTGCGTCTACGGTGCCAATTTGGCGAATTTTTCGACCAGCATGCGCAATATTATTTTCCAACCGACGGCGAGCGCAACCCGCGCCTGCCCGATCCGACCCACTTGACGGACTGCCCGCGCCGTCCCCCACCGGAGCCTTGGTCATGCTGATCGCCAACCCGCGCGCGTCGCGCACGCCCTATCCCGACGCACTGCGCCGCGTGATGAACGTCGCATCGGCCGACGAAAGCGGCGCGTGGCTGTCGCACTGGCCGCTCGTCGGCCATGCGCGCACGCCGCTGCGTGCGCTGCCCGATCTGGCCGCGCGGCTCGGTGTCGCGAGCGTCAGCGTGAAGGACGAATCGTGCCGCTCGCCGCTCGGCAGCTTCAAGGCGCTCGGCGCGCCGATCGCGCTGGTGCGGCTCGTGAAGCGGCTGCGGCGCAAGCAGGAACTCGATCCGCGGGAGCTCGTCACCGGCCGCCATGCGGCGGAGCTGGCCGACCTGACGGTGATCAGCGCGACCGACGGCAATCACGGCCGCGCGCTGGCCGCCGCCGCGCGCGCGATCGGCTGCGGGTGCGTGATCGTGCTGCACGCGAACGTCGACGCCGAGCGCGAACGCGCGATCTCGGCGTACGGCGCGCGGATCGTGCGCATCGCGGGGAACTACGACGAATCGGTCGTCTGCGCGGCGCAGCTCGCGCAGGCGAACGGCTGGTACGTCGTGTCGGATACGTCGTACGACGGCTACGAAACGATTCCGCGCGACGTGATGCAGGGCTACGGCGTGATCGCCGCCGAAGCGGCCGCGCAGGCGGCAGCGGACGACGGGCAACCGTTCACGCACGTATTCCTGCAGGGCGGCGTGGGCGGCCTCGCCGCGGGCGTCGCGAGCTACCTGTGGGAGCGCGACGGCGTGCAGCGGCCGCGCTTCGTCGTCGTCGAGCCGCGCCAGGCCGATTGTCTGTATCAGAGCGCGCTGGCCGGGCGCGCGACGAAGGCCACCGGCAGCGTCGATTCGGTGATGGCCGGGCTCGCGTGCGGCGAGGCGTCGCCGCTCGCGTGGGATTTCCTCGAGACGTGCATCGATCACTTCATGCTGATCGACGACGAAGACGCGGTGCAGGCGATGCGCGGCCTCGCGGCCGGCAGCGAACGCGACGTGCCGCTCGTTGCCGGCGAATCGGGCGCGGCCGGCGTGGCAGGGCTGGACGTGCTGATGCGCGACCCGGCGCTCGCGCGGCAGGTCGGGCTCGATGCGAATGCGCGCGTGCTGGCGATCAACACGGAAGGGGCGACCGCGCCGTCCGTGTACCGGAATTGCGTCGGCGAGACGGCCGACGCGGTGCTCGCGCGCCAGCGTGAATGGCTGAGCCGCGCGGCGGTGACGGCCTGAACGACATGACGACCGACGAGGCGAACGCGATGGACGAAACCGACGCAATCGAAGCAAGCCCGCTGCACGGGCAACTGAAGACCTGGCGCCGCCATCTGCACCGGTATCCGGAGACGGGTTTCGAAGAGGTGAACACGTCGGACTACGTCGCGCGCATCCTGACCACGCTTGGGCTCGACGTGCATCGCGGCATCGGCGGCACCGGGCTCGTCGCGAACCTGACGGCCGGCACGGGCCGGCGCGCGATCGGCATTCGCGCCGACATGGACGCGTTGAACATCGCCGAGCACGCGCCGGGCCGCGAACACGTGTCGCGCACGCCGGGCAAGATGCATGCGTGCGGGCACGACGGCCACATGTCGATGGTGCTCGGCGCTGCGCAACTGCTGGCCGAGCGCAAGGATTTCGACGGCACCGTGCGCTTCATTTTCCAGCCGGCGGAAGAGCACGGCCGCGGCGCGAAGGCGATGATGGCCGACGGACTGTTCGAGCGCTTTCCGGTCGATGCGATCTTCGGCGCGCACAACATGCCGGGCATGCGCGCGGGCACGTTCTCGACGCGTGCGGGCGGCATCATGGCGAGCGAAGACAATTTCGTGATCCGGATCGACGGGCGCGGCACGCACGCGGCGCGGCCGCACATGGGCATCGATCCGATCGTGATCGGCTCGCAGATCGTGCTCGCGCTGCAGACGATCGTGTCCCGCAATCTCGACCCGGGCCAACAGGCGGTGATCTCGTGCACGGAATTCATCACCGACGGGCTGCGCAACGTGCTGCCGTCGACCGTGACGATCAAGGGCGACACGCGCAGCTATTCGCGCGACGTGCAGACGCTGTTGGCCACGCGGATGCGCGAAATCAGCGAAGGGATCTGCCGCACGCATGGTGCGACCTGCACGTTCGAGTACACGCACGAGTTCGCGCCGACGGTGAATTCACCGGAATGGGTGGAGACGGCCGTGCAGGCCGCCGCGCAGGTCGCGGGCGCCGACGCGGTGAACGCCGACGTGCAGCCGATGATGATCTCGGAGGATTTCGGCGCGTTCCTGCAGGCGGTGCCGGGCAATTTCGTGTTCATCGGCAACGGCGAAGCGGCCGGGCAGGGCGGCGTGCCGCTGCACAACGCGACGTACGATTTCAACGACGAGATTTTGCCGGTCGGCGCGCGGTATTTCGCGGAAGTGGCGCGGCGCGCGTTGCGGGCCGCATAGCGGGCGGGACGGCCCGGCACGCGCTTGCGCGAGTACCGGGCCCTGCATCAGCGTCTCACACCAGTTCGCCCAGACACGCATCGAACTGCGCGACGAGCCGGTCGACATCGTCGTCGGTCGTTTGCGGGCACACGAGCATCATGTTGTGGAACGGCGTGATCAGCACGCCGCGATTCAGCAGGTACAGGTGCACGATGTGCTCGAGTTTCGCTGTCGAGCTGCGCGCCGGCCAGCGTGCCGTTGCGCGGCGGGACGGGCGCGAACTGAAACTCGGTGCGCGCGCCGATGCGCGTCACGCACCACGGCAGCCCGTGTTTCGCGATCGCGTGTTCGAGGCCCGTCGCGAGCCGCGCGGCGAGTGCGAACATGTGCGCATACGCGGTGTCGGTCGCGACTTCGGCGAGCGTCGCGCGCATCGCATGCATCGCGAGCATGTTCGCGGTGAGCGTCGTGCCGATGCCCGAGTGGCCGGGCGGCGCGTTCAGCTTCGCCTGCTTCGCGCGTTCCGCGAATTCGGCGCTGAACCCGTACACCGCGCACGGCACGCCGCCCGCGATCGGCTTGCCGACCACCAGCATGTCCGGTTCGAGACCGTGCGCGACCGCGTAGCCACCGGGGCCGCTGCTGATCGTGTGCGTCTCGTCGATCACGAGCAGCGTGCCGGTGCGGCGTGTCAGTTCGCGCGCGGCCTCCCAAAAGCCCGGCTCGGGCAGCACCATGCCGATGTTCGTCATCGCGGGCTCGGCGAGCACGCACGCGACATCCCCATCCTTCAGCGCCGCTTCGAGCGCGTCGAGATCGTTGAATTCGACGACGCGTGTGTTCGCGAGCAGGTCGTACGACTGCCCGAGCAGGCTGTCGCGCTGCACCGGGCGACCGTCGACGAGATCGACGAACACGTCGTCGACCGTGCCGTGATAGCAGCCGTTGAACACGACGATCGTGTTGCGGCCGGTGGCCGCGCGCGCCCAGCGCAGCACGAAGCGGTTCGCGTCGCTCGCGCTCAATGCGAATTGCCAGACCGGCAACCGGAAGCGCCGCGCGAGTTCGCGCGACACCCAGGCGGCGTCCTCGCTTGGCAGCATCGTCGTGTAGCCGCGCGTGGCCTGCTCGACGAGCGCGCGTGCGACGGGTTCGGGCGCATGGCCGAACATCGCGCCCGTATCGCCGAGGCAGAAATCGACGTAGCGGTGACCGTCGACGTCGGTGAACGTCGCGCCGCGGGCTTCCTTCACGTATAGCGAGAACGGGGTCGACCAGTCCTGCATCCAGTGCAACGGCACGCCGAACAGCAAGTGCTCGGATGCTTCCGCGGACAGTGCGCGGGAGGCCGGCATGGCTTCGGTGAACGTCTGACGCTCGCGATCGAACAGCGCGCGGGCGCGGATGAGATCGACTCCGTGGCGGGTAGGCAAAGGCAGCTCCTGGGCTGTGGGGATGGCGAAACGATAGCGCGGGCGGCGCGGGGCTGACCAGAGGCGGAATTACCGAAGCGGGTTGGCAGTGGACGGGCTGGGAACCCGTTTCCGATGGACAGGATTGCGGGATTGAGTCGAAGTTTTTGCGCATAAACATACGACAACATATCTCTGAAAGCGCATTCGTCCATGTGAGTGTGCGCTCACATACAGCCCATGAAGTCGGAGAAAACAGGGTAAACGACAAATACATGCGTTGCTCCAATCGCGTCTAGACTTCGCGATGTAGTACGACGACGTATAAATAACGATCCGCCACTCGGCGCATCGATACCCCTTACTCTGAAGGAGTGCCCATGGCCGCCCATCGCCGCCGTTCGTCTTCGCCCGCCCGATCGCCCGCATCGAAACGGGTATCGCGCCGCGCTTTCATCGGCTGGACCGGCGCGCTCGCCGGCGGCGCGATGCTCGGCGGTCCGTTCGCGGCCACCCGGGCGCTGGCGGCAGGCGCGACGCCCGATGCGTCGGCGGTCGATCTCGTGTGGGGCGAGCACGGCGCGGCGGCGCGCATCGCCGCATCGCTCGCGCACGTGTCGCGGCTCGCGCGGCGCGGGCGCGACCTCGACGTGACGCACTACGGCGCGCGCCGGTGCGCGACGGTCGCGCAGACGTCGCCGTACCCGGCCGCGAAATCGCCCGTCAGCCCCGGTTCCGATATGACGGCCGCGCCCGGCGCATTCGATTCGCGCCCGGCGTTTCTCGCGGCGATCGACGCATGCCGGCGTGAAGGCGGCGGCCGGGTCGTCGTGCCGTCCGGCACCTGGTACTGCGCGGGGCCGATCGTGCTGCAGAGCAACGTCACGTTCCATCTGAGCGCGAACTGCACGATCTATTTCAGCCCGAACCCGGCCGATTACGCGAAGGACGGCCCGGTCGATTGCGGCGCGAACGGCCGGCTGTACTACAGCCGCTGGCAGGCGAACGATTGCCTGAACTACGGCGCGCCCGTCTATGCGCGCAACGCGACGAACATCGCGCTGACCGGCGAAGGCCCGACGTCGGTGCTCAACGGGCAGGCGATGACGCCGTTCTCCGGCAGCGGCGCGAACAGCGTCTGCTGGTGGACCTACAAGGGCTCGTCGGGCGCGTACGGCGCGGGCGCGACGGTGCCGGCCCAGAACTACGCGAACCCGAACAACGTCGACCTGCGGATCGTCGCGCCCGCGATTTCCGACGCGCTCTATGCGCTGCTGACGTCGCCCGTCACGCCGTGGCAGCAGGATCAGAACTACCTGCCCGCGCTGTCCGAGGCCGGCGTGCCGGTGGAGAAGCGCATCTTCGGCCTTGGTCACTACCTGCGGCCATGCATGGTCGAATTCATCGGCTGCACGAACGTGCTGATGGCGAACTACCAGACCCAGAACACGCCGTTCTGGCAGCACCATCCGACCGCGAGCCGCAACGTCGTGATCCGCGGCGTGACGACCAACAGCATCGGCCCGAACAACGACGGCTTCGATCCGGACGCGTGCACCGACGTGCTGTGCGAGGACTGCACGTTCAACACCGGCGACGACTGCATCGCGATCAAGTCGGGCAAGGACCGCGACACCGAATACGGGCCCGCGAAGCGGCACCTGATCCGCAATTGCACGATGAACAGCGGGCACGGCGGGATCACGCTCGGCAGCGAGATGGGCGGCGGCGTCGAGCAGATCTATGCGACGAACCTGTCGATGCTGAACGCGAACTGGCAGACCAACCCGCTGAACATCGCGATTCGCGTGAAGACCAACATGAACCGCGGCGGCTACGTGAAGGATTTCCACGTGAAGGGCGTCACGCTGCCGAATGGCGTGACGCTGAAGGGCGGCGGCTACGGCAGCGCGCTGCTCGCGGGCAGCCCGGTCAACGCGAGCGTGCCGCTCGGCGTCGTCACGCCGTCGGCCGGCAATCCGTCCGCGGCGCAGGGCGGCATCGTCACGTTCGACTGCGACTATCAGCCGGCGAACGATGCGGTGCGCACGCGCGCGCCGGTCGTGCAGAACGTGACGATCGCCGACGTGAAAGCGAGCAACGTGACGCTGAACGGCGTGACCGCATCGTGCTTCCAGGCGATCGTCGCGCAGGGGCCGGTCGCGTTCGACTACAACGGCACGCCGCCCACGCCCGCGGTGCAGCCGATCTCCGGCGTGACGATCACCGATTGCGACTTCGGCACGCCGGTGGCGTCGGGCACGCCGACGGTCACGTCGCCGGGGCCGATCTATGCGTTCAACGTGAGCGCGATGACGCTGACGAACGTGACGATCGCCGGGCAGGTCGTCAACGCGACGATCACCGACAAGCGGTGAGATGACGTAACGCCACGGCGTTCGCGTGCAGCCGGTCGGTGCCTGCACGCGAACGCCGACGCGTCATGCCAGCGTCTTGATCATGTAGTGCTCGTCGTAGAAGCGGCCATCGACGAACAGCGAGCGCGGCTCCGTGCCGAACCGCACGAACCCCTGCGATGCATACAGCCGCTCGGCGGTGTGGTTGACCTCGTTCACGGACAGCATCAGTTGGCTGCATCCCCACGCGCTCGCCGCATGCCCGGTCGCGCTGTCGAGCAGCGCTTGCGCGATGCGTTGCCCGCGATACGCGGCGTCGACGTACACGCCCCAGATCGTCGCCTTGTGCGCGATCTTCGTGCGCGCATCGCGGCGCACGCCGGTGATGCCGACGAGCGTATCGCCGTCGAACGCGCCGAACACGGCCTGGACCTGCGTTGGCGTGAGGCGCTTCGCGAATTCGTCGACCAGCACCTGGGATTCTTCGTCGAGCGTCGGCAGGAAGGATAGGGGCGCGGTGTCGACCGCACGCAGGCGGACGGTGCGGAAACAGGCGGCGTCGGCCGCGTCGAGCAGGCGGATCGTGATCGTCATCGGGGGCGTTCCGGTCGAGGGGCGTGCATGCCGGCGCGTGCCGCTGCCGCGGGCGCGGGATGCATCGTCCTTATCCTAATGGGAATCCGGATGTCGCGGGGCAATGCCCGGTGCGGGCACGATCGTGAACGGAGAAGATGGTGACGGCGGCGGGTCGTGCCGCCATCGACGGGGACGCCAGACGCGTGTGCCGTTGCGCCGAACCGGCACCCGACGTCGAATGCTCGACATGCGCGAGATCGGCTCACGCGCACGCCACTGGAATCAATAGCGCGACAGTTGGTTGCCGTTGATCTGCACGCGGTCGCCCGGACGCAGGTTGCCCGGCGACTGCACGTCGAACGAGCGCATCGAGCCGTCGCTGACCTGCACGTCGATCCGGTAGCTGCTGGGGCCTTGTGCGGCGCCCATCTGCTGGCCGATCTGGTTGCCCGCCACCGCACCGCCGAGCGCGCCGATCACCGTCGCCGCATCGCGGCCATGACCGCGGCCGAACTGGTTGCCCACCAGGCCGCCGACCAGCGCACCGACGACGGTGCCGGCGACACCCGACGGGCCGACCGAGCCGTTGACCGGCTGGATGTTCGCGACGGTGCCGTATTGCTTGCCGTACGGGGTCGCGTATTGCTGTTGCTGATTGCCGTACTGGTCATACGGCTGCGAGCCGTATTGCGTCGGGTTGCCGTATTGATCGTACGGTTGCGGTGCCTGATTCGGATACGCCGGTTGCTGCTGCACGTAGCCCGGTTGCGAATACGCGGGCTGCGCATAACCGGGCGTCGCGTATTGCTGCTGCTGCGGATAACCCGGCTGCGCGCCGTAGTAGCCGGGCGCGACGCACGCGGTGAGCGGAAGCGCCGCCACGGCGACGAGCGAGGCGAACAGAACGGTCTTCGTGGAAGGCATGCGCATCATGTGTTTCCTGCATCGGCAACGTGTTCGCCGATGGATTCCCGAGACGGGTGGCGAACTCGGCGTGAGTATAAGGAATGGCCGGATGCGCGTCCGGTGCGGCCGGGTAACAACGTGTAAAGTCTGTTGCCGCGTAAATCGCGGCTTGCGCGGGGCGATCGCGCAATGGCCGGGAAGGGCGGCGGCCGTTCGGCAGCGTCGACAACGCGCATCGATAGCGGTCCGGCGGAGTGTCTTTCGAGGCAGTCGGCGCCTCGATGCAGGCGCTCGAAACCTCGGCTTCCGCGACGTCGCCCGACGGGCCAATGCAGGCAGGCCGTCTCCGACGAGATCGGACCCCGCCGTCGCATCTTGCTGGCGTGGCGTCTGCGCCGCACATCGCGAAATCGAATGCACGGCATCGCGACATTTAATTGGCCTCGGCCGGCGGCGTCCGATATCGTGGCCGGATTCCCTGCCACCGGCCGCGCCGCGCCGGCCGCGGTTCCTTCCCCTGTCCGCGCCGGTGTCGCGCCGCGACCGCTCCACATTCCAGGCCATGACCGAACGATTCTTCATCAACGCCGTCGACGCCGGCGGCCAGCCCGTCAACCTCGTCGTCCGCGACGGCCGCTTCGCCGCGATCGGCGCCGATTGCGCAGCCGCGCCCGGCGCGCAGACGATCGACCTCGACGGCCGCGTCGTGCTGCCCGGTTTCGTCGACGGCCATATCCATCTCGACAAGAGCTTCGTCGGCGATCGCTGGGTGCCGCACGAACCGGTCGGCTCGCTGCGCGAGCGGCTCGCGGTCGAGAAGCGCCAGCTCGCGGCCGCGCCGCCGATCGTCGAGCGAGCGAACGCGCTGATCGCGCAGGCCGCCGCGTTCGGCACGATCGCGATGCGCAGCCACGTCGACGTCGATGCGACGACGGGCCTGTCGAACCTGCACGCCGTGATGGCCGCGCGCGAACGATGGCGCGGGATCGTCGACATCGAACTGGTCGCGTTTCCGCAAGCCGGCGTGATCACGTGCCCGGGCACCGCCGAGATACTCGATACCGCCGTGCGCGAAGGCGCGGACGTGGTCGGCGGGATCGACCCGACGACGCTCGACGGCGACGCGGACGGCCAGCTCGACATCGTGTTCGGCATCGCCGAGAAGCGCGGCGCGAAAATCGACATCCACCTGCACGAGCCGGGGGAAACGGGCATTGCGCAACTGCTGCGGATCGCGGCGCGCACGCGCGCGGCCGGGCTCGGCGGGCGCGTGAACGTGAGCCATGCGTACGCGCTCGGCCAGGTGAGCGATGACGACGTGCAGCGTACGGCCGCGGCTTTGGCCGAAGCCGGCGTATCGATCCTGACGAATGCGCCGGGCGACTGCGCGTTCCCGCCGGTGCGACGGCTGCGCGACGCGGGCGTACACGTGTTCGCGGGCAACGACAACATCCGCGACGCGTGGTGGCCGTACGGCAACGGCGACATGTTGCAGCGCGCGATGATGGTCGGCTACCGGTCGGGCTTCTACACCGACGAAGCGCTCGGCATCGCGCTCGACATGGCGACGCACGCCGGCGCGCGTGCAATCGGCAAGGAGAACTACGGAATCGCGCTCGGCTGCGACGCAAGCTTCGTCGCGGTGCGCGCGCCGAATGCGGCGGCGGCCGTCGCGGGCGTGCCGGCCGAGCGCTGGGTATTTCGCCGCGGCGAAAGCGATACGGACGCACCGTTCGCTCCGTCGCTGCGCTTTACGCGCTGAACCACATGACCGGCGGCACGGCACGCGCCGTGCCCGCCTTGCACCGACCGACCCGACCGGACCCGACATGACGAACCTGCTGATCCGCAATGTCCGCACGAACGCCGACGCTGCGCTCGATATCCTGATCGAAGGCGATCGCATCGCGCGCGTCGGCCCGTCGCTCGACGCGCCCGCCGGCTGCGCGATCGAGGACGGCGCGGGCGCGTTGGCGCTGCCCGGCCTCGTCGAAGGCCATACGCACCTCGACAAGACCCACTGGGGGATGCCGTGGTATCGCAACCAGGTCGGGCCGCGCCTCGTCGACCGCATCGAGAACGAACGCCACTATCGCGCGACGAGCGGCCATGACGCGGGCGCCGCCTCGCTCGCGCTGGCGCGTGCGTTCCTCGCTGCCGGCACGACGCGCATCCGGACGCACGTCGACGTCGATACCGAAGCCGGGCTGCGCCACCTGCACGGCGTGCTGGCCACGCGCGAGACGCTGCGCGGGCAGGTCGAGATCCAGATCGTCGCGTTTCCGCAATCGGGCGTGCTCAAGCGGCCGGGCACCGATGCGCTGCTGTCCGACGCGCTCGGCGCCGGCGCCGACCTGCTCGGCGGGCTCGATCCGTGCGCGATCGAAGGCGATCCGGTCGAGGCGGTGGACGTGCTGTTTGCGATCGCCGGGCGCCACGGCCGCGGGCTCGATATCCATCTGCACGAGCGCGGGTCGATGGGCGCGTACTCGCTCGAACTGATCCTGCAGCGCACGGCGGCGCTCGGCATGCAGGGAAAGGTCACGATCAGCCATGGTTTCTGCCTCGGCGATATCGCCGAACGCGAGCGCGAGGCGCTGCTCGCGCGGATGGCCGAGCTCGGCGTCGCGATCGTCACGACCGCGCCGGCCGCGGTGCCGGTGCCGCCGCTGGCCGCGTGCCGTGCGGCGGGCGTGACCGTGGTCGGCGGCAACGACGGCGTGCGCGATACGTGGACGCCGTACGGCTCGCCCGACATGCTCGAGCGCGCGATGCTGATCGCCATGCGCAACGATTTCCGCCGCGACGATGCGCTCGAAGTCGCGCTCGACTGCGTGACGCACGGCGCGGCGCGCGGCTGCGGTTTCGCGGATTACGGCCTGCAGCCGGGTCACCGCGCGGACGTGGTGCTCGTCGATGCGCTGACGTTCGCCGAGGCCGTCGTCGCGCGGCCGGTGCGGCGTCTCGTCGTGTCGTCCGGGAAGGTCGTCGCGCGCGACGGCGCACTGGTCTGAACGCCGCGTCGCGCCGGTATGATCCGGTTTTCAGCCGGATTTCCGGGGAGACGACGATGCGACGCACGACCGCGGCACGGGCCGCACGATGGATGGCGGTGGCCCTGTTCGCCGTGACCGCCACGCATGCGGGGGCGGCCGGCCCGGCCGACGCGCGGCAGGAGGCCAACCGGCGCACGGTGCTGGCGTTCTACGAAAAAGGCTTGAACGAGAAGGATGCGGACGCCGCGCTTGTGTATGTCGGCGATCGCTACGTGCAGCACAACCCGAACGCGGCCGACGGGCGCGACGGCTTCCGCAAGTTCGTCGCGTTCCTGCGCGACACATATCCGCAGTCGCACAGCGAGATCAAACGCTCGTTCGTCGATGGCGACTACGTGATCCTGCACGTGCACGCGGTGCGCGAACCCGGCACGCGCGGCAGCGCGATCATGGACATCTTCCGGCTCGAGCACGGCAAGATCGTCGAACACTGGGACGTCAACCAGCCGGTGCCCGAGCAGGCGGCGAACGGCAACACGATGTTCTGACGCATGCTCGGCACGCCGTGCCCCGTTCCCTGCTGCCGGATGAAACCCGCTTCGCTTACCGCCCTTCGAGTTCCAGCATCGCCGCGAGCGTTTTCGTCAGTTCGCTGACCATCGGGTCGGCCGTCGGCCGGTGCAGGATCGCGATGTCCATATGCTCGATCGGCGCGAAGCCCTGCTTCGCGGTCAGCACCACATGCTCGTCAGTCACCACGCGCGCGGGCAGCACACTGATGCCGAGCCCGTCCGCGACGGCCGCCTGGATCCCGCTCAGGCTCGACGTCGTGAAGCTGATCCGCCAGCGGCGGCCGCGCTCCTCGATCGCCTTGATCATGTCGTCGCGGTAGAGCCCGCGCGGCGGGAACACGACGATCGGCACCGGGTCGAGATCGATCGACGGATGCTTCGCGCTGTCGATCCAGCGCAGCTTCTCGGGCCAGCGCACGACCGCCTCGCGGCTGTCGCGCCGCTGCTTGATCAGCACGAGGTCGAGTTCGCCACGATCGTACGCGGCGCTGATGTCGCGGCTCAGCCCGCACGTCACTTCGAGCTTCACCTGCGGATGCTCGCGCTTGAACGCCGCGAGTGCGTGCGTCGTGCGACCCGCCGCGAAATCGTCGGGCACGCCGAGCCGGATCGTCAGCGCGACCGTCGCGCCCGACAGCGCCTCCAGCATCTCGTCGTTGAGCGCGAGCATGCGCCGCGCATAGCTGAGCACCGTCACGCCCGCGTCGGTCGGCCGCACGTCGCGCGCGCCGCGGTCGAGCAGGCGGTGGCCGGCGATTTCCTCGAGCCGGCGCACCTTCTGGCTGACGGTCGACTGCGTCGAATGCAGGCGCGCGGAAGCCGTCGTGAAACTGCCGCAGTCGGCGACCATCACCAGCGCGCGCAGCAGGTCGATGTCGAACAGGGGTCTATTCATTTCTGCACTTCTGTGGATTCGAGCATTTCATTTTCAAATGCGTGCGACGACTTTTAACATGGCCGGACGCAGCGGGCAATCGCGGTTTCGCCGGATTCGGTGTGGCGTTTCGCGGCGCCTTTGAAGCGCGTGACGCATCTTATCGGCCGCGCAGCGGCGAGCGCGGGCACGCCAGGGGCGCATCGCCGTACGGTCGGTGGAAGATCGGGCGACACATCGCCGTAGCTTCCGGTATAGACCTCTACATTTCACGAACATCCGGAAAAACACGCTCTGTGGCAAACGTGCGTCGCACAGGGTAAACACCTGAAAACCCCGTAAAAAGGCCGTGGATCAAGCATCTGCCCGCTCTCCCGTCTCCCGCCTCTCTTCAATCCGCCGCACTCCGTCATACCCCCGCTTGCGCTCGAAAATCTAGCGGTCTAGACTGCATCGCAGTTTCATCGAAGTCCCGTCTTTCGCGTACCGCGCCGGGCATGCCGGCACGACGCTCCCCACCGGACGCCCGGCGCTCCCCGCCGCGTCGAGACCACAAGGACACGCCATGAACCGTACTGCCAAGTTCCTCGTTACCGCGCTGGCGTTCGCGCCGCTCGCATCGTTCGCGCAGGACACGTCGACGATCCGCTGGGGTATCGATCCGACGTATCCGCCGTTCGAGGCGAAGCAGCCCGACGGCTCGCTCGCCGGCTTCGACATCGACCTGCGCAATGCGATCTGCGAGCAACTGCGTGCGAAGTGCGTGTGGGTCGAGCAGGGCTTCGACGGGATGATTCCGGCGCTGCGCGCGCGCAAGTTCGACGTGATCATGTCCGCGATGACGGCCACCGACGAGCGGCTCAAGCAGGTCGACTTCTCGAACAAGCTGTATGCGTCGCCGGGCGCGCTCGTCGCGCCGGTCGGCTCGAAGCTGCTGCCGACCGCGGCGTCGCTGGCCGGCAAGCGCGTCGGGATCGACCAGGGCACGACGCAGGAGGCGTACGCGAAGGCCGAATGGGCGACCAAGGGCGTGACGATCGTCTCGTACCAGAATCAGGATCAGGTGTATCAGGATCTCGTCAACGGTCGCCTCGACGCGACCTTCCAGGACAAGACGCAGGCCGGCTACTCGTTCCTGAAGACGCCGCGCGGCAAGGGCTACGCATTCGCGGGCCCGGACGTGACCGACGTGCGGATCACCGGCTACGGCGTCGCGATGGGCATACGCAAGGGCGACGCCGACATGAAGAAGCGGCTGAACGACGCGATCGTCGCGATTCGCGCGAACGGCACATACCAGAAGATCGCCGCGAAATACTTCGACTTCGACATCTATGGCGCGAAGCAGCAACTGACTTCGGCGCCGTGATTCCGTGACTCCGTGATTCATTCGATCGACAGGCACACCATGACGAGTATCCAGGAGCGCGTCGCGCAAGCCGTGACGCCCGAACTGATCGCCGCGTTCCGCGAGGAAGGTGCGGTCTGCATCAAGGGCATCTTTTCGCCCGACGAAGTGGCCGCGCTGCGGGCCGGCATCGACGCGAACCTCGCGCAGCCGAGCGAACGCGCGAAAGTCGCGAGCCGGCCCGACGATCCGGGCTGGTTCTTCGAGGATTTCTGCAACTGGCAGCACAACGACGCGTATCGCGACTTCATCGTGCGCTCGCCGGCGCCGTCGGTCGCCGCCGCGCTGATGGGCACGGACAACGTGCGGCTGCATCACGACCACCTGCTCGTGAAGGAGCCCGGCACGCGGCAGCGCACGCCGTGGCACCAGGACCAGCCGTACTACAACATCGAAGGCAACGACAACGTCAGCATGTGGATTCCGGTCGATCCGGTGCCGCTCGAGTCGACGCTGGAATTCGTCGCTGGCTCGCATCGCGGGCCGTGGCTGATGCCGCGCACGTTCATGGACAAGGAGGCGAAGTGGTTCCCGGAAGGCAGCCTTGCCGATCTGCCCGACATCGAAGCCGACCGCACGGCGTTCCCGATCCGCCACTGGGCGCTCGAACCCGGCGACATGGTGTGCTTCCGGATGCTAACGCTGCATGCGTCGGGCGGCACGCAGAACCGCCGGCGCGCGTTCTCGATCCGCTTCGTCGGCGACGATGTCCGTCACGCGCCGCGCCGCTGGAAAACGTCGCCCGATTTTCCCGGGCTCGCGGAACAGCTGGCCGACGGCGCGCCGCTCGATCACCCGCTGTTTCCGGTCGTGTGGTCACGCGGGGCGGGGCAGGTTGGCGCGATCTGACCCGACGTAACGAATGAACACGGCGGCCGTTTCATGACGAAACGTTCGCCGTGCGTGTCGGAGGCGTGCGACGAACGATCAGGTCGGGTGGCGCCCCGCGCCCGGCTTGAAGCGCGAGCCGAGCCGGTAGCGGTTACCCGGATGCAGGAAGTGCACGAACGTGACGGGCAGCCCGTCCGTCCACGTGCGGCGCGTGAGCGTGAGGCACGGCTCGTCGGCGCGCATGTCGAGCAGCCGCGCCTGCTCGACGGTCGGCAGCGACGCGTCGACGACGTGCTCGATTTCCAGTTCGTAGTGCGACACGTTGTTGTACAGGTACTCGGACGGCGGTTCGGTCTGGAAATCCTGATCGATGAAGCCGGGCGCGGCCGCCGGGTTCACGTAGCGATCCTCGAGCTGGATCGGGCGGCCGTTTTCCTCGTGCACGCACACCACGTGAAAGACCGGCGTGTTGACCGGCAGGCCGAACGCGGCCGCGACGTCGAACGAAGCGGGCTCGCGCGACCGGCTGAGCACGCGGCAGCGGTACTCGTGCCCGCGCGCACGGATCTCGTCGCGAATATGCGCGATCATCAGCAGGTTCGACTGCGGCTTGACCTCCGCGACGAAGGTGCCGACGCCCGCGATGCGCTTCAGCACGCCTTCCTCGGTCAGCTCGCGCAGTGCGCGGTTGACCGTCATGCGCGCGACGCCGAACCGGGCGGCGAGATCGAGTTCGGACGGGATGCGGTCGCCGGGGCGCCAGTCGCCGGACTCGACGTTCTGGCGAACGAGCGTCTTGATCTGCTGGAACGGTGCGGTGGCCTTGGTGACCATCGGAAGATCCTTGCGCGAAGAAGTGACGAGGCTAGTCGTCGTGGCTGACGATGACCAGGATCTCCGCCTGCGCGGTGCCGAGGCTGCGCGTGCGGTGGGGGATGAGTGCGTTGAAATAGACTGAATCGCCGGCCCTGAGTTGCACCGTCTCGTTCGGAAATTCGATTTCCACGCGCCCCTTGTGCACGAACAGGAATTCCTCGCCTTCGTGCTCGCGGAACGTCGACGCGACGAATTCGTGCGGCGGATGCACGACGAACGGCAGCATCTTCTTCGGCGCGACGCCGGCCGCGATGCTTTCGAAACGGTGCGCGTGGCTGTCGGCCGCCCCGCCCATCGCCGTGCGCTCGCCGGCGCGCGTGATCGCGATCAGCTCGCGGTTGCGGCTTTCCGAAAACAGTTGCTCGACGTCGACGTTCAGCGCCTTCGACAGCTTCAGCGCGACCGCGATCGACGGCACGCTCAGGCCGCGCTCGACTTTCGACAGATAGCTCTTGGTGAGGCCGGTCTCGCCGGCCAGCACGTCGAGCGTCCAGCCTTTCTGTTTTCTGAGCAGCTTCAGGCGAATCGTCATGGGGCGCCGGGTGTCCTTCGAAAAACCGATTGTAACGCATGACACAAGGTGTCATTCGGTGTATCGTGTGTCACGTGCGGCGGGCAAACGGCTGCGGACGGCGCGGCAGGCCCGGTTCATTCAGGAGGCGAACATGGCGGAAACGCTGAATTTGACGAAGGAAGCGCTGGTCGCGCTGGCGGAGCGGCGTCTTGAAAACGAAGTGGGCGACAGCAGCTGGTCCGCGCGGCAAAAGCTCGCGCTGACGTGCCGGATCCTGTTCGACGCCGGCCACGACTCGGGCCTGGCCGGGCAGATCACCTGCCGCGCGGATGCGGCCGGCACGTACTACACGCAGCGGCTCGGGCTCGGCTTCGACGAGATCTCGGCCGCGAACCTGCTGCGCGTCAACGAGGATCTCGACGTCGTCGATGGCGAAGGCATTCCGAATCCGGCCAACCGGTTCCATACGTGGATCTATCGCGAGCGTCCGGACGTGAACTGCATCATCCACACGCATCCGGCGCATGTCGCGGCGCTGTCGATGCTCGAGCAGCCGCTCGTCGTGTCGCACATGGACATCTGCCCGCTGTACGACGATTGCGCGTTCCTGAAGGACTGGCCGGGCGTGCCGGTCGGCAACGAGGAGGGCGAGATCATCTCGAAGGCGCTCGGCAGCAAGCGCGCGATCCTGCTGTCGCATCACGGCCAGCTCGTGGTCGGCAAGACGATCGAGGAGGCGTGCATCCTCGCGCTGTTGATCGAGCGCGCCGCGAAGCTGCAACTGCTCGCGATGTCGGCCGGCGAGATCAAGCCGGTGCCGCCGGCGCTCGCGCGCGAAGCGCACGACTGGATCTCGAAACCGAAGCGCGATGCGGTGACGTTCGACTACTACGCGCGCCGCGCGTTGCGCACGCATCGGGACTGCGTCGCGTAAGTCGTGCCGTTCCGATGTTGTCGGACAATCATTGAGGAATACAAATCGTGTCCATCCTTCTGAAGGGCATCATTGCCTACCCGGTCACGCCGTTCTCCGTCGACGGCGGCGTCGACCTGAAAGCGCTCGATGCACTGATCGAACGCCTGATCGCCGACGGCGTTCACGCGATCGCGCCGCTGGGCAGTACCGGCGAAAGCGCCTACCTGTCCGACGCCGAATGGGAGGCCGTCGCCACCGCATCGATTCGCGCGGTGCGCCGGCGCGTGCCGACCGTCGTCGGGATTTCCGATCTCACCACGGCGGGCGCGGTGCGCCGTGCCCGCTTCGCCGAGCAGGCCGGCGCCGATGCGGTGATGGTGCTGCCGGTGTCGTACTGGAAGCTCGGCCACGACGAAATCGTCGCGCACTACCGCGCGATCGGCGACGCCATTGGCATACCGATCATGCTGTACAACAACCCGGCGACGAGCGGCGTCGACATGCCGCCGGACCTGATTACGACGATCTGCCGAGCCGTCGACAACGTGACGATGGTCAAGGAGAGCACCGGCGACATCGGCCGGATGCACCGGCTCGCGCAATTGAGCGACGGCACGATCCCGTTCTACAACGGCAGCAATCCGATGGCGCTCGCCGCGCTGGCCGCGGGCGCGTCCGGATGGTGCACGGCCGCGCCGAACCTGAACGCCGCGTTGCCGCTCGCGTTGTTCGACGCGATGCGCACCGGCGACCTCGCACGCGCCAGATCGGTCTTTCACGCGCAGTTGCCGTTGCTGCAGTTCATCGTCAACGGCGGGTTGCCGGTGACCGTGAAGGCCGGACTGAGGCTGCGCGGCTTCGACGCCGGCGAACCGAGGCGGCCTCTGCTGCCGCTCGGCGACGCACGCACCCGCGAACTCAAGCAACTGCTCGCGGCGCTGCCGGACGGTGTGGCCGCATGAGCGACGACGCCCGGCCTGCGATCGCGGCCGCCATCGGCGCGGTGCGGATCGGCACGAGCCGGCCGGTCGCCGGCACGCCGCATGCAAGCGCGATCGACAAGCAGCCGGTGGATGCACGCCTGTGGCTGGGCGCGCTCGGCTTTGCCGGCGACGCGCAGGCCGATGCGCGGCATCACGGCGGCCCCGACAAGGCCGTTCACCACTATGCACACGATCACTATGCATGGTGGGCCGCGCAGATCGGCGCGCGTGACGTACTCGCCCGGCCGGGCGCGTTCGGCGAGAACCTGTCGACACGCGGCATCACCGAGCACGACGTGTGTCTCGGCGACGTGTTCACGCTGGGCGGTGCGGTGCTCCAGGTCTCGCAGTCGCGGCAGCCGTGCTGGAAGCTCAACGCGCGTTTCGATCATCCGCGGATGGCGGCGCTCGTGCAGCAAAGCGGCCGGACCGGCTGGTACTACCGCGTGCTGCAGGAAGGCTGGGTGGGGGCGGGCGACGTGCTCGCGCTGCATGAGCGTCGCCACCCGCAATGGCCGCTGTCGACGGTGCTCGACGTGCTGTATCGACGCACGCTCGACATGGCCGCGCTCGATGCGCTGTGCGACGTGCCGGTGCTGCCGCCCGCCTGGCGCAAGATGCTCGAAAGGCGCCGGACGGAGCGGCAGGTCGAAGACTGGACGAAGCGGCTAGAAGGATGACGGGCCGCGTCCGACGCTTACTTCGTCGGCAGGTGGCGCACGTCGGCCGTCGGCTCGGTGCCGAACGCGTCGCTCAGCGTATAGCCGATCAGTAGCCGGGCGGTTGCCTCGGGCGTGGCGAGTGCGCCGCTCGACTTCAACTGGTCGAACTTCTCGCGCATCGGGAAATTGTCTTCGTCGGTCGCGCGGATCGTGGCCTGCATGCCCGTATCGACGACGCCCGGCGCGACGCTGCAGATGCGCAGCGCGCCGTTCGCGTCGAGCGCGACGGCGCGCGCGTGGTGATCGAGCGCGGCCTTGGTCGCGCAGTAGATGCTCCAGCCCGCGTACGCGTTGCGGGCCGCGCCGCTCGACAGGTGCACGATCCGGCATTCGGTCGCGGCCGAGGCGGCCTGTGCGAGCGCGGCCGACAGCATCAGCGGCGCGGCGACGTTCAGGCCGACCGCGCGGGCGACGATCGCCGGATCCTGCGCGGTGAGCGGGCCGATCGGATCGACGATGCCCGCGTTGTTGAACAGCAGCACGAGGGACGCGCCGTCGACGAAGCGGCGCAGCGTGTCGCCGGCCAGCCAGGCGGCGACGGCCGTGGAGTCCGACAGGTCGAGTTCGACTTCGGCGAAGCGTTCGCCGGCCTGCGACGCGAGCGACGGATGACGGCTGCGCGACACGCCGAGCACGGCGATGCCTTCCTGCAGCAGGTGTTCGGCGAGCGCCGCGCCGACGCCGCGTGTGTGTCCGGTGACGATGGCGCGCACGGGTGCGGTAGAAGATGCAGTCATGGTGGTGAACCGATGAGGAGTGAACGGAGTTGACGGGCGGCGCGCACGCACGGCGGCAGCGCATTCAGGGCGGGTGATGCGTGGTATCGACGTGCGAAGAGGTCGCACGCGGCGCCGCGGATATCGGGACGAACGTATATCGTAGCGCCGGCATGTGCATCGCGCAAACGCCGCGCCTGCGCGCGGGAGGAATCCGCAGCGTATGCATGCATCGCCGCGTTGTGTCGCGTGCTGCCGGGCGCGCTGCTACGTCGGACGAAAGCCTGCTGCGACAAGTGCACACTTCGGTGCGGCGAGCGGCGCCGGGCCATGCTTCGCGAGCTATCATATGGCTCCCCGTTCGCGACGCCGGACGGGCCGCGACCGTTTCCCCTCACCTGCTGCACGCTGCGAAGCCATCATGAACACCACGCCGGATACGCCCACGCCCCGCACCCTTCGCGAACTCGCGCCCCTCGAGGCCCGCATTCTCGGTGTGCTCGTCGAGAAACAGCACACGGTGCCGGATACCTACCCGCTGTCGCTGAACGCGCTGACCGCGGGCTGCAACCAGAAAACCGCGCGCGCGCCGGTGATGAACGTCAGCGAGGACGAAGTCACGACCGCGCTCGACGGGCTGAAGCACTTGAGTCTCGTGATGGAGGGCAGCAGCAGCCGCGTGCCGCGCTTCGAGCACAACATGAACCGCGTGCTCGGCATCCCGAGCCAGGCAATCGCGCTGCTGACGATCCTGTTGCTGCGCGGCCCGCAGACGGCCGCCGAGCTGCGCCTGAACAGCGCGCGCCTGCATGGTTTCGCGGATATCTCGTCGGTCGAGGCGTTTCTCGACGAACTCGCTGCGCGCGCGCAGCCGCTCGTCGTCCGGCTGCCGCGTGCACCGGGCGCGCGCGAGAACCGCTGGATGCATCTGATGTGCGGCGAGGTGAACGTGGCCGACTTCGCGAGCGCGGATGCCGGCGGCGCGGATTCGGTGCCGCCTTCCGAATTCGAAGCGCTGAAGGCCGAACAGAAGCGCCTCGCGGATGAAGTGGCGCGGCTGAATGCGCTGGTTCAGCGGATGGCCAGCGAACTGGGGATCGACGTCGACGCGCAGGGCGACGCGTCTTGACGCAATGACTGCGCGCTTGCGCGTCGACCGGCCTGGTCGCTGCGCGGCCGGGCCGATGCGCAATGCCGATACCCTTACGTACCGCAGCGTTATTTCAGCTTGACGCCTGGTACGAGATAACGCGCACCGTCAGGCTTCAGGATCGGCGCGAGCGCGGCAAATGGCGCGTCGAGTTGCGGCCCGAGGCAGGCGCCCATTGCGTGATTGATCCCTGATACGACGAACGATATCTTGCCGGGGGCATCGAGTTCGAACGTCAAATACTGTGGGAACACGTCGGCGCACGACAGCGAATCGTCGTCGTCGCTCGTCGGCCGGTGGCGCGGTGCGGCTCCGTCGCGCAGCCGCGCAATGAACTTCACCATCGCAGCGCTCGTTGCCGATTCACGGACTTCCGCCGGCGCAGCCGCGTCGATCACGCGATTCCAGTCGAGGTACGCACCGCGTAGCAGGTCGAACGTGACCGGATCGTAGTGATTGTCCGGGTAAGCGCCGCCGCAGAACGTGCTGCCCGATTCCACGATGCCCAAAGCCGCGCGCGACAGCCATGTGACCGTCACGTGTTCGTCGTCGTAGCCGCCGAGCGTTCCGGCGGCCGGCCCGTCGTCGGTATAGCGCGTCGACGCGCATTCGAGCGCCGCGAGACTCATGTGCCAGTGCCGCTGCTCCAGCAGATGGTTGACCCGCGCCATCACGGCCGGATCGGGATGGCGGCTCAGCCGCGGATAGGCGAGCACCGTGCGCGGATCGCTCCACATCCGGTACGCAACCGTGTCGTCGCCGACCTCCGGGCCAACCGGCCGTGCGTGCCCTGCGAGCTTCAGCGTTGCATACGGCGCATGCTTCATGTCGATGTCCGCGCTGCGCGCGATGCCGCTTCCAACGCCGCCGGCGGAGAGATCGGTGATGGCTTCGACGGAACCGGGCGCTATCGCGTCGGGATCGTATTCGGCGACGCGGCGCAAGGTGAAGGAGCGTGATCTGCCCGAGCGCGCTTCGATCCAGCGGCCGCGGTAGCCGTCCTTGTCTCGCGTGCCGCGCCAGGTTGCCGCGGCATGGTCGAAATCGGCACGCTCGCGGAATCCCGATGTGTTGCGTGCGTCGTCCGGCAACTGCGTTCGCACGAGCGGTTCGATTAGTTGTGCGGGTGTGCCGTGCAGCGGAATATCGACGCCGAACTGCATATAGAAATAGCGACCGGAGAGCTTGCCGTCCGCGGCCGGGAGGTTGTCGAGTTCCATCACGACGGCCCCGGCGCCTTGTAGCGTTCCCTCATAGACCGTGCGTGGCGCGGCATCCGACACGCCCGCGCGCAGCGCGATCAGCACCCATGCGATCCGGATCAACGGGCGCATCACCAGCGGCACCCGGTTTGTTCGGAAACATCGACATCCACCGCCCTGCCGAATGCGGTTTTCTTGCCGGTGCGCGCATTGGTGTACGTCATCGAATAGATGTTGGCGCCCTGGGACATCATTTCGTATCTCCCGTTGATCTTGCCGTCGACCATTTCGACCCAGGTCGTCGTGAACTGATGCGGACGGTCTTCGGCAAGCACTTCGTCCTCTTCGTGTTCGATCACCAGCGGGAGGGCCGTTTTCGATTTCGCATACCGGACCATGCCGCCCGTCCAATCGACCGCATCGTCGTAGTAGGTGCGCATCTCGAAGCGCACGGGTTTGTCGCCATCCGATCTGAAGCAGAACACTTCGGTGGAAACCTTGGCGAGCGCCGGCAACGAAATACAGAGCAGTACCGCGGCAAGTGCTTTTTTCATGAGGGTGGTGTGCAAGAGATAAAGCGACATTTCAACCGACATTGATCCGCGTCGCCCCCGCATCGACGAGCCGGAACAGCAGATCCTCGACGGCCGTCTCGGGCGCGGAGCCGAGGTCGGCATTGACGCGCCACCCCTGTTCCGTGCGAACCGGTTCCGACAGGTAATGGACGACGCCATGCAGCCCGTCTGCGGCCGGCGTGTTCTCGTCGTCCACATCGAACCACGCGAGGAACCAGGCCTTGAAAGCGTCGACCGCCGCGCTTTCGTCGAGACCGTCGGCCTCGATCGCGGCCCAGTCCCATACGAATGGGCGGATCGACACGGCCGCCGTTTCGAGGTCGAACGCGAACGGTTCGAAATCCAGTTGCGAGGTCGAATCGACCATCGACGGCTGGCCCGCCGCGTCGCCTTCGGCCGGGATCGTGTCGGCCCGGCACGGCAGCGCGAGCGGCCCTTCGGTGGCCAGCGCGCCATCGGCCTGCCGGTAGGCCGGTTCGACGGTCACCGCCGGTTGCGCTGCCGCTTGCGCGAGCAGGTCGATATAGGGTTGGCGGATGGCACGGAGCAGTTCGGATACGGTCATCGTGGCGTGTCGGTTGAGCAGGAAACGATCGGTCGCAGGCAGGCGGTGGGCCGCGCGGCCCGCCTCGCACGACGGGCCGCTTCGGTAACGGACAGCCGTGATCGTACGGTACTTCATCCGGGGGCGGGCAGTCGGCCGAACGGCCGGGGCGGCCGCATCGCGTTGCGGCGGCTTTAGACGTTTACCTTCAAACAACGGAAAACGTGCATCGAACGCGTTCTCGTTGTGCTTCAATTCATCCGGTTTGTACTCCTACTAAATTACAGATTCAGAACAAGCCGGATCATTCATTCACAGGAGACAGTCGATGGCACGGAAACGCTTTTGAAGCGGCAATCGCGATGGTCTGCAACACCGCCGAACTTCCTTCGATGAAAGCAGGTTATCCAAGGGGCCCCCACCCATGTCCTCCAGACGTTCGATGATTGCCGCCGCTGCCGTGTCCGCCGCGCTGGGCATCGCTACTTCGCCGGCCAGCGCCGGCGCGCCGGCCGTGTCCGATCCGTTCTATACGTACACCGGCGCCACGCCATTGGCGTCGATTCCGCCGGGCACGGTGCTGAAGACGCGCAATGTCACCTATCACGTGGCCGGCATTCCGACCGCGCTGACCGCGCAGCAGCTGCTGTATCGCACCAACGACGCGCGGAACCAGCCCGTCGTCAACGTGACGTCCGTGATCCGGAGTCAGGTCAGCAACGGCCAGGCCATCTCGTACCAGTCGGCCTACGATTCGCTGAACCCGTACGACGAACCGTCGCAGGTGATCGCCGGCGACCGCGACGTGACCAAGGTCGTCAACGTCGGCACGTTGCTCTACAGCGCGGAATCGGTTCCGCTGTCGACACTGCTGCTGCTGGGCTACAACATCATCGTGCCCGATACGGAAGGCCAGACGGCAGACTTCGCCGCCGGCCCCGAATACGGGATGACGACGCTCGATTCGATCCGCGCGGCGCTCAATACGCCATCGACCGGCCTGAATCCGTCGAGCAAGGTCGCGATGATCGGCTATTCCGGCGGTGCGATCGCGACGAACTGGGCCGCGCAACTCGCGCCGAGCTATGCGCCCGACGTCAACAGGCAACTCGTCGGCGCGGCGGAAGGCGGCGTGCTGGTCGACCCCGCGCACAATCTGCGCTATGTGGACGGCAGTATCGTCTGGGGCGGCGTTGCCGCGGCCGCGCTCGCCGGGCTGTCGCGCGGCTACGGCTTCGACCTGACACCCTATCTCAGCGACACCGGCGTTGCCGTGTTCAAGGACATCCAGAGCCAGTCGCTCGCGTACATCCTGCCGAAGTACACGGGCCTGCACTGGGCGACGCTGTTCAAGCCGCAATACGCGAACGACATCAACGGCATTCCGGTGTACGTGACGTACGCGAACAAGGTGAATGCGGGGCTGGCCGCGTCGCCGACGATCCCGATGTTCATCGGCCAGGGCACGGCGGGCGCGCTCGACGGCACGTTCGGCAGCCAGGTGGGCGACGGCGTGATGCTGGCGTACGACGTGCGCGCGCTGGCGCAGAAGTTCTGCGCCAGCGGCACGCCGGTCACGTACACCGAGTATCCGCTCGAACATGTGGGCGCGATCGCGCCTTGGGTGGCCGGCATGCTGCCGTGGCTCTACGACCGCTTCAACGGGAAAGCCGCGCCGAGCAATTGCTGGCTGACGGCGCTGCTGCCGAGCAATTCGCTGGCGCCCGAGACGCCGCACTAGACGCGCCGGGCGGCGCAATGGAGGGCAGGGCGATCCGCCGCGGATCGCCCTTTTTTCATCCCGCGTTTCTCCGTCTGTCGGATTTACCTGACCGCAGTCGCCCCGCATCCCCGCCACACCCCGCCGCCGCCTCTCCCCGGTGCCATAATCGAGCCTGCCCATCATTCCAGATAGACGTCCCCCGGAGAATCACCATGCAGAACCTCGACAATCCTTCCCACGATCGCGAGGTAGGCAGCGCCGACGCGACGCAGGACACCACGCGCATCGACGACGTCCGCATCGGCGCCGTGCGTCCGCTGATTTCGCCGGCGCTGCTGCTCGACGAACTGCCGGTGCCGGCCGCCACGCAGACGCTCGTCGAGGATACGCGCCGCGCGATCGGCGATATCCTGCACGGCCGCGACGACCGGCTGCTGCTCGTCGTCGGCCCGTGCTCGATCCACGATCACGACCAGGCGCTCGATTACGCGCGCCGCCTGAAAGTTGCGGCCGATGCGCTGAAGGACGACCTGCTGATCACGATGCGCGTCTACTTCGAGAAGCCGCGCACGACGGTCGGCTGGAAGGGCTACATCAACGATCCGCGCCTCGACGGCAGCTTCCGCATCAACGAAGGGCTGCGCGCCGCGCGGCAACTGCTGCTCGACATCAACGCGCTCGGTCTGCCGGCGTCGACCGAATTCCTCGACCTGCTGAGCCCGCAGTACATCGCCGATCTGATCGCGTGGGGCGCGATCGGCGCGCGCACGACCGAGAGCCAGAGCCATCGCCAGCTCGCGTCGGGCCTGAGCTGCCCGATCGGCTTCAAGAACGGCACCGACGGCGGCGTGCAGGTCGCGTCGGACGCGATCGTCGCCGCGGCCGCGAGCCATGCCTTCATGGGGATGACGAAGATGGGGATGGCCGCGATCTTCGAGACGCGCGGCAACGACGATGCGCACGTGATCCTGCGCGGCGGCAAGAACGGGCCGAACTACGATGCGGAGCACGTCGAAGCGAGCTGCGCGGTGCTGCGCAAGGCCGGCTTGCGCGAGCAGGTGATGGTCGACTGCTCGCATGCGAACTCGAACAAGTCGCACGAGCGGCAGATCGAAGTGGCGCAGGATCTCGCACGGCAACTGTCGCAGGGCGAGCACCGGATCGTCGGCGTGATGGTGGAGAGCCATCTCGAGGCCGGGCGCCAGGATCTGAAGCCGGGCGTGCCGTTGCAGTACGGCGTGTCGATTACCGATGCGTGCCTGAGCTGGACGCAGACGGAGCCGGTGCTCGACGTGCTGGCGGAAGCGGTGCGGCATCGCAGGGTGTATTCGCGGAATGCATGACGCGGCGGGGCGGCACGCAGCTCGCCGCATCGTTCGATGTACCGAGAAGATCGGGTGCTCGTCCGTGAGGTTGTCCTGATCGATGGTCGGCGGCGCCATTTTTTTCGCGCCGCGCGCCCCAACCGTCTGCACGATCATTGATCCCGATCGGGTCGCCCCGGTTGCCACGTCGCACGCTCAACGCACGATCCGGCGAATGCCGCTACCATGAAAGACGTGTTGCTCGCCGCGGCCCGGCCACGCCGGTCCGCCACGCACACACGCCGTGGCGGCGCGGCCGTCCGCCACGCGACCGACGAAGCGCGGGGCGGCCATCCGCGGGGCGGCCATCCGCGGGGCGGCCATCCGCGGGGCGGCCATCCGCGGGGCGGCCATCCGCGGGGCGGCCATCCGCGGGGCGGCCATCCGCGGGGCGGCCATCCGCGGGGCGCTCACCGATCAGCCGTTGCGCCTGCGTCGCTTCGCTCCCGAAATCAACAACAACCGAACCGGAGTGCATTCCACATGAAGTTCTACAAGACCCTCCTCGCAGCAACCGTTCTCGCCTCGAGCGTCAGCGCGCACGCGCAGATCGCGGGCGCGCAGCCGATCAGCGTGACCGTCGAGCAATCGCAGGCGCTGCTCGAAGGCTGGAGCGTGAAGAAGAGCGTGCTCGGCAAGACCGTGTACAACGACGAGAACCAGAAAGTCGGCAAGGTGCGCGACCTGATCGTCGCGCCGGACGGCTCGGTGTCGGCCGCGATCGTGTCGGCCGGCGGCTTCCTCGGCGTGGCCGCGCACGATGTCGCGGTGCCGATCGCATCGCTCGACGTGCGCAACGGCAACATCTATCTGCCCGGTGCGACCAAGGATGCGCTGAAGGCCACGCCGGCGTTCCAGTACGCGAAGGTGCCGTCGCCGCCGAAGCCGAAGAAGCTCGACGAAAAGCACTGATCCGTCGTATCGATGCGGCGCCCGTTGCGCGATGCGGCGGGCGCCGCATTGTCATTTTCGCTCAACGCTTCGATGTGTCGTCCGCCGGCGCGAGCGCGACGATGTGGCGAATCCCTTCATGCGCCATCTTCGTATACGGACAGAAACGCTCCGTATTGCGGACGAGCTCTTCCGCCACCGCGCGTTCGACGCCCGGCAGCCGCACGCGAATGTTCGCGTTCAGCATGAACAGCCCGTCCACCGGATCGCGACAGAAGTCGATCGATGCGGCTACCGACGCGCCGGCGACCGACACGCCCGCCCGTGCAGCCAGCAGGCTCAGCGCGCCGTGAAAGCACGCCGCATAGCTGGCGGCGAACAACTGCTCCGGGTTCGGGCCGTCGCCGGGCCCGCCCAGCGCGGCGGGCAGGCGGAGCTCGACATCCAGGCACCCGTCGTCGGAACGCGCGACGCCCGATGCGCGGCCGTGCTCCGCCGCCCCGCCCGTGACGGTCACGGTCGTCGAGTACAGCGTCTGCGGTTCCCGCCCGCGATACCGGTCGAGCAGCGACAGCGGCGGCGGGTGCAGCGGCGTCATGGCGTGCGTGATCCGGCTGCGGCGTTCAGCGCACGAGCGCGTTCTGCCGGAACCACGCGTCGAAGGTCGTCGCGCCGAGCCGTGCACCGGGCGCCGGCACGAGCGTGTCGTCCTGCAGCACCGCGCCGAAGTAGTCGGCGCCCGCATCGGGCGTCACCGTACGCGCGTCGTGCGTGGCCGACAGGAACCGCTCGACCAGATCCGCGATCCGCACGCGCTCGGGGCCGCCGATTTCGGCGATGCCGTTGCGCGGCGCGTCGAGCGCGAAGTCGGTCACGGCGGCCGCGACGTCGTCCGATGCGATCGGCTGGAAGTGCGCCGTGGTCAACCGGACCGTGTCGCCTTGCGCGCCGGCCTGCGCGATCGCCCCGACGAATTCGAAGAACTGCGTCGAGCGCACGATCGTGTACGGGACGCCTGCTTCGCGGATCAGGTTTTCCTGAATGATCTTGCCGCGGAAATACGCGCTCTGCTGCAGCCGGTCGGTGCCGACCACCGACAGCGCGACGTGATGGCGCACGCCGGCCGCGCGCTCCGCGGCGAACAGGTTGCGCCCCGACGCCTCGAAGAATGCCTTCACGGCCGCTTCCTCGAACGACGGGGAATTCGCGAGATCGACGACGACTTCCGCGCCGGCGAGCGCGTCGTCCAGTCCCTTGCCCGTGATCGTATCGACGCCGGTCGACGGCGCGGCCGCCACCGCGTCGTGGCCGCGTGCGATCAGGTTCCTGACGACCTTGCTGCCGATCAGGCCGGTACCACCAATCACGACGATCTTCACGATTGCTCTCCTTGAACGGGCGCGCGACATGCGCGCCGCTTTAACTGAACCTGCCGAAACCGGCGCTCATCGCGCTCGCGCGATCGGGCCCGTACCTTGCCGAACGGCGCCGTATTCGCGCGTCTGTCGAACAGCCCGCATCGTAGGCGTGCGTCGCGTGATCCGGTAGAGGCCCGCAAGCCCTCACCATGTTGCCGCGAATGCATCAATCGACCGTCTCCAGCGGCGCCATCGTCGTCATCGTGGTCAGGCACTGCAGGTCGCGCGCACGCGTCTGCTCGATCATGTAGTCGATGAACACGCGGATGCGCGTGGGCAGGTGCTTGCGGCTCAGGTAGCAGAGATAGTGGCCGCCGTCGTCCGGCGCGTGCTGGCCGAGACAGCTCACCAGCCGACCGTCGGCGAGCAGGTCGCACACCTGGTACGCGGGCAGTTGCGCGATGCCGAGCCCGTCGAGCGCCGCGCGCACGACGAGATCGATGTCGTTGAACGTGTGATGCGCGGCGAGCTGGCGCTGCTGCGTCAGTCCGTCGATCCTGAATTCCCATTCCGTCACGCGGCCCGACGCGGTGCACAGGTTGATGCAGCGATGCCGGGCGAGGTCGTCGACGTGGCGCGGCAAGCCGTACCGGTGCGCGTACGACGGCGACGCACAGACGATCATCTGCATCGGAATCAGCCGGCGCGCGACGATCGCGCTGTCCTCCATGCGGCCGTCGCGAAACGCGACGTCGATGCGATCGGCGGAGAAGTCGGCCGGCCGGTCGTTCAACAGCAGGTCGAGCGTGATGTCCGGATATTGGGCATGGAAATCGCGCAGCAGCGGCGCGATGACCTTGCGGCCGAAGCCCGGCGTCGAGCCGATGCGCAGGTGCCCGCTCGGCGGCCCGCTGCGCAGCTCGCGCATGTCCTCGAGCGCCTGCGCCAGATGCTCGATGCCGGGCCGGCAGTTTTCGTAGAAGAGCTCGCCCTCGCGCGTCAGCGACATGCTGCGGGTCGTGCGCTGGAACAGGCGTGCGTCGAGCCGGTCCTCGAGCCGTTGCACGTGGCGGCTGACGGACGAGCGTCCGACGCCGAGGCGATCGGCGGCGCGCGCGAAGCTGCCCTCGGTGACGACGGCCAGAAAGGTGACCACGCCGGCATAGCAGGTCGAGAAACTGCGTGCGAACGGATCGTCGGCATCGGGGCGGCGAATGGAGGTGTCGGGCATGGGGGCGCTGGAATCGTAGTGTCCGTATGCGACTAGACGTTTCAGCGCTGCCGCCTGTGACACCGCCCGCCGCATTTTTTCAAAAAAGGCGCGGGCGGCGTGCGGGCCGGCTATTTTTCCGGCACGAGCACGGGCGCGCCCTTGTCCTTCAACAGCAGCACGATGAACTTCGCGGGCCGGGTCCGGCTCGCGTTGCGTCCGACCGTGTGCAGATCGTTCGGACCCTCGTAGAAGGTCTCGCCCGGCTTCAGCGTGACGGGCTTGCCGCCCTTCACCTGCATCACGATCGAACCCTCGACCACGTAGACGAACGCTTCGGCGTGGTGGCGGTGGACGGGGTCGACCGCGCCGGGCGGATACTCGACCGAGATCATCAGCGCTTCCTTGCCCGGGTATGCGTCGAGCGGCTTCGTCATCAGCGGCGTGACGATGGCCGAGGGCGCCGCGCGAACGGCGCCGGTCGCGGCGCCCGCGACGACGAGCGCGGACGCGATCACGTGTTTCATGCGAATCATGGTGGTGGCTTCCGGTGGGCCGCCGGCCGACGGCCGGCAGCAAAGGGAGGGCGGTGGGCGGTCGTCAGGCGAGGTTCGCCTTGTCGAGGCCGAACGCCTTGTCGGACGACCCCGGCACGGTCCTGAACGCGACGTTCGCGCGGTTCCAGCCGTTGATCGCCATCACTTCGAACGTCAGGTCCGACAATTCCTTTTCGGAGAACTGGCCGCGCACGCGGTCGTAGAGGTCGTCCGGCACGCCGTGCGCGGGCAGTGTCGTCAGCGCTTCGGTCCATGCG
Source organism: Burkholderia sp. HI2761 (assembly GCF_002223355.1). Lineage (NCBI taxonomy): Bacteria > Pseudomonadati > Pseudomonadota > Betaproteobacteria > Burkholderiales > Burkholderiaceae > Burkholderia > Burkholderia sp. HI2761. The sequence continues at coordinate 264,819 of NZ_NKFN01000007.1, read as the reverse complement.
AGCGCGGCCCGCTCGCGCGGCGAGAAGAGCGTCGATTCGCGCCACGCCGCCAGATGGTGCAGGCGCAGCTCGCGCTCGCCGTGGATGCGCGCTTCCTTCACGTGCATGTCGACGCAGAACGCGCAGCCGTTGATCTGCGACGCCCGCAGCGACACGAGATCGCGGATCGGTTCCTCGATCGCGCTGCTGCGCAGCTGGTTGCTGAGTTCGAGGAATTTCCGGAACAGCTCGGGCGACTGTTGAATGTAGTTGATACGCTGCGTCATGATTTCTCCTGGCGACGAAGAGGCTGGCCCGCGCTGCGCGGGTGTCGTGGGCGGCAGGGCGCCGCGCGAAATCATCTTAGGAGTGTGCGCCGGTGCGCGGTAGCCACGCACGGGGACGCATCGTGTTGCGCGCGCTGCACCAATCCGCGCCCGACCGCGGCCGCGGCCGGCGCCGGCGTGCGCTGCGCGCGTCAGCCGGCCGCGCAGGCAGTCGCGATCCGGGCGAGCTTGTCGGGGTTGCGCTGCACGAGAATCCGGCCGATGTGCGTACCGTCGGTCTCGAACGACATCGCCGCTTCGAGTTGTCCGCCGATGAAGCGCAGCATCGCCCACTGGCCGTTCAGCACGACCGGCCGCATCTCGACACCGCTGCCGCACCGCAACCACGTCGCATAGAACAGTTGAGCGATCCGCCGGCCGCCGACCATCGGTTTCGGGAAGCTCTGGACGTGACCGCCGCCGTCGCCGATCAGTATCGCGTCTTCGGCGAGCAGCGCCTGGATCGACGGGAAGTCGCCTTGCGCCAGCGCCTGCGTGAACGTCTTCAGCAGCCGGCGATGCGTTTCGTGCGGCACCGCATGCCGCGGCAGGGTATCGTCGCGCAGCCGCGCCCGGGCCCGGCTGACGAGCTGCCGGCACGCGGCTTCGGTCTTGCCGATCGCGTCGGCGATCCGGTCGTAGTCGAACTCGAAGACTTCATGCAGCAGGAACGCCGCGCGCGCTTCCGGCGTCAGCCGTTCGAGCAACAGCAGGTACGCAACCGACACGTCGTTCGCGCGCTCCGTCATTTCCTCGGGCGTCGCGGGCGATTCGCCGAGCTCCGGTTCGGGCAGCCAGATACCCGCATAGTGCTCGCGCCGGAGCTTCGCCGCGCGCAGGCGATCGATCGACGTCCGCGTCGTGACCGCGACGAGCCACGCCTCGGCGTTCTCGATGCTGTCGCGCGCCGCATCGTGCCAGCGCAGCCACACGTCCTGCACGATGTCCTCGGCATCCGCGACGGAGCCGAGCATCCGGTACGCGATCTTCTGCAGGCGCGGGCGCAGCGCGTGGAAAATTTGTGCGTCGTTGGTCATCGCAGCCACACTCCGCCGAACCCGAACGTCACGGGCCCGCTCAGGAACGCGCTGCCGGCGCCGTCCCATTGAACGGTGACGTCGCCGCCATCGCACGTCACCCGCACGGTGTCGTCGAGCAGCCCGCGCCGGATGCCGTTGACCACCGCACCGCACGAACACGAGCCGGAGCCGAGCGGCACGCCGCCGCCGCGTTCCCAGATACGTAGACGAATGTGCGTGCGGCTGACGACCTGCACGAAATGGACGTTGGTCTTCAGCGGAAAGAGCGGATGCGCTTCGATCGCCGGGCCGAGCGCTTCGATGTCGAGCGCGGCGACATCGTCGACGAAGAACGTGCAGTGCGGATTGCCCATGCTGCATGCGGCCGGCGCGCCGGGCAGCGGCAGCGCGAGCGTGTCGACGGCTTCCGCGACCGGCACGTCCTGCCAGTCGAGCCGCGGCGCGCCCATCTCGACGGTGATCAGCCCGTCCGCCTGCTGCGCACAGTGCAGCCGCCCGCGATTCGTGCGCAGCACGACCGACGCCGCACCGGTTTCCCGCATCAGCTTCCATGCGACGCCGCGCGTCGCGCTGCCGCAGGTATCGAGCGCCGAGCCGTCGGGATTCCAGAACGCGACGCGCGCGGCTGCATCGTCGCCGTCCGAGATCACCGCGAGCTGGTTGAAGCCGATGCCGCGATGCCGATCGCCCATGCGCCGCACGAGATCGCGATCGATGCGCAACGCTGGATCGCGTTCCCGACCGCGCAGGTCGACGATGACGAAGTCATCGCCATTCGCGTTCATCTTTTGAAATTCGATCGGCATGGCGGTTCCGGAATGGAGGCAGGCGAATACTGTACGTGGCTCGCCGATCGCGAGCAATCGCGGCCTGATGGCGTGCAGGCGACAGGCATCTACGTAATTCTACGTAGCTCATCGTACGTAGTTGTGCGCTTGTAAGCCTCCCCCGTCGCGCGGAATACTACGGCCCACCGCCGCGGCTTCCACGAGACGCGGTTCGACGCATCGACGTCACGCGGGTTCGGCCTCTCGCCGCATCCACTCAAAACACATTGGAGACCAGGAGACGCCATGAATCGGGCTTCCAGTACCCTGCTCTGGATCGCGGTCGCGCTGCTCGGCGCGTTCGCATTCGGCACGATCGCACTCGCGCACGGCGAGCGCGTCAGTGCCCTCTGGATCGTGATCGCCGCAGTCTGCGTGTATCTGATCGCGTATCGCTTCTACAGCCGTTTCATCGCCAGCAAGGTCATGCAGCTCGACGGGCTGCGGATGACGCCGGCGGTCAAGTACAACGACGGCCTCGACTACGTGCCGACCAACAAGTACGTGCTGTTCGGCCATCACTTCGCCGCGATCGCCGGCGCCGGGCCGCTGGTCGGCCCCGTGCTCGCCGCGCAGATGGGCTACACGCCCGGCATGCTGTGGATCCTGGCCGGCGTCGTGTTCGCCGGCGCGGTGCAGGACTTCATCGTGCTGTTCATCTCGACGCGTCGCGACGGCCGTTCGCTCGGCGACCTCGTCAAGATGGAGCTCGGCACGGTGCCCGGCGTGATCGCGCTGTTCGGCGCGTTCCTGATCATGGTGATCATCCTCGCGGTGCTCGCGCTGATCGTCGTGAAGGCGCTGACCAATTCGCCGTGGGGCACGTTCACCGTCGCCGCGACGATTCCGATCGCGCTGTTCATGGGCATCTATACGCGCTACATCCGTCCGGGCCGCATCGGCGAAGTATCGATCATCGGCTTCGTGCTGCTGATGGCGTCGATCGCGTTCGGCCAGACCGTGCACGACTCGCCGGCGCTCGCCGCGTGGTTCACGTTCAGCGGCACGCAGCTTACGTGGATCCTGATCGGCTACGGCTTCGTCGCATCGGTGCTGCCGGTGTGGCTGCTGCTCGCGCCGCGCGACTATCTGTCGACGTTCCTGAAGATCGGCACGATCCTGGGCCTCGCGATCGGCATCCTGGTCGTCGCACCGGAACTGAAGATGCCCGCGCTGACGAAGTTCGTCGACGGCACGGGCCCGGTGTGGTCCGGCAACCTGTTCCCGTTCCTGTTCATCACGATCGCGTGCGGCGCGGTGTCGGGCTTCCACGCGCTGATCGCGTCGGGCACGACGCCGAAGCTGATCGACAACGAAACCAACGCGCGCTTCATCGGTTATGGGGCGATGCTGATGGAATCGTTCGTCGCGATCATGGCGCTGGTCGCCGCGTGCGTGATCGAGCCGGGCATCTACTTCGCGATGAACGCACCGGCCGCCGTGCTCGGCTCGACGCCGGAAGCCGTCGCGAACACCGTCACGCAATGGGGCTTCGTGCTGACGCCCGACATGCTCACGCAGACCGCGAAGGCCGTCGGCGAAACGACGATCATCGCGCGCGCGGGCGGCGCGCCGACGCTGGCCGTCGGCATGGCGCACATCCTGCACCAGGTGATCGGCGGCGAAGCGATGATGGCGTTCTGGTATCACTTCGCGATCCTGTTCGAGGCGCTGTTCATCCTGACGGCCGTCGATGCAGGCACGCGCGCGGGCCGCTTCATGCTGCAGGATCTGCTCGGCACGTTCCACCCGGCGCTCAAGCGCACCGAGTCGCTGCCCGCGAACCTCGTCGCCACCGCGCTGTGCGTGGCCGCGTGGGGCTACTTCCTGTACCAGGGCGTGGTCGATCCGCTCGGCGGCATCAACACGCTGTGGCCGCTGTTCGGCATCTCGAACCAGATGCTCGCCGCGATCGCGCTGGTGCTCGGCACCGTCGTGCTGTTCAAGATGAAGCGCGAGCGCTATGCGTGGGTGACGATCGTGCCGACCGTGTGGCTGCTGATCTGCACGCTGACGGCCGGCTGGCAGAAGATTTTCGACGCGAACCCGAAGGTCAGCTTCCTCGCGCACGCCGCGAAGCTGCAGGCCGCGGTGGACGAAGGCAAGGTGCTCGCGCCGGCGAAGTCGATCGCGCAGATGAAGCGCATCATCTTCAACGACTACATCGATGCGGCGCTGGCCGGGCTGTTTATCTTCGTCGTCGTGGCGATCGCGGTGTACGGCGTGATCGCCGTGCTGCGCGCGCGCCGCGAGTCGAAGCCGACCGTGCGCGAGACGCCGTACGAAGCGATGCCGGCCGCGCAGGCGCTCGGCAGCGGACGTTAAGGGGAGGCCGCGATGTTCACCGATCTTGGCAGCGACCTGCGCAGCGCGGGGCGTTACCTCGGGCAGGCGTTGCGGCTGATGGTCGGCCTGCCCGACTACGATACCTACGTCGCGCACATGCGCGAAACCCATCCGGACCGCGAGCCGATGACGTACGAGGAATTCTTCCGCGAGCGTCAGAATGCGCGGTACGGGTCGGGAGCAGGAAAGTGTTGCTGAACCGGGCCGTTGCAATGAACTGACGAATCGGTTCGGTATCGAAACGGAAAGCGCCGCGATGGCCATCGCGGCGCTTTTTCTTTGGCGGGCCGGCCGCGCGCATCGCGCGGCGCCCGTGCGCCGGTTGCCCAGGCGCAGCACGGCCGCATCCGGCCGCCGGTATCATGAGGGCTATTTCTTTTCCCGATGGACCGCAGGAGAACACGTCGTGCATGTCGGTGAGCGTTTCAACAGCATTTCCCATCTCGTCGGCGCGGTGCTGTCGGTGGCAGGTCTCGTCGCGCTCGTGACGATGGGCGCGCTCGAAGGCGATCCGTACAAGGTGGTGAGCTTCAGCGTGTACGGCGCGATGCTGATCCTGCTCTACGCGATCTCGACGGCGTATCACAGCGTGCGCAACCCGCGCCTGAAGGCGATCCTGCAGAAATGCGACCATTCGGCGATCTACCTGCTGATCGCCGGCAGCTACACGCCATTCACGCTGGTCACACTGCGCGGCCCGTGGGGCTGGTCGCTGTTCGGCGTGAGCTGGGGGCTCGCCGTGTTCGGCATCGTGCAGGAGCTCACGCTCGGGCGCCGTACGCGCCTGCTGTCGATGATCCTGTACGTGCTGATGGGCTGGCTCGCGCTCGTCGCCGTGCGGCCGCTGATCCATGCGCTGCCCCCGACCGGCACCGCGTGGCTCGTGGCCGGCGGCGTGATCTACAGCGCGGGGATCTACTTCTTCATCAACGACGAACGCATTCGCCACGGGCACGGCATCTGGCATCTGTTCGTGCTGGCCGGCAGCCTGTGCCAGTTCGTCAGTGTGGCGATGTATGTCGCGTGAAGGGAATGCGGCGTTGACCCTCTGACGACGCGCCATGCGCGCGCCTGCCGCCGCATTCGCTACCGGCGCGTGGCGGCCTGCAGGTGCGCGTTCGGGTCGCCGGTTGCCGGTGTCGCCCGAGCCGTGATCCACCACGTCGCCGCGGCGAGCGCGGACACGCCGGTCGCCATGCCCAGCGCCGCCCGCATGGCGGCCGGAAACGGCTGCAGCGTCGCGATGCACGCACCGAAGATCGCCACCCCGAGCGCCGAGCCGCTCTGTCGCGCCGCGTTCAGCGCGGCCGCCGCCACGCCGGCGCGGCGCCGGTCGACCGTCCCGAGCGCCGGCGCCGTCGCGGCCGGCGAGATGAACCCCGATGCGAAGCCGATCGCGAGCATCGGCGCGACGGCGAGCCACGCGGGTGTCGTCGCACCCATGCCCGTCATGCCGAGCGCGCCGGCCGCATAGAGCGCGAACGCCGCACACATCGTTCCGCGCGCGCCGAAGTGCGCCACGACCCGCCCCGAGCTCAGGCCGCCGAGCGCGACCATCGCGGTCATCGGCAGGAACGCGAGCCCCGTGTCGAGCGGGCTGGCGCCGCGAATCTGCCGATAGAACAGGCTGAGCACGAACAGCAATCCGTAGAACACGAATGCCGATGCCATCGACACGAACGTCGATCCCGCGAACAGCCGATTGCGGAAGAATGCGAGCGGCAGCATCGGCTCGCGGCGCCGCGCTTCGATCGCGATGAACGCGATCCACGCGACGACGCTCGTCACCGCGCCGCCGACGATCGGCGCCGAGCGCCAGCCGAGCGACGGGCCTTCGATCAGCGTGCCGATCAGCGCCGCGATCGCGACGATGGCCGCCGCCTGGCCGCCCCAATCGACATGCCGCGATGCGTCGGCATTGGCGTCGACGGTGGCGCGTGCGACCGTGCGGCCGAGCCAGATGCCGGCGAGCCCGATCGGCAGGTTCACGAAGAAGATGCTCCGCCACCCGAACAGATGGATCAGCAGGCCGCCGATCAGCGGGCCCGATGCCATCGCAATGCCGCCGCAACCCATCCACACGCTGATCGCCGACGCGCGCGCGGCCGGTTCGGGGAAGGTGCGGTTGATCAGCGCGAGCGAGCAGGGCACCAGCATCGCGCTGCCGACGCCTTGCAGTGCACGGGCGGCGGCAAGCGCCGGGAGAGTCGGCGCGACGCCACACAGCGCCGACGCGGCGACGAACACCGCCAGCCCCGCGACATAGACGGTGCGGTCGCCGAGCCGGTCACCGAGCGTGCCGCCCGTCATCAGCAGGCTCGCGAACGCCAGCGTGTACGCGTTCACGATCCATTGCAAGCCGGCCACGTGGCTGCCGAACGTGTGCGCGATGTCGGTGAGCGCGACGTTGACGATGGACGCGTCGAGCAGCACGAGCGTGTAGCTCACGCAGGTCGCGGCGAGCACGCGGCGGGCCGCTGCCCGGTTCGGCGTGGCGGCTGTCATGTGCGGTCGGACGCCGACGCGGCGGCCTGCAGCGCGAGAAAGCCGACCCATCCCCAATACACACGATGATGCGCGATCAACCCGTCGCGGAGATCCATTACTTCGACGAGATCCACCTGATCGCCGTCCGGCGTCTCGCGCGGGTATTCCCAGGCGAGCTGGCGGCCGTTCGAGAAGAACAGCCCGGTCCGGTACCAGCGCCCGAGCCTGTGTTGCGGATTGCGCAGGCCGGCCGCAAAGAATGCGCCGATCGCGGCCTTGCCGTGCAGCACGCCCGAGCCGTGCGTGGGCAGCGTGGCGACGACGAGCGGCGTTTCGAGCACCGCGTCGTCGGCATACAGCGCCATCAGTGCGTCGAGGTCGCGCGCGACGACGGCCGCGTGCCAGTCTTGATGGACGCGCCGGGCGTCGGCGTCGGTGTCTGCGGGTGTCATGGCGGGTTTCCGGAGGGGGATCACGGAAACCACTGTAGGGGCGCGCCGCCGCGAGACGTTTCACGTCGACCCGAAACGTGGATGCCTCGCCGCGGCAAGGGCGTTCGGGCGTCGGCCCTTACCTGGCCAGCGCGTCGAGATTCAGCACATACGACTTGCCGATCCACACCGCCGAATCGCGATGATCGCGCAGGTCGTCGCCGGTATTCGGATGCAGGAAGATGTCGAGCGCGCCGTGGTTCAGCACGAGCCACGGCACGATGTCGTCGAATCGCGCGGCCTCGAACGCGATCTGGTACGACCAGGCCGGATGCGGGCCGACGAGGCGTTCGTGAAAGCGGCCGAGTGCGATGACCGCGCCGAACCGTGCGTCGACGACCTGGCGAAACGCCCAGGCCGCGTCGCGGCTCGCCGCATCGAAATAGACGTGCGCGTGCCAGCTGTCGATGGAGGTAGTGTCGAGGGCGGCCATGGGAAGACTCGATTAAAAAGGGGAATGCCTGAGATGCCGTGCGAAACGGCCGATGCTTGATTATCGCGCGTCCTTGCCGATTGCGTCGTGTCTCAATCCGGCAAGCCGATGCGATGACTTGTCCTATATCGGAAGAATCGGCCGATCCGATGAAGCCGTTTCGGCGGTATTCCGGTATCCGCGTGCGCGATATCACGTCGGCGCCTTGTGGGCAGGTGCGCTGGCCGGAACCGAACAGGCAACACGTCGTTTCGGAAATTGAAAGAGCGGGGTGAGCATCTCACCGGATCGCTGGTAAAAATCCGATCAGATCGTTGAATGAAATAAAGAAATTCCATTGCGAAGGGATTCGCGAATGGCGCCGTTCGCACGCCGAATACGCGGCTGAAAATAATAATTGCGGATTCGGCTATTCAAGCGGCATGTGGCGCGACATACGATGATTTCAACGCATCGATGATGGATCGATGCGGGGACAACCATCTGGAGGCCATTATGCGATCCCTCGTTCCCGTTGCCGTTCTTTCCTGCACACTCGCTGCGCTGCCGGCCGTCAGCTTCGCGCAGTCGAGCGGTGCCGGCGGCACGCCGCATGCCGCGTCGTTGACCTGGGCGGCGGCGCGTGCCGAAACCAATGTGCAACTGATGCAGATGACGCGTGCCGGCTATCGCGCGACGACGGCCGGCAACCAGAACTATCCGCTCGCGATGCAGCGGGCGCTCGAGCGTGTGAACAACCCGATACCCGGCCGGTGGCGCGACGACAAGGCCGCGATGCAAGCGCGGGCGGCCCGCGACGCGCGGAGCGGCCATCCGGTGAAGGCGTTCTTCGTGAAAACCGCGTACTACCTGAAGGGCGAGAACACGTTTTGATGCAGGAGACGAACATGGCATGCCCCGACCGATGGTCCCGCGTGTTACGTGCGTCGCCGATACGCAGGCTGCCCGAGGCGTGTGCGGCGCGACGGCGCGCTGATGTGCACGGCATGCGACGCCGGGCGAACACATTGAGCGACGCGGGCCGCAGCGCCGCCATGTGCCGCGGTGGGTGGCCCGGGGCGGCTGAGGACGACGCGTCCGCGAACGAGGGCGAATCATGAAAGCTACCCGAAAAGGACGTCGCCATCCGCCGTTGACACGCGAATGGCTGCTGCCGCTGCCGCCCGCGCATGCACGCGACATCTCGCTGAAATGCCATATGGCGCTGGTCGCGCTGCGCGGCGGGCACGGTAGCGAAACGTTGCTGATGCGGCTGCGCACGAGCGCGTATCTGGTGTTCCTCGCGCTCGACGATGCGGTCTCTCCCGACGCGACCATCGACCTGTGCGTCGACGCGGAGCGCGTGCTGGACGCGAGCGTGGCGCGCGCCGCGCAAACCGGTGCCTGGACGCTGCACGACGACGAATGCGCGGTGCTCGAACGCGTGCTCGCCGCGCACGACGCATGCGTCGCGACGCTCACGCGGCATCGGCTGGCGGAGCTGTGGCGTCATGTCTGCACGTTCGCTTGCGCCGAACAGCCGGGGCTGGTCGCGCAGGCCGCGGCGAAGATGCAAGAGCCGGCCGTTCTGCACTGAATGGCTGCCCCGGCGGGCCGTGTTTCGTACGCGTCCCATTCCATCGCGCGGCCGTGCACCGTCTAATGACATGACTGGAACTCGGCGAGTCCGGGCGACGACGATCCATCGTCGCGTGGGCGGCGAACGTGCGTGTCGACGCGAGCGCATTTCAGTCAGGAGGAGCGATGGCGCTATACAGGAGCGGTGGCTACTTCACGTGCGGAAGTGGCCGCGCATTCAGCGAGAACCTGCCGCCGGGCAGCAAGGTGACGGTGGCGGGCATCTATCGATGCACCGTGTGCGGCGACGAAATCGGTATTGCGAAATCGCAGACGTTGCCGGCCGAGGAAGCGCATCCGCACGATCTCGATCCGCCGTCCGACCTACTGCTCGATCGGGGGCCGACGGCCTGGCAACTCATTGCCGCGGCGGAATCGCGAAGCTAGGCAATCGACGGCCGCTTCCGGACGCAGGCGCGCAAGCGCGATGCGTCACACGGCGTCCATCAAAACAAAAAGCGCCGCGGAGCGAACCCCGTGGCGCTTTTTCGATGCGTGGCCGCTGACGGCGTGAACCTTCGCGCGGCGAAACGCGCTTAAGCCGCCGTCGCCGACTTCGCCGGCTTCTGCAGCTTGCCCTTGCCGGCGCGCTGGATTTCCTCGAGCTTGATCTCGACGTGGCGCGAGAACACGTACTCAGCCGGACGCTGCTTCGCGATCGAGATGTCCGGTGCGAACGGGCCGTCGGTCTTGATGCCCTTGCGGCTCACGCGCAGCGCCTTCAGCGGGTTCGAGATCGTGTCCATCACGGCCGTGGCCTCGAAGCCGCAGTGGACCATGCAGTCGGCGCACTTCTCGTAGTTGCCGACGCCGTAGTTGTCCCACTCCGTCGTTTCCATCAGTTCCTTGAAGGTCTTCACGTAACCTTCGCCGACCAGGTAGCACGGCTTCTGCCAGCCGAACACCGTACGCGCCGGGTTGCCCCACGGCGTGCACTTGTACGTCTGGTTGCCGGCCAGGAAGTCGAGGAACAGCGACGACTGGCTGAACGACCAGCGCTTGCCGCCTTCGCCGCGCTTCAGGATTTCGCGGAACAGGTTCTTCGTCTTGTCGCGGTTCAGGAAGTGCTGCTGATCCGGCGCGCGCTCGTACGCGTAGCCCGGCGACACGGTGATGCCGTCGACGCCGATCGGGCCCAGCGTGTCGAAGAACTTCGCGACGCGCTCCGGCACCGCATCGTTGAACAGCGTGCAGTTGATGTTCACGCGGAAGCCGCGGCGCTTCGCTTCCTTGATCGCCGCGACGGCCTTGTCGTACACGCCTTCCTGCGACACCGAATGATCGTGTGCTTCCTTGTCGCCGTCGAGGTGGACCGACCAGACGAAATACGGGCTCGGCGCGTAATCGTCCATCTTCTTTTCCATCAGCAGCGCGTTCGTGCACAGGTACACGAACTTCTTGCGCTTCATGATGCCCTTGACGATTTCCGGCATCTCCTTGTGGAGCAGCGGCTCGCCACCTGCGATCGACACGACGGGCGCGCCGCACTCGTCGACGGCCTGCAGGCATTCCTCGACGGAAAGACGCTGGTTCAGGATCGGATCCGGATAATCGATCTTGCCGCAGCCGTTGCACGCGAGGTTGCAGCGGAACAGCGGCTCGAGCATCAGCGCGAGCGGATAGCGTTTGTTGCCGGACAGGTGCTGGCGCACGATGTAGGCGCCGACACGAACTTGCTGGAGCAGCGGAATAGACAAGGTATGTCCTCCTTAAACTTCGCGGGCGACAGCTTGCATGAGCTTCGCCGGCAACTTGAATTCGACTTTTTCTTCACGGCCCGCCATCGTCGCGACATCGACGGGCCCCAGCGCGCGCAGCGCGCCGATTACATCCTCGACCATTTCCTCGGGCGCCGACGCGCCGGCGGTCAGGCCGACCGTCTGCACGCCCGCGAACCATTCGGCCTTCACTTCCGAGCCGTCGGCGACGAGATAGCTCGGCACACCGCTTTCGGTGCCGATCTCGCGCAGGCGGTTCGAGTTCGAGCTGTTCGTCGCACCGACGACGAGCAGCACGTCAACCTGTTCGCTCAGCTCGCGCACGGCGGCCTGGCGATTCTGCGTGGCATAGCAGATGTCGCGCGTGTCCGGGCCGACGAGGTCGGTGAACCGGCGCTGCAGCGCTTCGATGATGCCGCGCGTGTCGTCGACCGACAGCGTGGTCTGCGTGATGTACGCGACCGGCGTATCGACGGGCAGCGTCAGCGTATCGACTTCGGCTTCGCTCTGCACGAGGATCACCTCGGCCGGAATCTGGCCGATCGTACCCTCGACTTCCGGGTGGCCCGCGTGGCCGATCAGGATCAGCCGGCGGCCCGCCGCGACATACTGGCGGCCCTGCACGTGCACTTTCGTGACGAGCGGGCAGGTCGCGTCGAGCACGTCGAGCCCGCGCGCTTGCGCGTCGTGCTCGACCGTCTGGGCGACACCGTGCGCGCTGAAGATCGCGACAGCGCCGTGCGGCACCTCGTCGAGTTCCTCAACGAATCGTGCCCCTTTATTTCGCAGATTTTCGACGACATGCCGGTTATGCACGATCTCATGACGCACATAGACCGGCGCACCGTGCTGTTGCAGCGCGCGATCGACGATCTCGATCGCACGGACAACCCCCGCACAGAAGCCGCGGGGCTGGGCAAGGATGACTCGCATAAGTGAGCGAACTCCGACGACAGATACCGGGGTTCGAGGAGCTGGCACTGCTCGCTCGCCCCGGCTTGATGTTATGAAGGCAGGAACGAACCGGCCGGCCAGGCCCCGGAACCCCGAATTAATCGCGCATTTTAACCCTATCGCGCCGTCCTTGCTTCGGTGCCGTATCGGCATCGTTGCAATTGCGGGAGAGCCGCGTCGGCGCTGGCGCGCGCGGAACCCGGTAAACTGCGCGGTTTCGCGGTCGGCCGCTCCGGCTGCCCGCCATCGCGCTCATTTCAAGGCCATTCGATGACCGTTGATTCTTACGCGTATTGCCCGTCCGACCATGCGGCGTCGGGTGTTTCGTTTCCGACCCCTATTCATGCCGAATGCGCTGGCGCACGGCAGGAGGCATGCCGATGATGCTGGCGATCGCTTTTCTGGTGTCCGGCCTGTCGCTGGTGATCTGGATCGTGCTGCTCGTCGCGCGCGGCGGCTTCTGGCGCGCGCAGCCCGCGCGGCCGCTGCCGCCCGATGCGCGCGGCGCCGCGGCCGAAGCCGGCTGGCCGGCCGTCGTGGCGGTCGTGCCGGCGCGCAACGAAGCCGACGTGATCGCCCGCGCGGCGACTTCGCTGCTCGAGCAGGACTATCCGGGCGACTTCCATCTGATCATCGTCGACGACCACAGCGACGATGGCACCGCCGACGCGGCCCGCGCGGCCGCGCTGGCGATCAACCGCGCCGACCGGCTGACGGTGCTGACCGCGAAGCCGCTGCCGGCCGGCTGGTCGGGCAAGGTGTGGGCGCAGTCGCAGGGGATCGCGGCGGTGCAGACGCTCGGCCTGCCGGCCGATTACCTGCTGCTGACGGATGCCGACATCGGCCATCCGCCCGACGCCGTCGCGCAGCTCGTCACGCGCGCGCAGGCCGAGGATCGCGATCTCGTGTCGCTGATGGTGCGGCTGCGCTGCGACTCGTTCTGGGAAAAGGCGTTGATCCCGGCGTTCGTGTTCTTCTTCGCGAAGCTGTATCCGTTCTCGTGGATCAACAATCCGCGCAACCGGACGGCCGGCGCGGCGGGTGGCTGCATGCTCGTGAAGCGCACGGCGCTCGAGGAAGCGGGCGGCATCGAATCGATTCGCGGCGCGCTGATCGACGACTGCAGCCTCGCCGCGCAGATCAAGCATCGCGGCACCGGCCGGCATCCGATCCGGCTCGATCTCGCCGATCGCAGCGTGTCGCTGCGCCCGTACGACAGCTGGCGCGACATCTGGAACATGATCGCGCGCACCGCGTTCACCCAGCTGCACTATTCGCCGCTGCTACTGGCCGGCACGCTGCTCGGGATGACGATCATCTACCTGGTGCCGCCCGTCGCCGCGCTCGCCTACGGCGCGCGCGCGTGGCCGGCGTGGCTCGCGTGGGCGTCGATGTGCGCCGCCTATGCGCCGATGCTGCGCTACTACCGTCGCTCGCCGCTGTGGGCGCCTGCGCTGCCGCTCGTCGCGCTGTTCTACGTCGGCGCGACGTTCGCGTCCGCGTGGCGTTACTGGCGCGGCGAGGGCGGCCAGTGGAAGGCGCGCGTGCAGGCGCCGGTGGAGCGCTGAGTGTGTTCCGGGAGGCGTGCCTCCCGGCAGCCGGAAAGCAAACAGCCCGATCGGTGCGGACCGATCGGGCTGTTTCGTTTTCGGCGGCGTCGTTTGCCGATGCCGGCGCTTACCGCTGCGTCAGCATCATGTACATCTGGATCACGACGTCCGGCGAGAACGTGAACGGCACCCAGCCGTAGCCCGTATGGCGGGCGACCAGCAGGCGGTCGCCGTTCGCCTGCTTCTGCACGGCCATCATCGGGTTCTTCGTCGTCACGAAACGCCAGCCGGCCGGAATGCCGGGCGGCGGCTCCGGCTGCATCGAGGCGCGCGCATGCGCGAGTTCCTCGATCAGTTGGCCCAGTTGCTCCGGATGCAGCGTGATCGACTCACCGTTGATGGTCAGCGTGAGTTCGTTCTGGGACGGGCGCGCGACGTGCAGCGTCGCCTTGTCGGCCGGCGCGGCGGCGGTATCGGTGTCGGTTTCAACCGCGGAGTCGGTGCGCGCCGCCGGGACGATCGCGGTTTCGGTTTCGCTGCCGGCGGCTGAGGTCGACACCTCGGCTGCTTCGGCAGCAACCGGTGCGACCGCGTGTACGGCCGGCTCCACCGCCGGCGTGTCCGCGGGTGCCGGTTCTACGGCTTCGGCCGCCACGGCGATCGCCGCCGCACTCGTCGCGGCTTCCTTGACGACAGCCTCGACCAGCGCTTCGGCGTCGGCGATGGCCTTGGCGTGGTGCTGCGCGGCCGCTTCGGCCTGGGCGATCGCTTCGGTATGGCGCTGCGTAATGGCTTCGGCTTCGGCGGTGGCTTCGGCGTGGCGTTGCGCGGCGGCTTCGGCCTGGGCGATCGCTTCGGCGTGACGCCGCGTGATGGCTTCGGCCTCCGCGGTGGCTTCGGCGTGGCGCTGGGCGGCGGCCTGCGTGTCGGCCAGCGCCTGCGTGTGACGCTGGGCGAGCGCCTCGGCCTCGGCGATCGCGGCCGCGTGGCGTTGCGCGGCGGCTTCGGCTTCGGCGGTCGCTTCCGCGTGGCGCTTCGCGGCGGCTTCGGCTTCGACGGTCGCCGCGGCATGACGTTGCGCGGCCGCGTCGGCCTCGGTCGCGGCGGCATGATGACGCTGCGCGGCGGCCTCGGCTTCGGCGATCGCCGCCGCGTGGCGCTGCGATGCGGCTTCGGCATCCGCGTGACGTTGCGCGAGCGCTTCGGTCAGCGCGGTGGCTTCCGCATGGCGCTGCGACGCGGCTTCGGCTTGCGTGGCCGCATCCGTATGACGTTGGGCGGCTGCTTCGGCGGCGGCGGTGGCGTCGGCGTGGCGCCGCTGCGCGGCTTCGGCATCGGCGGCAGCGGCCGTGTGGCGCTGCGCGGCGGCCTGGGCTTCGGCTTCCGCCGCCGCGTGACGCTCGGCCGCGGCCCGGGCTTCCGCTGCCGCGGCGCGCGCGAAGGCTTCCGCGCTGCGTGCCGCCTGTTGCGCGGCGTGGTGATCGTGGAGGAGCTGATCGACGCCCGTGGCGAGCGAAGCGATCTGATCGTTCAGGTTCATGCGTGTCTTCTCTGCGTAAGACCCGCGATTTTAACCGCTGCGCCGATGCCGGTCCGTGCGCGACGTGTAACAAAGTGCGCGAAGCGGCGCGAGGTGCGCCGCTTTGTGTTACTTCAGGTAGCCCGCCGAGCCGAACCAGTCGAGCGCATCGCGCAGCCCTTCGCGATACGGGCGCGCCCGGTAGCCGAGCTCGCGCTCGGCCTTCGCCGACGTGAAATACATCTTGTTCTTCGACATCCGCAGCCCGTCCACGGTGACGAACGGCTCCTTCTTCGTGAACTTCGCGACCGCTTCGGCGCCGAGCGCGAGCGGATACAGCGGCCAGCGCGGCAGCGCGATCGTCGGCGCCTTGCGGCCTGTCATCTGCGCGATGTCCGCGAGCATCTGCTGCAGCGGCAGGTTCTCGCCGCCGAGGATGTAGCGCTCGCCGATCCGGCCGCGCTCGAGCGCGAGGAAGTGGCCGTGCGCGACGTCGTCGACGTGCACGAGGTTCAGCCCCGTGTCGACGAACGCGGGAATCTTGCCGAGCGCGGCCTCGACGATGATGCGGCCGGTCGGCGTCGGCTTGACGTCGCGCGGGCCGATCGGCGTCGACGGATTGACGATCACGGCGGGCAGCCCTTCGTCGGCGATCATCCGTTCGACCGCGCGCTCCGCGAGCACCTTGCTGCGCTTGTAGACACCGATCGCCTGCTCGGCCGTGAGCGGCCGGTTCTCGTCGGACGGGTCGCCGGCGCTCGTCACCTTCAGCGTCGCGACGCTGCTCGTGTAGACGATCCGCTCGACGCCTTCCGCGCGGGCGGCGCGCATCGTCGCGACCGCGCCTTCCAGGTTCGCGCGCTCGATCTCGTCGGGGTCGGGCGCCCACAGCCGGTAGTCGGCCGCCACGTGCAGCAGGTAGCGCACGCCGCGCAGCGCGGCGCGCATCGACGCCTCGTCGCGCATGTCGCCGGTGACGATCTCGGCATCGAGATCCGCGACGTTCGTGCGCGGGCTGGTGGGGCGCACGAGCACGCGCACCGCATAGCCTTTCTGCTGCGCGATGCGCGCGACGGCCGAGCCGACGAAACCGGACGCGCCGGTGACGAGAACGAGATCGCGGGAAGTATCAGTCATGCGTTTCCTTCGGGGCCACGCGCGCGGCGCGGCGGTTGGGCATCGGCGAGATTGTACGTGGTCGGCGTGCGCGGCGACGCCCGGCCGGCGCGTGTGCGAAGCGGCCGACCCGACTACAATGCCGGGCTTGAATGCAACGGGAGGGCGACGCGATGAGCCGCAATGAACTGGACGAACGGATCGAGACCTACTACGTGCGGGTGCGCGGCGTCGTGCAGGGCGTCGGCTTTCGTCATGCGACGGTGCGCGAAGCGCATGCGCTGAAGCTGCGCGGCTGGGTCGCGAATCTCGAGGACGGCACCGTCGAGGCGATGATCCAGGGCCCCGGCGCGCAGATCGACCGGATGCTCGCGTGGCTGCGTCACGGGCCGCCCGCCGCGCGCGTGACCGAGGTGACGTTCGAGGAATGCCGGACCGAGCGGCGCTTCGAGCGCTTCCAGCAGCAGTAAGCGGCGCGGAACGATCATGACGGGGTATCCGGAAGCCGGGCGCGGCCTCATGTTGTCGGTGATGGCGTCGACGCTGTTCGCGCTGATGTCGGCTTACGCGAAACTGCTCGCACCGCTCACGGGGCTCGACATCTTCGCGTGGCGCGTCGTGTGGACCGCGCCGGGGGCGCTCGCGCTGATCGCGCTGCGCGGCCGCTGGCCGGCGCTCGTCGAGCTTGCGCGGCGCAGCGCGCGCGACTGGCGCCTGCTGATCGCGCTGCCGGTGAGCGCGGCGCTGCTCGGCGTGCAGCTGTGGCTGTTCCTGTGGGCGCCGCTGCACGGCCGGATGCTCGAAGTGTCGCTCGGCTATTTCCTGCTG
Organism: Burkholderia sp. HI2761; assembly: GCF_002223355.1. Lineage (NCBI taxonomy): Bacteria > Pseudomonadati > Pseudomonadota > Betaproteobacteria > Burkholderiales > Burkholderiaceae > Burkholderia > Burkholderia sp. HI2761. Next base: position 247,588 of record NZ_NKFN01000007.1, on the reverse strand, counting down.
CCGCTGACGATGGTGCTCGTCGGCCGCTTCTACTATCACGAACGGCTCGACCCGCTGCAATGGGCGGCGGTCGCGTGCGCGGCGCTCGGCGTCGCGCACGAGGTGTGGGCGACGCGCGCGTTCGCGTGGCCGACGCTGGTCGTCGCGCTCGGCTATCCGCCGTATTTCGTGCTGCGCCGGCGCATCAACGCCGATTCGCTGGCCGCCTTCGCGATCGAGATCGTGCTGCTGTGCCCGATCGCGTTGGCGATGGTCGCGACGAGCACGACGCGCGTCGCCGGCCATCCGCTGCTGTGGGCCGCGTTGCTGCCGGGGCTCGGCATCCTCAGCACGCTCGCGCTCGCGAGCTACCTGAAGGCGAGCCGGATGCTGCCGATGGCGCTGTTCGGAATTCTCGGCTACGTCGAGCCCGTGCTGCTCGTCGTGGTGTCGCTGCTGCTGCTCGGCGAGACGCTCAGCGTCGCGCAGCTCGCGACGTACGGACCGATCTGGGTCGCCGTCGCGCTGACCGCGTGGCACAGCGCAATGCTGATGCGGCGCCTGCCCGCGCGCAAATAACCGCGTCATCGCGACGTGCCGGCCGTGCGGAACGTGCCGCGCATCGCGTGCATCAGCGACCATCCAACCGCGCTCGTTTCTCTGCCTAATCCCTCGATACTGACCGCCAACTGGCGCAGCGCTGACGCGAATCTGGCGACGCTGCCCGCTTCTCCGCGCAACGCTCGCGCTTGTAATCGAAGAGAAGATTCGGTTGCACTTTGTTACTTAGGGTCACCCCTGATCGGCCATTAGACTGAGCTGACCGACTTCCCTTCGTATGCAGCTTTTCAATGAACGGTCATCTCCGTGCCGGGCCGGCCGGGTTGGCGCGATGCGAGCATACGCGTATCGCCGCCGATCGCGCTCGCCTGCTTGTTCCCGATTCCTTCCCCGGTGCGCGTCGCACCGCCGCCGCACAGGTGCGCTCATGTCGTTGAGCCCGCTGCCTTCCGCCACGGTGCCGCCGTCGCGCGGCGGCCGCCTGATCGAAATCGATTTCTTCCGCGGGCTCGTGCTGTTGATGATCGTCGTCGATCACATCGGTGCGAGCGTGCTGTCGCGCGTGACGCTGCACGCGTTCGCGCTGTGCGATGCGGCCGAGGTGTTCGTGTTCCTCGGCGGCTTCGCGACCGCGAGCGCGTACGGCGCGATCGCCGAGCGGCACGGCGCGCGCGCCGCGCAGCGGCGTTTCGTGCGGCGCGCGATGCAGATCTACCGCGCGTTTCTCGCGACGTCGACGCTGATGCTCGTCGTGTCGGCCGTGCTCGATCACTACGGAATCGATGCGCCGAACCTCGCGCTCGACGACGTCAGCGTGATGCTCGCGTCGCCGCTCACGGGCGCGGCCGAGCTGCTGACGTTCCAGCGCCAGCCGTATCTCGCGTCGGTGTTGCCGATGTACGTGCTGTTCGCGCTCGCGTCGCCGGTGCTGGTGCCGTTCGCGCGGCGCCATCCGTGGCTGCTCGTCGCGGTCAGCGCCGCGTCGTGGCTCGCCGCGGGCTGGCTCGGCCCGGAGCTGCTCGACACCGACGGCTTCCGCTGGAGCTTCAACCCGTTCGCGTGGCAACTGATGTTCGTCGCCGGCGTGCTTGCACGCTGCCAGCCGTTCTACCGGCGCATCGCGCTCGGCCGCTGGGGCGCCGCCGCGACCGGGCTCGCGTTCGCGATCGTGCTCGGCTGCGCGAGCTACAAGCTGTTCTCGGGGCTGCCGGTGCCGGAAGGCGTGCTCAAGCGGGATCTCGCGCTGCCGCGCGTCGTGAGCTTCGCGGCCGTTGCGTGGCTGATGGCCGATTGCGTGCGCTTCGGCTGGATCGCGCGGATCGCGCAGGGCGTGCGGCCCGTCGTGGCGGTCGGCCAGCGCGGGCTGATCTGCTTCGTCGCGGGCGCGGCGATTTCGCTCGTGATCGATTCGCTGCTGCATCCGGTGGTGCGGAGCGCCGATCTGCGGCATGTCGGCGTGGGCCTCGCGGCCGACGCGTGCGCGGTCGGGCTGATGATGGCGGTGGCCGGTTCGGGAACGTGGTTCGCGCGATGGCGCGGCGCGGCGGCGTAGGCGCGCGCGAGGGGGCAGGCGGCGCGGCAGGCGCCGCGCGGCATCAGTGAGGTGAGCCGATACGGGAGCGGGGCGTGGCGGTGGCGTCGTCGGCTTCGGCGTCGTCGCGTTCGTCCTGCGCCGGGTCGTCGCGCTCCGCGAGGACCGCATCGGCTTCGGCCGCGGCCCGGGCAGCGCGCATCGCGGTACAGCGCTGCGCATGCCGGATGTCCGACAGAATCCTCAAAAGCCGCGTCGTCTTGCTTTTCATCGTGCTCTCCAGCCAGTGCGCATCTCGCGAAGCGGATGCATTGCCTGCAACCAGTGTAGGACGCGTTCGCGCGCCTGGCGGGAGAATGTGGCGTGCAAGCCGCACGCCGAGGGATAGTACTTACTGCGCGGCGGCGGCCTGCGCCTGCAGCGCTTCGTCGCGGCGCTCTTCCACGCAGCGCTGATGCTGGCGCGACAGGCGGTTCATCAGCGGCAGCAGCAGCAGCGCGAGCAGCATGCCGATCGCGGCGAGCCAGCCGAGCTTCTCGAACAGCGACAGGTAGAGCGGCAGCGATTCGGTGGCCGGCAGTTCGTGCGACGGCATCTGCGCGAAGTTCGCGACGACGCTGCCCAGATACTGCGACACGCCCGTCGCGACGAAATACGCGCCCATCATGAAGCCGCTCATGCGCGCCGGCACGTAGCGCGCGATCATCGCGAGGCCGAGGCCGCTCACCAGCAGTTCGCCGAGCGAGTACAGGCCGTAGCCCCACACCATGAACCACGACGACACGCGGCCGTCGACCGCGTAGCGGCCGCTGATCGTGAACACCAGGTAGCCCGCGGCGACCGCGCCGAAACCGAGCGCGTACTTCGCGGCGACCGGCAGGTCGCGGCCGCCCTTCGCGACGGCGTTGTAGACCCACACGAGCACCGGGCTCAGCAGCATGATCCAGATCGGGTTCAGCGCCTGGAACTGCGCGGCGCTCCACGTGAACAGCGTCGTGCCGAACAGCATGAAGCGCGGGTCGACGTTGCGCAGCGCGAACAGCGTCAGCGACGTCGACATCTGCACGTAGAAGATGAAGAACAGGATCACCTGGCCGATCAGCACGAGCGCCGCGATCAGGCCCGCGCGCTCCGAGCGCTCCGACTTCGCGATCATGTACGCGAAGATCGCGAGGATCGCGAACGCGGCCGTCCACACGCTGGCGACCGCGAGCTGCTTGTGCTGCAGCACGTACAGCGTGATCAGCGCGAGTGCGACGCCGCCGGCCGCGACCGCGCCGAGGCGCTTCCAGCGGATCGGTTCATCGTCCGGCTGCGACCCGACGTGCGCGAGCGTACGGTGCATCAGCATGAAGTTGAGGATCGCGAGCAGCATGCCGCCGCAGCAGACCGCGAACGCGGTGTGCCAGCCCCAGTGATCCTTGATCCACGGCGTCGCGAGCATCGACACCGTCGAGCCGATGTTGACCGCCATGTAGTAGATCGTGAACGCGCTGTCGATGCGCGCGTCGTCGCCTTCGTAGATGCGGCGCACGAGGTTTGCCGCGTTGGCCTTGAACAGGCCGTTGCCGACGACGATCACGCCGAGCGACGCGTACATGTACGTCAGGTGATCGTTCGGCACCGCGAGCATCAGGTAGCCGGCGCACAGCACGGACGCGCCGATGATCATCGTGCGGCGCGCGCCGAGCACCTTGTCGCCGATCCAGCCGCCGATCGACGGCGCGGCGTAGACGAGTGCGGTGAATGCCCCCCAGGTCAGGTTCGCGTGGCTGTCGGTGAAGCCGAGCCGGTCGACCATGAAGAGGACCAGGAGCGCGGCCATGCCGTAGTAGCCGAAGCGCTCCCACATTTCGATGAGGAAGACCGTCGTAAACGATCGGGTCTGTGAAACAGGTGCGTGCATCATCAATCTCGTTTGAAACGGACGGCGCGGATCGCGCGTCGCCTTGGGGGTCGAACTGGCGCCGGAACACTGTGGCCGGATAGGCTTGCGTTGGCGATGGAGCAGTCGGGCGGTTAGCCCGGGCCGGGGACGGACTCCGCCCTACGAGGCGGAGCGAGGCCCCGACCGGCACGCGAATGGTAACGTTTGCCGGTCCGGTGCGTCAGGTGCGCGCCACTCAGGGAAACTCCCGATATGGCAGCAGCTTTCAGGAATATTCGTCTCATCATTTACTTGTAAGCTTGACGCCCGTTCTCCGCAGATTCCCGGAGAGCCGCTTGCAGCTTGCCTGTGAAGCCGGCGAGTCTGGCAAGATAGCGCGTCGTTTCGCTCGCTTCGGGCCCTGTTTAGTGCACCGGGCTCAATGCCGAAGACGTGTACGAACCCGAAGATTAAGCTATCTCGAATTAACTTAGTTACTTTCCATCAAACATTTTTTGACGACCACTTTTCGGCCTGCTATGGTTCCCCCCACTGAAAACTCGCGATCGGCAGACGCTGTCGCACTTGGCGGCAAGATTCGCGCGTTGCGCCAACGTTTGAAGCGCACGCTCGACGACACCGCTACCGCCGCGGGGATTTCGAAGCCGTTTCTGTCTCAAGTCGAGCGCGGGCTCGCGTCGCCGTCGCTGACGTCGCTGGCCGGTATCGCACACGCGCTCGGCGTGACGGTGCAGTACTTCGTGGATACGCCGAGCGAGGAACGCTCGGTGTGCCGAGGCGATCAGCTGCGCTTCTTCGGGTTTGCCGATTCGGCGAACCTGTTCGCGCGACTGACGAACGTGTCCGAAGGGCGCCAGCTGGAGGCGATCCTCGTGAGGATGCCGCCGGGGCAGAAACGGTCCGAGGTGACGACACATGCAGGAGAGGAGTTCCTGTACGTGATTGAAGGGGAAGTGTCGCTGACGCTGGAAGGCAAGACGTTCGTCCTGCAAGCCGGCGACAGTTCGCACTATCAGTCGACGGTGCCGCACAGCTGGGTCAACACCGCGAAGATCGAGTCGGTGGTGGTCTGGGTCGGTACGCCGCGACTGTTCTAACGCACGGGTATTCCTTCGTTTCTTCGACGGGATGCCTGTCGAAAGAAACGTAAGGAATACTAACATGCAATACGAGAACCACGGGCCTCCTCGATCGCTGCACCCGTCAGCGTCTCACGCGTAATCCGCGGCATCCGCCGCGCGACGCTCACCGAACACACTTTCTCAAGACTGCCACGATGAAATCCTTGCATGCCATGTCGGCCGTGCTGGCCGCGCTCGCCCTGACGACGCCCGTCGCCCACGCCGTAACCGTTCCGTCGAACGTCGCGCTCGCTCCGCAACAGGACCTGACGCGACAGGTGCCGGCCGAAGTCGAGTCGCTCGACCCGGCGCACATCGAATCGTGGACCGGCAACACGATCGGCCTCGACCTGTTCGAAGGGCTCGCGCGCATCGATGCGGCCGGCCAGGTCGTGCCGGGCGTCGCGCTGTCGTGGGAACGCAAGACGCCGCAGACGTGGATCTTCAAGCTTCGCCGCGACGCGAAGTGGAGCAACGGCCAGCCGGTGACGGCCGCCGATTTCGTCTATTCGTGGCAGCGCCTCGTCGATCCGAAGACGGGCTCGAAATACACGATCCTCGTCGAATTCATCAAGAATTCGAAGGACATCATCGCCGGCAAGGCCGCATCTTCGACGCTCGGCGTGCGCGCCGTCGATCCGTACACGCTCGAGGTGACGACCGACGTGCCCGTCGCATTCTTCCCCGAGCTGACCGCGATGGCGCCGCTCGCGCCGGTGAACAAGGACGTGGTCGCGAAGTTCGGCGACGCATGGACGCGCCCGGGCAACATCGTCAGCAACGGCGCGTACCAGCTCGTCGACTGGCAGCCGAACAACCGCATCGTGGCGACGAAGGACACGAAGTACTGGAACGCGTCGAAGGTCGTGATCAACAAGGTCACGTACCTGCCGATCGAAAGCGACGAAACCGCGATGCGCATGTACCAGGCCGGCCAGATCGACTACAGCTACTCGATTCCGTCGGGCATCTTCCAGCAGGTGAGCAAGCAGTTCGGCGGCGAACTGCGCCCGGGCCTGCAGCTCGCGACCTACTACTACTACCTGAACAACAGCGACGCGGCGCTGAAGGACAAGCGCGTGCGCCAGGCGCTGTCGATGGTGATCGATCGCGACGTGCTCACGTCGAAGCTCACGCAGGCCGGCGAGAAGCCGATGTACGGGCTGATGCCGAACGGCACGAAGGGCGTGCAGCCGTTCACGCCGGAATGGGCGTCGTGGCCGATGGCCAAGCGCATCGCGACCGCGAAGGACCTGCTGAAGCAGGCCGGCTATTCGGACGCGAAGCCGCTGTCGTTCACGCTCACGTACAACACCAACGACCTGCACAAGAAGGTCGCGCTGTTCACCGCCTCGGAATGGCGCACGAAGCTCGGCATCACCACGAAGCTCGAGAACGTCGAATTCAAGGTGCTGATGAAGGAGCGGCATGACGGCAAGGTGCAGATCGCGCGCGACGGCTGGTTCGCCGACTACAACGACGCGATGACCTTCTTCGACCTGATCCGCTGCGGCAGCTCGCAGAACACCGTCGGCTATTGCAACAAGCAGATGGACGCGCTCGTCGACGAAGGCAACCAGAAGCTCGACGACAAGGCGCGCGCCGCGCTGCTCACGCAGGCGCACGACATGGCGATGAACGACACGCCGATGGTGCCGCTGTTCCAGTATTCGGCCGACCGTCTCGTGAAGCCCTACGTGGGCGGCTATTCGCTGAAGAACGTGATCGACATGCGTGCTTCGCAGGACCTGTACCTGATCAAGCACTGAGCGGAGCGATCATGCTGGCCTACGCATTGAGGCGCACGTTGTGGGCGGTGCCGACGATCCTCGCGGTCATCACCGTCTGCTACCTGCTGCTGCATTTCACGCCCGGCGGCCCGTTCGATACGGAGAAGCAGCTGTCCGCCGCGACGCTCGCGAACCTGAACGCGAAGTACCACCTCGACGAGCCGCTGTGGAAGCAGTACCTGCTGTATCTCGGTTCGCTGCTGCACGGTGATCTCGGCCCGTCGTTCCGTTACGTCGACTGGTCGGTGAACGATCTCGTGAAGAAGGCGCTGCCCGTGAGCCTCGGCGTGGGCGGCGTGTCGATCCCGATCTCGATCGTGGTCGGCGTGCTGCTCGGCACCGTCGCGGCCGTGCGCCGCGACAGCGTGATCGATCGCTTCGTGATGCTGATCGGCAACTTCGGCAACGTCGTGCCGCCGTTCGTGCTCGGCCCGGTGCTGGTGTGGATCTTCGCGATCCTGCTGAAGACGTCGGCCGGCAACGGCTGGCTGCCGGCGGGCGGCTGGGGCGACGGCGGCTGGCAGTACCGGCTGCTGCCGATCGTGCTGCTCACCTTCATCAACGTGTCGCTGCTCGCGCGCGTGATGCGCGGCTCGATGATCGAGACGCTGTCGAGCAACTACATCCGCACCGCGCGCGCGAAGGGCCTGCCGGGCTCGACGATCGTGCTGCGCCACGCGCTGAAGCCCGCACTCATGCCGGTCGTGTCGCTGTTCGGCACGGTCTGCATCACGTCGATCACGGCGGCCGTCGTCACCGAATCGGTGTTCGCGCTGCCGGGCCTCGGGCAGCTCGTCGTGAACGGCGCCATCAACCGCGACTACACGCTGGTGCTCGGCCTCGTCGTGCTGACGACCGTCTTCGCGGTGTTGTTCAACCTGCTGGTCGACCTCGCGTACGCGTGGCTCGACCCGCGCATCCGTTATTGAGCGAGGCATAGCGATGACTCCGACCACTCCCGTCGTCGGCCTGCCCGTGCAGACCGATTCGCCGCCGCGTTCGCGCTCGCCGCTCGAGCTGGCGTTCGCGCGCTTCCTTCACAACCGCGCGGCCGTGTTCAGCCTCGTGCTGCTCGCGCTGATCACGCTCGCCTGCTTCGCCGGCCCGTGGCTGCTCGCGGCCGATCCCGCCGCGAGCGACTGGGGCTCGATCAGCCTGCCGCCGACCTGGACCAACCAGCACTGGTTCGGCACCGACGAGCTCGGCCGCGACCTGCTGGTGCGCACGCTGATCGGCGGCCGCGTGTCGATCGAGGTCGGTCTGCTCGGCACGCTCGTGTCGGGCCTGTTCGGCGTCGCGTGGGGCGCGACCGCGGGCTTCGCGGGCGGCCGCGTCGACTCCGTGATGATGCGCATCGTCGACATGATGTACGCGATCCCGTACCTGCTGATCGCGATCCTGATGATGACCCTGTTCGGCCGCTCGTTCATGCTGGTCGTGCTGACCATCAGCGCGTTCTCGTGGATCGACATGGCGCGCGTCGTGCGCGGCCAGACGCTGTCGCTGCGCAATCGCGAGTTCGTCGATGCGGCGCGTGCGATCGGCGTGTCGCCCGCCTCGATCGTGCGGCGCCACGTCGTGCCGAACCTGCTCGGCGTGGTCGTCGTGTACGCGACGGTCTCGGTGCCGAACATCGTGCTGACCGAGTCGGTGCTGTCGTTCCTCGGCCTCGGCGTGCAGGAACCGATGACGAGCTGGGGCGTGCTGATCCAGGACGGCGCGCAGAAACTGGAATCGATGCCGTGGCTGCTGCTGGCCCCGGCCGTCATGCTGTGCGTGACGCTCTACTGCGTGAACTTCGTCGGCGACGGCCTGCGTGACGCGCTCGACCCGAAGGATCGTTGAGATGACCGCACTACTCGAAGTCGACAACCTCGGCGTGCGCTTCACGCGCAAGGACGCCCCGCCGATCGATGCCGTAAACGGCGTGTCGTTCTCGGTCGAAGCCGGCAAGACGCTCGGCATCGTCGGCGAATCGGGCTCGGGCAAGAGCCAGACCGTGATGGCGATGCTCGGCCTCCTGGCCGCCAACGGCACGACGACCGGCACCGCGCGCTATCGCGGCGACAACCTGCTCGACATGAATACGCGCGCGCTGAACGCGGTGCGCGGCGACCGGATCGCGATGATCTTCCAGGATCCAATGACGTCGCTCAATCCGTTCCTGACGATCGAGCGGCAGATGACCGAAACGCTGCAGCTGCATCGCAAGCTGTCGCGCAAGGCAGCCGTCAAGCGCGCGATCGAGGCGCTCGAATCGGTGCGCATTCCCGACGCGGCGCGCCGCATCCGCATGTATCCGCACGAGTTCTCGGGCGGCATGCGCCAGCGCGTGATGATCGCGATGGCATTGCTGTCCGAGCCGGAAATCCTGATCGCGGACGAGCCGACCACCGCGCTCGACGTGACCGTGCAGGCGCAGATCATCGACCTGCTGCGCGAGCTGAACCGCGAGCGCGGCACCGCGATCGTGCTGATCACGCACGACATGGGTGTGGTCGCCGGCCTAGCCGACGACGTGATGGTCATGTACGCGGGCCGCACCGTCGAATACGCGCCGGCCGAATCGATCTTCGCGGCGCCGTCGCATCCGTACACGATCGGCCTGCTCAACGCGCTGCCGCGCCTGACCGACGCGGACGATGCGCCGCTCGTCGCGATTCCCGGCAACCCGCCGATGCCCGGCACCGCGCCGGCCGGCTGTGCGTTCGCGAAGCGCTGCACGTATGCGGAAGAACGCTGCGGCGCCGCGCGCCCCGCGCTCGAAACCTATGGCGCCGTGGGCGCGGTGCGCGCGTGCCACCGGCCCGTGGCCGATCTGACGGGAGGTCTGCGATGAGCGTCGATGAACGCCGCCAAGCCGGCGCGACGGACGACACGCTGCTGTCCGTCGAGAATCTGAAGGTGCATTTTCGCGTGCCGCTCGGCGGCTATCCGTGGTCGCCGAAGGGCACGCTGCGCGCGGTCGACGGCGTGTCGTTCGACGTCAGGCGCGGCGAGACGGTCGGGCTCGTCGGCGAATCGGGCTGCGGGAAATCGACGCTCGCTCGCGCGTTGATCGGCCTCGTGCCGATGACGGCCGGCACCGTGAAATGGCGCGGCCAGGCCGTGGCGCCCGATCACCTGCGCGGCACCGCGATGCGCAGCGAAGTGCAGATGATCTTCCAGGATCCGCTCGCGTCGCTCGATCCGCGCATGACGATCGAGCAGGTCGTCGCGGAGCCGCTCGTCACGCACCAGCCCGGCCTCGGCCGCGCCGAAGTGCGCCGCCGCGTGGTCTCGATGCTCGAACGCGTCGGCCTGAACGCGCATCACCTGCTGCGTTACCCGCATGAATTTTCCGGCGGGCAGTGCCAGCGCGTCGGCATCGCGCGCGCGCTGATCGGCGAGCCGAAGCTCGTGATCTGCGACGAGCCCGTGTCGGCACTCGACGTGTCGATCCAGGCGCAGATCGTGAACCTGCTGCGCGATCTGCAGCGCGACCTGTCGTTGTCCTATCTGTTCGTCGCGCACGACCTGGCGGTGGTGAAGGCCATCAGCCAGCGCGTGCTCGTGATGTATCTCGGCCGCGTGATGGAGTTCGGCACGCGGCATGACGTGTACGGCGTGCCGCAACACCCGTACACGAAGGCGCTGCTCGATGCGGCGCCGACGCCGGAGCCGGCGCGCGAGCGTGCTCGCCGTCCGATGCTGCTGGCGGGCGAGATGCCCTCGCCGCTCAACCCGCCGTCCGGCTGCGCGTTCCGCACGCGCTGCCCGGTCGCGATCGACGCGTGCGCGCAGGACGTGCCGCTGCCGGAAGTGCGGCAGGGGTCGGCGGCGCGCGTCGCGTGTATCCGCGCGGGCGCGGCGTGATGTGAAGTGACGCAGCAAACATAACCAAGGCAGGTCAACAGGGGTAGGTGCGGCGCGAACGATCTTCGCGCCGCGGGTACAGGCGCGTCCTTAGCCGGGCTCGCCGGGGGGCTGGAAGCGGATCGCAACCGGCGTGGACGACATCAACACAAGACGAGAATCACGATGAAAAAGCAGAAGACGATCGGGACGGCATCGAAGATGCTGCTTGCATGGGGACTACCGGCGCTCGCCGGCGTGTCGCTGACGGGCGTCGCGCACGCCGACGACGCGGCGCCGGCGCCGCTGACGGTCGCGCAGGCCGCGCCGGCCGCCGGGTCGGGCGCAACCGTTGCGCAGGCAACGACCCCGAACGCCATTGTCAACGCCGAGGCGACCCAGGCCGTCACGCCGCCCGACGAGCCGTCGGCGCAGTCGAAATCGAACGGCTTCATTGCCGACAGCCATCTCGACTTCCTGTTCCGTAACTATGCGGACGTGCTCGACAACAAGGGCGGGCCGCATCGCCATGCGTGGGTCCAGGGCGCGATGGCGAACTTCGAGTCGGGCTATACGACCGGCCTGATCGGGATCGGCTTCGATGCGTCGTTGTATGCGGCGCTGAAGCTCGACGGCGGCCAGGGCGCCGGCAGCATGGTGCACATCGCGAAGGGCGGCGGCGGCGGCAACCAGCTCGCGTGGGCCTATCCGGGCATCTACGACATCAAGGCGCGCATCTCGAACACGGTGGTCAAGTACGGTCTGCAGGCCGTCGACAACCCGTTCATGGAGCAGCACGACAACCGTGCGCTGCCGCCGACGTTCCTCGGCGCGACGATCGTCAGCAACGAATTCAAGAACGTGATGCTCGAGGGCGGCAGCTTCACGAAGACCGACGCGCGCGGCCATACGACGCTCACCAACCTGACGACGCAATACGGCGGCACGCGCATCAATCGCCTGACCTACGTCGGCGGCACGTGGGACTACTCGCCGAACGGCGAAGTCGCGCTGTACGCGAACCAGGCCGACGACGTGTGGCACCAGTACTACGCGTCGGTGAAGCACAGCGTCGGCAGCCCGCAGACGATCAAGTGGACCGGCTTCGGCAACGTCTACTCGACGCACGACACGGGCGATGCGCTGCAGGGCAAGATCAACAACAACGCGTACAGCCTGTCGCTGGCCGCGCAGCACGGCCCGCACGAGCTGCTGCTCGGCTTCCAGCAGGTGCTCGGCGATCAGTTCTTCGACTACCTGAACGAAACGAACGGCATCTTCCTGACCAACTCGATGGACGTCGACTACAACGCGCCGCACGAAAAATCGCTGCAGCTGCGTTACACGTTCTACGGCAAGGAAGCGGGCCTGCCGGGCTTCAAGGCGATGGTGTGGGGCGTGACGGGCTGGGGGGCGGACGGCAGCGCCGGCGCGGCGAACGATCCGAGCAAGTCGAGCATCTACTGGAGCAACGGTGCGCCGGTGCAGGGCCGTCACCACGAGTTCGGCTTCATCCCGTCGTACACGTTCCAGAGCGGCAAGCTGAAGAACACGAAGGTCACGTTCATCGCGATGTGGCACGCCGGTTCGGCGCACTACTCGGACGCGACGAACACCGAGTACCGTCTGGTCGTGAACCTGCCGCTGCACGCGTTCTGATGGAAGGGGGCGCAATGCCCCCTATCTCGCAGCCGGCCCGCGATCGGTGCGATCAGGCCGGTTTGTGCCATCCCGCGACCGGCTCGCTCGCGGCAGGCGTTTCTTCCACGAGCGACGTGAGCTGGCGGCCCGTATCGCGCCATGCGTCGAGGCCACCGCGCAGCGCGAGCGCATCGGTGAACCCTGCATCGAGCAGGCGCTTCGCCATCAGCGCGGCCGTCACCTCGTTCGGGCACGAGCAATATACGACGAACTTCTGCGTGAGCGGATAGCGCGCGACGATGTCGGCGATCCGGCGCTCGTCGGCGAACTGCGCACCGGGAATCGTGAACGGGTCGAGCTTGCGGTGCTCGGGCGAGCGGACGTCGAGCACCACCGGGGCGGCGGTGTCGCGCAGCAGCACGTCGAGCTCGTCGACGCCGATCCGCGCGTTCGCGAGCTGGCGGATCAGCGCACGGCGGCGCATCCACCGCACGGCCGCATAGATTGCGAGCAGCGCGACGATGATCAGCAGCACCGCACGGCCGAGACGGCTCGCGCCGGCGAACAGCCAGTCGATCTGCCGGTAGAACACGAGGCCGGCCAGCAGCCCGACGATCGTCCACAGCGCGGCGCCGAGCGCGTCGTAGCCGGCGAACGTGCGATAGCGTGTGCCGAGCGCACCGGCCATCGGCACCGACACCAGCGACAATCCCGGAATGAAACGCGCGACCGCGAGCACGCGCACGCCGTAGCGGCCGAAGAAGCGTTCGGTCTTTTTCACGCAGGTATCGCGCGACAGCGACAGCCGACAGATCGTCTTCAGCGTCGTGCCGCCGTAACGCCGCCCGGCGACGTACCAGACCGTGTCGCCGATCAGCGCGCCGAGCACCGACAGCACCACGACCGTCACGAGCTGCGAGCCGATCATCGCCGGATGCATCGCCGACATCGCGCCGAACAGCACGAGCGTCGGCATCGCGGGCACCGGCAGGCCGATCGCCGCCGCGAGCACGTTGGCGAACACGAGAAGCGGCCCGTATTGGGCGACGAGGTCACGTAGGAGCATGACGGCTGGCCGAAAAAGAAACGCGTGGGCGGGAAATGCAGATGGGCCGATTATCGGCCTTTTTCGACACAGCGGCGGGAATGATGCAAAGCGCCTGACGGCGGCAGGGAGATGCGGGTGAGCCGGCGCATGGCGCGCGGCTCACCGTTCGGAATCACGAGGGCGTGCGGGCGAGCGATGCGGCGCCGTGGTTTTCGCCGGGCAGCTCGGCGCCGTGCGAGCGGATCGCCGCGATCAGTTCGGCCGGGGTGATCTCGTAGCGGACTTCGCGATGGATGCCGGGCTTGCGTTCGTCGATCTCGATCAGCAGCACGCTCTTGCCGTCGCCGGTCGCTTCGAGCCGGAGCGAGCGCAGTTCGCGGCCGTCGGCCGCGTCGTGTTCGGTGAGCAGGGTCATTGCCCCGGATGAGCCGGTAGTGCGCATCGAACCTATCCTCGTGTCGTGGGTGCCTTGGCGGCAAGGATGTCTTTGTTGAATACAGCTTGACGCAGTTTAACGCGAACAGGCCGCAAAACGGAGCATTTTCGAGGGGGTGAAATGAGGGCTGAACCACCGATCCTTCTGATGTTTGAGCCGCGCCGGGCGGGCGTCTGCGCCGGATCGGGCGCCGGCCGAAACCGGTGCCCGAGCGGCGTTCGCGGCCACGCCGACGCGGGCGGCGACACGCGCTGCGCCGCGCGTCGCCGCGGCGGCGTCAGAAGCGGTCGCCGAGTCCCATCGCCGGGTCGCTGACCGAGTGGCGGCCGGTTTCGACGCGGCCGGCCAGGCGGCGCGAGAAGCTCGCGTCGCTGTCGGCGGTGACGATGAAGTCGTACCAGTGGCCGGTCGAGTCGAGCTTCCAGTGCAGTTCGGACTGGTCGCCGGCGCGTACCGCGACGGTCCACGTGGTGCCGGCGCCATGGCCGTTGCCCTGGGCGTGATCGTTTTCATTGTCGTGGCCATGGCCGTGGCCGTCGTTTCCGCCGCGCCCGGACAGCGGCCCGTAGACCTGGTTCGACTTCACCGTGAAACGCACCGTGCCGCCGCCGTCGTTGCGCAGCCGCAGGTGGAGGTTGCCGCTCGCGCCCGCATAGCCGACGCGGATTTCCGGATGCGGCGCGCGAGCGCCGGCCAGGCGGCTCAGGTCGCCGGTGAAGCGGCGGTGATAGCCGTTCGGGCCGAGCACCCACAGGTCATATTTACCGCCGTTGTCGGCGCGCGCGGGCCAGTCGCCGTGCAGTGTCTTGCCGGGCTCGACGACGTAGCGTTGCGGCAGCCGGTCGAGGTGCAGCTTGTCGTAGACGTGGAACACGGCGGCGGCGCGGCCGGTGTTCGCGAACTTCAGCGTGACCGTGCCGGCGCCGGCATCGGTGCGCGCGCTCGCGTGCAGTTCGTACGGCAGGGCGCGCGACGGGCGCACGCCGGTTGCCTGCGCGGGCAGCGCGGGTGTGGCGGGCGGCACGATCTTCGGCGCGGTTTGCTGCGCGGCGCTCAGCGCGTCGACCTGGCTTTTCGTCGTACGGCCCGCGAGCGTCGGCAGCGGCTCGTCGTTCGGCGTGCGGAAATTGAACGCGCTCGTCAGGTCGCCGCACACCGCGCGGCGGTACGCGCTGATCTGCGGCTCCGCGACGCCGAAGCGCGTCTCGAGGAAGCGCAGCGTCGACGTATGGTCGAATACCTGCGAGTTGACCCAGCCGCCGCGGCTCCACGGCGACACGATCCACATCGGCACGCGCGGGCCGGGGCCGTACGGACGGCCGTCGGCTGCCGGCTGGTTCGACGTGGCCGGCGTGAAGTCGTGGTACTCGACCGCGACGTCGGCGGCCGACAGCGTATGGCCGCCCGCGAGCGTGCCGTCGGCGTTGCGCGACGGCACGGCCGGCGACGGCATGTGGTCGAAGAAGCCGTCGTTCTCGTCGTAGTTGACCAGCAGCACGGTCTTGCTCCAGACCTCCGGGTTCGCCGTCAGCGCGTCGAGCACGGCCTGCACGTACCAGCCGCCCTGCGCGGGGCTCGACGGCCCGGGGTGCTCGCTGTACGCGGACGGCGGGATGATCCACGACACTTCCGGCAGCTTGCCGTTGCGGATGTCCTCGCGGAACGTTTCGAGAAAGCCGTACGGCATCGTGTTGCCGAAGCCCTTCGCGAGCGGGCTCAGCGGATCGTCGATCGCGGGGTCGTAGAACGCGCCGGCCGCCGTCACCGGCTGCGTGATATCGGTCGACGCGACGTACGCGGGCCGGCGCGCGGCCGGCATCTGCTCGATCGCCGCGCGCCAGTGGCGGAAGCTCATCATCTCGTTGCAGCCGAAGTTGTCGATCAGGCTCTGGTAGACCTTCCAGTTCACGCCCGCCTGTTGCAGCCGGTCGGCATAGGTCGTCCAGGTCCAGCCCTGGCTCGACGGGCCGATGTCGTTGCCGCCGTTGAACTGGTTGTTCAGCGCGGCGATCTTCACGCGGTTGCCGTCGGCCGGGCTGATGCCGTTCGGGCCGTTGGTGCCGCTCCAGTAGAACAGGCGATTCGCGATCGTGCCCGTGTGCATCCCGCAGTGGTAGTGATCGCACAGCGTGAACGCATCGGCGAGCGCGCGCTGGAACGGCACTTCGGCCGCATCGTAATAGCCCATCGACAGCGGCGTCTTCGCGTCGGGCCAGCGGTTCATCCGGCCGTGATCCCACGCGGCCTGCGCATCGGCCCACGTGTGCGGCGTGCCGCCCGCGCGCTGCGCGTTGCCCTGGCGCGCGTCCAGGTGATACGGCGTCACGGTCGCGGCGGGCGTCGCCTTCGTGTATGCCTGGTAGAACACGTCGCGGCCGTTCGGCGACGGCACCGCAAAACGGTCGCCATAGCCGCGCACGCCCTTGAACGTGCCGAAGTAGCTGTCGAACGCGCGGTTCTCCATCATCAGCAGCACGACGTGCTTGACGTCCTGGATGGTTCCCGTTTCGTGGAAGGCGGGAATGGCGAGCGCGCGGCGAATGCTCGGCGGAAACGCGGACAGCGCGGCGGCGGCGAGGCCGGAGCCGGCGGTCTGCTGAAGGAATTTGCGGCGTGACGTCATGGCGTTCGGATCCTGTGAGGGTGGGAGCGTTCGTGAGTTCGTCTGGTGGCGCCCGGGCGTCGTCCCGCCCCGGGACGATCCGCGATGCGTGCGCGTTCGGGGCATCGGCTGCGCGTATCGCGCCCGGCGCGCGACGTCGCGCGGATGCGGCGGCCTCGCCGTCGCGATCCTGCGCACCGCACGCTCGTGATGCGCGGGGCAGGGTCGGCACACATCGGGCCGGCGTATGCCGGGCTGGGGCGGCGCCCAGTCTAGGGAGGCGACATGACGTCGCCATGATGAAGAAATGACATCGCATGTCGCGTACGTGACGTTGCGCGCGCAACGATTCGTTCAAGGGCGAATGCGAGGTCGAAAACGGTAAGAAATTACCGATCTTCGCAGGTGTGATCGGTCAGAATTTTCCGGATTTTGCGAGGGTGGCGCGTGCGCGTTTCGTTGCGGATGCAACCTGACGGGCGGCGGTGTGACACCCGTGTTTCGAATGCGTGAAATCGGCTAAGCTCGATGCATTGCTGCGCGCCTGCGCAGTCCGCGCCTGTGGCGCGACTTTTCGGAACCGGCCCACCCATGACCGATATCAGGATCCGGCACAGCGAGACGCACGACGTCGACGCGATCCGGCAGATCGCCGCGCATCCCGCGGTGTACGTGAATACGTTGCAACTTCCTTTTCCGTCGCTCGAAAAATGGCGGAAGCGGCTCGACGACGTGCGCGAGCACGGCGTGAGCCTCGTCGCCGACATCGACGGCACGGTGGTCGGCCATCTCGGCCTGCATCCCGAGCCGAATCCCCGCCGGCGCCACGCGGCGGCGCTCGGCATGATGGTCGACGCGACTCGTCATGGGCGCGGCATCGGCGGCCGGCTGCTCGCGGCCGCGATCGATCTCGCGGAGAACTGGCTGAACATCACGCGTCTCGAGCTGACCGTGTTTACCGACAACCGCGCGGCGATCGCGCTTTACGAGAAACACGGTTTCCGCATCGAAGGCGAATCGCCGGATTACGCGTTGCGCGACGGCGTGCAGGCGTCCGTGTATCACATGGCCCGGCTCAAGGCGCGGCAATGAACGGCCGGCCGTCGCGGACGTGACGGCACGCGACCGCGACGCCGCGCGTCATATTCAATCGAGAATTCGTTCGTTTTCCTTCGGCTGTACCCGTCGTATCGTCGAACGATTTGCCGGTCGCCGCGGCTGGCTTCGTTTTCCGTATCGATGCATGCGCGGCGCCGCATGTCGGCCGGCCTCATCGTCGTCGCATCACGGCCCTCGTTGCGCGCGCGGCATTCCCCGAAACCGTCTTTTTCAATGGAACCTGCTTCGATGAAAACCGTACTCCGCAATCTCACCGCCGCCTGCCTGTTCGCTGCCGCCGGTGCGGCACTTGCCGCTGCCGCGCCCGCGGGCGCCCCGGTGGCGAACGCATCGCCCGACGGTGCGCATCTGCCGCCCGGCATCGCGTGGCAACACGGCGACGTCGATGCCGCGTTCGCGCTCGCGAAGCGCGAGGGCAAGCCGCTGCTGCTGTACTGGGGCGCGGTATGGTGTCCGTCGTGCAACCAGGTGAAGTCGACGATCTTCAGCCAGCAGGCATTCAAGACACGTTCGTCGTTCTTCGTGCCCGTGTATCTCGACGGCGATACCGAAAGCGCGCAGAAGCTCGGCGAGCGGTTCAAGGTGCACGGCTATCCGACGATGATCCTGTTCCGCCCCGACGGCACCGAAGTCACGCGGCTGCCGGGCGAAGCCGATCTCGACCGCTACATGCAGGCGCTGTCGCTCGGGATGACGGCCGCGCATCCGGTGCGGCAGACGCTCGCGACGGCGCTGAAGAACGGCGCGTCGCTGACGCCGGACGAATGGCGCCTGCTGGCCGACTATTCATGGGATACCGACGGTGCGCTGCCGGTGCCGGCCGATCGCGTCGCCGAGACGCTGCAGTCGCTCGCGCAACGCGCACGGGCGGTGGGGGCGAAAGCCGAATCGGCGCGCTTCGCGCTGAAGTCGGCGGTGGTCGCCGCGTCGGACGACCCGGCGCAGGCCGGTGCGCTCGACAAGGCCGCGCTGGCCGATTCGCTGCGCACGGTGCTGCACGATCCCGCGCTGTCGCGGGCCGATTCGGACGTGCTGGTCGCGGCGCCGGCACGCGTGGTCGCGTATCTCGGCGGCGGCGGCGGCAGCGGCGGCGACGCGCAGCGCACGAAGTTGCGCGGCGCGTACGACACGGCGCTGGCGCGCCTGTCGACCGACGGCACGCTGTCGTCGATCGACCGGCTGATGGCGCTGCACGGCCGCGTGCTGCTCGCGCGCGGCGACGCGCGCAAGGGCGCACCGCCCGCCGCACCGGCGCTCGCCGACACCGCGCGCAAACAGATCGCCGCGTCGGTGCAGGGCGCGGCGAACGCGTACGAGCGGCAGGCGCTCGTCAGCGAAGGCGCGGACACGCTCACCGACGCGGGGCTGTACGACGAATCGGATGCGTTGCTGAAGGCCGAGCTGCCGCGTTCGTCCACGCCGTACTACTTCATGTCGGGGCTCGCCGCGAACGCGAAGGCGCGCGGCGACAAGGCGGCCGCGCTCGACTGGTATCGCAAGGCGTACGACGCGGCGAGCGGGCCGGCGACGAAGCTGCGCTGGGGCGCGACTTACTTTGCGAATGCGGTCGAACTGGCGCCGGACGATTCGGCGCGCATCGAAGGGATTGCGGCCAGTGTGCTCGCGCAGGCCGACAAGACCCGCGACGCGTTCTACGGTGCGAACCTGCGCGCGCTGACCAAGGTCGTCACGCAGCTGAACCGCTGGCGTGGCAGCGGCGCGCACGATGCGTCGGTGAGGTCGGTCGTGAAGCAGTTCGACGGCGTGTGCGAGAAGCTGCCGGCGGGCGATCCGCAGGCGGCGGTGTGCGCGAAGCTGATCCAGCCCGTGAAGGCGTAACGGCGCGCCGAGGGAGCGTCGAGCGGGCCGACGGCGGATTAGCGGCCCGACTCCGACGACGCGCCGCGATCGCTGCCGTATCCGGCGTCGTGCTGACGGGCGATCTTCGCTTCGGCGGATACGATGCTGGCCGGATAGAACCAGTCGCTCGACTGGAAGCCGGCCTGCTTGAGCGCCTTGACTTCGGCATGGACCTGCGCGCGCGTGAGCGGCGGGTTCGACTGGGCCTGCGCGGCGAACGGGGCCGAGACGGCCAGGGCGATGGCAATGGCTTGGATCAGGCGCTTCATGATGCGGACCTCCACGATTTCCGGTGAATCGCGGCGCTTCGTTCGTCGAAGCGTCGCGCGATGTCGAAACCAGTGTAGGCCGGCGCGGGCGTGCGAAAAATGCGATCGCGCCCAACGCAGTGTTTTGCTGCGGGCAACAATGGGTGGCGGCCGGGCGAGTGACGGCTCGGACGACTGCCGGCGTGTCGATTTGGCGTAGGGAAATGAAATCGGACCGGATGCGCGTGCCGGAATCCGTTCCGGTGCGCATGCGGTCCGATCTCGAAAGACGAGAAGGCGGCGCGCGAAACGCCGCCTTGATGCCAACGCTTACACGAGCCCCGTCGCGTAGTACACGGCGATCACGAAGAATACCGCGAGCGTCTTGATGACGGTGACCGCGAAGATGTCGCGATACGACTCGCGGTGCGTGAGGCCCGTGACGGCGAGCAGCGTGATGACCGCGCCGTTGTGCGGCAGCGTGTCCATGCCGCCGCTCGCCATCGCGACGACCCGGTGCAGCACGTCCATCGGGATGTTGGCCGCTTGCGCGCCCTTGATGAACAGGTCGGACATCGCGGCGAGCGCGATGCTCATGCCGCCGGACGCGGAGCCCGTGATGCCCGCGAGCGAGCTGACCGACACGGCTGCGTTGACGAGCGGGTTCGGGATGCTCTTCAGCGCGTCGCTGACGACGAGGAAGCCCGGCAGCGCGGCGATCACGCCGCCGAAGCCGTATTCCGACGCGGTATTCATCGCGGCGAGCAGCGCGCCGGCGACGGCGGCCTTCGAGCCTGTCGCGAAGCGGCCGCTGACGCGCTTGAACGCGGACAGCAAGACCAGCACGATACCGAGCAGCAGCGCGGCCTCGACCGACCAGATCGCGACGACCGTCTTGATCGACGTCGTGATCGGCGCATGCACGCCCGGCAGCACTTCCGGCGCGACCGTGTACGACGCGGCGCCGTACCACTGCGGGATCAGCTTCGTGAACGCGAAGTTCGACACGCCGACGAGGATCAGCGGCAGGATCGCCAGCGCGGGGTGCGGCAGCGCCTTTGCCTCGACGCGCTCCGGCTCGTTGACGAGCGACGTGCCGTAGCCCTCGCCCTTCGCCATCGCCGAACGGCGGCGCCATTCGAGATACGTGAGGCCGACGACGATGATGAACAGCGAGCCGATCGTGCCGAGCGCGGGCGCGGCCCAGGCAGTCGTCTTGAAGAACGTGGTCGGGATGATGTTCTGGATCTGCGGCGTGCCGGGCAGCGAATCCATCGTGAACGAGAACGCGCCGAGTGCAATCGCGCCGGGCATCAGCCGTTTCGGAATGTTGCTCTGACGATAGAGTTCGGCCGCGAACGGATAGACCGCGAACACCACGACGAACAGCGATACGCCGCCATAGGTGAGCAGCGCGCACACCGCGACGATCACCGCATTCGCGCGCGAGCGGCCGATGTAGCGGATCGCCGCATGGACGATCGACTCGGAGAACCCGGACAGTTCGATCACCTTGCCGAACACGGCGCCAAGCATGAAGACCGGGAAATACAGTTTGACGAAGCCGACCATCTTCTCCATGAAGATGCCGGAGAAGACCGGTGCGACGGCGGCGGGTTCGGTCAGGAGCACCGCGCCGAGCGCGGCGATCGGCGCGAACAGGATCACGCTGTAGCCGCGATACGCGGCAAACATCAGGAACGCCAGCGCGGCGAGGACGATCACGAAAGACAAGGGAGTCTCCTAATGGCTTTGGTTGTTGTTCGATCGCGCGGTGTGCCGCGGACCAGCTCAGGTTCGTGCAGGTTTCGTGCCATCGGCCGGATTGCGCCGCCGGACATGGGTCCGCCGGCAGCCGGCGGGCCCGCGCCGGTGTAGGTCTGACGATTCTACATAAAACGTCTCCATCTGGAGACGTTTTAGCCGTCCGGTCACCCGTCGAAATCGTGCCGGGCTTTCCCGGACAACGCATTGCGGCGTGTCTCCAGAGTGAGATAATCCGTCTCGTTCCGGAGACATCCGGCCGACGATACACGGAGACGAAGACACGATGATGAACGACTGGATCCGCCTGCCCGTGAACTACGGCGACGTGCTGCGGCGCGCTGCCGAGTCGCTGTTCCGGACCTTCGAGGATTCGAGTGCGGGCACGGTGGTCGTCGATCGCGACGCGCGCGTCGTGTGGATGAACGAGCGTTACGCGGCACGCTTCGGTTTCGCCGATCCGCAGCAGGCCGTCGGCCTCGACTGCGAGGCCGTGATCCCGAACAGCCTGATGCGCGAGGTCGTGTCGACCGGGCAGCCGATCCTGCTCGACATCATGGAGACGGGCCGCGAGCCGCTCGTCGTCACGCGCCTGCCGTTGAAGAACGAGGCCGGCGAGACGGTCGGTGCGATTGGCTTCGCGCTGTTCGACCAGTTGAAGACGCTCACGCCGATTTTTTCCCGCTACGCGCAGCTTCAGCAGCAACTGATCGCGACGCAGCGCTCGCTCGCCCAGGCGCGCCGCGCGAAATACACGTTCGCGAGCTTCGTCGGCACGAGTGCCGCGAGCCTCGAGACCAAGCGCCAGGCGCGCCGCGCGGCGCAGGTCGATTCGCCGGTGCTGCTGCTCGGCGAGACGGGCACCGGCAAGGAGCTGCTCGCCCACGCGATTCACGCGGCGTCGGCGCGTGCGCTCCAGCCGCTCGTGACCGTCAACGTCGCCGCGATTCCCGACACGCTGCTCGAAACCGAATTCTTCGGCGCGGCGCCCGGTGCGTACACCGGCGCCGATCGCAAGGGGCGCGTCGGAAAATTCGAGCTGGCCGATCGCGGCACGCTGTTTCTCGACGAGATCGGCGACATGCCGCTGCCGTTGCAGGGCAAGCTGCTGCGTGTGCTGCAGGACAAGGAGTTCGAGCCGGTCGGCTCGAACCGGATCGTGCGCGCGGACGTGCGCATCATTGCCGCCACGTCGGCCGACCTGCCGGCGCTCGTGGCGGCCGGGCGGTTTCGCGCGGATCTCTATTACCGGCTGAACGTGCTGACGATTCATGCGCCGCCGTTGCGCGAGCGCGCCTCCGACATCGCGGCGCTCGTCTACGCGACGCTCGAGGAGCTGGCGGCCCAGCACGGGCGCGCCGCGCACTGCGAGCTGACCGACGATGCGCTGCGGATGCTGTGCGCGTATCCGTGGCCCGGCAACGTACGCGAGTTGCGCAATACGCTCGAACGCGCGCTGATGCTGTCGGACCGTTCGGTGATCGATGCGCGCGCGCTCGCGCCGTTTCTCGGGCCGGTGCGTGTCTCGCCGGACGGCGCGGCGCCGACACAGCGGGTTGCCGCGGTGCCGGCCGAGCCGCGCGCGGGCGATGCGTCGACGGCATCCGGTGCGCCGGCCGCCTCGTATGCCGATGCACTGGCGGCGTGGGAGCGCCAGTTCCTGACCGATGCGTTGGCGGCCTGTGACGGGAAGGTAATTGAAGCGGCCGCGCGTATCGGGATCGGCCGCGCGACGCTGTACAAGAAACTGGCGGCGCTCGGTATCGACCGGTAGGCCGATCGGCAATGTCGACGCGGCTCGACGTAACGCATCGAACAGGAGATCACGATGAAGCAGATCGGCATTGCAGGATGGCTCACCATGTTGCTGGCGAGCTCCGTACTCGCGCAGGCCGGCGACGCCGATGTGCCCGAAGCGCGGCGCAACTGGTACAACGATCCGTTCGTCGCGCTGTCGCAGGACGTGGCCGAATGCCCGTTGCCGCTCGGCCCGTGGATGACGCGCGCCGAGATGACGGACGATGCGCACTACCGCGCCGAACGCGGCACGACCTGCTGGCTCGCCCATCGTTGCACGAAGCCGAACTCGTATATGTATGACGCGTCGATCGCCGAGGCGGCGAAGGCGCACTTCGCCGGCTCCGATCGTCTGCGCGGCACGAGCCTGTGGATCACCGTGCAGCGACGGTTTATCTACGTCGAAGGATGTGCGGATACGACGTTCGATCGTCAGGCGCTGCAACACGAATTCGAGGCGCTTCCGGACGTCGAGCAGGTTTTCGTTCGCATCACCGATGATCCGCGCAAGCGCTTGCCGTACAAGGCGCGCGGGCAACCCGACCGCACGCCGGACTGACGGCCGAAGGGCTGCCCATGGCATACTCGCGACATTCAAAAAAAGGTTGACGGGAAGAACAATGAAACACATGCTTGCGTCGGTCTGTCGGTGGCCTCGGGCGGCCGTGATGTTGGCTCTGGTTGCAGGGCTCGGCGGGTGCGGTGGCAGTGCTCCGCTGTTCACTTCGGACGGGCGCCCGACCACTCAGGTGCAATGCACCGGCAGCGACTGGAGCAATTGCACGGACAATGCCCGGGCCATGTGCAACGGCGATTTCGAAGTGATCCAGCAATCGACGGATGACGCCGTGCGAAATCTTCTCTTCGCATGCAAGAAGAAGAGCGGCTATTGATCCCGAAATGACCGGCCGAGGAGACCACGATCGGGGAAGCGCTTTTCTGTTTGCTTTGAGTCACTTGTTTTTCACGAATAACACTCACGGAGTCCCATCCATATGGCGACCTACAGGCAACTGAGCGCGCAGCTCGAACGGCTCCAGCAAAAAATCGACAAGGAACGTGAAAAGGCGATTGCCGACGCGATTGCGGATATCCGCGCGAAAATCGACGAATACGACATTACGCCGGAAGAGCTCGGTTTTCTCCCGGCAGGATCGGCCGCCGCCGCGAAGCCGAAGCGGACCTTGCCGCCGAAGTACCTGAACCCGAAGACGGGCGAAACCTGGAGCGGCCGCGGGCGGGCGCCGGCATGGCTGGGCAAGAATCGCGGACGTTTCCTGATCAAGGACTGACTCCCGAAAATCCTCACCTTTCGTGTGCCGACTGACGGTGCGAACGGCCATGCGGCCTTCGCACCGTTTTGTTTTGGCGCAATCGTCATGCGATTTTCCCTCGCGAATTGAAGTGCGATGCCGCGCAATTGACGGATCCCGTTTTGCGAATTCGCCGCGATCCTGCCGCATATAGCGGGGAATTCCCGTAAACAACCGCGTAATGGCGCAATGCACGCGCATTGGCATTCGCGTTTTTCGCGGTGCATGCCCGACGCGGATTTTCATCACCTTTCGCGTGTTTGCGCGGCGTGCCGTGCGATTCCCGAAGATACTCACCATGGCTCCTGTAAATCCTCACCTTTGAGAAAGCGGCTGCAGCGTCGTGCCGCGTTGCGTGCATCATGCGAGCGGCGCGGCGATGCCTGGCCGCGTGGGTTGCAGTCCATGGTGCGAGCATTGACGCTCGTCGAACAGTCGGCCGTTCGGCATATAGGCAGTCGCAGGCGCTTCGCCTATGCTTGGGGTTCGCGTCGATCGGCGCACGGCCTGCGTGGCCGCATGCCGATCGTGTCGTCTTTCGTCACCGCAGGGAGCCGATGTGACCGTTCGCCATCTCGATGCGTTGTTCCAGCCCAAGTCCGTTGCGGTCGTCGGCGCGTCG
This sequence comes from Burkholderia sp. HI2761, assembly GCF_002223355.1. Lineage (NCBI taxonomy): Bacteria > Pseudomonadati > Pseudomonadota > Betaproteobacteria > Burkholderiales > Burkholderiaceae > Burkholderia > Burkholderia sp. HI2761. The sequence goes on along the minus strand of NZ_NKFN01000007.1, from coordinate 222,434 downwards.
TCGCGCGCGGGCAGTATCGGCGCGATGGTGTGGTCGCGTGTGCTCGACGGTGCGTTCCAGGGGCCCGTGTGGCCGGTCAATCCGAAATATCGCGAGCTGGACGGGCATACGGTCGTCTCCGATGTCGACCGGCTGCCCGCGCCGCCGTCGGTTGCCGTGATCTGCACGCCGCCCGCGACCTGGGCCGGCATCGTGCGCAAGCTCGGTGAGCTGGGCACGCGTGTCGCGGTGATCGTCGGCGAGGCCCGTACCGATGCCGATCGCGCCGCGGTCGATCGCACGCTGAAGGCGGCGAAGCCATTCGTGCTCCGTATCGTCGGGCCCCGCAGTCTCGGCGTGCTGTCGCCCGCGCGGCATGCGCATTTCGGCGCGCCTGCATATACGGCGCGGTCGGGCGGCGTCGCATGGGTGTCGCAATCGAATGCATTGACGAACGCGGTGCTTGGCTGGGCCGATGCGCGGGGCCTCGGCTTTTCGCATGTCGTCGCGCTCGGCAGCGAATCCGATGTCGATGCGGGCGACGTCCTCGACTATCTGGCAAGCGATCCCGGCACGCGCGCGATCCTGCTCGAACTCGATACCGTGCGCGCGGCGCGCAAGTTCATGTCGGCGGCGCGCGCGGCCGCCCGCAACAAGCCGGTGCTCGCGCTGCGCACCGGCCGCGCCGATCCCGGCGACGCGCTCTACACGGCGGCGTTCCAGCGCGCGGGCATGGTGCGCGTCGATGCGCTCGACGATCTGCTCGACGAAATCGAGACGCTCGGCGTCGGCCGCGTCACCGCACGGGGGGCGGCGACGCTCGTGACGAGCGATGCGGGCGTGGCGAAACTCGCGGTCGATGCGGTGGCCGAAGTGCGCGACGTGCTGACCGACTGGTCGCCCGCGGCAACATCGGCCGTCGCGGCCGCGTTGCCGCATCTCGAGGCGCCAGCCAATCCGCTTACGCTGGGCGACGATGCGTGCCCCGAGTACTTTGCCGCGGCAATCAAGGCGCTCGCCCTTTTTCCGCAGACGGGCACGCTGTTCGTCGTTCATTCCACTTCGCACAGCGCGCCGGCCGATTCGGTCGCGCGCACGCTGATCGACTCGCGGCAGTATGCGCATCGCGGCATCCTCGCGTGTTTCTTCGGGGCGGTCGACGCGGCGACGCGCGATGCGCTGCACGCGAACGGCATCCCGGTGCACACGACGCCGCAGCGGCTCGCACGCGCGTATGCGCGTCTCGTCGACTACAACCTCGGGCGCCAGTTGCTGATGCAGACGCCGGAGGGCACGCCGCTGCAGCCGGCCGAGCGCGTGGCGTCCGCCCAGGCCGACGCACGCCGCATGGTCGAAGCCGGTCAGCATGAACTGACCGGCGAAGCCGCGCTGCGCTGGTTGTCCCGTTTCGGTCTGCAGGGCGAGCAGCCCAACGAACCGGCCGGCAAGAAGGTCGTCGACATCACGGTCGACATGTACGACGATTCGAATTTCGGTCCGGTGTTTCGCTATGCCGTGCCGCCGGCCGATGGCGTATCGGCGCCGTTCGTCGTCTACGGCCTGCCGCCGCTGAACACTGTGCTCGCCCGCGCGGTGATGGAGCGCTCGCCGTATGCGCGCAGGACGCCCGTCGAGCCGACGCTCGACGCGCTGACGGCACTATCGCAGGTCGTCTGCGACGTGCGCGAAGTCGTCGCGATGTCGGTCACGCTGCGCGTGCTGTCCGACCGCGCATGGGTGGTCGCGCCGCGCATCACGCTGGCTACGGGGCGCAGCCGGCTCGCGATCATGCCGTATCCGCGGCACCTCGAGCAGACGCTCGAGTGGCGTGGCGAGACGGTGACGATCCGTCCGATCCGTCCGGAAGACGAGGCCGCACACAACGAACTGCTCGGTGCGATGACGCCGGAAGATCTGCGGATGCGTTTCTTCGGCGCGGTGCGCAGCTTCGACCATTCGCAGGTGGCGCGCATGACGCAGATCGACTACGACCGTGAGATGGCTTTCATCGTGTCGTTCACCGATGTGTCGGGGCGCGACCACACGCTCGCGGTCGCGCGTGCGGTCGCCGATCCCGACAACGAGACGGCGGAGTTCGCGATCGCGGTACGGCCCGATCAAAAGGGCAAGGGGCTTGGCCGGCTGATGATGACCCGCATCATCGACTACGCGCGCTCGCGTGGCACCGCCTGGATGGTCGGCGAGGCGCTGCGCGAGAATTCGGCGATGATCTCGCTCGCGAAATCGTGCGGGTTTGCGGTGTCGACGACGGAGGAGCCCGGCGTCGTGGGTTTCAGGATGAAGTTGCAGCCGTAGGCGTCGGTTTCAGGTCTGGCGCTTGGGGCAGCGCGTGGTGTCGATGCGTCCGAACGTTTCGCCATGTCGGATGCTAAATAAGGAATGCAAAGCGTTCGAGCCTGTCTCGAAGCAAGACGTCTGTCAACGTATCGGACCTGTCATTCGAAGCGATACCGTAACGCACGAATGGCGTCCGGCGATGCTCACGCCGTGCTGCGATATTCGTCCGCCGCAGCCGTTTCAATCGATGTCCGTGCAGGCATTCGCTACCGTATTCCGGCCTCGCATTTACAGAGCCGTCACCAAGGTGAGACTTTTCGGGAGCGGCGAGTGAGCTTTTTCGGGACAGCGTGGTGAGCCGATACGGGAGCGTTCGGTGAGCTTTCCCGGGAACGGTTGGTGAGCACCTGCGGGAGAGGCCGGTGAGCCTTTCCGGGAGGCCTCGGTGAGCACTTCCGGGAGCGATTGGTGAGGACGTTCGGGAGACCTCTGTGATCGTCTCCGGGAACCTTGGGTGAGGCTTTTCGGGAGACCGTGGTGAGCGCTTGCGGGATGCCGAGGTGAGCTTTTTCGGGAGCATGCGAACGCATGGCTCCCAGGGGCGCCGCGCCGGCCCATGCCGGCGTGACGCGCGGGTGCGGGCACGCAGGAACCGTGCCCGCGATTACATTCACGCAGCGAGTTTCGATGCCGCGTCGTTCACCTGGTCGCGCGAAATCGCGAGTTCCTCGAGGTGCGAATCGGCATAGATCGCACCGGTTTCGCGCTCGAGGCGGGCGATCGTGAGCGCACAGCGCGCGGTGTCTTTCGGCATCGCGATGAAGCGCTTGACCGACTCGCCGGACGTGAACGCGTCGAACAGTGCGCCTCGCACGTCGTCCGGAAGCGTCTTGGTCCACTGGTACGGCTTGCCGTTGAACGTGATTGACGGCGGCAGTGTACGTTCCTTCTTGGTCGCCGTGATGAGCCCGTAGGTGCGGGCCGCGTCGCCGATCTGCTCGGGCGAGAAGAGTTCGTCAGGCGTGATGTCGAACTGCTCGATGTAGTTTTCGATCGCCTGCATGGCGGCGGCACGATCGTCGCGCTTTTTCTGCGCGCGCGCGACGATATCGCGCAACTCGTCCGCTTCCTCGGGCGTGATCGTGAAGCTTGCCTGCTTCTGCTGAAGTTCGGAGAAACGCTGGAATTCTTGATCGTTCAGAAGTTTGGCCATGACATCCATCGGACACGACGGCCGCGACAACCGGCCGCCGTAGTTTTTGAGAGGGCCGCTATTCTAGCGTAGCGCCGCGGGTGCCCGATGCGGCATCGCGCATCGGGCACCGCACGGGCGTCGCATACACCCGGCGCCGGCGCCGCTGTGCCGTGCCCGCTGCACTTTGCCGGGTAACCCGCGCGTCAGCAGGTCTCGGTGCGGCACATCGACAGATGGGCGGCCGTGTCGCGCAGTGCGCCGACGACCCCGTCGACGGACGGCGCCATGTGCGCATCGATCCGGCGCATGTACGGGCACGTCAGCACCGCGATCGCGTGGCCGGCCGGCCCGAGGATCGGCACGGTCAGGTCGGTCACGCCGTACGCTTGCCGGCTGTCCTGGCGCAGATAGCCGGACTGCCGGATGGACTGACACGCATTCGCGAGCTCCTGCTCGTTCAGCGGCGCCTCGCCCCTGACCTTGTGGTGCTCGGCCAGCATGTGCGCGCGTTGCTCGGCGCCCTGGAACGCCAACATCATGCGCCCCGACGCCGTATCGGCGAGGCCGACGCGCGAGCCGAGCCGGACCGACACGCCCCACGGGCCGGGCCCGTCCACCTGCGCGATCACGAGCAGGTTGCCGCGATCGTAGACGGACAGGTGACACGACTGCTCGGCGGCATCGGCGAAGCGCTGCATCGGCGGCAGTGCCTCGGCGATCAGCCGGTTCATCGGCGGATGCCGGTGCGCAAGCGCGAACAGCTTGAGGCTGAGCGTGTAGCGGTCGCCGCCGGTCGAACGCATCACGTAGCGGCGCGCGACGAGGCGTTCGAGCATCCGGTAGATTTCGCTCGCGTTACGGCCGAGTTCCTTCGTGATTTCGGTACGGGTGAGTCCTTCCTTCTGCTCGGACAGGAGTTCGAGGATGTCGAGGCCCTTGTCGAGCGCGGGTGCGCGATAGCGGTCGATAGCGGCCATCGATTCCCGTGCGTCGCTGCCGGGAAGCGGGTCGTTGGTTGTCTGCATTGTCGGTGTGAGGTTGGGGGATTGCCGTCGATCGGTTGGCGACGCACGCTGGCCGGTTCTGCACGCGTATAGGGCGGCTCCGCGTATGGCTATGAAAGCCATCCGTACGAGCTTAGCAATAAACATCCAGTGTGCAATGCAGCGTCTTTTTACCGATCGTTACCGAACAAGAACGGATAAGCAAACGTTTTCGATGACAGGGGCACCCCGAATAGCCAGTATTCATGTACCGATGGCAGGCGCGGCCGCGCATGACGGCCGATCGATCGACGGTGGGGCCGCGCATGCTGCGCCGCAGTGTCGGCAGGCGCACCAATAGTCGGTATCCGTCGCGCGTCATTTCACGGCGCGCGGCCGATGGTACAAAGGCTTGCGGGCCAGCGACGGCGCGGCCGCGCGTGCAGCCGGCCGGCATGGCCCGGCACGCGTCGCGGATGCCGGGCCGTCGTCGCCGATGCGCAGACCGGCGGCCGCCCGTTCGATGCGCGCCGTACCGTCGTACGGCGCCGCGATCGCTGCGCCCGCGCGACTCTCGCGCGTCGACGGCATGCCGCATGCGGCGCCGACGCGTGCACTCGACGATCGACAACCCGTCCGGCGCGCGGCCGCGAAAGGCCGCGGCGGCCGGTATCCTGTCCCATTCGACAACAGAGGTTAAGCACGATGAAACTGCTTCGCTATGGCCCGTCCGGCCAGGAAAAGCCCGGCGTCCTCGACGCGGCCGGCCGGATTCGCGACTTGTCCGCGCATGTGCAGGATCTTGCCGGTGAGGTGCTGTCCGACGCGGGTCTCGCGCGGCTGCGCGCCATCGATCCGGCCACGCTGCCGCTCGTGTCCGGTGAGCCGCGCATCGGCGCGTGCGTCGGTCAGGTCGGCAAGTTCATCGGCATCGGCCTGAACTACGCCGACCACGCAGCCGAAGCCGGCATGGCGGTGCCGAAGGAGCCGGTCGTGTTCGGCAAGTGGACGAGTTCGATCTGCGGCCCGAACGACGGCATCGACATCCCGAAGGGGTCGGTCAAGACCGATTGGGAAGTGGAGCTGGGTGTCGTGATCGGCGCGAAGTGCAAGGACGTCGACGAGGCGCGCGCGCTCGATTACGTCGCGGGCTACTGCGTCGTCAACGACGTGTCCGAGCGCGAATGGCAGATCGAGCGCGGCGGCCAGTGGGACAAGGGCAAGGGCTTCGACACGTTCGGCCCGCTCGGCCCGTGGCTCGTCACGCGCGACGAAGTACCCGATCCGCAGCGTCTCGACCTGTGGCTCGAAATCGACGGCCACCGTTATCAGAGCGGCAACACGCGCACGATGGTGTTCACGGTCGCGCAACTGATCGCGTATCTGTCGACCTGCATGACGCTGCAGCCGGGCGACGTGATCACGACCGGTACGCCGCCGGGTGTCGGCATGGGCATCAAGCCGTCGCCGGTGTTCCTGAAGGCCGGCCAGATGGTGCGCCTCGGGATCGAAGGGCTCGGCGAGCAGTTGCAGAGCACGCGCAACGCGCAATGAGCGCGTGAGCGGCGCGGGCCGACTGGAGGACGCAGCCACCCGCGCGCCGGCCATGCTGCCCGATCCGTCGGCATGACCGTCGCCGCGAGCGGCGCGTACCGAACGACGATGTAGCCGAAATCAGGGGCCCGGTTCCGCGCGATGCGGAACCGGGCCTTTGTTGCTCGTCCGCGTGCGGACGAAGCGGATCAAACGACGTTGTCGAGTTCGCAATGCGCTTCGAGCCGATACCCGTCGGGGTCGACGACGAACGCCGCGTAATAGCCGGGGCCGTAATGCTCGCGCTTGCCGGGCCCGCCGTTGTCCTTGCCGCCGTGCTCAAGGGCGGCGCGGTAGAACGCGTCGACCTCGACCGGCGACGCGGCCTTGAACGACAGGTGCAGCCCCGAATCGGGATCGGCGACGACGGGGCGAGCGGCGTGCTGCAACCACAGCTCGGGCTCGGTCGTGCCGTACCCGATGGCGCCGTCGTCGCTATACAGACGCTTGTAGCCGAGTGCGCCGAGCGCGCTGTCGTAGAAGGTGCGGCTGCGGCCGATGTGCGCAACGCCGAACGAAAGGTGATCGATCATCTGTGGCTCCTTGAACTGATGTGGACGTCAGTGCGGCAAACCTGCTCATAGACACCATGCCAGCCGCTTGTAGCGAAGCGCGCCGAGCGTGGTGTCGTCGTACGTGCGGCCGGCGGCGGTGTGGATAACGTTGAACGAAAGACGATCGATCATCTGTGTCTCCTTGAATTGAAGGGGCGTCGGTGCGGCAAACCTGTTTTTAACCACCTTGCCGGTTATGTTAGAAATCGCTCGAGTGCTTGTCAACCGGCATGGTGGTTAGATACGATCGGATCATGAGAAAAATGCAACCTTCCGTCACGACGGACTGCCTGATCCCGGCGCCGCCCGACACGCTGAGCCTCGATTTCGCGAACACGCTGTACTGGCGCGGCAGCGACCCGCCGACGGAAACCTTCGGCACGATGGACGACCTGCTGGCGTGGTGTCGCGAACAGGCGGGCGTACCGGGCGAGTTGGCCGACGCATGTCGCGTGCCCGACGAAGAGAAAGAGAAGGAGAAGGACGACGAGCCGACAATGCTCGCGCAGGCGCTCGCGTTGCGCGAGGCGCTATACCGGCTGTTTAATGCACAGGCGGAACAGCGCGAGCCGCGGGATGCCGATCTCGCGCTGCTCGGCGGCTTTCTGGCGGAAGCGTCGCCGCGCGTTGCGCTGGCGCGCGTCGACGGCCGCTATGCGTGGCGGATCGACGCGTCGGGTGCGACGCTCGCGGGGCTATTGAGCCCGGTGCTGTGGTCGGCGATCGACCTGCTCGGCGGCGCGCGGCTCGCGAAGGTCAAGCGTTGTGCGAACGATGCATGCCAGTGGCTGTTCATCGACGACAGCAAGAACGGCAGCCGGCGCTGGTGCTCGATGTCTTCGTGCGGCAATCGCGCGAAGGCGTATCGCCACTATCACAAGGCCGAATGACGGGGCGACCCGAACCTATTTCGCCGACAACTTCCGCCACAGCGTCGTCTTGCTGATGCCGAGCATCGCGCAGGCGCGGTCGCGGTCGCCGCCGCACGCGTCGAGCACCGCACGGATCTCGTCGGCTTCCGCGCGACGGCGGCGCGCGTGCAGCGTTTGCGCGTCATCGGCGTCGGCCGCGTCGGGCGGCGCGACGAACAGCTCGGGTGCGATCACCTGCAGCGCGCCGGGGGCGAGCGCCGTGCACGGGGCGCCCGGATCGCTTTCATCGACTTCCTCGGCCAGCTCGACCGCGATCCGCTCGACCACGTTCTGCAGTTCGCGCACGTTGCCGGGCCAGCGGTAGCGCGCGAGCGTCGCTTGCGTCGCGTCGAGCACGCGCAGTGCATCGTCGGTGTCGCGCACGCGTTCGGCCAGACGCGGCTCGCGCCGCGCGGCCTGCACGAGCAGCGTCGCCGCGAGCGCGGGAATGTCGGCCGCGCGCTCGCGCAGCGGTGGCAGGCCGACGTTCAGGATGTTGAGCCGGTAATAGAGATCCGCGCGGAACGTGCCGGCCTCGACGGCCGCGAGCAGCGGCCGGTGCGTCGCGGCGATCACGCGCACGTCGATGCGGATCGGCTCGGTCGAGCCGAGGCGAATCACCTCGCGCTCCTGCAGCACGCGCAGCAGCCGGCTCTGCAGCGACGGCGGCATTTCGCCGATCTCGTCGAGAAACAGCGTGCCGCGGTGCGCGGCCTCGAACAGGCCGGTCTTGCCGCCGCGCCGCGCGCCGGTGAACGCGCCTTCTTCATAGCCGAACAGTTCGCTCTCGAGCAGCGCTTCCGGAAACGCACCGCAGTTGACCGCGACGAACGGATAGCTGCGCCGCGCGGACAGCGCATGCAGGCTCTGCGCGATCATTTCCTTGCCGGTGCCGCTTTCGCCGAGCACGAGCACGGTCGCGTCGGATTTCGCGTAGCGCCGCACGAGCTCGCGCACGCGCATCATCGGCGCCGATGCGCCGACCACGTCGTCGAGCGCGTAGCGTGCGGCGAACTGTTGCGTGGTCGGTTGCGAACGCAGCGCGCGATCGAGCCGTTCGACCGCGCGCGATTCCTGGAACGTCAGTACGCTGCCCGACGTGACGCCGCGATCGACCAGCGGCCCGCGATGCACGACGTAGCGTACGCCGCGTACGGTCGCGAGCGCGTCGCCGTCCTCGCCGCGCAGCGTGCGCAGCTCGGGCCGCAGGTCGACGAGCGCGCGGCCGACGGCCGCCGCCGGTTCGACCCCGAGCGCCGACGCGAGCCGTTCGTTGATCGCCTCGACGCGGCCGCGCGCGTCGAGCGCGACCACGCCGTCGCGCAGGTGCTGCAGCAGCGTGTCGAGCCGCTGGCGGCGGAATGCCTCGGCGTGCGTCGCATACGCGACTTCGAGCGCCGTCTCGACGGCCTTGCGCACCGACGCATGCGAATACAGGAACACCGCGCCCATGCCGGCGCCGGCCGCGAGATCGGTGACGAGGCCCGGGCCGACGATCGTCTCGATGCCGCGATCGCGCAGGTCGTGCACGCAGGCTTCCGCTTCCTGCGCGGACTGATATGACGCAAACTGCACGTCGAGGCCGTACGCGGCGACGAAGCGGCGCACTTCGGGCGGCGTTTCGCCGGCGCTGACCAGTGCGATCCGCGCTGCATCGCGGCGCGCGCGGGCGAGCGCCTGCATCACGTCGAAGCCGGTCGGCGACACGACCACCACCGGCACCTGGGCGCGCGTTTTCAGGAAGCCGCCGTTCGAGCCGGCCGCGACGATCACGTCGGGCCGCGCGGTGCCGGCCTCGGCGATCGCGCTGAGCGCATCCTCGTACGCGCGCGTCACGATGCGCACGTCGGCGCGTTCGTCGAACTCACCGGCGATCTCGCGAAACAGGTCGCGCAGGCGGCTGATGCCCATCGCCCAGATGCGCGGGCGTACCGTGCGGTCGGCCGGGCCGACGGGCTTGGTCGAAGAGAGGTCCATGACGGCCGATTATGCGCGCGCGATTTCATTTTTGAAACATGAAATTGCTAAATTGAAATATCCCGGCGCCGCCTCGCTCGGGCCGGGTGCTTAAGAATCAGTGGGTTAGCGGCGTTTCGCGAGCTGGCCCGGTCCTTGCTGTTATCGGGCATTCCATCAGGAGGCCGTTCATGAGCAATACGCATCTTCAGAGCGCCGGCGCGAAATTCCGCGCGGCAGTCGCGGCGGAGCAGCCGCTGCAGGTGGTCGGCGCGATCACCGCGTACGCGGCCAAGATGGCGCAGGCCGTCGGCTTCAAGGCCGTCTACCTGTCGGGCGGCGGCGTCGCCGCGAACTCGCTCGGCATTCCCGATCTCGGCATCAGCACGATGGAAGACGTGCTGATCGACGCGACCCGGATCACCAACGCGACCGACCTGCCGCTGCTGGTCGACATCGACACGGGCTGGGGCGGCGCATTCAACATCGCGCGCACGGTCCGCTCGTTCATCAACGCCGGCGTCGCGGCCGTGCACCTGGAGGACCAGGTCGGCCAGAAGCGCTGCGGCCACCGCCCGGGCAAGGAAGTCGTGCCGATCGAGGAAATGGTCGATCGCGTGAAGGCCGCGGTCGATGCGCGTACCGACGATCAGTTCGTGATCATGGCGCGTACCGACGCGGCCGCCGCGGAAGGGATCGACTCGGCGATCGAGCGCGCGGTCGCGTACGTCGAAGCCGGCGCCGACATGATCTTCCCGGAAGCGATGAAGACGCTCGACGACTACCGCCGCTTCAAGGCGGCCGTGAAGGTGCCGATCCTCGCGAACCTGACCGAATTCGGCTCGACGCCGCTGTTCACGGTCGACGAGCTGCGCGAGGCGAACGTCGACATCGCGCTGTACTGCTGCGGTGCGTATCGCGCGATGAACAAGGCCGCGCTGAACTTCTACGAAACGCTGCGCCGCGACGGCACGCAGAAGGCAGCCGTGCCGACGATGCAGACGCGCGCCGAGCTGTACGACTTCCTCGGCTATCACGAATACGAGCGCAAGCTCGACGAACTGTTCGCGCAGGGCAAGAAGTAACGCGGCCCGCACCCCCCGATACCCATTGGAGAAGGAAAACATGAGCGAGACGAAAGACGCAGCAGCACCGGCCGCCGCAGGCGCATTCAAGCCGAAGAAGTCGGTGGCGCTGTCGGGCGTGACGGCAGGCAACACCGCGCTGTGCACGGTCGGCAAGACCGGCAACGACCTGCACTATCGCGGCTACGACATTCTCGACGTCGCCGAATCGTGCGAATTCGAGGAAATCGCGCATCTGCTCGTGCACGGCACGCTGCCGAACATGACCGAACTGGCCGCCTACAAGACCAAGCTGCGCGCGCTGCGCGGCCTGCCGAGCGCACTGAAGGCCGCACTCGAACAGATTCCGGCGTCGGCCCACCCGATGGACGTGATGCGCACGGGCGTGTCGGTGCTCGGCACCGTGCTGCCGGAAAAGGACGACCACAACCTGCCGGGCGCGCGCGACATCGCCGATCGCCTGATGGCGTCGCTCGGCTCGATGCTGCTGTACTGGTATCACTTCTCGCACAACGGCAAGCGCATCGAGACGGAAACCGACGACGACTCGATCGGGGGCCACTTCCTGCACCTGCTGCACGGCAAGACGCCGTCGAAGTCGTGGGTCGAGGCGATGCACACGTCGCTGATCCTGTACGCGGAGCACGAATTCAACGCGTCGACGTTCACGGGCCGCGTGATCGCGGGCACGGGCTCGGACATCTACTCGGCGATCACCGGCGCGATCGGCGCGCTGCGCGGGCCGAAGCACGGCGGCGCGAACGAAGTCGCGTATGAAATCCAGAGCCGCTACAGCTCGCCGGACGACGCCGAAGCCGACATCCGCCGCCGCGTCGAGAACAAGGAAGTCGTGATCGGCTTCGGCCACCCGGTCTACACGATCTCCGATCCGCGCAACAAGGTGATCAAGGGCGTCGCGCACAAGCTGTCGAAGGAAGCGGGCGACCTGAAGCTGTACGGCATCGCCGAGCGCCTCGAAGCGGTGATGTGGGACGCGAAGAAGATGTTCCCGAACCTCGACTGGTTCAGCGCGGTGTCGTATCACATGATGGGCGTGCCGACCGCGATGTTCACGCCGCTGTTCGTGATCTCGCGCACGTCGGGCTGGAGCGCGCACATCATCGAGCAACGCATCGACAACAAGATCATCCGCCCGAGCGCGAACTACACGGGCCCGGAAGACCTGCAGTTCGTGCCGATCGAGAAGCGCTGAAACGCCTGCCGCGCGCACCGGCGCCCGTGATGCGGGCGGCCTGCGCGCGCGGCACGTCATCCCCCGAATTCCCGCCCCACATCATGAATACCGCCAACCGCAAACCCCTGCCCGGCACGTCGCTGGACTATTTCGACGCGCGTGCCGCGGTCGACGCGATCGCGCCCGGCGCCTACGACACGCTGCCGTACACGTCGCGCGTGCTCGCCGAAAACCTCGTGCGCCGCTGCGATCCGGCGATCCTCGCCGAGTCGCTGAAGCAGATCATCGAGCGCAAGCGCGAACGCGATTTTCCGTGGTTCCCGGCGCGCGTGGTATGCCACGACATCCTCGGGCAGACGGCGCTCGTCGATCTCGCCGGCCTGCGCGACGCGATCGCGGACGGCGGCGGCGATCCGGCGAAGGTGAACCCGGTCGTGCCGGTGCAATTGATCGTCGATCACTCGCTCGCCGTCGAATGCGGCGGCTTCGATCCGGACGCGTTCGCGAAGAACCGCGCGATCGAGGATCGCCGCAACGAGGATCGCTTCCACTTCATCGAGTGGACGAAGAAGGCGTTCGAGAACGTCGACGTGATCCCGCCGGGCAACGGCATCATGCACCAGATCAATCTCGAGAAGATGTCGCCGGTGATCCAGGCGCAGGACGGCGTCGCGTACCCGGACACCTGCGTCGGCACCGACAGCCACACGCCGCACGTCGACGCGCTCGGCGTGATCGCGATCGGCGTCGGCGGGCTCGAAGCCGAGAACGTGATGCTCGGCCGCGCGTCGTGGATGCGCCTGCCGGACATCGTCGGCGTCGAGCTGACCGGCAAGCGCCAGCCCGGCATCACCGCGACCGACGTCGTGCTCGCGCTGACCGAGTTCCTGCGCAAGGAAAAGGTGGTCGGCGCGTACCTGGAGTTCCGCGGCGAAGGCGCGGCGAGCCTGACGCTCGGCGATCGCGCGACGATCTCGAACATGGCGCCCGAATACGGCGCGACGGCCGCGATGTTCTTCATCGACGGCCAGACGATCGACTACCTGCGCCTCACCGGCCGCAGCGACGAGCAGGTGAAGCTCGTCGAGACCTACGCGAAGGCGGCCGGCCTGTGGGCCGATACGCTGGCCAACGCGCAATACGAGCGCACGCTGACGTTCGACCTGTCGAGCGTCGTGCGCAACATGGCCGGCCCGTCGAACCCGCACAAGCGGCTGCCGACGTCCGATCTGGCCGCGCGCGGGATCGCCGGCCGGTGGGAAGAGAAGCCGGGCGAGATGCCCGACGGCGCGGTGATCATCGCCGCGATCACGAGCTGCACGAACACCAGCAACCCGCGCAACGTGATCGCGGCGGCCTTGCTCGCGCGCAACGCGAATGCGAAGGGCCTCACGCGCAAGCCGTGGGTGAAGAGCTCGCTCGCGCCGGGCTCGAAGGCGGTCGAGCTGTATCTGGAAGAAGCGAACCTGCTGCCCGAACTCGAGAAGCTCGGCTTCGGCATCGTCGCGTTCGCGTGCACGACCTGCAACGGGATGTCGGGCGCGCTCGATCCGAAGATCCAGCAGGAGATCGTCGATCGCGACCTGTACGCGACGGCCGTGCTGTCCGGCAACCGCAACTTCGACGGCCGCATTCATCCGTATGCGAAGCAGGCGTTCCTCGCATCGCCGCCGCTCGTGGTCGCGTATGCGATCGCCGGCACGATCCGCTTCGACATCGAGCAGGACGTGCTCGGTCACGACCACGACGGCAAGCCCGTCACGCTGAAGGACATCTGGCCGACCGACGAGGAGATCGATGCGATCGTCGCGTCGAGCGTGAAGCCCGAGCAGTTCCGCAAGGTCTACGAGCCGATGTTCGCGCGCAGCGCCGACGCGGGCGAGCGCGCGGCGCCGCTCTACGACTGGCGCGCGCAGAGTACGTACATCCGCCGTCCGCCGTACTGGGAAGGCGCGCTTGCCGGCGAGCGCACGTTGAAGGGCATGCGCCCGCTCGCGGTGCTCGGCGACAACATCACGACCGACCACCTGTCGCCGTCGAACGCGATCCTGCTGGACAGCGCGGCCGGCGAGTACCTCGCGAAGATGGGCCTGCCGGAAGAAGACTTCAATTCGTACGCGACGCACCGGGGAGACCACCTGACCGCGCAGCGCGCGACCTTCGCGAATCCGACGCTGATCAACGAGATGGCGGTGGTCGACGGCGCGGTGAAGAAGGGCTCGCTCGCGCGCGTCGAGCCGGAAGGCAAGGTCATGCGGATGTGGGAAGCGATCGAGACGTACATGAATCGCAAGCAGCCGCTGATCGTCGTGGCCGGCGCCGACTACGGCCAGGGCTCGTCGCGCGACTGGGCCGCGAAGGGCGTGCGGCTCGCGGGCGTCGAGGCGATCGCCGCCGAAGGCTTCGAGCGGATCCACCGCACCAATCTGATCGGGATGGGCGTGCTGCCGCTCGAGTTCAAGCCCGGCACCAACCGGACGACGCTCGGCATCGACGGCACCGAGACCTTCGACGTGATCGGCGAGCGCACGCCGCGCGCCGACCTGACGCTCGTGATTCACCGCAGGAACGGCGAGCGTGTCGAGGTGCCGATGACGTGCCGGCTCGATACGGCCGAGGAAGTGTCGATCTACGAGGCGGGCGGCGTGCTGCAGCGTTTCGCGCAGGACTTCCTCGAATCGTCGCAGGCGGCCTGAACGGCGCACATTGGGAACACAGACATGGCTCACATTCCTCAAATCAGGATTCCCGCCACGTACATGCGCGGCGGCACCAGCAAGGGCGTGTTCTTCCGGCTGCAGGATCTGCCGGATGCCGCGCAGGCGCTCGGCGCCGCGCGCGACGCGCTGCTGCTGCGCGTGATCGGCAGCCCCGATCCGTACGGCAAGCAGATCGATGGGATGGGCGGCGCGACGTCGTCCACCAGCAAGACGGTGATCGTGTCGAAGAGCACGCGGCCGGGCCACGACGTCGACTACCTGTTCGGTCAGGTCGCGATCGACAAGGCATTCGTCGACTGGACCGGCAATTGCGGCAACCTGTCGGCGGCGGTCGGCCCGTTCGCGATCAGCGGCGGGCTCGTCGATCCGGCACGCGTGCCGCGCGACGGCGTCGCGACCGTGCGGATCTGGCAGGCGAACATCGGCAAGACGATCGTTGCGCACGTGCCGATCGTGAACGGCGCGGTGCAGGAAACGGGCGACTTCGAACTGGACGGCGTCACGTTCCCGGCCGCCGAGGTGCAGCTCGAATTCATGGACCCGGCCGCCGAGGAAGAAGGCGCGGGCGGCTCGATGTTCCCGACCGGCAACCTCGTCGACGATCTGGCCGTGCCGGGCGTCGGCACGCTGAAGGCGACGATGATCAACGCGGGCATCCCGACGATCTTCGTCGAGGCGGAAGCGATCGGCTATACGGGCACGGAGTTGCAGGACGCGATCAACGGCGACGCGAAGGCGCTCGAGAAGTTCGAGACGATCCGCGCGCACGGTGCGTTGCGGATGGGCCTGATCGACACGCTCGACGAAATCGCGACGCGGCAGCACACGCCAAAGATCGCGTTCGTCGCGAAGCCGGCCGACTACGTCGCGTCGAGCGGCAAGCACGTGAAGGCGGGCGACGTCGACCTGCTGGTGCGCGCGATGTCGATGGGCAAGCTGCATCACGCGATGATGGGCACGGCGGCGGTCGCGATCGGCACGGCCGCGGCGATCCCCGGCACGCTCGTCAATCTCGCGGCGGGCGGCGGCGAACGCAACGCGGTGCGCTTCGGCCATCCGTCGGGCACGCTGCGCGTCGGCGCGGAGGCGCGGCGCGAGAACGGCGAGTGGACCGTCACGAAGGCGATCATGAGCCGCAGCGCGCGCGTGTTGATGGAAGGCTGGGTGCGGGTGCCGGGGGATGCGTTCTGATGCATCCGCATCGCTCGGATGCAGGGGCATGCGGCAGCTGACTTTCCCGCTTCGCCGGTTCCATGACCGGCGAAGCCGGGCGGGCCAACCGCGATGCGGGGGCCTGCGTGCAATGCGCGTTCTTCGAACCCGTCATGCAGCATGGAGGGCACAGGCCACGTTGCGATCGACACGCGCTACGCGTTGACACCGCCGGCCCGGCGCGGCACATTGCTCCGCGTTCGCAGTCCGCGCGATCCGCCCCGACATCCCATTCACGCGCTTTCTCGGCGCGTTCCTGATACTCACCTCCCGTTTGCACGCCGGTATCGGATCCATCAGGTCCGACATCGATCTGAACGGACTCCCTTCCAGCTCGATCGGTTGCGCGACGCGGCTCGCGCAACCGCGATATTCCGGGACGATCCGATACGAGAGGAAATTCCGGTCATGAATGACCGGGAACTTAAAATATCTTTATCGTGGAAAACGATTCCAATCCTTAATCGGATGTCCGGTAACGCTGGCGTTTTATTTGCGACGTCGATTCGATTTGACTCAATATGCATTCGAGTCCGGTGTATCGAATTGTGATATAAGCAACAATTCTGTCGGAAATTTCGACCATAAATACCGCGGCCGACAGCATCGTATTTAACTGACCACACCTACCCGGCGGCGAAAATGACACGACCGGGCCGATGGATTCGGATCCTGCTCTCACGCCGCGAGAGAAAGAAGTCCTGGATCTGCTGTGCCGCGGATTCAGCAACAAGGCCATTGCCGTTCACCTCGGAATCGGACTCGATACCACGCGACGCCACGTGAGCCGTGTCAAGCGGAAGACCGGCGTCCGATCCGTCATCGCATTGCCGGGCCTCGATCTTCCTGATGGCCCCGAGTGGCTGGATCGACTCAATATGAGCGGCATCCGCCTGAGTCCGGCCGAATCCCGCGTGCTGCGACTGCTTTGCCAGGGGCACGGCAGCAAGCAGATCGCACGCGTACTGCAAATCAGTCCCCGCACCGTCGACAAGCATCGCGAGCATTTACTGGATAAATGCCGCTGCGAATCGACACGTCAACTGGTGGCTTGGGTCGCCGGTCAATACGCGAAATGTGGCATGGCCAATTCGTCGGGCGAATCCTAATCTGACTCCATGTGCTGCACATTCGAATTGGTGAATTAATTTCTCAATCGTTTTGAAATTGGAAACGACTGCATTTACCGGTGAATAAGTATCTTGCCGTTTTGCGCGCGTCGCTCGCCGTACGCAAGAAGTTTATTTTCAGCGAGCTATTCGAGGGGATCAGAAAATGAGCATTCTGAAAATTTGCCGTTGGCCGAAAGTTGGCGTCAGCTGGGACGTGATTACGGAAGGTACCGGGGAACTGAAGAAAAAGCCCGGCGAGAAATTCTCCGTGACCGGGGTGAACAAGGACGGCCTCAGAACCGAAAACACGTACTACGTCTATCAGGGCTCGCATTCCGACCAGGGCCAGAAGGTCGTGTGCAAGAGCCTCAGTTCGACCGGCAACGTGGCCGAATTCCAGGTACAGGCGCAGGTCTTCCTGGCCGAGGAATACGGCGCGCTCGTCCAGACGTTCCAAAACGTCCTGGCGGCCGCGACCAAGACCGTCGACATCGGGATCGGCAAGAAGGACTTCGCGACGCTCAAGCAAGCCGGCTACAACCTGTGCTTCGCGAAAAAGGTCGGGGACGCCGACTACAACATCGTCTGGCGCGCGTCATTCGAGTATCTCGAAGACAACGAGTTCTCGTGGACACCGATTTACCAGATCTTCGGGACAAACCGGTATCAGGACGGCATCACGGTCAAGGCGTCGACCAAGAAGGTCGCGATCGGCCTTGGGGAGATCATCATTCTCGACAAGTACGGCCAGTTCGGAGCGCCTTCGACGGGCGGTGACCCGACTGCGATCAACATGGAGAACGACTACGGCGACATCCATCCCGGCATCTGCCAGCTGAGTACTGGCGTCGACGGCGAAGCTGTCAGCACGCCGATCTACGTCGCGCCCGACGTGATGGTGTCGGGAGAAGCGTCGTTCACGCCGATCGAGAAAGTACTCGTGTGGTTCGAGCAGAACATCCAGACGTCGACGATCTTCTCGAAGGCGCGGTCGCGGAGCATCGAGATCGACCTCACGAATACGAATTCGACGGGGCGAGTCTACGAAGGGGGACAGTGGAAAACGCCGTAACCCGTCCGTGATCGGACGGGTGACCAGCCGTTACGTCGAGATCGATCTCTCCGACGTTTCGACGGCGACCCGGGTGTATGAGGGCCAGTCCTGGGTCGTATCCTGACTGCAGGGGCCGGCGTCGTTTCGCCGGCCTCTTTGTGCATCGTTTCGCCGATTCGGGCTGGTTGCCTTTGGGGCGCGAAAGCAGGTCAAAATACGCGAATCAGACGAACACTCGTTCCTGCGGCGACAGCTCGTCCGCCTGCTTCCATCACATTCCCACGAGGTCGCCATGCCATTGAACGCGCCGCTTTCCGGCATCCACATCGTCGAATTCGAAGGCCTCGGCCCCGGCCCGCTCGCGGGCTGGATGCTCGCCGGAATGGGCGCGCGCATCACGCTGATCTCACGCCCGGCCGGCCGCACCAGCGCCCCGGACGCGCTACGGGCCCGCGACGGCGACCTGCTGCGCGAAGGCAAGACGATCGTCGAACTCGACCTGAAGGCGCCGGCCGGCCGCGACGCCGCGCTCGACTTGATCGCGCGGGCCGATGCGCTGATCGAGGGGCTGCGGCCCGGCGTGATGGAGCGGCTCGGCCTCGGGCCCGATGCTTGCGCGCGCCGCAATCCGAAGCTCGTCTACGGACGCATGACGGGCTGGGGCCAGCACGGCCCGCTCGCGGGCGCGGCCGGGCACGACCTGAACTACGTCGCGCTGACCGGGCTGCTGTCGCTGTCCGCGCCGCGCGACGGCCGGCCGGGCGTGCCGCCGACCGTCGTCGGCGATGCGGGCGGCGCGCTCGGGCTCGCGTTCGGGATCGTCTGCGCGTTGCTCGACGTGCGCGGCGGCGGGCCGGGGCGCGTGGTCGACGGCGCGATCGTCGACATCGTCTCGATGCTCGGGTCGCTCGCGTTGTGGGCACGCGCGAACGGGCAGCTCGACGGCACGCAGCCGAGCCTGTTCCACGACGCGCCGTTCTACGACGTGTATCGCTGCGCGGACGGCGAATGCGTGACGATCGGTGCGCTCGAGCCGCCGTTCTATGCGTTGCTGGTCGAACGGCTCGGGCTGACCGACCTCGATCCCGCGTCGCAGTATGACCGCGCGCACTGGCCTGCGCTGAAGGCGCGTTTCGCGGAGGTGTTCGCGCAGCAGCCGTTCGCGCACTGGCGCGCGCTGCTCGAAGGCACCGACGCGTGTTTCGCGCCGGTGCTGAGCGTGGCCGATGCGGCCGTGCATCCGCACAACGCGGCACGCGGGATCTATCGGACGGATGAGCACGGGAACGTGCGGGCGCGGGTGGCGCCGCAGTTTTTGCCGCTGGCGGGGGACGACGCGGCCTAGCGGCGCGACGCGGGCGTCAAGCGGCCGCGATATCGTGCGCGGGCCGCTCGGGCCGTTCTCACGCCGTTTCTTCCGGCCTGTCCGGCACCTTGCCGTCGCCGACGCGGTTGATCGTGCCTTGCGCGATCGCGACGAGGCGCTCGTGATCGCCGTCGATGACGAACACGTGACACTGGCACGTCGCCTGGTG
The DNA here is from genome assembly GCF_002223355.1 of Burkholderia sp. HI2761. NCBI lineage: Bacteria > Pseudomonadati > Pseudomonadota > Betaproteobacteria > Burkholderiales > Burkholderiaceae > Burkholderia > Burkholderia sp. HI2761. The sequence continues at coordinate 203,052 of NZ_NKFN01000007.1, read as the reverse complement.
CCGGCCCGCGTAGACGAGCTTCGCGCGGGCGACGAGCGTGCCGTTCACGGCCGGCCGCAGGTAGTTGATCTTGTATTCGGCGGTGATCACGCGCGGGCCGAGCACGAGCGCGCCGGCGAACGTCAGCGCGTTGTCCGCGAGATAGCTGATGACGCCGCCGTGCACGAAGCCGTGCTGCTGCCGCAGTTCCTCGCGCACGGGCAGACACAGCGACACTTCGTTGTCGCCGATATGCATCAGCTGCGTGCCCAGCAGCATGCTGAACGGTTGCGCGCGCAATGCCCCGCGCGCGTGGTCCGTGATGTCGGTCATTGAACTTCCTTAGAAATGAGTGCCCGCTTGCGCTGAACTCTAGGAAGGGGGCTTCGGATAAGCAAGGAAATTCGTCCGCGTTTCGGGCAAATTCCGGTGCGATGCGACGCGATTATTGCGTCGAATGCTCAAGATCTCCGCGTTTGCGGGCGATTCGGCGCGAATGCGCGCGCGAACCGCGCGATTGACCTGCGTTGCCGGCAATCCGCCTAAAGTCCGACGAAGAAATGCCGCTAATGCCGGGGCATCGCTCATCGTCCGCTCTCCAGGAATCCCCCATGTTCGGAAAAATCAAGCTCGCGTCGGGTCTGCTCGGCGTGTTGACCGTGTTCTGCCTCTTCCTGTTCGCGATCGAAGCGCTCGGCTTCTGGACGCTCGCGTCGACGCGCAGCGGCGTCGACGATCTGTCGAACGTCGCGATCGCGCAGGTCGGCGCGGCCAGCCGGGCGACCGAGCAACTGCTCGACGCGCGCATCAACCTGTCGCGTGCCGGCACGCGGATGGTGCGCGGCGGCCCGAAGCCCGAGGACATCATCCGCCATGCGGGCGCGTCGCTCGCGGAAGCGGACAAGGCGTTCGCCGTGCTGACGGCCGCGCAGCCGGTCGACGATACCAACCGCGCGCGTGTCGCGGCGCTCACCGAGCGCTATCGTGCGCTGCGCGGCGCGCTGGGCGAACTCGTGCAGTTTCTCGACGCCGACAACATCCAGGCGTTCCTCGACCAGCCGACCCAGGGCTTCCAGGACAAGTACATCGCCGAGCTGCATCGCTTCACCGACTATGGCGGCACCTCGAGCCGCGCGGCGCTCGACACCATCGACGGCGGCATGCTGTGGTTCAAGTCGGTCGGCATCGTGCTGCTGGTGGCGATGCTCGCGGCGAGCGCCGCGATCTACGCGGCCGCGCGGCGTGCGGTCGTCGCGCCGCTGGAGCAGGCCGGCCGCCATTTCGAGCGGATCGCGCAGGGCCGTCTCGACGAAGCCGTGCAGGCGGGCGGCGTGTTCGAGATCGACCGGATGCTGCGCGGCCTCGCCACGATGCAGACGAGCATCGCGGGCACCGTGCGCACGGTGCGCCACGCGTCCGATGCGATCCATCTCGGCGCGGGCGAGATCGCCGGCGGCAACGCCGATCTGTCGGCGCGCACGGGCACGCAGGCTGCTTCGCTCGAGGAAACCGCCGCGAGCATGGAGGAACTGACCGCGACCGTCCGGCAGAACACCGACAGCGCCCGTGCGGCGAGCGCGCTGGCCGACGCGGCGCTCGAAGCGACGAGCCACGGCGGTGGCGTGGTCGACAGCGTGATCGACCGGATGCGCGGCATCGCGCATAGCTCGGGGCGGATCGCGGAAATCATCTCGGTGATCGACGGCATCGCGTTCCAGACCAACATTCTCGCGCTGAACGCGGCGGTCGAGGCCGCGCGGGCCGGCGAACAGGGGCGCGGCTTCGCGGTGGTTGCCGGCGAAGTGCGCTCGCTCGCGCAGCGCAGCGCGCAATCGGCGAAGGAGATCAAGGCGCTGATCGAGGATTCGGTCGCGCAGATCAACGGCGGCGCGGAGCTCGTCGAGCGCGCCGGCGACGCGATGCGCACGGTGTCGGCGTCGATCACGCGGGTCGTGCAGACGATGTCGGAGATCACGGCGGCGTCGGTCGAGCAGAGCGTCGGGATCGAGCAGGTGAACCAGGCCGTCACGCAGATGGATCAGCTCACGCAGCAGAACGCGGCGCTGGTCGAGGAAGTCGCTGCGGCCGCTGCGTCACTGAACGACCAGACCGCGCACCTGATGCAGGCGGTGTCGGTGTTCGAACTGGGCGATGGACGCGCCGCACGCGGCGAACGCGCGGCGCCGTCGTTCGCCGATGCGGGTTACGCGCCGGCCGGCAGCGCCGCGTAGGCGGTCGCGAGGTGGTAAGGCGTCGTCGACGGCATGTCGGCGCGCGACACCTGGCCATCCGCCGTCTTGCACTCGAACCAGCCGCGCGGATGCAGGAAGCGCGCGGCGAAGCGCTCGATTTGCCGCGCGAGCGGTGCCGAGGCCGGCGTGCCGCCGTGCGTCGCGAGCGCGCGCAGGTATTCGGTCTGCGCCCAGATCCGCTGCGTGCCGTCGATGCATGCGCCTTGCGCGTTGAGCGCCGCGCAGACGCCGCCCGTTTGCGCATCGACGCCGTATTGCTCGGCGAACGCGAACGCGCGCGACAGCGCGGCGGGGAGCCCGGTTTGCGCGAGCCGCGCGCCGGCCGCGTCGACCAGATAGAACCACTCGAATTGATGGCCGGGCTCGAAACGGTTGTCGGCCGCCCCGAGCGGCAACTCGGCCACGCAGCCGGTCGCCGCATCGACGAACGTGTGCTCGACGGCCTGCGCGGTGCGGGCGAGCGCATCGTCGAACGCCGGGTCGCCGAACGCATCGGCGGCCGCGAGCCACGCTTCGGTCAGATGCATCAGCGGATTCTGCAGCGCACCGCTGCCGGATGACGAGAAATCGGCGTGGCGCGCGGCATCGAGCAGGGCGTCGCCCTGGCGCGGCGCGAAGCGGTCCTGGATCAGCGCGGCGGTTTCTTCCGCCACCGTCCGCGCGGCGGCGTCGCGCGACGCCGCATGCCATGCGGCGCACGCGAACACGATGAACGCGTGCGTATAGAGATCCTTGGTCGTATCGAGCGGCGCGCCCTGCGCGTCGACGCTGTAGATCCAGCCGCCGTGGCGCGGGTCGCGAAAGCGCCGGCACAGCGCATCGAACAGCGTCGCCGCATGCGCGAGGTCGCCGGCCTGCGCGAACACGAACAGTTGCCTCGCGCACGCCATTGCGCGATAACGGGTCACGGGCAGCGGCGCGTGGGTGGCCGGATCGACGGCCTCGAACGGCAGTTGCAAGGCTGGGTCGAACCCTGAACCCCGCCAGATCGGCAAGACGACGTGCGCGAAATGGTGGCGCAGTTGGGCGGCCTGAGCGGAAGCGGAGTCGGAAACGGACATGGCGGGGTTGAGCGCTTGGATCGAAACGTGTCGGCGGGCCCGGAGAATCGGCGCGGCCGGGGCCAAGGATAAAACATTCCGCGCGGCCGGCACCAAAAAAGGAGAGAAATCGGATGCTCAGCAACCTGGAACTCGTGATGCGGCTCGTTCTCGCGGCGGCGCTCGGCAGCGTCATCGGCTTCGAGCGCGAGCGCCTCTCGTGGGCGGCCGGCCTGCGCACGCACATGCTGGTGTGCGTGGGCTCGACGCTGATCATGATCGTGTCGGCGTTCGGTTTCGCCGACGTACTCGGCAGCAGCGACCACGTCGTGCTCGATCCGTCGCGGATCGCCGCGCAGGTCGTGTCGGGCATCGGCTTCCTCGGTGCGGGCTCGATTCTGCTGCGCGGCGAGATCGTGCGCGGGCTGACGACGGCCGCGAGCCTGTGGTCGGTCGCCGCGATCGGCCTCGCGGTGGGCGGCGGGCTCTATGTCGCGTCGATTTCGGCGACGATCATCATCCTGATCATCCTGGCCGGCATCAAGCCGCTGGAGCGGCGTTATTTCACGGTGCGCCAGCGGCGCCAGCTTGCGTTGACGGTTGCGAGCGGCACGCTGACGTTCGATTCGCTGCACGCGGCGCTCGGTCCCGACAGTGCGCGTGTGAAGCAGTTCATCGTGCAGCGCGCCGACGACACGGGCGAGCAGGACGAGGTGCGCATCGCGCTGGCGCGGGTGTCGGAGCTCGAATACAAGGCGATCTGCGACAAGCTGCGCGCGCTGCCGGGCGTCACGCGTTTCGACGGCGGGAGTGGGCTCGCGGGCGACGAATAGCGTGAATCGATTGCAGGGCGTGCGACAATGGCCGACCACCGATTCCGTTCGACATCCGGGTCCGCGCCTGCGGGCCCCGCTATCCGATTTCCATGACCGAATCCGTTTCCACGCCACGCTCCCGTTCCCGTTCCACCCGTTCGTCGGCCCGTTCGCGCCAGCGCTCGGCCGCTGCCGCAGGCAGCACGTCCGCAAGGGCGACGGCACGATCCGGCGGCGCACCGGCCGGCGACGGGCCGCGCGACGAACGGACGCTCGACCTGTTCGGCGATCCGGTGCTGGAGCCGGGCGAGCGCATGCCGGTTGCGGCGCGCGATGAAGCGGTCGAGGAAGCCGATGCGGCGGCCGGTGCCGACGACGGGCGACAAGCCACGCTCGACGGTTTCATCCCGCCTGCGGATGCGGTTGCGGCAACGCATGCGGAAACTGAAGGTACGGTGGCGACGGATGGGGGGATCGCGGCCGTTTCGGCACCTGAAGTCGCTATGGCCGCGATCGTTGACGGCGCATCCGCGGCGGGTCTTGCAGCGAAGGCAGCCGATTTGCCGGCGGGCGATGGCGGCGTGACGCGGATCGATGCGCCCGGGGGTGACGACGCCGCGAACGCGGAGACGAAGCGGCAAGCCGCCGATGGCGCCGTGACGCAAGCGGCGGAATCGCAAGCGGCAGATGGCGAAGTCGCGCAGCCTGTCGTCGAGGCGGCAGTCGTCAAATCCCGCGAAGGGAAATCTTCGGGCGACGCGGTGAAGGAGCGCCGCTCGTCGTCGGGCGGCAAGCGCCGGGCGGCTGCCGGGGCCCACGAAGCGGCGGCGACGCAAACCGTATCGGTTGCGACGAGCGTCGACGCGAAGCCGGAAGCGGTTGAATCGAACCCGCCGCCCGGCCTCGCCGCGCCGGTGGGACCGCTGACGCCGGCACAGCCGGCACCTTCGCCCGAACCGGCGATCGCCCCGCCTTCCGCGAAGCCCCGCGACACGGCCCGGCAACCCGACGCTTCGCCGTCGCCGGTTGCGCAGCCGGTGGCATCCGCCGCGTCGTTCGTGACCAAGCCGTCGTCGGAGCGTACCCAACCGGCCGCGCCAGCCTTCGATCCGGACACGCACCTGAGCCCGCTGACCGACCGGCTCGCCGTGCTGCAGTCCGACGTGGACGGCCTGACGCGCACGGCCGATCGCGAGATGCGCCGCGTCAACCGCTTGCTGCTCGCGCTGGCTGTCGTCGTGCTGGCGGGGCTCGTCGCGCTGGTGCTGCAAACGCGGCAGATCGCGCATCTGAAGCAGGACGTAGCCACCAAGCAGCAACGGATCGATCGCCTCGCGGCCGATCTGTCGACGCAGCAGGCCACGCTGATGACGCTCGAGGAGCACCACGAAGCGCTGCTGTCGCAAGTCGACCGGCTTCAGCGCAACGCGAACCGCGAGGCGGCCGTCGCGAAGCGGGTTCGTCGCACTCGTTAATCGTTTCGACCCTATCCTGGGAGCGTGACGGAGCAAGGATCGCGGTTCCGCATCGGCGATCGGCTATCACGCGCGTGCGGCAAACCGATGCAGCTTACTGGCGGAGTTCAGGGAAAACCCTTAGAATGGAGGCAGTTTAAGGGAAAACCCTAGTCTTATCTGTCAGGAGTCTCACATGAGCTTCATCTTCGCCCTGCTGCAAAAAATCGACGACCTGTTCGTGTCCCCGCACCTGCCGCTCGACGCCGAATACTCGTACGCCGCACGTCACGCCGAAGCCGAGCGCGTGCGCCGTGCCCACCTCGTGCCGATCGTTCTGTATCGTCGCTGATTCGCTGATTCGCTGATTCGCTGATTCGCTGATTCGCTGATTCGGCGCGGCGTCCGCCGCACCTGCCTGCCCGTTTTTCCACCGCCGCATCGCGCGCCGGTGCGACAGTCCCGCTACACTGGAAGTCCGATTCCGTTCACGGCGACCGGGCCATGCTGCAGATGCGGCCGATGACGGCCGGCGAATTCCACGCGTACCGCACGCGAGCCATCGACGGCTACGCGCGCGATCTCGTTTCCTCCGGACAAAATGCCGTCGAAGCCGCCGCCGATCGTGCGCGCGCCTGTTTCGACACGCTGCTGCCGGACGGCCTGCTGAGTGCCGGCCAGACCCTCGTCACGCTCATCGACGGCGCCAGCGGCGACCCGGTGGGCGACCTCTGGTACGCGATCGTCCCCGAAGGGCCGAACCGCACACTGTTCATCTACGACCTCGACATCGTCCCGTCCCGGCGTCGCCAGGGCTGGGCCACGCGCGCGCTCGATGCGCTCGACGCCGAGGCGCGCCGGTACGGTGTCACCGAGATCGGGTTGTCGGTGTTCAACCACAACGCGGCGGCGCGTGCGCTGTATCGCGCGTGCGGCTTCGCGCCGATCACCACGACGTTGATCAAACCGATCGTGTCGGACTGAATCCGCCGGCCCGCGATGCGTGGCAGACGTGCTGCCGGTGCGGCATGCCGGGTAGCCGACCGACGTCGGCACGCCTACCGATCCTTCCTGTTGATCGAGCGTCGAGCGCCGGACGGCCGGTTCGATCATCCGGCATTCATCGCCTGCCGCATCACCGCGCGCGGCCTTTCCATCTCCGCAGCAGCAACGCGTTGGTCACGACGCTGACGCTGGAAAACGCCATCGCCGCGCCCGCGATCACCGGGTTCAGCAACCCGAACGCCGCGAGCGGCACGCCGACCAGGTTGTACACGAACGCCCAGAACAGGTTCTGCTGGATCTTGCGGTACGTGCGTCTGGAGATGTCGATCGCGTCGGCGACGAGCGCCGGGTCGCCGCGCATCAGCGTGATGCCGGCTGTGTGCATCGCGACGTCCGTGCCGGTCGCCATCGCGATGCCGACGTCCGCCGCGGCGAGCGCGGGCGCGTCGTTGATCCCGTCGCCGACCATCGCGACGATCCCGCCGTGCGTGCGCTTCAGCTCGGCGACGACGCGTGCCTTGTCGTCGGGCAGGACCTCCGCGTGCACTTCGCCGATGCCGAGCGCCGCCGCGACGGCCGCCGCGCTGCCGCGATTGTCGCCCGTCACGAGTGCGCTCGCGACGCCGCGCGCCGACAACGCCGCGATCGCGTCGCGGGCGCCCGGCTTCACGGTGTCGCCGAATGCGATCAGCGCGAGCACCGCGCGCGGCGCATCGGCACGCATCAGCCACGAGATCGTGTTGCCGGCGCTCTCGAGTTCCGCCGCACGGGCGTCGAGCGCCGGCGGTACCGCGATGCCGAGTTCGTCGCGCCAGCGCGTGCTGCCGAGTGCGAGCCGCTGCCCGCCCACATGCGCTTCCACGCCGCGCCCGGGCACCGCCCGCGCATCGATCGCGACGACCGACTCGGCGGCGGCGCCATGTGCGGCCAGGTCCGCGTCATGCGCGGCGACCACCGCACGCGCGAGCGGATGGTCGCTCTGGCGCTGCACGGCCGCCGCGAGCGCGAGCGCTTCGTCGCGCGGCACGCCGACGGCGTCGAACGCCGTCACGGACGGTTTGCCTTCGGTCAGCGTGCCGGTCTTGTCGAACGCGATCACGGTCGTGCGCTGCGCGAGCTCGAGCGCCTGCGCGTCCTTGATCAACACGCCGTGCCGGGCCGCGACGCCGGTGCCGGCCATGATCGCGGCGGGCGTCGCGAGGCCGAGCGCGCACGGGCACGCGATCACGAGCACCGCGACCGCGTTGAGGATCGCGGTTTCCGTCCCGGCGCCGGCGATCAGCCAGCCGACCAGCGTCAGCACGGCGATGCCGAGGATCGCCGGCACGAACACCTCGCTCACGCGATCGACAAGCCGCTGGATCGGCGCCTTCTCGGCCTGCGCGGATTCGACGAGGCGGATGATGCGCGCGAGCGTTGTTTCCGCGCCGATCGCGGTGGTTTCGACGACGAGCGCGCCTTCGCCGTTGATCGAGCCGGCCGTGACGGCGTCGCCGTCGTCCTTCGGCACGGGCAGGCTTTCGCCGGTGATCAACGATTCGTCGATGTGCGAGCGGCCCGTCACGATCTGGCCGTCGACGGGCACGCGCTCGCCCGGCCGGATGCTGACGTGCGTGCCGACGCGCACCTGCGCCAGCGGCACGTCGCGTTCGACGCCGTGCTCGACGACGCGCGCGCGGTCGGGGCGCAGCGCGTTCAGCGCGCGGATCGCCTCGGTGGTCTGGCGCTTCGCGCGCGATTCGAGCCACTTGCCGAAGCGCACGAGCGTGACGATGACGGCCGACGCTTCGAAATACAGATGGCCGGGATGCGCGGGATCGCGCAGCAGCATCCACAGGCTCAGCCCGTACGCGGCCGACGTGCCGAGCGCGACGAGCAGATCCATGTTGCCGGTGCGCGCCTTTACCGCATGCCAGGCCGCGCGGTAGAAGCGCGCGCCGAAGCCGAACTGCACGATCGACGCGAGCACGAGCTGGAGCCAGCCGGGCAGCATCCAGTCGATGCCGAACGGCGCGGCGAGCATCGGCGCGACGAGCGGCGCGCTCAGCACGGCGGCCCCGATCACGAGGTTGCGTTCGCGAATCGCTTCGCGGCGCTTGCGTGCGTCGGGGTCCTGCGCGGGGCTGGCCGGTTGTAGGCCGGTGCCGGTCGTTTCGCCGGCGGGAAGCGACGCAGGGTAGCCGGCCGAGGTGACTGCCGCAATCAGCGTGGCGGCGTCGAGTGCGCCGGCGCCGTGCACCGATGCACGCTCGGTCGCGAGATTGACCGTCGCGCGCGCGACGCCCGGCACGGCGGCCAGCGCTTTCTCGACGCGGCCGGCGCAGGACGCGCAGGTCATGCCGCCGATGTCGAGTTCGATGTCGGCGGCAGCGGACGTGACGGCAGGCGTGGCGATGGCAGCCGGTGTCGCGTCGTAGCCGGCCTGTTTCACCGCTTCGGCAAGCTGCGCGGCGGAGACGTCGGCTGACGCGTCGATCGTCGCGCGCTCGGTCGCGAGGTTGACCGATGCGCGCGTGACACCCGGCACCTTGGCAAGCGCCTTCTCGACGCGCGACACGCAGGACGCGCAGGTCATGCCGTCGATGTCGAGTTTGATGCTGGCGGGCGGGGCGGTGGTGACGGCCGGTACGGCGGTGTCCGACACCGTCGGCGTCGCACCATAGCCGGCTTGCTTCACGGCATCCGCCAATTGCGCGGCGGAAACGCCGGCCGACGTATCGACCGTCGCGCGTTCGGTCGCGAGGTTGACCGATGCGCGTGTGACGCCGGGCACCTTCGCGAGCGCCTTCTCCACGCGCGACACGCACGACGCACATGTCATCCCGTCGATATCGAGTTCGATCGTCGCGGCGGCAGCCGGCGCAGGCGATGTTGCCGCGCGTGGCGCGTTCGCCGAAGGCGCGGCCGCGACGGCTTCGACCGCCGCTTCGCGCACCGCTGCGCGGTAGCCGGCCTCGCGGACGGCGTCGACGAGCCGATCGGGCTCGACCGTCTCCTGCGCGGTGACGGTTGCCGCATGCGTATCGAGATCGACCGCCGCATCGACGACGCCCGGCACGGCGGCCAGCGCGCGCTGCACGCGGCCCGTGCAGCCGCCGCAATGCATGCCGTCGACGCTCAGTTCGATCGTTTGCAGCGCCGCGGAGGCAAGTGGTTCAGTCATGTCGGATTCCCCAAAGGCGCGGTTCGTGCCGCGAATGGTTCCAGTATCAACATTCCCATGATGGTAAGGTCAAGCGCCGGCGACGATGCGACGCATGTCGATGCACACAGGTTGTCACAACATGGAAAAGTGAGCGCCCGCCTTCCAGACGGACAGCCGGGCGAGCGTGCCGGGCGTGCGCGTACGCGCTCAGGCGCGGAGCCTGGCGCTCGCGAGGCGAGCGAGGGCCGATGCTTTCCTGGTCTGTTTCGGTTTTTTGCCGAATCCCGTGAAATATTTCAGATTTTTTGACGGGTTGGCTAGCGTTTTACCCTTTATTCGGCATATTGGGGGATGCCCTTAGGCGCTATGATACCGGCCTGACATCAGCGCCCACCGTTACGAACTGTAGCGAAACGGTCATCCGGGCACGCTGGGGTGCCTTTTTCGCCGTTCACGAGACGAACAGGGCGTTGACTGAAAAGAACGATATTCGGCCAGTAATCGATGATTGAAAACCAGCGAGAATCAGTTTCTCTGCGACGCGCGTGCGCGTCGCTGGCCATTGCGGCGTTGCTTGCAGGATGCGCGTCGCAACCGGACGCGATCCAGCGGAAAACCGGCTGGATGCGTGCGGAAGTCGCCGACTCCTATATCTATGCGTATCCGCTCGTGCTGATGGACGTCGCGAAGGAAGCGGCGACGGGCGGCGACGGCGCACAACCGGGGCAGGCCCCGCTCAACACGCTGCGCCACGCGGCGGCGCTGCCGCCCGTCGGCGCGGTCAATCCGCCGCTGCCGGGCGTCGACACGCTCGACTCGACCGGCTGGCTCGACGTCGCCGCCGAACCCGTGATCGTCACGCTGCCCGACACGCGCGGCCGCTACTGGGACGCGCGCGCGCTCGACATGTGGACGAACGTACTGTGGTCGTCGTCGAGCGTCGCGACCCGCGGCGCCCGTGGCGCCGGGCGATCGCAAACGATTGCCTTCGCCGCGAAGGACTGGCAGGGCACGCTGCCGAAGGGCGTGCTGCGCGTCGACGTGCCGTCCGCCAATGCGTGGCTCGAAGTGCGGCTGCAGACGAGCGGCGGGCGCGACCTGACGAACGTGAAGAAACTGCAGCGTGCGATCCGCGTGGTGCCGCTGTCGGTCTACACGGGCGCCGAGCGCGGCGCGTCGGTCGCGGTCCATGCGGGCAGCGCGCCGTCCGAAGCGGTGGGCGGCGGCACGCCGGCCGAGCAGGTGGCCGCGCTCGACCCGAAGGCGTTCTTCACGCGTTTCGCGCAGGCGCTGCAGGACAATCCGGCGCCGGCCGACGACGCGCACGCGCAAGAGTCGCTCGGCGACATCGGCGTGACGGCCGGCTACCCGGTGCTGTGGACGGGCGACCGTCTCACGGCCGCGACGGCCGGCGTCGCCGAGGCGCGCGCGCGGCTCGCGACGCCGCCGTCGAACCTGCTGAGCGCGAACGGCTGGAACTGGATCGGCGACACGGCCGGCAAGTACGGCCAGGACTACGCGCTGCGTGCGTACGCGGCCTACACGCAGTTCGGCACCGCGACGCGCGACGACGAGACGCTCGCGATCACCCGCGTCGACAGCGACGGCCATTCGCTGAACGGCGCGAACCGCTACGTGCTGCATTTCGCGCCGGGCGCACTGCCGCCGGTGCGCGCGTTCTGGACGCTCACGCCGTACACGACCAACGGCGCGCTGCCCGACGTCGGGTCGGCGCGCCGCTCGCTCGGCGATCGCGACCGGCTGCGCCGCAACCGCGACGGCTCGATCGACATCGTCGTGTCGGCGTCGCCGGGCGGCACGCATGCGGCCAACTGGCTGCCGGCGCCGCGTACCGATTTCGCGCTCGCGTTGCGCCTGTACGCGCCGAAGCCGCAGGCGAGCGACGGATCGTGGACGCCGCCCGCCGTCGTCCGGAAATGAACGGTTGAGCGCCGCCGTTGTCCGACCGGCGGGCGCGGCGGCGGCGCCCGACCTCCGTACCGTCACCTCCTGAGCCTATACTTTCGGGATAGCGTGCGCGGCCGCCCGGTTCTCCGGTGCGGCCCGTCATCCATTCCCGAGATATTCAAGCATGGCAAGCGCAGACAAAGAAACCGTACCTTCGACCCTCCATGCCCTCGGTGGCGTTGCACGCTCGCGCCGGACCCGGCGTATCGGCATCGGCCTGCTGATCTTCATCGTTTCATTCGGACTGCTCGGCTTCTTCGCGGCGCCGCCGCTGATCCGCCATGTCGCCGAACAGCAGTTGAGCAAGCAGCTCGACCGTCCGGCCACGATCCAGCGCATCGCACTGAACCCGTACACGCTGAACCTCGAAGCCGACGGCATCCACCTCGGCGAGCGCGGCGGCCAGGGCGACTTCATCGACATCGGCAAGCTCGTCGTGAGGCCGTCGTGGTCGTCGCTGTTTCGCGGCGCGCCGATCGTCAATGAAATCCGGCTCGACGCGCCGCGCTTTCATATCGTCCGCTACGACGCGCAGCGCTTCAACTTCACCGATTTGATCGAGAAGTTCTCGTCGCCGACGCCGAAGCCCGACAGCAAGCCGACGCAGTTCTCGGTGTCGAACATCCAGGTGAACGATGGCCGGATCGATTTCGACGATCGCCTGCTGAACGAAAAGCACGTCGTCGACAACTGGACGCTCGGCATTCCGTACATCGCGACGCTGGCCTCGAAGACCGACATCTTCGTCGAGCCGAAGCTGCGCGCGCGTTTCGACGGCAGCCCGATCTCGATCGACGGCAAGACCAAGCCGTTCGCGCAGTCGCGCGAATCGGAGATCGCGCTGAAGTTCGACCGCCTCGACGTGCCGAAGCTGATCTCGTACGTGCCGGCGAAGCTGCCGGTGGCCGTGACGAGCGGCCTGCTGAGCAGCAACCTGACGGTCAATTTCGTGATGAGCGGCGAGACGCCGGCGCTGCGCGTGTCGGGCACCGTCGACCTGAACGACGCGAAGGTGACCGACCGCGCGTCGGCGCCGCTATTCGCCGCGCGCGGCGTGCACGTCGCGGCGGCCGGCCTCGAGCCGCTGCGCAACGCGATGCACTTCGACGAGATCCGGATCGACCAGCCGGTGGTCGACCTGTCGCGCGACAAGCAGGGTGTGCTGAACGTCGAGAAGCTCGTCGCGCAGCCGGCCGCCGCGCCGAAGGCCGAAGCCGGCAAGTCGACCACATCGGCCGCATCGGCCGTCGCCGTTTCCGGTGCGTCCGGAGCCGCCGTCGCCGCGGCCAGCGGCGCCAGCGCCGCGAAGGCCGAAGGCAGCGCCGCCGCGAAGGAAGCGCCGCCGCTCGACCTGACGATTCGTCATTTCGCGATCGACGGCGGCACGATCAACGTCGACGACCGCGTGCCGGCGCCGCCGACCGCGATGTCGCTGACGAAGCTCGCCGCGACGCTCGACGGCTTCTCGCTGCAGGGCAAGACGCCCGCGAAATACACGCTGTCGACATCGTTGTCGCGCGGCGGCGACGTGAGGGCCGAAGGCGCATTCAATCTTGCCGCGAAGCAGGCCGACACGAAGCTGATGGTCGCCGCGCTCGCGCTCCCGGCACTGCAGCCGTACCTGGGCGAGGCGACGCGCGCGCGCGTGCTCGACGGCACGCTCGGCGCGACCGTCAACGCGAAGACCGACTGGGGCAAGACGCCGCTCGCCGCGGAAGTCGCGGACAGCACGGTCAGCCTGAAGTCGCTGAAGATCGCCGCGCCGAACGACAAGGCGCCCGCGATCGTGCTGCCCGACGCGAGCGCGAAGATCGCGAAGGTCGACGTCGCCGCGCGCACCGCGGAGATCGTGAGCGTCGACGCGAGCGGGCTCGCGCTCGACGTGAAGCGCCTGAAGGACGGCAAGATCGACCTCGCGGCGCTGGCCGAACCCGCGCAGGCGGCGGTGCCGCAGCGTACGGTCGCGCGCAAGGCCCAGGCCGTCGCGCCGACGTGGCGCTACCGGATCGACGCGCTGAACGTGAAGGACGCGTCCGCGAACTTCACCGACCTGTCGACGCCGCGCCCGGTGAAGCTGGCGATCAAGCCGCTGGAACTGTCGGTGCAGAAGGTGAGCGACGACCTGACGAAGCCGCTGCCCGTGCAACTGAAGGCGACGCTGAACCGCAAGGGCTCGCTGAACGTGTCGGGCGACGTGACCGCGCAGCCGCTGAAGCTCGGCCTGAAGATCAACGGCAACCGCCTCGACGCGGCCGCGTTCGAGCCGTACTTCGGCAGCGCGCTGAACGCGACGATCGCGAGCGCGCTGCTCAACGCGCAAGGCAACCTGACCTTCGCGCAGGTGAAGGACAGGCCGCGCGCGACCTATCGCGGCGACGTCGCGCTGGTCGACGTGCGGATGCTCGACAAGGCGACCTCCGACCCGTTCGCCGGCTGGCGCTCGCTCGCGCTGTCGAACCTGAAGGCGAACTACGACGAGAAGGGCACCGACGTCGACGCCGCGCGCGTGACGTTCTCGAACTTCTACGGTCGCGTGCTGCTCGACGCGCAGGGGCGGTTGAACCTGAAGGACGTGGTCGCGAAGGAGTCGGGCCCCGCGCAGTCGCTCACGCGCGACGCGAGCAAGGGCGAGCCGGTGCCGCTGTCGCCGGGCGTGACGCCGCCGGCCGCCGCGCTGGCCGCGTCGGCCGCCGCCGCGCAGCAGGCGTCCGTGCCGGCCGCCGCGTCGGCGACGGTGGTCGTGAAGGCCGCGCCGCAGCCGCAGAACCCGGTGCGCATGCACTTCGGCGAACTGCTGCTGCAGAACGGCCGCGTCACGTACACGGACAACTTCATCAAGCCGAACTACACGGCGAATCTCGTCGCGATCAAGGGCACGGTCGGCGCGTTCGGCACGGATTCGACGACGTCCGCGCCGGTCGACGTCGCAGCGAACCTCGCGGGCAACGGGCCGATCTCGATCAAGGGCTCGGTGAACCCGCTGATCGAGAAACCGGCGCTCGACCTCACGGCGACCGCGCACGACATCGAGCTGACCAACCTGACGCCGTATTCGGCGAAGTACGCGGGCTACCCGATCACGAAGGGCAAGCTCAACGTCGATCTGCACTACCAGCTCGCGAACGATCAGCTGTCGGCGAACAACCACATCTTCATCGACCAGCTCACGTTCGGCGATCGTGTCGAGAACGACACGGCGACGAAGCTGCCGGTGAAGCTCGCGATCTCGCTGCTGAAGAACACGCGCGGCCAGATCGACGTGAACCTGCCGGTGTCGGGCTCGCTGTCGAATCCGGAGTTCAGCGTCGGCGGGCTGATCTGGCACGCGGTGTTGAATCTGATCGCGAAGGCCGTCACGTCGCCGTTCACGCTGCTCGCGAATGCGTTCGGCGGCAGCGGCGGCGAGGATCTCGGCTACGTCGAGTTCGCACCGGGTTCCTACGCGTTGACCGACGCGCAGCAGAAGAAGCTCGACACCGTCGTGAAGATGCTGACCGAGAAGCCGTCGATCCGCCTCGACCTGATCGGCCGCGTCGATCCGGCGCAGGACACGCCGGGGCTGCGCGACGCATACGTCGAGCGGCTGGTGCGCCAGCAGAAGCTGAAGGACGTGGTCGGCCAGGGCGAGAGCGTCGATCCGATGTCGGTGAAGGTCGACAGGGCCGAATACTCGAAGTACCTGACGCGCGCGTACAAGGCCGCCGACTTCAAGAAGCCGCGCAACCTCGTCGGCCTGCAGAAGACGCTGCCCGATGCGGACATGAAGCAGGCGCTCGCCGATCACGCGCCGGCCGACGACAACGCACTGCGTGCGCTCGCGCAGCAGCGCGCGCAGGCGGTGCGCCAGTATCTCGACGGCAAGATCGATTCGAGCCGCATGTTCGTCGTCGCGCCGAAGCTCGACGCGAAGGGCATCTCGGACAAGGGCGCGACGACCCGCGTCGACTTCGGGCTGCAGTAAGCGTCATCGCCATCCGCCGCCGCGCCCGCACCCGCCGGGCGCGGCGGTTTTTTCAGCGCCCGGCGATCGCCGGTTCGCGCTTGTCCAGCTCCTTCCTCGCGGCCAGCGGCAGACGCGCGTCGTCCCACTGCGCCAGCCATTCGACTTCCTTCGCGGTAAACACCTGTCCGTAGTTGCGCAACGCGTACTGCAGCGCGTCGACGACGTGATGGCGAATGATTTCAGGGGTACGTGCATCGTCCAGCACGAACCGGAGAGCTTCCAGGGTCGACATACTCGTGCTCCGGGTCAGGGAAAACCCTTTATCACACGCCAATAGTCGCCGGCCAACCCGAAAAAAAAATCCGGCCGCACGGCCGGCGCACGGCGCGCATCGCATGGCGACCGCTTCATGTCGCTTGCGTTTGGTTACGTTTGACAGAGAACAGAAAGCCTGGCTTCATCCGTCCGCCCCACGATCCGGCGATATTTTGCGCGCCTGATGGCAGGTCACGGAGTTCAACATCAATCGGTGAGGTGGGGTGATGATTTCGTTTTTCGGTAAACAGCGGAAGATGGCGGCGATGGTGGCGGGCGCGCTGGCGTTCGCCAGCGCAGGCGTGCATGCGGCGCAACAGGACGGTAACGATCAGGGCGAAGGCAACGGCCGGGCGAGCCGCGTCGTGAAGCACGTGCTGCTGCTCAGCATCGACGGCCTGCACGAGCAGGATCTCGCGCGCTGCATCGGCGCGAATACGTGCCCGAACATCGCCGTGCTCGCGAAGAGCGGCGTGACGTACGCGAATGCATACACGCCGGGGCTGTCGGATTCGTTTCCGGGCCTCGCCGCACTGGTGACGGGCGGCTCGCCGAAGACGGCCGGCCTGTTCTACGACGTGTCGTACGACCGTAACCTGTACGCGCCGAGCGACTCGACATGCTCGGGCAAGCAGGGCTGGAACGTCGTGTTCGACGAGACGACCGGCATCGACGCGCAGAACGGCGGCGCGCTCGTGCACCTCGACGGCGGCGGCGCGTTCAATCCGCAGGCGATTCCGCATGCGAAGGTCAACGGACAGTGCGTGCCGGTGTACCCGCACAACTACGTGAAGACCAACACGGTGTTCGAGGCCGTGAAGGCCGGCGTGCCGAATGCGCACACCGCGTGGGCCGACAAGCACGCGTGGGGCTACGACTGGCTGAACGGCCCGTCGGGCACGGGCGTCGACGACCTGATGCGCACCGAGATCAATTCGATCGACCCGGCGACGAACACGGCCTACACCGACGTCTATTCGCACACCGCGCGCTTCGACAACCTCCACGTGCAGGCGCTGATCAACCAGATCGGCGGCCGCGATTCGACCGGTACGAAGAATGCGCCGGTGCCGACGCTGTTCGGTGCGAACTTCCAGACGCTGAGCGTTGCGCAGAAGGCGCCGGTCGCGAAGGGCGGCGGCTATCTCGACGCCGACTTCACGCCGAACGGGCAGGTCGCGAATGCGATCACGTATGTCGACAACTCGATCGGCCGTGTCGTCGCGGCGCTGAAGCAGGCCAACCTGTATTCGTCGACGGCCGTGATCGTCACGTCGAAGCACGGCCAGTCGCCGACCGATCACACGAAGCTCGTGAAGAACGGCGACACGCTGACGAAGCTGCTCGAAGCGAACAACTACATCGATCCGAACGGCAACTTCGGCCAGAACAACACGGCGACGGGCAACCTGAACGACGGTTCGGGCCTGGTCGGCACGGGCTTCGTGCAGACCGACGACGTCGGGCTGATCTGGCTGCGCGACCGCAGCCAGCGCACGGCCGTCGTGCAGACGCTGAAGGCGAATCTCGGCTGCAACGCGCCGGGGATCTGCGCGGACGGCCCGCAGGCGTACGTGCTGTATGGCGCGGCGCTCGCCGACCGCTTCGGCGATCCGGCCAACGGCCGCACGCCGGACATCGTCGTCCAGCCGAATCCGGGCGTGATCTACACGTCGAGCACGAAGAAGGACGAGGAGCACGGCGGCAACGCACCGGACGACAGCCACCTCGGCCTGCTCGTGTCGTACCCGGGCCTTCATCGCGCGCGCACGGTGAACGATCTCGTCGGCACGAAGCAGGTCGCGCCGACGATCCTCGCGCTGCTCGGCGCCGATCCGCGCCTGCTGCACGCGGTGGTGGCCGAGAACACGGGCGTGCTGCCGGGGCTGGGTATCGGGCGCTAAGCGCGGTAACGGGAATGCGCCCGCCGCATGAGGCGGACGACGCAGGCGGCGCCGGGCGGTCGACGGCGCCGCCTGCCGTCGTGTGGCTTGAATTTCGCCGCATGCACCGGCATATTCGTCGCGCATCACCCGTTCAACGACGTACCGAGAGGATCGTTCATGCGCCTTCTGCTTGCCCTGCTGCTCCCGTGGTTCCAGTTCTTCACGATCGGCCGCCCGATCGCCGGGATCATTTGCCTGCTCCTGCAACTCACGATCATCGGCTGGCTGCCCGCCGCGATCTGGTCGGTGTATGCGCTGAGCCAGTACAAGACGGATCGCAAGATCGAGGCGGCGTTGACCCGCAGAAGCTGATTCAAGGTGCGCCTGCTCAGGCGTACTCGACGAAGAAGATTTGCATTTCGGTAGAAAAATATATACTTTACTTGCTTGCTGCTTGGTAATTTATATATATTTCTTCCGAAATGAACGCCTCCTGCACGATCCAGCTCCATGCCGACGGTGCCTGGCACGACATCGGCGTCGTCAACCTGTTCGGCGACCCCGGGGAAGGTTGGCGCGCGCGTGCTTATACCGGTTACGACGTCGAGTGGGCCATTCGGCATCGGCCTGCCCGCGACGCGCATGCGATGACGTGCCGTTTTCCGGTTGGCCTCGAGCCACTGGAGACACCGCATTGGCCTGTTTTCCTGATCGATCTGCTGCCGCAAGGCTTCGGCCGCGAGGAACTGTCGCGCCGCCTCGGTTTGCCGGAAACGGCGGAGCAGCATGCCGACTGGCCGCTGCTGCTCGCGGGGGCCGGTAATTCGATCGGGAATCTGCGCGTCAAGGAAGCGGCGCAATGGCTTGCCGAGCGTCAGGGGCCGCAGCAAGGTTTTACCGACGAGGAGGTGGTCGCGCGAGGCGACGCGTTCAGCGAATATCTTGCCGCGCACGGATTCTTCGTTGCGGGCTCTTCGGGTGTGCAGGGCGAGTGGCCGAAGCTGCTGCTGACCCGCGCCGACGACGGGCTGCTCTATCTCGATCACACGCTGCCGGACGAGCGCGCGATCGAGCATTACATCGTCAAGTTCGGACGCGGCGCGAACGCGCGCCTCGCGCAGATCCTGCGTCACGAAGCGCCCTACATGTCATTGGCCCAGCGTCTCGGCTTGCGCGTGCATGCACCGCTGGTGCTGCGCGATCGCTCGCTCTTCATCCGGCGTTTCGATCGTGCGCGTGTGGGCGGTCGCGTTGTCCGGCTCGCTCAGGAAAGTGTGGCTTCGTTGACGGGCAAGGCCGGCTTCGGTGTCGTGCCGAGCCATGACGAGGTATGCCGGCATCTCGTGCGTCAATGCACGAACCCCCAGGCCGAGGTGGCTGAATACCTGTGCCGCGACGTCGCGAATCTCGCGTTGGGCAACAAGGACAACCATGCGCGAAACACCGCGTTGCAGCGCGATTTCGACGGGCGCATCGCGCTGACGCCGCTTTACGACTTTGCACCGATGTATCTGCATCCGGATGGCATTGCGAGGCGTATTCGTTGGGAAGGAAATGACGGTGGCCGGCCGGACTGGGCGTGCGTGCTTGATGCGGTCGTTCGGTCGAGCGAGCCGCAGACGCGCGAGACGCATGTCGTGCTGGACCGTGCTGCATTGCAGGCGCGGCTGAGTGCGATGGCGCCGCGTTTGCAGGAAATCGCCGATCACGGCGCCGGTCTCGGATTGGAGGACGACGTGCATGCGTTTCTGCGGCCTGGGCTCGAGCGGCTTGCCGGTGAACTGGATGCGCTGGGCTAGGCGGAGGGCGACACGATGGACAAACGCTACAACGCGCTGCCGCTTCCCGAACAGCTTTCGCTCCGGCGGCAAGCGATCGAGGGCGTTCTCGCACATCCCGAATGGTCGCTGCGCGAATCGGTGCGGCACCTGAAGAAGACGATGCGGCTGACGAGTGCGGAAATGGCGACGCTTGCCGGCGTGTCGACCAAGACGATTCAGGATATCGAACAGGGGCGCAGCGACGGGACGGTGCAGACGATGAACCGCATATTCGGCATGCTGGGGCTCAAGCTGGGCGTGGTGCGGCAGGACGCGTAGCCGGTCGCGCATTCGCCGCCGTCCGGCGCCGTTCACCCGATCGCCGGCCCGATGTCGCAAGGCGCCACGGCAGCGTGCAGTACGGCGAGAGGGCCGGATGCGGGGCGTTGCACCCCGCGCAGCTTATTTCACCGCAAACAGCGTCAGGTTCATGAAGATCTTGAACGCATAGCCGAGCGTGACGGCGCCGATCACGCCGCCCGCCCACAGAACGACGAACCACATCCAGCCGCGCATCCGCGGCCGCGGCGCCTCGGGCGGGCGACCGGCGGAATCAGTGGTGGTAGTAATGCTGGTCTTCATGGCGCACCTTGCCTCGGAATACCCAGTAACCCATCGTCGTGTAGGCGATGATGATCGGCAGGATAACCGCTGCGCCGACCAGCGTGAAGGTCTGGCTCGACCGCGGCGCCGCCGCTTCCCAGATCGTCATCGTCTGAGGAATCGCATACGGGAACAGCGTGACGAGCAGGCCGACGTAGCCGAGCAGCACCAGCGCCAGCGCGAGCACGAACGGCGTCATGTCGTGCCGGTCGCGCACGGCGCGGTGCATCCACACCGCGCACGCGGCCACCAGGAACGGTACCGGCAGCAAACGCCAGAACAGGCCCGAATCGAACCAGCGCTGCGCGATGGCCGGATCCTGCAGCGGCGTCCACAGGCTGACGACCGCGATGAAGCCGAGCAGCACGACGGTCAGCGGCCATACGACGCGATGGAGGCGCCGCTGCAGATCGCCTTCGGTCTTCGCGACGAGCCAGCAGCAGCCGAGCAGCGCGTAGGTCACGAGCAGGCCGAGGCCCGTCAGTAGGCTGAACGGCGTGAGCCAGTCGAATGCGCCGCCGGCGTATACGCCGTCCTTCACGTCGATGCCTTGCAGGAACGCGCCGAGCGCGATGCCCTGGAACAGCGTCGCGCCGGCCGAGCCGCCGATGAACGCGAGATCCCACAGCTGCTTCGTGCGCCGCGCCTTCGCGCGGATCTCGAACGACACGCCGCGGAAGATCAGGCATACCAGCATGAAGATCAGCGGCAGGTACAGCGCCGACAGCACGGTCGAATAGACGATCGGAAAGACCGCGAACAGCCCGGCGCCGCCGAGCACGAGCCACGTCTCGTTGCCGTCCCACACGGGCGCGACCGTGTTCATCATCAGGTCGCGTTCCTTCTCGTCCGGGAAGAACGGGAAGACGATGCCGATGCCGAGGTCGAAGCCGTCGAGCACGACGTACATGAAGAGCCCCAATGCGATGATCGCGGCCCAGATTACGGTGACGTCCATAGGTTTTCTCGTATGCGAAAGGAGTGGGCTCAGACGGTCTCGATCAGCTCGTCGACGGCCGACATCGGGCGGCGCGCGGTGTGGTCGGGGCGCGTGTCCGGCAGGTCGTGCGTCGCGTCGTGCTCGACGTCGGGCAGCGCGGGGCCGGCCTTCATCAGCTTCAGCATGTAGTACACGCCGGTGCCGAACACGAGGAAGTACACGATCACGAACGTCATCATCGACAGGCTGACCTGCTGCACCGACAGCGGCGACACGGCCTGCGCGGTGCGCATCACGCCATACACGACCCACGGCTGGCGGCCGGCTTCGGTCGTCACCCAGCCCGCGAGCAGCGACACGAAACCGGTCGGGCCCATCACGAGCGCGAAGCGCTGGAACCACTTCGATTCATACAGGCGGCCGCGGCGGCGCAGCAGCCAGGCGAGCGCGGCGAGGCCGATCATCGCGAAGCCGAGGCCGACCATGATCCGGAAGCTCCAGAACACGACCGTCGAATTCGGGCGGTCTTGCGGCGGGAAGTCCTTCAGCCCGCGAATTTCGCCGTCCCAGCTGTGCGTGAGGATCAGGCTGCCGAGGTGCGGCACCTTCACCGCGTAGCGGGTCGTCTCCGCCTTCATGTCCGGGATGCCGAACAGGTTGAGCGGCGTGCCGCCCTTTTCGGTTTCCCACAGCCCTTCGATCGCGGCGATCTTCGCCGGCTGGTGCTTCAGCGTGTTGATGCCGTGCTGATCGCCGATCACGGCTTGCAGCGGCGCGAGCACCAGCAGCAGCCACAGCGCCATCGAGAACATCTTCTTCACGCCCTTGTCGCGGCGGCCCTTCAGCAGATGCCACGCGCCCGTCGCGGCCACCACCAGCGCGGCGACGATGAACGCGGCGATCGCCATGTGGAACAGGCGGTACGGGAACGACGGGTTGAAGATGATCGCGAACCAGTCGGTCGGCACGACGCGGCCGTCGACGATCTCGAAGCCTTGCGGCGTCTGCATCCAGCTGTTCGACGCGAGAATCCAGAACGTCGAGATCAGCGTGCCGATCGCGACCATCAGCGTCGCGCCGAAGTGCGCGCGCGGGCTCACGCGGTTCCAGCCGAACAGCATGATGCCGAGGAAGCCGGCCTCGAGGAAGAACGCGGTCATGACCTCGTACATCAGCAGCGGGCCGGTGACGGCGCCGGCGAAGCTCGAGAAGCCGGACCAGTTGGTGCCGAACTGATAGCTCATCACGACGCCGGAGACGACGCCCATCCCGAACGCGACCGCGAAGATCTTCGACCAGAACAGGCAGAGCGTCTTGTAGTACTGCTTGCCGGTCTTCAGCCAGCGATATTCGAGCACGGCGATGAAGCTGGCGAGGCCGATGCTCAACGCGGGAAAGACGATGTGAAAGGAGACGGTGAACGCGAATTGCAGGCGGGCCAGATCGAGGGCCGAAAGTGCGGTGTCCATACCAGATGACCGAGGCTGACGATACCCGCCGGCGGGTGCCGGCGGACCCCGGCAGACAGGCAGCGGGGTTGGCTGGAGTATGGGTCGCGATGTTGCACCGCGAAATGCGCCAACTCGTCGCAGATGTCCAGCCCGTCGCGCGCCATTTCCGGTTAAATCGTTGATTCGTATCAAGAAGACCGCTCGCGGCGCGTGTGGCCGCGGCGTGGCGGTCTGACGCACGTGCGTCAATATGGCGCGTCGCATCATCGGAACGACGTCGCGCGTGCGGAATCGGGCGCGCGGCGGCGGGCGGCAGCCGCCGCGCGAATTGCGTACACTCTCAGTCTCGTTTCGGCAGGGCCGGGCGCATCGGTTCCGGCTCGCGTTTACTCAGGGCACAGCGATGATCGATTTACGCAGCGATACCGTGACACGTCCAGGCCAGGCGATGCTGGCTGCAATGATGGCCGCCGAAACCGGCGACGACGTCTGGGGCGACGACCCGACCGTCCTGCGCCTGCAGGCGGTGACGGCCGAGCGCGCCGGCAAGGAAGCCGGCCTGTTCTTCCCGAGCGGCACGCAGAGCAACCTCGCCGCGCTGATGTCGCATTGCGAGCGTGGCGACGAGTACATCGTCGGCCAGCTCGCGCATACCTACAAGTACGAGGGCGGCGGTGCGGCCGTGCTCGGCAGCATCCAGCCGCAACCGATCGAGAACGCGCCGGACGGCACGCTGCCGCTCGCGAAGATCGCCGCGGCGATCAAGCCGCTCGACAATCACTTTGCCCGCACGCGGCTGCTCGCGCTCGAAAACACGATCGGCGGCCAGGTCTTGCCCGAAGGCTATGTGCAGGAAGCCGTCGCGTTCGCGCGCAGCCGCGGGCTGTCCACGCACCTCGACGGCGCGCGCGTCTGCAATGCGGCCGTCGCATCGGGTCGCCCGATCGCCGAGCTGTGCGCGCCGTTCGACACCGTGTCGATCTGCTTCTCGAAAGGGCTCGGTGCGCCGGTCGGCTCGGTGCTGGTCGGCAGCCGTGCGCTGATCGAGCGCGCGCAGCGCTGGCGCAAGGTGCTGGGCGGCGGGATGCGGCAGTCGGGCATTCTCGCGGCGGCGTGCCTGTATGCGCTCGATCACAACGTCGAGCGGCTCGCGGACGATCACGCGAATGCCGCGCATCTCGCGGCCGGCCTCGCCTGCATCGACTCGGTGAAGGTGCTGTCGCATGCGACGAACATGGTGTTCGCGCAATTCCCCGAAGCCGATTGCGCGCCGCTCGAGGCGTGGCTCAAGGCGCGCGGGATCCTCACGCAGATGCTGTATGCGTCGCGCTTCGTCACGCATTGCGACGTGTCGCGCGCGGACATCGACACGTTCGTCGACGCGGTAGGCGCGTATTTCGCGCAGCGTCGCGCGTGACGCGAAATGCGCCGGCCCGCGACGGGCCGGCGCGATCTGGCATGACGCAACACACGGAAGGGGTGACGCGGCGCGTTGTCGGTCGATCCGTGTCGTGCCGGCGGATTACGCTTGCGGCGGCGTGTCGACGGGTGGCGCGCCGTCGCGGAACAGCGATTTGAGCTGCGTGCGCAGTTCGGCGCTGTCGGTGTGCTGGTGCACCGAGACCGCATGTTGCACGGCGGCCTCCAGCAGTTCGTTGTCGGAGTCGGCGGAAATTGCGACCGAGCAATGCATCGCGCTGGGAAACTCGCGGCAATCGATATAGCGGCGGGACATGATGTTCTCCTCACATGAAAGGGAACGGCCGGACCTGGATGATCGGCCGCGCGGCGCGTTCGCGAGGCCGATGGAAAAAGTATAGGCGGCGCGGCTGACTTTCTCGCCGCGGCGCATACCGCGCCGGCAGCGTTGATCACCCGCGCGCCCGCCAGCGTTACGGCAACGGCGCGAGCAGCCGACGCGCCGCTTCGACGACCCGCGCGGACAGCGACGCCATCGTCGGCGACTGCACGGTCCACGCGTGCCAGTACAGCGTGACGTCGGTCGGATGCGCGGGCGCGAGATCGACGAGCCCCTGCGCGTCGAGCGGCGCGGTGCCGATCAGCGGCTCGGGCACCATCGCGTAGCCGAGCCCGTGCCGCACCGCTGCGAAGTGCGAATGGGTGCCCGGCACGTAGTGGCACGGGTACGCGCCCTCGGGTAACCCGAACTTCTCCTTCAGAAACGACGATTGCAGCGTGTCGCGCCGCGAATATGCGACGACGGGTGCGCGGCGGGCGCTCGTGCGGTTCAGCCCGCGCGGAAACCAGCGCACCGCGAACGCGGCGGCCGCGAGCAGCCGGTAGCGCATCGTGCCGAGCGGCGTCGCGATGCAGCCGCGCATCGGCTTGGGCTCGGTCGTCACGCAGCCGACCGCCATCCCGCTTTCGAGCAGCGCGAACGTGTGATCCTGATCCTCCACGATCAGCTCGAACAGGATCCGCTCGCCCGCGAGCACGGACGTCAGCGCGGGCAGGAACCACGTGCCGAGACTGTCGGCGTTCAGCGCGATCGTCACGGAGATCGGCGATTCGCGCTCGGTCGCGAGCGTGCTCTGCAGGTCGGCCTGCAGCAGCGCGACGCGGCGCAGGTGCTGCAGCACCCGCTGCCCGGCCACCGTCGGTCGGCACGGCCGCGTGCGCAGCACGAGCGGCGTGCCGAGGCTCGCCTCCAGCGCGCGGACCCGTTGCGTGACGGCGGACGCGGTCACGTGCAGGCGCACGGCCGCCTGTTCGAAGCTGCCGGTGTCGGCGACGGCCAGCAGCGCGGCGGCCTGCTTCGGATCGATCGTCATCGACATGTCGGGGGCATTCCTGTGATCGGAGACGTGAACAGGCCGTAGTGTAAGGCAGCGTGCGCTGCCGTCCCGGCGCGGCGCATCGTCCCAGCGTGCGCGATTCGTCGTCGGAATCGATTGCCGCGCGGTGTGATGCCGGCGGCGCGGGCATTTTGATCTACGCTGTATGAATGGGCGAAACGCGGCGGGTGCGATGCCGCTCGCGCGGTGGCGATGTCGTCATGCCGACGCCGGCGCCCGGCTGCGATATGCAGCATGCCGATCCGACTACACCTCACTGAAGAACCAGACGACGACGGAGCACCAGAGCAATGATCTTCCGGCAACTTTTCGACCCGCAATCGTCGACGTACACGTATCTGCTCGCCGACGGCGCATCGCGCGAGGCGCTGCTGATCGATCCCGTGTTCGAGCAGGTGCGTCGCGACGCGGCGCTGCTCGACGAACTCGGGCTGCGGCTCGTCGCGACCGTCGACACGCACGTGCATGCCGATCACGTGACGGGCGCGTGGCTCCTGAAGCAGCACACGGGCAGCGCGATCGCGATCTCGGCGGCGAGCGGCGCGCAGGGAGCTGACCGCTACCTGAACGACGGCGACCGCTGCGCGTTCGGCTCGCGCTACCTGACCGTACGCGCGACGCCCGGCCACACGAGCGGATGCATCAGCCTCGTGCTCGACGACGAATCGATGGCGTTCACCGGCGATTGCCTGCTGATCCGCGGCACCGGCCGCACCGACTTCCAGCAGGGCGACCCGCGCGCGCTGTATCGCGCGGTGCACGGCCGGCTCTTCACGCTGCCGGCCGCGTGCCTGTTGTATCCGGCGCACGACTATCGCGGGCTCACGGTGACGAGCGTCGGCGAGGAGCGGCGCTTCAACCCGCGCCTCGGCGGCGATCTCAGCGAAGACGATTTCGCCGGCTACATGCGCAACCTCGGGCTCGCGCATCCGCGCCAGATCGACGTCGCGGTGCCGGCGAACCTCCAGTGCGGCGTCGCCGCGAACGCGCCCGATGCGCAGGCGGCTGCCGACTGGGCGCCCCTCGTCTATACGTTCGCCGGTTTCTGGGAAATCGATCCGCAATGGCTCGAGGATCATCTGCCGGCCGTGCAGGTCGTCGACGTGCGCGAACCGGACGAATTCGCGGGCCCGCTCGGCCATCTGCCCGGCGCGACGCCGATCCCGCTCGGCGAACTGGCCGCGCGCATCGGCGAGATCGCGCGCGAGCGGCCGGTCGTGACCGTGTGCCGGGCCGGCGGGCGCTCCGCGCAGGCGACGGTGATCCTGAAGAAGGCCGGCTTCGACGCGGTCGCCAATCTCGGCGGCGGAATGCTGCGCTGGCGTGCCGAAGGGCGTGTCGTGACGGATGGCCGGTCGTAGCGGCCCAGGCAGTCTTCCGAAAAAAATTCCCGGTCGATGTCGAAACGGCCGGGCACCGTTCGTCGTCCAGGTATCCGATCATGTGGCGCTGCACGACGCGGCGCCGAAACCCCGGGAGACCTGTCAATGATGCCGACGCTTTACGCCCATCCCTTTTCGTCCTACTGCCAGAAAGTACTGACCGCGCTGTACGAGAACGGCACGCCGTTCGACTATCGCGTGCTCGCGCACGACGATCCGAAGCCGATGCAGGAATTGACCGCGCTGTGGCCGCTGAAGCGCTTCCCGGTGCTCGTCGACGCGGGTCGTACGGTGATCGAGGCGTCGATCATCATCGAGCATCTCGGCCTGAACCATCCCGGCCCCGTGCGCCTGCTGCCCGACGATCCGCGCGCCGCGCTCGAGGTGCGGACGATGGACCGCTTCTTCGACAACTACGTGGCGACGCCGCAGCAGAAGGTCGTGTTCGATGCGCTGCGGCCGGAAGCCGAACGCGATGCGCGTGGGGTGGCGGACGCGCGCACGATGCTCGACACGTCGTATGCGTGGCTCGACAAGACGATGGCCGATCGCGAATGGGCGGCCGGCGACCGTTTCAGCCTCGCCGATTGCGGCGCGGCGCCGTTCCTGTTCTACGCGGACTGGACGCACCGGATCGACCCGGCGTTCGCGAGCGTGATCGCGTACCGCAAGCGTCTGCTCGCGCGGCCGTCGTTTGCGCGCGCGGTGGACGAGGCACGGCCGTATCGTGCGTTCTTTCCGCTCGGCGCGCCCGATCGCGACTGACGGGCGCAGCCGTCGCACGGCGGGCCGCGGCCGCGCATGGCCGGCAGCGCGCGCCGGGGCGACGGAACGACAGCAGCGGCAGCATCGCGAGGTGCCCGTCACATCGTGCGCGTGGCCGACTGCGCGAGCGTCAGCAGTTCGTCGAACTGCGTGATCAACTCGAAGCACAGCAGGAACGCGAGCGTATAGGCCGGCGCGGGGAAGCGCCGGATCATCTCCAGCACCGGCGGCGCGAAGCGCGACCGGATCGCGTCGCGCGTCAGCAGCCAGGCGATCGCGATGCCGATCGCCGCGCCCGCGATCAGGTCGGTCGGATAGTGAAAGCCGAGATACGCGCGCGGCAGGCAGATGAACACGATCGAATACAGCAGCGCGACGATGCCGACGCGGCGCGCGATGATGAAGATGCCGGTCGCGATCGCCATCCACAGCATCGCGTGATCGCTCGGAAATGAACTCCATGTCTGCAGCGTCGCCGCGCGCAGTCCGGCTGAAGGAAAGTGCAGGTGCAGGTCGGGGTTGTAGATCGGCCGCACGCGAAACGGCAGTACCTGGGCAAGCACGCGGCCGACGGCCAGCGCGATGATCCCGCTCGCGACGGTGGCGACGACCAGCTCGCGTTGCCGTTCGCGGTGCGGGACCGGCTGGAACCACAGCCAGCACAGCACGGGAATGAGCACGAAGCCCTTGAACGTGTAGAGGCCCGCGATCACGCGGATCGCGTGATTCATCAACGGGCCGAACGTCACGTGGGTGAGGAAGATCTGGATCGTGGTGTCGAAATCGTTCATGTCCTGTGCGACCCGGGCGGACGCGCAGCGCATGACGAGCGGCCGGCTGGATCGGAAAGCGCGCTCGCACGGAGCGCAACGGGGGGCAAGTATGTCACCCGTTATTTCGAAGAAAATGCGAAAAAATACCGGGAATCCCCTGATAAACCGGAGCTGCATGCTGGGGCCGGATGGGAGCGCGCCGTCCCGTGCGGCAGGGTCGATTCATCCGACGTTTGCGTGCGGGCGTGCACGTGCGCCGGAAAAATATTTGGGTGAACTGGACAATTCGACAGGCCGTTGCGGACCTTGCGCCGGATGAATGATTGCCGCGCTGGAACGGTGCGAATCTGCCGGGCGGCGCAGCGTCATGCGCGCGCCGATCAAAAATAAAAAAACGGGCAAGCCTCGTGGGCTTGCCCGCCGGCGTGACGCGATGCCCGTCTTCAGTTGCGCCACACCCGCACGGCGAGCGCGGCCAGCGACGTCGCGACGGCGAGCGCAGTCACCGCGTTCCAGCCCAGTTGCGCGAGCAACAAACTGCCGAGCGCGGCACCGGCTGCCATCCCGATGAACATGCCGACGAACAGCACTGCGTTGAGGCGGCTGCGCGACGCGGGATCGATCCGGTAGACGATCGACTGGTGCGCGATCAGCGTGGCCTGCACGCCGAGATCGAAGCCGATCGTCGCGAGTGCGAGCAGGACGAGCTGCGCATGCGGCGACATCAGCGGCGCAGCGGCCATCGACGCGAACGACGCCGTCGCGATGCCGATACCGATCCGCGTGACACGCTCGGGGCCGTGGTGGTCGGCGAGCCGCCCGGCGATCGGGGCGGCCAGCGCGCCCGCGGCGCCCGCGAGGCCGAATGCACCGGCGGCCGCGCTGCCGAGGTGGAACGGCGCACCGTGCAGCATCACCGCGAGCGTCGACCAGAACGCGCTGAAACCGATGGCCAGCAGCCCCTGCGCGAGGGCGGCGCGGCGCAGTGCCGAATGGTCGCGCCACAGCGCGCCGAGCGAGCCGATCAGCGCGCGATACGGCAGCCGCGTGGTCGGCTCGAAGCGCGGCAACCCGCGGGCGGCCACGGCGCCGATCGCGGCGACGCTGACGGCCGCGAGCGCGAACATCGCGCGCCAGCCGGCCGTCTCGGCGACGAGTCCGGCCACGACGCGCGACAGCAGGATGCCGAGCAGCAACCCCGTCATCACCGTGCCGACGATGCGGCCGCGATGCGCATCGTGCGCGAGCGTCGCGGCGGCCGGTACGACGTCCTGCGCCATCGTGGCCGCGAGGCCGATCGCGAAGCTCGCCACGAGCAACAGCCCGAGCGACGGCGCGACGGCGGCCAACAGCAGCGCGACGACCAGCGCGGCGGCCTTGGTCACGATCACGCGGCGTCGGTCGAAGCGGTCGCCGAGCGGCGCGAGCAGCAGGATGCCGAGCGCATAGCCGAGCTGCGTGAGCGTCGGCACGAAGCCGATCGCTCGCGCCGATGCGCCGAGATCGGGTGCGAGCGCGCCGAGCATCGGCTGCGCGTAGTAGAGCGGGGCAACGCCGAGGCCGGCGGCGGCCGCGAGCAGCAGCACGAGCCGGCGATCGGGCATCGAATGGGCGGCCGGATGGGCCGGGGCATGCGCCACGCGGGGCGTGGCGTCGAGACGGGTCGGGGTGGACATCGCGTACATCCTCGGTTGAAGAATGGGATGGACGCGAGTGTGGCGGTACGCGGCCGGCGACGGTAGTGCCGGCAGGCGCAGATTTGTTATACGCTACACGCATGACCGAAAAATCTTCCCCCTCTCCCGCTGCTGGCGGGTCTCGGCGCATTCAGACGGTGCCGGTGGACGGCGCCGGCTATCGTTTCGAGCTGATGGAAACCTTCGTGCGCATAGTCGAGGCCGGCAGCCTGTCGGCGGCCGCCGTGCAGTTGCATACGACGCAGCCGACCGTCAGCCGGCGGCTGCAGGCGCTGGAAAGTTCGCTCGGCATGCGGCTGCTGCAACGCACGACCCATACGATGCGGCTGACCGTCGACGGCGAGCGTTGCTTCAAGCGGGCGAAGGAGCTGCTGGCGAGCTGGGCGGCGTTCGAGGCCGATTTGCGCGGCGCGCAGGAGGAGCCGGACGGGCTGCTGCGCGTCGCGGTGCCGCACGCGTTCGGGCAGCAGCGTTTCGTGGCGCCGCTCGTGCAGTTCCTGCGCGACTATCCGCGCGTGTCGGTCGAGTGGCTGCTGCAGGACGAGGTGCGTGATTTCGTCGGCAGCGGCATCGATTGCGCGATCCAGGTCGGCGAGCCCACCGATCCGGGCGTGGTCGCGATCCGGCTGACGAAGGTGCCGCGCTTCGTGGTCGCCGCGCCGTCGGTGCTGAACGGCGCCGACGTGCCGGCCGATCCGGACGCGCTCGCCGCGCTGCCGTGGCTCGCGTTGCGCACGTACTACCGTACCGAGCTCGCGCTCACGCATGCGGCCACCGGCGACACGCGGCGCATCGCGATCCGCCCGCGCATCACGACCGCGAACCTGTATGCGCTGCGCAGCGCGGCGCTGCTGGGCGTCGGCGCGTGCGTCGGATCGTCGTGGATGCTGGCCGACGATCTCGCGCGCGGCGATCTCGTGCACCTCGCGCCCGACTGGCAGGCCGCGCCGCTGCCCGTCTACCTGACTTATCCGCATGCGCAGTTCTATCCGTCGCGGCTCGTGCGGTTCGCCGCGATGATGCGCGAGGCCGTGCCGGCGCTCGTCGAAGGGCGCGACGGCTGAAACCCGCGGCGCCCGATGGCGGCTCGCCGTCAGCCGCGCCGGATCCCTTCGGGCAGCGCGCTGATGCGGCGTACTTCGGGCGAGTCGAGCCACGCGCGCGACGTCGCGCAGTCCACGAACATGTCGGTCGCGTCCTCGCCCCAGAACAGGTCGCCGTCGAGTGCGAAGGTCGGCACGCCGAACACGCCGTCGGCGATTGCGCGATCCGTGTTCGCGCGCAATGCATCCTTGACGGGCTGGGCCTCGACGGCCGTCACGCCTTCCGGAAAGCCGACGGCTTCGCACAGTGCGGCGAAGCCTGCCGGCGTCGATACGTCCTGGCCGTCGCGCCAGATGTGCCGGAAGATCCGCCGGATCGCGTCCTGCGAGCTGCCCATCGCGATCGCGAGGCGCAGCGGCTTGATCGGATTGAACGGGTGCGCGGGCGGCATCCGGAACGCAATGCCGAGCTTGTCCGCGCGATATTGCGCATGCCGATAGGTGAACACGCGTTTGGCCGCGATCTCCGCCGGCGCTTTCTGGCCCCAGTGCGCGAGCAGCGCGCCGAGCACGATCGGCCGCGGCTCGAACGCGGCGGCGGGCGGCAACCGGTCGAACTGTTCCTGCTGCAGGTAGGCGAACGGCGAAACGAAATCGAAATACCAGGTGGCGGTACGCGCGGCGTTCATCGCGGGTGTCTCCTCGTGCGGGGCCGGTTGACGGTTGCACGCGCGGTGCGTCGCCTGCGAACGGCGCGCTGCGTGCATCGGCGGCCAGTGTCGCATGCGGCTGCCTTTCGCGCTGCCGTGTCGCCTGCCGGATGCAACCGGCTCCCTACGACCGGGCGGGGTCGTCCGCTGACGATGCGAGCCGCGCGAGGCTGTCGCGCACGGCGGCGGCGTCGTAGCGCGCGCCCGTGCCGCCGAGTGCGACGGTCGCCTTCTGCGCGAGCGGCAGCAGCATCGCGAGCGCCGCCGTCATCGCCGGCGCGGCGGCGAGCCGCGATTTCGGGCCCGACACCGTCAGCGCACCGACGCATTCGCCGGCCGCGCCGAACACGGGCACGGACGCCGATGCCGTCTCCGGATCGCGCTCGCCGTACGACGCGGCCCACAGCTGTTCGCGCACGTCGTTCCAGCGGGCGTCCTGCGTGTCGGTGAAGGCCAGTAGCACCTTCCCCGATGCACCCTGTCCGACCGGAAACTCCTCGCCGACGCGGATCGATACGCGCACCGCCCGCGCGGGCTCGACACGATAGAGCACGGAGCGCACGTCGCCCTGGCGCACATAGAACGATGCCGTTTCCCCGAGTTCGCGGCTCAGCGTCTCGAGTAGCGGCTCGACCACCGGGCCGACGCGGAACGAACGCTGGTACAACGCCGCGAGCCGCAACGGCTCGTGCCCGATCGCGTACTGGCCATCGTCGAGCTTGCGCATGAATCCGCCATGCTCGAGCGCGGCGAGCAGGCGCAGGATCGTGCTCTTGTACAACCCGGTGCGGCGCGACAATTCGGCGAGCGACAGCCGGTCGTCGGTCTGGCCGAACGCACGGAGGATCGCGAACGCACGGTCGAGCACCGCGACGCCGCTGGACGCTTCTTCGGTCGCCGGATCGGATGCGTCGCCGGCCTGATTTGCTGGATTAGTCGGCACTACCTGTTTCCTTCGGATAACGGTCGGCCGACTATATCGTTCTATCTGGCAGAACTCAAGTTCCAGAAAAACGCAATTTCACGGGTATACCCCGCTTACCGCTCCTTCAATGCGCGCTTAGAGTTCTGTCAAATAGAACGATATTCTTTCAGATAGAACGATGAGGTCTCGAATGAAGGGTTCCGAACATCCGAAGGTGCTGGTCAGCGAGGTCGGGCCGCGCGACGGGCTGCAGAGCATCGAGGTCGTGATGCCGACGGCCGGCAAGCTGCGCTGGATCACCGCGCTGGCCGCGGCCGGCCTGCGCGAGATCGAGGTCGGGTCGTTCGTGCCGGCCAGACTGTTGCCGCAGATGGCCGACGTACGTGAAGTCGTGGCGCACGCGCTGGCGATTCCCGGGCTGCACGTCGCCGCGCTCGCGCCGAACCTGCGCGGCGCCGAGGGCGCATTCGACGCGGGCGTGCACAAGCTGACGCTGCCGGTCTCGGTGACGGAAGCGCACTCGCTGGCGAACATTCGCAAGACGCCCGCGCGGATGATCGACGAGGTGCGCGCGATCGTCGCGCTGCGCGACGCGCGGTTTCCGTCGGTGCAGATCGAGGCGGGGGTGTCGGTCGCGTTCGGTTGCACGATTGCGGGCGCCGTCAGCGATGACGAGACGATCGCGATGGCGGTGGCGATGGCTGAATGCGGTGTCGACGAGATCGGCCTGTCCGATACCAGCGGTTATGCGAACCCCGTACAGGTGCGCCGGCTGTTCACGCGCCTGCGGCGCGAAGTCGGCGACAAGGCCGGCGGCGCGCATTTCCACAACACGCGCGGCCAGGGGCTCGCGAACGTCGTCGCGGCGCTCGATGCGGGCGTGACGACGATCGACGCCAGTCAGGGCGGCCTTGGCGGCTGCCCGTATGCGCCGGGGGCGACCGGCAACATCGTCACCGAGGATCTCGTGTTCCTGCTCGAAGCGATGGGATACGACACGGGCGTCGACGTCGACGCGCTGCTCGCCGCGCGCGCGATCCTGCATGCGGCGCTGCCGTCCGAGGCGCTATACGGCCACGTGCCCGACGCCGGGTTGCCGAAGGGCTTCCGCTATGCGGATGGCCGCGCTCCGTCCGCCGTGCAACCGGAAGGATGTCTGCCGGAAGCCGCACGATGAACGATCGGCAATCGGCCTCCGCGCTGCCGTATGCGGGCGTGCGCGTGATCGAGATGACGCACATGGTGATGGGCCCGACGTGCGGCATGCTGCTCGCGGACCTCGGCGCGGAAGTGATCAAGATCGAGCCGATCGCGGGCGACGGCACGCGGGCGCTGCGCGGCTCCGGCGCGGGCTTCTTCGGGATGTTCAACCGCAACAAGAAAAGCCTCGCGGTCGACGTGAAGGATCCGCGCGGGCTGGAGATCGTGCTGCGGCTCGTCGCGACGGCGGACGTCTTCAGCGAGAACTTCAAGAGCGGCACGATGGACCGGCTCGGTCTCGGCTATCCGGCGCTGGACGCGCTCAATCCGCGCCTCGTGTACGTGTCGCACAAGGGTTTCCTGCCGGGGCCGTACGAGCATCGCACCGCGCTCGACGAGGTCGTGCAGATGATGGGCGGCCTGGCCTACATGACGGGCCCGGAAGGGCGACCGCTGCGCGCGGGCGCGAGCGTGAACGACATCATGGGCGGCATGTTCGGCGCGATCGGTGCGATGGCCGCGCTCGCCCAGCGCGAGCGCACGGGTCGCGGCCAGCAGGTGCAGAGCGCGCTGTTCGAGAACAACGTGTTCCTCGTCGCGCAGCACATGATGCAGTTCGCGGTGACGGGGCAGGCCGCGTCGCCGATGCCGAGCCGGATTTCCGCGTGGGCCGTCTACGACGTGTTCTCCGTCAAGGACGACGAACAGATTTTTCTTGCGGTCGTGTCGGACACGCAGTGGGTGCTGTTCTGCGACGCGTTCGGCCTGACTGCGCTGAAGGAGGATCCGCGCCTCGCGACCAACAACCTGCGCGTCCAGGCGCGCGAATGGCTGCTGCCCGAACTGCGTTCGCGGCTTGCGCCGTACTCGGCCGCGGAGATCGGCGCGATCTTCGAGTCGACCGGCCTGCCGTACGCACCGATCACGAAGCCGCAGGACCTGTTCGACGATCCGCATCTGCTTGCCACGGGCGGCCTCGAAGCCGTGACGCTGCCGGCCGACGCGAGCAGCGCCGGCCGGTCGATCGACACGCGCACGGCGCTGTTGCCGCTGACGCTCGCGGGCCAGCGCCTGCGGCTGCGCTCGGCGCCGCCCGCGCTCGGCCAGGACACGTGCGCGCTGCTCGGCGAACTCGGCTACACGCCGGACGATGCGCGTGCGCTGATCGATGCCGGCGTCGTCGCGGGGCGGTACGGCGCGGACGCCGCCGCGCACGGCGACGGGCCGGGCGGCGCGCCTTCGGCGAACGAAGTGGCGAGCGCGTAGCGCGGCCGCGATTCATCGAACGAACAAAGGCGTCCCGGCCGCGCACCGCGCGGGGAGGATCGCCGCATCCACGGAGACAACCATGACATCCGCTTCCCCGGCGCTGGCCGCCGATCGCGAGACCGACGCGTCGATCGAGCAACGCGCCGTGCGCAAGGCCGCGTGGCGCTTCATCCCGCTGCTCGCGCTCGCGTATTTCTTCAACTATCTGGATCGCACGAGCGTCGGATTCGCGGCGCTCACGATGAACCGCGATCTCGGGCTGACCGCGACGCAGTTCGGCTGGGGCGCGGGGATCATGTTTGCCGGCTATTGCGTGTTCGAAGTGCCGAGCAATCTCGCGCTGTACCGCTTCGGTGCGCGCCGCTGGCTCGCACGCATCATGATCACGTGGGGGCTGATGGCGGCCGCGACCGCGCTCGCGACCGGGCCGACCAGCTTCTACGCGATCCGGCTGCTGCTGGGCATCGGCGAGGCCGGATTCTTTCCGGGCGTGATCTTCTTCCTTGCCGTGTGGTTTCCCGCGAGCTATCGCACGCGCGTGCTGGCGTGGTTCACCGTGTCGACGCCGCTGTCGTCGCTGGTCGGCGGCCCGCTCTCGACCTGGCTGCTGCAGCTCGACGGCGTGCTCGGGCTCGCCGGCTGGAAGTGGATGTTCATCGTCGAAGGGCTGCCTGCGTGCGCGCTCGGTTTCCTCGTACTGAAGCTGTTGTCCGATTCCCCGGAGCATGCGACATGGCTGTCGGGCGACGAGCGTGCCGCGCTGCAACGCGCGTTCGAGCGCGATGGCGCCGCCGGCCGCAAGAAGCGCTTCGGCGTGGCGCTGCGCGACGTCCGCGTGTACGTGCTTGCGCTGATTTCGTTCGGCTTCACGATGGGCTCGTACGGAATCGGCATCTGGCTGCCGCAAATGCTGAAGGCGCACGGGATGTCGACGATGCAGACGGGCTGGTTGTCCGCAGTGCCGTACTTCTTCGCGACGGTCGCGCTGCTGGGGTGGGCGAAACGGGTGGACCGTCGCGGTGCCCCGATCGCGAACCTGGCGATCGGATTGTTCATCGGCGCGGTGGCGCTCGGCGTGTCGACGCATTTCCTGACCCTCGGGCCGGCGCTCGTCGGCATCACGCTCGCGCTGATCGGCACGATTGCCGGCCGCACGATCTTCTACACGCTGCCGTCGCGCTTCCTGTCCGGCCAGGCCGCGGCCGGCGGGCTGGCGCTGATCAATTCGATCGGCGCGCTCGGCGGATTTGCGGGCCCCTATCTCGTCGGCTACCTGAAGGACGGTTTCGGCACGTTCACGGCCGGGATGCTCGGCCTCGCGATCGTCCTGGCGATCACGACACTGCTCACGCTGTCGCTGTACGCGTTCGACCGGAGCGAATGACATGACCTTTTCGATCAAACGGCGCCGGTTGATCGGTGCGACCGCCGCATCGCTCGCGCTGCCCGCGTTCGCCGACACGCCGGCCCATGACGGAGCTTCCCGGATGACGCAAAGCAACTACCTCGCGGTCCGCCCCGACTGGCTCGCGTCGGCGCTCGAACCCGCGCTCGAGCCCGACCTGCCGATCGTCGACGCGCATCATCACTTCTATGAGCGGCCGGGCTGGATCTACATGCTCGACGACTATCTGCAGGATGCGCGCTCGGGCCACAACATCCAGGCGTCCGTCTACATGCAGGCGCAGACGCGCTATCGCGATTCAGGCCCGGTGGAACTGAAGCCGGTGGGCGAGACGGCCTATGTCGCCGGCGTGACCGAGCCGCTGCAGAACGGCCCCGTGGCCGTCGCGAAAGGCATCGTCGGTCACGCGGACCTGCGGCTCGGCGCGCGCGTGCGCGACGTGCTGGAAGCGCATCTCGAAGCCGGCCGCGGGCGGTTTCGCGGCATTCGGCACCTGACGACGTGGGATGCCGATCCGACGCTCGCCAATCCGCTGTCGGCGGTGCCGCGCGGGCTGCTGCTCGATCCCGCGTACCGGGCCGGCGTCGCGCAACTTGCGCCGCTCGGGCTGTCGTACGACGCGTGGCTGTTCTTTCCGCAGTTGCCCGAATTGTTCGATCTCGCGAAAGCGAACCCCGACACGCGGATCATCGTCAACCACTGCGGTGGCGTCGTGCGGATTGCCAGCTATGCGGACAAGCGGGCGGAGGTATTCGCGCGCTGGTCGGCGTCGATGCGCACGCTCGCGCAATTGCCGAACGTGTACGTGAAGGTCGGCGGCCTCGGGATGCGCATCAACGGGTTCGATTTCGAGAAAGGCGCGAAGCCGCCGTCTTCGGCGCAGCTTGCCGACGCATGGAAGCCGTGGATGATGACTTGCATCGACGCATTCGGCCCCGGGCGCTGCATGTTCGAGAGCAATTTCCCGGTCGACAAGGGGTCGTATGCGTTCGTGAACGGCTGGAACGCGTTCAAGCGACTGACCGCGCAGGCCGGTGCGGGCGAGCGCGACGCGCTGTTCCGCGGCACGGTTACGCGGGTGTACCGGCTCGGTTGACGCGCTTGCGCGGCGTTATCCGGCCTCCACCAGCGCCGCGAGCCGCGCCAGCGCCATCCGCCAGCCGGTCTCGTTGTCGGCGACCGGCACGCCGGGCGGGACGCCGTCATGCACGGCGTCCACGCGCGTGCCGCCCGCTTCGTCGGACAGCGTGATCGTGATCGTCATCGCGCCGCGCAGCATCGGGTCGTCGGTTTCGAACACATCGATCTCGACGATCTGCTGGTCCGGCACCAGCGTGACGAAGCGGCCGTGACAGGTGTCGGTGTGCGCGGTGGTCTTGCCGGTGCCGGCCGACGGCGCGTCGTAGCTCAGCGACACGCGCAGCGCGCCGCCTTCGCGTGCATCGTAAGCATGCACGCGGCAGGTCATGCCGTCGGGCACCTTCCACTGTTCGACGGCGTGCGGGTCGAGCAGTGCGCGATAGACGCGCCCGCGCGGGGCGTTCAGGTGCCGGCTGACTCGGGTCGAATGCGTGTGCGTATGCAACATGTTGCCTCCCGCGAAGCGCGCGCGACGGTGCACGCCGGTGCTCGGCGTGTCGTCATGCTTCCTTCAGGAATCCTAGGCGCGGGCGCGGCGGCATGCAATGACCGCACGCGAAGCGGCGTTCAGCGCAAAGTGGCGGCGAAGGCGTCGAGCTGCGTG
The DNA here is from genome assembly GCF_002223355.1 of Burkholderia sp. HI2761. Taxonomy (NCBI): domain Bacteria; kingdom Pseudomonadati; phylum Pseudomonadota; class Betaproteobacteria; order Burkholderiales; family Burkholderiaceae; genus Burkholderia; species Burkholderia sp. HI2761. The sequence continues at coordinate 164,707 of NZ_NKFN01000007.1, read as the reverse complement.
ATGCAGGTGTTCCAGCCCTCGAAAAAACCGAGCGCTTCGTGGCGCTCGCGCGTCGCGGCGTCGGGATGCATCACGCGCGCCTCGTAGCGGCTGCCCGCGTCGTCGTCGGCCATCGTGACGATCGCCGTGAAGCCCAGCCACGGCGCCTGCGGCCGCCAGCCGCCCGCGAGCATCGACGTGAACGCGATGCGCGATTCCGGCACGATTTCGAGGAAGCAGCCGGGATTGTCGCTCGTGCCGCCGTCGGGGCCGCGCATGAACGTATGGAAAGCGCCGCCCGGCCGCAGGTCGAACGCGCGTACCTCGGTGGTCCACGGCTTCGGGCACCACCATTCCTTCAGCAGTTCGGGGTCGGTCCATGCGCGCCACAGCGCGTGGCGCGGCGCGCGCAACGTACGCGTGATGACGAGATCGTTGGCTTCAGCGGGTTCGACGCGGCTTGCTGACATCTTGCTCCTCCTGGTGACGGCGTTCGACGAATTCGACGAGACGATCGGATCGCGCTTCCCACTGCGCGCGCTGCGCGGCGAGCCATGCCTCGGCCTCGGTCAGGCGGCTGCCGACCAGCGCGCAGGTGCGCGAGCGGCCGGTTTTCCGGGTCGCCACGAGGCCGCTGCGCTCGAGCACGGCGACATGCTTCATGAACGACGGCAGCGCCATGTCGAACGGCGCGGCCAGCGCGGAGACGGTCCGCTCGCCCTGACCGAGCGCGCTGACGATCGCGCAGCGCGTCGGATCGGCGAGGGCATGGAACACGTCGCTGATGCCGGACTGAATGTTATCCATTTGGCTAAGTGTAGACGATGTCGAAACCGATGCAACGAAAACTTCCGTCGCGTACGATGATGGGGCGGTAACACGCGCCGATCGGGCGCCGCGTTGCCGCACGCCTGCCACCGTCGTGCGAGCCTCGATACCCGGCCGGCGTTCGTTCCGATTCCGGCCGATGCCGAACCCGTGCATGCGGCCCATCCGACTCCCGGAGATGGCATGACCGAACCTGTTACCGTGCGCCGCGTCGGCGCGAGCGAAGCGATGGCCTGTGTCGATGCGCTGGCCGACGTGCTGATCGATTGCGTCGAAGGCGGCGCATCCGTCAGCTTCATGTTGCCGATCGAGCGGCCGACCGCCGTCGCATTCTGGACGCGCGTGGCCGAGGGCGTCGCGAACGGCGAGCGCATCCTGCTCGTCGCCGAGGATACGTCCGGCCGGATCGTCGGCACCGTGCAGGTCGTGACCGCGCAGCCCGAGAACCAGCCGCATCGCGCGGACGTCTCGAAGATGCTCGTGTCGCGGCACGCGCGCCGGCAGGGCGTCGCCGCGCGGCTGATGGCGGCGGCCGACGCGGCCGCGCGCGACGCCGGCAAGACCGTGCTCGTGCTCGACACCGTGACGGGCGGCGACGCCGAGCGGCTGTACGAGCGGGCCGGCTGGCAACGCGTCGGCATCGTGCCGAACTATGCGCTGATGCCCGACGGCGCGCTCTGCGCGACGACGTATTTCCACAAACAACTCGCGTGACGGAATCCGTCGAACCGCCGCCTCGATGAAACGCTCCCATGTCGCTTTCGCCCTCACGGGCCTGCTCGTCGCGCTGCCGATTGCCGCGTACGCGCTCGTCAAGCCGCTGCGCGTCGTCGCGCCCGCGCTGGTTCCCGGCGTGTCGTGCCCGAGCGCCGACATCTGCACGGACGATGTCGCGACGCTCGGCGACGCGCGGCAGCTCTATCGCGACGGCTACGCGCGCGCGGCGGCGGCCGTCGGCGCGTTTCGCGCCGCACCGCGCGTCGTGTTCTGCGCGACGCGCACGTGCGCCGATGCGTTCGGCCTCGGCACGCGCGCGGCGCTGACGCTCGGCGATTTCGGCGTGGTGATCGCACCGCGCGGCTGGCAGACCTACTTTCTCGCGCACGAGCTGATCCATCACCGCCAGGCCGAAGTGCTCGGCAACCTCGCCGTCCTGACCAAGCCGCGCTGGCTGATCGAAGGGATGGCGTATGCGCTCAGCGACGATCCGCGCCATCCGCTCGCGCAGCCGTTCGAATCGTGGCGCACGCAGTTTGCCGCGTGGAATGCGGCGCGCGGCACGCAGCCGCTGTGGGATGCCGCGCGGGCAATCGAATAGCGCGCCAGGACGGCGCCACCGCGTCGACGGGCGCGCCGTTACACCGCTACGCCGTTACACCGACGCCACCGGATCGCCGCGTCGGCCGATCAGCGCGTCCCGCCCCGCGTCCAGAATCTCGTCGGCCAGCGCGGGATCGCTGCCTGCGATCGCGCGGGACAGCACGAGCGCACCAACCATCTGGCTGAAGACCGCAAGCGCGTCGCGGCGCGTCTGCTCCGGCGTGGCGCCGTCGGTCGCCACCATCCGTTCCAGTCGATCGAGATACGCGGCGAGCCCGTGCGCGTAGCATGCGCGCGCCGTATCGGTCAGCCGGGGCGCATCGCCCGCGAAGCCGGATAGCGGACACCCGGCCTCGACGTCGTCGCGATGCGCGGGCGACAGATAGGCCGCCAGCTGCGCGTCGAGACTGCCGGCGTTCGGCGAATCCGCGCGGTCGGCCATCGCCTTTTCCATGACTTCGGCGACCAGCGCGTCTTTCGACTTGAAGTGGTTATAGAAGCCGCCCTGCGTGAAGCCGGCTTCCTTCATCAGTTCCGTCAAGCCCACCGCATCGACGCCGCGCACGCGGAACAGCCGCTCCGCGGCCGCGACGATCGCGCTGCGATTCTCGGCAGCCTGCTGTCTGGATACGCCCATCGATCCCTCCCTCATTCCGGCAATTGCGCCGATTGAAAAACACAATGTCGATCACCATTGACGTGCCGGCATCCGGCTGGCACCATGCATCTCCAAGACGATGGTGATCGACATTGAGATTCAAGTGTAGCCGACTTCGCGGACGAAGCGAAGCAACCGGCGCCGCACGGATCGACGTGGATCAGGTCTTCGGTGCGCGGCGGCGCGGGCGGCGGGACTGCCTGCCGTCCGGCACCGGCGGTGCAACGGTTCGGCCCGCGTCGGCAGCGCGGTTTTTCATTGGATCTCGACGCGTACGGCGAACCGGCGCGCACGGGATGGAATCTCGGAAAGGAACGATCATGAAGATCGAAGATGCAGTCGTTTTCATCACGGGCGCGAACCGTGGGCTTGGCCTCGAGTTCGCGAGGCAGGCGCTCGAACGTGGCGCGCGGAAGGTCTATGCGGCGGCGCGCGATCCGGCCAGCGTGACGCTGCCGGGCGTCGTGCCCGTGAAGCTCGACGTGACGGATCCGGCGGCGGTCGCCGCGGCGGCCGACGCGGCGCGCGACGTCACGCTGCTGATCAACAACGCCGGCATCGCGCGGCTCGGTAGCCTGACCGACGACGGCGCGGTCGACGCATTACGCGCTCATCTGGAGACGAACATGTTCGGGATGCTGGCGATGTCGCGGGCGTTTGCAGGTACCCTCGCGGCTCACGGCGGCGGCGCGATCCTGAACATCCTGTCGGTCGCGAGCTGGATGAACCCGCCGATCCTGTCGGGCTACGGTGTCTCGAAATCGGCCGCCTGGGCGCTGACCAACGGGCTGCGCCATTCGCTGCGCGAGCAGCGTACGCAGGTCGTCGGGCTGCATGCCGGCTTCATCGATACCGACCTGACGGCCGGTCTCGACGTACCGAAAGCCACGCCGGCCGACGTCGTGCGCCAGGCGTACGACGCCATCGAAGCGGGGGCGGAGGAAGTGTCGACCGACGAATTCACGCGGCAGGTGAAGGCCACGCTGTCGTCGGGCGGCTATCTGGAAGAACCGGCGCTGCATTGACGCCGCCGGCAATGCGAACCCGCCGCGAGTGCGGCGGCGGGCCGCGCCGTCAGACCGTGGTGTCGATGATGCCCGGGATCTTCACGTCCGGGTTCACGTCCGCGTCGTAGTCGACGCCGGCGATCTCGAAGCCGAACAGACGCAGGAACTCGGTCTTGTAGCCGGCGAAGTCGGTCATCTCGTACAGGTTCTCGTTCGTCACCTTGTCCCACATCGCGACGACCTTGCCCTGTACTTGCGGATCGAGTTCCTTGTAGTCCGCGCGCAGGCGGCCTTCGTCGTCGACGTGCGGCGTCGCGCCGTACAGGCTGTCCTTCAGGAGCCCGTACACCTGCTCGATGCAGCCTTCGTGCGTGCCGGTTTCCTTCATCACCTTGAACAGCAGCGACAGGTACAGCGGCATCATCGGGATCGCCGAGCTGGCCTGCGTGACGACGGCCTTCAGCACCGACACGCGGGCATCGCCGCCGTGCGCGGCCAGCTTGTCGCGGATCGACAGCACCTTCTTGTCGAGATCCTTCTTCGCTTCGCCGATCGAGCCGTTCCAGTAGATGTCGTGCGTGATCTGCTCGCCGAGGTACGTGAACGCGGTGGTCTTCGCGCCGTCGGCCAGCACGCCGGCTTCGGCCAGCGCGTCGATCCACATCTGCCAGTCCTCGCCGCCCATCACCGCGACGGTGCCGTCGATCTCTTCCTGCGTCGCCGGTTCGAGCGACACTTCGCGGATCACTTCCTTGTCGGTGTCGAGGCCGCGGAACGTGACGGCCTTGCCGACCGGCTTGAGCGTCGAGCTGATGGTTTCGCCCGTCTTCGGGTGCGTGCGGCGCGGCGCCGCGAGGCTGTAGACCACCAGGTCGACCTTGCCGAGATCCTGCTTGATGGTGTCGATCGTGACCTGCTTGACCTTGTCGGAGAATGCGTCGCCGTTGATGCTGCGCGCATAAAGGCCTTTTTCCGCGGCGAATTTCTCGAACGCGGCGCTGTTGTACCAGCCGGCCGTGCCCGGCTTCGTTTCGCTGCCGGCGCGCTCGAAGAACACGCCGAGCGTGTCCGCGCCCGAGCCGAATGCGGCCGAGATCCGGGCGGCGAGGCCGTAGCCGGTCGACGCGCCGATCACGAGCACCTTTTTCGGGCCATTGGCGATCGGGCCGTGCGAAGTCACGTAGTCGATCTGTTCCTTGACGTTGGCTTCGCAGCCGACGGGATGAGTCGTCACGCAGATGAAGCCACGCACGCGCGGTTTGATGATCATGGAAACCTCTGTCTATCAGAAAGGCGGGGACGGCCTGAAATCGAAAAAATCCCGCGCATTGTAAAGGAAGCGGCCGATCGCGGGCGGGCGCGGCCGGAAGGCGCCGGATCGTCCGGTTATTTCTCTCTTGACAGAAATAACTGAAATGAATAAATTCCTCGACATGGAACTCACACCGATTGCCGAACGATTCATTCTCCATTGGGGCGAAATGGGCTCGCGGTGGGGCGTCAACCGCACCGTCTCGCAGATTCACGCGCTGCTTTACCTGGCCGGCCGGCCGGTGGCGGCGGACGAAATCGCCGAGACGCTCAACGTCGCGCGCTCCAACGTCAGCACGAGCCTGAAGGAACTGCAGGCGTGGCGGCTCGCGAAGGTGGTGCACGTGCTGGGCGATCGCCGCGACCACTTCGAGACGTCCACCGACATCTGGGAATTGTTCAAGCTGATCGTCGAGGGGCGGCGGCAGCGCGAGATCGAGCCGACGCTCACGGTGCTGCGCGATTGCCTGACGAATCCGGAGATCGCGAACGAGAGCCGCGAGACCGAACAGCGTATCCGCGACACGCTGCAGTTCGTCGAGACGCTCACGACCTGGTCGGACGAGATGCTGAGGCTCAAGCCCGATACGCTGATGAAGGCGCTCGGCATCGGTGCGAAGATCAGCCAGACGGTCAGGCGTAAGCCGTCGAAGTAAGCGGCGATGGACGTGCCGGTCACGGACGTGCGGGCAACAGGCCCGCTTTTTTCGGGATTGTTATTTCTGTTTGTACAGAAATAACTGTAAATAGAGGATGAAAATGAACGCAGCCTTGCCGTCGACCTGCCCGTCCGAGCGCACCGGCGCACGCGGCATGACCGTGCTCGTGTGCGGCGCGAACGGCTTCATCGGGCGGGCGCTGTGCGCGCAACTCGAAGCCGGCGGGCATCGCGTGCTGCGCGGCGTGCGACACGCGGCCGGCCCGCACGACGTCGCGATCGACTTCGCGCGGGACGTCGATCCGCACGCGTGGCTGGCGCGGCTGAAGGGCGTCGACGTGGTGATCAACGCGGTCGGCATGCTGGCCGATCGGCGCGGCGCGACGCTCGACGTCGTGCATGGCGCCGCGCCGTGCGCGCTCTTTACCGCGTGCTGTCGTGCCGGCGTGCGGCGCGTGATCCAGATCTCGGCGCTCGGGGTCGAGCGCGGCGATACGCGGTACTTCGCGAGCAAGCTTGCGGCCGACCGTTTCCTGCAGACGCTGCCGATCGATTTCCGCATCGTGCGCCCCGCGCTCGTCTACGGGGCGGCCGGCGCGTCCGCGCGGTTTTTCCGGATGCTCGCGTCACTCCCCATGCAGGTATTGCCGGCGGGCGGCCGTCAGCGGCTGCGCCCGGTGCATGTCGACGATCTCGCCGAAGTCGTTGCGCGGCTCATCGTGCAAGCGGGCGATGCGCCGACGGCGGGCAGCCGGGTGATCGACGTGGTCGGCCGCGACGAAGTCGAATACCGCGAGATGCTGGCCGGCTACCGCGCCGCGCTCGGGTTTTCGCCGGCGGCCCGCGTGACGCTGCCGGGCCCGCTGGTCGGCGCGGCGGCCACGCTGCTCGGCGCGTTGCCGGGGGCGATGCTGACGCACGACACGTGGACGATGCTGCGCGGCGGGAACACCGGCGATCCGGCGGCCACCGCCGCCGTGCTGGGCCGGCCGCCGCGCGGTATCGGCAGCTTCATCGGCGCGGACGCCGCCGCGCTGCGCGGCGATGCGCTCGCGATGTGGCGGCGCCCGTTGTTGCAGGGCGCGCTCGCGATCGTATGGATCTGGACGGCGATCGCCAGCGCATTCGTCCATCCGCTGCACGCGAGCCTCGCGCTGCTGGCGCCCGCACACCTGACGGGCCTGCCCGCACTGATCGCGCTTTACGCGGCCAGCGCGCTGGATTTCGCGTTCGGCATCGCGACCATCGCCGCGCCGTCGCGGCGCCTGTGGGCTGCGCAAGCGGCGCTGATCGTCGCGTATTCGGCGGTCATCGCGGTCACGATGCCGGGCCTGCTGGCCGAACCGTTCGGCCCCGTGCTCAAGAACGTGCCGATTCTCGCCATCCTGTTGATCCTGTTTTCAGAAGAAGAACGCACATGAATACCTATCTCGTCATCAAGGCGCTTCACATCCTGTCTTCGGTGCTGCTGGTCGGCACGGGGCTCGGCACTGCGTTCTACCTGTTCTTCGCGAACCGCACGCGGTCGGTGCCCGCGATCGCGGCCGTGTCGCGGCTCGTGGTGCGCGCCGACTGGTGGTTCACGACGCCGGCCGTGATCTTCCAGCCGGCGTCCGGCCTGTGGCTCGCGCATACGGCCGGCTGGCCGTGGCATACCCCGTGGCTACTCGCGTCGATTGGGCTGTACGCGGTCGCCGGTGCGTGCTGGCTGCCGGTCGTGTGGCTGCAGCTCGAACTGGCATCGATGGCGACGCTCGCGCACGCGAACGGCGACGCCGCGTTGCCGGAGCGCTACTGGCGCTATGCAAAGCGCTGGGAACTGCTCGGTTATCCGGCGTTCTTCGCGATGCTGACCGTCTACTTCCTGATGGTGGTCAAGCCGATGTAAGCCCGTCGCCGTGGCGTGGAAGCGGCGGCGTACGCGTGAAGGCAGTCGATCGATTCATGATGCTTGCGACAACAAGAAGGAGTGCAAAGCATGGAATCAAGTGAATTGGTTCTCTACTTCGACGGGCGATGTCCGTTATGCGTTGCGGAAATCCGGCGTCTCGGCGCCCGCGACGCACGACACCGGCTGGCGTTCGTCGATATCGCCAAGCCGGGGTTCAATCCGGCGCCGCTGGGCGTCGACTTGCCCGCGCTGAATCGCGAACTGCTGCTGGACGGGCAGCGCGTGCTGCCGGCACGGCTGCATCAGGACGGATTCATGTTCCGCTTCCCGACGGCCGAGCACGCGCTGCGCGACCTGACGAACCGGCCGCACACCGATTTCGCGTCCGCGGCCTGCCGTTTCCCGCGCGGTCGTGTATAAATTCGGCGTGAACGCATTCGGAGCGTGCCGCGCGCCCCGAACGCTCCGCACCCGACCCCACAAGGAGACTGCATGCTGCACGTCCTCGGCAAGATTCCGTCCATCAACGTCCGCAAGGTGCTGTGGCTGTGCACCGAACTGAACCTGCCGTTCGAGCAGGAAGACTGGGGCGCGGGCTTTCGCACGACCCACGAACCGGCCTATCTCGCGCTGAACCCGAACGCGCTCGTGCCCGTCATCAAGGACGACGATTTCGTGCTCTGGGAATCGAACACGATCATCCGCTACCTCGCGAACCGCTACGGCGGCGATGCGCTGTATCCGGCCGAGCCGCAGGCGCGTGCGCGGGTCGACCAGTGGATCGACTGGCAGGGCTCGGACCTGAACCGCTCGTGGGTCGGCGCATTCCTCGGCCTCGTGCGCAAATCGCCAGATCACCAGGATCCGGACGGCATCGCACAGTCGATCGCGGGCTGGACGAAGCACATGCAGGTGCTGAATGCGCAGCTCGAAAAGACCGGCGCGTACGTGGCGGGCAACACGTTCACGCTCGCGGACATTCCGGTCGGCCTGTCGGTGAACCGCTGGTTCGGCACGCCGTTCGAGCATCCGGACCTGCCAGCGGTGTCGCGCTATATCGAACGTCTCGCGACGCGCGAGGGTTTCAAGCAGTACGCGGGCAGCGCGAATCCGTAATGCGGCGCGGATAGCGCGTGAAGCGGCGGCGTCACTGCCGCCGCTTCACGCGCCCGGCGGATAATCGCCCGTCGTCACGCACCGGGCGCGGGCACCGCGTCGAGCACGCGCGCGAGAAAGGCCTCGTGATTCCACGCGGCTTCCGGCCGCGACAGCCCGAGCCGCACGACCACCAATTGGCGGCTCGGCACCACGCTCACGAACTGGCCTTCATGGCCGACCGCGTGAAACGCGTCGGCCGGCATCGCCCGCGCGTGCGGATCGCGATCGTTGAACGGCTCCGGCACCTTGACCCACAGCTGCGCGCCGAATTCCTGCCGCGACGACAGCGGCGTCGCGCGCGTCAGGTAGCGCACCCAGCCTTCCGGCAACAGCCGCTGCCCGTTCCACACGCCGTCCTGCAGCAGAAGCTGCCCGAAGCGCGCCCAGTCGCGTGCGCTCGCATACATGTACGACGCGCTGACGAGCGTGCCGGACGCATCGGGCTCGAACACCGCGCTGCGCATCCCGAGCGGCGCGAACAGCGCACGGCGCGGAAACGCGAGGTAGTCGTCGTCGCGGCCGCCCAGTGCTTCGCGCATCACGCGCGCGACGATCGCGCTCGTGCCGCTCGAGTAGGACCACTGCGCGCCGGGCGTCGCGGCCAGCGGCTTCGCCGACGCGAACCGCGCGGTATCGGGCTGCGTGAACAGCATCACCGCGACGTCGGACAGCGGGTCGTCGTAGTCCTCGTTGAATTGCAGGCCGCTCGTCATCCGCAGCAACTCGTCGAGCGTGATGGCCGCGCGAGGATCGCCGCTGCCGCGCCATTCGGGCAGTAGCGCCGACGCGTCCGGCGACAGCTTGTGCCGCGCGACGAGCGTGCCGACCAGCGCCGCCGTGACGGTCTTCGTCATCGACCAGCCGGGCAGCGGCGTGTCGGCCGTGAAGCCGGGCGCATAGCGTTCGGCGATCACCTGGCCGCGCCACATCACGACCACCGCGCGCGTGCGCCGAGGCCGCGCCGGATCGGGTTCGTCGAACGCGCGGTCGAGCGCGGTCTGCAGCTTGTGGGCGTCGATGCCGGCGGGCGGCGTGGCCGGTGCGGCCGATGAGGGTGGCGCGGGCGGCAGGTCGGGGAGGGGCGGCAACGCGGCGGGCAAGGTCGCTGCCGCCGCCCCAGTCGGGGATCCGAGCGCGAGCGTGCAGCCGAGTCCCGGCCGGAAGTCGGCTTCGCGTTCGGCGAAGCCGGCGAACGTCGCCACCGCGCGATGATGGTCGGGGTCGATCGACGGGCGCACCAGTTTCAGAAGCGGATGGACGCCGGCCATGATGTCGACGTCGATCACGGACGCGGCCGGGCGGCCCGACACGAACACGCCGGAACACAGCGCCTTGGCCGCATAACCGGTCGCGATCGGCGCGAGCCGGGACAGCATGTAGCCCGTGTAGCCGATCGCGCCAACGAGCGCGAGCGCGACACCGCGCAAAATCAGCTTCTTGAGGGGGATCGTCATGCGCGAGCGTCCTCGATGGCGTGCCGGCCGGCAACGATCCGGCAGTGTCGCAGGTTCGGGCGATGCGTTGCAATCGCGACCGCGTGACGCGCGATGGCGGCCGCATGCGTTCGCGCTGCCGCGCGCTCGACGGTTCGGCACGCGTCGCGCGTTGGGCGAGTTGATATCGGGCGGGCCATCGGCCGATAATCGTCCGGGATTGCTCTGCCAGTCCCACTGTCCAACCGAGATCGGAAAACGCCATGTCCTACGACAACAACAACCCGTTCGCCAAAATCCTGCGCGGCGAACTGCCGTGCGTGAAGGTCGCCGAAGACGACGCGACGCTCGCGATCATGGATCTGATGCCGCAGGCCGACGGTCACGTGCTCGTGATTCCGAAGGAGCCGGCCGCGCAGATTTTCGAATTGTCCGGCGAGGCGGCCGCGGCCGGCATCCGCATGACGCAGCGCGTCGCGGCGGCGGTGCGCACGGCGCTCGAGCCGGACGGCGTGTTCATCGGTCAGTTCAACGGCGCGGCCGCTGGCCAGACGGTCCCGCACGTGCATTTCCACGTGATTCCGCGCTGGGAAGGCGCGGAGTTGCGGATGCATGCGCGCGACATCGCCGACGCGGCGACGCTCGAAGCGCTCGCGCAGCGCATTCGCGCCCGCTTCGTGTAACAGCCTGACGCACCGGGTGCGGCGGCCGTCCACCGGCCAGCCGCCGCGCCGCCAAAGCCTGTTTCGGCGGTCACACCAGGTAACACGTGTAACCGCCCGGGAAACTCGGCCGGCCAGGCCCGGCGCTAGACTCCGCGCATTGTTTCATCGAGCGACAGGAAGGGCGGATCGCCTCTTCGTGCCGGCCGCCGCCCGTCGCGGCGGCACGGCCTTCGCGCGGTGCCATTCGTCTTTCGCGCCGGGAACCGAGCCATGTCCAGACTTCTCATCACGCTTGCCCTGATCGGCGGCCTGTCCGGCTGCTACGTCGCGCCGCCGTACGGCTACGCGCCCGCGCCGGCCTACTACGGCTATGGCTACGGTTATGCGCCCGCATACTACGCGCCGCCCGTCAGCATCGGAATCGGCGGCCACTTCCGCATCCGCTGATCCGGCACCCGATGCCCGCCTCGGCCGCCCCGACTGTACCGGCCGGTCGGCTACCGTTAGCCAGACGATGCGCGTGAACGCGCGCGCCGCATGACGGCGGCGCACGGCATCCGGTGTGCGCAGTTCCTATACTTCACAGGAAAGCGCATCCCCGCGAGGCCGTCATCATGACAATTACCCCCAAGGTCGTCGTCCTGTCGGGCGTCGCCACGCTCGTCTATCTCGGGCTCGCCGTGCTCGGCAGCGGCGGGTTCGCTGCCTTCTTCTCGCATCCGCCGTTCATCGTCATCGCCGTCGCGACGTTCGCGATGGCCGCCGCCGTGCTGTTCACCGAAGGCAACCTGAGCAGCGGCGAGCGCGAGAACCGCGACAACCGCTGGGTGCTCGCGGCGTTCGCGGTGAGCGGCTTCCTGCTCGCGTACCTGCCCGCGCTGACCGACTGGCTCGACGTCTGGACCTTCGGCGGCGACACCGTGCGCTGGATCGGCGTCGTGCTGTACCTCGCGGGCGGCGTGCTGCGGATCTGGCCCGTGTTCGTGCTCGGCAAGCGCTTCAGCGGGCTCGTCGCGATCCAGCCGGGCCATACGCTCGTGACGGGCGGCATCTACAGCCGCATCCGCAATCCGAGCTATCTCGGCCTGCTCGTCAATTCGCTCGGCTGGGCGTTGGTGTTCCGCTCAGGCGTCGGCGTGCTGCTGGTCGTGCTGACGCTGGTGCCGCTCGTCGCGCGGATCCGCTCGGAGGAGGCATTGCTGCGTTCGCAATTCGGCGCCGAATACGACGCGTACTGCGCGCGGACGTGGCGGTTGCTGCCCGGCGTGTATTGACCCCGTCATCTTTCGGCGGCCCGTCGTTCGGATGCCGCTTACGGCGTGTGCAGATGTGTTGCCACGTGTGTCTCAAACGTGCGACCGCATGCGTGAGGCGCCTGTCCCGGTACGGGGACGGACCCTTGCGTTCGTCAATACCGACAAGGGTTTCGAGCGATTTCCGGTACGCGTTCGACATGCGTGATTCGTAAACAACTTGTTACCAGAATGTCCACGGCACGAATGTGGGACCGGTGCTATTCTTCGCCGCAAGCTCATTGAAATGAATTGGTCCGCGGTTCGGCACAATGCCTGGCCCGACGTCGATCGATTCAGATCGTCGTACCGAGCGGACCTCGATAACCAGAATTGCGAACAAGGAAGAATACGGGAATGTGGAAGAAAATCGCCCCCGCTCTCGTCGTCGCCGTGCTGACCGGCGCGACTGCACTGCCGGCAGTAGCCGGTGACTTGAACAATGCGCTCGGCGGCGCGCTCGGCGGGGTTGCCGGCGCAGCGGTCGGCGGCGCGGTCGGCGGCAGCACCGGCTCCGTCATCGGCGGCGCGATCGGCGGCGGCGCCGGCGGCGCGGTGACGTCGAACCGTCGCGAGCGCACCGGCGCGATCATCGGCGGCGCCCTCGGCGGCGGCGCAGGTACCGCGGCAGGCAATGCGATGGGCGGCCGTACGGGCGGCCTGCTGGGCGCGGCGGTCGGCGGTGGCGCCGGCGCGGCACTCGGCGGCAACATGTCGCGCAGTTCGTACGATCGCGATCATGGCGACCGCGGCTACCGTCACCGCAAGCATCGTCACCACCGCGACTGGGACTGATCGCCGCTGGCGCGGCACGGTGCGCGACTCGCGCACCGGCGCGCCGACGGCGTCGGCATCCCGACGCGAGCTTCAGCCCGGCGCCCTGCCGGGCCGCTTCGCCGGCCAGACCGGCGATTCTCCTCCGGCTTCATCAGCCGCGGCCATGTGCCTGATCGACGGGCCGGTCATTCTTCTCCCGCCGTTTTTCCGTTTCTCGACGATATCGTCTGCCGTGTCCGAATGCGTCCGGACAGGGTTGGCCGAATCACATCTGTTTTTCGTTCGACACGTCGGCTCGTTCCAAGCTGATCGGAGCGTATCCCGAGATCCTGCCGCAGCGATCCGCTGCCGCGCACGTAGCAAACGCCTTCGATCCGCGTAACGGGATGCTGCATCGAGAGCGGCGCTTGCACACTGCGTTGCCGTGCACGGACGCATCGCACGAACATCGCAACGGTCAGGATTTCCCTGATGGTCGGCCCGCCCCGCAACGCTCCTCCACTGCGCATCGCGGGTGCCGACGGGTAGTGCGAAATCGAATGGATGTCATCGCAACATTTAATTGGTCGATCGGGATCGACTTCGCTATCGTCGGCGATGCTCGCTACGGAATCGAACCGTGCCGCCGTCCGCGCCTCGCCGCATGATCGAGAGCGCAGCGGCGCGGCCGGCAGCCCGACAACCCGGGCCGCCGTGTCCGCTGAACCGGACGGACCCGACGCGAAGCCTGGCCGACCGATCGAAGGCGCACGCGCTTTCAAGCCACCCCGGGAACGATGTCCCGCCGCCGCATGCGTGCCCCACGCGCATGCGAACCGCCCGATGCCGTTAGCGCCCGGGGCCGGACCAACCCATTGCCTGGATGCAATATGTCTAAGACAACGTATTACGCGCCGCATGGCGGCCACCCGCCGCAGACGGATCTGCTGACCGATCGCGCGATGTTCACCGAGGCGTACGCGGTGATCCCGAAGGGTGTGATGCGCGACATCGTCACGAGCTGGCTGCCGTTCTGGACCCACACGCGCCTGTGGGTGATCGCCCGCCCGCTGTCGGGTTTCGCGGAAACCTTCTCGCAGTACATCGTCGAAGTGAATCCGGGCGGCGGCAGCGACAAGCCCGAGCAGGACAAGAACGCCGAAGCCGTGCTGTTCGTCGTCGAAGGCGAAGCCGAGCTGACGCTGCAGGGCAAGCAGCACACGCTGAAGCCGGGCGGTTATGCGTTCATTCCGCCGGGCGCGGACTGGACGCTGCACAACGTCAGCGATGCCGCGGTGCGTTTCCACTGGGTGCGCAAGCACTATCAGGCCGTCGACGGCATTCCGCTGCCGGAAGCGTTCGTGACCAACGAGCAGGACGTCGAGCCGATCCCGATGCCGGGCACCAACGGCGCATGGGTGACGACGCGCTTCGTCGACATGAGCGACATGCGTCACGACATGCACGTGAACATCGTGACGTTCGAGCCGGGCGGCGTGATTCCGTTCGCTGAAACGCACGTGATGGAGCACGGCCTGTACGTGCTCGAAGGCAAGGCCGTTTATCGCCTGAACCAGGACTGGGTCGAGGTGGAAGCCGGCGATTTCATGTGGTTGCGCGCGTTCTGCCCGCAGGCGTGCTATTCGGGCGGCCCTGGGCGGTTCCGTTATCTGCTGTACAAGGATGTGAACCGTCACATGAATCTGACGCTGAACCCGGCGCGCTGAAACGCCGCGCAAGTCGGATACGAAAGCCCGTCGGTGCAAGCCGGCGGGCTTTTTTTCGGGTGCGTCGTGGGTCGGAAAGTCAGCGGATAAGCTGTCCGACAATCCGAACCCAAACCGTTCGAAGGCGGCGTGCGCGGTCTTCGAAAAGGTATGAGGCCGCAAGCGCCAGGAGACCTGAAATCGCACCCGTCACGATGTGCTCGACATAGGGGATACGGTAACGACTCGTGTGCGAGTAGGCATCGCCCAACGTCGTCAGCACGCCAACGACCAGCGCATTGCCGTATCGATGCGCGTAGAGTTTCGAGACAGGCGTGAAAGTCAGGAGTACAGCCAGAAGGCCGGTAAGCAGACCGGTATGAAATGCGATAGTCCAGTGCGCCACGCTCGTGATGTTTCCCCAGCTCCCCGGCATGCAGGTCATGCACGCACTGGTCGGCTGCCAGAAACGCTGAACAAACAGTCTGACGCGGTGCTTCCACTCGGTTGACATGCTGCGTTTCCATCAATGCCGTCGTCACGGCCGACGCCACTACGCGTAGACGGGGCGGCTGTGCGCCGTAGAGGCCGGGCACTCACCTGAACATGCGGGAATACTACTCCACGATCAGACGTCCGCTGTTTCGAGCGAGCCCGGGATTCAGCGCTTGCGTCTATCGGTGCGGCCCCGTCCGTGACGCGCATCGAACGATGCGCTGGCGCGGGAAGGCGACGGCTGGCGTCGACCCTGAACAGTCGCCGACGTCATCCAGCTCGTACGTCCTCTTGCGACGCATCTTCGGCCACAGCGTCGCGCTGATGTAGTGCGGCAAGCGCCCTGATTCGCTCCGCGACTTCACTGTCGAGCGGCGTATAGATGATCAAGCCCAGGTCTGGCCGACCGTCAACGGAAAGTGCCGAGTACTCCAGTTCGACCGTGCCCAGCGTGGGATGCTGAAGTCGCTTGACGCTGTCTCCTTCGCTCTGGTCAAGTACCTCGTTGTCCCGCCACAGCGCGTCAAACTCCGCGCTAAGATCGCGCAATTCGGCAACCAGCTCGCCGACCTCGGACGCGAGACCCGCGCGAGCCACATCTGCTCTGAACGCGCCTACCACGACACGGGCGATGCTTTCCCAATCGTGCTGCTTCTCGCGGACGGCGGGATTGCGGAACAGGAATTGGAGAATATTGCGCTGACCGGACGGCAAGGTCCCGTAATCAGTCAGCACCACCGCGGCGGCACGGTTCCAGGCAACGACGTCCCAGGTAGCGGTCTTGATGATCGCCGGGCTGGCGTCCAACGAATCGAGCAGCCGCTGCAACCGAGGATTGACAGTGTTGACAGGGTTATAGCGGACGTCGGGCGGCCGCCCAAGCCCGAGCATGAAAAGATGCTCGCGCTCGGCAGGCGTCAGCATCAGGGCACTGGAGATCCGGTCCAGCACCTCCGCAGAAGGCGCACCGCCACGCCCCTGTTCGAGCCATGTGTACCACGTCGGGCTGATATTGGCGCGCTGGGCCACCTCTTCACGGCGTAGTCCAGGCGTTCGCCTGCGCCCGGTAAATCCAAAGCTCGCGGGGTCAAGGCGCGTCCGGCGGCTTCTCAGAAAATCTCCAAGCGACCTGGGCGTATTGACTGACATAGTGAACCTGTTAGTCACTTTACTATGATGAGGTCACTACTTTAACGGGATAACAAATGATCGGATAGTGGACACCTGACGACCAAGGAGGCTTCACCATGCGTATTTTCCTGACAGGTGCGACGGGCTTTATCGGTTCGGCGCTCGTTCCCGAACTCATTCGGGCCGGTCATCAGGTGATTGGTTTGACGCGCTCGGACGCGGGAGCGCGAGCACTCATCGACGCGGGCGCCGAGCCGCATCGCGGCACGCTCGAGGAGCCGGAAAGCCTGCGTAGCGGCGCCGCAAAGGCAGACGGCGTTATTCACCTGGCGTTCGACCACGATTTCACCCGGTTCGCCGAGAATTGCGAAAAGGACAGGCGCGCGATTACCGCACTCGGCGCCGCACTCGCGGGTTCCGATCGACCGCTGATCATCACGTCGGGGACCGGAATGGGCGGCGGCCAGCACGGCGAACCCGCGACCGAAGACGTCTTCAATGCCAGTCATCCCAATCCGCGCATTGTCTCCGAACTGACGGGGCAGACTCTGCTACAACAGGGCATCAACGTGTCGGTGGTACGACTGCCGCAAGTTCACAATCCGTTCAAGCAGGGTCTCATTGGGCCGCTTATCGACGTGGCTCGTGAAAAAGGTGTAGTTGCCTACGTCGGTGACGGAAGCAACCGCTGGGCGGCCGGCCACCTATCCGACGTCGCGCGTCTCTACCGGCTCGCACTGGAGGCGCGCGAACGGGGCGCGCGTTATCACGCTGTTGGCGAGGAGGGCATCAGCAGTCGCGAAATCGCCGAGGCGCTGGGTCGAGGCCTTGAGTTGCCAGTTATTTCGATCGCCCCGACGGAAGCCGCAGCGCATTTCGGATGGATGGGGATGTTCGTCGGGCTGGATATGCCCGCTTCGAGCGCGTGGACACAGGCGCGATTGGATTGGCACCCGACAGGACCAACACTGATCGAGGATCTCGACGAAGCGCGGTACAGGACATAAGCGTCGTTTTTGAGATTGCATTGCACGACGTTTTCCAGCTCCACTCGGACCTATCCGTCATTTCGTGGGCGGGGCATATCATGAGGCGTAAAAGTCATGGATATGCGGACGAAGAAGAAAAGGCAAACCGTAGCGCGTCAGGCATCGGCCCGCGGGCCGCTGCAGCCCGCCGGACAACGATTCCGAAATCTCTCGAAACTTTCATCGATATTGACCAAAGGCAAGCGGGTACTGAAGATTGTCGGTGATCGAGTCCTTATGGTCGAGCGTCTGAAACTGGCCGAATACCGGTGGTCTTCGCCGCTTTCCCGCGGAAATCCGCGATGGGTTGTTTTCATGGTCGTTGCGTATCGCTACAGCCCGAGCGCACCCGCCGCAAGCCTCGCGACCTGCAGCCGCGAATCGGCCGGCAGGTCGTCCTCCATCAACCACACGGCCGACAGCCCCGACCACGCGAGTATCCATTGCAGCAACCGCCGCCGGTCGAGCAGCGCCGCATCTGCCACGAGCACAACGCGCCGCTCGAAACGTACCGGATCGACCGCGATGTCGTGCGCAGGATTGCAGAACAGATTCGCGTAATCGAACGTGCGCTCGCCGCGCAGCCCTTTCGGGTCGATCGCGCGCCAGCCGCGATCGCCGAAATGCAGGATGTTGCCGTGATGGATGTCACCATGCAGCACGACTTCGTCGACGGACGGCTCGGCCAGTAACTGGCGTGCGATCGCTGCCGAGCGCCGCAGCGCGTCGTTGTCAGCATCGTTCGACAGCAACGCGTAGAACCAGTCATGCAGCGGCACGACCGTAGGCACCTGCGGCGCACGATGCGCGTGCAGCCGCGCGACGACGTCGCAGGCGATGCGCATCGTGTCGTCATCGTGGCCCGCTGCCGACAACGCGGCCAGCGACGGCGCCGGCTGCGCGCGTTCGAGCAGGATCGCGTCACCGTCGTGTCGCCACACCTGCGCGGCGCCTTGCCCGTTCCACCAGGCCATCAGTGCATTGCCGCGCCGTTCTTCGTCGCACGTCGCGACCTTCAGCATCGCGGGCCGCGCGTACCAGACGACCGGCAGCAGGCCGCCGCTTGCGGTCAGGATCGGGCCGCCGTCGGGAACGAGGCCCCACAGGTCGAGGTATCGATCAAACATCCGACGATGGTACAAGCGAACCGGTTCACGCGCCCGGCGCGCTCGGTCGCGACGACATGCCGCAGACCCGCATGCACGGTGCGAGCGGGCCCCAAAGCGCTTTCCTAAATAAAATTTAGCCAGCCAAACTTTGGCTAAAGAATGTTCCGGTTTCGCGCCATCCCTTCGACAATGCGCGCCTTTCGTGACCGATCGGCGCCGCTCGCGCGCCGGCCGTCGCGGCACTGAAGAAGGAGCCCGACATGACCGACCACACCGCCAATCCGCCGCCGCCGCCCGCGCCGCCATCCGCACCGCCGCGCCGCCGCCGCGTATGGCGCACGCTCGCGGGCGCGTTGCTCGGGCTGACGCTCGCATGCGCGGGCATCGGCGCATGGACGATCGATCGCATCTGGACGCAGTTGCCGTCCGTCGAGCACCTGGCTGTCTATCGTCCCGCGCTGCCGCTGCGGATCTTCTCGCGCGACGGCGACCTGCTGGCCGAATACGGCGTCGAGCGGCGCGAGTTCGTGCCGCTCGAACGCATCCCGCCACTGATGCGGCACGCGCTGCTTGCGGCCGAGGACGCGAAGTTCTACGAACACGGCCCGGTCGATGTCGGCGGCCTCGCGCGCGCGACGTTCGCGAACGTCGTCACCGGGCAGCCGGGGCAGGGCGGCAGCACGATCACGATGCAGGTCGCGCGCAACTTCTACCTGACGCGCGACAAGGTGCTGAGCCGCAAGCTCGCCGAGATCCTGATGGCGGCCAAGCTCGAACGCGAATACAGCAAGGACAAGCTGCTCGAGTTGTACATGAACGAGATCTATCTGGGCGAACGCGCGTACGGCTTCGCGGCCGCCGCGCACGTGTACTTCGGCAAGCCGCTCGACGCGCTGAGCGCGGGCGAGGCGGCCGTGCTCGCCGGGTTGCCGAAGGCGCCGTCCGCGTTCAACCCGGTCGTCAATCCGGCGCGCGCGACCGCGCGGCGCAATTACGTGCTCGGCCGGATGCACGCGCTCGGTCAGATCGATGAGGCGACGTATCGCGCGGCCGTCGACGCGCCGGTCGCGCTGTCGACCACGCCGCCGCCCGGGATCGTCGCGGCGCCGTACGTCGCCGAGCGTGCGCGCCGAATGATGGTCGAGCGGTTTCGTGACGACGCGTACACGCTCGGCCTCGACGTGACGACGACGATCTCGATGCGCGACCAGCGCGCGGCCGAAGCCGCGCTCGAGCGCACGCTGAGCCGGCAACCGCGCGCGAAGCGCGACGCGCGCAACGGGCTCGAAGGCGCGCTCGTGTCGCTCGATGCGGCCACCGGCGACATGCTCGCGCTGGTCGGCGGCGCGGATTTCAATCGCAACGTGTTCGATCACGCACTGCAGGCGTACCGGCAGCCGGGGTCGAGCTTCAAGCCGTTCGTCTATTCGGCGGCGCTGGAGAAGGGCTACTTCCCCGGCGTGCTCGTCGACGATACGCAGCGCACGCTCACGCACGCGGAAACCGGCGCGCGGCCGTGGCGTCCGCGTAATTTCGGCAATCGCTATGAAGGCTTCATCCCGGTGCGGCGCGGGCTCGTGCGCTCGAAGAATCTGGTCGCGGTCAGCCTGATGCAGGCCACCGACGCGCGCTACGTGCAGCAGCACGCGGTGCATTTCGGCTTCGACGCGCAGCGCAATCCGGCATCGCTGCCGCTCGCGCTCGGCGCGGGCGCCGTGACGCCGCTCGAACTTGCGAGCGCATACAGCGTGTTCGCGAACGGCGGGACGCGGATGGAGCCGCGCCTGATCCTGTCGGTGAAGCAGCGTCACGGCGGCGCGATATACGAGGCGACCGTGCCGGCGGGCGAGCGGGTCGTGTCGGCACGCAATGCGTTCGTGATGGACAGCATGCTGCGTGACGTCGTGCGGGCCGGCACCGCACGCGGGGCGCTCGCGCTGCGGCGTGACGACGCGGCGGGCAAGACGGGCACGTCGAACGGGTCGAAGGACGTGTGGTTCGCCGGCTACTCGTCGGGCATCGTCGCGGTCGCGTGGCTCGGCTACGACACGCCGCGCCCGATGGGGCGCGCGACCGGCGCGACGCTGGCGTTGCCGGTCTGGCTCGACTACATGAAGACGGCCGTCGACGGGCGCACGCCGGTCGATGCGACGCCGCCGCAGGACGTCGCGCTCGTCGACGGCGATTTCGTGTACGCCGAATACACGCGCGGCACGTGCACGGCCGACGTGCCGACGTATATCCGCAGCCGCTTCGCATGCGGCGGCGCGGCGGTGCGGGACGCGTCGGACACGCCTGCCGACAACGGCAGGCCCGGCGAGCCGATGCCCGCCGCCGTCGATGCGGCCGAGCGCGAACGCGTGCTCGACCTGTTCCGGACCGACGACTGACGCGCGCCATGCATACGCTCTATCTGATCGCGATCGTCGCGGAAGCGATGTCGGGGGCGCTGATGGGCATGCGCCGCGGGATGGACCGCTTCGGCCTCGCGCTCGTCGGCGCGGTGACGGCGCTCGGCGGCGGCACCGTGCGCGACGTGCTGCTTGGCCACTATCCGCTCGGCTGGATCGCGCATCCCGAATACCTGGTGATCACGCTCGTCGCGGCGACCGTCGCATCGTGGGCGGCGCGGCACGTCGTGCGGATGAAGACGCTGTTCGTCACCGTCGATGCGATCGGCCTCGCGGCGTTCACGATCATCGGCTGCGACATCGGCGCGTCGACCGGCACGGCGCCGATCATCGTCGTGCTGGCCGGCGCGATCACGGGCGTGTGCGGCGGGATGCTGCGCGATTTGCTTTGCAACGAGATGCCGCTGATCCTGCGCGAGGAACTGTATGCGAGCGTCGCGTTCGTCACGGGCGCGCTGTATGTCGGGATGCAGCATCTCGGCATCGACGCGGGATTCGCGACGCTCGTCGCGCTGGCGGCCGGTTTCTCGATGCGGATGCTCGCCGTGCGGCTCGGCTGGAAGATGCGCAGCTTCGGCGCGGCGGACGTCGAGCATTGAGCGCTCGCGCCCGAGCGCGCGCCGGCGTTCAGTCCGGCTGCATCACCTGGAAGACGTTCCCTTCCGGATCGATGCCGTCGACCATCCGGTACGGGAAACCGTCGTAGCGCTTGAGATCGCGCACGGTCACGCCGTCGCGGGCTAGCCGGTCGCGATATGCGTCGATATCGGCGTCGATCGTGAATACGAGCTTCACGTTGCTGGCGGCCGCGTTCGCGTTCGTGCTTGCTGATGCGGCCGCATGGCGGAACGCCGGGCCGGCCCGATGCAGCGCGAGTTCGATCGCGCCCGCGTCGAGCACGGCCCATTCGCCGTCGATTTCTTCGATGACGGGCAGCGCGAAATACCGTTGATAGAACGTCTTCAGCAACGCGAAGTCGTGGACGTACAAGATGATGCGGGTCATTGGAAGCGTCATGGGGGGCCTCGAAGGTGAGATATGACAGATCTAGAGAGAACGCCGCAGCCGAAGGCAGCGTACGACATCGAGCGACGCAACGATCATGCGACACCCGCCCGCGCTACGCGGGTACCATCACCGGCGGCGTGCCGTCGCCGGTTTCCACCATCTTCACCGCGAAACCATAGCACCGCGCGATATGGGCAGGCGTCATCACGTCGCGCGGGGCGCCATGCGCGACGATCGTGCCGTCGGCGAGCATCGCGATCGTATCCGCATGCCGCGCGGCGAGATTCGGATCGTGGACGATCGCCAGCACGCCGAGCTGCCATTCGCGCGCGACGGCGCGAACGGTATCGAGCAGCCGGTGCTGGTGCGCGAGATCGAGCGCGGCGGTCGGCTCGTCGAGCAGCAAGTAACGTGGGCCGGGTTCCGTCGCGTCGTGGTCCGGCCACAGCTGCGCGAGGACGCGGGCGAATTGCACGCGCGCGAGCTCGCCGCCCGACAGCGTCGTGACGTCGCGGCCGACGAGCGCTTCGGCGCCCGCGCGTTCGAGCGCGCGCCAGGCGATGTCGCGATCGCGATGTGACGTGGCGCCGCTGCGCCGCGCATGCGGATAGCGGCCGAGCAGCACGATTTCGTCGACGCTGAACGGGAAGGCCGGCTGCGCGGCCTGCGGCAGCACCGCGCGCAGGCATGCGAGCCGCGGTGCGTCGATGCGCGCGAGCGGTTCGCCGTTCAGCGTGACGTCGCCCGTCACGCGCACGCCGTTTGGCGCGACGTTGCCGGTCAGTTCGCCGGCGAAAGTCTTCAGCAGCGTGCTCTTGCCCGCGCCGTTGCGGCCGAGCAGCGCGGTCACGCGGCCGGGTTCGATCGACAGCGACAGGTCGTGCAGGATCGTGGCGTGCCGGCGGGCGACGTCGACGTGGTGGGCAGTCAGCATGGTTGTCGTGAAAAAGGGATTACCCGCCGAGCGCGCCGCGGTTCTTCCACAGCAGCGCGAGGAAGAACGGCGCGCCGAGCAGCGCGGTCAGCACGCCGAGCGGAATGTCGGCGGGCGCGGCGACCGTGCGCGCGGCCAGATCGGCCGCGAGCGTCAGCAACGCGCCAAGCAATGCGGCGCCGGGCAGCACGATGCGCTGGTCGGGGCCGCACGCGAGGCGCACGCAATGCGGCGCCACGAGCCCGATGAAGCCGATGATGCCCGCGCACGACACGAGCGCGCCGATCGCGAGCGCGACCGCGACGAGCACGCGCCGCTTCAGTTGCTGCACGGGCACGCCGAGATGCAGCGCCTCGGTTTCGCCGAGTTGCAGCGCGTTCAGCGCATCGCGTTCGCGCACGAGCAGCACGCAGCCGATCGCGACGCACGGCGCGACGGCCGCCAGCGTCGACCATTGCGCGCCGCCGAGGCTGCCGAGGCTCCAGAAGGTCAGCGAACGCAGCTGCGCGTCGTCGGCCACGAACGTGAGCAGCCCGATCGCCGCGCCGGCCAGCGCATTGATCGCGATGCCCGCGAGCAGCAACAGCGGCAGCGCAAGCCGGCCGCGCGACGCGGCCAGCCGGTAGACGAGCGCCGCGACCGCGAGGCCGCCCGCGAACGCGGCGACCGGCAGCGCGGCTGCGCTCGCGTGTGCGGCGAAGAGCGCGGGGCCGAGCACGATCAGCGTGGTCGCGCCGAGCGCGGCGCCGCTCGACACGCCGACGAGGCCCGGATCGGCGAGCGGATTGCGGAACAGCGCCTGCATCGCGGCGCCGGTCGCGCCGAAGCCGCCGCCGACCAGCAGCGCGAGCGCGACGCGCGGTGCGCGGATGTCGAGCAGCACGGCGCGCGCCTGTTGCGCGGCCGGGTCGCCGCTCAGCGCGGCCCAGGCTTCCGCCAGCGGAATGCGGTACGCGCCGACGCACAGCGCGACGACGGACATCGCGCCCACCAGAACGGCGAGCGCGGCCAGGACGAACGGCGCGAAGCGGCGCGACGTGCCGACGCGCGCGGCGCCGGCGCCGGTGCGCGAGGCGGGCGATGGCGCGTCGAAGGGCGAAGCGTGAGCGGGCATCGTGTCGATCCGGGATCAGGCGAGCGCATCCGACAGACGTCGATGCAGGGTCGTGACGGCGAGCGGCAGGCGCGGGCCGAAGCCGAGCAGGAACAGCGCGTCGAGCGATACGACGCGCCGCGCGCGGCCGGCCGGCGTCGCGCCGAAGCCGGGTGTCGCGAGCAGCGCGGCGTGACCGCCGACGGCCGCCAGCCCTTCGTCGGAAATCAGCACGATGTCGGGGGCGGCGGCCGCGAGCGCCTCGGGCGTCAGCGGCTTGTAGTGATCGAAGCCTTGCATCGCGTTGCGCGCGCCCGCATAGCGGATCATCGCGTCGGCGGCCGTGCGCTGGCCGGCGACGAGCGCCTGGGTGCCGGTATGGTTCAGCACGAACAGCACGCGCGGCGGCTGCGCGCCGCCGGGTACGCGCGCGGCGACTGCGTCGCGTGCAGCCTGCCAGTCGCGATCGAAACGCCGCAGCAGCGCGGCGCCCGCATCGCGCACGTCGAGCGCCTGCGCGACGCCGGTGATCTTCGCGCGCACCGATTCGACGTCGTGGCGCTCGTCGAACGTCGTGACCGGGACGCCAGCGCCTTTCACTTGCGCGATCGCCATCGGCGGGCCGGCTTCCGCCGATGCCAGCACGAGATCGGGCCGCAGCGACAGGAGCCCTTCGGCCGACAGCGCGCGCTGGTAGCCGACCTTCGGCAGGCGCTTCGCGGCGTCGGGGTACGTGCAGGTCGTGTCGGCGCCGACGAGCCGGTAACGCGGCGTCTCGGCGCCGCCGAGCGCGAATGCGGTCTCCGCGAGCGCGCCGCCGATCACGATCACGCGCTTCGGTGCGGCCGGCGCAACTTGTGCGAGCACGCTACCGGGCAGCGCGCCCGCGAGCGCGCCGGCCGCCGCGCTCGCCAGCACCGCGCGGCGGCGCGGATCGAATGGCCGCGCGCTCACCGCGCGTCCCCGCGTGCGGCCGGCGGCAGCGTCGCGACGAGCGCGCGCCAGTCGTCGCGTTCGACCTTTCCCGGCTTGCGCTCGCCGAACAGCAGCGCGACGTGGTCGCCCTGCCGGTCGAACAGTTCGAGCGACGTGACGATGCCGTCGCTCGTCGGCTTCTTCACGACCCATGCGGCGGCGAGCAGGTCTTCGCGCACGTGCAGGTTGAAGCCCGGATCGAGGACGTTGATCCACGCGCCGACCTCGCGCACGTTCGCGACGGGCCCCGTATGGATCTGGATCATCCCCGCGTTGCCGACGAACACCATGATCGGCTGGCCGCTTTGGGCTGCCCGTTCGAGCACATGGCGCAACGCATGCGCGGTTTCGACCGGATACGCGTATTGCGGGTCGGCGAGGCGCAGCGCCTGCATGCGGCTTACGCCGAAGCGCTGCGTGATGCCGAAGAACTGGTGCGTGTCGGTCATCGCGTCCCATGCGGCGCGAAAGCCCGCGACGTCGATCTCGCTGTCCGCGCGCTCGGGCGTTTTCGGCGCGGCGGGCGCGACGTCGAGGCCGGCTTCCTGCGACGGCGCGCGCCAGCGTTCGACGAACGCGTCGTATGCGGCGTGATCGCTGTGCGCGCGCAGGTAGACCTTGTGGATCGCATGGCCTTGCGCATCGAAGAACTGCAGGCTCTTCAGCGGGCCGTGCGCGGTCTCGTCGCGCACCGCGAACGCCGACACCCAGTGACGATAGAAGATGCGCAGGTCGATGTCGCCGAGCGCGAGGCCGACGGGGCCGTCGTGGCTCATCTGCGCGTACTCGCCGTCTTTTTCGTGGACGGCCGTGTCGTTGCGCGTCAGCGCCATCACGCGGCCGAGGCGCGGCATTTCCTCGAACATCGCCGGAAAGCGCGCGTCGAGCCGCACGACGTGCTCGCCGACGAACGCGGCGAGCGCCTCGCCTTCGCTGACGCCGAGCGCCTGCGCGACGTCGCGGTTGCGCAGCTGCCGCTCCGTCTTGAGCTTGATGAACGCGTCGCGCAGTGCGGCGGCCGCGCGGGCCGGCGTGGCCGATTGACCGGGAAGGGCGGATTGCATCATGTCGGACTCCTTCAAGTAACGGTTGGGGTGGCAGCGCGGGCAACGCGCATCAGAAATCCACTTTCATGCTGACGGCGACCGTGCGGCCGGGCGACGAATACACGTCGAGCACCTGCGAATCGGCCGCGATGCCGCGCACGTCCGACCAGTTCCAGTATTTGCGGTCGAACAGGTTGCGGATGCCGATCGTCGCGCTCACGTGCTTGTTGAAGCGGTAGCCGCCGCGCAGGTCGACGACGAACGACGACGGCGGCGTGAAGCACGCCTTGTTCGAACAGTCGGACTTGTCGATGTCCTTGTCGCGTTTGGCGGCCTGGAACAGCAGGTCGGTCTGCACGAACCAGCGCTCGCCCGGCTCGTACCGCACGCCGAACACGGCCGAGAACGGGTTCACGGTGTCGAGCGGCTGACTGGCCGCGCCGTCGTTCTGCGTCGAACCTTTCGTGAACGCCATCGCCGTCTTCAGCGTGATGCCGTTCGGCATCACCCATTCGGCACGGCCTTCGAGGCCGTGGATGCGCGCGTCGGCGAAGTTCACGTACTGGAACACGAACGGGTCGACCGGCCGGCCGCTGCCGGCGATCGTCGTGCGCGAGATGAAGTTGCGGTAACGGCCCGTGAACGCAGCGGCGCTGTAGCGCACGACGCCGTAGCCGGTGCCGGCCCTGCCGCGCAGGCCGGCTTCGAACGTGTCGCTGGTTTCGGGCTTCAGGTTCGGGTTGCCGATCGACGTGTAGCCGTACACCGGATTCGAGAAGCTGCTGTTCACCTGGTCGGGCGTCGGCGCGCGGAAGCCGTGCGCGTACTGCACGTACGGAATGAGCGCGGGCGTGATCTCGTAGAGCACGGCGACGCGCGGCGACAGTTCGTTCGCGCTCGTCGACACGGCCTTGCCGGTGAACAGCGGATCGTTTCCGGTCGGGCTCAGCCGGTACGTATCGAAGCGCAGGCCCGGCGTGACGAGCAGGCGGCCGTAGCCGATCTGGTCCTGCACGAACGCGCCGAACAGCGTGTAGTCGGTGTCGGGGAACGCCTTGTTCGGGAACGCTTCGCCGACGCCCGGCACCGTGCCGTCGCGCATGTTCGTCACGCGCGACAGGCTGCCGTCCACGCCGTACAGCAGCTTGTGCGCGAGCGGGCCGGTCGCGAAGCCGCTTTCGGCGAACGCGGCGCCGCCGAACGTGCGTTCCTTGTACTGGTTGTCGCGCGAGCGCGATTTCAGCGGCGCGCCGCGTGTCTCGAACGCGTACTGGTCCTGCTTCGCGTCCTGGTAGTAGAACTGCACGTGCGCGGTCTGGAACCAGCGGAACGTGTCGTCGCGGAAGTCGTAGTCGACGCTGAAGCGGTTGCGCTCGAGCCGGTCGTTCGTCGTGAGCCCGAGCGTCGTCGGCGGATTGATCGCGGAAAGCACGTCGGTGCTCACGCGCCGCTGCACGGTTTCCGCGGTGAACCTGATCGTGTCGCGCGTGGTTGGCGTCAGCACGAGCTTGCCGAGCAGCGATTCCGAATAGATGTCCTGCGGGTTCGACGTCGTGCGCAGCGTGCTCGCCGAGTTGTTGCCGCCGCGCGTGTCGACCTCGTGGCCGCGCCGGCCGTCGGCGATGATCATCCCCTGGATGCGATCGTTGCCGCCCGCGGCCGACACGGTCGCGCCGATGCTGCGGTCGGCCGAGTCGTAGCTCGGCCGGAACGAGAAGTAATGGGGTTTGTCGTAGATCGACAGCAGGTCGCGCGGATCCTTCGTGATGAAGTTCACCGCGCCGGTCAGGCCGTCGCTGCCGTAGAGCGCCGACGCCGGCCCGCGCAGGATCTCGATGCGCTTGAGCGTGTCGAGATCGGCGTAGTCGCCGCGACCCGCTTCGAGCGGCCCGAACGAGAACGCGTTCGGCAGGCGGATGCCGTCTTCCATCAGCAGCACGCGATTGCCTTCGAGGCCGCGGATGTTGATGCTCGAATCGCCGTCGCGGCCGCCGCCGAGCGCGGCGGTGCCCGGCCGGTACGCGGTGCGGCGCACCGTGATGCCGGGCTCGTAGCGCAGCGCGTCCTTGATGTTGGTGGCCTGCTGCTCTTCGAGATCGTCGTCGGTGATCACCGACACGGACGCCGCCGTGCGGCTCGCCGCGGTGGCGGTGCGAGTGGCCGTGACGGTGACGGGGTCCAGCAGCGCTGCATCGCCGCGCGTGGACGCGGCGGTCAGGACGGCAGCAGGCGGGGTGGCGCCTTGCGGCGACGAATCGGCGTGAGCCGGGGCGACGGACAGGCCGAACGCGCCGAACAGCGCGGCACAGATCGGCCGCCGCGCCAGCGTATAGCAATGCACAGGTGGTCTCCCATTGACGATAACAAGCCCGAAGGCTGGCTGGGTGACGCGTTCACCTGGCTGGCCCGTTTGCGCGCGGCATGCGGCAAACGGCGATGTGAAAGGCAACTGACAACTTTATCAGTGTAAATGAGAATTATTATCAATACAAGAACGTAAAGCGGCCCATGCGAGTGAGCGCTCGCATGCACGGCTTGCCCGAGCCGGGGCGGAAATTCGGGAGAAACGGGCCCTAAGCCAGCGCTTCGATGCGAATCAGCAGATTGCGCGCATGCGCGATGAACGCATCGTGTGTCGCGCGATCGCTGTGGCTTTCGATGCCGGCCTGTTCGGCGAACGCGATCTGTTCGGTGTAGAGGTCGACGAGCGCACGGCGTTCGTCAAGGGGAAGCGCGCGGATCATCGACACGAGCAGCAGTTCCTGCGCGCGAAGCATGCCGGACAGCGATTGGACGTTCATGCCGACCTCCTCGGACGATGCGGCGGCGGGCCGCTCTTTCCATACTAGGCGGTCGGCGTGCGCAATGGAGGCGAGGTGCGTGCGTGACGGCGGGCGGCCCGCGATTCGACGCGAACGCTGCACCAGCCGACACGCGCCGCGTCGTTGCCACCCACGCGAACCGGCGCGGGCACGGATGCAGGCGAAATCAGCCGCCGACGGTGACGGCCTGCGCGTCGCGCACGACCTGCGCGACACGTTCGACGAACTCGGCGTCGACGCTCGACAGCGCTTCGCGCTTGCCGTCTGGCATCTCGACCATCAGGCGATACGTGATGTCCTGCGTGGCCCAGGCGAGATAGCCGACGACGGCGAGCATCACGCCGACCACCAGCGCCGCGCTCGATGCGCCGATGCCGCCGGCGACGGCGATGGCCGCGCCGATCAGCGAGATCAGCGACGGCACGAGACGGTTCTTCGGAATCTTGACGACGTCGACGCGGCGGATGTCACGTAAGGCGAATACCTGCCCGGCGGCCGACAGGCCGTTGCGCGTGACCATGACGCCACGTTCGTTGAATGCGTTTTCCATCGTGTGTTGCGTGGACGAAAACGCGCAGCGTAGCAGGTTTCGTTGCCGCGTCAAACGAGACCGACTGCCGCACGATGCGTGCGGCGCGGCCGAAAGACGGGAAGCGGGGGGAGCGGAACCGCGTTCAGAACTGCAGCCGGCCGTCGCCGTACAGCCGGCCCGGCACGTGCGACGCGACGACTTCGGCGATCTCTTCGTCGGTCGATTCGGCCGGCACGATCTGGCGCCGCGCGGGGGCGTCGAGATGCATCGTCCATTCGACGAGGCGATACGGGCGGCCCCAGGGGCGCTGCATTTCAACCGAGACGCGGCAGCTCTGGACCGGCAGCGAGTGTTGGCACGTCAGAATCGCGTGCAGATGGCTGAAAACGGTATCTTCGATCATCATGGCCTCCGATCCTGTCTTGTGGGCAATCGATGGCGGCGCCGTCGGCGTTTAAAAAAAAAGCCGCCGATGCTCAGGCGGCCAACAGGGGGGGTGAGAGCATCCTCTCAGCCCAGAATTAAGCGAAACTTAAAAGCCCATAAAAAAGCGCCCCGCGTGGAGCGGGGCGCTTCTCGCCATCGTGATCCGCGTGTTGAGCGGACCGTCAAGCGGATGCTTTAGAACTTGTGACGGATACCGACGCGAGCGGCCAGCTGGTTCGACGAACCGTTGCCCGACGTGTTGAAGTAGCTCGTGCTCGAACCGATCTGCGCCTGCACGTTGTTGCCCGATGCCTTCTGGTAGACGACGAGGCCGTACACGTCCGTACGCTTGCTGAGTGCGTAGTCGAGGCCCAGGTCGCCCTGGTTCCAGTGCGCCGAGCTGCCGCTTTGCGTGGCGTTCGTGTACGTGTAGCCGGCGGCTGCCGACAGGGCCGGCGTGATCGCGTACTTCAGGCCTGCTTCGTATGCGTTGTAGAACGTGCCCGATGCGCCGCTCGCGAGCGGGGTGAACTGCGTGCGCGTCCACAGCAGCCATGCGGTCGCCGGGCCGAAGATGTAGCGGCCGCCGACGCCATACGTGCGCAGGTCGCGGATGTTGCCCGTGCTGATGTTCGCGATCGTCGTCGAGAACGCCGGCGTCGACTGGCTCGGGAAGCGGATATCCGTGTACGCGGCGCCGATGGCGAACGGGCCGTTCGCGTAGTTCAGGCCGAAGCTGTATGCGCGCGACGAGCCTGCCGTCGTCGTCGTGCCCGACGTCGTGGCCGGTGCGCCGGCGAAGTCGGTCGAGTTCGAGAAGCCGTACAACGCGCCGAACGTGAAGCCGGCGTAGTTCGCGCTCTGGAACTTCACCGAGTTGTTGATGCGGCTCGACGTGAGCTGGTCGACGTCGTTCACGTGGTACGCGTAGTTACCGCCGATCGTGTTGCCGCCCGTCGAGTAGTTCGAGCCGAGGATGTCGGTCGAGAACGAGTACTGGCGGCCGAACGTGACCGTGCCGTATTGCGACTGGCTCAGGCCGACGTAAGCCTGACGGCCGAAGATCGCGCCGCCCTGGCCGATCGTGCCGTTGCCGCTGTTGAAGCCGTTTTCGAGCACGAAGATCGCCTTCAGGCCGCCACCGAGGTCTTCGGTGCCGCGCAGGCCCCAACGGCTGCCCTGGGCAACGCCGTCGTCATACTTGAACAGCTTGCTGCTGCCGCCCGCAGCGTTCTTGCTGTGGTTCACATAGCTGATACCGGCGTCGATCACGCCGTACAGGGTCACGCTGCTTTGCGCGTGCGCCGCGCCGGCCGTTGCTGCGAGGATGGCGATGGTCAACAGTTTCTTGTTCAAAGGATTCTCCGAGCGAATAAATGGCGTGTCCAGTTGCGGTTCCGGCGCACTCTATGGGCGCGTTCACGGACCGGCGCAACTTTATCGGCGGGCCACGTAATGAATATGACAGCGTCTGTCATATGAAGAATGTGTGGTGCCGATGCGACACTGGATTCTGCCCGGGTTGTATAGCGGGAGTTATACCGATTTCGGCTGAGATTCGATCCCGATCAGGAATATGCACATGAAATAAGCTTGGTTGATGGCGTTCGGGCCCCGTGCCACGATCCGTGCTCCAACAAACGACACGGGACAAGAGGACACCCCATGCGACATTCGATCCTGACCGGCCTCGGCGCACTTGCCGCCGCGCTGGCATTCGCCGCGCCCGGTGCGCACGCCGACCCGCAAACGCTGAAGATCGGCACGATGAGCGGCCCCGACGCGCAGATCTGGACCGAAGTGACGAAGGTCGCCGCGCGCGAAGGCCTCGCGATCAAGGTCATCGAATTCAACGACTACGTGCAGCCGAACGCGGCGCTCGATGCCGGCGATCTCGATGCGAACGGCTTCCAGCACCAGCCGTTTCTCGACAGCCAGATCAAGCAGCGCGGCTACAGGATCGTCAACGTCGGGCTCACCTATACCGCCCCGATGGGCTTCTATTCGAAGAAGCTCAAGTCGCTGAAGGATTTGCCGGTCGGCGCGAAGGTCGGGATCCAGAACGATCCGTCGAACGGCAACCGCGCGCTGTTGCTGCTGCAGAAGTACGGGGTGATCAAGCTGAAGGCCGGCGCCGGCACGAACGGCGTGAACGCGACGCCGCTCGACGTCGCCGAGAATCCGAAGAAGATCAGGATCGTCGAACTCGACGCCGCGCAACTGCCGCGCGCGCTGCCCGACGTCGATGCCGCGTCGATCAACACCGACTACGCGGTCAAGGCCGGGCTCACGCCGGTGAAGGATGCGATCGCGATCGAGGATCTGCGCGGGCCGTACGCGAACCTGATCGCGGTGCGCGCGCAGGACAAGGACAAGCCGTGGGTGAAGAAGCTCGTCGCGGCCTATGAATCGGACGACGTGCGCAAGTTCATCGACCAGAAGTTCGGTGGCGCGATCGTGCCCGCGTTCTGAACGGTTTTCGCGCGCGGCGGCCGCCGGCGCGCGTTCCGGAAAGCAAATCGCCCGCGCAAGCGGGCGATTTCGTTGGTGCATGCGACCGCATGCGAACCGCGGTAGGTCCGGCGCGCGGGCCGCGCGCGCGGGCTCAGGCGGACAGCAGCGAACCGGTGCGGATCGCGGTCGCGCCGGCGATGCGCGCGACTTCCATGCCGGCCGTCGCGAAGCGCATGATCTGGCGCGCGTACAGCACGCCCGACACGCTGCTCTTCAGCGTGACGACGCGATCGGTCAGCGGATCGACGATGTCGGCCACGGCCTGGCCTGCCTCGATCATCACGCCGACCGGCGTACGGAACACGATCACGCCCGACACGGGCGCGACGAGCGGATCGGTGCCCGCGAGCGGCGTGGCCGGGTGCGCGAGCGGCGGCAGCGGCGCCGGCGTGCCTTCGACGACGCCGCGCTCGGTCAGGTATTCGACGATCGCCTGCGCATCCTTTTCGGCGAACTCGTACGACACGTCGCGTTCGCTGCGCAGTTCCACCGTGACGGAAATCGCGCCGTTCGGGATCGGGAAGCGGTCGCCGAAGCGGTTGCGCAGATCCGACCAGCAGAAACTGTGGATTTCGTCGAACGGGTTGCCGACTGAATTCAGCGCGAGCAGCGACGCTTGGGCATCGAGATAGCGCGCCAGCGGCTCGACGTCCGGCCACAGATCGGGATTCGTGTAGAGATGCATTACCGCATCGCTGTCGCAGTGCAGGTCGAGCACGATATCGGCGTCGAACGACAGCTTCTGCAGCGCGAGGCGCTGCGAGTCGAGTTCGGTGCGCGGCTTCTGTTCGTCGAGCGCTTCGCGCATCGCGGTGCGCACGACGGCGAGATTGCGCTGCGCGTCGTTCGTGAGGCGGTCTTCGACGCGCGGCAGCACGAGCGCCGCGAGATCGTAGAAATTGCGGTTGAAGTTCTGCATCGAACCGAGCTCGAAGCGGCCGAGATGATCGCCGAACACGTGTTGCGACAGGCCGATCGGATTGGGCACGGGCACGACGACGACTTCGCCGAGCAGCTT
Organism: Burkholderia sp. HI2761; assembly: GCF_002223355.1. NCBI lineage: Bacteria > Pseudomonadati > Pseudomonadota > Betaproteobacteria > Burkholderiales > Burkholderiaceae > Burkholderia > Burkholderia sp. HI2761. Next base: position 131,503 of record NZ_NKFN01000007.1, on the reverse strand, counting down.
GCCGGCGGCCTCGAGCGCGGCGATCTTGCGGCGCAGCAGCGTGGCGACCAGCATGCCGGGCAGCTCGTCCGCGTGCAGCGACGACTGGATGTAGACTTTCTTGCCGCCGCGCGGGCCGTAATGGAAGCTGGTGATCCGGCGTTCGGTGCCGACGGCGGGGGAAATCAGCGGATGGGTCTGCGTTTGCATGATGAGGGGAGTGCGGCGCAGCCGCGAATGATCCGTGTGCGAGGAAGATCGATTGTACGTTGCCTTTCTCGCCGCCATCAAACCGGCGCCAGAACGCGCGGTTTTCCGTTGAGAATCATCAGGTTGGCGCAGAAAAAATAACGTCGCCCGCGCCGCGCGCAAAAAAAACGGGCTCCTCGCGGAGCCCGTTCCCATCGCGCCGAATCGCGCGTCTGTCGGCCGGATTACTTGCCGTAGACGTCGAAATCGAAGTACTTCTTCGCGAGCTTGTCGTACGTGCCGTCCTTGCGCATGCCGGCAATCGCGCCGTCGATCTTCGCCTTCAGGTCGGTGTCTTCCTTGCGCAGGCCGATACCGGCGCCGTTGCCGAGCGTCTTCGGATCGTCGATGTCCTTGCCGGCGAAGTCGAAGTTCGCGCCGCGCGGCGTCTTCAGGAAGCCGATCTCGGCTTGCACCGCGTCCTGCAGCGCGCCGTCCAGACGGCCGGAGATCAGGTCGGCGTAGACCTGGTCCTGGTTCTGGTAAGGCACGACGTTCACGCCCTTCGACGCCCAGTACGTCTTCGCGTAGGTTTCCTGGATCGTGCCCTGCTCGACGCCGACGGTCTTGCCCTTCAGCGATTCGGCCGTCGGCATCAGGCCGGCACCCTTCTTCGTGACGAGGCGCGTCGGCGTGTTGAACAGCTTCGCCGAGAACGCGATCTGTTCCTGACGCGCCGGCGTCATCGACATCGACGACAGCACGCCGTCGAACTTGCGGGCCTTCAGCGCCGGGATCATCCCGTCGAAGTCGTTTTCGATCCACACGCACTTGGCGTTCATGCGGCGGCAGATTTCGTTGCCCAGATCGACGTCGAAGCCGACCACCTTGCCGTCAGCGCCTTTCGATTCGAAAGGCGGGTAGCTTGCGTCGACGCCGAACCGCACGGTCGTCCAGTCTTTCGCGTACGCGCTGCCGGCCGATACGGCGAGCAGGGCCACGGTCACAGCCGCAAGAATCTTTTTCACTCGGTGACTCCTCGTTTTGTTCGATGGGTGCGCGGTTGTGCCGCGCCGTAAGCCTTCGGCCCGCCGCGGCTTCGCGTCGGACAGTCCGTTTCGCCCGCCCGATGGGGGCGCGCGACGTGCGCAAGATTATCAAGACAAAATACCGGCAGGGCGCCTAGGACAAGCCCCGATACCGGGCCCGGCGGCGGCGCGTCGGGTGCGCCGCCGTTTCACACACAGGAACGGTTCAGCCGAGCGTTTCGTTGACCGCGCGCTGCAGGCACGTGACGAAGTGCGAGACGGCCGGCGTGGGCAGCAGGTCGCGCCGCGCGATGATCGACAGGTCGAAGCGCGGCATGCTTTCGTCGAGTTCGGCCGTGCGGATGCCGAGCGGCGCGACCATCGCGGCGAGCGGGCGCGTGAAGCAGCCGATCACGTCCGAGCGCGCGACGAGCCCCAGCGTCACCGCGAACGACATCGGCGAGCGTAGCAAACGTTTCGGCAGCGGCAGCCCGTGCGCCTCGAACATCCCGACCATCACGCTGTGCGGAAATTGCTCGGCGCCGACGGTGACGATCCACTCGGCGTCGAGCAGTTCCTCTAACCGGCGCGCATGGGCGAGCGGATGACCGTCGCGCATCACGATCGTGAATTCGGTCGACAGCAGCGGCAATTGCGTGAAATCGCGGTCGAGCGCGGGCACATGGTGCATCGCAGCGATGTCGAGCGTGCCGTTGCGCAACTGCGCGAGCGCGTCGGGCACCGTCACTTCCACGAGATGCAGGCTGACGTTCGGCATCGACCCGCGGAACGCCGTCACCGCGTGCGGCAACGCGGTCAGTGCGATCGACGGCATCGTGCCGACCGCGACGCGCCCCGACATCTCGCCTTTCACCTGCTCGACCGCCTCGACCGTGCGGCGGATGTCGCCGAGCAACTGCTCGGCGCGCGGCAGCAGCGCCTCGCCGCAGGCGGTCAGCTCGACGCCGCGCACGCTGCGTGCGAGCAGCTCCGCGTTGAGCGCGGTTTCGAGCTCGCGGATCGTGTGCGTGATCGCCGGCTGCGTGACGCCGAGCTCGCGGGCGGCGGCGCGCAGGCTCTTGAGGTGCGCGGCGGAGACGAACGCCTGGAGCTGCGCCATGTTCAACGGGTTGCGGATGCGGGTCATCGATAGGGTCCGGGTGGCGCGAAAGGGGGCGGCGGACTGATGCTTCAGGGGAGCGACGCCGACGAACGTCACGCATCGACGCGCGCGCGGAACGCCTGCCGATAACGCTGCGGCGATGTGCCGACGATGCGCGCGAAGCGTTCGCGAAACGCGGTGACCGAACCGAACCCGGCCTCCGTCGCCACATGTTCGATCGACAGCTCGGTCACCTCCAGCAACTGCTGCGCATGCCTGACGCGTACGGTCTGCAGCCATTGCCCCGGCGACGTGCCCGTCTGCTCCCGGAAGCGCCGCGTCAGCGTGCGCACGCTGGTCGACGCCTTGCGCGCGATCGCGTCGAGCGTCAGCGGCTTGCGCAGGTTGGCCTGCAGCCAGTCCATCAGGTCGTGCAGTCCGTCGCCGCCGGCCGGCCATTCGGGCGCGATGAACTGCGCCTGCCCGCCTTCGCGCACGCGCGGCGCCACCGCGCTGCGGGCGGCGTCGACGGCGACCGCCGCGCCATAGTCGGCCTGGATCATGTGCAGGCATAGATCGAGGCCGGCCGCCGCGCCGGCCGACGTCAGGATCCGGCCGTTGTCGACGAACAGCACGTTCGGGTCGACGTCGACGTTCGGGTAGCGGCGCGCGAGTTCGGCGGCCGCGAGCCAGTGCGTCGTCGCGCGCAGGCCGTCGAGCAGCCCGGCTTCCGCGAGCACGAACGCGCCGCTGCAGATCGACGCGATCCGGCACCCGCGCGCGGCCGCCGCGCGCAGCGCGTCGAGCACGCGGCGCGACGTGGGCGCGAGCGGCACCGACGTGCCGGGCACCATGATCGTATCGGCGTCGGCCAGCGCATCGAGACGAAAAGGCGGGCGCAGCTCGAACAGGTCGCCGCCGACGCGCGGCTGCTCGCTGCACACGCGCACGCGGTACGCGGGCGCGACGTCGGGCGCCCGCACGCGCGCGAACGTGTCGCATGCGACGCCCAGATCGAACGGGACGACATCGGGCAACGCAAGAACGGCGACCGTGTGCATGGCGGGTGCGGCCGTGGCCGGAATCCGTTGAAAGATGTCATTCTAGCCAATGGCTGGAATCCGCACCACACGCGACAATCGCGGCGGACCCACCTGGAGCCCTGCCGATGAAACAAGACGATCGCAACGCGTTGCGGAACCTGCAATACCTGTCGTTGATGGAGGCGACCACGCTCGTCGTGCTGGTGTGCGTGGCCGTGCCGCTCAAGCATCTGGCCGGGTATCCGGTCGCGGTATCGATCATGGGCCCGGTGCACGGCATCGCGTTCGTCATGTACGTATGGGCCGTGGTCGGCACCGCATCGAGCGGGCTGTGGAGCAGGGGCGAGGTCGCGCGGCTCGTGCTGTCGGCCGTCGTGCCGTTCGCGGGGCTGGCGAGCGCCGGCTGGATCGCGCGCAGGCGGCACGCGCGATGATCTACCTGGTGCTGAAGGCCGTGCATCTGGTCGCCGTCGTCACGTTCGTCGGCGGGTTGCTGTTGTCGTCGGTCGCGGTCCGTATTGCGAACCTCGCCGTGCATCGCGCGGTGCGGCGCTGGGATCGCACGGTGACGTCGCCCGCGCTCGCGATCGTCTGGATCGCCGGCATCGCGCTCGTGCTGAGCGGTCACTGGTTCGGCGCCGCGTGGCTGTCGGTGAAGCTCGCGCTCGTCGCCGCGCTGTCGGTGCTGCACGGGATCCTGGCCGGTACGCTGCGGCGCATGGAGCGCGACGATCTCGTCGTCATGCCGGCGCCATGGCTCGGGCAGGCGGCGGGCGCGGTGATCGTCGCGACCGCGCTCGTCGTCGGGCTGGCCGTGATCAAGCCGTTCTGACGGGGCGCGTTCAGGCGAGCGCCATCTCGACCGCCGCCAGCGTGCGACGCCGGATCCAGCCGCTGCCCAGCCGGATCGCGAGCCAGTACGGCGTGAACAGCCAGCGTGTGCGCGCGCTCGGGCAATGGACGAAGGTTTCGGTGCGCAGGATGTGCGCGCCCGACGCGAGCCCGACGACCTCGAACCGGAGCACCAGCTTCGCGTCGCGCGGATCGTCGTGTCGGACGAACGCGTCGGACGAACGCGTCGGCATCGGCGACGGGGCGCACGTCGGGCGTCGGGCGTTAGAAGCGTCCGACGAGGCCGAGCGACAGCGACGTGTCGTCGCGATGGAGCGGCGTGAACGTGTCGAAGCCGAAGCGCGCGCGTTCGGGGCGGGCCGGCGCATTGCGCAGCGCGCCGGCGATCGCCGCCGGGAATTCGTGCACCGTCAGCAGCGTGTCGATGACCGAATCGGCGCGCATGTCGAGCGATGCGACGACATCGATGATGCGCGCGGGCGGCGCGCCGATCGGTTGCGATTCGTGCACTTCGTGGAAGCCGAACGACGGAATGAACGGCGGCTTGCGCGCCGAGGCCCGGGTGATCGATTCGGAGACGATGCCAAGTGGGTTCATCGCGACTCCTGAAGGGGCAAAACGCGATCGTAGCACCGCGCGCGAATGGGAATGGGTGTCGCGCCGTTTTCGCGCAGCGCGTCCCGCCGCGGCGCACCGATAAAAAAGCCTGGAAACTCGCGTTCCCAGGCCTGAGGCCATCAACGACGATTTCTCCGTCGCTGATTTCCGTGGATGTTGCTTGTCGAGCCGCTCTTACAATCCGGCGTTTTTCTACTTGAGGTACGGCCGTTGACAATCGAATTGAGGGCGAGAGTTTTGTACGCGACTGCTAAAGATATCAATGTTTCGGTCGATATATGATGCAGGCTTAGCACTGGACGCCAATCGAATTGCGGCCTCGTCACGCCGGAATTCGCTGGTACAAGAATCGGGCTGATAGGTCGTTTTTTGAGGAGCAGAATACGTGCGGGCGCAATCGAAACGTTACCTAGTAGCTATCAGTGCAAGCGACGGAAAAAGTGTGGAGTTGTTCCCTATGCTCCAGTGGTGCCGTGACAACCCAGATCGTGCACCTAGTAATTTGGTTTTTCGTGGCAGGAATTCGCGAGCGCTGCGACGAGCTTTTGAGAAGATGGGATGGTCTTCAGCTGAAACAGAAGAGGAGATTCATCTGATCTCCCCTGGGTCCTCTGTCGTATTCGGGAAATTGTTTGACGACGCAGAGGAGCAGGAGCCCGACTCGGCGGCGGAAAGCGAAGAGACCGTCTTCAAACTGGAAAACCAGTTGCAGGACTTCATTTCGCACAATCTCGAGTCGATCCGGGTCGGCAACAAGCGCCTCCGGCTATATATGGAGAATGGCGCAACCGGCATCGAATTCTCCACCGACGTTGGGCGAATCGACATTCTCGCTGTCGACCAAGAGGGAGCGTTTGTTGTGTTCGAACTGAAGCGCGGTAATGCCGCCGATAGGGCTATTGGTCAGTTGGCGCGATACATGGGCTGGGTGAGAACCCACCTTGCCAATGGTCGCATGGTAAGCGGCGTGATAGTGGCGCACGAAATCAGTCGGGAATTGCGATATGCAATTGCCGCGTTTCCCAACGTTCAGTTATTCGAATATGAGATCAAATTCGCACTCAACCCGGTTGTCCAGGTCGAATCGGCAGGCGCCTGATGCTAGAACTATCGAACATCCTGCCACATCGGCTGCACGCCAACTACGCTCAGCCATAGATGTGGCGCGCCTGATCGATATATCTGACGACAGGTCCCGACCACTGTTGGCCTTTGTGGCTGGACCCGCTTTCGAACCGACAGTTGTCCACCTACGATTGAGTATCGACGTAGGGGGGATGTTGCCACCCAGGAGTTTGCGCTCGCCTCAGCGGTTAGCTGAGGCGTACTTTGACAACTTGAGCGACATCGATGCAAACTGAACAGTCGCAGTTACACCATACGCAACTACACTGCAAGACAAAAACATGACAACCGTAAATTCGCAGGGATTCCGCAGTGAAATTCGCGAGAGCGAGATCAAGGATTTGCTTGAAAAGGTTACAAAGCGCAAGTATGGAAAATATTTGCTCCGGGTCCGAATGCAGAAGCTGCGTGGGTTTGAAGGGGCGTCGGTTGCTTTCGACTTTCCGGTGACCGCATTGGTTGGGCCCAATGGGGGTGGGAAAACGACAGTGCTTGGTGCAGCCGCGATTGCTTATGATACGGTCCCGCCTCGTCAATTTTTTGCTAAGAGCGGAAAGTTTGATGAAAGCATGCTCAACTGGCGCCTCGAGCATGAGTTAATCGACCGCGACGTCAACAAGACTGATGCGATTCGCCGAACAGCCAGTTTTACCAGCATGAAATGGTCGCGCGATACAGTGAAACGTGACGTCGCCGTGTTCGGTGTTGCGAGAACGGTGCCGGCAAACGAGCGTAAAGAGCTTCAAAAATGTGCAACGGGGACATTTGCCGTTGATCCAGCTCGAGTGGATAGCATCCAGGAGCCTGTTATCAAAGCTGTCGGCCGAATACTTGGAAAGAATATCTCCGGGTATACACACATTCGGGTTGACGATTCAGGGCGTGTGTCATTGCTAACTGGCGCTACAGAGAAGGGAACTGCATACTCTGAATTTCACTTTGGCGCTGGCGAATCAAGTATCATTCGAATGGTGATGAAGATCGAATCGCTCGGTGATAACTGCCTTCTTCTCATTGAAGAAATTGAAAATGGTCTCCATCCCGTTGCTACGGTAAGAATGGTGGAGTACCTAATTGAGGTCGCGACTCGGAAGAGTGCTCAGGCTATTTTTACTACACATTCGAATGAAGCGTTAAAGCCATTGCCGCCTGAAGCTATCTGGGCATCCGTCAGTGGCCACGTATATCAAGGGAAGCTCGACATCGCTGCTCTCCGTGCAATCGCTGGTCAAATTGATGCAAGGCTTGCCTTGTTCTGTGAGGACGAATTCGCCGCGGCATGGCTCCGTGCGATTCTCCGGTGCCAGAGCAATGTGGCAGCCGAAGCCATTGAGATTCATGCGATGCTTGGGGATGGGACAGCAGTGAAGGTTAATAAAAATCACAACGCGGATCCAAGTTCGAAGTTTCCTTCTGCGTGCTTTATTGATGGTGATTCACAGCAGAAGGAGTCTGCGCCCGACAAGGTAATTCGTTTGCCTGGCAATGCGCCTGAAGCATTCATTTTTGATGCTGTGATGGAAAAATCCGCATTGATCGGTGGAATTCTATCTGTGCGGCTTCTGCAACCCCACTCTTCGTCGGACAATGTGTTGTCTCTGCTGAGAGAGAGGCGAATTACTAATCACGACCCTCATATCTTGTTCTCTCAAATAGGGCACGATCTTGGGCTGCTTCCTGAGAGTACCGTTCGGGATGCATTTCTCGCGACGTGGGTGGAGGCGTATCCGGACCAATGCCTCACTCTTCTCCATCCATTGAAAGATATTCTTCCGATGCTAGCTGAGAGCGACCAGTAGGGTTACTTCGAAGGACTGGTTATGGCCGAACGCCGACAGTCCACCTCGCATCAACGGGAATTAGCGATGAACAAAAAAGCCTGGAAACTTGCGTTCCCAGGCCTGGAGACCATCAACGATGATGGTGGAGGAGACGATCTCGTCTCGATGCGCGTCGCCCTTGTGCCGGAGACGTCGCGCATGTCTCGCGCTCAGATGGCCCAGCCGCCGAGATAGAACGTGACGAGCACGGCCGCGATGAGCACGGTGCCGACGTTGAGCTTGCGGAATTCGCCGCTGGCGATGCGGCCGATCACGAGCGTCGAGAAGCCGAGCATGATGCCCGTCACGATGTTCGCGGTCAGCACGATGAACACCGCGCACACGAGGCCCGACATCGCGTCGACCATGTCGTCCATGTGCAGCTTGCTCACGCTGCCGAGCATCAGCAGGCCGACGTACATCAGCGCGGGCGCCGTGGCGTACGACGGCACGAGGCCCGCGAGCGGCGAGAAGAACATCACGACGAGGAACAGCAGGCCGACCACGGCTGCCGCGAGGCCCGTCTTCGCGCCGGCGGCCACGCCGACGCTCGACTCGATGTAGGCCGCCGCCGGCGCGCCGCCGAGGAAGCCGGAGAAGATCGAGCTGATCGAATCGGCGGTCAGCGCGCGGCCGCCGTTGATGATGCGGCCGTTCTCGTCGAGCTGGCCCGCCTGCCCGGCGACCGCGCGGATCGTGCCGGTCGCGTCGAACACGGCGGTCATCACCAGCGCCAGCACGCTCGGCAGCACGGCCATCGACAGCGCGCCCTTGATGTCCATCGCGCCGATCAGCGACGCATGGCCCGGTGCGCTCAGCGACGGCAGCGCGAAGATGCCGTGGTACTTCACGGCCGGATCGAACACGAGGCCGAACAGCGAGATCGCGATCACGACGAGCAGGATGCCGCCCGGCACGCGACGCTTTTCGAGGCCGAAGATCGCGGCGAGGCCGACGACCGACATGATGACCGGGAACGCGGTGACCTGACCGAGCGAGACCGGCAGGCCGGCGCCCGGGTTCTTGATCACGAGGCCGACGTCGTTCGATGCGATCAGCAGCAGGAACAGGCCGATGCCGATCCCCGTGCCGTGCGCGACGCCCGCGGGCAGGTTGCGCAGGATCCACGAACGCACGCCGGTGACCGAGATGCCGGTAAACACGAGGCCCATCAGGAACACGGCGCCGAGCGCGACCGTCGGAGACAGCCCCTTGCCGAGCACGAGGCCGAACGCGGTGAACGCGGTCAGCGAGATCGCGCAGCCGATCGCGATCGGCAGCTTCGCCCACAGGCCCATCAGCAGCGAGCCGAACGCGGTGGTGAGACACACCGCGACGAACACGGCGCTCGTGTCGAAACCGGCCTTGCCGAACATGCCGGGCACGACGAACACGGAATAGACCATCGCGAGGAAGGTGGTCACGCCGGCAATGATTTCGCGACGCTGCGTGCTGCCGCGCGACGAAATGCCGAAGTACCGGTCGATGACTCCCTGGGTGCCAAAGTCAGTTTCTTGCGCGCCGACGCCGACCGTCGGCTGCACCGGGGTATCACTCATGAGCTTGCTCCTTTATCAGCATGCTGAAACGGTCCGTAGCGAACCGTCGTCAGGGTGTCTCGTATCTGGTTGGGATTGTTCGGCAACGTCGTGGAGACGAATGACGCGCGATGCGTGTCGTTACGTGCGAATCGAAACGAGCGCGAGGATGTCGCGTCGGACGACGCGTGGTGTGGTCGACCCCGTCACGTGTGCTTTGCCGTAGCGAAGGTTAGGCGAGCCGCCCATCACGTCCCATCGGGGGAAGAGCATGCAGCGCATGTCGCAGCGCTTATATCGGCGTGCAACGGGGCTCCGTCGAGCCGACACGCGTGTATACGCCTAGTTCGAATCCGTTAAGGCGACTATTTGAAGGCAGGGTCGGCGGGCGGGGTGGAAGCGGGCGATGCATGGGATATTACGAACGGCTTTCGAGGCGACCAGGACGGCCGGTGCGAACGGCGGCGGGTGCGCCTCTGCCATCTGCATCCGGACGATACGGCTGGCGCGCGTGCGCGGTTTCCGTACGGGCGCGGGCCTCAATCGTGTGCGAGATGCGCGAGATACGCGCAGAACATGTCGGCCATCGCGGCCGAGTAGGCGTCGATTTCCGCCGGCGTGCGCGCTGTCTCGGAGAACGCCTTGCCGCCCGTCGTGAGCGTCGTCAAGATCAGCTCGCACGCGAGCGCATGCGTGGCGTCGGATACGTCGGGCAGCGCTTCGCGAATGAACGCGTTGAACACCCGGTTGCCCTCGGCCTTCACTTCGTGCGCCTCCGGGGCGTCCCGATAGAGCGGCGCGGCATCGTCGAGGGCGACGCGCATCGGCGCCTCGTCGCATTCCGAACGGATGAACGCGTGGACGGCGGTGCGCAGCCGTTCGGGCGGCGTCTTCCGCGTGTCCTGCAGCATCCCGCACAGCATGGCGTGCGTCTGCTGCCACTCGTCGTGCTGGAGCCGGAACAGCACGGAGGCCTTGTTCGGGAAGTACTGGTACAGCGAGCCCACGCTCACGCCGGCCCGCTCGGCGACGCGCGCCATCGTGAAGCGCTGCGCGCCTTCGCTCGCCAAAACCTGAATAGCCGCCTGGAGGACGTCCTCGACGAGACGGGTCGAGCGCGCCTGCCGAGGCTGCTTGCGCGTGGCAATCGGGGTGTTTCGGCGGTCGGTCATGAGCGGTTTGCCAATGCGAATAGTAAAACCTGAATAGTTCGTCATATTCTAGCCGGGTGCAACGACGCACTCAAACCCGATACCGGAGATTCGCATGACCACCCTGATGCTCGACCCGCTGGCTTCGCTGCTGGCGCGCCTGTTCGACGAGGCCGACGCGTCGTCGCCCGCGACGAGCCCCGACTTCGCCAACGTGTCGCGCGACGAGCAAGCGCGGCTGATGCGCAGCAAGACGGACTACGCCGATCTGTATGCGCGCCTGAAGGACTATCCGCTCGCCGTGTCGCGCGAGACGGGCACGCTGCTGTACATGCTCGCGCGCAGCAGCGGCGCCAACGCAATCGTCGAATTCGGCACGTCGTTCGGCATTTCGACGCTGCATCTCGCGGCCGCGCTGCGCGACAACGGAGGCGGGCGGCTGATCACGAGCGAGTTCGAGCCGTCGAAGGTCGTGCGCGCGCACGCGAACCTGGCGGCGGCCGGATTGGCCGATCTCGTGGAGATTCGCGAAGGCGATGCGCTGCGCACGCTGGCCGCCGGCCTTCCGGATTCGGTCGACCTGCTGCTGCTCGACGGGGCGAAGGCGCTGTACCCGGAGATTCTCGCGCTGGTCGAGCCGCGGCTCAGGGCGGGGGCGTTCGTCGTGGCCGACAACGCGGAATACAGCCCCGACTATCTTGCTTACGTGCGTGCGCCGGAAAACGGCTATCTGTCGGTGCCGTTCGGCGGCGACGTCGAATTGTCGATGCGGATACGCTGAGCACGTTGCAACCGTAACGATGGCGCGGACGATTTCATGCTTCCATTCATCAAACATAGGAAAACTGATTAAATGGATGCATGACGACGGGTGGCAGGACGGCGCCGAGCGTGTCACTTCAGGAACACGTATCGCGCGAAGTACGGAAAGCGGCCGACCGCATGCTCGGTCGCGCACGTCGCCGCCGGCGGCATGCCGCCCGCTGTATCGAGCCGCTGCACGAAGCGCACGCCGGCCAGCGTACCGGTCGCGGCCGGCGTCGCGGCGAGCAGCAGTTGCGCAATGCTGCCCGGCCGTGCGCCAGGCGCTTCCGCAAGCTTCTTGCCGGTGATACGGCTGCCGTCGAGTGCTTCCCACGACGGTCCCGCGCCGTGCCGGACGACGAGTGTGCCGCCGGCGTCGAACAGCATTGCCTCTGGGCGCTGGAATGTCCACGCGAGCCGGTGTTCGTTGTCGTACTCGCATGTGTAGATCTGCACGCCAGTCGCGGTCGTCGACAGCACGGGCGTCGCAGGCTCGGGCGGCGCGAGACCGGCCGCATCGTCGGCATGAGCCGTCAACGTGAAAGCCGCAAAGGAAAGGCCGGCCGCGAGAGCCGGCAGCATGTCGCGTTTCGGAGAGCGGCTTGGCATGGCGGGGCGTCCTTTCAGGTCGGGTGGGTCGGGCGGAGTCGATCCGGTAAACCCTAGACGCCGATTGCGCAGGCTGCAATTCGGAAATGGCAATCGCGGCGATAGTCGCCGCGATTGCGACCGAATGGTCATGCGCGCCGCTCGTCGCGGCGCTCGCCTGGAAGCGCGTCAGGCCGCGCCGGCCGGCGTCGGCGCGTGTTCCGCGATCAGGCCCTCGGCCTTCAGTACTTGCCACAGTTCGGACGGAATCGGCACCGCGGCCAGCCGCAGGTTCTCGTCGATGCGATCGGGCCGGCTCGCGCCGGGGATCACGGCCGCGACGGCCGGATGCGCGAGCGAGAACTGCAGCGCCACCGCGCGGACGTCCACGCCGAAGCGTTCGCCGATCTGCCGGATGCGCGCGACGCGATCGAGCATTTCCTGCGTCGCCGGCTGATACTCGAAGTGGGTGCCGCCGGCGAGCACGCCGGAATTGTACGGACCGCCGACGATGATGCCGAGCCCGCGCGCGACGCTTTCCGGCATCAGCCGTTGGAGCGCGCCCGCATGATCGAGCAGCGTGTAGCGGCCTGCGAGCAGGAAGCCGTCGGGATCCGAGCGCTCGAGTGCGAGCTCGCACGCCTCGACGCGGTTCACGCCGAGGCCCCAGCCCTTGATGACCTTCTCGTCGCGCAGCCGCGTGAGCGCCCTGGCCGCGCCCGACATCGCGACGTCGAACACGTCGAGCCAGCGCTCGCCGTGGAAGTCGATGGCCGGATCGTGGATCCACACGGTGTCGAGCCGGTCGGTGCGCAGCCGCTCGAGGCTCGCTTCGATCGAGCGCAGCGTGCCGTCCTCGGTGTAGTCGTAGACGATCTTGTTCGGCAGACCATGGCGGAACAGGCCGCCCTTTTCGCCGAGATCGCGTTGCGACGCGTCCTCGTGTTCGTCGAGGACCAGCCGGCCGACCTTCGTGCCGAGCGCATAGTCGTCGCGCGGACGGCCCGCGAGCGCTTCGCCGAGGCGCAGCTCGGCGAGGCCCGCGCCATACAGCGGCGCGGCGTCGAAGTAGCGGATACCGCTTTCCCAGGCCGCGTCGACCGTGGCCAGTGCTTCTTCGTGGGGGATGTCGCGATACATGTTGCCCAGCGGCGCCGTGCCGAAACCCAGGCGGGAAGGAAGCGTGATTCTCATGTCGGATTCCTGGGGATCGTTATGCCGCGGCTTGCGCGAGCATCGGGTAGTCGGTCAGGCCATGGGCGCCGCCGCCGAACAGCGTGTCGCGATCGTGCGTCGCGAGCGCGGCGCCGATGCGCAGGCGCTCGGGCAGGTCGGGGTTCGCGACGAACGGGCGGCCGAATGCGACGAGGTCGGCCCAGCCGGCGGCGATCGCTTCGCGTGCGCGCTCGGCGGTGTATGCACCGGCATAGATCAGCACGCCCGGGTACGCGGCGCGCAATTGCTGCTTGAAGGCGACCGGCATCAGCGGCGCGTCGTCCCAGTCGGCTTCCGCGATGTGCAGGTAGCCGACGCCGAGTTCGCCGAGCAGCGTCGCGGCGGCGAGGTAGGTCGTTTCCGGATCGTCGTCGACGCAGCCGTTCAGCGTGGTCAGCGGCGCGAGGCGGATGCCGACGCGCGATGCGTCGCCGGTGCCGTCGATCAGCGCCTGCGTGACTTCGCGCAGGAAGCGCAGCCGGTTTTCCAGCGAGCCGCCGTACGCGTCGGTGCGCGTGTTCGCGTTCGAGTCGATGAACTGGTTCACGAGATAGCCGTTCGCGCCGTGCAGCTCGACGCCGTCGAAGCCGGCTTCGATCGCGTGTCGCGCGGCGGCGCGGTACTGATCGACGATCTCGCGGATCTCGTCGATCGACAGCGCGCGCGGCTCGGATGCCTGCACGAAGCCCGGCGTGCTGCCGTCTTCGCCGGCGATGAACACGTTCACGCCCTTCGCCTGGAGCGGCGACGACGACACCGGTTGCGCGCCGCCGAGCAGGCTCGTGTGGCTCAGCCGGCCGACGTGCCACAGCTGCGCGAAGATGCGGCCGTGCGCGGCATGCACGGCGTCCGTCACCTTGCGCCAGCCGGCGACTTGCGACGGCGTGTGAATGCCGGGCGTCCAGGCGTAGCCCTTGCCGAGCGGCGCGATGTAGGTGCCTTCGCTGACGATCAGGCCCGCACTCGCGCGCTGCGCGTAGTACGCGGCCATCAGATCGTTGGCTTCGTCGCCGGGCTGGGTCGCGCGCGAGCGCGTCATCGGCGGCATCACGATGCGGTTCGGCAGCGTCAGCGCGCCGAGTCGCAGCGGTTGGAAAAGCGGGTCCTGGGTCATGGTGGTGTCCTGTCGGTGCCGCGGCCGGCGGGCCGCGAGCGGGTCATATCGAATGAGGGCGCGGCGCGCTCAGTCCCACTTCGGCGCGAGGCCGGCCGGGTCGACTTCGCGGCCATTGCGTTCGAGCGCGGCGATCTGCGCCATGTCTTCGTCGGTCAGGCGCAGCGTCTGCGCGAGCAGGTTGCTCGCGAGGTTCTCGCGCTTGGTCGACGACGGAATCACCGAGTAGCCGAGTTGCAGCGCCCATGCGAGTGCGACTTGCGCCGGCGTCGCGTCGCGACGCCGCGCGATCGCGCCGATCACCGGGTCGCCGAGCACCTTGCCGTACGCGAGCGTCATGTACGACGTCACGTGGATGCCTTCGGCGTTCAGGAACTCGACCAGCTTGCGGTTCTGCAGGTACGGGCTCAGCTCGATCTGGTTCGTCGCGATCGCGTCCTTGCCGACGGCCGCGATCGCTTCCTTCGTCAGTTCGATGTTGAAGTTCGAGATGCCGATCTGGCGCGTAAGTCCCTTCGCCTTCGCGTCCGCCAGCGCGGTCATGAACGCGTCGATCGACACGCCGTTGTCCGGCGCCGGCCAGTGGATCAGCGTCAGGTCGACATGGTCGGTGCGCAGCTTGCGCAGGCTTTCCGCGAGGCTGGCCGCCAGCTTGTCCGGTGCGTAGTTGTCGACCCAGATCTTCGTCGTGAGGAACAGCTCTTCGCGGCGTACGCCCGATGCGGCGATCGCTTCGCCGACTTCGGCTTCGTTGCCGTAGATCTGAGCGGTGTCGATCGCGCGGTAGCCGACTTCGAGGCCGTTGCGGACCGAGTCGATGACGACCTGGCCTTGCAGGCGGAACGTACCGAGGCCGAATGCGGGAATCTTGCTCATCATGTGCTCCTGGGAGAGGGGAACGGTTGCGGTATGCGAGTCATTCTGGCGCGTGATACTGATGAAATAAACGCCTTTAGATGCCAAAGATATTTGATTTTAAGTCAAATATTGAGCGTATCGCGGGCGCGTGCGGGCCGTGGCCGGCCTTATGCGGCGCGCGCCTGCGGATTCTTGTTCGGCGGGAACGCGGGCAGCACGTCCGCCGCGATCTCGGCCATCGTCTCGTCGAGCGGCCGCCGGTTGCGGCGGAAATGCAGGCCGATGTGCCGCACGCCCGCGTCGCGCATCGCCGCGAGTTCCTCCGTCAGCGCGACGCGTCCCGCCCGGGCGCCGAAGCGGTGCCGCTGCAGCGGTTCGTGCGGATCTTCCGCGAGGTCGAGGTGGATGAAGCTCACGTACGGCTTGTCGCCGGCCACCGCACGCCAGTTCGCGGCGCGCTGCAGGTGATCGGCCGGCGTGCCCGGATACGCGAGGCAGCCGTCCATGTGTTCGCCGATCCACGCGGGCGTCTGCTGCGCGAGGCCCGCGACGAGCAGCGGCACCGGCGAACGGGCGGCGGGCAGCACTTCCAGGCCGGGCGGCAGATGTCCGCGCGCGCCGTCGCGCAGCAGCGCGATCTGGTCGCGGAAGTTCGCGCCGCGCGTGGCGAAGTCGCGGCCGAACAGCGGATATTCGACCGGCCGGTCGCCGCTCGCGACGCCGAGCAGCAGGCGCCCGCCGCTCAATTCCTGGATCGTCGCGGCCGATTTCAGCGTGAGCAGCGGTTCGCGCAGCGGCAGCACGACGGCCGCGGTGCCGAGCAGGATGTCGCGCGTGACACCGGCGAGGTAGCCGAGATACGAGAACGTTTCGAACACCTGCGCGGCGTCGCCGAACGACGGGTCGTACAGCGGCACGTCGCGCACCCAGAGCGCGCGGAAACCGAGCGTGTCGGCCAGTTGCGCGAGTTCCGCGTGAATTTCCAGATCGGGCACGCCGGGGTGGCGGCCGTCATGCCGGCGTTTCGCGTTGCCGGACGCGGTCCAGTCGTTGTCGAGCGGCAGTTCGATGCCGATGCTGAAGCCGCCGTCGGCGAGCATGTCGAGTGAAGTGGACATGGTCGGGCTCCGTTCAGACCGCGCGCAGGCTGCCGTCGAGCCGGTAGAAATCGAGCGACGACGCAGTGAAGAACGAGCGCGACGTCCCGGCGGCGAAATCGTCGATATGCACGACGGTGGCGCGATCGGCTTCCTGCCACGAGATCGCGTACGTCTCGCCGGCGACGGGCTGCCACGTGTATTCGACTTCGCCCTTCGCGCCCGCGTACGGGCCTTCGGTGATTTCGTAGCGCATGTGGCGGCCGTCTTCGTCGTACGCGTTGAGCGCGGTGAGGCCGTCGTAACGGACTTCGAAAGTCTTGCCGGCGAACGGCGGACGTGGGGTCGATGCGTTCATGCTGGTGGCTCCTGCAAAGGTGACGTTCAATGGGCGAGTTCGACGGGTTCGGCCGTGCGTTCGGGCAGCCCGTGGCGGCGGTCGAGACGGCCGCTCAACGCGGTGAGCGCAAATGCGCCGAGCGTGACGGCGGCGGCGATCCACGGCGTGTGGCCGAGGCCGACGTTCGCGACGATCAGGCCGCCGAGCGACGACCCGCCGGCCACGCCGAGGTTGAAGGCGGCGATGTTGAAGCCCGATGCGACGTCGGTGGCGTCCGGCGCGAAGTGGCGCGCCTGCTTGACGACGTACACCTGCAGCCCCGGCACGTTGCCGAACGCCACGGCGCCCCACGCGAGCATCGTCAGCACCGCGAGCCATTTCACGTGGATCGTGAAGGTCAGCGCGAGCAGCACGATCGCGAGCAGCAGGAAGATCCGCTTGAGCGCCTTCACGGGGCCGACGGCGTCCGCGAGCTTGCCGCCCCACACGTTGCCGACCGCGACCGATACGCCGTAGCCGACGAGCACGAGGCTGACCTGCGACGGCGTGAAGCCGGCGATCTGTTCGAGCAGCGGCGCCATGTACGTGAATGCGATCAGCGAACCGCCGTAACCGACTGCGGTCATCGCATAGACGAGCAGCAAGCGCGGCTGGGCCAGCACGCGCAGCTGGCGAGCGAGCGGCGCCGGCGGCGTTTGCGGCAGCCCGCGCGGCACGAATGCGACCGCGCCGAGGAACGCGACGAGGCCGAACAGCGCGACGATCAGGAACGTCGCGCGCCAGCCGAAGTGCTGGCCGATGAACGTGCCGAGCGGAATGCCGGCGACGAACGCGACGGTCATGCCGCTGAACATCGTCGCGATCGCGCTCGCGGCCTTGTCCTTCGGCACGAGCGTGGTCGCGATGATCGAGCCGACCGAGAAGAACACGCCGTGCGCGAGGCCGGTGAGGACGCGCGCGACGATCAGCGATTCGTAGCCCGGCGCCTGCCACGCGACGAGGTTGCCGACGGTGAAGAGCGCCATCAGCCCGGCGAGCAGCGCCTTGCGCGGCACGCGGCCGGTGAGCGCGGTGAGGAGCGGCGCGCCGATGGCGACGCTCAGTGCATACAGGCTGACGAGCAGGCCGGCTGACGGCAGGCTGACGCCGAGGTCGGCGCCGATCGTCGGAATCAGCCCGACGATCACGAATTCGGTGGTGCCGATGGCAAAGGCGCTGATGGTCAGCGCAAGCAACGCGAGTGGCATGACGGGATCCGGGTTTCAGTAGGAACGGATCGCAGTGTGCCGGCTTTACTTTTGCTGAAAAACTGGTCTATAAACCAAATTGTTTTGATTTCAAATCAACAATGAAGATCACCCTCGACGAACTCCAGGCCTTTGCCGCCGTGGTGGACACCGGTTCGATCACGGCCGCCGCCCAGCAACTCGACCTCACCGTGTCGGCGACGAGCCGCACGCTCGCGCGGCTCGAGGAGAAGCTGAAGACCACGCTGCTGCGCCGGACCACGCGCCGGCTCGAGTTGACCGAGGAAGGGCGCGCATTCCTGCAGAACGCGCGCGCGATCATCGAATCGGTCGAGAACGCGGAAGAGCAGATGCTCGCGCGGCGCGAGATGCCGTCCGGGCGCCTGCGCGTCGACGCCGCGACGCCGTTCATGCTGCACGTGATCGTGCCGCTCGTGCGCGGCTACCGCGAACGCTTTCCGAAGGTCGACCTGGAGTTGAACAGCAACGAGGGCATCATCGACCTGCTGGAGCGGCGCACCGACGTCGCGATCCGGATCGGCCGGCTGAAGGATTCGACGCTGCACAGCCGGCGCATCGGCAGCAGCCGGGTGCGCATCCTTGCGAGCCCTGCCTACATCGAAGCGCACGGCCAGCCGCGCAAGGTCGAGGATCTCGCGAAGCACACGCTGCTCGGCTTCACGCAGCCCGAATCGCTGAACGTATGGCCGATCCTCGGCACGGACGGCGAGCCCTACCGCATCGAGCCCGGCGTCTGGTCGTCGAGCGGCGAGACGCTGCGGCAGCTCGCGCTGGAGGGCACGGGTGTCGTGTGCCTGTCGGATTTCGTGACCGCGCAGGATCGCGAGGCCGGGCGGCTCGTGCAGGTGCTCGCGCGGCAGACGCTCGAGGTCGAGCAGCCGATCAACGCGGTGTATTACCGGAACACCGCGATCTCGTCGCGGATCGCATCGTTCGTCGATTACATGATCGAGGTGCTCGGCGCCGGAAGCGCCGGCGATGCGCCGGCGCGGCGCAAGCCGACGTGGCTGCTGTCGCAGTAGCGGCGTAGCGCAGGCGGCGCTGCGCTTCGGGAACGGGCGTGCCGCGCGGCGGCACGCCGTCGGGTTGCGATTACGCCTCTTCGGCCCACGACATCCCGTCGCGCGCGAGCAGCGCCGACGAAGCCGCCGGCCCGAACGTACCGGCCGTGTACAGCCGCGGCCGGTCGCCGAGCTGCTTCCAGCCGTCGAGGATCGGCTCGACCCACGACCATGCGGCTTCGAGCTCGTCGCGGCGCATGAAGTGCGTGAGGCGGCCGCGGATCACGTCGATCAGCAGCCGTTCGTACGCTTCCGCGCGCCGCTCCGGAATCGCCTGCTGCAGGTCGAGGTTCAGGCTCACGGGCACCATGTTCATCCCGCTGCCCGGCTCCTTCGCGAGCATCTGCAGCTGGATCGACTCTTCCGGCTGAAGCTGGATCACGAGGCGGTTGCTGTAATGGCGCGGGCCAGTCGGGATGATCGAGAACGGCATGTCCGCGAACTCGATCATGATTTCCGACTGGCGGCGCTGCAGCCGCTTGCCGGTGCGCAGGAAGAACGGCACGTTCGCCCAGCGCCAGTTGTTGATGTGCGCGCGCAGCGCGACGAAGGTTTCCGCGCGGCTGTCCGCCGGCACGTTGTCTTCCTCGAGATAGCCCTTGACCGGCTGGCCGTCGACCGCGCCGGCCGTGTACTGGCCGCGCACCGTGTCGCGCGCGACGTCCGACAGCGCCATCGGCCGCAGCGAACGCAGCACCTTCAGCTTCTCGTCGCGCACCGCGTCCGGGTCGAGCGACACGGGCGGCTCCATCGCGACGATGCACAGCAGTTGCAGCAGGTGGTTCTGCACCATGTCGCGCAGCGCGCCGGTATGGTCGTAGAAGCCCGCGCGGCTGCCGACGCCGACCGTTTCCGCGACCGTGATCTGCACGCTGCGGATGCTCGGCGCCTGCCACAGCGGCCCGAAGATCGGGTTGCCGAAGCGCAGCACCATCAGGTTCTGCACGGTTTCCTTGCCGAGATAGTGGTCGATCCGGTAGATCTGCGATTCCTCGAAGTGCTTGCCGACCGCATCGTTGATCGCCTTCGCGGACGCGAGATCGTGGCCCAGCGGCTTTTCGAGGACGACGCGCGAGTGCGCGTCGACGAGGTGCGCGGCCGACAGGTTGTCGCAGATCGTCGTGAACAGCTCCGGCGACGTCGACAGGTAGAACACGCGGATCGCGTCGCCGCGCGCCGCTTCGGCGAGCCGCAGGTAGTCGTCCGGCGCGTTCACGTCGATCAGCACGTACTTGAACAGGTCGAGGAAGCGGCTCCACGCGCCGGCGTCGAACGCCTTCTCGTCGATGAACGGGCGCGACTGCTCGTCCATGAACTTGCGATAGCCGTCGATGCCCCAGTCGCGGCGGCCGACGGCGATGATGCGCGTCTCGGGCGGAAGATTGCAGTGCAGGTGCGCCATGTACAGCGCGGGCAACAGCTTGCGGGCGGCCAGGTCGCCGCCGCCGCCGAAGATGATCATGTCGACAGGCCGGTCGGCCGCGGTCTGGGAAGGCTGATTCGTCATGGGAGGTTCGCGGTTTGAAACGATGAACGTGAAACGAACGTCGAGGCATCGGGCACCGGATGGCCGGCGCCGGTACGGCAAAACGCAATAGTGCACCGTTTTGATGGATTGCGTATGCGTTCCCCAGGATGTAACAGGACTTGCGTTTCTCCTTTTCGCTCGATTATGATTGAGCGCTCACTCATTAAAGGAATCAACGTGGCCCGACCGCGCAGTCCCGACAAGCACGAAGCCATCCTCGCCGCGGCCGCGCGTGCGCTCGCCGAGGACGGCCCGAGCGCGACGACCGCGCGCATCGCGAGGCTCGCCGGCGTGGCGGAAGGGACGGTGTTCACGTACTTCGAGACCAAGGATGCGTTGCTGAACGCGCTGTACCTGAGCCTGAAGGCCGACATGCGCGACGCGATGATGACCGGGTTTCCGGAACATGCGCCGGCCGAGCAGGCCCTGCGGCATGCGTGGAACGGCTATGTGTCGTGGGGCGTCGCGAATCCGGACGGCCGGCGCGCGTTGCGGCAGTTGGGCGTGAGCGGGCGCATCGACGACGCGCATCGCGCGGCCGGCTCGGAAGGCTTCGGCGGGATCGGCGCGTTGCTGCGCGAGCAGGTCGCCGCCTCGGGCGCGCTGAACCGCGACGAAGCGCATGCGTTCTGCTCGGCGTTGTTTACGTCGATCGCGGAAACCGCGATGGAGTCGATCGCACGCGATCCGGCGCGGGCCGATGCTTACCGGGAAGCAGGGTTTCGCGCGCTGTGGGCGGTGTTGCACGCGGTGTGAGCGTGACGCGAACGAGGTGACGGAAGGGTTTGGCCGTCGTGGCGGCATAAGGCGGTGCGCGTGCCGCACGACGGAAGGCAGGACGGTTTCAGGCAGGGCGATACAGGTCGGCAAGGATCGATACGTCGCCCATATTAATGAGTGAGTAATCATTCATTTTCATCGTTTCATCGTGATCAAGGAGCGGAAAATGTCGAAAGTCTGGTTGGTAACGGGGGCCGCACGCGGCCTGGGGCGGGCGATTTCGGAAGCGGTGCTGGCGGCGGGCGACCGGCTGGTGGCCGGCGCGCGCGATCCGGCGCGGCTGGCCGATCTGGCCGAGCGTCATGGCGACCGCGTGCTGCCGGTCGAGCTCGACGTCACCGACGAAGCGGCGGCAGCGCAAGCCGTCGCGGCGGCACGCGCCGCGTTCGGCCGCATCGACGTGCTGGTGAACAACGCGGGCTACGGCCATACGGCGCCGTTCGAGCAGACGGGCGCCGACGTCTTCCGCGATCAGATCGAAACGAACCTGTTCGGCGTGATCAACCTGACGCGCGCGGTGCTGCCGACGATGCGCATGCAGCGCGCCGGGCACATCTTCCAGGTGTCGTCGGTCGGCGGGCGCTCGGCGACGCCCGGATTGTCGGCGTACCAGGCCGCGAAGTGGGCGGTCGGCGGATTCAGCGACGTGCTCGCGAAGGAGGTCGCGCCGTTCGGCGTGCGCGTGTGCACGCTCGAACCGGGCGGGATGCGTACCGAATGGGCCGCGCAGGCGAAGCGCGGCATCGACGATCTGCTGCCCGACTATCGGCCGTCGGTCGGGAAGATTCTCGACCTGCTCGGCGCGTACGGTGGCCACGAGGTCGGCGATCCCGCCCGGATCGCGGCGCTGATCGTCGAGCTGTCGCGCCGCGACGACGTGCCGCTGCGTTTGCTGCTCGGCGGCGATGCGCTGTTCGTCTGCGAGCAGGCGGAGCGGCAGCGCGCGGAAGAGGCGGCGCGGTGGCGCGATGCGACGCTGTCCACGCAGTTTCCGGATGCGACGCTGCCGGAAGGGCTGCACGCGTTGAAGCAGGTCGAGTAGGCGCGAGGGCCGCGGCGCGCGGCGGCGGTGTGCCGCGTTGATGTTGCGCCGGGGCGCGCGGCGGCCGACCGAAGAGGGGCGCTGTCCGCCGGGATCGCCGAGCCGTCGCCGCTGCCGTTGCCGTCGCGCGCTCAGCGTCCCAGCGCGTAAAACTCCGCGTTGGGGCGCATGTTCGTCACGTTCGCGATGCGATTCGACATCCCGAAGAACGCCGAAATCGCCGCGATGTCCCACACGTCCTCCTCGGTGAAGCCGTGCGTTTTCAGCGTGTCGAAATCCGCTTCGCCCACTTGATGCGCGGCCTGCGACACCTTCATCGCGAAGTCCAGCATCGCCTTCTGTCGCGCGGTGATGTCGGCCTTGCGGTAGTTGGTCGCGACCTGGTCGGCGATCAGCGGGTCCTTCGCGCGAATGCGCAGGATCGCACCGTGTGCGATCACGCAGTACTGACACTGGTTCACGGCGCTGGTGGCCACGACGATCATTTCCCGTTCGGCCTTGGTGAGGTTGCCCGGCTTGTCCATCAGCGCGTCGTGGTACGCCATGAATGCGCGAAACTCGTCCGGGCGATGCGCGAGTGTGAGGAACACGTTCGGGATGAAGCCCGACTTTTCCTGGACGGCCGCGATGCGTTCGCGAATGTCGTCGGGCAGGTCTTCGAGCGCCGGCACGGGGAAGCGGCTGACGGGTGCATTGTCTGAAGTGATCATGAGGTCTATATGAACGCGTCCCGTTTGCAACAGTTTTCTCGTGTTTCGACGGACAGGATGGGCTGCAGCTCTATATCCGGCCTTGATGCAGCTGGTGCAGCCGCTGCGGGCCCCTATGAAATTCGCTGACTCGCGCCTCATTCTCCTGGCGAGCTCGAAGCCCGTCACCTCATACAGGTTTAGCGAGTCCCGGTCCTACCTGGCTTGTCATCACACTCGATTCCTGCGCAACCTTTCGACGTTCACCCTGTGTTAAACGTTGATTTTCTACCTCGCGTGGCCGATTTCAGGCTGGCTTCACGCTCACGTAGTCCTTCCGGTACGGCCGCTCATGGGCCAGTACCGCCCAGATCGTCCGTGCCATCTTGTTGGCCAGTGCCACGATCACTACATTTGCTGGCCGCCGCTTCTTCATCTGCTCGACCCATGGGCCCGGCTCTTTCGCATGGTTCAACACGCTTCGCGCGCCGTGAATCAACAGCGTGCGCAGATAGGTGTCGCCCCTCTTGCTGATGCCGTGCAAGTTCACCTTGCCGCCCGAGCCCGTCTGCTTCGGTACCAAACCTGCCCACGCGGCGAATTCGCGTCCTGAGCGAAACGCCTTCGCGTCGCCCATCATCGCCACTGCCGCCGTCGACGTCAGCAAGCCCACGCCGGGTATCTCGCTGATCGCCGCAACGGCCTTGTCTTCCTTCTTCCATTCGCGCATCCGACGTTCGATCTCGGCAATCTGCTCGTCGAGCCTCGCCAACCCGTTCCACTGTTCACGCAACGTATCGATCAGCGCTGCCGGCAGGCGCTGCTCGAGCCGGTCAAGCGCGATGGGTATTTCCTGGTCCAGCTTCGCTCGGCCACGGCTCATCACCTCGCCGTACTCCGTCATCAGCCCGCGCAATCCGTTGCTCTGCATCGTGCGGAACTTCACCAACTGCTCGCGCATCCGGTGCAGTGCCAGCATCGCCTGCTGCATTTCCGTTTTCACCGCCACTGGCCTGCCCGGTTGCTGCACCGCCAGCCAGATCGCCCGCGCATCCGCCGCATCGTTCTTATTGCGGATGTTGAATGCCTTCACGAACTCCGCTGGCATCAGTCTGACCTCGTGACCCATCTGCCGCAGTTGTCGAGCCCAGTGGTGCGCACCGCCGCACGCTTCCATCCCGATCAGGCATCGCACACGGTTCGCGAAGTACTCGAGAAACTTCGCCCGTTTGATCGGTTTGTTCACGATTTCTCCAGTTGCCTGATCGACGTAATGCACCTGGAAAACCTGCTTGGCGATATCTACGCCCACGGTCATACTATTCATCGTGGATCCTCCGGTTGCCGGGAAATGCATGCATTTTCCACCTGGGCACTTTGATGCCGTCGGCCCGTGAGGATCCACCCCTTCTTTCTGCTCTCACGGCTTCGGGTGGGACGCGTTCATTTCAATTCTCCTGGATAAAGTGGCACGAAGGGCGGTCAGGCATTGACGTCGACGACGATGCGGCCGCGCACCTTGCCGTCGATCAGTTCCGCGGCCAGCGGGATGGCGTCGGCGAGGCCGACCTGATGACCGATGGCGCCCAGCTTCTCGACGTCGAGATCGGACGCGAGCCGGCGCCAGGCTTCCAGCCGTTCGGCGCGCGGGCACATCACGCTGTCGATCCCGACGAGCGTGACGCCGCGCAGAATGAATGGCGCGACCGTCGCGGGTAAATCCATACCCGCAGCGAGGCCGCAGGCCGTCACCACGCCGCGGTATCGCGTGGTCGCGCACACGTTGGCGAGGACGTGGCTGCCGGCCACGTCGACCGCGCCGGCCCATCGTTCCTTGCCGAGCGGCTTGCCGGGTGTGCTGAATGACGCGCGATCCAGAATGTCGGCCGCGCCGAGTTGCCGCAGGTAGTCGGCATCGGCCGGGCGGCCCGTCACGGCGACGACCCGGTATCCGAGCCGCGCGAGGATCGCGGTGGCGACGCTGCCGACACCGCCTGCCGCGCCGGTCACGACGATCTCGCCGTCGTCCGGGCGCACGCCGTGCCGTTCCAGCGCCATCACGCACAGCATCGCGGTGTAGCCGGCCGTGCCGATCGCCATCGCCTGTTGCGGCGAAAACGCGGCGGGTAGCGGCACCAGCCAGTCGCCGTCGACCCGCGCCTTCTGCGCGAGGCCGCCCCAATGCGTTTCGCCGACGCCCCAGCCGTTCAGCACGACCTGGTCGCCGGGACGGTAATCCGCGTGCGTGCTCGCTTCGACTTCGCCGACCAGGTCGATGCCCGGCACCATCGGGAACTTGCGGATCACCGGGCTCTTGCCGGTGATCGCGAGCCCGTCCTTGTAGTTCAGCGTCGAATAGCCCACGCGGATCGTCACGTTGCCGGCGGGCAACTGCGCGTCGTCCAGCGTGTGCAGCCGCGCGTGCTGGCCGGTTTCGTCCTTGTCGATCACGATGCCCTGGAACATCCGTCCTCCTTTCTAGACCGATCGTCTAGTTAATGGCAAAAAAATTCAGCGGCGGGGTAATCCATTGAAGAAAAACCGGGCGAACAATGCCAGCGGCACGTCGCTGCGCTCCAGCTTCGCGCGCAGCACGGCGCCTTCCCAGCCGATCCAGAAAAACGCGGCCAGCTCGGCCGGTTCCGCCGAAGCGGCCAGTTCGCCGGCTTGCTGCGCGGCGGCCAGGCAATCGGCGAGGCGACGTTGCCAATCTTCGAACGTCGCACGCAGCCGTGCGCGGAAGCTTTCGGGCAGCGCGCCCATTTCCTGTCCGAGATTGCCGATCAGGCAGCCGCGGCTGAACGCGTAGCGGGCCATGCCGTCCCGCGCGTCGTCGACGAATGCCTGCACGCGCTGCAGCGGCGCGTGCGCCGTATTGCCCAAATGGCGGTCCAGCTTGCGCGCGAAGAAATCGGCGTAGCGGTCGATCAGTTCGAGGCCGAACGCTTCCTTGTTGTCGAAGTAGTGATAGAAGGAGCCCTTCGGCACGCCGGCGCGCCCGAGGATCTCGTCGAGCCCGGTGGCCGAGAAGCCCTTTTCGGTGAGGATCTCGAGGCCGGTGCGCAACAGCATGTCCCGCGTGGCGACGAGGTCCTCGTGCTGTTTCGGTGGCCTGCCGCGGCGGCGAGGCTGATCGGTTCGAACGTCCATGGGCGAATAATAGACCGTTCGTCTCAAAAATCAATGGGCGGAGCGTCATTTATGAAACCGCGTTCGGCGTGCAGCCACTAAAGGCGACGCAGGTGCGTACGGTGCGCCGATTGAAGGGGTGGCGGTGCCCTCCCCATTTCCGACCGGGTGCCATGAGCCATCACCATGCGATGTATTGCCAACGATCTTGCGATCCATACCCAGTCGAGCGGCGATGGCCGAAACACTCTGCTGATGCAGTTCCAGAGTCGTCATCACTTCCTCCAACTCGAATGGCCGCGACCCGAAGCTGGAACGCAGCGGTAGAGCTGGGCAGGCAGTTCACGTCACGGCATCATTGACCAAAAATGGTCAACGGTCGCGTTGCACGTCCATGCCGCTTTGTCTACGGTTAAGTCTCCCTTGGCGTCCGGCACGATGACCGCCGTCGGCCCGGCGAATGACCGGTTCGACGTGGAGGCTCACGGGCTTGTGCTGCATTGGCGCTGCCCGAGCCGCGGCACAGGCAGCGATTGCAGCCGGGACGATGCGATGAAACATACAAATCATGGAGACACTGATGCAGGAAGTTTGTGAGACGCTCACGTCCGCCGAACCCGCTTCGTCCTCGGCGGCCCAGCCCGCTCAGGCGCGCCGGTCGATGCGGTTCATCGCGATGATCGCGACGCTCGGTGGCCTGCTGTTCGGTTATGACACCGGGGTCATTAATGGGGCGCTGGCATACATGACCCAGGATCTCGGGCTGACACCGCTCACTGAGGGGCTCGTCACCAGTTCGCTGCTGCTCGGCGCCGTGCTCGGCTCCGTGGCCTCGGGCCTGGTAGCGGACCGCTATGGGCGGCGGATGAGCATCATGCTCCTGGCGGTCCTGTTCCTCGGTGGCGCGTTGTCCAGTACCTTCGCCTCGACCGTCGACTTGCTCATTGCCTCGCGATTCGTGCTGGGCATCGCGGTCGGCGGGGCGTCGATCTGCGTGCCGACCTACCTGGCCGAATTGGCGCCCGCGCATCGCCGAGGACAGATCATCACGCAAAACGAGCTGATGATCGTGTCCGGGCAAATGATCGCGTTCATCGTCAATGCGGTGATCGGCAGCTTGTGGGGCAGCGAGCATGGCGTCTGGCGCTGGATGCTCGCCGTCGCGACGCTGCCGGCGGTCGGATTGTGGTTCGGCATGCTGGTGATGCCGGAAAGCCCGCGTTGGCTGGCGTCGAAGGGCAAGCTGCACGCGGCCTGGAAGGTGTTGCAACAGGTGCGCGACACGCAGGCCGCGCGGCACGAATTCGATTCGATTCGCCACGCGGAGCAGCGCAACACCCATCCGGTCCGTCGTAACGGACCGGGCTTGTCGGCGCCTTGGGTCCGGCATGTCTTTTGGGTTGGGATCGGGATTGCCATCGTCATGCAGGCGACCGGCGTCAATTCGATCATGTTCTACGGTACGCAGATCCTGACGAGTTCGGGCTTCGGACGGGAGACGGCGCTGATCGGCAACGTCGCGAACGGCGTGATTTCGGTCGCGGCGACCCTGGTCGGCATCCAGGTGCTCGGCAGGCTCGGGCGCCGGCCGATGTTCCTCATCGGGCTGAGCGGCACGACGCTGTCCTTGCTGACGATCGGTCTCTTTTCCCTGTTCTTGCCCGTTTCCTTTCTGCGCGCTGGCCTGATTCTGGCCGCCATGGCCTGCTTTCTGGGCTTCATGCAGGCGCTGATCGCGCCGGTGTGCTGGGTGCTGCTGGCCGAACTGTTTCCGCTGCATATCCGCGGCTTCGCGGTGGGTGTCGCCGGTTGCGTGCTGTGGATGGTCAATTTCGTGCTCGGCCTGAGCTTCCCGTCGCTGGTCGCCTACGCCGGCATTTCGAGCACCTTCTTCGTATTCTTTGCCATCGGCTTGATGTCGATTGCGTTCATCTGGCGCAACCTGCCCGAAACGCGGGGGCGCAGCCTCGAGGAGATCGAAGCGCATTTCCGCGGCTTGTACGGCGACACGGAGCAGGCACGATGAGCGAGGACTCGGTTGTGACACCAGCCGGCACGAGGCGCAAGCGCGACGCCCGGTTCGTCGAGATCGCGGCCGAGGCCGGCGTCAGCGAGGCCACGGTCAATCGGGTCCTCAACGAGCGGGGCAGCGTATCGGAATCGGCGCGCGAGCGGGTGATCGCGGCGGCACGCCGGCTAGGCGTGCGCCGCGTGCTACCGGATTGCCGGCACGGGCTGATTCATATCGACGTGCTCCTCTCTCACGGCGACACGCCGTTTTTTCGCCGCCTGAACGCGGCATTGCAGCGTTCGGCCCAGATACTCGATAAACGCATCGTTCTGCATCGGTTGATTCTTCCCGAATCGGATCGGGCGGTGGTCGATGCTATCGGCAATTGCCGCTACCGCAGGGCCGGCATGATCATCACGACGCGCGACACCGCGCCCGTGCGCGCGGCGTTGAGCGATGCGATCGCCGAGGGCGAAAAGGTGGTGACGCTGATGACCGACATCAGCGAGATTGCGCGTACCCACTTCGCGGGGATCGATAACGTTGGCGCCGGCCGCACCGCAGGCTACTTCATCGGGCGGCTCGCCAAGCGGGCCGGGCGCGTGCTCAAGCTTTGCGGAAGCCGCAGTTTCGGCGCGCATCGCGACCGGATCGCCGGTTTTCGCGCGGCGCTCGAGGGGGCCGAAACCGAGCTCGAGTATCAGGGCGTCGAAATCGAGACGCTCGACAATGCCGATGCGTGTTATCGCGCCGTATTGCCGGCGCTGAAGCAGGGGGACCTGGTCGGCATCTACAACAGCGGTTACGGTTCGGCGGGCATCGCCGCAGCGCTCAGGGAATTCGATGTGGCCGGCAAGGTGGTGTGGGTCGGTCACGAGATGCTGGACGAGCATCGTGTCTATATCGACGAAGGCACGATGGATATCGTGATCGATCAGAATCCCGACGCACAGGTGATTTCCGCGTTGCAGCACATGCTGTACGGTTGCGGGGTGCTCGAGGCCACGCCGCCGGGCGGCCCTGTCGAGTTCGGTGTGTTCTGCGCCGCGAATGTGCGGCGCAGCCCTTATCTTTCCCCACACGACTGAGCGGCCGCGACACGTGCGCACAGGGCGGCCCATGGCCGAACCGCATTGCCGACAGTCGTCTGCCGTTGTCCGCCACGCATGCCAGCCGGCCCGCAAGGGCCGGCGTCACATCCCGGGCGACTACTTCGTCAGCATCCATTCATGCGCTGGATCGTTGCGGAAGTGCCAGACCCGCTTCGGTCCCGCCATCACGTTCAGGTAGTAGCTGCGATAGCCATGCGGTGCGACCACCGGGTGATAGCCTTTCGGCACCATCACGACGTCGTGATTCTCGACCGCATAGGCTTCGTCGATATCGCGCGAATCGGTGTAGACACGCTGGAATGCGAACCCCTGCTCCGGGTCGAGCCGATGGTAATAGGTCTCTTCCAGCACGCTTTCGGCCGGGATTGCATCGACGTCATGCTTGTGCGGCGGATAGCTGGACGCGTGGCCGGCTGGCGTCACCACCTCGACCACCAGCAGTCCTTCGGCCGGTTCCGTTTGTGGAAGGATGTCGCAGACGTAGCGAGTATTGGTGCCGCTGCCGCGTACCGAACGCGCGATCGACGCGGGCTCGATCAGGCGGGCGTCGTATCGGCCGGTGGCGGGCGCCGTGCAGAGCGCGATTTCGGCCGCGTCGGCAGCGTCGATCGACACGTTGCGACCCGGCGGCACATAGGCCGCATGGGGCGAGCGGTCCTCGAACACGCTGCGTCGTCCGCCGATGTCGCGCCAGACCCGATCGCCGGTCGTGAGCGTCACGGTGCCGGTCAGCACCACGATGCAGAGTTCGTCGCCGCCGGTGTCGACCTCGAACCGCTCGCCAGCCGCGAGCCGTTTGGCGGCGAAACCGACGTGGCGCCAACCGGCGCTGGCCGGCGTGACCGTGACGATATCGCGCCCGCTTGCACGCCCCTTGATCAGCAGATTGCTCATGCTGCCTCCTGTTGTGGCCGAGCCTGACGCCAGACGCGAATCAGTGTCTCGAACGACACGCGCACGCGGCGTATCACCTCGCGGTCGTCGATCTCGCCGGCGAACCAGGCGCGACTCGGCTCGTAAAAGATTGAGCGGCCGACCGTGAAACCGCGGCAGGTCCGGCTGGCGGCAGCGTCGATGAAGCCTTGCACGAGCGTTTCGAGCGGTGCGTTCAAGCCCAGAAGCACGACGCCACGGCAATATGGATCGTGCGCCTCGATCAGCGCGTCGATGCGGCGCCAGGTTTCAGCCGGCATCGATTCGAGTTTCCACCAGTCGGGCTCGATGCCGAGATCGTAGAGGCGTTCCAGCGCGCGGACCACGACGTCCTGCGATGCGGGGCGATCCTTGGGCGGGATCACTTCCAGCAGCAGTTCGTGACCGCTGACCGATACCGCCTGCTGGAGCGCCTGCAACTGCGCTTCCTGTTCGAGCCGATGTTCAGGGGCATCGTCGGGGTGGTACTGAACGAGGCACTTCACGATATGCTCGCGCGGCCAGGACAGCAGCGCCGACCCGATCGACCGTCCGTGTTCGAAGCGCAGCGGGTTCGAACCCGGCAGTTCGACAGGGCGACCGATCCACCAGTTGCGGCCGGTGGCGGCATTGAGCGCATCCTGACCGAAGCGGTCGTCGATCAGCACGGCCATCTTGCCCTGGCCGCCGATTTGGGCCTCGGTCTCGGCGACGGCTTCGACAAAGAGCTGCTTGAGCGTGCCGATCTTCCGTTCGTCGGCGCCGGCTTGACGCGCCAGGTCGGCGAGCTGGTCGCGGTGGTCGAACGCAAAGCCGAGCACCTCGTCCCATGGCTTGCGGTTCGGGCTGACGCGATGCAGGCGGTTCAGCGCGGGGTCACGGTCGGGCCGGCCCATGCGGGCCGAATTCGCGACGAAATAGTCGAGTTCGGCCGTCGTCGGCATGGCCGGTGCACAAGCGTGGCGCGAGACCACCAGCGCGCCGCAAGCATTGGCGTACGCGCAGCAGCGGGTTTCATCGGCGCCGGTCAGCCAGCCCTTGAGGAAGCCGGAGATGAAGGCGTCGCCGGCGCCGAGCACGTTCAGCACCTCGACTTGCACGCCGCCATGCAAGCGGCCGTCGTCGATGCTCGCCGGAATCGCCCCGTCGAGTATCGTGCAGCCGAGCGGGCCGCGCTTGACCACCAGAGTGGCGGGCGTGGCCTCGCGAACGACGCGCAGTGCAGCCATCAGATCGTCATGGCCGCCGGCGATGCGGAATTCCTCTTCGGTGCCGACGATCAGGTCGAACATCGGCAGGATGCCGCCCAGGTGGCGGCTGACGCTGCCATCCGCGATGAAGCGCGTCTCGCCGTCCGCCTTCCCGGTGAGGCCCCACAGCACGGGCCGGTAATCGATGTCGAGCACGGTGCGGACATCGTGACGTCGCGCGTAATCGAGCGCCTTCATGCTGGCGCGGTGGACACGCTCGGTCGAGAAATGCGTACCGGTGATCAGCAGGGCGCGGCTCGACGCGATGAACGATTCGTCGATGTCCTGCTCGTCGATTGCCATGTCGGCGCAGTTCTCGCGATAGAACACCAGCGGAAACGTGTCGCGATCCTTGAGGCCGAGCAGGACCAGCGCGGTCAGGCGTTCCGGATCGATGCGGATCTGGCTGACGTCGCAGCCCTCTTGCTTGAGCGCGTCGAGGAGAAACCGGCCCATATGGTCGTTGCCGACCCGCGAGAGCATCGCCGATTTCAGCCCGAGCCGGGCCGTGCCGAAGGCAATGTTGGCGGACGACCCGCCAAGGTAGCGGGCGAAGCTGGTGACGTCCTCGAGGCGGGCGCCGACCTGCTGGCCGTAGAGATCGACGGCGAGCCGTCCCAGGCAGATCAGGTCGAACTGGCGTTCGGACGCGAGCGTCGGTGTATGCACGATGAGTTCCTGTCGTCTTGAGTCTGAGCGAATAAGCGAATGAGCGGATGAGCGGTGCCGGACGTCAGGCGAGGCCGAGGCCGCGCTTGACGGTATCCAGCATCATCCGGCTCGATTCGTCGGCCCGGTCCTCCCAGGCGAACACGGCCACGGTCGCGATGCCGTCGAAGCCGATCTCGCGAATCTTCGAGAAGAACGTGTCCCAGTCGATTTCGCCCTGGCCGATGTCGAGGTGCTGGTGCACGGTGGCTGTCACGCCGGGGGGATTCACGATGTAGCGCAGGTTCGAGGACGCGCGATGGTTGTAGGTGTCGGCGATGATCAGGTGCGTGAGCTTCGGCCTCGCATATTCGAGCATCGCGGCGATGTCGCCGACGCCGTCGTCGTAGAAATAGGTGTGCGGCACCGCGTAGAGATAGTTGAGCCAGGGTTTGTCGAGGCCACGGACGATATCGACGGATTCGTTGTTGCGCTCGCAGAAGTCGTACGGATGCGCCTGGATGTCGAGGCTGATGCCTTCGCGCTCGAACACGGGCATCAGTTCCTCCATCGAGCGCATGAACTGGTTCTCGCTGGCGAGTGCATGGTTCGACTGGCCGCTGAATTCCGTGTTCATCAGAGGGCATTCCATTTCGACCGCCACCTGGATCGCGCGTTTCCAGTTGCGCACAGCCGCCTCGCGCAGCGACTCGTCGGGGCTTGCCCAGTGATACAGCGGCAGCAGCGACGACAACTGCACGCCGGTGTCGCGCAGCGCGGCTTTGAATTCCTGAATGCGCGCCTTGTCGACGCGTGGATATTTGTAGAACGGCAGGAAGTCTTCGCGCGGCGACAGTTCGATATAGCTGTAGCCGAGTTCGGCGACTTTCTCGACCATCTTCGGCAGCGGCAGATGGCGGTACATGTAGGGGTCAAGTGCGATACGCATGTCGGTTCCTCGTGAAAAGGGCGGAATGACGCGGCAGGGAGCGCGCCCCGCATCGGGTGGTTCGGTCGAATCAGTAGCGCCGGGCGGTGGCGAGTGCGGTCTTCATCCGTTCGGCGGCGCGCTCGACGCGCTCGCTGGTTGAAACTTCCGGCACGCCCACGTGCCACCACGAGCCGTACTTGTGCACCATCGTCTTGGGGAGGACCTTGATGTCGATGAGGGTGGACACGCGCTGCGTGCGGGCATCGGCGAGCGCGGCCTCCAGTTCGTCGACGTTGCGCACCGTGTAGGTCTTGCAGCCGTAGGCCGCCGCATTGGCGGCGAAATCGACGGGCACGAATGCACCGTCGAGCCGGCCGGTGTCGGCATTGCGGCGCCGGAATTCGGTGCCGAAGCTGCCCATACCGTGTTCCATCTGCAGGTTGTTGATGCAACCGAAGGTCATGTTGTCGAACAGCAGGACGTTGATCTTGCGGCCTTCCTGGATCGACGTGACGAGTTCCGAGTGCAGCATCATGTACGACCCGTCGCCGACGAACGCGAACACGTCCTTCTCGGGTTGCGCGAGCTTGACGCCGAGTGCGGCGTTGACTTCATAGCCCATGCAGGAATAGCCGTATTCGACGTGATAGCTGTCCTCACCCTTGGCCCGCCAGATGCGCTGCAGGTCCCCGGGCAGACTGCCGGCGGCGGCCACCACCACGTCGCGTTCGGTCAGCTTGCGGTCGAGCACGCCGAGCACACGCGACTGGGTCAGCGACGAGCCGGTCATGCGCGCGAATTCGTCGAGCACCGCGCGATCGAGGTGATCGTCGATTTCAGGTACGAAATGCTCGGCGCCGTAAGTCACGGCAAACAGGCGTTCTTCTTCCGCACGCAGGCGACCGATTGCCTGTGCGATCTCGTCGCGGTAGCCGTGCCGGCCGTCGCGCGGGTAGCCGGCGCCGTCCAGCGCGGCGGCGAGCGCGCTCAGGCCGGTCTTTGCGTCGGCCTGGATCGACAAGCCGTCGAGTTTGCCGGCGTCGAAGCCGTTGAGGTTGAGGTTGACGAACCGCACCTCGGGATCCTGGAACAACCATTTCGATGCGGTCGTGAAATCGGTGTAGCGCGTGCCGACGCCAATCACGAGGTTCGCGCGGCGCGCGATCTCGTTGGCTGCCAGCGAGCCCGTTTCTCCGATGCCGCCGAGGTTGAGCGGATGATCCCAGGGCAGCGCGCCCTTGCCGGCCTGCGTATGCGCGACCGGAATGTCGAAGCGCTCGGCGAAGCGGCGCAGCTCGGCGGCGGCGCCGGCGTAGCGCACGCCGCCGCCGCAGATCAGCAGCGGGCGGGTGGCCGGCGCGATCAGGGCAGTGGCACGCGCAATCGATTCCGGCGCGGCGGGGCGACGGTCGATGTAGTGCACGCGCTCGGCGAGGAAGCTTTCCGGATAGTCGTAAGCCTGGGCCTGCACATCCTGCGGCAGCGCAAGGACCACCGCGCCGGTGTCGGCCGGATCGGTCAGCACGCGCATCGCATTGAGGCAGGCGCTCATCAGTTGCTCGGGACGCACGATGCGATCCCAGTACTTGCTGACCGCACGGAATGCATCGTTGGTGCTGATCGACAGGTCGTGCGTCTGCTCGATCTGCTGCAGCACCGGGTCCGGCTGCCGCCCGGCATGCACGTCGCCCGGCAGCAGCAGCAACGGAATGCGGTTGGCGCTGGCGGTCGCGGCGGCCGTCACCATGTTGGCCGCGCCTGGGCCGACCGACGAGGTACACGCATAGATCTGCCGGCGGCGCCGTTGCTTGGCGAAGCCGATCGCCGCGTGCGCCATGCCCTGTTCGTTGCGGCCCTGATGCACGACGAGCCGGCCGGGATCCTGCTCGAGCGCTTGGCCGAGGCCCAGTACGTTGCCGTGTCCGAAGATCGTGAAGATGCCCTTGACGAACTTGATGCGCTCGCCGTCGATCTCGACATACTGATTGTCAAGAAAGCGTACGAGTGCCTGCGCCATCGTTAGCCTGATATGACCCATGAATGATCCGTGCAGTGGAAAGGGATGAATGCAGGGAGGCAACGCGAGGCGATATCGGCGCGCCGCGCCGACGCCATCGCTTCGCCTGCGAGCGCAAATGCGCGGCGGGCAGGGACGTGTCTCCAGCATTGTTTTCGCGGCGCAAGCGTGGAACCAACCGGCTCGGCTCGTCGCGTCGGCTACGTCGCGTTCGTCAATAAATTACGAGGTCCGGTGCTTGCTCATCAACAGAAAGATTGACCATTTATGGTCATTGGGCAGGGGCAGTTCGATGCTGCATGTCATGACCATTTATGGTCACGAATGTTGTTGCAGCGGCATCGTGCGTCTCTAAACTTCGATACCGAACAATCGAATGAGGTCTCGAGACTCACGGTCCAAAACGGCCATGAGAGAACCGATCGAGCCGCCGGAGACATGAATCGACCGCATCCGCTTGCTGCGCAAGCGCCGCCGGCCCTGGCCATCGCTCCCGTACTCGTCTCGTTCGTTTGAACCTCTGCCGGTCGGGCATGACATGCAGGCATTTCGACAAGCAGGTCAACTGAAAATATTTAGGAATTCGATATATGAGTAAGAAGCTTCGTATCGCGGTAGTCGGGGCCGGTCTGATGGGAGCCGATCATGTCGACCGCATCGCACGTCGCATCGTCGGCGCCGAAGTCTCGGCCGTTGTGGATATCGACGCAGCCCGTGCCCGTGCCGTCGCTGACAAGGCGCCGGGGGCCGTGGCGGTGGCGGGGATCGAGCGGGTTCTGGCGGATCGCCTGGGCGATGCGGTCGTTATTGCCACCCCCGGCTTCCTGCACGAAGCCACGCTGCTGCAGGTGCTGTCCGAGGGGCTGCCGATCCTGTGCGAGAAGCCGTTGACGCCCGACGCGCAATCGTCCTGGCGCGTCGTCGAAGCCGAGGTGAAGCTCGGGCGCAAGCTGATCCAGGTCGGCTTCATGCGCCGCTTCGACGCCGAATACCGGCAACTGCGCGAGCTGATCGCCACGCGACGGCTCGGCGATACGCTGATGCTGCATTTTTCGCATCGCAACGCCACCACGCCGGCAAGCTTTACGAGCCAGATGCTGGTGAACGATTCCGTGGTGCACGAGTTCGACGGCATCCGCTTCCTGACGGGCGATGAAATCGCGTCGGTGCAGGTCCGGCTGGGCCGCCCGACGCGACATGCGCATCCGGGGCAGCACGATCCGCAGCAGGTCCTGATCGAAACGGTGAGCGGCGTGCTCGCCGATGTCGAGATCTTCGTCAACGCGCGCTTCGGCTATCAGGTGGCCACGCAGGCGGTGTTCGAGGACGGCATCGTCAACATCGGCAACGACGGCGGCCCGTACGTGCGCAGCGCCGGGCAGTGGGGCGGGTCGGTCACCCCGACCTTCGTCGAGCGATTCAGCGCTGCGTTCGATCTCGAGGTGCAGACGTGGGTCGATGCCGCGCGCAACGGCACGATCGACGGGCCTTCCGCCTGGGACGGCTATGCCACGGCGGCGTGCTGCGAAGCGGGCGTAGCGGCCCAACGCAGCGGCGAGAAAGTTGCCGTGACGCTGAACGAGAAACCGGCGCTTTACCGCGACGCCTGACGTCGCACGGATATGTTTCACCGAGGCGCGCCGGTACGTTCCGGTGTGCCGGACCTCACCACCAAGACAGTCGGATAACCCCATGAAACTTTCGTTCTGCACGGACAGCCTCGGCCACCTGCCGTATGAAGCGATGCTCGACACGCTGTGTGAAATGGACGTCTTCGGTGTGGAAATGACCTCGGGCGGATGGTCGTCCGCGCCGCATCTCCGCACCGACGAACTGCTGGCCGACGCGAGCAAGCGTCGCGCGTTGCTTGCCGCGCTGGAGAGCCGCGGCATGGAAATCGCCGCGCTGAACGTGTCGGGCAATCCGCTCGATCCCGGCGCGCTCGGCGCCAAGCACAAGGCCGACATGGAAAAGGCAATCCGCCTTGCCGGCGAACTCGGCGTCCGCAAGATCGTCGCGATGAGCGGCCTGCCGCCGGCCAGCCCCGAGGATCGCGTGCCGAACTGGATCACCTATACGGTGAGCTGGCCGGCGACGCTCAAGGGGTGCCTCGACTATCAGTGGAACGACGTGGCGATTCCGTACTGGAAATCGCTGGTTGCCCAGGCGCGCGAATCGGGCGTTGAGAAGTTTGCGCTGGAAAACTTCAGCGCGATGCTGGTCTGGAATCCGGAAACGCTGTTCCGGCTGCGCGACGCGGTCGGTCCGATGGTCGGCCTTAACCTCGATCCGAGCCACCTGATGTGGATGGGCGCCGATCCGATCGCTGCGGCCCGCGCGCTCGGCGACGCGATCCATCATGTACACGGCAAGGACGCGCGCCTCGAACGCGGCATGGTGGACGTCAACGGCCTGCTCGAAACGAAGCGGGTCGAGGATGTCGGCCGGCGCGCGTGGAATTACGTGGCGGTCGGTTGCGGCAAGGACCTCCAGTGGTGGAAGGAGTTCTTCTCGGTGGTGCGCATGACCGGCTACAACGACTGGGTTTCGCTCGAGATGGAAGACATGACGATGTCGGTTGAGGCCGGTATCGCCACGTCGATCGATGCACTGAAGCAGACCATCAGCCGCTAGCCCGTCTCGGCCCGGCAAGGCCCTGCGCACGCGACAGACCAAGAAACACAACGGAGACAGGCATGCGGGGCGCCACCGGCGCGCCGCGGCGGAACCGTCCATGCGCAGCGTCGCGCGGACGTCTCGCCGGCATGCCATCGGGCCGGCCTCGGCCGGCCCAGGAGGAGCAGCCACATGGCTAGCGAAGAACCGCAATATGTGCTCGAGATGCAGGACGTATCGAAGGCATTCCCAGGCGTGCTCGCGCTCGACCGAGTCAGCCTCAGGGTGCGTGGGGGCACCACGCACGTGCTGGTCGGCGAGAACGGCGCCGGCAAATCGACGCTGATGAAGATCCTGTCCGGCGAGCATCGCGTCGATTCGGGCGAGATCCGTTTCAAAGGCGCGCCGTATCGTCCCGCCGGTACGAAGGCGGCGCTCGAGACCGGCGTGGCGATGATCCACCAGGAACTGAGCCCCGTTCTCGACATGTCGATCGCCGAAAACATCTTTCTCGGTCGCGAGCCGACCTATGTGGCGTTCGGTGCACTGTCGCGCGGGATGATCGATTTCCGGCGCATGGAGCGCGATACGCAAGCGTTGCTCGATCGCCTCGGGCTCGAGTACACGCCACGCCAGAAGATGCGCGAACTCAGCGTGGCAGGCATGCAGCTGATCGAAATCGCGAAGGCGATTTCGCGTCGGGCATCTGTCGTCATCATGGACGAACCGACTTCGGCGATCAGCGACACCGAGGTCGGCATGCTGTTCGAGCAGATTCGAGACCTGAAGTCGCGCGGTGTCGCGATCATCTACATCAGCCACAAGATGGACGAGATCTTCCGGATCGCAGACGACATCACGATCATTCGAGACGGCCGCTACGTGGAGTCGGGCCACGCCAGCGACTACGACGAGAGCCGCCTCATCGCGGCGATGGTCGGCCGGCCGATCTCGAGCATCTTCCCGAAGCTCGACGCGCCGATCGGCGAAACCGTGTTCGAGTTGCGCAACGCGACGCGCCATGGCGTGTT
The DNA here is from genome assembly GCF_002223355.1 of Burkholderia sp. HI2761. Taxonomy (NCBI): domain Bacteria; kingdom Pseudomonadati; phylum Pseudomonadota; class Betaproteobacteria; order Burkholderiales; family Burkholderiaceae; genus Burkholderia; species Burkholderia sp. HI2761. The sequence continues at coordinate 93,017 of NZ_NKFN01000007.1, read as the reverse complement.
CTCGAACATCGGTTTCAGCGTGCGGCGCGGCGAGATCGTCGGGCTGGCCGGGTTAATTGGTGCGGGGCGGACGGAAGTTGTGCGCGCGATATTCGGGCTTGATGCGCTGGACGACGGCGAGATTGTTCTCGAGGGCATGCCGTTGCGGATCAAAGGCACAGGCAGCGATGTCGCGATCCGCAACGGGATCGCGATGGTATCCGAGGATCGCAAGGGCGAAGGGCTCGTGCTGTGCCGCTCGGTGATGGAAAACATCTCGCTCGCGAACCTGAAGGGTTTCTCTCGGTGCGGCTTTCTCGACGTGCGCCGCGAGCGCGCCGAGGCCACGCGGATGCGTGAGATGCTGAAGATCAAGACCGCGGACCTGCTGACCGTTACCGGCAATCTCAGTGGCGGCAACCAGCAGAAGATCGCTATCGCGAAATGGCTACTGCGCGACCTGAAGGTGCTGATCCTCGATGAACCGACGCGCGGCATCGACGTCGGCGCGAAATCCGAAATTCACCGTCTGATGTCGCAGTTCGCGCAGCAGGGGCTGGCCATCATCATGATCTCGTCCGAACTGCCGGAGATTCTCGGCATGAGCGATCGTGTGATCGTGATGCGCGAGGGCAGGGTGGCCGGCGAGCTGAGCCGGGGTGAGGCCTCGCAGGAACGAATCATGAAACTGGCAACCGGAGGTCAATGATGTTGAACAGCATGCAGGAAAATTCGATGCAGCCGCGAGCCGGCATCATGGCCTGGCTGAAGGGCGCGAGCCCGGCCGAGATTTACCGCAAATACGGCACGATGCTGATCTTCATCGGCATCGTGGTGCTCGCTTCGCTGGTCAGCGATGCGTTCCTGACCGTTCCGAACCTGACCAACGTGTTGCGGCAAGTGGTGGTCGTCAGCCTGCTCGCATGCGGTGTGACCTTCATCATCATTCTCGGGCAGATCGACGTGTCGCTGGGCGCGGTCGTGGCCCTGACAGGCACGATCGCGGCGAGCGTGATGTCGCTTACCGGCAGCATCGCACTGGCGATAGCGGCCGGGCTGGCGATGGGAGTGGTGGTCGGCTTCGTCAACGGCTTCATCGTCACGACGTTCGGCATTCCATCGTTCATTACCACACTCGCGATGACGACAGTGGCGCGCGGCGGCATCCTGCTCTATACCGGCGGCGCGCCCGTCAGCGACCTGGGCGATTTCACCGTTATCGGCCAAGACTCGGTCGGACCGGTGCCGATCTCGGTACTGATCCTGATCGCCGTGCTCGCGGTGTCGTGGGTGCTGCTGAATCGCACGCGCTGTGGTCGTTATGTCTATGCAACCGGCGGCAACACGCGCGCCGCGCTGGCCTCCGGTATCAATACGCGACGCGTGACGACGATGGCTTTCGTCTACAGCGGCGTGCTGACCGCGATCGCCGGCATCGTGCTGATGTCGAGGATCAACTCGGGCCAACCGGCTGGCGGCGTTGGCTACGAGTTCGATGCGATCACGGCTGTGGTGGTGGGCGGGACCAGCCTGATGGGCGGGACCGGCACGATCATGGGTTCGATGATCGGATCGCTGATCATCGGCGTGATCAACAACATCCTCAACCTTCTGAACGTCAGCTCCTACTGGCAGCAGATCGCCAAGGGGCTGATCATCGCGGCCGCCGTGATTCTGGACGTCAAGACCAAGAACGGTCGCGGCAAGCGCGTACGGCGTCCGGCCTGAGATCGGAACCGGACGAGCCGGATCTCCGGCAAGCAGTGAAGCAGCAAGCGAAGCATTTGCAGAAAAGTCGATGTTCAACCTGCAGCAGGTCAGACAACAACGGAGGAGCATATGAAGGTTTGGAAACAAGTAGCGGTGGCGGTATTCGGGTTGGTGGTGCTGGCGGCATCGGCCAACGCAGCCGACAAGAAATTCGTGATCGGTTACACGAATCTTGCCGACACCGATGTGTTCACGATGAGCCGGAAGACGGCCTTTGCAGATGCGGTCAGGGCGGACCCGAACGTGAGCGTGGTCTACACCGATGCGAACGGCGACGTGAGCCGCCAGCTCGACCAGATCGACAACTTCATCGCGCAGAAGGTCAACGTGATCATGATCGTGCCGGTTGACTATCGCGGCATCGTTCCCGGGGTCGAGCGTGCCAACAAGGCCGGCATCCCGGTGATCGCGCTGGGCATCCAGTCCGCCGGCGGCAAGTACACGTTCGTCGGTTCGAAAAACTACGATGCTGGACGTCTGCAGGCCGAGTACTTTGATTCGGTCCTGCCGAAGAACGCGCAGATCCTCTACCTGCAGGGCACCCCCGGCCTTTACCACTCAAAGGAGCGCCTGGCCGGTTTCGTGCAGACGCTGGCCAAGCGCCCCGACGTCAAGATCCTGTCGAACCTTCCGGCCGACTATGATCGCGCACAGGGCATGAAAGTTACCGAAGACTGGGTGCAGCGGTATCCGAAGTTCGATGCAATCGTCGCCGCCAACGACCAGATGGCGCTTGGCGCGCTGGAAGCGCTGAAGACGGCAGGGCGGCTCAAGGGTGTGGCGATCTCCGGCGTCGACGGCACCACGGACGCGATGCGGGCGATCAAGGCGGGCGAGATGTCCCAGACCATCTTCCAAAACGCGAAGGGCCAGGCACAGGCCGCATACCTGGTTGTCGAAACGCTCAAGAGCGGCAAGCCGGCCCCCGCCGAAGTGATCGTACCGTTCGAATCCGTCACCCGTAACAACGTGGGGAATTACCTCAAGTAGGCAGGTCGGCCGGCGTATGACCAATATGCGTCGGCGTATGAATAAAGACGAGAAAAACATAAATAACTTAGGTATGCAAAGGAGATTTGTCGATGGATGCGAAAATGCTCAGATTCATTGCCGGTACGGCGCTGTGCGGCGTCACGGCGTTCGCGCATGCGCAGAGCAGCGTCACGTTGTACGGGATCGTGGATAACGGCCTGCAATATGAAACAGGCCTGCCGGGTGGCAAGCGGCTGTCGGCCGAGTCCGGCGGCTGGGGCGAGTCGCGCTTCGGCATGCTCGGCAACGAGAACCTTGGGGGAGGCCTGCAGGCCACGTTCCGCCTGGAGGCGCGTCTGAACACGCTGAACGGCTCCGTGGCGAACGGTTCGTTCTTCGAGGGGCAGGCGACCCTCGGGTTGCGACACGACGCGTACGGCGCGATCCGCCTCGGCAATTTCGGTGCGAGCGAGTTACTGCAGGATACCGGCACACTCGACCCGCAGCAGACCAAGAAATATTCGTTCGGCACGCTGGTGCGCGGCCGCATGTTCCCGCAGGCGTCGAACGGCATCGAATATACGTCGCCCGATTTCGGCGGCTTCACGGTGAAAGGCCAGTACAACCTCACCAATTCGACCAAATGGAATGCCGGTTCGCCGGGCACGGCGCCGAGCCAGTTGGGAACGGCCACCGGCCTGGGCAGCTCGCAGGGCCGCTCGGACGGCCTGAAATTGCAGTACAAGGCGTCCAGTCTCGAAGCGCAGCTGATCTACGACGAGATCCGCGACGGCAACGGCAAGTTCAGCAACGTCTATCTGGCGTCGCGCTCGATCTTCGCCGGCGCGTCGTACGGAATCGGGCCGGTGACACTGTATGCCGGCTACGTTCACTTGAGCGCACCAGACGCATCGAATGCCGGATATTACGGAACGGGCACCCCGTCGGCGCAGCCCGCCGGCGTTTCCTTGCCGACCGCGGTCGATCAGGAATGGGTCGGCGCGCAATGGGCCGTGACGCCGGCAACCGCCATCATGGGCGCCGTCTATCACGCCAATGCCAATCACGGCAATGGCAATGGGACGCTGTACACGCTGTCCGGCATCTACTCGCTGTCGAAGCAGACGCGGCTTTATACCGAACTCGGGTATTTGCGAAACAGTTCGACGTCGAACCTTGGGCTGAACGGCGGGACCTACGGGGCCAATAACGTGAACGACCCGGTCAACGGCAGCGCATCGAACCTCAATCCCGGTTATGGGCGCAGCCAGTTCGGTGTGTTCGCGGGGATTGCCACGCAGTTCTGACGAACCGTCCGGTGCATGAACCTTCTTGCGTGCGCCGTGCGCGTCGGCCGAAACCGCACGCGGCGCGACGCACGCAAGAGATCCGGGCGATATCCTGCCGCCGCATGCCGGCGACCTTCCTGACGAGGAGCACCATGAAGCCGCTTAAAGTCGGTGTACTAGGCGTGGGCGACATTAGCGACGTCTATCTGCGCAATCTGGCGAAGTACCCGATTGTCGAGCTTGCCGCAGTGGCCGGGCGCGATCTGGAGAAAGCGCGCGCGAAGGCGGCGGCGCATGGCGTACCGAAAGCGTATCCGGATGCTGCCTCGCTGATTGACGATGTCGGGATCGATATCGTGTTGAACCTGACCACGCCCGACGTGCATGCGGAACTGACGCTGGCTGCGTTGCGCGCCGGCAAACACGTCTACAGCGAGAAGCCGCTCGCCATGACGTTTGCCGACGGAAAGGCACTGTATGAGGAAGCGCGACGGCGAGGCCTGGTGCTCGGCTGCGCACCCGATACGGTGTTGGGCGGGCGCCTGCAGACCTGCCGTCAACTGATCGACGAAGGCGTGATCGGAATCGTGCATAGCGCCACGGCGTTTGCGGTGAGCCGAGGCCCGGAGTGGTTCCACCCGAATCCCGCTTTCTTGTATCGACGCGGTGGCGGCCCCGTGCTCGATATCGGACCGTACTATCTGAGCGCGCTGGTGTCCTTGTTGGGGCCGGTACGGCAATGCTCCGCGGTCGCGGGCCGGACGTCTTCGGAACGCGTCGTCGAAAGTGGGCCGCTTTTCGGCACGCGCATTCCGGTCGACGTACCGACACACGTTGCCGCCAACCTGGTATTCGTATCGGGCGCACTCGTCACCCTGATCGTAAGCTACGACGTATGGGATTCCGAGTTGCCGCGGATGGAACTCTACGGTACGGATGGCACCTTGTGCCTCAACGACATCGATCCGTGTGACGGGCCGAATCTGTTTGGTGGCGATCTGCTACTGCGCACGCGTGATGATTATCGATGGGGCGACCTTCCGCGCGGTGATGCCGCACTGCGTCCGTGGAGAAGAGTCCCGATCGAGCGACCGTTCACAGAGACCAGTCATCGCCAAAACAGCCGCGGCATCGGCCTCGTCGACATGGCCGCTTCGATTGCCGAGGGACGTCAACCTCGTGCCAGCGTCGACATGGCGCTGCATGTTCTAGAGGTCATGCACGGCATGATCGAATCGGCGGCCAACAACGTGATCTATCCGCTCGAGACCAGCATGGCGCGGCCGGAGCCGATGCCGCTGCAGTTCCACGATGGCATGAGCCTTGTACCGACGGAGCCGGCTCGCGCCTGACACGATGAGCGTCGATTACATATCCCGGGCCGGATCAGCGAGTATGCCGGACGAACCTTGCCGCAACGGCGCCGACCAACTGTTGTTGCGCATTCGCGCCGAGTACGACACGCTGAGCCCGCGGCTGAAATCGATTGCACACTTCGTCGATACCCACGCCGATCAGGTCGGCATCCTCGATATTCGCAGCATCGCCGACCAGTGTGGCGTGCACCCGTCGGCGGTCGTGCGCTTTGCCCAGCACTTCGGCCTGTCCGGCTATGCGGACCTGCGGCGGCGGTTACGTCAGCAGATCGTGCCACCGCTCCCGCTGCTGCGTGACACAAAGCCCGCGCACGCTGACGCAGCGGCCGATGGGTTGGACGGCCTGACAGAGGCGGTGCTGGCGTCCAGCCTGGCCGCGGTTGCGCGTCTGAGCGAATTGCTGGCATCCGAGGACTGGAGGCGCGCGTTGGTCATGCTGCGCGACGCCGCCACAATCTGGGTGATGGGAGTGCGTCAGGCGTTTCCCCTTGCAGTTCATCTGGCGCAGGCCTTGCGCCAGACAGACAAGACGATTTGCCTGTTCACCGCGCTCGGCGGGATGGATCTCTGCCAGGCCGGCTCGGTAAGGCCGGGCGACGTTTTCGTGGCTGTCGAATTACCGGCTTACGGCGACGAGACGGGCCGTGTCGCCAGACTCGCCAAGCGCAACGGCGCGCAACTCATCGTGATTACCGACAGCCGCGTGTCACCGCTGGCGCGCGACACCGACGCCTTGCTGCGCGTCGAGGACGGTGCCTTATTCGGGGTTCATTCGATTGCCGCTGCTTCGACGGTGGCGCAGCTTTTGTCCGCGGTGCTCTGCTACCGCGAGCGGCGTGGCGACCACGACGGCCGCACCAGCCTTTGTCCGGCCGGACATGGCGAAGTTCGATAGGCTGACGGTCCGACGATTCAAGCGTAACCGCTGCCCGTATTAACCCTGATTAAAAAACCTTATCACGGTGAAAAATTCCGCATCTTATTGAGCGGATATCGGCTCGCTATAGTGGCTCGCTTTCCCGCACGCATCCCTCGCGTGCGCAGACAACGGCAGGAGCCCCTTGATGACCACCGCTACCCGATTCACCGAAATCGAGGATCTGATGCCCGCCGCCGGCGGGCTGCGCGAGATCCGTCACCACATCCATCATCATCCCGAACTCGCGTACGAAGAGCACGACACGGCCGCGCTCGTCGCGGACAAGCTCGAGCAATGGGGCTGGCAGGTGACGCGCGGCGTCGGCAAGACGGGCGTCGTCGGCACGCTGCGGGTGAGCGACGGCACCCGCAGCATCGGCATTCGCGCCGACATGGATGCGCTGCCGATCGTCGAGGCGACCGGCCTGCCGTATGCGAGCGGCACGCACGGCAAGATGCACGCGTGCGGCCACGACGGCCACACGACGATGCTGCTCGGCGCCGCGCAGCATCTCGCGAAGACCCGCAACTTCTCGGGCACCGTGCACCTGTATTTCCAGCCGGCGGAAGAGCACGGCGTCGACAGCGGCGCGAAGAAGATGATCGACGACGGCCTGTTCGAGCGCTTCCCGTGCGACGCCGTGTTCGGCATGCACAACCATCCGGGCGCGGCGCCGGGCGTCTTCCTCACGCGGCGCGGCCCGTTCATGTCGGCGGGCGACAAGGCGATCATCACGATCGAAGGCGTCGGCGGCCACGCGGCGCGGCCGCACCTGACGGTCGATCCGGTCGTCGTCGCGGCGAGCATCGTGATGGCGCTGCAGACGATCGTCGCGCGCAACGTCGACCCGTCGCAGCCGGCGGTCGTCACGGTCGGCTCGATGCACGCGGGCACCGCGAACAACGTGATTCCGAACGGCGCGCGCCTCGAACTCAGCGTGCGTTCGTTCAGCCCCGAAGTGCGCGCGCTGCTCAAGCGCCGCATCACCGAGCTGGCCGAGACGCAGGCCGCGAGCTATGGCGCGACCGCCAACGTCGAGTACATCGAAGGCTATCCGGTCGTCGTCAATACGGATACCGAAACGGATTTCGCCGCGCAGGTCGCGCGCGAACTCGTCGGCGATGCGCACGTGGTCGAGCAGACCGACCTGCTGATGGGCAGCGAGGATTTCGCATTCATGCTGCAGCAGCGGCCCGGCTCGTTCGTGCGGCTCGGCAACGGCGAAGGCGAGGACGGCTGCATGGTGCACAACCCGAAATACGACTTCAACGACCGCAACCTGCCGATCGGCGCGGCGTTCTGGACGCGTCTCGTGGAGCGTTACCTGGGGCAGTGATCGCAGTGGCGCGCGGCCGGCGCTTCCGGCCGCACTGAGAGGAGACTGGAACGATGCAGAAAGACCATCTCGCGCTGCACCCCGCGTCGACGGGGGCCGCCGACACCAGCGCGCCCGGCGCGCCCGCGGTTACGCGGCGCGGCGCGATCGCCGCGGCCGTGATCGGCAACTGGCTGGAATTCTTCGATTTCACCGTGTACGGTTTTTTCGCGGTGCTGATCGGCAAGCTGTTCTTCCCGTCGAGCGACCCGACCACGTCGCTGCTGCTGTCGGTCGCGACGTTCGCCGCCGGCTTCTTCACGCGGCCGCTCGGCAGCGTCGTGCTCGGCGTCTACGCGGACCGCAAGGGGCGCAAGGCCGCGCTGAACCTGACGATCATGCTGATGGCGCTCGGCACCGGCCTGATCGCGATCGCGCCGACCTATGCGCAGGTGGGCGTGGCCGCGCCGTTGCTCGTCGTGTTCGCGCGGTTGCTGCAGGGCTTCTCGCAAGGCGGCGAATTCGGCGCGGCGACGTCGACGCTGCTCGAACAGGGCGGCACGTCGCACCGCGCGTTCCGCGCGAGCTGGCAGCTCGCGACGCAGGGCGGCGCTGCGCTGATGGGCTCGGGCTTCGCGGCGTTGCTGTCGAACACGATGACGAAGGACGCGCTGGAAAGCTGGGGCTGGCGGCTGCCGTTTCTCGTCGGCGTGCTGATCGCGCCGGTCGGCATGTATCTGCGCCGGCGGCTCGCGGACGATGCGCCCGGCGACCGCCATCACGGCATCGAGCGCGGCGTGCTGCACGAGCTGTTCTCCAAGCACACGCGCACGGTGGTGCTGCTGATGCTCACGGTGATGGGCGGCACGGTATCGACCTACATCCTGACCTTCTACATGCCGACCTACGCGATCCACTCGCTCGGCCTGCCGATGAAGCTGTCGATGTTCGTCGGCGTCGCGTCGGGCTGCGTGATGCTGGTCACGTGCCCGCTGTTCGGCTGGCTGTCGGACCGGCTCGGCAGCCGGCGCCTGCCGATCTTCGTCGGCCGCGGCGTGCTGGTCGCGCTGCTGTTCCCGGCGTTCTGGCTGATGAACCATCATCCGACGCTGTCGGTGATCCTGCCGCTGACCGCGCTGATGCTGCTGTTCTATTCGCTCGGCTCCGCCTCGGAAATGGCGCTGATGTGCGAGTCGCTGCCTCGCCACGTGCGGGCGACGGGCATCTCGATCGCGTATGCGCTCGCGGTGACGATCTTCGGCGGCACCGCGCAGCTGATCGCGACCTGGCTCGTGAAGACGACCGGCAGCAAGCTCGCCCCGGCCGGCTACGTGGCCGCGTGCGTGGTGCTGTCGCTGATCGCGGTCGCGAAGCTGCGCGAGACGGCGCGGGAATCGCTGGACTGACGCGCAACGCGCAACACGCAACGTGGGCGGCGGCGCGCGTTGCGCTTACCGCCCGCGCACCACCCTCAGATACGACGCGAGCATCGTCGCGAGTTCCTGCGCGGCCGGCGTCAGCGGCACGGCCGCGCGTTGCAGCAGGCAGACGTCCTGCGCTTCGGCCCGTTCGCGCACGGGCACCTTCGCGAGCGCGCCGGCGAACGGCCCGTGCCGCGTGATCGCTTCGGTTTCGAGCGCGAGGGAATCGGTCTGCGTGACGATCTGCAGCGTCTCGAACATCCCTTCGACGGTCGCGAGAATTTTCGGCGGCGGCTGGCCGTGCGCGTCGAAGTACGCGAGCAGCCGGTTGACGACCGGGTCGGCGCTCAGGTTCGGCGAGCGCGTGGACACCCAGGCATGGTCGGCCAGCTCGGCGAGCGATCGCGCATGCATCGCCGGGTGCCCGTTGCGGCAGACGACCACCGGCGCCGACGTGCGCAGCGGCGTGACCGCGAGATCGGTCGTGTCGGTCTGCTTCGCGACCAGCGCGATCGCGAAATCGACCGCGCTTTCGCGCAGCCAGCCGATCATCATCCGCGACGTGCCGGTGCGCAGGTGCACGTCGACCTTGTCGAAGCGCGCGCGGAACGCGGTCAGCACGGGCGCGAACGCGTCGATCAGCGGCTCGGTCACGAGGCCGAGCGTGACGGTGCCTTCGTAGGCGCCGCTCAACTGGCGGATTTCCCGCTCGACCTGCTCGCATTCGCCGAGGATCGAACCGGAACGCGCGAGCAGCCGCTGGCCGACGGCCGTCGGCACGATTCCGCGATTGGTGCGCGTGAATAGCGTCGCGCCGAGCGCTGCCTCGAGGCCCTGCAGTTGCTGCGTGACGCCGCTTTGCGCGAGATCGAGCGCGCGTGCGGCCGCGCGCAGGCTGCCGTGCTCGACGACGGCCTGGAAGATGCGGAGCTGGGACAGCGTGAACGCCATGGGAAGCTGCGAGGCCGGTGATCGGAAATACCGATCATGATAAGTCAGCCGATGGTTCCGGCGGCAGCCCGCGGCCCCTACGATCGCAGGCAGTCCGGCTCATGCCGTTTGTCCCGCGTCCTGCCCATCGTCGATCATGAAACGTTTCCTCGTCCTGCTCGTTTCCCTGTGCATTGGCCTGGCGGCCCCATCCGCGTTCGCGCTCGATGCGCACGTGGTGCGGCTCGGCATCGACCCGACCTATCCGCCGATGGATGCGAAAGCGCCCGACGGCAGCCTGAAGGGCTTCGACGTCGATCTCGGCAACGAGATCTGCCGCCGCGCGCAATTGCGCTGCCAGTGGGTCGAGCTCGAATTCTCCGGGATGATCCCCGCGCTGCAGGCGCGCAAGATCGACGCGATCCTGTCGTCGATGGCGATCACCGCGAAGCGCGAGAAGCAGATCCTGTTCTCGTCGAAGCTGTTCCGCTTCAAGTCGCGGCTCGTCGCGCGGCCCGGCAGCGGGCTCGACGGCACGGCGGCGTCGCTGGCCGGCAAGCGCGTCGGCGTGCAGTCGGGCACGCAGTTCGAATCGTGGGCGCTCGCGCACTGGGCGCCCGCCGGCGTCGGCGTGGTGCCGTACAAGAGCCAGGACGACGTGTTCGCCGATCTCGTGAACGGCCGCCTCGACGCGGCGCTGCTCGGCACCGTGGAAGCCGACTACGGGTTCCTGCGCCAGCCGCGCGGCAAGGGCTTCGCGTTCGTCGGCGCGCCGCTCGACATGGGCGATCGCGGCGTCGGCATCGGCATGCGGCAGTCGGATACCGCGCTGAAGGCGTCGATCGACGGCGCGATCGCGGCGATGCTGAAGGACGGCACGTACGACCGGATCGCGAAGCAGTACTTCGATTTCAACCCGTACGGCGACTGAGCGCCGTTCAGGCCCGTTCTTCCGATTTCCGGTTTTCATCCGTTCGAGACCATCGATGCAGATTCGCACCACGCCGCTCCTGTCGCCGTCGATCGGCACGCAGCGCACGCTGACGAGCTTTCATTTCGGGCCTGCCGACAGCGGCCGCAAGATCTACCTGCAGGCCGCGCTGCACGCGGACGAGACGCCCGCGATGCTCGCGGCGGTCGTGCTGAAGCAGCGCCTCGCGCAGCTCGACGCCGCAGGCCGGCTCGCGGCCGACATCGTGCTCGTGCCGGTGTCGAACCCGGTCGGCCTCAATCATCATCTGCTCGGGCAGTTCATCGGCCGTTTCGATCTCGCAAGCGGCCGCAACTTCAATCGCGGCTTCCTGCCGCTCGCGGAGATCGCCGCGCGTGCGCGCGACCGGCTGGGCGACGACGGCGTGCGCAATCGCGCGATCGTGCGCGAATGCGTCGGCGCGGCGCTCGACGACATCGCGCCGCGCACCGAATTCGATTCACTGCAGCTCGCGCTGCTGAAGCTGTCGCACGACGCCGATGTCGTGATCGACCTGCATTGTTCTCTCGAAGCGGTGATGCACGTGTACACGAGCGATACCGCATGGCCGGAGGTCGAGCCGCTCGCGCGCTATCTCGGTGCGGAGGTATCGCTGCTCGCCGAGGATTCGGGCGGCCATGCGTTCGACGATGCGCATCACCTGCTGTGGTCGCGGTTGCGCGCGCTTTTGCCGGACGGCACGCCGATGGCGGCCGGCACCGTGGCCGTGACGGTCGAGTGTCGCGGCCAGCGCGACGTGACGTACGACTATGCGCAACGCGACGCCAGCGCGCTCGTCGACTATCTCGTGTGGTGCGGCGCGGTGCGCGGCGAACGTGCGCCGCTGCCGCCGCTGGCCGCGCCGGCCACGCCGCTTGCGGGCAGCGAGCAGTTTTACGCGCCGGTGAGCGGGATCCTCGTGCACCGTGCGGCGATCGGCGCGACGATCCGTGCGGGCGATCCGCTGTTCGACATCGTCGATCCGCTGACGGATGCGGTCACGACGATCTCGAGCGCGACCGACGGCGTGTTCTATATGCGGCGCGCGATCCGTTTCGTGACGGCCGGCGCGCCGCTCGGCCGCGTGACGGGCACGGTGCCGGTGCGAAAGGGGATGCTGCTGGGCGCGTGAGCGGCGCCGGGCGCGCACGTGTACGAGATGCGCCGTGCAATTTCGTTCTCGTCAAATTGACCGGGCGTTGCCGCACCTCTAAATTGGGTAATGCGGAGCGCGCTCCGTGTTCCGTGAGAAGGACGTTGCAAATAGAGTCAGAGAGTTGAGCGGGCGGCGCATGCCGCCCGTCTTTTTATCCGTGCACTCCACGCGCTCCGCCCATCCCCCGTCTTGCCGGTCCGCCCGGCGAACCGATTGCTCAGCCGCGCCGCGCCACCAGTTCCGATACCGTCTGCGCGGCCTGCTGCAGCGGCCCGAGAAACTCCTTCACCATCTGCTTCGCGGTATGCCGCTGCGCGTTGCCGCTGATGTTCATCGCGGCGATGATCTGCCCGCGCCGGTTGCGGATCGGCGCGGACAGCGACATCAGCCCCACTTCGAGTTCCTGGTCGACCACGGCCCAGCCCTGCTGGCGCGCCTGCGCGATCGCCGCCTTCAGCTCGCCGAGGTCGGTGATCGTGCGCGGCGTATGCGCGCGGATGCCGCTCTGCGCGAGCGTCTCGTCGAGCGCCGCGTCGTCGAGCGCGGACAGCAGCACGCGGCCCATCGACGTGCAGTACGCGGGCAGCCGGCTGCCGATCGACAGATTGATCGTCATGATCTTGCGGGTCGGCACGCGCAGCACGTAGACGATCTCGGTGCGGTCGAGCACCGCGGCCGAGCAGCTTTCGTGGATCTGCGCGGACAGTTGCTCCATCACCGGATCGGCGAGATTCCAGAACGGCATCGACGTCAGGTACGCGAAGCCGAGCTCGAGGATCTTCGGCGTGAGCCTGAACAGCCGGCCGTCGGCCTCGACGTAGCCGAGCGTCTGCAGTGTGAGCAGGATCCGGCGCGCGCCCGCGCGTGTGAGGCCGGTGGCCGACGCGACCTCGGTGAGCGTCTGCTCCGGGCGCGCCGCGTCGAATGCGCGGATCACCGCGAGGCCGCGCGCGAACGACTGCACATAGGAGTCGCCGGGTTTCGTCTGAATATCGTCGGTTGTCATGAGTGCCTGAAATGTCGTGCAGCCGAGAAGATAGCGCATGGGACCCGACCCGCCAACCGCCCGGCGGACCGCGCTTGACAGGTCGTCCCTGCACTCCCTATGATGCGTTGAACGTTCGATACACGATCTTATGTTCGTATATAGAACATTTAAGCGCATCCCGGTGGGCAATGCAAGGGGCGCGCGCTGTTCACTTCCCAGCCTTTCACGGGACCGGAGACACTGATGACCGAAGCTTTTCTGTGTGATGCGATCCGTACGCCGATCGGGCGTTACGGCGGTGCACTGTCCGGCGTGCGCGCCGACGATCTGGGCGCGGTGCCGCTCAAGGCGCTCGTCGAGCGCAACCGCGACGTCGACTGGACGGCGATCGACGACGTGATCTACGGCTGCGCGAACCAGGCCGGCGAGGACAACCGTAACGTCGCGCGCATGTCGCTGCTGCTCGCGGGCCTGCCGCAGGGCGTGCCGGGTTCGACGATCAACCGCCTGTGCGGCTCCGGAATGGACGCGGTCGGCGTGGCCGCGCGCGCGATCAAGTCGGGCGAAGCCGCGCTGATGGTGGCGGGCGGCGTCGAGAGCATGACGCGTGCGCCGTTCGTGATGGGCAAGGCCGCGAGCGCGTTCGCGCGCCAGGCCGACATCCACGATACGACGATCGGCTGGCGCTTCGTCAATCCGTTGATGAAGCAGCTGCACGGTGTCGATTCGATGCCGGAGACGGCCGAGAATGTCGCGGTCGATTACGCCATCAGCCGCGCGGATCAGGACCTGTTCGCGCTGCGCAGCCAGCAGAAGGCCGCGCGGGCGCAGCAGGACGGCACGCTCGCCGAAGAAATCGTGTCGGTCACGATTGCGCAGAAGAAGGGCGATCCGGTGGTCGTGTCGCGCGACGAGCATCCGCGCGAGACGTCGCTCGAAGCGCTCGCGAAGCTGAAGGGCGTCGTGCGCCCGGACGGCTCGGTCACGGCCGGCAACGCGTCGGGCGTGAACGACGGCGCGGCCGCGCTGCTGTTGGCGAACGAGGAAACCGCGAAGCGCTTCGGCCTGACGCCGCGCGCCCGCGTGCTGGGGATCGCGACGGCCGGCGTCGCGCCGCGCGTGATGGGCATCGGCCCCGCGCCGGCCACGCAGAAGCTGCTCGCGCGGCTCGGGATGACGATCGACCAGTTCGACGTGATCGAGCTGAACGAAGCGTTCGCGTCGCAGGGCCTTGCGGTGCTGCGCATGCTCGGCGTCGCCGACGACGATCCGCGCGTGAACCCGAACGGCGGCGCGATCGCGCTCGGCCACCCGCTCGGCGCATCGGGTGCACGCCTCGTGACGACCGCGATGTACCAGTTACATCGCACGAACGGCCGCTTTGCGCTGTGCACGATGTGCATCGGCGTCGGCCAGGGCATCGCGATCGCGATCGAACGCGTCTGAGCGGCGCGATGCGGCGAAGCGGCCGGATACGCGCCGCTTTACCGCTGCGCTGGTTCCGCCACGCAGGGCGGCACGAGGTATCTCGTGCCGCCCTGCGTCGTTAACCGGCCTGTGACAGTTGCCTGAGGCGCGCGTCGTGCGCGGCGGTCTTCGCCGAGCCATTGTTACGGACCGGATGACCGACCACGCATAGGCCGACGAGGATCTTCGGCGTGGCGGCCCGGTGGCGGGTCGTCGTTCAATGTCGCGCTCCGTGGCGGTTGATGGTGGCTGATGGCGGCTGATGGTCGCTGGGGCTAAGCGGAAAATTCCACGCTTCATCCACGAGCCGGGCCGTCAGCGCGTGGGCCCTTCGAGGTGAATGTCCTCGGGCTCGAGCGCATGAAGCTCGGGATCGGGCGCCGTGCTGACCGTGAAGCCGAGCCGCAGGTAGAAGTCGATCGTGCGCCGCGACGGCGTGGCCGACACGTACAGGCGCTCGGCGCCCATCGCGCGCGCCTGCGCGCGGGCCGCGCGATAGAGCTGTTCGCCGAGCCCGCAGCCGCGCCAGTCGTGGCTCACGTGCAGGAACTTCAGTTGCAGCATGTCGCGTTGCGGGCCGAGCGGCCGGCTGTCGACGATCGCAGCCGCGACGAGCCGCGCGCCGTCGAACATGCCGAGAAACCAGCCGCCGCGATCGTGGCAGTCGAGCAGGATCGGCGTGTAATGCTCGGCTTCGCCGTCGGGCCAGCCTGCCACGTCGTAGAACTCGGGCACGAGATGCAGCGCGCCGTCGCGCAGCACGTACAGGTGTTCGATGATTTCGCGCCGGTCGATGGTCCATACGAGGGGTACGTCGTCGCGGGCAAGCAGGCGGGCCGACAGCGCGTCGCGTTCGGCGGCGGTGCGGCGCGTCATGCGGCCACCCGGTGCGCGGCGATTGCCACCATTAGCGACACGCGCGTCATGCCGTCGGGCAGCGCCATCGGGTGGCCGTCCAGTTCACGCTTTTTAGGGAACCGCGTGGCGCCGCCATTGGGGAAAAACGCGGACTGATCACTTTGATTGCGATCATGCGCGACCGTCGCCGTATTCCGGGACAGCCGATTCAGTTCATGCAATGCCTTTTTCATCGAATTCGAATTCCGGTGGAATGGAGCAGGATAGGCCAATCGTTTCGCCGCCCGCAACGGCTGCGGGCATATTCGATGCCGCGCAGCGTTTCGTGACATGCGGATAAACGCGCGCGACGATTATCGCCGGATTATTTGATCGAAATCATGGTAATGGCCGGATTATCCTTTTTTATTCGAAATCGAATTAAGGTTTTCCGGTGAATTGCCGACAGCAAGGACGAGAATGTCGTAAAGCGATCCACCGTTTTTCGGCTACTGAGCGCGATTTCAGCGCGGCGCGGACGACAGATCCGCTTTTCGGAGCCTTGCATGCGCAACAACCAGCCCGTTACCCAACAGGAATTCGATTTTCCCGACGACGTCACGCTGATGTCGACGACCGATGCCGACAGCATCATCACCTACGCGAACACGACGTTCGCGCAGGTGAGCGGCTTCTCGAACGAGGAGCTCGTCAGCCAGCCGCACAACGTGGTGCGGCATCCGGACATGCCGAAGGAGGCGTTCGCCGACATGTGGGCGACCCTCAAGGGCGGCGAGCCGTGGGCCGCGCTCGTGAAGAACCGCCGCAAGAACGGCGACCACTACTGGGTGCGCGCGAACGCGATTCCGGTGATGCGCAACGGGCAGCCGAAGGGCTACATGTCGGTGCGCACGAAGGCGACGCGCGACGAGATCGCGGCCGCCGACGCGCTGTATCGCGATTTCCGTGAAGGCAAGGCCGGCAGCCGCGGGTTCCACAAGGGATTGATCGTCCGCACGGGCGCGATGCGCATCGCGTCGCTGTTCCAGACGATGTCGGTGCGGGCCCGGGTGGTGTCGACGCTGTGCGTGCTGGCACCGGCGGTCGTCGGCGCCGGTTGGGCGTGCGGGTTGAGCGGCGGGGCGCTCGCGGCGTTTGCCGGGGCGGCGGTCGCCGTGACGGCCGGCGCCGGGCTGTGGCTCGACGCGCAGATCGTGCGGCCGCTCCGGCAGTTGCGCGACGAGGCGTTGCGCGTCGCGACCGGCGAAAGCCGGCGCGGCGTGCGGATGAACCGTGTCGACGAGATCGGCATGACGCTGCGCACGATCAACCAGCTCGGGCTGATGTTCCGCTGGCTCGTCGACGACGTCAGCGAACAGGTGCTGAACGTGCAGCGCGCGAGCAACGAGATCGCGCAGGGCAACAGCGACCTGAGCGCGCGCACCGAACAGGCCGCCTCGAGCGTGCAGCAAACGGCCGCATCGATGGCCGAGATGACGGCGACCGTATCGAGCAACGCGGAGACGGCGCTGCAGGCGAACCAGTTGTCCGTTTCCGCGAGCGAGGCGGCCGGGCGCGGCGGGCAGGCGGTGAACGAAGTCGTCGCGACGATGAACGACATCACCGACAGCTCGCGCAAGATCGCGGACATCATCGGCGTGATCGACGGCATTGCGTTCCAGACCAACATCCTCGCGCTGAATGCCGCGGTCGAGGCCGCGCGCGCAGGCGAGCAGGGGCGCGGCTTCGCGGTGGTGGCCGGCGAAGTGCGCGCGCTCGCGCAGCGCAGCGCAAACGCGGCGAAGGAAATCAAGACGCTGATCGGCGCGAGCGTCGAGCGTGTCGAATCGGGCGCGCGGATCGTCGACGGCGCGGGGAAGACGATGGAGGACATCGTCACGCAGGTGAAGCGCGTCTCGGATCTGATCGCCGAGATCAGCTCGTCGACGGCCGAGCAGAGCACGGGCGTCGAGCAGGTCGACCAGGCGGTCGTGCATCTGGACAACATCACGCAGCAGAACGCGGCGCTCGTCGAGCAGAGCACGGCGGCGTCGGAAAGCCTGAAGCAGCAGGCGACGCGGCTGGTGGATGCGGTGAACGTGTTTCGCTGATCGCGGGAAGGGAAGGTGACGCGGGCGCGACGGAGAGGAGGGCCGGCCCGCGTCGGGCCGCCCGGTTCCGGCCGGGCGGCCAAGGCCCGTCGCCGAAGCGGCAGGCCCTGAACCGTCAGACGGCGAGGCAGAGGTACTTGATCACGACGTAGTCGTCGATGCCGTAGTGCGAGCCCTCGCGGCCGAGGCCCGACTGCTTGACGCCGCCGAACGGCGCGACTTCGTTCGAGATCAGGCCCGTGTTCACGCCGACCATCCCGTATTCGAGCGCTTCGGCGACCTTCCACACGCGGCCGATGTCGCGGCTGTAGAAGTACGCGGCGAGGCCGAACTCGGTGTCGTTCGCGAGGCGGATCACCTCGTCGTCGCTGCCGAACTTGAACAGCGGTGCGAGCGGCCCGAACGTCTCTTCCTTCGCGACCTTCATCGCCGGCGTGACGCCGGTCAGCACGGTCGGCTCGAAGAAGCCGTGGCCGAGCGCGTGGCGCTTGCCGCCCGTCACGACGGTCGCGCCCTTCGCGAGCGCGTCCTCGATATGCGCCTCGACCTTCAGCACGGCTGCTTCGTTGATCAGCGGACCCTGCGTGACGCCCGGCTCCGTGCCGCGGCCGACCTTCAACTGCCCGACGGCCGCCGCGAGCTTCTGCGCGAACTGGTCGTACACGGCTTCATGCACGTAGAAGCGGTTCGTGCACACGCACGTCTGGCCGCTGTTGCGGTACTTCGACGCGATCGCGCCCTGCACGGCCGCATCGAGATCGGCGTCGTCGAACACGATGAACGGCGCGTTGCCGCCGAGCTCCAGCGAGACTTTCTTGACCGTCGCCGCGCATTGCGCCATCAGCAGGCGGCCGACCGGCGTCGAGCCGGTGAACGACAGCTTGCGCACGATCGGGTTCGACGTCAGCTCGCCGCCGATCGCCTTCGGGTCGCCCGTGACGACGCTGAACACGCCGGCCGGCACGCCCGCGCGCTCGGCCAGCACGGCCATCGCGAGTGCGGAGAACGGTGTCGCCTCGGCCGGCTTCACGACGATCGGGCAGCCTGCCGCGAGCGCCGGGCCGACCTTGCGGGTGATCATCGCCGCCGGGAAGTTCCACGGCGTGATCGCCGCGCACACGCCGATCGCTTCCTTCGTCACGACGATGCGCTTGTCGCTCGCCGGCGTCGGGATCGTGTCGCCGTACACGCGCTTGCCTTCCTCCGCGAACCACTCGAGGAACGACGCCGCGTAGCCGATCTCGCCCTTCGCTTCGGCCAGCGACTTGCCCTGCTCGGTGGTGAGGATCAGCGCGAGGTCGTCGGCGTTTTCCATCATCAGGTCGTGCCACTTGCGCAGGACGACCGCGCGTTCCTTCGCGGTCTTCTTGCGCCACGCCGGCCATGCGGCATTCGCGGCGTCGATCGCGTGACGCGTTTCCGCCGCGCCCATCGCCGGCACGGTGCCGAGCAGGCCGCCCGTCGCCGGGTTGCGGACGTCGAACGTCTCGCCGTTCGTTGCGTGTTGCCATTCGCCGTTGACGTACGCCTGCTGGCGGAACAGCGACGGATCTTTCAGTGCCAGGGTTTCCTGAACCGTGCTCATATGAATCACCTGCTTCGAAAAGGACGGATGAAAACGGCCGCCGCCGTCTTCACGACGGCGGCGGCGCATTCAGTTGAGTTGGACGGGCACTCAGGCCGGCACGCCGACCGTTTCCTTCAGCACTTCCTCGAGGATCACGAGCGCTTCGTCGAACACGGCTTGCGGGATCGTCAGCGGGAACAGGAAGCGCACGACGTTCGAGTACACGCCGCACACGAGCAGCAGCAGGCCGCGTTCGAGCGCGCGCGTCTGCACACGCTTCGTGAATTCGGCATCCGGCTCGCCCGAACCCGGGTTCAGGAATTCGACCGCGATCATCGCGCCCGGGCCGCGTACGTCGGCGATCTGCGGCACGTCGGCCTGCAGCGCGTTCAGCTTCGCCTTCAGCACGTCGCCGAGCTGCGTCGCGCGTTCGCACAGTTTCTCTTCGTCGATGATCTCGAGCACCGCGTGCGCCGACGCGACGGCCAGCGGGTTGCCTGCGTAGGTGCCGCCGAGGCCGCCGGGCGCGGCCGCGTCCATCACGTCCGCACGGCCGACGACGCCCGACAGCGGCATGCCGCCCGCGAGGCTCTTCGCCATCGTGATCAGGTCGGCCAGCACGTCGTAGTGCTGCATCGCGAACAGCTTGCCGGTACGCGCGAAGCCC
The DNA here is from genome assembly GCF_002223355.1 of Burkholderia sp. HI2761. Taxonomy (NCBI): domain Bacteria; kingdom Pseudomonadati; phylum Pseudomonadota; class Betaproteobacteria; order Burkholderiales; family Burkholderiaceae; genus Burkholderia; species Burkholderia sp. HI2761. Next base: position 73,283 of record NZ_NKFN01000007.1, on the reverse strand, counting down.
GTCTGCACTTCGTCGGCGATCAGCAGGATGCCGTGCTCGTTACAGATCTTGCGCAGCGCGCGCACGAATTCGGCCGGCGCCGGGTTGAAGCCGCCTTCGCCCTGGACCGGTTCGAAGATGATCGCGGCGACGCGCTTCGGATCGATGTCGGCCTTGAACAGCATTTCGATCGCCTTGATCGAGTCGGCGGTCGTCACGCCGTGCAGCGCGTTCGGGTACGGTGCGTGGAACACGTCGCCCGGGAATGGGCCGAAGTTCAGCTTGTACGGGGCGACCTTGCCGGTCAGCGCCATGCCCATCATCGTGCGGCCGTGGAAGCCGCCCGAGAACGCGATGACGCCCGGACGGCCGGTCGCCGCACGCGCGATCTTGATCGCGTTCTCGACGGCTTCCGCGCCGGTCGTGAAGAACGCGGTCTTCTTCGGGAAGTCGCCCGGCGCGCGGTCGTTGATCTTTTCCGCCAGCTCGACGTACGACGCGTACGGGACGATCTGGTAAGCGGTGTGCGTGAAGCTGTTCAGCTGGTCCGCGATCGCCTTGACGATCTTCGGGTGGCGGTGGCCCGTGTTCAGCACCGCGATGCCGGCGGCGAAATCGATGAAGCGGCGGCCTTCGACATCCCACAGCTCCGCGTTCTCGGCGCGGGCTGCGTAGAAATCGCACATCACGCCGACGCCGCGCGGGGTGGCGGCGTTCTTGCGGGCCTGCAGGTCGGCATTCTTCACGGTCATCTCCTTGATATTCGGTCCGGTCAGTAGAAAATCGGGCGCCTTGGCAGCCCATGGAGGCGACTATAATCACATTTGGCTCTGGCAATCAGAGCCATTTCAATAAATATTCAGGAGCCAATCATGCGCGCGAGCGTGTTGTCGGACTGGCTGGCGCAACGCCTCGTGCGCGGCGGCGAACAGCCGATCTACCGGCAGCTTCACCGGCTGCTGCAACAGGCGATCCTGTCGCGCGAACTGCCGGCCGGCACGCGCGTGCCGTCGTCGCGGCTGCTGGCCGCCGAGCTCGGGATCGCGCGCAACACGGTCACGCAGGTATACGAACAGCTTGCGCTCGAAGGCTATGTGCACTCGGCGACGGGCCGCGGCACGTTCGTCGCCGACAGCGCGCCGGACGAGATCGTCGGCGCGCCGCCGGACGCGGCGGCCGGGCCGGCCGTCGTGATGCCGTCCGCGCGGCGCCTGTCCGCGCGCGGCACGCGGCTCGTCGAAGGCGCCGGCGTGTCGAAGCGCCAGGGCGGCGCGTTCATGCCGGGCGTGCCCGATGTGTCGCGATTTCCGGCGCGCGTGTGGACGCGGCTGCACAACAAGTACTGGCGGCGCCTGCGTCCGGACCTGCTGACCTATGCGCCGGGCGGCGGGCTCGCGTTGCTGCGCGAGGCGCTGGCCGACTATCTGCGCACGGCGCGCTCGGTGCGCTGCACGCCCGAGCAGATCGTGATCACGACCGGCATCCACCAGTCGATCGACCTCGCGGTGCGGTTGCTGACCGACCCGGGCGACGCGATCTGGACCGAGGATCCGTGCTACTGGGGCGTGCGCAGCGTGCTGAACGTGTCGGGGCTGACCACGCGGCCGATTCCGGTCGACGACGAAGGCATCGCGCCGTCGGCCGCCGATCTCGCCGAGCCGCCGAAGCTGATGCTCGTCACGCCGTCGCATCAGTATCCGCTCGGGATGGTGATGAGCCTCGCGCGCCGCCGGATGTTGCTCGAATACGCGCGCCAGCACGGCTGCTGGATCATCGAGGACGACTACGACAGCGAATTCCGCTACGGCAGCCGGCCGCTTGCGTCGCTGCAGGGCCTCGACACGGCCGGGCAGGTGATCTACGTCGGGAGTTTCGGCAAGACGCTGTTCCCCGGGCTGCGGGTCGGCTATCTGGTCGCACCGGAGCCGCTCGCGGAGAGTTTCGCGACCGCGAGCGCCGAGTTGTATCGCGAAGGCCAGTTGCTGCAACAGGCCGTGCTCGCCGAATTCATCGGGGAAGGGCACTTCGTGTCGCATATCCGCAAGATGCGCACGCTGTACGGGCAACGCCGCGAGGTGCTGCTCGAGGCGGTCGCGCGCCGCTACGGCGATACGCTGCACGCGCTCGGCAGCGACGCGGGGCTGCATCTCGTCACGCAGTTGCCGGAGGGCGTCGACGATCGCGCGGTCGCGCAGGCTGCGCTCGAACGCAATATCGTCGTGCGGCCGTTGTCCGGGTATTACGCCGACCGCTCGCGGGCTGCATCGGGGTTGCTGCTCGGCTATGCGTGCGTGCCGGAAGACGAGATCGCGACCGCGTTCGCGACGCTCGCGGAGGCGATCGACGAGCGGGCGTTCGGCGGGGCCGTGGCGTTGGCTTGAACGTCGCATCCGGCGACGGCAGCGCGTTGCGATGCGCGCCGTCGAGCTCGTGCGTCTCGCTGTACCGTGAATCTCAATACCCGATCCACACCGCGAACGTCAGTACGACACACGACAGCGCGAGAAGGATCGCGAACAGCGGCAGCACGAAGCGGATCCACGCGCCGAAATCGACGCGCGCGGTCGCGAGATACGCGAGCAGCATCCCGGACGTCGGCGTGACGAGGTTCGTCAGCCCGCCGCCAAGCACGAACGCGAGCACCGAGGTCTGGCCGCTCACGCCAGAGAGCTGCGCGATCGGCCCGATGATCGGCATGCTGACCGCGGCCTTGCCCGATACCGACGGAATGAACACGTCGAGCACCATCTGCACGCCCATCAGCCCGTTCGCGACCCATACCGGCGACTGCCCGTCCGCGAGCCGCGTGAAGAAATGGATCAGCGTGTCGAGCACGAGGCTGTTCTGCAGCAGCAGTTCGACGGAAGCTGCGAGTCCCATCAGCAGCGCGGCCAGCATCATGTTCTTCATCCCGTCGACGAATGCGTCGGCCGCGCTGCGCGAATCGAGCCGGCCGATGACGGCCGTCGCGATGCTCACGAACGCGTAGAACGCCGCGAGTTCGACGTTGCCCCATTTCAGTTCGCGCGTGCCGTAGATCAGCATCGCGACGGCCGCGGCGAATACGGCCAGCGTGGCCTTGTGCCGCAGCGACAGTTTCGCGGCCGTGCGTGCGGTGTCGTCGGACGCGGTTTGGCCGGCCCGGTAACCGGTGTTCCGCACGTAGCGCAGCAGGTACAGGATGCCGATCGTCAGGAATACGACGAAGACGGCCGCGCGCAGCGCGACGCCGCTGAACAGCGGCACGCCGACGAGCGGCTGCGCGACGGCCAGCGCGAGCGGGTTCGTGACCGACGCGATATAGCCGATCTTCGCGGCGATCGCGACGAGCGCGACCGCGAACAGGTCCGACAGGCCGAGGCGCCGCGCGATCACGACGACCATCGGAATGATCACGAGGTATTCGGAGATGAAGCCGAGCAGCGTGCTGCCGAGCCCGATCAGGATCATCAGCATCGGCGTCAGCAGGTACGCGTTGTTGCCGGTGAGCTGCAGCAGACGGTCGATGCCGGCATCGACCACGCCCGTGCGGCGCATCACGCCGAACATTCCGCCGACGAACATCACCATCACGATCAGCGGCGCATTCTTCAGCAGGCCTTCCGGCACCGCGACGAACGCGGACACGAGGCTCGCCGGCAGCGCATGCGCGGCGGTGCTGTGGCTGACGGCCGGCGCGACGAGCGTCGCGAGCGCGGTCGTCTTCGGCACCACCTGATAGGTTCCCGGCACCACGAGCCGGCCGTTGCGCGCGAAGTGGCCGGAGTCGACGATCCACGTGAGCGCGATCGCGGCGGCCAGCACCCACAGCATCATCACGACGGGATGCAGCATCTTGCCGTGCGGATGCGGCGCATGAGCGGCGGACGCGACCGGAGCGCCGGCCGCCGGATCGCCGGCCGCCGGAGCGCCGCCCGCCGGATCGTCGGCCGCGAGTGCGTGGGTGTCGGCGCCGTGCGCGCCGGCCGGGTTGGGGGAAGAGGCGGACATCGGATTCTCGTCGGTGAGGGAGCGGGCCGTCAGGCCGGTTGCAGCGCGGCGCGCGCCGGGACGTAGCCGAGTTCGGCGGAAATGGCGTGGCTGCACGCCTGCAGACGTTCGAGGTAGTCGGGAATGTCGGCGTGGCTGATGCGCACCTCCGGCCCCGTCACGCTGACCGATGCGACCGTCGCGCCCGTCAGGTCGCGCACCGGCACCGCGATCCCGACCGCGCCGGGCGTCACCTCGCCGCTGCTCACCGCGTAGCCCTTGCGCGCGACCGCGTCGAGTTCGCCCGCGAGTTTCGGCGGCGCGTCGGCCTGCCCGCTTCTGCGCAGCTGCGCGAGATATTCGTCGCGCACTGCGTCGGGCGCGAACGCGAGCAGCACCTTGCCCGATGCGCCGAAATTGATCGGCCGGCGGTTGCCGACCGCGCCGACGGTGCGCACCGCATGCGTCGTTTCGCAACGCCCGACGCACACCGATTCGAGCCCTTCGCGCACGCGCAGCACGACGGTTTCGTTGATCGCCTGATTGAGCGCCAGCATGTGCCGGTGCGCGGCGCGCACCAGTGCGTTCTGCTGCGACGCGGCCACGCCGATCACGAACGCCTGCGGGCCGAGCGCGTAGGTGGACATGCGCGGGTCCTGCACGACGAAGCGGTGCAGCTCGAGCGTGCACAGCATCCGGTACGTGCGCGACTTGTTGATGCCGAGTTGCGATGCCAGCTCGGTCACGCCGAGGTTCGGATGCTCGGCCACGTAGGTCAGCAGCTTCAGCGCGCTGTCGACGGCGTCGACGATGTAGGTCGTCATGCGGGGTCTCCCGGCGAGGCAAGGCGCGCGCGAACGTAGCCGGCGAGCGCGTCGAGGTACGCGTCGACCGAGCGTTTCAGCGCGGCGAAGCCCGCGTGTTTCGCGAACGCCGCTTCGTCCATGTACAGCGCGCGGTTGAATTCGATCTGGATGCTGTGGCGCTGCCGCGCCGGATCGGCGAGCGCGGTCAGCAGGTCGCCGCCCTGGTATGGGTCGTTCACCTGCACGCGATAGCCGGCCTCGGCGAACCACCGTGCCGTCCACGCGGTGAAGGCCGGGTCGGCTGTCGTGCCGCGCCGGTCGCTGATCACGACGTCCGGCCGCAACGCGCCCGCGTCGACGTTCATCGCGTTGCCGCGCGATTTCATCGAGTGGCAATCGATGTGCCACAGCGCGCGATGCGCGGCGTGCAGCGGTTCGCCGATGCACGCGAGCGCGCGGCGGTACGGCCGGTAGTACGCATCGATCCGGTGCCGCACTTCCGCGAGCGACAGCTTGCGGTCATACAGCGGTACGCCGGGCAGCGCGTCGCGCCGGATCAGCCCCATCCCGCGCTGCGTGTACGGCTGCGGCGCAAGCGGCTCGGGCCAGGGTTCGGCGAGCAGTGCCGCGTCGATGTCGGCTTCAGCGCGGTTCGGATCGATGTATGCACGCGGAAACGTCGCGCCGAGCAGCGTCGCGCCGCACGCGGGGGCGCCACCCCACAGTTCGTCGACGTACGCGTCCCACGTCGTGCGGATCGCGTCGTCCGGCGCGACCGTGGAGAAGTCGGGCGGATACGCGATGCCGCTGTGCGGCGAATCGACGACGATCGGCAGCGCCGGCGCTGTTGGCAGCGCGACGCGATACGCGGGCGATTCGCCGGCAGCAGCGGTGTTGCAATTAAACGTCAGCATGGGATCAGGTTCTTTACCTAGTTTCTCGCGGCATTCGGGCAGCGCGTTTTATTTATTAAAACAGCGTATCAATATTTCACAACGGCAGAAAATTGCGGTCAAGGGCTTTTTTCGGCGCGGGAGTTATGGCTCCTGACTCGCCCGAAAAGCCCATCCACATTGACGTCGTTTCATTGCTTGAAACGCCGAGCACACACGATCGTATCGACGCCTGTCGGCATTTTTTGGCGCGGCTTGACGCTTCAAATCCCCAAATCCCACAATTAATAAGACCATGTTTTATTCAATAAAACACGTCGCGCGAGAAATAAATCACGCTCGATATGCAATGGACAAAAGGGGTCGGAGATGAAGCGGAAAGAGATGACGATGGTGCTGGCAGGCGTTGCAATGGCAGCGGGCGTCCCGCTCGTGCATGCGCAGTCGAGCGTGACGCTGTATGGCGTCGTCGATGCGGGGATCACGTACACGAACAATCAGAACGGGCATGCCGCGTGGCAGGCGACCGGCGGCAACGAGCAGGGCACGCGCTGGGGGCTGCTCGGCAAGGAGGATCTTGGCGGCGGCACGCGCGCGGTGTTCCGGCTGGAGAACGGCTTCAATCTCGAGACCGGTGCCGCGAGCCAGGGCGGGCGGCTGTTCGGGCGTCGCGCATACGTGGGGCTGGAAAACGACCGCTGGGGCACGCTGACGATGGGGCGCCAGTACAACGCGGCGCAGGAAATCCTGGAGCCGCTGCAGATCGGCGCGACCACCGCGCTCACTCAGTACGCACTGCATCCCTTCGACACCGACGACCTGAACAATACGTTCCGCACCAACAACGCGGTGCAGTATCAGACACCCACCTGGTACGGCCTGCGCGCGGTGGGCCTGTACGGTTTCTCGAATTCGACGTCGTTCGCGGAAAATCGCGTGTGGAGCATTGGCGCGAGCTACGAGAACGGGCCGCTGCAACTCGGCGCGGCATATGTGCGCGTCGATCATCCGGCGCTCGACACGAGCGGTGCGGCGGCATCCGACAACTACTACACGTTCATCAAGGGCGTGGCGCGCCAGCAAATCTGGGGCGCGGGCGGCGCGTACGCGTGGGGCGCCGCGACGTTCGGGCTGCTGTACACGAGCTCGCTGTTCAACCTGCAGACGGGCGGAGCGATGCGCTTCAACAACTACGAGGGCAGCGTGCGCTACCTGATGACGCCCGCGCTGCAGTTCGCGTTGGGCGAAACCTACACGCAGGTGCTCGCGTCGCAGGGGCCGAAGCCGAACTCGCACTATCTGCAGACGAGTGTCGGTGTGCAGTACTTCCTGTCGAAGCGCACCGACGTCTACGTGAATGCGTTCTACCAGCGCGCGTCGTCGAACGCGGTGGCCGCGATCGAAGGGATCGCGAATCCGTCGAGCACGCGTACGCAGATCGTTGCCGTGACGGGCATTCGCCACAAGTTCTGACGCCGGCGCGCGACGCCGCGGGCGCGCCGGTTCTGCTCAAAGGCGAATCAGTGCCGCGCCCGCCACCACCAGCGCGCACGCGACGAGCCGCTGCGGGCCTGGACGCTCGCGCATCACGACCCAGCCGATCGCGACCGCGAAGATCGAGCTGGTCTCGCGCAGCGCCGACACGGTCGCGACCGGCAGGTGCCGGTACGCGAGGATCACGATCCCGTACGCGGCGAGCGAGATCGTGCCCGCGATTGCGCCCTGCGTGAGCGCGGTGCGCGAGCCGAGCACCGCGCGCGGGCCGCCGCGCCACGCACAGACCAGCACGAGCTGCGGCACGCTCCACAGCAGGTACACCCACGCGATGTAGCCGAGCGCGCTGCCGGACACGCGCGAGCCGATCCCGTCGCAGATCGAATACGCGGCGATGAACACGCCCGTGAGCAGCGCATACGGCACGCCTTCGCCGGAGAACCGCAAGCCACGCCGCAGCGCGAGCGACATGATGCCGAACGATACGAGCGCGATGCCCGCGAAGCCGAACGGCGTCGGTCGCTCGTGCAGCATCGCGAACGCGAGCACCGAAACGAGCAGCGGCGAGATTCCGCGCGCGATCGGATAGATCTGCCCGAATTCGCCGCTGCGGTACGCGCGCGCCAGCGTGAAGCAGTACGCGACCTCGAGTACGGCCGACGCGGCGACGTACGGCCATGCGGCGGGCGCCGGCGCGGGCAGCAGCACGGCGCCGGCGATGCCGAACGCGAGATACGGCAGCGCCATCGTGCCGAGTTGCACCAGCCGGTCTTCGCTGACGTGGAGGAACGCGTTCCAGATCGCGTGCAGGAGAGCCGAGCACAGCACGAGGGCGATGAAGAGGTGATCCATCGATCAATGAAGGTGCGAGCGAGGGCGGGAGCGGGCAAGGGCCGTCAATTATGTGGGTATCGGGCGCGTTCGCGCGGAATTGTCGATAATGGAGCGTTGTTATTCACCGTATTCACCGGATGCCGACGATGACCGAAGCCACCCTTACCCCGCCTGCCGTTCCGCGCCTCACGAGCCTGTCGCACGGGGGCGGCTGCGGCTGCAAGATCGCGCCGGGCGTGCTGTCCGAGCTGCTCAAGCGCGCGACGCCGCCCGCGCTGTTCCCGGACCTGCTGGTCGGCACCGAGACGTCCGACGACGCGGCCGTCTACCGGCTCAACGACGAGCAGGCGATCGTCGCGACCACCGATTTCTTCATGCCGATCGTCGACGATCCGTTCGACTTCGGCCGCATCGCGGCGACCAATGCGCTGTCCGACGTCTACGCGATGGGCGGCAAGCCGATCCTCGCGCTTGCGCTGGTCGGCATGCCGATCAACGTGTTGCCGCACGAGACGATCGCTGCCGTGCTGCGCGGCGGCGAATCGGTGTGCGCGGATGCCGGCATTCCGGTCGCGGGCGGCCATTCGATCGATTCGGTCGAGCCGATCTACGGGCTCGCGGCGATCGGCGTCGTGCATCCGTCGCGCGTGAAGCGCAACGCGGCCGCGCGCGCGGGCGACGTGCTCGTGCTCGGCAAGCCGCTCGGCGTCGGCGTACTGTCGGCCGCGCTGAAGAAGAACCAGCTCGATGCCGACGGTTACGCGCAAATGGTCGCGACGACCACCAAGCTGAACCGGCCGGGCGCCGAGCTTGCCGCGCTGCCGGGCGTGCATGCGCTGACCGACGTCACGGGTTTCGGGCTGCTCGGCCATACGCTCGAACTGGCGCGCGGCGCGCAGCTCACCGCGCGCGTGCACTATGCGTCGCTGCCGTGGCTCGCGGGCGTCGAGACGTTCGTTGCCGACGGCGTGTTCACAGGCGCATCGGGCCGAAACTGGGCCGCGTACGGCACCGATGTGCGGCTCGCCGACGGGCTGCCGCCCGTCGCGCAGGCGTTGCTGACCGATCCGCAGACGTCGGGCGGGTTGCTGGTGGCGTGCACGCCGGAAGCGGTCGACGACGTGCTCGCCTGCTTCCGCGCCGACGGTTTCGACCGCGCGGCCGTGATCGGCGAGATGGTGGACGGGCCTTCACGCGTCGACGTCGCTTGACGCGGGTTTTCTCGTGCTGGAGTGCCGTCGGTCGATAGAATCGATGCCTTTCCTCGAAGGCATCGACGACCGATGAACGACTTCCTGTTCGGGCTGATGATCGCGCTGTCGGTCGGGCCCGTCGCGCTGATGATCGGCGTCGCGGCGTTGATGCGCGTGTAGCGCGGCGAGAAGCAGCCGACGTCGCACGTGGCGGCGAACCCGATAGCATTCCTGATGTTTGCAACACGGCGACGAACGCGCGATTTTCCGTCACGCAACACGCATCCGTTCGCACGAAACACCGCCAGTCGTTTCGTAGTCGGGTTCCGCACCGCGCACGCCCGTTCTATACTCGTCGCGCAGTCTCCGACAGCCGTTCTCACCCAACATCACCGAAACAAGGAACGCCGATGCTGACTCGCTCCATTCTTTCCGCCGCCGCATTCTCGCTGGCCGCCTGTGCGACCGCGCCGTCGATCGCGCAGGACAACCCGGGCAACGATGCAGGCAACGCGGCATTCGCCGAGACCGGCTCGCATGGCCGCCCGGTCAAGGTCATGATCATCACGATGTTCGGGCCGGAGGGCCAGGCGTGGCTCGACCGGCTCGGCCCGTGGCGCGACATCACCGTGCCGGGCCTGTCGCCCGACTATCCGGCCGTCCACTGCAACAAGCAGGACGTGTGCGTGGTCACGACCGGCATGGGCTATGCGAACGCGTCGGCGACGATCATGGCGCTCACGTTCTCGCAACGCTTCGATCTGCGCCGCACGTATTTCCTGGTCTCGGGCATCGCGGGCGTCGACCCCGCGCAAGGCACGGTCGGATCGGCCGCGTGGTCGAAATACCTCGTCGATTTCAGCCTGCAATGGGAGCTCGACGCGCGCGAGATCCCGGCCGGCTGGAACACCGGCTATCTCGGCATCAATACGAAGAGTCCGAACGACAAGCCGCCGCTCGACTATCGCACCGAAGTGTTCCAGCTCAACCCGCAACTGACCGACGCCGCCTACGCGCTGTCGCGCAACGTCGTGCTGGCGGACAGCGCACAGGCGCAGGCGGCGCGTGCGAAGTTCACGTATGCGCCGGCAAACCGGCCGCCGACGGTGATCCAGTGCGACACGTCATCGGGCAATACGTGGTTCTCGGGCACGCTGATCGGCGAGCGCGCACGCCAGTGGACCAAGATCCTGACGGACGGCAAGGGCACCTACTGCATGACCGCGCAGGAAGACAACGCGACGTACGAAGCGCTCAAGCGCGCGGCGAGCGTGAAGCGGGTCGACCTGTCGCGCGTCGCCGTGCTGCGCACGGGGTCCGATTTCGACCGGCCGTACGCGGGGCAGACGAGCGCCGACAACCTGCTGAACTACGCGGATCAGGGCGGCTTCGCGCCGGCGACCGAAAACCTGTACCGCGCGGGCAATCCGCTGGTGCAGGACATCGTCACGCACTGGGGCGAATGGCGCGACGGGGTGCCGCGCCGTTGATCGCCGGACGATGATTCAGCCGGCGGTCAATGGTCAATGCACGTGCGAGGCCGAACGGAACGGCGTCCACACCGGCGTGGTGTCGTCCCAGTGATCGAGCGGCGAAGGAAGTGGGTCGTTCATCATGTGCTCCTGCAACTAACTGACTCAGCAAGTCGTCGACGAGGTGATTCGAGACGCCGCGCACGGGGCAATCCGTTGCGCGGCGTCGTGCGTTTACCGGCCCCCGCCGGCGAGCTGATTGCCTTCCGGCGTCGGGCGATACGGGCCTTGCGCGAGTTCGAGCCCTTGCGGATACGAAGTCGCCTTGCGCAGGTACGCGAGCGTGCCGTCCTTGCGTGCCTGCTCGACTTCCGCGCTCACTTCGGCGCGCGTACGCGGGCCGTTGTGCTGCGAGTACCACGATGTGTTGCCGTAGTCGCCGGCGTGCGGGGTGCCCGAATCGGCGAAGGCCGGTGCGGACACGGCAAGGGTAAGAGCAAGGGCCGAGAGAAGATGGCGGCGGTTCATGGCGTAACTCCTGGAGATGTCGGAGCTGGCGCTTGAGCGCTGACTCCGGTCCCGCGAGGCGGGATCTGTTCGATGCGCAACGAGGTGCGCGACAGGGTTTACTCTAGGTGTCCGTTCCGGGCCGATAAATGCGGCTACCGCGAATTGAATTGTCGCTGTACTGGAACAATTGGAATCCGCACGGGCGGTGGGGGCATGCGCACAGCCTTGCTCGGTGGGGCTGACAGCGGGATACAGCGGGTCGGACGGGGCGCGCCGCGACGATCGGTACGCGTGCAGCAACAGTCCATTGCGCACGGTGTCAGGATGCCGCGGCGCGTGCCGTTCATCGCGCGTCGTGCCCACGGACGCGGCCGGCTGCGCCGCCCGACGGTGGACGGCGAGTCAGATCGCTTCGAGCCGGTAACCCAGCGTATAGACCGCGCTGAGCCGCACGCCGTTCGACGGCTGCAGCGCGAGCTTCATGCGCAACCGGTAGATATGCGTGTCGAGGCTGCGCGACACGCCGGCCATGTCGCGGCCCCACAGCGAGCGAATCAGCGCATCGCGCGGCATGATGCGGCCGGGATTACGGAACAGCAGCACCGCGAGGTCGAATTCCCGCGGGGTCAGCTTGATCGGCGCGTCATGCAACAGCACGGTTCGCGTCCGCGTGTCGATCAGGTAGCCGCCGAGCCTGAGCGTGTCGTGCCGGCCGCTATCGCCGCGATACGCGCGCCTGAGCAGCGCGTTGGTGCGCGCCAGCAGCTCGAATCGATTGATCGGCTTGACCATGTAGTCGTCCGCGCCCGCGTTGATCGCGGAGAAGACTGCGTCGTCGCGCGCGCGTTGGGTCAGGAACAGGATCGGCAGATGGCCGCCGATCCGTTCGCGGGTCCATTGAAGCACTTCGAAGCCGGACATGCCGGGCACCAGCCAGTCGAGAATCAGCAGATCGACCACCGAACTTTCCAGATGACGAATCGCCTGGTTTCCGTTGCCGACCGCATGCACGCGATAGCCGGACGTTTCCAGTATCGAGGTGACCAGTTCGACATAGGCGGGGTCGTCCTCGAGATAGAGAACGTTCATGTTACGTACTCCTTCGATATCGGTCGTGGCGATCACGACATATCGAGCATCCAGGCTGGAGCGGGCGGATCGACGCAGGCACACGGCAATCGGCGGCACGCAATGTGTCGCGATGTTCGCATCGAAGCGTCGAAAAAATTGTCAACGATTTTGAACGCAACGAATCCTTGAAATTGGACGTATTGATCAATTTTGCAGAGTCTTTGGCGAATGTGATGGCTGATTTTTGTTGACAAAAGTTGTCAATGCGCGCGAATGGCGCGATTACGCTTGGTCATCGGGTCGGACGGTTGGCGCAACGACGGAAACAAGCGGTTCGGGGAGCATGTCATGTTGACTTACAAGTCCTTTGTCGAAAAAAAAGCGTTGCTCGAGGCGCAGTTGGAGCGGGAACGTCTCGCCATCGCGGCGACCGTGTTGATCGAAGTACGGCGCTGCGTCGAAGAGTTCGGCTTCACGTCGCGCGACATCTTCCCCGCCGATGGCGGACCGTCCACGAGAAAGCGCCGCGTCAAGTACTTCAATCCCCAGACCGGGCAGACGTGGTCCGGCGTCGGTCGTGAACCGGCGTGGATGCGCGGTCAGGATCGAAGCCGGTTCGCCATCGATGCGATGTCCACCGATTCGAAACAATCTGAGGATTCCTGATTATGTGGTGGAGTCGAATCGCGGTGGGAGTATGGGTTCGAGTCGTGCAGGCGCTTGCCTCTTCCGGGCATCTTGCCTGCACGGCCCAGCGCCGGCCGCACGATGCGTTCAACGAACGGCCGGCGATGCGATGGCCATGCGGAGGACGCCCTCGCAACCGGGACCGGTTCCAATACGACCATATTACTTTTGATTATGACAATTCTGGTAACTGGGCGCGGCCTCGGCGGCCATGGGGCGGCCGACGTTGCCGACGCCGAGGGGAAGCGGGCATGAACGACGAAATGGCGGCTCGGGACAACGACGGGGTGGCGCCCGAGCCCGTGTATGTCGGCATCGGCGTGACGCGCGAGACGCTCGAGGTGTGCATTTCGTCGCTGAGCGTGATCCTCGGCTACCGCAACGAGACGTTCGGCATCGAATCGCTCGCGGATGCGATCGCCGAATGGGCGCCGGCGCTTGTCGTGGTGGAGTCGGCCGGCGGGCCCGAATGCGAGGTGGCGTGCGTGCTGCAGGCGCTGCGATTGCCGCTGGCCATCGCCAAGCCGCATCAGGCCCGGGACTGGATTCCGGACCGCGTCGCCGGCTCGCTAGAAGGGAAGGGCGCACGGGCGCGCCTGTTGGCGGCGCTGGCCGGGGCGCTCGACCGCTATCCGCGTGGCGGGCGGCTCGTCGCGCCGTTGGCCGATCCGCAGCTGGGACATGTGCAGGCGCTGGTGCAGCGCCGCCGCCAGCTCGCGCGCATGCAGATCGCCGAATATCAACTGCTGACCTGGTGTCACGCGAGCGTGCGCAATGGCATCGTCCTGACGATCGCGTTCCTGAAACACCAGATCGGGGTGATCGATCAGCATTGCGCGCGGCACGTGAATCTGCAGCGCGACGAGTTTGCGCGGATCCTGGCGCGCGAGGTGCAGCCCGGCCGCGCCGTGCGGCACAGCCAAGTCGGCGCGTTCATTCGCGGGTGGCGGCCGAAGTGATGGGGGCGGGTCGCGCCCCGCTCAGGCGACCCACTCGTTGATGACCGGCGTATCGAGCACCGGCGCGCGCTCGGCTTCCTCGAACGTACGCTTGCTGCACGTCGCGTCGAGGCTGCCCTTGCCGCTCAGCAGCGGGCAGCGGTCGAACACCTCGGCAATCCAGTCGACGAATACGCGCACCTTCGGCGACAGATGCCGGCTGTGCGGATACACGACCGAGATCGGCATCGGTAGCGGCTTGAGGCCGGGCAGTACTTCCTTGAGCCGGCCTTCGCGCAGGTGCGGCAGCACCATGAACAGCGGCGGCTGGATCAGGCCGAAGCCCTCGACCCCGCACGTCACGTACGCATCCGCGTCGTTCACCGACACGATGCCTTCCATCTTCATCTCGACTTCCTTGCCTTCGATCAGGAACGTCCAGTCGATCGTGCGGCCGGTGCGGCTCGAGAAGTAGTTGACGGCCTTGTGCTGGCTCAGGTCGTCGATCGTCTGCGGCTCGCCGTGGTGCTCGAGATAGTCGGGCGACGCGACCGTCACGCATTCGAACAGGCCGACGCGGCGTGCGACGAGCGACGAATCCTGCAGCGCACCGACGCGGATCACGCAGTCGACGCCTTCCTGCAGCAGGTCGACCGGCCGATCGGACAGGCCGAGTTGCAGGTCGATGTCCGGATAGCGCGTATGAAACTCGCACAGCGACGGAATCACGAGCAGCCGCCCGATCGAGCCCGGCATGTCGATACGCAACTTTCCGTGCGGCTTCCGGTTGTTGGCCTGGAAGCTTGCTTCGGTTTCCTCGACGTCCGCGAGGATCCGCACGCATCGTTCGTAGTAGGCGGCGCCGTCCGGCGTGAGCGAGAGCCGGCGCGTGGTCCGGTGCATCAGCCGCACGCCGAGGAATGCTTCGAGATTCTGGATGATCGTCGTGACGGACGCTCGCGGCAAGCTGAGCGTTTCTGCTGCCTTGGTGAAGCTGCTTGTATCGACGACGCGAGTAAACACCTGCATGGCCTGAAGCCGGTCCATCACAACCTCCGCAATCTATCCGCAATCTAATTTGCCGCCGGAACGACAAGGCTGCGCTACCTCATGGGTGAACGCAGCCTCGGATTGTTCGGGGGCGTTGAATTGTGTTGCCGGATTATAGGCATTTATCCCAATGTCTGCCGGACCCAGAATTCGTTCCATCTCGAAATGGATCCTGCATCGTCATGGACGCATCTGAATTCAGCAAATTCCTGAAAGCCGCGTTGCCCGCGCAAGCCTTGGCGGGCGCGGCGCTGACGGTTGCCGAAGTGGAAATTCCCGGCTACGCACAGGACATCGTGCTGCGCCTCTACCGCCGTCCGGACAAGACCGGGTTGCCAGTAGTGCTTTATTTCCACGGCGGCGGCTTCGTCCGCGGTTCGCTCGAAGACGCGGATTTCGCCGCGCGTTTTTTAGCAGAACGCTTACCAGCTCTCGTAGTGTCGGTCGATTATTCGCTCGCGCCGGCCTTTCCTTTTCCGGCCGCGCCGGAGGATGCGTATCGCGCCGCCGTGTGGGCCGCGACGCGCGCCCGCGCGTTCGGCGGCAACCCGAAGAAGATCGGGGTCGCGGGGCACGACGCGGGCGGCCAGCTCGCGAACTGCCTGGCCTTCATCGCACGTGACCGAGGTGAAGTGTCGATCGCCGCGCAGGCGCTGTTCGGGCCGATGCTCGACCCGAGCATGACGCGCATCGGCGACGCCGAGCGCCTCGCGTCCGACATCACCGCGCGCGAATGCGCGGCCTGCTATCGCGCGTACCTGCCGCAGGCGGCGCAGCGCATGCACCCGTACGCGGCGCCGATCGAATCGGTGCGCCTCGCGGGGCTGCCGCCGACGCTCGTCGTCACCGCGCAGAACGACGTGCTGCACGTCGAGGCGGAGAAATATGCGGGCTGCCTGATTTCGTCGGGCGTGCTCACGCAGGTGATCCGCTATCCGGACATCACGCACGCCGCGCTCGCCACGCACGAAGCCGCGTTCGAGGAAGCCGTGCGCTTCTTCCAGTGCCGCTTCCAGGCGCGCCAGCCGAACCGTTCCGAATAACCAGACCAATCCACGTTTACCGGAGATCCACATGGCCATCCTACGCACCTCCCGTTCCCGAATCGCGACCGCGGCGATCGTCACGCTCGCCGTCGTCGGCCTCGGCACGTTCGGCGCGATGCGCGTGAACGCGAACGCGCCCGAAAAAGCCGCGGCGCCCTTGCCCGAAGTCGACGTCGCGACCATCGTGCCGCAGACCGTGACCGACTGGCAAAGCTACTCGGGCCGCCTCGAAGCGGTCGAGAAAGTCGACGTGCGCCCGCAGGTGTCGGGCACGATCGTCGCGGTGAACTTCAAGGACGGCGCGCTCGTGAAGAAGGGCGACGTGCTGTTCGTGATCGATCCGCGCCCGTACCAGGCGGAAGTCGACCGCGCCGCCGCGCAGCTCGCGGGCGCGCAGGCACGCAACGGCTACGCGCAGAGCGACTGGCAGCGCGCGCAGCGGCTGATCGGCGACAACGCGATCGCGAAGCGCGACTACGACGAAAAGCAGAACGCGGCACGCGAAGCGAACGCGAACCTGAAGGCCGCCGAAGCCGCGCTGGAAACGGCACGCATCAACCTCGGCTATACGCGCATCACCGCGCCGGTATCGGGCCGCGTGTCGCGCGCGGAGATCACGCTCGGCAACGTCGTGTCGGCCGGCGCGTCGGCCGCGCCGCTGACGACGCTGGTGTCGGTATCGCCGATCTACGCGTCGTTCGACGCGGACGAACAGACCTATCTGCAATACATCAACGGCGCGCGCAGCGGCCGCAAGGTGCCGGTCGAGCTCGGCCTCGCCAACGAAACCGGCTACTCGCGCAGCGGCGAGATCGATTCGGTCGACAACCGGCTCGACACGTCGTCCGGCACGATCCGCGTGCGCGCACGCTTCGACAATGCGGATGGCACGCTCGTCCCGGGCCTCTATGCGCGCGTGAAGGTGGGCGGCAGCGCGCCGCACGAGGCACTGCTCGTCGACGACGCGGCGATCAACACCGACCAGGACAAGAAGTTCGTGTTCGTCGTCGACCAGCAGGGCCGCGTGTCGTATCGCGAAGTGCAGCCGGGGATGCAGCACGGCAACCGGCGCGTGATCGTCAGCGGCCTCGCCGCCGGCGACCGCGTGATCGTGAACGGCACGCAGCGCGTGCGCCCCGGCGAGCAGGTGAAGCCGCACATGGTCCCGATGACGGGCGGCGACGAGCCGTCCGCGCCGCTCGCGAGCACCGCGAAGCCGGCCGCACCGGCGAAGGCGGATTCGTAAGCGGCGCGCCCGCTTCGCATCCGCGTTCAACCAGACAGAGCCACACATGAACATTTCAAAATTCTTTATCGACCGGCCGATCTTTGCAGGAGTCCTATCGGTGATCATCCTGCTCGGCGGGGTGATCGCGATGTTCCTGCTGCCGATTTCGGAATATCCGGAAGTCGTGCCGCCTTCCGTGATCGTGAAGGCGCAGTACCCGGGCGCGAACCCGAAAGTGATCGCCGAGACGGTCGCGTCGCCGCTGGAAGAGCAGATCAACGGCGTCGAGGACATGCTCTACATGCAGTCGCAGGCGAACAGCGACGGCAACATGACGATCACCGTCACGTTCAAGCTCGGCACCGATCCGGACAAGGCCACGCAGCTCGTGCAGAACCGCGTGAACCAGGCGCTGCCGCGCTTGCCGGAAGACGTGCAGCGGCTCGGCATCACCACGGTGAAGAGCTCGCCGACGCTGACGATGGTGGTCCACCTGATCTCGCCGGACAACCGCTACGACATGACCTATCTGCGCAACTACGCGCTGATCAACGTGAAGGATCGCCTGTCGCGGATCCAGGGCGTCGGTCAGGTGCAGCTGTGGGGTTCGGGCGACTACGCGATGCGCGTGTGGCTCGATCCGCAGAAGGTCGCGCAGCGCGGGCTGTCGGCCGAGGACGTCGTGCAGGCGATCCGCGAGCAGAACGTGCAGGTCGCGGCCGGCGTGATCGGCGCATCGCCGTCGCTGCCCGGCACGCCGCTGCAGCTGTCGGTGAACGCGCGCGGCCGTCTGCAGACGGAAGACGAATTCGGCGACATCGTCGTGAAGACGACGCCGGACGGCGGCGTCACGCACCTGCGCGACATCGCGCGGATCCAGCTCGACGCATCCGAATACGGGCTGCGCTCGCTGCTCGACAACAAGCCGGCCGTCGCGATGGCGATCAACCAGTCGCCGGGCGCGAACTCGCTGCAGATCTCCGACGAAGTGCGCAAGACGATGGCGGAGCTGAAGCAGGACATGCCGGCGGGCATCGACTACAAGATCGTCTATGACCCGACGCAGTTCGTGCGCTCGTCGATCAAGGCCGTCGTGCACACGCTGCTCGAGGCGATCGCGCTGGTCGTGATCGTCGTGATCGTGTTCCTGCAGACCTGGCGCGCGTCGCTGATTCCGCTGATCGCGGTGCCGGTGTCGATCATCGGCACGTTCTCGCTGCTGCTGGCGTTCGGCTATTCGATCAACGCGTTGTCGTTGTTCGGGATGGTGCTCGCGATCGGGATCGTGGTCGACGATGCGATCGTCGTCGTCGAGAACGTCGAGCGCAACATCGAGGGCGGGATGACCGCACGGCAGGCGACCTACAAGGCGATGCAGGAAGTGAGCGGGCCGATCATCGCGATCGCGCTGACGCTCGTCGCCGTGTTCGTGCCGCTCGCGTTCATGTCGGGCCTGACCGGCCAGTTCTACAAGCAGTTCGCGATGACCATCGCGATCTCGACGGTGATCTCGGCGTTCAACTCGCTGACGCTGTCGCCGGCGCTGTCAGCGATCCTGCTGAAGGGGCATGGCGAGAAGGAAGACTGGCTCACGCGCGTGATGAACCGCGTGCTCGGCGGCTTCTTCCGCGGCTTCAACAAGGTGTTCCATCGCGGTGCGGAGAACTACGGCCGCGGCGTGCGTGGCGTGCTGTCGCGCAAGACGGCGATGCTCGGCGTGTATCTCGTGCTGGTGGGCGCGACGGTGCTCGTATCGAAGGTCGTGCCGGGCGGCTTCGTGCCCGCGCAGGACAAGGAATACCTGATTGCGTTCGCGCAGCTGCCGAACGGTGCATCGCTCGACCGCACCGAGAAGGTGATCCGCGACATGGGTTCGATCGCGCTGAAGCAGCCGGGCGTCGAGAGCGCGGTCGCATTCCCGGGGCTGTCGGTCAACGGCTTCACCAACAGCTCGAGCGCGGGTATCGTGTTCGTCACGCTGAAGCCGTTCGCGGAACGGCACGGCAAGGCGCTGTCTGCCGGCGCGATCGCCGGTGCGCTGAACCAGAAATACGGCGCGATGAAGGATTCGTTCGTCGCGGTGTTTCCGCCGCCGCCGGTGCTGGGCCTCGGTACGCTCGGCGGGTTCAAGATGCAGATCGAGGATCGCGGCGCGGTCGGTTACGCGAAGCTGTCGGATGCGACCAACGACTTCATCAAGCGCGCGCAGCAGGCGCCGGAACTCGGCCCGTTGTTCACGAGCTACCAGATCAACGTGCCGCAGCTCAACGTCGATCTCGACCGCGTGAAGGCGAAGCAGCTCGGCGTGCCGGTGACCGACGTGTTCAACACGATGCAGGTGTATCTCGGTTCGCTGTACGTGAACGACTTCAACCGCTTCGGGCGCGTGTACCAGGTGCGCGTGCAGGCCGATGCGCCGTTCCGTCAGCGCGCGGACGACATCCTGCAACTGAAGACGCGCAATGACAAGGGCGAGATGGTGCCGCTGTCGTCGCTCGTCACCGTGACGCCGACGTTCGGCCCGGAAATGGTCGTGCGCTACAACGGCTACACGGCGGCCGACATCAACGGCGGCCCGGCGCCCGGCTTCTCGTCGGGGCAGGCGCAGGCCGCGGTCGAGCGCATCGCGCACGAAACGCTGCCGCGCGGCGTGCGCTTCGAGTGGACCGACCTCACGTACCAGCAGATCCTCGCGGGCGATTCGGCGATGTACGTGTTCCCGATCAGCGTGCTGCTCGTGTTCCTCGTGCTCGCCGCGTTGTATGAAAGCCTGACGCTGCCGCTCGCGGTGATCCTGATCGTGCCGATGAGCATTCTGTCGGCGCTGACGGGCGTGTGGCTCACGCAGGGCGACAACAACATCTTCACGCAGATCGGCCTGATGGTGCTGGTGGGGCTGTCGGCGAAGAACGCGATCCTGATCGTCGAATTCGCGCGCGAGCTCGAACACGACGGCAGGACGCCGCTCGAGGCCGCGATCGAGGCGAGCCGTCTGCGGCTGCGCCCGATCCTGATGACGTCGATCGCCTTCATCATGGGCGTGGTGCCGCTCGTCACGTCGACGGGCGCCGGTTCGGAAATGCGCCATGCGATGGGTGTCGCGGTGTTCTTCGGGATGCTCGGCGTGACGCTGTTCGGGCTGATGCTGACGCCGGTGTTCTACGTCGTGCTGCGTACGCTCGCGGGCGGGAAGATCCACGTCGCCGGCAAGGATTCGGCGGGGTACGGTGTGCCGGCGCCCGATGCTTGAGGACCAGAAAATGAATAACTTGCACAACACGAACGGCCTGATGCGCTTCGCGAAGGTGGCGGCCGCGAGCACCCTGCTCGCGACGCTGCTCGCCGCGTGCGCGGTCGGCCCCGATTACAAGCGTCCGGATGCGGCGGCGCCCGCCGCGTTCAAGGAAGCGCCGACCCTCGCCGCCGGCGAGCAGGCCGGCACGTGGAAGACGGCCGAGCCGTCGGACGGCGAACATCGCGGCGAATGGTGGAAGGTGTTCGGCGACCCGGTGCTCGATTCGCTCGAGACGCAGGCGCTCGCCGCGAACCAGAACCTGAAGGCCGCGGCCGCGCGGGTCGAGGAAGCGCGTGCGGCGACCCGTTCGGCGCGCTCGCAATGGTTCCCGCAGGTTGGCGCCGGGTTCGGGCCGACGCGCGAGGGGCTGTCGTCGGCGTCGCAGCTCCAGCCGCAGGGCACGGGCCCGACCAACGCGACGTTATGGCGCGCCCAGGGCACGGTGTCGTACGAAGCTGACCTGTTCGGTCGAGTCGGCCGCAACGTCGAGGCGTCGCGCGCCGACCAGGCGCAGAGCGAAGCGCTGTTCCGCTCGGTGCAGCTCGCGCTGCAGGCCGACGTCGCGCAGAACTACTTCGAACTGCGGCAGCTCGATTCGGACCAGGATCTGTACCGCCGCACCGTCGAACTGCGCGACCAGGCATTGAAGCTCGTGCAGCGCCGCTTCAACGAAGGCGATATCAGCGAGCTCGACGTGTCGCGCGCGAAGAACGAGCTGGCCAGCGCGCAGGCCGATGCGGTCGGCGTCGCGCGCCGGCGCGCGGCGTCCGAGCATGCGCTCGCGATCCTGCTTGGCAAGGCGCCCGCGGATTTCGCGTTCAAGGAAACGCCGATCGTGCCGGTCGCGGTGAAGATTCCGCCGGGCCTGCCGTCCGCGCTGCTGGAGCGCCGCCCGGACGTGTCGGCGGCCGAGCGCGCGATGGCGGCCGCGAACGCGCGGATCGGGCTCGCGAAGTCGGCGTACTTCCCGAAGCTCGATATCACCGGGTCGTTCGGCTATGAGGCGTCGACACTCGGCAACCTGTTCCTGTGGTCGAGCCGCACGTTCCTGCTCGGGCCGTTCGCCGGCACCGCGCTGACGCTGCCGCTGTTCGACGGCGGGCGTCGTGCGGCCGGCGTGCAGCAGGCGCGCGCGCAGTACGACGAACAGGTCGCGAACTACCGGCAGCAGGTGCTCGTCGCGTTCCGCGAGGTCGAGGACAATCTCGCCGACCTGCGCCTGCTCGACGACCAGATCCGCGCGCAGGATGCGGCCGTCAACGCGTCGCGCCGTGCGGCGACGCTGTCGCGGACGCAGTACCAGGAAGGCGAGGTCGCGTATCTCGACGTGATCGACAGCGAGCGGTCGGTGCTGCAGTCGCAATTGCAGTCGAATCAGTTGACGGGTGCGCAGGCGGTGTCGACCGTCAACCTCATCCGCGCGCTGGGTGGCGGGTGGGGCGCGGCGCCGACGGCGGTCGGCGATGCGGCGACTGCCAAGCAGGAAGTGGCGACGCGGTGAGTGCGAACGGCCTGCGACTCGTCGCTCGCCGGCCGAGAAGCGAAACCCCCCGGCATGCAGGCTCAGGTCTGCATGCCGGGGGTTTTTTATTGACTGCGTTTGGCAACTAACGGTCAGTTCCGCCCCGCACCTTCCGACGGTGCGGCGGCGTCCCGCCACGCGCACCGTCGATGGATGACGACGATCAGCCTGCAGGCAGGACGGCAACGCGTGACACCGTAGCCGCATCCGAGCGAAACCGGTCGCGCCACCGCACCACCGCATCACGCGCCGCCAAACGCGCGTCCCATCGGCCTCATTCGCATCCCGCGCGCGAGCCGGGTCCACGGCAGGTCGGCCGGATCGGCCTGCATCGGTCCCGGCGCCTTGGCGACCAGCACCGCATGCGCGATGTCCTGGAAATCGGCGCGGAAGTGCACCGAGCTCTTGTTGACGAGGATCTTCATCGCTTCCGGCTCGACGCCACCCACCCGATACAGATTGCGGTCGAGCATCTGCGCCTTGCCGGTGCTCACGACGATCCGCACGCCGTCGATCCGCAGGCAGGCGACCGGCCCGACATCGGCCTGCATGCCGTTCATCATCGGGCCGTCGTAGCGGCAGATTCCGTCGGACAGCGCGACGACCTCGAAGCACGTGCGAAGCGGCTCGTCGCCGGGCACGCCCGAACCGCCGAGCGACAGGTCGACGCGCGCGCCGACCCCTGCGCGCCACGCCGCGGCCACCGCCGCCGGGTCCCACAGCAGGCCGAGCGCTGCGTCCTGCGCGCCATGACGCAGCAGCGCGCGAAGCAGGCCCGTCGTATTCGAATCGCCGCCCGCGCCCGGGTTGTCCTGCGTGTCGGCGATCACGACTGGTTTGCTTGCGTCCGCTGCGAGCAGCATTGCCTCGCGCACGGCGTCGTCCGGCGACAGGAACGGCACCTGCCACTGCGCCTCGTCGGCCAGCATCGTGTCGTACAGCGTCTGTACGGCGGCCTCTACCGCGTCGGCGTCGCCATAGCCCCAGATGACCGGCCCGCATTCCGGGAAATCCGCGGCCGGGAAACCCGGTGCGAACGACAGCGACACCACGCCGCCGGCTTCGAGCGCCGCGAGGCGCGCGTACATCGCGCGAGCGGGATCGAGCAGCGTGCACATCCCGTTGATCGGGATCAGGAACGGCAGCCGCCGCGCCGCGCGATGCAGCGGGTCGCGGCCAGCGAGCAGGCGTTCGAGCAGTGCGGCCGCGCGTTCGCCGGTTTCCGCCATGTCGACGTGCGGATACGTGCGAAAGGCAAGCAGCGCGTCGGCGCGGTTCAGCATCAGGTCGGTCACGTTCGCGTGCAGGTCGAGCGACGCGACCACCGGCACGTTCGGACCGACCGCGGCGCGGACGCGCTCGAGCAAGGTGCCTTCGCCGTCGTCCGTATGCTCGGCGACCATCGCGCCGTGCAGGTCGAGATACACAGCGTCGCATTCGCCACGTCGTGCCGCATCGACGATCTCGCCGGCGATGCGTTCGAAGGCGTCCTCGGTGACGTGCGCCGACGGGCTCGCGCCGGCCCAGATCACCGGCAGCAAGCGCCAGCCGCGCCGCTCGGCCGCGTTGATGAAGCCGCCGGCCGGAATGTTGACGTCGCGCAGGGCGAGCACGTCGGCGCCGCGCACCAGCGCGGGAAACCCTTCGCCGCGTTCGAAGTTGGCATAGGTGGCCTTGGTGGGGGCGAAGGTGTTGGTTTCATGCTGGAAACCGGCAACGAGAATGCGTCGGGTCATGAGACTGAGTCCTTTAGAGCAGGCAGCTGTGCGTGGTCCATGGGGCGATACGGTGCCGTCGCGGCGCGACCGGTCACCGTGCCGCGGCGGGCAGGCGGTTCATGATCAGCGCCACGGCGCCCGCGACCATCAGCACGACGATCACGAGCAACCCCGCCTGCATGCTGCCGGTTGCGGTGCGGATTTCGCCGATCAGCGTCGGGCTGAGGAAGCCGCCAAGCAGGCCGATCGTGTTGATGAGCGCGATGCCGCCGGCGGCCGCGTTGCCTGTCAGGTATTGCGACGGGATGGCCCAGAACACCGTGTAGGCGGCCCACAACAGCGCCGTGGCGATCGTCATGCAGGCGAGCGATACCGCGAGATTGCCGCCGGCCCATGTCGCGGCGGCCAGCGCCGCGGCGCCGACGAGCGCCGACACCGCGCTGTGCAAGCGGCGCTCGCCGCGACGATCCGAGCGCCGGCCGATCACGAGCATCGCGCAGGCGGCGCCGATATACGGAATCATCGAATAGAAGCCGATCTGCATCGTGTCGGTCACGCCGTTGGCCTTGAGAATCGACGGCAGCCAGAAGCTGACCGCATAGATTCCGCAGATCATCGTGAAGTACGCGAAGGCCAGCAGGTAGACGCGTGGGTCGCGCGCCGCCTGCCCGAACGCGTGGTGGCCGGCCGAAGGCGTCTGCAGTTCGGTGGCGAGCAGGCTTTTCTCGCGATCGCTCAGCCACGCCGCATCGTCCGGGCGATCGGCCAGTATCTTCAGCACCAGCAGGCCGAGCACGGCACACGGCAAACCTTCCGCGACGAACATCCATTGCCAGCCGGCCAGCCCGTGTGCGCCATCGAGGGCGGTCATCAGCCAGGTCGACAGCGGCGAGCCGACGATGCCGCCGATCGGCCCGGCCAGCATCACGACGGCCATCACGCCAGCCATGCGGCGCGGGCCGTACCAGTAGGTCAGGTAGAAGATCATGCCAGGCGCGAAGCCGGCCTCGAACACGCCGAGCAGAAAGCGCAGCACGTAGAACGACGTGGAGTCGTGCACGAACATCATGGCGGCGGACGTCAGCCCCCACAGCACCATGATCCGGCTGATCGTCTTGCGCGCGCCGATCCGCGGCAGTATCAGGTTGCTCGGAATCTCGAACAGCACGTAGCCGAGGAAGAAAATGCCCGCGCCGAGGCCATACGCCGCGTCGGACAAGCCAAGCGCGCTTTGCATGTGAAGTTTCGCGAAGCCGATGTTGACGCGATCCAGATACGCGAACGTGTAGCAGAGCAACAGCAGCGGCAGCAGGCGCCAGTTCAGTTTGCGGTACAGCGCCTGCACCGGCGCGCTGTCGTGCGTGGCCGAACGGCGGGAGGATGGGACGGCGGACATGTCTCTCTCCAGTGGCGTAAGCGTCTTGTGGGATGGGTTCCGATTGCCGCATCGTCGGAGAGCCGAAAAAGCAGAGCAAGAGCAACTTAAGTGATCTAATGTTGCTCAATGGGCAACGACCTGGCGAACCGCTCAGGCGAACCGCCCGGGCGACCATCAGGCAGACGGGACACTCCATGCGCGAACTCAACCAGCGCCGCTTGCGCTACTTCCACGAGGTGCTGACGCACGGCTCCATCCGCGGCGCGGCCGACAGCATCAATACCGCGCCGTCCGTGATCACGCGGCAGATTCGCCTGCTCGAGGAGGAGATCGGCGTCGAGCTGTTCGAGCGGCAGGCGCGCGGCGTGCGGCCGACCGAGGCGGCCGCGCATCTGCTCGAGTACTGGCGCGGGTGCCGCTCGCAGCAGGAATTGTTCGAGGAGCGCCTGCAGGCGTTGCGGCGGCTGCAATCCGGCCAGGTGCGCATCGTCACCAGCGAGGGTTATGTCGACGTGCTGATGGACGAGGTGCTGACCGATTTCTGCATGCGCTATCCGAAGCTCGACGTGATCGTCGACGTCCTGCCGGTCAACAACGTGCTGCAGGAAGTGGCGGAAAGCCGCGCGCACATCGGGCTCGCGTACAACCCGCCGGCCCATCCGGAGATCGCGTATCTCGCCACGTCGTCACAGCCGGTGGTGGCGCTCGTTCATGCCGGCCATCCGCTCGCGGTGCGTGGCGGCGCGGTGCGCGCACACGAACTCGGCGAGTATCCGCTCGCACTGATGCCGCCGGCGTTCGGCCTCGGTCAGGTCGCGCAGATGCTCGCCTATACGGAGAATCTGCCGATCCGTCCGACGCTGACGACCAACTCCCTCGCGGTGTTGCGCCATTTCGTGAAGCGCCACGACGGGATTACGTTGATTGGCGCATTCGCCGCGTATCGCGAACTCGAGAGCGGCGAACTCGTTGCGCTGCCGATTGCGCATCCGTTGTTCGATTCCGCGAAAGCGCGCCTGCTCGTGAAGGTGGGGAGGCCGCTCGGCGTCGCGGCCGATACGTTGCTGAACTGCCTGCTGCACGACATGACGATGTTCGCGGGGGCGGCGACGCGCCGGGGCCCGACCGGGAAACGGCCGCGCGCGGCGAAGCGCGCACGTTGACGGGGGCTGTCGTCAGCGGCGGCGCTCAGGTGTCGGCGCGTTCGGCGCGCAGCGCCCGCACCAGGTCGCTCGCCGCCTTGCCGAGCCCCGTATGTTTCGGCCGCCGCAAATACACCGGCAGCGGCAACCCGTTGCGGATGTTCGCGAACACGAGCGGTGCGAGTTCGCCGTCGGCAACGTGTCGGCCGATCACGGATTCAGGCAGGTTCGCCCAGCCATGGCCCGCCTTCACGAGCGCGATTGCGGTCCCCATGTCGGTCACCTTCCACGTGCGATTGCCGATCAAGGGCCGGACGTCGGTCAACGGTCGCTCCGGATCGGCGATCACGATCTGCCGAAATCCCGACAATCGTTCGATCGCCTCCGGATGCGCGGCGTCGGCAATTGCCGGATGGTCGGGCGCGGCGACCGCGATCAGCGTCTCGGTCCACAGCGCGTGAATCTGTTCCTGCGGATGAAGATCGAGGCCGCCGTATGCGACGCACAGATCGACGGCGCCGCGATGCAGTGCGTCGACGATCGCATCCTGCGGCGCCGTGACGAGGTTGACCGCGAGCGCCGGATATTTCGCCGCGACGGCCGTCAGCGCGCGCGCGACGGGTGTGCCGTCGATTTCGGCCGCGAGCCCGAGCCGCAGTGTGTCCTCGACACCTTCGGACAGATGCTGCGCATGCGCACGCAGCGCATGCAGCCGTTCGGAGATCGAGCGCGCGTCGGGCAGCAGCGCGGCCATCGCGGCGGTCGGTGTCGGCTCGCGCGTGCCGCGGTCGAACAGCACGAGGTCGAGCTCGGCCTCGAGGTTAGAGATCGCCATGCTGACCGCCGACGGCGTGCGGCCGAGCGCGCGCGCGGCGGCCGAGAACGAGCCTTTGTCGATGACGGTCAGCAGCATGTCGATGTGATCGCTGGTCAGCATGGTCAGCCGCCTCCTGTCAGAAAAATTGAAAGGACCTGACTTTGGCGGACGAAGTGCCCGCTGTAGTCTCGCCACCTGGTTCGAAACGAAGGGGGGCGGTCATGCAAGGATGGAAAAGACGCATAGTCTACGTCGTGATGTTCGAGGTGCTCGGCATCCTCGTCGCATCGTCGGTGCTCGGGATGCTGAGCGGCGCGAGCGCGACGGCGAGCGGCCTGCTCGGCGTGATGATTTCGACGACGGGCGTCATCGTCAATTTCCTGTACAACCTCGGGTTCGAGGCGTGGGAGCGGCGGCGCGCGGCCACCACGCGCACTGTCGGGAGGCGTGTCGTGCATGCGATCGGATTCCAGGTCGCGCTCGTGACGTTCCTGATTCCGCTGATCGCATGGTGGCTCGACGTGTCGCTGCTGCAGGCACTCCTGTACGACGCGGTGCTGATCGTGTTCTTCCCGATCTTCACGTTCGCGTACAACTGGGCGTTCGACAGTGTGTTCGGGTTGCCGGATGCGGTGACACGCAAGGCGGCGCCGGCGGCATGACGCAGAGGGATGCGAAACGATCCGATGCGGGCAAGCCGCGTCGTTTCGCTTCGATCAGGGAAGGCGGGCGGCGCGCATGCCGCCCGCGACGTTACGCGGCGACGAACTCGTGCACGTAACGGTTGAATACCGCCGGGCTCGCCGCATTCATCCCGTGCGACGCACCGGCGACGGTCTGCCGTTGCGCATCGCCGATCCACTGCGACAGCGTATCGACGTTGCTTCGGAACATCTTCGGGCTGCGCTGGCCGTCGATCAGCAGCGTGCGGCATGCGATATCGCCGGCCGCGAGTTGCGAATACGCGGGCAGCGGGTCGCGCAGTTGCTTCGGCAGCGTGCTCGCGTTGTCGATCGCCATCGTGCGAAAGCGCGACGTGCTCTTCTTCCATGCGCCGGGCAGGCTCACGGAATCGACGAACATCTCCAGGCCGGCTTCGACTTCGCCTCGATCGATCAGATTCACGGCCTTCGTGCGCAGTGCGAGTGCGGCGGCCGGCAGCGCGGCTTCGCGTACGCCCGGCTGCTGCAGCGGGCCGCCCGGATCGGCGAGCGTAAGCGATTCGACGAGGTGCGGATGCTGGCGCGCGACGTTGAACGCGACGCTGCCGCCGCGCGAATGGCCGACCAGATGCACGGGGCCGAGATCGAGTGCGTCGATGAATTCGGCGAGCTCGTCGACGTGGTTCTGCCAGCTGAACTCGTCCTGGATGCCCGCTTCGACGGCCGGCCAGTAGTGGCTCAGGCTCGGCGCGATGCAGCGGTAATGAGCCGACAGCGCCGCAAGCTGCGGATCCCAGTAGCGGTAGTCGCACAGCGAACCGTGCACGAACACCATCGGCGCGCCGCTGCCCCGCTCGACATACGGCAGGCTGATGCCCGACGAAAGCGTCGCAAATTGCAGGTCGGGGTTCGCGAGCACGGACGGCTCGATTCGCATGTTCATGACTGAAAGGCTCAAAGGTGCGTCAACACGACGCAACTATGCATCACGGCGACCTGCAAGGAAAACGCATAATTTTCATCGTGACGATCAATTTTATTGATGGCTACGCCGCAAACCCCTGTCGGAGCGTAGGCGTGCGCCGAAGCCTTCAATAATCTGACGATCGGTTTCGTCGCCGAAAGGGCTTGCGGCGGCCTGCGCGCACGCGCATTCGCACCGGAAAAAGGAAGCAGGCGGGCCCGCGCGTCAGCGCACCGTCAACGCGGGCGCGGTCTGAAGCTCGACAGGCAGATCGTTGTCCGCCGCGAACTGCATCGCGAAGTCGAACGCGTCCGCGCACACGCCGCGCAATTCGTCGGACACGAACAGGCATTTGACGCCGCCGTCGACGACCGGCATCGCGAGCCGCGACAGCGCGCACGGATAGCCGGGCCGTCGCTCGCCGACGAACAGCGTGATGACGCCCGCGAGGCGTTCGGGCCAGTCGCTGGGGCGGAAGGTTTTCTGCGCGCGTGTGACGCCGCGGATCAGGTGGCCGGCGATGCGGCCTTGTTCAGTCACTTCGATGCGATCCATGCAGTGCGTGTCCTTGTCCGCGTCATTCGCCGCCGTCGGCCGCCGCGTCGCCGCGCGCGGGAATCCGCAGGTTGCGCAGCTTGTGATAGAGCGTTTTCTTCGGCATGCCGAGCGCCTCGCTCGCGTCCGCGACGTTGCCGTTGTGACGCCGCAGCATGTCCTCGATCAGCATCCGCTCGAAATACGCGAGCTGTTCCGCGAGCGTGCTGCCGGCCGTCGGCGCGCCGCCTGACGACAGCAGGCTGTCGCCGGTCAGCCCGAGCACGAAGCGGTCGGCCACGTTCTGCAGCTCGCGCACGTTGCCGGGCCACGCGTGCGTCATCAGTTCGGACACCTGCGCGGCGGTCACGACCGGCGCCGGCTGCCCGAAGCGCCGCGCGGCCGCGAGCACGAAATGCTCGAACAGCAGCGGCACGTCCTCGCGCCGCTCGCGCAGCGGCGGCAGCTCGATCTGCGCGACGTTGAGGCGATACAGCAGGTCCGCACGAAAGCGCCCGTCGGCCGCGAGTTCGGCGAGATCGGCCTTCGACGCGGCCACCACGCGGCAATCGACCTGAATCAGGTCGTTCGCGCCGAGCCGCTCGATCACGCGCTCCTGCAGCACGCGCAGCATCTTGATCTGCAGCGCAATCGGCATCGTCTCGATCTCGTCGAGGAACAGCGTGCCGCCATTCGCCCATTCGATCTTGCCGATGCGTTTCTTGATCGCGCCGGTGAACGCGCCGGCCTCGTGGCCGAACAGTTCGCTTTCGAAAATCTGCTCGGGCAGGCCGCCGCAGTTCAGCGCGACGAAATGCGCATCGCGCCGGCCGCCGAAGTCGTGCAGGCTGCGCGCGATCAGCTCCTTGCCGGTACCCGTTTCGCCCGTGATCAGCACCGACACCGACGTATCGGCGAGGCGCAGGATCTTCTTGCGCACGTCGGCCATCGCGGGCGACTTGCCGAGCACGAACGCCTCGATGCCCTGCCAGTTGTTCAGCGCCGCACGCAGCCCCTGCACTTCGAGCGTGAGCCGGCGCTTCTCGACCGCGCGTGCGACGCGGCCGGCGATCAGGTCCGACGAGAACGGCTTCTCGATGAAGTCGTACGCGCCGACCTGCATCGCGCCGACGGCCGTCGAGATGTCCGCGTGGCCGCTGATCAGCACGACCGGGATCTGCGCATCGACGGCCATCACGCGGTCGAGCAACTGCAGCCCGTCGATGCCCGGCATCCGCACGTCCGACACGATCACCACCGGCGCGCCGGGCGCGACGTGGGCGAGCGCGTCGGCGGCCGACGCGAACGCGTCGACCGGGAATCCGGCGAGCGCGACGGCCTGCTCGACGCCGATCCGGACGTTTTCATCGTCCTCGACGACCAGCACCCGAATCTCATCTTCCATGCTCTGTCCTTTGTTGCGGCGTCGCCGCCGCGAATTCGATGGTGAATCGCGCGCCCCCTTCGTCGCGGTTCGCCGCGGCGATCTTCGCGCCGAACGCCTCGACGATGCGCGACGTGATCGCGAGGCCGAGCCCGAGGCCCTGGCCGCGCGGCTTGGTCGTGACGAACGGCTCGAACAGGTGCGGCAGCACGTCGGGCGCGATGCCGGCGCCGCTGTCGGCCACCGTGAAGCGCACGCGGCCGGCGTCGTCCGCATCGTCCGCCTCGATGACGATGCGGCGCACCGGCGCGTCGTGCACCGCGTCGAGCGCGTTGCCGAGCAGGTTCACGATCACCTGCTGCAACTGGCTCGATTCGGCCGATACCATCGTGCCGGGCGCGATGTTCACGTCGAGCCGCACGCCTTCGTCGCGAATGCGTGCATCGTAGATGAGCCGCGCATGCGCGACGGCCTCGTTCAGCGACACCGCGACGCGCTCGACGTCGGGCTTGCGCGCGAAGGTCTTCAACTCGCCGGTGAGCACGGCCATGCCGTCGACCAGCTTGCCGACTCGTTCGAGGTTCGCGAGCGCCGGCGCCGGCTGGCCGCGTTCGAAGAACGTGCGCGCGTTGTCGCACAGCGTGCGGATCGCGACGAGCGGCTGGTTCAGCTCGTGCGTGAGGCCGGCGGCCATCTGCCCGAGCACCGCGAGCTTGCCCGCGTGCACGACTTCCTGCTGCGACGCGCGCAGGCGCTGCTCGGTGCGTTCGCGCTCGACGATCTCGCGCTGCATCCGCTCGTTCGCGGTCGTCAGCGCGGCCGTGCGCTGCGCGACCGTCAGTTCGAGCCGGTCGTTCGCGCGGCGCAGCGCGTCCTGCGCGCTCAGCCGCGCGATGATCGCCCGGCGGCGCTGGATGGCATAGCCGACCAGCAGCGCGACGATCAGGAACGCGCCGGTGACGAACACGAACGCCGTCTGCTGCTGGCGCCGCGCGCCGGCGATGTCGAGCAGCACCATCAACGAATCGCCGGCCTGCGGCGCGGGGCGCGACATCACGAGATAACGCGTGGTGCGGCCGGCGTGACGCGGATCGGGGAAGGTGCCGAACCAGGCGGCCGAGCTGCGATCGCCGATGCGGCGATAGGGCAGTGCGTCGACGGTGCGGCCCGCGTACTGGCGCGACGCCTGGATGTCGCGCTGCTGCTGCGCGGTGATCGGGCGCAGCGCGGTGAATTTCCACGCGGGCTCGGTCGAGATCACGACCACGCCGTTGCTGTCGACCACCAGCGCGGCGACGCCCGGCGCGCGCCACGCCGATTCGAGCGGGTCGACGCTGATCTTCACGGCGGCCACGCCGATCGGCACGCCGTCGCTGCGCACCGCGCTCGCGAAATAGACGCCCGGCACGCCGGTGTTGGTGCCGATGCCGAAGAAGCGGCCGCTGCCGCGCGCGAGCGCGTCCTTGAAGTACGGCCGGTACGACACGTTGGTGCCGACGAAACTGATCGTCTCGTTCCAGTTGCTGGCGGCGATCACGTCGCCCTGCAGATCGATCACGTCGACCGCGCCGCTGCCCGCGTCGCGATTCACGGCTTCGAGGTAGGTGTTCACCGCATGCGCGAGCTCGGGCGCATCGTTCGGCGCGGCTTTCAGCATCGCCCGCACGCCGTCCTGCCGCGCGACCAGGCCGGGCAGGATCTCGAAGCGGCCGAGCTCGCTTTTCAGGCTCGACGCGTACAGGTCGAGCCGGTGCGCGCCGGCCTCCTCGAGCGCGTCGATCGCGCGTTCCCACGCGAAATCGACGGCCGCACCGGCCACGCCGACATACAGCACCGCGGCCGATGCCCAGCCCCACCACGGGATTCCCTTGAAGCTCTTCTGCACGTTCGCCCTCATCGAAGCTCGCCACCGGTCGTCCGTCACCGGCCGTCCGCAACCGGCCGTCCGCAACCGGCCGTCCACAACCGGCCGTCCACAACCGGCCGTCCACAACCGTCCGCTCAGAACGACGCGCGCCGCGCGCCGGCAGGGCCGGCGGCGGCGCGTGCGAAGCAGCGGGCGCGACGATGCGCGCGGCCGCGCATTATCCGAAGTGCGCGACCAGGATCAGCGTCACCGTGACGACGATCGCGCCGCCGATCCGGGTGGCGATCTGCGCGAACGGCATCAGCTGCATCCGGTTCGCGGCGGTCAGGATCGCGACGTCGCCGGTGCCGCCTTGCCCGCTGTGGCAGGCGTTCACGATTGCGGTGTCGATAGGGTACATCTTCAGCAGGCGGCCGACCACGAAACCGGTGCCCATCAGCGTCGCGACGGTCGACACGATCGTGATCACGTTGACGATCGTGAACGCGGCGGTCAGCTTGTCCCACGGCGTCATCGCGACGCCGATCGCGAACAGCAGCGGATACGTGACGGCGGTCGAGAAGAACTTGTAGACGACGAACGCGCCTTCCTGCAGCGGCGGCGACACCGCGCGCGCGAGCTTCACCAGCACCGCGAGGAACAGCATCGCGACCGGCGCGGGCAGACCGAACAGCTTGTGCGCCATCAGGCCGACGAGGTACAGCGTGATCGCCGTGATGCCGGCGCCCGCGATGTGCGTGACGTCGACGTGGCCGCGGATCTCCTCGTTTTCCGGCGTCATGTCGCCGCTTTCGCCGACTTGCAGGCGACCGTTGCCGGTCAGGTGCGGCAGGCGCTTGCCGAGCATGTCGAGCGCGCCCGACAGGATGATCGCGGTCAGGCTGCCGAGCATCACCGACGGCAGCACCATCGCGAACATCTCGCCTTGCGGCAGGTGCATCAGTTCCGAATAGCCGATCGACAGCGGAATCGCGCCTTCGCCGACGCCGCCCGCCATGATCGGCACGACGATGTACAGCAGCGTGTGACGCGCGCCGAGGCCGAGCGCGGTGCCGACCGCCGTGCCGACGATCGCGGCCGCGATCGAACCGACGGCGAGCGGGACGAAGATCTTCACGAAGCCCTGGATCAGCACGCGCCGGTCCATGCTCAAAATGCTGCCGACGATGATCGACGCGATGAACAGGTACAGGAAGTTGGTCGACTTGGTGAATTCGGTCGTCAGGTTCAGCACCGGCTTCGGCAGCACGTGGTAGTACGTGAGCGCCGACGGCACGAAGGTCGCGAAGATCGCGGCCGCGCCGATGTTGCGCAGCAGCGGCAGGCGCTTGCCGAGTTCCGCGCACGTGAAGCCGAAGAACGCGAGCACCGCGATCGCCATCGAGATTTCGCCGGGCACCTTGCCGGTCACCACGAAGCCGACGATCAGCGCGAGCAGGATGAAATAGACGGGCAGCGGAATGATGCCGATGCGGATTTCCATCAGCTTCCACCAGCCTTCCGGCCAGAAGCGTTCGCGCGTGGCGGGACCGGCTTCGGCAATCGGCGCGGGATGAGACGGGGTTTGGATAGAGGTCTGCAAGACGTGTCTCCTGATGTTTGGAATGCCTGCATTCGCTTCGCGGCATCGTGTGCCGTCTATTACGCAACCTCCGTGCCAGTATTCCGGCCTGCCGGAATATTTTTAATGCATTGATTCACAAGGGATTTGATTCGTCTGCGGAAAGGGTTTTCCCCGCCGGCTGGCCGAGATTTCGGAATCGGCGCGGCGGGCAGGCCGAGATTTCGGCCTGGCTGCGGCCCGGGCGGCCGGCCGCGCCCGGCGCCCGCCATATCGCCGCGCGCGATTTTCTTCGCACAATCGCTTCGTAGACCACCCTCCCGCCGCTCTCTATCATCGGCTGATCCTTTTCCGATGCGATGACGACTGTCCGGAGAACGCCCGCGCATTCGCCGCGGCATCGCTCATCCGTCGATACCGTCCCTGGACAGGAGAGTGGTTTCCATGCTGCATCCCGTTTTTTCCGCCCGCTTTTCCGTCGGCCGCCTGGCCCGGCCGGCCCGCCTGCTGACGGCCGCCTTGCTCGCGACGTTGTTCGGCCTCGTGCTGTCGAACGGCGCGCGCGCCGACACCGCGCCGCTGAAGGTCGGCATCTCGACCAGCCCGCAGATCGAGGCGCTGAAGATCGCCGCGAAGGAGGCGAAGGCGCAGGGCCTCGACGTGAAGATCGTCGAATTCACCGACTGGAATACGCCGAACGCGGCGCTCGCGAACAAGGACATCGACGTCAACTACTTCCAGCACATCCCGTTTCTCGAGAACGCGAAGAAGCAGGGCGGCTACAACTTCATCTCGATCGCGCCCGGCACGATCATGAAGATCGGCCTCTATTCGAAGAAGGTGAAAAGCTTCGCCGAACTGAAGGACGGCGCGCGCGTGGCGATCGCGAACGATCCGGTCAACGGCGGGCGCGGGCTGTTGCTGTTGCAGCGCGCGGGGCTCATCACGCTGAAGCCGGGCACCGACTACCGTGCGACGACGCACGACATCGTCGCCAATCCGAAGCACCTGAAGATCATCCCGCTCGAAGCGTCGCAGCTCGCGCGTTCGCTCGACGACGTCGACCTCGCGCAGGGCTACCCGAGTTTCATCAAGCTCGCCGGCACGACCGACCCGAACAGCGCGCTGCTGTTCGACGGCACCGAGAATAAGAACTTCGCGATCCAGTGGGTCGTGCGGCCCGAGAGCGCGAACGATCCGCGCATCCGCAAGTTCATCGCGATCTACCAGCACTCGCCGGCCGTGCGCCGGGCACTCGACAACGCGTTCGGCTCGCTGTACGCGATCGCGTGGTGACGGAGGCGAACATGACGACGGCGAACCGCAAGAAGATCCTGCTCAACGCGTTCAACATGAACTGCGTCGGGCACATCAACCACGGGCTGTGGACGCATCCGCGCGACCGCTCCGCGCACTACACCGATCTCGACTACTGGGCCGATCTCGCGAGGACGCTCGAACGCGGCAAATTCGACGGCATCTTTCTCGCGGACATCGTCGGCGTGTACGACGTGTTCGGCGGCGGGCCCGACGCCGCGCTGCGCGAATCGGTGCAGGTGCCCGTCAACGATCCGCTGCTGCTCGTGCCGGCGATGGCGCAGGTCACGCGGCATCTGGGCTTCGGCGTGACCGCGAACCTGACCTACGAGCCGCCGTACCTGTTCGCGCGCCGCATGTCGACGCTCGATCATCTGACGAAAGGGCGGGTGGGCTGGAACATCGTCACCGGCTACCTCGACAGCGCCGCGCGCGGGATGGGCCTCGCGCAGCAGATCGGCCACGACGACCGCTACGAGCGCGCCGACGATTACATGGACGTCGTCTACAAGCTGTGGGAACAGAGCTGGGACGACGACGCGGTGATCCGCGACGCACAGGCGCGTGTGTTCGCGCAGCCGGGCAAGGTGCGGCGCGTGAAGCACGACGGGCCGTTCTATTCGATCGATGCGATTCATCTGAGCGAACCGTCGCCGCAGCGCACGCCGGTGCTGTATCAGGCCGGGTCGTCCGCGCGCGGCGTCGAGTTCGCGGGCCGCCACGCGGAATGCGTGTTCGTGAACGGGCAGAGCAAGGCCGCGGCGCGCGCGGCGGTGCTCGACATCCGCGCGGCCGCCGCGCGGCAGGGGCGCGACCCGGCGTCGATCAGGATTTTCGCCGGGGTGAGCGTCGTGACCGCCGAGACCGAGCGGCTCGCGCGCGAGAAATTCGACGAGTACCGGCGCTACGCGAGCCCGGAGGCCGGACTCGCGCACTTCGCGAGTTCGACCGGCATCGACTTCGCGAAATACGGTCTCGACGAGCCGATTTCCTACGTGAAGACCGATTCGATCCAGTCGGCGGTCGACGCGATCTCGCGCAAGAGCACGACCGGCACGTGGACGGTGCGCCGGATGCTCGAGCAGATGTCGCTCGGCGGCCGTTATGCGCCGATCGTCGGTTCGCCGTCGCAGGTCGCGGACGAGCTGCAGTCGTGGATCGACGAGACGGGCATCGACGGCTTCAACCTGACGCGCACCGTGATGCCGGAATCGTTCGAGGATTTCGTCGATTGGGTCGTGCCCGAGCTGCAGAACCGCGGCGTCTACAAGGAAGACTACGATCCCGCGCCGACGCTGCGCGAGAAGCTGTTCGGCGCGGGCCCGCGCCTGCCCGCCTGGCATACCGGCGCGCAGCACCGGCCGACGGTCGTGTCCGAACCCGCGCACCCCGCGCATGCCTGAACGTGACGGAGCGAAGCGATGACGCAATTGTTCGATACGCTGGGTTTCATCGAGGCGTCGGCCGCGCGTGCCGGCGCCGGTGCGACGGCGCATGACGAAACGGCCGCGCCGGCCGATGGCGTGGCCGTATCGCTGGAGCAGGTCGGCAAGGTGTTCGCGACACCGCGCGGCCATGCCGCCGCGCTGCGCGACGTCACGCTCGACGTGCGGCGCGGCGAGGTGTTCGGAATCATCGGCCGCAGCGGAGCCGGCAAGTCGACGCTGCTGCGGCTCGTGAACGGCCTCGAACGGCCGAGCTCGGGCCGCGTGCGCGTGCAGGGCGTCGACGTCGGCGCGCTCGACGAGGACGGCCTCGTCGCGTTGCGGCGCCGCACCGGCATGGTGTTCCAGCATTTCAACCTGCTGTCCGCGAAGACGGTGTTCGAGAACGTCGCGCTGCCGCTGAAGATCGCCGGCGTGCCGAAGGCCGAACGCGTGCGCAAGGTCGAGGCGCTGCTCGATCTCGTCGGGCTCGCCGCGAAGCGCGATGCGTATCCGGCGAGCCTGTCGGGCGGGCAGAAGCAGCGTGTCGGCATTGCGCGGGCGCTCGTGCACGATCCCGAGGTGCTGCTGTGCGACGAGGCGACGTCGGCGCTCGATCCGGAAACCACGCAATCGATCCTCGCGCTGCTCGCGGACATCAACCGCCGCCTCGGGCTGACGATCGTGCTGATCACGCACGAGATGGAAGTGATCCGCGCGGTGTGCGACACCGTTGCGGTCATCGAACAGGGCGAGGTCGTCGAAACGGGGCCGGTGTGGCGCGTGTTCGGCGATCCGCGCCACGGTGCGACGCGTGCGCTGCTGAGCACGCTTCAGCACGACCTGCCGGCCGAGCTGGCCGCGCGCGTGAGGCCGCTGCCCGAACCCGCCGCGCTGCCCGACGGCGCGCGGATCGTGCTCGACGTCCGCTATACGGGCGAGAGCGGCGGCGAGCCGGACGTCGGCGCGCTCGCGGCGGCGCTCGGCGGCTCCGTGCGGTTCCTGCACGGCGGCATCGAAAGCATCCAGGGGCATGCGCAGGGGCGGCTCGTGATCGCCGCGACGCCGCGTGCGGATGACGCCGGCCCGTCGGCGGCGCGCGGCGATGCGGTCGCCGCGCTGCTCGAACGCGCGCGCCGCCATGCGAATCACGCGGAGGTGCTCGGTTATGTTTGAGCTCTGGTGGCCCGAACTGCTCGACGCGATCCGCGACACGCTGTCGATGGTCGCCGCGTCGGCCGCGATCGCCGCGCTGATCGGCATCCCGCTCGCCGTGATTCTCGTGACCACCGCGCCCGGCGGCATCTACGCGCGGCGCGGCGTGAACGCGGTGCTCGGCGCGCTCGTCAACGTGTTCCGCTCGACGCCGTTCATCATCCTGCTGGTCGCACTGCTGCCGTTCACGCGCGTGCTGATCGGCACGACGATCGGTGTCTGGGCGGCCGTCGTGCCGCTGTCGATCGCCGCGATCCCGTTCTTCGCGCGGATCGCCGAAGTGAGCCTGCGCGAAGTCGATCGCGGGCTGATCGAGGCCGCGCTCGCGATGGGCGCGAAGCGCCGCCACATCGTGTGGCACGTGCTGCTGCCCGAAGCGCTGCCCGGCATGCTCGGCGGTTTCACGATCACCGTCGTCGCGCTGATCGGCTCGACCGCGATGGCGGGCGCCGTCGGCGCGGGCGGGCTCGGCGATCTCGCGATCCGCTACGGTTACCAGCGTTTCGACACCACCGTCATGGCGACCGTGATCGTGATCCTGATCGCGCTCGTCTCGGCCGTGCAAATCACGGGCGACCGCCTGGTCCGACGCGTGACCCGGCGTACCTGAGCGACGCCACGAGCGTCCGCTCGCTTCATCAATGATCCTGAGAGACCGACAGATATGACCTTGCCCCTCGGCGCGCCGCGCGAATGGAACGGACAATTCGAGGAAGCGCTGTTTCTCGACGTGGCGCGACGCCATCGTCCCGGCTTCCCTGACAAACTCGCCACGCCGCCGCGCGAGCCGGCCAACGCGGACGAACTGGCCGCCGTCGCCGACTACTACACGAAGATGGCGTCGCACGACCTGTTCATCGTGCAGGTCGTCGCGAAGGCGATCGACACGCTGTTCCGCGACGATTCGCATTTCCAGCTGATCTTGTCGCGCCAGCTCGGCGACGACGGCGCGCATGCGGTGATCGGCCGCGAGCGCGTGACCGAACTGACGGGGCACGATCCGCTGGCGGAAGTCGACCGGCTCGTCGCCGCGCACTGGGCGCGCATCGGCGACATCGCGGTGCGCGACGTCGCGGGCTTTCTCGCGTTCGAATGGCATTACGAGCTGCACATCCTCGCGAAGCTGTGGATTCAGCGCAAGACCGGCCGCATCGGCGACGGTGCGATGCGCGAGCACGGCGAGAACCGGATTCGCCCGGACGAGGAATGGCATCGCGTGCAGATCGTCCAGTGGTGGTTCGACACGTTGCAGGCGCTGCCGGCCGCTGAGCGCGAGGCGCTGATCGATCGCGTGATCGCGGCCGACGAGGAAACCCAGGCGCGGCTCGACGGCTACCTGCACGACGAGTACGCGCACACCGCGCTGGTGTTCGGCGCGGATATCGCGGAATATCGTGCGATCTACGACGACTGGCGGCGCGAGATCCTGTCGCGGCTGACCGGCCGCCGGCTCGGCGCGCTCGTACCGCTGTCGGGCGAAACCGTTGAACAGGAAGCTGTCGCATGAACGATCCGCGCGGCCCGGCGACCCTCGCGCCGGATACCGACGATGCGC
Organism: Burkholderia sp. HI2761; assembly: GCF_002223355.1. Classification (NCBI taxonomy): domain Bacteria; kingdom Pseudomonadati; phylum Pseudomonadota; class Betaproteobacteria; order Burkholderiales; family Burkholderiaceae; genus Burkholderia; species Burkholderia sp. HI2761. The sequence goes on along the minus strand of NZ_NKFN01000007.1, from coordinate 33,758 downwards.
CGGTACTCGGCCCGGGCGCATTGACACCCGTCATCGATGCATTGCGAGCGAGCGCCGCCGCGCGCGACCGCGCGGGCGGTCATGCGGCGCAGGAGAAGCAGTGGCTCGCCGATGCGGGCCTGCTGACGCTCGCGGTGCCGCGCGCGTTCGGCGGCCAGGAGGCGGCGTGGCCCGCGATCTACGACGCGATCCGGCAGGTCGCGCGGGTCGACAGCGCGCTCGCGCATCTCGTCGGGTTCCAGTGCCTGCAGGTGGTGAGCGTCGACGTGTGGGGCAGCGCCGCGCAGCGCGAGCGCTATCTGCGCGGCACGGTCGACGAGCGCTGGTGGTGGGGCAACGCGGTCAATCCGCTCGACACGCGGCTCGTGGCCACGGCGACGCCCGACGGCGGCTACCGGCTCGACGGCGTGAAGGGCTTCTGTTCCGGCACGCGCGGCTCGCAGCGGATGACGGTGTCCGCGCACGATCCGGAAATCGGCCGCACCGTGTTCGGCGTGGTGCCGACCGATCGGGTGGGGATCACGGTCAACGAGGATTGGGACCCGATCGGCCAGCGCCAGACCGACAGCGGCAGCGTGCGCTTCGACGGCGTGGTGCTCGCGGCGGACGAGGTGCTGCATCGTTCCGAAACTCCACCGACGCCGCGCGCGACGCTGCGCACGCTCGTGTCGCAGCTCGTGCTGACGAACCTGTTCGTCGGCCTGGCGGAAGGCGCGCTGGCCGAGGCGCGCGACTACGTGCGTCAGCATGGCCGCCCGTGGGTTCACTCGAACGTCGAGCGGGCCGAAGACGATCCGTACACGCTTCAGCGCTTCGGCGACATGCGCGTGCGTGCGATTGCCGCGGCGGCGCTGGCAGATCGCGCGGCCGGCGCGTTGCAGCACGCGTGGGCGCGGCAGGATGCGCTGACGGCGGACGAACGCGCCGAAGTCGCGCTCGCGGTATCGGAAGCGAAGATCGTCGCGCAGCGCGCGGCGCTCGACAACGGCGAGGCGCTGTTCGATGCGTGCGGCGCGCGCGCGACGGCCGCGTCGCTCGGCCTCGACCGCTTCTGGCGGAATGCGCGCACGCATACGCTGCACGATCCGCTCGACTACCGGCTGCGCGACGTGGGCCGGTTCGCGCTCACCGCGGAATTGCCGCCGGCGTCGCTCTATACGTAAGCGAAATGAATCGCCAGCGTAACCGGCATGCCGCGTGTCACGACCGCGTCATCGGCGCGGTGACGCCGATGACCAGCATGGCAGTGTCAAGACGGTCTCTTGACACTGCACGGTCAGAGGCCGATTACCAGCGGTAGCCTACGCCCGCACCCGCACCGAACGAGCCGTGGCCCGAAACAGCCGTCGTCACCGAGCCCTTGACCAGCCATTTCGCCGTCGCGACGGAAAGGCCGACCGCCATTGCGCTTTGACCGCCGTACGTGCCGCCGCCGAGCGCGACCACCTTTTCACCCGGCAGCACGGCTTGCGGCAGGTTCGCCATCGCGATCGCGCTTGCCGTGCCCGCATTCGCGTCCTTGCGATATTTCGACATTTCCTCGCGGACGGAATTGATTGCGCCGTTCAACTGGCGCACGTTCACGCCGTCCGTCGGTGCCGTGCCGTCGGCCATGTTGGTCAACTGACGCTCGGCGCCCGGCGCGCCGATCGAAACCGTGTTGTCGCGATCCGCCACCGAGTTGGCGCCCAATGCCACCGAATTGTTGGCGCTCGCGCGGCTATTCGTGCCGATCGCGGTCGAGTCCGTGCCCGACACGTTCGAGCCGGTGCCGATCGCCGTTCCGTTTGTCCCGGTGACTTTCGAATTCGTGCCGATGGCCGTTCCGTTCGTTGCGGTGACAGTGGCGGTGACGCCGACCGCCGTACCGTTGTCTCCCGAGACGTTGGAGCCGTTGCCTACTGCGGTGCCGTTCGGCACGCTGACCAGCGTATTTTTGCCGATTGCGGTGTCGGTATCGTCCGTCACCGTGCCGCTCGGGACGCTCGACGAAATTTTGCCGACGGTCGTCGTGAGCGTTGCCAGATCCGCCGTCAACGTGGAAACCTGATTTGCGACCGAGAAGAGCTGCGAGCCGTTGACGGCGTCCGTGCTGGTCGCGCTGATGGCGCCGGCTGCGACGTTCACGATCTGACGCTCGGCGCCCGCGCTGCCGACGCTGACCACGCCCACCGGCGTACCCGCGAAACCGCCGTAGCTGACGCCGTTGAGCGTCACGCTGTTTACGGTCGTGAAAGCACGCGTGGCAGCGTTCGAACCCAGGGCCACGGAATTCGCATTGGCCGCGTTCGCGCCTTCGCCGATGGCGACCGAATTCACCGCCGACGCGGTTGCGCGCGCAATCGCGACGCTGCCGGTAGCGGATGCCACGCTGTCGATGCCGAGCGCGACCGCGTCGCCCGCACCTGCGTTCGCCTGGAAGCCGAGTGCCGTACCGCCGGCCGCAATGCTGCCCTTACCCACGGCCGTGGAAAATGTCGTGGTGGCGCTGGCGCTTTGCCCGACCGCCGTCGACTGGTCGACGGCGAACGCGCCCTGGCCGAAGGCGGATGCCGTCCCGCCGTTCGCGATGGCGCCGTTGCCGACTGCCGTCGCCTGGGTTCCGACCGCGCTTGACGCCGCGCCCACCGCCGTTGCCTGATCGCCGGTTGCCACGGCATTTCCGCCGACGGCCGTCGCGAGCGTACCGGTCGCGGCCGCCATGCGGCCGATCGCGACGGTTTCGCTATAGGCCCCGGTCGACGAGCCCGAGTTCGCGACTGCCGCGGTGCCGATCGCCACGTTGTCGCAGCCGGTTGCATTGGCAGGATACGTGCCGCTTCCCGAGATGGCGATGTTGCCGACACAGCCGCCCGACGTGTCGGTCGACGTCCCGTTCTGCACATAATCGGCGCGCGCGGGTGCGGAAGCCGCGAATGCGACAACCGCTGCGCTCACGGCGATGGCCAACGCCGCTTTCGACTTCGCCGGCGCGTGCAGTGCCGGATTCCCCAACCCTCGATGCATCTTGTTCATGTTTTTCCTAGGCTCGATATAAAAATTGTGTTGTGGCTTGCTCGTCGTTCTCACGATTTCCCGATCGCGGTGCATTCGCGATTTTTTTTACCGAAGTCGTTGTTCGAGTACGATCAAATTGAAAAGATGTACTAAACAAATTTGACATTCGGCGGAGTGCGTCCAGGGGGGAAATGGCACAGGTGCCGCTACATTTGACTTATCCGGAACGCCGACGCGTCCCGGATCTGCAGCACGGAGATGCGACGACGCATTTTGATCGGACTTGCCGGCGCCCAGGTTTGCCATGGCGCCCGATCTCTATGCTGGGGGGAAAATTCGTCGTCTTGATGGTTGCGCCGACCGCCGGCACACCGGCGTCGGCGCGCAAGGCGGTGTTCGAGCGGCGGCTTCCGTCGATCGCCGCTGCCCGCTTGCTACTCCGCCGGCAACGCGTCCGCCAGCGCCCGCATCGCATCCACCGTTTCCGGATTCGCCGGAAAGAACGCCTCGATCGCGAGTTCCGACAGCGTCACGTCGACCGGCGTGCCGAACACCGTCGTCGTACTGAAGAACGTCAGCTCGCCGCGCGCCGTGCGTAGCCGCAGCGGCACGGCGATATCCGCGAAATCGGTGCGCGCATGCGTGTCGTCGGGCTGACCGGCCGGCGCCGGATACGCGGCGAGTTCGTCGCGCAGCGCATGCAGCGTGCGGTCGCCGCTCGCATCGATCTGCCGCTGCAGCCGATGCAGGATGTGCGCGCGCCATTCGTGCCAGTTGACGATCTGCGACGCGAGACCGTCCGGATGCAGGCTCAGGCGCAGCACGTTGACGGGAGGCTGCAGCAGCGCCGGATTGGCCTGCGCGACCAGTGCGCCGAGCATCCGGTTCGCCGTGAGCAGCGTCCAGTGGCGGTCCACCGCGAGCGCCGGGTACGGCTCGTGGCCGCGCAGCACGGCTTCGACCGCATGGCGCGCGGCATCCAGTTGCGGATCCGAAAACGGCCGTTCGCGGAACAGCGGCGCGAAGCCGGCCGCGACGAGCAGCGCATTGCGCTCGCGCAGCGGCACGTCGAGGCGTTCGGCGAGATGCAGCACCATCTCGCGGCTCGGCTGCGCGCGGCCCGATTCGACGAAGCTCAGGTGGCGCGCGGACACTTCCGCGTCGAGCGCGAGCGCCATCTGGCTCAGGCGCCGGCGTTGCCGCCACGTGCGCAGCAGCGGACCGACGCCGGACGCGCGGCCGGCGGGCGGGGAAGGCGAATGGAGGGTAGCGGTCGAGTTCATGGAGGATGATGATAGGCAATCCCGCGCCGCTTCGGTATTACCTGCGAGGTAAGCACCGCGCCCCCGGCGCGCACATCCGCTGCGTTACCATAGCTCCCGTGCCACCTGAGAGGCGGCGCCGGACCCGCGACGACGATGCCTGGGCCGGTCGCCGCGCACATTGACAACAAGGCATTCCAGGGGAATCCAACAATGAAAAAACTTGCCGTCCGGCTCGCCTGCGTGGCGACGCTCGCACTCGCCGCGACCAGCGGCCACGCGCAGACCGAAGCTGCGCAGGTGGAAATGAGGGCCGCCGCCGCGGCCGCCAACGAAGCGGTCGTGAAGGGACCGACCGACATCGACGTGAAACACGAAGCCGTGCTGAAGCTGAAGGCCGGCGAATCGTTCGTGCCGGCCGCCGAGGCCGGCCGCTACCTGCGTTCGATGGGCAACGCGATCGACGAATCGAAGCTGGTCGGCCTCGTGCTGCCCGACGATCCCGACGCCGACTGGATCTCGGTCGTGTCGTTCGAGCCGAGCGGCTACATCCGCGACGACGACGCGAAGGACTGGAAGCCCGACGAGCTGCTGAAAAGCCTGCAGGCCGGCACCGAGGAGAACAACCCGGCGCGCAAGGAGCGCGGCCTGCCCGAAACCGAGGTGGTCGGCTGGGCGAAGGCGCCCGCATACGATGCGGCCACGCACCGGCTCGTGTGGTCCGCGATCATCCGCGACAAGGGCACGGCGCCGAATGCCGGGAGCGACGGCGTGAACTACCGGACGCTCGTGCTCGGCCGCGACGGCTACCTGTCGCTGACGATGGCGTCGACGCTCGCCGACCTGCCGAAGTACAAGGCATCGGCCGACGCGCTGCTGTCGAACATCAGCTTCAACGACGGCAAGCGCTATGCCGACTTCAACAAGTCGACGGACCACGTCGCCGAGTACGGGCTCGCGGCGCTGATCGTCGGCGTCGGCGCGAAAAAGCTCGGCCTGCTCGCGCTGATCGGCGCGTTCGCGTTGAAGTTCTTCAAGATCGGCGCGGTCGCGCTGCTGGCCGGCGGTGCGGCGCTCAAGCGCTTCTTCGGACGCAAGCCGAAGGCGGCCGCGGTGCCGGCCGTCGCCGATACATCCGATGCGGCCGCCACGGAGCGCAAGGAATGACGAAGCTGCTGCTGCTGATCTTCGGCGGGCTGAAGCTCGGCAAGGTGCTCGTATCGGCCGGCACGATGCTCGCGTCGATCGCGGTCTATGCGCTGTTCTACGGCTGGCGCTTCGCGGCCGGTTTCGTCGCATTGCTGCTGGTGCACGAAGCCGGCCACTACCTCGCCGCGCAGCGGCGCGGGCTCGACGTCGGGCTGCCGACGTTCATCCCGTTCGTCGGCGCATGGATCCAGTTGAAGGAAATGCCGCACGACGCGGAAACGGAGGCATATGTCGGGCTCGCCGGGCCGTTCGTCGGCACGCTCGGCGCGCTGGCCTGCTATGCGGCCGCGCGTCACTACGACAGCAACCTGCTGCTCGCGCTGTCGTACACGGGTTTCTTCCTGAACCTGTTCAACATGATTCCGCTGTCGCCGTTCGACGGCGGGCGGATCACCGCGGTGCTGTCGCCGCGCATCTGGTTCGCGGGCGTGCCGGTGCTGATCGCGCTGTTCGTGTATCGGCCGAGCCCGCTGCTGATCGTGATGGCGATCCTCGCGCTGCCGCAACTGAAGCGCGCGTGGCGCTACGATCCCGACGCGCCGGAGAATCGCGTGTACTACGCGACGTCGATCGAGACGAAGACGACCTACGCACTCTGCTACGTCGGCCTGCTCGCGTTCCTCGCGCTGATGACGTCCGGCGTGCACGACATGTTGCGCGTCGTGCATGCGTCGACCTGACGTCGATTCGATGCAAAAAAACGGCGGCCACTGTTACGCGGCCGCCGCTTCCCGAAGGTCGAACCTCACGCGTCGCGATGACGCAGTTCGACGCGCTTGATGTCCTTCACGATCACGAGATAGCTGAATACGGTGATGAGCGCGTTCAATCCGACGAACACGAGCGCGCCGTTGAACGAGCCGCTCGCGCCGACGAGGTAGCCGATCACGATCGGCGCGACGATGCCCGCCGTATTGCCGAACATGTTGAACAGGCTGCCCGACAGGCCGATCGCTTCCTTCGGCGCGGTATCCGCGACGACGGCCCAGCCGAGCGAGCCGATCCCCTTGCCGAAGAACGACACGGCCATCAGCATGATCACCAGCGCTTCGCTGTCGACGTAGTTGCAGCCGATGATCGCCATCGACAGCGCCATCCCGCCGACGATCGGAATCTTGCGTGCGAGCGTCAGCGATACGCCGCGGCGGATCAGCGCGTCCGACAGCATCCCGCCGAGCACGCCGCCGAGGAATCCGCAGATTGCCGGCAGCGACGTCATGAAGCCGGCCTTCAGCAGCGACATCCCGCGCGCCTGCACGAGGTAGATCGGGAACCACGTGAGGAAGAAGTACGTCAGCACGTTCACGCAGTACTGGCCGAGATAGACGCCGAGCAGCATCCGGTTCGACAGTAGCTGGCGCACGTAGTACCAACCCGCCACGCGGCTGCCTTCGGAAGCGCCGCCGCCGCTACCGCCTGCTCCGGTCGGCCGAGCCGTCGACCGCACCAGGCCGCCGCCCTGTTCGATATGCTCGAGCTCCGCGCGGTTCACGCCCGGATGGTCGACCGGATCCTTCATCACGCGCAGCCACAGGAATGCAAGTGCGATGCCGGCGAGCCCGAGCCACAGGTACACGTGGTGCCAGCCGTACGCATGCGTGAGCCACGCCATCAGCGGCGAGAACACGACGGCCGCGAAATACTGCGCGGCGTTGAAGATCGCCGATGCCGTGCCGCGCTCGGCGGTCGGGAACCAGCTCGCGACGACCTTCGCGTTCGCCGGAAACGCGGGCGCTTCCGCAATGCCGACCGCGAAACGCATCGCGAACAGCGCGGCGACCGCGAACGCGGCGCTGCCGCCGAGGCCGATCGTGCTCTGCAGCAGCGTGAACGCCGACCACAGGAAGATGCTCGCCGCATACACGCGCCGCGCGCCGAAGCGGTCGAGCAGCCAGCCGCTCGGCAGTTGGGCGAGCACGTACGCCCAGCTGAATGCCGAGAAGATGTAGCCCATCGTCACCGGATCGATGCCGAACGCCTTGCGGATCGGTGTGCCGGTGATCGACAGCGTCGCGCGGTCCGCGTAGTTGAGCGTCGTGACGACGAACAGCATCGCCAGAATCCAGTAGCGCACGGCGGTTCGGCGCGCGGTGCGCGCGACGTCGAGCGGAAGATCGCGAGGGGAGGTCTGATTGCTCACTTTAAATGTACGTCGTCGTATGACATAAGCGAAGTTTATTAAGAATATGCGGATTCAGAAACCTCGGGTTTTCCCTTTGAAGAGCGTCGCCACAATATGGAAAAGTCCGGATTTGCTGGCCTGGAAAGGCTTGCGGGTGTATCGTCGGCGCCTTCGCAGGCGATGCGATACTGTCGGCAGACATCGTATCTGTTGAGCTACAATGAGCAATCCATTCCCGAACCACGGAGCACACCCCATGCAACTGACAGGAGAGATGCTGATCGGCGCCGAAGCGGTGGCCGGCTCGGCTGGAATCTTGCACGCGTTTGACCCGACGAAGGGCGCGCCGATCGACGTCCCGGCGTTCGGCGTCGCGACGCAGGCCGACGTCGACCGCGCGTGCGAACTCGCACGCGACGCGTTCGACGCGTACCGCACGCAGCCGCTCGCGGCCCGCGCGGCGTTTCTCGAAGCGATCGCCGATGAAATCGTCGCGCTCGGCGATGCACTGATCGAGCGTGCGCATGCCGAAACGGGCCTGCCGGTCGCGCGGCTGCAGGGCGAGCGCGGCCGCACCGTCGGCCAGCTCCGGCTGTTCGCGCGCGTCGTGCGCGACGGGCGCTTCCTCGCCGCGTCGATCGATCCCGCGCAGCCGGCACGCACGCCGCTGCCGCGTTCGGACCTGCGGCTGCAGAAAGTCGCGCTCGGGCCCGTCGTCGTGTTCGGCGCGAGCAATTTCCCGCTCGCGTTCTCGGTGGCCGGCGGCGATACCGCGTCGGCACTCGCGGCCGGCTGTCCGGTGATCGTGAAGGCGCATGAAGCGCACCTCGGCACGTCCGAGCTGGTCGGCCGTGCGATCCGCGCCGCGGTCGCGAAAACCGGCATGCCGGCCGGCGTGTTCTCGCTGCTGGTCGGCCCGGGCCGCGTGACCGGCGCGGCGCTGGTCAGCCATCCGGCGATCCAGGCCGTCGGTTTCACCGGTTCCCGGCAGGGCGGGATGGCGCTCGTGCAGCTCGCGAACGCGCGCCCGCAGCCGATTCCGGTCTACGCGGAAATGAGCAGCATCAACCCCGTCGTGCTGTTCCCGGCCGCGCTGGCCGCACGCGGCGACGCGATCGCGACGGGCTTCGTCGATTCGCTGACGCTCGGCGTCGGCCAGTTCTGTACCAATCCGGGCCTCGTGCTCGCGATCGACGGCCCCGATCTCGACCGCTTCGAGACGGTCGCCGCGCAGGCGCTCGCGAAGAAGCCGGCCGGCGTGATGCTCACGCGCGGCATTGCCGATGCGTACCGCAACGGTCGCGGCAAGCTGGCCGAGCTGTCCGACGTGCGCGAAATCGGCGTGGGTGAATCCGCACAGACCGACTGCCAGGCGGGCGGCGCGCTGTACGAAGTCGGCGCGCAGGCGTTCCTGACCGAGCCGGCGTTCAGCCACGAGGTGTTCGGGCCGGCGTCGCTGATCGTGCGCTGCCGCGATCTCGACGAAGTCGCGCGCGTGCTCGACGCGCTCGAAGGCCAGCTCACGGCCACGCTGCAGATGGATGCCGACGACAAGCCGCTCGCGCGCCGGCTGCTGCCGATCCTCGAACGCAAGGCCGGGCGCCTGCTCGTCAACGGTTACCCGACCGGCGTCGAGGTGTGCGACGCAATGGTGCACGGCGGGCCGTTCCCCGCAACGTCGAATCCGGCCGTCACGTCGGTCGGGGCGACCGCGATCGAGCGTTTCCTGCGGCCGGTGTGCTATCAGGACTTCCCGGACGATCTGCTGCCCGAAGGACTGCAGGAAAGCAATCCGCTCGCGATTCCGCGGCTGCGCGACGGCAAGGCGGAGTGACGTGGCGTAACCGTTGAAGGCAGCGTCCCGGAAGGGACGCGTTCCGGCACGATGGAACATGGCGGCGGGGCTCACGGGCCCCGCCGTTTTTTATGCAGCGCCGGTTTTCGTGCCAGGTTCGCTCGGTCAGTGAGCGGGGCGGGCGACTAAATGTCGGCTTTCCTGTTGCCCGCGTTTCTCCTACAGTAGCGAAGCCTCGGGCTGTCCGGCCCGCAGGCGAGCCTGAGAGACGCACAAAACCAACAAGGAACCATCCGATGAATATCAGCAAGCGTGGCGACCACCTGTTCGCGGCCGGGTTGTGGAAAGCAATCGGCGACGTCGCGAAATCGGTCCGTACCCAGATCGGCGAATACAGCGAAGGGCGTGTGCTGGCCGACGCGCTGTTCGCGCTGCAGCGCGAGCTGGGCGGCGGCGAATTCGACGTGACGATCAACCAGGGGCGGCCCGTCGTGGGCTCCGATCCGCATTCGGTGATCTTCGGCAGGGCCGTCGAGCGCTTCAGGTACGACATGGAGGCGGTGGTGTTCGCGCTGAAGCATCGCCGCAGCATCGATGAGCCCAACGGCGCGCAGCGCGCCGACGCACTCACGCAGGCCAATACGCATCTCGCGACCGCGAAGCAGTACGCGATATTCACGGTCGGGCGGTTCTTCGATGCGGTGGTCGACCGCGACGTGCTCGAGCAGATCGTGGGCGCCGAGTCGCCGACGCGCGGCCGGCCGGTCGCGGCGCGCAAGGGAATTGACGAGACGCAGCGCACGCTCACCGGCGTGCGCCAGCGGATCGTCGGCGCGATCGCGCAGATGTGACGATCGCGCCGGCGCGTCGCGCCGCGCGGCCGTCGAGTGATGCGGGTACGGCGTGATCAGGCCGGCCGCGGCGCCATGAAGGCCGCGCCGACGGCGAACCTGCTTACTGCGGGCCCATCTTCTTGATCAGCACGTCGAGCTCGGCCGCTTCGGCTTCGGTCAGGTCGATGAGCGGCGCACGCACGGGGCCCGCGTCGTGGCCGACGAGTTTCGCGCCCGCTTTCACGATGCTGACCGCGTAGCCTGCGCGGCGATTGCGGATCTTCAGGTACGGCAGGAAGAACTCGTCGATCAGGCGGCCGACCGTCGCGTGGTCGTCCTTCGCGATCGCCTCGTAAAACGCCATCGCCGTCTTCGGGATGAAGTTGAACACCGCCGACGAGTACACCGGCACGCCGAGCGCCTTGTACGCGGCTGCATAGACTTCAGCCGTCGGCAGGCCGCCGAGGTACGCGAAACGATCGCCGAGGCGGCGGCGGATCGTGACCATGCTTTCGATTTCGCCGACGCCGTCCTTGAAGCCGATCAGGTTCGGGCAACGGTCGGCGAGGCGCTCGAGCATGTCGGCATTCAGCTTCGAATTCGCGCGGTTGTATACCACGACGCCGATCTTCAGCGCGCGGCAGACCTGCTCGACGTGCTCGGCGATTCCTTCCTGGCTCGCTTCGGTCAGGTAGTGCGGCATCAGCAGCACGCCGCTCGCGCCGAGGCGCTCGGCTTCCTGCGCATATTCGATCGCGACGCGCGTCGCGCCGCCGGCGCCGGCGAGGATCGGCACCTTGCCCTTGCAGGTTTCCGTCGCGACGCGGATCACGTCCGAATACTCGCGCTGGGTGAGCGAGAAGAATTCGCCGGTGCCGCCGGCCGCGAACAGTGCGCTCGCGCCATACGGCGCCAGCCATTCCAGGCGCTCGGCATAGGTGGTCGGGCGGAAGCTGCCGTCGGCGTCGAAATCCGTCAGCGGAAACGACAGCAGGCCGTGGGAGATGATCTGTTTGAGTTCTTGCGGTGAAGTCATGGTTGGGTCGTCCGTCTAGCGCGAGTGCGGGGTTCGTCGGTACGGCATCCGAGCCATATTGGCGATGTCGTTGTATGTCATCGTACAACGCAAGAAAGAGCGGCGCAAGCGGTTTGCTGGCCGGTCAAGGGTAGGGTCTTTCCGGATAAGGGTTTACTCAGCATCGTGGATTGAGGTTGAATGTCGTATGATGACTAACGATATCGCAGATAGCTTCCAGGAATTCCGATGACTGCTTCCCCTCTCTACATCCGCGTGCATCCGGACGACAACGTCGCGATCGTCGTCAACGACGGTGGTTTGCCCCAAGGCGCGACGTTCGCCGACGGGCTGACGTTGTGCGAAGGCGTGCCGCAGGGGCACAAGGTCGCGCTCGTCGACCTCGCGGCCGGCGACCCGGTCGTTCGCTACAACGTGGTGATCGGCTATGCGCTGACCGACCTGCGGCGCGGCAGTTGGGTCAACGAGCGCACGATGCGCATGCCCGAGCCGCCCGGCCTTGACGACCTGCCGCTCGCCACGCGCGCCGCGCCGCCGCTCGAGCCGCTCGAAGGCTATACGTTCGAGGGCTTCCGCAATGCCGACGGCTCGGTCGGCACGCGCAACATCCTCGCGATCACGACGACCGTGCAGTGCGTGTCGGGCGTCGTCGAGCATGCGGTGAAGCGGATCAAGGACGAACTGCTGCCGCGCTACCCGAACGTCGACGACGTGGTCGGGCTCGAACATACGTACGGCTGCGGCGTCGCGATCGATGCGCCCGACGCCGACATCCCGATCCGCACGCTGCGCAACATCAGCCTGAATCCGAACTTCGGCGGCGAAGTGATGACCGTGAGCCTCGGCTGCGAGAAGCTGCAGCCCGAGCGGCTGCTGCCGCCGGGCTCGATTCCGCTGGCGGCCGACGGCGCGACCGGCAACGGCGGCGTCGTCTGCCTGCAGGACGCCGCGCACGTCGGCTTCAACTCGATGATCGACTCGATCATGAAGATGGCCGAATCGCATCTCGAGCGGCTGAACCGCCGCCGTCGCGAAACCTGCCCGGCGTCGGATCTCGTCGTCGGCGTGCAGTGCGGCGGCAGCGACGCGTTCTCGGGGCTCACCGCGAACCCGGCGGTCGGCTTCGCGGCCGACCTGCTCGTGCGTGCGGGCGCGACGATCATGTTCTCGGAGGTGACCGAAGTGCGCGACGGCGTCGCGCAGCTCACGTCGCGCGCGGCGAACGAGGACGTCGCCCGCGAGATCATCCGCGAGATGGACTGGTACGACCGCTACCTGCAGCGCGGCCGCGTCGACCGCAGTGCGAACACGACGCCGGGCAACAAGAAGGGCGGCCTGTCGAACATTGTCGAGAAGGCGATGGGGTCGATCGTGAAGTCGGGCAGCGCGCCGATCGCCGGCGTCGTGCGCCCCGGCGATCGCGCGCGGCAAAAGGGGCTGCTGTACGCGGCGACGCCCGCGAGCGATTTCATCTGCGGCACGCTGCAGCTCGCGGCGGGGATGAACCTGCACATTTTCACGACCGGCCGCGGCACGCCGTACGGCCTCGCGCAGGTGCCGGTGATCAAGGTCGCGACGCGCAGCGATCTCGCGCGCCGCTGGCACGACCTGATGGATCTCGATGCGGGGCAGATCGCGACCGGCGCGGCGACCATCGAGGACACGGGCTGGGCACTGTTCCGGCTGATGCTCGACGTCGCCAGCGGCAAGCGCCGCACGTGGGCCGAGCAATGGAAGCTCGCGAATGCGCTGACGCTGTTCAATCCGGCGCCGGTGACCTGACGCGCGCGCGGTGGTTGCGGCACGACGATGCGGGCGCCTTCGGGCGCCCGTTTTCGTTGCGATGCGCATGGCGATTTGGCGCGGGCATGTGGCGCGTGGCCGGCGCGATTTCCTTACCTCCCGCGTAATCGACCGCCCCCGCCGGCCCGGCGACGATAGCGGCACGCGGACACGAAACGTCCGCGACATCGTCCGTCACCGACACAAGGAGCCTCGCCATGAACACCGCTCAATCCGCATCGTCCGTCCACGCCGATCTGATCGACCGCTACTTCGACGCCTGGAACGAACCCGACGTCGCGCGCCGCCGCGCGCTGATCGATGCGACGTACGCGAGCGACGCGGCCTATCGCGATCCGCTGATGGCCGGCGACGGCCACGCGGGCATCGACACGATGATCGCCGCCGTGCAGCAACGTTTCCCCGCCTACCGCTTCAGCCGCACGACCGACGTCGATGCGTTCGGCTCGTACCTGCGATTCTCGTGGGAGCTCGTGTCGCCCGACGGCGCGGCGATCGTAAAGGGTTCGGACTTCGGCACCGTCGACGCGTCGGGCCGCCTCGCGTCGGTCACGGGTTTCATCGACGAAATGCCGGCCGCGGCGTCCTGATCCCAACGATGCATGCACTGCGGGCCGCCGGGATCGGGTAACGTTATGCGATTCGTTCCTGAACCCGGAGACTAGCCCACATGTTGAAGAATCTCGACCCGCTGCTGCACGCCGACATCCTGCACACGCTGCGCGCGATGGGTCACGGCGACGAAATCGCGATCTGCGATGCGAATTTCCCGGCGGAATCCGTCGCGGAGCACACGGTGGTCGGCCGTGCGCTGCGGATCGACGGCGCCGATTCGGCGCGCGTCGTGCGCGCGGTGCTGTCCGTGCTGCCGCTCGATACGTTCGTCGACACGCCCGCGTGGCGCATGGAAGTCGTCGGCGACGCGGCCGCGGTGCCGCCCGTGCAGCGCGAAGTGCAGGCCGAGATCGACCGCGCGGAAGGGCGCGCCGTGCCGCTTGCCGGCGTCGAACGTTTCGCGTTCTACGAGCGCGCGCAGCAGACGTATGCGGTGATCGTCACCGGCGAACTGCGCGGCTACGGCTGCTTCATCTTCAAGAAGGGCGTGCTGTTGAGCGACGCGGGCTAAACGCGTTTTTCAGCGCGCCGGGCTGCCGGCGCCGCCGCCGCAGTGTAAAGATTTGCTACAACCTTTTTCTTGGACACGGCGAAAAGACCCTCTATGCTGGCCCATTTGCCGCGCGCCCACCCGGGCCGCGCGGCGCCGAACCGCCCGGGCGCGCCCGGGCGGGCGGCCGAATTGCATACGAGGAGAGAGGCATGACGCGTACCGTCGATTCCGGCGTCATTTTTTTCGCACGCCTGGCGCTGGCGGCGTTGTTCTTGTGGGGCGGCATCATGAAGCTGCTCGGCTACAGCGATTTCGTCGCGTATCTGCACACGATGAACGTGCCCTATCAACAGGTCGTCGCACCGATCGTCGTCGCGATCGAGGGGCTGGGCGGCCTGCTGTTGATCGTCGGCTACAAGGTCCGGCCGCTCGCGTTGCTGATGGCGGTCTACACGATCGCGACCGCGATGGTCGGGCACAACTTCTGGGACGCGACCAACGCCGCCGTCCAGCACGACATGGTGATTCACTTCTGGAAGAACGTCGCGATCGCCGGCGGGTTCCTGCTGTTGTTCGTCACCGGCGCCGGCGGCGCGAGCATCGACGCGTTGCGCCGGCCGAGTTCGTCGTACGGCATGCTGCGTTGAGCTGACCGCACTCGCGCCGCTACGCCGAGGCAAGTCAAAAGGGCCGAATCCCGCACGCCGCGGGATTCGGCCCTTCGTTCATGAAGCGGGCGCCAGCGTCAGTGCGTGCCCTTCACGTCCTTCGCATCCTTCGAGAACTGCACGGCGATCGCGCCCAGCACGCAGATCGCCGCGACGTACACGACCGGCGCGAGCGGATTCGACTTCATCATCAGCGACACGATCACCGGCGTGAGGCCGCCGAAGATCGCATACGCGACGTTGTACGAGAACGAGATGCCCGAGAAGCGCACGACGGCCGGGAAGCTCTTGACCATCACGAACGGCACCGCGCCGATCGTGCCGACCATGAAGCCCGCGATCCCGTAGTAGAGCGGCAGCGTCGACGCATCGGCCGCGACCTGCACGAACAGCAGGTAGTAGCACGCGGCCAGCCCGATGCCGCCGATGCCGAGCACGCGCTTCGCGCCGATCCAGCCCGCGAGCGAACCCGCGGTGATGCAGCCGGCCGTCAGGCACAGCGTCGCGACGCTGTTCGCGAACAGCGTCGTCGCCGGCGTCAGGTGGAACTGCTTCTGCAGCAGCGCGGGCGTCATCAGGATCACGACGACGATCGCGGCCGACAGCATCCACGTGAGCAGCATCGACACGATCACCGCGCGGCCGTGGTCGCGCAACACCGCCTTCAGCGGAATCTCGGCCGCGAGCGCCTTCTTCGCCTTCATCTCGGCGAACACCGGCGTTTCATGCAGCCAGCGGCGCAGGTACACGGAGAACAGCCCGAACACGCCGCCGAGCAGGAACGGGATGCGCCACGCGAACGCGCCGACTTCGGCCGTCGAGTAGCGGCTGTTGATGCCGGCCGCGACGAGCGAGCCGAGCAGAATGCCGGCCGTCAGGCCCGCGGTCAGCGTGCCGCATGCGTAGCCGATATGGCGCGACGGCACGTGCTCGGACACGAACACCCACGCGCCCGGCACCTCGCCGCCGACCGCCGCGCCCTGCAGCACGCGGAACAGCAGCAGCAACACCGGCGCGAGGATGCCGATCGTGTCGTAGGTGGGCAGCATGCCCATCAGCAGCGTCGGCACCGACATCATCAGCACGCTCAGCGTGAACATCCGCTTGCGGCCGAACAGGTCGCCGAAGTGCGCCATGATCACGCCGCCGAGCGGGCGCGCGAGATAGCCGGCCGCGAAGATGCCGAACGTCTGCAACTGGCGCAGCCAGTCGGGAATGTCGTGCGGGAAGAAGAGTTGTCCTATCGCCGGCGCGAAGAACACGAAGATGATGAAGTCGTAGAACTCGAGGGCGCCGCCGAGTGCGGCAAGGCCAAGGGTCTTGTAGTCGCTGCGCGTGAGCGCGCGTTCGGCGGCGAGTGGCACGCCGCTCAATTCGGAAGCTTGCATGGTCAGGACGATCGGTTTTCGAATGTTGTTGTCGGTGCTGCGTCTCCAGGGCCCGCTATCGGCATGGACTGACAAGGCGCGGCTTGCGTCGTCGAAGCGTGCCGCGTGCCGGGTGAGGCACGAAACACGCGCCGCCGCACCGGGATGGGGCACGGCAGAGACGAAGCGGCAAAGCGGGTGGGGGGGATTCTACAGGAGCGCGAAATGCCTGCGCGCGGGCGCGCGCCGAGCGCGGCTTCGGACCATGCAGCCGAAGCGCACGCGGCGCGCGCGGCCGGTGAGCCGCTGGCGCGCCGCGCGGGGCAGGGCCCGCGTAATCAGTTGCCGGCGATCGTATCGACCGGCTTGAACGCGCCGCGCTCGACCTTGTAGATCGTCACCGGCGCATCCTTCAGGTCGCCCTTCGGGTCGTACGCGATGCTCGGAGCCGACACGCCCTTGATCGACACCTTGCCGAGGTACGGCGTGTACACCTTCGGATCGGTCGAATTCGCGTCCTTCATCGCGGTGAGCAGCGCGATCGTGCCGTCGTACGAGTATGGCGAGTACGTGATCACGTCTTCGTTGAAGCGCGCCTTGTAGCGGGCCGCGTACCCGGAGAAGCCCGGCATCTTTTCCTTCGGCAGCCCGCCCATGTAGACGATCGCGCCTTCGGCCGCGTCGCCGCCGACCTTCAGGAACGTCGGCGAGCGCGACATCTCGCCCGTCACGAACGCCGACTTCATTCCGAGCTGGCGCATCTTGCGGATCATCGGCGACGATTGCGCGTCGCCGCCGCCGTAGAAGACCGCATCCGGATTCACGCCCTTCAGGTTGGTCAGGATCGCGGAGAAATCGAGCGCCTTGTCGTTCGTGAAGTCGCGCTTGACGATCGTGCCGCCGGCCGCTTCCACGGCCTTCGCGAATTCGTCGGCGATGCCCTGGCCGTAGGCCGTGCGGTCGTCGATGATCGCGATGCGCTTGAAGTGCAGCGTCTTCACCGCATACGTGCCGACGATGCGGCCGGCCTGCGCGTCGCTCGTCAGCAGCCGGTAGGTCGTCTTGTAGCCGCGCGCCGTGTATTGCGGCGACGTCGCCATCGAGATCTGCGGCAGCCCCGCGCGATCGTACAGATCGGACGCGGGAATGCTGGTGCCCGAGTTGAAGTGGCCGATGATCCCGCGGACGTTGTCGTCGATCAGCCGCTGCGCGACGGTCGTGCCGGTGCGCGGGTCGGCCTGGTCGTCCTGCGAGTCGAGCTGGAACGTGACGGGCTTGCCGCCGATCGTCGGATGCGTCGCGTTGAAATCGGCGATCGCGAGCTGCACGCCCTTCTGCATGTCCGTGCCGTAATTCGACTGCGGGCCGGTCAGCGGTGCGGCGAAACCGATCTTGACGACGTCGGCGGCGACGGCGTGCGCGCCCGACAGTGCGCAGGCGGCGGCCAGCGCGACGTGCGATACCTTCAGCTTCACTTTCACTTCCCCTTGATGGCGTGGTTGGGCCGCCGCCGGCATGCGGGCCGGCGCCGGTAAACCGGGCGAGACGTATCGGTCCGCAGGCCGATGGGCCGGCCATGCGTGCTTGCCGCGTGCTGCGCGCGCTGTGCCGGAATCGGCGTGCGCGATGGTGGATGCGGCGGGCCGTGCATGCCGATTGCGGCAGCGACGGGATGTCGTCTCGTGACCGTGAAGCGAAGTCTAGGTAGCGAAAATGCGTGCGTCTTGCGCGTTCGATGCGTGGCCGGCGACGATATCGGCATATCGTCGATAACCCTGATATATGCTGAAATCGTCATGACGAATGCGCAAACCCGCCAAGACGCGGGTCGTCGGCATTTTTAGGATGATGAATTCGGGTGCGTGGCACCGGCGTGTCGATGCGCCGCGGCCGCAGCGGCGCAAGCGGAACGGCTGCCGGCCGCGCACGTGCCGCGTAGTGGTTGCGTACGCAACCTGTCCCGCTGACCGATGAACCTGGCCGGGACACACGATTCGACCGGCCGCCGTCTTGCCTGCCCCGCCTTCGGCGCGACGCGATCGAAGGGGCGCTCCTATAATCGACGCCATCTGCCACTCGCTTCGCGGTTGCCGGGATGACGACCTTGCTTGCCGTACCGCCCATGAGCCTGTCCGACACGTTGCGCTACCAGCCCGACAACGCCGATCTCGGTGCGATGCTTGCGCATTTCCGTCTGCTCGAACCGGTGTTCGATGCGCTGCCGGATGTCGCGTTCTTCGTGAAGGATGCGAGCGGCCGCTACGCGATCGTCAATCGCACGCTGGCGATGCGCTGCGGCTACAAGGACAAGCGCGACCTGCTCGGCAAGACGGCCGACGAGGTGTTTCCGCGCCGCTTCGGCCGTAGTTACTTCGAGCAGGACATGGCGACGATCAACGCCGGTCAGCAGCTGATGGACCAGCTCGAGCTGCACCTGTATCCGGGCCGCCAGCCGGGCTGGTGCCTGACCTGCAAGGAGCCGCTGCGCGACGCCGCGGGCCGGGTGATCGGCCTCGCGGGCATCTCGCGCGACCTGAAGGCGCACGAGGGATCGCACCCGGCGTACAGCCGGCTCGCCGACGTGGTCCAGCACATCCAGGATCACTACGTGCAGCCGCTGAACCTGAAGCATCTCGCGCAGATGGCCGGGATGTCGGTCGCGCAGCTCGAGCGCTACTTCCACAAGGTGTTCCACCTGACGCCGCGTCAGGTGCTGCTGAAGACGCGGCTCGACGCGGCCACCGCGCTGCTCGTCACCCACGACAAGGTGACCGACGTCGCGGCGTTATGCGGTTATACGGATCACAGCGCGTTCACGCGCCAGTTCAAGGCGACGGTCGGCGTGACGCCGACGGAATACCGGTTGATGCTGCAGGAGCGGGCAGGGTGACGCCACTCGCCGGCGTGGTCGGCGCGTGGCAGGGACCGGGGTCGGGCGGGGAAACGGGAACGGGTGAAAGCGGGTAAAGCGGTGGCTCAACGGTAGCCGAGCCCTTTCAGGACGGCCGTGCCGTCTTCGGTCAGCCGGAAGCTCGGGGTCGTATCAGGGTCCAGCTTGACCATTTCGACGAGGCCGGCTTCCTGCAGCGCGGGCAATTCCGGTTTGGCGTTCGCGCCGATCGGCGCATGCAGCAGCACCAGCAACGTCGCGATTTCGTGATGACTGAGCAGGCGGCGCAGCATCGTCTTCTTTGCAGGGGGCGCGGCCGGGCGGCCCGCGGGTGCTTCTACGGCGCTCATCGCTTTCCTCCTTTTCAAGATAACCATCGGGTACTGGTTGCGGATGGTGCCGTCTAAGACTTAAGCGATTCTTAAAACCGTGGTGGGCGACGCAATGCTGCACTGCGGTACGGGTTACCGGATGTAACGTCCGACGACGCGCGGCTCCCGGCACGACCGCGGGCAGCCATGCGGGCCGGCCCTTGGCCGCGAGATACACCACGATGCGGCAGGCAAGCGGGCCCGTCCGATCGATGGGTGGGCGCGATCCGGCCCCCCACTCCGGTTCGCGTCCTTTTCCTTATTTCCTGCGCTGCGCCTGCGCGGCGAGCCGCACGGCCGCATTCGCCGCGCCGTAGCCGTCGTATCCGCCGCGTCGCTCGACGATCTCGAGCGAGAAGCGGTTGTCGACCAGTTCCGTATAGGCATGCAGGAACTCGCCGCCGTGCTCGTCGCGGTCGTACAGCAGATGATGGGCGCTCAGCGTATCGATCACGTCGTCCGGCAACGCATAGCGCGCGGCGAGATCGTCGTAGTAGTTGGCCGGAATGCGCAGGAACGGTACGCCGTCGGCCGCGAACGCGGCGACCGTCTTCACGATGTCGCCCGTGCGGAACGCGACGTGGTTCAGCCCGGTGCCGTGGTAGCGGTCGAGCGATTCGGCGACGGCCGTGTGACGGTCGACCGACGCGTTCAGCGCGATCCGCACCGAGCCGTCGGCGCTGCGCACCGCGCGGCTGCGCATCAGCCCGTACGGGTCGGGCACGAGCCAGCTGCGCTCGGCCTCGAAGCCGAACGCCGTCTTGAAGAACAGGATCCACGTGTCGAGCGCGTCGGCCGGCAGCGCGAGGCACACGTGATCGATGCCCGTCAGCGGGCCGACTTCGCTCGGGCCGTCGATGTCGGTCAGCACGAAGTCAGATTCATACAGCGTCGGCGCATCCGGCGCTTCGTCGACGAAATATTCGAGGCTGCCGTCCGGCGCCTTCACGCTCGGCAGCACGCGCTCGTTCGGCCCGACCCGGCCGGAGAACGGCGCGTAGCCGAAGCCGGCCGCGCGTTCGAACGCCACCTTGGCATCGTCGACGCGGAACGCGGACGCGCACAGCGACAGCCCGTGCTGCTGGAAGAACGCATCGGCGAACGAGTCGCGCTCGGCGTTCAGCACGATCGATGCGGCCCCGTGCTGGAACAGCGTCACGTCCTTCGAGCGATGCCGGCCGGCGAGCCGGAAGCGCATCCGGCCGAGCCATTCGCCGACGGTCGCCGCCGCCTGCGCGTCGACCGCGAATTCGATGAACTGGAACCCGACGTGCGCGGGCGGCGCGGGCGGTGCGAACAGCGGCTGGCCGGCGGCCGGCGCGCGACCCTCCTGGGCGAGCCGCGCGCGCGTCAGGTCTTCCAGATAGAGCAGCGAGCGATGGCCGTCCGCTGCCGTGAGCGCGGTCGGCGCCGCGCGGAAGCCGTCGTTGAAGATCTCGAGCGACAGCGGCCCCGTATAGCCCGACTCGATCACGCGCGCGGTGAAGCGGGCCAGGTCGAAGTCGCCCTGGCCCGGGAACGAACGGTAGTGGCGGCTCCATTCGAGCACGTCCATCACGAGCTTCGGCGCGTCGGCGATCTGCACGAAGGCGATCCGGTCGCCGGGGATGTCGGCGATCGCGTCCGGCGAATCGTCGAGCGACAGCGTGTGGAAGCTGTCGAGCGCAAGGCCGAGATGCGGGCTGTTCACCGCATTCACGAGCTGCCACGCGTGGCCGTACCGCTTGACGACGCGGCCCCACGCGAGCGCTTCGTACGCGGCCACCACGCCGGCCTGCCGCGCGGCCTCGGCGAGCGCGCCGAGCTGATCGACGAGTAGCCCGTCGTCGGCGATCGTATCGGCCGACACATTGCTGCAGACGAGGATGCGGTCGGTACCGAGCGCATGCATCACGTCGAACTTGCGCTTGATCCGGTCGAGATTGCGCGCGAGCTGGGCCGCGCTCACGCCCTCGAAATCGCGAAACGGCTGGAACAGCACGATGTCGAGGCCGAGATCGGCGGCCATGCGCCGGACGTCGGCCGGCGATCCGTCGAAGTAGACGAGGTCGTTTTCGAAGATTTCGACGCCGTCGAAGCCCGCGGCCTGGATGGCGGCGAGCTTCTCGGCGAGCGTGCCGGACAGGGACACGGTGGCGATCGAGCGCTGCATGGGCGATTCCTGCGGATGAGCGGGGCATGACGCCGGTCGAACCGACCCTGAATGAACCAGTCGTTGAGTTCGGCGCGGGCGCCATATCCCGAATTTACTGGGCTAGTGATGCGTATTGTACAAACTAACTAGATGGTACAAATTAGCGAAAACCCGAAAAGACATTGCGCTGGCGCAAGTGCACACTAGCGCCAAATCTTGACGTCAGGGGACGGAGTCGGCTAACGATTCGCCCCCGTTTCTGGAGCAAAATCACATGAGCAAGCACAAGGTGCTGGTGCTGAACGGCCCGAACCTGAATCTGTTGGGCACGCGCGAGCCCCACATCTACGGCGCGGAAACGCTCGCCGATCTCGAGCAGCGTTGCCGCACGGCGGCGGAAGGGCTCGGGCTGGAAATCGAGTTCCGCCAGTCGAACGCCGAGCATCAACTGATCGACTGGCTGCATGCCGCGCGTCACGACACGCACGGCATCGTGATCAACCCGGCCGCCTATACGCACACGTCGGTGGCGCTGGCCGACGCGCTTTCCGCGATCGCGAAGCCGGTGATCGAAGTGCATATCTCGAACGTCCATCGCCGCGAGGCGTTTCGCCACCATTCGTATGTGTCGGCGATCGCCGAAGCCGTGATCTGCGGCTGCGGCACCGAAGGCTACGTGTTCGCGCTGCAGCGCCTGGCGACGCTGTTCGCACAGGGAGCCGCCCGATGAGCCGCCCGTCGTTTCTGATCGGCCTGATCGGCCAGGGCATCGGCGGTTCGCTGTCGCCCGCGATGCACGAGGAAGAGGGATTCCGCCAGGGCTTTGGCTACGTGTACCGGCGCATCGATCTCGATGCGCTCGGCTTGAGCGTCGACGCGCTGCCGCAACTGCTCGAGGCCGCGCAGCGGATGGGCTACAACGGGCTGAACATCACGCACCCGTGCAAGCAGCGCGTGATCGAGCACCTCGACGCGCTGTCGGACGACGCGCGTGCGCTCGGCGCGGTGAACACCGTGCTGTTCAAGGACGGCAAGCGGATCGGCCACAACACCGACTGGTCGGGCTTCGCGAAATCGTTCCGCCGCGGGCTGCCCGGCGCGTCGCTCGAACGCGTCGTCCAGCTCGGCGCGGGCGGCGCGGGCGCGGCTGTCGCGCACGCGGCGCTGCAGATGGGCGCGGCCGCACTGACGATTTTCGACGTCGACGGCACGCGGGCCACCGCGCTGGCGGCCGAATTGCAGCAGCGCTTCCCCGCGGCCCGGGTCGCGCCGGGTAGCGATCTCGCGGCCGCGATGCGCGCCGCGACCGGCCTGATCCACGCAACGCCGACCGGCATGGTCAAGCATCCGGGCCTGCCGCTGCCGGCCGAACTGCTCCACGCGGGCATGTGGGTGGCCGACATCGTGTATTTCCCGCTCGAAACCGAGCTGATCCACGCCGCACGCGCGGCCGGCTGCGCGACGCTGCCGGGCGGGGGGATGGCCGTGTACCAGGCCGTCGACGCGTTCGAGATCTTCACCGGGCGCACGCCCGACGCCGAGCGGATGTTCGAGCACTTTCAGTCGCTCGTCGCGCGCTGACCCCTTACAGATACAGAAAGAGACCAAGGAGACGACCATGCAGCACACTACCCAGACGAGCGCCGCGCCGGCGCAGGCGGCCGGCACGGTCCGGCGCACGTCGGCGCGCTACAAGATCCTCGCGCTGCTCGCGATCGGCACGATGATCAACTATCTCGACCGCACCGTGCTGGGCGTGGCTGCGCCGCAGCTCACGAAGGAGCTCGGCATCAACGCGGCCGTGATGGGCATCATGTTCTCCGCGTTCTCGTGGACGTACGTGGCGATGCAGGTTCCAGGCGGCCTGTTCCTCGACCGCTTCGGCAGCAAGATCACCTACTACTGGTCGATGACGCTGTGGTCGCTGTGCACGCTCCTGCAAGGCTTCGTGCCGGGCGTCGCGACGCTGCTCGCGTGCCGCCTCGGCCTCGGCATCACCGAGGCGCCGTGCTTCCCGACCAACAGCCGTGTCGTCGCGACGTGGTTCCCGCAGAACGAACGCGCGATGGCGACGGGCACCTATACCGTCGGCGAATACATCGGCCTCGCGTTCTTCAGCCCCGTGCTGTTCGCGCTGATGGGCGCTTTCGGCTGGCGCTCGCTGTTCTGGGTCGTGGGCGCGGTCGGCATCGTGTTCGGCCTCGTCTGGTGGAAGCTCTACCACGAGCCGCGCAACCATCCGGGTGCGAACGCGGCGGAACTGGCCTATATCGAGGCGGGCGGCGGCCTCGTGCACGGCGTGCGCAAGACCGACGACAAGAGCGGCAAGGCCGCGCAACCGAAGTTCAGCTGGGCGATGGCCGGCAAACTGCTGAAGAAGCGCCAGCTCGCGGGCATCTGCCTCGGCCAGTTCGCCGGCAACTCGACGCTCGTGTTCTTCCTGACCTGGTTCCCGACCTATCTGGCAACCGAGCGCCACATGGGCTGGCTGAAGATCGGCTTCTTCGCGGTGATGCCGTTCATCGCCGCGTCGATCGGCGTGATGTTCGGCGGAATCTTCTCCGACTGGTTGCTGCGCCGCGGCAAGTCCGCGAACCTCGCGCGCAAGCTGCCGATCATCGCGGGCCTGCTGCTCGCGTCGACGATCATTCTCGCGAACTACGTGCAGAGCAACGAAGCCGTGATCGCGATCATGTCGGTCGCGTTCTTCGCGCAGGGGATGGCCGCACTGGGCTGGACGCTCGTGTCGGACATCGCGCCGGACGGCCTGCTCGGCGTGACGGGCGGCATCTTCAACTTCGCGGCGAACCTCGCCGGCATCATCACGCCGCTCGTCGTCGGCTTCATCGTCGCGTCGACCGGCTCGTTCGTCGGCGCGCTCGTATTCATCGGCGTGATCGCGCTGATCGGCGCGCTGTCGTACATCTTCGTCGTCGGCGACATCAAGCGGATCGAGTTGTAAATACCGGCTCCCCGCACACTCGGTGCATTCGCCCGGCGGCCGATCGGCCGTCGGGCTTTTTTATTTGCGCGTGCCGGCGGGCGGCCGGCACGTACGCAACTTCACGCGTGCTGCATCGCGATGCCGAGCGATTCGACCGCGGCCGCGATGGCGGCGACCGCACGCCGGATATCGGTCGCGTCGATCGCGCCGATGCAGCCGACGCGGAACGTTTCGAGACGCGTGAGCTTGCCCGGATACAGGATGAAGCCCGCGTCGCGCACCGCGTCGTAGAAGCGGCGGAAATCGTAGGCCGGATGGTCGGGCGCGTGGAACGTGACGATCACCGGCGCCTGCACGCCGGCGTCGAGGAACGGCACGAAGCCGAGCGCGCGCATCGATTCGATCAGCGTCCGGCAGTTGTCCGCATAGCGTGCGCCGCGCATCGGCTGGCCGCCTTCGGCGAGGTACTGGTCGAGCGCGGCGCGCAGCGCGGCAATCACGTGCGTCGGCGGCGTGAAGCGCCATTGCCCCGTCTTGCGCAGATACGCGTACTGATCGTGGAGATCGAGCGCGAGCGACGGCGAGTTGCCTTCGCTCGCGTCGAGCGCGTCGCGCCGCACGATCGCGAACCCCATTCCCGGCACGCCTTCGAGGCATTTGCCGCTGGCCGAGATCAGCGCGTCGATGCCGCTGTCCGCCAGCGCGATCGGCAGCGCACCGAACGAACTCATCGCGTCGACGATCAGCCGCTTGCCGTGCCGCCGGCACGCGGCCGCGATCGCATCGAGCGGATTCAGGATCCCGGCGCTCGTTTCCAGGTGCACGAGCGCGACGTGCGTGATGCGCGGCTCGCGTGCGAATGCGGCTTCGACGGCCGCCGCGTCGACGGCCGCGTCTTCGCCGAACGGCAACGCGATCGCGTCGATGCCGAGCCGGCCGAGAATCTTCAGGATGCGCGCGCAATACGCGCCGTTGTCGGGGACCAGCACGACGCCGTCGCGCGGCACCAGCGTGCCGAGCGCGGCTTCGACCGAGAACGTGCCGCTGCCCTGCATCGGCACGCACACGTACGCGTCGCCGCCGCCCGCGATGGCGACGAGATCGGCACAGACGCTGGCCGTCAGTTGATTGAAAGCGGCATCCCACGACCCCCAGTCATGTTGCATTGCGTGGCGTGTTGTGGCGGACGTGGTGAGCGGGCCGGGCGTGAGCAGGATCGGGTCGGGCATGGTTTTTTTCTCCGGCAAAGGGCGAACGAAACGCCGATCGGCATTTCTGAATGACTTGCATGATAGTGGCAAAATGTGTCATTTTTTGGAAATTGTGGCATTCGTCACGGCTTTGTCATCGAACGCTGTGATCCTTCGGTTGCCGCGCGACACCCAGCCTGAGCGCGGTAGCGAGGCGGGCCGCCAGGCGGTCTGCCCAGAGATAACAGGAGAGCCGGATCGTGCCCCGGCCGTTTGGTGTTCCGCCTACGGAGAAGTGAGATGACACTGCAGAAACCCTCGCGCGCCGCCGCCGGCGCGTTCCGCAAGCTCGCGCTGGCCGCCTGCGCCGCCGGTCTGCTGCAAGGCGCCGCGATGCCGGCGCATGCGGCAAACGCGGTCGTGCTGTACACGGCGGACGGCCTCGAGAACCTCTATCGCGATGTGCTGCCGGCCTTCGAGAAGAAGGAAGGCGTGAAGGTCAACATCGTGACGGCGGGCAGCGGCGAAGTGGTGAACCGCGCGAACATCGAGAAGAATTCCCCGAAGGCCGACGTGATCGTCACGCTGCCGCCGTTCATCCAGCAAGCCGGCCAGATGGGCCTGCTGCAGCCGTACCAGAGCGTCAACTACAAGAACGTGCCGGCCATCGCGAAGGCCGAAGATGGCACGTGGGCGACGTTTGTGAACAACTACTTCTCGTTCGCGATCAACCCGGACGTCGTGAAGAACCAGCCGAAGACGTTCGCCGACCTGCTCGCGCCGGCCTACGCCGGCAAGGTCGCGTATTCGAACCCGGCCACGGCCGGCGACGGGATGGCCGTGCTGATCCTGACGACGTCGCTGATGGGCGAGGACAAGGCGTTCGACTACCTCGCGAAGCTGTCGCAGAGCGTGAAGTTCCACACGAAGGGCACGGGCTACCTGAACGTGCTGCTCTCGCGTAACGAGATCAGCGTCGCGAACGGCGACCTGCAGATGGATCTCGACGACGCCGAACACGGCGCGCTGTCCGTCAAGCCGATCTTCCTGTCCGCGAAGGACGGCGACCAGCCGACCACGTTCCAGCTCCCGTACGGCATCGGCCTGATCAAGAGCGGCCCGAATCAGGACGCCGGCAGGAAGCTGATCGACTACCTGATGTCGACGGAAGTGCAGTCGAAGGTGCCGGATATGTACGGCATTCCGGGCCGCACCGACGTGCCGCTGTCCGGCAAGAACGGCGAAGCGGTCAAGAAGGCGATCGCGGGCGTGAAGCTGATTCCGGTCGACTGGACCCAGGTGATGGCGAAGAAGCCGGTGTGGATCGAGCGCTGGAAGAAGGACGTGATCGGCAGCTCGGGCAAGCAGCTCGACGTCGTCAAGCCGAAGTGAGCGGCGCACGCCGCCTGTACAGCGAGCAAGAGGATGAACCCGGTGGAAACCACCCTGACCCATCCCGGCGCATTCGGCGCCGCCGAACCGCACGCGACGCTGCGGTCCGGCGCGCCGGGCGGCGTGCAGATCGAACACCTGAGCGTGCGCTACGGCGCACGCACGGTGCTCGACGATCTGTCGCTGTCGATCGGCGCCGGTGAATTTCTGACCGTGCTCGGCAAGAGCGGCTGCGGCAAGACCACGCTGCTGCGCTTTATCGCCGGGTTCGTGAAGGCCGACGGCCTGACCGGCACGCTGACCGTTGCCGGGCGTGACCTGACCTATGCGCCGCCGCACAAGCGCAACCTCGGTCTGCTGTTCCAGAGTTACGCGCTGTTCCCGCACCTGTCGGTGTTCGAGAACGTCGCATTCGGGCTGCGCGCACGCGGCATGGCGTCGTCGGAAGTGACGCGCCGTGTCGCCGATGCGCTCAAGCTCGTTCAACTCGGCGACGCCGGCCACCATCTGCCCGCGCAACTGTCGGGCGGGATGCAGCAGCGCGTCGCGCTGGCCCGCGCCCTCGTGATCGAGCCCGACGTGCTGCTGCTCGACGAGCCGCTGTCGGCGCTCGACGCCAACCTGCGCGCATCGGTGCGCAGCGAACTGAAGGCGCTGCACGAGCGCCTGCCGAACCTGACCGTCGTCTGCGTGACGCACGACCGCGACGACGCGCTCGTGCTGTCCGACCGCGCGCTGCTGATGCGTGACGGCCACATCGCGCAGCTCGGCACGCCCCAGCAGTTGTACGACGCGCCGTGCGACGGTTACGTCGCGCGCTATCTCGGCCCGGCGAACCTGCTGCCTCCGCACGTGATCTTCCCGCTCGGCGATCCGCGCCACGAAGTGCGCGGCAAGGTCGCCTGCGTGCGCCCCGAGCGGCTGACCGTGATGCCGCCCGCGGCAGGCGGCCTGCACGGCACCGTGTCGTCGGTCGAATGGCAGGGTGCGGACTTGTCGATCGCGGTCGTCATCGACGCGGCGCCCGACGAACCCGTGCGCGTGACGATGCAACGCGGCCGCGGCGCGGCTCCCGAGCGCGGCGCGCGCGTGTCCCTGCATTGCGAGGCAGACGATGTCGTCCTTATCGAGCCCTGAAGCCGGCCTGCCGCCGCACGTGCTCGCGTCGGCCGCCGCGCATGCCGCCGCCGCGCGGCGCCGCAGGCGCATGGGCGACCTGCACCTGGCCGCGCTCGCGATCGTCGTGCTCGGCCCGCTCGTCGTCTATCCGCTGGTGCGGCTCGTGCTGCTGAGCGTCTCGGGCGATCACGGGTTGAGTTTCGCCGCGTACCGGACCTTCTTCGGCAATCCCGACACGCGCAACGTGCTGCTGACGACGCTCGGCGTCCTGTTCGCGAGCGCCGGCACCGCGTCGGTGCTTGGCGTGCTGCTGGCGGCGCTGCTGTTCTTCAGGCCGTTCCCGGGCGCGTCGCTCGTCACGCGCTTCCTGGAGCTGTACGTCGCGTTTCCGTCGTTCCTCGTCGCGTTCACGCTGATCTTCCTGTACGGCTCGCAAGGCTCGATCAGCATCGCGCTGCAGCACCTGTTCCATCTCGAGAATCCGCCGCTCGATTTCCTGTTCGGCATCGGCGGCGTGATCCTCGCGCAGACCGTGTTCTACACGCCGTTCGTCGTGCGGCCGACGCTCGCGTCGTTCGCGACGCTCGACCTGCGGCTGATCGAAGCCGCGCGCAGCCTCGGCGCGCCCGGCTGGATGCTCGCGCGCCGCGTCGTGCTGCCGATCGCGTGGCCGGGCATCGCCGCCGGCACCGTGCTGTGTTTCCTGCTGACGCTGAACGAGTTCGGGATTCTGCTCGTGCTCGGCAGTGCGCGGCTCGTGACGCTGCCGGTCGCGATCTACAGCAGCGCGACCGTCGATCTCGACCTGCCGACCGCGTCGGCCGGCGCGGTCGTGATGTTGTCGCTGTCGCTGGCGCTGTATGCGGTTTATCGCCGGGTGAACCGGCGTGCGACGGGAGGAAACGATGTCCGCTGAATTCCGTATCGGGCAGGCCGTGCCGCGCCACCAGATCGGCTGGACCGACGCGCTGCTCAAGCATGCGTCGCGCGCCGCGCTCGCGCTGGCCGCATTCGCGTGCTTCTGGCTGTTCGTGCTGCCGGTGATCGTCGTCGCGCTGTCGAGCGTGGCGACGCAGTGGTCGGGCACGATCCTGCCGGCCGGCTACAGCCTGCGCTGGTTCGAGCGGCTCGGCTCGCAGGAATACGACGCGCTGCTGACGAGCCTCGAAATCGGCTTCGGCGTATCGGCGCTCGGCACGATCCTCGGGCTGTGGCTGGCGCTCGCGCTCGAAGGGCGCGACCGGCGCGGCCTCGGCGCGGTCGTCGACGCGCTCGTGATGGTGCCGAACGGCGTACCGAGCGTCGTGCTCGGGCTCGCGGTGCTGATCGCGTATCACCAGAAGCCGCTCGACCTGTCGAGCTCGGCGGCGATCGTCGTGCTGGTGCAACTCGCGCTGATCCTGCCGTTCTGCTATCGCTGCGCGGCCGCCGCGCTGCGTCCGGAGCTGACCGTGCTGCGCGAAGCCGCCGCGAGCCTCGGTGCGCCGCCCGCGATGGTGCTGCGCCGCGTGCTGCTGCCGCAACTCGTGCCGGCGCTGCGCGCGAGCCTCGCGCTCGGCTTTGCGCTGTCGCTCGGCGAGCTCGGCGCGACGCTCACGGTTTATCCGCCCGGCTTCGCGACCGTGCCGATCGTCGTGATCGGCCAGGTGGAGCGCGGCTATTACCTGCCGGCGTCGGCGCTGTCGCTGCTGATGCTCGGCGCGTCGCTCGCGGCGCTGCTGCTGATCGCCGCGCGCGTGCCGCGCGGCAAGCGGGCGCCATCATGAACGCCGCGTTCGCGTTGCGCCATCCCGGTGATGCGTCGCCCGCCGGCGCGTCGACCGGTCTCGCCGGACGTTCGATCGACGTCAATGGCCGGCACTACCGGCTGCCGGTCGAGCCGACCGTCGTCATCTGTGTCGACGGCTGCGAGTACGACTATCTCGAACGCGCGGTGGAAGCGGGCGTCGCGCCGTTCATCGGCCGGATGATCGCGGAAGGCACGGCCTGGCGGGCCGATTGCGTCGTGCCGACCTTCACCAACCCGAACAACCTGTCGATCGTCTGCGGCGTGCCGCCGTCGGTCCACGGCATCTGCGGTAACTATTTCTGGGATCCCGCCGCCGACGGCGGGCGCGGTGCCGAAGTCATGATGAACGACCCGGCCTATCTGCGTGCCGGCACGCTGCTCGCGGCGGCGTCCGACGCCGGCGCGCGGGTGGCCGTCGTGACCGCGAAGGACAAGCTGCGCAGGCTGCTCGGCTGGCGGCTGAACGGTATCTGCTTTTCGGCCGAGAAGGCCGCACAGGCCAATCTCGCGGAAAACGGCATCGTCGACGTGCTCGACTGGGTCGGCCTGCCGTCGCCGGATGTGTACAGCGCGGCGTTGTCCGAATTCGTGTTCGCGGCCGGCGTACGGCTCGCGCAGACGCGGCAGGTCGACCTGATGTACCTGTCGACCACCGACTACGTGCAGCACAAGTGCGAGCCGGGCAGTCCCGGCGCGAATGCGTTTTACGCGATGATGGACGGCTACCTCGCGCAGCTCGACGCGCTCGGCTGGGCGATCGGCCTCACGGCCGACCACGGGATGAACGCGAAGCACGATCCGGCGACGGGCCGGCCGAACGTGATCTATCTGCAGGATGCCTTCGACGCCTGGTACGGCGCGCAGGCTGCGCGCGTGATCCTGCCGATTACCGATCCGTACGTCGTGCACCACGGTGCGCTCGGTTCGTTTGCGACGATCTACCTGGCGCCGGGTGTCGACCGGGTCGAGGCGATGTGGCGCATCGGTGGCCTCGACGGCGTCGAGCTCGTGCTCGACAACGCGGAAGCTGCCGCGCGCTTCGAACTGCCGGCCGACCGGATCGGCGATCTCGTCGTGATCGGCCGCCGCGACATGACGCTCGGCACGCGCGAGCGCGAACACGACCTGTCGGGCCTCACGGTGCCGCTGCGTTCGCATGGCGGCGTGTCCGAGCAGGAAGTGCCGCTGCTGTTCAATCGCCGTATCGAGCGGGACGATCCCGCCCGTCGCCCGCGCAACTTCGACGTGTTCGATTTCGTGTTGAACCGGATCGCGACATGATGGCTCATCCGCGGCAAGATCATCCGGCGTTTCGCGCAGAAGCATTGCGCTGGCGCGGCACGCGTGCGATGCGCGAGCGCACGCTCGACGTCGCGGATCCGTACACGGGCACACGCGTCGGCACCGCGCCGCTCGCCAGCGTCGACGACGTGCGCGCGGCGTTCGATTATGCGATGGCCTACCGGCCGACGCTCACGCGCTACGAGCGTTCGCAGATTCTCGAACGTGCGGCCGCGTTGCTGCGTGAACGCACCGAGCAAGCGTCCGACCTGATCACGCTCGAATCGGGGCTGTCGAAACAGGATTCGCGCTACGAGATCGGCCGTGTCGCCGACGTGCTGAAGTTCGCGGCGGTCGAGGCGCTGCGCGACGACGCGCAGAGTTTCTCGTGCGACCTGACGCCCCACGGCAAGGCACGGCGCGTGTTCTCGCAGCGGCAGCCGCTCGACGGCGTGATCGTCGCGATCACGCCGTTCAATCATCCGATGAACCAGGTGGCGCACAAGATCGCGCCGGCGATCGCGACCAACAACCGCGTGATCGTGAAGCCGTCGGAGAAGGTGCCGCTGTCGGCGTTCTATCTGGCGGACCTGCTGTACGAAGCAGGATTGCCCGAGCCGATGCTGCAGGTGCTGACCGGCGACCCGGCCGAGATCGCGGACGAACTCGTCACGCATCCGCATGCGTCGCTGATCACGTTCACGGGCGGTGTCGCGATCGGCAAGGCGATTGTCGCGCGGGCCGGTTACCGGCGCATCGTGCTGGAACTGGGCGGCAACGATCCGCTGATCGTCCTCGCCGATGCCGATCTCGACCGCGCGGCGTCGCTCGCGGTGCTCGGCTCGTACCGGAATTCCGGCCAGCGCTGCACGGCCGTCAAGCGGATGCTGGTGCAGCGCTCGATCGCGCCCGCGTTCACCGAACTGCTCGTCGAGAAGACGCGCGCATGGAAATACGGCGATCCGTTCGATTCCGCGAACGAAATGGGCACGGTGATCGACGCAGCGGCGGCGCGGCTGTTCGAGGCACGCGTGAACGAGGCGGTCGCGCAGGGTGCGCGCCTGCTGACCGGCAATGTGCGGCGCGGCGCGCTGTACGCGCCGACCGTGCTCGACAACGTCGATCCGTCGATGACGATCGTGCGCGAGGAGACCTTCGGCCCCGTCTCGCCCGTCATCGCGTTCGACACGATCGACGACGCGATCCGGATCAGCAACGGGACGGCGTTCGGGCTGTCGTCGGGTGTCTGTACGGACAGCACGGCGGCCGTCGTGCGGTTCGTCAACGAACTGAACGTCGGCACAGTGAACGTGTGGGAAGTACCGGGATACCGGATCGAACTGTCGCCGTTCGGCGGGATCAAGGATTCGGGGCTCGGTTACAAGGAAGGCGTCCAGGAGGCGATGAAGAGTTTCACGAACCTGAAGACGTTTTCGTTGCCTTGGGAGTAAACGAATGGCGTTGACGGTGGAAGAGATCCACGGGTTGTATCGCGAGCATGGCCATGTGGCCTATGCCGGCGAACCGGTCACGCAGCTGGAGCATGCATTGCAGAGCGCAATGCTGGCGGAGGCGTCCGGGGCGGACGAAGCGCTGGTCGCCGCGGCGTTCCTGCACGACCTCGGCCATTTGCTGAATCGGCAGGGCGAGACGCCGAGCGCGCGCGGGATCGACGATCTGCATCAGTATTACGTGCTGCCGTTCCTGCGGCCGCTGTTCAACGATGCGGTGCTGGAGCCGATCCGGCTGCACGTCGACGCGAAGCGCTGCCTGTGCCGCACGGACGCCGGCTACTTCGAGAGCCTGTCGCCGGATTCGGTGCGCAGTCTGGCGTTGCAGGGCGACATCTTCAGTGAGGAGGAGACGGCTGCGTTCCTGCAGCGCCCGTTCGCGGAGGACGCGCTGCGCCTGCGCCGCTGGGACGACACGGCGAAGGAGGAAGGCAAGATCACGCCGGATCTCGATCACTATATGGAGATCGTCGCGCGCCAGGTGCGTGCGGCCTCCTGACTGTTCGGCTGCTTCTATATAAGGCGCCGCACGCGATAGCGTGCGGCGCCTTATATTTTTTGCGAAACCCCTTGCGCGATTGCCGGTGGATGCATAGAATCACGCCTCTTTCGCGCTAACGGAAACACGGCGCGGAAGGAAGGGAAGCGGTGCTGGTGAGGTTCGGTGGTAGCGAGCCTTGGCGGTGCAGGAAGATGGCCCCGCAGTCGCAACGATGTAGTGCAGAAAGTTGTTGACGAGCTGCGAAACACGGTTCATAATCTCGCTTCTCTGCTGCTGAAAACGCAGCGCTGCCGGGAAACTTCAGGTTCCTCGCAGAAATGCTCTTTAAAAATTAACAGCCGATAAGTGTGGGCGCTTGATGGAAGCGAGCTGATCCTCGGATCAGAAAGCGAAAGTATCAAGAGTCTCACACTAAAGTAAGTCAGGTTTATGAAG